>CBDDMJ010000010.1:0-19186 GCA_965231175.1 Acetobacteraceae bacterium | reverse complement strand
ATCGATACCCGCGTGATACATGCCCTTACCGGGGCCGGGCTGGTGCCGGTGATCGCGCCGGTGGGCATCGGCGATGACGGGCAGACCTACAACATCAACGCCGATACCGCAGCCGGCGCCATCGCCGGGGCGCTGAACGCCAACCGCCTGCTGATGCTGACCGATGTTCCCGGTGTGCTCGACCGTAACAAGAATCTACTCACGGATCTTTCGCTCACCGATATCCAGGCGCTGATCGCCGATGGCACCATTTCCGGCGGCATGATCCCGAAGGTGGAAACCTGCCTGGAGGCGGTCAAGCAGGGGGTAAAGGGCGCCACCATCCTGGACGGCACCGTTCCGCATGCATTGCTGCTGGAACTGTTCACCGAAGGCGGGATCGGGACGCTGATCCACAAGTAGTTACAATGCTCACGGATACAGCCGCCCGATCCGCCACCCCGTCTCGGTCCGCGTAAACACCTCGCGGTCATGCAGCCGGAATTCCATGTCCTGCCAGAATTCGAAATACACCGGATCGACCCGCCAGCCGGACCAGTAGGGCGGCCGCGGCACGTCCGAACCGGCAAATTTCAGCTCATACTCTGCAATCGCCGACTCGAACACGCCCCTGTCCGCCAGCGGCCGGGATTGCGCCGAGGCCCAGGCACCGATTTTCGAACCGCGTGGCCGCCCGGCAAAATACTGATCGGCCTGCGCGTCTGAAACCGGCAGGGCCGCGCCCTCGATGCGGATCTGCCGTTTCAGCGACTTCCAATGAAACAGCAGCGCCACCTGCGGGTTGAGCTTGATCTCATTGGATTTGCGTGACCCAGTATTGGTGTAGAACACGAAACCGCGCTCATCCCATTCCTTCAGGAGCACAATCCGCGCCGCTGGCCGGCCCTCCGGCGTGGTGGTCGCCAGGGTCAAGGCATTCGGGTCATTCGGCTCGCTGGCTTTGGCGGTATCGAACCAGGCAGCGAAACGCGTAAACGGGTCTGGGTCCAAGGTGTGGCGCTCCGGGGCAAATTGCTGCATTTACTTGACGTCAGCCTTACGGAGATAACGCCTATGCCGGATACATCAAGCCAGATACAGCCCGCCAAAGGGACTTTGATGCAGGGCAAGCGTGGTCTGGTGATGGGTGTCGCCAATAACCGCTCGATCGCCTGGGCCATTGCCCAGGCGGTGGCCGCGCAGGGCGGCGAGGTGGCGTTCACCTACCAGGGCGAAGCGCTGGAAAAACGCGTGCGTCCGCTAGCCGCCTCGATCGGCTCTGATTTCCTGCTGCCCTGCGATGTCACGGACGATGCCGCGATCGATGACGCGTTTGCTGCTCTGGCCGATAAATGGGGCAAGATCGACTATCTGGTGCACGCTATCGGTTTCGCCGACAAGAATTTCCTGCGTGGCCGTTACCTGGATACCCCGCGCGCCGCCTTCCTGCAGGCGCTCGACATATCCTGTTATTCCTTCACCGCGGTCGGCCAGCGCGCCGCCGCATTGATGCCGGATGGCGGGTCTCTGGTGACGATGTCGTATCTGGGGGCGGAGCGGGTGGTGCCGCATTATAACGTGATGGGGGTGGCCAAAGCCGCCCTGGAAGCCTCGTGCCGGTACATGGCGGCGGATTTGGGGCCGCGGCAGATACGAGTCAATGCCATCTCCGCCGGGCCGATCAAGACGCTGGCGGCGAGCGGGATCGGCGATTTCACCTATATCATGAAATGGAACAAATATAATGCGCCGCTGGAGCGCAATGTCGAGCTGGAGGAGGTCGGCGGCGCCGGGCTGTACCTGCTGTCGGATCTTTCCAAAGGGGTGACCGGCGAGGTGCATCACGTGGATTGCGGCTATCATACGGTGGGCATGAAAAACCCCAACGCGCCCGATATTTCCGTCGTCAACGACTGAAATCCGGCCTGTATACCCGCCATGGGCGAGACCGATAATCCGGTGCTGCGTTATCTGCGGCGGATCGATGAACGGCTGGAGCGGGTCGAGGACAAGCTCAATAAGCTGGTCAGCCGTGTGTCGTCGCTGGAGCGCAATGTCGCCAGGTTGAAGATGGATTTTGCCGGCATGCAGGCGCGCATGGATGGCTTCGACCGGCGCCTCGGGCGGATCGAAAAGCGGCTGGACCTGATCGAGGTTTAGACCTAACCACGCTGCATGTCCCATAATACGTTCGGCCATCTGTTCCGTGTCACCACCTGGGGCGAGAGCCATGGGCCGGCGCTGGGCTGCGTGGTGGATGGCACGCCGCCGGGGCTGGAGCTGACCGAAGCCGATATCCAGCCGTATCTGGATAAACGGCGGCCGGGACAATCCAGATACACCACGCAGCGGCAGGAAGCCGACCAGGTGCGCATTCTCTCAGGAACCTATGAGGGCAGGACCACCGGCACGCCGATCTCGCTGCTGATCGAAAACACCGACCAGCGCTCCAAGGATTACAGCAATATCGCCGGGCACTTCCGCCCCGGTCATGCGGACCTGGCCTATCAGCTGAAATACGGCATACGCGACCCGCGCGGCGGCGGCCGGTCCTCGGCGCGGGAGACGGCGGCGCGCGTCGCCGCCGGGGCGATTGCCCGCAAGGTGCTGGGTGCGGCGGTGGTGATCCGCGGCGCGCTGGTGGCGATGGGACCGCACGGCATAGACCGCGCCTGCTGGGATTGGGCGGCGGTGGATGAAAATCCGTTGTTCTGCCCGGATGCGGCGGCGGCGGCGGCGTGGGCGGAGATACTGGATGAAGTGCGCAAGGCAGGATCATCGCTTGGCGCGGTGATCGAACTGCAGGCCGAGGGCGTGCCGCCAGGGCTGGGAGCGCCGCTTTATGGCAAGCTGGATGCCGAGCTTGCCGCCGCATTGATGAGCATCAACGCGGTGAAAGCCGTGGAAATCGGTGACGGATTTGCCGCAGCCGCCCTGCGCGGTGAGGCGAATGCCGATGAGATGCGGATGCAGGGCGGCAAGATCGCCTATCTCGCCAACCACGCCGGCGGCATTCTCGGCGGCATTTCCACCGGCCAGCCGATTGTGGCGCGGTTTGCGGTAAAGCCGACCAGTTCGATCCTAACGCCGGTACGCTCTGTGGACCGGGCCGGCCAGGAGATCGAGATCACCACCAAAGGCCGCCATGACCCTTGCGTGGGTATCCGCGCCGTGCCGGTGGGAGAGGCGATGCTGGCCTGCGTTCTGGCCGACCATACCCTGCGCCACCGAGCCCAGACTGGCGGCGGCTTCACGATACTGTGAACAGAGCGCACCCTTAAGCATGTTAGCGTTTGCGCCATGAAAACCACAGCGACTTCCCGCTTCGTCTCGATGATCGGCAAATCGAAATGGCAGGCCAGGGTGGCGGAAATCCGCGCGGCGATGAGCGTCAGCCCACGCTGCGCCAGGCTGGCGGCGGCGCGCCACGTGGCGGAATGGGCGATCGAGAAAGCCCGCAACGGGCTTGCCCTCAGTGCTGCGGAAGAGGCGTTTGTAACCCTGGCCACACGGTTTGCACCTTTGTACGAGAGTTTGCAGCCGCCGGGCCGGGACCGGCTGCGCGCCGCCTTCAATGACAATATGACCGGCCAGGAAACGCTGTTCCCGCTGCTGCATGTGATGCATACGGCGGCCTTGCAGGAGGCCCGCGGCTTCGATGTCAGTTTCACCGGTTTTGCCGAAAATACCGGTTTCGACCTGCTGGTGCGCCGCGATGGCGCAGAGGCGGAGATTGCCTGCGAGGCAATTTCCGCCGAAGACGGGCATGCCGTGCATCGCGGGGCATGGACCACGCTGGCGGACCGCATCGACCCCGATCTGCAGACCTGGCTGGCCGCCCATCCCGGCAAATATCTGTTGAAACTGACGTTGCCGAACGGGCTGAAGCCGGAAGCCGAGCCGGTGCTGCATACGCGCATCAAAACCATGCTGGCAGCGGCTCGGCGCGCCGATTACGATGAGGCGGCGGTGCTGCGCCTGGACCCGCTGCTATTGGCCGGCGCTCAGGCCACGATGTTGAAAAACCTGCGCACGCAATTCGGCCCGGAGGCGCATTTCGCGGTGACGGAGGCCGGGCCGAGCCTGTTCGTGATGGCGGTGCGCGGCGGTGCGGAGAACGATGTCGCCAAGGCGGTGCGCCGCCGGCTGGCCGCCGCCGCCCCGCAGCGGCTCAGCGGGACCAGGCCCGGCATCATGGCGGTGTTCCTGGATGATACGGACCCGCTGGAATGGCGGCTGCTGCGCGAACAACTGGTGCTGGAAGGTGAGGCGCGGCAGTTCATGACCTGCCCGCAAGCCAGGCCGGTGGTGGCGGTGACCTGCGTCTCTCGCTTCGAACTCGGACGCGTCGGGGTGAGGGAAGGCGATGTGCGCTTCCGCAACCAGGCGCATCCGGCGGCGAAATCCTTTGCGCTGGCGCCGGCTGTTACGTCCACGATGTAGAGGGCTGGTTTGGCAGGAAGAGGCAGCTTTTTTGAAAAAAAGCTGCGCAAAAAACTTTTATGAGTATGGGTCTGGGGAATGTCAGCTTGGCAACCTCATTGCGATATCAAGACGATACGTCAAATCTGTGGATAGTTTTCATATTTAGTATACCTAACAATAAGTTAGAAGGAAAATGTTCCACGTGGAACATTGGGTTTCAGACCGGTATCTCCACCTTGTAGCTCTCGATCACCAGGTTCGCCAGCAAGCGCTTCGCCATCTCCTCCGCTGCCCGCCTGGCTGCCACCGGGTCGGTTTCTTCCAGCTCCAGCTCGATCACCTTGCCGGCCCGCACCGCCCCCACTTGCGCAAATCCTAGCCCGTTCAAGGCATGCCCGATCGCCTTGCCCTGCGGGTCCAGCACGCCGTCCTTCAGCATCACCGTCACCACCGCCTTCACTGCATCATCTCCGGCCCCTTCATGTCGCGGCTGCCGGCTTCCGGCAAAATCCCGAGCCGCTTGGCCACTTCCTGATACGCTTCCTCGATCTTGCCGAGATCCCGGCGGAAGCGGTCCTTGTCCATCTTCTCGTTGGTCTTGCTGTCCCACAGCCGGCAGTTATCCGGGCTGATCTCATCGGCCAGCACGATCCGCATATCCTCGTTTTCCCACAGCCGCCCGAACTCGATCTTGAAATCCACCAGCGTGATGCCGACACCGAGGAACAGCCCCGTGAGAAAATCGTTGATCCGTAAGGTCATGTGCACGATATCGTCCATATCCGGCGGGCTGGCCCAGCCGAAGGCGGTGATATGCTCCTCGGCCACCATCGGATCGCCGAGCTGGTCGTTCTTGTAATAGTATTCGACAATGCTGCGCGGCAGCCTGGTGCCCTCGGCAATGCCGAGGCGGGAGGACAGGCTGCCCGCCGCCACATTGCGCACCACCACCTCGATCGGAATGATCTCGACCTCTTTGATCAACTGCTCGCGCATATTAAGCCGGCGGATGAAATGCGTCGGGATGTTGATCTCGCCGAGCTTCATCATCAGGAACTCGGAAATCCGGTTGTTCAGCACGCCCTTGCCGGTGATCGTGCCTTTTTTCTGCGCGTTGAACGCGGTCGCGTCGTCCTTGAAATATTGCACAAGCGTGCCCGGCTCCGGTCCCTCGAACAGGATTTTTGCCTTGCCTTCGTATAATTGCCGGCGCCTCGCCATGCTCAAAACCTCTTAATGAAGTGCAGCCTATAACAATCAACGCTGCCTTGCGCCATGCCCGCCCTGCTTTCGGCGCGGTGTTCGGCTATGTCTGTCGGATGCCGCAGGAATTTCCCATCAATCGCGCCGCATTTTCCGGGTTGCTTGCCATGCTTACCGGCCTCGGCATCGCCCGCTTCGGCTACGCCCCGCTGGTGCCGGCGCTGATCGCGGCTCACTGGTTCACCGCGGCCGCCGCGTTCTGGTTGGGGACGCTGAATTTTCTCGGCTATCTGGCCGGTGCGGCAGGCTTGCGCGCCTGGCGGCGGCCGATACGAACCAGGCCGGCCGTGCTCGGGTTGATGCTGCTCACCAGCCTCAGCCTGCTGGCCTCGGCGGCCAATCTCGGGGTGTGGTATGCCGGCGTCTGGCGCCTGTTGTCCGGCATCGCCGGCGGTGTGCTGATGGTGCTGATGGCCGCCGCCGTGGTCGGCCGGGCGCCCCCGCACCAGCGCGGCCGGGTCGGCGGCATAACCTTTGCCGGCATGGGCATCGGCATCGCCGCGGCCGGGCTGCTGATCCCGCGCCTGTTGCCTTACGGTCTGCCCGTCACCTGGCTGACGCTCGGCGGCTGCTGCCTGCTCGCCACGCTGGCGGTGGCGGTGATGATGCCGGATGCCGTCATCACCCCGGCGGCGAGAACCGCGCCTGCGCCGTTATCCAGGCCGGTGCTGCTGCTGATCACCGGTTATGCCTTCTGCGCCATCGGCTTTGTGCCGCATGTGCTGTTCTGGTCCAGCTTCGTCGCCATCGGCCTGCATCGCGGGGTTGCCGCCGGCGCGCATATCGCCGCCATGCTGGGCCTCGCCGCCGCCATCGGGCCGCCTGTGCTGGGCCGTATCGCCGACCGCGCCGGTTTCCTGCGTACGCTCGCCATCGGCTATCTGGTGATGGCGGTCTCGGTCGCCCTGCCGCTGTTCACCGGCAATCTGTTCATCCTCGCTCTGTCCTCCATCGGCGTCGGGGCGGTGGCGCTGGGCGCGGTCATGCTGACTTCCGGCGCGCTGGCGCAGATGGTGCCGCCGGAGCGTCTGGCCGCCAACTGGGCGCTTGCCACCATGGCCTACGCTGTTATGCAGGCCGCTGCAGCCGCCGGCGATTCCGCTTTGTTTCACGCCACGGCAAGTTACCCCTTGCTGTACACAATCGGAGCCGCCGCCGCCGCGGTGTCGGGCCTGTTGGTCTGGGTGTCAAAAAAACTCTATGAGTCTAGGGTATGGGCGTGATGCCGCCAGTGCCCATGCCCAGCATAAATTTACTCTGAGTACATGGCCACTTTCGTCATCACGCCCCAGGTCCAGGGAAATCAAAAGTTTTTTGCTGCTTTTTTTCAAAAAAGCAGTCCTGGCTTCTTTATTAAACCGTAACGGATTGCAGTGCCGGATAATCGGTATAGCCCTCCGGCCCGGGCTTATAGAAGGTTTCAGGATGCGGTTCGTTGAGCGGGGCGTTCTGGGCGAAGCGTGCCACCAGATCCGGGTTGGCGATGAACGGCACGCCGAAGGCCACGGCGTCCGCGGTGCCGGCGTCCAGGGCTGCCTGTGCCGTGGTTTTGGTGAATTTTTCGTTGGCGATATAGGCGCCGCCGAAGGCTTTTTTCAAGGCCGGGCCGATGGAATCCGCGGCCTGGTGCTCGCGGGCACAGATGAAGGCAAGTTCGCGGTCGCCGAGTTCGCGGGCGGCGTAGGTGAAGGTTTCGAGGCGCGTTGTATCGCCCATCGAATGGCTATCCATGCGCGGGGCGAGGTGCATGCCGACGCGGTCGGCCTCCCAGACCGAGAGCACGGCATCGGTGACTTCCAGCAGTAGCCGGGCGCGGTTGGCGATGCTGCCGCCGTAATCGTCGGTGCGGTGGTTGCTGCCGTCCTGCAGGAACTGGTCAAGCAGGTAACCATTGGCGCCGTGGATTTCGACGCCGTCGAAATCGGCCATCTGGGCGTTCATCGCGGCCTTGCGGTAGGCTTCCACGATACCGGGGATTTCATCGGTGGCCAGGGCGCGTGGTGTAACATAGGCCTGCTGCGGGCGAACCAGGCTGACATGGCCGGTGGCGGCGATGGCGCTGGGGGCGACCGGCAATTGTCCGTTCAGGAACAGCGGGGCCGAGATGCGGCCAACATGCCATAATTGCAGAAAAATCCGCCCGCCGGCGCCGTGCACGGCCTTGGTGATGCGGGCCCAGCCGGCCACCTGTTCCTCCGACCAGATGCCCGGGGTATCGGCATAGCCGACGCCCATCGGCGTGATCGAGGTGGCTTCGGTGATGATGAGACCGGCGGCGGCGCGCTGCACGTAATATTGTTCCATCAGCGCGTTCGGGATGCGGCTGCTGCCGGCGCGGGCGCGGGTGAGGGGGGCCATGATGATGCGGTTCGGCAATGTCAGGCTGCCGAGTTTGAGCGGGTCGAAGAGTGACGGCATAGTGATGTCCTTTTCAGAGGGCTGGCGAAACTTGCCGCTGGGCCGGGCCGGGCCGGGTGGCGGAAAGCATGGTGAAGAGCAAGGCAGCCAGCGCCAGTATGGCGGCGGCGTAGGGAATGGCGGTGAGGCCGAGGCCATGAGCGATCACCTCGCCGCCGACCCAGGCGCCGAGAGCGTTGCCGGCGTTGAAGGCGGCGATGTTCAAGGTGGAGATGAGATTGGGCGCGCCGGTCGCGAAATTCACCACGTTGATCTGTAATGCCGGCACCACGGCGAAGCCGAGGATGGCCCAGACAAACAATGTGATTTCCGCCGCCACCACATGAAGCGCGGTGGTCGCAAAAACTGCCAACACCAGCGCCGTGCAGACATACAGGCCGCAGAGCGAGGCAGTGAGCCGCCAATCCGCCAGCCGGCCGCCGAGAATGTTGCCGATGGTCAAGCCGAGCCCGACCAGAAACAAGGTATAAGTGACGCCGCGCGGGGAGAGATGGGTGAGGTTGTTCAGGATCGGGGCGATATAGGTGAACAGCGCGAACATCGCCGCCGAAGACAGGATGGTGACGGTAAGAGCAAACCAGACCGGACCCTTCAGGACGGCAAATTCGCGCATCATGTCCGGGGCCTTTGCGCTGTGCTTGTGCTGAGGCAATAAATACCACAACGAAACAAAAGCCGCGACGCCGATGAGTGAGACCGCCCAGAAGGTCATGCGCCAGCCAGCGAACTGGCCGATGGCAGTGCCGATGGGAACGCCCAGCACATTGGCCAGCGTAAGACCGGTGAACATCAGCGCGATCGCCGAAGCACGGCGCGATTCCGGGACCAGACTGGCGGCTTCCACCGCGCCGATGCCGAAAAAAGCGCCATGGCAGAGGGCGGTAATGATGCGCGCCGCCATCAAAAACCCGTAAGACGGCGCAGCGGCGCACAGCACATTGCCGAGAATGAAAATGCCCATCAGCGCCATCAAGGCCGTGCGATGCGGCAGTTTCTGGGTGGCGATGGCCATGATCGGCGCGCCGATGAAGACGCCGAGCGCATAGCCGCTGACCAGCCAGCCGGCAGAGGGTATCGAGACCGCAAGATTGGCGGCAACCTGTGGCAGCAGGCCCATGATGACAAATTCGGTGGTGCCGATGGCAAAGGCGCTGAGTGCCAGAGCGATCAGCGGGGCCGGGAGATTTTTCACAGAGCCTGGCCGATACGTTGCAAAAACGATTCGATGGCGTTCTCGTTGCGCCGGTAGAAAATCCACTGGCCGAGCCGCCGCCCGGTTATAAAGCCGGCATGTTGCAAAACCGCGAGATGCGCCGAGACCGTGGATTGCGACAGACCGCAGCGCTCATCGATCTTGCCGGCGCAGACCCCGAGGTCATACGGATGGTCCTGGCCAGGGAAGTTATGCTCAGGCGCCTTCATCCAGCCAAGGATCTGCCGCCGCACCGGGTTTGAAAGCGCTTTCAAACCCTCATCGACATCTGGCTCCGTCAGGATGAGATCGCTCTGTATCGTCATAAAACGATACATATATCGGAATATTCCGATTTACAATGATGCGCTGCAATAAATGCCGCTTTTTATTATCACTGCCGTCATGCTATCCGAATTAGATGAGCAAATGAATGGACTCTTATGATTAAATACGCCGTCACAGTGTTTTGCGGCTCCAACGCCGGTCTCGACCCTGGCTATGCCGCCGCCGCCACCGAGCTCGGGCAAGGCCTGGCTGCCAATGGTATGGACCTGGTGTTCGGTGGCGGCAATGTCGGGCTGATGGGCGTTATCGCCGGTGCCTGCTTGCGCGCCGGCGCCCATGTGACAGGTATCATCCCGGATTTCCTGCGCCAGCGCGAAGTGGAATTCCCCGGCCTGTCCGAACTCATCGTCACGGATTCCATGCACACCCGCAAACGCCGTCTGTTCGCCCTCGGCAACGCCTTCGTGGTGATGCCCGGCGGCCTCGGCACCTTCGACGAAACCTTCGAAATCCTGACCTGGAAACAACTCGGCCGTCACAACAAACCGATCATCCTGTGCGATATCCTCGGCTGGGCCCAACCCTTCATCAGCATGGTCGAAGAAACCATCACCCGTGGCTTCGCCCGCCCCGAAATACGCGATTTGTTTACGGTCACGAAAAACGTTGAGGAAACCTTAAGCTTATTGAAAACTCTGAGAGACAATTAAACAAGGAAGCGCTACTTTTTTGAAAAAAATAGCAAAAAACTTTTGATCCCCTGGGGTATGGCGTGATGCAATCAACCCCTCCGCTGCATTCCATGCGCTTTGCGCACGGAACCTTGGCCGCTCCGCCCATGAACCAGCAGAAATTTTATGCTGGGCCTGGGGCGGTGGCAGCGACAACGCCCAAGGCCCAGACTCATAAAAGTTTTTTGCTGCTTTTTTTCAAAAAAAGCAGTGCTTTCTTACGTCGCTGCCTTTGGAAAGATTATTGAATGAGCGCTACCGAACCTGTTGCCGAGCCGCCGCGGATGGCGCTGCCATTCCGGATGTTGCAAGCGGGGTTTGGCTTGGCGGATCGGTTGCCGGCGGGGCTGCATCCACGGTTGGCGGCGGGGCGGTTGATTGCGGGGGCCAGGGCGGCGCCGGATGCGGCGGCGCGCGAGGGCTTAGCGGTGCTGCTGGAGTCTTTGGCGGCGGATACGGCACTTTCTTATTTTGGGCAGTTATCGACGGTTTGGGATTTCCGGCGATTGCTGGGAAATGCCCGGGCGGTGGATGAGATACATAGGGAGGACCGGGGCGTGGCGGAAGCGGTGGTGGCGGCGCCGGTTTTTATACTGGGGTTGCCACGCAGCGGCACGACGTTTTTGCATGCGCTGCTGGCTGAGGACGAAGCGGTTCTGGTGCCGCGCAACTGGCAGACGATTTATCCGGCGCCGCGGCCGCCGGGGTTTCAGCCTGGCGGGGATAAAAGGGCCAGGATGGTGGACCGTCAGCTGAAGTTTTTTGCCGGGCTGACGCCGGAGTTTCCGCTGGTGCATCCGATCGATGCGGATAGTCCACAGGAATGCAGCGAGATTACCGCACATGTGTTTCAGAGTTTGCGGTTCGATACGGTGTTTCGGGTGCCGGGGTATCGGGCGTGGCTGGACCGGCACGGGCATGAGCAGGCATTTTTGTTTCATAAGCGGTTCTTGCAGGTGTTGCAGCAGGGCTTGGGCGGTGGGCGCTGGATTTTGAAATGTCCGGACCATGTGTTTACGGTCGACGCCATTTTAAGTGTGTATCCGGATGCACGGTTCGTGGTGGTGCATCGGGATCCCGTGCAGGTGTTTGCCTCGGTGGCGCATCTGACCGAGGTACTGCGCAAGCCATTTTTGAAAAATATAGACCCGGTAGAAATCGGCGAGCAGGTAACGGCGCGCTGGATCGAGGGGGCGCAGCGGTTGATGGCGTTCGACCAGCGGCCGGATGTGGCGGCGGACCGGAAAATCCATCTGCAGTATGAAACGCTGGTAGCTAATCCAATGGCGGCGGTGGCGCGGATTTACGAGCAGTTCGGCTGGCCCCTTTCAACCACATCAACGCAGGCTATGCAGCGGAAACTAAGCGCCAATCCGCGGGGCGGCTACGCCAGGCAACGGCGCTATTCGCTGAGCCGGTTCGGTATCAACCCGGATGTGCTGCGCCCGCATTTTGCGGGGTATCTGGATTATTTTAAACTTTAGAAGTTTTAGGCAAGCACTGCTTTTTTGAAAAAAAAGCAGCAAAAAACTTTTGATCCGCTTTGCGCGGGGCGACACTGATAACGTCTTATGATTAAATAAGTATTTTATGCTGGGCCTTGGGCTTTGTCGCGGCTATTGCCTCCGGGCCCAGATTCAAAAAGTTTTTTTGCTGCTTTTTTGTTCACAAAAAAGCAGTGCTTGCTTCCTAATCCGCGACCATCGCCGAAGGCGCGTTGGACATGGCAAGATGCTCGTCCTGCGGGGCGATGACGGTGCAGGATTGTCCGCGTTCGGTAAGGCTGTGGCAGGTGATATGGGCGGCGAGCCGGCTGAGGCCGGTCAGCTGGGCGGTCCATAGGGTTTTGCCGTGGCGTTGGATTTGGGCGACGCGGGCAATGCCGACGCCTTGGAGCCTGTGCACTTGCAGGGCTTGTAGCCGAGCGGTTTTCATATGGGCGAAGCTGCCGAGCTGGGCGGTCCAGCCATTCGGGCCGGTGGTGGTGAGATGGGCGGGGGGTATGGCCGGGCGGATGGTGGCGGCATCGGCTTGTGCGAACAGGGTGGGGCCGGTGGGCAGCGGGGCCGGGATGGCCGGCGGGGTGTTGTCAGCGAGCTGGGTGGCGGCATTCGGGGCGCTGCCGCCGAAGCCGGTGTTCAGCATGGCGGTCATTTGCTGGTAGGTGGCGCCCCAGCTGTCTTCGTGCAGTTCGACGCCGATGAGGACGCGGCCGTTCTGTTCTGCGCTGGTAATGAGGTTGTGGCGGGCCAGGATGGTGTAGCCGGTCTTCATGCCGGTGGTGCCCGGGTAGAGTTTCAGCATCTGGTTGTTGCTGTAGATGGTGCGGCCGGCATAATTGAAGCTGATGGTGGTGAAGAAGGGCTGGTATTGCGGGTATGACACCACGATGTCGCGCGCCAGGATCGCCATGTCGCGGGCGGTGGTGACCTGGTTCGGGTTGGGTAGGCCGGAGGGGTTGGCGAACTGGGTTTGCGCCATGCCGATGGTGTGGGCGCGCAAGGTCATCATTTGCGCAAAACGGTTGAGGTCGTTGCCGCCGAGATAATCGCCGAGGGCGGTGGCGGCGTCGTTGGCGGACATGGTGGTCATGGCGAGGATGATGTCGCGCAAGGGGATTTCGCTACCGGCGGGCAGGCCGAGTTTCACCGGCTCAACGGCGGCGGCCTCGGTGGTCATCGGGATTTGGGTATCGAGGGTGAGGCGGCCGTCGCGCAGGGCCTGGAAGGCGAGGTCGAGCGTCATCAACTTCGTCAGGCTGGCGGGGTAGCGTGGAATATCCGCACCCTGGGCGGCGATGACGGCGCCGGATTTGGCATCGATGAGTATCGAACTGACGCCGGGGGCGGTGGGGCCGAAGCCGGTATCCGGCTGGAGCTGGTGGCGGGTGGTGTAGGCGGGAGCATAGTAATGATGGATGCGGTGAGTGTGGTCGGCACGGGCGGTGGCGCTGGCGGGGGCCAGCATGACGGGCAAACAGACGCAGCAGGCCACGGCGTAGAGACGCGCGGCGCGACGGGATTTTTCTGGCCAGTTATGGCGCAGCGTGACGAGCATGCAGCAAACCTTTAAAATCGATGAGGCGATCTAGGCGATCTAAACGTCCGGTTGATGGCTTGTCCAGCAAAAAAGCGGAAAAACATAGAAAGCCAATGGGTTAACGAGCAATTATAGGAGTAATTCGCCAACATTACAAAATTGAAAAATTTTTGTGCGCTGCAATGGATTGTTGACGCTGCATAAGCGTTCTTATAATAAAGCTATGCTGCACTGCGGTAGAACCGTTGTCGCTCGCCGAGTTGGGGCTTTGCAGGTTTTATTGTGTCCTCACAGGAGAGTTTTTATGAGCATTTCAAAATCCAAATTTACGAGTGCCGAGACCGCTGCCGCCGAGACGATTGAAGAGAGCAAGGCGGCCGTGACGCATGGCTTCGACAAAACCCTGCACTCGATGAAAGAGGGTATTGAGAAAGCTACCAAAGGGTTTGAGACCAGCCAGGCGAAAATGAAGGAAGGGGTTGCCAAAGCCATGAAGACCGCTGAGGAAATGGTTGCCTTCAGCCAGGGCAATATCGAAGCGATGATGAAGGCGAGCCAGATTTTCGCTTCCGGTTTCCAGGAGATTTCCAAGCATGTGGCGGCGTCGAGCAAGGCCTCGATCGACGAATCGATGGCCTTCAGCAAATCCCTGATCAGCGTGAAATCGGTCAAGGAAGCGCTCGAGATGCAGTCCGGCTTTGCCCGTTCGGCGATCGAGAAGGCAGTGGCGGAGAGCAGCAAGCTGACCGATGAGACAGTGAAGCTGACCGAAAATGCGATTGCACCGTTGACTGCACGTCTGGCGCTGGCGGTTGAGACCTTCGGCAAAACTTCCTAAACGCTAACCTCCTATACGACAGCAAACCTGTGTGGGCTGTGTGCAGGGGTCCGGATCGTTGATCCGGGCCTCTGGTTGTTCCGTATAAGATTTTCGAGAAACCCAAAAAACGCCCTTTCCCATCCCACGCGGCTTTCGATATGCTGTATTGTGTGGCGGCGCGTTGCGAGGCATGCCGCGGACTCCCATTTCAGGGTGAACAGCATGCGGATCGAGTGGTTTTGAGACATGAGTGACAACGATAAGCGCAAAGGATCGGACGGGGCGGGGATAGGGGTCGTCGCCAAGCCGCGGCCAAAGACCAAAAAGCCGACCATGTACAAGGTCCTGATGCTGAATGACGACTACACGCCGATGGAGTTCGTCGTGCATGTGCTGGAGCGGTTCTTTCAAAAGAATCGCGAGCAGGCGACGCAGATCATGATGCATGTGCACCGCCGCGGAGTCGGGGTGTGCGGGGTTTATACTTACGAGGTCGCCGAGACCAAGGTGACGCAGGTGATGGACCTGGCGCGGCAGAACCAGCATCCTCTGCAATGCACAATTGAGAAAGAGTGAGCTGTTTTATCTCGCGCTAATACTATTTGTATAAAAGCGGAATTGAGTGGCACACTCCGTGCATTGAGTTCTTCGCGGCAGGAATAAATCCTGCTTGTAAGTGATTTCGGAACAGACGCCGGGCCGGGCAGGCCGGTAAGACGCCCGGAACATCAGAGCGCCGTGCATCGGCGTGAAGGAATGGTTTGAAAGCTTATGTTGTCTCGTAACCTTGAACAAACATTGCACCGGGCGCTTTCACTGGCCGCCGACCGCAAGCATGAATATGCCACGCTCGAACATCTGCTGCTGGGCCTCATCGAGGATGCCGACGCGGTGACGGTGCTGCGGGCCTGCGGCGTCGATATCGACAAAATCAAGAAGGATCTGACCGAGTTTCTGGACAAGGACCTGGCAGGGCTGGCGACCGAGCGGGCCGGCGACCCCAAGCCGACCGCAGGATTCCAGCGCGTGGTGCAGCGCGCGGCGATCCATGTGCAGTCCTCCGGGCGTGATGAGGTAACCGGCGCCAATGTACTGGTGGCGCTGTTCAGCGAGCGCGAGAGCCATGCGGTGTATTTCCTGCAATTACAGGACATGACCCGGCTGGATGCGGTGAATTTCATCAGCCACGGCATTGCCAAATCCCCCGGCAAATCAGCACCGCGCACGCCGACCGGCTCGGCCGATCAACCAGAGCCGGAACGTGAGGAAAAATCCGGCAAGGCGCGCGGCCAGGATGCGTTGTCGACCTATTGTGTCAATCTGAACAAGAAGGCGCAGGCCGGGAAGGTCGATCCGTTGATCGGCCGGGAGACTGAAATCGAACGCACCATTCAGATCCTGTGCCGCCGGACCAAGAACAACCCGCTTTACGTGGGGGATCCAGGCGTGGGCAAAACCGCCATCGCGGAAGGGCTGGCAAAACGGATCGTCGATGGCGATGTACCGGAGGTGCTTGCGAAATCGACAATCTTTGCCTTGGATATGGGCGCATTGCTCGCCGGTACACGCTACAGAGGTGATTTCGAGGAACGGCTGAAGGCGGTTGTGACCGAGATCGAAGGGCTGGCCGGCGCCATATTGTTCATCGATGAAATCCATACGGTGATCGGCGCCGGGGCGACCTCAGGCGGGGCGATGGATGCCTCCAATCTGTTGAAGCCGGCTTTGGCGCAAGGGTCGCTGCGCTGCATCGGCTCCACCACTTACAAGGAGTTCCGCAACTATTTCGAGAAAGACCGTGCGCTGGTGCGGCGGTTCCAGAAGATCGACGTCAATGAGCCGTCGATCGAGGATACCGTAAAGATTTTGCGCGGCTTGAAGACGGCTTACGAGAAACACCACAAGGTGCGTTATACGGATGAGGCGATCCGCGGGGCGGTTGAGCTGGCAGCCAAATATATCAATGACCGCAAGCTGCCGGACAAGGCGATCGACGTGATCGACGAGGCCGGCGCGGCCCGGATGCTGCAGCCGGAAAATAAGCGCCGCAAGACCGTGACGCTGAAGGATGTCGAGGACATGGTGTCCAAAATCGCGCGCATCCCGCCCAAATCCGTCTCCGCCGATGACAAGGAGATTTTGCGCACACTGGAGCGTGATCTGAAATCCATGGTGTTCGGCCAGAATACCGCGATCGAGGCGCTATCGGCGGCGATCAAGCTGTCGCGCGCGGGCCTGCGTGACCCTGAGAAGCCGATCGGCAATTACCTGTTCTCCGGGCCGACCGGCGTGGGCAAGACCGAAGTGGCGCGGCAACTGGCGGCGACCCTCGGCATCGAGCTGACGCGTTTCGATATGAGCGAATATATGGAGCGGCATTCCGTCTCCCGTCTGATCGGCGCGCCGCCGGGTTATGTCGGGTTCGATCAGGGCGGGCTGTTGACCGATGCCATCGACCAGCATCCACATTGCGTCCTGCTGCTCGACGAGATCGAGAAGGCGCATCCGGATTTGTTCAACATATTGTTGCAGATCATGGATCATGGAAAACTTACCGACCACAACGGCAAGAAGGTGGATTTCCGCAATGTGATTTTGATCATGACCACCAATGCCGGGGCTGCCGATATGGCCAAGGCGGGGATCGGTTTCGGCCGGGAGGTGCGCGTGGGCGAGGATGAGGATGCCATCAAGCGTATGTTCACGCCGGAATTCCGCAACCGGCTGGATGCGGTGATACCGTTCTCCGGGCTGACCCCTGAAATCGTGGCGCGAGTGGTGGAGAAGTTCGTGATGCAGCTGGAAGCCCAGCTGGCTGACCGCAATGTCACCATCGAATTGTCGTCGGCGGCCAAGGAGTTCCTGGCGGAGCGCGGCTATGAGCCGCTGTACGGCGCCCGGCCGTTGGCCAGGGTGATCCAGGAGCTGATCAAGAAGCCGTTGGCCGAGGAGCTATTGTTCGGCAAATTGGTCAAAGGTGGTGCGGTAAAAGTTTCATTGAAGGACGGCAAGCTGGCCTTCGATGTGACGGAAGCCGCACTGCCGGCCCTGCCGAAGCCGGAATCCGATGGCGACGATGGGTCTGCGGAAAAGCTGCCTGAGGAAGTGCAGTGATCGGCTGCGTATAAGTAAGTAAGCAGCAGCTTTTTTGGAAAAAAAGCTGTGCAAAAAACTTTTATGAGTTGGGGCTGTGGGCTGTGGCGGCATAACGCCCATGGCCCAGCATAATTTTCTGCTGGTCCTGGGGCGTTGTCAGCCTCACGCCCGGCGAAGCGGATCAAAAGTTTTTTGCGCAGCTTTTTTTCAAAAAAGCTGCTGCTTGCTATAATTTGACGAACCAAACCGTTAACCCTTTACGAGGCTTATGAAACGGCTAGCTCATAAAGCGTGGCAAACGCTGCCACGGCAGTTTCGCCGCAATGCCTTAGCTGGTGTTGCGGCGGTTTTATGTGCAAAGCCGGACCGCGTGCAGCCGCCACACAGCCATGGCGTGGTGGTGGCCGGGGATGTGGCAGGGCACACCGGGCTCGCGGAATCCGCCCGTATTTTGCATGAGGTGATTGCCGCTGCCGGTCTGGCGCGCGGGCTGGCGCCGCTGGGGCTGCCGGGCGTGGTGGCGATGCGAACGCCGGACCTGCCTGCGGATGCGGCACTGCTGGCGGTAGTGAATGCGCCGGTGCTGCCGGTGGGGCTGCTGCGCTGGCCGCGTGGGGTGTTGCGGGGGCGGCGGGTTTTGACTTTATGGGCCTGGGAGTTGCCGGTGGTGCCGCCAGAGTGGCGCCATGGAGCGCGCTTCGCCCATGAGATTTGGGCGCCATCGGAGTTTACGGCAGAGGCGCTGGAACCTTTGGCGCCGGGGCGGGTGCGGGTGGTGCCGCATCCGCTGGCGGCCTTGCCGGCGATGCCGGTGGTGGGCGATCGTGCGCGGTTTGGCCTGCCAGACGGGGCGCTGGTGGTGTTGACGGTGTTCAACCTGGCCTCCAGCCTGGCGCGGAAGAATCCGTTCGGGGCAATTGCGGCGTTCCGTGCGGCGTTTGGTGCGCGCAGCGATTGCATATTCGTGATGAAACTGTCGGGCGTTGAGGATTTTGCCGGGGACCTGGCCGCTATACAGGCGGCGATGGACCACCCGAATATGTATTTGATGACCGGGACGCTGCCGGAGGCAGAACTGCGGGGGCTGATCGCCGTCAGCGATATTGTGCTGTCGCTGCATCGGGCGGAGGGGTTTGGGCTGGTGCCGGCGACCGCGATGCTGCTGGGGCGGCCGGTGGTGGCGACCGCGTGGTCCGGCAATATGGTGTTCATGGACGCCGCCTGTGCGGCGCTGGTGCCGTACAGACTGGTGCCGGTAGCCGATGAGCGGGGCACCTATGATCTGCCCGGTGCGCTGTGGGCGGAGCCGGATATCGAGGCGGCAGCGGATTGGTTGCGGCGGCTCGAGGATGCGGCTTTGCGCCGTGAGCTGGGGCAGGCGGGGGCGGCTCATGCCAAAGCGCGGCTGGGCGCTGGACCTCTGCTGGCGGCGCTGGCGGCGAACGGGGTGGCATGAAGCTGCTGGTCTGGCACTGGGGCCGGCGCGGCGCGGGGCCGGTGTTTGCGCAGCAAATTGCGCAAGCGGCGGCAGGGCTGGGGGCTAATCCTGTGCTGTCCCTGGCGGCGGGGGCGGAGATTTTAGCGGCGGGTGCTGCTTGCGATTGGGTGGAGCCGACCTATGGCGGGGCCGTGAGTTTTGCGCTGCAACGGCTGTGGGAGCCGGTGGCACGCCAGCTGGTGTTGCGGCAGATACGCGGATTACGGCCGGATTATGCGGTATGCGCGATGCCGGCGATGCTGGATGCGCGCATGATATATGCGCTCCAGCGCTGTCGGGTGCCGTATGCCGTGATCGTGCACGATGCCGAGCCGCACCGGGGAGAGTCTCTGGTGTTCAGGCTGCTCGGACAGGGGCGGCTATTGCAAGAGGCGCAGGTATTGTTTGCGCTGTCTTCGCATGTGGCGGCGGCGCTGCGAGCGCAGGGCTTTGGGCAG
>CBDDMJ010000009.1:0-173944 GCA_965231175.1 Acetobacteraceae bacterium | reverse complement strand
ATCGCGCTCCTGGGCCTGACCTTCAAACCCAACACCGACGACATGCGCGACAGCCCGAGCCTGGCGATCGTGCCGGCGCTCACCGCCAAGGGCGCCAGCGTGCGCGCCTTCGATCCGGAAGGCATGCACGAGGCCCAGAAGCAGCTCGACCAGATCGAGTACGCCAAGGATACCTACGATACGCTGACCGGCGCCGACATCCTGGTGTTCTGCACAGAATGGAACGAGTTCCGCTCGCTCGACTGGGAGCGGGTGCGCAACAGCATGCCGGGCCGCGTCGTGGTCGATCTGCGTAACATCTACGATCCGACGACCGTCGCCCGCGAGGGCTTCGCCTATCACTCGATCGGCCGGGCCGCCGCCTTCCCGGCCTGAAGCAGGACATTCCACCGGAGACCAGCAAAAATGAGTCTGACCCGCAAGCGCGTTCTGGTCACCGGCGGTGCCGGCTTCCTGGGTTCGCACCTGTGCGAGCGGTTGATCGAGCAGGGCCATGACGTGCTCTGCGTCGACAACTACTTCACCGGCCGCAAGGATAATATCGCCCACCTGCTCGACAACCCGAACTTCGAGGCGATGCGCCACGACGTGACCTGGCCGCTGTTCGTCGAGGTCGACGAGATCTACAATCTCGCCTGCCCCGCCTCGCCGGTGCATTACCAGTTCGACCCGGTGCAGACGACCAAGACCAGCGTCCTGGGCGCGATCAACATGCTGGGCCTGGCCAAGCGCGTAAAGGCCAAGGTTTTCCAGGCCTCGACCAGCGAGGTCTATGGCGATCCGACCGTGCATCCCCAGACCGAGGATTACCGCGGCAACGTCAACCCGATCGGCCCGCGCGCCTGCTACGACGAGGGCAAGCGCTGTGCCGAGACGCTGTTCTTCGACTATCACCGCCAGCACGGCACGCGCATCAAGGTCGTGCGCATCTTCAACACCTATGGCCCCCGCATGCACCCGAACGACGGGCGCGTGGTGTCGAACTTCATCGTCCAGGCACTGCAGGGCGAGGACATCACGCTCTATGGCGACGGCAGCCAGACCCGCGCCTTCTGCTATGTCGACGATCTGGTCGAAGGCTGGCTGCGTCTGATGGCGACCGATGATTCGTGACCGGGCCGATCAACATCGGCAACCCGCACGAAATATCGGTCCGGGAACTGGCGGAGCATGTCATCGCCCTGACCGGCGCCCCGTCCCGCATCGTCTTCCGGCCGCTGCCGGAGGACGATCCCCTGCAACGCTGCCCCGACATTACCCGGGCGCGAGAGATCTTGGGGTGGCGGCCGACAATCGCATTGGAGGACGGCTTGCGCGACACGGTCGGCTACTTCCGCGACTTGCTGGCAAGCAGCCAGGCATAGTCACGGCGCGGGGGAGACATCGTTCAAGCGCGCGAGTTCGACGCGGGTCCGGCCGCGATCGTCCACGGTCATCACGTCGTCGAAGTGAAAGTCCCACAGGACATCGGGCGGGTCATAGGCCCGGACCGCGTGAACCGGCGCAGCGAGGGTCGCGTCCGTGCCGGTGATAGACAGCACGAACTGGGCATCCAGCGCCACGAGGTCCCTGGCCGTCAATCCGAACAGCGGGCTGCCTTCGTCGATCACGTGACGCACGGTCCAAGTCAACGACATCGCCTGCACCCGGCACCGCACGAGCGACAGGTCACGCACGCGCCACATCTTCCGGCCTTCGATCGTCTGGTGCAAGTGCAGGAAGGTCAGATAGGCGGTTGCGTGAAACAGCGTCCCGGTCCGCCGGTGACCAAGCCGCGCCGTCAGCGTCGGAACGCCGTCGTCCCGGGCGATCGTTACGTTGCGGCTGAATTCGATATTGGCGCGCGGACGGGCGAAGCGGACGAAGATCAGGCCCGTCAGGACCGCTGTGGACAGCAGGCCGAGGAAGATCTCTGCCGTCGCGACGCCGTGACCGTAAAGTGTTCGCGGCGCCATGACACCGTAGCCGACGGTGGCGAACGTCTCGACACTGAAGAAGAAGGCCTCTGTCCAACGCCCCGGCGGCAGATTGGCGATACTGTCGGGGCGCAGCGCATAGAGAGTTCCGAACAGGGCATTCAGCGAAAGGTAGTAACCCAGGACCCCCAGCATGAACGGCGTCCACCCCATCGCGAGCAGCGCGTGATAGGGATCGCGCCAGTCGAAGTCCGGGGCATCGGTCGCGACGACCTCTGTCCCGCCGAACTGGGCAGCGACATCGCGTATGCGGCGATTGGTTCGGGATTGGCGTTTGTCGGACATCTCATCATATTCCTCAGAAATCTCGCGGTCCGGTCGTGCCTTGGCGCTCGGGCCGGGGGTGTGCGATACAGCAAGGGTAAAGACCGTGGCGCGCCGAACGAAACCCGTCGGCAAACGACCCGGTCGCGATAGGGAGTATAAGCGTGGCGAATGTATCCATCCGCGATGTCCGCAAACGCTATGGTTCGACCGAGGTGCTGCACGGCGTCAGCGTCGAGATCGAGGACGGTGAGTTCGTGATCCTGGTCGGCCCGTCCGGCTGCGGCAAATCCACGCTGTTGCGGATGATCGCGGGCCTGGAGAACATCACGGGCGGGGAGATCGCCATCGGCGGCCCGCGTCGTCAACGATGTCGCGCCGAAAGAGCGCGATATCGCCATGGTGTTCCAGAACTATGCGCTGTATCCGCACATGACCGTGCGCGACAACATGGCCTTCGCCCTGAGCCTCGCCGGCGCGCCCAAGCCCGTGATCGACCAGAAGGTTGGCCGCGCGGCAGAAATCCTGAGCCTCGCACCCTACTTGAATCGCTATCCGCGCCAGTTGTCCGGCGGCCAGCGCCAGCGCGTCGCCATGGGGCGTGCGATCGTGCGCGATCCGCAGGTCTTCCTGTTCGACGAGCCGCTGTCCAACCTCGATGCCAAGCTGCGGGTGGCAATGCGCGGGCCGAGACTGAAGGATCTGCACCAGCGACTGACGGACCACGACGATCTACGTCACGCACGATCAGATCGAGGCGATGACGATGGCCGATAAGATCGTCGTGATGAACGGCGGCAATGTCGAGCAGATCGGCGCGCCGCTGGAGCTTTACGACAACCCCGCGAACCTGTTCGTCGCCGGCTTCATCGGCTCCCCGGCCATGAACTTCCTGCAAGGTCACATTTCGGGCGGTGCGTTCCGGTCAGCCGAGGGCACGTCCCTGCCCTTGCCGAACACGCGCGGCGTGTCAGAGGGCGCGCCGATCGTCTACGGCATCCGGCCGGAGCATTTCCAGCTCTCTGGCGCGGGCGAGCCGGCGACCGTCAGCGTGATCGAGCCGACCGGGTCGGAAACCCAGGTCATGGCGAAGTTCGCCGGCGCGCCGATCATCGCTGCTTTCCGGGAGAGAGTTTCGGCGAAACCCGGGGAGACGATCCGGATCACCGCGGACCCCGCCATGGTGCACCTGTTCGACGCCAAGACCGGGCACCGCATGACCGCGTAGGACCTACCCCGCGAGCTGCCGGCGGATCGCCTGCAACTCCTCCAGCCGTTCGGCGCTGGTCTTCGGGTAACGCATGTCCAGGCCGTCCAGCGTGTCCTGAATCACGGCGGAGACGATCAGGCGCGTGTTCAGCTTGTCGTCCGCGGGAACCACGTACCATGGCGCTTGGCTGGTGCTGGTCGTCTCCAGGCAGTCCTCGTAAGCGGCCATGTAGTCGTCCCAGAACGCACGCTCCTGGAAGTCCGAGGCGGTGAACTTCCAGTTCTTGCGGGGATCGTCGATGCGATCAAGGAACCGCTTCCGCTGCTCCTCCTTGGACAGGTGCAAGAAGAACTTTACGATACGCGTGCCGTTGCGGTGCAGATGCGCCTCCAGGTCCAGTATGGACCGGTACCGCTGCCGCCAGACCGCGGGGCCGCCGCGTGCCGCATCAGGCAGGCCCTCGCCCAACAGGATATCCGGATGGACGCGGGCGATCAGGACTTCCTCGTAGTAGGACCGGTTGAAAATGCCGATCTTGCCGCGTTCCGGCAGCGCCCGGGTGGTGCGCCAGAGGAAGTCGTGCTGCAATTCAACCGCGGACGGATGTTTGAAGCTGAAGACCTGGCAGCCCTGCGGATTGACCCCCGACATCACGTGCCGGATCGCGCCGTCCTTGCCGGCCGCGTCCATGCCCTGAAATATCACCAGGACCGCGTGCCGGTTGCAGGCATAGTGCAGGCTCTGCAAAGCGCTGAGTTTCTCTGTATGGTCTTGCAGAAGTGATGCATAATCCTTCTTCGATTTGTAAACCGGCTTTACGGTTGTCGGCCATTCCTTAAGGGAAACCTTGTCGCCCTCTCTTACGCGAAAATCATCGGGCTTTATTTTCATGACAACTTCTCCGAGCATGCCGCGCGACCCGTTATCGGCGCACCGGGGGGAATGTCACGCTGTCTTTGCTTTTTCCCGGCGGAAAGGGAATAGTCGCGGGCAAGGGGCTCCGGGTGTCCGGTCGCCGAGGGTCCCAGGTTGAACGGCCGGATACGGGAGTTCTTCATAATGACCATCAGCCGGCGCGACACGCTCGCGCTTTCCATGGCGGCGGCCTCCGTCCCGCTGATCGGCGCGCGCGCCGCCGTTACCGACGTCCCCCACCGCGAACGTCAAGCCGCTGGAATACAAGCCGGAGAAAGGGGCTGAACTGCGCGTTCTCCGCCCCGCCAAGTTCATCGACCCCGACGAAGTCTACTGGAAGCAGAACACCCAGAAATTCACCGAGGCGACCGGCGTCCCGGTCCGCGTCGACTTCATAAGCTGGGAGGACATCCGGCCGCAGACCGCGGTCGTGGCGAACACCGGGGCCGGCCCGGACATCGTCGTCGGCTTCAGCTCCGACCCGCAGATCTACGCCTCCAAGATCGCCGACATGACGGAACTGGCCGAGTATCTCGGCGCGAAATACGGTGGCTGGCAAGAACTGTCGGTTCTTTACGGAACGAAGTGGAAGACCAAGGAGTGGATATCGATCCCGATCGGCGGCGGCGCGGGCCCGACCGTGTACCGGAGCTCGTGGGTCAAGCAGGCGGGCTATGACAGCATCCCTGACGATCACGAGGGCTTTCTGAAGCTGTGCCAGGGATTGCAAAAGATCGGCCACCCGTGCGGCTTCTCTCTTGGTCATGCGCTGGGCGACGCGAACGGGTTCGCCAACTGGCTGCTGTGGTCGCACAACGCGATGCTGGTCGACCCCGAGGGCAAGATCGCGCTCGACTCCAAGGAAACGATCGCGGCGCTGAAATACGCGACGGAACTGCAGAAGACGATGATCTCGGGCACGTTGTCCTGGAACGACTCCGGCAACAACAAGGCCTATGCCGCCGGCGATATCGGGCTGACCTTCAACGGCGTGTCGATTTACTACTTCTGCAAGAATTCGTCCGATCCAAAGGTGAACGAGATCGCCGCCGACACGCAGCACCAGGTCCTGCCGAGGGGCGTGGCCAAGCGCTCACCGATGTCCGCCACGCCGATGAACGCGATGGTCTTTAAGCATACCAAGTATCCGAACGCCGCGAAGGAGTATCTGCGCTTCATGATGGAGGCGGATCAGTACGGCCCTTGGCTATCCAACTGCATCGGCTATTGGTCGAATTCCCTGAAGGCCTACTCGAAGATGAAGTTCTGGGCCGAGGATCCCAAGCTCGCGCCGTACGCCGCGGGCATGGACACGCCGTATTACGACGGGTACGCGGGCCCGGTGACACCCGCGTCGTCCGCCGTCACGGCGAACTATACCGTCGTGGACATGTTCGCCTCGGTCGTGACCGACAACGCGACGCCGGAAGCCGCGGTGAAACGCGCCGCCGCGCAGGCGGCCCGTTACTACAAGACAACCTGATCCCTCTCGTTCGGGTCTCGGCTTGTGGAAGCCGGACCCGGGCGGTAGGGATAGGCGAAAGGGCGGCGCGCAATGCCGGCCTGTGCCTGGGAAGGAAATCGGATGGCGGGGACTGCGCCGGCGTGAGACTCTGATAACCGGCGCCGCCGCGCTGATCTTGCCGGCGGCTGTGCGCGCCGCCGACCTTGATGTGCCGACCGCTGACGTGGCCGCGCCCGGTTTCAAGCCGGAAGCTGGCGCGACGCTGCGCGTGCTGCGCCCGGCCAAGTTCGTCGAACCGGACGAGGTGCTGTTCCGCGAGAACACCAAGAAATTCACCGAGCAAACTGGTATTCCGGTGCGCGTGGACTTCGTGGGGTGGGAGGATTTGCGGCCGCAGACAGCGGTGACAGCCAATACCGGCGCGGGGCCGGATATCATCGTCGGCTTCGGCTCCGACCCGCAGATCTATGCCGAAAAGCTGCTGCCGATGGACGACCTCGCGGATTACCTCGGCGCCAAGTATGGCGGCTGGCACGAGCTCGGGCTACTGTATTCCCGCCGCTGGGGCGGCAAGGGGTGGCTGGCGATCCCGATGGGCGGCAGCGGCGGCGCATCGGTCTACCGCGTCTCGTGGCTGAAGGAAGCGGGCTACGACCGCATCCCGGACGACCATGCGGGGTTCCTGGCGATGGCGGAGAAGCTCAACAAGATCGGTCACCCGGTCGGCTTCGCGCTGGGCCACGCGGTGGGCGACGGCAACGGTTTCGCGAATTGGCTGCTGTGGTCGCATGGCGCGGCGCTGACGGACGAGGCGGGGAAGGTGTCGCTGGACTCGGCGGAGACGATCGCCGCGCTGAAATACGCGCGCGAGCTTTATCCGCACATGATCAACGGCACGCTGTCCTGGGGCGATCCCAGCAACAACAAGGCATACGCGGCGGGCGATATCAGCATCACGTTCAACGGCGTGTCGATTTACTACGTGCTGAAGAATTCGCCCGATCCCAAGCTGCAGGCGATCGCGGGCCGATACGAACCATCAGTCCCCGCCGCTCGGCCTGGCGAAACGCTCGCCGCAGTCCTCGCTCGTGGTGAATGCGATGGTGTTCAAGCACACCAAATATCCGAATGCCGCCAAGGACTATCTGCGATTTATGATGGAAGCGCCGCAGTATGCGCCCTGGCTGGCGGGGTGCCTGGGATATTGGTCGAACTCGCTGAAGAATTACGGAAAAATGGCGTTCTGGAACGCCGATCCGCGCTTGAAACCGTATATCGACAGCATGGATACGCCTTACTACGACAGCTATCGCGGCCCGATCACCGCCGCCGCGTCGGCGGTCAGCGCGAACTACACGCTGGTGGACATGTTCGCCTCGGTCGCCACCGGCAACGCCACCCCCGAATCCGCGGTGAAGCAGGCCGCGCGCCAGGCCGCCCGTTACCTGAAAGGCTAGGCACCATGGATGCGCTGACCGCTGAAACCGAGCTTCGCTTCGTTCCGCGCCGCACGCATTCGTGGATCGGGCGATTGTTCGATTCCAAGCCGTTCCTGGTCTTCCTGTGCATGCTGCCCACCGCCGGGCTGCTGCTGATTTTTCTTACCTATCCGCTGGGCCTCGGCCTTTGGCTGTCGCTGACCGACACGACGATCGGCCAGCCCGGCGAGTATATCGGTCTGGAAAATTTCTACTCGCTGTTCGACGACCCGGTGTTCTGGAACGCTGTCTGGTACACCGTCTTCTACACCGCCGTCGCCACCGCCGGGAAATTCCTGCTGGGACTGTGGCTGGCGATGCTGCTGAACCACCATCTGCCGTTCAAGGCGTTCATCCGGGCGATCGTGCTGCTGCCGTGGATCGTACCGACCGTGCTGTCATCGATCGCCTGGTGGTGGATCTACGATCCGCAGTTCTCGATCGTGTCCTACATCGTGGTCGATGTGCTGCACTTGCGGCAGCATTACTTCGACTTCCTCGGGTCGCCCTGGCCGGCGCGCTGGTCGCTGATCGTCGCCAATGTCTGGCGCGGCATTCCGTTCGTCGCGATCACGCTGCTGGCGGGGCTGCAGACGATCTCACCTTCGCTGTACGAGGCGGCTTTGCTGGATGGCGCCACGGCGATGCAGAAGTTCCGCCGTATCACCGTGCCGCTGCTGATGCCGATCCTGGCGGTGGCGCTAACGCTTTCGGTGCTGTTCACCTTCTCCGACTTCCAACTGGTCTATGCGATCACCCGCGGCGGACCGTTCAACTCCACCCATCTGATGGCGACACTGGCGTTCCAGCGCGCCATTCCGGGGTCCCAATTGGGTGAGGGCGCGGCCATCGCCGTGTCGATGATTCCGTTCCTGCTTGCCGCCACGCTGGTGTGTTTCTTCGGGGTCGGCCGCCGCAAGTGGCAGCAGGGAGGCGACAATGACTGACGCACTGACGGCCGCCGTCGAGGAAGAACTCGCCGCCTCCACCAAGGACGCGCCGGAATACATGAGCTGGGATTCGCGCGCGCGCCGCGTGGTGACGGTCTATGTCCCGCTGGCGCTGTTCGTGATCGTGCTGCTGTTCCCGTTCTACTGGATGGGGATTACCTCGGTGAAACCCGAGGCGGAGATGTACGACTACAAGCAGTACAACCCGTTCTGGGTTCACTCGCCGACGCTGACGAATATCAAGAAACTGCTTTTTGAGACCCAAAGGCGGCGATACTTTTCCGGGCTTTCAGATCGCCGGCATCGGTCCGCGTGACACACAGTACGGAGATTCGTTGGGCGGCAAATTCTATGCGATCGGCGATCTGGAGCTGACTCTTCCCAATAAATTGCCGGAACAATATGGAATCAAAACGGCGCTATTTACGTATGTCGGCACATTGGGCTTGCTGGATCGATCTCAAAAGATCAACCCGAACACAGATCAGCCGCTCACAACTGTCGCCGATGATCTGAGTTTGCGTGCATCCGCTGGGATCAGCGTCTATTGGAAATCACCGGCGGGGCCGTTGCGCTTTGATTTCAGCCAGATTATTCGGAAAGACTCATACGACAAGACGGAATTGTTCCGTTTTTCCACTTCAACAAGGTTCTAGATACAATGCACAACAAAACCCTCGCGTTCGGCGGGGCGTTGGCTGCCGCCATGCTCGCGTCGATCGCCGCCGCACAAACGGCGGCGCCCGCCGCTCCGCCTGCGCTTGTTCAAGGACCGCCCATCGCGGGACTCTGCGTCCTCTCGGTACAGGAAGCAATCTCAGCCTCGACCGTTGGAAAGTACGCGGGTAGCCGGATGCAGCAGATCGTCGCTCAGGTGAAAGCCGAACTGGCGCCGGAAGACACAGCCATCGGTACCGAAAGCAAGGCGCTCGAGACGGCCCGACCGACGCTGGACCAAGCCACTTTCCAGAGTCGCGCTCAGGGCTTGCAGGCCCGCGTCGAAGCGCTGCGCCAGAAGGCCGACCTTCGCCAACGCGAACTTCAGGCGACAGAGCGCAAATCGTTCAACCGCATTGCTCAAGAACTCGATCCGATTGCTCGCCAACTCTATCAGCAGCACAAGTGCAGCGTGCTGATCGACAAGGGATCGACGATGATGACCAATCCCGAAATGGATTTGACGAGCCAAGCCGTGGCGGCGCTGAACGCGAAGATTACTCAATTCCCGTTTGATCGCGAGCATCTCGACGCGGGCGCCGCGGCCGCGCCGGCTCGCTGACCGAGTCTCGGGGCCCGGCATCGCGCTGACATGCCGGATTCTCGCTTCTTCGAATCATCCGACCCGGTGGAGTTGGGGGGCGCTGGCGAGGCTTTCCGGGGCAACGTTGAAGGCCCTCGCCCCAACTAAGCGCCTGATCAGCCGGGTCGGCGGGTTGTTGGATTCGGACGAGGCATGTGTCACTTTTCTCTCCTCGCGCGGTTACATCGACCAAGCGTCCACCACAGGGGCGGCCGCATGTTTCGTCGGGTCTGAGGACGCGGGGGCGCTTCCAGCCACCTGCGCGGCACTGGTCTCTCGTGCGCCGCAGGCGGCTTTCGCAGCGGCGGCCAATCACCTTCACCGGCCTCGACTCCATGATGCGGCCGCTGGTCTCATTCACCCCACGGCGCAACTCGAGGATGGCGTGGTCCTGGGGCCGAACGTCGTGCTCGGTCCGGAAGTGATGATTGGTCGTGGAACCTATGTGTCTCCCGGGGCTGTGATCGGGCCGGGGGTTTGTATCGGGCGCGACAGCTTCGTAGGCGCCCAGGTGAGCATCGGATTTGCGTTGATTGGCGACCGTGTGCGAGTTCATGCTGGGGCGGTCCTCGGCGAGCCGGGTTTCGGCGCCGCGCCGAGCCCAGCCGGGCTCGTCGATATTCCCCAACTCGGGCGGGTCATCATTCAGGATGGCGTAACCATCGGGGCGGGAACGTGTA
The DNA here is from genome assembly GCA_965231175.1 of Acetobacteraceae bacterium. GTDB lineage: Bacteria > Pseudomonadota > Alphaproteobacteria > Acetobacterales > Acetobacteraceae > Acidocella. Next base: position 163,706 of record CBDDMJ010000009.1, on the reverse strand, counting down.
TTGATCGGGGCGCGATCGGTGACACGATCGTGGGCGAGAACAGCAAGATCGATAACATGGTCCAGATCGGACACAATGTCGTCATCGGCCGCAACTGTGTGCTGGCGGCGCATACGGGTGTATCGGGGAGCGTGGTGATCGAGGACGGTTGTCAGCTAGGCGGGAGGGCTGGCGTCGCCGACCACATCACGATTGGCGCCGGCGCCCGCATCGCCGCGGCGGCGGGTGTGATGCGTAACGTGCCGGCTGGAGAAGCTTGGGGCGGATATCCCGCCAGACCGGTAAGACGCTGGCTCAGGGAAACCGCGCTAATGGCGCAACTAGCGCGCCGACGCACCGAGGGGGAACACCGCGATGACCAATGATCTGCCCGGATCCGCCGCCGAGATCCAGACCGATATCGACATCAATGAAATCATGCGCCGGATTCCGCATCGGCCGCCATTCTTGCTGATTGACCGGGCCGAAGCGTACCGGCCGAACCAGTCACTGGTAGGCATCAAATGCGTGACCATGAACGAGCCGTTTTTCGTGGGCCACTTCCCGGGAAATCCGGTCATGCCGGGCGTACTCATTGTCGAGGCGCTCGCCCAAACAGGGGGTCTGTTGATGTCGAAGTCTTGGGATGTCGATCCTGAGGGTAAGATCATCCTGTTCATGTCGGTGGACAATTGCCGCTTCCGTAATCCCGTAAAGCCCGGCGATGTCCTGAGAATGGAAGTCGAGGTGATGCGGGCGCGGGGTGATGTCGTTAAGTTCCTGGGTCGGGGTATGGTCGGCCATAAGCTGGCCGCGCAGGCGGAATTTGCCGCAATGCTCGTAGACACTCGCAAATGACCGCGATTCATGTATCGGCGATTGTCCATCCAAGAGCACAGCTCAGCGAGAGCGTCGAGATCGGGCCTTATTGCATCATCGGCCCGGACGTAACACTTGGCGACCACGTGCGGCTTTACTCCCATGTCGTTGTCGAGGGCGTGACCGAGATAGGCGAAGAGTGCCAGATCTACCCGTTCGCCCACCTGGGGGGTCCGCCACAGCACGCCGGCCACAACGGAGAACCCACGCGGCTGTCGATAGGAGACCGCAACATCATTAGAGAGCACGTGACTATGCACTGCGGCACCGTGATGGGACGTTCCGTCACCACGGTCGGCTCGGATGGTTTCTTCATGGTCGGCGTCCATATCGGGCACGACTGTGTCGTCGGCGACAAGGTGGTGATGGCGAACACCGCAACCCTGGGGGGACACGTCGTGGTGTCCGACCACGTCATCATGGGTGGGCTGTCGGCGGTGCATCAGAACACGCGCATTGGTCGTCATGCCTTCGTGGGAGGGATGGCGGGGGTGAACCATGACGTCATTCCGTTCGGAAATGTCTGGGGCAACCACGCCCATCTGGAGGGGCTCAATCTCGTAGGCCTGAAACGTCGGGGGTTCAGCCGCGAGACGATAAACACCCTGCGGGCCGCGTATAGAATGCTGTTCGCCGAAGAGGGCACGTTTCAGGAGCGACTCGAGGACACCGCCAGCGCCTATAGCGGCTCCCCCGGAGTCATGGAGATAATCGATTTTATCCGAGCCGACGCGAGCCGGCCATTGACCACTCCGCGAAGAGAGCTCTGATTGTCAGCATGCGGAAACTCTGCTTGATCGCGGGCGGAGGGTCGCTCCCGGTCAGTCTGGCGCGTCATTGCCAAGCCACGGGACGGGCTCTTTTCGTGATCCGACTGAAGGGGTTCAGCGAACCCGAACTCGCAGGTCTCCCCGGGGCGGACATCGGACTGGCTGAACTCGGCAAAGCCATCCGCGCGATGCGTGAAGCGTCCTGCGAATGCGTTTGCCTTGCCGGCACTGTGGCGAGACCGGACTTTGCACAACTCAAACCGGATCTTCGCGGCCTCGTGGCGTTGCCGGGCGTGATGACCGCTGCTCGAAAGGGAGATGACGGTCTCCTGTCCTTCCTGGTTCGTGAGTTCGAAAGGGAGGGCTTCGTTGTCGAAGGCGCGGAGGAGGTCGCGGCGAACCTGACGCTGAGCGCCGGCGCAATCGGGAATCACCAGCCGAGACCTGAACACCTCGCCGATATCGCTTTGGCCATGTCCGCCGCGAAGGCGGTCGGTGCGCTCGACGCGGGACAGGGCGCGGTGTGCTGTGACGGCTTGATCCTTGCCTTGGAGGCTCAGGAGGGTACCGACGCGATGCTGGGCCGGGTGGCCGAACTGCCCAAGGACATCCGGGGCGACAGTGTGAAACGCCGCGGCGTACTGGCTAAGGTCTGCAAGCCGGGGCAGGAAACCCGCGTCGATCTGCCTACGATTGGTCCGCGCACCGTGCGCGGCGCTTCCGACGCTGGCTTGGCTGGGATTGTCGGCGAAGCGTCGCGGATGCTGGTGCTAGAGCGCGACGAGGTCATCGCGCTCGCCGATTCACTGGGCTTGTTCATCGCCGGAGTCTGATGACGTCGCCCTGCATCATGCTGGTTGCCGCGGAAGCATCTGGTGATGTGCTTGGGAGCGCGCTCGTCGGCGCATTGCGGGCGCGGCTCGGACCAGAGGCGCGGTTCGTCGGGGTCGGAGGACCTCGGATGGCGGCGGAAGGTATCAACAGCCCATTTGATATTGCGGCGCTTGGGGTTCTGGGAATCTTCGACGGGTTGAGAGCCTATCCGACCGTTCGGCGCCTCGCGTTCCGAACGGCTGAACTGGCCGCGATAGAAAAGCCGGATGCGGCGGTGCTGATCGACTCCTGGGGCTTCAATCTGCGCGTCGCCAGGGGTATCCGCGCCAAATGCCCTGGGACGAAGCTCATCAAGTATGTCGCCCCGCAGGTCTGGGCCACACGGCCAGGACGCGCCCGCACCCTCGCCAGGGCTGTCGACTCTGTGCTGACGATCAATTCATTCGACGCGAAATACTTCGAGGCCGAGGGGCTGCCGGTCACATTCGTCGGTAACCCGGCATTGCGGCGGGACTTCTCGGGAACTGATCCGGCGAGTGTTCGCCTCGCGGTGGGTGCGGCGAAAGGCGATCGAATCCTGCTGTTGCTTCCAGGAAGCCGTCATGGAGAAGTCGACCGACTGCTGCCGCGCTTCAGAGAAGCTGTTCGCCGATTGAAACGCGAATGGCCCGATCTCAAGGTCATCGCCGCGCCTGCGGAATCAGTGGCGGACCGCGTTGGGGAGGCCCTGAGCTCGTGGGAAGCGCCGGTCAAAATCTTCAAAGGCGATCATCAAAGACTGTCATCGATGCGCGCCGCGACCGTCGCCCTGGCCTGCAGCGGCACGGTGACGACCGAGTTGGCGATGGCCGGCTGCGCGATGGTCGTCACCTATCGCCTCGGGGCCTTCACCGCCGCGATCGCCAGGCGCCTGATCCGGACCCGCTACATCACTCTGTTCAATGTCGCGGCGCACAGAATGATCGCGCCGGAACTCGTTCAGGAAGCTTGTAATGGTCCCGCGCTCGCGCGCGAGGTTTCTCTATTGCTGGCGGACGAGACCCTGCGCGACCGGCAGGTGGCCGATCAGACCGCCGCCTTGGAAACCATGCGAGGCGGTATCCAAGATCCCGTCGGCGCGGCCGCCGACGCGGTTATCGCCAGTTTGAACGGCTGACCGTCCGCGTCGGCTCATCCGCGGGATTCGATTTGCGGATATTCGCGGCGTAGCGGACCGGTGTAGAGCTGGCGCGGGCGACCAATCTTGCGTTGCGGATCCTCGAACATCTCCTTCCACTGGCTGATCCAGCCCACCGTCCGCGCGAGCGCGAAGAGCACGGTAAACATCGTGGTCGGAAAACCCATGGCCTTCAGGGTGATGCCCGAATAGAAGTCGATATTCGGGTAGAGCTTGCGATCAACGAAATAGGGATCGTTCAGCGCGATCCTTTCAAGCTCCAACGCGACTTTGAGCAGGGGATCGTCAGAGTCGCCGACCGCTTCGAGAACTTCGTGACATGTCTTTTGCATTACAGTGGCGCGAGGATCGTAGTTCTTGTACACGCGGTGACCGAAGCCCATCAGTCGGTATTTACGATCCTTGACACCTTGGACGTACTCGGGAATCCGATCGACAGTCCGTATTTCCCGCAACATCATGAGCGCTTCTTCGTTTGCGCCGCCGTGTGCGGGTCCCCAGAGGCAGGCAATCCCCGCCGCGATGCACGCAAAGGGGTTCGCGCCCGAAGATCCTGCGAGCCGCACGGTGGATGTCGACGCATTCTGCTCGTGATCGGCGTGGAGAATGAAGATGCGGTCCATCGCGCGCGTGAGGATCGGGTTGGGGCGCCAGTCTTCCGCCGGCACCGAGAACGCCATGCGCAGAAAATTTTCGGCGTAGGTGAGATCGTTGCGCGGTGTGACGAACGGCTGGCCGATGGAATATTTGAAGGCCCGCGCGGCAATCGTCGGCATCTTGGCGATCAGTCTGTGGGCAGAAATCTTCCGTTGCTGCGGATCATCGACATTGATGCTGTCGTGATAGAACGCCGATAGGGCGCCGACTGCCCCGGTCATGATCGCCATTGGGTGGGCGTCGGATCGAAAACCAGAAAAAAAGCGGTCGAACTGTGCGTGGAGCATCGAATGATAGGTGATCGTGTGTTCGAATTCGGCGTATTCCGCAGCCGTCGGCAGCTCGCCATTCAGAAGCAGGTAGCAAACCTCGAGAAAATTGGAGTTTTCGGCGAGTTCTTCGATTGGATAGCCGCGATGCAGCAAAATCCCTGCGTCACCGTCGATATAGGTGATCTTGCTCTCGCAACTCGCCGTCGATGTGAAACCAGGGTCGAATGTGAACACGTCCGCGTCGCCGTACAGTTTGCGGACGTCGACGACATCGGGCCCGGTGGTGCCCGCGATCACCGGCAATTCATACGTCTTGTCTCCGAACGCCAGCGTCGCGTGGTCGGGCATGCCCAATCCCCTGTCTCGAAAAGTGGAAGGAAACCGAAAAGCGGAAGCAACCGAACGGGTGTTCAGCGATGCTTATAGCGCTCAACCTGACTGCGAAATAGCATCTTCGAGCCGGCCCAGACTCTCGGTCTTGCCGAGCGCCGTGAGCGCGCCGGCGAGATCCGGCGCCGGCGATCCTCCAGACAGCACCGCCCGTAGAGGCGCTCCGAATTTTCCGAGACCCACGCCCTCCGCGGCCGCGAAGCTCCTAAGTGCGGAGGTTAGTGGCGCCGGCGTCCATTCATGCTGCGATTCCAATGCAGTCGTCAGGCGAGTGAGCAGCGCCCGCATCTCTTCGGTCAACAGGGTCAAGCCCTTCGGGTCCAGCGCGAGGGGACGCCGCTTCAACGCAAATACGGTGAGATCGGACAAGTCTCGGACGGTTTTGGCCCCATCCTTGACCTGCGGGACCACCGCCAACAGGCGAGCCCGCGCGTCGGACGGCAGATCGTAGCCACGCGCCTCGAGATCATTGGTGACCAGCTCTGCCAGACGCTCATCGTCGGCGCGGCGGATGTAGTGATTGTTGATGTGGTTGAGCTTGGCCCAGTCGAGTCGGGCGGGCGCGCGCACGACGTCACGCACGTCGAACCAGGCGATAGCCTCCTCGTCGCTGAACAGCTCATCGTCGCCGTGCCCCCAGCCGAGGCGCGCGAGGTAGTTCCGCATGGCTTCGGGCAGGTATCCCATCTCCGCGAATTCTCCCACCGCTTGCGATCCGTGGCGTTTCGAGAGTTTCGCGCCGTCGGGACCGTGGATCATGGGAAGGTGCGCGAACGCCGGCAGAGGAAAGTCCAAAGCCTCATAGATCAGGCTCTGACGTGCGGCGTTGCTCAGGTGGTCGTCGCCGCGGATCACATGGGTGATGCTCATGTCGTGATCGTCCACCACGACAGCGAGGTTGTACGTCGGCACGCCATCCGACCGCAGGATCACGAGGTCGTCGAGTTCCTTGTTCTGGAACGTCACGGGGCCTTTGACGAGGTCGTCCACGTGTGTTTCGCCTGTAAGCGGCCCCTTGAACCGGACCGCGAAGGGTCGATCGTCGCCGCGGGGCGGGTCTCTATCTCGCCAAGGCGAGCGGATGGCCCGACCTTCACGCCGCGCACGTTCCCGTTCAGCCGCCAATTCCTCGGCGGTCATGTAGCATCGATATGCCCGCCCGCGATCCAGCAACTGGTGAACCGCTTCGCGGTGTCTGTCCGCGCGAGCGAACTGAAACACGGCTGGCGCATCCGGTTTGAGACCGAGCCAATCGAGCCCTTCGTAGATCACCTGCACGGCGGCTTGCGTCGAGCGTTCGCGGTCGGTGTCCTCGATCCGCAAAAGAAACGTTCCGCCACAGTGACGGGCGTACAGCCAGTTGAACAATGCCGTGCGGGCTGTGCCTATATGCATCGAGCCGGTAGGCGAGGGGGCGATACGGGTGACGACCGATCGTTTGACAGGAGTGAAGCGGCGGGCATAAGCGATCCAGAGTTGGGAATTCGCCCAGTCGACGCCGTCGATCCGACCACGTCTTGGGAAAGCGGCGCTGACGACTTATCACGCGGCTACGCCAGAATTGCCTAGGTGGACCTGACATCCGCGCCGGTGTCGCTGGACGAGGTATCGGCCCAGTTCGAACGCCTGCCCCTTTGGGCGCCGGTCGGCTTCGGTGTCGGCGCGGCGGCATTCTACCTCGGCATGAAGAGCGAACCGCAACTGTCTTCAGACATGCCGGTCTGGTGTGGCGGCGTCATCGCGATCGCCTCTATCTTCGCCGGCCTATTTCGTTCGGCGGCGCGTCGGTCGTCGCCTTGGCCGCGCTTGTCGCCGATTGGCCGCGGCGGGCTTCCTTATGGCAAAGCTGCACAGCGACCAGGTGGCCGCTCCGATCGCCCCCGCCGGGACTGGGAGCCACGTTCGCATCGAGGGCTGGGTCGTCGACGTCGAGACGCCCAGCGAGACCGGCGAGCGGCTTCTGGTCGCGCCGGTCCGGGTGGAGGGACTTGCGCCCGAACCGAACGCCGACCCGGGTCCGCGATCGTCGTGAGGTCGCCGGAGTGGCCCGGACGCGTTGCCGCCCCCGGGAAGCCCAATTCGCCTGATCACGCTTCTGGACCCGCCGCCCGGACCCGCATCGCCAGGCGCCTATGATTTTGCTCGGGACGCCTGGTTCGAAGGCATTGGCGGGGTCGGACTTGCTCTCGCGCTGGCCCGGTCCAAGCGCACCTGTCCCCGCCACCTTGGGGCCTTCGGCAGTCGAGATGGCCGTCAACAGCGATGCGATGGTCGACCGCGCGCCAGACTTGGCGGCGAACATCAGGTCCATGATGGGCGGCGAACGACGGCGGGCGCCGCCGGCCTGGCCGTCGCCGTAACCACGAGCCACCAGGACTGGCTGACGCCTCGGCGAATAGGGACGACCTGCGCGCCTCGGGGCTCGCGCACATGCTCGCCATCGCCGGCCTGCACACCGCCGCCATCAGTGGCTTCGCCTTCTTCGCCTTTCGGCTGGCCATCGCGGCGTGGCCCTGGCTCGCGCTGCGCGTGCCTGGCAAAAAGGTCGCGGCGGCGTTGCGGCGCTGATCGCGGTGGCGGGCTATCTCCTTGTTGTCCGGCGCCCATCCTCCCGCGAGACGCGCGGCGATCACGGCCGGCGTGGCCTTCTTCGCGATACTGGTCGATCGGCGGGCGGTCAGCCTCCATTCGTCTGGCCGATTGCCGCCTTGATCATCCTGGTGATCGAGCCCGACGTCGTCGTCTCCCCGGGGTTCGAGATGTCGTTCTGCGCCACCGCTTCGCTCATCGCTCTTGCCGAGATATGGCGCCGACCCACGGCGCCCATCGGCCTGTCATGGCCGCTCGGGTTGGCTGCAAAAATCAAGGGATTGGGTGGTCGCCATGTCAGCCGTCAGCTTTGTCGCCGGTGATGGCGACAGGTCCGTTCGCGATCCAGCATTTCAATCGAGTGGCGAACTATGGCGTGTTCGCAAATCTTTCGGCGGATTTCCTCGCCAGCGTTGTCCTGATGCCGGCCCTGGGCGTCAGTCTGACTCTGCCAGGGGCTCGGCGTGGATCATGCCGTCGCCGCGCCGGTCGCCTATTGGCTGGCGGGCTGGTCCGCCCGACGGTGTCATCACCCTGGGACATTGGTTCGCCACGGCGCCATGGGCCGTTCTGACCGCGCCCAGCGCTCCTGAGGCCGCCCTCGCGATTTCCTATCTCGGCATCATCTTTGCATGTCTGTGGCGTGGACGTCTTCGACTGATCGGCCTGCCGATGGCGGCGGCCGTCATGGCATGGCCAAGACCGGCCGCGCCCAGTGGCCTGGATAGCCGCCGATGGCGATGACGCCGCCATTGTCGTCGGCGGTCTCGAGGTGCCGTTGAAGCCGGGTGCGCGGCAATACGCCACCCAGCTATGGGCGCAGAGAAGGGGCTTCACGCATTAAGCCCCAATCCTGGACGCGGCGACCAAGGCTCAGACGCAGCGCGTTCGACTGCGAGCCGAGCTGGGATGCGCATCGAAGGGCCTCAACTCGTCCGTCGATCTCGGCATGGTGGAGCCGTCGGGCTCCCACCGCCGCCAGGTTCGACGCACTGTGCGCGCACGCCGATATCCTGATCCTGCGCGCCCGCGTGACCTCCGCCATCGTCTTGCGCGCACAGCATCGTGCTCGACGCTGGACGCCTTTCAGCCGGGGAGGGGCCGCCGAAGTGTTCGGCGCGCCAGGTCACTGGCGGATCGCGTGGTCGCAACCACTGCGCGGCGACCGCCCCTGGACCCTTACTGGTAACGTCTGATGAGCCCCACGAGCTTGCCCTGCACCTGGACCTGGTCGGGCCCGAAGATTCGGGTCTCATAGGCGGGGTTGGCCGCCTCCAGGGCGATGGATCCACCCTTGCGGCGCAGCCGCTTGAGCGTGGCCTCCTCCTCCATCACCAAGGCCACGACGATTTCGCCGGAGTTGGCCGTATTGGCTCTGCGGATCACCACGTAAGTCGCCATCGAGAATGCCGGCCTGGATCATCGAGTCGCCCTGGACCTCGAGCACAAAGTGCTCTCCAGCGCCCAGAATGGCCTCCGGGACGGCGAGACGGTCGCGTTCGTGCTGGATGGCTTCGATCGGCGTGCCCGGCGGCGATGCGGCCAAGAATGGGCAGGTCGCGCGTATCATTGGCCGCTCGCCGCCCGCACCGTGCGCCCCGGTCTTCGACTACCTGAGGTTTGAAAGTGGAGCGGCCCTTTCGGAGGCGCGGTCGTCGTCGCTTGCTGAGGCAGTTTGACTACCTCGAGGGCGCGCGCCCTATGCGCGAGGCGACGCAGAAACCCGCGCTCTTCCAACGCCGTGATCAATCGGTGAATTCCCGACTTGGAAGCGAGGTCGAGCGCCTCCTTCATCTCATCAAATGATGGTGAAACGCCCTGTCTCCTTGATCCGCTCATGAATGAACATGAGAAGTTCGTGCTGTTTACGCGTTAGCATCGCCGCCTCGCCAGTGCCTTTGGGATGGAACAAACCCAAAACATGGCGATGTTCTCTGGGTGTTCTCTCCACCAAGTCAAGCGGGGTCTTCAGTCGCCGCCAAGCAATGTACGCGCGTTGCACCCTCGATGTCGGGTTGCCGCATCAATGTTTCGCCCACAAGCATGGCCGACAGCGCCGGCACGCGCACAGGCGAGCGGCATCGGACGCACTTCGAATGCCACTTTCCGTTACCACGAAGTGCGTTTACGGGAATTTCCTTCAGCTAATGCTCTCTGTCACCGCCATAGTCGGTCACAAACGTCCGAAGATCACGATTGTTGATGCCGATCAGAGACGCTCCCAGGGCGACCGCCCTATGCGAATTTCGCTGCGCGTCGTGGGTTTCGACCAATGCATCCATGCCCCATCTTGCGGCCTCCGACAGAAGGTCGCGCGCAAGTGAGTCGTCGACAGAGAGCGAGAATCACCAAGATCGCGTCGGCTCCCAACGCGCGTGATTCGGCTGATCTGCCATGGGATCGATCATGAAGTCCTTGCGCAGGCAGGGCAGGGCGGTCGCCGCCCGCGCCTTCGCACAAGATCCTGATCGCCGCCTTGAAAGCTTGGGCCGTCGGTAAGGACCGACAGGCAGGTCGCGCCCCCGCGTTCATAGGCGCGCGCGATGGTCGGCGGTGCGAAATCCGCGCGGATCAACCCCTTGGACGGCGAGGCTTTCTTGATCTCGGCGATCAAGGCTGGGCGACCGGGTGAAGCGACTCCGCTCCAAGGCGGCGCGAAATCCCTCGCGGCCGGTCGGCCCCTTTGGCCGCTGCCAGCAATGATGACGCCGTTGTTTTGCGACCTGGCGGTCGGTTACCTCCCGCCGTCTTGTAGGTTGCGATCGAGCGAGAGGATATCGACGGTCAAGGCGCGTTGGTCGCTTCAATCATGACATTGAGCGCGCGCGCCGCGGCCCCGCTGTCGATGGCTTCTCGCGGCGAGTTCCAACACCCTCCCGCAAGGTTTCCGCGCGTTCCGCCACCAGGAGCGCGGCCGCGGCGTTCAGCAGCACAACGTCGCGGTAGGCGCCCGGCGCCCTCCATGCAGCAGAGCCCGTAGCGCGTCGGCGTTGTGCCGCCGGATCGCCGCCTCTCAGATCCGCAAGGGCCGCGCGGCTCAAGGCCCACCGCTTCTGGCGTAATGTTGAAAAGTCGCAGCCCACCGTCCCGCCATTCCGCGACCTGAGTCTCTCCCTGTCGTGGTGATCTCGTCCAGGCCGTCGCCGTGCACCACCCAGGCCCGGGTGGCGCCCAGCGCTCCGAGGACGCGCGCCAGCGGTTCGACCCACCGCGCCGAGAAGACTCCCAGCACCTGACGCTTGAGCGTTCGCCGGGTTCGAGAGCGGACCTAGAATGTTGAAGATCGTGCGGAAGCCGAGCTGTTCGCGCACCGGCATCACATGACGCAGAGCGCGATGGTGCGCCGGAGCAAACAGAAAACATACGCCGGCCTCGGCCAGGGCGCGCCGGTTCTGATCCGGACTTGCCTCGAGGTTGACACCCAGCGCCGCCAGAACGTCGGACGATCCGGATTTGGAGGAGACCGCCCGCGTGCCGTGCTTGGCGACCTTGAGGCCGGCGCCGGCCGCGACAAACGCCACGGCGGTCGAAATGTTGAGAGTATGGGCGCCGTCGCCACCGGTTCCGCAGACGTCTATGACCTCGAACGGATGATCCAGGATCATGGCCTCGCGTCGCAGAGCCCGAGCGCAGGCGGTGATTTCACCGACGGTTTCGCCGCGCAGCCGCATCGCCGTAACCGCCGCGGCGATCTGGGCGGGCGTGGGCTCGCCCCGCAGGCACGCCGAGAAGAACGACTCCGCGTCCTCGCCTACCAAGGTCGCGCCGTCTGCCAGGCGTGCGAGCAAGGGCTTGAATTCGTCCGACATCGCTTGCGCGCCTAGATCATCGCGCGCCGCGTGACGCCGGCGAGGTCGAGAAAATTCGCGAGCAATTCGTGTCCGCATTCCGTGGCGATCGACTCAGGGTGGAACTGAACGCCGTGGACTGGGCGCTCATGGTGCTGCAGACCCATGATCTCGCCGTCTTCGGTCCATGCAGTGATCTCGAGGACGTTCGGGAGAGTGTCGCGCGCCACGCTTAGACTGTGATACCGCGCGGCGATGAATCCGTCGGGCAGCCCACTGAACACACCATCGCCGCGATGGTGGATGGGGCTGGTCTTGCCATGCATGGGCGCAGGGGCGCGGGAGACCGTGCCACCGAACGTCTGGCCGATCGCCTGGTGTCCGAGACAGACGCCGAGAATAGGCAAATCGGCCGGAGCCTCCGCGATCAGGCCGAGGCAGATACCGGCGTCGTCAGGCGTGCGGGGTCCGGGCGAGAGCAGCACCGCTTGCGGGCGCATCGCCAGGGCCGCGTCCACGCTCAGTACATCGTTGCGAAGAACGACTGTGTCCGCACCGAGCTCATTCAAATAATGGACCAGATTGTAGGTGAAACTGTCGTAGTTATCGATGACGAGGATCATGGTGGGGTGTTCCCAAGAATCGCAAGCGGCTTGGCGTCAGGCCAACCGGTGTCAGGCGAAACGCCAGGCTTCGGCCGCCGCGCGGCGCAGCGCGCGGGACTTCTGAACCGTCTCCTCATATTCCGCGACAGGGTCGCTGTCGGCGACCACGCCACCGCCCGCCTGAACATACATCATCCCATCCTTGCACAGGGCCGTACGCAGCACGATGCAGGTGTCGACCGATCCGTCGGCCCCAAAATATCCGACGGCGCCGGCATAGGCGATCCCTCGTTTGGTCTCCTCCAGTTCGTCGATGATCTCCATCGCCCTGACCTTGGGTGCGCCGGAAAGAGTGCCGGCCGGCAGGGCGGCCATCAGCACGTCGACGGGATCGACGCCGGCGGGAGCATCCCCTTCGACGTTCGAGACGATGTGCATCACATGGCTGTAGCGCTCGATCACAAAGCTTTCGGTCACCCTGACGCCACGCCGATCGGCGGTCGAGGGCGGCGCGTTGCGGCCAGGCTGGCGTAGCATCGACACCCGGCCGACGTCGTTGCGGCCAAGGTCGAGGAGCATCAGATGTTCGGCGCGCTCCTTGGGATCGGCGAGCAACTCGGCCTCGAGCGCGATATCCTCCGCGGGCGTGGCTCCACGCCGCCGCGTGCCTGCGATCGGGCGAATGGTTATCTTGCCATCCCGCAGTCGCACCAGAATTTCCGGCGACGAACCGACAAGCTGGAAGCCGGGATAGTTCAAGTAGAACAGGAAGGGCGACGGGTTGGTCCGCCGCAGGGAACGGTAGAGCGCGAACGGGGCGAGTTCGAAAGGCGCCGCGAAACGATGACTGGGAACGACCTGGAAGACGTCGCCGGCGCGGATGTATTCCTTGGCGCGCTCCACCAGGACGCCATAGGCCTCGCGACTGATTGGAGAGACGAACGGATCCGGCGTGGGCGGCGGCTCGACCCGTTCGGACTGGGGCGCAAGCGGGATCGCGAGATCGTCGACGACCATGCGCAGGGCGTTGTTCCGCCAGGCCGTATGCCTCTTCAGCAGAAGCCGTGGATGGTCGCACCGTCGTGACGATGATGATCTCCTGCGCGATCGAGTCGAAGATCGCTATGATCGATGGTCGGATCATGATCGCGTCCGGCAGATCGATCGGGTCGGCGTTGTTCGCGGGCAGCCGCTCGGTGAGGCGGATCATATCGTAACCCAAGGCGCCGAATAATCCCGCGGACATGGGTGGCAACCCGGCGGGCAGTTCCAGCCGCGTCCTCGCGACCAGGTCCCGCAGAGAGTCGAGCGCCCCTCCGGCTTGGGGCGCGAATCCCCCCATCGTCAGCATGTCGCCCTCGGCGATCTCGGCGAGATCGCCGCGGCATCGCCAGACCAGGTCCGGATTCATCGCCACGATGGAATAGCGGCCACGCCAGGCGCCGCCCTCAACCGACTCGAACAGAAACGCATAAGGCCGCCCCGCGGCGATCTTGAGATACGCCGACACAGGCGTTTCGAGATCGTCGATCACCCTCGTCCAGACGACCTGCGCCCGTCCGGAGGCATAGACGGCCGCGAAGCCGGCGGGATCCGGTTCTATGTTCACTTTGCCTTGGACGCTGACTTGCCGTCATCGCCTTGAACGACGACGGATCTACGCCCAGCGTCCGGTCCGCCAAGCTGGTATTGATCGACACGTTGATTCCCGACGCGCGCCGTGCCTGAGCGACGTCATGAGGTCCTGAAAATAGTCCTGCGAGAGACGTGGAGCGATCGTCTGGATGGCGCGCGCGGTGGCCGCGGGATCTCCAGGGCGGACAGCGTCCAGCCGTACGATATAGATTCCGTTTTCCGCGCCCGCCCCGAATACCGCGCCCGGCTTGTCCGTAAACACGCCTTGAAGGAACTCGTCTCCAAACGACTTGTATTGCTGCGCCTGGATCCTCTGCATGCCAGATTGATGGATGACCTGGGCGCCGACCTGCGCTGCAGCCTGGTCCATGGGGACGCCCTTTTTGATCTGCGCGATCAAACCATCCGCGCGCGCCTTCAACGCCTTGACGATCTGTTCGCGAACAAAGGCCTGCGTCAAAAGCGGGCGCTTTTCATCGAGCGTGGGCAGGGACGGGGCAAGCACGCGATCGACGTGCACGGCGAAATATTCTCCGGCCCCGGCGTCCTCGAGATCGCCATCTTCGCCCTGCGCCCGACCGAACGCGGACTTGAGAATCTGCGGTGTCAGGGTCGTGACCGGCTTGCCGTCGCCGTCCAAACCGGTGCTCGTCACCGGCCCCACCGTAAGAAGTGCGACACCGGCCTTGCGCGCCGCGTCGGCGACCGATGAGCCTCCCTGACGCGCGTCGTCGAACTTCTGGCTGAGTGCGTAAGCCTGATTTTGAGCCGCACGTGTACGAAGATCCGCTTCGATGCCGGGGCGGGCGGTCTCGAGGCTCGCCGCGCTGGCCGGCGTCACCTTCACGACTTTCAGGACGGCCAGGCCCAGATCGCCCTGAACTAGGCCGCTCACCTGACCTTGGGGCAACGCGAACGCGGCCGCGGCGACCTTCCGGTCGGGAATGGCCGACTGCGGCGCATCCGGAAAGCTGACCGACTCGGCTCCGAGGGATTTCGCGATCACGTCGGGGGCTTCACCCTTGGAGAGCCTCGCGGACGCTTCGCTCGCCTGCGCCGCCGACCGCACCGGGATCTCGATGACCGTCCGTCGTTCGGGCGTGGACATCGAATCTTTCTTGAAATTGAACTCCTTCTGGATATCCGCCGGGTCTACCTTGACCGACGGCGCCAGCGCTTTGGCGGAAAACAACGCCACCGTGATGATCCGCATCTCCGGCCGCATCAGCTGCTGAGCATGCTCGTGCATGAAGGCGGTCAATTGAGCGTCGGTCGGCGCGGGGGGCTGCGGGACGGCCGCGGCGCCGAGTGTGAAATAGCTGACGTCTCGGTTCTGAAGGCCCGTGACGGCGTTCAGCGCCGCGAAGGCGTACGGGATCGTGAAGCCGTTCTCGGCCGCCAGAATGAAATGTCGCTGCGTCAACTGATCGGTCAATTCAGCCTCGGCCTCACGCGGGGTGAGGCCCTGATTGGCCAGGAACTGTGTGAACTGCTGCTCGCTGAACTGTCCCGTGACCTTGTCGAAGGCGAAAGGCAGCTTTTTGATCTCGTTGTCGACCAGGCTGGGATCCGGGTTGATACCGGCGCGGCTGAGCATCTCGGTTTCGGCCTCGTCGTCGGCGATCTCGCTCAACAGCTGTTTGTCGGCCCCGTTCTTAACCAGCAGTTCGACGGAGACCTGCTGCTTCGACTGTTCCTCGAAGCGCTGCCTGTTCTGATCGAACACCTTCTGGAAGTCTCTCGCGCTCATCGAATGGCCGCCGGCGACGACGACGGCATCTCCGTGGGCGCCGCCGAATATATCCGACAGATGTCCGCCGCCGCCGACGCCCAGGACGAGGAACACCAGGATCAACAATCCCATCATCGCGATCGCTACAGGGTTTCTTGCGGTTGTTCTGAGTGCGCCGGTCATGAAGCCCTGAGCCGTTGGAACGCGGGCGCGGAACGCTCGCCAAGCGCGCGGTATAGTTTAGGCGCATCCCCCCCCGCAAGCACGTGACACGGAGAGTGGTATGTCTTAGGTCGCGGAACCATGTTGATCGCGGGAAACTGGAAGATGAACGGGCTCAGCCGATCGCTGGTCGAGGCTCGCGCCCTTTCGGAAGCGCTGAGGGCGGCTCCAAGCGCCGCGCGCGTGGCGCTGTGTCCGCCCGCCACCTTGATCTCGCGGCTGGCGGCGGAGGTCGCGGATGGACCGATCGAAGTCGGCGGGCAGGATTGCCGAGCGGAACCGGAAGGCGCCTACACCGGCGATATTTCGCCCGAGATGCTCGTCGATTGCGGGGCGAGCCTGGTCATCCTCGGTCATTCGGAGCGTCGCTCCGGCCACGGCGAGAGCGACTCAATGGTTTCGCAGAAGGTGCAAGGCGCATTGCGCGCTGGTTTGGAACCCATCGTCTGCGTCGGCGAGACCTTGGCGCACCGCCGCGCTGGAGACGCGGTTTCAGTGGTGATCGCTCAGGTCGACGGGTCCTTGCCGGACGCGTTGGGCGCAAGGCCGTTTGCGCTCGCCTACGAACCGGTCTGGGCGATCGGATCGGGGCTCACCCCGACGACGCTGGAGATCGAGCAGATCCACGCCGCGATACGAGGCGTTCTGATCCATCGGTTCGGTGCGGTAGGGCGCCGCCGCGCCCATATTGTATGGTGGATCGGTGAAGCCCTCCAACGCAAAAGAGATCCTTCGGCTGCCGGAGGTGGGTGGCGCTCTCGTCGGCGGCGCTTCCCTCAAAGCAATCGATTTCGAATCGATCATCCGAGCCGCCTGACCCCATGTCCATACCTCTATAGTATTCCTCCCGTGTGGGGCTTCATCGAGAGTTCCCCTCCCTGACGGCTTCGCCGTCTGTTCCTCCCCATGAAGGCTACAGGATGCACACATCTCCGGCTTCGGCGGGTCTGCCTGGGCGTAGGCGCCCGGCTCGAGACCCGTGCATCGACGGCCGCGGCGCGCCAGGCGGCGAAGCCGCGGAAATTCGATAGCGGAGATCGAGGGGTCAGAGGAGATCGAGGAGTTCATCGTCACCCTTTCGGTTTGGCGCTGAACAAGCATCTTAAAGGCGGCCGCGCCGCATCGGAACGCACCCCATCTCCTCGATCTCTCTATAAATCGGCTGCATCCGCTCCAGAGCGCGGCCAGATGTCTTCCAGCGGAGGATGCGTGAATCCGATAACCCCATTAGGGGACGTCGTTGAGTGCGCCATACTTCCCCACCCTGATTGCTTCGCGATCTGTCCCTCCCGATGACGGGGAGGGAGGTTTTTGCCTTCAGCCGCCGAGAACAAACCTCGCCCGCTGGGAACACGGCCTCGAACATCGGCGCGGTCAAGCGTCCGGTGTTCGTGTTGAGCCTGGAGCAATGATAGCTGTTGATCAAATGGTAGCGGTCGATCCGATGTTCCGCTCCGTGGCCTCCGGATGCTTCCGAAACCTTTCGTCCTAGCGCCTTGAACACGTTTCGACGGGCGACGTCTCCAAGCGTGACGATCACGCTCAGGCGGGGCAGGGCGATCATCCGCGCGTTGAGAAAGGGACGGCAGGCCGCCTCCTCCGACGTTGACGGTTTGTTTCCCGGCGGCGCGCAGCGAACGGCATTGGTGATCATGCAGTCGATCAATGCCAGTCCGTCGTCGGGTCTGGCGTCGTAACGGCCGCTGGCGAAGCCGGTGCGGAGGAGGGTGTCGTATAGCAGGATCCCGGCGTGATCGCCGGTGAATGGCCGTCCGGTGCGATTGGCGCCTTGACGCCCTGGCGCCAGACCGACGATCAGCAGGCGGGCCCCTGGATCACCGAAAGAGGGCGCCGGACCGTTGAACCAATCGGGATTGGCGGCGCGGTTTTCGGCGCGGTAGTCGACGAGCCTCGGGCATAGCGGACAATCGCGGGACGGCTCAGGGTTCGCCAACGCCGCCGGCCTCCTGCAGGAATCGAGGCAGGCGATCCCGCGCCGGACGTCCTATGATGTCGACCAGATCGGCGAGGTCGACGAAGGCGTCCGCCTGACGCCGAAGATCGTCGCTGGCCATCGGCGGCTGCGATTTGACCGTCGAAACGACGGTGACGCGGACACCCTTGCGCTGAACGGCTTCGACGAGACAGCGGAAATCCCCGTCGCCGGAGAACAACACCACATGATCGCAGCGCGGCGTGAGTTCCATCATGTCCACGGCGATTTCGAGGTCCATGTCGCCGCGGAAGCGCTTTCGGCCCTCACGGTCGGTATATTCGCGCGCCGGCTTGGTCACGAGCGTGAAACCGTTGTAATCCAGCCAATCGACCAGCGGCCTGATGGGGGAATATTCTTGATCTTCTACCAGCGCCGTATAATAATAGGCCCTGATCAGCACGCCACGCTTGCGGAACTCTTCGAGCAGCTTTCTGTAGTCGACGTCAAATCCTAAAGCTTTGGCTGCGGAATAAAGATTTGCGCCGTCGATGAACAAGGCCAATCGGTCGGTCGGATAAAATGTCACTTCGATAATCCCTTCAAGATGATGCGCGATTTGAATGTCTCGGACGACGCTGTCATCATCGCCCTGGGGTCGAATCTGGCCGGCGGCTACCGTTCATCGCGCGACCTGCTCGAGGCAGCCGTCGAGCGATTTCCCGATAGCGGTCTTTGCGTCACGCATCGTTCACGATGGTGGCGCTCCGCCGCATGGCCGGATCGGTCGGCGCCTGACTATCTCAACGGCGTCGTGTTTGTCGAGACGGACCGCTCGCCGGGTGAGGTGATGCCCGCGCTGCTCGCGATCGAAGCCGCTTTCGGCCGCCGCCGGGCCTATGCGAACGCCCCCGCGGACCCTGGATCTTGATCTGATCGCCTATGGACGCGAGGTGATCCGCGAACCGGATCTCACCGTCCCGCACCCGCGGGCGGCTGAGCGCCTGTTCGTGATGGGTCCTCTGGCCGAGATCGCGCCGTCTTGGACCCACCCCGTCAGCCGCCGCGCCGCCGCCGACCTCGCGGCCCACGCGCAGATCGGAACCGAAGCGGCCCCGGAACCCTGAGTATCGCGCTTTGCCCGGCGAGATCGTTAAAGACGGACCGCGAAGGACACGCAGGGACCGCGGATTTCCGCGCCGAAGGCGCATCTCCATCCCGAAACGGCGGGGAAAGTCGAGGGCATTGCCCTCCAGCGCCTCCCTTCGTGTCCTTTGTGGTCATTCTGTCTTTGTTTCGCCTACCCAATGTGCCCGGCGAACCGGCGTTGTGTTTTGGGGCGTGAGCGACTACATACGTGGGTTCCGCTCAAACTTATCCGAGAGTTGCATGGCCCGTGTCACCGTTGAAGATTGCGTCACCCGCGTACCGAACCGCTTCAGCCTGATCCTGTTGGCGGCAAACCGGGCGCGCGCCATCGCGTCCGGCGGACCGCTCACCGTTGATCGCGACAACGACAAGAACCCCGTGGTGGCCCTGCGCGAGATCGCCGAGGACACGGTGGACCCCACCGTGCCTTGCGTGAAGCGCTGATCACCAGCCTGCAGCGTGTCGACGAGCATTCCGAGGCCGAGGAAGAGGCGGAAACCCTGGCCCTGCTGGCCGATCCGACCCACACCCAGATGAGCGAGCAGGAGCTTGTTCGAGCCCTGCAGAGCGACCGCGATGGTGGGCAGGAGGAGCGCTACTGAGCCTCGAGGGCGTCAATCAAGTCTGCCCCCAAGACGGCGGCCACCGCCGCCGTCCCTGTCGACCTGTCCGGCGACGTCTCGCCTTCACTCCAATCGTCGCCGCCGGTCGCGAAGCCTGATTCGAAGACCGAACGTCGCAGGTTCCTGCGGCAGTATGAACTCATCGATCGCGTCCGGGCCTATGACCCGAGCGCCGACGAGGCGCTTCTCAACCGCGCCTATGTGTACGCGGTTCGCATGCACGGATCGCAGAAGCGCGCCTCCGGCGATCCCTATTTCGCGCACCCCATCGAGGTGGCGGGCATCCTCACCGACTATCGTCTCGACACTGCCACGATCGTCACCGCGCTGCTGCACGACGTCATCGAAGACACCGAGGTGACACGCGCCGACATCGATCGTCTGTTCGGCGAGTGAGGTCGGCGAACTGGTCGAGGGCGTCACCAAGCTCTCACGCCTGGAATCGACCGCCGACCACAAGCGGCAGGCCGAAAATCTGCGCAAGTTCATTCTGGCGGTATCCAAGGACGTGCGGGTGCTGCTGGTGAAGCTCGCCGATCGCCTGCACAACATGCGCACGCTGCATTACATCGCCAACGCGGCCAAGCGCGAGCGCATCGCCCGCGAGACCCTCGACATCTATGCCCCGCTGGCCCGCTCGATCGGCTGCCATCGCATCTGTTCGGAACTCGAGGAACTGGCGTTTTCGCATCTCAATCCGGTGGCCCGAGACGCGATCCTGCGCCGGCTGGACACCTTGCGCGCCGGCCAGGGCAAGGCGGTTCTGCTGGCAAGCAGCGAGATCGAAGCGAAACTGAAGGCGGCCGGGATCGACGCGCATGTTGATCGGCCGGGAGAAGAATCCCTTTTCCATCTGGCGCAAACTTCAGCGCAAATCGATTGGATTCTCTCAACTTTCGGACATCTACGGGTTTCAGCGTGATCGTGCAGCACGGAAGACGACTGCTATCGCGCGCTGGGCGTCATCCATCGGGCCTGGGCCAGTGTTCCCGACCGCTTCAAGGACTTCATCTCGACCCCCAAACGCAACAACTACCGCTCGCTGCACACCACGGTGGTCGGCCCGCGCGCCATGCGCATCGAGATGCAGATCCGCACCGAGGCGATGGATCGGGTCGCCGAGGAAGGCGTCGCCGCGCACTGGCGATACAAGAACCAGACCTACGCCTTCGATCCGGAGGCGGCCGCGGCGGCAGGAAGCAACGATCCGCTCGCCGATCTGCGCCAGTTCGTGCAGGTGCTCGAGCAGGGTGGCGACGCGGAGGACCTGCTCGAACACGCCAAGCTCGAGATGTTCCTCGATCAGGTCTTTCGTATTCACCCCCAAGGGCAAGCTGATCAGCCTGCCGAGCGGGGCGATGCCGCTGGACTTCGCCTATGCGGTGCACAGCGACGTCGGCGACACCTGCATCGGGGTCAAGATCAACGGTGAGCTGCGCCCGCTGCGCACGCCGCTGTTGAACGGCGATGTCATCGAGGTGGTGCGGGGGAGCAAGCCGGCGGCATGCATGCCGGACTGGCAGAGCCTGACTGTTTCGGCGCGGGCGCGCTCGGCAATCCGCCGGCATATCCGCCAGGTCGAGAAGGACGAATATGTCCGCCTCGGCCGCGCTTTCCCTGGATCAGACATTCGAGCGGGCCGGCAAATCGCGGACCCGACGTCTCGCTGCGGCCCGCGCTCGACCGATTCGCGGCCGCGACCAGCGAAGCGGAACTGTTCGCGGCCGTCGGTCGAGGCCGGGTTCTCCCCGCCCAGGTGCTGGAAGCGGTGTTCCCAGGGTTTGAAGGCCGCCGAAAGGGCCGCTGCGGTCGCAGAGCCGCGGCGCATCGAAAACGGCAAGGCCGCGCGCTTCTATGTGCGCGGCGATGGCCTGGCGCCGGGCGTTGCGAACTGCATTTCCCGCATTGCTGCTATCCGATGCCGGGTGACCGCGATCGTCGGCATCGCCAGCCAGCCGCAGACCCTGGAGGTGCATGTCATCGACTGCGGAGCGCCTGGCCGCGTTCGAGGATCAGGAGGATCTGTGGAAGGACCTGCACTGGACGGCCGAGGCCGAGCACGACACGGTGTCGGAGGGTCGGCTTGCAGCGCTACCATCCACGACGGGCCCGGGGTTCTGGGTCAGGCCTGCACGGTGATCGGGGAAGCCAGCGGCAACATCGTGGGCGTCAACATGCGCCACCGGCACACCAATTTCTTCGATGTCGATTTTGATGTGGAGGTCCGCGACGCCCGCCACCTGACCCATATCGCGGCGGCGCTACGCGCGTGTCAGAGCGTGGAGACGGTGGAGCGGGCGCGGGGGTAGGAGAACGACCATCACGACTGTCCCTTCTCCCCTCGCGGGAGAATGTGTCCGCGAAGCAGACGGATGAGGGGTCGCGCCAGCGCGGGACTTTAAGGGATCGAGTTTACCAGGCTAACCGGAGAGAAACCCCTCATCCGGCCCTTCGGGGAAGGTCTTCTCCCGAAAGGGGAGAAGGGACACTTCGGCGGCGCTTGAGCCTATTTGATCTTGCCTTCCTTGAACTCGACATGCTTGCGCACGACGGGATCGTATTTCTTCACGACCATCTTCTCGGTCATGGTGCGGGCGTTTTTCTTGGTCACGTAGAAAAAGCCGGTGTCCGCGCGTCGAGTTGAGGCGAATCTTGATGGAAGCCGGTTTGGCCATGGCAATCTCGAAGTCCTGACGGGCGCGGCGCGGAAAGCCGACGATTTTCGCGAGGCGCGGACAATACGAATTGCGCTCACAATGTCAACCGTCGCCATTCCGTGTGCTTTGGTGCGTCCCTGAACGGCGCAACACCTCGTGGATGGGAGTTCCACCCGGGTAATGGTCGGTTGGCCCGGTAGCTGACAGGCGGCATGGCTGGGTAACCGGCGGTGTCGAAGCCCTGTGACAAAGGCCGCTTATGGCGGTCGAGCGAACTGACGGGCCGTAACGTGAGTAAAGCTGGGGTAAGCCCCGAAAGGGAAATTGTGGACGTCGACCCAGTCAGAGAATGGGGAAGGCAGCACGGTCTGGGGAAGAAGCCGACAAGCGCACCTGGACCGGTCCACCGGGGTAGTAGGCACAGCACGTCAGGAAAGGTGTTGCGTAAGCAGGGGAGACCCGCGTTCGTCGAGAGTAGCGATCTCGAACGGCTCTTTCGGGGCCGGACGGCGCGGGGGTCCGAGGGGGTCGTAGTACCTGTGAAGCCGGGTAACGCCGGGGGAGGGAAGGACCCTTACTTCTGGTGCGTTTATCGAAGCAGACGAGGAAAGGTGATTGGCGATGAGCCTGGCAACACCGGAATTGATCCGGACTTTGCAGAGGAAACTTTATGGCAAGGCGAAGGCCGAGCCGGGCTTCCGGTTCTATCAGCTCTACGACAAGGTCTGGCGGTCGGACATCCTGCGACACGCGTACAATCTGGCGCGCTCCAATCGGGGTGCGCCGGGCGTGGATGGGGTGACGTTCGACCAGATCGAGGCGGCGGGGCTGGAGGACTGGCTGACCCGGCTGGGTGAAGACTTGAAGACCAAGACGTATCGGCCCCAGGCGGTGCGACGGGTGATGATCCCCAAGTCCGACGGCGGCGAGCGGCCGCTCGGTATTCCGACGATTCGGGACCGGGTTGTGCAGACCGCCGCGAAACTGGTGCTGGAACCTGTCTTCGAGGCTGACCTGGACCCGGCGGCGTATGGCTATCGGCCAGGGCGCGAAGCGGGCCAGGCGATCAAGGCGGTGCTGGATCTGCTCCGGCAGGGCTACACCGACGTGGTCGACGCGGATCTGAGTCGATACTTCGATACTATCCCGCACTCCGAGCTGATGATCTCGATCAGCCGCCGCATCGTGGATCGAAACATGCTGTGGCTGATCAAACAGTGGCTCAGGGCTCCGGTCGAAACGACCGCCGGGGATGGCAAGAAACGCATGGAGGGCGGAGCGGCCAGCCGGCAAGGCGTCCCCCAAGGGGGCGTCATCAGCCCGATGATCGCCAACCTCTACATGAACCGCTTTCTGAAGCATTGGCGAAAGACGGGCCGGGGCGAGGCCTGGAGCGCGCACATCATCAACTATGCGGACGACTTCGTCATCCTTGGTCGCGGCAACGCGAACGAGGCCCTGGCGTGGACGGACCCGGTGATGACGCGACTGGGACTGAGCCTGAACCGGACCAAGACCTGTGTGCGTAATGCGCGCACGGAACGGTTCGACTTCCTCGGCTACACCTTCGGCCCGCACTGCTTCAAGCAGCAGGGCCGATGGTTCACCGGGGCCAGCCCGTCAAAGAAAAGTGTTCAACGTCTCAAGGACAAGGTGAGCGCGATGCTCGTCCCCGGCAACAAAGGGCCCTGGCCCGAGGTCTGTCACGACCTGAATCGCCTCCTGCGGGGATGGGGGGGCTACTTCACGCCCGGAAGCCACTACGCCGCGGACAGAGCCATCGAGGCCCACATCTATGACCGGGTCCGCAACTTCCTCGTCCGACGAAGCAAGATGCCTTCGCGAAGCATCGGACCGTTCCGCAAGGATGCGGTCTTCGGCGACATGGGCGTGCCTAGAATGCGCCACTGCCGCCGCGCTGTCGTCCTCCGTGAGCCCTGCCACGAATCCAGTCGGTAAGCCGGATGCGGGAAATCCGCACGTCCGGTTTGATGAGCGGGGAGGGGAAACGGACCGCTTCGGCGACACCGCGCCTCTCCTCGACTCGAGCGCCGGGCATCATGAAAGAAAATATGAAACACTAGGACACTAAGAAACCTGGGCCGCCGCGCCAGGCACATTCATCGAGAGCCAGTTGGTCGTCGACAGTTTCGCCATCCACGGTCGACTTCGTGTCCTTTGTGTCCTTCGTGTTTGAATCTTCCTTACAGATGGGTCGTCTGCTGACGTCCATGGAGGAAGCGCAGCGACGGGGCAGGGCGATCGGGATCGGCGAGGTGGTCGGGGATTTCCCGCAGCACGAAACGCGTCACGCTCGGAAGGTCCAGTCCGAGCGCGTCGTCAAGCGCCACCCAGGCGATTTCGTCCAACTCCCCGCAATCTCCCTGGCGATCGAGGCTCATCAGCCGGTCGGCCTCCGCCATGAAGAAGCGCGCGTCGAAGCGTTTATGCCGCGCCGGCGGCGTGACCGCGCGTGCGATGAAACGCAGGGCGTCGAGGTCGGCGGCGGCGCCCTGGGCAAGGAACTCTCTCCACGGGCCCGCCCCCGGGCGTGTCGGGGCGGGCTTGGCGAGCAATAGACCGGCTTCCTCGAATGTCTCGCGCACGGCGGTCAGCGCGAGCGCCCTGGCGCGGATGGAAGACGTGGTCTTTTCCAGCCTGGCGGCCACGTCGGGCCGCAGCGGCGTCGCATGAGGCGCATGGAAGTCGCTTCGATCGATGCGTCCGCCGGGGAACACCCACTTGTCCGGCATGAAGTCATGTCCACCGTTCCGGCGCCCCATCAGCACCCGCAGCTTGGGGCCGTCCCGGCGGATCAGGATCAGTGTCGCCGCGTCGCGCGGGCGGTAGACCCTCCCGACCTTGGGTTCGTTGGACGGCGGCGCCGTCCCCAGATCGTCAAACGCTTGTTCGCTCATTGGCCGACCTTAGGCTGCGAAAGCCGTGCGACGGAAGCATCTCGTAGCGTAAGCTGCAGTCAAAGAATGGATCCGGTGCCGCCGTGGCCACTCGCGAGGCTCGGCGCGCCACACGATTGGATCGGCATCCTGCACGCAGAATTGTGGATCGGGCCATTCGTTCGTGAATGCATTCCTCCGCGCGCCCGCGGGCCACCTTTGCGCGGCGCCGTCCCCGGGCCGTCAAACGCCTTTCAGTCATACGCCGATCCTAAGCGGCGAGAACCGCCTGATGAAAGCGGCTATTAGAGTAAAGCGCGGCGAAATACACTGTGACGGTCGCGAACGCCGGGCGTTCGCACGTTGACATTCGCGTGACAGGGCATAGTCAAGAAATTGTGACTGAGAACCGTTTGCATTATCCGCTCTTCCAGAGCGCGCGGCTGCATCGCTTCGTCGCCGTGCTCGGCCCGGGGCTCGTCGTGATGCTGGCCGACACCGATGTCGGTAGCATCATCACCGCCGGCCAGAGCGGGGTGCAGTGGGGCTATCGGCTGCTTTTGGTGCAGCTCGTCCTGGTGCCTATCCTTTACATGGTCCAGGAGCTGACCGTGCGCCTGGGGATATTCACCGGCCGTGGCCACGGCGAACTGATCAAGGAGACGTTCGGGCGCTTCTGGGCGTGGGTGTCGGTCGGCGGCCTCGCGATCGCGACCGTCGGGGCGCTCCTCACCGAACTTTCCGGCGTGGCCGGGGTCGGTGAACTCTACGGCCTCTCGCGCTGGATCACCCTGCCGCTGGCCGCCGGCGGTCTTCTTCTCATTGTTCTCACCGGTTCGTACCGGCGTGTGGAGAGGGCCGCCATCGCGGTGGGCCTGTTCGAATTCGCGTTCTTCGGGGTCGCCTGGGCGGCGCACCCCGACCTGGCGGCCATCGCGACGCAGGCCGTGCAGATCCCCTTCACCAACCACGACTACATGTATCTGGTGGCCGCCAACATCGGCGCGGTGATCATGCCGTGGATGGTTTTCTACCAGCAATCGGCCGTGGCCGACAAAAAGCTGCGCCCCGAGCATTTCGCCGCCGCGCGCTGGGATACGGCCCTGGGCGCCCTGGTCACCCAGTTGGTTATGGCCGCCGTGCTCGTGGCGGCGGCCGCCACGCTAGCGCCTCATGGCGCCAAGCCCGACCTGGCGACGGTCGGCGACCTCAGCTCCGCCCTGACCTCCTACCTCGGCGTCGGCGTGGGACGACTGGTGTTCGGAGCCGGCATCATCGGCGCCGGCCTGGTCGCGGCCATCGTCTCTTCGCTGGCCCTGGCCTGGGGGACTGGGCGAGGTGACCGCGCTACCGGCATTCGCTCGAACACCATCCGCTTGAGGCGCGGTGGTTCTATGGTGTCTATGCGCTGGCGGTGATCGGCGCGACTCTCGTTGTCGCCATCGCCCCCAACCTCGTGTCGCTGAACGTCGGCGTTCAGGTAATGAACGCATTCCTGCTGCCTCTGGTCCTGGGCTTCCTGATCGCGCTGGCGGCCCGCGCCCTGCCGCCCGCCCACAGGCTCCGGGGCTGGTACCTTTGGCTGGTGATCCTGGTGGCATCAGCGACTTGCGTCCTGGGAGTGTTCGGAGGCGTTTCAGGCATTCACCTATCTTGAGCGGCGCCCACCCCGCGGTCCGGCGAGGGGGCCCGTGCGACTTCCTCGCCCACGATTCACCCGCCTTGGCCGCCCGGCCTCTACGTCGCGCGCCTCGGGATCGCTGAGCATCTCCAGAATGAGGCCGCCAGTGATCGGTGTCGCTTCTTTGAGGCGAACCTCGACGGAACGGCCCAGCCGCCAGCGCACGCCGGTTCGCTCTCCCACCAGGGCGTGCGACGCCTCGTCGTGGATGAAATAGTCGTCGCCGAGGCTGGACACCGGCACGAGGCCGTCCGCGCCGGTTTCGGCGAGGCGCACGAACAGACCGAACCGCGTGACCCCGGTGATCCGGCCGGTGAAGTCGGCGCCGGTCTTGTCTTCCAGGTAGGCGGCCACGTACCGGTCGGTGGCGTCACGTTCGGCGGCCATGGCCCGGCGTTCGGCGAGCGTGATGTGCTCGGCGGTCTCCTTCAGCCGTGCGACGTCCTCGCCGCTCAGGCCGTCGTCGCCAAGGCCCAGGGCGGAGATCAGCGCCCGGTGGACGATCAGGTCGGCATAGCGGCGGATCGGCGACGTGAAATGCGCGTAGCGATCCAGGTTGAGTCCGAAGTGACCGATGTTCTCGGGAGAATAGATCGCCTGCATCTGGGTGCGCAGCACCACCTCGTTGACGATCTCGAAGTGCGGGCCGCCGCGCACCTGGGTCAGCAGGCGGTTGAAGCGCTCGGTGCGCGCCGCCTCGCCCTTGTTCCACGGGATCGCCAGCGTCGCCAGGAAATCGGCCAGGGCCTGCAGCTTGGCCTCACTAGGGGCGTCATGCACCCGGTAGATCAGAGGTGAGCGACGTTGTTTCCAGCGTCTGCGCGGCGCACACATTGGCCTGGATCATGCATTCTTCGATCAGCTTGTGCGCTGCCAGCGACTCGCGCGGACGGATCGATGCTACTTTTCCGTCGGCGCCCAGGACAATGCGGCGCTCGACCGACTCGATCTCGACGGCGAACGCTTGTCCCGCGCCGCCTTCAGCACGCCGTACGCGGTCCACAGCGGCCGGAGCACCGCGTCCATCAACGGTCCGGTGGCGTCGTCCGGCTGCCCGTCGATCGCCGTCTGGGCCTGCTCGTAGGAAAGCTTCGCCGCCGAACGCATCAGCCCGCGGCAGAACTGGTGCGAGCGCTTGGCGCCCTCGGCGTCGAACACCATGCGCACGGCCAGACAGGCCCGCGACTCCCTCTCGATCAGGGAGCAGAGGCCCGCCGAGAGCGTCTCGGGCAGCATGGGCTCGACACGATCGGGAAAGTAGACGCTGTTGCCCTTCTCGCGGGCCTCGCGGTCGAGCGCCGAGCCTGGGCGCACATAGGCGGGGACGTCGGCGATGGCGACCCAGACGACCCAGCCGCCCGGGTTCTTCGGATCCTCGTCCATCTCGGCGAACACCGCGTCGTCGTGGTCGCGCGCGTCCGGCGGATCGATGGTGACCAGGGGCAGATCCCGAAGATCCGTGCGGCCGGCGAGGGTAGGGGGTCTGGCGTCCGCCGCCTCGGCCTGGGCGGCCGGCGAAAACCCGGTCGGAACGCCGTGAGCATGGATGGCCAGCAGTGACGCCGCTCGGGGATCGTCCTCGCGGCCAACCGTTTCCAACAGGTGGCCCGATCTTGGACCGTGGGGGCGGCGGGATTCGCCACCGATCCGCACCAGGACCAGATCGCCGTCACGCAGATCCGCGCCCTCCAGCGGCGGGAGCAGAACGCTGTCGCGGGACTTGCGGTCCACGGGCTCGACCCGAACCTCGCGCCGCGACTTGCGGACGACACCCAATATGCGATGGGCGCTCTGGCCGAGATGCTTGATCAGCCTGGCTTCGAGCTCGCCGCCGTCCAGTCGTTCGAGCCGCGCGAGCAACCGGTCACCCAGTCCCGGCGCGCCGGCGGCCGCCTCGCCGGGCCCTGGGGCCAGACGCCACATCGATCCGTCGGGATCGCCTTTCGCAAGGCGGACGAAGAGGTCGCCGTCAGCGTCCCGTTCGACTACATCGACGACACCGACCGGCGGTGGACCGTCGCTTCGCCGAACCGTCTTTGAGGCCCGGCTGAATCGCTTTGGAGTCTTTATCGCCATGCCCCGCTCTACGACTTCCGCCCGGGCGCGTCCCACCCTAGTGTCGGGCTCGCCATCATGACGACCACGCACGCCGACATCCGCGCCATGGCCTTGGCCCCTGCCCGAGGCGGTCGAAGCCGACCACCACGGCTCCCCGTCGTTTCGCGTGGCCGGCAAGATCTTCTGCACCCTGCGCGAGGATCGCCCGCGCCTGATGGTCAAACTCACGCCCGAGCATCAGCACAACTTCGTCGAGACCTACGCCGATGCGATCGAACCGGTTCCCGGGTACTGGGGCCGCAAAGGGTCGACCTTCGTCGACTTCTCGGCGCTGGACCGCTCGACGCTCGTCACGCTCCTGGAACTGGCCTGGGCGGGCGTCGCCCCGCGGCGACTTTCACGGTCTTGAAGCGCTGGTCGTTTTGCGGCATAGACAGCGTTCACGTCGGCGGCCAGCATTCGGCCGCCGCTTTGTTTTTCAGGTCTCGAAGATAACGCCATGGCCGTCCCCAAACGCAAAGTCTCCCCTTCGCGCCGTAACATGCGCCGCTCGCACCACGCCCTCAGCGCCAACAGCTATATCGAGGACAAGGACACCGGCGAACTGCGCCGCCCGCACCACGTCGACCTGAAGACCGGCATGTACAGGGGCCGCCAGATCATCACGCCGAAGGAAGATTGAGGCAGGACTCGCGCCGTGACCGACGGATGAGGCGACGTCTTTCCGAAGTCACGGAAAGATCGCGCGAGCGCTGACCCCATTGCGTTTACCTCGGCGCCTCGCACGGGCCACAAATGTCATGCCGGTAACATTATGGTGAAACCGAGATGAATCCGCGGCGATATGCCGCCGAATTCGTGTAAGGGCGTTTCATGAACGCGGCGCGGGGTTTGGATCGAAGCCAAGCCGGGACGCCCCGCGAAGAGGAGCCTCATATGTATAGAATTTTATCGGCGGCGCTTTTGGCTGCCGGAATAAGCGCGGCCGCTGCGTCGATCGCCGTCGCGGAACCTGTCGAACGCTCTGGGAACGTATATCACGTCGCCGTTTGCAAACGCCTCGTACCCAACACGCATGCGCGCTGCCTGGCGCATGTCGTGACCGACAGCGCCGGAAACATACTGTCTCGGACCCATCCGGACACGCCAAGCGGATTTGGACCGGCTGATCTGCAATCAGCGTACAACATCACCACGACGGGCGCCTCCAGCACGATCATCGCCATCGTCGACGCTTACGGCTATACGAACGCGGAGTCCGACCTTGGCGTTTATCGGTCGCAATACGGCCTGCCGGCCTGCACGACCGCCAACGGCTGCTTTCAAAAGCTGAACCAGAAGGGCAAGCCGAAAAAGTATCCCGCTCAGAACACCGGGTGGGCGCAGGAATCGGCTCTCGACCTCGATATGGCCAGCGCCATGTGCCCGAGCTGCAAGATCATCCTGGTCGAAGGCAATTCCGCCTCGTTCGCAGACCTCGGCGCGTCCGAGAACACGGCCGCGAAGCTG
This sequence comes from Acetobacteraceae bacterium, assembly GCA_965231175.1. Lineage (GTDB taxonomy): Bacteria > Pseudomonadota > Alphaproteobacteria > Acetobacterales > Acetobacteraceae > Acidocella. Next base: position 133,670 of record CBDDMJ010000009.1, on the reverse strand, counting down.
GGCGCCCACGTGATCAGCAACAGCTATAGCGGGGCCGAATCCGGCGGTCAGTCCGTAGCCAACGACTACAACCACCCGGGAGTTGCGATCACCGCCGCCACGGGCGACAGCGGGTATGCCGGCGGGCCGGGCTTCCCGGCCACGTCGCCGTATGTGACCGCGGTCGGTGGCACGACCCTGATCAAGAATGCCAATGTCTCGCGAGGCTGACCGAATCCGCCTGGGCGGGCGGCGGCAGCGGCTGCAGCGCCTTGTACGCCAAGCCGATGTGGCAGACCGACACCGGATGCACGAAGCGCATGGAGGCCGATGTTTCGGCCGTCGGCAATCCCGGCACCGGCGTGGCCGTCTACGGCCCGACCGGAGGTGGATCGGGCTGGCTCGTGTTCGGCGGCACCAGCGTGGCGACCCCGCTCGTCGGCGGCATCTACGGCAACAACGGTGGCGCGGTGAACTACGGCAGCAATCCTTACGCGTTCGCCGGCACCTCCGCCCTCAACGACGTCACGACAGGCAACAACGGGACTTGCAGCGGCAAGCCCCTGTACTTCTGCAATGCCGAAGTCGGCTACGATGGCCCCACCGGTCTCGGCACACCGAACGGAACGACCGCCTTCTGATCTATCTACGCTGGTCTGGAATGACCACCCCGGCCGGGCAATGCCCGGCCTGGGATCTCTTTTTTCCAGACCGCGAAGCGGGTGCGCCGTAACGGGTGACGTTGGGTCGACCGTATCAAGCGCGTGTGAGATACACTATCGTCCATCCCGGCGATCTTCTTCGACGTGGATGGATGACGGCAAATCGATGAGACCGCTGAAATACGGCATCCCTTTCGTTTTTCTGGCGACGGCGCCGCTCGGCTTCCACTTGGGAGGCGCATGGTCGTTCGTCACCCTCGCGGTCTTGCCCGCGGCGCGTCCGAGCGACATCTTGGACAGCAAAGACGCTCGCGATCTCGGTCTTTATCTGGCCGCGCTGCGGATCGAGGACGGCATGTCGGAACCGCGCAACGTCGCGATCGACGACCCGCTACTCTGCATTGGATTCCACGGCATCGAGGGTGGCGTGCATCGCTGGACATCGGGTCGCGCCAGGTTGCCGGCCGCGCTGTGGGAGGGCTGCGAAGACGGGTTCTACCTGCGGGTCGACCTTGCCGCCAATCCGCTGCCACGCTGGGTCCGTCCGCTGAATGAGTGCCCAGCCGAGACGCGCCCGGCGCTTGCCTTGGTCGCTTAAAAAGCTACTTCTGTGAGACCGCCTGCGACGGCGGTCTCATTGCAGGAATGTCCGCTCTGCCATCTGAGAAACTCGTGATTCTCTATTGGTGTCAGGATACCGCGCTCGTTCCTTTCGAAACAGGGATCCAGCGCGTTGTTCGGCGCCTCGCGGAAAGATTGAACACGACAGGCGCGACGATTGTGCCGATCGGCTGGGACGGTCGATCCCGGCAGGTGGTCAGTCTGCCGACGCCATCGAATTCGCGGGCGCGTCCGCTTGAAGCGCTCATCACGGATGCCGCCATTCTCTTTGTTCCAGAAATTCCGATCTCCCTGATCGGCATCGACCTCGATCCCATCCAGCTCGGACGCGCTTACGGCTTACGCACTGCAGCATTGATCCACGATCTTATTCCGATCAAGTTTGCCGACAATTACGATGCCGGCGGGGTGGCCGTCTTTCGACGCTATTACCGTCAGTTCGCGTCCGCCGATCTGGTCCTCGCGACGACGAACTACGTTGCTGCGGATCTGAAGGATTTTCTCCTTCGCGAGCACCTCCGGGTCCCTCCCATCGAGGTCGTTCCTCTCCCCGCGGAATTCCCGTCGGTGCAAAGGAGCACGGCGCCTCCAGCGCTTCGCGGCGCGGATGACCCCCTGCAGCTTCTCGCGGTGACGAGCTGGGAGCCGAGGAAAAATCTCCTGCGGCTGCTGCGAGCCATTCAGCGTGCATCGAGCGACGGGGGCCCTCGCATCTCGCTCGATCTCGTGGGACGGCGAGCGGGATTTCCGGCATATGACGCCGAGGTCGTCTCGATCGTACAAACGCTACCCACGGTCACCATTCGCGGGACGGTGTCGGACGCAGACCTGGTCGCGCTCTATGCGAATTGCCACGCCAGCGTCTACCCGTCCGTCGAAGAGGGTTTCGGCCTGCCGATCCTCGAGAGTCTGTGGCTGGGACGCCCGTGCCTTTGCCACAACGGTTCATCGATGGCCGAGATCGCACCCGGCGGTGGGACGTTCATCATCGACATGACGGACGAGGACGCCATCGTCGAGGCGTTGAGGCACCTCGCGGCAACGCCCGACTATATCGAGCAGCTTGCTCGTGAAGCTGTCGCGCGCCATTTGAAGGATTGGGCCGGATTCGCCGACGAGGTCCTGCAGCGCATCGCGCCCGCGACCGTGAGCGTCGCCTCATCCGCGTGTCCGGCGCATTGAGACATCGAGTTGGCCGACAGCGTCCGACCAAGTGTCACCCCCTTGATCACGCCGCTTTGCGCTCACCATATGAGCGTGGCTATGCGAGAGGATCCGGGCCGTCAGTCGGTGAAATGAAAAAGCCCCATTTGATGACGATGGACGAGCTGCTGGCTCTGCCCACCTTCACCGAAGGTGGGGTGCTCGACCGCGCCAGTAGGTTCAGCGGCTGCTTTCGTGATCGCCAGGGCTACCTCTGGGGTACGTGCCTCATCGAGGATCCCTGGGGGCGCTATCCCCCCGCTTGGGTCCGCTTCCCGGCAGCCTGCTTCGTGGCCCACACGGGGCTCCGCGAGGACCAATTCAGCAAGACGAGTGCTTTGCGCGGCTTCATCGACCGTTTCGACGAAGCTTCGGTGGCGGGATGGGCGCAGGATCTCGGCACGCCGGACGCGCCCGTGGTGCTCGATCTGACCATCAACGGCCGGATCCTCGCCAGGGTGCAAGCCGATCAGCTGCGCGGCGACCTGCTCGACTTCGGCATCGGCGATGGGCACCACGCGTTCGGCGCCGCGATTTCGCTGCCGCCGCCGCGTGGCGAGTCGCAGATCGTTGTCGCGCAGCGCTCCTTTAGCGGCGACGTGCTCGACGTCGCCGTCCGCCGGCCGGAACGCTGATCCAGGCTTTCCAACCGAGTCCGGCGACGCGCGGATGGCCGCGTCGCGGCGACCCCATACATGAGGGGCATGTGCAATCGGCACGAGATCGTAGGCTTCATGACGGGATCAATCCGGACCTTTCGCTCCTCTAGCCGACTTGTCTTCAAACGTAGCGCGTCTTCAAACGTAGCGCGTGAGCGCCAAATCGGCTGGGTCGAGATCGGGCTTTCGGCCCGAGATCACGTCGGCGAGGAAGCGGCCCGAGCCGCAGGCCATCGTCCAGCCCAGCGTGCCGTGGCCGGTGTTGACGTAGAGGTTCGGCAACGCGGTCGCGCCGACCACCGGCGTGCCATCCGGCGTCATCGGGCGCAGGCCTGTCCAGAACGTCGCATCGGCCGGATCGCAGCCGTCGCGGGAAGAGGTCGCGCACCGAATGCTCCAGCGTGACGCGGCGCGGCGTCCGCAGGCGCAGGCTGAAGCCGGCGAGCTCGGCTGTGCCGCCGATCCGCACGCGATCGCCCAGCCGGGTGATCGCGATCTTGTAGGTCTCGTCCATCACGGTCGAGACGGGTGCCATCTCGGCATCGGTGACCTTGGCCGTGAGCGAATAGCCCTTCACCGGATAGACCGGCACATCGATGCCGAGCGGGCGCAGCAGAGGCTGGCGTGAAGCTCCCCGCCGCCACGACATAGGCGTCGGCCTTGAGAATCTCGCCGCGGGCGAGCTCGACGCCCTCGATGCGATCTCCGTCACTTGCCGGAGCCGCTTGACGGACGCGCCGTAACGGAAGGTCGCGCCCGCCGCGCGGCAGATCTCGGCGAGGCGTTGCGTGAAGAGATGCGCATCGCCGGTCTCGTCGCCGGGCAGGCGCAGGCCGCCGACGAGGCGCTGGGCCGAAGCGGCGAGGCCCGGCTCGCACGCGACGCAGCCGGCGATGTCGAGCAGCTCGTAGGGCACGCCGTAGCGGTCGAGGACCGCCGTGTCATGACCCGCGGCATCGAGCTGGGATTGCTTGCGGAAGAGCTGCAGCGTGCCCCCTGTCCGCTCGTCGTAATGGATGCCCGTCACGTCGCGCATCTCGCGCAGGCGATCGCGGCTGTACTCGGCGAGCGCGACCATCCGGCCCTTGTTGCGCTGGAAGGCCTCCTCCGTGCAATTGGCGAGCATGCGCGCGAGCCAGCCGTACAGCCGCTGATCGAGCAGCGGCCACAGCACCAGCGGCCGATAGCGCATCGCCAGCCATTTGAGCGCCTTGACCGGGATGCCGGGGCCGGCCCAGGGCGTCGAGGCGCCAGGCGACACCTGGCCGGCGTTGGCGAAGCTCGTCTCCATGCCAGCTGCGGCCTGGCGGTCGACGATCGTGACCTCGTGCCCGTCGCGCGTCAGATAATAGGCGGTCGCGACACCGACGACGCCGCTGCCAAGCACGATGACGCGCATCCATGGTCCCCTGCTGCCTCTCGGCCGTCCTTAGCACCAAGCGGGCCGCAGGGGGGGCGAGAGGGAGCCATCTTGCCAAATCGCGACGTCGCGCCTACTAGCTTGGGTCCCGCCTTATCGGTCAGGCCCGCACGCTCGGCATTCTCGCCAGCGTCCCGGCTCACATCCCGAACCTCGGCCGCCCCGGCCCTCTCGCTACCCAAGAAAACATTGCAATGACAGACATCGTCTCCGAAGACACGGACGCTCACGAAGGGACCGCGGGCGCCCCCGCTGCGCCTCACCCCAAGGAAATCAAGCTCGCCGACCTGAAGGACAAGTCGCCGCCTGAGCTTGTCGTCTTCGCCGAGGAATACGAGGTCGAGAACGCCTCCACGCTCCGCAAGCAGGAGCTGATGTTCGCGATCCTCAAGCAGCTTGCCAGCCGCGAGATCGAGATCGTCGGCGTCGGCGTCATCGAGGTGCTGCAGGACGGCTTCGGGTTCCTCCGGTCGGCGGACGCGAACTACCTCGCCGGCCCCGACGACATCTACGTCTCGCCCTCGCAGATCCGTCGCTTCGGCCTGCGCACCGGCGACACGGTCGAAGGCCTGATCCGCTCCCCGAAAGAGGGCGAGCGCTACTTCGCGCTGCTCAAGGTCAACACGATCAATTTCGAGGAGCCGGAGAAGGTCCGCCACAAGGTCAATTTCGACAATCTCACGCCGCTGTATCCCGGACCGCCGCCTCAAGCTCGAGATCGAGGATCCGACCCGCAAGGATCTGTCCTCCGCGCGTAATCGACATCGTGGCGCCGATCGGCTTCGGCCAGCGCGCGCTGATCGTGGCGCCGCCGCGCACCGGCAAGACCGTTCTCCTGCAGAACATCGCGCAGTCGATCTCGGCGCAACCATCCCGAGGCCTACCTCATCGTGCTGCTCATCGACGAGCGGCCGGAGGAAGTCACCGACATGCAGCGCTCGGTGAAGGGCGAGGTCGTCGCCTCGACCTTCGACGAGCCGGCGACGCGCCACGTCGCCGTGGCCGAGATGGTGATCGAGAAAGCCAAGCGCCTCGTCGAGCACAATCGCGACGTGATCATCCTGCTCGATTCGATCACGCGGCTCGGGCGCGCCTACAATACGACGGTGCCGTCCTCCGGCAAGGTGCTGACCGGTGGTGTGGACGCCAACGCTCTGCAGCGGCCGAAGCGCTTCTTCGGCGCCGCCCGCAACATCGAGGAAGGCGGCTCGCTCACCATCATCGCCACCGCGCTGATCGACACCGGCTCGCGCATGGACGAGGTGATCTTCGAGGAGTTCAAGGGCACCGGCAATTCCGAGATCATCCTCGACCGCAAGATCGCCGGACAAGCGGACCTTCCCCGCGCTCGACATCACGCGCTCCGGCACCCGCAAGGAAGAGCTGCTCGTGCCGGCCGACGTGCTCAAGAAAATGTACGTGCTACGCCGCATCCTCAACCCGATGGGCACGGTCGACGGTATCGAGTTCCTGCTCGGCAAGCTGCGCGACACGCCCAAGGGCAACGCGACGTTCTTCGAATCGATGAACACCTAGCGGCGGCCGGATCAATCCTCTCGCAGAGAGCGGTCCAGTTCGTCCGGCTTCATGCGTTTGATCTTCTTCTCGAAACGACGATCGTGCTGCCGGTCGTTGGGCTCGACGCCTTTCTGTGCCTTGCGCCGGTACAACCTGACGAACCGGTGCAGCGCGGCCGTCCGCCGGGCCTTGCGTTGATCGACCTTGGGATGAGGTCGCGTTTGAGGCGGTCCTTCCATGGGTTGCAAACGGCGCGGCTGTCGAAACGCTCCTTCGGCTCGCGCTCGACGGTCACGACAGGGATGCGTTTCAGCCGACATCGAGCGAGCCGCGATGGACGGCGGATGCAGGTGCGCGCACGAATGGCGTAGAGGCCGCCCATTGACACTCGCGGCCGGACGCCGGAAGGGTCGCGGCCCCGCGGCCTGGCCGCGCTCCCCTCGGGACGCATGCGCAACTACCTCGATTTCGAAAAGCCCGTGGCCGACCTCGAAGCCAAGGTGGACGAGCTCAAGGCGCTCGACACCGACGGCGAGGCCACCGCCATCGCCGAGGAGACGCTGCGGCTCGAGGCCAAGGCCATCAAGACGCTGGCCGAAATCTACGCCGCGCTGACGCCCTGGCAGAAGACCCAGGTGGCGCGCCATCCGCAGCGCCCGCATTTCTCCGACTACGTCCGCCTGCTGGTGACGGACTTCACCCCACTGGCCGGCGACCGCGCCTTCGGCGAGGACCAGGCCATCGTCGGCGGCTTCGGCCGGTTCCGCGGTCGTTCGGTATGCGTCATCGGGCAGGAGAAGGGCTCCGATACCGAGAGTAGGCTCCGACATAATTTTGGGATGGCGCGTCCCGAGGGCTACCGCAAGGCGGTGCGGCTGATGGAGCTCGCGGACCGCTTCGACGTGCCGGTGCTCTCGCTGGTCGACACCGCCGGCGCCTTCCCCGGCATCGAGGCCGAGGAGCGCGGCCAGGCCGAGGCCATCGCGCGCTCGATCGACGTCTGCCTCGGCCTGGGCGTGCCCAACGTCGCGACGATCGTCGGCGAGGGCGGTTCCGGCGGGGCGATCGCCATCGCCGCCTGCAACCGCGTGATGATGCTGGAGCACTCGATCTACTCGGTGATCTCGCCCGAGGGCGCCTCGTCGATCCTGTGGCGCGAGCCGGCTCGCGCCGAGGACGCCGCCACCAACATGAAGATCACGGCGCAGGACCTGCTGCGCTTCGGCATCATCGACCAGGTGGTAGCCGAGCCGCCGGGCGGCGCCCATCGCGACCATGACGCCTGCATGCGCGCCACCGGCGATGCCATCGAGGCGGCACTAGGAGAGCTCGCCGGCCTGGACCGCGAGGCGATCCGCGCGGCGCGCACGGAGAAATTCCTGGCGATGGGGCGCCGAATCTAACCGTCGGTCAGCCTCGAACAAGGCTTTTCGGTGGAGAGTGGGCAAAGTTCCCACGGAGAAGCCCATGTCGTCCCTGTCCATCGCCGCCTCGGTGATCAGCGGTGCTACCTCGACGAGTTCGTCCAGCGGCCTCGTCAAGACCGCCAACGGCGAATACACCGCTGCGTCCGTGCAGAAGGACCAGACCGACGCCGCCAAGCTCGGCCTCGTCAAGATGAAGGACGGCAATTACGGCACGGGGCAGCAGACCAGCAGCACCACCGCCAGCGCGGCCGCACGCAGTTCGCCTCCGACCCAATCCGCGCTCACCACGCTCACGCTCGGCGGCAGCTGACGCGGCTCGGGCCGGCGGCGTCCGGCGAGACAGTCTCATCCGGGCTGGCCCTTGCATTGCATGCCGGGTCACGCCATCGTCACGGTACTCGGAGCCCTGCCTGAGATGCTGATCCGGTACGGATACGAACTCGAGTTCTTCTGCCCGTCGCCCGTCATGATGGTGTGCCTGCTCGACACCCACGAGGATCTGAGCCACCACGTGCGCTGGCAGGGAGCGTTCATCGCCAACCCCGGCGTCGAGAGCGAACTCTACGTCGACCGCCACGGCAACAACGTGCGGCGCTTCGTGGCGCCGACCGGCGTGCTCCGTATCTCGCGCGACCAGGTCTACGAGTGCGATGGGCAGCCCGACCCGATCGTCGCCGATGCCCGGCAGGTCCCGCTGCACGAGGTGCCGGCGGAGTACCTCGTCTACCTGCTCGGCAGCCGCTACTGCGAGACCGACAAGCTCTCCAACATCGCCTGGAACCTGTTCGGCGCGATACCCGAAGGCTGGCAGCGCGTGCAGGCGATCTGCGACTTCGTGCACAACCACCTGACCTTCGGGTACCAGTATGCCCGCGCCGACCGCACCGCGTACGAAGCCTACGAGGAGCGGCTCGGCGTCTGTCGCGACTTCGCCCACCTCGCGGTCACGCTGTGCCGCTGCATGAACATCCCGACCCGCTACGCCAACGGTTTCCTGGGCGACATCGGCATCCCGCCGGACCCCGCTCCGATGGACTACAACGCATGGATCGAGTGCTACCTCGACCATAAATGGTACATCTTCGACGCCCGTCACAACATGCCGCGCATCGGCCGCATCACCGTCTCGCGCGGGCGCGGCGAAATGCTTGCTGTAGAGCTGGAGATTGAGCCATTTGGAGTGGGCGTCAAAGACGGCGCCGCGGATTGGCGCGAGCCCGTGCGCGGCCCGTAATTCGTTCACCAGTGGATCGACCAGACGGCAGGTGACGAGACTCCCGATGCTCCACGTCACGCGATTGCGCAGGCGCGCCAACGGTCCGCCGCCGTTGCGGCCGAACTGTGCGCCCGACCGCGAATAGGCCGACGGCACCACGCCCGGCGCCAGCGAAACCGTGCCCCACGGCTTGCCGGCGATCTCCGCCGCGATGGGCGCGGTGAAGGCGAAGTGGTGCGCGACCACCGCGTCGTGCCGCGGCGCCTCCTTGAGCAGCACGGCCAGCGACGACTCGAAGCCGGGCGCGATGACCTCCCGCACGAGCGCCTTCAGCGAGGGAATTCCGCCCCAGCGGCTCGACAGGATTTCGGGATGACGCTCGAGAATGCCGTCGCGCGGCTGTTCGTGGGTGGAAACGAACCGGAGGCCGGCCGATTCGGTGTCGGCCTGCCATTCGGGATGGCCGACAAGCGTCACCTCGTCGCCAAGGGCGAGCAGACCGCGGCCCACCGCCAGGAACGGATGCAGATCTCCACGCGACCCCCAGGAGGCCAGCAACCAGCGCATAGGGCCGGTCGTCACCGTGCCGCCGGTTGCTGCTGGGTGATGCAATGCAGCGCGCCGAGGCCCCAGATCAGGTCCAGCGACGGCCAAACCATCACGCGGCGGGTCGGGAACAGCTCATGCAAAATCGCCGCGGCACGCGCGTCGTTCGGGTGATCGAAACCGGGCATGATGACGATGCCGTTGGCGATGTAGAAATTCGCGTAGCTGGCGGGCAGCCGCTGGCCCTCGCGCTCGATGCGGCCGGGCGTCGGCAGATCGACGATGCGCCACGGCTGGCCGCCCGGCGTGCGCATGGCCTCGAGTCGCTTCCGGTTCTCGACCAGCAGCGCGTAATTCTCATCTGCAGGGTCGTCCTCCATGATCGTGACCAGCGTCGTCTCGTCGGTGAAGCGGGTGAGGTCGTCGATATGGCCGTCGGTGTCGTCGCCGACAATCCCCTCGCCCAGCCAGAGGATCTGCTCGACGCCGAGGTAGTCGCGCAGGTTTTGCTCGATCTCGGCGCGACCCAGTCCGGGATTACGATTGGGGTTGAGCAGACAGGCCTCAGTCGTGAGCAGAGTGCCCTGCCCGTTCACCTCAATGGAGCCGCCTTCCAAAATCATGTCCGGCGAGAAGAGGGGCAGATCGAGCAGCTTCGCCACGTGCTGCGGCACGGCATCGTCCAGGTCGCACGGCGGATATTTGCCGCCCCAGGCGTTGTAGCGCCAGTCGACCACGGCGAGCTCCTGCGCACGACGGACAAAGATCGGGCCGTGGTCGCGGCACCAGGGCTCGTAGGCGGGAAAGGGATGAAGGTAAATGCGCGTGCCGAGCGGCGCGTCGGCCTGCTGGAGTGCCTCGCGGATCTCAACCTCGTGCGCCTCGTCGAAAACGTTGATGTGGACCAGTTCGTTTTCCGCCAGCAGCTTCGCCAGCCCGGCCCAGAGCGCGGGGATCTGCTCGAAAGCGTCGGGGAAGCTGATGCCGTCCCGGCGCGGCCAGGTCAGCCAGGTGGCGTCGTGGCGTTCCCACTCCGCGGGCATGTGGTAGCCCAGGGCGCGCGGCGTCGCGTTCATGCGTTGCGATCGGACCGGTTAGTCAATCAGCCGGCGCGTGAGATCGCCGTAGGCGTCGATGCGGCGGTCGCGCAGGAATGGCCAGTGGGTGCGCGTGACGTCGACAGTGCCAAGATCGATCTCATGCACCATGACCTGCTCCTTGTGCGGGCCGGCCTTGGCCACGATCTCGCCCGAGGTGTTGGCGATGAAGCTCTGGCCCCAAAACTCGATGCCGTCGCCGCCGATGGGCGTCTCGTGGCCGACGCGATTGGTCACGGCGACATAGCAGCCGTTGGCCACGGCGTGCGCGCGCTGGATCGTTTCCCATGAGGAATGGTGCGCGTGCCCGTACTGGTCCTTCTCCCCCGGGTGCCAGCCGATGGCCGTCGGATAGAAAAGAATCTGCGCGCCCTGCATGGCGGTGAGCCGCGCCGCCTCGGGGAACCACTGGTCCCAGCAGATCAGCACGCCGATGCGTCCGAACTTTGTGTCCCAGGCGCGAAAGCCGAGGTCGCCCGGCGTGAAGTAGAATTTCTCGTAGAAGAGCGGATCGTCCGGGATGTGCATCTTCCGGTACATGCCGAGGTAGGCGCCGTCCGCGTCGATAATGACTGCGGTGTTGTGATAGATCCCGGCCGCGCGCCGCTCGAAAAGCGAGGCGACGATGACCACGCCGCGCTCACGCGCGAGTTCCTGGAAGGCGCGCGTGCTTGGGCCCTCCGGAATCGGCTCGGCCAGGGCAAAGTTCGCGTGGTCCTCGCTCTGGCAGAAGTAGGGGGAGCGGAAGAGCTCCTGCGTGCAAATGATCTGCGCGCCCTGGTCGGCCGCCTGATGCACGAGCGTGCGCGTCCGTTCGAGGTTGGACTCGGGATTCGCGTCGGCCCAGGTCTGAAGCAGGCCGATCTTCACTTTCTGCGCGGATGCCATGGCGCGAAATCTAATGGCGAATGCAGGAAGATGCGAGAGTGTGGACAGGAATTTTTCAGACGCCGTTACGGTCGCGTGTCAGCGGCTCGAGGCGCGCACAGCCTACTCGCCGCCGAGAGTCTTGACCTTTTCTTCCAGCGCCTTGAGGCGGGCGAAGACGTCGGGCAGGCGCGTGGTGAGCGCCTCAAGCTTGATGTACTCGCGCGTCGGGCGGGCGTGGCTGCCGGTCATCTGTGCGCCGGAGGCGATGTCCTTCGTCACGCCCGACTGCGCCGTGAGAATGGCCTTGTCACCGATCGTGATGTGGCCGACGAGGCCCGCCTGCGCCGCGACGGTAACGTAGCGTCCCAGCGTGGTGCTGCCCGCGATGCCGGCCTGCGCAACGATGACCGAGTGGGCGCCGATGGTGACGTTGTGGGCGATCATGACCAGGTTGTCGATCTTCACGCCCTCGCCAATGTGCGTGCGGCCGAAACGAGCGCGATCGATGGTGGCATTCGCGCCGACCTCGACATCGTCGTCGATCTGGACGATGCCGGTGTGGTCGATCTTCACAAAACGTCCGTCCTTGAAATCGTAGCCGAAACCGTCGCCGCCGATGACCGCGCCGCTCTGCAGGATAACGCGCGCGCCGATGACACAACGCTCCCGCACGGTCACCCGCGGATAAATCAGGCAGTTCTCGCCGATGACTGTTCCCTCGCCGATGAAACATCCGGCGCCGATGACGGTGCCTGCGCGGATCTTCACGCCCGCGTTGATCACCACATGGGGCTGCACGCTGACGCCGGCGCCCAGTTCCACGTCGGGCGCAACCACGGCGGTCGGATGCACGCCGGGCTCGTAGCGGAGGGGCGGGGAAGCAAAAAGGGCGGCGACCTGCGAAAAAGCCGCACTGGGCGAAGCGACCTCGATGCGGGTTCCGGTCAGCCGGGACGAGTCGGCCGGGGTGACGAGGATGGCGCCGGCGCGGCTTTCGCGCGCCATGCCCTCGTACTTCGCGTTGCCGAGAAAGGAGACCTCGGACGGGTCCGCGTTCTTGAGATCGTTCAGGCCGGTGATGGCCTTGTCGGCACCCTCTCCCGCCACGACGCCGCCCACCAGCTCGGCCAGGGAGCGGACCGTGTGCACCGTCGCCACGCTGGGGTTAGTGCGTGGCGGCCGGGGCCGGGGCGGGAACCGCGCCAGCATTGGCGCCCGTCGGAGCACCGGCGTTGAGGCGGGTGATGACGTCCGGCGTGATGTCGACCAGCTTGTTCGAATTGTAGAGCACGAACGGCACGCCGCTGGTGGCCGAGGCCGACGACTTGTCGAGCACGAGGTCAAAGCCCTGCGGGCCCGAGTAATCGACGATGATCTTGGTGATTTCGTCGACGATTTCCTTCCGGCGGCGGACGTACTCGTCCTTGAGCTCGTTGCCGCGCTCGGTCCGGAATTCCTCGATCTGGCGGCCGGCGGCCTGCAGGTCGGCGCCGCGCTGGTCGCGCGCCTTGGCCTTGTCCTTCTGCGCCTCAGGGGCGAGGGTCGGATCGTGGGACTCCTTGTCGAGGGTGTTCACCTCGTCGCTGATGCGCTGGTAGTCGGCGACCTTGTCCTGAATTTCCTTCTGCGCCTCCTCCTGCTTCTGCTTGAGGTGGGCGGCCGCCTCCTTCGTCTTGTAGTACTGATCGAAGGCCTTGCCCAGATCGATCGTCGCGATCTTCAGGTCAGCGGAGGCCAGCGAAACCGGCAGAAAAACCAGCAGAGCACAAAACAGAAGCTTTTTCATGGAGTCGGCCACCCTCTCAAAATTGGTATCCGACGTCAAAGCTAAACTTGCCCGTGCTGTGGTTGTAGCCCTGGTCCTTGTACGGGATGCCGTAGTCGAGCCGGAGCGGGCCGATCGGCAGGTTCAGGCGCAGGCCCACGCCCGCAGCGGCATCGAGTTCGTTGTACGCGTCCTGGTAATGGAACGGGCGGGCGTCGAGGAAGCCGGCATCCGTGAAGATGGCGCCGCGCACACGGTCCATGATCGGGAAGGTGACCTCGACATTGGCGTAGGCCATGGTGTCGCCGCCGAGAGGCACGCCGTTGTTGTCGATCGGGCCGATGTTGCGGTTGCTGAACCCGCGGACCGAGCGCGAGCCGCCGATGAAGAAGCGGTCGAAGAGCGGCACTTCCGTGCTGCTGTCGTAGTAGTCGACCACGCCGGTGGCGCCCGCGAGGGTCAGGATCATGTCGTAGGGCAGCAGGGTGTAGTGCTGCGCATCGGCCTGGAACTTGTAGATGTTCGTCTGGCCGAGCAGCGGGCCACCCGCGAACTCCGCGGAGAAGTCGACGTGCTCGCCCTTGCGGGTCAGCAGCACGCTGTCGCGGGTGTCGTAGGACATGCCGAGCGTGATCGAGCTGTCGCTGCGCGGGCCGCCGGGGCCCTGCTCGAGCGCTTGCAACAACTCTCGCAGGCCGTCGAACGCAGCCACTGCTGCGGCGCTAAAATCGCGACGCTGCTGATCGGCGTCGATACGGACACGGATGCGATTCGCGTTCACGTCCCGGACGCGAACGGCACGATCGCGGTGGAGCGTTTCGTCGACAACCTGGCGCTCTACGAACGGACGCGCGATCTCGGCCGCGAGCAGGCGAAGGCGGCCATCCGCAGCGCCGTCGCCGCTTGCGCGGGCGTCGCCGATGACGACGCCGTGACCGAGGGCATGCGTTGGTTTTGCGGCTACCTGCTCAAGAACAACATTGCCGAGATCGATGCGGTTCGCTCCTGGCATGGCGGCAAGACCGGGTGCAGCGGAGTGGCAAAACCGGTTGCCGGCACGGCTTGCGGCGGGTTGATTTTGCGGCGGGTCATGATGCCGTAAATATCGTCCACCATCTGCCGGAAGGCGGGGTCGAAGCGGTTGCGCGGATGCGCGAACGGCACTTTCAGCTCCTGCGCCACCCGGCCGGGATTGGAGGAAAACACCAGGATACGGTCGCACATCAGCACCGCTTCCTCGATATTATGCGTGACGATCAGGATGGATTTGACCGGCAGTTTGCGGTCCATCCAGAGGTCGATGAGGTCGGTACGCAGCGTCTCGGCGGTCAGCACATCGAGTGCCGAAAACGGTTCGTCCATCAGCAGCAGATCCGGATGCACCACCAGCGCCCGCGCCAGCCCCACCCGCTGGCGCATGCCGCCGGAAAGTTCTTTCGGATAGGCGGTATCGTAACCGCCGAGGCCGATCAGATCGATCGCCGCCTCGGTCCGCTCCTCACGCTCGTCCTTCTTCACCCCTTGCGCTTCCAGCCCCAGCCCGACGTTTTCCTGCACGGTCAGCCAGGGAAACAGCGCGAAGCTCTGGAACACCATCGCCACCCCCTCGGCCGGCCCGGTCAACGGCACGCCGCGCCATTTCACCTCGCCGGCGGTGGGCTTGAGCAGCCCCGAAACAATTCGCAGCAATGTCGATTTGCCGGAGCCGGACCGCCCCAGCAGCCCGACAATCTCGCCGGCCTGCAACGTCAGGTTCACGTCATCCAGCACGATCAGATCGGCACTGGCATCCTTATGGTAAGCCTGCCGGCAGTTGCGGACGGTGACGAGCGGCGCCTCGATCGCGGTGGCCTGATCCATATCTTACCCCATCGTGGTGCGGCGGGCGGCATAGGCGTACAGCGGACGCCACAAGACCCGGTTGAAGGTGATGACAAAGGCGGACATGACCGCCACGCCGAGCACGATGCGCGGCGTATCGCCGGCGGTGGTGGCCTGCGCGATATAAGCGCCCAGCCCCTCTGCGTGCAAATTCGTGCTGCCCCAGCTGGCCACTTCGGCAACGATCGAAGCATTCCAGGCGCCGCCGCTCGCAGTAATCGCGCCGGTCACGAAATACGGCAAAATGCCGGGGATCATCACCCGCTTCCAGCGCAGCCAGCCGTGGATGCGGAAATTCGCCACCGCCTCGCGCATATCGCCCGGGAACGCCGCAGCACCGGCAATGACGTTGAACAAAATATACCATTGCGTGCCGATCAGCATCAGCGGCGTCAGCCAGATATTCGGACTGACGTGGAAATACACAATCGCCACCACGAACGGCGGAAACAGCAGATTGGCCGGAAACGCCGCAAGAAACTGCGCGACCGGCTGCACGATGCGCGTCGCCTTTGGCCTGAGACCGATCCACACGCCGACCGGCACCCACACCAAAGCCGCAATCGCCATCAGCACGATCACGCGGATCATCGTATAGGTGCCCATCAGCAACGCCGTGCCCAGATCGTGCCAATGCAAGGAGCCGGCAATGAAGCCGAGGATTTTCCAAAAAGCGTAAGCCGCCAGGGCAGCGATCATCGCAAACCAGATCGCATCGATCACCCGTGACGGTTGGCGGTTCTCATCCACCTGCACGGTCGAACTGCCCGCCAGCCGCAGCCGCAGCACCACGCCGAGAGCATCGCCCAGCATATCGAAAATCGCCCTGAACACGCTGGTCTGCCGGATCAATTTCAACATCCAGGGGTCCGGCGTCGCCACCGCCGCCGTGGTCTCGAACCGGAACTTGCCGGACCACGCCACCAGCGGCCGGAACAGCAGCTGATCGTACAGCAAAATCACCACTAGCATCGCCACGATGGCATAGAAAATCGCCAGCAGATTTTTCTGCGCCAAGGCCATCGCCACATAAGAGCCGATGCCCGGCAGCGCGAAAGTGGTATTGCCCACGGTAATCGCCTCGGACGCGACCACGAAAAACCAGCCGCCGGACATCGAAAGCATGGTGTTCCAAACCAGCCCCGGCATCGCAAACGGCACATCGAGCCGCCAGAATTTCTGCCACGGCGAGAGCCGGAAAGCCCGTGCGGCTTCCTGCAAATCCGCCGGCAGCATGGTGAGCGACTGGTAGAAGCTGAACGCCATGTTCCAGGCCTGGCTGGTGAAAATCGCAAAAATACAGGCCAGTTCCGCACCGAAAACCCGGCCCGGAAACAGGTTCAGAAAAAACACCACGGTGAACGAGAGAAACCCCAGGATCGGCACCGATTGCAGAATATCGAGGATCGGGATCAAAATCAGCCCGGCCCGCCGGCTCTTCGCCGCCCCCGTCGCAAAGGTAAAGGTAAAAAACAGCGAGGCGAACAAAGCCGCGAACATCCGCGCCGTGGTACGCAGCGCATAACCCGGCAAATAAGACGGATCGAGATGAATGGCAGAGGCATGGCCCACCGAAAGCGGCGTGAACAACGTGCTGCGCCCCACATCCACCAGGCCGATCAACAGCCCCATCACCAGCAGCAACCCCGCGGCATCCCAGCGATTGGGCATGCGCCGTTCGGCAGCCAGTGCGGAAGGAGCGAAACTGGGCATGGGCAGCCTAAATAGTTGGAGGGTTATACCTGCCCCTTAACCAAGCCCAACCCGTTTGTCGACAGGTGTCGACATGAAAGCAAGGGCTGCCCCGGACCCGGTCTGGAGCAGATATGTCCTGACAAAGAAAGCAGCCGCTTTTTGAAAAAAAGCGGCGCAAAAAACTTCTTTGAGTCCGAAGCCGGGAATTTTAAACGCCAATGGCCCAGATTAATAAAAGTCTTTTTGCTGCTTTTTCTTCAGAAAAAGCAGTGCTTCCTTACAACCGACCCCTTTGAAAGTAATCCGGCTCAGGCCGCCTTGGCGTCTTTCTTGGCGGAGGCCAGGTTCAGGCGGCGTTTCAGTACGCGGCCTTCGGTGGTCAGCTTGCTGGCGGATTGGCCAAGTATGTAGGCATCGAGGCCGCCATTATGTTCGATGGTCCGGATGGCGCGGGTCGACAGGCGCAGGCGGACGGCACCGAGGATATCCGAGGTCAGCGTGGTTTCCTGCAGATTGGGCAGGAAACGGCGGCGGGTCTTGTTGTTGGCGTGGCTGACATTATTGCCAGACATCACGGTTTTTCCGGTCAATTCGCAGCGGCGGGCCATCGGGTATATCCTACTTGTCTACAAAACAGAAAGCAGCCCTTTGCAGGGCTGCGCGCCGCAGGTTATGGCGAAACCGCCCGCCAGGGTCAAGCCGTGCCGGCGTGGTCCTGGCCGGCGGCGTTATGCATTTCGCCGGTTTCGATGCTTTCGATGGCGTTTTGCAGGATCTGGATAACGATATCGTCCGGCAGGTTGCGGCACAGTACGCCGATGGCGCCGCCGAGCAGGGCCGAAGCGATGGCGAGCGGCGGGATGTTCTGGCCGGTCATGAATTCGATGCTTTTATCGACCACCGAACCGGCCTGGGAGAGCTCGCGTTCCGGCGTAGGCTGTATTGGCTCCATCGGGCTTTGCCTTTCTTGGCGTCTTTACTTGGTGGCTGGCGGCCGCAAATCCAGCTTACGCCGCGGCTTCCGAGACGGTTTTTTCGAGCTGCACCGGGTCGATCCCGGCTTCGACGGCGATATCCTCAAGCTCGACCTGGGCTGCCCACATGGCGGCATAAGTGCCTTGGGCATCCAGCAGATCGGCATGGGTGCCGCGTTCGACGATATTGCCCTCGGACAGCACCAGGATTTCATCGGCATCGGTAACGGTCGAGAGCCGGTGGGCGATCACCAGGGTGGTACGGTCGTAGGCGATGGAGCGCAGGGCGGCGCCGATCTCCTGCTCGGTGGCGGTGTCGAGCGCCGAGGTGGCTTCGTCCAGGATCAGGATACGGGGATTTTTCAAAATGGTGCGGGCAATGGCAACGCGCTGCTTCTCACCGCCGGAGAGTTTCAACCCGCGTTCGCCCACCTTGGTCTGGTAGCCTTGCGGCAAGGTGATGATGAAATCATGTATCTGCGCCAGACGCGCGGCGTGCTCGATCTCCTCAGTGCTGGCGCCGGGGCGGCCATAGGCGATATTGTAATAGATTGAATCGTTGAACAGCACGGTATCCTGCGGCACCACGCCGATGCTGGCGCGCAGCGATTTCTGCGTGATCTCGCGGATATCGGTGCCGTCGATCAGCACGCTGCCCTGGGTGGTATCATAAAAGCGGAACAGCAGGCGGCTGATGGTGGATTTGCCGGAGCCGGTCGGCCCGACCAGCGCGACTTTCTGCCCGGGTGCCACGGTGAAGCCGATGCCATGCAGAATTTCCCGGTCCGGATTATAGGCAAAACGCACATCCTGAAACCGCACTTCGGCCGGCAGGCCGGTGGCCGGCAGTATGCGGGCATCCGGCGCATCGGCGATATCCTGGTTGACATGCAGCAGCGAGAACATCTGCTCCATATCCACCAGACCCTGGCTGATCTGCCAGTACACGAAGCCGAGCATGCCAAGCGGCACATACAGCTGCATGAGATAGGTATTGACCAGCACGAACTGGCCAACCGTCATGCGGTGCTGGCTGACGGCATCGGCAGCCATCAGCATCATCACCGCGAGCGCCAACGAAATCACTACACCCTGCCCGATGTTCAAGGCGTTCAGCGACACCTGCGACTGCACCGAGGCTTTTTCATAGCGCGCCAGGCTCTGGTCGAAGCGGCTGGCCTCATGCTCCTCATTGCCGAAATACTTCACGGTTTCGAAGTTCAATAATGAGTCGATGGCTTTGGTCTGCGCCTCGTTATCGGTCTGGTTCATCAGGCGGCGGAATTTGGAGCGCCATGCAGTCATACCGAAGGTGAAGCCCATATAAACCACCACGGCGAGGAAAGTGACGACGGCAAACCAGATGCCGAACATATACCAAAGAATGCCGGCGGTCAGCATCAGCTCGATGATGGTAGGAACCACATTGAACGTGGCCAGACGCAGCACATTCTGTATGCCAAGGGTGCCGCGCAAAATAACGTTGGAAAGCCCGCCGGTCTGGCGGTCCAGATGAAACCGCATCGACAGGCCATGCAAATGCTCGAAGGTCTGCCGGGCAACCACCCGCGAGGCGCGCATCTGCACCGCCGCGAACAGCGCGTCCCGCAGCTCGCCAAACGCCGTCGAGGCAATGCGAACCAAACCATATGCCACGATGATGGCGGCCGGAACCACCAGGATGCCGGCCTTCGGCGACAGCTGATCGACCGCGTGCGAATACAGGATCGGCACATAAACGGTAGCGACCTTGGCAAGGATCATGCAAATCGTGGCAAGCACCAGCCGCACCCGCAGGCCGAGGGCGTTCTTCGGCCATAGATACGGCAACAATGACCGGGTGGTCGCCCAGCCGCTGCGGCCCGGCTTGCTCTTATGGTCTGCTGGCGGCGACGGGTTGGCAACGGAGTGGCTAGGTCTCATCTCTGCCAGATGGCATCTACACCTGAAATTGAAAAGCTATTATCTCACATAACAGCCTGCCGGAACGCATTCCTGCCCGGCGGCCGCCTGGCGTTCCACATCGGCGACCGGCACGTCGGCTATGTGAGCCCTGAACTGGCGGCAAAACTGGCCGCCAATCCGGATATCAAGGTGACAGACCGCGTGGTGCTGCACAGCGCCGCGGCCGGCCAGCTGAATGCCATCGCCAAAGCCGCCGGCATCGCCCTGCGCGATGAAAATTTCGACGTGCGGCAGGATGTGGACGGCCCGGTGCTGGCAATCCTGGACCGCGGCGCGGTACCGGATTTCGGCGTCATCGGCGCCGGCGTGCATGTCAACGGGCTGGTCAAAAACGCCGCCGGCTGGCACCTCTGGGTCGGCAAACGCGCCGCCGATAAAAAACTCGACCCCGGCAAGCTCGACCATCTGGTGGCCGGCGGCATCGCAGCCGGCTTCAGCCGGCAGCAAACCCTCCTCAAGGAAGCCGCCGAGGAAGCCAGCCTGCCCCCCAGCCTGGCCGCCAAAGCCAGACCGGTGGCCTTCTTCCGCTACGATATGCAACGCCCGGAAGGCCTGCGCCGCGACGCCATCTTCGCCTACGACCTGATCCTGCCGGAAAGCTTCACCCCCATCCCGGCAGACGGAGAAATGGCGTCCTTCACCCTGATGCCGCTCGATGAAGTCTTCAAAATCGTCGCCACCACCGACGATTTCAAATTCAACGTGAACCTGGTGCTGATCGACCTGTTCATCCGCTTCGGCATGATCGCCGGAGCGGATGAGGGAAAAGTAAAGCAAGCACTGCTTTTTTGAAAAAAAGCAGCAAAAAACTTTTGATTCTTCTGGGGCATGGGGCGGGATGCAGACAACGCCCAGTACCCAGCAGAAATTTATACCGGATCATGAGGCGTTTGGCGGACCACCCCTCCGCGGCATTCCATACGCTTCGCATACGCAACCTTGGCCGCTCCGCCCCAGGCCCAGACTCATAAAGTTTTTTGCTTCTTTTTGTTCACAAAAAGAAGTGCTTCCTTGTCTTAAGCCACCACCTTCAACGTCGCCTTGGCCAGCGCGAATTGATCCGGCGTCAGATAGGCGGAGAGGACGTCGTCCGGTGCTCCATCGGCGCGGATTTCACCGCCGTCCATCCAGATCACGCGGTTGCACCATTTCATGATGATATCGGCCGAGTGCGACGACAGCACCAGGATCTCGGCGCCGCGGACCATGGTTTCCAGCCGGTTGCGGGCTTTGTCCATGAAGCTGGCGTCGCCGGCGAGGATCCATTCGTCCATCAGCAGGACTTGCGGTTTGGTGGCGGTGGCCAGGGCGAAGCCGAGGCGGACCACCATGCCGGAGCTGTACATTCGCACCGGCAAGTCCATGAACTGGGCCAGCTCGGCGAATTCCGCGACGTCGTCGATCAACTGGGCAATCTGTGCCGGGTTGAGGCCGTTGAACAGGCCGCGCAGGCGGATGTTTTCGCGTCCTGTGAGTTCGAGGTTCATGCCCTGCCCGGGGTCCAGCAGGGCGGTGACGGCGCCGTTGATCTGGATATGGCCTTCCACCGGCTCGTAGATACCGGCCATGGCGCGCAGCAGCGTGGTTTTGCCGGCGCCGTTGGAGCCGATAAAGCCAAGGCGGTCACCGCTGTTCAGCGTGAAGGAAACATCGCGCAGCGCCTGCACCACCAGGCGGTGGCGGCGGTCCTCGCCGAGCCGGCCGGAGGCGGCGGCGAACACGGTTTTCTTCAGGCTGCGGCTTTCGCCGTGATACAGCGGAAAGGAGATCGAAACGCGCTCGATACTGAGGCTGGCCATGTCCTTATACCCAGTAGGAGATGCGCGACCGCGCCTTGGCAAAGGCCAGGGCGGCCAGCAGGCCGAGTCCCGCGGAATAGCCGAGTGCCACCAGCCAGGTTTCGCCCATCAACGGGCTACCCAGCAGCGGCCCGCGGACGATCTCCAGCAGCGCAAAAAACGGGTTCCATTTGATCAGCACGATGCCCAGCCCGCGATGCGCCAGCACGGTCGGGCTCCACAGGATCGGGCTGACGAAAAACGCGATCTGCATGATGCTGGCAACGATCGGCGGCACATCCCTGAAGCGGGCGCAGACGATGCCGAGCAGCAGGCCGACGGCCAGGGCATCGAACACCCAGAGCGCGAACGCCGGGATCACCAGCAGCGAGAACGCGCCCGGGGCGCGGTGCATGATGATGAAGACACCGACGATGACGATAATATTGTGCGCCAGCACCAGGATATTGCGGATCACCACGCGCGCGGCGTGCAGCGAGAGCGGCATGCGCATGGCGCGGATCATGTTTTCCGACAGGGTGAAGCAGGTGCAGGCATCGCCGGTCAGCGTATTCAGAAAATTCCACAGTACCAGCGAAAGCGACAGAAACGGCAAATAGGTCGTGATGTCGGTATGGAACAGCCGTGAATATAAAAACCCGAGCGAGCTGACCATCACGGCGGTTGACAGCGTGAGCCAGAACGGCCCGAGGATCGAGCCGCGATAGCGCAGCCTTATATCCAGCAGCGCCAGCGTCCAGATCAGACGCCAGAGCATCGCGGATTGCCGCAAATCCGTCCACGCCAGCGCGAAGCGGGCGCGCCAGTTGGGCGCTGCGGCGATCGAAATCTGGATTTCCGGCGGCTGGGCGAGTGTGAGCAAATCGAGCTCCGGCGGTGCACCGGGCAGTGCTGTCATGTTCATGGTCTGGCGATAGCCGAATGGGCAGCCGTCTTCAACTGCAGCGCGCGGTCCGGTTATAAGGAAGCACTGCTTTTTCTGAAGAAAAAGCAGCAAAAAGACTTCTATTAATCTGGGCCAATGGCGTTAAAAACTCCCGGCTCCTGACTTATGAAAGTTTTTTGCGCCGCTTTTTTTCAAAAAAGCGGCTACTTCCTCTGCTAGCGCAGCAGCAGGCTGGTCGGCGTGCCCTGCAAAATCCCGACCTTTTGGCCGGGGCTATGCGGCACCGCGCTGATGATCGAAACTGCACCGCCATCGTCGGTCCGGATCACCACCTCCTGTGCTGTCACCGGCGGGGTCAGGGCCGGCTGCTGCAAGGCGGCGAGCACGGCGTTGATGCCGGCGGCCTGAGCATCCTGCGCACTGGCGATATCGACCGGCCGGATCGCGGCAACCGTACCGTACAGCATTTTGCCGGCCACCGGGGGGACCGGCAGCACCGCCGGCGCGCCACGCCCGGCGCAGGCGGCCAGACCCAGACACAGTAAGGGCAAAATGCGCTTCATGAGGTGATGTACCGGCAAACCCATGCCAAAGACAATCATGGCGCCCAGGTTTTACTTGCAGAAACTTCCGTTTGCCCGTAAGGGCTTACAGTGCCTTGTTTATGCCATTATTGAGCAGAACACTGCAAACCAATGATGTAAATACGCTGGATCAGGAGGCTTACCCGTGGCGACGCCGTTTTTCCCGACCCCGGCATGACCACGCCGGCAAAATCCAGGCTGAACTGGTTGCAGGCGGGCACTTGTCTGGCCGGGCTGAGCGCCCTGTCCGCCTGTTCCAGCCCCAGCCGCACCATCGCGGAGGGCCCCACCACCAATTACTATATCGACCATGCCGCGGGCAATTACCGCCCCCCCGGCCCGCCCGGCGATCCATGGGGACCCTATATCAGCATCGCCGCCGCCCGCTTCGACGTGCCGCAGCAATGGATCCGCGAAGTGATGCGCGTCGAATCCGGCGGCCAGGAATATATGGACGGCCAGCTCACCGTCTCCCCCGCCGGCGCCATGGGGCTGATGCAGCTGGAACCCGAAACCTACCAGGAAATGGCCGCGCGTTACGCGCTCGGCGATGACGCCTTCAACCCGTATAATAATATCATGGCCGGCACCGCCTATATTCATGAAATGTACACCGTCTACGGCTCGCCCGGCTTCCTCGCCGCCTATAATGCCGGGCCCGGGCGGCTTGATTCGTACATGGATTACCACACCCCGCTGCCAAACGAGACCACGCGCTACGTCGCGATGATCGCGCCGCGCATCGAAGGCTATTACCCGGATGACCGCTCGGAGGCCGACCAGCTGGCCTTGAACACCCAGCCCGCCAGCCGCGCCGGCGGCCTGCTGCCGCCCGGCTACTCCCCCGATATGCCGGCCGCACCCAGCGCCCCTGCCAACCCGGTCGCGCCGGTGCTGGTGGCCGCTCTGGTGCCGCAGGCCCCACCCGAATCCGCCGTCTATACGCCGCAGCCGGCGCTGTCGCAGCCGGTCACCCCGCCGCCGCAGCCAGCACCACCCAGCCCGCCTGCAACTGCCGGCTTCTCGCTCATCCCCGCGGCGATGGCCGACACCCCGCCGCCGCAATCGGCACCGCTTGGCCAAACCCATGGCTGGGCTATTCAGGTCGGCGCCTACAATACCAAGGACAACGCCAACGCCGCGCTCGGCATCGCCGAACTCTCAGCCGTGCAAGTGCTGATCCACGGGCAACCAACCATCATGGCCGTCCACCTCGCCACCGGCACCAAATACCGCGCCCGCGTCACCGGCCTGCCGCATGACGACGCCGTAACCGCCTGCGAAAAACTATCGAACGGCCCCACCGGCTGCGTCGTACTGAGCCCGGATGTGCAGAGCTAAGGCAAGGCAAGAAAGCACTGCTTTTTTTGAAAAAAAAGCAGCAAAAAAACTTTTGTGAATCTGGGGCTGGGGCGTTGTCATTGCCAGCGCCCATGCTCCAGCATTAATTTTACCCTGGGTTCGGGGGCGTTGCCGGAATCACGCCCTTGCCTTCAATGGCAAAAGTTTTTTGCGCCGCTTTTTTTCAAAAAAGCGGCTGCTTCCTTTAATTTAATTAGGGTAAGCTCGTTCTAAAGCCGGATGACATTACGGACAGGAGGACCGGCAGGGCCAGGAGAACGAGGGGAAACTGCACCAGCAAACCGGCGATAATCGCGACCGCCAGAGGTTGCTGCATGCCGGCCCCCTGGCCAACATCGAGCGCCAGCGGCAGCAAGGTCAGAATGGCGGCGAGCGTGGTCATGGCAATCGGCCGCAGCCGGTTGGCGCTGGCGGTCATCAGGGCTTGCCGCGGCGGCACGGAGGCGAGCAAATGCTGCAGCTCCGAGACATAGAATATCGCCATTTCAGTAGCGATACCGACAATCATCACCATCCCCATCATCGCCGTGATGTTTAGCGTAACATCGGTGACGTAGAGACCGGTGAAGACCGCGGTGGTGGAAAGCAGCGATGTGCAGATGATCGCCAATACCCAGGTGAACCGTTCGTAAAGCAAGAGCAGAAGAATGAATTCCGCGAGCAATGCAGCCGCAAATACGCGCGCCAGCCCCGCGAAAGCCATTTGCTGCTGCTGGTAGAGCCCGCCCAACGTATACGTCACGCCAGGCCCCAATACGCCGGGCTTTGCCAGCGCTGCCTTCACATCGGCGATGCCGGCACCGAGGCCTCTTCCGTCGAGCCGCCCGGTTACGTCCACGATCTGCTGCAAATTCTCCCGCGTGATTTCGGGCAGGCCGGAGACGACGTTGAAACTGGCGATGCTTTTCAACGGCACCACGGCTCCACTTGGCGTGGAGATAGGCAGAGATTGCAGATCATCGCTGCTGAACTGCGCAGCGCCGATCAGGCGCACGCGAACCCCGATGAGTTGCTCGGCCCCTTGATATTGCGTAGCGACAATGCCTGCCATCGCAGTCCGCACCATTGCGGCAACCTGTGAAGGATTCAGCCCCAAAGCCGCGGCGCGCGCCAGGTCTACCGTGATGTTGATGGCATCCCCCGCCGGGATGATGCCGTCATCCACCGCGTTTACGCCGGCGATTTTGCTGATGGCGGCAGCGACGCGCGCAGCCGCCGGATCAAGCTGGGCAGGATCGGCGGCGGCAAGCTTGATTTCGATCGGCTGAGGCACGCCTGTCAGGTCGCCGATTTCATCGCCCATCAGCTGGTGCGGATCGAAATTCACGCCTGGGACATGAGCGGTGATGGCGCCGCTGATCCGGGCCATAACCGTGTTGATGCCGTCCCGCTGGCCGAGCGGTTTCAGGCGGATCACGAAATCGCCGGAATTGGATTCATGCAGATCGCCGCCAAACCCGGCGCCCACGCGCAGGGAGTAGTCCTGCACCGCCCGATCGTTACGGAGTATGACTTCGATTTCTCCCATCTCGCGCTCGCTTTCCGCGAGCGAGGTTCCAGGTTCCGTTATGAAATCCAGCACAAACCCACCCTCGTCGAGATCGGGCATGAAACCGGTCTGCACATGAAAATATGAAAACAGACCGATGCCGAGCAGGAGTGCTGCCGGCAGGAGCAGGAGTGCTGGGCGGCGAAACAATGCCGCCAAAAGCCCGCCAAGCAGCCGGTCCAACCTGCCCTCGCGGTTTGCTCCAGGATCATGCCAGCGTTCGAAATCCATTAACGTGCCTGCCAGCAACGGCACGGCCAAAGCGGTAAGTGCCCAGGACGCCAGCAGGGTGGCTGTCATGGTCAACGAGAGTGCTTTGAAGAATGCGCCGGTAACGCCCGACAGAAAGCCCAGCGGCGCGAAAACCAGTAGCGTGGCGGCGGATGAGCCGGTCAGCGGCCAGAGAAATTCGCTGCCGGCAGACAACACCCACAGGCGTCCCTTGGTCTTGGCACCTTCCGCACTCCGCCTTGCGATATGTTCGATCATTACGATGACGTCGTCGATAACCAGGCCAACCGAAGCCGCGAGGCCGCCCAGCGTCATGATATTGAAGCTGAGCCCGAACAGGGAAAGCACCAGAATGGCGGCAGCGAGCGCGGCTGGCACGACGGCAATGGCAAGCAGGGTGATCCGCCAGCTGCGCAGAAAAATCAACAGGACAATCGCCGCCAGAACAATGCCGATCAAAATGGCATCCCGCACCGAGCCTGCCGCAGCGAGCACCAGCGCGCTCTGATCGTACCACTTGGTCAGTGTAACGCCAGGCGGCAATTGCGCGGCGAACCCTGCCAATGCCTGGTCGGCCGCCTTGGCGATATGAACCATGTCCGTGCCTGGCTGCTGGAAAAGCAACAACGTCACGGCACGCTTGCCGTTGGCATCGACGCTGAGGAATTGCGGCACCACCCCCATCCGCACATCCGCGACATCTGACAGGTGCAGTACACCTGCAGGTCCGGCGTGGATGACGGTGTGTTTTACATCCTCAACTCCGTGCAAAGGATTGGAGGCCAGGACCAGGTAAAGCAGGTCGTGATCTTCCACCCGTCCGACGGATTGCAGGGTGTTGGCGCCGCTCAACGCATTCACCAGATCATCGAGCGTGAGATGAAAAGCCTCAAGGCGCCGCGGATCGGCGCTCACCTCAACCTCTGTGGTATCGCCGCCCTGCACCTGCGCCTGGGCAACGCCGGTCAGCCCGGAGAGCAGCGGCACCAGCTGATAGGTAGCGATCTCCTGCAGCCGCGCCTGGCTTATGGTGGGAGAGGATAACGCATAGGCCATGAACGGAAACACATTCGGGGTCATCCGCAGAACGGTATAGTTGATACCAGAGGAAAAACCGCCGAGGCTCTGCGCCATCGCCGCGTTCACGCCAAGCGTTGCCGCTGCCATATCCGTACCCCAGGCAAAATCCACGGTGATCTGTGCTGCGCCGCGCGAGGTGATGGAAACAAGATCGACAACGCCTGGAACGGCACGGACCGCCTGTTCGATCTTCTGGGTGGTCTGCAACACCATCTGTGATGCGGGCTGGCTGCCGGCATCGATATTGATGCGGACACGTGGAAAGGACGCATCGGGATAGAGACCAATCGGCAGGCTGATCGCTGCGGTCATTCCTGCCAGCGCCAGTGCCGCCGCTATTGTAAGAACAGATCGGCGATGCCGGTCCAGCCAGACAATCATGCTCAAGGGGCGATACCTTGCAGCGTTGCCGTCATTCCGTCCGAGAGTTGATAGGCGCCGGTGGTTGCCAAACGCATGCCGGCGTCAAAATCTGGCGCCAGAACGCTGGTGCCGCTTTCAGATTCGATCACCTGCACATCTTTACGATGCGCGATATTTCGATGATCGAGCAGGAAGACATAATCGCCCTCTGCATCGCTCAACACCGCAGCACTGGGCACCTGAAAGGCCGCGACGCTGCCCGTGGTAATCGTAACCGCCACAGGTTCACCCAGCGTAACGGCGCCGGCCGGCAGCAGCGTGACGTCGATGAGACCGGTTTGCGGGTTGAGCATCGTTGCGCGTTGCGCAACGGTCGCTGATAATTGTACCCCGGTATTGAGAAGGGTGATCCTCGCCGTGTCTCCCTGGCGGATTTGCAGCGCATCGGCTTCGGCAACCCCGGCCAGGATGCTGAGCCCGGATGCGGCGGCAAGCTGAAACACCGCTGTGCCGGCGGGCAAAAGACTGCCGGGAGCCGCGGAGATGGCGGTGATCGTTCCAGCGAAGGGTGCTACGAGGCGGCGTTGCGTTCCGGTGCCGGTGGCTTGCAAAGCCGCAAAATCTGTCTGCATGTCCTGCAAATTCTGCGACGCGGCGGCAAGGTCGGCCTTGGTTGCCAGATGCTGTGCCAGCAGTGCCGCCACATGGTCACGGGCAGCGCCGGCGGCATGAACGGCATTCCCCGCTTTTCGCAGAACCGCAACGGATAGGGGATCGGGCATGACCAGAGCCAGCACCTCGCCTTCATCAACCGCCTGGCCGGCCCGCACCGTGAAGACGGTGACAATGCCGGGTGCGGCGAGGCTGATATCCGATGGCGCCACCCCCGCGACAACGCTGCCGGCGCCTTCGACCCTGAGCGGCACAACCTGCCGGAACACATGTACGTAACTGACCATGGCACTTGGTGCCGGCGAGGCTGGTGGCTTCGGCGCCGGACGGATGAGCAGGAAAAGCCCGGCAAGTACTGCGAGGCCGGCTAAACCAGCGGAGAACAAACGCTTTTTCAAGATGGTGATGTCTCTTCAAGTAAAGGAAGGCCAAGGCCGAGCAGTGTTGCCAGTGAGATTTCGGTGCTTTGAAGCTGGCTGCGCAGGCTGACATAATTGCGTTGACGTTCGCCGGCGCCGACTTGCAGGTTGGCCAGGGCAGGGGCGCTGATCTGGCCGTCTGCAAAGGCGGTTTGCGCGGATGCTGCCATGCTGCCCGCCTGCATCGCTGCGGTCTGTGCCTGCGCGGTTTCTGGTTGCAGCAACGCAATATCCGCCGCCAGCGCCTGCATTCCACTCGCCGCTCCATCGAGGGCGGCGGCATATTGTGCGGCCAGCGCCGCGCGCGTCGCCGCCGCTGCCTTGATGGCGCTGCGGTTGCGGTTGAAGAACGGCAAGGTCAGGGTGATCTGCGGGCCGGCCGTATCAACGCCCGTGGTATCCCGCCCGCCATTGGCACCCAGGCTGAGCGGCAGAAACTGGGTGAGGATGGCGGCGCGTAACCTCGCATCAGCCTGATCGTAGCCGTAGCGCAACGCGATGAGATCGGGGCGGCGCTGGCCCAAAGTGGCCAAGGCTCGGGCAAGCAGGTCCGCAGGTGGCGCCTGCACCTGCAATGCCGCGATAGCGATGGCGGTACCGGGCTGCAGGCCGAGCAAAGCGTCCAGCTGATCCACGTCATGGCTTGCCTGAAACGCCACGGCCGCCAGCGCCGATTGCACGGCGGCAAGTGCTGCCATGCTCGTTGCGCCATCATTCAGAGTCTGGTTGCTTTGGGCAATTTCGGATTGTGTCGCCTGGTCGACGCTGGTGAGCAGCGCGCGATCAGCCTGCAGGCTGGCGAGGTTGGCCTGATCGGCGCAGATCGCTACGGCTAATTGTTCGGCCTGTGCGGCAACCTGCCATTCCTGCCAGAGAATTCCGGCATCCACCTGGCCGAGCCCGGCCGATGCCGCCTGGCGCTCGGTCTTATAGGTGATCAACGCGCCGATATCTTGGGTGAAGGCACCGGAGATCGCAGGCATCGTTCCCGGCCCCCCGAGCAGGGCCGCAAAACCGCCGGAAATGGAAGGATCGGGCGGCATGCCCGCCGTCAGTTCGGCGGCGGAAATATCATGCTGAGCCCGTGCGGCCTTAAGCGCCGGGTCGTTCAGAACAGCAAGGGCTGCGATATTCTGCAAGGACAGAGGCATGCTGGTATCGATACGCACGCCATCGGGCAAACGAGCCGGCAGCTCGGCCGGCGTTGATGCCAGGCTGGGCGCGCTCGGCAAGGGCGCGGCATGGTAGGCAGCGCATCCGGTAAGGACCGCAGCCAGTAAAAGGGCTATCAACATCCGCATAGCCACCGGCAATGCATGTTCGCACTTGCCCAAAGCGTTACGGCAACCTTGTCTGATTTTAATCTTGAACCGTCGTGGGATGCTGCCGGCCGCGATTTATGTGCAACACCACCCAGCCTCTGCTAAATGCAGGCCGATGAGAATCCTACTGATCGAGGATGACCCACAGGCAGCGGCAAATCTCTGCGAAGGATTGGCAGCGGATGGGCATGAGGTGGACGTTGCCGGCGACGGACGAGCCGGTTTGATCACTGCCGTCTCCGGCAGCTTCGACATTTTGATCCTCGATAGACTATTGCCTGGCCTGGATGGCATTAACGTGCTGCAGACATTACGCGCCGCCGGCATTCACACGCCTGCCTTGTTCCTGACGGCATTGGGCGGGTTGGATGACCGGCTGCAGGGGTTGCGGGCCGGCGGCGATGATTACCTGGTCAAACCATACGCCATGGCAGAGCTTTCGGCGAGGATTTCCGCTCTGACCAGGCGCAATGCCGTGCCGCAACAGCCCGTCGTGCAGCAGATCGCCGATCTGGAACTCAACAGAAGTTCAAGAACCGTGCGCCGCGGTGGCAGCAGAATTCTGCTGAAGCCGCGGGAATACGAGGTGCTGGAATATTTGATGAGCAATGCCGGTCAGGTCGTAACCCGAACGATGTTGCTGGAAGATGTGTGGGGATTTCATTTCGTACCTCGCACCAGCATTGTCGAAGCGCATATCAGCCGATTGCGCAGCAAAATCGATAACGGCTTTTCGCCGCCGCTCATTCAAACGTATCGCGGCGCCGGATATAAGATCGATGCGGCCTGATGCTTCCCGACGCCTTCTCAAAACTTCCGGTTTCCGCCTGGCACTCCGCAGCCTGGCGCTGTCGCTCGGCGGCGCCATTCTGGTGTTCCTCATCATTCACCATGCGGCGGAAATTGCCTGGCGCGGACAGATCGACGATGCGGTGGACGCAGCACTCAGCGATATTCTTGGCGACATCCAGCATGACCGCCAGCCGGTGGCGCAAAACGTAAACGCGACCTTGGCCGAAGGAGGCGGTTTGTTCTTTGCGGATATCGGCGCGGATCACCGCTGGAAAGCCGGGAATTTCCGTCTTACGCCAGGCTTGGCGAACCGGTGGACCGGCTTGCGCACATTCCGGGCGCGTGACGGTTTGACCTTGCCGAAGAGAGTTTTAGCAATCCGCGGCATCGCGCGGCGTTTTCCGGATGGCGAGACACTGTTTATTGCCGCCGATGCCACAGCACTGCTGAGCCTGAATAAAGTGATTGCGCAATCCTTCCTTGCGGTATTCGGCATTATCATGGCGCTTGGCCTGTTGAACGGCTATCTCGCCGCCCGCACGGCGCAGAGCCGGGTCGATATGTTTGCCACGACATTGCGCGATATCATGCAGGGCGATCTGTCGCGGCGGATTGAGATCACCCCTGCCGGCGACGAGTTCGATCGCCTGGCGGCCAGCATGAATGCGATGCTGCAGCGGCTTCAGCACCTGATGGAAAATCTCAAGCAGGTCGCAAGCGATATTTCTCATGACCTTCGTTCGCCTCTGGCGCGTTTGCGGGAGCATCTTGAGCTTTCAAGTGCAAGACAGAGCGAACCCGAATTGCGGGAGGTATTCGATGAAGCGCTGGCTCAGATTGATCAGGCGCTTGGGATTTTTGCAGCAATGCTGCGGATTGCCGAGGTCGAAGCCGGCGGCCGGCGCGCCCATTTCACCGATATGTCGATCACCTCGATCCTGTTGATGTTGATAGAGAGCTACGAACCTTCTTTCGCCGAGGCGGAAATCCTGATCGAGACCGATATCGCGCCGAATTTGATGCTGCGCGGCGATCAGGATTTAATATTGCAGCTTTTCTCGAATATGCTGGACAATATCATCCTGCATGCCGAAGGCGCGTCCGTCGTTTCAATAAGTGCCAACCGGCGCGACGGCAAAATCGCGATAAATTTTGCCGATAACGGCAGCGGCATTCCGCCTGCAGACCGTAAACGCGTGCTGCAGCGCTTCGTCAGGCTTGATGCGTCCCGCCATCGCCCCGGTCATGGCCTGGGCCTGCCCCTTTCGCTCGCCATAGCGGCATTGCATGAAGGCACGATCACCCTTGAGGATAACAGACCAGGGCTGAAAGTTATCGTCAGCCTAAATCAACAGTGAAAAGACGCTGGCACCACCGCCCATGCCCCAAGGAGCAAAAGTTTTTTGCGCAGCTTTTTTACAAAAAAGCTGCTGCTTGCTGCTAGCTATTTCGTCCCAAACCCCAGAAACCCGACCGACACATTCGGCGTACCCGCAACATTGGCTGGTGCCGCCGGTTTTTTCGGGGTTTCCACCAGCCGTGCCGGGACGGTGTAGGTTTTCACAACCGGCGCGGCATGGTTTCGTGCCGTTGCGGGCGTTGCTGGCGGGGCATAGCTATCGCCGCTTTCGTTGCGGGCCGAGAGCAGCATGAAGGTAATATCGTTGCGGTTCAACGAAATCGCCAAATCGAGCGGGGATTCGCCGAGACTGTTCTGCGCATTGAGGTCCGCCCCCCGGCTTACGGCATCCTGGGCTGCCGCGTAATCGGCTTTGTTGATGGCGGTAAACAAGGCGGTGGTCGGGTCGCCGGAGGAGGCGGGGGTTAATTTGGGGGCGGTGCTGAGCACCTGCGCGCTGGCGCCGGGCAAGGCGGGCGGTGCGATATCCGGGGCCGGCTGGCGCGGCTGCACGGGGGCCGGATTGCTGATGCCCGTTGGATTGCCGCCGGTCGGATCGTTCTGCGCCTGCGCGGACACGGCGAAGGTGAGGCCGATGAGCAGAGCGGCGGTGGCGGACAGTCCGGTGGATTGGGTCATACCGGCGGTTTTAGCCTATTAATGGTTCAGCCACCAGAACCCGGCATTCAGATAGACCGCAAACCCGGTCCAACCCAGGTAAGGCAGCAACAAAAACGCCGCCGTTTTATCCTGCCGGTAAAACCGGCCGATGGTCAAAACCACCATGACGTTCAAACCCAGGAGTACGGCCAGCGCCGGCAGCAGCAAATGCAACCCGAAAAACACCGGGGTCCACAACGCATTCAACCCCAGCTGCCAGCCCCACAGGGTGAGGGCGGCATGGTAGTTGGGCAGCCGCCAGACGCGCCAGGCCGCCACCCCCATCATGGTATAAAGCACTGTCCACACCGGATAGAACACCCGGTTCGGCGGCGTTGCCGGCGGCGGATCAAGGGTCAGATACCAGCTATGGATATTGCTGATCGTGATCCCGGCACCGGCGGCCCCCACCAGCAGGCACAGCGCCACGAATCCCAGCAAACTGGTATATGAGGCTCCGGGCGCTGACCTGCGTTCATACCGGCTGTTATGGAAGACACCGAACTCCTTTGAATGTCATCCAGCTCTAAGCGCGCCGGTCACAGGCGTCACCCACAAAAACCGGTGATGTCGCAAAGTTAAGGATCCTGCTCAGGCATTTTTGGCGGTACCGGTTTGGTCTTGGCGCGCAGTGTCGCCAGTTGCTGTTGCAGCCGCTCCACCTCGGCGCGCAGGCTGATGATTTCCTCCTGGTATTCATTCAGCGCCGCCCCGGCCTTGCCGTCGCTGCCATCCTTGTAGAACGGCGTGAACAAATTCATGGCACGCTCCATCATCGCCATGTTCTTGCGCCCCACATCCTCCATGCCTGGCGGCAAAAACGTGCCGATGGTCTGCTGCATGGCGGTACGGATGGATTCCTGCTGCTTGGCGAAGCTGTTCATCGCCTGATCGAGATAACGCGGCACCACGCTCTGCATATTATCGCCATAAAAGCCGATTAACTGACGCAGGAAATTGGTCGGCAGCATGGCTTTGCCCTTGCCTTCTTCCTCGACGATAATCTGCGTCAGCACGCTGCGCGTGATATCTTCGCCGGATTTGGCATCGTAGACCACGAAATCGCGGTTGTTGCGTACCATTTCGGCCAGATTGTCGAGCGTGATATAGGATGAGCTTTCGGTATTGTATAAGCGGCGGTTGGCATATTTTTTGACGATGACGGGATTGGACAGATCAGGTGTGGCGACGGTCATTTTCATGCGCTTCCAGGCTATTGAGGCCAATTTTCCGCTACGATCACACAAGAGATTGTGCGGTGCAACCATACCTTTCAGCAGGGGCCCATCAGCAGGGGTTGAATCTGGATATAGCCAGTATTCAGGGTTGTACGGTACAAGCAATTGCCAGATGACAACAAAATGACAACAAGGGCCAAAACGCGGCATGGGCGATGTTTCGACCTCCGGCAAAAATCACGCGGCCCGGCTGGATACGCAAAGCCGCGACTGGCTGGTGCTGTGGCAGAGCGAGCTGACGGCGATGGCCGCGGACCGCGAACTGCGCGAAGGCTGGGCCACCTTGTTTGCAGCCTGGACCCAGGCCGCCACCACGGCGCTCGACCTGCTGAAGCCGCATGATCCAGCGGCCCGAACAGCCGGCCCCGCTCAGCCGCCGGGGCCCGCGGCCGCTGCTGCTGCATCTGAGTCTGGCCTGGATGAAATCCGCCAGCTCAGCCAGCGGATCGCCGAACTGGAACAACGTCTGGCAAGGTTTGAACGGCCGGACTGACCCCGATACGCTGGCCGCCAGCTTCGCCGCCGCCGCCCGGCACGATAGCGCGCTGGTGGCCGGCATCGCCGCCTATCGCGGCTCGGCCTACAGCCGCAGTTTATGCGACCCGCCGGTGCTCTGGCAGGAAGGCGAGACCAGGCTGCTGGATTACGGCGGCAGCGGCGCCCTCGTCCTGTTCGTCCCGAGCCTGGTCAACCGCGCCTATATACTGGATCTGATGCCGGAGGCCTCGATGATGCGCTGGCTGGCAAGCCGCGGCTGCCGCCCGCTGCTGCTGGATTGGGGCTGGCCCGGCGAGGTCGAACGGCAATTCACACTGACCGACTACATTGCCGGGCGCCTGGAGCGCGCCATCCTGGCGGCCCCCGGCCCGGTGATACTCGCCGGCTACTGCATGGGCGGCCTGCTGGCGATGGCGGCGGCTCTCCGCCTGCCGGCCCGGGTGCGGGCTCTGGCCCTGCTGGCCACCCCCTGGGATTTTCACGCCGCAGACGCGGACCAGGCCAAAAAACTCAGCGAAACGATCCGCCTGATGGAACCGCTGATGAACCTCTCCGGCACCCTGCCGATCGATGCCCTGCAAACCTTGTTCACTATGATCGACCCGCAGGGTGTCGGCGAAAAATACCGGGATTTCGCAGGCCAGGACAAAACCAGCGCGCGCGCCTTGCGCTTCGTCGCCATGGAGGACTGGCTGGCAGACGGGGTGCCGCTGGCCGCCCCCACCGCGCGCGAGACCCTCGGCGGCTGGTATGGCGGCAATACTCCAGCCCTGCGCAGCTGGCGCGTCGCCGGTCTGGCGGTCGATCCGGCAACCTTCAAAGGTCCGGTATTCTGCGCCATCCCCGCCCGCGACCGCCTGGTGCCACCGGCTTCGGCACGCCCGCTCGCCGCGGCTTTCGCCAGCCCCGTCATCGTGGAACCGGCCGCCGGACATATCGGCATGATCGCCGGCACCAATGCGGAGCACGCCTTGTGGGAGCCTTTCACTGCATGGGTGCAGAGCCTATAGTCAGGCAATATCCATAAAAAGGTCCCCACCATGGAAGATATCGTCATCGTCTCCGCAGCTCGCACCCCGGTCGGCAGCTTCAACGGTGCCTTTGCCGCGACACCGGCGCATATCCTGGGCAGCATCGCCCTGAAAGCCGCCATCGAACGCGCCGGCATTTCCCCTGAAGAGATCGATGAAGCCATCCTCGGACAGGTCCTCACCGCCGCGCAAGGGCAGAACCCGGCCCGCCAGGCCGCCCGCGCCGCCGGCATCCCGGATAGCAAAACCGCCTTCGGCATCAACCAGGTCTGCGGCTCCGGCCTGCGCGCCGTCGCCCTGGCGGCCCAGCAGATCCGCACCGGCGAGAGCGATATCGTCATCGCCGGCGGCCAGGAGAGCATGAGCCAGTCCACCCATGCCGCCCACCTGCGCGCCGGCCATAAAATGGGCGACCTCAATCTGATCGACACCATGATCAAGGACGGTTTGTGGGACGCCTTCAACGGCTACCACATGGGCGTCACCGCCGAGAACGTGGCGAAGGAATACCAGATCACCCGCGCCCAGCAGGACGAACTGGCTCTCAACTCGCAACAAAAAGCCGCCGCCGCCCAGAAGGCCGGGCGCTTCCAGGACGAAATCATCCCCGTCACCCTGACCACCCGCAAGGGCGAAACAACGGTCAGCAACGACGAATACATCCGCGGCGACACCTCGGCCGAGGTGCTGGCAAAACTCCGCCCGGCCTTCAACAAGGAAGGTACCGTCACCGCCGGCAACGCCTCCGGCATCAACGACGGTGCCGCCGCCCTGGTGGTGATGAGCGCCGCCGAGGCCGCCCGCCGCGGCCTCACCCCGCTGGCCCGCATCGCCAGCTTCGCCACCGCCGGCGTGGACCCGGCCCTGATGGGCACCGGCCCGATCCCCTCCTCCAGGAAAGCCCTGGAACGCGCCGGCTGGACGGTGGCGGATCTGGATCTGATCGAGGCCAACGAAGCCTTCGCCGCCCAGGCCTGTTCGGTCACCAAAGTACTCGGCCTCGACCCCGGTAAGGTCAACGTCAACGGCGGCGCCATCGCCATCGGCCATCCGATCGGCGCCTCCGGTGCGCGTATCCTCACCACGTTGCTGTATGAAATGGGCCGCCGCGACGCCAAAAAAGGCCTCGCCACCCTGTGCATCGGCGGCGGCATGGGTGTGGCCATGTGCCTGGAACGCTGAACATGAGTCTCAGCAAAACCCACGGCAAGCTCCACGCCAACGCCACCGCCGCCCTCGCCGGCCTGCTGCACGACGGCATGACCATCATGTCCGGGGGCTTCGGCCTGTGCGGCATTCCCGGCACCCTGATCGCCGCCATACGCGACTCCGGTGTCAAAAACCTCACCATCATCTCCAACAATGCCGGCATCGACGGCGTCGGCCTCGGCATGCTGCTGGAAACCAGGCAGATCAAAAAAATGATCTCCTCCTATGTCGGCGAAAACGCCACCTTCGCCAAACAATTCCTCGCCGGCGAACTCGAAATCGAATTCAACCCGCAAGGCACGCTGGCCGAACGCATCCGCGCCGGCGGCGCCGGCATCCCCGCCTTCTTCACCGCCACCGGCGCCGGCACCCAAATCGCCGAAGGCAAGGAAACCCGCACATTCGACGGCCGCAACTACATCATGGAACGCGGCCTGTTCGCCGACCTCGCCGTCATCCACGCCTGGAAAGCCGACCCGGAAGGCAACCTCGTATACCGTAAAACCGCCCGCAACTTTAACCCGATGATGGCCACCGCCGCCAAAATCACGGTCGCCGAAGTCGAACTTCTGGTCGAACCCGGCGCGCTCGACCCCGACCACATCATCACCCCCGGCATCTTCGTCAAACGCCTGATCAAGCTGGACCAGCTCGACAAGCGCATCGAACAACGCACCACCCGCAAAAAGGCCGCATAACCATGCCATGGACCAGAGACGAAATGGCAGCCCGCGCCGCCGCCGAACTTAAGGACGGCTTCTACGTCAATCTCGGCATCGGCATCCCCACACTGGTCGCCAACCACATCCCCGAAGGCGTCTCCATCCAGCTGCAAAGCGAAAACGGCATGCTCGGCATGGGCCCCTTCCCCTATGAAGGCGAAGAAGACGCCGACCTCATCAACGCCGGCAAACAAACCGTCACGCAAATCCCCACCACCAGCTTCTTCGACAGCGCCGCCAGCTTCGCCATGATCCGCGGCGGCCATATCGACATTTCCATCCTCGGCGCCCTGCAAGTCGCCGAAAACGGCGACCTCGCCAACTGGATGATCCCCGGCAAAATGGTTAAAGGCATGGGCGGCGCCATGGACCTGGTCGCCGGCGTGCCGCGCGTGGTGGTCCTGATGGAACATACCGCCGGCGATAAACCCAAACTGCTGAAACAATGCACCCTGCCACTCACCGGCGCCGGCGTCGTCGACCTCGTCATCACCGACCTCGGCGTGTTTGAAATCGACCCCGCAAAAACCCCGATGCTAACCCTGATCGACCACGCCCCGGACGTCACCATCGAAGACATCCGCGCGCGGACCGAGGCGGAATTCAGCGTTAAGTAAAGAGAAAGGAAGCACTTCTTTTTGTGAACAAAAAGAAGCAAAAAAACTTTATGAGTCTGGGGCGGAGGCGTTGTCGACATCACAACCCATGTCCCCAAGGAGTAAAAGTTTTTTGCTTCTTTTTTTCAAAAAAGAAGCGCTTACTTCCTTAAAATAAATAAAACCAACAGGAGGATACCATGGCATCAGCGGCGTTAACCGGTCATCGGTTGCAGAAGAATTCGCTCGGGCTTTCACAGATCATTGCGTCCACGCTGGCGAACATTGCGCCGGCGATGAGTTTCTTTTTCGGTTTCGGGCTGATCGTGTCGGGTGCCGGCGTTGGCGCGCCGCTGACGATATTGGTTGCCATGGTGGTGATCTTGTTTCTCACCAATACGCTGGCGGAGTTTTCAAAATATCGTCCCAGCACCGGCTCTTTCGTCACGTTCATCGGCATGGCGTTCGGGCCGGTGGCGGGGGCGGCGGCTTCCATATTTGTGGTGGTGGGGTATTGCATCGCGGCATCGTCGGTGGTCGTCATTGCCGGCGGCTGGGCGCACAGTACTTTGCAACTGTTCCTGCACATTAACGTGCCCTGGCAGCTTCTAAGCCTGATCTGCACCGCCATCGTCGGCCTGCTGGTATCGCGCGGCATCAGCCTGTCCACCACCTGGGCGGCGATCTTCTTTTATTTTGAGCTGATCCTGCTGCTGATCGGCGCCATCATCATGCTGGTGGTAAATCGCCATACCATCAGCTGGGTCCCGCTGATGCCCTCCAGCATCTCCGGCGGCCTCGCCGGCATCGGCCTCGGCTTTCCGCTCGCCATTTATCTGTTCATCGGCTGGGAAAACTCCGCGATGCTGGCGGAGGAAACCACCAACCCCCGCCGTAACGTGCCGCGCGCCCTCATCACCGGCACGGTCGCCATCGGCATCCTCTACATCTTCCTCGCCTTCGCCACCGAAACCGCCTTCCATAACGATGCCAAAGCCATCGGCAGCTCCGCCATCCCCTTCGTTGATGCCTTCAAGGCCTCTGCCGCCTTCCTGCTCATCGTCGCTTATCTTGCGGGTGTCACCAGCATCTTCTCCTCGCTGATCGGCCTCACCAACGCCCAGGCGCGCATCCTGTTCAGCTCCAGCCGCGAGGGCCTGCTGCCGGTATTCTTCGGCAAAATCCACCCGCAGCACAAAACCCCTTACACCGCGATGTGGACCTACATCCTGGTCGCCTTCGCCATCGTCATCGTGTTCGGCTGGAATACCGACCCGGTCACCCTGTTCGGCGAAACCGGCACCCTCGGCACCATCCCGATCATCATCACCTATCTGCTCACCAACCTCGCTTTGCCGGTCTATATGCTGAAACACCACCGCACCGATTTCAGCGCCGTCAAACACCTCATCATCCCCCTGCTCGGCACTGCCCTCATGCTGTTCCCGCTCTGGGGCCTGGTCGAACCCGGCCAACCCTACCCGTTCAACCTCTACCCCTACCTCGCC
The DNA here is from genome assembly GCA_965231175.1 of Acetobacteraceae bacterium. Lineage (GTDB taxonomy): Bacteria > Pseudomonadota > Alphaproteobacteria > Acetobacterales > Acetobacteraceae > Acidocella. The sequence goes on along the minus strand of CBDDMJ010000009.1, from coordinate 94,252 downwards.
CTCGGCCTGCTCATCCTGTCCCTCATCTACGGCGCCATCCTGTCCAACCGCTCACCCGACCTGGTGCAACGGATCGGCAGCTATGTGGCTGATGAGGAGTATTAAATAGGGGGGAGGAAGTATCTTCTTTTTGTGAACAAAAAGAAGCAAAAAAACTTTATGAGTCTGGGCCATGGGCGTTAGCAACCAAACGCCCATGGCCCAGCATAAATTTTATTCTGGGTCCGGAGGCGCTGTCATCATCACGTCCCATGCCCCAGCATGGCAAAGTTTTTTTGGTTCTTTTTTTTCACAAAAAGAACTGCTTGCTTCAACATGTTCGCCACCGCCACCGAATGTATATATTGATAAGGCTGCGCCAGATGATCCTCGCTGTCGTAGAAATCTTCGCGCGGATAATGGCTGTGATTTGCCAGTACCATGAATCTGCCGCCGTTTTTTGTGTAGATATCACTGATGGCCTGGATGGTTTGCGGCGGTAGGGCGGCGTCGGTGAAATCGGTCGGCAGGCCGCCGATGACGATAACGCCGCGCGCGGTTTCGCTTGCCACGAAGGCGGCGATCAGCTGGGCGCCATAGCCGGCGGTAATGGCTTTGGCATCCGGTGCCGGACGCGCCGGCCGGTTGAGCAATGATTTATCGGCACTCGCCAACACGGCGCCGATGCGATCGCCCTCTTCGTTATACTCCGTGGCAAGCAAGGCCTGGGGTTTGATCAACCCTGCCTGCGCGATCGGCATCTCGGCCAGGGATTCCAGAAAATCGCTGAGATTGCAGCAGAACAGCGCGCCGATGCTGCGGTCCGGCGGCAGCTGCATCAACCGGGCGCGGTCGTAGCGCAGCAATATGCCGCCATCCGCATCGCTGCGGTTCTGCGCCCGGGTCGTGACATATTGCGCGGTCTCCATCGGCATGTAGACGATATCGCCTTTATGCAAATACGAAGCATATTGCATGAAGATATCGTCGAGCCCGATGCCGACGGCGATCCCGGCGTTTTCGCAGGCCAGGCTCAGCATGGCGCCGATCACCTGGCATGAATGCGAGTACGGCCCGTTCGAGCCGGCGAGGATCACCAGTTTGCGCGCCGGCAGCCGCGCCAGCCGCGCCGTTTTCTGCTGCATCTCGAGCTGCAATAATCCTAAAGACAATGGCCGGTCCAGGATAAATCCGAACACCATGCCATACAGCAGGAACGAGCAGACCGCCAGGATCGTCAGGCGTTTCAAAACTGGAAATACAGAAACGGTATCGTGTAGGGCGCAAAAAACAGCGCCTGCACGGTCAGAGCAAAACTCGCCACCACCGCCGCATTGCGCCGTGGTTTGGTCATGCTGTGCAGTTCAGGCAGCAGCAAGGCGATGCTCCAGCCCAACAGCAGCAGCAAAACCCCCTGCGGCAGGCTCAGGCTTCGTGCATCGCCCAGATACGGCAGCACCGGCACCGCCGTCACCACATGCCGCAGCGCTGGTGCCAAATGCAAGACAATCTCCGGCAAGGCGATCCCGTTGAACCCGCCCAGGCCTTTGTAGAAATCCGCTGCCGCCGCAAAGCTCGGCGCCCGGAACGGCACCCAGGCCAGCAGCACCGCGCTCAGCGTCAGCGCCTGGGCCAGAAATTTCGGCATCGGCAGCCCGGTCCGCCGCCACCAGCCATGCAGCACCAGATAAGCACCATGCAGCCCGCCCCAGAGCATGAAGCGCACGGCCGCGCCATGCCACAGCCCGCCCAGCAGCATGGTCGCCATCAGGTTGAAAATCCGTCTCGCCTCGCCATGCCGGTTGCCGCCGAGCGGAATATACAGATAGTCGCGCAAGAACCCGCTGAGCGTGATATTCCAGCGCCGCCAGAAATCGCTGATGTTGCGGGCCTGATAGGGGCTGTTGAAATTGAGCGGAAAGCGGATACCGACCATCGCCGCCAGCCCGATCGCCATGTCCGAATAGCCGGAGAAATCGAAATAGATCTGCAGCCCGTAAGCCAGCAGCGCCACCCAGGCCTCGATCAGCGTCACCGGCAGCCGCTGGCCGGCGGCGGCGAAACCGGGGTCGGCAAAGTGGGCGAAACTATCCGCCAGCACCAGCTTCTTGGCGAGGCCGAGCAAAAAAATCTCCAGCCCCGCCGCCAGCATCACCTGCGGCCTCAAGGCCTTGAACTGCGGTATCATCTCGCGCGGCCGCACGATCGGCCCGGCGATCAGATGCGGGAAAAATGCCACGAAACACGCATAGTCGAGGAACGCCGCGGCGCCGATCTCGCCACGATAGGTATCCACCAGATACATGATCTGCTGGAAGCTGAAAAAACTGATCCCGAGCGGCAGAAATATCCCGGTCATGCCGAATAACGGCGCATATTTGAACAGCCCGAGCAGCCCGAGGTTGAATCCCAGCCCGATAACCAGAAACCGCTTGCCCCAGCGGCGGATCAGCGCTGCGGCCTGAAAATTCACTAATATCGAGCCGATCAGCAGCAGCAACAGCGCCGGTTTCCACCAGCCATAGAAAAACAGGCTCGCCGCCAGCAGCCACCACCGCGCCGGTTTGCTGCCCCAGCGCCCGCTCAGCCAATAGCCGGCCAGCGTGACGGGCAGGAAGCCAAGCACAAAGGGGATTGAATTGAACAGCATCGGCCCGGCCACAAGGTAAGGTTGCAGTCCATCGAAGCATAGGCGTAACGTCTCTGGCAATTTGTAATGTCCGTTGCGGATGCTATAGCGCCGGTTCCATGAACGAGCCCCGCCTTCATCCCGCCTTGCTGCCCGCCGGCCTGCGCGATGTTCTGCCGCCGGAGGCTGAAATCGAGGCGCGTTCGGTCGAGGCCATCATGGATTGCTTTGCCGCGCACGGCTATCAACGCGTCAAACCGCCGCTGCTGGAATTCGAGGACAGCCTGTTTGCCGGCTCCGGTGCGGCCACCGCGGAACAGACCTTCCGCCTGATGGACCCGGCGAGCCAGCGGATGATGGGCGTGCGCGCCGACACCACCCCGCAGATCGCCCGCCTCGCCGTCACCCGCCTGGGTGCGGCCCCGCGCCCGCTGCGCCTGGCCTATGCCGGGCAATGTCTGCGCATCAGCGGCTCGCAGCTGCAACCGGAACGGCAGATCGCCCAGGCCGGCATCGAGCTGATCGGCCATGATACTGCGGCGGCCGATGCGGAGATCATCCTCACCGCCGCCGCCGCATTGGCGGCGATCGGCCTGACGCAAATAAGCTTCGATCTCACTTTGCCGGCGCTGGTGCGCCCGCTGCTCGGCGACCAGCCGGAGCTGGCGCGCGCGCTGGACCGTAAGGACCACGCCGCGGTGGCACAGCTGGGCGGCGCGCTCACGCCCGTGCTGCTGGCCTTGCTGCAAGCCTGCGGCCCGGCGCCGCGCGCCATCCCGGCTCTGCTCGCCATCCCGCTGCCGGCGGCAGCACAAGCCCATGCGGCGCGGCTGGCAGCGGCGGTAACGGCGGTGCAGGCGCGCCATCCGGACCTCATGCTCACGGTCGACCCGGTGGAATTTCGCGGCTACCAATACCACACCGGCATCTGCTTCACGGTGTATGCTTTGGGCGAGCCGGCCGAGCTCGGGCAGGGCGGGCGATATTTGTGCGGGGACAGCGAACCGGCAACGGGAATTACCTTGTACCCCGATACGATCGTCAAAGTCGCGCCGCCGCCGGTCTTGCGGGCAAGGATTTTTCTGCCGCACGGCACCCCGGCGGCAGACGCGGCACGGCTGCGGGCCGAGGGTTACGCCACCGTCTCCAGCCTCGGCACCACGGACGATGCGGCCGAAGCGCGCCGCCAGGCCTGCGGTTTCATCTATCAGAACCACCAACCTCTGGCGCTGGAGGCGCCTTACCCAACGGCGCTGGAGGCGCCTTCCTCATGAGCAATGTCACCATTATCGGCGCGCAATGGGGCGATGAGGGCAAAGGCAAGGTGGTCGATTGGCTGGCCAGCCGGGCCGATATCGTGGTGCGCTTCCAGGGCGGCCATAATGCCGGGCACACTTTGGTGGTGGGCAACCAGACCTATAAACTCTCGCTGCTGCCCTCCGGCCTGGTGCGCGGCAAGCTCGGCATCATCGGCAACGGCGTGGTGATAGACCCGGTGGCGCTGCTGGCGGAGATCGCCCGCGTGCAGGCGCAGGGCCTGCACATAACGCCGGAAACCCTGCGGATCGCCGATAACGCCCCGCTGATCCTGCCGCTGCATGCGGCCCTGGATTCCGCCCGCGAGGCCGCGCGCGGCGAGCATAAAATCGGCACCACCGGGCGCGGCATCGGCCCGGCCTATGAGGACAAGGTGGCCAGGCGCGCGATCCGCGTCTGCGACCTCGCCGAGCCGGAAACGCTGACCGCCAAGCTCGACGAATTGCTGCTGCATCACAATACGCTGCTCGCCGGCCTCGGCGCGCCGGTATTCGACAAGGCGGATCTGCTGCGCGACCTGCTGGCGCTGGCGCCGCAATTGCTGCCGTTCGCCGAGCCGGTATGGGAGCGGCTGTCGGCCGCCCGCAAAGCCGGCGCGCGGATATTGTTCGAAGGCGCGCAGGCGGTGATGCTGGATGTGGATCACGGCACCTACCCGTTCGTCACCTCCTCCAACACCGTGGCAGGCACCGCCGCCGCCGGCGCCGGCGTCGGGCCGGATGCCGTCGGGCGGGTGCTGGGCATCGCCAAAGCCTATTGCACCCGCGTCGGGTCCGGGCCGTTCCCGACCGAATTATTCGACGATACCGGGCGTATGCTCGGCGAACGCGGCCATGAATTCGGCACCGTCACCGGGCGCAAACGCCGCTGCGGCTGGTTCGACGCCGCCCTGGTCCGCCAGGCGGTCAAGGTCGGCGGCATCAACGGCCTCGCACTCACCAAGCTCGACGTGCTGGACGGCATGACCGAACTCAAAGTCGGCGTCGGCTTCGAGATCAAAGGCAAGCGCTACACCCATCTGCCGGCCGGCATGGCCGCCCAGGCCGCCGCCAAACCAGTCTACGAGGTGATGGAAGGCTGGTCCGGCTCAACCCGCGGCGCCCGCAGCTGGGCGGACCTGCCGGCGCCGGCCATCAAATACGTCAAACGCATCGAGGAACTGGTGGAAGCCCCGGTCACGCTGCTGTCCACCAGCCCGGAACGCGACGATACGATCCTGATGCAGGACCCGTTCGCCGACTAACGAAACCAATTTATTGTTAATAAAACTTAAGGGGCTGGGCGTAAAGCGGACAGCCTGGAACCATCAGAGAAATTTATGCACGGCCCGAGGCGTTTGATCGAAGGCCCAGACTCATGAAGTTTTTTGCTTTTTTTGAGAAGATCAACCATTTTTTGCGATCATTGCATTTTCGTCGGATTCGAGAGTTGCAATAGCCCGGCTTATCACGCCTTTCCCATCCCCCCGCCGCATGGTCAAAAACGCCCTGATTGCCCTCGGCCCAGGATCAGCACGCCGCCGAGAAAGATCGCGTGATCCGGCGAGACCAGCAAATCCTGCAACGGGATGTTATTCCCCAGCGCAGAGGCGGTGATGCGGATGGGCAGAACGCGCAACGGATCGGCGAAGCCGGTGGCAGCGCTGGAACGACCAAGCCAGCCAGCGGCCTGGCCGCGCCGCAGATAAGGCCGGGCAGCGCTTCCACCGCCACCTCGCCGCGCGTCGGATCAGGCCGGGAAAAAACAGGCGATGGTTTCGCAGCGCACCGCCGTCAATGCTGAAATCCGTCTCATGTAGCGATATCGGGTGGTTTCACCGGCGCGGAGATGGTTATATCGCTGTGCCGGTGCCAGCGGAAAGTGCAGCTGTCGCCGTGCGAAGCCGGAAATCCGCTGTAGGCGCGATAATCAACGTGCTCGCTCCGGTGAAGGCTGCCGGCCGATGCGCCGGTGTCGATCTGCAGCGTGCCGCCGGCGATGGTGCCGTTGCTTTCCACGCCGCCGCTGGTGACATATTCGTAGCCGCCGCTGACCGTGGTGCCGTAGGCGGTGCCGCCGGAGATGGCAACACTGCGTCAACTCCAACCAGCTCGGTATAAAGCATACCCCATCGCCCGGCTGATCCAATCGCGCAGGTCGATGCCGAGGTCGCGAATTTCGTCACAACATCCGGTGATCAACGCGCGGTCAAACAGACCGCCGGTATTGCACCGCTTTTCCTGGTCGGTCATGCATCACTCCCATATTCCGCGCCGCCGCCGTTTATGGTGTCGCCGCTGGTGGTGCCCCCGGAAAAATGACCGGCGTTCCGCAGCCAAAGCCGCATCATTGCGTAAAGATTTTGACAGCGTTGTCAACGCGGCAACCTGCAGAGCGTGAATCAACCTCCGCTCCGCTTATAAAGCTACTTCAGCACCCGCCGCTACCTCTCTGGCCGTCCAGGCCGCGGGTCGTGAACTCTTCCGCCATAATAGGCCTGACGGCTGTAACTGCAGCCCGCCGTTTATGCCGTGGGCAGCGGTACATGAGATCGCCGTTGCGGCCCAGCGCCGCATCACCCACTCTCGACAATCCGCAAATTCGGCCAGATCTGCGGGCGGATACCGTCTGCACATTATGCCGATTTACGCCGCAAAAATTCGGCCAGGTAAGCCTGCGCTGCAGGCTGGCGGTCCATGCGCGGCAATCAGGTCCTTGCGGCCGAATGGCAACCCAACAATGCGCAGGTTGGGCCAGATTTGCGGGCGGAGCGCAGACGGGAAAAATAGCAGCACCCGGCTGCGCCGGCAAAGCCTGCGCCAGCAGCAGCAAATGCCGCGGATCGGGAAACGCCGGCATGGCAATGCACCAGCAGATGCGCCGCCGTTTCGGTAAAACGCCGTCCGAACGCAGCAATTGCTCAACATGCCCAGGCTGCGGCGCAATCTCGCCCTCATACGGCTCAATAATGTCGTCAAAACGCAATTCAAGCTTTTCATGCTCGCCGTAAGCGCCAAATACCTCCGGCACCGGCCAGTCCGGGTCCAGTATGGAAAGCACATGACTGACCCGGGCATCAATGCCCCGCCAACTCATCCAAACCGCAGATCGTAATGCGAAAGGGCAGGTTCATGAAGCTCCTATCAAGGCAGAAAGCACTTCTTTTTTGTGAACAAAAAAGAAGCAAAAAAACTTTATGAATCTGGGCCAGGGGCGTTGTCCGCCGAACGCCCCTGCCCCGGCATAAAATTTCTGCTGGTTCAAAGGCGTTGTCCGCATCACGCCCATGCCCCAGCATTCAAAAGTTTTTTGCTGCTTTTTTTCAAAAAAGCAGAACTTATTTTCTGCCTTAAGCGCTCTTCGTCATAATCTCATCGGCGATATTGCGCGGCACCGGGTCGTAGTGGTGGAATTGCATGGTGAAGGAGGCGCGGCCTTTGGTCATGCTGCGCAGGTGCGAGATGTAGCCGAACATTTCCTTCAAGGGCACGTGGGCGCGCACGATGATGGTGGAGCCTGAGGATTCCTGGTTCTGGATCATGCCGCGGCGGCGGTTGAGGTCGCCGACGACGTCGCCCACGTGGTCCTGCGGCGTGGTGATTTCGACATCCATGATCGGCTCGAGGATGATCGGTGAGGCTTTTTTCATCCCTTCGCGGAAGCAGGCTTTGGCGGCGATTTCAAAGGCCAGGGCCGAGGAGTCGACGTCGTGGTATTTGCCGTCGATCAGGGTGTATTTGAAATCGACGGTGGGGAAGCCGGCGAGCACGCCGGTTTCGCATTGGTTGCGGATGCCTTTTTCGACTGCCGGGATGTATTCCTTCGGGATCGAGCCGCCGACCACCTTGTTCTCGAACAACACGCCTTCGTTACGTTCCTGCGGCTCGAAGATGATCTTCACTTCGGCGTACTGGCCGGAGCCGCCGGATTGTTTTTTATGCGTGTAGGTTTCGGTGTGGGATTTGGAGATGGTTTCCCGGTACGCCACCTGCGGCGCGCCGATATTGGCGTCCACGCCGTATTCGCGGCGCAGCCGGTCGATGATGATTTCCAGATGCAGCTCGCCCATGCCGGAGAGGATGGTCTGGCCGGTTTCCTGGTCGGTTTTGAGGCGCAGCGAGGGGTCCTCGCCGGCGAGTTTCTGCAGGCCGAGGGTCATTTTCTCGACCCCCTCCTTGGTTTTCGGCTCGACCGAAATGTCGATGACCGGCACCGGGAAGGCCATGCGTTCGAGGATGACGGGGTCGTCCGAGGAGGCCAGGGTGTCGCCGGTGCCGGTATCTTTCAGCCCGACGAAGGCGGCAATGTCGCCGGCATGGACTTCCTTGATCTCGGCGCGCTTGTCGGCGTGCATCTGGAACATCCGGCCGATGCGTTCCTTATGGCCCTTGGTGGTGTTCATCACGGTATCGGAGGATTTCAGCGTGCCGGCATACACCCGCACGAAGGTCAGCGTGCCGTATTTATCGTTGATGATCTTGAAGGCGAGGCCGGCGAAGGGTGCCGCCGGGTCAGCTTTGATACGCCGCGCGTTGGGGTCGTCCTCCTCGCCTTCCTCAGGTGCCACGCGGATGCCAGGCACATCGACAGGTGAGGGCAGGTATTCCAGCACGGCGTCCAGCAGCGGCTGCACGCCCTTGTTCTTGAAGGCGGTGCCGCACAGCACCGGGCGGAAGGCACCGGTGATGGCGCCGGCCTTGATGCAGCGCTTCAGGGTCTCGACCGAGACGTCGCCCTTATCGAAATATTCCTCCATCGCCTCGTTATCGACCGAGAGGGCGGTGTCCAGCAGCAGCTGGCGGTATTCGGCGGCCTGTTCCTTAAGCGCGGCGGGAATTTCCTCGTCGTGGAATTTGGCACCCAGCTCGCCGCCTTCCCAGATGATGGCTTTCATCTCCACCAGATCGACGACGCCCAAAAACGTATCCTCGATGCCGATCGGCAGTTGCAAGGGCAGGGCGACGATGTCGAGTTTTTCCTTCAAAGTGGCGAAGGCGCGGAAGAAGTCAGCCCCGGTACGGTCCAGCTTGTTGATGAAGATGATGCGCGGCACGTTGTAGCGGTCGGCCAGGCGCCAGTTGGTTTCGGACTGCGGCTGCACGCCGGCCACCCCTTCGATGATGAAGATGGCGCCATCCAAAACGCGGAGGGATCGATTAACTTCGATGTTGAAATCGATATGGCCGGGGGTGTCGATGATGTTGATGCGGTGGTCTTTCCACTCGCAGGTAACGGCGGCGGAGGTGATGGTGATGCCACGCTCCCGCTCCTGGTCCATATAATCGGTGGTGGTGTTGCCGTCATGCACTTCGCCGATTCGGTGCGAAACGCCGGTGTAGTACAATATGCGTTCGGTGGTGGTGGTCTTGCCGGCATCGATATGCGCGGTGATCCCGATATTCCGGATCTTCCCTAAGTCAAAATCAGCCATCTAAAGCCTCCACCAGCCACGGACATAAAAAGGATTTGGCGCCCCCGCTGAGGGGGGCGCCTGATCCGGTGGCTTTTGCGGCAGGGCGCGGCTTTTGGCAAGGGTATGGCCGCTGCCGTACGGTGGTCAGTGGATGTTGACCCCCACGCTGACACCCGGCGGCGGCGGGTAATAGGGCTGCGGACGCGGCGGATAATAGGGTCGCGGCGGCGGCGCGTAATAAGCCTGCGGCGGCGCCCGGTAGTAACCCTCGCGGGGCCGCGGGGCTATGATGCAGCCTGTCACCGCAAGGCTCAGGGCCAGCACGCCCAAAGTCGAGAACAACCGTTTCATCGCTCATCCTTTCATGAATATCGTCTGCAACCTTGAAGACATGCATCAAGGCGAAGATATGGCAGAGGTAGCGGTTCTTACTCTTTGTGACATGCGCTTACACAAAACCGGCGTAAGCCGTCTCGATGGACAACATGACGGCGCCTGCGCTGATCCGCTTCGGGCTGGGCCCGTTATGGGGTACCGCGGCCACGGACGATGCCATGGCGCTGCTGCGCGCCGACCTCGCCGGACCGGACCCGGCCTTGAACAGCCCCGGTTTTGCCGGCTTGCCGGATGGCCGGACCGCGGTGCAGGCCACCATCGCGGATCTCAAGGCAAGGCGCGCCTTGCTCCAGGCCGGAACGCCGGCAGCGCCGTTCAAATCCCAGGCCAAGGCGCTGTACCGCGCCGACAGCACCGCGCAGATGGGCTGGGCGGCGCAAGTGCCGGTCGGGTTTCGTGAACATCTGGTCTGGTTCTGGGCCAATCATTTCACCGTCAGCATTTTGCAGGGCCAAACCGCCGCGCTGGCCGGACCCTTCATCCGGGAGGCGATCCGCCCGCATGTCACCGGCAATTTCACCGGCATGCTGCTGGCGGCAGAGCGTCATCCGGCGATGCTGCGCTACCTCGCCAACGATATTTCGGTCGGACCGGATAGCCCGGCGGGTCAGCGCACCGGCCGCGGCCTGAACGAAAACCTCGGCCGCGAATGCCTGGAGCTGCACACTGTCGGGCTGGCCGCCGGGTACAGCCAGGCCGATGTCACCAGCATGGCCAGGCTGCTCACCGGCTGGTCGATCAGCGCCAAAGACGGGCAGGGGGATGCCACCGGCTTTCTGTTCCGCCCGCGGGCGCATCAGCCGGGGCCGCAGACGGTCATGGGCCGGCGCTTCGGCGGCGGCGAACAGGGCGGCATCGACGCCTTGACCTTCCTGTCGCGGCATCCGGCCACTTACAACCATATCGCGCAGCAGCTGGCGGCGCATTTCATCGCCGATACCCCGCCGCCGGCGGCGGTGGCCCACATCGCCGGGCGCTTGCGGGAGACCGGCGGTGACCTGGCGGCGGCGGCCCTGGCGCTGCTGGAAGTAACGGCCGCCTGGAGCGGCCTCACCAAACTCAAAACCCCGATGGAGTTCGTTCTCTCCGCCATTCGCGCCGCCCCGCCGCCGCCGGACCAGCCGCCGGTGAACTACGCCGCCGTACTGAGCCAGATGGGCCAGCCGTTATGGGCCGCCCCGTTGCCGAACGGCTGGTCCAGCCAGGCCGCCGACTGGGATGGCGGGGCAGCGGTGCTGAGCCGGATCGATTGGGCCTATACCTATGCCGCGCGCTTCGACAATGGTGCGAATGGCCCGCAGCCGGCAGCGATCGCAGCAGTGGCGCTCGGGCCGCTGCTGCGCCCGGCCACCGCCACGGCGATGGCGGCGGCCGGCTCACGGCGCGAGGCGCTGACCCTGCTATTCGCCGCGCCGGAATTTCAACGGAGATAGACCCATGACCCTGCATCTCACGCGGCGGGCCACATTGCTCGGCCTGGCCGTGGTGGCCAGCGCCGCCAGAGTGAAACTGGCCCTGGCCGCCGCCCCGGGAGACCAGCGCTTCGTCGTCGTGCTGCTGCGCGGCGCGCTGGACGGCATGTCGGCGGTGGTGCCGTACGGCGATGCCAATCTGCTGAGCCTGCGCGCGCCGCTGGTGCCTCCCGCCCCCGGCCAGCCCAACGGCCTGTTCGACCTCGGCGGGTTCTACGGCCTGCATCCGGCCCTGGCCAACATTTATACGATGTACCAGGCCGGGCAGGTGCTGCCGGTGCACGCGGTGGCCGGTCCTTACCGCACCCGCAGCCATTTCGAGGCGCAGGACCTGTTGCAGCTCGGCGTGCCGGATGAAACCGGGATCACCTCGGGCTGGCTCAACCGGGCGATCGCGGAACTGCCGCCAACCGGCGGCACCGAGCCGGCCGGGCTATCGGTCGGCATCGGCACGCCGCTGCTGATCCGTGGCAAAATGCCGGTCGCCTCCTATGCGGTCGAGAGCTTCGCCAAACCGCCGCCGGATCTGTACGCACGCATCGCCGCCCTCAACGCGCCGGACCCGCTGACCGGCCCGGCCATCCGGCAAGGCCTGAAATCCACCGCCTTCGATGCCGGCATCCTCAGCCAGACCGTGGACATCATGAGCGACGATGGCACCAAGCCCAAAGCCACGCGTGCGGATTTCCCCGCCATGGCGCAACAGGCCGGCGCCCTGCTGGCCGCGCCGGACGGCCCGCGCATCGCCGCCTTTCAGCTGCAAGGCTGGGACACCCACGGCAACCAGGTCAACGGCCTGCAAGCCCCGCTCACCGGGCTGGATGCCGGGCTCGCTGCCCTGCGCACCGCTCTCGGCCCAGCCTGGCGCAACACCATGGTGCTGGTGATCACCGAATTCGGCCGCACCGCCGCCATCAACGGCACCAAAGGCACCGATCACGGCACCGCCACCATGGCACTGCTGCTCGGCGGCGCCCTGCGCGGCGGCAAAATCGCCGGTACCTGGCCCGGCCTGCGCCCCAGCCAGTTGTTCGAAAACCGCGACCTCGCCCCCACCACGGACGTTCGCAGCGTGGCAAAATCCGCCCTGCAAACTCATTTGGGCCTTAGCAACGCCGCGTTAGCGCGCATCTTTCCGAACAGCGCGGATGCCGGGGTCATCGCCTTATAAAGCAAGCTGTGGCAATACCCGGCCATGTTGGATTGGCGGTTGTTCAGAATTATAGGCGGCAGGCCGCGGTTGTTTACCGGTCTGGCCTTGGCGGTTTGCAGTTACTTTTGCCTGGCCTCGGTGCCGCATGTTGCGACGCGTGTGGTGGTGGCCTGGGATATTGGGGCGGTGGTTTATCTGGGTCTGACGGCGGTTTTGTTTGCCCGTTCGGACCATACGCGGATCGCCCGCGACGCCGAGCAGCAGGAGGAGGGGGAGTGGACGATCTTCGCCCTGACGTTGATCGGCTCGGCAATGAGTTTTGCCGCCATTTTCATTTTCACCAATCACGACGCCCACCAGGCGCATCGCAGCGCCTATCTCACCTTCGTGATTTCGACTTTGGCTTTGTCCTGGCTGACCACGCAGGTGACATTCGCGTATCGTTACGCGCATGAATATTATGAAAAAACCGCCGATGGATCGTTTCAGAAAGGGCTGGAGTTTCCACATGAGGAAAATCCGGATTATCTGGATTTCGTGTATTATTCCTTTGTGCTGGGGATGACGTTTCAGGTAGCGGACGTCAACATCACAGGCCGCGGATTACGGCGTCTGGCCACCCTGCACGGCATGATCAGTTTCTTGTTCAACACGATCCTGCTGGCCCTCTCAGTCAACATCGCTGCATCCCTTTTATAAGTAAGGAAGCACTGCTTTTTCTGAAGAAAAAGCAGCAAAAAGACTTTTGTTAATCTGGGCCATTGGTGTTTGAAACGCCCGGCTTAAAACTCATAAAAGTTTTTTGCTGCTTTTTTTCAAAAAAGCAGTGCTTGCTTTCTGCCTTACTTCCCATGCACCGCCACAAACCGCGCAAAGCGCTCGCCGAATTTTATCGCGGTTTGCAGATCGCCCTGGATCATTTCATCCGGCGAGGCATCCGCCGGGGATTGCGCCAGGGCGCCGGCGAACCCGCCGACGTAATTCACCGATTCGCGGGTGGCGGCTTTGTTGTTGGAGGGCATCATGCCGGTGCCGACCCAGGCCATGGAGTGCTGCATGGCGAGGGTGATGAAATACTGGATGGTGGAGAATTTATCGCCGTTCATGGTGGCGGAGTTGGTAAAGCCGCCGGCGAATTTATCTTTCCATAATTGCGCGAACCAGGGCTTGGAGCTGGCATCGGCGAATTTTTTGAACTGCCAGGATGGCCCGCCCATATAGGTCGGGGAGCCAAACAATATGCCGGCGGCGCTGCCGAGCAATTCCCAATCGTAATCGGTGATATCGCCATGCTCGTTGATGGCGATGAGATGCACATCGGCACCGGTATTGGCAACGCCCTCTTCCACATGCTTGGCCATGCGATGGGTATGGCCATAGCCGGAATGGTGGATAATGGCGATTTTGCTCATGGCCGAAACCTCATCCTTGATACGGTCCATATGTAGGCCAACACCTACCGGCTTTCCAGTAAATCCCATGCTCTCGGCAGCGGCGATGGCGGCTGGTATAGGGGCCAGGTCAACAATGGAGCGAACCATGAGCACAGATTTCACAGCACTACCCTCAGGCATCCAGTATCAGGATGAGGTGGTAGGAACCGGAGACAGCCCGAAAACCGGCCAGACCGTCACCGTGCATTACACCGGCTGGCTGTACGACAACGGCGCCAAAGGCAAGAAATTCGACTCCTCGCGCGACCGTGGCAGCCCCTTCGCTTTCCGGCTCGGCGTCGGCCAGGTGATCTCCGGGTGGGATCAGGGGGTCGCCACCATGCAGGTCGGCGGCAAGCGCACGCTGATCATCCCGCCCGAACACGGCTACGGCGCGCGCGGCGCGGGCGGGGCGATCCCGCCGAACGCCACGCTGATGTTCGACGTTGAGCTGTTCTCCTTCGCCTGAAGACCTCGCGGCGGCCGAGGCGCATCTTAGCCTCGGCCTGGCGGCGCGGGACCGCCATGAACACGCCGCCGCTCTCGCCTGTTTTGAAAACGCTTTGCAGGCGGCACCGGATCATCTGATCGCGCGGCTGGAGGCCGGGGCGGCGCTGCGGCACCTCAACCGCCTTGATGAGGCGGAGGCAGCCTATGCCGCCATCCTCGCCGCCCAGCCGGACCAGACTTACGCATTGCTGGGGCGCGGCCTGTGCGCCAAGGCGCGCGGGGATCTTGCCGCAGCAGCAGGTTGGTTTGCCTGCGCGCCCGATGACGGCAATCCCTGGCCACGGCTGGAACTGGCAACCGTGCGGCGCGAGCAGGGACGGCTGGTGGAAGCCCGGGCAATCTATCAGGCGCTGCTGGCAACGGCGCATGCCGCCCTGGCGCAAATCGGCCTTGGTTTCTGCGCCAGAGCGGCGGGAGACGGCGACGCGGCGGCGGCGCATTTCCAGGCCGCGCTGGCGGCCGAGCCCGACAATCTGGTGGCCCGGCTGGAGATTGCCGCCGGTCTGCGCGAGGCCGGGCAGCATGCCGCAGCGGCAGCGGTCTATCACGAAATTCTGGCGGACCAGCCGGAACAGTTCTACGCCTGCCTCGGTCTCGGCCATTGCGCGCGCGCCGCCGGAGACCGCGCCGCCGCGCTGGCGTATTTCGAACGGGCACACCGCGCCGAGCCGGGGAACGACTGGGCCCGGCTTGAAATCGCCAATGAGCTGCGGGACGCCGGGGATTTCACGGCCGCCCGGGCCACGGCGCAAGCCGTATTGCGGCAACATCCCGCCAGCCTGAATGCGCTGACGGTGGCCGGCATGATCGAGCGCGCGGCCGGCGCGCATGAGGCGGCACTGGCGCTGTTCCACACCGCGCATCATCGCCATCCGGCCCATGCGCAAAGCCTGCTACACATGGCGGTGCAGGCGCGTCTGCTGGGGCGGCAGCAGGAATGCGATGCGTTGTTGGCGCAGGCCGCAGGCCTGGACCCGCTCTGCCGTTACATCACCATCCAGCAGGCCGAGCAGGCGATGCTGGCGCAGAACCCGCAGGCAGCACTGCAAATCTACCAGGCCGCGGCGCAACGCCAGCCGCAGCTTCTGGCCTTCCGCCTCGGCGCGGTCAGGGCTCTGGCCGATGGCGGGTCGATCGAGCCGGCACTGGCGGCGTTGCGAAATCTGCGGGCGGAATTTCCGCCCACACCCGAACTCACGCATATCGAAATGATCCTGCTGCGCCAGTCCGGCCGCCTGGCAGAGGCGCTCAGCCGAGGCCGCGCCGCGCGTGCCGCCTGGCCGCGCCATTTCGGCGTCTGGCTGGAATCCTGCGAAAGCGAAATGCTCACCGCCGATACAGCTGCCGTGCAAGCCTGCCTCGCCTCATCCCCGGCCAGTACCGCCGGCGAGCGCGCCCAGCGCTTGCGCATGGCGGGGCTGCTGGCGGAGCGGCAATGCCGGTTTGCCGAAGCCCTGGCGCAATACCAGGCCGCTGAGACGCAAAATCCGCAGGACGAGGCCGTGCAGGCCGAGCTGATCCGCCTCACCACCATGCTGCTGCGGCTGGATGAGGCGCGCGGACATTTGCAGCGTTACTGCCAGCTCACCTTGCCTGCCATCCGCCTACAAGGCCGCTCGCCCAATATCTCGCAAAACCATTACGGACAACGGCTCGATGACTACTGCCTGGATGCCGCTTTGGTGCAGCAGCTGCAAAAACTGCAAACCCTGCCGCCGCAGCCCCGCCTGGCCGCCCTGCGCCCGGTGGTCGCCGCCAATCCGGATAGCACAGCCGCCGCCGTCACCCTGCTGGTGGCCCTCGCCGAGGCCGGGTATCTGGCCAGCCATACAAGCACGCCAACATCGCAAATCATTCCCAAAACCATTCTGCACTACTGGGACACCACAAACATCCCCGCCGATGTCGCCGCCCTGATGCGCAGCTGGCAGCAGCATAATCCGGACTACCGGGCGCAGATCGCCAACGATACCACAGCGCAGCAATTTCTCCGCCGCCACACGCCCCCGGCCGTCCAGGCCGCCTACAGCCGCATCCGCGAGCCGGCACAAAAAGCCGATCTGTTCCGCCTGGCATGGCTCGCCGTGGCCGGCGGCATCTACGCCGATGCCGACGACCGCTGCACCGCATCACTGCACCCGCTCCTCGGCAGCGCCGAGCTGATATTATACCAGGAAGACCACGGCACCCTCGCCAACAACTTCATCGCCGCAATCCCGCGCCACCCGGTCATCATGCGCGCCCTGGCCGATGCCGTAACCGCCATCAACCGCGGCGATACCGACACACTATGGCTCTCCACCGGCCCCGGCCTGATCACCCGCGCCTTCGCCGCCTGCTATGCCACCGCCACCGCCGGGTTCCTGAACCACATCACCCTGCTGGACCGCCGCACCCTGGCCCAGGCCGTCACCATCCACTGCCACACCGGCTACAAAAAAACCCCGCGCTATTGGGTGAATGCCGCGTTCAAGCAAGCATAAGCAAAGCAAGTATCTTCTTTTTGTGAACAAAAAGAAGCAAAAAAACTTTATGAGTCTGGGCCTGGGCGCTGTCAGGCAAACGCCTATGGTCCAGCATGGCAAAAGTTTTTTGGTTCTTTTTTTCAAAAAAGAACTGCTTGCTTTCTTCCCCCCCACCCAATCGCAAAATTCACTTGCGTTCTACCGTTGTGGCCCGTAATTCCAGCGCACGCAGCAACGCACGTGCCTCTGCCACGGCCTCATTTGAAGTCTCGTGGTTACGTAACGACGTCAAGCGTTCTGGCAGCATTGGGGTGGCGACATTCCGGTGGCTGGTTCGTTGGACCGTTTTGTAACCTTTTGCCTGCCGGCTGTTTCCGGCGGCTTCATCTGAGAGGCTGGTATGATGACCCCTAAGGTCGCATCGTTTTTGTCTTCGGCGGCACTCGCCACACCGTGTCTGGTGATGGATCTGGACCGCGTGGCGGAAAATTACGCCGCCTTGCGCGCAGCACTGCCGGCGGCGCGCATTTATTACGCGGTCAAGGCCAATCCGGCAGCGCCCATCCTCGGCCTGCTGGCCGGGCTCGGCTCCTGCTTCGATGCCGCCAGCATCCAGGAAGTCTTGCAATGTCTCGGTGCGGGGGCGCGGCCTGCGGATATCAGCTTCGGCAATACCGTGAAGAAGCCCGCCGCCATCGCCGCCGCCCATGCCCAGGGTGTCGCCTTGTTCGCCTTCGATTCGATCGAGGAGCTGCGCAAGATCGCCACCCACGCGCCGGGCGCCAAAGTGTATTGCCGGGTCGAGGTCAGCAATCTCGGCGCGGAATGGCCGCTGTCCAAAAAATTCGGCACCACCATCGCGCGCGCGCGCGAGCTGATGCTGGACGTGCAGGGGCTTGGCCTGGTCCCGCACGGCATCTCCTTTCACGTCGGCAGCCAGCAGACCGGCACCGCGGCCTATGAGCTGGCGATCGCCCAGGTGGCGATGCTGTTTACCGATCTCAAAGCCCAGGGCCTGTGCTTGAAAATGCTCAATCTCGGCGGCGGCTTCCCGGTCCGCTATCAGGAGGATATCCCGCCGGCCGATGAGTTCGGCGCCGCCATCATGAACGCCATGCTGGCGCAGTTCGGCAACGACCTGCCGGAAATGCTGATCGAGCCTGGGCGCGCCATGGTGGCCGATGCCGGCGTGGTGGTGGCCGAGACGGTGCTGGTATGCCAGCGCAACCCGGCCGATGAGCGGCGCTGGGTATATCTTGATATTGGCCGCTACGGCGGCCTCGCGGAAACCGAGGGCGAGGCGATCCGCTACCGGATCACCGCTGGGTCAGGCCCTAGCGGCCCGGTGGTGCTGGCCGGGCCGAGCTGTGACGGCGTCGATGTGATGTATGAAAAAACCCCGTACCGCCTGCCGCTGGCGCTCACCGCGGGAGACCAGGTGCTGATCCACGACACCGGGGCCTATGTCACCAGCTATGCGTCACAAAATTTTAATGGGTTTCCACCGCTCACCGAACACTATCTGTAAATCCGGATGCGGTAGGCTGTAAGGTGGATAGCGGTGGATTGGTGAGCGCACCGAAATGCGGAAGGATGCCTGGATGACTGAGATCACGCTAGCGGCGGCAGACGGCACCGGCACATTTTCGGCCTATGTGGCAGCACCGGCGCACAGCAGCAAATTGTTCGGCGCCGTGGTGGTGATCCAGGAGATTTTCGGCATCAACGAGGCGATCCGTGCCACCTGTCATGAACTGGCGGCAATGGGCTTTATCGCCATCGCGCCGGACCTGTTCTGGCGCCAGCAGCCAGGTGTCGACATCACCGACAAATCCGCAGCCGAATGGCAGCAGGCCAGCGCGCTGATGGACGGCTTCGACCAGGACCGGGGCATCGCGGATCTGCAGGTGGCGCTGGCGGCGGCGCGCAAATACCCCGGCGGCAACGGCAAGGCCGGCACGCTCGGCTTCTGCCTGGGCGGCCGCCTCGCCTTCATGATGGCAACGCGCGCCGATGCCGATGTCAATGTCTCTTATTACGGCGTCGGGCTGGAAGCGCTGGTCCCGGAAGTCGGCAAGGTCGGCGCCCCTTTGCTGGTGCATATGGCCGCCAATGACGAGTACAGCTCACCCGAGGCGCAAGCCGCGGTCATCAAGGGCGTTGCCGGCAATGCCAATATCGAGGCGCATATCTACCCCAACGTTCAACACGCCTTCGCCCGGGTGAACGGCGTGCATTACGACGCCCGCGCCGCCACCATCGCCAACGGCCGCACCGCGGAGATCCTGGCCGAAGTCCTGGGGTGATCTCACGCCGCACGCTCACCGCCGGCCTGGCGCTGCTGCCAGCCACCGCGCCATCGGCATTGGCATCCGATTATCTGGGGGCCATCCGCCGCACCATGGCCGCCCTGCCATCCGGCCCGGTGCTGCTGCCGAGCTACATCGTCAACACCGGTGCGGCAGCGACCGACTTCGACCTCACCCAGGCCAATGCCGCCTATGTCTATGACAATGCCCTCGCCGGCCTCGCCCTGCTGGCAGGCGGCGAGCCCACCGCCGCCTGCCGCATCGGCGCCGCGCTGGAGATCGCGCAAACCCACGACCGCTTCTGGACCGACGGGCGGCTGCGCAATGCCTATCAGGCTGGCGCCATGACAACGCCGGCCAGACTGCCCGGCTGGTGGGACCGGCAAGCCAGCCAATGGCGCGAAGACCCCTACCAGGCCGGCACCGCCACCGGGCCGCTGGCCTGGGCCATGCTGCTGTGGATCGCCCTTGGCCAAACCGCCCCGGCGCAACGCGCGGCAGACTGGATCATCGCCAATCTCTCGGCCCCGCAAGGTTTTTACGGCGGCTTCTATGGCTTCGAACCGCATCCTCTGAAACAGCTCTGGCAAAGCACCGAACAGAATATCGATGTCTACGCCGCCTTCGCCAAACTGCGCCTGCCCGCTGCCGCCAGCGCCAAAACCTTCGTTGTCAGCCGCTGTCGAACCGGCGTCTTCGAGGCCGGCCTCACACCCGGCGGCGCTGCCAACCCGTTGCTCGCCGCCGATGCCGGCATCTGGCCCTACCTCGCCGGAATCGGCACCGCCGCCTCGGCCCTGGCGGCCATCCAAAAACTGCAGCACGGCAACGGCATCGGCTTTTCTGCCGCCAGCCACGGCATCTGGCTGGAAGGCACCGCCTTCGCAGCCCTGGCCCTGCACCGCGCCCAGCACCCCCTGGCCACGAATTTCACCTCAACCATCGCCGCCAACACCGCCCCCAACGGCTACGTCTACGCTACCGCCGCCCCAACCCTCGCCACCGGCCTGACCACCGGCCCCAGCCTCATACCAGGCCAACCCGAAACCAAATTCTCCTACTTCCGCCGCCCCTGCCTCTCCGCCACCGCCTGGGCCACCCTCGCCCAACTCGGGATTGATGCGCTAAGGTAAGCAAGCACTGCTTTTTCTGAAGAAAAAGCAGCAAAAAGACTTTTGTTAATCTGGGTCATCGGTGTTTGAAACGCCCCGGCTCCAGATTCAAAAAAGTTTTTTGCGCCGCTTTTTTTCAAAAAAGCGGCTGCTTCCTTTGATTAGACTCTAAGCATCATTCGGGAAGCGAAAACCGCGCCTTGCTTTCGCAAAGGCCTTTCCAGCAATCGATAATTTAATTCTGCCAGAATTCCTAACAGACCAAAGGTCAGTATGGCGGTCGCGACCGGCAGCCAGCCAGCCGGCACCAGGCGAACCGCCCAGCTTTTGGAAACAAGGTATTGTCCAGCCTGGTAGGCAAAAACTTGAATCAAATAGATCGCATAGGAGCGCGCGCCGATCCAAAGAAGGATGGGACGCAATACCGGCAGGTTGAAAAGCCAGTCACCATCATAAGAAGCGAGGAGAACAAACAAAGCTGAAATGATCGCCACCATACCGGTGGCAAATGGCACGATCGCCCGTTGCGGAAATCCTTGCGGTTCTGCAAATGCGGCCAGCAGAACCGCCAATCCAACACTTATGACCGCAGCCGCAACCTTATTGCGTAGAAAAATCGGTCGCATCTGCTGATAGGCCTGCGACCGCGACAGCAGATATATGCATACGCCCAGAGAAATAGCGTCGGTCCGCGTGAACCATAGAATATCTTGCCATGGTGCCCTTGGGATGGGAATTTGAATGGCGGCAATACCAAGAAACAACCATAGATGCAGCTGGCGGGGCAGGAGAAACAGCAGCGGGAACAACAGGTAAAATTGCTCCTCCAACGATAAGCTCCAGTAATGCGAGATTTGCCCGCATTGGCTTTGCCCGTTGGCGCACATCCACCAGTGAAAATTGGCGACCTCGAGCACTGCAGCCGCCGTATCTGAAAAATTGTTCCAGAAAGGTGCCAGTCCGAGTACGGTAAACTGCCAAACCATCAGGGCAAGCCACAGCCAGGCAGACGGCCAAAGCCTGAAAATGCGCTTGATCCAAAAAGCCGCGGTCACAGCAAATAGACTGCTTTTTCCGGCTCGCGCAAAATTTTCATAATAGTTCTTGGAAATAATGAACCCTGAAATACAGAAAAACAGATCCACGCCGCTCCACAAGCCAAAATCGCTTTTGAATATTTTATATGCAGGCATGCCTATGATCAGAAATCCGAAATGATGAAAAAGGACAAACAGGATGGCGACCCCGCGCAGGGTCTCGATATCCCTGTTTACACTGTGTTCCTTGAGACTGCTTGGCCCTAACATCGATCCCTTTTTGTTGTTTTGTGTATGGGATGCAAGTCATGACCTCGGAATAATTTCCTGCATCAACCCGATAACATTAAAAAACCAAAAATAATGCTTCTAAATGCCATCGAGCCCTAACAGAGACTTGAAATCAAATGAGAGTGATAAGTCTTTATTTCTAAGACAGAATACCAAACGAAAAACGCGGGTTACAAATATTAAATGTATGGTTTAAAATTATTTAAGGCAAAAAACGCTTGTGTTGTGTGGTTTTTTCGTCCTACTTCGCTTGATTACTCAGGAGCAATGGATATCGTTTCTAAGTGTCTTAACAGCGGTTTCTCGCAAACCCAACCAGGGGCATTATCAACCGCCCGGTTGCAAAATCCATTCGTGCAAGGCCCGTTTTCTTAATGAATTTTCGTCCTTCATCCAGTAACGGGAGCTTGCATGGGCGCTGATTTCAAGTTGCGTAAAGCAATTACGATTGATGCCGAATGGGCCAGCATTACTGAAGAGAACGAAGGCTTCACGTATCATTATCTTGATTATGCTGGCAGAACATCTCTGGACAATTATTTGTCGCCGACAAATCTGATCTGCATAACTTTGTATAATGAGCCGGTCGAGGCATTCCTTGCAACATTATCTGCCTTATTGATCAGCCTGCTGGATTTTGCGACCGAACGTCCAGCCCTCGAACGCGCCAATTCCTGCGTCTGTATTTTGGCCGATGGCGCCGAAAAGCTATCCGCCTCGATCATGCGGTTTCTTGTTGAAAACCAGTTGTTTTCAACAGAAAATTCCTCACTTCCTAATCGGGACCTCCACTTCTCATCCCTTGATGCGGGGGCATTGCTGGATGCGATGGGAACGCGCCCGCAGATGATGGCGGAACACGCGGCACTGGTTAATTTTGTGGTCTGCGTCAAGCCTGAAAATCGCGGCAAGCTCGACAGCCATGGTTTATTCTTCGGGCATCTCTGTACGAAACTAAATCCTAATTTTTGCTATCAGCTTGATACCGGAACGAAAATCCACATGCATGCTATGCGCTATATGGTGCATCATATGGAATTACAGCCAAATGTCGGTGCGCTGGCCTCCCGCGTGAAGTTGCCGGCAGCCAGATCCAGAAATCAAATTCTGCACGCATGGCAATTTTTTGACTTCGCGACGCAGGCCGCCTATTCGTTGCCGGCTGAATTGGCCTGCGGTCATTTAAGCGTGCTTCCCGGCCAGTTCTCCGGCACGCGATGGCTGGCCCTCACAAGTGAGGCGAGGCCCGGATCCAAGGATCTCGGCAGCCCGGTAGAGCGCTACCTCCGGGGCACGAATCCCAGCACGCATCTCGAAAGATTGATGTTTTTGGCTGAGGATCGCGTTCTGGGCAATGAAATCGTATTTGCCGGCAATCGCGACTGGAAATTGGACCTTTGTGCGGACGCCCATGCGGTCACGGACGCTTGCCGCTCCATGTCCGAGTTGTTGCAGCAGCGCAGGCGGTGGATCAACAGTACGACCGCTTGCCGGCTTTGGATGCTCGGCAAATTGCCGGATCAGCTAACCCGCGCCGATCGTTCAAGAACTCGCAAGCTGCATTTTACTTTGGCAATGCTCTGGCAGCTTCTCACCATCATTCTGCAATTCATCACGCCGGCCGTTACCATTTGCACATGGGTCTGCGTTTGGTTGGCAATCCAGCGTTCCGGTCCGCTTGTCGAGGCAACAACCTTGATTTCCATTGCCGCGGCGGCGATCCTGATTTCTTACACCCCCTACAAAGCCCCCAAATCCACCAAGCGAATTTATCCGGTCTGCCGTGATATTGCGTCCGCCTGCGCCTTCGTATCGATAACAATGGCGCTGGCCACCGGTTTTTCATGGCGCGCGCCGATGATTTTAATGTTGCCGATTGCGTTGGCGGCATTCAAAACCGCGCTCACGGATTATAAGCACAGATGGCTGATCCTGAGGCGTTTTTTCGAATATTCCTGGTTCGTCAATCCGATCATTCAAACGTTGCTGGTTACTTATTCCGTCTTCAAGTTTCACGATCTCAGCTGGGGTACCAAAGGCCAGAGGGACAGTAATCTCGGCATGCTTGAATTCAGGAAACTTCGCAATTGGCGGGATTTGTTCTTCGCCGGCTGGCTGGTGTTGAACCTCTGTGCCGTCGGGATCGGATTGTCATTGCCGGGGATTTTCGTTCACGGTCTAAGCCCGCTGGCGGAATTGTCCGGACTATCGCTGTTGTTCACACTCATGATTTGCAAAGTAACGGTATGAACATTCGCTCTCTGTTCGGCCAGTTCGGCGCCTTATATTTCGGGCTGTGGCATTATGCCTCCGGCAGCCGGATCAAAATGATCGGCGCCTTCGGCCTGCTATTGGTCGCGGAGATGCTCTTACTGGCAGTACCCTGGTTTGTAGGACACGCTTTGAATGCCATTCAGCACCATGGCAGCCCCGGCATTGCCGAAGCCGGGCGCGACCTCGGGCTGGTATTTCTGACCACCGTGGCAAGCTGGGCGCTGCATCTGTCCGGCCGGATTTTAGAGCGCAACGTGGCGTTGAAAATACGGACAGCGTTCACAATGGAACTGTTGCGTCGTCTTTTACTGGCACCGCTTGTTTGGCACCGCACCCAGCATTCCGCGGATACCACACAGCGTGTCATCCAAAGCACGAACGCGCTGCATCAGTTTTCCGAAAGCCAGTATATTTATCTTGAAAATTTTGTGCGTCTGATCGGGCCGATAGCCGCCTTATGCTTCATCTCTCCCTGGGTCGGTGTGGCGGCCATATTCGGTTTCTCCTCGATCAGCCTCATCAGCATGGGCTTCGACCGGATTTTGATAAACCTGTCGACCCAGCGCAACCAGGCGGAACGAAATGCCAGCGTTGCCTGGACTGATACGTTTGCGAATCTGTTCACCATTTACGCATTGCGCCGCTACCAGGGCGTAAGAGTGCTGATCCAAAGGCGCCTGAACGAGCTGCTGGTGCCGTTACGCCGCTTTGCCTGGATCAACGAGGCAAAATGGGTGAGTATCTCGATATCCAGCACTGCGGTCTGGTGCCTGCTGTTGGCAATGTATGCCATGCTGGCTTTGCGCGGCGGTGCACACGCCCTGGCGCTGGGCAGTCTTTACATGGTTTATGAATATACCAGACGTACCGAAGGTGTCATGAGCGTAATTGCCAACAATTTCGCGATGCTTGCGGAATACCAGGCAGGCTTTGCCTCTTCCCGATTCATCCTGCAAGCCCCGCAATCCAGCCAGGTCTCTGAGATCGCACCAACCAACTGGCGGGAACTTCAGCTGCGCGACCTCAGCTACCGTTATTTCAATGGCGAACAAAACGAATTCAGCCTGAATTCCGTTGATTTAACGCTGAAGCGCGGCAAGCGTTATGCGCTGGTCGGCCCCAGCGGTGCTGGAAAGAGCAGCCTGCTGCGCTTGCTGTCGGGATTGGAAATTGCGAGTACGGGACAAATCTGCCTCGACGAACGCATCGCGGAGTCTACGGATCTGCGGCGGGAAGCGACTTTGATACCGCAGGAAGCGGAATTATTTATCGGTACGGTGGCTGAGAATTTGACGCTCGGCGCCTCCCTGCCGGAAGCACAAATTGATCTGGCGATGGCGATCGTATGCGCCACGGAATTCATTTCCGAACTGCCAAAGGGAATGACAACGCGCGTGAACGAAAGCGGCGCGAACTGGTCGGGCGGCCAGCGGCAGCGTATCGCCCTGGCGCGGGGCGTCGCCGCCGCGATGGATAGCAGCCTGGTCCTTCTGGATGAACCGACCAGCAATCTGGATCCGGATACCGAAACGCGGGTCATGCACGGTCTGCTGGCAGGCTTCACCGGCAATACCATGATCGTGGCTTTGCACCGCATGCATTTGCTGCCGCTGTTCGATGAAGTCATATTCATGATAGCCGGCCGGGTTGTCGATGTCGGCAGCTTCGAGACGCTCAACGTCCGTTGCGCGCTGTTTCACGATTTCGTCAGGAGTGGAAACGTTTCGCTTAAGCCCCGCCCGGCAGAGGCACGCCATGAAATGACGTCCGGCGTCGAAGGTTGAACAGCGTTTCGAGCCGATCTTCCCACTGGAAAGACCCCACATGATAGCAGTAGATCATTCCCGGTATCAAACGCATGGGGTTGCCGAGTTCGCGGAAAAACTACCTGCCGCGCTGGTCGAAGATGTTCGCAACGAAATTCTCGCAGCCTACGACAGCGGTCAAACCGAGCAGGAACGCAACCAGATCGCTTATGTAACGGCGTGTCAGAAACTGATCGATGCAAGCGTCGCTGATTGGATCGGCGAACCCAGCGACGCATTTGCCTTGAACAGGTTGCGCGCGGTGGTGGAAAAGCGCGGCTTGAATTTTTTGCTTGGCATCCACACGGCAACGCCATTGCGTTGCGTTATTAATCCGCAAATTGCCGTCAGAGAGACCGGCGGATTAGCCAACGCTCCCCATTTGGATGGTTTTCCGGAAGCGGAAAAAACGCCATCTCCAAAGACTCCCGTGGCAATCATATTTGTCTATCTCGATGACGTCTTCAGCAAGAACGATGGTGCTTTCGTGGTATGGCCAGCCCTGCGCGAGCCGGTGACCGCGGCTTTGCAGGCGGGTCAAACCGGAAAAGCCTATCAGTATTGCTATTCATGCAGCTTGGATGACCCCGGGTCCAAGCCCATGCTGGGCCCGGCAGGCTCGGTGTTCGTCGTTTCTGGAAATGTTCCTCACTGCAACTTTGAACGAAGTCATCCGGGCCAGAGAGTCGCCGTTTTTTTTCGGGTTTATGAAAAAGATTTCTTCGCTTCGATGAGTAAAACAACGCCAAATAACTCTCTCTATCCGGAACAATTCTTTGGATGAGCCATTCAAAATTGCCGCCGCTAAAACCGGGATATCAGAAAAGCCAAAAGTAACTGCCGACGCGAGTCGCCGCGCATTCATACAAAACCTGCTGGCTGTAACGATCGTCGCACCCATCCATGGGCGCACGTCTCCGATGGAGACAAGCAGGCTGACCGCAAAAGAAGCCATCTTTCTGGAAGCACTTGCCGATACAATCATTCCCGCGACGGAGACCCCAGGCGCACTCGCAGCAGGCGTTCCCGCTATTCTGGGCGAATTATTTTGCAGCTGGGCATCACCGGATACAAAACGGCGCTGGCGAACAGTGTTTGCCCGGCTGCAAAACCAGCTGAACGGGCCTGAGGGAAGCTTCATCGCCCTGTCTCCGGCACAGCGTTTCGCCCGGTTGAAGCCGCTCGACCAGGAAATATTTTCCGCAGCCGATCATCCACTTAAGGATTATCTGGAAATCAAATCGACGATCGCCGAAAGTTATTATTTATCCAAACCCGGCGCGACAATTGAATTGCGGTATCACGCTATTCCCGGGGTCTGGAATGCCTGCACGCCTGTGGGTAAAACCTGGGCAACGGATGGCTGATATTGCAGGCGAAACCAACCTTTCAGAGGAATGACGAATGTCTGATTTCGATGCAATCGTCGTAGGCTCGGGCATCAGCGGTGGATGGGTCGGCAAGGAACTGACGCAACGCGGCCTGAAGGTTTTGATGATCGAACGCGGCCGCGATATCGAACCTGCAAAAGATTACACGGATATGCTTGATCCATGGGAGACCACAAATCTCGATCGCGTATCGGAGGACGAGGTGGCGCGGGATTATCCGGTGCAGAATGACCTTTACGCTTTCAAGGAGTCTACAAAACAATTCTGGGTTAAGGACAGCGAGCACCCTTACCGCACGGCCCAAAACAAACCCTATAAATGGCGGCGTGGTTACCAGCTCGGTGGCCGTTCATTAATGTGGGGCCGGCTCTGCTATCGTTGGTCGCCAATGGATTTTGAAGCAAATCTTAAAGATGGGCACGGCGTCGATTGGCCCATCAGGTATGAAGACATCGCCCCCTGGTACGACAAAATTGAGCCATTTATCGGTATATCCGGTACTACGGAAGGGCTTGCCCAATTACCCGACGGCGATTTTCTGCCGCCGTTCGAGATGACCTGTGCAGAAACAGAATTCAAGAAACGTCTTGAAACGAATTACCCGACGCGCAAACTCATCATCGGCAGGGTGGCAAATCTCCGCCGGGTAACGGACCAACAGGCCGCCCTCGGTCGCGGACAGTGTCAGGTACGCAACCAATGTTTTCATGGATGCAGCTTCGGCGCTTATTTCTCATCTGTCTCGGCTACAATTCCCGCCGCCAGACAGACCGGAAATTTAACCGTTCTGACGGATACGATCGTAAATTCGGTCAATTATGACGCCCGGACCCAAAAGGTAACCGGCGTCAATGTGATCGATACGCAAACCAGAGAACGGCGCATCTATAATGCAAGGCTGATATTTCTAAATGCCTCGACAATCGCCACGGCGCTCATCCTGTTGAATTCAAAATCTGCAAGCTTTCCGAATGGCCTGGCCAATCGGAGCGATCAGGTTGGTAGAAATCTCATGGACCATGTGCGCGGGCCGCGCATCAGCGCCACATTACCGGGATTTGAGGATGAATATTATTCGGGCAGGCGCCCCACCCCCAGTTACATTCCACGTTATCGAAACGTAACGGAAATCGATGAAGCCTATCTGCGCGGGTTTGCTTTCCAGGTATACTGCGCGCGTCCGGGCTGGTCGGGGAACCGGCCCGGTATCGGGGAAGCCTTCAAGAAAAGCAACCGCATGCCGGGGAATTGGCGCGTCACCCTGGATATGTTCGGCGAAACCCTGCCGAATTCAGAAAATCGCGTGCGGATTTACAAGGGCGGAACCGACCAATGGGGTGGGGCGATTGCCGATATCGATGCTGTCATGGGCAAGAATGAATGGAAACTCGTTCGTGCAGCGTCAAAAGACGCCGTTGAAATTCTTCAAAAAATCGGCGCTGTGGATATCGATAGCCCTGAACCTGAAACGATTGTTCCAAGCATACCGGGAGACTGCATTCACGAAATGGGTACAGCCCGTATGGGACGGGATCCAAAAACCTCGGTGCTGAATGGATGGAACCAGTGCCACGATGTAGGAAATTTATTCATTACGGATGGCGCCTGCATGACATCCACCGCAGTTCAAAACCCGTCCCTGACCTATATGGCGTTATCCGCCCGCGCCGCCCATCACGCAGCCGATCTATTGGCCGCTGGAAATCTTTGATAAATGCGAAAACAATCCCACTGCATTGAAAACACATTGGCCCGCCGGTTTACCTGCTGCTTCCTTGCCTTCTAAAAATGATCCTTGGCCTTCCGCAAATTCCCCAATGTCTCCGCATCCGGCGCGCGCAGGAACGGGTTGGTTGCCAGCTCGGTTGCCAGCTTCACCGGCAGAGTGGCCTGGCCGGCGGCACGCAGGCGGGTCACCTCATCGGCGCGGGTTTTAAGGGCCTCATTGTCCGGGTCCATGGCCAGGGCGAATTTGGCATTGCTCTGGGTATATTCATGGCCGGCACAAACCAGCGTGTCTTTCGGCAGATCAGCGAATTTCTGCAAACTGCCAAACATGTCCGCCGGCGTGCCCTCGAACAGCCGCCCGCAACCCAGGCTGAACATGGTATCGCCGCAGCATAATATGCCGCCATCGGCGATGTAATAAGCAATATGCCCGAGCGTATGGCCGGGGGCGTCGATGACGCGGGCCTTGGCGGCACCGAAATTCACCAGATCGCCTTCATGCACAGCATTGTCGAGTTTCGGCAAACGGTGGGCATCCCCGGCATTGCCGATTACAGCGGGGTGATAACGCTCAACCAATTCCGGCACGCCGTCTATATGGTCGCCATGGTGGTGGGTGAGAAATATGTAATCGAGCTTGCCGCCCAAAGCGTCGATGGCAGCGATCGCCGGGGCTGCCTCGGCCGGGTCGACAATGGCGATTTTCCCGGTCGCCGATTCACGCAACAACCAGGCATAATTATCCGTCAACATGGGCACGGCAGTGGCGGTCACAGTCATAATCATCTCTCCTGAACATGTTTTCATGGTATATAGACGGTATGGCGATCGATGCACGAGATGTAGCAGAATTTTACGGCACACCGCTTGGCGCTCTCACCGCGCAACGGTTGCGCCGGCAATTGCTGGATATATGGCCCACCGGCGCCGGGCAATCCATCCTCGGCATCGGCCATACCGGCCCTTACCTGCGGCTGTGGCGCGGCCAGGCTGCCCGCTGCATCGCCCTGTCACCGCAGCAACTGGGCCAGGCGCCCTGGCCAGCCGGGCGCGCCAGCCTGGCCTGCACCGCCGAGGAAGACGCGTTGCCCTTCGCAGACCTGTCGTTCGACCGCATCCTGCTGATCCACGCGCTGGACCAGGCCGACAATGCACGCCGCCTGATGCGCGAAGCCTGGCGCGTCCTGAAAGACGACGGCCGGCTGATCGTCATCGCCCCCAACCGCCGCAGCCTGTGGGCCTATGCGGAATCCACCCCCTTCGGCCACGGCCAGCCATACTCCACCGGCCAGCTCGCCCGCCTGCTCGCCAGCCTGTTCTTCCAGGTCGAACGCCAGGACAACATCCTGTTCACCCCCCCGCTCACCTGGAAGTTCAACCTGCGGCTCTTCAACCTCTGGGAACGCGCCGGCGCCACCCTCGCCCCGCAACTGGCCGGCCTGACCGTCGCCGAAGCCTGCAAAGACCTGCACGCCGTAATCCCCCTGAAACGCCGCCCCTCCGGCCGCCGTGTCCTCGTGGATGCGGCTTAACAGGGCAGCAAGCACTTCTTTTTTGAAAAAAAGAAGCAAAAAACTTTTGCCATGCTAGGGCAGGGGCTTTGATAGAGACAACGCCTCCGAACCCAGAATAAAATTTATGCTGGGCCATGGGCGTTTTGCTAACCAAGTCTCAGGCCCAAACTAATAAAGTTTTTTTGCTTCTTTTTGTTCACAAAAAGAAGTCACTTCCTTCTTCCTTTCTTCCTCACCAACGCCTCACGCCCCCGGTGGTGCGTCCAGGTACAGGGAGCTTTGCAGGTATCGTCGCAGCCAGAAGCGGGCCAGCACGCCGAGGGTTGCGGTTACCGGCACTGCCAGCATGATGCCGAGGAAGCCGAAGGCGGCACCGCCGGCGAACAGGGCGAAGATCACCCAGACGGCGTGCAGCCCCACCCGGTCGCCGAGGAAGCGCGGCTGGATGAGGTAGTCGTTCAGCGCCTGCCCGACCGCGAACACGGCGAGCACCGAGAGGACGCCGTGCCAGCCGGGCGCCTGGCTGAGCGACAGGCCGACTGCCGCCAGGGCGCCGACGATGGTGCCGACATAGGGGATGAAGGAGAGAAACCCGGCGGCGAGGCCGACGATCAGCCCGAGGTCAAGCCCGACGATGGTCAGGCCGACGGCGTAGATGGTCGCCAGCATCAGACAGCAAATCGCCTGGCCGCGTATCCAGGCGGCCAGGATGCGGTTCACTTCCACGGCCTGGGCGCGGATCACGCCTTCATACGGGCGTGGCAGCCAGGTATCCACATGGCGCACGATCGCCGGCCAGTCGCGAATGAAATAGAACGCCACGATCGGCGTGATGATCAGCAGGGTCAGTACGTTGACCACGGCAAAGCTGCTGCCGATGATGCTGGTTGCCGCGGTACCGGCGATGGACATGATGTTGCCGGCCTGGTTGGAGGCAAGGTCGCGCAGCTTCTGGCTCATCTGCCCCGGTCCCAGCCGGTGTTCCACCTCGGTCAGGATCACCCCGATTTCCTTCTGCACCATCACGATATAGCCCGGCAGGTTGCTGACCAGCTGACTGATCTGCGAGACGATCACCGGGTACAGCAGCAGCACGAACAGGGTGATCAGGATCACCGCCGCCAGCAGCATCCCGAGGGCTGCCACTGCCCGTGGCACCCCGAGCCGGCTGATGCGGCTGACCGCCGGGTCCAGAAAATACGCCACCCCGGCCGCCACCACGAACGGGGTGAGTATGGAGGAGAACAGCCGCAGACATTCCCACAGCACCAGAATCACGATACCCACCAGCAGCACACGCTGCCACTGCACTCTGCTGCCCGGCACCAGCTGGTTCATGCGAAATATTGCGCGCGCAAAGCGGTTATGGTGAAAGGCAGGCAGGCAGTCATATCCATCCCATCCATCTAAAGCGTTTATTCACCAAAACAAAGCCAGCATCGGAGTTTCATATGGCCAGCCTGACCTACCGCGATGCCGGCGTCGACATCGCTGCCGGCGAGGCGCTGGTGGAGGCCATCAAGCCGCTGGCGAAATCCACCTTGCGTCCCGGCGTGCTCGGCGGCATCGGCGGTTTCGGCGCGTTGTTCGACCTGCGGGCTGCCGGCTTCACGGACCCCATCCTGGTCTCCACCACGGACGGCGTCGGCACCAAGCTGAAGCTCGCCATCGAAACCGGCATCCACGACCATGTCGGCATCGACCTGGTGGCGATGTGCGTCAACGACCTGATCGTCCAGGGCGCCACGCCGTTATTCTTTCTGGATTATTTCGCCACCGGCGCGCTCGATGTCGCGGCCGCCGCCACCATCATCGCCGGCATCGCCGAAGGCTGCCGTCAGGCCGGCTGCGCACTGGTCGGCGGCGAGACCGCGGAAATGCCGGGCATGTATGCGGGCGGGGATTACGATCTCGCCGGTTTCGCTGTGGGTGCGGCTGAGCGCGGCACGCTGCTGCCGCGCGATGTCGCCCCCGGCGACGCCATCCTGGCGCTGCCAAGCTCTGGCATCCATTCCAACGGGTTTTCCCTGGTCCGGCGCATCCTGTCGGACGCCTGCCTGCCGCTCGACCCCGCCTTGCTGACGCCCACCAGAATCTACGTGCAGCCGGTGCTGGCTTTGCACCAGGCCGGGTTGCTGAAAGCCGCCGCGCATATCACCGGCGGCGGCCTGCCCGGCAATCTGCCGCGCGTCCTGCCGCCGGGCTGCGGCGCGTCGCTCACCGCCCCCTGGCCGATGCCGCCCATTTTCGGCCACCTGGCGCGCACCGGCGGCATCGCTCCGGATGAAATGCTGCGGGTCTTCAACTGCGGCATCGGCATGGCGCTGGTGGTAACGGATGCCGCCGCCGCCACAGCCCTCCTGCAACAGCAAGGCGAACAACCGTTCCGCCTCGGCGCCGTTACCGCTGCACCCGGCGTCACCATCGAAAACACCGAGCAGTTGTTCGCGTGACTCAGCCAGGCGCCAAACCGCGCGTGGCGATCCTCATCTCCGGCCGCGGCTCCAACATGGCCGCCCTCATCCAGGCCGCCGCCCAGCCGGACTACCCCGCGCAAATTGCCCTTGTCATCTCCAATCGCGCCGGCGCCCCCGGCCTTGCCAGCGCCGCCGCCGCCGGCATCGCCACCCAGGCCATCCCCAGCCGCCCCCACGGTGAGAACCGCGCCGCCCACGAAGCCGCCATCGACGCCGCCCTTACCGACGCCGCCATCGATATCGTCTGCCTCGCCGGCTACATGCGCCTGCTGACGCCATACCTCGTCAACCGCTGGGCCGGCCGCATGCTGAACATCCACCCCAGCCTGCTCCCGGCCCTACCCGGCCTTGAAACCCACGCCCGGGCCCTCGCCGCCGGCCTGTCCCGCCACGGCTGCACCGTACATCTGGTCACCGAAACAATGGACGAAGGCCCGATCCTGATGCAAGCTGAAGTCCCGGTACTCCCCGACGACACCCCGGACACCCTGGCAGACCGCGTCCTGGCGCAAGAACACCTGCTCTATCCGGCAGCCCTCGCCGCCTACGTAAACCGCTTGCAAACCGCACCCGGCAGCCCGTAAAAGCCGATCATGGACGCACAACCCACAAACACCGCCGAAATCGAAAACGAATTCGACCAAACCAGCCAAACCGGCTGGAACTGGTTCACCAAATTCCTGCTGTTCAACGTCCTCGGCGCCATCGGCGCCCTGCTGGTGGTCGGATTGTTGACGGTCTGGTCCTGAAAGCAAGCAGCAGCTTTTTTGAAAAAAAGCTGCGCCGAAAAAGTTTTGCCCCTTAAGGACATGGGCCGCGATGCGGACAACGTCCCGGACCCAGCATAAATTTTATGCCAGACCATGGGCGTTGAACCAACCACGCCCCCGAACCCAAATTAATAAAGTTTTTTTGCTTCTTTTTGTTCACAAAAAGAAGTGCTTCCTTCCTTAACTTACCGCCATCGCCACATACCGCACGAACCGCACTGCCATGGCCACCAGCTCATCAGCCACGGTGGCGCCCAGCGCGGCGGAGGCTGTGGCCAGTGCGGCGGCTTGTGCGTTGTTCGGCACGGCGTCGAATTCCGCTGGCACAGCCACCGGCAGGCCTTCGAAGCTGATGCTGCCGAAGTCATTCACCGGCAGCCCCAGCACTGTTGCCGCTATGGGTTCTGCCACGGCTGCGGGGTCCACATCATCCGGCCGCAGCGCCAGGCTGAGCGACAGCAGCGGTTCCGCGCCATGGCCGAAGGCCTGGCTGCCGCGCCGCGCCATCAGCAACCGCGCCAACTGCCACAGATACAGGCTCGGGATGATCACCCCGGTCTCGCGGCGGATCGCCAATGTCACCTCGTGGATCACCGGCACATTGCCGCCATGGCCGTTCAGGATCACGATACGGTTCAGCCCGTGGCGCAACAGGCACCCCAGCAGATCGCCCAGCACGGCTTTAAAGGCCGCCGGCGAGATCGCCATCCCGCCCGGCGAAGCGCCGAAATAATCCGCCACCCCGAACGGCAGTGTCGGGGCAGCCACGCACGGCACCCCGGCCGCCGCGGCAATCCGCCCTGCCAGCACCGCCGCGGTCGCATAATCGCCCATCGGCAGATACGGCCCATGATCCTCATGGCTGCCGAGCGGCAGCAAAATCACCGGACGCAGCCTGGCCAGCGCCGCAAATGCCGGCCCTGTCATGTCACTCAAATTCATCATTGTCTTAGACCCTTGGTTGCTGGACAACCGCAAATTGCCGCGTCAATGTCGCATAGCAACACGATATAATGGAGTCTGCTTCATGCCGTCGGAACCATTTTCATCCATTGTCCCGGTGATCCTCTCCGGCGGCTCCGGCACGCGTCTGTGGCCCGTCTCCCGCAAAAGCTTCCCCAAACAATTCTGGCCGTTGATCTCGGAAAACACTATGCTGGCGGAAACCGCCCTGCGCGCCACCGGCGCCACCTTCGCCGCACCCATCGTGGTCGCCAACCAGGAACACCGCTTCGTGGTCGCCGAGCAGCTGCGCGCCGTCGGGATCCATAACCCGCAGATCGTGCTGGAGCCGGTGGGCCGTAACAGCGCCCCCGCCATCGCCGCCGCCGCCATCCTCGCCGCGGAAACCAACCCGGACGCCGTCCTGTGGATCATGGCCGCCGACGCCTCGATCAGCGACCTGCCGGCTCTGCATAAAGCCGTCACCCGCGCCGCCGCCGCTGCCGAAGCCGGCTACTTCGTCACCTTCGGCATGACCCCCACAGCACCTGAGGTCGGCTACGGCTACATCGCCCAGGGGGCCGCCATCAAAGGCCTGGATGGCGTCTACCAGGTTGACCGCTTCATCGAAAAACCCACCGCCGCGGACGCCGAAACACTGATCGCCGCCGGCCATAATCTGTGGAATTCCGGCATGTTCATGGCCACCGCCCGCACCATGCTGGCCGAGCTGGAACGCCACGCCCCCGCCGTACTGGCGGGCGCCCGTGCCGCCATGCAGGCCCGCGCCACGGACCTCGACTTCATCCGCCTCGGCGCTGCCGAATTCACCGCCACCCCCGATATCAGCATCGACTACGCGGTCGCCGAAAAAACCGACAAGGCCGCCGTCATCCCCGCCGCCATCGGCTGGTCGGACGTCGGCTCCTGGAGCGCCCTCGCCGAAATCGCTCCCACCGACAAAAACGGCAACGCCTTCCTCGGCGACGTCCTGTTCGAGGACACGCAAAACTCCTACGCCCGCTCCGAAGGCACCGTCACCGCCCTGCTCGGCGTCAAGGACACCATCGTCGTCACCACCCAGGACGCCGTGCTGGTCGCCCATAAAAGCCACGCCCAGAACGTCAAGAAAATCGTCGACCAGCTCAAAGCCAAAAAACGCCCGGAAGCCGACACCCACAACCGCACCTACCGGCCCTGGGGCTTCTATGAAAGCCTGATCACCGGCGACCGCTTCCAGGTCAAACGCATCGTCGTCTGGCCCGGCGCCAAGCTGTCACTGCAAAAACACTACCACCGCGCCGAACACTGGGTCGTCGCCGGCGGCTCCGCCACCGTGGTCCGCGACGCCGAAACCGTCCTCTTGCGCGAAAACGAAAGCATCTACCTGCCGCTCGGCTGCATCCACCGCATGGAAAACCCCGGCAAAATCCCGCTCACCATCATCGAAGTCCAATCCGGCCCCTACCTCGGCGAAGACGACATCGTGCGGTTCGAGGATACCTACGGGCGAGTGGGGTAGCGCAAGGAAGCAAGCAGCAGCTTTTTTGAAAAAAAGCTGCGCAAAAAACTTTTGATTCCAATAGGTCTGGGGTGGGCATGTCATCGCCACAGCTCCCTTAACCTGGCCTTAAATTCCGCCAATCATCTTGCATACCGCAGCCGCCTGCAAATTTCCTGATGATCATATCAAAGGAATTGCAGCATGGGCGTACTTATCGCGGACACCACCAAATACTTCTACCTCGCAGGGTTGAAAAACGCCCATGCCATGGAAACGCAGGCCATCGAATTACTGACCCGCCAATCCGAGCGTCTGGAAAACTATCCCGAAATCGAAGACCGTCTGCGCTCCCACCTGGAAGAAAGCAAATCCCAGCGCGCCCGCCTGGAAGAGGTACTGCATGGCCTCGGGGAGACCCATTCCGCCGCGAAGGAAACCGTACTCGGCCTGGGCGGCAACCTCGCCGCCATGGCGCATATGGCCGCCTCCGATGAAATCATAAAAAACACTTTGGCGAATTATATGTTCGAACATTTCGAAATCGCTACCTACGAAGCCCTCGCCGTCATGGCCGAAGCCGCCGGCGACCATAACGGCGTCGCCGCCGCGAAAACCTCCTTGGCCGAAGAACAAGCAATGGCCGAGTGGATCCACACCCACATCGCCCCCACCACGGAAAAATTCCTGCGTCTGGCATCGGCAGGCCAAACCGCAGATCATTGAGCCTCATACACTCATAACGAAGCAAGCAGCAGCATTTTTATAAAAAGCTGCGCAAAAAATTTTTGATCCTGGGGCCAGGGGCGTAATGCCGCCAGCGCCCATAACCCAGTATAATCTTTACGGGACCAAGAACTCTGTCTCCATCCCGCCCATGCCCGAGAACAACGTTTGACTGTGGCCTTGAAACGCCCATATCCCAAAGGATCAAAGTTTTTGCTTCTTTTTGTTCACAAAAAGAAGGGCTTTCTTCCCCTAAATTTAAGGAGTTTCCATGCTCTACAACAAACTCGGTCGCACCGGCTTGTTCGTTTCGGAACTTTGCCTTGGCACCATGACGTTCGGCTCCAGCGGTGGCGTCTGGCAAAACGTCGCCGGGTTGGACCAGGCCGAGTCTGAAAATCTCATCGGCCGCTCGATCGATGCCGGCGTCAACTTCATAGACACCGCAGACGTCTACACCGAGGGCAATTCGGAACGCATCACCGGCCAGGCTCTGCGCAACCTGAAAATCGCCCGTGATAGCGTGGTGATCGCCACCAAAGCCTTCGGCTCTTCCGGCCCGGGACCGAACGGCGTCGGCGCCTCCCGCTACCATCTGATGGAAGCGGTAAAAGCCAGCCTGCACCGCCTGCAACTGGACCATATCGACCTTTACCAGATCCACGGCTTCGACTCCGCCACGCCGATCGAGGAAACCGTGCGCGCCCTGGACACCCTGGTCCAGCATGGCCATGTCCGCTACGTCGGCGTCTCCAACTGGGCCGCTTGGCAAATCGTCAAGGCGCTGGGCATCGCCGAGCGCGAGCACCGCGCCCGCTTTGAAAGCCTGCAGGCCTATTATACCATCGCTGGCCGCGACCTGGAACGCGAAATCGTCCCGGCTCTGCACAGTGAATCCGTCGGCCTGCTGGTCTGGTCGCCCCTCGCCGGCGGCTTCCTCTCCGGCAAATACCCGCGCGGCGAAACAGGCGAAGGCCGCCGCAGCAGCTTCGCATTCCCGCCCCTCGCCGAGGACCGCGGCTACGACTGCATCGAAGCCATGCGCCCCATGGCCGAACAACGCCAGGTCTCAATCGCGCAAATCGCCCTGTCCTGGCTGCTGCACCAGAAAGTTGTCAGCAGCGTCATCATCGGCGCCAAACGCCTGGACCAGCTGGAAGACAACCTCGACGCCACGAAAATCAAACTAACCGCAACCGAACTCGAAACCCTGGACAAAGTCAGCACCCTCCCAGCAGAATACCCCGGCTGGATGCTCCAAATGCAATCAAACCGCACCGAAACCCAGCGCAGAAGTAGCGAGAAGTAAAGCAAGCAGCAGCTTTTTTGAAAAAAAGCTGCGCAAAAAACTTTTGCGAGTCTGGGGCTTGGGATGTTGCTATGTAATGCCCTGAACTACCATTAATCGCTTGGCGGGGGCTTTAGATACAATGTGCAGCCGCTTTGAACGTTACTGATTTACTTTTTATTCAAGAGATATACTCCATTTCCATTTGATGTCTGTGCTGTTCTATGAGCGTTACCAAGCGTGAGGTTGGTCTTTTACGAAACTGCCCATAAAAACTTCGTCACTATGTCCAAAATCGATCCGAAAATCGGCAACATTCGGGACTGATGACGGAGATACCTATGCAGAAGATCACGGTTGCGCAAGCAATCTCGATGTTGAGATCCGACTCGGCGAACTATGCCCGTTTGATTAGCGAACCCTGTGGTGATGTTGGTTTTTATCGTCCCCATCCCAACGACGAACAAACACCCCATATGCGTGATGAGGTCTATATTGTCGCCAGTGGGCATGGAATATTCAAATGCGGAGACGAGCGAAAACCGTTTGGCCCAGGAGACGTTTTTTTCATCCCACGGGCAATTGAGCATCGTTTTGAGGATTTCAGCGATGACTTCGCGACATGGGTAATTTTTTTCGGCCCCTCACCAAGCCAAAACCAGCCGGCGGCTGGTTGATGCGTAATACCGAGCTTCTTGATGGCTGTTAGCTACTCTTCGGTTGGCTGTCCGGATGTCGTCAATAGATGGTTGATCCTTCGCCACATAAAATTTCATTAGGATCAGATGATGGGTTATCTATCATGCAATGCTCTATTTTTTGAAGTGTGCCCAGACGAGCAGCTTGTTACATTCAAACTCCAAAATGGTGCCCATCAAAACCCCGCCTTCAACAGCTTCGCAATCGCCGTATCGTCATAGGCTAATAGTTGCGCCGCAAGCATCTTGAATGCACCCAATTCATCTTGGCGGTGTCGTTCTGTTGGGCATATCGTTACCGGCCAGCCGATCACGACCGTATACACTTCATTGCGATTTCAAGACGATTATCAAAATCTGTGGATAACTTTCAATTTAGATAGCGATACCAACAAGTTACAAGAAAAATGTTCCACGTGGAACATTGGCTTTATTGGTTGAGCAACGTCAAAATCCCATCCAACTGGTCGAGGTTTTTGTATTTCAACGTCACCACCCCGTTGCGGCCATTGAACGTAACTTTAACCTGTAGGCCAAGTTTCTCAGTCAGGGATTCACTCAAATGCAGCGCTTCCGGGTCCGGTCTTGGTGGCGGCGGCCGGCTTAG
The DNA here is from genome assembly GCA_965231175.1 of Acetobacteraceae bacterium. Lineage (GTDB taxonomy): Bacteria > Pseudomonadota > Alphaproteobacteria > Acetobacterales > Acetobacteraceae > Acidocella. Next base: position 55,036 of record CBDDMJ010000009.1, on the reverse strand, counting down.
CATTTTCTCGGTAAATGTGCGGCCAAGGTTGTTCACCAGCTCTTCGGTCTGCCGCACTGAGAGGTCTTTTTTCAAAACCTCTGTGGCCCCCACCAATGGGTTGGAATGAGACATCAACGCCTTGGCATGACCAAAGGAAAGCCGGCCATCCTTCACCATCTCCAGCACTTTTGCCGGCAGCTTCAGCAAGCGGATCATATTGGTAATATGCGCCCGGGACTTGCCCACCGCCTCCGCTAGCGCATCATGGTTGAGCTTGAATTCCTCCATCAAACGCTGAAACCCCAAAGCCTCCTCAACCGGATTCAAATCTTCACGTTGCAGATTTTCCACCAGGCCGGCGGCCATCGCATCGGCATTGGAAAGTGCCCGCACCAGCACCGGCACCTCATGCAGTCGCGCCTGCTGCGCTGCTCGCCAGCGGCGTTCCCCGGCGATAATCTGGAAACACCCATCCTTATCCGGATGCGGCCGCACCAGCAGCGGCTGCAAAACCCCACGCTGTAAAATAGACTCCGCCAGCTCCCCCAGCGCCACCTCATCCATCTCCCGCCGTGGCTGAAACGGGCTCGGCTCGAGTAGTTCAACGGGAAGTGTCTGCACCGCTGTGGGCGATCCTGCAGGTGCTGCGGCATCGCCCAGCAAGGCAGCCAGGCCACGGCCCAGCCGTTTCGGTTGATCTTTCATGCTAAAGTCTTTCTTAAACGCGCCCGTTTCAAAAATTCCGCCGCCAGGTTCAAATACGCCTGCGCGCCGGTGGAGCGGAAATCGTAAAGCAAAACCGGCAGTCCGTGGCTTGGCGCTTCGGTGATACGGATGTTTCTCGGGATCGTCGTCTCGTAAACCCGGTCGCCAAAATGCCCGCGTACATCCGCACTCACCTGCTCCGACAAATTATTCCGCCGGTCCACCATGGTCAGCACAATCCCTTCCAATTGCAAATTCCTGTTCAGCCGATGTTTAACCATCTCGATGGTCCGCATCAGCTGAGAAATCCCTTCCAACGCAAAAAACTCGCATTGCAACGGCACCAGCACGGCATCTGCCGCCACCAGCGCATTTAAGGTAAGCAAGGCGAGGCCCGGCGGGCAATCGATAAAAATCGTGGTATAACCGGCTACATTGTCCAGAGCGTCGCGCAGCAAAAACTCCCGTCGGTCCTGCTGGCCGAATTCCAGATCAGCCCCGATCAGATCGGAGACCGCAGGCACCACGAATAAATTCTCGACGCCGCTCGCCAATGTCAGCGCGGCCAGACCCGCATCCTTGGCCAGCAAAGCATAAGTACCGCCGTTGCGGCTGGCCTGGTCTATGCCAAGACCTGTGCTGGCGTTGCCTTGCGGATCGGCATCGATCAGCAAAATTTTCTCACCACCCACTGCCAAGGCTGTGGCAAGGTTGATGGCGGTCGTGGTCTTGCCAACGCCGCCTTTCTGGTTGGCAATGGCGATGATCCGGGGCCGTTCAGACATGATTTATATGGCTCACTTTCAAGATCCGCGTCTCAGGGTCCGTCAAACGCGGGTGAGCTTCAACAGTCATCTGCCATTGGGTTTGCGCCATCATCAGCTCATCCTGCCAGCTGCGCCCTTTGGGGAACAGGCCTATACCGTCAGCCGTCAAAAGCCGGCGGGCCAACCCTAAAAGCCGGTCCAATGGCGCCAAGGCCCGCGCCGTTACCAAAGGTGCGGCCGCCACCTCGGCTTGCTCGATTCGGCAGTTCAACACCCGCACGGGTGCGGCGGTCAGGCGTGCGGCGTCCTGCAGGAAGGCAGCCTTGCGCTTGTCTGACTCTATCAAAGTAAAGGGGATATCCGTAGCGATGGCAAGCACCAGACCGGGAAACCCCGCGCCGGAGCCAAGATCGATGCCAGCGGTTGTGCCGGGCGGTATATGCACTTGCAAAGCCAGGCTATCCTGGATGTGACGCTCCCACAGATGCTGCACATCCTGGCGGCTGACGAGGTTGATGCGGGCCGACCAGCGCGCGACGAGATCCGCCAGAATACGCAACCGGGCCTCGCTCAAGCGGCGAGGCGCCTGGATTTTTTTAAAGTGCCAAAAATCGCGCCGAGGGCAGCCGGGGTGACACCTTCGACGCGACCGGCGGCACCGAGGCTTTGCGGTTGGACGCGCTCCAGTTTCTCGATCAATTCATTGGAAAGACCGCCTACAGCACGGTAATTGAACTCATCCGGGATGCGAACGGCTTCATCCTGGCTGCGGGATTTTATTTCTGCCTCCTGGCGGCGGAGATAGCCGGCATAATGCAGATCGGCACGCAGGATTTCCGCGGCGCGGGAGGTGGCCGGGCCGGGATCGCCCTTAAAGTCAGCGATTTCACTTTGCAACGTAGCAAACCCATCCGCGCGGACGCTGCCGACGCAACCCCAGGCCAGGCCCAGGGGGGTGAGGCGGATTTCGGCATTGTCGGCACGCAAAGACAGCCGATATTCAGCGCGGGAGGTGAACATGCGGTAGGGTTCGGTGACACCCTGGCTGACCAGGTCGTCGATGAGGACGCCGATATAGGCCTGGGCGCGGGACAGGGTGATGGGCGTGCTGCCGCCGGCCTGGCGGGCGGCGTTGAGGCCGGCCATCAGGCCTTGGGCAGCGGCTTCCTCATAGCCGGTGGTGCCGTTGATCTGACCGGCGAGATACAGGCCGGGGAGGGCTTTGAGCTGCAGGCTATGGTCCAGCGCGCGCGGGTCTATATAGTCATATTCTACGGCATAGCCGGGGCGTAGGATGATGGCGTGTTCCAGGCCGGGGATGGTATGGAGCAGGTCTTGCTGCACCTCTAACGGGAGCGAGGTGGAGATGCCGTTTGGGTAGATCGTATCATCATCCAGACCTTCGGGTTCCAGGAAAATCTGGTGGCTGGGTTTATCCGCGAAGCGGACGATCTTGTCTTCGATCGAGGGGCAGTAGCGCGGGCCGCGGCCGGCGATGGCGCCACCGTAAACCGCGGATTTATGCAAATTCTCACGGATGACGCTATGGGTGGCGGCGGTGGTGGCGGTGATGCGGCAGGAGATTTGACGGTTGGTGACGGCGGGGGTGAGGGCGCTGAAAGGTTCCGGAGGGGTTTCACCGGGGTCCGGGGTCAGGCCGTTCCAGTCGATGCTGGATTTGGCGAGGCGGGGTGGGGTGCCGGTTTTCAGGCGGCCGAGTGGCAGGCCCAAGGATAAGAGTGAGGCGGCGAGGGCGTTTGAGGGGGCGTCCCCCAGGCGGCCGCCGGGTTGGGTGGTGGTGCCGAAGTGCAGGGTGCCGCGCAGGAAGGTGCCGGTGGTGAGAATGGTGGCGGCACAAGAGATGCGCTCCCCCGTGGCGAGGGTGATGGCCGCAAGACGGCCGGTGGCGTCACGCTCCAGGCCGGCTGCCTCGGCTTCGCGGATGGTGAGGTTGGGTTGGGCAGCGAGCAGGGATTGGATGGCGGTGCGGTAGAGGGCGCGGTCCGCCTGGGCGCGCGGGCCGCGGACGGCGGGGCCTTTGCCGCGGTTGAGGAGTTTGAAATGAATGCAGGCAGCGTCCGCGGCCTGGCCCATCAGACCGTCCAGGGCGTCTATTTCACGGACCAGATGGCCTTTGCCGATGCCGCCGATGGCGGGGTTGCAGGACATCTCGCCCAGGCGGTCCGCGCGGTGGGTGACCAGCAAGGTAGCCGCACCGAGGCGGGCGGAGACAGCAGCGGCCTCACAGCCGGCATGGCCGCCGCCGATGACGATGACATCGTATTTCATGCGCCGAGCTATAGGGGATTTGGGCGAGGGAAGCCAGCGGGGCAATGTTCCACGTGGAACATTTTGCCTGTAAGTTATTGATTTAAATCAGTAAAATGAAAGTTATCCACAGATTTTCAATATCGTCTTGAAATCGTAATGACAGCTTTATTCGCTGACAACGTCGGCATCAGGGTGGTCGCCGCCGCGGGCGAATTCGGTGTGCCATTCGCCGGTTTCGTCCTGATATTCGATATAGCTGTCTTCGCCGGGGATGTGTTGTTCATCCGCAACGCGGCGGGCGGCTTTGGTGGCGGCGGCCTTCGAGGGGAAGGGTTCGGAGAACACATCCCCGAGCTTGTAGGCCCAGCCGCCGTCATGCTCGACGATGCGGTAGTGGATGCGGTCCATCAGCGGCGCGCGAAAAAGCCGAGGACGGCGCCGACACCGACGGCGAGCAGCAAAGCGGTGAGCGGCTGGTTGACAACGTTGTCGCGGATTTCATCGGCGGCGGAGCCGAAGGTCTGCTGGGCCTTGCCGTAAGCCTGATTTATTTTGCCCTCGGCCTGGGTGCTGGTATCCCCCGTGAGGCCGCCGACAGCGTCTTGTACGCGGCCACCGAATTCGCGGGCGGTGCCTTCGAAATTGTTCTCGTCCATGGGTTGGTTCCTCTGATGCGTTGGTGATGCGTTGGGAGTTAGAGATGGAGGGTTGGGGGTGGGGGTTCAAGTCTCGTTTTGTACCGAGCTTTGCGTTCAGCCAGCTAAGGGAGGGCGCCTTGGTGCGGCGAGCTGATTCAACAGGCGCCGCGCCGGGGCATGATACAGTCGCGTTAAGCGTCGAGATAGGGCAGGCGGTTCATGGATGTCGTTTAGAGGGCGGGGGAATAAGGGAAATGGTTTTTGTAGGTCTTGTTTTAAGATCCTCTATCCAAAGGAGCGCTTGGTAAGCGTCGCTAATTTGTCCTTGCCCTCTATCGCAGCTGGACCATACTTTGAATGTCCCATTATTATCATCTCAAGGCCGAAATGGCCGTGAGGAGTGTTGCACGAAGGTTGAATCAAAACAGCGGACTGTTGGCTCGTAGATGGCGGCGCAAGCAAAATGGTGGAAAGACGCCAACATACTCTAGACTATCCGCATCCATCACCGACCGAGTGCATTGTGTCTGAGCCAACGAGTACAGGCGGCAATTTGTACAATTTATTTTACAGAAGCCTTCTTGCCGAAGCGAGGACGTACGTCGCAATCAATTTCCCTGACGGTATACTTATCGGTGGATCGCGGGGGCATGATATTTTCGCCATTATGATCGAGGCGAGCATCAAACACGATAAGGTAGCCTAGGCTAGTGTTCTTATTTTCTAGGTAATGTAAAACCTGTTCCTCGCCGAATGCTGCAAGGCGCGGAGTACCGGAAGCCGCACAATTTAACTCGACCACTACCGCAAGTCCACCCTTGAGTTGCAAGTAGATATCGATGCGACCGGCACCAGTCTTTATCTCTTCGAAGATATGGATGCGTTCTCCAAATTTTCCTTTCAAATAAGTATGAAACAAAGTTTGAGCGAAGCTCTCAGGGCCGGATATCCATTCGTAATCTAATGCCGCCTTAAGCTCTTCGGCTGCCTCAGGGTGGTTTCCGGCTGTGATCGAGGCCTTAATCCGATCAGCGACCCGAACTGGAACACTGTCGAACATTTTTTTAGTGACTGCATCATATTGATAGCGAGGTCTTCAGGACCAGTCGTATAAGAATGCAAAGCTTTTTTAGTGCCAATTACCTTTCCGGTGTTCATATTGAAGGTGAACATCACCTGAAAATCACCATCAGGTATGACTTCAGTGTGGAAACCTTCTTCTTTGAAAAGCTCTTTGAAGTCAGCCACGATTTGATCCAGCGACTTTTTTCCACTGGTCTTTGACGTCATAAGATCCGAATCAATGAGATGCTGAATTCTTAGTAGCGTCTCATCCGTTTCGCCTTCCAATTTTACTTCACTTTGATCGTTACTGACTTTGCGTACGGTCAGCTTTCCAAGTCGAACAATTTGGCCTGCTACAGTTCAAATATCGCTAGACCCCTACGCAATGGCATTTTATCGTGCTCATTTTCGCCTATTCCGGCATGTCGTGTGTTGCTGCCTTTCATTTGATAATCGTCTTTGACATTGTCGCTTCAATCCAATGCACGCTTTGGAACCCATTGTCATTGTTTCTATTGTGATTCAGCACGAACACATTCCCTTATAAAGCTTTGTGGCTATAACCGGTGTTCAGCATAGATTTCTCTGGAAGATTTAGGCAATGCAAAAAAACTGGCACCTTGCTGCGAGCAGTGGCGGCTTAGCCTTCTTCCAATGATTGGAATGTCTACTCTCTTGACATTAGTCAGAGGTCAGAAATGACCAGCATGGGCGCAAAACAGACTTTAGCAAGATGGTATTTCATCAGATCTGTCTGGACAGAAGGGCTCATTGCTGCTCAACGCTTCCCTTGATGACGGGCCGTTTAGGTGACAATGCCCGAGATCGAAATTAATAAAGTTTTTTTGCTTCTTTTTGTTCACAAAAAGAAGTGCTTAGGCTTTCCTTTCCAGGGCTTCTTGTTTTCGTTTGGCTTGCCAGGTGTCCATGAGTTTCAGGACGGTGGCGGCGGTTTCTTCTATGGAGCGGCGGGTGACGTCTATGGTGGGCCAGCCGTGGGCGGTGCACATGCGTTTGGCCCAGATCAGTTCTTTTTCGACGGCTTCGAAGTCTATGTAGTCGCCGGTGTCGCCGCGGGCGAAGCTGGTTTCGGTGCCGGTGCCGATTAGCTTCAGGCGGTGGCGGCGGATGTCGATCAGGGCTTTGGGGTCGATGGTCAGGCCGATGACCGGGCAGGGCGGGTCGGCCAGGATGTCCGGGGGTTGGATGCCGGGGACCAGGGGGATGTTGGCGGCTTTGATGCCGCGGTTGGCGAGGTAGAAGCAGGTGGGGGTTTTGGAGGAGCGGGAGACGCCGACCAGGACGACGTCCGCTTCGGCCATGCCGCGGTCGGCCTGGCCGTCATCGTGGGAGATGACGAAGTGCATGGCGTCGATGCGGCGGAAGTAGTCGGCGTCCAGCACGTATTGGCGGCCGGGTTTGTGTTTGGCGGGGACGTGCAGTTCCTCCTGCAGGATGGCGAGCAGCGGGTCCAGGACGTGGACCAGTTTGAGGCCGAGGCGTTCACAGGCGGTATCCAGCTCGCCGCGCAGGGCGTCGTCCACCAGGGAGCACAGCACCGGGCCGGGTTCGGCGTGGATGCCTTCGAGCACGCGGTGTAGCTGCATGCGGGTGCGGATCAGGCTCCAGCGGTGGTAGGTCACCTGCGGGTCGTCGAACTGGGCGGCGGCGGCGCGGGCCAGGGCGTTGAGGGTGTCGCCGGTGGCGTCCGAGATGAGGTGTATATCCAGTTTATGAGCGTCCATGAAAAAGAGTGTAGCGTGGATTGTTTGGGCCTGGGAGCAGCAGAGCCGAGGATAGCGGGGATAACAAGATAATTCGGTGTACGGGGGATGATGTTGAGGCTGTTTCCGGATGGCTGTGGACAGTTGGGGGTGAAGGTTTAGATACAACGGGTTAAGGGGGATGTGGGGGTGTGGATGAAGTTGTGGATGGATGGGCTGGGGGATTAAACCCCGTTATCCACAGGCAACCACTGCTCACCATCATCTTTAATATAATTCTATTTAAGTTTAGGGCGGGTGTATGAAACTGATGCGGGTGTTGGCCGGGGAGGCGGTGTGGCCGCCGCCGGTGTGGTTGATGCGCCAGGCGGGGCGGTATTTGCCGGAGTATCGGGCGCTTCGGGCGGGCGCGGGGGATTTTCTCTCATTGTGTCTGGACCCGGCGTTGGCGGCGGAGGTGACGCTGCAGCCGGTGCGGCGGTTTGGGTTCGATGCGGCGATTTTGTTTTCCGATATATTGATTTTGCCGATGGCGCTGGGGCAGGGGTTGCGGTTTGCCGAGGGCGAGGGGCCGTTGCTGCCGCCGTTGCAGGGGCTGGGCGGCTTGCGGCTGGAGGCGGCGGCTGATGGCTATGCGCCGGTGATCGAGACGGTGCGGCGGGTGCGGGCGGCGCTGGGGGGGCAGACGGCGCTGATCGGGTTTGCCGGCGGGGCGTTTACGGTGGCCTGCTATATGATCGACGGCAAAGGCGGTGGGGAGTTTCCGCGCACGCGGCAGCTGGCTTATGAAAATCCGGCGCTGGTGGATGGGGTGATCAGGCTGCTGGTGGACGCGACGGTGGGGTATCTGACCGCGCAGATCGAGGCCGGGGCGGATTGCGTGATGCTGTTCGAGAGCTGGGCGGGGATTTTGCCGCCGGCGCTGTTCCGAAGGCTGGTGATTGCACCGACGGCCGAGATTGTGGCGCGGGTGAAAGCGGTGCGGCCAGGGGTGAAGGTGATCGGGTTTCCCAGGCTGTGCGGGTTGATGCTGGGGGCGTATGTGCGCGGCACCGGAGTGGATGCGGTGGGGCTGGATAGCGTGACCGATGTGCGCGCTGCCCGGCTGGCCGCACCGGGTGTGGTGACGCAGGGCAATCTTGATCCGCTGTTGTTGCGTACCGGCGGTGAGGCGTTGCGGCGCGGGGTGGCGGAGATATTGGAGGCGGTACAAGGCCACCCGCATATTTTCAATCTGGGGCATGGAATTACGCCGGATGTGCCGGTCGAGCATGTGCAGGCTTTGATCGATGAAATCCGCCGGCCGATTAGCGGGGCCGCTGCCGGGGTATGAAGACCGCGATCGTGCTGTTCAACCTGGGGGGGCCGGATGAGCCAGCGGCGGTGAGGAAGTTCCGGATTAATCTGTTTTCCGATCCGGCGATTATCAGAGCACCGTTTTTCATCCGGTTCTGGCTGGCCAGGCTGATAGCGGGACGCAGCGAAAAGGCGGCGGTGGAGAATTACGCGCTGCTAGGCGGGAAGTCGCCGCTGTTGGGGTGGACGCTGCGGCAGGCGGCGGCGCTGGAGGCGCAGCTTGCGGATACCAAATGCTTCGTGGCGATGCGGTACTGGCATCCGTTGGCGACAGAGGCGGTGCAGGCGGTGCTGGACTATGACCCGGACCGGATTCTGCTGCTGCCGCTGTATCCGCAATTCTCCACGACCACCACCGGCAGCTCGTTTACCGACTGGCACGAGCAGGCGGCCAAAGCGGGGCTGGTGAAGCCGACCACCAGGCTGTGCTGCTATTACGACGATGCCGGCTATGCCGACGCCGTGGCAGCGCTGGTGCAGCAGGAGATGGACTGGACACGCGGGGTGCTGGGACCCGGGATGACCCTGCGGTTGCTGTTTTCAGCGCACGGCCTGCCGGAGAGCATCGTGAAAGGCGGCGACCCCTACCAGGAAGAAGTGGAAGGCAGCGTGGCAGCGGTGCTGGCGCGGCTGCAAGGCGTGCAGGAGCATGTGGTTTGCTACCAATCCCGCGCCACCCCACAGATGTGGCTCGGGCCGAGTACCATCGAAGCCATAGAAACCGCCGCACAAGACCAGGTGGCGGTGCTGCTGGTGCCGATCGCATTCGTCTCCGACCATATCGAGACGCTGGTGGAACTGGATGTGGAAAATCGCGACCTGGCAAAAAAGCTGGGCGTGCCAGGATATTTCAGAGCACCCGTCGGCAATGACGAACCGAAATTCATGGCGGCACTGGCCGGGATCGCGGCGCGCGCGATGGCGTACGGGCCAGGACTGTGCAGCCATAAAGGCGAGCGGGCCTGCGGGGTGAAGAATACGAAATGTCCGTGGGGGGTGCAGTGAAGTTAAGAAGAAGAACTTCTTTTTGTGAACAAAAAGAAGCAAAAAAACTTTATGAGTCTGGGTCCGGGGGCGTTGGCGGCATCGCGTCACCGACCGAATATGGCAAAAGTTTTTTGCTGCTTTTTTTCAAAAAAGCACTGCTTGCTTCATGCTAACACGCCCCGAACTGATCATTTTTGATTGCGATGGGGTATTGATCGATAGTGAGGGTGTGGCGTCCCGGGTGATTGCGGGGGCGTTGACGCGGTTGGGGTGGGAGATGACGACGGCGGACAGCATGGGGCTGTTCATGGGGATGTCGATTACCGATATGGAGCCGATGATCGAGGCGCGGCTGGGGCGGCGGTTGCCGGTGGGGTGGCGCGAGGATGTGGCGGCGCGGCTGGTGGTGGCGTTGGGTGAGGAGGCCAGGCTAATACCGGGGGCGCGGGCGATTTTGGAGTTTGTGACGCAGGCGGGGCTGGCCTGGCGGGTGGCATCCAATTCATCCGATGAGGAGATGGCGGTGAAATTTGCGCGGACCGGGCTGGATGATCTGACCCGGGGGCGGACGCATAGTGCGGGGGCGGTGGTGGCACTTGGGGGCAAGGCCAAGCCGGCGCCGGATGTTTACCTGGCGGCGGCCGCGGCCGAGGGGGTGGCGCCGGGGCGGTGCCTGGTGATCGAGGACAGCGTGATCGGGGTGCGGGCCGGGGTGGCGGCGGGGATGGTGACTTTTGGGTTCGATCCGCATGGCGATGGGGTGAAGTTGCTGGCGGCGGGGGCGGTGAGGGTATTGCATTCGTTTGATGAGTTGATGGGGGAGTTGGGACAGTGACGATACCGGGTTTGGTGGCGGTGTACCGGTGGGAGCTGGCGCTGCATATTATTTCGTTTACCGCCTGGATGGCGGGGCTGTTCTATCTGCCACGGCTGTATGTGTATCATTGCCAGGTGGCGGTGGGGTCTGCCGAGAGTGCGCGCTTCAAGGTGATGGAGCGGCGGTTGTTGAAGCAGATTACCACGCCGGCGATGATCGCGACCTGGGTGCTGGGGATATTGCTGGTGCTGACGCCGGGGGCGGTGGACTGGGGTGCGGCGTGGTGGTGGACCAAGCTGGTTTGCGTGATTTTGATGAGCGGCTTTCATGGTGCGTGTTCAAAATGGCGGAAGAATTTTCTGAACGATGCGAATGTGAAGAGCGAGCGGTTTTACCGGATAGCCAATGAAGTGCCGACGGTTTTGTTTGTAATTATTGTGCTGGCGGTGGTGGTTTGAAGAAGCAGCCGCTTTTTTCAAAAAGCGGCGCAAAAACTTTTATGAATCTGAGCCTGTGGCGTGGTGTACCAAACGCCCCAGGCCCAGATTCATAAAAGTTTTTTGCTTCTTTTTTTCAAAAAAGAAGTGCTTTCTTCTTTACTTGATCAACGCTTCCACGATGATATCGGCGGCTTGGTCCGCGGTTAGTTTTGTGGTGTTGATGCGGATTTCCGGGGCGGTTGGGGGTTCGTAGGGGGAGTCTATGCCGGTGAAGTTTTTCAGTTGGCCGGCGCGGGCTTTTTTGTAGAGGCCTTTGACGTCGCGGGCTTCGGCTTCGGCGAGTGGGGTGTCTATGTGGATTTCGATGAATTCACCGGGCTGCATCATTTCGCGCACCATTTGGCGTTCGGCGCGGAAGGGGCTGATGAAGGCGGTGATGACGATCAGGCCGGCATCGGTCATCAGTTTCGCGACTTCGCCGACGCGGCGGATATTTTCGATGCGGTCGGCATCGGTGAAGCCGAGGTCTTTGTTGAGGCCGTGCCGGACGTTGTCGCCGTCCAGCAGGAAGGTGTGGCGGTTCATGCGGTATAGTTTTTTCTCGACCAGGTTGGCGATGGTGGATTTGCCGGCGCCGGACAGGCCGGTGAACCACAGCACGGCGGCTTGCTGGTTTTTCAAGGAGGCGTGGGCTTCGCGTGTGATGTCGATGGCTTGCCAGTGAACGTTCTGGGAGCGGCGCAGGGAGAAATGGATCAGGCCTGCGGCGACGGTGGCGTTGGTAATTTTGTCGATCAGGATGAAGCCGCCGAGCTCGCGGTTTTCGGCGTAGGGTTCGAACACGACTGGTTTGTCGGTGGCGAGCGTTACCACACCGATGGCGTTCAGCTCCAGGGTTTTGGCCGCCAGATGTTCCATGGTGTTGACGTTGATCTGGTATTTCGGCGCGTGGATGGTGGCGGCGGCCATTTGCGTGCCGAGTTTCAGCCAGTAGGCGCGGCCCGGCAGCATCGGCTCCTCGGCCATCCAGACCAGGGTGGCCTCGAACTGGTCTGCGACCTGTGGCGGGGCATCGGCGATGCTGATGACGTCGCCGCGCGAGCAGTCGATTTCATCGGCGAGGCAGAGGGTGATGGATTGTCCGGCGACGGCCTGCGGCAGGTCGCCGTCCAGGGTCACGATGCGCGAGATGGTGGAGGTTTTGCCGGAGGGCAGGATGCGGACCGCGGTGCCGGGGGCGATGCGGCCGCTGGCGATTTGCCCGGAGAATCCACGGAAATCCAGATTCGGGCGGTTGACCCATTGCACCGGCATGCGGAACGGTTTTTCCTGGTCCGCCGTGACGTCCAGCGGCACGGTTTCCAGATGCTCCATCAGGGTACTGCCCTGATACCAGGATGTGTTGGCCGATCTGGACGTGATGTTATCGCCGATGAAGCCGGAGATCGGCAGGGGGGTGAAGGCGGTGATGCCGATGCCGGTTGCGAAGGATTTGTAATCGGCGACGATGTGGTCGTAGGTTTGCTGGTCGTAGCCGATCAGGTCCATCTTGTTGACGGCCAGTACCAGATTGCGGATGCCGAGCAGGTGCGCGAGAATGCTGTGCCGCCTGGTTTGTGTCAGCACGCCTTTGCGGGCGTCGATCAGGATGATCGCGAGGTCCGCGGTGGAGGCGCCGGTGACCATGTTGCGGGTGTATTGTTCATGGCCCGGGGTGTCGGCGACGATGAATTTGCGTTTGTCGGTCGAGAAAAAGCGGTAGGCGACATCGATGGTGATGCCTTGTTCGCGCTCGGCGGCGAGGCCATCCACCAGCAGCGCGAAATCTATATTCTGGCCTTGGGTGCCGACGCGTTTGCTGTCGGCCTCCAGGGCTGCCAGCTGGTCTTCGAAGATCATTTTGGAATCGTAGAGCAGCCGGCCGATCAAGGTGGATTTGCCGTCATCGACCGAGCCGCAGGTGATAAAGCGCAGCAGCGATTTATGCTGATGTTGTAACAGATAAGCGTCGATATCCTCGGCGATCAGGGCTGGCGCCTGATAGGCGCTGTCCACGGTGACATCGGCCATCAGAAATATCCCTCCTGCTTCTTTTTCTCCATGCTGGCGGCCTGGTCGTGGTCGATGGCGCGGCCCTGGCGTTCCGAGGTGGTGGTGAGCAGCATTTCCTGGATGACCGCCGGTAGGGTTGCTGCCTCGCTTTCGACGGCACCGGTCAGCGGGTAGCAGCCGAGCGTGCGGAAGCGGATGGAGCGGTCCACCGGCACTTCGCCGGGCAGCAGGCGGAAGCGGTCGTCATCCACCATCAGCAGCAAGCCGTCGCGCCATACGGTGGGGCGGTTGGCGGCGAAATACAGAGGCACGATGGGGATGGTTTCCAGATGGATGTATTGCCAGATGTCCAGCTCGGTCCAGTTGGAGATGGGGAAGACGCGGATGCTTTCGCCGCGGGCCTTGCGGGCGTTGTATAAATGCCAAAGCTCCGGGCGCTGGTTTTTCGGGTCCCAGCGATGGTTGGCGGAGCGGAACGAGAAGATGCGCTCCTTGGCGCGGGATTTTTCCTCATCGCGGCGGGCGCCGCCGAAGGCGACGTCGAACCCATGTTTGTCCAGGGCCTGTTTCAGCCCTTCGGTCTTCCACATATCCGTGTGCAGTGCGCCGTGGTCGAACGGGTTGATGCCGAGTGCTTTGGCCTCAGGATTTTGATGCACCAGCAGCTGCATGCCGCTTTGTGCCGCCATCTTGTCGCGCAGCTCATACATGGCGCGGAATTTCCAGGTGGTGTCTACATGCAAGAGCGGGAACGGTGGCGGGCTGGGGTGGAAGGCCTTGCGCGCCAGATGCAGCATGACCGCGGAATCCTTGCCGACCGAATACAGCATGACCGGCCGCTCCGCCTCGGCCGCCACCTCACGCATGATGGCGATGGATTCCGCCTCCAGACGCTGCAGATGCGTCAGGCTTAGGGGTTCATGCGTCTTTGAATTCGTACTCACAGCCGGCTCCAGGGTCGTCCGGGGTGCTATATCCTCAACCTTTGGGGATTACAAAAGGCCAGGTCATGTGCCTGTTGCCTGGGCTGATCGTACCTATATCCACTGGCATCAACTGCAGGAGCTGACCCATGGTTAAGGCCGTCTGGAAGGATATTGTTATCGCTGAGTCCGACTCAACCGTGGTGGTCGAGGGCAATCATTATTTTCCTGCGGCCTCGGTGAAGCAGGAGCTGCTGCGGCCCAGCGCCACCACCAGCCGCTGCCCCTGGAAAGGGACGGCCAGTTATTATTCGATCGAAACCGGCGGGCAGACCAATAAGGACGCCGTCTGGTATTATCCGGAACCGCTGCCGGCGGCGGCGGAAATCAAGGACCGGATGGCGTTCTGGAAGGGCGTGAAGGTTCAGTAGCGCTGGTTAAAGACCCAACACGTCGCGCATCGTATACAAGCCAGGTTTCTGGCCGTGCAGCCACGTCGCCGCGCGGACCGCGCCGGTGGCGAAGGACCGGCGGTCGAAGGCCTCATGCGTCAAGGTGATCTGCTCCGCCCCTGAGGTGAAGCTGACGCTGTGCCGCCCTATCACCTGGCCGCCGCGCAGTGCCGCGAAGCCGATTTCACCGTCCGGGCGCGCACCCGTGGCGCCGTGGCGGCCGGACACCATCACATCGGCCAGCGCCACGCCGCGGCCGGCCGCCACCGCCCGCCCGAGGCCGAGCGCCGTGCCAGAAGGGGCATCGACCTTCTGGCGGTGATGCATCTCCAGGATCTCGGCATCGTAAGCCGCACCCGGCAGGGCCGCGCCCAGACGCTCCGCCAGAGCGAACAGCAAATTCACCCCGGGGGAATAATTCGGGGCCGCAATGACCGGAATTTTCAGCGCCGCCGCGGCCACCGCCGTTTCATCCGCCGCATCCAGCCCGGTGGTGCCCAGAACCCAGGGCACGCCAGCCGCCGCCAACGCCGCCGCATGCGCGCGCACCGTGGAACTTTGGGTAAAATCGATCACCAGATCGCTCGCTGCCGCCAGCGTGGCCATATCCCCGCCGCGGGACAGGCCGCCGGCCAGATCAAGCCCGGCGGCTGAAACCTCCTCGGCCAGCAGCCGGCCCATGCGGCCGGTAATCCCGGCAATGCCTATTTTCATTGGTAGGTTTAAGCACTTCTTTTTGTGAACAAAAAGAAGCAAAAAACTTTATGAGTCTGGGTCCGGAGGCGTTGTCGTTGTCAGCGCCATGGTCCAGCATAAATTTTATACTGGGTCCGGGGGCGTTGGCGTCATCACGCCCTGGGACCAGCATGGCAAAAGTTTTTTGCTTCTTTTTTACAAAAAAGAAGTGCTTGCTTTCTAGCTTACGATATCAATCCCAGCAAAGAAGAATGAAATTTCTGCGGTGGCGGCTTCGGGAGCGTCTGAGCCGTGTACGGAGTTGGCTTCGATGGATTCGGCGAATTCTTTGCGGATGGTGCCGTCGGCGGCGTTGGCGGGGTTGGTGGCGCCCATGATGTCGCGGTTTTTCAGGATGGCGTTTTCGCCTTCCAGGACCTGGGCGACGACCGGGCCGGAGGTCATGAAGCTGACCAGGTCTTTGAAGAAGGGCCGGGCAGCGTGTACGGCGTAGAAGCTTTCGGCCTGGGCCTGGGTGAGGTGCAGGCGGCGTTGGGCGATGATGGCGAGGCCGGCGGCTTCGAATTTGGCGTTGATTTTGCCGGTCAGGTTGCGGCGCGTCGCATCGGGTTTGATGATCGAGAGGGTGCGTTCGGTTGCCATGGATCGAGCCTTTTCATCGCGGGGGAATGGGCGCGGCAATAGCGGTGACGCTCACCCTGGGCAAGCCCTGGGCTTGTCTTTAAGAACGGGTGCATGAGCGTTTTGATCCTGGACACCGTTTCCTATAGCATTGCCGGGCGTAATTTGCTGGACCGCGCCAGTTTAATGGTGGACCCGGGGCGCCGTATCGGGCTGATTGGGCGCAATGGTGCCGGCAAATCCACCTTGTTGAAGCTGATTGCAGGGCAATTGCAGGCCGATGGTGGGACGATCCGGCTCGGCGCGCGGTTGCGCATGGGGTATGTGGCGCAGGAGGCGCCGGGTGGGGAGGCGACGCCGCTGGATGTGGTGTTGCGGGCGGATGTAGAGCGCACCGAATTGCTGGCGGCGGCTGAGGATCACTCGGTGGCGCCGGAGCGGGTGGCAGAGATCCATGATCGTTTGGTGACGATTGGCGCGGATGCCGCGCCGTCGCGCGCTGCGGCGATCCTCTCCGGGCTCGGTTTTGCCACTGAAGCGCAAGGCCGGCCCATGAGCAGTTTTTCCGGCGGCTGGCGGATGCGGGTGGCGCTGGCGGCGGTGCTGTTCTCGGCGCCTGATTTATTACTGCTGGACGAGCCGACCAACCATCTGGATCTGGAGGCGACGCTGTGGCTTGAGCAGTATCTCGGCAAATTTCCGGGGGCGGTGTTGCTGGTGAGCCATGACCGGCAGCTGCTGGACCGCGCGGTGGAGGCGATTGCGCATCTGGATGGCGGCAGACTGACTCTGACGCCTGGCGGGTTTGCGGAATTTGTCCGCATCAAGACCGAGAAGGCTTTGCAGCTGGGGCGGGCGGCGGAGCGGGCCGCCGAGCAGCGGGCGCATATGCAGAAATTCGTCGACCGCTTCCGGGCTTCGGCGGCCAAGGCCAAGCAGGCGCAGAGCCGGATCAAGGCGCTGGAGCGCATGCCGCAGATTGAATCCGTGGTGGAGGACCGGGTGACACGGTTTGCCTTTCCGGAGCCGAACAAGCTGGCGCCGCCGATGCTCAGCCTGGATGCCGTTGATATCGGCTATGACGGCAGACCGGTGCTGCACGGCGTGTCGCTGCGGATCGACATGGAGGACCGGATCGCGCTGCTGGGCACCAACGGCAACGGCAAATCCACCTTGGCGAAATTGCTGGCGGGGCGGCTGGCGCCGTTGCAGGGGCGGCAGTTCCGCAGCGGCAATCTGCGCGTCGGGTATTTCGCGCAGCATCAGGAAGACGATCTGGTGATGACCGATACGCCGTATGAGCATCTGTCCCGCGCGCTGCCCAAGGCCACGCCGCCGCAGGTGCGGGCGCAGGCGGCGCGCTTCGGGCTGGATGCGGACCGGGTGAACACCAAAGTGGGGGCGATGTCCGGCGGCGAGAAGGCCCGGCTGCTGCTGGCGCTGGCGACGCGCGATGCGCCGCATCTGCTGATTTTGGATGAGCCGACCAACCATCTGGATATCGATGCCCGCGACGCGCTGGTGCGGGCTTTGGCCGATTTCGAGGGGGCGGTGCTGCTGATTTCGCACGATCCGTATCTGGTGGATCTGGTGGCGGACCGGCTGCTGCTGGTGGCGGACGGCAAAGTGACCGCCCTTGAAGGTGATCTGGAGTCCTATAGCGCGGCCATCACCCAGGCCAACAGCAGTACGAAACCGAATACGCCGCGCAAGAGCAATAAGCGCGAGAAAGCCGAAGCCCGCTCGGCGATCGCGCCGTTGCGCCAGGCTGTGAAAGACGCCGAACAGCGTATCGCCAAGCTGCAGGCCGAGCGCGATTTTCTGGAAGCCAAGCTGGCCGATACCAGCATCTACAGTGCCGGCAAAGCCAAGGATCTGGCCTATATCAACCAAAGGATAGCGGCGATAAAAAAAGCTGTCGGCAGTGCGGAACAGGAGTGGCTGGCGGCAGAAGCTGCCCTTGAGGCCGCGGCCTAGATGAGAGGGCGATTCAGACAATAAGGAGAAACCATGAATGGTTTCCCCTTATTGTCATCGCACTCTGGAGCGACCATTTAAAGTGGAAGTTCCTGATTAACCGGATCGTCATCCCGGTGACTGATACCAGACTGCAAGCGCGCCGGGGCCGGTGGCAAGGAGGGTCGTGGCGATGGCTTTACCGAGGATGATCCAATGACGCGGCTATCCCGCGCGGCGGGCGCCTGATGTCCAACCGGTCCTTTACCCTGACCGCCGATCTGCTGCTGCGCGCCTACCGGCTCGGCCTGTTCCCGATGGCTGAATCGCGGGCCAGCCGCAGCCTGCACTGGCTGGATCCGGAGCTGCGCGGCGTGCTGCCGCTCGATGAATTCCACCTGCCGCGCAGCCTCGCCAAAACCCTGCGGTCGCAAAAATTTACCGTCACCGCCAATCAGGATTTCGCCGCCACCATCGCCGCCTGCGCGGCTGCCCGCGCCATCCGGCCGGATACCTGGATCAATGCCGAGATCGAGACCCTGTTCGTCGAGCTGCATGGCCTCGGCTTTGCCCATAGTATCGAAGTCTGGACCGGCGGGGGCCTCGCCGGGGGGCTGTACGGCGCCTCGCTCGGCGGGGCGTTTTTTGGCGAAAGCATGTTCTCACTGGCTACCGATGCCTCCAAGGTAGCACTCGTGCATCTGGTGGCGCGGCTGCGGCTCGGCGGCTTTACCCTGCTCGATACACAGTTCCTCACCACCCATCTCAGCCGCTTCGGCGCCTGCGAAATGCCGCGCGCCGGCTACCACCAGCTGCTCGCCGCCGCCGTCGAAGTGCCCGCGCGCTTTCCCGCCAACCCTGATTCCGCCGCATTGGCAAGCGAAATCGAGCTTATGCGGCAAACGCCGCGCCAATACAGGGAAACGACATGAAACGATTCTGGCTTGCCTTGTTCGGCCTCGCCTTGTCAGGATTGGCACCACCAAGCCTTGCCGCCGCCGCACCGCTCGTGCTGCCAACACAGGACGTCGCCGTCACCTACAATCTCGTCGTGCCCAACCACGCCGATGCCACCTATCTGATGCAATATAACGCCGCCGGCCGGCTGGCGCGGCTCAACAATACTGTCGAAAACAACTACGACCTGCTCGATCTCGACACCGGCAGCGCCGAACTCATCGTGCCGCAAATGAACAGCGTTGTGGCCATCCCGGACCTCTCCAACCTGACCAAATACCTGACCAACACCGCAACCACACGCTTCACCCCGCTCGGCCGCGCCAGCTACGCCGGCCTGGCCTGCCAAACCTACCTGGTCCACGCCAACCAAGGCTCCGGAACCGCCTGCCTGACCAGCGACGGCGTCATCCTGTACTTCTCAGGCTCAGACCCGCACGGTGCCGCCACCATCACCGCCACTTC
Organism: Acetobacteraceae bacterium; assembly: GCA_965231175.1. GTDB lineage: Bacteria > Pseudomonadota > Alphaproteobacteria > Acetobacterales > Acetobacteraceae > Acidocella. The sequence continues at coordinate 36,162 of CBDDMJ010000009.1, read as the reverse complement.
CGTGACATACAGCCCGCAACCCGCCAGCGAATTCGCGGTGCCCCAGGGAATGACAACAATCAACGTGCCACAGAATGTGCTGAATCAATTGTTAGGGCAGTAAGGCAAGCGTCTTCTTTTTGTGAACAAAAAGAAGCAAAAAAACTTTATGAGTTTGGGCCATGGGGAACGGCTGCGGAAGTGGGTCCGCCAAGTGCCTCAGGTCCAGGATGATTTTTTATGCTGGTCCGAGGGCGTTGTCGGCTTCAGCGCCCATGCCTCGGCAGGGCAAAAGTTTTTTGGTTCTTTTTTTCAAAAAAGAACGGCTTCCTTTCTCCCTTCGACTCGCCGCTTGCTCTAAGCCTCGCTCATGATTTTATTGGCCGGCTTACCGGGGCAGGGGCTGCATTTAGGGCTTGATCCTTTATCGGCGTTGTTTCTGTGCATTTTGGGGCCGCAGGTTATTGCCACGGGTTTGGTGATGTATCGGTCCGGGGTGTTTTGGGTGTTGGTGGGGGCCATGGGTTTGGCTTTGCTGGCGGCTGATGCGTTTACGTTGATTTTCGGGTTTGGGTTGATGAGTGCGGCGTTCTGGTTGGTGCTGTTGCGGGCTGATCGGCGGGTGGCGGCGTTGTTTGCCGGGGTGGCTTTGTTTGCCGGGGCTTGTTTGATACCGGCGGTGTTTTTGGCGCCGGGCGGGGTGGCGTTTTTGCTGGTGCTGACGGGTGCGGGGGCGAAGGCGGGGTTGGCGCCGCCGCATGCCTGGCTGCCGCGGGCGCATGTTGGGCTGCCGGCGGGGGTGGGTGCGTTGATGTCCGGCGCGATGGTGCTGGTCCCGCTTTATATCATCATCCGTTATGGGTTCATGGTGTTCGGGGGGGCGGTGCAGCCGTGGTGGGGGGTGGCGTTGGTGGTGGCGGGCGGGGCGTCGGCGTTGCTGGGGGCGGTGCGTTCGGTGCTGGAGGTTGAGCTGAAAACCGTGCTGGCGTGTTCGACGGTTGGGCAGGTTGGGTTGATCGCGGTTGGGCTGGGGATTGGGTTGTATGCGCGGGCGATGGATGACACGGCGCTGGCGGTGCTGGCGTTGCAGGGGGCGTTGCTGATGGCGGTGGCGCATGGGTTGTTCAAGCCATTGCTGTTTTTGGGTGCGGGGGTGGTGGAGCGGACCACCAGCACGACGTCTCTGGATTGGCTGGGCGGGTTGATGCGCGCCATGCCGTGGTTGGGCGGGCTGATGCTGCTGGGGTGTGTGGGGCTGGCCGCATTGCCTTTCGGGCCGGGGTTTGCGCCGGCGTTTTTGTTGCTGCATGCGGTGTTCGCGGCGGCGGGGACGGGCGGCCTGTGGGGGCGCATCGGGTTTGCGGCGGTGCTGGCGGTGCTGGGGTTGAGTGCGGCGCTGGGTCTGGCGGCGGCGGTGCGGATGATCGGGATCGGGTTTCTGGGGCGGCCGCGCAGCCTGCGGGCGGCGGCGGCGGAGGAGACGAAGGGGCCGCCGTTATGGGGCATGGCGGTGCTGGCGGGGTGTTGCGTGCCGGTGTCGCTGTTGCCGGGGGTGGTGTTGCAGCTGTTGCAGCCGGTGCTGAGCGAGCTGGTGCCGGGGGCGGTGGCGGGGCCGCTCGGTTATGCGCCGTTGCCGTTGCTGGGGTTGATGCTGGCGCTGGCGGGTGCTGCTTATGGGCTGTTGCAACATTATGGGGTGCGTGGCGAACGGGAGGTTCAGGCCTGGAATGGCGGGTTTGGCCGGCCGCCGGTGTGGCTGCCGTTTGGCGACCCGGCGACGCAGGCCAGCGCCACCGGGTTTGCCGAGCCGGTGCGGCGCGGCTTGGGCCATGCTGTGCTGGGCGGGGCTGTGGTAGGCCCTGGCATGGGTTATGTGCTGGTGCTGCTGGGGCGGTGGTACTGGCTGCTGAGGCGCTCTACCGCCCGGATGCGGCGGCCCACCTTGCGTGAGCGGTTGGCCGTGGTTTTGGCTGTCCTGGTGGCGTTTTTGCTGGTTTTGGGCATTGGGCAAGGCGGTTGATCGCCTGGCTGCTCAGCGTGCTGGCGACCATGTTGCATGGCGCTCTGGTGTTCGGGCTGGCGCCGTTGTTGAGCGGGGGGGTGGGAGTGTTGCGGGCGCGGTTGCTGGGCCGGGCCGGGCCGCCGGCGTGGCAGCCGTACCGGCATCTGGGCAAATTGTTGCGCAAACTTCCGGTGATCCCGGATACCGCTACCGGGTTGTATCGCATCTGGCCGTTCGTGGCGTTTGCCGCCACCGCGGCGGCGGCACTGCTGGTGCCTGGGTTTGCGCTGGGGTTGGCGACCGCGCCATCCAGCGATTTTGTGACGTTGATCGGCCTGCTGGCACTGGCGCGCGGTGCGGCTTGGCTGGCCGGGCTGGAGACCGGGTTCGGTTTCGGCGGGGCCGGTGCGGCGCGGCTGGTGCTGTTCAGTATTTTTGCCGAAGCGGCGTTGCTGGTGGCGGTGCTGGTTTTGGTCCTGGTGGCGCATGATCCGACGATCGACGGGATCGCCGCGGCGGTTGCCGGCGGCCAGACCGGGGTGGCGGTGCCGCTCGGCCTGGCGCTGCTGGCGATGCTGGCGGTGGCGTTGACCGAGGCCGGGCGGATGCCGGTGGACGATGCGGGCGGTCATCTGGAACTGGCGATGGGGCGGGAGGCGCTGCAGCTGGAGTATTCCGGGCGCTATCTGGCCTTGTTCGACTACACCGCGATGCTGCGGCTGATGATGTGGTGTTCGCTGATCGGCACGGTGTTTTTGCCTTATGGTATGGCGCGGGCGGCGGCGGTGTTGTCCTGGCCGCTGGGCCTGGTGTTGTGGCTGGGCAAGCTTGCGGTGCTGGCGGCGGTGTTGGCGGGATTCGAGATGAGTGTCGCCAGGATGCGGGTGTTCCGGGTGCCGGGGTTGCTCGGGCTGGCGGTGCTGCTGGGGCTGCTGGCGGCGGTGGTTCTGTTTGCAGCACAGCGGCTCAGCGCATGAGCCAGGATTATGCTCTGGCTCATTTGCTGGGCGGCGTGATGCTGCTGACGGCGTTTGCCATGCTGTCGCAGTGCCGGCTTGCCACGATGATCGGCCTGTATCGGGTCGAAGCGGTTACCCTGGCCGCGGTGGCGTTCTGGCAGGGGTTTATGCAGGTGGACATGGGTTTGCTGTTCACTGGCGTTGTGACCTTGGCCGTTAAAGCCGTTATTCTGCCGCGGTCGCTGCGGCGCATCGTGCAGCGCTTTGGGCTGACCCGCGTTGTCGATACCGCCATGCCGGTGGGGGTGGCGATGATGATTGGTGTGGCGTTGGTCGGCATGGCGGTGCTGGTGGTGCTGCCGGTGACCCTGGATACGCTCTCTGTGACGCGCGAGGATATGGCGATGTCGCTTGCCGTGGTGCTGCTGGGCTTGTTGGTGATGACGACAAGGCGGCAGGCGCTGGCGCGGGTGATTGGGTTTCTTGTCATGGAAAATGGCCTGATGCTGGCGGCTTGCGGCTTGCCGGGGATGCCGTTCGTGGCGGAACTTGCGGTGGCGCTGCTGGTGCTGGTGGCGGCGTTGGTGGCCGGTGTTGTGGTGTGTCTCGACCTGGGCGGGATCGAGCCGACCGAGCAACGTGGCCGATGAGTGCGGCACTGGCCGCCATAGTGCTGCCGTTGTTGGCGGCACCGGTGCTGGCGCTGGTGGGGGCACCGCGGCAGGGCGCGCAGGCCAATCTGGCGTTGAATGCCGTGGTGTTTCTGCTGACAATGCTGGCGGCGGACAGCCCGGGCGGCGGGCTGGTGCATGCCGATGGGCTCGGGATCGTGTTCGGCATCGTTTCAGGCTTTGTCGGTCTGACCACCGCGATCAATAATCTTGGTTTTGTGCGCGCGGAGCTGGACCGGATGAGCCGGCGCAGCTGGCGGATGCATCACGCCGCCTGCCAGACGCTGCTGGGTGCCACTCTGCTCGGGCTGTATGCGGATAATATCGGGCTGCTGTGGCTGGCGGTGGAGGTTGCGACCATCGCCGCCACGCTCGGCGTCGGCCTGCCGCGCACCGCCTCGGCGCTGGCGGCGGCGTGGCAATATTTCATCCTCGGCGGTGTGGGGATCGCGCTGGCCTTGTTCGGCACCCTGCTGGTTTATCTGGCGGCCCAGCCGGCGTTGGGCCCGGGGCTGGCGGCGCTGAGTTTCAGCGGGCTGAACGCCGGGGCGGCACGGCTGGATGGGGCGTTACTGACGCTGGCTTTTGTGTTTCTGCTGTTCGGCTATGGGACCAAGGCGGCACTGGTGCCGCTGCATGGTTGGCTGCCGGACGCCGATGCCGAAGGTCCGGCACCGTTGACGGCACTCGGCGGGTTGATGATGAATGTCGCGCTGGTGGCGATTTTGCGGTTCCGCCATTTGCTGCAGGACAATGCCGGGGCGCATGGCGGGGCGATGCCGCCGGGCAGGTTATTGCTGGCGCTCGGTCTGGCCTCGCTGTTGCTGGCCGCCTTCAGCCTGTGGCGCCGCGGCGATGTGCGGCGTTTCTTTGGGTTTTCCTCGATCGGGACTGCCGGGCTGGTGGTGTTTGCCTTCGGTATCGGCGGCCCGGCGGCGATTTTCGCCGGGCTGCTGCAAATGCTGCTGCAGGGGCTGATCAAACCGGCGCTGTTGCAGGCACTGACCGTGAGCGCTATTTTGCGCGGTGGCGCCGCACCGGGTGAGTTCGGTTTCAGCCGCCTGCGCGGTATGCTGCACACCAACCGCAACCTCGGCTGGGCGCTGGGATGCTGCATATTTGCACTCACCGGGCTGCCGCCCTCCGGATTGTTCACCCCGGAATTTCTCATCGTCAGCCGCACCATCCAGGCAGCACCGGTGCTGTCGCTGCCGCTCGGCGCCGGGCTGCTGCTGGGCGCCATCACCATGATGCGCCAGATCGGCTTTTTGCTGCTTGCCGCGCCGCCCGCCGGCACGCGGACCCAGCCGGCGGGCTGGACCACCGGCGTGATCTGGCTGCAACTCGGCGTCATGACGATCCTGGCCTTTGCCATGCCGGCGGCGGTATTGCACACGCTGTCCAACATGGCGGTGACGCTGCAATGACGCCGCTTGTGCTGACGGCGGCGGCCTGGCGCACGCATCCCGGCGCGCTGGTCGCGCTGTGGACCGATGCCGGGCTGGCCTATGCGTTGTTCCACGACAGCTTTATTGCCACGCCGTTGCAGGACGATGCCTACCCGGCGCTGTCCCCACGGCATCCCGGTGCGGCCTGGTTCGAGCGGCTGGCGCGCGACCTGAACGGGCACAGCGCCACCGGGGCGCAGGATATGCGCCCGGCGATCGAACAATTGCGCGCCGCCGATGGCTCAGCACCCTGGCCCGAATTTACCCCGGCGCCGGGTGAGGGGGTGCACCAGATTGCCGCCGGGCCGGTGCAGGCCGGCATTATCGAGCCCGGGCATTTTCGCTTCTCCGTGCGGGGGGAGCAGGTGTTGAAGCTGGAGGTGCGGCTCGGCTACGCGCATAAGGCCACGCTGAGCCTGATGCGGGGGAAATCGCCGCGGCTGGCAGCGCGGTACGCGGCGCGTATTTCAGGCGATGCCACGGTCGCCCATAGCCTGGCCTTTGCCCATGCCACCGAAGCCGCGCTGCACATGGCAGCACCGCCAAGGGCGCAACATTTGCGCGCCGTGATGGCCGAGCTGGAGCGCATCGCCAACCATGCCGGCGATCTCGGGGCGATCGCCGCCGCTGCGGGGTTTGGCTTGCTTGAAGCGCGCTTCTCCTGGCATCGCGAGCGCATTTGCCAGGCGGCGGCCCAGGGTTTTGGTCACCGGTTGATGATGGATGCCGTCATCCCCGGCGGTATTGCCGGGGACCTGCGCACCGGCGGCGCTGCCGCCATACTGGCCGCACTGGAGAGCATGGAACATGAACGCGGCGCGCTGGTGCGGCTGTTCGAGGATAACGCCAGCCTGCAGGACCGGCTGCTGGGCACCGGCGTGATACCGCCGGCGCTGGCCGCAGCCTACGCCGCCGGCGGCGTGACCGGACGGGCCGCCGGCCGGCACCGCGATGCCCGCCTGCAACAAGCACCCTACGCCACCCTCGACCTCGCCATACCGGACGAGCAGGAGGGCGATGCCGCAGCACGGGTGCGGGTGCGCCTGGCCGAATTATGGGAAAGCTCCCGGCTGATCCGGGTTTTGCTGGAAACCCTGCCGGACGGCCATATCGCAGCCGCCTCACCCGCCGGCGACGGCGCTGGCATCGGAATCGCCGAAAGCTTCCGGGGCCAGAACACGCATTGGCTGCGGATCGAGGCCGGCATGATCGCCGATATTTTTATCGCCGATGCCAGCACGCTACACTGGCCGCTGCTGGAATACGCCGCCACCACCAGCAGCCTCGCAGATTTCCCGCTGCTTGAACGCTCCATCAACCCATCCTGTTCCGGAGTGGATTTGTAATGCCGTGGTTCACTCTGGCCCGGCATCTTCTCACGCCACTGCCCGCGGCCCGCCAGGCCGACGCCGCCACCCGCAACGCATTGGTGGAAAAACTCGCCGCCGCCGGGCAGGTGAAACTCGGCCGCAGCCTGGCCATAAGGCACGTCGCCGCCGGCAGCTGCAACGGCTGCGAACTGGAGCTGCGCGCCACCCAAAACCTGATCCACGACCTGACGCGCTACGGCCTGAATTTCACCGCCAGCCCGCGCCATGCCGATATCCTGCTGATCACCGGAGTCGCCGGACGCAACATGGCCGAAGCCGTCCGCCAAACCCGCGCCGCCATGTCCGAACCAGTGTTCGTCCTCGCCATAGGCGATTGCGCAGTGGACGGCGGCGTCTTCAAAGGCAGCCCCATGATCACCGGCGGCACCGACAGCATGCTGCCAGTCGACCTGTTCATCCCTGGCTGCCCGCCCACACCCGAACAAATCATCGATGGACTGCTGGCTTTAATGGAAACGCAAGGGAAGTAAGCACTTCTTTTTGTGAACAAAAAGAAGCAAAAAAACTTTATGAATCTGGGCCATGGGCTCGGTTGGCATAACGCCCCAGGACCGGCATAAATTTTATGCTGGGTCCGGAGGCGTTGTTTGCACCACGTCCCATGTCCCGGTAAAAATTTTGATCTTTGGGACGTAGGTATTTGGCTATCAATGCCTGCGTCTCCGCGCCGCAGGCGCAATAAAGCTGGTTTGCTGATGCGGGAGATGTGCGATGAGGCGCTGGCCCAAAACTAATGGGGTCTGGGGCCTGTGGCCCCAGCCGCCGGAGGCTCTTGCTTTTGCACCTTTATTAAGTCATTACTCTCAAAGAGCCGTTCGTGCTCGTTGGCGGATTTTGTCCGCGTTTTCCCTGACGATTTTTTGATGTTTCGGCTTGGGCCGAGATGATTGGACGATTTTTATATGCATTTAGCTGAGTTGAAGGCCAAGACCCCTACGGATTTATTGAGTCTGGCGGAGCAGTTGGAGGTGGAGAATGCTTCCAGTTTGCGCAAGCAGGACATGATGTTTGCGATATTGAAGGCGTTTGCCGAGAATGAGCAGGCGATTCATGGGGATGGGACGCTGGAGATTTTGCCGGATGGATTCGGGTTTTTGCGCAATCCGGAGGCCAATTATTTACCGGGGCCGGAGGATATTTATGTCTCGCCGGCGCAGGTGCGGCGGTTTTCTTTAAGGACCGGGGATACCGTGGATGGGGAGATCCGGGCGCCGAAGGAGGGCGAGCGGTATTTTGCGCTGGTGAAGGTTGATAAGATCAATTTCGAGGAGCCGGAGGCGGTCAAGCACCGGATTAATTTCGACAATCTGACGCCGCTGTATCCGACCTCGCGGTTGAAGATGGAGGTGGAGAGTGCGGAGCTGCCGGCCAAGGGGCAGCAGAAGGATCATACATCCCGGGTGATCGATTTGATCGCGCCGATTGGCAAGGGGCAGCGGGCGTTGATTGTGGCGCCGCCGCGGACCGGCAAGACGGTGATGTTGCAGAATATTGCGGCAGCGATTTCGGCCAATCATCCGGAGGTGTTTCTGATCGTGCTGCTGATCGACGAGCGGCCGGAAGAGGTGACGGATATGTCCCGCAGCGTGAAGGGCGAGGTGGTGGCTTCGACTTTCGATGAGCCGGCGACCAGGCATGTGCAGGTGACGGAGATGGTGCTGGAGAAGGCCAAGCGGCTGGTGGAGCACAAGCGGGATGTGGTGATTTTGCTGGACAGCATCACCCGGCTGGCGCGGGCTTACAATACGGTGGTGCCGTCCTCCGGCAAGGTGTTGACCGGCGGTGTGGATGCCAATGCGTTGCAGCGGCCGAAGCGGTTTTTTGGCGCGGCGCGGAATATCGAGGAGGGCGGGAGCCTGACGATTATCGCGACGGCGCTGATCGATACCGGCAGCCGGATGGATGAGGTGATTTTTGAGGAGTTCAAGGGCACGGGTAATTCCGAGGTGATTTTGGACCGGAAATTGTCCGACAAGCGGACGTTCCCGGCGATCGACATCACCAAATCCGGGACGCGCAAGGAGGAGTTGCTGGTGGATAAGGCGACGCTGACCAAGATGTGGGTGCTGCGGCGGATTTTGAGCCCGATGGGGACCACCGATGCGATGGAATTCCTGCTGGACAAATTGAAATACTCGAAGACCAATAATGATTTCTTCGAGGCGATGAATACGTAAACAGGAAGGAAGAAAGCTCTGCTTTTTTGAAAAAAAAGCAGCAAAAACTTTTATGAAACTGGACCGAGATGTGGCAACGTCGGTGGTCCACATTAATAAAAGTTTTTTGGATACTTTTTTTCAAAAAAGTATCTGCTTCACTTATACTTTTTAAGGAGAGTTTACAGATGCCGGATACCAATGTCGTAGCTGAGGATTTCAAGGTCAGGGATATATCTTTGGCTGGCTGGGGCCGCAAAGAGATAGAGATGGCGCAGGATGAGATGCCGGGGCTGATGGCGTTGCGCGCGGAGTTCGGCAAGAGCCAGCCGTTGCGGGGGGCGCGGATTGTCGGGTCTTTGCATATGACGATCCAGACGGCGGTGTTGATCGAGACGCTGACGGCGCTGGGGGCGAGTGTGCGGTGGTCTTCGTGCAATATTTTCTCGACGCAGGACCATGCGGCGGCGGCGATTGCGGCTTCCGGGGTGCCGGTGTTTGCGTGGAAGGGCATGAGCGAGGACGAGTTCTGGTGGTGTATCGAGCAGACGTTGCGCGGGCCGGATGGCTGGGCGCCGAATATGGTGCTGGATGATGGTGGCGACGTAACCAAGTTGATGCACGATAAATATCCGGAGATGCTGGCGGATGTGCGGGGGATTTCCGAGGAGACCACGACGGGGGTGCATCGGCTTTGGGAGATGGCGCGCGAGGACACGCTGCTGGTGCCGGCGATCAACGTGAATGATTCGGTAACGAAATCCAAATTCGATAATCTGTATGGCTGCCGGGAGAGCCTGGTGGACGGCATACGGCGCGGCACGGATGTGATGATGGCCGGCAAGGTAGCGGTGGTGGCCGGGTTCGGCGATGTGGGCAAGGGGTCCGCGGCTTCACTGCGCAATGCCGGGTGCCGGGTGATGGTGACCGAGATCGACCCGATCTGCGCGTTGCAGGCGGCGATGGAAGGTTACGAAGTTGTAACGATGGAAGATGCGGCACCGCGCGGGGATATTTTTGTGACGGCGACCGGCAATGTGGATGTGATTACCGCCGACCATATGCGGGCGATGAAGCACCGGGCGATTGTTTGCAACATCGGTCATTTCGACAGCGAAATTCAGATCGAAAGCCTGCGCAACTACACTTGGGAAAATGTGAAGCCGCAGGTGGATGAGGTGGTGTATCCGGATGGTAAGCGGCTGATTGTGCTGTCCGAAGGGCGCCTGGTGAATCTGGGGAATGCGACGGGCCATCCGAGTTTTGTGATGAGTGCCAGTTTTACCAACCAGGTGCTGGCGCAGATTGAGCTGTGGACCGCGCCGGCGGGTAAGTACGAGAAAAAAGTTTATGTGCTGCCGCGGCATTTGGATGAGAAGGTGGCGGCGTTGCACCTGGCCAAGGTGGGGGCGAAGTTGACTACGCTTTCGACCAAGCAGGCGGAATATCTGGGCCTCGCGCAAAGCGGGCCGTTCAAGCACGAGTTGTACCGCTATTAATACGGCGGGGAACGTGTTGGCGGCGCTGGGCCTCGCAGCCCTGGTGGGCGGGATGTTGTTCTTCGCCGCGATCATGACACCGCTGGTGTTTACCAAACTGCCGCCGGAGGTGGCGGGGCCGTTCATCCGAGCGGCGTTTCCACGGTATTATGCGTTCATGGTGGTGACGGCCGGGCTCGGCGGACTGGGATTTTTGCTGCGTGGGCAGAATGTTTCGGCGATCGTGCTGTGGGTGATACTACTGGCAGCGGTGTGGGCGTGGTTCTGGCTGATCCCGTATTTGAATGCGGCGCGGGAAGCCGGCAATATGGTGGCGTTCGACCGCGGGCATAAATTGTCGGTGTGGTTGAACGGGGCGGAGCTGGTGGCGGCGGTTTGGGTTTTAGTCAGGGTGGCGCTGCGGGTTTAAGAAAGCAAGCGGCAGCTTTTTTGAAAAAAAGCTGCGCAAAAAACTTTTGCCATGCTGGGTCTTTGGCGTGATGCCGACAACGCCTCCGGACCCAGCATAAAATTTATGCTGATTCATGGGCGTTGTCGGCTTCACCACCCATGCCCCAGCAGGGCAAAAGTTTTTTGCTGCTTTTTTTCAAAAAAAGAAGTGCTTGCTTACTTACTCGACAACTTCATCGGTCCAGACGCGGAAGCTGTTCAGGGTGCTGGGGCCGAAATGGGTTGAGATGGCGATGTCGGCGGCGTCGCGGCCGCGGGCGATCAGGACGCGGCCGATGCGGGGGCGGTTGTGGCGGGCGTCGAAGGTGTGCCAGTGGCCGCCGATATAGGCTTCGAACCAGGCGCTGAAGTCCATTGGGGCGGGGTCTCGGTTGACGCCGATGTCGCCGAGGTAGCCGGTGCAGTAGCGGGCCGGGATGTTCATGCAGCGGCACAGGGTGACAGCGAGGTGGGCGAAGTCCCGGCAGACGCCGACCTCTTCCTGGTAGGCCTCGAAGGCGGTGCGGGAGCCGCGGGCGTATTGGTAGCCGAAGGTGATGTGGTTGTGGGTAAAGTCACAGATGGCCTGGACGCGGCCCCAGCCGAGCGGGGTGTGGTTGAAGTTGGCCCAGGCGACATCCATCAGGCGCTGGGTTTCGCAATAGCGGCTGCCGAGCAGGAATTGCATGCATTCATCCGGCAGGTCGTTGACCAGATGCTGCATGGCGTCCGGGGCGTAGGCGTCTACGGTGCCGGGGTCCGAGATGAGGGCGTCGGTGGTGAAGGTTGTTTCCCCGGCGGGGGCGACGGTGCGCGAGCACCAGTTGCCGAAGCTGTCCCGGTATTGGGTGACGGGGATCGAGGGGATGGTGATGAGGTAATCCGGTACCAGTATGTCCGAAGCGCGGGAGTAATGGATGTTGAGCATCAGCAGCATGGGGGTGGGCTGCGGGTGGTAGTATTTGATTTCGTAGCCGAGACGGATTTTCATGGGGAACTCTCGCGATTAGCCGCAGATATGCGAGGTTTCTCGCGGAATTGCAAAGGCTGGCGTGTGACATGAGTGATTATGGCGAGCGTTTAATGTTGGTTACAGATGCCGATGTAATGGCGGGTGAGGGTGGAGGCCGATTGCGGGTGCCAGCAGGGGTGGCTGGCGAAATAAGTGAGGGCGGCGGTGGTGGTGGCCCGGCTCGCGTTGTCTATGGTCAGGGTGACGAGGGTGATTTGTTGCTGGTTTTGCAACGGCGGCAGGTGGTGCGGGGTGATGAGGGCGAGGCGCAGGGTGGCGGGGGATGAGGCGATGAAGGGGCCGGGGATGCCGACGCCGTCGTTGCCGTAGGGTAGCAGCGTGAGGGTGGCGGGGTTGGCGAGGGCGGCGGCCTGGCGGGCGGCGCGTGCTTGCGGCTGCATGGTGGCGGGTGCGAAGGCGAGCCCGATGATGGCAAAGCTTTCAGCGAGCAGCAGGAAGGTTTGCAAAATCGGACGATGACGTAAAGCCTGCGCCAGTAGCAGGGCGGTGAAGGGGGTGGCGTAAGCGAGGTAGCGGATTTCTATGGGGGTGTTGTTGAAGACGCAGCAGAGGGCGAGCAGGCCGAGCGGCGGGGCGAGGGCGCCGAGGGCAAACAGGCTGGTGGCCGGGGTGCGGGTTTTGAGGAGCGGGCGCAGGCAGACGGCGAGCAGGACCAGTAAAGCAAGGGTGACGAGGGGGGCAAGCCAGCCGGCGTAGACCGGCAGGCCGCCGAACAGGGTGGCGCCGCTATCCTTGGCAAGCGTGACTAAGGCGTGCGGCCAGGAGAAGCGGGTGAACTGCCCGATGCGGGAGGATTTTTGCGCGGCGTAGAAATAATAATCGGCTGGCAGGAAAGCCGCGAAGCCGAGGGCGGCAACGCCAGCCAGCCGGCGCGGGGACTGCAGGAGCAGCCAGAACAACCCGGCCAGCGCGGTGAAGACGGCAAGGTAGTTGGTGAAGCCGGCGGCGCCGAACGCCAGGCCGCCGAGGACAGCAGCGATCAGGCGGTTTTTACGGGCGGCATAAAACAGGCAGGCCGCACCAAAGACGTTGAAAAGCTGGCCCAGTGCGAAGCCGCGGGCGACGATGCCGGTATAAGCAAAGCCATAAGTGAGCACGGCGATGGCGAGGGTGGTGATGACAGGGACCTCAGCCATCGCGGCAAGCCAGGCCAGAGCAGAAAGAGCAAAAGTGGTGAAGGCGACAGACAACAGCCGAGCCGTGAACCAGCCGGGGCCGAAAAGGCGGCGCCAATACTCCAGGGCCCAGAAATACAGCGGCGGGTGAACATCCAGCTTGCGAAGGCTTTGGGCGATCACGGCGGGCGGGGCAGTGCCGCGGTAAAACGAGGCGACATCGGCAGGATGAAAAACACCCGTGGGCCAGGCCGGGCGAGGATCGCCAGCGGTGAGGAACATCGAATACGCCTCATCATATTCCGGAGCGCGGGCATGGGCGATGAAGGCGAGCAGGAATGTGGCGAAAATGAGAGTGGAAATGAGCCGCATACAACTGAAGGTAGGCGGGGTTTTAGGAAGGAAGCACTTCTTTTTTGAAAAAAGAAGCAAAAAACTTTTGCCATGCTGGGGCATGGGGTGTGATGCGGACAAAGCCTCCGGACCTAGCATAAAATTTATGCTGGGCCTGCGGCGTTACGCCGCCCACGCCCAGGCCCAAATTATCAAAGTTTTTTTTGCTTCTTTTTGTTCACAAAAAGAAGGCCTTACTCTCTTCCTTTCAGCTAAAATCCACGATGGCTGTAAACCCTTCGGTGGTGCCGAAGGCGAGGTGGGAGCCGGAGGGGTTCCAGGTGAGGGCGGTGATGCTGCCGCGGCCGCTGGCGGCGATGGGCAGGATTTTATTGCGGGGAATGTCGGCGGCGATGACGCTGCCGTCTTCGAAGCCGGCGGCGATGATTTCGTGTTCCGGGTGGCAGGCGATGCGTTTGAGGAAGCTCGGGGGGTTGCTGGCGGCTAATTCCAGAGGGGCTTTGCCCATGGGGCCGCCGCCGAAGAAGGGCCAGAGGACGATGGCGTCGGCGCCGCCGGTGGCGAGGTATTTGCCGGATCTGGTGAAGCCGAGGGATTCGGTTTTGCTGGGGTAGCCGCTCATCCGCATGTGTTTGGCTTCCGGCAGGGTCCAGCCGTGCAGGGCATTTTCCTGCATGGTGGTGACCAGCGCTTCGCCGCCGGGGTGCAGGGCGATGCCGGTATGGCTGCCTTTCCATGACAGGAGTTTGGGGGTGGGGGTGCTGGCGGCGGTGAACCAGAGGGAGGCGCCGTTGTAATGCGAGGCGGCGATGCGTTTGCCTTTGGCATCGAAGGCGATGCCGGTGACGGTGGAGGGGTGGGGCAGGCTGCGCAGGGGTTCGCCGGCGGCGGTGAAGAGGTGGAGGTTTTTGCCGACCGAACAGGCCAGCAGGGCGGTGGATTTTGGGCCGGCCCAGCTGGCGGTGTGGTCCACCCATTTCATGCCGTAGGCGGCGAGTGTTTTGCTGCCATAGGCAGCGGGGGAGGTTTCAAAGGCGATGTGGTTGAAATTGCCGTCGTCACCGCCGGAGATGAAGCCGTCCGCGCAATCCTGCGCCAAAGTGAGTACCGCACCGTGATGCGCGGGCACGGTTTGCCAGGTGGTTTGGTCCGTGATGCGGATGGTGCCGTCACCCAGGGCAAAGGCGGCGTGCGTGCCGGGACGGTTGAAGACGCAGGCGGTGATTTGTGCGGCGAAGCTGCTGATGATGCCGCGGGCCTGCAGCAGGGCATCTGGATCGGTGTCGGTCATGGGCGATGGGTAACGAAGCGGGACGAGGGCGGCAAGCGGCGGGTTTGATAACCGGCGATTAAAAACCGCTCATAAGAGCGGTGGCCATTCCCGGCAGCCCCATATGCGCTCTGAACTACGGAGACCTTCTATGGACATAGTTGAGCAGCAGCGGGCGATCCAGGAGCAGGTGCGCAAGGCCGATAAGGCGCGGCCGCCCGAGGAGATGAAGGGTGCGATGCAGGCCGGGGCGCGGCATTACCCCGAGCCGCCGTTTCCCACGCAAGGTTTGGACAAGCCGGGGCTGGAGGCGGCGCAAGGCCTGGCGCCGATGTATGACGCGCCGTTCTGGCAAGGGTCCGGCAAGCTCGCGGGCAAGGTGGCGATTATCACCGGGGGCGATTCCGGGATAGGCCGGGCGGTGGCGGTGCTGTTTGCGCGCGAGGGTGCGGATGTGGCGATTTTGCATCTGGCGCATGAGCAGGAAGACGCCGATGCGGTAAAGCGCGCGGTGGAGGCGGAAGGCCGGCGGGCAATGACCATCGCCGGCGATGTGGCGGAGCGGGATTATTGTTTCGCGGCGGTGGCGAAGGTGGTGCAGGCGTTTGGCGGGGTGGATGTGCTGGTGAACAACGCGGCATTCCAGTTGCATGTCAGCCGGTTCGAGGATTTGACGGAGGCGCATTTCGACCGCACCATCAAAACCAATCTATATGGGTATTTCCATATGGCGCAGGCTTGCGTGCCGCATATGAAGCCGGGGTCGGCGATTGTGAATTCCGGCTCCGTGACCGGGCTTTTGGGTAACTCGACGATCATCGACTATTCGATGACCAAGGGCGGCATCCATAGTTTTACCCGGGCATTATCCGGCAGCCTGGCGGTGCGAGGCATACGTGTGAACGCGGTGGCGCCGGGGCCGGTGTGGACGCCGCTGAACCCGAGCGATAATCCTGAACGGATGAAAACATTCGGAGAGAACACAAGGATGAAACGCCCGGCGCAACCGGAGGAGATTTCGCCGGCATATCTGTTTCTGGCGTCGGCGCAGATGTCCGGTTATATTACCGGGGAGGTGCTGCCGGTGATCGGCGGGTATACGGACCGGTAGCGCGAAAGCAAGCAGCCGCTTTTTTGAAAAAAAGCGGCGCAAAAAACTTTTATGAGTCTGGAGGCAGGCGTTTGGAACACCGACGGCCCAGATTAACAAACGTCTTTTTGCTGCTTTTTCTTCAGAAAGAAATGCTTTCTGACGGGGGCATTACAAAGATTATGTAACGCAAGCTTGTGCTTGGAATGCATACGCCGCGAGCTACTTCATCAGAGCAGCATGACTGTGAAATCAGCAGAGGATAATTCCATGAAAACAATTCTTACCGCGACGACGGCGTTCAGTTTGGTGATTGCCATGGCCGCTATGGCGCCGGCGCAGACCATGGAAACGCCGGGGATGTCCTCGGGGATGTCTTCAGATTTGAGCCTGACGGACAGGCATTTCATCACTAAGGCGGCGATGGGCGGCATGGCCGAGGTTGAGGCCGGGAATATGGCGGTGGAGAAAGGCGGAGCAGCCGTAAAGATGATCGGCAACAAGATGGTGGCGGACCATACGGCGGTTAACGACAAGTTGATGAAGCTGGCGCAGGGTGATGGTGTGATGCCGCCGACCACGCTGGATGCCAAGCACCAGGCGATGGCGACGGCGCTGGCGGGCAAGACCGGGGCGGCGTTCGACAGCTATTATCTCTCCACGGAGAAGATGGGGCATATCGAAACGATTGCGTTGTTCAAGCATGAAGCGGCTTATGGGCATGATACGGATTTGAAGGCGCTGGCAAGCCAGACGCTGCCGACGCTGGAAGAGCATCTGGAGATGATCGAGAAAGCGCAGTAAGGCTAGTTTGGTTCGGGGGCGATGGGTTTTACTTTCAGGCCTGCCATTCTGTAGCCGCCAAGCGTTGTAAGATTGGTTTTGCCAACGGTTTTACCGGTCAAACCGTCAATTAAAAATCTTGCTCGGATATGCTCGACCTTGAAGACCGGTATCCAGCAAAGCAGTAAAGTCGCGCCCTTCAATTTTGACGGGAAAATATACACGGCCAGACTCAACCTGGATGGGAATTGCGTTTGCGTTGCCGGTCCAGGGTGGCATTACTTTACTGCAACGGTTGGCGTTGGACAGGACGGCTTTGCCGTCCGCCAATTCCAGATCGAGATCGTAGTTGGCGAAAACGTCAGCGCCAAGAATGCCGTCAATCGCATTGGCGTCGGCTGTTTCGGTTTGACGATCAAATAGTTCGATGACGGGAAACTGCATCTGCATGCCGACGCTATCGCCGAGGCCGAATTCCTGTACCATGGTTTGTTTGGCGGCTACGCCACCGGCCAGGCCGTAAAATTGTTCGGACGGGTTTATTGCCGTTTCCGGCAGGCTGGCTGATTTTACCATCTCCGGTGTAAGTATGGACATCTGGCTGCCGGTGTCCAAAAATAACGCGGCAGGTGTGCCGTTCAGTGTGGCCAGCACGATGGGTTCGCTATGCAAGGCGTAATAGGTTTGCAGCGTTATGGGTGGCGAGAGTTGGCATGATGACCCGGCAGCGCAGCCGGAGAGGAGGAACAGGATGGCGCAGCATTGGTATATCCGCATAGTGGCATAATGCCGGCTGCGTAATCATTGTCCAGTTTGTTTGTAGCGATTTTGCAGCGAGGTGGTTTGTGACGGGCTGGTCGGCGCCCACGGCGCTTAAGGGCCAAAAGTTTTTTGCTGCTTTTTTTTCAAAAAAGCAGTGCTTGCTTTCTTAAGCGACGCAGCTTTCGAAGCCGCGGCGCAGTTGCGGGCGGTTCAGGTTGCGGCCGATGAAGACGAGGCGGCTGGTGCGGGGGTCGGTGGGTTTCCAGGGGCCGATGAAGTCGCCGTCGGCGATCATGTGCACGGCCTGGAAGGCGAAGCGGCGATCTTCGTTTTTGTAGGACAGGATGCCTTTGGTGCGCAGCAGGTCAGCACCCTGGGTTTGCAGGATGCCGCTGATCCACAGGTTGAATTTTTCCGGATCGAGCGGGGCGGCGAGCGAGAGGCTGATGCTGGTGAGATGTTCGTCGTGGGTATGGGCGTCGTCGTCCAGGAAGTCCGGCGTGGTTTCGAGGACGCGGTTGAGGTCGAAGGCGGCAAGGCCGAGGAGTTTGTCGATCGGGACGTCGCCGCGGGTGGCGTGGTGGATGGCGGCGTAGGGGTTGAGGCCGCGGATGCGGGCTTCGACAGCGGTGAGTTCATCCGGTGTGACGAGGTCGAGCTTATTCAGGACGATGACATCGGCGAAGGCGAGTTGTTCGGCGGCCTCAGGACTGTCTTCCAGGCGGGCCAGCAGATGTTTGGCGTCCACCACGGTGACGATGGCGTCCAACCGGGTTTTGGCTTTGACGTCGTCGTCGACGAAGAAGGTCTGGGCTACGGGGGCGGGGTTGGCGAGGCCGGTGGTTTCGACGATGATGCCGTCGAATTTATCCGTGCGCTTCATCAGCCCGCCGACGATGCGGATGAGGTCACCGCGCACGGTGCAGCAGATGCAGCCGTTGTTCATTTCGAAGACCTCTTCGTCGGTATCGACGACGAGGTCGTTGTCGACGCCGAGCTCGCCGAATTCATTGATGATGACGGCGTATTTCTTGCCGTGGTTTTCGGTGAGGATGCGGTTGAGGAGGGTGGTTTTGCCGGCGCCGAGATAGCCGGTGAGGACGGTGACGGGGACGAGATCGGGCATTTTAATCATCCGCTATAAGAAAGTTAAGCGGTATATGGGCGCTGGCGAGGCCGAGGCCAAGCAGCAGGAACAGCCAGCCGGCCATGGGCAGGGTTGCGAAGCTGTCGGTCGAGGCGAAGGGCCAGGCGTAGGTGAGGACGGCAGCGAACAGGCCAACGCGCAGCGGGTCCGGCGCGCGCCAGAGCCGGCGGGACAAAGCCGCGAGCCAGGCGAGATTAAGGGCAGCGAACAGCAGCAGGCCCGGCAGACCGGCATCGGTGAAGGCCTGCAGGTAGAAATTATGCGGGTGGATGTTGCAGGCGCCGAGGCCGAGCTGGGTGGCTGGTATGCCGAGGCCAGGAAAGCCGGTGGCGAATTGCGGTTGGGTGCAGAAGGCGCGGAAGCCGTTGAAGCCGTAGCCATGAGCGGGTGAGGCGAGGCCCATGGTGGTGGCGCGGATGTACAGCTGGCCGTACGGGCTGAGGGTGAAATGGCTCATCTGCCGGGAGGTTTCGCCGACCAGCTTGGCGTATGTATGCGGGGAGATGAAGGGGGTGGCGAGCAGCACCGCGGCGGCGATGATGATGGCGGCGGCGGCGGCCGGGCGCAGGCGGCGGATGAACAGGGCCGCACTCGCCAGCGCCAGGACCGCGAGGGCAGTGGGCATGCGCTGGCCGATCAGCACCGAGGTGGCGATGCCGAGGACGGCGAGGGCGATGCCGGCCAGGCGACGCCGTTCCAGCCAGGGGATGACCACCGGCAGCAAGGAAGGCAACAGCAGATGCGCGTAGGGCGCGCCGGCGCGGGGCTTGGTGAAGGGGCCGGTGAGGGCACCGTCGCCCCAGCGCGGGTCGCCGAACAAATTATGCCCCAGCAAATATTGCTGCCAGGATTCCACGCCGATCCACAGGCAGGCCAGCGCGATGGTGAACCAGGCGAGGCGGCGGCTGGCCGGGGTGGTCAGCACCCAGCTTTGCAGCGCGGCGGCAAGGATGATCAGCCGGCCCAGCACCAAGGCTTGCACCAGGCCGGCCCAGCCGGATTGGCCCAGCGGGGCGACCGGGGTGGAGCACACGACCTCCCAGCCCCACCAGGCCAAGGCGATGATTACCCAGGGCTGGCGCAGCCATGCCCAGCTGCCGGTGCGGGCCATGACGGTAAGGAACAGAATGTCGATGACACCGATGGCGATTTCGGCGCCGGCGCGGGCATCCAGCAAGCCGAGCGGCAGGAGGAGGGTGGCGAGCAAAGCGAGGCGGCGCAGGAAGGGGAAGGAAGCACTGCTTTTTTGCAAAAAAGCAGCAAAAAACTTTTTTGAGTCTGGGCCTAGGGCTGTGGCGGGCGAAAGCCTCGATTCGAAATTCATAAAGTTTTTTTGCTTCTTTTTGTTCACAAAAAGAAGTGCTTACTTTGCATCGCGCAAACGCTGCAAGCGTGCGGCAATGACGGGGGTGTCGAAGGTTTGTGCCTGGGCTATTCCGGCTTTGGCCAGGGCCAGGCGGCGGGGCTCATCGCCCGCCAAAGTTTGCAGGGCGGCGGCCAGAGCTGTGGGATCGTGGGGCGGTATGTAGATTGCGGCTGCGCAGGCGACTTCCGGCAGGCCGCCTTGCGCGGTGGTGATGAGAGCCGCACCGCTGGCCAGGGCTTCCAGGGCGGCGAGGCCGAAGGGTTCCGGCCAGCGGCTGGGGACGGCGATGATGGCGGCATCCGCCATCGCCTCCAGTACGGCGCGGTGCGGCAGCGGGCCGGTGAAGTCGATGCCGGCAGACACAGCAGCGCTGCGCATGCGGGTGACGAAGCCGGTCTCAGGGCTGGCGGGGCCGAAGCGGTCGCCGCCGATGATGGCAGCCCGCCAGCCCGGCAGCGACGGCAAAGCCTGGGCGCAGGCGGCGATGAAATCCTCCACGCCCTTTTCGGCGACGATGCGGCCAGCGAATAAAATAAGCCGGCTGCGTCGTGCTGCCGGCGGGGGGAGTGCCGCCAGGCTGAGCGGGTTGGGTAAGACCTCGGGCCGGCGCGGACCAGCCACACCCTGCATGAAACGATCGCGCAAATAGGCGGAGACACAGACGATGCAATGCAGACGCGCCAAGGCGGCGTGGCGGGCGCGCGGGGTGCGCAGGCCGCGCATGGTCAAAGGGTCGTTGTGCAGAAACAAAATGATGCGCGCTGCCGGAAACAATAACGCCAGAATGCGCGCGAGACGCGGCTGCTGGTGGATCTCGATAATCTCCGGCCGCTGACGCCATAGCGCGCGAACCACGGCGAATGGATTTCCCGCCGGAATGTAGCCAATGTTTGCAAAAGCCGGATAGCGCAGCACACCGCCGATGACGTATGCCCCCGCAGCACCGGCCAGCCGCTGCACCACCAGAGCAATCGCGCCGGCAGCCTGGGGTGAAAAGACCTCGCGAGGTGGTAGGATCATGGCGATGCGCATCAAGGAAGGAAGGACTTCTTTTTGTGAACAAAAAGAAGCAAAAAAACTTTATTAATTTGGGATATGGGCGTTTTCAGCCTAACGCCCCAGGCCCAGCATAAATTTTCTACAGGGACATGGGGCGTGATGCCGCCAGTGCCCCAGGCCCCCGATGCCAACCTTGGGGGCAAAAGTTTTTTGGTGCTTTTTTTCAAAAAAGCACTGCTTAAACCTGTACTTTTACATACGACCCCGGAGCGGCTTCCAGGGCTTTTAATTTTCCTTTGCCGGGGGTACGGGCGGGGACCTGGGTGTTGTCGATGGCGGTGATCCAGGCTTGCCAGTCCGGCCACCAGGAGCCGGGGGTTTCGGTGGCGCCGGCGAGCCAGGCTTCCGGGGTGGCGGGGGTTTGGGGGTTGGTGAAGTGGTTGTATTTATTGGTGCCGGGCGGGTTGACGACGCCGGCGATATGGCCGGAGGCGGCCAGGACGAAGCGGCTGTTGCCGCCCAGTAATTGGGTGCCTTTATAGGTGCTGCGCCAGGGCGTGATGTGGTCTTCGCGGCAGGACAGGAAGTAGGTTGGGATGTTGACGCGGCCGAGGTCGATCGGCACGTTTTTCATGGCGATGCCGCCTGGGGTTGCGAGGCGGTTGTTCTGGTACATGTTGCGCAGGTAAAACGAGTGCATTTTGCGCGGCATGCGGGTGGCGTCGGCGTTCCAGTACAACAGGTCGAAGGGAAACGGTTCGTTGCCGAGCAGGTAGTTGTTGACGACGAAGCCCCAGATCAGGTCGTTGGCGCGCAGCATATTGAAGGTGGCGGCCATTTCGGTGCCTTCGAGATAGCCTTGTTTCTGCATTTTCTCCTCAAGCGCGCTGAGCTGTTCTTCGTCTATGAAGACGCCGAGTTCTCCGCAATCGGTGAAATCCGTCAGGGTGACCAAAAAGCTTGCGGATTTGATGCGGTTGTCGCCTTTGGCGGCCATGTAGGCGAGGCTGGAGGCCAGCAGCGTGCCGCCGATGCAATAGCCGATGGCGTTGACCTCGGCCTCGCCGGTGGCTTTT
The DNA here is from genome assembly GCA_965231175.1 of Acetobacteraceae bacterium. Taxonomy (GTDB): domain Bacteria; phylum Pseudomonadota; class Alphaproteobacteria; order Acetobacterales; family Acetobacteraceae; genus Acidocella. Next base: position 14,633 of record CBDDMJ010000009.1, on the reverse strand, counting down.
TCGATGGCGCCGAGGGCGGCGAGCACGCCTTCGGCCATGTAATCCTCAAAATCGCGCTCGGCGAGCCGGGCATCCGGGTTGACCCAGCTGACCATGAAGACGGTATGGCCTTGCTCGACCAGGTAGCGCACCAGGCTGTTTTTGGGGCGCAGGTCGAGGATGTAGAATTTGTTGATCCAGGGCGGGAAGATGACCAGCGGGCGACGCAGCACGGTCGTGGTCAGCGGGGCGTATTGGATGAGCTGGATCAGCGCGTTTTGAAACACCACCTTGCCGGCGGAGACCGCGATGTTATCGCCGACCTTGAAGGCGTCCGCATCGGTCATTTTGATGCGCAACTTGCCGCGGCCGCGTTCCAGATCGTCCAGCAGGTTGTGCAGGCCGCGGACCAGGTTTTCACCGCCGGTCTCCTGCACCTTGCGCAGCACTTCGGGGTTGGTGAGGACGAAGTTGGAAGGGCTGAGCGCGTTGATGAACTGGCGCGAGTAGAAATCGATTTTTTGCGCGGTTTTTGGCGACAGGCCGTCGACATGGGTGACGGTGTCCTGGATGTAGCGGGCGGACAGCAGATAGGATTGCTTGATGAAATCGAAAATCTCGTTCTGCTGCCAGGCGGCATCGGCGAAGCGTTTGTCGCGCGGGTCGCTTTCGATGACCGGCTGGGTTTCGATGCCGAGGATGCGCCGCGTGGTGCTGTGCCACAGGGTCATGTAATCTTGCCACAGCCCGAGCTGCGCCTCGGCGAGTTGCCCCGGATTGGCCAGCAGTTTCGCGGTCATTTCCAGAAACGCGCCGCCGATGTTCAGCGGGTCGAACGACATCCCCTCCTTGGCCTGGCGCTTCAGCCAGTCGTTGACCAGGCGCTGCGAGCGGGCCGCGACATCGGCCATGGAGTGCGCGAGCTGTGCCGGGTCGGGCAGCAGGATGTCGCGCCCGGCGGCCGGTTCTTGGGGGGTTACAGACATGGCGTTATCTCTACACTCCTTTTCCTTATTCCCTTTATCAGGCAAACCGGACCAGCCGAAGGGTGGCGCGGCTTTGAGGGGTTTATGGGCGATAGTCGATGAGAAATTTGGGACGGGCGGCATATCTCGCGATGGCTGCGCTGTTCAGTGTGGCGGGTTGTTCTAACACGGTCGACCTTTATCACCGCTATCAAGGTGGGGCGATCGCCACGGCACGGCAAGCCCCGCCGGGGGCGGCGGCACCGTATCCTAATCTGGACGCCGTGCCGGCGGCACCGGTGGCGCTGACCCCGGCACAGACCGCGGCGGTGGCAAGGCGGGTGGCCGGGGTGCCGCTGCCGGCAGCACCGGCGCTGGCTGGCCCAACCTTGCCTGGCCCAGCCTTGCCTGGCCCGGCGTTGCCGGGTGCCGTACCGCCGCTGCCGGCGCTGACCGGGCTGAGCGTGCCGGTGATAGAGACTGCTCCGCCACCGGCATCGGTGGCGGAGACACCCGTACCAGCGGCATCGGCGGCGGTGCCGGTGGCGCGGCCGGCAGCGCCGCCGGTGTGCCCGCCGATCCTGCTGGCTTTCGCGCCGGATTCGGCGATACTGACGCCGCAGACCGTGACGGCGCTGCGGGCGCTGGCGGTGGCGCGCGGCGATGGCCGGGTGATCGCCGGCGGGTTCGGCGAAACCGGGCTGGCCCTGGGCGTGGCGCGCGCCCGGGCGATTGCTGACCAGCTGACCGCGGCGGGCGTGCCGGCGCAGGCGATTACCCTGACCGCCGCCGCCGGCGGTTCTGGCGGGTTTGCGGAATTAGTTTATTAAAGGATTGCCCCATCTTAAGGTATCAACAATCCGATGTCCGAAGAATTTCACCGTATCCGCCGCCTGCCGCCCTATGTGTTTGCCGAGGTCAACCAGGCCAAGGCCAAGGCCCGGGCGGCCGCCGAGGATATCATCGATCTCGGCATGGGCAATCCGGACAGCCCGACCCCGCCGCATATCGTGGCGAAGCTGGTGGAGACCGTGCAGGACCCGCGCAGCCACCGGTATTCCACCAGCAAGGGGATACCCGGCCTCAGGCGCGCGCTGGCGGGGTATTATGCGCGGCGCTTCGATGTGAAGCTGGACCCGGAGACCGAGGTGATCGCCACCCTGGGGTCGAAAGAAGGGCTGGCCAATCTGTCCGCCGCCATCACCAGCCCTGGTGACACCATATTGGTGCCGAACCCGTCCTACCCGATCCACCAGTTCGGTTTCATCATCGCCGGCGCTTCGGTGCGCTCCATCCCGGCGACGCCGGATGACGAGATGCTGCGGGCGATCGACCGCGCGGTGCGCCATTCGGTGCCGAAGCCGACCGCATTGATCGTGAATTTTCCGTCCAACCCGACCGCCTACATGGCGAGCCTGGATTTTTACAAGGATCTGGTGGCGCTGGCGAGGCGGCATGGGTTGTTTATCATTTCCGACCTCGCCTATGCGGAGATTTATTTCGACGGCAACCCGCCACCTTCGGTGTTGCAGGTGCCGGGGGCCAAGGATCTCGCCGTCGAATTCACTTCGATGTCCAAGACCTATTCCATGCCGGGCTGGCGCATGGGGTTTGCCGCCGGCAATCCGCGGCTGATTTCGGCTTTGGCGCGCATGAAATCCTATCTGGATTACGGCGCCTTTACGCCGATCCAGGTGGCGGCGACGGCGGCGTTGAACGGGCCGCAGGATTGCGTGGCCGAGATGCGGGCGCTGTACCAGGAACGCCGTGACGTGGTGATCAAAGGCCTCGCCGGGGCCGGCTGGGAGATGCCGGTGCCGCACGGCTCGATGTTCGCCTGGGCGCCGATCCCGCCGCGGTTTGCGCATCTCGGCAGTGTGGATTTCGCCAAGCTGCTGCTGGAGAAAGCCAAGGTGGCGGTGGCACCCGGCATCGGCTTCGGCGAATATGGCGATGGCCATGTGCGGATTGCCTTCGTGGAGAACAGCCACCGGCTGCGCCAGGGCATACGCAATATACGCGGCTTTCTGCTGACCGATAATGCGGCCCCGGCAGATGCCGCAGCTGAGCATTTGCCAGCATGACCATGGCAGCATGAGTTTGCGGGTCGGGATTGCCGGGCTGGGCACAGTGGGGGTGGGTGTTCTGCGTCTGCTGGCGGAAAATGCCGAGGTGATTGCCGCGCGGGCCGGCCAGACGGTGACGGTGACGGCGGTGGCGGCGCGCGATCGGCGGCGGCATCGCGGCATTTCACTGGCGGGCGTCACCTGGCATGACAATGCGCTGGCGCTGGCGGCCGATCCGCATGTCGATGTGGTGGTCGAGGTGATCGGCGGTGCTGAAGGGGTGGCGCGTGATCTGGCGGCGGCGGCGATTGCCGCCGGCAAGCCGTTGGTTACCGCCAACAAGGCGCTGCTGGCGATCCATGGCGCGGCGCTCGGCCGGGCGGCGGAGGCCGCCGGCGTGCCGCTGGCCTATGAGGCGGCGGTGGCGGGCGGGATACCGATTATCAAGGCGCTGCGGGAGGGGCTGGCGGCCAACCGCATCGAGCGGGTCGCCGGCATACTCAACGGCACCTGCAACTACATTCTCACCACCATGCGCGAACAGGGCCGCGATTTTGCCGATGTGCTGGCCGAGGCGCAGGCGCTGGGTTATGCCGAGGCCGATCCGAGCTTCGACATCGAGGGTGTGGATACGGCGCATAAATTATGTCTGCTGGCGGCCATCGCCTTTGGCCAGACCGTGGATTTCGCCGGCGTGCATGTCGAGGGGATTGCCCGGGTTTCGGCGCTGGATATCAGCTTTGCCGAGGAGCTGGGCTACCGGATCAAGCTGCTGGGCATCGCGCGGGTTACCGAATCCGGGGTGGAGCTGCGGGTGCACCCGGCGATGGTGCCGAAAACCGCCCTGCTGGCGGCGGTCGAGGGGGTTTACAACGCGGTGCTGGTAGAGGGAGATTTTGCGGGATCGGTATTCCTGCAGGGCCGTGGCGCCGGGGCCGGGCCGACCGCCTCGGCGGTGGTGGCGGATTTGATCGATATCGCGCGCGGCGGCAAGGTGCCGGTGTGGGGGGCGGTTGCGGAAGATTTATCCGCCAGCCCGGCGGTGGCGATTGCGCGGCATCATGGCGCGTATTTTCTGCGGCTGATGGTGGTGGATCAGCCGGGCGTGCTGGCGGATGTGACCGCGATTCTGCGCGACCACGGCATTTCGCTCGAATCGATGCTGCAACATGGCCGCAGCCCTGGCGAAGCCGTGCCGATTGTGCTTGTGACTCATGAGGTGAATGAAGCCGCCATGACCGCAGCGATCGACCGTATCGCGGGGTTGGCGGCGGTACTCGAACCGCCGGCGATGATCCGTATTGAACCCAATTGAGAGAAGGAGCCATGATATGAGTGCTGCACCAAAGCCGGGCGAAGTTTGGGACCGTAATCTGGCATTGGAGCTGGTGCGGGTGACCGAAGCGGCAGCACTTGCGGCCTCACGCTGGATCGGCAAGGGCAAGAAAAACGAGGCCGACGGTGCGGCGGTGGAGGCGATGCGCAAGGCCTTTGATACGGTGGCGATCGCCGGGACCGTGGTGATCGGCGAGGGCGAGATGGACGAGGCGCCGATGCTGTATATCGGCGAGAAGGTGGGCATGGGCGGCCCGGCGATGGACATTGCCGTCGACCCGCTGGAGGGCACCTCGATCACCGCCAAAGGGGGGGCCAATTCCATCGCCACCGTGGCGCTGGCGGATCATGGCAATTTTCTGCATGCGCCGGATATCTACATGGACAAGATCGCCGTGGGCGGCGGGCTGCCGGATGACATCGTATCCCTGGATTTTTCGATTGCGGAGAATTTGCGCAACCTGGCGCGTGCCAAGCAGCGGGATATTTCCGATATCATGGTGTGCATGCTGGACCGCGAGCGCCATGAGGAGATCATCGCCAAAATCCGCGAGGCCGGGGCGCGCATCACCCTGATCGGCGATGGCGATGTGGCCGGCGTGATCGCCGCCTCGCAGCCCGATACCGGGATCGACATGTATCTCGGCTCCGGCGGCGCGCCGGAAGGCGTGCTTTCGGCGGCGGCACTGCGCTGTATCGGCGGGCAGATGCAGGGGCGGCTGCTGTTCGAGGACGACGCGCAGATCGAACGGGCGAAGACCATGGGCATTACCGATCCGAACCGGATTTACACCATTTCCGAAATGGCCAAGGGCGATGTGATGTTTGCCGCTACCGGGGTGACCACCGGGCCGATGCTGCGCGGCGTGCACCGCTCCGGCCGCGGCGCGATTACCCATTCCATCGTCATGCGCAGCAAATCCGGCACGGTGCGCTATGTGGAGGCGCATCATAATTTCGTCATGAAGACCTGGACGCCGGACTGATTTTTTGCAGGCTTCGGCGGCGGCGTTTCTGGGTGTTGAGCAGAGCCTGACCGGGCGGCGCTGGGTGTGGCGACAGGCGGAGGAGCGCCTGGGCATGGGCATCGCGCAGAGCCTGGGCCTGCCGGAGCTGATGGGCCGGCTGTTGGCGGCGCGCGGTGTGAGCGTGGAGCGGGCGTCCGGATTTCTGGACCCCACCTTGCGCGCCATGCTGCCGGACCCTTCCGTGCTGACCGATATGGATATTGCCGCAGCAAGGCTGGCCGATGCCGTGCAGGCCAAAGAATGCGTGGCCGTGTTCGGCGATTACGATGTGGATGGCGCGTGCAGTGCGGCGATTATGGTGACGGTGCTGCAAGCTCTGGGTTGCGAGGTGCTGTACCATGTGCCCGACCGGCTGTTGGAGGGGTATGGCCCGAACCCCGAGGCGTTGCGCAGCCTGGCCGAGCGAGGGGCGCGCTTGATTATCTGTGTGGATTGCGGGACGTCCGGCCATGCCGCCTTTGCGCCCTTGCATAACCGCGCCGATATCATCGTGTTCGACCATCACAAGGCCGATGGCCTGCCGCCGCCGATTGCAGCGACGGTCAACCCGAACCGGCTGGATGACAGCTCCGGGCTGCATTTTCTATGTGCCGCGGCGGTGACGTTCCTCGGCTGCATCGCGCTGCTGCGGAGCTTGCGCCAGCGCGGGTTTTTCAACGACCGCACGGCGCCGGATTTGCTGGACTGCCTGGACCTGGTGGCGCTGGCGACGGTGTGCGACGTGATGCCCTTGACGGGCCTGAACCGCGCCTTGGTCGCCCAAGGGCTGCGGGTGATGGCGCGGCGGGGCCGGCCGGGGATTGCCGCATTGCTGGATATCGCCAAGATACTGGAAGCGCCGAGCGCCATGCATTGCGGCTTTGCCCTGGGGCCGCGCATTAACGCCGCCGGGCGGATTGCCGCAGCGGATATGGGGTTGCGGCTGTTGCTGGCCGGCGACCCGGAGGAGGCGCGGCATCTGGCTGAGGCGCTGGATGGCATCAACCGGCAGCGCCAGAATGTGGAAGCCGAGATATTGAGCCTGGCCATGCAGCGCGCCACCGCACAGGTGGCGGCGGGCCATGCGGTGATACTGCTGGCCGAAGCGGCCTGGCACCCCGGCGTGGTGGGGATTGTTGCCGGGCGGCTGAAAGAGGTTTTCAATCGCCCGGCCTGCATTGCCGGTGTGGCGGGCGGGCTGGCCAAAGGCTCCGGCCGGTCTGTGCCGGGGCTGGACCTGGGGGCGGCGGTGCTGGCGGCGCGCCAGGCCGGGCTGCTGGTGAGCGGCGGCGGCCATGCGATGGCGGCGGGGTTTGCGCTGCCGCATGACGGCCTGGCGGGATTTCACGCTTTCCTCAACGAACGGCTGGCGCGCCAGCAGACGCCGCAGACCCCGGAGCTGATGCTGGAAGGCAGTTTTGGCGCTGCCGCCGCCGATGCCGCGTTGGCGCAGATGGTGGCGCGGCTGGGCCCGTTCGGCGCCGGCAATGAGGAGCCGCTGTTTGTGCTGCCGCGGGCACGGGTGGTGAAATCCGAGCGTATCGGCAAGGATTCTGCTACCATCCGCGCCATGGTGGAGGATGAAAGCGGCGGGCGGCTGAAAGTGCTGCTGTTCCGCGCGCAAGAGGGCGAGCTGGCGGCGGCGATGTCTCGCAGCGGGGGAACACCCCTGCATTTGGCGGGGCATTTGCGGGCCGAGAGCTGGAATGGCCGGATGACGCCTGGGTTTTTCCTGACCGACGCAGCGCCGGCTTGACCGGGAGCGCCCTGCGGGTTACGCCAGCCGCGCCTCGTCCCGTTCGTCTAGAGGCCCAGGACGCTGCCCTCTCACGGCGGTAACAGGGGTTCGAATCCCCTACGGGACGCCAATTAAATCAAGCACTTAAAGTGAATTTTGGAGTTTGTGTCCAATATTTGGCCAATATATAGCCTTGGACATCTGTGCATTTTAATTGGCACTCTCCCCCGTCGCCCCGTCCTAAACTGAGGAATCACAATGCAAGTGATCGACCCGAAAGAGATAAACAAAATTTGGAACACCGAGCCGGTTGACCGCTGGGCCCTCTGGCTGCCCATTGCTTCCGCTGCCCTTGGCGCCGTTGCAGGCCTGCTCGCATGGTTCAACCAGGGGGAGGCCGCTGCTGTAAGTGGCGTGCTCGCGGGAGCGGTAAGCGCGGCCGGCGTGCTTGTTACAAGCGAAGCGTCGCGCCGGCGGGACAAGCAAATGGCTGCCTACTTCGACATGCTGGAATTCACACAGAGCCGCCTTCCTATTGGCGCGATTTAGCTCGGCCTGTCACTATCGTTTGTTCAAGGGTTTTTGCCTCCCACCATGTTCTCTTTTCAGTTTGGCCACCAGTGCTTGTGCTCGCGCAAAGGCTTTGTCGGCGGACGGGGCGGCCGGCACTGTGGCGCGGCGCGGCGCGGGGTCTGATTTGGGCGGGCGCTCAAGCGACGCCATGAGGCGGGGAATGTCCTCTGCATAGAAGACGATCTTATTCCCCCAGCGCCGGTGAGTTGGCCCGCCACCATGCTCGGGGGTCTTCTTTAGGTGTTCAAGCACAAAGGTCCGGCCGCGCACGCCGGCCAGGTTTTTGAGGACTTCGGCCAAGGTGTAAACTTTCGGAAGCTCATCCATATATCCCTCGTCCGGCCCACGGTGCGACCCATAAAGCGCACAGGGGAAGATAGAGACAAGTACCCTATTGCGAAGTTCCAGGCTTTCTATGCCGCCACGGTATGAAGAATGGCCGAAAGCAGCGTGTTGCCGGCCTCGTTGAGACCAAACGCACCGGGATCATTGGCGAGCTGCGGTTCTGTCGTGAACAGCGCCAGCGCCATGGCCCGCAGTCCCTCACGGGTTTTCGGCTGAAGCGCCCTCACTGCGTCCGCAAGCTGCCCGCACTTGGCTTTAAGCGGCTGGATCGTGGCCTCGCACTCGTCTTCGTCCGTAACCACGGCAAAAGCCGAATCGATCCGCTGTTGAGTCGCGGTAAGCTCGGCGCAGAGCCGAATCAGCTCGGCATCATTTACAATGAGGTCGCCGCCCGCAGCGGCCGAGCCGCTTAAGTCAGTTTCGATGGTTTTCATGATCGTCCCTTGCTTATTGGTTGTCCGAAAATCCGAACGGTGTTACGATATCAGCAATATCGCGGGTGTCAATAACTTCGTAACGGTGTTCTGATGTTGGCTGTTCAAAGCAAGATGGCGCGCGCTGCATTGGGGTGGGGCGTGAGGGATTTAGCGGCGGCGGCCAAGGTGTCGCCCGACACAGTGGCGCGCTTCGAGCGGGGCGAGTCGCTTTATCAGCGCACGATTGAAGCAATCCAGGCGGCCCTCGAAACCGCCGGCATCGAATTTATCCCTGAGAACGGCGGCGGGGCAGGTGTCCGGCTCAAAAGGAGATAGCCGAATCGGTAGTGACTCGTGCTACAATCTTAGCATGTATGAGGTTTTTGATAAGTTTTTGAGGGTCCCCACGTGGCATACGCGGCATCCTACAGACATGAAGCGGTTTTTTGTTGCGCTGCGTGAAGTTGTGATGGACATAAAGTTTAACGCGGATGCGATGGCATCGTATATGTGTTCCCAAAAGGGAGTTGCCCGCGGCGATGGTGGTCATATTGCAGAATCGATTGAGCAATATGCTTCGGATGCCTGGGCTGTAAGCGATTATCTAAAAGCAAACGAATATGTTCTGGATTAGATGGAGCAGCGAAGTTTCTGGCGTCACCTTGCCTACGTCTTGTTTCTGAAGCAGACGGATGCTCCCTCATAATCTGAGCGAACTATCGCTACAAGCTATCAAGTCATTGGTGACCGCTGGCTTACGAGAAAGTCGAACCCTCGATTTTAAGCGTGATCCTGTTGGCTCGCGCGATGAAGATAAAAAAGAATTTTTAGCAGATGTTTCTGCATTTGCTAACACCGCCGGGGGCGATTTGATATTCGGCATCGAAGAAAATGCTGGCGAAGCAACAAATGTTTCCGGGATTCAATTAGCTAATATCGAAGACGAAAAGCTGAGGCTTGAGCAAATCCTACGTAGCGGGTTAGAGCCCCGGCTTCCGAAGGTTGACATCCACTGGATACACGATGGCGAAATCGGTGTATTGGTCGTTCGTGTACCCAGAAGCTATGTGGCGCCACATCGTATAATATATCGTGACAATGGAAAATTTTATGGGCGCCATAGCACAGGAAAATATCCACTTGATGTATCGGAGCTGAGAGCAGCTTTTTTATCTGCAGAAGGCGTGGTTGAAGGCATCAAAAAATTCCGTCGTGAACGACTTGCCGCCATTGAGAGCGACGATGGAGCCTTACCTGTCAACGGCGCGCCCTTGGTTGTTTTCCATATCGTACCACTTTCAGCATTTTCCACGGCAAATCAAATTCGTGTCGATGACAATAGAAATCTTTTGCTCCCTATGATGAGCGGTTCGGGCATCGGCGCCCGTCATACCCTGGACGGATATGTGACCTATTTGGGGCTTGGCGCACACCAAAGTATCGAACAAGCCACTTCATACACCCTTTTGTTTCGATCTGGGATTGTAGAAGCGGTGTGTGGCGTTGGAGCAACCGACCCGCAAAACAGGCCATATATTCCTCCTTCTGCTGTCGAATGGCCGATCTTGTGCGCTTACAAACAATACATGGAAAAATTGAAATTTCACGGAATAGAGCCGCCGTTATACATTTCGGTGTCGATCCTTGGTACGCGAGGTCAACGCCTTCTAGGGAATAGGAATCTTTCCATGCGTGCGGTAACTTTGACTAAAGATGAAATCATTTTACCTGAAACCATTGTCTACGACTTAAACGCTCCAGCGGATCAAACTCTGAGATCAACTTTTGATCTGCTGTGGAATACGTTCGGATACCCACGCTCGTTTAGCTTTGACGAAAACAACAAATATATCGGAGAGAAGTTCTAGCAATCAACGCAGGGCACGGACCCGACAAGCGAAGCGGCGCGGCTCTGCAAAATAGCAGAAAGATTCAAAGAGAAGTGGCGGCGGGCATTGCGTCCGCCGCCACTTCTTTAACTCGTTTGGCCCAAGTCCGGGTCCCCAAGATACGGCTGCCGAGCAATTCCAAAAAGCTCAACCTCGATCCCTTTTGCCTTGGCCGTTTTGATCGCTCGGCGGTGAGCGCCGCTCGAATAAGGCCCCTCAGCGATATCGCATTCCACCTGAATTTCCGTGAACTTCCCCTTCACGGGTTCGTCAGGGTCATCCCCGCCATCCGTGGGATGCTCCAAGCGCCACCACACTTTGCGAGCAATAAAGTCTTTCCCAAGCGGTCCTTTGTCATTCGGACCACCGCCTATAGAGATGCAATCGCCAACCCTTGGAACCTCTGGAAGATCAAAAATGAAGCTGGTTCCTGAGGAGGTTTTCCCAGGCACGCGGGCAACGATACAGACTTTAACCATAATAGGCTCCTTTCGCTGTAGAGTTTTACTAAACTCATGATAGGTGAGCAAGGAGACGGAAGATGCACCATCATGCTCGGCCGGCGGGGACGGCGCGGGCGAGAGGCAAATCGGCCGTCTGGGCCAACACTTCGGCACCTTGAAATTCGAGGATTGCCTTGGTGCGGGCGAGCTGGCGCCGATGCAGATCAATACGGCATTCAACCATCTTCCATGCGGATTCAGGCACGTCATTGCCATGTGCGGCCTGTGCGACCAGAGCCGCATAGTGCGTTTCCGCCGCGGCCAGCTCGGCCGCGATGGCACGCGCCGCCGCGATGTTGGAGTCAATCCGCTGGTCAACACGCCATTGGCAGTGCGCGACACTATGTATTGCCCGGCCGATGAAACAGGCATTCGTATCACCAGCTTTTTCAAAAGAAACTGCCGCGTTCCCAAGGCTTCATTTCGGCATTGCTTTTTGGTGCCTCAACCTCATCAAGCCAGCCATCGCGGTTTAGCCAAGTCGAAGGATGAGGGATGAATTGCGTGTCCGCTGGCCATTTGACGCGGGCCAGGCCGGCCATGATGATGTCTGCCGATGCTTTGCGCCGTGCGCCGATAAAAGCTTTCCTTGCCGCTCCTTTGCCAATTTTGCGCGGGTAGGATTTCCAGAACGCTTCAAATTCGGCATCGCTCAAACCGCGCCCGCCGGACGTGCCCGCGGCTTTCTGGTTTGGGATGTTTTCGCCATCGCCGGGAGATAGATTGTCTGTCTTGTCTGTACTGTCTGTATTAGGTGAACGTGAGAGCGACGTGACGTGTGACGTTACGTTGTTCGTGACGTTCTCGAATTTTGCCCGTCTTGCCGCTGTGGCTGCCTCGGTTCTGGCTCTGTGCGATTGCTTAAGTTCCCAGGATTTCAGTGCTTCTGTTGCAACATAAGGGTGGTAGATTCGGCCGTCCGAGCAGCGTATCCAGCTTGATAGCAAAACGTCTCTGACCTTGGGCCAGATGCGCGGGGAACATTGGGCGACATCGCACAAAAAGTCGTCTTCATCGTCCAAAGATGCGGCCGGAAGCTCATGCCAAGCCGCGCACCAAAGGTTGATGAGGTAGAATGCGAGGCTGGGATCGCGTTTGCAGCGCATCCATGTTTTCGACCCCTTCAGCGCGTTGATGTTCAACGGCATCCACGCGAGCCCGCGCAAGTCGCAGTCCGCCGGCGTGAGTGGGGCGGGGAGCTGGTCACTCATGCGGGGCTGCGTTCCACGTCGGCCGCCGCCATTTTTTGGAGCGATTCGGCCAATTTCTTTAGCCTGGACGCTTGGCGGTGTAGGCTTGTTTTTGTTTCCCGCGATGTCGCCGGCACTTCGTCCAGCCAGCCGGCCACGTCTTGCAAGGCAAAGCCGGCGACTCGCAGCTCACCGCGCGAGAGCGAGATGGTCACGATTTCGTCCGCACGTTCCCCGCCGACCTGATAGCGATTTGGCCGGATTTTATTTGAAAATATGCTCAAAGTTTATGCTTTCGGGCATGGTTGCGCCGCGGCGCCGGGGTGCTTTACTGCCCGGCAACCGTAATATTTTATTGTGAGCTTTAAGCCACTTGGGGTTGGGAGCGTTGCCGCATTTTATTGCGCCACTCGCTTTCGTCTTCCTGGGTAATTATTCTGCGAGCTCCAACCTGCATATAACCGGGACCGTCCCCACGCTTCCACAGGAGGTAAAGAAAAGCCCGGCTAATGCCATTGCGATTGCAAAATCCATCGATGCTGGGAGCATCTTTATTGTCTACCACGTATGCATCCTTGTTTAAGTTGATGCTCATGGATTATCGAATTATTCTCGGATCAGATACGCTACAAATTTGCCTTGAACGAATTTGTATGGTGAGTTGTGCTAGGCTGAGATTCGGGGCGCTTTCTTTAACAGCGCCTCTATGCCAGGCGCATCGATCCCGTTCCACCCCATACGTTTAAGAGCCGCGGCAGTAAATTTCACAGCAACACTGCTCCGGCTGGTTCCACCGATCTCACCAAGCTCCTCAAGAATGCCCTGAGCAACAGCCCAAATGACGCAGACGGCAACGGGCTGCCAACTGTTCTTCGATATTTCGTGGTGCGCGCTAACCCTGGGCTCCAATTTCAAGAGCAGACGCCGAAACTCCTCCGCTTCGGAACCGAGCAGCACAATATCGTCGCGGTCATCTTGAATCAGCGTCCTGATCGCATTTAGTACGGCTACGCTAGGCGGCGCGAGTTCCCCCTGGACGCGATGCCCGTTCATAACTGCGGCCAGCTGCTCATTCGTCTCCATGTCTGGCTGGTTGCCTCGCAGCTTGGTCTTTCGCCAAAGCTCTTTGACATCATCCGCGGTGATTTCAGGGCTAATCGAGTTTCCGACCTTGCGCTTTCGGCGCTTATCCACAGGCTGAGGCATCTACCGGGCAATCGACTGCACGTTGCCGGCATCGATCCCGAAGCGCGGCGCCGCGGCGCGTACCGCTTCGGCCAAGTAGGTTGCCGATAGATGGCCATAATGCTTCTCGACCATCCGCGTGTCTGCGTGCCCGAGATTTCTGGCCACCACCAGAAGCGGGGCGCCGTTCATAATAGAGAGAGAAGCATAGGTGTGACGCAGCCCGTGAAACCCGATGGCCGGCGTAAGTTTGGCCGCGGTGCAAGCCTCCACCATCGGGCGGCTTTGCTGCGATTTGGACCAGGCTTCGCCGTTGTCGCGGCTGAGGAGATGCTTGCCCCCGGCTTGGCCGGCAGTGAGTTGCGTCATAAGGGTGATGCCTTCCTCTGTCAGCACCACATGGCGCCCTTTGCCGCTTTTGCTGGTCCGAATGTGCAGTGTGCCGCTATCGGGGTTGAAATCGTGGACGCGGAGTGCTGCCAGCTCGCCGAACCTGCAGCCGGTAAAAAGCGCCGCTTGAACAAGATGGCGGAAACCACCCTGAGCGGCATTTATGAGGCGCTTGGCCTCCGCCACAGTGATGTAGCCCACGCGCGCCGCGTCAGCTTCCTTGAAGGGCTGCACCCGGCGCCAGGCATCATCACTACCGATTTTATGCTCGCGCCAAGCGTGATTCAGCCCGGCCTTGAGGATGGTCAATACACGGTTGGCGCTGGCCCGCCGGCGGCGCGCTTCCTCGGGGTCATCAAGATCGATGTCTCGGAATTTGGGCTCTTTGCCCTTTTTCGAGCGAAGGCGGGGCGCCGTTTTAGCCGTGGAATCCCGCCAGCTGCGGATCTGCGTATGCGTTAGCTTGGCGCATTCGATACTGCCAAGCTCGGGGAAGATCAGCGCTTCGGCCCGCCAGCGGGCATCTTTGCCCGATTTGCGATTTTGCTCCAGCCATTTCAGGTACTCTTCAATGCAGACTTTGACCGTGTACGGCCCGGCGTCCTCGGGAAGACCCACCGCCCGCCGCCGAGCCTGGATAAACAAGGTACGCGCCTTGGCTTGAGCCTGGGAAAAGGTAAGCACCTCGGCACCATCCGCATCGATATTGTCATCTGCCGTCCCGATGACCTCAACCGAGTATTTTCCCTCCGCGATGTAGCGGCGCATGACCCACTTGCCACCGCCCCGTGCGCCTTTTCGATAGCCCAAGTGCAGGCCTTCCTCGATTGCCCGGTAATACGGCTTGCCGGCGGGCTTCAAGGCTTTTCTTGCCGAAGGGCTTTCAAGCTTCGAATCGCGAACCGTCCTTGCCACGGCGGAAACCCTTTCATGTCCAAGATTTGTCCAATATATACGGTTGGACACGGGTGAGCAAGAGTTGGTTGAAACGTAAATTTTCAAGTAAAATCAACAAAATTATTTTACACGATTGGACGCGTATTGATTAAAAA
>CBDDMJ010000008.1:0-30319 GCA_965231175.1 Acetobacteraceae bacterium | reverse complement strand
CCGCCAGTATCGCCTGCGCGGCCACCGCCTTCTGCTGCCCGGCCGCCACCCGCGTGGCATTCAGCACCTTCGAACTATATTGCGCCCAGGTCAAAGTGAATTCCGGTTGATGCTGATCCAGCCTCAGCACATCCGCATTCGGACTGAGCGTATCCAAAGACTGCGCAACCACATCCGCCGGAATGCCGGCCGCCTCTGCCCGCAGCCGCAAACCCTGCACGAAACTCGAAAAATCCCCAGCGCGCGCCAGCCTCGGCATCAAGGTGAGTACGGGAAGCGCCGTCAGTAACCGCCGTCGGATCATCCCGCTTTGTGCCACGCCAAACCGCGCCCCCGCAACCGCCACGCCAAGACTTTAGAGCGGGAAAGAAAGCCGTTCTTTTTTGCAAAAAAGAACCAAAAAACTTTTGCCACTCTGGGTCTGGGGCTTCGACGCCGCCAAAGCCAAAGGCCCAAAGTTAAAAAGTTTTTTTGCTTCTAACTCTGTGGTTCCGTGCCCATAAAGCCTGTTTGGAAACGTGCTGTGGTGAGTCAGCTGGCGTGGGTTTCGAGAACCGGCGCGCAGCGTACGTCAGCCTCGGTGCGCGCAGAAACACGCGTCAGATGGCCGCCACAGCGCGTTTCCAGACGGGCTTTTGAGGTCCGGGCCGGAATCGAACCGGCATACGCGGATTTGCAGTCCGCTACATCACCACTCTGCCACCGGACCGGCATGATGCGCCGCCGTCATATCCGCTCGCTCCGGCTTTGTCACGCTGTTGAGTTCTGCTCGCTGCCCCCGCTATAACAGCCACAGGTGGAACAGGATTTTGCATCATGGTGACACAGGATCTACGGCAGGCGGAACGCACCCATATGGTGGAATCGCAAATCCGCCCCAACCAGGTCAGTGATGCGCGGCTGCTCCATGCCATGCGCACTCTGCCGCGGGAAGAATTCGCCCCTGCCGGCACCTTGCCCTATAGCGATGCCGATCTGCCGCTCGGCGGCGGGCGCTATCTGCCGGCCCCGATGCTGATCGCCAAACTCCTGCAACTGGTCCTCGACGCCAACCCGCGCCGGGTGCTGGTGATCGGCGCCGGCAGCGGCTACGGCGCAGCTTTGCTGTGGCTCTGCAACATCGAGGTCACGGCACTGGACGACGATACCGCACGCGATACCGACGCCCTCAGCCATTACGCCCCCGCCGTCACCAAGGCTGCCGGGCCGCTGGCAGCCGGCTGGCCGCGCGCCGCCCCCTATGACATCATCCTCATCGAAGGCGCGGTGCTGGACATCCCACCCGCTCTGGCCGCCCAGCTCAGCCCCGGCGGCCGCGTCATCGCCATCATCGCGGACCGCACCCAGCGCACCCTGCTCGGCCAGGCCGTGATCGCCGAGCCAAGCGGCGGCGGCTTTGCCGTGAGCGCCATGTTCGACTGCACGGCCAGGCTGTTACCGGCCTTCAAACCCGCGCCAGAATTCGTATTTTAATGCGTCCTGAAATCCGGCTGCTGCTGCTGTGCAGCGTCTTCGCGCCTGGCCTGTCGCCGGCACAAACCGCCACCGGCACATTGCCGGTCACCCTGGTGCAGGCGCTGTCCGAAGCCTATGAGAACAATGCCACCTTGCAGGAACAGCGCGCCGCCCTGCGCCAGGCCGATGAGGCCGTGCCGAACGCCATCTCCGGCTGGCGCCCCACCGTCACCCTCACCGGCACCGCCGGGCGCATCTCCGGCACCAATACGCAGTTTTCCGCCAGCACCTTCGGCAGCGGCAAAGTCACCCTGCCGCAATCGCGCAACGAGGCGATCGGCCAGGTCAACATCGACCAGCCGATCTATCTCGGCGGCAAGGTGATCGATGCCACCCGCCAGGCCAAAAACAACGTGTACGCCGCCCGCGCCCAGCTATTGGCCACCGAACAGACGGTGTTCCTGAACGTCGTCACCGCCTATGTGCAGATCATCACCGATGCCCAGGTCCTGGCCCTGAACAAAAACGACGTCGCAGTTCTCCAGCAGCAGCTGAAAGCCACCTCGGAGCAGTTCAATCTCGGCGAAATCACCCTGACCTCGGTGGCCCAGGCCCAGGCCTCGCTGGCCCAGGCCAGTGAACAGGTGCAGGTGGCGGCCGGCAATCTGCAAATCGCGCGGGAAAACTTCCGCCAGCTGGTCGGCGACTACCCCGGCAATCTGGTGGCCCCGCAGCCGCTCGCTCTGCCCGTCACCTCCAAGGACCAGGCCGCCGCCGCCGCTACCCAGAACAACCCCAACGTCATCGCCGCCCAGTTCACAGATGCCGCCTACAAGGACGCCGTCGACGTCGCCTACTCCGCCCTGCTGCCGCAACTGTCGCTGCAGGCCTCGGCCTTCACCGAATCCAACCCCTCCGGCCCGCATTCCAGCTCCAACGGCGGTGAACTCCTCGGCCAGCTCACCGTGCCGCTGTACCAGGGCGGCCAGGAATATTCCGTCATCCGCGCCGCCCGCGCCCGTGAGCAGCAAAGCTTCGCCGCCATCCTGGACGCCCAGCGCACCGCCTATGCCAGCGCCACCCAGGCCTGGGTCGGCCTGCTCTCCTCGCGCGCCGCCATCATCAGCACCAATGCCGAAATCCACGCCGACGCCATCGCCCTGGACGGCACCGAACGCGAGGAAATCGTCGGCACGTTGACCACCCTCGACGTTTTGAACGCCCAGCAACTCCTGCTGAACGCGCAAGTCCAGCAGGTGCAGAACATCGGCACGCTGGTCACCAACTCCTACACCGTGGCCTCCGCCATCGGCCGTCTCACCGCCACGGATCTCGGCCTGCCGGTCACCCAGTACGACGATCTGAAATACTACCGCGACGTCAAATACGCTGGCTTCGGCACCGGCGAAGCCGCCGATCAGAGAGCCGGAATTGCGCCGGATGGCAGTTTGGCCGATGGTGTGGCACCTACGGGCGCACCGTAGCCAACGATCTGCCGGGAACACCATGTCATGAGTGAAAACAACGATAACAGTAACCCGCCCGGCGGCAATCCTTCCGGCGAACCCTCGATGGAAGAAATCCTGGCCTCGATCCGCCGTATCCTGAAAGAGGATGAAACCGCCAAACCCACAGACCCCGCACCCGAGCCGGACCCCGATGAGGATATCCTGCTGTTGGACGAAACCATGATCATCCGCCCCGAGCCCGCCTACGCCCCGGAACCGGTGTTCGAGCCAACATTCGAACCGGACCCGACCCCCGAACCCATATTCGAAATCCCCGAACCCGTCGCCGGGATCGAACACGCCCACACCACCTACACCACCGAACCGATCAACCCCCCTGAATATCCCGAAATACCGGCCGACCAGCCGGACCCAGAGCCCATGGAGCCCCCGATGCAAGACGATAACCACTACACGCCGCAAGACCATGTGCAGCCGCCACACGGCATCATCAGCGAATCCACCACCGAAGCCGCCTCCAGCTCGATCGGCGCCCTGGTTCGCAGCATCAGCTCCGAACGCGCCGTCGCCATCGGCCGCGCCGGCATCACCATCGAAGACTTGGTCCGCGAAGAACTCCGCCCGCTGCTGAAATCCTGGCTCGATACCCACCTGCCCACCCTGGTAGACCGCATCGTCCGCGCCGAAATCGAACGGGTTATTGACCGGGCCGTCTAAGAGAAGAAAGCAAGCGCTTCTTTTTTGCAAAAAAGAAGCAAAAAACTTTTGCCCTGCCAGGACATGGGCTGTGACGCTTACAACGCCCCGGACCCGGCGAAATATTTATGCCGGGCCATAGGCGTGCTGCCAACAACGCCACCGGCCCAGCATAAAATTATGCTGAGATTGGTGCTATGTAGTCACCACACCCCAGACCTGAACGAATAAAGTTTTTTTGCTTCTTTTTGTTCACAAAAAGAAGTGCTTCCTTACCTCACTTCGCCTTCTCTTTTGTACTTGCGCACCCAGCGCGGCATAAGGTTTCAATGTCTCAACCGCTCGACAAATCCTTCGACCCTGCTGCCGCCGAGGCGCGCATTTATGCGGCCTGGGAGGCTGCCGGCGCTTTCGCCGCTGATCCTAATTCCCCAGCGGGGCCGTATACCATCATGATCCCGCCGCCGAACGTTACGGGCAGCCTGCATGTTGGCCATGCTTTGACCAACACTTTGCAGGATATTCTGATCCGCTACCGGCGCATGCAAGGTGATGACGTGCTGTGGCAGCCGGGCACGGATCATGCGGGCATTGCGACACAGATGGTGGTGGAGCGGCTGCTGGATGCCGAAAAAACCTCCCGCAAGGCGTTGGGGCGCGCGGCGTTTACCGAGCGTGTCTGGCGGTGGAAGGCTGAGTCCGGCGGCAACATCACGCAGCAGTTGCGCCGTCTCGGGGCGTCGCCGGATTGGGCGCGCGAGCGTTTCACCATGGATGAGGGCATGTCCGCCGCGGTGCGCGAGGCTTTCGTGCGTCTGTACCGGGATGGTTTGATCTATCGCGACAAACGGCTGGTGAACTGGGACCCCAAGCTGCAGACCGCGATTTCCGACCTTGAGGTGGAATCCCGCGAGATCAAGGGCAGCCTGTGGCACATACGCTATCCGGTGGAAGGCGGCGGCGAGATCATCGTTGCCACCACCCGGCCGGAAACCATGCTGGGCGATGCCGCCGTCGCGGTGCATCCCGATGATGAGCGCTACCTTCGCCTGGTCGGCAAATCGGTGATTTTGCCGCTCACCGACCGCCGCCTACCGATTGTCGCTGACATGTATTCAGACCCTGAAAAAGGCTCCGGCGCGGTGAAGATCACCCCGGCGCATGATTTCAACGATTTCGAGGTTGGCCGCCGCCATAACCTCCCCTCGCCGTCCATCCTGGACCGCCAGGGCCGCATCACTCTGGCCGAGATCGGCGAGGTGCCGGCATTTGTGGCATCCCTTGAAGGGCAGGATCGTTTCGTCGCGCGCCAGTTGATCGTTGTCGAACTCGAACGTCTTGAGTTGCTGGAAAAAATCGAACCGCACATGAGCGCGGTGCCGCATGGCGACCGCTCCGGCGTGCCGATCGAACCGCTCTTGACCGTGCAATGGTACTGCAACGCCGGCATATTGGCGCAACCGGCGATCGCCGCGGTGGAGACCGGCAAGATTGAATTCGTGCCGAAACAATGGGAAAATACTTTTTTCGCCTGGATGCGCGACATCCAGCCCTGGTGCATCTCCCGGCAGCTCTGGTGGGGCCACCGCATCCCGGCCTGGTATGGCCCGGACGGCACGGTCTACGTCGCCCATGACGAAGCCGCCGCGCAAGAACTGGCTGGCGCGGCTGTCGCGCTGACCCAGGATGAAGACGTGCTGGACACCTGGTTTTCCTCCGCCCTGTGGCCGTTCTCCACCCTCGGCTGGCCGCAGAACACGAAGGAACTTGCAAAATACTACCCGACCGATGTGCTGGTCACCGGCTTTGACATCATCTTCTTCTGGGTTGCCCGCATGATGATGATGGGCCTGTATTTCATGAAGGATGTGCCGTTCAAGACCGTTTATATCCACGGCCTGGTGCGCGATGAGCGCGGCCAGAAAATGTCCAAATCCAAGGGCAACGTCATCGACCCGCTCGGCCTGATCGAGACCTACGGCGCCGACGCCTTGCGCTACACCGTCGCCGCCTTGTCCGGTCATGGCCGCGACCTCAAGCTCGGCACCAAAACCGTTGAAGCCAACCGCGGCTTCGTCACCAAACTCTGGAACGCCGCGCGCTTCTGCGAAATGAACGGCGTCAAACCGAACCCGGATTTCAAACCTGAGGACGCGAAACTGGCGCTTTCACAGTGGATACTTGATGAGGTCAGCAATGTCATAGACCGAACCACCCAGGCGTTGACTGATCTCGATATCAGCCTGTATGCGCTGAATTGCTATCATTTCGTCTGGGATGATTTCTGCGACTGGTTTCTGGAATTCGCTAAGCCAATTTTCATCGGCGGCGATACCGGAGAAGCCACGGAAATACGCAACGTCGCCGCCTATGTGTTCGGCATCATCCTGCGCCTGCTGCATCCCATCATGCCATTCGTTACGGAAGAACTATGGGATCATTTCGGTTATGGCGACGCGTTGATCCGCACCGCATGGCCTGAAAAATTGTCACTCGGAAATACGCAAGCCGCCACCTTAGAAATCAACTGGGTGATCAAGCTCATTTCGGAAATCCGTGCGCTGCGCGGCGAGATGAACATCCCGCCCGCCACCAAATCGCCGGTGCTTTTGCAAGGCGCCGCCCCGCAAACCCTGGCGCGCGCCGCGCGCTGGCAGGAAGCGATTTCCCGCATGGCGCGCGCCAGCGAGATCAGCGCCCTGGACGGCACCATCCCGCAAGGTGCCGCACAGATCGTTCTCGATGAAGCCACCGATCATCCTGCCCCTCGCCGGCCTCATCGACCTCGCCGCCGAACGCCGCCGCCTCGCCACGGCGCGCGACAAAGCCGCCGCCGAAGCCGCCAAGGTCGCCGCCAAACTCGCCAACAATGATTTCATCAGCCGCGCCAGGCAGGAAATCGTTACGGAAAATCGCGAACGCCTCGAAAATTTCCAGAACGAAATCACCCGTCTGGACGCCGCCCTGCAACGTATCGCCTGAGTCTGTTTGGAAACTCTACTGTGGCGGCCATCTGCCGCGGCTTTCTCCGCTTCCGGTGCTCACGTACTTACGTACGCTGCGCGCCGGTTCTCGAAACCCACGCCAGCTGACTCACCACAGCGAGTTTCCAAACAGACTCTAAGAGATTAAGGAGCTACAATGACCAAGAAAATCTGGGACAAATCCCGCATGCCGTCGCGCCACGTCACCATCGGCCCGGACCGCGCCCCGCATCGCTCGTATTATTACGCCATGGGCCTCAGCCAGGAGGAAATCGACCAGCCGCTCATCGGCGTCGCCACCTGTTGGAACGAGGCCGCCCCTTGCAACATCTCGCTGTCGCGCCAGGCCCAATCGGTCAAACGCGGCGTCTCCGAGGCCTTTGGCACGCCGCGCGAATTCACCACCATCACCGTGACCGACGGCATTGCCATGGGCCACCAGGGCATGAAATCCTCGCTGGTCTCCCGCGAGGTGATCGCGGATTCGGTGGAACTCACCATGCGCGGCCACAGCTACGACGCCCTGGTCGGCCTCGCCGGCTGCGACAAATCCCTGCCGGGGATGATGATGTCGATGCTGCGCCTCAACGTCCCGGCGGTCTTCATGTATGGCGGCAGCATCCTGCCCGGCCGTTTCAAGGGCCGGGATGTCACCGTGGTCGATGTGTTCGAGGCGGTCGGCCAGCACGCCGCCGGCAATATGTCGGATGAGGATCTGCACGAGCTGGAATGCGCCGCCTGCCCCTCGGCCGGTGCCTGCGGCGGCCAGTTCACCGCCAACACCATGGCGATGGTCTCGGAGGGTATCGGCCTCGCGCTGCCCGGCTCCGCCGGCGCCCCGGCGCCTTATGAGGAACGCGACCGCTTCGCCGTGCTGTCCGGCCAGGCGGTCATGGCCCTGCTCGAAAAAAACCTCCGCCCACGCGACATCTGCACGCTGCAGGCCTTCGAGAACGCCGCCGTACTGGTCGGTGCCACCGGCGGCTCCACCAACGCTGCCCTGCACCTGCCGGCGATGGCGCATGAGGCCGGCATCCGCTTCACCATGGACGATGTCACCGCCATCATGCGCCGCACCCCGTATATCGCGGACCTCAAACCCGGCGGCAAATACGTCGCCCTCGATGTCCACAACATCGGCGGTACCCCGGTCATCATGAAAACCCTGCTCGATGCCGGCCTGCTGCATGGCAACTGCCTGACCGTCAGCGGCAAGACCATCGCGGAAAACCTGCAGGACGTGGTGTTCCCGGAACATCAGGACGTGGTGTACCCGGTGTCCCGCGCCATCACCGCAACCGGCGGCGTGGTCGGCCTCAAAGGCAACCTCGCCCCGGACGGCGCCATCGTCAAAGTCGCCGGTCTGAAGGTGCAGCAATTCACCGGCCCGGCACTTTGTTTCGATTGCGAGGAAGACGCCTTCGCCGCGGTGCGCGAGCGCGCCTATAAAAAAGGCGACGTCATCGTGATCCGCTACGAAGGCCCCAAAGGCGGGCCGGGGATGCGTGAGATGCTCTCCACCACCGCCGCCATCTACGGCCAGGACATGGGCGAGCACGTGGCGCTGATCACCGATGGCCGGTTCTCCGGCGGCACCCGCGGCTTCTGCGTCGGCCATGTCGGCCCGGAAGCCGCCATCGGCGGCCCGATCGCACTGCTCCGCAACGGCGACCGGATCACTCTGGACGCGGTGGCCGGCACCATCACCGTCGACCTCACCGATGACGAGCTGGCGTTGCGCCGCGCCGCCTGGCAGCCGCGCCGCACCGACTATAATTCAGGCGCTATCTGGCGTTTCGCGCAGAATGTCGGCCCCGCCCATCTCGGCGCCCTCACCCACCCCGGCGGTGCTGCCGAAACCCATTGCTACGCGGATATCTGAGCGCCAAGTCGTATCGTTCGCGGCATGTAGCGCTCCCCGTACAATGCGGTTACGCCCGGTCTGCTTGGCCAGATACATGGCCTGGTCGGCGCGCTCCACGGCAGCCTCCAGATGATCCTCGCCATGCAGATTGGTCACCCCCGCGGAGATGGTGAACCGCAAACCGGGATGGATGTGATCGAGCGTCGTTGACTCCAGTATCTCGCGGATACGCTCCAGGCATTGCACGCCCTGTTCCACCGTAGTGCCCGGCAGCATGACCAGAAACTCCTCACCGCCCCAGCGCGCCATCACGTCCTCGGCCCGCAGGCCGGATCGGCTGATCCTGGCGAACGCCCGCAACGCCTCGTCGCCCACCTGATGGCCGTAACGATCGTTGATGTCCTTGAACTTATCGATATCGATCAGACCCAGACAAATCTGCCCCTGGCCGGTCTTGGCGCCGCGCATCTCGTTTTGCAGCAGCGGCACCATGGCGCGGCGGTTCACCAGCCCCGTCAACTCGTCGCTCTCGGCCTTCAGCTGGATTTGCTCCAGCGCCTGTTGCAGCGCGATCTTCTGCCCGCTGAGCTGCCGCCGCAACGCGTTCATCCGTCCGGTCAGGATGCAGATCGGCCAGATCACGAAAAAAATATAGGCGAACTGGAACAGCGCAACCCGGATCGGATACGTCGCCGGGTCGGTACGATACTGCCAGACCATCACACCGGCCAGCATGGCCAGGGTAAACACCGACAGATAGACCATCTGCCAGGTCTTATTGGCAAAACTACCGAACGCGAAAATCAACATGATAATGCATAAGGTCGCCCCGCGATCGGCCCCGGCAATCGAGAACATCCAGATCGCGGCGATCAGCGCCACCACCTGCTGGGCGATGGTCAGCGCCGGATCCGTCTTGAAGCGCCGGTTGAAACCGGTGCGTATCATCAGATAGAATGTCAGCGATCCGGTCAGGCTGTAGATCGTCAGCCAAAGCGGATGCGGGGTGGCAGCCAGACCGCAGTAAATGCCAAGCCAGCCCAGGATCACGAACAAGCCGTAAGCGGAACTGGCCATCAGGCTCTGCTGGACCCGCAGCCTTTGCTTCGGATCATCGCCGAACGCCAGCTGATTCAGCCGGGTCTGTAGCCTGGACATGCTGACGGTACATCCTGATTTATAATTTCAGAATATACAATTATACCTAAGATAGAATAAATATATTAATTTGCGTCTGCTGGTGACAAAGTGAAAATTTCATAACCGCTCTCAGTCACCCCGATCATATGCTCATACTGAGCAGAAAGGCTGCGATCACGCGTCACAGCTGTCCAACCGTCTTCAAGAATTTTCACCTCCGGGCGCCCGGCATTCACCATCGGCTCGATGGTGAAAAACATCCCCGGCCGCAGCACCGCCCCCTCTCCCGGTTTGCCGAAATGCAGCACATTCGGCGGCTCATGAAAGCGCCGCCCGATCCCATGGCCGCAGAAATCCCGCACCACGGAAAACCGCTGGTCCTCGACGAAACTCTGGATCGCATGGCCGATATCGCCGAAGCTGGCCCCTGGCTTGACCGCCGCCAGGCCACGCTGCAAAGCCTCCCAGGTCATCTCCATCAGCCGCCTGGCGCGCGTGTTCGCGGTCCCCGCCACATACATCCGGCTGGTGTCGCCGTACCAGCCATCCAGGATCACCGTTACATCGATATTCAATATATCCCCGTCCACCAGCTTCCTCTCGCCCGGTATGCCGTGGCACACCACATGATTGACCGAGGTGCAGATGGATTTCGGAAAGCCGCGATAATTCAAGGGTGCCGGAATGGCGCCATGGCCGATGATGAAATCATGGCACAACCGGTCCAGTGCCGCCGTCGTCACGCCCGGCGTCACATGCTCACCGATCATATCGAGCACCGCCGCCGCCAGCCGTCCGGCCGACCGCATGGGGGCGAAATCCGCCGCCTCATGGATCGTGATTCGCCTGGATTCGGCGCCGCCCTCCATCTGCCTGCTCACTCCGTCAGTCATTCCGAAACAACTACTAGATGATACTTCGCCGACAAGATACGACATTTCAAGGGAGCTGGCATAACGGCAGTGACATTGACCTGGCGCATAGCCAACTTCATATCGACTGACAGGAATGACGGGGCCTCGGATGATCATGAAACGGCTGCTGACCCCAGGATTCGCGGCAGGGTTGGCCACGATTTTGGCCCTGGCGCCGCACCCAGCGCCCGGCCAGACACCGCCCGCCGTCGGCGTCGTCACCGCCGCTTTGCAGCCGGTCTACAATCAGACCTCTTATGTCGGGCGCATCCAATCGCCGCAGATTGTGCAGATCAGCGCCCGCGTCACCGGTTATCTGGAGCAGCAGGATTTCAAGGATGGCGATACCGTGCATCAGGGCCAGCTGTTGTACATGATCGAGCAGCCGCCCTACCAGGCCGCCGTCGCCCAGGCCGAGGCCGCCGTGCAGCAGGCCAAGGCGCAGGCGCATAACGCGGATCTCACCCTGGCCCGCGCCCGCGCCCTGCTGCCCACCCCGGCCGGCCAGCAATCCTCGGTCGATACCGCCGCGGCCACGGCGCAAAGCGATGCCGGCGGCATCGACGGCGCTACGGCGCAGTTGCAGACCGCCGAAATCAATCTCGGCTACACCGAAATCCGCGCCCCCATCGATGGCCGCATCGGCGCCACCCTGGTCACCACCGGCAACGTCGTCGGCCCCGCCACCGGCACCCTGGCCACTATCGTCAGCGAGGATCCGGTTTACGTCACCTTCGCTTTGCCGGTGCTGGACGCCATCAAACTGCGCACCGGCGATGTCGCGGAAGGCGGTTTCAGTGCGGTCGATATCATCATCAAGCTACCGGACGGCCGCCTCTACAGCCACACCGGACGGATCGATTTCGTCGACAACCAGATCACCCAGGCCACCGATACGCTGAACCTGCGCGCCACCGTGGCGAACCCGATCATCCCCGGCATCAACCAGCCGCAAATGGCCAATCGCGAACTCCAGGACGGCGAATTCGTCACCGTTACGCTGCGCGACCGCACTGCCCAGCAGCAAATCGCCCTGCCGCGCGGCGCCGTCATTACCGACCAGCTGGGCGATTACGTGCTGCTGGTCGACCGCACCAACACCGTACGGCGGCAAAACGTGACGATGGGCCAGGAAACCGCCGGCACCGTCATCATCACCAAAGGCCTGCGGCCCGGCGATGAGGTGGTAACCGAAGGCATCCAGCGCATCCATGCGGGCCTCACCGTCAAACCGCAGCCCGCCACCGGCAGCGGCGCGGACTAGGTTTTGCTCTCAGCATTTTTTATCGACCGGCCGCGCTTTGCGATCGTCATCGCTTTAATCATCACGCTGGCCGGCGCGCTGGCGCTGACCCGCATCCCGGTCGCGCAATTCCCCGCCATCGTGCCGCCGCAGGTGCAGGTCACCGTGACCTATCCCGGCGCCTCGGCCAAGGTGGTGGAGCAATCCGTTGCCGAGCCGATCGAGGAGGCCGTCAACGGCGTGCCGGATGAAATCTACATGTCATCGGTCAGCGCCAATGACGGCAGCTATTCGCTCACCGTCAGCTTCAAGGTCGGCTCCGACCCCAACATAGACACCGTCAACGTCACCAACGCCGTGCAGCAGGCCACCTCGCTGCTGCCAACCCAGGTGCAGCAGGAAGGCATCACCGTCCGCAAGCGCTCCTCCGCGGTGCTGGCCTTCCTGTTCTTCTCCAGCCCCGGCAATCAGCTCACCCCGCTGCAAATCTCCAACTACGCCACCATCAATCTGCTGGACCCGATCTCCCGGGTGCCCGGCGTCGGCCAGGCCTTCCTGTTCGGCCAGCAGCTGTACTCGATGCGCATCTGGTACGACACCAACCGCCTGACCCAGCTCGGCCTGACCCCGCAGGACATCATAACCGCTCTGAACGCGCAGAACATCCAGGCTCCGGTCGGCACCATCGGCGCGCCGCCGAACGAGGCCAGCCAACAGATGCAGATGACGGTCGAAACGCAAGGCCGCCTGGAAACCCCGGCGCAATTCGGCAACATCGTAATCCGCGCCAACCCGGACGGCTCGCTGCTGCGCATCAAGGACATCGGCCGCGTCGAACTCGGCGCCCAGACCCAGACCCGCACCAACGCCATCAACAACAATGCCGGCCTCGCCATGGGCATCTATCTCGCCCCCGGCGCCAACGCCGTCGCCACCTCGGCGGCGATCCAGAAAGAGCTTGCCAAGCTCGAAACCAACTTCCCGTCCAGCCTTGCCGCCACCACCGTCTACGATACCTCGGACTTCGTCGCCGACACCATCGGCGAAGTCGAACGCACCCTCGCCGAAGCCTTCGTGCTGGTGGTCATCGTGGTGTTCCTGTTCCTCGGCGACTGGCGCGCCACCGTCGTGCCGATGGTGGTGGTGCCGATCGCGCTGATCGGCGCCTTCGCCTTCCTGCTGGCCTTCGGCTTCTCCGCCAATACCGTCACCCTGCTCGCCCTGGTGGTCGCCACCGGCATCGTCGTCGACGACGCCATCGTGGTGGTCGAAAATGTCGAGCGCGTGATGGCGGAAAACCCAAAACTCAGCGCCAAGGACGCCACCAAGCTGGCGATGACGCAAATCACCGCGCCGATCATCGCCATCTCGCTGGTGCTGCTCTCGGTGTTCGTCCCGATCGGCTTCATCCCCGGCCTGTCCGGCCTGTTGTTCCAGCAATTCGCCGTCACCATCAGCGTCGCCATGCTGATCTCGGCGTTCAACGCCCTCACCCTCTCACCGGCGCTCTGCGCCCTGCTCATCCGTCCGCAACACCAGCGCCGCGGCAGTCTCGGGCGCATCATGAACGGCATCGACCACACCCGCGACCTGTACTCGCGCATCGTAACCAGGCTGCTGCGCCGCGCCAGTCTCGCCATCGCGGTTCTGCTGCTGTTCGCTGGTGGCGTCGCCGTCATCGGCACCCTCACCCCCAGCGGCTTCCTGCCGGAAGAAGACCAGGGCGCGCTGTTCGCCATCATCCAGCTGCCGCCCGGCGCTGCGCTGAACCGCACCCAGGCGGTGGCCCGCCAGTTGACCGCCGAGGTGCAGAAATTCCCGCAGGTCAGCCAGATCATTTCGGTTTCCGGATTTTCCTTTCAGGACGGCGCCACCGAAGCCAATTCCGGCTTCCTGGTAATCCGGCTGAAACCGTTCAACCAACGCCCCGGCGCCCGCAACGGCGTGCAGGCCGTGATCGCCCATATCAAGGCCATCGGCGCGCAAACCCTCACCGCCAATATCGCCGGGCTGAACCTGCCGCCCATCATCGGCCTGTCCACCAATGGCGGCTTCCAATACGAGCTGGAAAACACCCAGGGTGCCAGCACCGAACAATTCGAATCCGTACTGAACGGGCTGATCGTCGCCGCCAACCAGAATAACCGCCTGACCGCTGTCAAAACCACCTATAACGGCAAAAACCCGGCAATCTACCTGAATGTCGACCGCGAAAAAGCCGAAGCCCTCGGCGTCAGCATCAGCGATATCTTCACCACGCTGCAAGCCACCCTCGGCGGCTATTTCGTCAACCAGTTCAATCTCTTCGGCCGCATCTGGCAGGTCAATATCGAAGGCGAAGCCGTCAACCGCGACACCCCGGACGCCATCTGGCAAAGCTACGTGCGCAGCAAAACCGGCGCCATGATTCCGATGCGCTCGCTCGCCACCACCAGCACCATCCTCGAATCGCCGATCGTATTCCGCTACAACGATACCGAAGCCATCCCCATCTACGGCAACCCCGCCCCCGGCACCTCCTCAAGCCAGGCCCTGGCCGCGATGGCGCAAATCTCTGCCCACACCCTGCCCGCCGGCTTCGCCTATGAATGGACCGGCACCGCCTACCAGGAAATCGCCGCCGGCGGCCAAACCGGCCCGGTGCTGTTCCTCTCCATCCTGTTCGCCTACCTGTTCCTGGTCGCCCTGTACGAAAGCTGGGTCATCCCCGTCCCCGTGCTGCTCTCGGTCATCGTCGGTATCTTCGGCGCCCTGTTCGGCGTCTGGATCACCGGCCTCGACATCAACCTCTACGTCCAAATCGGCATGGTCACTCTGATCGCCCTGGCCGCCAAAAACGGCATCCTGATCGTGGAATTCGCCAAAGACCGCCGCGAAGACGGCATGCCCATACGCGAGGCCGCCGAAGCCGGCGCCCGCATGCGATTCCGCGCCGTCATGATGACCTCAATCGCCTTCATCTTCGGTCTGATCCCCCTGGTCATCGCCACCGGCGCCTCGCAAATCAGCCGCCGCTCACTCGGAACCCCCGTCTTCTTCGGCATGATCGCCGCAACCTGCATCGGCATCTTCATCATCCCCCTGCTCTACGCCATCTTCCAAACCCTGCGCGAACGCGTCTCCGGGCCACGCAAAAGTAAGTAAGCAAGCGCTTCTTTTTTGAAAAAAAGCAGCAAAAAACTTTTGCCCTGCCGGGACATGGGCCGCGATGCGGACAACGCTCCCGGACCCAGATTCATAAAAGTTTTTTTGCTGCTTTTTTTTCAAAAAGCAGTGCTTGCTTCCTTGCCTTCTTTCTAAACTTCCCGATCCACCCTCACGCGTTCGACACGCCTGCCGTCCATCAGCAGCACTTCGAAGCGCCAGCCGTCGAAGATAATGGCGTCGCCTTCCTGCGGTGGCCGGCGCAGCAGGGCCAGGATCAATCCGCCCATGGTGTGGTAGCTGCCTTCGTTCGGCAGGTCGGCAAGGTGCAGTCTGGCTTTGGTTTCGTCCACCGGCATCAGCCCGTCGAATTCGAAATGATCGGGTGCTGTATCGGTGGCGCCGTTTTTGGATACGGGGTCGTCGACATCGCCGACGATGGCTTCCAGCACGTCGGCGGCGGTAATCATGCCTTCAAAGCTGCCGTATTCATCGAGTACGATGGCGATGCCGAGGGTATCGGCTTTCAAACGTTCCAGCGCTTCCAGGGCCGAGACTGAATCCGGTATGGCCATCGGCTGGCGCAGGGCTGCGGCCAGTGAAAATTCCTTGCCTTCCAGCACGCGGTCCAGAATATCCTTGGCCTGTACGATGCCGGCGACGTTATCGATGGCGCCGTCGCATACCACGAAGCGCGAGTGCGGGGCGGCGCGCAGGGTGGAGATGATGGCGGCGCGCGGCGCGGTACGGTCGATCCAGGCAATCTCGGTACGTGGCGTCATGATCGCCCGCACCGGCTTGTCGGCCAGGCGCAGGATGCGCTCGATCATATCGCGTTCCTCGGTCTCCAGCACGCCGGTTTCCGCCCCCTCCACCAGCATCGCTTTCAGCTCTTCCTCGGTCATCGCCCGGTGGTCCTCACCGGGCGGCCCGAAGGCCCGCAGCACCAGGGTGGTGGTGATCCCCAGCAGCCACACCACCGGTGTGGCGACGCGCGCCAGGATCGAGAGCGGCTGGGCGACGATCACCGCCAACCGTTCCGGATGCCGCAGCGCCAGTTGTTTTGGCACCAGCTCGCCGAATACCAAAGTGAGAAAGGTAATGCCGAGCACGGTGATCACCAGCGCCAGCGTGGTGGCATAGGGTGCCAGCGCCGGCACCCGCGCCAACGGTACGGCCAGCCGGCTGCCGAGCTGCGCACCGCCGAACACACCGGTCAGGATGCCGATCAGCGTAATGCCGAATTGCGATGCCGGCAGATAATTCTGCGGGTTATCGGCCAGCGCCCGCGCCTTGGCCGCGCCGCGCTGGCCGCGGCGTTCCATCAGCGTCAGCATGGCCCGGCGCGCCGAGACCAGCGCCAGTTCGCTCAGCGCGAACACCCCGTTGAGCAGGATCAAAACAATCAGGATCACCAATTGGAGCGCGAGCGGCATAATTTCCCATAGCACATCGAGCCGGCGATGAGAGAGTAGCTCAGGGCCTGCGCATTCGTTACGCATGCCTTAGTTGCGACACAATCCGGCCCAGCGTCCGCCGCACTGCCCCGCCATATCACCATCCAGCGAGGCTAATCTCGCGCTTTGGACGGCACAGCATGAGTTTTCAGTCGCATATCCGGTTTCAAACGCCGCAAACTTCGCAACGCAAAACCCGCCGCGGCTGGGCCTCCGCCAGTTCCTGGGCCGCCGGCCTGGGTGCCGCCGCCGTAACCTTCGGCCTGTGGGCCGGGCTGAACCGGCCGGTCACGAATATCGCCCCTTATGGCGGCCAGATCGGCGGCTTCGCCTTCTCGCCGTTCCACCAGGGCGAAAGCCCGCAGACCAATGATTACCCGACCCCGGCGCAGATCAAATCGGATTTGCAACTGGCGGCACAGCATACCAAAAACATCCGCACCTACACGGTCGAGGGCGATCTCGGCAGCATCCCGGCGCTGGCCGAGGGCATGGGCCTGAACGTCACCCTCGGCGCCTGGCTGGATCGCCATGAGGACCAGAACGCCGCCGAGCTCGCCAAGGTCGTGCAGGTCGCCAATGCCAACAAGGATGTCACCCAGGTGATGGTCGGCAACGAAACCGCCCTGCGCGCCGATCTCACCATCCCCGAGCTGATCGCCGACATCAACCTGGTCAAGCATCAGGTCCATGTCCCGGTCTCCACCGCCGAGCCCTGGCATGTCTGGCTGCATCACCCGGAACTCGCCAATTCGGTCGATTTCATCACCGTGCATCTGCTGCCGTACTGGGAAGGTGTGCCGGAAAACATCGCCGTGCAGGACGCCATGGGCCGTCTTGCCCAGGTGCATAAGGCATTCCCCGGCAAGCGCATCGTGATCGGCGAAATCGGCTGGCCGTCGGACGGTATCGACATCGGCGCGGCGCGCGCCAGCACCGTCAACCAGGCCCGCTTCATGCGCGATTTCTTCAATCTCGCGCAACAACGGCATTTGCAGTATTTCGTCATGGAAGCCTTCGACCAGCCCTGGAAAACCAGCTTCGAAGGCCGCGCCGCCGGCTATTGGGGCATGTTCACCATGGACCGCCACGCCAAATGGTCGCTCACCGGCGCGGTCGAAAACCATCCGGACTGGATCTTCTATGCCCTCGGCAGCATTTTGCTGGCGCTCGCCGCCACCATGGCGCTGCTGTCCCGCCGCCCGGATATCCGTCTGCGCGGCAAGCTGATTTTCGCTGCCCTGGTCGAAGGCTTCGCCGCCGCCCTGGCCGCCCTGCTGATGACCATGGGCGAGACCTATCTGTCGCTCACCGCCACCGCGGTCTGGGCCACGCTGGCGCTGGGCCAGGGCCTGCTGCTGCTCCTCTTGATCGCCGACAGCTTCGACCTTGCCGAAACCATCTTCGGCCGCACCAGCAAACGCCATTTCGAGCCGGTCCCGGCCCCGCACGGCACAACCTTGCCCAAAGTCTCCCTGCATCTGCCGATCTGCAACGAGCCGCCGCACATGGTGCGCCAGACCCTGGATGCCCTGGCCGCCCTGGATTACGACAATTTCGAAGTCCTCATCGTCGACAACAACACCATGGACCCGCATATCTGGGAGCCGGTCGCCGAGCATTGCGCCCGCCTCGGCCCCAAATTCCGCTTCTTCACCCTCGGCAAATATAAGGGCTTCAAGGCCGGCGCCCTGAACTTCGCCTTGCGCGAAACCGCCGCCGATGCCGAGATCATCGGCGTCATCGACAGCGACTACATCGTCGACCCCGACTGGCTGCGCAGCATGACCCCGGCCTTCGCCAATCCGAATGTCGGCTTCACGCAATCCCCGCAGGATTACCGGGACAACGACGGCAGCTTCTTCAAACGACTGATGTTCTGGGAATATGCCGGCTTCTTCCACGCCGGCATGGTCAGCCGCAACGAACGCAACGCCATCATCCAGCACGGCACCATGACCCTGATCCGCAAAACCGCCCTGCAGGACCAGAACGGCTGGGCCGAATGGTGCATCACCGAAGACAGCGAACTTGGCCTGAAACTGTTCCGCGCCGGCTATGAGGCGGTGTATTCCAAAAAGAGCTTCGGCAAGGGCGTCATGCCGGATGATTTCAACGCCTTCCGCAAGCAGCGCTACCGCTGGGCCTACGGCGCCATGCGCATCACCCGCGAAAACTGGCGCGCCCTGATCTCGCCCTTCAACCGCGACCTCACCCTCGGCCAGCGCTGGCACTTCATCACCGGCTGGCTGCCCTGGATGGGCGATGCCCTCGGCCTGGTGTTCCTCGCCATGGGCCTGGCCTGGTCGCTCGGCCTGATTCTGGACCCGGTGCGCTTCGAATTCCCGATCGTGCTGTTCATGCTGCCTTCGGTCGGCCTGTTCCTTTTCAAACTCGTGCAGATCATGGCGTTGTACGCCGCCCGCGTCCCCTGCGGCCTGCGCGACCGCGCCGGTGCCGCCATCGCCGGCCTCGCCCTCTCCCACAGCATTGGCAAGGCCGTCTGGAAAGGCCTGTTCAGCAACAACCTGCCGTTCCTGCGTACCCCCAAGATGAAAAACGCCCCGGCCCTGGTGCAAGGCCTGGTGATGGCCCGCGAGGAATTCGTCCTGCTGGCACTCACCTGGGCCGCCCTGCTCGGCGTCGGCTTCGGCCATCACTGGGCCACCGTCGAAACCAAGCTCTGGTGCGTCGTGCTGTTCACCCAGTCGCTGCCCTACCTCGCCTCCGTCAGCGTCTCCATCCTGGCCGCCCTGCCAGCCAAAGCCGCCAAACCGGCGTTGCTCGTCCAGCCGGCCAGAGCGGTGCGCGAGGTCAGTCACATGCAGCCGGCCGCCGGCGATTAGAGTGCGATGACAATCACGATGTTGTGATTCCGTTTTGGCCAAACCAGGTCTAATCTACCTTTGGTTGAAGAGAGCAGTTTTGCCGCTAAACCGGAGACAACTTCATGACAACCCAAACCATTAGCCTCAGCCTGCTCGGCCCCACTGAAGTTACCATGTCCGGAACCTATGTTATCGACGCGGATGTTCTGGGTACGGCCAATATCCACGGCGCCGGCGTGGTCGCGGATGTCACCGGCGTTACCGGCGTGGCAACTCTCTACAATACGGACATCAGCGGCGGCGCTACCGAGATCCTCGACCCGCTGCTCGATGTGAACATCCTGTCCGCCACCAGCCTCGGCTACGACGCTGACGGTTTAGGTTCCAGCCCCGGCGACGGCACGCTCGAGGTCGCGCCCGGCATCGACGTCTCGCTGCTGAACGCCCTGAATTTCTACGGCACCGGCAATGCGCTGATTTTCGACAGCGGTACCAGCGTTACGGTCGATGACAGTGCGGCGCAACCGGTCATCACCGGCGACAGTATCGACCTGCGCGCCGCCACCGGCGCCACCCAGGCGGTGTGGAGCCAGAACGGCGCCGGGGGTACGATCACTCTGGAAAATTCGCTGAACGTTCCGGTCGGCACCATCGTGCTGGCCAACGGCAGCTTCGCAACCGGCGCCTTCACGGTCAGCGTGGACCCGAACGGCGGCGTGGACGTCACCGCCACCTGCTTCGCCGCCGGCACACGCATCGCCACCGCCGATGGCGAAACCGCCGTGGAGGATATCCGCATCGGCGACCTTGTGCGCACCCTGAACGGCGATCTGGCGGCGGTTCGCTGGATCGGCCGCCGGCATTACGCCGCCCGCCAGGGCCAGTTGCTGGGCCGCAACGTCCAGCCGGTCGAAATCGCCCCCGGCGCCCTGGGGCCCAACGCCCCCGCCCGGCCGCTGCTGCTGTCGCCCGAGCATGGTCTGTTTCTATACGGCGTCCTGATCCGCGCCGGCGACCTGATCGACGGCAGCACCATCAACCGCCGCCCGGATATAAGACAGGTGGATTATTACCATATCGAACTGCGCGACCACGCCATCATCCTCGCCGAGGGTGCGGCCGTCGAAAGCTTCGTCGATTGCGACAGCCGCGACCATTTCGACAATGCCGAAGACTACGCCGCCCGCTACCCGAACGACAGCCCGGCCCGCTTCGCCGCCTGCGCCGAACGTCTCAACCCCGGCACCAGGCTATCCGCCATCCTCACAACGCTGCGATCCCGTCATGAAACCCGGGCCCTGGCCTCCTGAAGCAAAGATTACCGGCCCTGCCGCCCCCGCCCGATGCTCAAAGGCTGGATCGACCGCGCTGAACACGGCCTGATCACCGGCTGGGCCTATGCCCCCGGTGCTGCGGTCATGCTCACCATCGAAGCCGATGGCGCGCCGCTCGGCACGGTACGCGCCGAACAATTCCGGCCGGATGTCGAGCAGGCCGGCCACGGCGACGGCTATTGCGGCTTCACCTTCGAAATCGCGCCACCCCTCGCCTCCGGCATTCCGCATGAAATCACCATCCGCAACGCCGCCACCGGCGAGTCACTGCCCGGCGTCCCGCGCCTGCTGCAAGCCGTCTCGTATTACGACGCCAGCCTCCGCGCCACCCTCAGCCAGGCGATCGATGCGCTGATCGGCGCCGAGGACGCCGCTCTGGAAGACCTGCAGGCCTTCCTCGAAGAGCAGACCGAGCGCCTGCGGGCCTGCCGCCTGATCGAGCGCGGCGCCCTGCCCGCCCCGACCATCAACGGTCGCCGCGGCCGTCACGCTCTGGTTATCGACAGCCAGACCCCGAACGCCGCGCGCGATGCCGGTTCGGAGGCCCTGATCAGCCATATGCGGGGGCTGCGCAGCCTTGGCTACGCCGTCACCTTCATCCCCGCCAGCGGCATGGCAAGCGCTGCCGAGCGCGCCGCGCTCAGTGCGGCGGGCATTTTCACACTGGCCCAGCCCGCGGTGAAAGATGTTGAGCATGCCTTGCGCCTGGCACCCCGGCCGTTCGATCTGGCGTATTTGCACCGCCCTGAAACCGCCGCCCGGTACGGCGGGCTGGTGCGCCATTATGGCCGCAAAACCCGCATCGTCTATGCCGTCGCCGATCTTGATTTTCTGCGCCTGACGCGCCAGGCGCAGATCACCAACAACCTGGAACTCATGCGCGCCGCCCAGAACGCCCGCGCCCGGCATGATTTCGCCCTCGGCACCGCCGACGCCGTCATCACCCATTCCAGTGCCGAGGCCGAACTCATACGCGCCGCCGCGCCGAAACTGCCGGTCCACGCCGTGCCCTGGACCCCGCAGGCCCAACCTGCCGGCACCAACCTCGCAGACCGCAGCGGCATCGTCTTCCTCGCCTTCTACAGCCACGAGCCGAACCGCGACGCCGCCCTGCTGCTGGTCCGCAACATCATGCCGCTGGTCTGGCGGCAAAATCCGGACATCATCCTCACCCTGGCAGGCAGCTTCATGCCGCCGGAAATCACCGGCCTGGCGGATGCCAGAATCAAATGCCTGGGTCAGATCTCATCCGCCACCGAGCTGCTGGCAACCGCCCGCCTTACCGCCGCCCCCTTGCGCTTCGGCGCCGGTATCAAAGGCAAAGTCATCTCCAGCCTGGCCGCCGGGCTGCCCTGCGCCATGACGCCGATCGCCGCGGAAGGCCTGGACCTGCCGGCCGCACTCACCCCCTGCATCGCCAATAACGAACCGGATTTCGCCCGCATCATCCTGTCTCTGCACGATGACCCGGCCTTCAACACCGCCATGGCCGAAGCCGGACGGGCCTGGGCCGCCCAAGCCCTGAACCCGGCACGCATCAACGCCCTGCTCGCCGCCGCCACCGGCCAGCCGGAAATGCTGCCGGCAGCTAATGCTGGATAAGGAAGTGACTTCTTTTTGTGAACAAAAAGAAGCAAAAAAACTTTATGAGTCTGGGCCTGGGGCTTGGTCGATTAAACGCCCTAGACCCAGCATAAATTTATTCTGGGTCCGGAGGCGTTGTTCGCATCACGTCCCATGGCCCAGCAGGGCAAAAGTTTTTTGCGCAGCTTTTTTTTAAAAAAGCTGCTGCTTTTTTGCTTAACTTCAAAGCCGCCCAATAAAAATTGCCAGCCCCACGGCCAGCCCGACAGCCTGATTGGATTTGAAAAGCGCCAGGCATAAAGCCGGATTATTGATATCGAGCAGGCTTATCTGCCGCGCCAGCAGCACGCCTGGCGCCAGCAATACCGCCAGACCCAGCGTATGCAGCTTTGCCGCCAGCATGGCAGTCGCCAGCAGGATCATCATGCCGCCGTAACATATCCACAGCAGCCGTCCGGTCCTCGCTCCAAACAGCCGCGCCGTCGATCTCACGCCGATCAGCGCATCGTCCTCGCGGTCCTGATGCGCGTAGATCGTGTCATAGCCGATGATCCATAAAATCGCCGCGCCATACAGCCATAATACCGGCCAGTGCAGCCCGCCCGCCGCCGCCGCATAGCCCATCGGCGCGCCCCAGCCGAACACCAGCCCCAGCACCAGCTGCGGCCAATCGGTGAAACGTTTGGCTAGCGGATACAGCCCCACCGGCACCAGAGACAGCACCCCCAATATCCGCGCCGTCAGGTTCAGTTGCAGCAACACCAGCAGCCCGATCGTTAACAGAATCGCCAGAAACACCATCGCCTGCGACGGGCGCAACACGCCGGATGCCAGCGGCCGGCCGCGCGTGCGTTCCACCTGCGCATCCAGCTTGCGGTCCCACAGATCGTTCACCACGCAACCGGCGCCGCGCATCGCCAGCGCGCCGATGACAAACAGCAGCATCAGCCGCAGCCCTGCGGCAGGTGTGCGCGCCGCCAGCAAAATCCCCCACAGCCCCGGCAGCCACAACAGCCAGGCGCCGATCGGCCGGTCGAAGCGCGCCAGTATCGCATAGGGCACCAAGGGCTGCGGCAAATGCCGGACCCAGCCACCGCTGCGTATATCGGTAAATCCGTCCATAGCTGATAGATGTCGCA
The DNA here is from genome assembly GCA_965231175.1 of Acetobacteraceae bacterium. Taxonomy (GTDB): domain Bacteria; phylum Pseudomonadota; class Alphaproteobacteria; order Acetobacterales; family Acetobacteraceae; genus Acidocella. Next base: position 7,068 of record CBDDMJ010000008.1, on the reverse strand, counting down.
GCCATGAGTATACCGTCAATCCGGCTGTTCATCGAAGATCATCTCCGCACCGGTGCCGCTGCCGCAACCACGCCGGAGCAGGCGCATTACCTGCTCAACGTCATGCGCCGCAGCCCCGGCGATCTCATCCGGCTGTTCAACGGCCGGGACGGCGAATACCTCGCCCGTCTCACCGCCCTCACCCGCAAAGCCGCCACTCGTCACGGTCGAAACCCTGTTGCGCCCGCAAACCCCGGATGCCGATTGCTGGCTCTGCTTCGCGTTGCTCAAACGCCAGAAAACCGACATGGCCGCCGAAAAAGCCACCGAGCTCGGCGCCACCATCATCCAGCCCGTCATCACCGCCCGCACCCAGGCCGATCACGTCAATCTGGACCGCCTGCGCGCCATCGCCGTGGAAGCCGCCGAGCAATGCGAGCGCCTGAGCGTGCCCGAAATCCGCACGCCAGCCACGATGGACCGTCTGCTCGCCGCCTGGCCGCCACAGCGCCGCCTGTTCATCGCCGATGAACGCCGCACCGCGCCGCTGATCCGCCCGCTGCCCCCGGGCCAGCCTGGCGCTTTGCTGATCGGCCCGGAGGGTGGCTTTACGGAGCCTGAGCTTGAAGCTATGGCGGCATATCCCTTTGTCACAAAGGTATCGCTCGGCCAGCGCATCCTGCGGGCTGAAACCGCCGCCATCGCCGGGCTGGCGCTGCTCCTCGCAGCCGGTCCGGACAAGGAGTAACGCTTGTCGAATCCGGGAGACGCCGACGCCACGATTTTGCAGGACGCACGCGCCGCCGCCGATTATCTGGCCGCGGGCTGCAAGCCGCCGGCCGCCTTCACCATCGGCACCGAACATGAAGCCTTCGGGTTCCGCCTGCAGGATAAATCGCCGCCGCGCTATGAAACCACCGCCGCCGGCCCCGGCATCCAAGCCCTGCTGGAAACCATTGCCGCAGCCGAGGGCTGGGAACCGATCCTGGATTCCGGCAACGTTATCGGTCTTAAAGACCATGGCGCCTCGATCTCCCTGGAACCGGGCGGCCAGTTCGAACTCTCCGGCGCCATGCTGTCCGACCTGCACGCCACCAAGGCCGAGTTGGACACCCATCTGGCCCGCCTCGCCCGCCTCGCCCCCGCCCTCGGCCTCGGCTTCGTCCCGCTCGGCTTCCACCCCACCGCGCACCGCGAGGACATGCCGTGGATGCCCAAAGGCCGCTACAAGGTCATGGGCAATTACATGCCGAAAGTCGGCACCCGCGGCCTGGACATGATGCTGCGCACCTGCACCGTGCAGGTCAATCTGGATTTCGCCTCGGAAGCCGACATGGTGAGCAAGCTGCGAGTCGGCTACGCCCTGCAACCGCTCGCCACCGCCCTGTTCGCCAACTCGCCCTTCCTGGAAGGCCGCGCCAACGGCCTGCTGTCCAACCGCGCCGAGGTCTGGACCGATACCGATAACGCCCGCGCCGGCATCCCCGCGATGGTGTTCGAGCCAGGGTTCGGCTTCGAGGCCTATGCCGACTGGCTGCTCGACGTGCCGATGTACTTCATCTACCGCAACGGCACCTATCACGACGTCGCCGGCGCCAGCTTCCGCGACTTCATGGCCGGCCGCCTGCCCGGCTTTGAAGGTGAGCGCGCCACCATCGGCGACTTCGCCGACCACAGCACCACCGCCTTCCCGGACGTCCGCCTGAAACGCTACATCGAAATGCGCGGGGCCGATTCCGGCTCGCCCGCCATGATGCTCGCGCAATCCGCCTTCTGGACCGGCATCTATTACCACCCCGGCGCGCTGGCCGCCGCCGCCGCCCTGACCAGAAACATCACGCTGGAAACCTTGCAACGCCTGCGCAAAGACGTCCCCCATCTGGGCCTCGCCACCCCCTACGGCGCCGGCACCCTGCTCGACCTCGCCCGCGATGTCATAGTCATCGCCGACCAGGGCCTGAAAGCCCGCAACCGCAAAAACCCCGGCGGCCAGGACGAACGCGCCTACCTCGCCCCCCTGCAACACATCGCCGCCGGCGGCCCCACCCAGGCCGAACACTGGCTGAACCGCTGCGAACGCAACTGGAACCGCGACGTCAGCCGCATATTTGCCGAAGCGGCTTTCAAGTAAGTAAGAAAGCTAAGTAAGCAGCAGCTTTTTTGAAAAAAAGCTGCGCAAAAAACTTTTGCCCTGCTGGGCCTGGGGCGCTTGGCTGACCGCGCCCCAGGCCCAGCAGGGCAAAAGTTTTTTGCTTCTTTTTTTCAAAAAAGAAGCGCTTTCTATTGCTTGAAACTCAAGGAGCCAGCGGTGCGTTATGATGTAGAGGCCGATTGGCAGCTTCTCAACACTTGCAACTATCGCTGCGATTATTGTTTTTTTTCACCCGCCGTGCTGGGTGAGAAGCTGCGCCGTTATGCCAGCCCGGCTGAGTGGCGCGGCGCTTTTGACGCCACCGGGCTGACCTGGCTGTTGCACATGACCGGCGGCGAGCCGACCATTTATCCTGGCTTCGCCGATCTATGCGCTCTGTTGACCGAACGGCATTTCATTTCCCTCAATTCCAATCTGACGCAAAGCGCGCTGGGCCGCTTTGCCAGCATCGTCGATCCGGCACGCGTCAGCTTTATCAATGCCGGGTGGCATGATGACGAACGCCAGGCGCGTGGCGGCATGGCGGTTTTTTTGCAAAATGCCACAGTTTTGCTGGAGCGCAATTTTCCGCTGCTCGTCTCGGTGGTGGCAACGCCGGCGGTACTGGCGGACATGCAGGCGGTGGCTGCCCGTGTGGCCGCTCTCGGCATCGCGCCGTTTCCAAAACTGCTGCGCGGTGTCTACAAGGGTCTGGTTTACCCGGGCGCTTATACCGCCGGGGAGCGGGAGATTTTCAGGACTTTCGCGCAACGTGCACAGGAAGGCAACGCCGCGCGCATGGCGGCATGGCCGGGCGGCATCAGCATAGATTTGCGGCAGGACGAGGCGATGCTGGACGGCATACCGGATTTCACTGGCCGCAATTGCGGTGCCGGACAGAAATTCGTCAAAATCGAAATCGATGGCGAGGCATTTCGTTGCAGTTCCAAAACGCCGCTCGGCAATGTGCTGAACGGCACACTCCAGCTACGCCCCGCCGCCAGCCCTTGCGACACCGATTACTGCCCGTATTTCTGCCTGAAATACACCGCCCCCACACCCAATTTTAAAAATACCCTGCATGCACTGAGCCACACTGCCAACCCCACCCCCGTCCCAGACTCATAAAAGTTTTTTGCGCAGCTTTTTTTCCAAAAAAGCTGCCTCTTGCTTTCGCAACGTTTTTTTAAAAAAACTGTTTCTTGCCTAAACCCTTCTCCGGTATCCGCGTCAGCTGCGCCGCGAGTCCTAACGCGCCAGGAACCATCTTGAAGAACCGCATCGCCGCCGCGCTCGCCAGGGCCGATCTGCCGGCCTGGTCGATCAGCATCGCCCGGCGCATCTGCCAGATTAAATCGCGCCGCATCTGCCGGTGATACGCCTGCGCCGTCTGCCCGCCAGTCAAGGCCGTGGCCGCGGCGGCGGCACTGTGCAACGCAATCGACATGCCGTCCCCGGAGAATGACGGGATCACCGCCATCTGATCGCCCAGGCGATATAATTGCGCGGCGTCCGGAACCTGCGGCTTGTACAAAAACCCATAGGGCACCCGGTAGATCGTCAACGGCGCCTCAAGGACCGGCGCGGCACCGCCAAGGCGCATCCCCAGATGCGGCAGCGCGTGGGATAATTCAGCGAGCAGCCCATCCCAGGTCTTTCCCGCCTGCTCGAACTGCCGCCGCCGCACCAGCAGGCACAAATTCGCAACGCCGTGCTCGACCATTTGCAGCCCGGCATAGCCACCGTCATAAAACATCACCTCGACATGATGGTGCAGCGCCGCCGCCTGCACGGCGTTGAGCCGGAAATACATTTTGAAGCCGAGCCGGTCATCCGCCCGCCGCGCCATCTGCCGCGCCGCCCCGCGCATTTCATGCTTGCCGGTCGCAAGGCACACAATGTCCGCCGCCGTGCTGTGCCCGCCATCTTCATGCAGCTCAAAATTCGTCCCCCCTGGCGTCCCCCCGGCCAGCACCCGCACCGCACGGCCACGGCAGATTTCAGCCCCGGCGCGTGCCGCCTGCGCCAGCACAGCCTCATCCAGCGTGCGGCGGGTCAAACTCATGCCGGAAAACGGCAGCCGCACGGTAATTTCATCGTCCCTGTGCAGCAACCGCAAATGCGTGATGCGCACCGCCCCCAGCGCTGCCGCATCGATCCGCAAACCCTGTAAATAGACCTGCGCCTCCCGGCTCAGAAATTCGCCGCAGATCTTATGCGCCGGTGCTGCCGCGCGTTCGAACAACCGCACCGCGCGGCCGGCGTTTGCCAGATGGCATGCCGCGGCCCCGCCGGCCAGCCCGCCGCCGGCTATGCCTATCTCCGTGCGGCAACGCATAGGCGGTACGGCATATGCCATGAAATGGCGGCGCTGACGCCCGCCCGGTCCAGCAGAACCTGCCAATCCTCCTTGCGAAATCCACGCGCAATCGAAACCGGCCCGTCATGCCGCACAAACCGGTGCCAGCCCGCCAGGGCAGCCAGAGCGGCAAACAGATAATACGGCACGGCATGACGATGCAGATCGTTAATGAACCAGCCCCGTACCGCACTGCTGTCCAGCCAGCCCAGAAACGTCACCAGTTGCGCATCGCTCAGATGATGCGTCATCAGCGAACAGATGATGAAATCATACCGCAGCTTCGGCAGCGCGAACGCATCGCCGGTCTCATAGCGTATCGCCATGCCTGCCGGCGTCACCGCGGCGGCGATGCCGGCACTCCACGGATGCAGATCGACGCCCGAGAGTTCAACACGGAATCGCCTCTCATCCGCCCAGCGCCGCAACCGCCGCAACATATCGCCATAGCCAAACCCGACATCCAGCACCGAGAAACTTCTGCCGGGCGGCCAGCCCCTGGTCGCCCGGTCGAAATACGCCAGCGTCGGCCGATACCCCAGGGTCAACCGGTTCGCTGCCGACATATCTTCAAGACAGGCGCGATAATCCGCCATGCCGACCGGCTGCGTATCCATCCACTCGATTGCCGAGCTGCGCACGGCCGCGTCCATCATTCGACCATACGGAACCGGAACGTCTCCATCGCCAAACCCGGTCCGAACGCCATCGCCATGCCGCGCGCGCCGGATTTGGCCTTGTTCATGATCCGCTGCAATGAAAACATTACCGTCGCCGAGGACATATTCCCGAAATCCCGCAGCACGCCGCGCGAATTGTCCAGCGTACCGGCCGGCAGTCTCAAACCGTCCTCCACCGCATCCAGCACGGTGCGGCCGCCGCCATGCACCGCCCAATGCTCGACCACCTGTGTACCCTCGCCATGCAATATGCCGTCCGCGCCGCCGTCATTCAGCTCAGCCCGCAACGCCTGCGCGATCCTGGCCGGCACCTGGCCGGAGAGATGCATGTTGAAGCCCTTGTCGCCGATATCCCAGGTGATCAAATCCTCGGTATCCGGTATCGTCACGGCGCGAAACGCCCCCAGCGCGAGCCCCGCCTCATCGGCCGATACCAGGCTGGCACTACAGCCATCGCCAAACAATATGAAAGACAGCATGGTCTCGAGATCGTCGGTATCCTGCAAATGCAGCGTCGTCAGCTCCACATTCACCACCAGCACACGCGCCGCCGGCGCAGCGCGCACGATGTCGTTGGCCATCCGCAACGCCGGCACCGCCGCCGCACACCCCATGAAGCTGATCATCGTGCGCGCCACCGAGGCCCGCAGCTCCAACAACCGCGCCAGTTGCACATCCAGCCCCGGCGCGCTGAAGCCGGTGCAGGACGCCACGATCAGATGCGTGATCCGCGCTGCCTCCCCCGCCACATCCAACGCCGCCACCGCCCGGGTCGCCAGCGCCAAGGCAAAACGCGGATACAACTGCATGCGCGCCGCCGTGCCGGGAAATCCGTCGCGCCGGTACACGCCATCCTCATCGAACCTGTCGTCGAACACCGGCCGCGGCTTGAAAAACGAAAACCGGTGCGCAATCCCGGCGCGCGCCGCCATCCGGTCGAACACCCGCACCGCGCGCGGATCCGTCAAAAAAGACCGCGCCAGCTCCAGAAACGGCTGATGAATATCATGCGCTGGCACCGCTGTGCCAATTCGATTTATATACGCAACGGTCAAATTTCATCCTGACGTAACATCACCATTTAGATATGCCGTAATCATGAGCGCGCAATTAACTTATGCGTAAGCTGAAGCACTTCTTTTTGTGAACAAAAACAGCAAAAAACTTTATGAGTCCGGGCCTGAAATATGGTCAGCAAAACGCCCATGCCCCAACAGGGCAAAAGTTTTTTGCTACTTTTTTTCAAAAAAGTAGTGCTTTCTTAGCGTGTCTTTAAACGCCGCACCGCATTGCCGCCGAACAGCAGCATCACCAGCAGCCCGCCATCCAGCGCGAAGGCGAACCCCAGGCTGGTGGCGTGGGCGATGAAGCCGATCGCCACCGGCCCCAGCAGAAACCCTGTGTAGCCCAGCGTGATCACCGCCGGCACGGCGATATGCGGCGCCACCCCTGGCACCCGTGCGGCGGCGCCAAAGATCAGCGGTGCGATATTTCCCACACCGAACCCGACCAGCCCAAATCCCAGCATGGAAGCCGCCGGGCCGGGCACGCCACCACCGTCAGCAGCCCCGCCGCCGCGATCATACAGCCGAGGCGCAGCACCGCCGGCTCCCCAGCCGCATCGAAAGGCGGTCTCCCATCAAGCGGCTGGCCGCCATCATCACCGAAAATCCGGCATAGCCAAAGCCGGCCGAGGACAAATCCAGCCCGCGCGAGAACCGCAGAAACACCGCACTCCAATCCGTCACCGCCCCTTCGGTCAGGAAGCACACGAAGCAACAGGCCCCCAGCAAAATCGTGGTTTTGCCGGGCCAGGCGAAGTGCCGGCCCTGTGGCGCCACATCGTCGGCTTTGGGCAGCAGATGCCGCCACTGCGTCAGCACGCCGAAGCCGGTGAGTGCGATAAAACCCCGCATTCC
>CBDDMJ010000007.1:0-19101 GCA_965231175.1 Acetobacteraceae bacterium | reverse complement strand
CTTCTTCACTCTGCTCGCCGAAGCCGGAGATCATGCCGCCATCGCCTTCGCCGACCAGGACGATCTCTGGCTCCCGGACAAACTCGCCCGCGCCGCCGCCCGCCTTACCGCCGCCGGCACCACCCCCACCCTGTATTGCGGCCGGCAATATCTGGTGGATTCCAGCCTGCGCCACAAAAAACCCTCGCCAAACCACAAAACCCCGCCAGGCTTTCCCGCCGCCCTCACCCAGAACATCGCCACCGGCAACACCCTCGCCATGAACCGCGCCGCCATCGCCCTGGTCAACGCCATCCCCGGGCCGCCAGGCACCATCCATGACTGGTGGTCCTATATCGTCGTCTCAGCCTGCGGCGGCAGCATCATCTTCGACCCCGAGCCGCACATCCTCTACCGCCAGCACCGGCACAACCTGATCGGCGCCAAAAAACCCGCCCCCGCCCGCGCCCTCGCCGCCCTGCGCCGCGGCCCCGCCATCTTCATGACCATGCTGCGCCGGCACGCCGATACGCTGACGGAACACGCAGAAAAACTAACGCCCGCCGCCCGCGCCGACCTCGCCCACGTGCAAACCGGCCTGCACGGCACCCTGCCGCAACGCCTGCAAGCCCTCAACCGCCCGCGCTTCAAACGCCAGACATTTTTAGAAAATTTATTATTTAAGTATTGGTTTTTGCGGGGCTGAAGAAAGCGCTTCTTTTTTGAACCTTTTCCGCGCGGTCCGATTCAAACGTGTCGGCTGCGCCGCCCCGTCATCGGAACGCGAGAAGCAAAAACTTTTGATCCGCTTCGCCGAGGCGTGATGCCGACAACGCCTCTGAACCAGCATAGAAATCATGCTGGATCATGGGCGTTGGCGGCAGAACGGCTTCGGACCCGGTATAAATTTATGCTGGGCAAGAGACGCGATGCTGACAACGCCCACGGCCCAGCATGGCAAAAATTTTTTGCTTCTTTTTTTCAAAAAAGAAGCGCTTCACTTGCCTACCTAAATCTAATGCCCCAGTGCCTGCACGATTTCTTCGGTCATCTTTTTGGCATCGCCGAACAGCATCATGGTATTGTCGCGGAAGAACAGTTCGTTATCCACGCCGGCGTAGCCTGAGGCCATTGAGCGTTTCACGAACAGGACGGTTTTGGCTTTGTCGACTTCCAATATGGGCATGCCGTAGATCGGGCTTGCTGGATTGCTCTTGGCAGCGGGGTTGGTGACGTCGTTGGCGCCGATCACGTATACCACGTCGGCGGTGGAGAATTCGTTGTTGATCTGCTCCAGCTCGAACACTTCGTCGTAGGGCACGTTGGCTTCCGCCAGCAGCACGTTCATATGCCCCGGCATACGGCCTGCCACCGGGTGGATGGCGTATTTCACTTCCACATTGTCTTTCTTCAGCGTGTCCGCCAGTTCGCGCAGGGCGTGCTGGGCCTGGCTCACGGCCATGCCGTAGCCCGGCACGATGATGACTTTGGAGGCGTTTTTCATGATGAACGCGGCATCGTCCGCGGAGCCGATTTTCACCGCTTTATCGCCGGTCGAGGCTGCCGCCACTTCAGCGCCGGTGGTGCCGAAGCCGCCCAGCAACACGTTGAAGATGCTGCGGTTCATGCCTTTGCACATGATATAGGACAGGATCGCGCCGGAGGCGCCGACCAGCGCGCCGGTGACGATCAGCGCGAGGTTGCCGATGGTGAAGCCGATGCCCGAGGCTGCCCAGCCGGAATAGGAATTCAGCATGGAGACCACCACCGGCATATCCGCCCCGCCGATCGGGATGATCAGCAGGAAGCCGATCAGCAAAGCGAGGAGTGCCACCGCCCAGAACAACACCTGGCTGCCGCCGGAGGCGATGAAGGCGATCACCAGCACCGCCAGCAAAATCCCGAGCGCCAGGTTGAGCTTGTGCTGGCCGGCAAAGGTGATCGGTGTGCCCTTCATCAGCGCCTGCAGCTTGGCAAACGCGATCAGCGAGCCGGTGAACGTGACCGCGCCGATCGCCAGACCGAGCGACATTTCGACCAGCGATTCAAGATGGATATGATGCGGCGTGCCGATCCCGAAACTCTGCGGCGCATTCAGTGCGGCAGCCGCAACGAACACCGCCGCCAGACCCACCAGCGAATGGAACGCCGCCACCAGCTGCGGCAGCGCCGTCATTTTAATCCGCAGTGCCGCGATGGTGCCGATCGACCCGCCGATCGCCACACCCAGCGCGATCGTCAAAACCCCGCCGAACGTCATCCCGGCATGCGCCAGCGTCGCGGTAATGGCGATGGCGATGCCGGCTATGCCCATCTGGTTGCCGCGCCGCGACGTCACGGGATGCGACAATCCGCGCAGCGCCAGTATGAACAAAACCGCGGCGATCAGGTAGAAAAACGACGTCAGCGACTCATTCATGTCCGGGCGGGCCTTATTTGGTTTTCTTGCGGAACATCGACAGCATGCGATTGGTCACCACAAAGCCGCCGAATATGTTCACGCTCACCAGCGTCACCGCGAGGAAGCCGAAAACATGCGCCGCCACACTGCCGTGCAGCCCGGCCGCCAGCATGGCGCCGACGATGATCACCGAGCTGATCGCATTGGTCACCGCCATCAGCGGCGAATGCAAAGCCGGGGTCACGTTCCACACCACGTAATAGCCGACGAAAATCGCCAGCACGAAAATGCTGAACAGATAGATGAACGGTGCCGCCGGTGCGGCATGCTGAGCCACTTGATCCGCCATGCCGGCAGCATTCTGCGCCAGTGCTGCCGCCTGATGAGCCAGAGCCGCCGCCTGGCTCGCAATATCGGTCGGTGTCGGATTCATCTGTTAACTCCGTTAGCAGGCAGGAAGTTCGGATGCACGATGGCGCCGCCGCTGGTCAGCAGCACGCCTTTGACGATGTCATCCGTCCTCACGAGATTCAGCGCTTTCGCCTCCTTGTCCCAGAAGGTGGTGAGAAACGTCAGCAGGTTGCGCGCATAAAGCTGGCTCGCCGCCACCGCGATCCGCGAGGCCCAGTTGCGATAACCCAGAACCGTCACACCGTTGGCCGTCACACTCAGCTCGCCCGGCACCGTCGCCGCGCAATTCCCGCCGGTATCGGCCGCCAGATCCACGATCACGCTGCCTGGCCGCATCGCCGCCACCATCTCTTCCGTCACCACAACCGGCGCCTTGCGCCCCTGCACCAGCGCTGTGCACACCACGATATCGTTCTTGCCCACCGTCACCGCCATCAGCTCGGCCTGTTTCTGCCGGAACGCCTCGGACATCTCCCGGGCATAGGCGCCGGTCTGCGCCGCCGTCTCCTCATCCTCGACGCCGATGAAAATCGCACCCAGAGATTTGATCTCCTCCTTGGCCGCCGGCCGCACATCCGTGCCGGAAACGATCCCGCCCAGCCGCCGCGCCGTGGCAATCGCCTGCAAGCCCGCCACCCCGGCGCCGATCACGAACACCCGCGCCGGCGGCACCGTACCCGCCGCCGTCATCATCATCGGAAACCCGCGGGCAAAACTATTCGCCCCCTCGATCACCGCCCGATACCCCGCCAAATTCGCCTGGGACGACAGCACATCCATGGATTGCGCCCGGGTGATCCGCGGCACCATCTCCATCGCCACGCCGTCGATCCCGGCCGCCGCCAGCTCGCCCGGCAGTTCAGGATTGCCGAACACATTCATCGTGCAGACCAGCAAAATCCCACGCGGCATCAGCGCCCGCACCTCAGCACCCGGCGCCTGTACGGCAAACAAAATCCCCGCACCGCTCAAGGCCGCCGCCGCATCTGTGGCAATCTCGGCACCGGCAGCGCGAAACTCTTCATCGGTAATCGCCGCACCCAGCCCCGCCCCAGCCTCGACCGCCACCGTCAGGCCCAGCGCCAGCAATTTCTTCACGGTATCCGGGCTCGCCGCCACCCGCGCCTCGCCTGCCGCGCGCTCTTTCAAAACCGCCAGACGCATCTAACCACCCTCATTATCATGCCGCGGCACAAACCCAGCCAATTGCCGCAAAGCTTTGCCGCGCAGGTTTATAGACACAGCCGGTGTTTGCAAAGGCCGCACAAGTCACAAAACCCGCACCGCCACATGCCCCTTTTCAGCCGAAAAACCGATATACTCATATGCCAGCCCGGTATCCGCAATAAATTCCTGGAACGCCTTGTACTCATGCTGCCGCCAACCCGGATAATTGAAATATTCATCGAATACGATCACCGTGCCAGGAACAATGCGCCCCCGCAGCCCCTCAAAAACCGCCACGGTCGAGACATAAATATCGCAATCGACATGCAGCAGCGCCACCGGCCCAGCCTCCGCCGCTAAAAACCCCGGCAAACTCCGGTCGAACCAACCCACATGCAACCGCGCATTCTCCGGCACCTTGGGCAACCGCCCCCGCATATGAAACGACCCCGCCGCCTCCCTGGTACCGCCCCAATCCCCCGGCAAACCCTCGAAACTGTCGAAACCATGAACCACCCGCGGCGTCGCCCCCGCCAAAAACCGCAAAGACGCCCCCTTCTCCACCCCAAACTCCAGAACCAACCCCTCAACCGGCGCCCGGCTCAACGCAAACCCCAACAAATCCAGCCGGTCCGCCCGCACCAAAGCCCCCTGCATATGCGCCAGAATATAAGCCACCGACTCACGCTTGGCATGCAACCGTAAATCCAGCCACAAATCATTCACATAAAACGAATGCAAAACCTTGCGATAAACCCGCGCAATAAACCCCTCACCCAACCCCCGCCTGAATATCGCCAATGCGTCGTCTCCTTGAATAAGGAAGGCCAGGGGGCGCCGCCCCCTGGACCCCCGTTAAAGGCACAGCCTTTAAAATCCATTTTTTAGGTTTGGAATGGGCGGCCCGCTGGAAGCCGTCACACCGATAGGCGGCCCGCCCATTCCAAACCTAAAGGGTTCTAAGGGCGAGCCCTTAGCGGGGTCGTCGGCCCGAAGGGCCGCCATAAGCTAATGGCGCGCCTTCGGCGCGACGGGCAGCGCCCCTGGCCTTGCTTACTTCAAACGGGCTGCGCATTCGCGGCAGGTTCGGCCATTTGGGTGCGGCGGGTTTGCCATAGGGCGACGAAGTCGATGGGGCCGAGCATGACGGGTGGGAAGCCGCCGTCGCGGGTGACGTCGGCCAGGATGTTGCGGGCGAAGGGGAACAGCAGGCGCGGGCATTCCACCAGCAGGATGGGTTCGAGCTGGTTGTCCGGGACGCCGGTGATGGTGAAGATGCCTCCGTAGGAGAGGTCGGCGATGAAGACGATGGTTGGTTTGTCTTCGGTGCCGTTGGTGGGTCCGGGCATGGTGGCTTCGGCGCGGGTTGCCAGTGTCACTTCGAAAACCGCCTGGTCTTCCTGGATGCGCCGGACCTGAACGTCCAGGTTGATGCTCACATTTGGGGCCGCGCGAAGTTGTGTATAGATTGCAGGGGCGTTCGGCACTTCGAAGGAAAGGTCTTTGGTGTATTGAATATTGAGAGCGAGCGGCGGCACCGTCGGTTGGGCTGTTGCGGCGGGGGTTTCGGACATGCAGCGTCTCCCTGAAATGGTTTACGGGTTCGCCTAGCACGGCGGGCGGTGAAGAGGAAAGCGTGTATGGCGGCAAGGATTTTCATCGACGGCGAAGCCGGCACCACCGGGCTTGGCATACGTTCGCGGCTTTCGGCGATACCGGGCGTAGAGTTGCTCAGCCTTTCAAATACCGCGCGCAAGGATCACGCAGCACGGCTGGAGGCGATGCGGGCGGTTGATCTCGTGGTGCTGTGCCTGCCGGACAATGCGGCGCGCGAGGCCGCCGCCACGGTCGCCTCTTTAGGCGATGCGGCGCCCAAATTGCTGGACGCCAGCACCGCGCACCGCGTCACGCCAGGCTGGACCTACGGCTTTCCTGAACTCTGCGCCACCCAGCCGGACTTGATCCGCAAGGCGCGCCGCGTTGCCAACCCTGGCTGCTACGCCACCGGCGCCATCGGCTTGCTACGCCCGCTGGTCGATGCCGGCATGCTGTTGCGCGGCCAGGATGTCACGATCAACGCCATCAGCGGCTATTCCGGTGGCGGCAAATCGATGATCGCCGAGCATGAACACAATGGCGGACCGCCGTTCGAATTATACGGCCTGGGCCTGGCGCATAAGCATGTGCCGGAAATCATAGCCTATAGCGGTTTGACCCGGCGGCCGCTTTTCATCCCCTCGGTCGGTCATTTCCGCCAGGGCATGCTGGTGTGCATCCCGCTGTTCCTGGACCATCTGACCGATAACCCGAGCGGTCATGAAATTGCCGAAGCCTATTACGAGCATTATCACGGCACCACCCATGTACGCGCCCGCCTCGGCGTGACCGCCGGGGTATTGGAGCCGCAAGCCTTGAACGATACCGACAATATGGAATTATTCGTCTGCGCCAATGCCCCGCATGAACAGGCGCTGGTGGTGGCAAGGCTCGACAACCTCGGCAAAGGTGCTGCCGGTGCCGCGGTGCAGAATATCGGCCTCATGCTGGGGTTGGAAGACCTTACCGGCCGCACCAAAGAGATCAAACATGCCTGATCCCGCCAGCGGCCACATCTACACGTTCGAGGGCTACACCCCGCAAATTCACCCCACCGCCTGGGTTGCCCCCACCGCCGTCCTGATCGGCGACGTCCGTATCGCCGCAAACGCCAATATCTGGTTTAACTGCGTGCTGCGCGCCGATACCAACCCGATCACCATCGGCGCCCGCAGCAACATCCAGGACGGCACCATCATCCATGTCGACCACGGCGCCAACCCCGCCGAAATCGGCGACGACGTTACCGTCGGCCACGCCGCCATCATCCACGCCTGCAAACTGCACAACCGCGCCTTCGTCGGCATGGGCGCCACCGTGCTGGACGGCGCCGTCATCGAAGAAGGCGGCCTGCTCAGCGCCAACGGCCTGCTGACACCCGGTAAACGCATCGGCCGCTACGAACTATGGATGGGAGCCCCCGCCAAACTAACCCGCACCATGACCGAAACCGAACGCGCCAGCTGGGACCAAACAATCCCCCATTACCTGGAACTCGCCACCCGGTATCGGCAAACTATGAAAATGGTTGGCTAAAGAAAGGAAGAAGAAAGCACTTCTTTTTGTGAACAAAAAGAAGCAAAAAAACTTTATGAATCTGGGACGGGGGCGTGTGCGCGTCCCAGCCCATGCCCCGGCATAAATTTTATGCTGGGTCCGGAGGCGTTGTCCTCATCACCCCTCCGCGGCATTCCATACGCTTTGCGCACGGAACCTTGGCCGCTCCGCCCATGCGCAGCAGGGCAAAAGTTTTTTGGTTCTTGCGTTCCGATGACAGGGCGGCGCAGACGCCCTGTCCGAATCGGACCGCACGGATAGGTTCAAAAAAGAACTGCTTGAGTTACTTTACTGCAAATTATGATCAGGCGCGTCGTTGGCCGGTGGCGCTTGTTTCGGGGCTTCCGCGACTTCGTTGCCTTGCTGCATGGTGCTGGCGATCACGGTGCTGTCTGCTGCCTGGTTATAGATGAAGCCATAGGTCGGGTAGGCAGCACCCCAGCGGTTGCCGTCGCCGAGTTCCACTTGCACCTGGGTCCAGTCGTTGTTCGGGGAAACGTCTTGCACGGTGACATCGTTGGTGATGGTTCCGGGCACCCAGTTTGCTTGTGTGACCAGCACGGTCCGGTTGTCGATGACGCTGGTGACGACGGCGACATGGCCCATGGGCATCCGTCGGATCGAGCGGAAGTTCAAAACAGCACCTTCCACGGGGGTATTGCCGCGGGCGTAGCGTCCGTTGGCTTCGGCCCACCAGAGAAAGGCATTGCCTGAAAGCTCGATATGCGAGACTTCCCGCGCGTAGGGCACGCATTGCAGGCGGGAATACCAATATCTGGCGCTCGCGTAACGCGGTCTATGGTGCATCCGGCTGGCGTAGAGCGTGCCGTGCCGGGAGCTGGCGTAATGATGGCCATAGCCGGAAGCGTAATGGTGGTGTGAGCTGCGCCGGGCGGCAAGTTGCGTGGTGCCGTGCGCATGATGGGTGGTTTTGGGGTGGGCCTGAGCGGCTTGTCCCGATAATGTGAGGAAGCAGAAAACTGCGTATCCAATAATCCCGAACCGGCGTTGCAGGAGCCTTTTGGCGGGCTGGAAAAAACCAGCCGTCATTGCGAAAACCTCATTCCCAGACCATCCCGTATCACTTCTGCTATGTAAAACTGCTACGGGTGGAATGTGATTCGTGCAACTCAAATTGCGACAAAATTACAACACAGAGAGAAAATCGTCACATTTGCAATCTGGCAAGCATCAAATTTGGGATAAATTTCCCATTCTCAACCTAATGTCAAAGCATTAGAGCGTACATCATTATATTTACAAATATGCAACAAAATCAAATCGTTACCAAATAGTTTAGCGCTTACCGGCAGGCCGATACCATGATTTCCACCAGATAATCCGGGTCCGCCAGCACCGCCTGTACGCAGGCTCTGGCAGGCGCGCCGTCTGCTGGCAGCCATGCCGACCAGACCTCGTTCATGGCAGCACGGTCAGCGATATCCTTCAGCCAGATATGCACCTGCAACAGCCTCGTATTATCGGTGCCATGGAGTTCCAGCAGGGCATCGATCTGCGCCAGCACGTCCTTGGTCTGCCCGGCGATCCCTTGCGTGGTATCCAAGGGCACCACTCCCTGCAAATAGATGAAGCCGTGATATTCCACGGCTTTGGCGAGTATGTTGTTGGCTTCGGTACGGATGATGCGGCTCACATCGCTCTCCTGTAAATTATGGCTGTTGGATTAGGGTTGCGGTCCGATGATTTGCGGCGTCACCAACGGTGCTCCGGGAATAACCGGCGTAGCCGTCCCGCCATTGTTCACGCAATCGCTGATCTGATCGTCCCGGACATGCATGGCGCCCAGCTGTTGCGCGTCGAAGACATGGTTCGGCATCGGCGCGTAGCGCAGGCCTGTCTGCTCGGTACGGGACA
This sequence comes from Acetobacteraceae bacterium, assembly GCA_965231175.1. GTDB lineage: Bacteria > Pseudomonadota > Alphaproteobacteria > Acetobacterales > Acetobacteraceae > Acidocella. The sequence continues at coordinate 10,115 of CBDDMJ010000007.1, read as the reverse complement.
GCGATTCGTAATTCTGCGCCTTGTAGGCGGCATCCGCCTGGCTTGTGCAGGCGGCAAGATCGGCCTGCTCGGCCTGGCTCGGCGGTGGGGCGGCGCAGCCGCTGGCTGCCAGCATCAGGCACAAGGCGGGCAACAACAGGCGGTGGTGGCGGGTTATCGGCATGCGTAGGGTTTCATCGATAACGGCGTCCCGCGTCAATGGGTATGCTGATCGGGGCACGGCAGCATTTGCGAAACCGCCGGATATCGGGCAATTTTCCCTGGTGCCTCTCTTATCCCGCCGCCGGCTGGTCGCCACCGGTGCCTTCGCGCCGCTGGCAAGGACTGCTCGCGCTGAAAGCGGGGCCATACCGCCGCCACCGGCTTTGCCGCCCGTCATCGGCATGCTGCTGCCGCAGACCGGCAGCCTGGCCTTGATCGGCGATGAATGCGGGCGCGGCGTGCAGCTCGCTGTCGATACCGTCAACCGCACCGGCGGCATTGCCGGCAAGGACATCGTGCTGGTGCCGGCAGACGCGCCGGACCAGTCCAGCATCCCGCAGGCCGCGCAGTTTCTCCTCGGCCCCGGCCGTGCTGCGGTGCTGCTCGGCACCGGCGATTCATCCCTGTCCTATCCCGGTTCGGCGGCCGCTGAGGTGGCGCAAATACCATATATCGAAATCGACGCCCCGGCGGATGGTCTCACCACCCGCGGCTTCAAATTCCTGCTGCGCACCGCGCTGACCACCACCATGATCGCCGGCATCGCGATCACCGCATTGACCGCCCGCTTTGCCGGCAAGAGCTTTGGTCTGCTGTTCAGCATGGATGCCTCCTGCGGCGCCATCGCCGCAGCGGCATTAACCCTGTGCCGCCAGGCCGGCATCGCACCCTTGCTGAGCATCGGCTATGCGCCGGATGTGGCGGATCTGCACGAACCCGTCGGACGGCTCAGGCGGGCCGGTGTTGAGGTCATCGTCCATGCCGCCGGGCTCGACGATGTGCTGGTGATGTTTCAGGCGATGCAGGATACCGGCTGGCGGCCGCAGGCTTTGATCGGTGCTGGCGCGGGCTACGCCTATCGCGACACCGCTATATTGCTGGGCAACGCCTTGAGCGGCACGCTGGTGGCCGCCGCGCCGTTTTATCCCGCCGGTGCTGCGACCATCGCCACCGCCTATATGGCGCGGTTCGGCACGCCGCCCCGTGCTGCGGACAGCCTCACCGCCTACACCGGCGCCATGCTGGTCTTCAATGCCCTGAACAGCGCCGGCGGCGATCCCGGCCGTCTGCTGGACGTCCTGCGCAAAACCATCCTGCCAGCCGGGGCATTGGTGAACGGCTGGGGCCTCGCCTTCGACAAATCGGGCCAGAACCAACGCAGCTTCGCCACCCTGCAGCAATGGCGGGGTCAGTCGCTGCAAGCCGCATGACAACACTTCATGTTTGCAACCGGCATCAATATTGAGCGAGGCTTAACAAGAATTCATGGGGCAGCCTGACAGGGGTATATAAAAGGTACATTATGTAGCAAACCGGCAACAATATCGGATTTAAAATAGTTTGCTCCGGTCTCTAAGGGAATGAAAACCAACATGCGATACCATAAACCATTTACCACGTTCCTGGCCGCTGGCCTGCTGGGCGCCACGTCACTGACAGGCTTTGCGGCCCCCGGCATGGCGGCAGGCACGTCTGACAACCCGGCACTGAATGCTTCGGCAGCGGTGCAGCAGAATTTCACCCCGGTTGGTGATTTTACCAATCTGGTAACCAAGGTCACGCCCGCCGTGGTTTCCATAGATGTGCATCTGAAAGTCGATCAGACCGCCGATGACAGCGGCGACGGCAGCGGCGATGACAGCGGTAACGGCATACCACCAGGCATGATACCGCCGGGCATGATGCCGCCCGGCTTTCCCTTTGGCGGCATGAGTCCCGCCCAGCCACAGGCCGTGGAAGCCAAGGGCTCCGGTTTCATCATCAGCTCGTCCGGCATCGTGGTGACCAATAATCACGTCGTCAAAGACGCCAAAACCGTCAGCGTTACCCTGTCCAACGGCGTGAGTTACCCGGCCACCGTCCTCGGCACGGATCCCCGTACCGATCTCGCGGTGCTGAAAATCCATGTCGACCATCCTTTGCCCTATGTCGAAATCGGCGATTCAACCAATGTCAAACCAGGCGAATGGGTGGTTGCCCTCGGCAATCCGTTCGGCCTGGGCGGTACGGTCACCGCCGGCATCGTCTCGGCACTCGGCCGCGATATCGGCGACGGGCCCTATGATAAATTCATCCAGATCGACGCGCCGATCAACGAAGGCAATTCCGGCGGTCCGCTGTTCGATCAGCAAGGCCAGGTGATCGGCATCAATACCGCCATCCTCTCGCCCACCGGCGGCTCCGTCGGCATCGGCTTTGCCATCCCATCCAACATGGTCAAGCGCGTCGTCACCCAACTGATCAGCAGCGGCAAGGTGGTGCGCGGCTATCTCGGCGTCTCGGCGCAACAGATCACCCCGCAAATGGCCAGCGCCATGGGGCTGCCCGCCGCCGATCCGGGCAATGACGGGGCGCTGGTCGCTGCCATCTCACCCGGCAGCCCGGCCTACCGGGCTGGCTTGCAGCCCGGCGATGTGATCACCCAGGTCAACGGCCAAACCATCAAGAATCCTGGAGATCTCGCCGGCGATATCGCCAATGTCGATCCCGGTCACGACACCACGGTCACCTATTTGCGCAACGGGCAAAGTCACAGCCTGTCGGTGGCCGTCGCCAGCCTGCCCAACAACCCCGACCAGCAGTTCCAGCAAGGTGCCCCACCCCCTGCACCCCCCGGCCAAACCCAGCTCGGCATCCTGCTCGCCCCGCTCACCCCGCAGGACCGTACCCAGTTGAACCTGCCGGACAGCGTCAACGGCGCCCTGGTCGCCAATGTCGTGCAAAACTCGCCGGCCGATCAGGCCGGTATTCAGCAAGGCGACGTGCTGGTCGGCATCGGCAGCAAAACCATCGCCTCGCCAGACGATGCCGTGGCGGCCATCAACGATGCCAAAAAAACCGGAACCACAGCGCTCGCCGTGCGCATCATCCGGCAAGGCCAGGCACTGTTCGTCGGCATCGACCTCAGCGGAAAGCCGTCCGACCAGGGGTAACAACGCGCGCGTTCCGATAACGGTGCGGCGCAGCCGCCACATCTGTATCGGAGCGCGCGTAAAGCTTCAAAAAAGCAGCACTTTCTTCAAGTCCGCTCCGCAATACATATATGTACAGTCCAAGCGCCGGCCAATGGCGCTAGACTGCTAATTATAAAACGGAGGAACATCATGAAACTCGCAAACCCGGCACCGCTCGGCCTGTTCGGCTTCGCGCTCACCACTTGGCTGCTCAGCCTCGTCAACGCCGGCTTCCTGCCGGCCACATCCGTGCCGATGGTCCTGGCCATGGCCTTTGCCTTCGGCGGCACCGCGCAGTTCATCGCCGGCGTGCTGGAATTCGCCAAAGGCAACACTTTCGGCTTCGTCGCCTTCTGTGGTTACGGCTCATTCTGGTGGAGCTTCGCGTTGTTTGCCCGTTTCTTCGGCATCGGCGTGCCCGCCACCATGGTCGGCTGGTACCTCATCCTATGGGGGGCGTTCACCTTCGCCCTCTGGCTCGGCACTTTCGCACTGAACCGCACCCTGTTCCTGATCTTCCTGTCGCTATGGGTCACCTTCTTCCTGCTTGGCCTGGCACCGATCGTGGCCATACCGGAACTCACCGTCATCGGCGGCTTCGGCGGCCTGCTCACCGCAGCCCTCGCCTTCTACCTGGGCGCCGCAGACGTGATCAACGAAACCCACGGCCACACAGTCCTGCCGATCGGCGAGCACCCCATGGTAACAGGCCATCCGACCCTGAGCGCACGCTAGTCAGCAAGCAGCAGCTTTTTTGAAAAAAAGCTGCGCAAAAAAACTTTTGTGAGTCTGGGCCTGTGGCGTGTTCGGTAGAGCGCCTCAGGTCCAGCATAAAATTTCTGCTGGGTCTGGGGCGGAGCAGCCAAGGTTCCGTGCGCAAAGCGCATGGAATGCTGCGGAGGGGTTATATCGCCAACGCCCATGTCCCTAGCATGGCAAAAGTTTTTTGCTTCTCGCGTTCCGATGATGAGGCGGCGCAGCCGTCACATCTGAATCGGACCGCGCAGATAAGGTTCAAAAAAGAACTGCTTGTTTTACAACCATACTTAACTTCGCGGGGCTGCGGCGCGTGCCAGGCGGTCGTTGATGGCGGTGCCTATTCCTGTATCCGGCACCGGCATCACCGCAATCCGGTTTAGCCCATGGCGGGGCGCGTTGGCATCGAGCCAGTGCAGGCCTTCGAACAACCGGGACGCTGCCTCGGTCACATCGGCTTTTTCTGAAAGTTGAAACATCAGCCTGGCCGGCGCCGGCGGCCCAAAGCCCAGCAAAGCCTCATCATCTCCGGCAGACACCGCATTCAGCCGCAGCGGCAGCACCGGCGCATAATGCGAAACCTGCAGCCCGGGCGAGCGCAACGATTGCCCCGCCGCCACTAGTCCCGGTTCCATCCCGCGCCGCACCGGCCCTGCCACCGCCTCCAGCCGCTCCACGCTCACCCCACCCGGCCGCAGCAAAAACGGCACCGCACCGCTCACATCCAGCACCGTCGATTCCAGCCCAACCCGGCACGGCCCGGTATCCAGCACCGCGGCAATCCGCCCTTGCAGCTGCGCCATCACATGCGCCGCCGTGGTCGGGCTGATCCGCCCGGACCGGTTGGCCGAAGGGGCGGCGATCGGCCGGCCGGTCTGGCTGATCAAAGCCCGCGCCAGCGTATGGTCCGGCACCCGCACCGCCAGCGTCTCCAGCCCCGCCCCCGCCAGCAACGCCACCGGGCACGTCACCCGGCGCGGCAATACCAGCGTCAACGGCCCCGGCCAGAAGGCTGCAGCCAGTTTCTGCGCCAGCGCCGAAGCCGCAACATGCCGGAACGCCGCCTCGGCATCCGCATAATGACAAATCAACGGATTGAAATGCGGCCGCCCCTTGGCCGCAAAAACCTCAGCCACCGCCCTGGCATTCTGCGCATCCGCCCCCAGCCCGTAAACCGTCTCGGTGCCAAACGCCACCAACGCCCCCGCCGCCAGCAACGCCGCCGCGCGCGGCAACTCAGCGGGGCTGAGGAGCTCAGTCATGGGAAAAGCAAGCGGTTCTTTTTTGAAAAAAAGAACCAAAAAACTTTTGCCCTGTCAGGGCATGGGCGTTGGCGGCATCACGCCCCAGGCCCAAATTAATAAAGTTTTTTTGCTTCTTTTTGTTCACAAAAAGAAGGCCTTTCTTCTTCACCACAAAAAAAGGTCTTCCTTCCTACCCCTCAAGATCGCGCAAAACTTCAGGCGCATGCAGCAGTTTATTGATTTTGGTGGCTTCTTCCAGCGCCTGGTCGGGCAGGAATTTCAGCTCCGGCGTCACCCGCAGGCCCAGCTTCGGGGCAATCTGGCTGCGCAGAAACGGTGACACGCGTTTCAGCGCCGGCAACAACGGGGTGACGTCCTGATGGCCGAGGCGGGTGCAGAACACCGCCGCGTGTTTCAAATCCGGCGACATCCGCACTTCGGAAATCGTCAGGTGAACCTTGGCAAGATCCGGATCGTGAAACTCCGTGCGCAGAAAGATATCGGCCAGCACATGGCGGATTTCCTCGGCCACGCGCAGCTGCCGTTGCGAGGGCGCGGTGCTCGCTCGCCCAGCAGGGTCACGCCGCGACGATTTCGGTTTCATAACATTCCACCATGTCGCCCACCTGCAAATCCTGGAAGCCGGCAAAGGACAACCCGCATTCATAACCGCGCGCCACTTCCTTCACATCGTCCTTGAAGCGTTTCAACTGGCTGAGTTCGCCCTGATGGATCACCACATTGTCCCGCAGCAGCCGCACGCCGGAGCCGCGTTTGACCAGGCCTTCGGTAATATAGCAGCCGGCGACCTTGCCGGTTTTGGTGATGTTGAAGACCTGGCGGATTTCCGCATAACCCAGGAATTTCTCGCGATGCACTGGCGCCAGCTTGCCTTTGATCAAGGCTGCGATATCGTCGGCGACTTCGTAGATGATGGAATAATAGCGGATATCCACACCGTCCCGATGCGCCAGCTCGCGCGCCTGCGCATTGGCGCGCACGTTGAAGGCGATGATCATCGCATCCGAGGCTTTGGCCAGCTGCACATCGCTTTCGGTAATCTGGCCGACGGCGGCATGCAGCACCCGCACCCGCACCTCCTCCACACCGAGCTTGGTGACGGTAGCCTGGATGGCCTCGGCACTGCCCTGCACATCGGCCTTGACGACCACCGCAACTTCCTTCTGCACCCCGGCCTGGATGCGCGCCAGCATCTCTTCCATGGTGCCGCGCCCGGCGGTCAGGGCAGCGGCCGCGCGTTCGCGCAGTTTGCGGCCCCGGAACTCGACGATCTCACGCGCCCGGCTTTCGTTTTCCACCACCACGAACGGCTCACCCGCCGTGGGTGCTGCCGAGAGGCCGAGAATTTCCACAGGGGTCGACGGTCCGGCGGCCGGCACGGCTTTACCCTTGTCGTTCTGCATGGCGCGCACCCGGCCCCATTCGGCCCCGGCGACCACAATCTCGCCAGGGCGCAGCGTGCCTTTCTGCACCAGCACCGTCGCCACCGGGCCACGGCCGCGGTCCAGCCGGCTTTCGATCACCGTACCTTCGGCGGCACGGTCAGGGTTGGCGCGCAGATCGAGAATTTCCGCCTGCAGCAGGATCGCTTCCTCAAGCTTGTCGAGACCCAAACGCTTCAGCGCCGAGACCTCCACATCCTGCGTCTCGCCGCCCATTTCCTCCACCACCACGTCATGCTGCAGCAATTCCTGCCGCACCTTGTTGGCATCGGCACCCGGCCGGTCCATCTTGTTGATGGCGACGATCAACGGCGCCTGTGCGGCATGCGCGTGTTTGATCGCCTCGATGGTCTGCGGCATTACCCCGTCATCGGCGGCCACCACCAGCACCACGATATCCGTAACCCCGGCGCCGCGCGCCCGCATCGCGGTAAACGCCTCATGGCCCGGCGTGTCGATAAAGCTGATCTGCGCCCCGGACGGCAGCTGCACCTGATAGGCGCCGATATGCTGGGTAATGCCGCCGGCCTCGCCGGCCGCCACATCGGTCTGGCGCAGCGCATCCAACAGACTGGTCTTGCCGTGATCGACATGGCCCATGATGGTCACCACCGGCGGCCGCGCCTGCAATTCGGTATCGGTATCCTGCAGGCCTTCAAGCCCGATTTCAACGTCGTTATCCGCCACCCGGCGCGAGCGGTGACCAAACTCGCTCACCACCAGCTCAGCGGTATCGGCATCGATCGCCTGGGTGATGGTCGCCATCACCCCGAGCTTCATCAGCGCCTTCACCACCTCATTGCCGCGCGCGGCCATGCGGTTGGCCAGCTCCTGCACGGTGATGGTTTCCGGCAATATCACTTCGCGCACCACTTTCACGCCATCGGCGCGCAGCAATTCCAGCTCGGCCTGGCGGCGTTCGCGTTCCCGCTGGCGGCGCACCGAGGCCAGGCTGCGCACCTTCTCGTCCTCGCCTTCCAGAGCCGCCTGCACGTCGATCTTGCCGGCGCGGCGGCGGTCGTCGCCCAGTTTTTTCGGCGCCACGATCGGCACGCCGCGTTTGGAAACCGCTGCCCCCATGCCGGGGCGGCGCACCCCGCGCGGCGCTTCGTCATCATCCTCCACACGCGGCGCCGGGCGGCCGCCCGGTTGCAGGCGCAGCGTCTCGGACGGCACTGCAGCCTTGGCCGCGGGGGCCGCCGCCGGTTGCGCGGCGGCTGCGGCGGCATCGGCAACACCGGCCGGCTCATTCGGCTCGGCCACATCCGGCGCCGGTTCGGCCCGTTTCGGCTGGCCGGCTTCGGCCTTCTCACGGCGTGCATCTTCCTCGGCAACGCGCTGGGTTTCATCTTCGCGGCGGCGCGCTTCCTCGGCAGCCGAGAGGATGGACATGCTCTCCTGCTCGCGCCGCTCGGCCTCGCGCACCGCGGCCACGCGCTGCTGTTCGGTCAGCACACGCTGACGGGTGGCAAGCTCGGTCGCGGTCAACGCGCGCGGGATCGCCGCACCGGCGCCTCGCACCACCGGACGCGCCGGTGTGGCTGGCGGTGGCGGCGCTGCCGCTGGTGTGACCAAGGTCGGCGCGAGGGTCAGAGTGGCAGCGGGCGCGGCAGTGCCGCCCGGCAGCGCGCCACGCTTTTTGCGAACCTCGACCTGCACCACCTTGGAACGGCCATGGCTGAAGCTCTGCCGCACGGAGCCGGCATCCACGGTGTGACCAGCATCACCGCGGTTGATCGGGCGCAGGGAAAGCCGGCCCTTGGTCTCAGTCTGATCGTTGCCGTCACTCATGCCTAATTCGGTCCATTCTCATACAGCGTCGCCTGTCTTCAACGCTGTTGGGCTGTGTGCCCGCTTGTCTCAACGCCCGCAACACCTGCAAGCCTTGCCGCTTCAATTTCAATCATGCGCGCCAGCCGGCCTTTGGCGATGGCGGCGTGTACCGCGTGCTCCCGCCCGAAAACCTGGCCCAGCCGCGCCGCCGGCAGCGGCATCACCACCGCCACATCCCGCCGCTGCATAAACCGCGCCCGTTCATCCGCGCTGCCATCCACTGCCTGCACCACCAACCCCGCCTGCCCGCTCACCAGCCAGCTCTGCGCCTTCTCAAATCCAGATACCGCCGCCCCGCTGCGCCGTGCCAAACCCAGCAGATCGACCACACGCTGCGTCAACGCCGCTTCAACGAACAGCCGCAGCGCCGGCTGTATCCGCACCAGCCGCTTGGCGCTGCGCGCAAATACGCCACGTTTGACAGCCAGTTCTATCACATCGCCGCGCGCACTCAACCACATGCCGCGTCCGGGCAGGGTTGCGGGCGCATCAAACACCGCATCCCCCTGTGGCCCCACCACAAACCGCAGCATGGTCTCGCGCGGCAGGCTTTGGCGCGTCACCAGGCAGCGGCGCAGCGGGCCGGTATGCGGGTCGTCTCCGGTCGGGTCTGGGTCAGCTTGCGTCGCCATCTCCTTCAAACCAATGCGCCCGTGCTGCCATGATCACCTCATTGGCCACTTCTTCACTCAACGCTTCAGCCCCGACGATCTCGATCAGCTCATCGGCCGCCAGATCGGCCAGATCGTCGAGCGATTTCACGCCCTTTTCACCTAGCAGAACCAGCGCCTTCGCGCTCAACGCCTCGATCGCGGCAATCTCATCGCTCACGCCCAGCGCCACGCGCTGTTCCTCCAGCTCATTGGCCTCCTTGGCGAGCGAGGCTTCGGCACGGCGCTGCAATTCGCCGGCAATGTTTTCATCAAACCCCTCGATGGAGGCGATTTCGTCTAACGGTGTCATCACTAAATCCTCTATTGTCTCGAATCCTTCGGCCACCAGCAGGCCGGCAATCATGTCGTCCACATCCAACGCATCCACGAACAATCCGGTCTTGCGGCGGAACTCTTCCTGGCGGCGTTCGCTCTCCTCGGCCTCGGTCAGGATGTCGATATCCCAGCGCGTCAGTTGCGAGGCCAGACGCACATTCTGGCCGCGGCGGCCGATCGCCAATGAAAGCTGGCTATCCGGCACCACCACTTCAACACGCCCGGCCTCTTCATCCATCACCACCTTGGAAACCTCAGCCGGCGCCAGCGCGTTCACCACGAAGGTCGCGACATTCGGCGACCACGGTATGATGTCGATCTTCTCGCCCTGCAATTCCGCCACCACCGCCTGCACCCGGCTGCCGCGCATACCCACGCAAGCGCCCACCGGGTCGATCGACTGGTCCCGCGAAATCACCGCCATCTTGGCGCGGCTGCCAGGATCGCGCGACACCGCCTTGATCTCGATGATGCCGTCATAAATCTCCGGCACTTCCTGGGCGAACAGCTTGGCCAAAAACCCGGGATGCGTGCGCGACAGAAAAATCTGCGGCCCGCGCTGCTCCTCACGCACATCGTAGATGAACGCCCGCACCCGGTCGCCATTGCGCAAATTCTCACGCGGGATGGTCTCATCGCGCCGCAGCAGCGCCTCGGCGCGGCCGAGATCGACCA
>CBDDMJ010000006.1:0-316281 GCA_965231175.1 Acetobacteraceae bacterium | reverse complement strand
TAGGCGCCGCCGAAGGCTTTTTTCAAGGCCGGGCCGATGGAATCCGCGGCCTGGTGCTCGCGGGCACAGATGAAGGCAAGTTCGCGGTCGCCGAGTTCGCGGGCGGCGTAGGTGTAGGTTTCGAGGCGCGTTGTATCGCCCATCGAATGGCTATCCATGCGCGGGGCGAGGTGCATGCCGACGCGGTCGGCCTCCCAGACCGAGAGCACGGCATCAGGTGACTTCCAGCAGTAGCCGGGCGCGGTTTGGCGATGCTGCCGCCAGTAATCGTCGGTGCGGTGGTTGCTGCCGTCCTGACAGGAACTGGTCAAGCAGGTAACCATTGGCGCCGTGGATTTCGACGCCGTCGAAATCGGCCATCTGGGCGTTCATCGCGGCCTTGCGGTAGGCTTCCACGATACCGGGGATTTCATCGGTGGCCAGGGCGCGTGGTGTAACATAGGCCTGCTGCGGGCGAACCAGGCTGACATGGCCGGTGGCGGCGATGGCGCTGGGGGCGACCGGCAATTGTCCGTTCAGGAACAGCGGGGCCGAGATGCGGCCAACATGCCATAATTGCAGAAAAATCCGCCCGCCCGGCGCCGTGCACGGCCTTGGTGATGCGGGCCCAGCCGGCCACCTGTTCCTCCGACCAGATGCCCGGGGTATCGGCATAGCCGACGCCCATCGGCGCGTGATCGAGGTGGCTTCGGTGATGATGATGAGACCGGCGGCCGGCGCGCTGCACGTAATATTGTTCCATCAGCGCGTTCGGGATGCGGCTGCTGCCGGCGCGGGCGCGGGTGAGGGGGGCCATGATGATGCGGTTCGGCAATGTCAGGCTGCCGAGTTTGAGCGGGTCGAAAGAGTGACGGCATAGTGATGTCCTTTTCAGAGGGCTGGCGAAACTTGCCGCTGGGCCGGGCCGGGCCGGGTGGCGGAAAGCATGGTGAAGAGCAAGGCAGCCAGCGCCAGTATGGCGGCGGCGTAGGGAATGGCGGTGAGGCCGAGGCCATGAGCGATCACCTCGCCGCCGACCCAGGCGCCGAGAGCGTTTGCCGGCGTTGAAGGCGGCGATGTTCAAGGTGGAGATGAGATTGGGCGCGCCGGTCGCCGAAATTCACCACGTTGATCTGTAATGCCGGCACCACGGCGAAGCCGAGGATGGCCCAGACAAACAATGTGATTTCCGCCGCCACCACATGAAGCGCGGTGGTCGCCAAAAACTAGCCAACACCAGCGCCGTGCAGACATACAGGCCGCAGAGCGAGGCAGTGAGCCGCCAATCCGCCAGCCGGCCGCCGAGAATGTTGCCGATGGTCAAGCCGAGCCCGACCAGAAACAAGGTATAAGTGACGCCGCGCGGGGAGAGATGGGTGAGGTTGTTCAGGATCGGGGCGATATAGGTGAACAGCGCGAACATCGCCGCCGAAGACAGGATGGTGACGGTAAGAGCAAACCAGACCGGACCCTTCAGGACGGCAAATTCGCGCATCATGTCCGGGGCCTTTGCGCTGTGCTTGTGCTGAGGCAATAAATACCACAACGAAACAAAAGCCGCGACGCCGATGAGTGAGACCGCCCAGAAGGTCATGCGCCAGCCAGCGAACTGGCCGATGGCAGTGCCGATGGGAACGCCCAGCACATTGGCCAGCGTAAGACCGGTGAACATCAGCGCGATCGCCGAAGCACGGCGCGATTCCGGGACCAGACTGGCGGCTTCCACCGCGCCGATGCCGAAAAAAAGCGCCATGGCAGAGGGCGGTAATGATGCGCGCCGCCATCAAAAACCCGTAAGACGGCGCAGCGGCGCACAGCACATTGCCGAGAATGAAAATGCCCATCAGCGCCATCAAGGCCGTGCGATGCGGCAGTTTCTGGGTGGCGATGGCCATGATCGGCGCGCCGATGAAGACGCCGAGCGCATAGCCGCTGACCAGCCAGCCGGCAGAGGGTATCGAGACCGCAAGATTGGCGGCAACCTGTGGCAGCAGGCCCATGATGACAAATTCGGTGGTGCCGATGGCAAAGGCGCTGAGTGCCAGAGCGATCAGCGGGGCCGGGAGATTTTTCACAGAGCCTGGCCGATACGTTGCAAAAACGATTCGATGGCGTTCTCGTTGCGCCGGTAGAAAATCCACTGGCCGAGCCGCCGCCCGGTTATAAAGCCGGCATGTTGCAAAACCGCGAGATGCGCCGAGACCGTGGATTGCGACAGACCGCAGCGCTCATCGATCTTGCCGGCGCAGACCCCGAGGTCATACGGATGGTCCTGGCCAGGGAAGTTATGCTCAGGCGCCTTCATCCAGCCAAGGATCTGCCGCCGCACCGGGTTTGAAAGCGCTTTCAAACCCTCATCGACATCTGGCTCCGTCAGGATGAGATCGCTCTGTATCGTCATAAAACGATACATATATCGGAATATTCCGATTTACAATGATGCGCTGCAATAAATGCCGCTTTTTATTATCACTGCCGTCATGCTATCCGAATTAGATGAGCAAATGAATGGACTCTTATGATTAAATACGCCGTCACAGTGTTTTGCGGCTCCAACGCCGGTCTCGACCCTGGCTATGCCGCCGCCGCCACCGAGCTCGGGCAAGGCCTGGCTGCCAATGGTATGGACCTGGTGTTCGGTGGCGGCAATGTCGGGCTGATGGGCGTTATCGCCGGTGCCTGCTTGCGCGCCGGCGCCCATGTGACAGGTATCATCCCGGATTTCCTGCGCCAGCGCGAAGTGGAATTCCCCGGCCTGTCCGAACTCATCGTCACGGATTCCATGCACACCCGCAAACGCCGTCTGTTCGCCCTCGGCAACGCCTTCGTGGTGATGCCCGGCGGCCTCGGCACCTTCGACGAAACCTTCGAAATCCTGACCTGGAAACAACTCGGCCGTCACAACAAACCGATCATCCTGTGCGATATCCTCGGCTGGGCCCAACCCTTCATCAGCATGGTCGAAGAAACCATCACCCGTGGCTTCGCCCGCCCCGAAATACGCGATTTGTTTACGGTCACGAAAAACGTTGAGGAAACCTTAAGCTTATTGAAAACTCTGAGAGACAATTAAACAAGGAAGCGCTACTTTTTTGAAAAAAATAGCAAAAAACTTTTGATCCCCTGGGGTATGGCGTGATGCAATCAACCCCTCCGCTGCATTCCATGCGCTTTGCGCACGGAACCTTGGCCGCTCCGCCCATGAACCAGCAGAAATTTTATGCTGGGCCTGGGGCGGTGGCAGCGACAACGCCCAAGGCCCAGACTCATAAAAGTTTTTTGCTGCTTTTTTTCAAAAAAAGCAGTGCTTTCTTACGTCGCTGCCTTTGGAAAGATTATTGAATGAGCGCTACCGAACCTGTTGCCGAGCCGCCGCGGATGGCGCTGCCATTCCGGATGTTGCAAGCGGGGTTTGGCTTGGCGGATCGGTTGCCGGCGGGGCTGCATCCACGGTTGGCGGCGGGGCGGTTGATTGCGGGGGCCAGGGCGGCGCCGGATGCGGCGGCGCGCGAGGGCTTAGCGGTGCTGCTGGAGTCTTTGGCGGCGGATACGGCACTTTCTTATTTTGGGCAGTTATCGACGGTTTGGGATTTCCGGCGATTGCTGGGAAATGCCCGGGCGGTGGATGAGATACATAGGGAGGACCGGGGCGTGGCGGAAGCGGTGGTGGCGGCGCCGGTTTTTATACTGGGGTTGCCACGCAGCGGCACGACGTTTTTGCATGCGCTGCTGGCTGAGGACGAAGCGGTTCTGGTGCCGCGCAACTGGCAGACGATTTATCCGGCGCCGCGGCCGCCGGGGTTTCAGCCTGGCGGGGATAAAAGGGCCAGGATGGTGGACCGTCAGCTGAAGTTTTTTGCCGGGCTGACGCCGGAGTTTCCGCTGGTGCATCCGATCGATGCGGATAGTCCACAGGAATGCAGCGAGATTACCGCACATGTGTTTCAGAGTTTGCGGTTCGATACGGTGTTTCGGGTGCCGGGGTATCGGGCGTGGCTGGACCGGCACGGGCATGAGCAGGCATTTTTGTTTCATAAGCGGTTCTTGCAGGTGTTGCAGCAGGGCTTGGGCGGTGGGCGCTGGATTTTGAAATGTCCGGACCATGTGTTTACGGTCGACGCCATTTTAAGTGTGTATCAGGATGCACGGTTCGTGGTGGTGCATCGGGATCCCGTGCAGGTGTTTGCCTCGGTGGCGCATCTGACCGAGGTACTGCGCAAGCCATTTTTGAAAAATATAGACCCGGTAGAAATCGGCGAGCAGGTAACGGCGCGCTGGATCGAGGGGGCGCAGCGGTTGATGGCGTTCGACCAGCGGCCGGATGTGGCGGCGGACCGGAAAATCCATCTGCAGTATGAAACGCTGGTAGCTAATCCAATGGCGGCGGTGGCGCGGATTTACGAGCAGTTCGGCTGGCCCCTTTCAACCACATCAACGCAGGCTATGCAGCGGAAACTAAGCGCCAATCCGCGGGGCGGCTACGCCAGGCAACGGCGCTATTCGCTGAGCCGGTTCGGTATCAACCCGGATGTGCTGCGCCCGCATTTTGCGGGGTATCTGGATTATTTTAAACTTTAGAAGTTTTAGGCAAGCACTGCTTTTTTGAAAAAAAAGCAGCAAAAAACTTTTGATCCGCTTTGCGCGGGGCGACACTGATAACGTCTTATGATTAAATAAGTATTTTATGCTGGGCCTTGGGCTTTGTCGCGGCTATTGCCTCCGGGCCCAGATTCAAAAAGTTTTTTTGCTGCTTTTTTGTTCACAAAAAAGCAGTGCTTGCTTCCTAATCCGCGACCATCGCCGAAGGCGCGTTGGACATGGCAAGATGCTCGTCCTGCGGGGCGATGACGGTGCAGGATTGTCCGCGTTCGGTAAGGCTGTGGCAGGTGATATGGGCGGCGAGCCGGCTGAGGCCGGTCAGCTGGGCGGTCCATAGGGTTTTGCCGTGGCGTTGGATTTGGGCGACGCGGGCAATGCCGACGCCTTGGAGCCTGTGCACTTGCAGGGCTTGTAGCCGAGCGGTTTTCATATGGGCGAAGCTGCCGAGCTGGGCGGTCCAGCCATTCGGGCCGGTGGTGGTGAGATGGGCGGGGGGTATGGCCGGGCGGATGGTGGCGGCATCGGCTTGTGCGAACAGGGTGGGGCCGGTGGGCAGCGGGGCCGGGATGGCCGGCGGGGTGTTGTCAGCGAGCTGGGTGGCGGCATTCGGGGCGCTGCCGCCGAAGCCGGTGTTCAGCATGGCGGTCATTTGCTGGTAGGTGGCGCCCCAGCTGTCTTCGTGCAGTTCGACGCCGATGAGGACGCGGCCGTTCTGTTCTGCGCTGGTAATGAGGTTGTGGCGGGCCAGGATGGTGTAGCCGGTCTTCATGCCGGTGGTGCCCGGGTAGAGTTTCAGCATCTGGTTGTTGCTGTAGATGGTGCGGCCGGCATAATTGAAGCTGATGGTGGTGAAGAAGGGCTGGTATTGCGGGTATGACACCACGATGTCGCGCGCCAGGATCGCCATGTCGCGGGCGGTGGTGACCTGGTTCGGGTTGGGTAGGCCGGAGGGGTTGGCGAACTGGGTTTGCGCCATGCCGATGGTGTGGGCGCGCAAGGTCATCATTTGCGCAAAACGGTTGAGGTCGTTGCCGCCGAGATAATCGCCGAGGGCGGTGGCGGCGTCGTTGGCGGACATGGTGGTCATGGCGAGGATGATGTCGCGCAAGGGGATTTCGCTACCGGCGGGCAGGCCGAGTTTCACCGGCTCAACGGCGGCGGCCTCGGTGGTCATCGGGATTTGGGTATCGAGGGTGAGGCGGCCGTCGCGCAGGGCCTGGAAGGCGAGGTCGAGCGTCATCAACTTCGTCAGGCTGGCGGGGTAGCGTGGAATATCCGCACCCTGGGCGGCGATGACGGCGCCGGATTTGGCATCGATGAGTATCGAACTGACGCCGGGGGCGGTGGGGCCGAAGCCGGTATCCGGCTGGAGCTGGTGGCGGGTGGTGTAGGCGGGAGCATAGTAATGATGGATGCGGTGAGTGTGGTCGGCACGGGCGGTGGCGCTGGCGGGGGCCAGCATGACGGGCAAACAGACGCAGCAGGCCACGGCGTAGAGACGCGCGGCGCGACGGGATTTTTCTGGCCAGTTATGGCGCAGCGTGACGAGCATGCAGCAAACCTTTAAAATCGATGAGGCGATCTAGGCGATCTAAACGTCCGGTTGATGGCTTGTCCAGCAAAAAAGCGGAAAAACATAGAAAGCCAATGGGTTAACGAGCAATTATAGGAGTAATTCGCCAACATTACAAAATTGAAAAATTTTTGTGCGCTGCAATGGATTGTTGACGCTGCATAAGCGTTCTTATAATAAAGCTATGCTGCACTGCGGTAGAACCGTTGTCGCTCGCCGAGTTGGGGCTTTGCAGGTTTTATTGTGTCCTCACAGGAGAGTTTTTATGAGCATTTCAAAATCCAAATTTACGAGTGCCGAGACCGCTGCCGCCGAGACGATTGAAGAGAGCAAGGCGGCCGTGACGCATGGCTTCGACAAAACCCTGCACTCGATGAAAGAGGGTATTGAGAAAGCTACCAAAGGGTTTGAGACCAGCCAGGCGAAAATGAAGGAAGGGGTTGCCAAAGCCATGAAGACCGCTGAGGAAATGGTTGCCTTCAGCCAGGGCAATATCGAAGCGATGATGAAGGCGAGCCAGATTTTCGCTTCCGGTTTCCAGGAGATTTCCAAGCATGTGGCGGCGTCGAGCAAGGCCTCGATCGACGAATCGATGGCCTTCAGCAAATCCCTGATCAGCGTGAAATCGGTCAAGGAAGCGCTCGAGATGCAGTCCGGCTTTGCCCGTTCGGCGATCGAGAAGGCAGTGGCGGAGAGCAGCAAGCTGACCGATGAGACAGTGAAGCTGACCGAAAATGCGATTGCACCGTTGACTGCACGTCTGGCGCTGGCGGTTGAGACCTTCGGCAAAACTTCCTAAACGCTAACCTCCTATACGACAGCAAACCTGTGTGGGCTGTGTGCAGGGGTCCGGATCGTTGATCCGGGCCTCTGGTTGTTCCGTATAAGATTTTCGAGAAACCCAAAAAACGCCCTTTCCCATCCCACGCGGCTTTCGATATGCTGTATTGTGTGGCGGCGCGTTGCGAGGCATGCCGCGGACTCCCATTTCAGGGTGAACAGCATGCGGATCGAGTGGTTTTGAGACATGAGTGACAACGATAAGCGCAAAGGATCGGACGGGGCGGGGATAGGGGTCGTCGCCAAGCCGCGGCCAAAGACCAAAAAGCCGACCATGTACAAGGTCCTGATGCTGAATGACGACTACACGCCGATGGAGTTCGTCGTGCATGTGCTGGAGCGGTTCTTTCAAAAGAATCGCGAGCAGGCGACGCAGATCATGATGCATGTGCACCGCCGCGGAGTCGGGGTGTGCGGGGTTTATACTTACGAGGTCGCCGAGACCAAGGTGACGCAGGTGATGGACCTGGCGCGGCAGAACCAGCATCCTCTGCAATGCACAATTGAGAAAGAGTGAGCTGTTTTATCTCGCGCTAATACTATTTGTATAAAAGCGGAATTGAGTGGCACACTCCGTGCATTGAGTTCTTCGCGGCAGGAATAAATCCTGCTTGTAAGTGATTTCGGAACAGACGCCGGGCCGGGCAGGCCGGTAAGACGCCCGGAACATCAGAGCGCCGTGCATCGGCGTGAAGGAATGGTTTGAAAGCTTATGTTGTCTCGTAACCTTGAACAAACATTGCACCGGGCGCTTTCACTGGCCGCCGACCGCAAGCATGAATA
The DNA here is from genome assembly GCA_965231175.1 of Acetobacteraceae bacterium. GTDB lineage: Bacteria > Pseudomonadota > Alphaproteobacteria > Acetobacterales > Acetobacteraceae > Acidocella. The sequence goes on along the minus strand of CBDDMJ010000006.1, from coordinate 308,507 downwards.
TGCCACGCTCGAACATCTGCTGCTGGGCCTCATCGAGGATGCCGACGCGGTGACGGTGCTGCGGGCCTGCGGCGTCGATATCGACAAAATCAAGAAGGATCTGACCGAGTTTCTGGACAAGGACCTGGCAGGGCTGGCGACCGAGCGGGCCGGCGACCCCAAGCCGACCGCAGGATTCCAGCGCGTGGTGCAGCGCGCGGCGATCCATGTGCAGTCCTCCGGGCGTGATGAGGTAACCGGCGCCAATGTACTGGTGGCGCTGTTCAGCGAGCGCGAGAGCCATGCGGTGTATTTCCTGCAATTACAGGACATGACCCGGCTGGATGCGGTGAATTTCATCAGCCACGGCATTGCCAAATCCCCCGGCAAATCAGCACCGCGCACGCCGACCGGCTCGGCCGATCAACCAGAGCCGGAACGTGAGGAAAAATCCGGCAAGGCGCGCGGCCAGGATGCGTTGTCGACCTATTGTGTCAATCTGAACAAGAAGGCGCAGGCCGGGAAGGTCGATCCGTTGATCGGCCGGGAGACTGAAATCGAACGCACCATTCAGATCCTGTGCCGCCGGACCAAGAACAACCCGCTTTACGTGGGGGATCCAGGCGTGGGCAAAACCGCCATCGCGGAAGGGCTGGCAAAACGGATCGTCGATGGCGATGTACCGGAGGTGCTTGCGAAATCGACAATCTTTGCCTTGGATATGGGCGCATTGCTCGCCGGTACACGCTACAGAGGTGATTTCGAGGAACGGCTGAAGGCGGTTGTGACCGAGATCGAAGGGCTGGCCGGCGCCATATTGTTCATCGATGAAATCCATACGGTGATCGGCGCCGGGGCGACCTCAGGCGGGGCGATGGATGCCTCCAACCTGTTGAAGCCGGCTTTGGCGCAGGGGTCGCTGCGCTGCATCGGCTCCACCACCTACAAGGAGTTCCGCAACTATTTTGAGAAAGACCGGGCACTGGTGCGGCGATTCCAGAAGATCGACGTGAACGAGCCGTCGATCGAGGATACCGTGAAAATTTTGCGCGGCTTGAAGACGGCTTACGAGAAGCATCACAAGGTACGTTATACAGATGAGGCGATCCGCGGGGCGGTTGAGCTGGCGGCCAAATATATCAATGACCGCAAGCTGCCGGACAAGGCGATCGATGTGATCGACGAGGCTGGGGCAGCCAGAATGCTGCAGCCGGAAAACAAGCGCCGCAAGACCGTGACTTTAAAGGATGTCGAGGACATGGTGTCCAAGATTGCGCGCATCCCGCCCAAATCCGTTTCCGCCGATGACAAGGAGATTTTGCGTACGCTGGAGCGTGACCTGAAATCCATGGTGTTCGGGCAGAATGCGGCTATCGAGGCGCTATCGGCGGCGATCAAACTGTCGCGTGCCGGCTTGCGTGACCCAGAGAAGCCGATCGGCAATTACTTGTTCTCCGGGCCGACCGGCGTGGGCAAGACCGAGGTGGCGCGGCAACTGGCGGCGACCCTCGGCATCGAGCTGACGCGCTTTGACATGAGCGAATATATGGAGCGGCATTCCGTCTCCCGTCTGATCGGCGCGCCGCCAGGTTATGTCGGGTTCGATCAGGGCGGGCTGTTGACCGATGCCATCGACCAGCATCCGCATTGCGTCCTGCTGCTCGACGAGATCGAGAAGGCGCATCCGGATTTATTCAACATATTGTTGCAGATCATGGATCATGGAAAACTTACCGACCACAACGGCAAGAAGGTGGATTTCCGCAATGTGATTTTGATCATGACCACCAATGCCGGGGCTGCCGATATGGCCAAGGCGGGGATCGGTTTCGGCCGGGAGGTGCGCGTGGGCGAGGATGAGGATGCCATCAAGCGTATGTTCACGCCGGAATTCCGCAACCGGCTGGATGCGGTGATACCGTTCTCCGGGCTGACCCCTGAAATCGTGGCGCGAGTGGTGGAGAAGTTCGTGATGCAGCTGGAAGCCCAGCTGGCTGACCGCAATGTCACCATCGAATTGTCGTCGGCGGCCAAGGAGTTCCTGGCGGAGCGCGGCTATGAGCCGCTGTACGGCGCCCGGCCGTTGGCCAGGGTGATCCAGGAGCTGATCAAGAAGCCGTTGGCCGAGGAGCTATTGTTCGGCAAATTGGTCAAAGGTGGTGCGGTAAAAGTTTCATTGAAGGACGGCAAGCTGGCCTTCGATGTGACGGAAGCCGCACTGCCGGCCCTGCCGAAGCCGGAATCCGATGGCGACGATGGGTCTGCGGAAAAGCTGCCTGAGGAAGTGCAGTGATCGGCTGAGTATAAGTAAGTAGCAGCTTTTTTGGAAAAAAGCTGCGCAAAAAACTTTGCCCTGCTGGACACGGGCGCTGGCAGTGGCAAAGCCTTTGGACCAGAATTATTATACCTTACCTGGGCGTTGTGCAGACCACGCCCAGGCCCTGACTCATAAAAGTTTTTTGCGCAGCTTTTTTTCAAAAAAGCTGCTGCTTGCTATAACTTGACGATCCAGACCGTTAACCCTTTACGAGGCTTATGAAACGGCTCGCCCATAAAGCATGGCAAACTCTGCCACGGCAATTCCGCCGCAATGCCTTGGCCGGTGTTGCGGCGGTTTTATGTGCAAAGCCGGATCGCGTGCCGCCGCCGCGCAGCCATGGCGTGATTGTGGCCGGGGATGTGGCGGGGCATACCGGGCTCGCGGAATCCGCGCGCATTTTGCATGAGGTGATTGCCGCTGCCGGTCTGGCGCGCGGACGGGTGCCGCTTGGGTTGCCGGGGGTGGTGGCGATGCCGCGCCAAACCGTGCCGGCGGATGCGGCACTGCTGGCGGTGGTGAATGCGCCGGTGCTGCCGGTGGGGCTGCTGCGCTGGCCGCGCGGGGTATTGCGGCAGCGGCGGGTTTTGACCTTATGGGCCTGGGAATTGCCGGTGGTGCCGCCGGAGTGGCGCCATGGGGCGCGGTTCGCCCATGAGATATGGGCGCCATCGGATTTTACCGCAGCCGCGCTGGAGCCTTTGGCGCCGGGGCGGGTGCGGGTGGTGCCGCATCCTCTGGCGGCCTTGCCGGCGATGGCGGTGGTGGGCGATCGCGCGCAGTTTGGCCTGCCGGATGGGGCGCTGGTGGTGTTGACGGTGTTCAACCTGGCCTCCAGCCTGGCGCGGAAGAATCCATTCGGGGCGATTGCGGCGTTTCGTGCGGCGTTCGGAGCGCGCGGTGATTGCATTTTCGTGATGAAGCTGTCGGGCGTTGATGATTTTGCCGGTGATCTGGCCGCCATACGGGCGGCAATGGACCACCCGAATATGCATTTGATGACCGGGATGCTGCCGGAGGCAGAACTGCGAGGGCTGATCGCCGCCAGCGATATCGTGCTGTCGCTGCATCGGGCGGAGGGGTTTGGTCTGGTGCCGGCGACCGCGATGCTGCTGGGGCGCCCGGTGGTGGCGACTGCGTGGTCAGGCAACATGGTGTTCATGGACGCCGCCTGTGCGGCACTGGTGCCGTACAGGCTGGTGCCGGTGGCCGATGAGCGGGGCACCTATGATCTGCCTGGCGCGCTGTGGGCGGAGCCGGATATCGAGGCGGCAGCGGATTGGCTGCGGCGGCTCGAGGATGCGGCGTTGCGCCGGCAGCTGGGGCAAGCGGGGGCGGCTCATGCCAAGGCACGGCTGGGCGCCGGGCCGCTGCTGGCGGCGCTGGCGGCGAACGGGGTGGCATGAGGCTGCTGGTCTGGCACTGGGGCCGGCGCGGCGCCGGGCCGGTGTTTGCGCAACAAATTGCGCAAGCGGCGGCAGGGCTGGTGGTGGATCCCGTGCTGTCCCTGGCGGCGGGGGCAGAGATTTTAGCGGCGGGTGCAGTTTGCGACTGGGTGGAGCCGACTTATGGCGGTGCCGTGAGTTTTGCGCTGCAACGGCTGTGGGAGCCGGTGGCACGCCAGCGGGTGTTGCGGCAGATACGCGGATTACGGCCGGATTATGCGATATGCGCGATGCCGGCGATGCTGGATACGCGTATGATATATGCGCTGCAGCGCTGCCGGGTGCCGTATGCCGTGATCGTGCACGATGCCGAGCCGCACCGGGGAGAGTCTCTGGTGTTCAGGTTGCTCGGGCAGGGGCGGCTGCTGCAAGAGGCGCAGGTGTTGTTTGCGCTGTCTTCGCATGTGGCGGCGGCGCTGCGAGCACAGGGGTTTGGGCAGGGCGACCAGACGGTGGCGCGGCTATGGCACCCGCCGCTGCATTTTGGTGCCGCACCGCCGCCGCTGGCGCATGGCGGCAACCCGCGTTTACTGTTTTTTGGCCGGCTGCTGCCGTATAAGGGCCTGGATTTGCTGGCCGATGCCTTGGAGCGGTTTGACGGCGTGTTGCCGTTCACGTTGCGGATTGCCGGGCAGGGGGCGGAGACGGTGGTTTTAAACCGGCTGGCGTCGATACCAGGCGTGGTGGTGGAGCGGCGCTGGGTGCCGGAGGCCGAGATTGCAGCGTTGATCGGCTGGGCGGATGGCATTGTGCTGCCGTACCGGGAGGCCAGCCAATCCGGGATTGCGGCGGCGGCGATGGCGCAGGGGCGCTATGTGCTGGCAACGGAAGTGGGCGGGCTGGGCGAGCAGCTGAATGGCTATGGGCGCGCCTTGTTATGTGCGCCGGAGGCGGCAGCGATTGCCGCCGGGCTGGCGGCGATGTTTCAGCCGCGCCCGCTCGGAACCGCACCGGGAGACTGGAGCGGGATGGTGCAGGATATGATGGGTCATCTGACATGAAGGAGGCAGATTTGTTCCGGCGCTATTTTACGATGAACATGTTGCTGACTCTGGCAGTGCTGGCGGCGATTGCCGTGTTTGATGAGATCGCTGATGAAAAACCGGGGCGGCTGCCTGAGCCGGGGCCGCGGCGGTATCCGCCGGGATATTGGCTCCCGAAGTAGGACTCGAACCTACGACCGAGCGATTAACAGTTGGCCGCTGCGATGATTCTTGAGAAAACATAAGGTGACATTTTAGTTCAAAACACGTTGTTTTTGCGGTAATTATGCTGACATGATGCAACATGACGAAACATGGGAAAACATGGCGAGACGGGCAAAACCGTTGCCCCAGTGTTGCCCCGATTTTGCCTAATCTAGAGCAAGCGGTATGGCGAGAATTGCCCTGACGGATAAGTTCATCAAATCGGAGAGCCGGGTGCCTGGCGCCGGACGGCTGGATTATTTCGACTCGATCGTACCGGGCTTGGCCCTGCGGGTGACCAAAAAGGGACATCGGACATTCGTGCTCGTTGCCCGGTTTCCGGCAAAGCCGAAGAATCCCACGCGCCGGGTGCTGGGCGAGTATGGCGCCATCACGCTTGATGCAGCCAGGGAGCGCGCCAGGCACTGGCTTGAACTGATTGGCAAAGGGGTGGACCCCAAGATCGACGCGGCCAGGCGAAAGGCCGAAGAGCGCCGTAAGGCGGTCAACACGTTTGAGGCTGTCGCCAGGGAGTATCTCGCCCGACATACGGCGCTGGTAAAGCATGGCGAGGCCAAGCGTATCTTGGAGGCAGAATTCATCAAGCCATGGGGGCAAAGGCCAGCCGGTGATATTTTGGCGGAGGAGGTGGCTGATGTCATCCGGGCCATTGTGAAACGAGGAGCGCCGTATCAGGCGCACAGTGCGTTGGGCCATGTCAGGCGGGTGTATAATTGGGCCATCGGCACGCATGAGTTTGGGCTCACCTCCTCGCCAGTCGCGGCGTTGAAGCCCAAGGACCTGATCGGCGCGAGGCAGGCGCGCACTCATATTCTGGGTGACGCCGAGCTAAGGGCAATCTGGAATGCCTGTGCAGGCGGTTACACGGCGCCTAGGGAGGGCGCAACGCGCGTGCGCGCCGCCATCAGGTCGGAGGAGATGAGCTATCCTTATGGCCCTTTGATCCGCCTGCTCATTCTTACCGGCCAGCGGGAAAACGAGGTGGCCGGCATGACGTGGGACGAGGTGAATTTCGAGCAGAAGCTCTGGACCATCCCGGCGGCGCGCATGAAGTCTGGGCGCACCCATGAGGTGCCGTTAGTGCCGGATGCCCTGGCCCTGCTCAAGTCGTTGCCAAGGTTCAAGGGGCCGCATGTGTTCACCACCACCGACGGCAAAAAGGCAGTGAATGGCTTCTCGAAGGCAAAGGCGCGTCTCGACAAGCTATCGGAGGTCCAGGGCTGGGTCATCCACGATCTGCGCCGGACGGCACGCACACATTTTTCAGCGCTGCCGGTGCAGGACATGATCCGCGAACTGGTCATTGCTCATGCCCAGCCGCAACTACATCAAGTCTATGACCAACACAGTTACCGGGACGAGAAGCGGGAATGTCTACGGCTGTGGGAGCTGCGGTTGCGCGGGATTCTGACACCCAAGCGGCTCGCGGAGGCGGAAATCCGTAACTCGTAACCAGTTGCCCAACGGCGTTGACGTTCTCGCGTCCCCGGGGAGGGCTTGGCAAGAATAAAAAAGAGAGATGTCTTCAATGACATAATGGGCCAATTCAGAGCAAATCCGGTCACACTAGGAATTCGGCTTAACCTTGGTTTGGTATACCCAGTTTAGGAACGCATCGGCATCCGTGAAATCTGACCCGCCAATACGCTCTCGCACTGCATCAATAATCGCACAGATGCGTGCGTAGGTTCGTGTTGCGATAAGTGTGCCGGCATTTGGGACGTCAGCACCTAACGCTTTGAGCGCATCCGCAGTGTTGCCATTAAAAACAGCAAATCGCTTAGGCGCGAATGTGCAAAGCATCTCAGTCACCATATTTATCCCAGCTCCTGGTAGAGCCCTTGCCGGCTCGCGGAGCATTCGATACCCCTCTTCCGCAGCGAGGTCGGCAGCCGTCTGCGCCAAGTCAAATAATCGTATAAGCTTTGTGGGCTTATTGAGCGCTTCTAGCCCACGCCTGTGTACATCGCCAGACTGCCAAAGATGACTATGTCCATTGGCTGATGTAATCAAATTGCGAAACAATTCTCCGAGTTTGACGCGTCTATAATGATCGAGCGGTGGGCTGATTGGTATTCCAGCAATTTGGGTCTGGACAGCCTTGGCTTTTATTCGATCTTGACGGCGGTTCCGGAGGCTCACCATTTGCGAGCCATCTTGTAAAAATTCCTTGTAATATTCGGCAAGCAAATCGAGGTTAAATAGATCCTCAAATTCACTCTCGATCTCTTGTTCGACCCTTTTCTTGATTCGTTGTGCCCGATTAAACTGCAAGCGATATTGCTCCAGGACGATATAATCAAGCACTTCAAACCGGCCACCAATTTTCGACCGGTATTCCTGGAACATCGCTGTCTTTTGCTTAAACAATGAATCTGTAGTCCGACAGGTGAAGAGAATTGAAATCTCCTCGTTCTTTGAAAGGGCACCTCCCGTCAAATTGGCTGACCCGATTAGAATGTGCGCCTGGCCATCCTTAATGCCTATATAGACCTTAGGGTGAAAAGTTGATTGAGCAAGTTGCTTGGCGACGTATATCTTTAACGACGAAAATTGCTTTGACAGCTCAAGCAGTCTTTCAAGAGCAGACGGTTCCGTCAGGCAGAAATCGCGTCCAACGAATGCTTCGATCTCTGCACCCGCCGCCAAGCGCTTCGCGAGTATGGGATCAATCTCCTTCAGCCCCTTATGCTTCAAGAAAGCGACGGCGAACAATATCCTTTGGGCATTATCGAAAACATTTGTGATAACCTTCAGATGATCTTGTCCCGGCGAATTCTTCACGAACTGCATTTGTGTTCTCCTAATCTGGTGTTTTGACTGAACTCCAAATTCCGGGCGTGAACTTTATTGGTTACATATCTTGTTCGGCGTGATGGTGGCTGTTTATTCCTCATCGAAAATCAATATTCAGTTTCTCCTTGTACACCTCCAGGCGCTTATCAGCACGGTCCACGAGGTCATCGTAAAACAATATCTCGGAATACAGCTCGCCAATCAGCCTTCCAGTTGTATGGTCAATGACGGAGTCTGTGCCGAAATATCCTTTGCCAGTCGGGAAGCGCGTATATGCGCGAAGCCTATTGGGATTCAGGGTATTGCCGATCAAATAGCCATAGAACCTCCTCAAACGACCGCCTGACTTGGCAGCCAGCAGTTGAGCATACTCCATCAGATCCGGTACATGATCATCCATACTGACATCGGGAGCTTTGAATTCAATAATGATTGCTGAGCCTTCTTTGGTGAAAATCGCAATATCTGGGCGCTTCTTGGCGTTATCATCAAAATTCTTTTTAAAGATCTTTGATAACTCGTCGTCAATATCCGGAGAAAAAAGCTCGCCATCATCGCTCAACTTTATCTTCGCCAAGGGCATATCCGATGCGATGTAATCGTAATAGTGATACTCTTCATTCAGTAGCCAAATATCATGATCGATCTTTTCAGAGGTATCCTTCCTCATTGGAAAGAAAATGCTGTGAATGAGCGCTTCGTCGGTCCGGCGTTTAACGGTGCTGGCGATTTGGATATCAAGCTGCCTTTGGCACGCAAGCCTTAATATCTCGACTATCGCTGAACGGCGGACGACGAGTTGGGAAAGGTTGGCCTTGTCGACGTCTTTGATTGATGACGAATATTTCCAGGCAATTTGGTTTACCTTTTCGCGGAATTCGTCCGAGGCAGGATCGCACTTCGCAATTTCCTCTTTAAGTTCGAATATTTCAGCAGTGCCTTTGATAATGCGATCCTGGTATTTTTTGAGCACGCGCTCCGCCAAGGTATCGGCTGTATCACCGTAGCGAACGCGGGTTTCAGTTTCCGCAAGCATTGCTTCAGAGACGCCAAATCGCTCGGTTGCATGCTTAACGATGGTTTCCTTGTTCCAATCCGGAGGGGTAACCCATTGGCCGACGACATCATCTATGGCTTCGAATACCTGGTGGAAGGAAATTTTTTCCTGATTGTATAAGTCTCCGCCTTTGATCTCGTCAGGAATACGATCAAAGCCATCACGCTGGTCGTTGACGCCGCGGTCGAATACATCGCCCTCGATTAATACGATATGATGCGCCTCTAAGATTGGCTTGTTTTCGAGCGTCTTTGTTCGGAGATACCGGTTTGTTATATCTTTGACGGGCGCTGATTTGGCGCACAATGATATCGAATTCTTAGGGATATCATAATCTGTAGTCTTCAAAATATAGTGCGATAGTTGAAGTTCCTGAAACGTGTCGAGCACTATGCCGGTTCGAAGGTCAGTCTCATACGCCTTTACAAGGCGACTATCATTCACCGGAGGCAGATCGGATGGACGTAAATATTCAATTTCATCTTGCTTGGCCGGCTTATCGCTTTTTGATTTGAATGCCACTTCAAATTGCCCAAGTTGGGACGCAAGTCCTACGAGTCGCTGGAGAAACACGACCAAAATCTGGTTTCGCAGATTTTTTACTGAGAATAGCTCTGTCAGGTTATCCTGATCGAATATCCTTTCCCTGATGTTCTGCTTCAGTTTCGATAGTTTGATTACGGTCTCAAGGCCACTTTTCTTCTCGGCCGGAGCGACAATAAACCGATCATCGTCGATATCTTTTTGTAACTCCGTGAACGCAAGCCCGCGCTTCGACATGCCAGAGTCGCCCAGGTACGTGCTATCAATTGTCATATCTGAAAAATGATGGAAATACTGAATCCGACCGGCGCCTTTGCATTTGCCAATGCCAGAAATCGATAGATCGTCTTTATATGACGTATCCTTCGTTAGGAATGCCTTGGACTGGAGATCACCAAATCCGCAGCCATTATCCTTGCAAGAAATGCTGAGATCGATTCCATTATCAAATAAATCTGTGCTCCAAAACTCGACCAGAAACTCCACCTTCAGTCCATTGACCGAAGGGTCTCCGTTTTTTCTAATCAGGTAAGCATCGATTGCGTTTGAGAAAAGTTCTTCAAAAACGACGAATTTATCGGTACTCAGCTTTGTGTTTTTTAGGCTTCCTCGAACGTCGAGTGTCATTACACAGATCCAGGTGGTGGAAGCAGAATTGGACCAAGCAGGCCATTCGTTTGCAATTTGGCCATCATGGCCTCAGCGTCGATCTCGAGAGGGACAATTTGCCGTGCAACATCGAGACATCCGTACGACACTTCCATAATAATTTTTGGTAGCGTGTGAAAAAAGGGAACGAGTGTATCGGTGCTTCCCACGCCAACCACAATTGTACTGTCCAGCCTCGCCTGCGCAGTTAACTTAATTGAGGCTACGCGCAGAGTCGCTCCCGGATGTATGCAGCATTCCGCGGTTCCTGCGAATTCGATGTCCTGAGACATTGATCTATGATCGACCGTGATTGGCCTAGCCAAGACTGGTCCAAGTGGTTCCGCGACGATGCCTATCTCGGCAAATTGTCGATATTGGTTTCCCATGCTCACATAACGGCCACGATCAAACCGAAAGACGATATATGGGTATCTGGCCGACACTTCGGAATTGTTTCTCAGGACGAGCTCGAGCGCTACCGAAACCAGCGAGAATTGGCGGGCACTATAATCCATGTCTTCATGCGCCACTCGCACGTCGATATCGAATTCGAGCTTCGGTATGGTCCGGCGGAGCATTTGATCGCGGACCTGAAATACCTCCATCATTTCTGACTTGTGGCCATTCCGGAAATAAAATGCACGCTCGCCTTTATGCCGGGCGATATGGGGTCGCCGCTCAGAAAGGGGTACCATAATGGCCAGATAACCAGATGTTGCATCGGCTGTGTTCGGTATTTCTACAATTTCTAGCCCAGGCACGGGCGGACTGATCAGGTCGGCGATGGCGTGTTCAATATTGCTTTTGAACGCGGTGACGCTCGGGATGGGGTATTTGCCGATAAGGCAGTCCACGCCATCCACCTCGCGGGCGTCAACACCCCATAACAGCAGACCGCCTTCCGAATTTGCAAACGCGCTTATCGTCGCAGCCAAAGATTTCTTATCACTCAGCTCAAGATCAGGACTTTGGGCGTTTGCTTTCCTCTTACAGTCAAGATGTAGATCTTCACCTAGCTTGGCTGCAATCCATCGGTCGATCACTGCTTCGCCACCGGATTTAAGCTCATTGAATAAGTCGGTCATGGTTTTTTTCTCGTAGTATGCCTTAGTGACGCGCTGCCCGGATCATAAACGTAGCTGGTGATAGAACCATCTTTGATACGCTCTACGGCCTGATCGATCACGAACAAAGGTACAAAAAACCATTCCTTCGGAACGACTGGACTGCCGAACCGGTCCTGAATTTTGATATTGGCCTGGGCGCCACCGAAAACACGATGGATTAGATTTTCTAGTTTCGTGCGATTTATATTGTAAAGCTGATAAGTCGCGACGATCTCGACGGCCGCCATCAAAAATGTTGGATCAAGCTTGGCATTGCTGATCCGCTTTTCCACGCTGGCGCCTGTCACGCCAATCTTATGCAGAATATCCCTGTGTGCTACGACATCGGGATGGTCGGATTTGCTCCGCAGAACGTATATCGTCCCGCTCTCAAGATCGCCTTCCTCGCTATGGTTGGCAAATAGTGGCCCAGCGACAGGGTCAGTGATTCGACGACCAGCATCGTCTTTGTGGAGGGCGCGTTGCAGCGACCGCATCAAAAGGTTGCTCTCAGTGCCATTGTCAAAGATTACCCGAAGTCGAGCATCTGTCCGACCCTGCGCGTTTGAGAAGACCTCTCCCATATCGGCGACGTAGGCTTTTTGGCCGCCGACGATGAACCAGCTGCCCGGCCGAATCTCCGCCTGAAGCTCGAATGCCTTAGTCTGCCGGACGCCCGACGCCAACTCGGCCTGAACCATTTCAAAAAGCGGCTTGAAACTCTCAAAATCCTCGCACACTTCCCGGTTAGCGACCTCTTCGGCCGCCTTTTTCTCAGCGGCCGAACGAACATGGCGAAGCTCGGTCACGTCTGGTCCGTCGGTATCTACGCCAAGCTCGGCAAGCAGTTCGTCATCGTCGAGATCAGCTGCAGGGCCGGCTGACGACTGAGCGATTCCAGATAATAGTCCCTGGTGATCAAGCGGCAGCAATAGAGACCGGCATTCATTCAAATCCCGAAGGCGGTCGAGCCGCACGGCATATAGGCGTTCGAATATATCCCGGCCTTCCCCATGCTGTGGCGCATGGCCCTGCTTCTCCACAAACCGCTGGATTTCCTCAAAGCCGGCGATAACTCGTTCATCCTGCGCTGACCGGCCACCACCCGGTTTTGCCTCGACGTCTACGCCGAGCTCGCCGAGGAGCGCGTCATCTTCATCGGTGAAGCTCGATTTAGCCACGGGCTGCCTCCGCCTTCATACGGGCGAGAAAGGCCACGCCCTCGGCCATACGCTTTTCCCATGCGTCGGGCGATGTAATCGACGGCAGCCGGCCGCGCTCCTGTTTGAACTTCAGTGCACGCTTGGCGAGATCGCGCGCTTCCTCGACCGTAAGATTAATGCGCTTGGCAGCAATGACCGCGGCCACCTGCTTCAAACTGTCCTCGCTCATGGTTTTCGCCAGGATCGAGATGGCTTCCCCAAAAGGATTTATCCGGTCAATCAAGTCGATATCCAGCTCCCGCACATCCATGGCAAACCTGCGCACGCCATCGACAAACGCAGTATTGGCGCCCTCGCGTTCACGCTCATCGCTGTTTGCGATCTGTTTGGCTTTTTGCGTGATGGTCAGGGCGGCTATAGCATGTTGGCGGACAGCTTCTTGGTCATCATCATCCAGTTCGGGATATTTCTCTTTGATGATCTTGCCCATGCGAACCTGGGTCAGCTCTTCCGGTACCAGCTCTTCGTCAAACAAGCCACGTTCGAGGGTCGTCTTATCCTGCACGAATGCGGCGATGACCTCGTTCAAGTCTTGCTGGCAGATGCGCGTCGCTTCTGGGCTCTTTGGCTCCGCCAGGCCGTTGATCTCGATCTGGAATTTGCCAGTCTCTTCGCTGAAACCAACATTGCATTTTGTCGGATTATAGCCCTCTTCGCCATAGTCGAAGCCAGGGTTGGGGCCGTTATCCAGCTTCTTCGGCTTAAATTCAAAACGGGGGGCAAGCACCTGCTCCATCAACAAGCTCGCGGCTATGGCTTTCAGAGTATCGTTTACGGCTTCTGTCACAGCCTCATCTGCGGCATCGACGGCAGCAATCAGATTACTGAACCGCGCGCGAGTCTTGCCTGGAGCGTCACGGGTCGCCCGACCGATAATCTGCACAATCTCGGTCAGGCTGGCTCGGTACCCAACCGTCAGTGCGTGCTCGCACCAAATCCAGTCAAACCCTTCCTTCGCCATACCAAGCGCGATGATTATATCGACATGGTCGCGGTTGTCCTTCTGGCTAGCGTCTTTCAACGCTGCTGAAACGCGGTCTCGCTTCGAAGCATCATCGTCGACCAGATCAGCGATCCGAAGCGTCCTACCATCGGGTGTTTTGATGAGCTGGAAGCCTGTGGCTTGGTCGGTCCCTTGCCACTCACCGAGCGCTTCCATGATGTGCTCGACTTCCTTGTGCTTCATTTTCGTGCTTTCGCGCGAATTGACGCTCGGAATATGGATGATCGTTTTTTCAGCCGGGTCCAGCACTTTCAAGATGTCGTCCGCATAGGCGCCGCTGTAGAAAAAATACCCAATGTCGAGCTGCTTCAGATATTCGTAGCCATTGAGCTGCTCGTAATAGGTATATGTGACAGAATCGAATTTGGATTCATCCTGAGGCATCATCACGGCTTCGGCATCACCCCGGAAATACGAGCCGGTCATCGCCACAATATGCACGCGGTCGCGGGCGATAAACTGGGCGAGGTGTAGGCCGAGCTTATTGTCCGGGTTGGCCGAAACATGATGGAATTCGTCCACGGCGATGAGCCGGTCATCGAATGCCGCAACACCATATTTATCTACAGCGAAGCGGAGGGTGGCATGGGTGCAGACCAGCACCTTATCGTCGCTTACTAAGAACGCGCCAACGGCGTTCACCTTGCCGCCGTTATCGCCGCCCGGCGCGTTGCAGAGGTTCCACTTGGGAACTACCGTCCAGTCTGCCCAGAAGCCATGCTTGGTCAGGGGTTCGTCATTGAAGCTGGAACCAATGGAACGCTCGGGCACCACGATGATGGCCTGCTTGAGGCCCTGATTGTGCAGCTTGTCGAGCGCGACGAACATGAGCGCCCGGCTCTTGCCAGAGGCAGGGGGAGATTTGATGAGCAGATATTGTTCGCCTCGCTTTTCATACGCGCGCTCCTGCATGGGACGCATGCCAAGCTCATTGGCTTTGGTCGATCGACCATTGCGAGCATAGGAGACTGAAACGGTGGGGATGGCTTGTTCGATGTTTTGGTTCATGGTTTGCTACACTGTTTTTGGTCACTACGATCTTCCAGAATGGCTTTTTCGAACCAGTCCGGCACGGTGCCCACATGAGATGAAAATATATTATCTGGGACGCCTTTCCAAAACTCGATGATAGAATCGGAAAAGGCTCGAAACTGATCGCTACTCACCCGCAGATGAGTATGATCAATGAAATCCATTTTTGAAAACAAACCAGGAGCACCCTTAAGTAGATCGTCAATGTATTCCGAGTGATTCCGCTTTAGTTCGTCCAATGAACTTCCGGGGCCGTGCTTATAGACATTCACCACGAGGCGGCATGCATCTAGCTTACTGAACCAGTTCTCACTACGAATATTCCAGCCAAGGCATTCCAAGAGATCGACAATCCTTCCGAAATCGACAGACCAGATTTTTGAGGTGGCCCGATTCCCGCTATGCCAATGTCGAGTTTCCAGTGCCAGCCAGTCACGTAGTTTCTTATCCCATTCATGAAACATACCAGCGACGACGCTAAGGATGGTGTGCTCCCGCATATCGCTTAAGAGTTGATAAAATTCAATGCTGGCATCGTATGCAGCTTCTTCAAACTCCGCGGGATCGTGCCTATCAGGATCAAATCGATGGACATTTCTCTCTAGCCACTCCTCGTAAGCCTTTTTTGCCTCGACTTCGATATCATCAAACTGTGACAGCAATCGCTTGTTCGCTTGCTCGACATAGAAAAGATGCCCGTCAATTAAGGATTGCCGGAATGGACCCCACATTTTGAACAACACAATCTCGCTCACGCCAGTTCCTTCTTTTTGGAGTTCGGCACCTTTTTCACATCAGGGGTCATTCTCGTGTAAAGTTCGAATAGTTTCTCCAGTCGCTCTGTGTCGTTCCTGAACCGCCGGCCGATGTAGATACGCTCCAACACCTCGTCGTTGCGGTTGTGCGCCTCGCGCAGATCGGCAGGTATTTGTTCAGGTTCGTAGAGATCGGCAATGGTCGCCGGAAAAAGCTCCTCGCGCGCCAACAATATGTCCTCGGCACAGCGGGTTAGGTCGGCCTTATTTTTCTCAGTGAGAATGGGGAGTGGGAAGGTATTCCAGCCGAGAGCATTGGAGTAGCGGTATCGAGTCTCCAGCTTGCCGCAGACTGTCGCAATCCAAACCAGGTGCAACGTCGAAACAACAATCGAAAGATTCCATAGCGGAGCATCATAAATCCCGAAGAGTAGGTCACTAATTATTACGTTGTTGTCTAATAGGTCGGCCGGCAGATAATTTCTCCGCTCGGAAGACACACGTGCAACCGCTATCGTCCATTTTCTACCGCTTCCTTGAATCTGCAAGAACCGGTGGGCGCCTCCTGCAAACTCGCGAGTTGATTTCGCCGTACTTCTAAGGCGAGTCTCACGTACTAGGTTAATTCGCTTTGCGATAAAGGGAATCTTTTGCGCCAAATTGACCTTATCGTCTTCAATCCAGAGGCATCCTCGTATCTTTCCACCAATCAACTCTTCAGATCCCATGTAACGACGCGCAAATGTCGTCGCCTCAGGAGTGTCTTGTGGAAGCCGATTGAATTCATCCCCAGTGAGAACGAGATTTCCACCATCCGTGGGCATGTTCCCCCGTATCATGGTTCCACGCTCGTCAGGGGTGGTGAAAGAAGGTGTTACAATGATCGTTGGACCCAATACAAGGTACGGATTAATGTTCGCGCCTCGGCGGACTCTGACTTCGCCAGATTGGTCATGATCATACAAACGGGCTTCTTTGAACGCTTTTCCTAGTCCTATTATTGCCACGGTAACACCAGCATTGTGACTGGCTAGATTGGACCATTTGAAAGATGTGTGCGCAAATGCAATGGATTGTCCGGTTGCGTACAAGATAGGCCAAAGGATAGGGACTTGTTCCCCTTGGCATATCGAATTAGTTGCGACAAAAGCGGTACAAGCATTAGCATAGATTGAATAGAAAGCAGCCTTCGCAAACCACCCGGAAACGTAATCAAGGGATTTCCATGACTTAGTCTTAGTGGCAAAAATATCCCGAATGTCCATTTTTTGTTGCTCAGTCTGCTTTGCATGACCAGCATAAGGAGGATTGCCACAGATATATGTCTCGCCACCCTCGTTCTCGAAGTCGATCTGCGGCTGATCGAGCGGGGTATGGAATAGGTCGTCGGCATGGTGTCTGACGCCCGTTCCGGTCGGTGGGCAGACGCTCAACCAGTCCAGCCGCAGCGCGTTCCCGCAGGTGATCCAGTTCATAGCGTCAAGCGGCAAAAATTCGGCTAATGCTTCTTTCTGACCGCGATAAAGCACATCGCATTGATATTCAGCGATGATGAGTGCCAAACGTGCGACTTCCGCCGGAAAGTCGCGAAGCTCTATGCCGCGGAAATTGGTCAGCGGAATTTCAGTACGGCGGTCAGCCTCGCTACGTCGCTGGTTGATGACGGCTTCGATCGCCCGCATTTCCTTATAGGCGATGACCAAGAAGTTGCCTGATCCGCAGGCAGGGTCAAAAACCCGGATTTTTGCCATGCGCTTACGTAGGTTCAACAACATGCGGGGGTTGTCGTCCGCCTCTGACAGCTTGGTCCGTAAATCGTCCAGGAAGAGCGGACTCAGGACCTTCAAGATATTCGGCACGCTAGTGTAGTGCATGCCCAGCGATCCACGCTCATCATCGTCAGCCACAGCCTGGATCATCGAGCCGAAAATATCGGGGTTGATCTTTTTCCAATCCAGGCTGCCAATGTGCAGAAGATAGGAGCGAGCGATGCGGCTAAAACGTGGTGTTTCTGTACTACCCGAAAACAGCCCGCCGTTCACATAGGGAAACACCTCTGCCCAACGCGGAATTTGGGTAGCCGGACGGGTTGCTGCCTTGGTGTTCATGGCCAGAAATAGTGTGCTGATCACCTCATGAGTGTTGGATGAGTCTCTTGCGCTCATCCGTTCAATCGTCGCCGTGAATATGCCGTCGCCATTAAAAATATCGGTGTCTTCCGCAAAGAAGCAAAAGATCAGGCGCGCCATGAAATGATTCATCTCGTGGCGGCGGTCTGAAGTGCCCCAATCAGGGTTATCTTTCAGCAGCTCGACATAGAGCCGGTTCAGGCGGCTGGTCGCCCGGATATCGAATGAGCTCTCTTGGACCTGGCGAACGGTGGTGATGCCGGCCAGGGGTAGGAAGAAACCGAAGTGGTCGGGGAATTCGCTATAGCTGCAGGCAACTGGAGCTGCGTCGGAGGTGAGATCCTCCGCCTCCAGTATCTCCCCGTCGGTCGCCAAAATAAACTGCACCTTACCCTTGGTCGTTGCTGGGCTGGCCCGCAACGCCGTGAGGGTTTTCGTGACCTGACCCGGCGTGCAAGTGGCGATATGGATATTGTTGGTCTGAAGCACCCCGCCCAGATCGGATTTGTTGGACTCGCCCTTTCGCAAGCGCCTGATCGTGGTCTCCTTATTGCCAAAGGCTTCCAGGAAAGAATAGGGGAACTCGGCCGCGTCAAACGGCTGCTCGGCCAGGGTCGTAATGGCTTGTTCGATTTCTACGGCATTCATGCCGATAACTTCCTAAACTTTTATATCGGGTCAGTTCTTTTCAAGCGGCGGTCGGTGGTACGTCGAGCGGCCGACCTTTGTATGGCGCGACTTTGATTTCCGCTGCACGTTTGCGGGTCTGTGCAATGTCGTAGCTGTTCTGCATTCGCATAAGCGTATCCATTGACACGCCAAAAGCCTTTTCGACCCGCAGCGCCATTTCTGGCGATAGGTGCGCGTGCTCGTTGAGCAGCGTCGACAGCGTTGCCCGCGTAACGCCGAGTACCTCCGCAGCGCGCGTTACCGACAGACCCAAGGGCTCGATGACCTCATGCCGAATGAACCCGCCGGGATGGGCTGGGGCCTTCAGGCGAATTCCGGTGCTCACACTCATGGCCACCTCCTAGTGGTAATCCTCATAATCGAGGTCGATAATCTCAATTTCATCCTGGTCGATTTGAAACGTCATTCGCCAGTTCTTGGTCACGAATAGGCTCCAAGTGCCTTTTCGGCTGCCGCTCAGCAGATGTGCCTTCCAGCTCAGTACCGTGCGAAGCTCGTCTTCCTTCTCCATATCCTGGAGGAAGGAAACCATACGCCGGATTTTCTCGATCACGGCGGGTTGAAGCCCGCTGGCATCATCCTGTTCGATAAAGCGCCGCAAACCTTTATGGATCACGTTCCTGATCTTCATGACCCAAGCTACCAGAAAAATCGTTCGGCGTCAAGTGACGCAATACAGGGCAGGTGTTTAGAACTTAGACCCTCAGGCCAGCTGGAGCTCTCAGCATTGAGGTGAGTTCGACGCTTCGCTGTGGTCGCCGACGCGGCCTGACCTGGCTTCGCCAGGCTTCCCACGACCACGCTCGGTCCGCCCCACAGCGCAGCGTCTCCGCGGTCCCCGCGCTTATCGCGTTCGGGTCCCCATCAGAATCAGGCAATCGCCTTAAGATTTCCGATACTCTCCATTTCCGCAATCGTCTGAAATTCTGTCACGTATTCCTGACGGTTTTGTGCAAGCCAACGTACAATCCGAGCGTTGGCCAAAAGTTTGGCTATGTACCCTTTGGCAACGGTAAGATGCAAATTATCCAATCCATAAGTTTCTTCGACGGATGTCACTTGGGTCTGAAGGTTTGCCAATTCGCGCTCCATGCGTGCCATTTGCTCAGCGGTGGCTGCTGTCGTCCGGCGGGTCTTTTTCTTCTGCAGACCAGCTAATTGCTTGTCAGGTGTGGCGGCCAAAATCGCTTGAGCAAATACTGCGGTAAAGTTGTTCTGGCCGATCATCAGATCGGCGGCTTCCATCTGTCGGATCGGCGTCATACGACGAAGGATGTCGAATATCTTCATAGGGCAGGACGTGTCTTTCAGCAGATCAATTGCTTCCTTGCAGATGCCGTCGAGCATACGGAAGCGGCGTCGAATCGACGCAGCATCGAGACCAAGGGCTTCTGCAATTCGTTCCTCTGATACTCCTCTCTCCACAGCTTTGACAATCATTCTGTGCTCCTGAATGGCTGCCAGCCGATTTATCCGTTTGTTGTATGTATATGCTTCGTCGTCGGTCGAAATCAGGCACTCCACATCGCCGAGACCAATATCCTTGAGTGCTTCGATACGCAAATGACCGTCAAGCAAAAAATATTGCCCTCGATGTTTCTGATCTCTAGCGATAGCAGGTGGTTCGATAATTCCGACCGATCGAACAGAGCTTAGAATCTGTAGATATTTTTTGCTCGCCTTCATCTCGGGCGAAATATTCTTTAAGGCCACAATATGCTCGATGCTGACAGTAACCGTTTTTGGTTCAAATGCGAGCTTCACTTTTTCGGCGGCAGGGACGTCGGGCATGTCATTCTCAGTCATTGTTGCTGACCTCCCATGATGCGAGATTCAAGGGCGCGAGGCATTGTGTTGAGCCCTTCGGCTCGAAGCAGCGTTGTAAAGCTGTCATCAGACAGAAGTTCCTTGAGTGCTTCGACGATGAACAGGAGTTTGGTTTGTGTGTAGTCTGATTTCTTGACAAGAAGGCGCTGCTTTTCAGCCTCTTGTTGATAAACGCGCATTAAATCGGCAGGGGTTATTGTTCTCGCCTGGTGTTTTTGGGTGATGCTGCTCGTTCGGATCGCCTTGCTTCGTTTCATACGCTGATCAAGTAGGCGGCGGATGGCCGCCAGTTTCTTGCCTTTGACTTTCCCTGCCGAGTAGGCGTCTATGAGAACTTCTTGGACCTCTGTGTGGTCAGCTCGGGCAATGTCAACTGCCAAACTGACCGGTATTAGCCCAGTCTCCACCGCGATGAGCAACCGCTCTTCGCCCCGTTCCAACAGAGTGACGATCATGTTGACCCAGCTTTCTGTAACACCGATCTTTTGGCTAATCTCCATATCGGAGTAGCCTCGCTTATGAAGGCTGCCAATTTCTCGCATAATATCGATAGGCCTATGCTGTCGACGAGCGATGTTTTCGACGAGGCTCATAACCAGACAATCCGAATCGGGAGCATTGATAACAATTGCAGGAACTTCTGACTGGCCCAGCATCCGAAATGCTTCGAGGCGTCCCTCACCACATACGAGATCATATCGAACAGGGTTTGAACCTGGGTGGCGGCTGACCGTTACGGGGCGCT
The DNA here is from genome assembly GCA_965231175.1 of Acetobacteraceae bacterium. GTDB lineage: Bacteria > Pseudomonadota > Alphaproteobacteria > Acetobacterales > Acetobacteraceae > Acidocella. The sequence goes on along the minus strand of CBDDMJ010000006.1, from coordinate 288,001 downwards.
TCAAGCCGATTGCTTCAATATTATCGACAATTTCGCGATGCTGACGCTTATTTCGGGCTCGCGGGTTCAGCACATTAATTTGATCAATGGGAACCAAAACGATTTCTTGGTCGCGCGACTGGGCCATTAGGCTGCCTCCGCTATGTGAATTGGTGTCATGAAGTCATAGAAGATATCGAGACTATCAAAGCGATATCCGTCGAGCGCCAAACCATTGTCTTCGGCTAATTTGAGCTTAGTGCTCACGGTATCGATCGCGGGAAGCAAATAATAGTCGAAAGGCGCTCTGTTGGCGATATCCATTCTGACGACTATGGTAATGTCCGGCCTTAGGCTTGTGTCAAAGCGCAGGCGCCATCCCGGTGCTTTCTCGTAGCTGGCGAAGCGCATCGAGCATTTCTTCGTCTGACATTCTGAAGGAACGCGCGTGAATGAGCGTCTGCGCTGCATCGAAGAGGCTGCGCTCCACGACGGCGGGAAATACACCGTCAGATCGAACCCACATATCTGGGTCATTCCGGACTCTTTTCTTCTTGAGCTTAAAAGATATTCGATTCCAGATGTTGTTGCCGATATATTTCTCATTGATCAGAATTTGGTGGACTGTTCCACGGGTCCATGGGCGACCAAGATCAGTCAATAGGCCGCGGGAGTTGAGGTAATCGGCAATTTCACCTTCCGTCGTGAGGTTTTCGACAAACCGTCTATAGATTTCACGCACGACCTGAAGTTCGGCATCCGGTCCATGTCCGAGTACTACGCGATCCGTCTGGATGCTTTTCTGCTCACCGCGGTTCAAATCGGCTTTGACACCGCCGGATTGATCGATGAGCACACGACGCAAGCCGTATCCTGGAGGGCCGCCCTGTCGGAAGCCAAGCTCTATTAGCCTGCATTGACCCGCAAATACTTTGGCGGATAATTCGCGGCTATATTCACCCGCCATCGCGCGCTTAACACCCTTCACGATGGTGGATACCGGGCTACCGTCGTTCTCGAACTGTTCTGCGCAATATTGGACTGAGATGCCGGCGCGTTTGCAGATGTACTCATAATACGCGCTTTCGTCAGCGTCCTGAAAGCGGCCCCAGCGGCTCACGTCATAGACAAGGATGGTCTCGAAGTCAGCGTGTCCATTTTGGACATCTTCGATCAGTTGTCTCAGCGCATCGCGGCCGGCGATTCGAAGCCCGCTTTTGCCCTCATCCGCGTAGGTCTTAACAATGTCGACCCCGCGCGCGCTCGCGTAGCTTCGGATCGCGTCGGCTTGGTTCTCGGTTGAATACCGCTGGTGGTCAGTCGACATACGCACATACTCGGCGGCTCGATTTCGTGCCGCTACGCGGTTTTGCTCGCTGCCACGTTGTTGGTTCCGTTCCACCACAATATGCCTTCCCTCAGTCGGCCCAAGCGCCCGAGGAAACGCGTGGCAGTACCTCGAATACAAAAGTAACATCTGTCGGCGTTTACCGCCGTAAGCATGCTGCTACTTTAACAGCAGGAACCCGGTAAAATGTTGCCGAAAAAGGGTAAGAAGTTACATCGTGCGAGTAGAGACCTTGGGCGGATGGTAGCCGTAGCCCTGAAATCTGAGTTGGGTACAACGCATCAGGCAGTTAAGACGGTAATGCGGTGGACGGGTGCAAGTGAGCGAACAGTCAAGCATTGGTTTGCGGGAACACACGGGCCAAGTGGACAACATCTGGTGGCTTTGGCAAGTCATTCCGATGCTGTCTTTACTCGCTTCCTCCAGGCAGCCAATCGTCACTCGTCATTGGTGGGCCTGGAGCTAGTCAGCATTCGTAGCAAGGCCCTGGAGTTGGTTGAGATAATCGATGGCATAGGTACGTCCGACGCATTGATCAAACGCGAAACCTGATCGAGGTAAATGGCAACCCGCCGGATGATTGGCCCGCGCTGATGGCCGTCGCTCAGTTGCCCGATGCGCTAAAACGCTTTGCCGCATCAAAGAAAGTCGTAAGTACCACCGAAGATGCCCCGGACGAAAGACCGTGACTAGCCTGCGATCAACAAGCGGACCGGCGAGGGCCCTTTCCCGAAGTAAGACTCGAGCCTGTGGCTAGGGCGAAGGCTCGGTCTCTTCGGTGTCGTCCTCCAAAAGCTGGGCCACGGGCACGGCGAGAACCTGAGCGAGGCGCAGCAGTACAAGCAGCGTGGGATTGCGGATGCCTCGTTCGATGCCGCTGATATAAGTCCGGTCTAGCCCAACCTGGTCGGCGAAATCCTCCTGGCTGATCCCAAGTTTCATGCGCTGCCGATAGACCGCGTTGCCGAGGGCTACGCGGGGGTCCTTTCCGTTGCCGATCTCCGTCGCCGCCGGCATTTCTCGGCGGGCCTTGCGCGGGGCCTGAGGCCGCCGCGGCGCGCGAATTGATCGGGGAGGGGGCCGCCCAGACGCTGATTTGTTCATCTTCAGATCAAGCCAACGGAAGGTAAATCAAACCACGGACTATAAACGTGTATCCTATAGTCAACATATCCGTTTGAATGTTCGGGCACGACGAAGCAATGCCAGATAAAAAGCTTGAAGTATATAATCATGTGGTTTATAGTCATAGTCCGAGTGTTTTTGTTTGAGGGGGTGCGATGGCACATGAACCGCAAATTCAAGACATCATGATGATGGTGATGCAGGAGATTATGGACGACCGGGCGCTCTCCTTCCCCTGGTATCAGCCCTGGCTTCGCAGCGAGGCAGAGGCTGAGGCGGCAACTGACCGGCTGCCGCTGGTTTATAGCTGGAACGAGATCGTCTCGGGAAATCAGCTGCAGTTTTTCACCGTCTCGGTGAATGGTGGCCAGCTCGCCAAAATCCTCACACGGTATTTGCCGCGCGCGCATCCGGCGTTCACGGCGACACGCGATGCCCTCATTACCCTGCTGGCGGAAGCGCAGAACCGCACCCTGGTCGAGCTTTGCAGCGAATTCCGGACAACGCCCAGCCGTCTGTCGGCGCAACTCAAGAATTAATGCAGCGCCAATGCCGAACTCTGGGTATCCCCTGGCACCTTGGAATCCCTTCGCGCCTGTCGAGTGGCTGTTGAACCAGCTCTATTGGCTTGCTAGCCGAGTTGCAATTTGGCTGGGGCATGCCCTGGTCTGGCTGCTCTCCTGCGTGCCGCCCGGTTTGGGTTATCTCGGCTACATTATATTCGCGATCTGGCTGACCCGCTGGGCAGAAAATTATATTCCAATGATTCCGCTGAACCCGGACAGCCCGCTCTTTCGGCAACCTGGCGGCGTGAGACTTTGGATGCGCCTCAGCTTGTTCAGCCTGGTGTGGGTTATCGGTGCTGCGGGGCTCGGAGCCTACATACCGAATGAACTTGCCACTACTGTATGGCGGAACCCATTTGCCCCAGATGCGGATACGCTCGGCCCGATCGGGCGCATCGCCGAGCTTGTCGGATTAGTATGCGGCATCAGGATCGGCTGGCACTGCCAATATCAGCTCAGCCTGCTGATGCTCATCGGATTGATTGGTTGGGGTCTACTTAGCGTTGCACAATTTGTGTGTGGGAGTTGAGATGACGGCAGAGTTCCGCCAGAGCTGAGACGTCACGGTTTGACGCCGGGACGGCCCAATTCTTGGGGCGATACCGCTCTGTCCATTCAGCCCGAGCCAGGATCGCCCCCTTTCCGGCCGCCCTCTGTCCTTGGAACGGCGCTGGCATCAGCGTCGAAGGCACGCAGTCCCCGGCGCCGCCAGCGCAGTTTTACGGTTTCTGGCGGATCGCTATCCAGCCCCGCCAATTGATCGCGCAGGCTGAGCAGACCGCCGAGCATGGTGGCACGGTCGTCCTCCAGCAATTGGCCGAGTCCCGCCTTCACGACGAGACCGCCATACTCGATCAGCAGCCGGGTTCGCGCGCGCCTGGCCTGTTGCCAGTTACGGCTGCCGGTCATGGCCTCCGCTTTCCGGCGACGGGCTTTGGCCTGGCTGGCCCGGCGCAAGGCCACCGAGCAAATCCGGAGTTCCTGGTGGAGCCGGAGCCCGAGCGCGTGACGGTAGGGCAGGGGCTCCGGCTGCGGCATGCCCATCCCCGGCATGTCCATTCTGAGATGGACCGTTGCCGGCATCCCCATTTCCGGTTGCCCGTTCTGGTTCCGCAGGCAGCTTTGACTTGGCATTGGCGGGCCGAAAGTAGTCCGTACCGCGCGCGGCCCACTCCGCTTCCAGCCCGGCGTTGCTTTGCAGGCGTTCGCGGCTATCGAGCAGGAGCCCGGCGAGCGCGTCGATGGTGATGCCGCGCGGAAAAATTTCGCGCACGACCTCGCCATAGCTTTTCGCCTGGCGGTCGCGGAGGTCTCGCTCGCGCTGCGCCTCCTCGCGTTGTTTTTCTTCCTGCTGGCGCCGCCGTTCCTCGGTAGCCTGCATTTGCGCGGTATAATCGGTGGGTCTGCGTACCATGAAACTTCTCCTTTCCGGTCGCGGGCAAACCTGCCCGGAACGCCTGCGAGTGGAGCGGATGGTTTTGCGAATGGCCGAAAAAATCTTTTTAGTGGCCATTCGCATGTTACCGTGCTGGCGCGCGGCGCCGCCGAAACCGGCCCTGCCGGTATTGTGCGGGATTGTTTGGCTGGCGCCCGATGGGGGGGCGGAGATCGCGTCATTTGACCTGCGGAGCGTAGCGAAGCGGGTCATTGAAATGCGCGCTTAAACATCACTTGCGTGACGTGCGCTTTTTGCCTTATGATTCTGCCCGAAAAAGCACGCGGATCGAGCCGATGGCGATTTACCATTTGCAGGCGAAGGTGATCCAACGCTCCAAGGGGCGCAGCGTGGTCGCGGCTGCCGCTTACCGTGCGGCCGAGGCGCTCTACGATGCCGAGCTGGGCCGGACGCAGAATTTTTTAGCCAAGAGCGGCTTGGTGCATTCGGAGATTCTGCTGCCGCGGGATGCGCCTTCCCGCTGGCTGGACCGCGAGACTTTGTGGAACGAAGTCACCGCCGTCGAGCGCCGTCACGATGCGGTGCTGGCGCGCGAGATCGAACTTGCTTTGCCGCGCGAGTTGAGCCAGGCGGAGGCGATCGCGCTGGCTCGTGATTTTGTGCGCGAGCAGTTCGTGGCCCGTGGCATGGTGGCCGATCTTAACATTCATTGGGGGCAGGCGAGGGACGGTACGCCGCAGCCCCACGCGCATGTGTTGCTCACCATGCGGCGCATCGATCCAGCAGGCGGCGTGGCGCGGAGGAGGGAACATGAAACAGCCGGTCGAGGACAAGATTCTGAACGAGGCCGAGGGCGCGCATCGCACGGCGCAGGAGATACTCGCGCTGCTGCAGGAGACGGACGAGGAAGACCCGATCCGGCTCATCATCAAGCTGCTGCTGGATATCAAGATGCAGCAGAAACAGGTGATCTCGCAGATCGACTCCATGCAGGTGGCTCTGATCGCCCTGGAGCGCCAGTGGGACGGATCGCCCGGCTGATCGCCGCCGCCCGGCTGCGGCTGGGATGGCGCAGGGTTGAGGCCGCCGAGGAGGCGGGCTTCGGGTTGAAGGAGCGGGGCTGGAACGACAAGGCGCTGCTGCTGAGCTGGCGTGCGCGCTGGGCGGAAATGGCCAATGCGCGGCTCGCCGAACTTGGGTACGACGTGCAAATCGATCACCGCTCGAACGCGGCGCGCGGCATCGAGCTCGAACCGCAAAACAAGATCGGCCCGGCGGGCGCCAGGCGGGCTGTACGGCGCGAGGATGCCGAGCGCGCCGATGAGCACCGGGCGATTGCAAGGCGCAATGGCGAAAGGTTGCTGGCGAATCCGGAGCTGGCGCTGCAGGCGGTGACCCGGCAGCAAAGCACTTTTACCCGCCCGGATCTGGCGCGGTTGGTACACCGGCATAGCGACGGGGCCGAACAATTCGCGGCAGTCATGGCGAGGATAGAGGCCTCGCCCGAGCTGATGCAAGTGGGCCGGGATGGTCGCGGCCGTGATCGTTATTCAACCCGCGAGATGGTGGAGGTCGAACGCCGGCTGGTCGCCACCGCTGCTGCGTTGAGGAACGACACTAGGCACCGTGTCAACAACAAGCGGCGGCTCGGTCCCGTCAACGGTAAGCACAAGCAACTCGATGCGGAGCAGGCGCTGGCCTACCTGCATGTCACCCGCTCGCACGGTCTCGCCGTGGTGGTTGGGATCGCCGGCGGCGGCAAGAGCACGTTGCTGGGCCCGGCCCGCCAGGTTTGGGAGGCGGAGGGCTATAGGGTAAGGGGGGCGGCACTTTCCGGCATCGCGGCGGAGGGGCTTGAGGGTGGCACCGGGATCGAGAGCCGGACGATCGCCAGCTGGGAGTTTGCCTGGGAGCGCGGCAAGGACGCGCTGACCACCAAGGACGTGCTTGTGGTGGATGAAGCCGGCATGATCGGTTCACGTCAGCTGAACCGGCTGATCGCCCGCGTGTACAGCGCTGGTGCCAAACTGGTTCTGGTCGGCGATGTCGAGCAGCTGCAGGCGATTGAGGCCGGTGCTGCATTCCGGGCGGTTGCCGAGCGGGTCGGCGTCATCGCGATCACCGAGCCGCGCCGCCAGCTTGTCGATTGGCAACGGCTGGCCACCAAGGAGTTTTCCACGGCACGCACCGATGTGGCGTTGGACCGCTACCAGATGGCCGGACTGGTACAGCGGCACGCGACACGTGAGGAGGCGCGCGCCGGGGTTATCGCCGCCTGGCAGGCGGAGCGTGAGAGGCATCCCGAACAGAGCCAGCTGATCCTCGCGCATGAGCGGGTAGATGTGTTGGCGCTGAACCAGGCGGCCCGCGCGGTGCGGCGTGCCGCAGGTGAGCTGGGCGCCGACCAGGTGCTGGAGACCGAATCCGGACGGCAAATCTTTGCTGAAGGCGACCGCGTCTATTTTTTGCGGAACGAGCGCGGTCTAGGCGTGAAGAACGGCACGCTCGGCACACTGACCCGGATCGAGGGCGGCCGGGTGACGGTAAGGCTAGACAGGCCGGGTGCCGGGGCCAGCGGGAAGGAGGTCAGCTTCGACCTGGCCGATTACGATAATATCGGTCACGGCTATGCGGCGACGATTCATAAAAACCAGGGCGCGACCGTTGACCAGGCGCATGTATTGGCAACGCCGGGGATGGACCGGCATCTCACTTACGTGGCCATGAGCCGGCACCGGCATGCGGCCCGGCTGCATTGGAGCGAAGAGGATTTTGGGGCGACGGGGCTGCGAGACCGGCTCGGGCGCGAGAGAGCCAAGGACACCACACTCGACTATGCCGTGCCGGAAATGGACCCGGTTGCCGCCTATGCCGAACGGCGCGGGCTCGACCTGCTCGCGCCGGCAAGTGAGATCATGGTGAACGCGAAGGCCAGGCTCCAGACAACCGCGCGCGAGACCCCTCAGCCTGAGCCTCTAACGCCGGCCTTGCAGCGGGCAATCTCCATATTGAAGGTGGTTGCCGAAATGCGGACGGCAAATCGCGACACGATTCTCGCTGCGAGCCAGGCCGGCGGACCAGGTGTCGAACGTCCCAAGCCGGACGGCTACGACAAGGCGGCGATCCGCACCCTTGAGGAACTGCCGCCGCCACCGCCGCGGCCCAGCCATCATGTCGTGACTGACCCGGTACCCGCCTCGCCGCTTCCGGCCGATCCGGCGGACGCCGAACGGCAGGCGTTGCACGAGCGCGGCCGGGAGGCCATGCGGCGCTGGCATGAGATGGAGCAGGCCGAGTTTTTAGCTTTGAAGGCGCAAAACTGGCGGGAATGGCAGCAGGCTTGGGATGGGCTTATCGCCTATGCGCGCGAGATCAAGAACGATGCGCCGCTCGACCGCCTGCTACGCGAGCACGGCCGGGAGCTGGGCATTGCCGACGGTTCGCGCTTCGAGCTGGTCGTACGGTCCAGCCAGGCGGAGATCGTCTGGGCGCTGAAGACGGATCTCAGCCCAGATGCCCGGCCGGGCCGTAGCCCGAGTTTTGGGCCATAGTGGATACACTGTAGTTGAGGCAGTGGCTGTCCTATTTCCCATGGCTCAGTGCAGCGGCAGCGACCGCGAGCGGGAGAACAAGCGACAGCGGCGCATCCTCCAAACGGAGTGCGCCATAGGATTCGTACCAAATGGCGGCCCGGTCATTTTTGGCGTCGATTAGCAGGGCAACGCCGCCGACGTCCTGCGCGACTCGAATACAGCGCTCAGCGGCGCGCAACAGCAGAGCGCCGCCCAGCCCCCGACCCTGCACCGCCGTATCAATGGCGATGCGGCCAAGACGGAAAACGGGAACGTCATAGCGTCCGAGCCCCTTTCTTGCGAGGGCGGGCGTGCGGGGATATTCAAGCGAGGCGGGGCTGAGCGTATAAAAACCGAGGATGCGCGTCGGCGTGTCAGCAGGAGCGGCGACGAAGCATTTTGAGCCGCCGCTTTCATGGTTTTGCCGGGTAAATTTTTGCATATACAGATTGAGGTCAGCATCCCCGCAATCGAAACCCGCGCGATCATGCTGTTTGGTGATTGCCGCCTCCACCCAGACAAGCGCAGTCATGGGAGCGTGAGGCCGGCCTTTGCAACCCGCACAAGACGATCAGGTGCCGCTGGTGGATTTTCAAGAAGAGCGAGCACGCGCACCGAATCGCGCTCAGAGAGCGTGAGCCGTTCGGCTTCGGCGACTTCCGCCGCCGCCTTCGGCAGCACGGCGCCGAGGATATAGCCGGTCAGATCAAGCCGCCGGAGCGATGCGGCGCGGGTCAGCATCGCCTTGTCCTCAGGGCGGAGCCGCAATTCGACGCGGCCGGTCTCAGTGTGTGGGCGTGGCATGGAACCTCCGTAGTTCCGGCGCCCATATCACACGGAATGAATCCGTACAATACAATTCGTCCCTTGCTGCAATTTGGCCATGCTCCACCCTCCTGAGTGCCGACCAGGTTCCAATAGATTCCGCGCGGCTTCAAGGCCTCAAGGCAACGTAGTGTTTGGCGGGCTCGAATTATATACCTTCATCCGGCGGTCTTTGTACCAGTTTACAACCTCGTCTTCGTCCCAGGCGATATGACGAACGCCTATAGGGAATGGCGCGGGAAATTTTCCTTGCCTGACAAGGCGCATCGTGTGAACGCGCGAGAGGGGAAACCCCCATTCCTCCTTCAACCGGTTGAACGTAATGAAACGCATGTGGCACCTCGTAGTCTCTGGTGCCCGAATTCATATTCATGGGTTTTGCGAATGGCCGAAAAAGATTCTCGGATTGTGTTGGACGATGGACGGAGGGTTTGATGTTGAACTTCCGCCCCGGAAGGCGTATTTGTAGTCACATATGACTACCTTTGGGTGGAGCATCCCGATGTCGAGCATCAATTTGAAGGACGCCAAGGCGAGTTTCTCCGGCCTTGTCGACGAAGCAATTAAGGGCGAAATCGTGACGATCACGCGCCACGGCAAGCCAGTCGCAGCACTGGTTTCACTCGAAGCAGCTGAGATCGCACGCAGAGCGATGGCGCGGCGGCGTGCCGGCCTGGCGGCCTACCTCAGGACGTTTCCAGGTGGAGAGTTCGAACGTAACCAATCGCCGTCGCGGGATGTCGAGCTCTGAGCGGGTTTTTGCTCGACACCAATGTTATCTCGATGCTTGTCCCATCCCGGGCCGAGGTCTCGGCCCGATTTCTTGACTGGCTTGATCGCATGGATGGCGAGGGCAGGATTTTCCTGTCAGTGGTCACGATCCACGAAATAGAAAAGGGAATTGCGCTGCTCGAGCATAAGGGGGCGGCGGCAAAAGCAGCTTCCCTCAGGGTTTGGCTCTCCGGTCTCGTCACCACCTATGACGACAAGATACTTGGCACGGATGCAGCCGCAGCTGCACTCGCGGGGCGGTTGGAGGCGAAGGCGATCTCCGCAGGGCATGATCCGGGGATGGCCGACGCCACTGTCGCAGGCATCGCCAAAGCAAACGATCTCGTCGTCGTGACTTTTAACACGAAGCATTTTGGTCCATTCGGCGTCGGCGTGACCTCACCGGATGACGCTGCTGGATCGGCATGACGCACACCTGCCATTAGATGCCTCGCCTCGTTCGCGCGGCACACCATTCCGTTACAACTGCGCCATTGGCGTATTTTTCTTGCCTGCTTTACGCCAATGGCGTAAATAAAAAGAGGCATGGAGATCGTCCGTACCCGCCGCTATTTGAAGGACCTGAAGCGGATCTGCGCGACGGCTGAGGATCAGGCCAAGCTTGAAGCGGAGATTGCCAGCCGTCCACAAGCTGGAGACGTCATTCAGGGGCTGCGCGGGATGCGGAAAATCCGCTTTTCATTGCGCGGCAGCAGCAAGAGTAGCGGGGCGCGGGCGATTTACTGGATCATGGCGCTGGAGCGCGATGGCATGGTGTTCATGCTCACAGCCTACGCGAAGAATGAACAAGCTGATTTGTCGAGTGAGCAGCGCAAGGCGCTGTTGAAGCTGATCAAGGAGATTGAGGATGGCCAAGGCTGAGATGGCCCCTATTGGGCAGAGCGATAAATACGATGCCGGCGACGCGTTGCTGGAGAGTTTGCAAGAAGTCCTCGACTGGAAGGCGGGTAAGCTTGCCCTTGAGGTGGTGCTTGTCCCCGCAATGCAGGCTGCCGAGGTGAAAGCAATCCGCAAGCGAGTGGCCAAGAGCGCCAAGGCCTTTGAGGCCCGATTCGGCATCCCGGCCGCGACGATGAACAACTGGGAGCAGGGGCGCCGCGAACCTGACATCGCCGCCAGGCTACTGTTGCGCGTCATCGATGCAGCACCGGAGGTCGTGGAAAAAGCCGCGAAAGGGCAGGTGGCGGCGCCTTGACGCAGCCCTACCCGGAAAACTTATCCACAGATTTCTACGAGGAGGAAGTTGGCAGTTTGTTGCCCCAAATGTTGCCCCATTCCGAATTGGCCCGGCGGGGCAGGAGAAAATCTCCCATAACTCTTTGAAAAACCTGGCTCCCGAAGTAGGACTCGAACCTACGACCGAGCGATTAACAGTCGCTTGCTCTACCAGCTGAGCTATTCGGGATCGCCTGGGGCGCTATAGCCAAAGGGGGTGGGGATGACAATGGTTGAAGGCTAGCGGACGGCGGTTGATTTTGGGCAGGCCTGGAGGTATGGCAAGGGGCGGCTGAGCCTGTTCAGCAAAGTGCAAACGCTTTGGCAGGTTTTTCAGGTGCTCAGCGGGCGTGGTGGAACTGGTAGACGCGCCGGACTCAAAATCCGGTTCTAGTGATAGAGTGTCGGTTCGATTCCGACCGCCCGCACCAGATTAGCGGTGAACGGCGTTTGCAAAGGCAGCAGCCGCTTTTTTGAAAAGCGGCGCAAAAAACTTTTTTGACACTGGAGCCGGTAGTTTCAAACGCCAATGGCCCAGATTAATAGAAGTCTTTTTGCTTCTTTTTCTTCCAGAAAAAGAAGTGCTTCCTTGCAACCGATTCCTTTAAGAGTATCCGGCTCTAACCTCAGACTTCCTGCTGAAAGCGCGGGCGGTGATTATCTCTAAAAAGGTATTTCATCATCCAGATCCGCGCCGGCCTTGGCGTCCCAGGAGTTAGCGGCAGGGCGGGCGGCAGCGGGTTTGGGCGTGTAGGCTTCACTGCCGCTGTTAGGGTTACGGTCCAGCAACAAGAGTTCGCCGCCGAAGCGGCCGATGAGAACTTCCGTGGTGTATTTTTCCTGGCCGGCGTTATCGGTCCATTTGCGGGTTTGCAATTTGCCTTCGATATAGATTTTGGAGCCTTTTTTCAGGTATTTTTCTGCGACATCAGCAAGCCGGTCGTTCATGATGACGACGCGGTGCCATTCGGTTTGTTCCTTGCGTTCGCCGCTGGCTTTGTCATTCCAGCTATCCGAGGTGGCGATGGTAAGGTTGATGATTTTCATGCCGGACTGGGCGTTGCGGACTTCGGGGTCTTTACCGAGATTGCCGATAAGGGTGACTTTGTTGAGACTTCCGGCCATGACGCGGCTCCTTGGGGTTCGCGGTTTTGTGACAGGCTAGCGGATAAAATACAGGCCGCCTAGTTAGGGTTTTGGTGTTGCGCGGGGCAGTTTGCTATTGCAGCATAACACCCATATCTTGCTGGAACAATATGAGAACAAAGGCGCGAAATGGCGAATAAATCAGGCCCAGGCCTCATTAGCGCGGGCGTGATCCAGGTGCGGGGCGCGCGCGAGCATAATTTGAAGAATATCGACATCGCGATACCGCGCGATCAACTGACGGTGATCACTGGTCTGTCCGGCTCCGGCAAATCGTCTCTGGCATTCGATACGATTTATGCCGAGGGCCAGCGGCGGTATGTGGAGAGCCTGTCGGCCTATGCGCGGCAGTTTCTGGAGCTGATGGGCAAGCCGGATGTGGACAGTATCGACGGGCTGTCACCGGCGATTTCCATCGAGCAGAAAACCACCTCGAAAAACCCGCGCTCGACCGTGGGCACGGTGACGGAAATTCACGACTATATGCGGCTGTTGTGGGCGCGCGCGGGGGTGCCGTATTCGCCGGCCACCGGCCTGCCGATCGAGGCGCAGAGTGTGGCGCAGATGGTGGACCGCGTGATGGCGATGCCGGAGGGGGCGAAGATTCTGCTGCTGGCGCCGGTGATCCGCGACCGCAAGGGCGAATACAAGAAGGAGCTGGCGGAGCTGCAACGCAAGGGCTTCACCCGCGCCAAGGTGGACGGGAAATTGTATGAGATCGGCGAGGTGCCGGCGCTGAACAAGAAGTTGAAGCATGAGATCGAGGCGGTGGTGGACCGTATCGTGGTGCGCGCCGGGATCGAGAAGCGGCTGGCGGATTCCTTCGAGACAGCGCTCAGCCTGGCGGACGGCATCGTGTATGCGGAAGGGGCGGATGACGGGGTCCGCACGGTGTTTTCCTCGCGCTTCGCCTGCCCGGTTTCCGGCTTCACCATCGAGGAGATCGAGCCGCGGCTGTTCAGTTTCAACACCCCGCACGGCGCCTGCCCGGCCTGCGATGGGCTGGGGGCGGAGACCTTCTTCGACCCGCATCTGGTGGTGCCGGATGAGCAGCGGGCGCTGGACAACAGCACGATCATGCCCTGGGCCAATGCGCAATCGCCGTATTACGACCAGACGCTGAAGAGCCTGGCGAAGCATTTCGACGTGCCGATGGATGAGCCGTGGGAGGAGCTGCCGGAGCTGGTGCGAGAGGCGATTTTGTACGGCACCGGCAAGGAGCAGGTGGCGTTCACGTACAAGGATTCCGCGCGTGCCTATACGGTGACGAAGCCGTTCGAGGGGGTGATTAAAAACCTGGAGCGGCGCTTGCGCGAGACGGATTCCGCCTGGGTGCGGGAGGAGCTGTCGCGCTACCAGACCGAGCGGCCGTGCGAAGTGTGCCATGGCGCGCGGCTGAAACCGGAGGCGCTGGCGGTGAAGGTTGCCGGCAAGAATCTGGCGGAGGTGGCGGCGTTTTCCATTGCCGCATCGCGCGAGTGGTTTTTGACCGTGGCAGAGACGCTGACGCCGCAGCGTTTGGAAATTGCCAGGCGTATCCTGAGAGAGATTAACGATCGGTTGCAGTTTCTGGTAGATGTGGGGTTGAATTATCTGTCGCTGGCGCGCGGTTCCGCCACGCTCTCCGGCGGCGAGACGCAGCGGATACGCCTGGCGAGCCAGATCGGCTCCGGGCTGACCGGCGTGCTGTACGTGCTGGACGAGCCGAGCATCGGCCTGCACCAGCGCGATAACGAACGGCTGCTGGGCACGCTGCAACGGCTGAAGGCGCTCGGCAATACCGTTCTGGTCGTGGAACATGATGAGGATGCGATCCGCAGTGCCGATCATCTGATCGACATGGGCCCGGCGGCCGGGATGAACGGCGGCCATGTGGTGGCGCAGGGCACGCCGGCGGAGGTGGCGGCGAACCCGAAATCCCTCACAGGAGATTATTTATCCGGCCGGCGGATGATACCGGTGCCGAACCCAAGGCGGCGGGTGGATAACAAACGGATTTTGAAACTTATAGGGGCACGCGGCAATAATTTGAAAAACATCACCGCGGCATTTCCGCTCGGGGTGTTCACCTGCATCACCGGCGTTTCCGGCGGCGGTAAATCCACGCTGGTGGTGGATACGCTGTACAAGGCGGTGTCCCGGCGGCTGATGGGCTCCGGCGAGGTGCCGGCTGCGTTCGATAAATTGGAGGGGCTGGAGCAGCTCGACAAGATTATCGATATCGACCAGTCGCCGATCGGCCGGACCCCGCGCTCCAACCCCGCGACCTATACGGATTTGTTTGCGCCGATCCGTGACTGGTTTTCCGAAATGCCGGAGGCGCGGACGCGGGGGTACAAGCCGGGGCGGTTTTCCTTCAACGTGAAGGGGGGGCGGTGCGAGGCGTGCCAGGGCGACGGCCTGCTGAAGATCGAGATGCTGTTTCTGCCGGACGTGTTCGTCACCTGCGATACCTGCAAGGGCAAACGCTATAATCGCGAAACGCTGGAGGTGAAGTTTAGGGAAAAATCCATCGCCGATGTGCTGGATATGAGCGTTGAGGAGGCTTTGGGTTTCTTCAAGGCGGTGCCGAAGATTTTCGAGCGATTGAAAATTCTGAATCTGGTGGGGCTCGGGTATATTCATCTCGGGCAGCAGGCGACCACACTTTCCGGCGGCGAGGCGCAGCGCATCAAGCTTGCCAAGGAACTGGCGCGGCGGGCCACCGGGCGGACGCTGTACATACTGGATGAACCGACCACCGGGCTGCATTTCGAGGATATCCGCAAACTGCTGGAGGTGCTGCACGCGCTGGTGGATGCGGGGAATACGATCATCGTGATCGAGCATAATCTCGAAGTGATCAAAACCGCCGATCATGTGATCGACCTGGGACCGGAGGGCGGTGAGGGCGGTGGGCGGATCGTGGCGGTGGGGACCCCTGAGGATATTGCTGCCAGTAAGGAAAGTCACACGGGGCGGTTTCTGGCACCGCTGCTGCAGGGACGCGAGGTAGTCAAACCCAAGCGACGGGCCAAAGGGTAGACGAGAGAAGTAGCCGCTTTTTTGAAAAAAAAGCGGCGCAAAAAACTTTTATGAATCAAGATCGGATTATCAGGCGTAAAACTAACATGGGTGCAGGGAGATTATCTCCCTGCCGGGGTTTTAGGGACGGAGCCCCTAAGTCTCGGCTACGCTATCCACCATCGCCTGCGCCGAGATCAGCCGGTCTGAGGCGTAGATGTAGGCTGCGCGGTTGCTGGCGTCCACGTTGTCGTATTCGGTTTGGGCGTCGGCCAGTGCTTTGGCGGCGCGGTCGGGGTTCAGGCTGGATTGTTTGGTGATGTCGTCTGCCAGCACGGAGCAGCGGGTTTGCGTGACTTCGGCGAAGCCGCCGGAGAGGAAATAGCGGTCGGTGATTTTGTCGTCCTGGTAGATATCCACCAGGCCGCCGCGCAGGCTGGTGACCAGATTGGCGTGGCCCGGCAGGATGCCGAGGTCGCCTTCCGTGCCGGGGATGACGACCATGTCCACGTCCCGCGACAGCAGCAATTTTTCCGGGCTGATGATCTCCAGCGTCAACGGCATCGGGTCAGGCCGTCGCGTTCATGGTTTCGGCTTTTTTCACCGCGTCCTCGATGGTGCCGACCATGTAGAACGCTGCCTCCGGCAGGTGGTCGTAGTCGCCGGCGACGATGCCCTTGAAGCTGCGGATGGTGTCCGCAACGTTCACGAACACGCCAGGAGAGCCGGTGAACACTTCGGCGACATGGAAGGGCTGCGAGAGAAACCGCTCGATCTTGCGGGCCCGCGCCACGGTGAGTTTATCGTCCTCGGAGAGTTCGTCCATGCCCAGAATGGCGATGATGTCCTGCAGGGATTTATAGGTTTGCAGAATTTTCTGCACGTCGCGCGCCACCTGGTAATGCTCCTCGCCGACAATGCGGGGGTCGAGCGAGCGGGAGCTGGAATCCAGCGGGTCCACGGCCGGGTAGATGCCCTTTTCGGAAATCGCTCGGTTCAGCACGGTGGTGGCGTCCAGATGCGCGAAGGAGGTGGCGGGGGCAGGGTCTGTAAGATCGTCGGCTGGCACGTAGATTGCCTGCACGGAGGTGATGGAGCCTTTTTTGGTGGAGGTGATGCGCTCCTGCAACGCGCCCATATCGGTGGCAAGGGTCGGCTGGTAGCCGACAGCGGAGGGGATGCGCCCCAGCAATGCGGACATTTCTGCACCGGCCTGGGTAAAGCGGAAAATGTTGTCGACGAAGAACAGCACGTCCTGGCCTTCGACATCGCGGAAATATTCCGCCATCGTCACGCCGGAGAGGGCGACGCGCGCCCGCGCCCCCGGCGGCTCGTTCATCTGCCCGTACACCAGCGCCACCTTGGAGCCATCGGTGTCGTGCTCGCCGAGCTTGATGACGCCGGCATCGATCATCTCATGATACAGATCGTTGCCCTCGCGCGTGCGCTCCCCCACACCGGCGAACACGGAAACGCCGCCATGGCCTTTGGCGATGTTGTTGATCAACTCCTGGATCAGCACGGTCTTGCCGACGCCGGCGCCGCCGAACAGGCCGGTTTTGCCGCCCTTCAGATAAGGTGCGAGCAAATCCACCACCTTGATGCCGGTGACCAGAATTTCCGCGTTCGCCGCCTGCTCCTCGAAGCTCGGGGCATCGCGGTGAATCGGCATGTGGCTGGCGGCCACCACCGGGCCACGCTCGTCGATCGGTTCGCCGATGACGTTCAAAATCCGCCCCAAAGTGCCCGGCCCCACGGGCACGGAAATCGGCGCCCCGGTGTCGCTCACTGCCGTGCCGCGCACCATGCCGTCCGTGGTGTCCATGGCAATGCAGCGCACCGTGCGCTCGCCGATCTCCTGCGCCACTTCCAGCACCAGCGTGCGCTCCCCCACCTTGGTGGTCAGCGCGTTCTGGATGAAGGGCAGATCACCCTCAAACTGCACATCCACGACGGCGCCGAGAATCTGGGTTACCCGGCCGGTATTGTTGCTTGCCATATGAATTCGTTCCTTTAGGCAGTTCTTAGAGTGGATGAAAAGTTAAAGCAAAAAGCAGTTCTTTTTTGAAAAAAAGAACCAAAAAACTTTTGCCCTGTGGGGGCGGGGGCGCTATCGGCCGAACGCCCCATGTCCCGGTATGGCAAAAGCTTTTTGCTGCTTTTTTTCAAAAAAGCAGGGCTTTCTTAAAGCGCTTCCGCGCCGGAAATAATTTCGATCAGCTCGCGCGTGATATTGGCCTGGCGGGCGCGATTATAATTCAGCGATAGTTTCTTGATCATGTCGCCGGCGTTGCGCGTTGCGTTGTCCATCGCCGTCATCTGGCTGGCGTAGAAGCCGGCGAGGTTTTCCAACAGGGCGGCGTAGATCTGCACGGCGATGTTGCGCGGCAGCAGGCGGTCCAGCAGGGTACCGTCATCGGGTTCGATCTCGTAATCTGCGGTGTCGGGCGTGTTGTCGTTGGCGGTGGGCGGGGCGGCGGGGATCAGCGGTGTTTCGTTCACGGTTTGGGTCATCACCGAAACGAAACGGTTGAACACCAATGTGGCGATGTCGAATTCGCCGGCATGGAATAGTTTCACGATGGTCTCGCCGATGCTTTGGGCGTCGGCAAAACCGAGGGTTTTCTTGCCGACGAAATTCACATGGCCGGCGATGCGGTCGCCCATTTCGCGTTTGAAATAATCATTGCCCTTGCGGCCGATGGCAAGAATTTTTACGGTCTTGCCCTGGGCCTGCAATTCGGCGGTGCGGTTGCGCACGGCGCGGCCGATGTTGGAGTTGAAACCACCGGCAAGGCCGCGGTCCGCGGTGATCGCCACCAGCAGATGCACCTTGTCCCGGCCGTTGCCGACCAGCAGTTCGGGGGCGTTCGGGTTGGTTGCGGCACCGGCGGCCAGCGCGCTCATCATCTCCGCCATCCGTTTGGCATAAGGGCGCGAGGACTCCGCCTGCGCCTGCGCCCGCCGCAATTTGGCGGCCGCCACCATTTTCATCGCACTGGTGATCTTCTGCGTCGATTTGACGCTGTTGATGCGGTTGCGAAGGGTTTTAAGGCTCGGCATTCAGGCGAAGCTGCGGCTGAAGGTTTCGATGAAGGCGATCAGGTTTTTTTCGGTCTCCGGCTTGATCTGCCCATCGTTGCGGATGGCCTCGATAATACCGGGCTCGCGGGCTTTCAGCTCGGAGATCAACTGAGCCTCGAAGGCGCCGATTTTTTCGATAGAAATGCCGTCCAGATAGCCGCGGGTGCCGGTGAAGATCGAGATCACCTGCTCCTCCACCGGCAGCGGGTGGTATTGCGGCTGTTTCAAGAGCTCGGTCAGCCTGGCGCCGCGTGCCAGCATGCGCTGGGTCGAGGGGTCGAGGTCCGAGGAGAATTGCGCGAAAGCCGCCATCTCACGGTACTGCGCGAGGTCGAGCTTGATCTTGCCTGCCACCTGCTTCATCGATTTCACCTGCGCGGCAGAGCCGACGCGGGACACCGAGAGGCCGACATTGATGGCCGGGCGGATGCCTTTGAAGAACAATTCGGTCTCGAGGAAAATCTGCCCGTCGGTAATGGAAATCACGTTGGTCGGGATATAGGCCGAAACGTCGCCGGCCTGGGTCTCGATCACCGGCAGTGCCGTCAGGCTGCCCGCGCCGAAGGCGTCGGACATTTTGCAGGCGCGCTCCAGCAGCCGCGAATGCAGGTAGAACACGTCGCCGGGATAGGCTTCGCGCCCGGGCGGGCGGCGCAGCAGCAGGGACATCTGGCGGTAGGCTACCGCCTGTTTGGAGAGATCGTCATAGGCGATGACGGCGTGCATGCCGTTGTCGCGGAAAAACTCGCCCATGGTGCAGCCGGTGTAAGGGGCGAGGTATTGCATCGGCGCCGGGTCCGAGGCGGTGGCGGCGACCACGATGGAATACTCCATCACGCCCTGTTCCTCCAGCGTGCGCACCAGCTGCGCCACCGTGGAGCGCTTCTGGCCGATCGCGACATAGATGCAATACAGTTTCTTGCTCTCGTCGGTGCCGGCGTTGACGGTCTTCTGGTTGATGATGGTGTCGATGATCACCGCGGTCTTGCCGGTCTGGCGGTCGCCGATGATCAGCTCACGCTGGCCGCGCCCGATCGGCACCAGCGCGTCGATGGCCTTGATGCCGGTCTGCATCGGCTCATGCACGGATTTGCGCGGGATGATGCCGGGCGCCTTGGTTTCGACGAAGCGGCGCTCGGTGTAGATCACCGGGCCTTTGCCGTCGATCGGGTTGCCGAGCGCATCCACCACGCGGCCCAGCAGCTGCTTGCCGACCGGCACATCCACGATGGTGCCGGTGCGGGTCACGGTATCGCCCTCGCGGATCTGGCGGTCATCGCCGAAAATCACCACGCCGACATTGTCGAGCTCGAGGTTCAGCGCCATGCCTTTGATGCCGGCGGCGGGAAATTCCACCAGCTCACCCGCCAGAACATTGGCGAGACCGAAAATCCGGGCAATGCCGTCGCCGACGCTGAGCACCTGGCCGGTTTCGGCGACATTGGCTTCAGTGTCGAAATTCGCGATCTGGCTTTTCAGAATTTCGGAGATTTCGGCGGGGCGGATCTCCATGTCAGGCAGCTCCCTTCAGATTGTATTGCAGTCTTTGCAGACGGGATTTCAGTGAGGTGTCGTACAGCCGGGCGCCGATCTTCAACATCAGCCCGCCAAGCAGCGAGGGGTCGATACGCTCAGCCAGGGCGACATTGCCGTAGCCGGATTCGGTCAGCCGGGCGCGTAGCTGGCTGCGCTGCACATCAGAAAGCGGGTGGGCCGTGATGACCTCGGCCGCCACCAGCCCGCGTTTGCCCGCGACATAGGCGGCAAAGCCGGCAACCAGTCCGGGCAGGTCGGCCAGGCGGCGGTTGGCCACCACCACGCCGGTGAAATGGCGGATCAGCGGGGAAAAACCCTGCCCCTGCAGAACCGCGTCCAGCGGGCCGGCGGCCTGCCGCGCATCCAGCAGCCGGTCGCCGATCAGGTGACGCAAGGCGGCACTTTCGTCGATCAGCCGGCCCAGTGCCGCCATCTGGCCCACCACCTCGGCAAGCACGCCCTGCTCATCGGCCAGGGCATACAAGGCCGCGGCATAGCGTGCGGATAGCCCGGTCTGTTTGCCAGCGCCAGTGTCCTTGGAGGCAATCGTCTCGACCAATATCAACGCCTTTGTAGTTGCAAATCCAAGCCCAGCCCTGGCCGATGCCGGTTCAAGCCAAGCCTCATTCCAGCCGGGGCAGTAACATAAGCCCTTTCCGGTCGCCAGTGGGCAATGGCCAGAAAACACGCGCAAAGCGTGCATAATGCCCAAACCATGCCTGCCACACCAGCCCGGGCTGGCAGAGCGCGGGCTGAAACCGGCGCCGTGACGGTGCGGCATATTTACGAGGTCTTTACGCTGCGGCGTCACAATCCATCTCGCGGCTTTACGGGCGGCGGCGCAAATAATGTCACAGGGTAAGGTCGTTTTGCGGCCCAGCCCATAACCAAACGATAGGTAGATACATAACCAAACGATAGGTAGATACATGGGTGACCTGGTTGCCGTTGCATTCGGCGTGTTTTTGTTCGGTTTGCTGATCCTCTACGTTCCTGCCTGTGAGAAGGTCTGAACCATGTTCGATCTGGCTCTGGGCAGTGCCGTATCCGTTGGATTGCTGATCTATCTCATATGGGCCCTCATCCGCCCCGAAGACTTCTGAACTCGGTCCAGGTCAGTCATCTGACGCGCGTTTCTGCGCTTCCGGTGCTCACGGCCAGTAGGCCGCGGCGCGCCGGTTCTCGAAACCCGCGCCAGCTAACTAACTGAACCAAGTTCAGACCAATCCTTAAGGTTATTTAGAAATGACAATACAAGGTTTTGCCTATATCGCGCTGATGCTGGCGCTGGTGCTGGGAGCGGCGTTGCCGCTGGGAGCTTACCTCGCGGCGATTTTTCAAGGGCGGTTCTCGCCGCTTGGGCCGTTGGAGCGGGGGTTTTACAGGCTCGCGGGTGTGGACACAGCCAGGCAGATGCGCTGGCTGGATTACGCCATAGCGCTGCTGCTGCTCAGCCTGCTGCATTTTCTGCTGCTGTACGCCATACTGCGCCTGCAATTCTATCTGCCGTTCAATCCCCAGCATATCGGCGCAATGTCGCCGCGCCTGGCCTTCAATACTGCCGCCAGCTTCACCACCAACACCAACTGGCAAGTGTATTATCCGGAAAGCCAGATTTCCAACGGCGCGCAGATGTTGGGCCTGGCCGTGCATATGTTCATCTCCGCCGCCGCCGGCATCGCCGGGGCCGCCGCGATGATGCGCGCCTTCACCGGCAGCGGGCTGAAGACGCTGGGCAATTTCTATGTCGATCTCACCCGCATCGCGCTGTATCTGCTGATCCCGGTGGCGCTGCTCGCCGGTTTCGTGCTGGTCATCGCCGGCTCTCCGGAGACCTTTGCGCCCTACATCACCGCCCATGCCCTCGGCGGTGGCACCCAGACCATCGCCATCGGCCCGGTGGCGTTCCAAGAGGCGATCAAGGAGTTCGGCACCAATGGCGGCGGCTTCTTCAACGCCAACTCGGCGCATCCGTTCGAGAACCCGAACGCACTGACCAATCTGTTCGAGAACTGGCTGCTGCTGGTCATCGGCTTCGCGCTGCCGATCGCCTTCGGCCATATGGTGGGGGACAGAAAACAGGGCCGCGCGCTGATGGCGGCGATGGCGATCATCCTGGCCGTCGGCATCGTCGGCGCCTATGCCGCCGAATCCGCCGGCAACCCGCTGCAAATTCAGGCCGGGGTGGTGGCGCATGACGGCAATTGGGAGGGCAAGGAGGCCCGCTTCGGCATCGCCGCCTCCACCGCCTTCAACGTCTCGGCCACCGGCACCTCCACCGGGGCCGTGGACAGCTTTACCGACAGCTACACCCCCCTCGGCGGCTCCATACCGCTGTTCCTGATGCAGCTCGGCGAGGTGACGCCGGGCGGCGTCGGCTCCGGCTTCTACACCGTCATCATCTTCGCGCTGCTCTCGGTGTTCGTCGCCGGGCTGATGGTCGGGCGAACGCCGGAATATCTCGGCAAGAAGGTGCAGGCCAGGGAGATCAAGCTCGCCATGCTGGCGGTGCTGATCCTGACCCTGTTCATCCTCTGCGGCGCCGGCTTCTCGCTGCTGACCAAATCCGGTCTCGGTTCGCTGGAAAATGCCGGTCCCCATGGTCTGTCCGAGATGCTGTATGCCTGGACCTCGGCGACCGAAAATAACGGCTCGGCCTTTGCTGGTCTCTCAGGCGATACGCCGCTGCTGGATTTCGGCCTGGGTACCGCCATGTTGTTCGGCCGCTTCGCCTTTCTGGTGCCGGTGCTGGCGATCGCCGGGTCGCTGGCGGCCAAGCCGAAGCTGCCGGCCAGCGCCGGTACCTTCCCGACCACCGGGCCGCTGTTCATCGGCCTGCTGATCGGCGTCATCATCATTCTCGGCGGCCTGCAATTCCTGCCCGCCGACGCGCTGGGGCCGCTGGCCGAGCATTACCTGCTGTACGCCGGCAAAACTTTTTAAAAGGTGCAACCATGGTAAACACAACCGCCGAGGCGATCTCGCTGTTCGATCGCGCCATCATCGGCCGCGCCACGCTCGATTCTTTCGCCAAGCTCAACCCGCTGACTTTGGTACGCAACCCGGTAATTTTCGTCACCGAGGTGGTGGCGGCGATGACCACTATCGTCGGGGTGGAAAACATCGCGGGCGGCAAGCCGGCGGCCTTTCCCATCACCATCGCCATCTGGCTGTGGCTGACCGTGCTGTTCGCGACCTTCGCTGAGGCGGTGGCCGAAGGCCGTGGCCGGGCCCGCGCCGAAAGCCTGAAGCGCGCCCGCAGCGACACCATGGCGAAGCTGATGCTGGACCCCAAGAACCGCACGCATGTCACCCCCACCCCGGCGCCGGATCTGCGCCGCGGCGACCTCGTGCTGGTGGAAACCGGCGACATCATGCCGTCGGACGGCGAGATCGTCGAAGGCATCGCCAGTGTCAATGAAAGTGCGATCACCGGTGAATCCGCACCCGTTGTACGCGAGGCCGGCGGCGATCGCTCGGCGGTTACCGGCGGCACCCAGGTGGTCTCCGACTGGCTGGTGGTGCGCATCACCGCCGACCCGGGTGCGACCTTCATCGACCGGATGATCGCGCTGGTCGAAGGGGCGGAGCGCCGCAAGACGCCGAACGAGATCGCCCTGAACATCCTGCTCGCCGGGCTGACGCTGATTTTTCTGATTGCGGTGGTCACCCTGGTCGGGTTCGGCAAATATTCCGGCCTGAATTTCTCGATCCCGATACTCGCCGCCCTGCTGGTCTGCCTGATCCCCACCACCATCGGCGGGCTGCTCTCGGCGATCGGCATCGCCGGCATGGACCGGCTGATCCGCTTCAACGTGGTGGCAACCTCAGGGCGCGCGGTGGAGGCCGCCGGCGATGTCGATGCGCTGCTGCTGGACAAGACCGGCACCATCACCTTCGGCAACCGCATGGCCGCCGGCATATACCCGGTGCCCGGCATCGCCGAGACCGACCTCGCCGAGGCCGCCGCGATGTCCTCGCTCGGCGACGAGACCCCGGAAGGCCGCTCGATTGTCACCTTCGTGCGCGACCGCTTCGGCATCTCGCCGGTGCTGCCGGCCGATGCCGATATCGTGCCGTTCAGCGCCAATACCCGCGTCTCCGGCGTCGATGCCGGGGGCAAATCCTGGCGCAAGGGGGCGGTGGATTCCCTGCTGAGATCGGTTGCCGCGAGGCCGGACCCGTTATTCGACGAGGCGGTGCTGCGCATCGGCCGGGCCGGGTCCACCCCGCTCGCGGTCACCGCCAACGGCCGTCTGCTCGGCGTCATCGAGCTGAAGGACATCGTCAAGCCCGGCATCAAGGAGCGCTTCGCGGCTTTGCGGCAGATGGGCATACGCACCATCATGGTGACCGGTGACAACAAGATCACCGCCGCCGCCATCGCCGCCGAGGCCGGGGTGGACGACATGATCGCCCAGGCCACGCCGCAGGACAAGCTCGACTACATCCGCAAGGTGCAGTCCGAGGGCCGGCTGGTGGCGATGTGCGGCGACGGCACCAATGATGCGCCAGCACTGGCGCAGGCCGATGTGGGGGTGGCGATGCAGACCGGCACGCAGGCGGCGCGCGAAGCCGGCAACATGGTGGACCTCGATTCCGATCCGACCAAGCTGATCGAGATCGTGGAAATCGGCAAGCAGTTGCTGATCACCCGCGGCGCACTCACCACCTTCTCCATCGCCAACGACATTTCCAAATACTTCGCCATCCTGCCTGCGATGTTCGTAACGGCCTTTCCGCAGCTGGAGGCGCTCAACATCATGCGTCTGCGCTCGCCGGAGAGTGCGATCCTGTCGGCGGTGATCTTCAATGCGCTGATCATCGTGGTGCTGGTGCCTTTGGCGTTGCGCGGCGTCAAATTCCGCGCCATCGGGGCTTCGGCCCTGCTGCGCCGCAATTTGCTGATCTACGGTGCCGGCGGCCTGGTGGCGCCGTTCGCCGGTATCAAGGCGATCGACCTGCTGCTTTCGGTTTTTCACATCTTTTCGTAACGGATTAGCCAAATGTCCATCCTACGTGAATTTCGTCCCGCCATCAGCCTGATCCTGCTGTTCACTCTCGTCACCGGCTTCATTCTGCCCGAGGCGTTCACCGCCTTGGTGCAGGTGGCGCTGCCGTTCCAGGCCAATGGCAGCCTGCTGACCGCCAACGGCCAGATCATCGGCTCGGCGCTGATCGGCCAAACCATCACGGGCCCGAAATATTTCGTCCCGCGCCCCTCGGCCCTCACCGGCACGGATGCCAAGGGCAATTCCATCGCCACGCCGTATGACGCGAGCGAATCCGGCGCCTCTAATCTCGGCCCCAGCAGTGCGGCGCTGCAAGCCAGCGTCACCGCGCGCATCGCGGCCTATCTCAAGGCCTATGGCCCTGGCCCGGTGCCGGCGGATGCCGTTACCGCCTCCGGCTCCGGCCTCGATCCTGATATTTCGGTCGCTAACGCGCTGCGCCAGGCGCCGGCCGTCGCCGCCGCCCGGCATATGGATGCGCAGAAGGTGCAGGACCTGGTGAATGCCCAGGCCAGGCAGCCTTGGCTCGGCATCATCGGCGCTGCCCATGTCAACGTGCTGCAGCTCAATCTTGCCTTGGATCATTTAGCATCATAACGCTGCCGTATGGCAGCGGAAACGAAAGACAATCGTCCCGATCCGGATGCGCTGCTGGCCGATGCCGAGCGGGAACGGCGCGGCCGGTTGAAGATCTTTCTTGGCGCCGCCCCTGGCGTCGGCAAGACCTGGGAAATGCTGGTGGCCGCCAATGCCAGGCGCAAGGCCGGCGTAGATGTGGTGGCCGGCATCATCGAGACCCATGGCCGCGCCGGCACCATCGAGGAGGTTGGCGCGCTTGAAATCCTGCCGCGCGCGCGCATCCCCTACCGTGGCCAGATACTGGAAGAACTGGACCTCGATGCCGCATTGACGCGCCGCCCCGGCTTGCTGCTGATCGATGAGCTGGCGCATACCAACGCCCCCGGCCTGCGCCACGACAAACGCTGGCAGGATGTGCGGGAATTGCTGGAGGCCGGCATCAATGTGTGGACCACCGTCAATGTTCAGCATCTGGAGAGTCTAAACGACCCGGTGGCGCGCATCACCGGCGTGCGCGTGACCGAAACCCTGCCGGATACCGTGCTCGACATGGCCGACGAGATCGAGCTGATCGACCTGCCGCCGGCCGAGTTGCGTACGCGCCTCGCCGAAGGCCGCATCTACCGGCAGGATATGGCGAACCGCGCGCTCGGGGGGTTTTTCCGCGAAGGCAATCTCGGTGCGCTGCGGGAGATGGCGCTGCGCCGGGTTGCCCAGCATGTCGATAAAAACGTCACCTCCTATATGCGCTCCCGCGCCATTGCCGGTCCGTGGCCGGCGGGTGAGCGCGTACTGGCGCTGATCGGCCCGGATGCCTCGGCGGAAAACGTGGTGCGCAATGCCGCCCGCCTTTCCGATGCGCTGCGTGCGCCGATGGTGGCTTTTCATATCGAACGCGCCGATGACGGCCCGCAGGTGCAAAGCGCGCTCGACCTTGCGGTCCAGCTCGGCGGCACGGTGGAGACCACCACCAGCGCCGATACTTTGAACGCGATACTGGATTACGCGGCGCATAATAACGTCTCGCACATTGTGGTCGGGCGCAGCACCAAGCGCCGCTGGCTTGGCCGCCGCCGGTTGGGCGAGGCGCTGACCCGCAAGGGCCAGGCCTTCACGCTGCATTTCGTGCCGGTGCCCGCCGCCCTCAATACGCGCGAAAAACCGCAGCACCCGGCGTTCGCCTGGCGCCCCTACGCCATCCTTGCCGTGCTGCTGGCCGCCGTCACCGCAACTGGGGTGACGTTGCAACGGTTTATCCCGCAGGAGGCGATGGGGCTGATCTTCACCGCCATCATCGCCGGCGGTGCCAGCCTGTATGGCCGCAACCCCGGCCTGGCCACGGCATTCGTGAGCTTTCTGTTGTGGAATTTCTTCTTCCTGCCGCCGGTGCATACGTTTTCCGTCAGCGACCCGCGGGATGTGGTGGCGCTGATCGTGTTTCTCGGCGTCGGGATCGTCACCGGGTCGCTGGCCGGGCGGGTGCGGGTGGAGGCCGAGGCCGCTGCCTCGCGCATCGAGGCGCTGCGCCGCATCTCGCTGTTCAGCCAGCGCTTCTCGCGTGCCACCACGCAGGCCGACCTGCTGGCCGACACCGCCGCCGAGGCCGCCGCCATGACCGGCGGCGGCATTATCATGCTTAGCCAGAACGCCACGCTGCACATCGCCGCCGCCGTGCCGGCGGGGCTGGTGCTGGACACCGCGGAGATGGCGGCGGCCGACTGGGCGTTCCGCAACCGGATCGAAACCGGCATCGGCACCGGCACGCTGCCCTCCGTGCCCTGGCGCTTCATCCCGCTGCATGCCGATGACAAGGTGATCGGTGTGCTGGGCGCCAAACCGAAATCCGCCCCCTCCGAGCCGCTGGCGCAAAGCCTGAAGGCGCTGGCCGGACAATCCGTGATGGCACTGGAACGGGTCCGCCTGACCACCCAGGCCGCTCAGACCGTGGCCAAGGAGGATAACCAGAAACTGCGTACGGCACTGCTCTCCTCGCTCAGCCATGATCTGCGCACGCCGCTCACCGCGATCCGGGGGGCGGCCGAAACCCTGGCGACCGCCGGCGAGGCACTGGACCAGGCCACCCGCGCCGATCTGCTTGCCAGCATTACCGAGGATATCGAGCGCATGACGCGGTTCCTCTCCAACATCATGGATATGGCACGGGTCGAAACCGGCGAGATCAAGGCCAAGCAGCAACGCATTGCCGTCGCCGAGGCCGTGGAAGCCGCCATCGCCCGCGTGCCAGGGGCTACCTATGCCGGGGTGAATATCGCCAGCGACGCCGGCGAGGTGCTGGGCGATGCCGCATTGCTGGAGCAGATCCTTGTCAACCTGTTGGACAATGCTGCCAAATATGCCCCCGAGGGCAGCCGCATCGCGATCGCGGCGACCCGGCATTTCGGCGTGGTCCGTATCTCGGTGGCCGATGAAGGCGTCGGCATTCCGGCCGCCGACCTGCCGCATGTATTCGATAGTTTTTTCCGCGCCACCCGCGGTGACCGCGTCACCCCGGGCACCGGCCTTGGCCTGGCCATCGCCAAAGCCTTCACCGAGTCGATGGGCGGCAATATCCGCGCCCTGTCCCCGCGCCTCGACCTGCCGGCCGACGGGCTGCCCGGCACCGTCATCACCTTCGAAATCCCCGCCGCATGAGGATGCCGGCCCTCGGCGTTATCCTTGTGGTGGATGACGAACCGCAAATCCACCGCTTCCTGGCCCCGGCACTCGCCGCCTCCGGCTATGAGACCATCCGCGCCGAACGCGGTGACGAAGCCCTGCGCCTGGCCGCCGCCCGCGCCCCGGACGCCATTCTGCTGGATCTCGGTCTGCCGGACATGGACGGCCACGATGTGCTGGCCAAGCTCCGTGGCTTCACCGAGGTCCCGATCATCATCATCTCGGCGCGCGACCGCGAGGCCGAGAAAATCGCCGCTTTGGATTCCGGCGCCGATGACTACGTGGAAAAGCCCTTCGGCCTCGGCGAGCTGCTGGCGCGCATCCGCACCGCCTTGCGCCACCGCCTGCGCCAGGACAATGCGGAAAAACCGCTGACCATCGGTGCGCTGATCATCGATGCCGTCAGCCAGCGCGTTACCATGGGCGATACCCAGTTGGCACTCACCAAACGCGAGCATGCGCTGCTGCTGCTGCTGGCCCGCAATCGCGGCCGCGTGCTGACACATCGCCAGATCCTCACCGCTCTTTGGGGCCACGCCCATACCGAGGACATAGCCTACCTGCGGGTCTATATCGGCCAGCTGCGCCGCAAGCTCGGAACCGAATTCGCCGATCTGATCATCACGGAACCGGGCATCGGGTATCGGTTACTGGATGCCGAGGCGTGAGCAAATATTGCTATTGAACCGGAGCTCATTACTGGTATGTAATCGGCTCACTGGATCCGAATCGCCGATTGGCAATGCCTGGGTTTAACCGAGATACGGGTATGATATGCGGCATTTTCGATTTGTGGCGATCCTTGCTTTAGTTTTTCTGTATCTACCGGCTAACGGCCAGGCGGCGCCTTCGCATAACATCGCAGTGTTTGGCGATTCGCTGGCAGATGGCGTGTGGGCCGGGCTGTATCAGGAAGCCAAAGCCTATCCGCAGGATAAGCTGTTTCGTAACAGCTAAGGTCGGCACTGGCCTGACCAGACCCGACTACAAGGCGTTCGTAGATGGCTTCATCGTCACGCTTGGCCCCAACCATATTACCGATGCCGTCATCATGTTCGGTGCCAATGACGATGAAGGCCTGCGGGACGACCAGCATAAAGGCCATGCCTATGCCAGCCCCGGCTGGATTGTCATCTGGGGCGCCATGCACGGCGCTGTTCTGGTCGCCGAACACGCGGTGTTCAAAGGCAAATTGCGGGATGCACTGTCGACCATACCGCAAAAAATCCTGGCCACGGCGCTGACCTTTCAATTCGTTACCTTCACCTGGATTTTCTTTCGTGCCGCCAGTTTCGGCCAGGCGCTCTCTTATTTTTCAGGTTTTTCCCGCATCTCAGCCCCGGTCACCATGGCGACCCCCTTCAACCTCACCCTCCTCGCCGCCGCGATGTGCTTGCATTTCCTGCCGCCCGACTGGGTGAAACAGGTCGAATTCTCCACCCGCCGCGTCCCGCTGATCGTCATGGGCGCGCTCGCCGGCGCGCTGATGGTCGTCATAGACAGTCTCGGCCCCTGGCCAGCGCGGTCACACTGCCGTTCCGCCAGCCATATAAAACGCCATCGCCGGAAGCCGTGGTGCCGAGTATCACCAGTGTGCCATCGCTGCGCCAAGCCAATGCGGTTATGAGATGGCCGCCGGGGATCTGAAAGGTGGCAAGGCTGATGTCGGACGGGAACTGGCCCTGCGCCGCGCCTGCCAGAAATGACCGGCGTATCGGCAGGGAGATCGCCGCCGGGTCGATGCCCGGATGCAGGCTCATCTGATGAAGATCGGCGATGCGTTCGTCATATTCATCCAGCATGCAATCGACATAGGCCGGCCGGTTGCTGCTGGTTACGACCGTGTACCGGGTAATGCCGCATTCGCTGTTGCGCCGTAAAATCCAACTATGCTCGTCAGATTTCAGGCTGGCCTTATGCGCCGGATCGCGGGACACCGCGCGGGCCGAGATATACGCGCTATGCAGGCTTGCATCGGCGCCGCGCAGCAGCGGGTCTGAGCAGATGATCTTTTCATCAACCCCCTGCGCCTTTGTACAATCGAAGCTGGCGGACGGCATTGGCGACGCTTGGGAAGCAGCATCCGCGCATTTGTGTTGCATGGCCAGCAAACAGATTGTTAGCCAAGCGATTGCTAAAAAGCGGCAATATGCGGCTGGATGCATAATCAATTGGTCTTTCCGCGGCCAATAAAGTTCAATAACGCTTTGCCAGACAGATGCCAAGCAGCTGGCTACAATAAGGAATGATAACATGTATTTGATCAGCGTGACCCGCCTGCGCGTGCGCTCGTTACGGTTTATGCCGATGTTTGCCTGGCACGCCTGGAGTGCTGTCCGGCAGATCAAAACCGCGCCCGGCTTTCAGGGCGGCGCGCTCCTGCCTGATCGCCACCGTGTTTTCTGGACCATGACCGCCTGGGATGATGAACCCGCCATGCGGGCTTACATGATGGGCGGCCTGCACCGCACCGCCATGCCGCACCTCGCAAACTGGTGCGACGAAGCCGCCGTGGTACATTGGCACAACGACGCCGCCACGTTGCCAACCTGGCCGGACGCCGCGCAACACATGCGCGAGACCGGCCGTCCCTCTAATTTGCGGTTCCCAGGCCCGCAGCACGCCAGCCTCAATTTTGCATCGCCCAGGCTCAGCAGGGGAGCGAAAATCAGGAAATAGAAAGCTCACGTGATGCGGGCAAAAGTTTTTTGCTGCTTTTTTACAAAGCAGCGTTTGCTTTCTTTATGTCCCAATGGCCAGCCAGATTGTCGCTGCGCTGGGTGCCGATGAGATAACGCCGTTGCCCAGTATGTAATTCACGATATCGGCATCCGGTGTGGCGCGTTCCAGGTCGCGTTCGATCAGGTGGTAGTCCGGCTGGTAATAGGCCAGGGTGACAGGTGCGTTGCGGGGGATGGCGTTCCAGCAATCGCGCATCGCGCTGGCGGGGATGATCTGGTCGTGACCGCCGTACAGCAGCAGTGCCGGTTTGTTGAAGCTGTGGCAGGCGGCCTGGGCTTGGCCCATCATCGCCACCAGCCCGGCGACATTGTCGAGGCGGGGTGCGCGGATGGTCAGCGGGTCTTCGCCGAAGGCTATGAGGGCAGCGATATTGTCGCTGGCCTGCACATGCACGGCGTTGCCGGTCAGGCGTTTGGCAGGCGCCACCTGGTCCGCCATCGCCAGGGTGATGCGGTAGACCGGGTTGAGGGCGGCACCGCCCCACACGGCCGGCGCGCTTAGCACGTATTCATCCACTGGCGGCGGGTTGGGTGAGGCGCCGAGCAGCAGGCCGATGGCGCCGCCCATGCTCTCGCCCATCAGCACCAGTCTGGTATGCGGGTAGCGCTGGCGCAGCTGCACGGCCATCTGCCGCGCCTCATCCACGAGCACGCCGGTGCCGGGCCAGTAGCCACGATTTGCGGTGGCGCCGAAACTCGATTGGTCCGGCGCGATGACGGCGATGCCGTTGGCGTTCAACACGGCAGCCAGTAGTTTCCAGCCATCTCGGCTGTCGGTATAGCCATGCAGCGCCAGCACCACCGCGCGCGGCGGCCCGGCGGGCAGATAGGCGCGGTACGGCAGCCGCGCGCCATCGGGCAGCGCGAAATAGCCGCTGGTGATGATCGGATACGCTGCGGTTGCCTTCGGCACCCCGAACGGGATTGCCGCACAGCCTGCCAGCAGGGCCAGCCAGATCGCCGCCAGATATTTGGCTGGCTTCGGTTTTGCGGCTATCATCCCATTACACTTCCCATCAGCGAGGCCCCATGCCGGACGGCGCACCCATCCACCCGACCGAGATCATCCATGCCGGCACCCGCACGGTTGCCTGTGATGGCGGCGGCGGCACGCTCGGCCACCCCAAGGTGTACCTGCGGATCACCTTCACGCAAACCATGTGCCCGTATTGTTCGCGGCTGTTTGTACTGGATGAAAATGCCCCGCCCGCCGACCATCCCGCCAGTGGAATTTCCGATCATTGAGCGAGGCTGAAACCGCCGGCCCGCTTACCGCCGGACCGCGTCTGGTTCTGGTTGACGGCTCCGGTTTCATCTTTCGCGCCTTCCATGCCATTCCGCCGATGATCCGCGCCGACGGCGTGCACGTGAACGCGGTGTTCGGCTTCTGCAACATGATCACCAGGCTGATGAAGGACCATACCGGCACCCATCTCGCGGTGATTTTCGATGCCGGGCGCACCACCTTCCGCAACCGCATGTACGATGCCTACAAGGCCCACCGCCCGGAACCGGCGCCCGAGCTGATCCCGCAATTCGCGCTGATCCGTGAGGCGACCCGCGCTTTCGGCCTGCCCTGCATCGAGCTTGAGGACTGGGAAGCCGACGATCTGATCGCCGCCTATGCCAAGGCCACGTGCGAGGCAGATGGCGTGACCATCATCGTCTCCTCGGACAAGGATCTGATGCAGCTGATCGGCCCCACCGTCTCGATGCTGGATCCGATCAAATACACGCCCATAGGCCCGGCCGAGGTCAAGGCGAAATTCGGCGTGACGCCGGACAAGGTGATCGAGGTGCAGGCGCTGATGGGCGATGCGGTGGACAATGTGCCAGGTGTGCCCGGCATCGGCCCGAAAAACGCTGCCCAGCTGATTAACGAATTCGGCACGCTGGAGGCAGTGCTGGCAGCTGCCCCGGCGATGAAACCGTCGAAACGCCGCGACATGCTGATCGAACATGCCGAAGCCGCGCGCATTTCAAAACAGCTGGTGATACTGCGTGACGACGCCCCGTTGCCATGCCCGCTCGAGGAGCTGGTGTTGCGCCATTGGGACAACGCCACATTGACCGCATTTCTCGATGCGCAAAACTTCCGCTCGATCAAACACCGCCTGGCGCTGATCGATGCGCCGCAGGACAGCGAACCGCATGGGCCGGTCAGCCACGCTGCCTATGACGGCTACAGCACCATTGCGGATATGCAGACCCTGCAGAATGTCATCGCCGGCGCCGGTACGGCCGGCATGGTGGCGCTCGACATGCAGACCGACAACCGCAACTCCTTGCATGGGAACCTCATCGGCATTGCCTTGGCGACGGCGCCGGGGGCTGCCTGGTACATTCCGCTGAAGCATAATCCGGCGCTGGACGACGCCCCGCAGCTTGGCCACTCTGAGGTGCTTGCCGCCCTCGGCCCGCTGCTGACCGATCCCGGTGTTTTGAAAATCTTCCACGACGCCAAATACCATATCGAAATCCTTACCCGCGCCGGGATTGCAGCCATTACCCCAGTCGATGACACCATGCTGATCTCCTTCACCCAGGATGCCGGCAAGCATGGCCATGGCCGGGATGAACTCTCCGCCCATCACTTGGGCCATACGCCTGCAGATTTTGATTCCGTAACAGGCAGCGGCCGCAACCGCCTGGCCTTCGTGGATGTGCCCATCCCACGCGCCACCGCCTATGCCGCCGAGGCCGCCGATGTCACGCTGCGCCTGTGGCAGACCATGAAACCTCAGCTGCGCCCCAACAAAGCCCTTGCACTCTATGAGCTGACCGAGAAAAAACTCATCCCCGTTCTCACCGCCATGGAACTCGCCGGCGTGATGGTGGACCGTGACGATTTACAGGCGATGTCCGCCGAGTTCGGTGAGCGCATGGCCGTCTTTGAGACCGAAATCCACCGCCTCGCCGGTGAGAGCTTCAATCTCGGCAGCCCGAAACAACTGGGTGAAATCCTGTTCGAGACCCTGAAACTTCCCGGCGGCAAAAAAAGCAAACTCGGCGCCTGGGGCACGGATTCCAGCGTGCTGGAGGCCCTGGCCGAACAAGGCCATGAGATCGCCGCGCGCGTCACGGATTGGCGGCAGCTCGCCAAACTCAAATCCACTTATGCCGACGCGCTGGTCAACCAGATCGATTCCGTAACGGGGCGCGTCCATACCAGCTTTTCGATGGCCAACACCACCACCGGCCGCATTTCCTCCACCGACCCCAACCTGCAGAATATCCCCATCCGCACGAGTGAAGGGGCGCGCATCCGCCACAGCTTCATTGCCGCCCCCGGCCACCGCCTCATCTCCGCCGACTACTCGCAGATTGAACTGCGGCTGTTGGCCCACGTCGCTGACATTCCGGCCTTGAAGCAAAGTTTTGGTTCAGGCGAAGACATCCATACCCGCACCGCCTCGGAAGTGTTCGGCGTGCCGATGCAGGGCATGGATGCGGCCACCCGCCGCCGCGCCAAAGCCATCAATTTCGGCATCATCTACGGCATCTCCGCTTTCGGCCTGGCGCGTCAGCTCAGCATCACCGGCGGCGAAGCCAAACTCTATATCGACGCCTATTTCAAACGCTACCCGCAAATCCGCGACTACATGGAGGCCACCAAAGAGCAAGCCCGCATCAACGGCTTTGTCCTCACCCCCTTCGGGCGCCGCTGCTGGGTGCCGAAAATCCGTGACAAAATCCCCGCCCTGCGCGCCTATGCCGAACGCCAGGCCATTAACGCCCCGCTGCAAGGCGGTGCTGCCGACATCATCAAACGCGCCATGATCCGGCTGCCCGCCGCCCTCACCGCGGCCCGCCTCTCCGCCCGCCTCATCCTGCAAGTCCACGACGAACTACTGTTCGAAGCCCCGGAAGCCGAAGCCGACACCACCGCCGCCCTGGCCCAAGCCACCATGCAAAACGCTGCCGCACTCTCCGTGCCGCTGACGGTTGAAACCGGGATCGGCATGAATTGGGGCAGCGCGCATTGAGGAAGGAAGCGCTTCTTTTTTTGAAAAAAAAGAAGCAAAAAAACTTTTATGAATCTGGGCTCGAGGGCGTTGTCAGCGTCATACCCCATGTCCCAGCATGGCAAAAGTTTTTTACTTCTTTTTTGCAAAAAAGAAGTACTTGCTTTCTTACTTACAAGATCAGCAGGACCAAAACCACGATCAACAATAGCCCCAATCCGCCGCCGTAATAAATGCCGCCGGAGCCGATGAACAGACCACCATGATAGCCGAAGCCACCGCCCAGCAGAAGAATGATCAGCAGAATAATCAATAATAGTCTCATAGCGGTCTCCCTGGCGATATATGCGCATATTGCTATGGCACGGTGCCGTAACAACATATCAATGAGAAACATGAGAAACCGTTCATAAATTCGTCATAAACCTTGCTGCAGCGCGGTAGCGCCTGGCGTGAAAGCCATCTATAAAGCCTGTAGGGCAATTCGGGGGCGTTCATGGACAATGCGACGATGACCACTAAAACCAAAGTCACCGCATTGCCGGGAGACGGTATCGGGCCGGAGGTGATGGCGGCAACCATGCAGATATTGGCCGCCGCCGGCGCCCCGATCGAGTGGGAGATGGCCGAAGCCGGTGCCGTGGTGTTTGAAAAGGGCAACATCACCGGGGTGCCGCGCGAAACCCTGGACTCCATTGCCCGCACCGGCCTGGCCTTGAAAAGCCCACTGGAAACGCCGGTTGGCTTTGGCGGCAAATCCGCCAATGTAACGCTGCGCAAGTATTTCGAGCTTTACGCCAATATCCGCCCGGTGCGCGAGCTGCCGGGCGTTACCACCCCATTCACCGGCCGCGGCATCGACATGGTGATCGTGCGTGAGAATGTCGAGGATGTGTATGCCGGTATCGAGCACATGCAAACCACTACGGTCGCGCAATGCCTGAAGCTGATGACCGCCCCGGGCTGCGAGCGGATCATCCGCGCCGCCTTTGCTCTGGCTCAGGCGGAGGAGCGCAAGAAAGTCACCTGCGCCACCAAGGCTAACATCATGAAGCTGACCGAAGGCATGATGAAGCGGGTGTTCGAAAAAGTCGGCCCGGAATATCCGCAATTTACGCAAGACCATATCATCATCGATAACTGCGCCCACCAGCTGGTGATCGCGCCGGAGCAGTTCGATGTGATCGTCACCTCCAACATGAATGGCGACATCATCTCCGATCTCGCCGCCGGGCTGGTCGGTGGGCTCGGTATCGCGCCGTCCTCGAACCTCGGAGATCACGCCGCGATGTTCGAGGCGGTGCATGGTTCGGCCCCGCAGATCGCCGGCAAGGGCCTTGCCAATCCCACCGCCCTGCTGTCCGCTGCCATCATGCTGCTGCGCCATATCAACGCTTTCGAGACCGCCGAGACCGTGGAGCAGGCGCTGTTCATTACCCTTGCCGAGGGCAAAAATCTTACCGGGGATCTCTCGCCGCGCGGCCACGGCGTGGGTACCGCCGCCTTTACCGAACAGCTCATCGCCAATCTCGGCCGCACCTCCAACCTGCCGTCGCGCACCTACAAGCCCATTGAACTGATCGCCTGGCCGAAACTTACCGCCCATACCGAACCTGCCACCCGCGAACTGGTCGGCATCGATGTGTTCCTGGAAACCGACATGGCTTCAGGCCCACTCGGCGACATGTTGCAGGCTCTGGCCGAAGACAGCCCGTTCCGCCTTAACGGCGTTTCCAACCGCGGTGTGCAGGTGTATCCCTCCACCGGCGGCCAGACCTTCCTGGTCGACCACTTCGCCTGCCGCTTCATGCTCAAACATCCGATCCCGCTTACCCAGTCCAGCGCCAACGGCCAGCCTGAAATCAGCTATCTGGTGCAGCGCATCGGCGCCAAATTCACCTGGATGCATATCGAAAAGCTGCAAAGCTTCGACGGCAAGGATGCGTTTGAAAGGCCGCAAGGGGAAGGGTGAAGCAAAGGTAAGAAAGCACTGCTTTTTTTGTAAAAAAAGCAGAACTTACTTGCCTTACCCCTTCCGCCGATGAAACCGCGTGATGCTCACCACGTCCCACACATTCTTCGTGTAGAACGGGTCGGACCGGGTGGCTTTTTCCAGGGTTTCACGGTCGGGCGCGTTGATCAGGAACAGCGATCCGATCATGGTTTCGCCGTCATCTGATTGCAGCGGGCCTGAGAGCACCAGTTCCACACCGTGCTGGTCCAACGTCTCCACATAGGCGCGGTGGGCGGCGGAATATTCAAGCCGGATAGGCAATGCGCCGGGGCGGTCTAGGGCGTGCACGATGAAAAGCGGCATTTCTTTTTCCTGTTGGTTTGCACATTTCTAGCCTGATTGCCATATGCTGCCCATGGTGTGGCGCGCGACACTGCCTTGAGCGAATCGCTGGGAGAAACGATATGAAACTGCTGCGTTATGGCGAGCCAGGGGCGGAAACATGGGGGCTGTTGGACCACGATGGCCGGGTCCGCAGCTTCGCGGATGTTCTGCCTTTGGTTAATGAGGCCCCCTTCAGCCCGGCCTGGATCGAGCAGTTGGCGGATTACGATGAGGAGAGCCTGCCTTTTGTGATGGCGGAACGCCGGCTCGGTCCGCCCATCCCGCGGCCTTTGAATTTCATCTGCATCGGCGTGAACTATGCCGATTACGTGGCCGAGGCCGGCCTGCAACCGCCGAAAGAGCCAGTGGTGTTTCTCAAATCCGTGTCGGCCTTCAGCGGCCCGTATGAAAACATCGTTATCCCCCGCGGTTCAGTGAAAACCGATTGGGAGGT
The DNA here is from genome assembly GCA_965231175.1 of Acetobacteraceae bacterium. GTDB lineage: Bacteria > Pseudomonadota > Alphaproteobacteria > Acetobacterales > Acetobacteraceae > Acidocella. The sequence goes on along the minus strand of CBDDMJ010000006.1, from coordinate 250,649 downwards.
CGAACTCGGCGTGGTCATCGGCACCACGGCGCGTTATGTGCCGGAGCACGCCGCCATGGACCATATCGCCGGCTATTGCGTGGTCAACGACGTCAGCGAGCGGGAATACCAGAACGAGCGCGGTGGCACCTGGGACAAGGGCAAAGGCTGCGACAGCTTCGGCCCGGTGGGGCCGTATCTCGTCACCAAGGACGAAGTGCCGGACCCGCATAACCTCGACCTGTGGTGCGAGGTGGATGGGCAGCGCATGCAGAACGGCAATACCGGCAGTATGATCTTCAATGTCCCGAAGCTGGTCAGCTATGTCAGCCAGTTCATCACCTTGCAGCCTGGTGACATTATCGCCACCGGCACGCCGGCCGGCGTCGGCGCCGGCAAAAAGCCGGAACCGATCTATCTGAGGTCAGGCCAAAGTCTGCGCCTTGGCGTGCAGGGCCTGGGGGAGCAGCGTTACAGCACGGTAGACTATCAAGCCTGAATGGTCGAAATCATGATCGAGCCTTCGGCGATAGTGGTCTAACCCAGCGTTTTTTGTTAAGGGGCTGGGATGGACCAGGCCCTTGCCCTACAGGAAAGCGCAGCCGGCATCCCGCCGCGCCGCACTTTCGCGATCATCTCCCATCCGGATGCCGGCAAAACCACGCTGACGGAAAAGCTGCTGCTGTTTGGCGGCGCCATCCGCGAGGCCGGTATGGTGAAGGCCAGGCAGGACCGCCGCCAGACCCGTTCGGATTGGATGAAGATCGAACGCCAGCGCGGCATTTCGGTCACCAGCTCGGTCATGACCTTCGAATTCGGCGGTGCCGTGTTCAACCTGCTGGACACGCCGGGCCATGAAGACTTCTCCGAGGACACTTACCGCACACTGACAGCCGTCGACAGCGCGGTGATGGTGATCGACGCCGCCAAAGGCATCGAGCTGCAAACCCGCAAATTGTTCGAAGTCTGCCGCCTGCGTAACATCCCGATCACCACCTTCATCAACAAGGTGGACCGCGAAGGCCAGAGCCCGTTCGCTCTACTCGACGAAATCGCCAATACCCTGGCGCTCGACATCTGCCCGATGGTCTGGCCGATCGGCACCGGTGGCCTGTTCCGCGGCTGTTTTGACATCCGGCGGGACCGTCTTGTCAGCGCCGTCAAACCAGGGCAGGCGGCCACCGCTGCGAGCTTCGCCATCCCCGCGGAGCAACAGGTGCAACTCGACGAAGATGTCGATCTGATCCGCGCCGCCTATCCGCAATTCGATGCCCAGAGCTTCAATGAAGGCCATCTGACGCCGGTTTATTTCGGCTCCGCACTGAAAGACTACGCGGTGCGCGAATTGCTGGAAGGCCTGGTCGCCAACGCCCCGCCGCCGCAGCCCCGCGCCGCCGAAAGCCGCATCGTCGAGCCGGCGGAAAAACCGGTCACCGGCTTCGTCTTCAAGGTGCAAGCCAATATGGACCCGCAACACCGGGACCGTATCGCCTTCACCCGCATCTGCTCCGGCCGTTTCACACGCGGCATGAAACTGATACATTCCCGTACCAAAAAACCTATGGCAATCCAGGCCCCGATTTTCTTCTTCGCACAAGACCGCTCCCTGGCCGAGGAAGCCTATCCCGGCGACATCATCGGCATTCCCAATCACGGCACCTTGCGGGTCGGCGATACCCTCACCGAAGGCGAGCCCTTGCGCTTTACCGGCATCCCGGATTTTGCCCCGGAAATCCTGCGCCGCGTCCGCCTGGCCGATCCGATGCGCGCCAAACAATTAAAGAAAGCCCTGGAAGATCTCGCCGAGGAAGGTGTCACCCAGGTGTTCCGCCCGATGACCGGAGCGGATTGGATCATCGGCGTCGTCGGCGCTTTGCAGCTCGATGTGCTTTCCAGCCGCATCGAACAGGAATACCAAGTACCGATCGCCTTCGAAGCCGCGCCGTTCGAGACCGCCCGCTGGATTTTCTCCGAGGACCAAATCCGGCTGAAAACCTTCATAGAACAAAACCGCAGCGCGATGAGTGAAGACCGCGAAGCAGCACCGGTTTATCTGGTGCGTAACACCTGGGAACTAAACCGTATGAAAGATAATTTTCCGGATGTTACGTTTTCGGCTACCAGGGAACGCAGATAAGAGAGTAAGTAAGCGCTGCTTTTTTTGGGGCTTGTGGAAAACCCCAGCTTTTACCCAATCGCTGTAGCGTTTGCATACGGTATTCCCCTTGCCAAAAAGGGGCGGCAGGTCACGCCAGGTGCTGCCCGTTCGGGCAATCCACAAAACAGCCACAATAAACAAACGGTTATCCTTGCCGCTCCGCCCAGGGTCGCTTGGCTTGCCCAGGCAAAGAGATTCCATTTTCGTCCATTGGGCGTCAGTCAGTCAGTCAGTATAAAACGCTCCATGAAAGCGTGAATCACAAACGGCGTAACCTGGGGGAATCCTTAAATCTCAACAAGCCCTGAAAAAGCGGGCGCTTCCTTTCTAAGGTAATCCCGCTCAGCGCCCGACAATAGCCATGAGATGTGCGGGGTAGCGCTCGCCCTCGACCTCGATATGACCAAGCGCATCGGCGATATCGGCAAGGTTTTCAGCACTCAGGCTGATATATGCCGCCGCCATATTCTCCTCGAAACGCTTCAGCTTGGTCGTGCCGGGTATCGGCACGATCCAGGGTTTTTGCGCTAACACCCAGGCCAGAGCCACCTGAGCGGTGGTTGCGTGAAGCTCGACGGCGATGCGGCCGAGGAGTTCGACAAGCGTCTGGTTCTTTTCCATCGCCTCTGCTGTAAAGCGCGGCAGCCGTTTGCGGAAATCATTGTCGCCAAAAGCTGTATTCTTGTTCATGGCGCCGGTAAGGAAGCCTTTGCCGAGCGGGCTGTAAGCCACAAGGCCAATACCAAGCTCTTCGCAGGCATCAAAGATACCGTTGGTTTCCGGTCCGCGTGTCCACAAAGAGTATTCGTTTTGCAAGGCTGTAACCGGTTGTACGGCGTGAGCGCGCCGAACCGTCTGCGCCCCCGGTTCCGACAGACCGAAATGCTTCACCTTCCCCGCTTCGATCAATTCCTTAACTGTGCCGGCCACGTCCTCGATCGGTACGTTGGGATCAACCCGATGTTGATAGAGCAGGTCTATATGGTCGGTACGCAAGCGTTGCAGCGACGCATCGCATACTTTTCGAATATGCTCTGGCCGGCTGTTCAGCGCGCCAGGCCCTTGTTCGGCGTCGAAACCGAACTTGGTGGCGATCACGACCTGGTCACGGCAGGGTTGCAATGCCTCACCGACGATAGCCTCGTTGGTATAGGGACCATAGATTTCGGCCGTATCGAAAAAATGTTCACCCTGCTCGACAGCCTGGCGAATGAGCGCCACAGCTTCTGCTTTTGATAATCCGTGGCCGTAACTGAAATTGAGGCCCATGCAGCCGAAGCCGATGGATGAAACTTTCAAACCACTGCGGCCAAGGTCTCTTGTGTTCATGATGATCTCCTTAACGCCTGAAATTTACCGGCACAGCGTTATTTAAGCTTTTCAGCCGCTGAAATTAGACGTTGAATTCAGCATGTAATCATGACAATAATTCATGAATGGAGCGTGAAGACCTCACCGATCTCAATGGTTTTTTGGCGGTCGCCGAAGACCGGAGCTTCACGCGGGCCGCGGCGCGTCTCGGGGTGTCGCAATCGGCACTAAGTCACACCATCCGCCGCCTGGAGGCGCGGCTTGGCGTTCGCCTCTTGACGCGCACCACACGCAGCGTGGCACCCACCGAGGCAGGACAGCGCCTCTTAGCCACGCTGGTACCGGCTCTGGACGGGATCGCCGCCCAGCTCGCCTCGCTCAGTGAACTCCGCCACAAACCGGCAGGAACCGTCCGCATAACGACCGGCGAACATGCGGCTGCCACCTTGCTGTGGCCGGTGTTGGAGAGAGTATTGCCGCTTTATCCGGATGTGCGGGTGGAACTAAGTCTCGATTCCGGCTTTCGCGATATCGTGGCCGAACGCTTCGATGCCGGCGTTCGCCTGGGCGAAGCCATCGCCAAAGACATGATTGCGACCCGCATCGGCCCCAGCCTGCGTATGGCCGTGGTCGGCTCTCCCGCGTATTTTGCCACCTGGCCAGTGCCGAACACTCCCCAGGAACTCCGCGAGCACCAATGCATCAATCTGCGGCTGCTGAGCACCGGTGCTATCTATGCCTGGGAACTGGAGAAAGACGGGCGGCAATTGCGGGTGCGGGGTGAAGGCCAGATTGTCCTGAATAATATCCAGATGATCGTACGGGCAGCGCTTGCTGGTTTCGGCCTTGGATTTGTCATGGAAGACCAGGTCACAGCACACCTCGCCACTGGCGAGTTGATCCGCATTTTGGAGGATTGGTGCCCAAGCTTTCCAGGCTACCATTTGTATTACCCGAGCCGCCGCCAGAATTCGGCGGTTTTCACGCTCCTTCTTGAGGCACTGCGCTTTCGCGAGTGACGGCAGCGGTCCCCAAGCCTTTGCCAATTCTAACGTGCTTATCTAAAAAGCCATTTTGCCCCAGATCAACCGCAAGGATCGGCGTCATGCTCAAGGCCATCAGCCAGATGTTCGGTGATGAAAACCGCAATGTTCGCGGCAAAATTACCGGCATGTATTTCTGTCTTGCCGCCGCCAACATCCTGCTCTGGGGTGCGGCTTTAACAATCTTCCGCCATTACCCGGTGCTGCTCGGCACCTGTTTTCTGGCTTACAGCTTTGGCCTGCGTCACGCCGTCGATGCCGACCATGTCGCCGCGATAGACAATGTTACGCGCAAGCTGATGCAGCAGGGCAAGCGGCCGGTCGGGGTCGGGTTTTTCTTCTCTCTTGGCCATTCCAGCATCGTCTTCGGCCTTTCCGCGGCCATCGCCGCCACCGCCGTCGCCATCAAGGCTCGCTTCGATGCAATCGAAAACTTCGGCAATATCGCCGGCACGCTAATCTCGGCGTTTTTCCTGTTCGCGATCGCCATCATGAATATCGTCATCCTGGCGTCGATTTTCAGGACATTCCGCCGTGTGAAGGCCGGCGGCGCTTATAATGATGAAGATCTGAATCTCACGCTCGCCAGACGCGGTTTTTTCGGCCGCTTGTTCCGCTCCCTGTTCCGGTTGATCAACCATAGCTGGCAGATGTACCCGGTCGGCGTCCTGTTCGGCCTCGGTTTCGACACCGCGACGGAAGTTGGTCTGCTCGGCATTTCGGCAGCCGAAGCCTCGAAGGGCTTGCCGATCTGGTCGATCATGCTGTTCCCGGCCCTGTTCACGGCAGGCATGGCATTGATCGACACCACGGACAGCATCCTGATGCTCAGCGCCTATGGCTGGGCCTTCATGAAGCCGCTCCGCAAACTCTATTATAACATCACCATAACAACGGTCTCGGTGATCGTGGCGCTGATCGTCGGCGGGCTCGAAACACTGGGCTTGGTCCAGGGAGAATTCAATCTCACCGGACATGTCTGGGATCCTATCGCGTCTCTGAACAATAATTTCGGAACACTCGGCTACATCATCATCGGGATCTTCGTAGTCAGCTGGGCCGTCTCGGTAGCGGTCTATAAAATCAAAGGCTACGACGATATCGAAGTCACCCTGACGGAGTAAAGCCTTATGGTTACGATTTCAAGACGATATACAAAATCTGTGGATAACTTTCATATTTATTATATCTAACAGTATGTTATGAAAAAAATGTTCCACGTGGAACATTAGAGCAATATCCGATCAGGCTGAAACGAAGTTTCAACCTGATCCGATGAAATTGCTCGCTAAAACAAATCCAGGGCGTTTCCGATTGATCGGAAAACGCTCTGGCTAATCACCCGTTCTGCCGGTACATCACGCGCAACACCACCATCCAGGGTGCCCCCACCCGCCCCGCATCGTCGGCCGGCACGTGCTCCATCACCACCGCATCATCCACATTGCCCCCCACCACACTAACCTCCCGCACCCCGCCGCCCACCACAATCGCGCAATGCGCGGGAAACACGCCCGGCTCTGGCAAATCAGCAAACCGCAGCCCGCGCGCCCGCCCGCGCGCGAAACACAGCAAATCCCCCAGCCGCGGCGCATAGACCGCCGGATTTTCCGCCATCAGCAGCGGGTTTTGGATCTCCCCGCGCGCCGCCCGCGCTGCGTAATTGATGTAAGTCGCATGGTCCGGTGCATAAGGAAACTCAGGCCCCGCCCCGGCAATGCGCATCACATAACAAATAAACGCCGCAGACCACGCATACCGTCCGTTCACCGCCACCGGAAACACCTGGCCCGCCGCATCATGCTTGCCGGTAAACGCCGCATCCGGCTCCCCCGCCTTCATCCCCTCCCACCAATACTCTCCCACCCGCTGCCACAACCCCGGCTGCCGCTCCCCCATCGTCGCTGCAGCCTGCACATAACCAGCCCCGCCGGCATCATCCACCCGCATCCCCCACAGCCGCCATTCATCCATCGCCACAGCAACAGCATCAGCCCGCGAAAATATTTCATACGTGGTAAACGGCGGCGCATGGGTGGCAGCGCAGCCGCACAGCAAGAAAAGCCAAGCACTTCTTTTTGTGAACAAAAAGAAGCAAAAAAACTTTGATACTCCGGGCCATGGGCGATGCGGCCGACAACGCCCATGGCCCTGCATAAATTTTCTTAAAAGTCCGGTGGCGTTGCCGCCGCCAACGCCCATGCCCCAGCAGGGCAAAAGTTTTTTGTTTCTCGCGTTCCGATGACGGGGCGGCGTAGCCGCCACGTCTGAATCGGACCGCGCAGATTGGTTCAAAAAAGAAATGCTTTCTTCTACTTAAGCCGCCGCCAATTCCCCGAACATCGCCGCCAGTGCCGGGCCGGTTGCTGCGCATAGTCCACGTTCGGTAATCAGCCCGGAGACCAGGCGTGCCGGTGTCACGTCGAAGGCTGGGTTGGCGGCGGGGCTGTCTTTGGGGACGATGCGTATGGTGGCGATGCTGCCATCCAGCGCGCGGCCGGTCATGGTGGTTACTTCGGTCTGCGCGCGCTCCTCGATCGGGATGTCTGAGAGCCCGTCGGAGATGTTCCAGTCGATGGTCGAGGAGGGCAGGGCGACCCAGAACGGGATGCCGTTGTCGCGCGCCGCCAGCGCTTTCAAATAGGTGCCGATCTTGTTGGCGACGTCGCCGGTACGGGTCACGCGGTCGGTGCCGACAATGACCAGATCGACGTCGCCGCGCTGCATCATATGCCCGCCGGCATTATCGGCGATCACGGTATGCGGCACGCCGTGCTTGCCGAGCTCCCAGGCGGTGAGCGAAGCGCCCTGGTTGCGCGGCCGGGTTTCCTCGACCCATACATGTACATCGATGCCGGCATCATGCGCGGTATAGATCGGCGCCAGCGCTGTGCCGTAATCCACGGTGGCGACCCAGCCGGCGTTGCAATGCGTCAACACATTCACTGTCCTGCCGTTGCCGGCGCGCGCGCTAATCAACGGCAGGCCGTGGCGGCCGATCGCCTGGTTGGTGGCGACATCGTCGTTGCAGATCGCAGCAGCCTCGGTATAGGCCGCCTCGGCGCGGCGCGCGACGGATAGCGGGCGCAAAATCGCTGCCATGCGCGCCAGCGCCCAGCGCAGGTTGATGGCGGTCGGACGGGTGGCGCCGAGCACGGCCACAGCCTGGCTGAGTGCGGCATCAGAGGCCTCGGCGCGCATCGCCAGCGCCACACCGTAAGCCGCACTGGCGCCGATCAGCGGGGCCCCGCGCACCAGCATGGCGCGGATGGCATGCGCCACTTCCTCAACAGTGGTGAGACGCACGAGGTCGAGCGACCACGGCAGTTTGGTCTGGTCGATGATGCGCACCGACCAGTGATCGCTCTCATCGACCCAGATCGAGCGGAAGGGTGTGCCGTCTATATTCATGATAACCTTCAAAGTTTCTGGTGCAGCGCGCAGACCAGGGTGAACAGCCGCCGGGCCGTAGGAAAATCCAGTAAGATCTTACCCGCTAGCCGTTCACGCATCAACTCGGCACCCTCATTATGCAGCCCGCGGCGGCCCATATCGATGGCCTGGATTTTGGCTTCGCGGCCTTCGGCGATGGCTTCGGCGTAGCTGTCCAATAGCATCAGGTAATCTTTTATCAGCATCTTGAACGGCCCGAGCGCCAGCATCACGGCCAGACGCGGCTCGTCCTGATCGTCATGCATGTCGAATACCAGCCGGCCTTCCTGGATCGACAGATGCAGTATGCTGCTGGCCGCCGGCATCGCGGCTGGCGCGAACTGGTTTTCCGATTCAAGATCGGCGATCGCCTGGGCGCGGCTGGCTTGCTGCAACGGCGATAGCCGGTGCATGTCCGCTCCTTCCAAAACCACACGCAGCAGCCTGCCAGGTGATGCTTCAGCCATTGAGCGGCTCCCGTTTCATCCCGAGTTTAAGTAGAATGCCGATCACCGCACCTTTCGCCAGCCGCAGCGCGCCCATGCTGATCCCGCTCAGCAACAGCAGCAACAGCAGCGCCTGCCACAGGTTAGGGAAAAATCCGAACTGAAAACTGCCAATAACGAAAACCGCCAGCACATGCAGCACCGCCACCATCGCGATATAAGGCGGCGCGTCATCGGCCGGCATGTCGCCAAGCGGGGCGGCGCAGGATGTGCAGGTTTTGTATACACGTAAATAGCCGTTGAAGATCGGCGCCCGGCCGCAATGCGGGCAGCGGCAGCACACGCCGCGCCAAATGGTGAGCGGCCAGCCCGGCATTACCCAATCCGGCACCCTCACCGCGCCTGGTGGCGGCCAGCGCTCGGTTTCGTCATGGAAAGCATCTGTCATGGTGCCGCATTAACAACCGCTATTGCCGGAAATTCAAGCGCCCGAGCCAGCTTTCGCCTTCCGGCCCCCGAGCGATCGGGCGGCGCAGCGCAAACGGCGCGAACCGGGAGTCAATCATTACCAATTAATAAGGGTGCGTTTATGAAGTGCTGAGCATTCAGCCACAGGCGTGCGCCAATTCTCGCAATGCCGTGATCGAATGCATGGACGTCATGTCCGGAACGAGACGATGTTGAAAATTTTGTTTACACCGCGGTTTGCGGTCATGCCATGGTATGGCGCCGCCACCGATGTTCAGACTGCAAACAGCGCCTCACCAACGCGCGCATCGTTCGGACAATCTCGAATTCGTTCCGGTTGTAGAAACGCGCGCCGAGGCACCGCGTACCGCTGCCGCCGCTGAATCATTCGCGCAAAAAAACCATCGAACGACGGCGCGATGGCAACGCGTGGTGGTTTTTTTGCATGTTTTTAAAAAAACTTGATTGAAAATGCGTCATGCGTGACGCTTTTTGTTGACAGCGCCATAGCAGAGGCGGAATAGCGATTCAGCGTGCGTCGCGCGATTCGCGCCGCAACCGAGTCAAAACCGTATCGGTCAAGAGTTACCGCACGCGATAAAGGAAGGACGGTCATGGACCGTAGCGACGGCCTTCCGGTGTTGCATCGCTCAGGCGATCGCATCGGATTTAGGTGGAGACAGGATAAACCACATCTCAACCATGTGGCGGCAGGCTTGTGAACAGCGCCTGCCGCATTTTGTGCTCGAGGCCGACCAGCCGCCTGCTTACGCAAAACCCGTTTTTCTCCACCCCCTGAGCGAAGGAGCTTTCCGCGTGACCAACGAAGACACCACTGACCTGCGAGCCCAGCCGATGGCCGTTAAAGCCCCGGCAAAGAAAACTGCCGTTAAAAAGAAACCCGCTGCCAAGAAGCCGGCCGCGAAAAAGCCGGTGGCCAAAAAAGCTGCCGTAAAGAAACCAGCCGTTAAGAAAGCCGCCGTAAAGAAGCCGGCTGCCAAAAAAGCGGTTGCGAAGAAGCCGGCCGCCAAGAAAGCAGACGTGAAGAAGCCGGTGGCTAAAAAGGCCGCCGCCAAGAAGACCGTCGCCAAAAAGCCGGTTGCCAAGAAGGCCGTAGCTAAAAAGCCGGTGGCCAAAAAAGCCGCCGTGAAGAAAGCCGCGCCGAAGAAGACCGTTGCCAAGAAGCCGGTTGCGAAAAAAGCCGCGCCGAAAACTGCCGCCAAGAAACCGGCGGTAAAAAAAGCCACGCCCAAAACCGCGGCCAAGAAGCCGGTGGTTAAAAAAATCGCCGTCAAAAAACCGCGCAAAATGAAAGTGCCGGAACCGGTGATGCCGTCGCCGATGCCTGAAACCATCAACTAAAGCCTGGAATACGGTTCTAAATCCGGGAGCATCTCTCGGATGCAAAACAGGGGCCTCACAGCCCCTGTTTTTTTGGCCTCGCTTTATGCCGGCGTGGCCAGCCAGTCGTCGATCAGCCGCCGCGCGATGCTGGTTGGCGGCGGCAGTTCGAAACCCAAAGCCACGCAATTGGCGATATCGGCGGCGGTAAACCAGGCGGCATCGCGCATCTCGGCGGCGTCGATGACAATCTCCTCGCTCAGCGCCTCACCGTAAAATCCCAGCATCAGCGAGCCTGGAAACGGCCAGGGTTGACTTGAATGATAGCGCACGTCGCCGGTGCGGATGCCGGTTTCCTCGAACACCTCGCGCCGCACCGCGTCTTCCAGACTCTCACCAGGCTCCACAAAACCGGCGAGTGTCGAATACATGTTGCGCTCCTTCGGAAACCGGTGCGACTGGCCGAGCAGCAGCCTGTCGCCGCGGGTGATGAGCATGATGACCGCGGCATCGGTGCGCGGAAAATGCTCCGCCCCGCAGCCGGTACAGTGCATCACATAGCCGGCGCGCGTGGCGATGCAGGGGGCTGCGCAGATGGCGCAGAACCTGGTTTGCGCGCGCCAATGCAGCATGGCCCGCGCGGTGGCGAGGATCACCGCATCATCGGCCGGCAGCAGCGAGCCAATGAGCCGCAGATCGGTATGGGCTGCCGCGGCCTCGGGTGCCGGCATGTCCATCGCGAATAACGGCACATTGTTCTGCAAGCCGAGAAATACCCATGGTCCCTCGGCCGCAGGCCGTGCGCTCAACGCCGCGCGGGGCGTGCCGGTCTCCAGACCATGGATCAGCGGCTGGCCGGCGTGCAGCAGCACGAAGCGGCTGTCTGCCGCCGCATAGGCCGCTTCTATCCACGCCTGGTCCTCCCGCAAATGCCCGGCGCGGTCGAGCGTGCCGCCGGTGAAAGTGTTGGGATGGCCGGGGATGATGCAACGCATCAAGGAAACCTTGCATAAGGGTGCGGCGGCGGCAACCTTGCGGGATGAAGCCAAACAGGGGATAATCAGGGTGGGAGGCCGGCGGCGGACATGTGCCTCGCCAACCCGGTCAGGGCCGGAAGGCAGCAGCCGCAACGAGTTTCCACATGGGTTGTTGCCCGGTCTCCCACCGTTCTGTTGGTCTGTTAAAAGGTAATTTGGCTTCGCATGGCAGGTTTGTTTGAAGACGATGAACCGCCGCCATCCGGACCATCACTGTTCGGCGAAGCACTGGCTACCGCGGCGGCGATCACGTCACCCGCCATCGCCTACCGCGTACTGGCACGCAAATACCGGCCTACCAATTTCGATGATCTGATCGGCCAGGATGCGCTGGTGCGCACGCTGCGCAACGCCTTCGCGATGCAGCGTATCGCCCACGCCTTCATGCTCACCGGCGTGCGCGGTGTGGGTAAAACCACCACCGCGCGCATCCTGGCCCGCGCGCTGAACTGCACCGGGCCTGACGGCGAAAATGGGCCGACCGTGGACCCCTGCGGCGTGTGCAGCAACTGCGTGGCGATTTTGGCGGACCGGCATCCTGATGTGGTGGAGATGGATGCGGCGTCCAATACCGGCATCGACGATGTGCGCGAGATCATCGAGGCGACGCGCTTCAAGCCGATGATCGCGCGCATGAAAGTGTTCATCATCGACGAGGTGCATATGCTGTCGCGCCAGGCCTTCAACGCGCTGTTGAAGACGCTGGAAGAGCCGCCGCCGCATGTAAAATTCGTGTTCGCCACCACCGAAATCCGCAAGGTGCCAGTGACCATATTGTCGCGCTGCCAGCGCTTCGATCTGCGGCGCGTGGCGGTGACGGAGCTGGCTGGTTTGTTCACCCGCATCGCCGCCGCCGAGGCTGTGCGTATCGCGCCCGCAGCGCTCGACCACATCGCCCGCGCCGCCGACGGTTCGGTGCGCGATGGGTTATCGCTGCTGGATCAGGCGATCGCGCGCGGTGAAGGCGGTGATGAAATTTCCGCTGACCTGGTGGCGGATATGCTCGGCCTTGCCGACCGGTCTTATGTGTTCGACCTGATGGAGGCGGTGATCGCCGGCGATGCCCAGGCTGCTCTCGCCGTCACCGATACCGCGCATGAACGCGGTGCGGATCTCGGCGTGCTGCTGGGCGATCTGCTCGGCCTCGCACATCTGCTGACGCGGTTGAAATCGGTCCCGGCGCTGGCCACCGGCACCACCCTGCCGGAGACCGAACGCACGCGCGGCCTGGCGCTCGCCACCACACTTTCCATCCCCTGGCTCGGCCGCCTTTGGCAGATGCTGCTGAAAGGTGTCGCGGAAGTGGAAGCCGCACCGGACCGCCGCGCCGCCGCCGAAATGATCCTGATCCGGCTGTGCCATGTTGCGGACATGCCGCCGCCGGGCGAGCTGATTAAAAAACTCGAAGCAGCGGCCGCACAAAACAACGCTGGTCTCAGTTCCCCATCCGGTTCAAACGGCGGCGCGCGCGCGGTCGCCAATGGCGGCGTCATTGGCGTCGCCCCAAGGCACCTGACGTTCACCGATGTAGTCGCCTTGGCCGATGCACGGCGCGACGGCATGCTGTATGCGCATCTGCGGCAATCGGCACATCTCGTGCGTTTTGCCCCGCCGGTCATCGAACTGCGCCTGGAGCCCTCCGCACCGCGCGATTTCGCTGCCAAACTCGCCGCCCTGCTGGAAACCGAAACGCAGCGGCGCTGGACCATCGCCCTCAGCCAGGAACCGGGTGCGCCCACCATCGAGCAGGCCGAACAAACCGCCGACGCGGAGGCCAGACAAACCGCCGCCCAGCACCCGCTTCTGGCCGCCATCCTCGCCGCCTTTCCCGGTGCCCGTATCGAAAGTGCTGCACCGCCCGCTACCGACGCCGAACCGCCGGCCGATTGGGCCGCGTTGATCCCCCCCGACGAACTCTACGAAGAAGGACCAGATTTATGAAAAACCTCACCGGCCTGATGAAACAAGCCCAGCAGATGCAACAGAAAATGCAGGACATGCAGGCCAAACTGGATGCCACCGAAATCGAAGGTGTCTCCGGCGCCGGTCTGGTGCGTCTGATCCTCAGCGGCAAAGGGGTTTTGAAATCCATCAAAATCGACCCCAAGCTCGCCGACCCCACGGAAGTCGAAATGCTGGAAGATTTGATCAGCGCCGCCCATGCCGATGCCAAAACCAAACTCGACAACTTCACCGAAAGCGAAATGAAAAACGCCACCGGCGGGCTGAATTTGCCGGCAGGGCTGAAATTGCCGTTTTGAGGGGAGGAAGAAAGCACTGCTTTTTTGAGCCTGTCTGCACGGTCCGATTCAGACGTGGCGGCTATGCCGCCACATCATCGGAACGTGAGAAGCAAAAAACTTTTATTAATCTGGTGCGGTGGCTTTGGCGATCTAACGCCCCGGACCTGGATTCGAAAAGTTTTTTTTGCTTCTTTTTTGTTCACAAAAAAGAAGTGCTTGCTTCCTGATGGGCGGCCCGGAATTGGAGCATCTCATCAATCTGTTTGCCAAATTGCCGGGCCTAGGGCCGCGCAGTGCCAGGCGGATTGTGTTGCGGTTGTTGCGGGACCGTGAGACACGGTTGCTGCCGCTGGCTGAGGCCATGCGGGCGGCGGCGCAGATGGTGAAGTCCTGCTCGGTGTGCGGGAATTTGGATACGCACGATCCGTGCATGATTTGCGCGTCGCCGTCACGGGAGGCGGCGATTTGCGTGGTTGAGACGGTGGCGGATTTATGGGCGTTGGAGCGGGCGCTGGTGTATCGCGGGCGGTATCATGTGCTGGGTGGTTCGCTTTCGGCTTTGTCCGGGCGGAATCCTGAGGATTTGAATATTGCGGCATTGCTGCGGCGGCTGGAGCGGGAGCCGCCGGCGGAGATTATTCTGGCTTTGCCGGCGACCGTGGATGGGGCGGCGACCGGGTATTATCTGGCGGAGAAATTGCAGGCGTTCGGGATACCGATTTCCCGGCTGGCACAGGGCGTGCCGATGGGCGGGTCTCTGGAGATACTGGATGAGGGGACGCTGGCGACAGCGCTGCGGGCCAGGCGGCGGGCTTAACCGCGAAAGGCTGCGAGCGGGCGCCGTTGCGAACCATCGGGTGCGAAATTATCCGGTGCCAGCCAGGCGGTGAAAGCCGAGCGTATAGCTGGCCATTCAGCGGCGGTGATGCTGAACATAGCGGTATCGCGGCTGCGGGATTTTACCACCATGTGGGCCCGTAATATACCTTCGGCGGTGAAGCCGTAGCGCTGTGCGGCGCGGATGGAGGCGGCGTTGAGGGCGTTGCATTTCCATACCAGGCGGCGATAGCCCAGCTCTTCGGCGGCCCGGTTCAGGAGCAGGTAGCAGGCTTCGGTGGCGGCGCGGGTGCCAGCCAGGCGGGGGGAAAACCAGATGCTGCCGAGCTCGATGGCGGCGTTATGCGGCTCGATGTTCATCAAGGACAGCCAGCCGGAGGCCGCACCTGAAGAGATCGGGCGGACCGCCCAATAGTGCTGGTCCTGCTTTGCCGCTTCGGTGGCGATAAATCGTGCCAGGGCTTCCTGCGTTGGGAATGGGCCGTATCCCATATAGGTAAAGCTCTCGTCAGCCCCGCGCATGGTCTGGAACAGGTCTTCGGCGTGGCGGCGGTGCAGCGGCTCCAGCGTGGCGTATGTGCCGGGAATGGCGGTACGAGCGGGCAGGGGACGCGGCCACGCATCAACCTCCGGGCCGAGCGGTAATGATGTTATAGTGCGTGGTGCCACCACCGCTGCTTGCCTTTAGCCACGCAATCTCGCGACTGTCGCTGTTGTGGAGTGCCCCGGCAGCAGCTGCGCCAGAGCCACGCGGCCGCCCCAGGCCTTGATTTCTTCCGCACCCACGACGGTGCTTACGGTGTAATCCGCACCCTTTATCAGCAGATCGGGTTTGATGGTTTTGATAAGCTCGAGCGGTGTGTCTTCCTCAAACATGCAGACCAGGTCGACGCTGGCGAGCGAGGACAGCACGGCGGCGCGTGAGGTTTCGGTCTGGATCGGGCGGGTGGGGCCTTTCAGGCGCTTGACGGATTCATCAGAGTTGATGGCCACGATCAGCCGGTCGCACAGCGCGCGGCATTGTTCCAAAAGATGGACGTGGCCGGGGTGCAGCAGGTCGAAGCAACCATTGGTGAAGCCGACGCGGTAGCCGAGCATGCGCCAGCGCTCTGCGGCCTCGGCGGCGCTGCGCGTGGTGACGACTTTCTGCAGCGAGCCGGTCGTTGGGGTGATGGCGCCGAGGATGTCGTTCTGATGGGTCACCGCTGTGCCGACTTTGCCGACCACGATGCCGCCGGCGATATTGGCGAGGCGTACGGCGTCTTCCAGCGGTACATCGACCGCCAGGGCGGCGGCGAGGGTGGCGATGACGGTATCGCCGGCGCCGGAGACGTCGAAGACTTCCTTGGCTTGCGCCGGGTAATGCCGCACGCTGGTTTTGGTGATCAAGCTCATGCCGTCTTCGGAGCGGGTGACCAGCATGGCACCGAAATTATGACGCTCCAGCAGCAGGCGGGCCGCGGCGATGATATCGTCATCACTGGCCACACTCATGCCGGTGGCTTCGGCAAGCTCGCGGCGGTTTGGCGTGAGGATGTCAGCACCTTGGTAGCGGCTGTAATCCGTGCCTTTGGGGTCGACGATGGTCTTGCGGCCCAGCGCCTTGGCGGCGGCGATCAGCTTGGGCGCAACCTCGTCGTTCAACACGCCTTTGCGGTAATCGGAAAGGATGGTGACGGTGGTAGCGGCCATGGCGTCGGCGGCGATGCGCACCAGCCGTTCGGCAAGTTTTTCCGGCAAGGCCGAAGTTTCCTCGCGGTCGGCGCGGATCAAATGATGGCCCTGGCTGATATAGCGGGTTTTCAAAGTGGTGACGCGGCCGGACTGCACCAGCAGCGACGGCTCCACATTCTCCTGCATGCCGATCAGGCTGGTGAGATCGGAACCGGCCTGGTCATCCCCGACCACCGAGACGAAGACGGCCGCACCTTCGAGCGCAATGATGTTGCGCACCACGTTGCCGGCGCCGCCGGGCATCGAAATCTCGCGCGCCACGGCGAGGACCGGCACCGGGGCTTCCGGGCTGACCCTTGTGACTTCGCCGTAAACGAAGCGGTCCAGCATGACATCGCCTACCACCAGCACCATGGCTTTGGACAGGCGTTTGACGGCGTCGGTCAGTTCAGCATCATCCATGCAGCGAATGATGCCGAAAACCATGAAATCCGACTAGTGGTAAGCAGCACTTTTTTTGCTATCTTAGATGAATGTCGAATTTGCCTGCGTTTCTCGATACCAACCGGCCGGATGTGCCGGATCTGGTGGTGCCGCGCGGCGTGACGCCGTTCTACCTGCCACGGCGTCCGGTGCGGGGCCGGCTGATCCGGCTCGGGCCGCTCGCCCATACGCTGCTGACGCGCCACGACCATCCGCTGCCGGTGCGCAGGCTGCTGGGAGAGGCGCTGGCACTGGCGGCGGCCCTGGCGAGCGCACTGAAATTCTCCGGCTCCTTCAGCCTGCAGGCCAAAGGCGACGGCCCGGTTTCAATGCTGCTCGCCGACTGCACGGATATCGGCGGCCTGCGCGGCTATGCGCGGCTGAATGCCGAAGGTTTTGCTGCCTTACCGGCTGACGAGCCGGTGACGGCGCGGCGTTTGCTTGGCGATGGCTATCTGGCCTTCACCGTCAACCAGGGGCCGGAACGCGAGCCGCATCAGGGTATCGTCACGTTGGAAGGCGAGACGTTGGCGGCGATGGCGGCACATTATTTCGCCACCAGCGAGCAGCTGGCGACGCAGGTGCATCTGGCTGCCGGTGCCACGCCCGGCGGCTGGCGGGCTTCAGCCCTGGTGCTGGAGCGCATCGCCGGCACCGGCGGTGTGGATCCTGAACTTTCGGCTGAGATACAGGCCGAAAGCTGGCGCACCGCCTGCATACTGGCCGATACGATTACCGATGCCGAACTGCTCGATGACACGCTGAGCCCGGAGCGCGTGCTGTACCGGCTGCTGCATGGCGAGGGTGTGGCGGTCGATCGTCCGCGCAGCCTGGCCTATGGCTGCCGCTGTTCGCGGGCCCGCCTTGCCGATATATTGGAAGGCTTCCCGCAGGATGATCTGGACCATATGGCGATCGGCGGCGATATTGTGATGACCTGCGAATTCTGTAATTTCGATTTCCGCTTTCCCCGTGACACCGTGACCGGCAGATGAGACCCATGAAATTTTTTAAATTTTTTTATATCGCCCCGGTTGCCTTGCTGATGCTCGCCGGCTGCGGCGGCAACCCACCGCCGCAAGTGTTCGCGCCGTTGAATTATGCCTATCTGCCGCCGATCGTGCTGAAAGTGGCGAGCATTACGGTGCAGAACGATTATGTACCGGACCCCGGTGCCGCGACATTGATTGGCCAGGCGCCGGAAGCGCCGGCCAATGCGCTGACCGATATGGCGAACCACCGGCTGGTCGCCAACGGCACGCCGGGGACCGCGACCTTCACGGTGGAGACGGCATCGCTTGACCAGACCGGCGCGACCATCACCGGCACCATGACGGTGCGCCTCGATGTCGCCAGCGCGGATGGCCGCAGCACCGGTTTTACCGAAGCCTCCGCCAGCTATAGCGAGGCAGCGCCGGACCCGAATTCCTCTCAAAACAAGGTACAGGCGGTGCTGTACGATGTGACGAAAAACCTGATGGATACGATGAACGTGCAGCTGCAATATCAGGTACAACGCAATCTTGGCTCATGGATCGCCTATGCGCCGAATGCCGCGGCAGCGCCTTTGGGCGCCGGTGCCGCTGCCGGCGGCGCCATCCAGGCAGCACCTTTGCCCAGCCCAGGATCGAACCCGGTGCCCAGCCTGGGGCCGGGTGCGGTGCCGACCAGCATTCCACCTGCCGCGCCGACTTTATGATGCATTCCGGTTTATAAGAAAGCACTGCTTTTTCTGAAGAAAAAGCAGCAAAAGACTTTTGTTAATTTGGGCCATTGGCGTTTGAAACTCCCGGCTCAATGTCAAAATGAGTTTTCTGCGCTGTTTTTTTCAAAAAAGCGGCTGCTTCCTTTGATTTAATTTAGGGTCATTCCACTCTGACCATGTCAGGCTGTAACAACTGTAGCTGATTTACGGAATCGCAACCGCTCTTATATATGGCGGAGGCCGCGCTTACCTGCTGAGTAGTTTCCCGCATAGAAGGCTATCCAATGTTCATGACCCTACGGCACACGGCGATGATCACCCTCAGTGTCTCTACCGTAATCGGGTGCAGCATGCAGACCACAACCCCGGGCGCCGTCTCGTCCAGCACGGCTGCGGTGCCGGAAGGGCATTTTTCTCTGAACACGCCGGTTGAAAAAATCGCTGCGAATCAAGATGGCAAGGCGGTGCTGAACCGCGACATTCCCGGCCTGATGTCCAACTCCAACTATATGATGGTGCAGGATATGAGCCTGTCACAGATCGCCGCGATGTCCGGCGGGCGGCTTACCAAAGCCACGCTCGACCAGGTGCAGACAGACCTCTCGCAACTTCCCGCCACGCCGTAGCGCAAAGCAAGCGGTTCTTTTTTGAAAAAAAGAACCAAAAAACTTTTGATCCGCTGCGATTTGGGCTGTGATGCCGACAATGCCCCGGTTCAGACTCATAAAGTTTTTTTGCTTCTTTTTGTTCACAAAAAGAAGTGCTTACTTACTTAATCTTCACCCACTATTGCGCAGCGCGGATGCAATGCCGTTGATTGAGATATGCACGCCACGGCGGACCCGGTCGCTGGTTTCTGCTGCGGCGGATTGGGTGCGGTAGCGGCGGAGCATTTCGACCTGCACGTGGTTCAGAGGGTCCAGGTAGGGAAACCGGTTGGTGATCGAGCGGCGCATCAGCGGGTTGCGGTCCAGCAGTGCGTTTTGCTGGGTGATGGCGAGCAGATGCATGCGGGTGCGTTCGTATTCCTGCCTGATGCGCGGGAAGATTCTGTTGCGTAGCGCTTCGTCTTCCACCAAGCCGGCGTATTGTGCGGCGATACCCATGTCGGCCTTGGCCAGCACCATGTCCATGTTGAGCAACAAGGTGGAGAACAGCGGCCAGTCCTCGAACATGGCTTGCAGGATTTTTAAAGCTGGCTCGCCGTGGCGTTGCAGGATGGTTTCGACGGCGGTACCGAAACCGTACCAGCCGGGCAGCATGACCCGGCATTGTGCCCAGGAGAAAACCCATGGAATGGCGCGCAGGTTTTCGATGGAGCGCCCTTTGGCGCGGGAGGCCGGGCGGCTGCCGAGGTTGAGAGCGGCGATTTCGGTAATGACGGTGGAGGACCAGAAGTAATCTTCAAAGCCCGGCGTTTCATATACGAGGTTGCGGTAGGCAGCGTAAGCGGCGTCTGAAAGCTCGCCGAGCAGGGTTGGGAAGTCGTTGGTGGAGGGTCCGCTGGTTGCCGGTGCGGTGCTCGCGACCAATGTTGCGGAGACCAGAACCTCGAGGTTGCGGCGGCCGACTTCCGGATTGCCGTATTTGGCGGCGATAACCTCGCCTTGCTCGGTAAGGCGGATCTGGCCTTGGACGGCGCCGTCGGGCTGCGCCAGGATGGCCTGGAAGGTCGGGCCGCCGCCCCGGCCGACCGAGCCGCCGCGGCCATGGAACAGGCGCAGGCGGATATCGTGGGTGGCGAAGACTTCAACGAGGTTGATCTCGGCGCGGTAAAGCTCCCAGCCGCTGGTAAGAAAACCGCCGTCCTTGTTGGAGTCCGAATAGCCCAGCATGACCTCCTGCGTGCCGGCGCGGCTGGCGAGGAGACTGCGGTACAGCGGCAGCGACAGCAACCGGTTCATGACACCGCCGGCGGCGCGCAGGTCGTCGATGGTTTCGAACAGCGGTACGATGTTGATATCGAGGTCTTTGGCGCCGGGGCGCAGCAGGCCTGATTCTTTCAGGAGCACGGCCAGCTCCAATATGTCGGAGACGCCTTGGCACATGGAGATGATGGCGGTTTTTATGGCGCGGCTTCCGTAACGCAGATGCGCCAGACGCGCGGCCTCAAAAATGGCGAGTTCCTTGGCGGTTTCCTCGGTATAGGTAAGATGGCGTGAGACCAGGGGGCGGCTGGTCGAGAGTTCGGTGAGCAGGAGGGCGATACGGCCGTCCTCGTTCAGGCTCAAATAATCTTCGGCGGCGCCGGCGATTTTCAGGAGTTCGGCGACGGTACGCTCATGGACGGCGGAATTCTGGCGCAGGTCTATGGGGGCCAGGGTCCAGCCGAAGGCGCGGGCGGCGCGCAGCAGGTGGCCGATGCGCCCCAGGGTTAACAGCGCGGACCCGTTCTGACGCAGGGAGATGGCGATGAGGTCGAGCTCGGCGGCGAACTCGTCCGGCGTCTCATAGGCGGGCAGGGCGGTGGCAATGATGTTGGCGGGGGCGCGGCCGAAGATGGCCAGATGGGTGGCGGCCAGGCGGGCCTGGATGCTGGTGAGGGCGCGGCGGTAGGGTTCGTCATCCTGATGCGCGGAGTGGCCGGCGGATAATTCAGCCAGATGTTTGAGTTCCGGCGTGGTGCTGGCATGGCCGCTCGCCAATGTCAGCTCGCGGCGCAATTTACGAACTTCGGCAAGATAGAAGCTGAGGGCGCGTTCCGCCTGTCTGGCGAGGGCTTCGGTAAGGACGCTGCCATCGACGAACGGGTTGCCATCACGGTCCCCGCCGATCCAGCTGTTGATTTCAAGAAACAAAGGCAGGGCGCCGGGGTTGACGCCGAGTTCCTGCTCGGCGGCGGCGTAGAGTTTGGGGACCTCTGCGAAAAAGCTGGCGTCGAAGAATGCCATGGCGTTTTCAACCTCGTCCAAAACCGAAAGCTTGGTGGGACGCAGGATGCGGGTTTGCCAGAGGATCATCACCAGGCTGCGCAGCGAAATATCGATGTCTTCTTGTTCCTCCCTGGTTTCGGCGACACGGTCGCGGCGGACCAGCAAGGCAGCGATGGCATCGAGCGTATCGAGGATGGAGCGGCGCTGGACCTCGGTCGGGTGAGCAGTGAGGACCGGGGCGATGTAGGCGGTTTCAAAAAAGCGGCGCAGGGCTGCGGTGTCGAGGCCGTCGGCGCGGGCACGCAGGATGGCGGCGGCGAGACTGCCCTCGCGTGGCGGCGAGCCGGCGATGAGATGGGCGCGCCAGCGGCGGGTATGGTGGTGGTCTTCGGCGATGTTGGCGAGAACCGAGAAATAGCCGAAGGCACGGGTGATTTTGTTGATCTCGTCTTCGGTCAGGCCGGCGAGGATGGCCTCCAGCTCGGTTTCGGCACTCTGCTGATGGTCACGGCGGAAACGGACCGCAAGCTGGCGGATGGTTTCTATGGTGGAAAATATCGCTTCGCCATCGAGCTGCAGAACGGTCTCGCCCAGGATGCGGCCCAGCAGGCGGATATCATCGCGCAGCGCTGCATCCAAAATCGGGACGGCGGGTGGTTCAAGGGCGTCGTTGTCCATGGCGGATCAAACCATGATCCAGCCAGGGGCGAAACTGTTTTGTGAGAGGCAAGGCAGAGAAGCTCTGCTTTTTTGGAAAAAAAGCAGCAAAAAACTTTTGCCCTGCCGGCAGGGGCCGTGGTGCCGGCTAAGCCCCGAACTTCTGTAGAAATTTATACTGGAGCGCGATATGTTGAGGTTGACGCATGCGCGCCAACCTCAACGCGCTCCAGCTTAATAGGAGAGGCTGATTCACGCTCTCGGTTGCCGCGTTGACACGCGTCAACCTCAAACGATCTGGCTCTGGTTGGTCTGCACCGAGCATTGACCCTTTGGTTCCCCATCCAACCAGCCACGCTATCTGATTTTGTCTCGGAAAATCCTGGGCGGCGTGCCAACGTACTTGGCGAAAAACCGGGAAAAATAGGCGGCGTCGTCAAAGCCCAGGGAGAAGGCGACCTCTGAGACCGACATGTTCGAATAGATCAACGCCCGCTTCGCCTCCAACAGGGCACGCTCGTCTAGAATAAGGGCAGGCGGCACACCCGCAACCCGGGCGCAGGCGGCCCGCAAGGCCGTATTGCTAACGCCCAGTGCTTTGGCATGCTGGGCAACAGTCTCACGCAAGCGGAACTGTGTCTCGACCTGTTCCCGAAACCGGGCGACAATTTCGGCGTAATGTCCGAACTCCTGTTTTACGCCACCAATATCCTGGCACCTGGCACGCAGCGCCAATAAAACGATCGGCAAAGGCGACATCCACTGCCGTGCGATGACCAGTGAAAGCCCATGCAAACTCCCTCGCCAGCGCAGCGACGCACGCCCTGGACTGCGCCGCGCTGTCCCTCTCAAGATCTATTGCAGTAGGCATTCGAAAAAGAGTTTCGACATCAGCGTCTCGCCTTATAAGTTCGGCAAGATAAGTATTGGCAAGCGTAATGACCGACCCCACCGATTCGGCACGCCACTTAAATCCATGCACGCCCCGAGGGGACAATCAACAGGCATGGCGCTGCAAAGCTGATCACGCGCTCCTCAACCTGCATGTCTCCACCACCCTCGTCAACAACAAATATGTGGTTCAGCTCACGCATGCTGCAGGATTTCGCCGGCACCGCAGCGCTTATCACTAATCTCGATCTGATAATCTCGGTCGATACCGCCGTCGCGCATCTGGCCGGCGCGCAAACGGCTGAGGCTGATCCGGGTGTGCGAGGAGCTGCGCGGTCAGGGCTATGACGGCAGCTACGATGCTGTGCGGCGGTATTCGAAGTCCTGGGTAAAGGAACGTGGCGCCGTCACGGCGCAAGCCTTTATGCCGCTGAGCTTTGCCGTGGTGAGGCCTACCAGTTCGATTGGAGCTACGAGATTGTGGTGATCCGTGGGGTGACCACCTCATTGAAGGTGGCACACGTCCGGCTCTGTCATAGCCGGATGTTTTTTATTCGAGCCTATCCGGGCGAGACGCAGGAGATGGTATTCGACACGCGTGACCGTGCCTTCTTTCTTCAAAGGGACCTGCACACGCGGCATTTACGATAATATGAAGACCGCAGTTGAGTCCGTCTTCATCGGCAAAGATCGTGCATTCAACAGGCGCTTCCTGCAGATGTGCGGGCATTATCAACATTCTGGCGCGCAGCCGTGACTGGAAGCAGAGACCAGAGCGGGACGCCCCGGGCGCCTTGCCGACTTTACGATGCGATTGGATTTTCTGGTGCTCGACGAACTCGGCTATCTGCCATTCGCGCAGGCCGGTGGACAGTTGTTGTTCCACCTGATTAGCCGGCTTTATAAGAAAGCGCCTTTGAAACGCGCTACGCGGGAGCGCTTTTCCCTCCTGTTCGCTACCTGGACAAGCCCATCCAACCATAATCGAGGGGTTCTTTTGGACGCCGATTGGGTGTCCCGATTGCGTGCCGTTTGACAGGGTTTATATGAATGTCGGTAACACAGCCGATTTTAGCAGATACGAATATATGGCGGTGTTGACCGAAGATCAGCTCCATTTCACGGAAGTCATTTTCGAGAGCGTCCCTAACAGCGATCAAGAATGCGGCTTGATGCTCAGGCCCTTCATTGAGCAGCTTGCTAATACCGCCGGGCGCTCATCCTCATCTTCATTTGAGCCAACGGGAGAGTATATACGCCAATTTCGATGAAGGTGGGCGAATATATGCTGTTGCGCTACTTTCTCGAAGTCCGCTTAGGCCGTGTAGGCCGAATCGGTGTCTGATTTAAGATTTTAAATAAAACTCAATTAAATAAACGGCTTAAATGTATTTCTGGCGGTGCTGTCAGTCAAATGCTAACCTGTCTCCGTTTGGCGCGGCAATCCCAAACTCAAGTGTCCTTATGCCGCGATGATGCCCCACGCAACTTGCACGACCACGCGGCGAAGTTTGAAAGCTTTGCCGAGAGACAAGATGGCGTTTAAAGTTGAAGTTGTTGCAGCCCGAGGCGTGAACAGAAGCGAATTCTGGAGTGATTGTATACTCCGGAAACCCCCATCGCGGTTTCTCGTCCTCGGAAGGGCAGATGGCTGTTTCCGCGCGGTTGTTGGCCCACTGGCTGGAGCGACGGCACAGGCCGGAATTTAACTCTTTCAGAGCCGCCGGATAGGACCGCGCGCCGTCAGTTACGATCTCCGCAGTCCAGCTGTGGCGCTTCAGAGCCTTGCTGATGAAGCGCAAAGCCGCTAATTTATCTCTCGTTTTGGTCACAAAACTCTCCAGCACCTCGCCTTCGTGATCATCGGCCCGCCAAAGGTAAACCATCTCACCGTAGAGCCGAACGAACATCTCATTTAGGTGCCAGCGCCAATGATGGACCCTTTCTGCTCTCGGATTCGCAGGCGTCGGATATCGGCCGCGAATAGGGGAACTGGCTCATGTAGGCAGGCTAGACCAGCCGAAAGGGAGAAGGTAATTTGGTTTGACATTGCATATGAAATTCAGTCTGGCGTGGGGGCGGCAATAGCTACACTATGAGCGTTAGCATAAATCTATACGGATCAAGTTCGTGACAACGAGCGGACACAAATGACAAATCTCTCTTAATATAAGGATTTTAACACTGAATGCAGTAATACCAGTTAACGGTTATGTGAAAAGGTTCGCACATTCGCTATATGATAACAGCGACGATGCATCGTGGGAGCCGCTTGACGTTCACCTTTGCGCCGTTGCCGCGCAGGCCGGGTGCTTCGCAGAGTCGCTCGGCCTCTCACGGTGGGCAGAGGCAGCCGGCCTACTGCACGATATCGGCAAAGCATCGAACGCATTTCAGGCCTATATCCGCGGCGCGCTGCTCAAAGTGGATCATAGTACAGCAGGGGCGAGAGAGGCGGTAAAACGTTACGGGCCGCAATGCGGCAAATTGTTGGCTTTTACGATCGCGGGCCACCACGCGGGGCTAGCGGATGGCGGCGACCTTGCCATTCGTCTAAAGAAATCTTTGGAACCTTACGATGGATGGGAAGGCGAGACCGGAATGCTGCCGGAGATGAAGGAGTTGGCACTTCCGGCAGATTTTCAAAAAAATCCCCACTACCCGGGATTTCATTTAGCCTTCCTCACGCGGATCATATTCTCCTGCTTAGTCGATGCCGATTTTCTGCAAACAGAGGCATTTTACGCGAGCGCACGTGGTAAATCAGTCTCCCGCAGCGGGTATCGTAAACTGCCGCGGCTGCGTGATTCGCTGCGTGGCTACATGGAGTCGATCGACCGCCGTTCCGCCACCAACCTCAACCAACAGCGAACGCGGATTCTGGAGCACGCGATGGGCAAAACTGCGCTGCCGCCAGGGCTTTTCACTATGACGGTACCAACCGGTGGCGGCAAAACCCTGGCATCGCTCAGCTTCGCACTAACGCACGCGATTATCCACGATCTGCGGAGATTAATTTACGTTGCGCCGTACACCTCGATCATCGAACAGACCGCGCAGGTATTTCGCGAGGCGTTGGACACCGATGAAGATATTTTAGAACATCACAGCAACTTTGATTTCGAACCCACCGGACCGGAGACCGGTGAGGCCGATGCTGACGGGCGCAACCGTCTTCGCCTGGCGACCGAAAACTGGGACGCCCCGATCGTAGTGACCACGGCGGTGCAGTTTTTCGAAAGCCTGTTTGCCGCCCGCACCGGGCGATGCCGCAAGCTGCATAACATCGCCAGCAGCGTCATCATTCTAGATGAAGTGCAAACCATGCCGGTCGGTTTGCTGCGCCCCTGTATGGCTGCGCTGGACGAACTGGCGCGCAATTACCGCACCAGCATCGTGCTGTGCACCGCAACCCAGCCGGCTTTGCGAATTATGGACGGCGCGCTGCCCCTCAACAAGCTGAACCAGCCGCAAGGATTCGACATCGGGCCAGAGCGCGAACTGGCGCCTGACCCAGCCGGATTGTACGCCGCACTGAGGCGCGTGCGCGTGGAAGTGCTGCCGGCGCCGGTGCATGACGAGACAATCGCCGCGCGCTTCCGGGACCAACCGCAGATGCTATGCATTGTGAATAGCCGTGGCCATGCCAAAACATTGTTTGAATTAATTCGGGATCAGAAAGGCGCGCGCCATCTCACCACGCTGATGTGCCCGGTGCATCGCCGCGCGGTGCTGACCAGCATAAAGACAGATCTGCGGGCCGACCGGCCGGTCCGGCTCGTCGCGACCAGCCTGGTGGAAGCCGGCGTGGATTTTTCTTTTCCAGAAGTTTGGCGCGCGGAAACCGGTCTCGATTCGATCGCCCAGGCGGCGGGGCGGTGCAACCGGGAACGGGAGATTGAATTTGGCCGGCTCGTGGTGTTTGCGCCAGCGGACCACAAATTGCCATGGCAGTTCAAGGCCAACCGGAATGCGGCTCAATTCGCACTCAAAATGGACGATCCGCTCGGCCTGGCCGCCATTTCGCGCTATTTCGAGGAATTGTATTTCAATCGCGGTTACGCCGCGCTCGACAATGTCGAAATCGATGGATTGCCAGGGATTATGCCTGCTATCGGCCGTGCGGGAACCAGACTTGACTTTCCGTTCGCCTCCATCGCCGCCAATTTCCGGATGATCGACGAGACGATGCGCCCTGTCATCATTCCGTACGATCCCGAGGCGCGAAGGGCGCTGGCCGCCTTGCGGCATGCCGATGTGCCACCAGTCTGGGCATTGCGCCTGCTGCAGCGCTATACCGTAACGATACCGGAGACGGCGTGGCGAAAGCTCGTTGGCATTGCAATTCAGGCCGTCAACGCTCGTTTCGGGGACCGTTTCATGGAGCTTGTTAATCCGGCGCTCTATGATGAGGAGACAGGACTTCGCTGGGACGATTCGTTGGTCATGCGCGTCGAAGACGGAATTTTTTAGCATAAATGAAACACAATCCATTGACCAACCGCTCCCGCGATGGTTGCATGGGAACAACGTAGGGAGGTAGGCGGTGGGGTTTGGTGTGCGGCTGCATGTTTGGGGCGCGTATGCTTGTTTCACCCGCCCGGAGATGAAGGTGGAACGCGTCTCCTACGATGTGATGACGCCGTCCGCCGCGCGCGGCATTCTTGAGGCCATCCATTGGAAGCCTGCAATTGCCTGGTCCGTGGACCGCATCCATGTTTTGAAGCCAATTAGGTTCCAGTCGGTCCGTCGCAACGAGGTGAACGGAAAAATCCCCGAAACAACCGCGCGAGGCGCCATGAAACGCGGGGATTTGAAGCATTTGAATCTTGCCGCGGCCGACTCCACGAATCGCGCGCAGCGTGCAAGTACGCTGTTGCGCCATGTGGGTTACGTGATCGAAGCGCATTTTGAAATGACCTCCAAAGCGGGGCCGGAAGACACTGCGGCCAAACATATTAGCATCTTCAATCGCCGCGCCGCGTCCGGCCAGTGTTTTCACCGCCCCTGCCTTGGCACGCGCGAATTCGCCGCGAATTTCGCTTTGATCGAGGAGGACGAGTCGCTGCCGAATTCCACCCTGGCTGAAGGCGAGCGTAACCGTGATCTAGGCTGGATGCTGCACGACATAGATTTTGCAAATGGCAAAACTTCACACTTCTTTCGCGCGCGACTGGAAGACGGCGTGCTGGAGGTTGCCCGGCAAGTCGCGGAAGGCCTGGCCGCGTGACCATCCTGCAATCGCTCGACCAATATTATGGCCGCATGGCCAAAAGGGGCGATGCTGACCCGCCCGGCTACTCACGCAAATCCATCGACACCTGCCTTTGGCTGATCCCTGACGGCAGCATCGAAAAAGTCGAGGACTTGAATGACTATTCGAAAAAGAAGCCGGTCACGAAGCGGTTGGCCGTGCCGCAGGAAGTGATCCGGACGTCCGGCGTCGCCAGTAACTTTCTATGGGATAAAACCGCCTATGTGCTGGGTGTCGGCCGGGACAAGGACAATAAATCCATCCGTTACGCCACGAAAGAACATGCGGAATTCAAGCGATTGCATAGAGAGAAATTGGCGGATACTCAAGATCAGGGTTTACAAGCGCTGTTGGCGTTTCTTGAACGCTGGACGCCGCAGATGTTCGAAACGGACCCACAGTTCACGGAATCGATGCTGGACAAAAACGTGGTGTTCGCGTTGGCTGGCGGCAAGCTCGAATATCTTCACGACCGCCTCTCTGCACAGGCGCTAATCATTGCACCGCGCGAGCCGTGGAAGCGGGCGTTTTGTCTGGTCTGCGGCATCGAATCGCCGATTGAGCGTTTGCATCCATCGATCCAGGGCGTTGAAGGCGCGCAGTCTTCGGGGGCCAGATTGGTTTCCTATAACGCCGATGCGTTCAACTCCTACGATGCGGAAGGCGGTGCGAACGCGCCGACCTCGGAACAGGCGGCGTTTCGCTACGGCACCGCTCTCAATCGCCTGCTCGATCGCGGCAGCGCCAACAGGCTCAAAATCGGCGACGCCACGGTCGCATTCTGGGCGGATGCCGAAGGTTTCGGCGAAGCCGCCGCGGCTGAGGCCGAAAGCATTTTCGGAAATCTGATTGAACCGCCCGCCGATGAAGCTGAAGCCGGCCAGTTGCGTATCAAGGTTCAGCAGATCAGCCAGGGCCGGCCGTTGCAGGAAATCATCCCCGATCTTGCACCGCGTACAAAATTCCATATTCTCGGTTTGGCGCCCAATGCGGCACGGCTTTCGGTGCGCTACTGGATGACCGATGAATTCGGCGGCTTTGCACAAAAACTGGCCCGGCACTTCAACGATATAGAGATCGAACCGGCACCTTGGAAACACCGGCTGCCCTCGCTGCAATACCTGCTATTGCGCACGACATCCTTGCAGGAAAAATTCGAAAACATTCCGCCTTTGCTCGCCGGCGAACTGGCGCGCGCGGTGCTCGAAGGCCTACCCTACTCCCGCACGCTGCTCACCGCGGCCATCATGCGCTTGCGTGCCGGCGATTCGCCGCATACCGGCTGGCATGCCGCCGTTCTGAAAGCCTGCATCAACCGCGCCGCAAAATCCGAGAAGGAGAAACTGCCCGTGTCCCGCAATCCGGATTATCCGCACCCCGCCTATCAACTCGGCCGTCTGCTGGCGGTGCTGGAAGCCGCGCAATACGCCGCGCTCGGCCGCGTCAACGCTTCGATCACAGATCGCTACTACGCCGCCGCCTCCGCCACGCCCGCGCGCATGTTCGGCCCTCTGCTGCGCAATGCCCGCAATCATATTTCTGACGCCCTCAAACGCGGCAAAGGCGGATGGATTGAACCGCGCTTGAACGAAATTCTGTCCAAACTCGATCCCGATCTTCCCAAAATTCTGAAACTCGAAGATCAAGGGCGTTTCGCGGTAGGGTATTATCACGAACGCGCCTGGCGTAGCTCAAGCGAGCCCGGCGAACCAAACCAATCCGCCACCGCAGGAGAGCCTTCATGACCGCGCCCTTGACCCAGCGCCACGATTTCGTGCTGTTTTTCGACGTTACCAACGGTAACCCAAACGGTGATCCGGATGCTGGCAATATGCCGCGGACCGACCCGGAGACTGGCCGCGGCCTCGTCACCGATGTGTGTCTGAAACGAAAAATCCGTAATTGGATCGAAATGAGTCGGGATGGCGAGCCCCGTTTCCGTATCTACGTCACCGAAGGCGCGGTGCTGAACGAAAAGCATCGCCAAGCCTATATCGCTGAACGGCCCGATGACAAAACGGTCGAGAAAGCCGCAAAAATCTCGCCGAAAAACGATGACGAGGCGTACCGGGTCAGAAAATTCATGTGTGATAATTTTTATGACATCCGGACCTTTGGCGGCGTGCTGTCTACCGGCATCAATTGCGGCCAGGTCCGTGGGCCGGTGCAACTAGCCTTCGCGGAATCTGTCGAGCCGATCATGCCGCTTGAAATCTCGATCACCCGCATGGCGGCAACCAGCGAAAAGGAAAAGAAGGAGTCCACGGACACCGAGGACGAAAAACGCGGCGACAAGCGGACCATGGGCCGCAAACACATCGTCCCATACGGCTTGTACCGCGTACACGGCTACGTCTCCGCGCCTCTGGCTTCGCACGAAACAAAAGGTACAGGTTTTACCGAAGATGATCTGGACGCGTTGTTCGAGGCGCTGGATCAGAACATGTTCGAGCATGACCGTTCGGCGGCGCGCGGCGAAATGGCCAAGAAAAAACTCTTCATTTTCCGCCACGCCAGCCCTTTTGGTAACGCGCATTCACATGAATTGTTCCGCCGCATCACCACGCTGCGCACGCATAAAGGCTCCGTGCACCCGATCGGCGCCGATGCGATCGATAATTGGCCGCCAGCGCGCTGCTTCGAGGATTATGAAATCCAGGTCGATCGAACCGGTTTGCCGGAGGGCGTCGAGTTGATCGAACGCTAGATGCAGGCCCCGCAAAACGCCGGACAGGAAGATACGCTCATCCCACTTTCGGCTTTGCAGCATTTTTTGTTCTGCCCCCGGCAATGCGCGTTGATCCATGTCGAACAGCTTTGGGCGGAGGATGCCGCAACGGCGGAAGGCCGCCTGCTGCATGAACGCACCGATGCCGGAAAGCCGGACCGGCAGGGGTCAAATAAAATTTTGCGGTCGCTGACATTGCGGTCGTTCGCGCTCGGTGTGTCCGGCAAGGCGGACATCGTCGAGCTGCATGGCCGAACGCCTTATCCAGTCGAATATAAACGTGGTTTTCCCAAAGCGCATCGGGCCGATGAGGTGCAGCTTTGCGCGCAGGCGATCTGCCTGGAGGAAATGTTCGGCGTGGCAGTGCTCGAAGGCGCGCTGTTTTATGGGCAGACGCGCCGGCGCAGCCTTGTCGCATTCGACTCAACCTTGCGTGCGCTGACGGCCGAGGTGGCGGCGGGGGCGCGGGAGATGATCAACGCCGGAGCAACGCCGCCGCCCCATTTCACCCCGGCTTGCGGCAAATGCTCGATGCAGGAGCTTTGCCGCCCGCAGCGGCTGGAAAGGCCGCCGCCGATCGCCACTTGGCTCGCCGCCCAAATCGGCGCCTGAATGCGCCGCCACCTCAACACCGTCTATGTGACAAGCGAGGATGCCTGGGTCCGCAAGGATGGTGCGAATATCGTTGTTGATGTGGAAGGGGCCGAGCGTGGCCGCCTGCCGATCCACCTTATCGGCGGGCTGGTCTGTTTTGGCCGGGCGGGCGCCTCGCCGGCCGTGCTCGCCGCCTGCGCCGAGGTCGGGATCTGCGTCTCGCTGCTGACGCCGCAGGGTAAGTTCATCGCCCGCGTGGAAGGGCCGCGTAGTGGCAATGTTCTGCTGCGCCGCGCCCAGCATCGCATGGCCGATACGCCGGATGCCGCCATCTCGATCGTGCGGGGTATTGTTGCAGCAAAAACCGCGAACCAGCGCGCGGTTCTAAGGCGGGCTTTGCGCGACCATGGTGAGAGGATGTCCCCTTTCGTCAAAGCCGGCTTAGAGGCGGCGGAAATGCGGCTCACCGATATCGTCAGGCGGGCGATCCTTGGAAAAGCTGTGGACGGGCTGCGCGGCATCGAGGGCGAAGCGGCGCAAGTGTATTTTTCGGTCTTCGATCATCTGATCCTCGTGCAGGATGCCGCCTTTCGTTTCACGGTCCGGTCGCGCCGTCCGCCGCTCGACCGGACCAATGCTCTTTTATCATTTCTATACGCCCTGCTTGGGCATGATTGCCGATCGGCGCTCGAAACCGTCGGCCTGGATCCGCAAATCGGCTTTTTACACGCGGACCGTCCTGGCCGCGCGAGCCTGGCGCTCGACCTGATGGAGGAAATGCGCCCGATGCTGGCAGACCGTTTGGCGCTGAGCCTAATCAACCGGCGCCAATTGGCCTCAAAGGATTTTACCATAGAGGCGGGCGGCGCGGTTTTGTTGACTGACCGTGCCCGCAAGGCGCTACTGGTTGCTTACCAGGAGCGCAAGAAGGAAGAAATCTTGCATCCGTTTCTAGGCGAGAAGCTGTCCTTGGGCTTGCTGCCTCACGTTCAAGCCCAACTGCTCGCGCGTTATCTGCGCGGCGACACGGATGGTTATCCGGCATTCATATGGAAATGAGCGAAAATGCTAATGCTGATTGCCTATGACGTAAGCACCCTATCACCGGCGGGCCGCAAGCGTTTGCGCCGCGTTTCGAAAGCGTGTCTCGATTTTGGACAGCGGGTGCAAAATTCGGTGTTTGAATGCGAGGTGGACCCGGCGCAATGGGCAATGCTTCGGGGGCGGCTAATCGCAGAAATCGATCCGCATGAAGATAGTCTCCGATTTTATCGCCTGGGCGCTGACGGTAAGCGCCGTACTGAGCATGTTGGCGCAAAGCCAAATCTCGACTTGGATGGGCCGCTGTTGTTCTGAGGATTGCGCGAACCCATAGCGCTCGGGGGTTTGCTCTGAGGTTCGCGCGATGATTGTTCGTTGATAATTGAAGAGGTTAATTTTTTTCTTGGCCACAAGCATAGCATTGTCCATTTTTTTCAGGCGGGTTCGCGGCTTCCTAAGTATTTATTCTGAACTAGTCTCATGATAACTTGACGCGGTCGCCCCCCGCGCGGGGGCGTGGATCGAAACAAGGCGAATGCCTGCGCCAGACCTGCAGCTTCTGTCGCCCCCCGCGCGGGGGCGTGGATCGAAACATTTCGCTTCCTCCGCAGCACATGCCCGCAAATCGTCGCCCCCCGCGCGGGGGCGTGGATCGAAACCGGGCGGGCTGCTGGCCTATGTGGGGGGCAGCGGTCGCCCCCCGCGCGGGGGCGTGGATCGAAACTAGGTGTGCTTTAAGCTTCTTAAGACCCGCGCCTCGTCGCCCCCCGCGCGGGGGCGTGGATCGAAACCTAAAAGAAACGCAATTTCACGCGCTGTTTGTGGTCGCCCCCCGCGCGGGGGCGTGGATCGAAACCATTATACTCGGCGAGGCAAATCACGGCGCCATGTCGCCCCCCGCGCGGGGGCGTGGATCGAAACTTGCCCGCAGAGATGTATGGCCCAGCCGGCCCGGTCGCCCCCCGCGCGGGGGCGTGGATCGAAACCGCGTTGGGTGGTTGAAAACGTGGTGTGATCCGCGTCGCCCCCCGCGCGGGGGCGTGGATCGAAACGCGCATAATCTTGTGTCAAATGCCGCTGCTATGTGTCGCCCCCCGCGCGGGGGCGTGGATCGAAACTCAGGCGGCGGCCCCGACAAATC
This sequence comes from Acetobacteraceae bacterium, assembly GCA_965231175.1. GTDB lineage: Bacteria > Pseudomonadota > Alphaproteobacteria > Acetobacterales > Acetobacteraceae > Acidocella. The sequence continues at coordinate 217,313 of CBDDMJ010000006.1, read as the reverse complement.
TAGCCCGTGGTGTCGCCCCCCGCGCGGGGGCGTGGATCGAAACACGAAATCCGCCGGTTTTGCCAACAACGATGCCGCGTCGCCCCCCGCGCGGGGGCGTGGATCGAAACCTGAGGCACCTGCACCCTCAAGCTCATCCTGCTCTGTCGCCCCCCGCGCGGGGGCGTGGATCGAAACCAACCAGAGCATCTATCCGGTGACGTTTGCGACCGTCGCCCCCCGCGCGGGGGCGTGGATCGAAACACTGGAGAAAGTGCGCGCCAATCCAGACTATAAAGTCGCCCCCCGCGCGGGGGCGTGGATCGAAACCCCGCAATCCGCCTCGCCCATCCCCGCCCAAAACGTCGCCCCCCGCGCGGGGGCGTGGATCGAAACAGCTACAACACTGAAATCAGCAATCACCTCATCACGTCGCCCCCCGCGCGGGGGCGTGGATCGAAACTCCACCACCTCGACCGGCACGCCGGCCAGGTGGGGTCGCCCCCCGCGCGGGGGCGTGGATCGAAACTGGCGAATTTCGCCGATGCCATTAACGACGACTCGTCGCCCCCCGCGCGGGGGCGTGGATCGAAACGCCCCCGGCTTTGCTGTTGGCGAAACGATGCCGAGTCGCCCCCCGCGCGGGGGCGTGGATCGAAACTTCCATGCGTCAAATCGCCCCTTAAAGCCCAGGGTCGCCCCCCGCGCGGGGGCGTGGATCGAAACACTGCCGGCCCGCCGTTATACACCGCGTCGAACAGTCGCCCCCCGCGCGGGGGCGTGGATCGAAACTTAAATCCATCGGCCGTCTGAATTACCGCCTCCAGTCGCCCCCCGCGCGGGGGCGTGGATCGAAACACATCGAGCGTGGCATTATGCGCCCCCAGGCTCGTCGCCCCCCGCGCGGGGGCGTGGATCGAAACGCCCGAACATCTAAGCCCCGCCCGCAACCTTCAAGTCGCCCCCCGCGCGGGGGCGTGGATCGAAACTCGCTGAAGCACAAAAACTACTTCGCGTCCGGCCGTCGCCCCCCGCGCGGGGGCGTGGATCGAAACAACAGCACCATCAGCCACGCCACGTCAGTCGCAGGTCGCCCCCCGCGCGGGGGCGTGGATCGAAACCGTATCGTTCCGCTTGGTCGGGGTGGGCACCCTGTCGCCCCCCGCGCGGGGGCGTGGATCGAAACCCGTGTTGTTCCAAGTAGCGGATGGCGCGGAAACGTCGCCCCCCGCGCGGGGGCGTGGATCGAAACTGGCGCAAGATTTCGTCATCACCCGGCACGAGCCGTCGCCCCCCGCGCGGGGGCGTGGATCGAAACCATTATCTCAGGTCCCGTCAGCCCGTCCGGCGCGTCGCCCCCCGCGCGGGGGCGTGGATCGAAACTGTTTGGGAGATATTGTATAGCGCGGCGCTTGGGGGTCGCCCCCCGCGCGGGGGCGTGGATCGAAACAACGTCGGTTGGTTCGCTGCCGTCGCCGCCCCAGGTCGCCCCCCGCGCGGGGGCGTGGATCGAAACCCACCCTGCCGTACGGCTGTGCGCGGCATATAGTCGCCCCCCGCGCGGGGGCGTGGATCGAAACCGCATCGCGCTTGGCCTGCAGAAACGCCACCACAGGTCGCCCCCCGCGCGGGGGCGTGGATCGAAACCGGAGCGGTGCCGATCGCCGCCACCTATGTGCGGGTCGCCCCCCGCGCGGGGGCGTGGATCGAAACGATTTCCCCGGCTCCTATTGCAGGAGCCAGTCTAGTCGCCCCCCGCGCGGGGGCGTGGATCGAAACGGGAAACCCGTGATTGTGATGGTTTTGCCTTCGCGTCGCCCCCCGCGCGGGGGCGTGGATCGAAACTGGTACCGACTCTGGAAGTGCGCAGCGCGCTGGGTCGCCCCCCGCGCGGGGGCGTGGATCGAAACCCAGAACGTCACCTGGGCAGCGCCAGTGGTAATCGTCGCCCCCCGCGCGGGGGCGTGGATCGAAACAAGCTTCGGGATCATCGGTGGTTTTCGCGGCTGCGTCGCCCCCCGCGCGGGGGCGTGGATCGAAACATCGCCACCGGCACCACGTTGACGTACAGGCTGACGTCGCCCCCCGCGCGGGGGCGTGGATCGAAACCGTGGATGCACCGGATTGAGTAAGGCCCAGAGCAGTCGCCCCCCGCGCGGGGGCGTGGATCGAAACAAGTTCGGCCAGTGTCTGATCAAATTTATAAGCCGTCGCCCCCCGCGCGGGGGCGTGGATCGAAACGAAGGCAGATCCCTTACAGGTAACACGTTTGAGAGTCGCCCCCCGCGCGGGGGCGTGGATCGAAACTTCGCAGGTTTGGTTAGTTGGCTGACGGGATGTTGTCGCCCCCCGCGCGGGGGCGTGGATCGAAACCGGCAAACGGCCCGGCGCCAGGCCGTGGCAGCCCGTCGCCCCCCGCGCGGGGGCGTGGATCGAAACCCAACCATCGGATCGCAGGTGGCAATCCCCTGCAGTCGCCCCCCGCGCGGGGGCGTGGATCGAAACAGCGTTATGTGCAGGCGCAGGAAAGCGCTCTCCGGTCGCCCCCCGCGCGGGGGCGTGGATCGAAACATGTGAAACTCACCACGCCCAGCTGCAGCAGCAGTCGCCCCCCGCGCGGGGGCGTGGATCGAAACACTGGTGCTGAATTTGTTGTGGTGTGGACAACCGAGGTCGCCCCCCGCGCGGGGGCGTGGATCGAAACCACATTTAAATAGGATATCATCATGACACAAGTAGTCGCCCCCCGCGCGGGGGCGTGGATCGAAACCAGCACGGCATCCGCTGCATCCGCGTCGGGTGCGTCGCCCCCCGCGCGGGGGCGTGGATCGAAACCGTGAACCTTACAGGCTCCGCCACTGCTCGTTTGGTCGCCCCCCGCGCGGGGGCGTGGATCGAAACAAAGGTGCGCGGCATCGGCGAGGGTTTTGTTGCGGTCGCCCCCCGCGCGGGGGCGTGGATCGAAACGATTGCCCCGTCTCCCATTGCAGGAACCAGTCTGTCGCCCCCCGCGCGGGGGCGTGGATCGAAACACCACCTTGCCATCGAACACGTAGGGGAAAACGGTCGCCCCCCGCGCGGGGGCGTGGATCGAAACTGTGCAGGCGTATCAATCAGGTGGCGCGGTAGCGTCGCCCCCCGCGCGGGGGCGTGGATCGAAACTCGTGAACACAGACAATCAAAAACACCGCAGAAAGTCGCCCCCCGCGCGGGGGCGTGGATCGAAACCTGTGGCCCGCAAGGCGAAGCCGAGATCATTGAGTCGCCCCCCGCGCGGGGGCGTGGATCGAAACAACAGGGTCGCTGGCCGGCTCGTAGGAATTTTTGTCGCCCCCCGCGCGGGGGCGTGGATCGAAACACGTCTGGAAGCGGCCAGTATGGTGCCGTTAGTGTCGCCCCCCGCGCGGGGGCGTGGATCGAAACAAAGGCGCCGGTGCGCATAACCTTTTGCGTGCTGTCGCCCCCCGCGCGGGGGCGTGGATCGAAACTGATGACTGTGATCCATCCGTGACCGAACCCACCGTCGCCCCCCGCGCGGGGGCGTGGATCGAAACATACGCACGGCGTTCACATCCGCCCGCGTCACCGGTCGCCCCCCGCGCGGGGGCGTGGATCGAAACACCCGAGCTACGGCAGCCTTTCCGTGTGGGTGGGTCGCCCCCCGCGCGGGGGCGTGGATCGAAACCGCCACCATGCCGCCTGTTGTGCCGGCGGCGCATGTCGCCCCCCGCGCGGGGGCGTGGATCGAAACACGTATCGCGGCCTCATAGGCTTTGATTGTATCGTCGCCCCCCGCGCGGGGGCGTGGATCGAAACACAACACCATTTTGAGCGACCGCAGAGAGTGATGTCGCCCCCCGCGCGGGGGCGTGGATCGAAACACGTATTGCGGCCTCATAGGCTTTGATTGTGTCAAGTCGCCCCCCGCGCGGGGGCGTGGATCGAAACCTGTAGGCCCAGCGCCTGCAATAATGTTTGATTGCGTCGCCCCCCGCGCGGGGGCGTGGATCGAAACTGGAGTAGCCATGAGGCGAACGTGTGGCGCAGGCTGTCGCCCCCCGCGCGGGGGCGTGGATCGAAACTGGGTCTTGTTGCCCCAGATGAGAATTGTATTCGGTCGCCCCCCGCGCGGGGGCGTGGATCGAAACCGCCCGCGCGGCGCCAACCCCATCGGCGTCCCCGTCGCCCCCCGCGCGGGGGCGTGGATCGAAACATCGCATCCTGCGCCGCAGCGTCACAGGACGCATGTCGCCCCCCGCGCGGGGGCGTGGATCGAAACTTGCATGCGTCAAATCGCTCCTTAAAGAAACGGCGTCGCCCCCCGCGCGGGGGCGTGGATCGAAACAAAGGCAATACCATCGACGCCGAACCGGCGCCAAGTCGCCCCCGCGCGGGGGCGTGGATCGAAACAGCGCCACCAGCGCATCGGCCTGGGTGGCGTCCTGTCGCCCCCCGCGCGGGGGCGTGGATCGAAACAGATAGGTCTGGCGCACATCCACATGGTTCGTCAGGTCGCCCCCCGCGCGGGGGCGTGGATCGAAACTGCCGCAGCGTGCGGGGGTTCGGCTGTGCCGCCTGTCGCCCCCCGCGCGGGGGCGTGGATCGAAACCAGCCCATAGGTCGAATAGATGGCGTGAATCAGTTGTCGCCCCCCGCGCGGGGGCGTGGATCGAAACAGCCGATACGATGAAGAAGCAGCTGGGCTTGCGGTCGCCCCCCGCGCGGGGGCGTGGATCGAAACAAGCGGATACCTGCCAAAGCAGCGGCAAGGTCCGTCGCCCCCCGCGCGGGGGCGTGGATCGAAACATCCCGGACAGCGAGATGATCACGCGGAAAATCGGTCGCCCCCCGCGCGGGGGCGTGGATCGAAACTGGACTCTACCGGGAACTGGTGCGAGCCATTTGGCTGTTGAATGCCACTGAGATCTGACCCTCTAGAACCGGAAATTTTCACTGAGAACTGACCCATGTTTTGACCTCCCCCTGGCTTTGGTCGGGGGACCCAGGAGTGATCGACATGGCGTTATTGAGTGTAATTCGTCGCTGGCATTTTCGTCAGCAGGTCCCGATCCGAGAGATTGAGCGGCGTACGGGACTGTCGCGGAACACGATCCGTAAATATCTGCGGTCGGACGCGGTGGAGCCGCAGTTCAAACTTCCCGACCGGCCAAGCAAGCTGGACCCGTTTGCTGAGAAGCTGTCGGGCTGGCTGCGGCAGGAGGCCGGCAAATCGCGCAAGCAGAAGCGCACGACGAAGCAGATGCACGCCGACCTTGCCGTGCTGGGTTTTGACGGTTCCTACGGGCGGGTAGCGGCGTTTGTCCGCTGCTGGAAAGTTGACCGGCAGATCGAGCAGCAGACCAGCGGCCGCGGGACTTTCGTGCCGCTGGTCTTTGCGGCCGACGAAGCTTTCCAGTTTGACTGGAGCGAGGACTGGGCTGTTGTTGCCGGTGAGCGGACCAAGCTGCAGGTGGCACACACCAAACTGTCGCATAGCCGGGCATTCATCGTCCGGGCCTATCTGTTGCAGACGCATGAGATGCTGTTCGACGCGCTGACCCAGGCGTTCCGTGTGTTAGGGGGTGTCCCTCAGCGTGGGATCTTCGATAATATGAAGACTGCTGTTGACAGGATCGGTTCTGGCAAGGCCCGGCAGGTCAACGCCCGCTTTGCCGCCATGGCCAGCCATTACCTGTTCGAGACCGATTTCTGCAATCCGGCGTCCGGTTGGGAGAAGGGCCAGGTTGAGAAGAACGTGCAGGATGCGCGGCGACGGCTGTGGCAACCGCTTCCCAGCTTCCCTGACCTGGCTGCGCTCAATGCCTGGCTTGAGGCGCGGTGCATCGAGCAATGGGGAGAGATTCCGCATGGCGCTTTACCCGGAACCATCGCCGATGTGCATGCTGCCGAGGTTTCCAGCCTGATGCCGCTGGGGCGTCCCTTCGATGGCTTCGTTGAGCATACCAAGCGTGTGTCACCGACCTGTCTAGTGCATTTTGAGCGCAACCGCTACAGCGTGCCGGCGTCGTTTGCCAACCGGCCCGTGAGCCTACGGATCTACCCGGAACGGATTGTTGTCGCAGCCGAAGGGCAAATCCTGTGCGAGCATACGCGAATTATCGAGCGCTCTCATTACCTGCCCGGGCGGACAATCTATGATTGGCGGCATTATCTCGCCGTCGTCCAGCGCAAGCCCGGGGCCCTGCGCAATGGCGCGCCTTTTGCCGAATTGCCCGATGCCTTCAGGCAACTGCAAGGCCAGCTGCTCAAACGCCCAGGGGGCGACCGGGAGATGGTCGAGATCCTGGCCCTCGTGCTCCAGCATGACGAACAGGCTGTGCTGTGTGCCGTGGAGCTGGCGCTTGAGGCGGGCGTTGCCACCAAGACCCATGTCATCAACATTTTGCACCGGCTGACGGACGGCAAGGCACCGCCAGGAGCGCCCATCGACGCGCCCCAGGCCCTGCGCCTGACACGAGAGCCGGTTGCCAATGTCGAGCGTTATGACGCCCTTCGTGACAGGGAGCAGCGCCATGCGTCATGATCCCGCCAGTGCCGCCGTGGTGGTGATGCTGCGCGGCCTCAAAATGTACGGCATGGCGCAGGCCGTGGGTGATCTGATCGAACAGGGTGCGCCAGCCTTGATGCCGCCGTGCCCATCCTCTCCCAGCTGCTCAAGGCAGAGATGGCCGAGCGGGAGGTCAGGTCCATCTCCTACCAGATCAAAGCCGCCCGGTTCCCCGCCTACAAGGATCTGGCCGGCTTCGACTTTGCCGCCAGCGAGGTGAACGAGGCCCTGATCCGGCAGCTGCACCGCGGCGACTTTATGGATGGCACCGATAATGTCGTGCTGATCGGCGGTCCGGGCACCGGTAAGAGCCACATGGCCACCGCCCTCGGTGTGCAGGCCGTCGAGCATCACCGCAAGAAGGTCAGGTTTTTTGCCACCGTTGATCTGGTCAACGCGCTTGAGCAGGAAAAAGCTCTGAACAAAGCCGGGCAGTTGGCCGAGCGGCTGCTGCGCCTCGACCTCGTCATCCTCGACGAGCTGGGCTACCTGCCGTTCAGCCCGTCTGGCGGCGCACTGCTCTTCCACCTGCTGTCCAAGCTTTACGAGCGCACCAGCGTCATCATCACCACCAACCTCAGCTTCAGCGAGTGGGCGGGCGTGTTCGGTGACGCCAAGATGACCACAGCACTGCTCGACCGCCTTACTCACCATTGCCATATCATCGAAACCGGCAATGACAGCTTCCGCTTCAAGGACAGCACCACCAAACCCAAAACCAGAAAGGATAAATCCCCAGCAACTTGACCCGTCCCACGCAACGCGGGACATATCTTCAACCCGGGTCAATTCTCGATGAAAATCCCGGGTCAGTTCTCAGTGAAAATCAACAGTTTCAGCTGTACAGGGACTCGATGGAGTGGTTGTTGGGGCTGAGGAAGGTCAAATAATAACTGCTATTGCTTCCTCGTTGGGCGGATTAAGCGGCGCGGCTACTAATGGGAGCGATCTTCAAAAATTTGCTGCGATCGGTGCTGGGTTAGCTGCGACTGGCACAGCAATTCAAGGTGGAGATGTGTTAGCTGCGATTCAAGCACTTACTACAGCGGCAGGAGCGGCTGGTATTACACAGCAACTGCGTTCTTATTTAGGTGGCATATTAAGTGGTTATACCGCGGCTGAATATTCAAATGTTGATGGCGTACAAGTTGCGGACGGCAATGGTACTGCGACGGACGCATCGATTATTGAAGGGCAATTGGCGCCTGCAACCTCAAGTGCGGGTGCACAATTCGATACATCTGGGAGTTCAACTATTTCTTTAACGTCCGGAGCGACTAGTGAAAATGAGATTAATCTCAGCGGAATTGACGTCAATTTAGGGCCAATTCTTGAGCCAGGAAGCAATACACCGGCACCATTAACTTATACAGAATCACAAATATTTTTTTCTGACGAAGGCAATCTTCTAAATGGTTATATACCAGGCCAAGGAGTAGGAGTATTTTCTAAAAGTGGTGTGACCATCGGAGAAGGTGTTGATCTTGGCCAACAAACTGTTTTCTCATTGGAGAATGACGGGGTAGACCAGGCTACAATTAATCAGCTGATCCCTTATTTGGGAATGCATGGCACTTCTGCTCAGGCATTTTTAATTGAAAATCCATTGCTACTGACTCTATCTCAAACAGATACTCTTAATACAGATGTACAAAGTTCATATATAAGTAGCCTTGTTACAAAATGGAATACTACACCTAATGTTATAGAGCCTTGGAATCAACTGCCTAATGATACACAGGCGGCCCTTGCTTGGCTAAATTATAATGGTAGTCTAGGTCCAAAAGCATTTGCCGATGCGACGCAGGGCCAGTGGTTAAATGTTATAACAGAGCTTTATACGGATGCGAATGAAACACCTATAATTCCTACTAAAAACGTTGTAAGCGCAGGCCAATTCATATTAAATAATTATATTTCAAATGGTAACTAAAAATGCGAATTCCGTCTATATTCAAAAATATGCTACAAGTTTTTCTTATTTGCGAACTCATAATCTCTTTGATCATAATTACTCCAGCTAAGGCCCTTAAGGCAAATCAGGATGCGGTAGTTCAATGGTTTGCTCTTAGTAATGCGGCTGCTGGCATCACAGGAGATATTAAACTTTCATCGACGAAAATTATGTTCAGCCAAGGCGGAGGATTTGTATTAAAGAATAGAGATGATCTTCTGGTTAGTTCACCTGATTTCAATCAGAACGACAATCCGTCAGGGACCGTTAGTGATATGCATCTTTACAAGATAGTATCTTCTTTTAAAATGTTAGCTCCGAACGTGCGGACTATTTGTGGCATTGAGTCTCCCCGCTGGATCGAAACTTTTATTGCAAAAGGAAGTGATATCATAGCTGGCGACCTTGAGCTAAGCTTTTTCTGGGGAAGAGATTTGCCGCCCCTGGAAAGTTCTGACTCCGTAACTACAAATAATCTATGTGGGACTATGTTTTACACAAAGTCCTAGCTAGTCAAAAGTTACCCCCCCCTCCCCACCGGGTGCTGTATAAGCATCTCGATGCTTATTGTCACCGGCGGCCCTGGGTCTTTGCGGCGCGCCAGAATGTTGATGATGACATCGGCCGAATGCACGCCTTGTCCAAGCGCTTCGGCACAGGCGGCATCCACGCTGGCCAGCCTATCGGTCAGCACCGCGGCCAGCACCTTCACCATTTGCCAGTCGCCATCATCCGCGCCGCGTAATTTACGCCGCACGCGCTCCAGGTTCGCAGGCAGCAGCCAGTCCTTGAACGGCGCGCCGTTACGCAGCGCGCCGGGCTTTGAGCGCGAACAGGCTCACACCTGTTAATGCGTCAAAAATGCCTGTTATCGCTTAAAAATCGCCTGTTATGGGCGTTAAATCAACCTGTTATGACGAATAACAGGAAAGTGGGTTTTTTGGCTATAACCATTTGAAATAAAACAAAAAACTAAGGCAACGCCTCAAATCCTGTATCATAGCCTGTTTTTAGCCTGAAAACACGAAAAATTCCCTGTTACCTGGTATTTTAGGCGAAACTCCACCTCCCCAATAACGCGCAGAGACCGGGGTACGAAATGCGCCCAAAGACGGCGCAAATGCGCGCGCCAAGACACCAGCGAATTGGCATTGCTAAGAAAAAAGCGCGATATTCCCGGCGAACTCCGGAACTGCTACCCGATAGAGATTAATTTGGGGGCTGCCTGGCGGAGAGACAGGGATTCGAACCCTGGGTACGCTTTCACGCACACACGCTTTCCAAGCGTGCGCCTTAAGCCACTCGGCCATCTCTCCGTGAGACCGGCTACAATCGGTCTCATAGCCAATGCCATTGGGAAGCTCAAGGGTGCGGAGCTAGGCGTCCATTTTCAGGGCGGCAAGAAAGGCGCTCTGCGGGATTTCCACCTTGCCGAACTGGCGCATGCGCTTTTTGCCCTCCTTCTGCTTTTCCAGTAGCTTGCGCTTGCGGGAGATATCGCCGCCATAGCATTTCGCCGTGACGTCCTTGGAGAGTGCTGAGATCGTCTCGCGCGCCACCACCCTGCCGCCGATTGCCGCCTGGATCGCGATCTTGAATAGTTGTTTCGGTATCAAATCCTTCAGCTTGGCGCAAATGGCCCGGCCCCGTACCTCGGCCGCTGAACGATGGGCGATGAAAGACAACGCATCCACCGGCTCCAGGTTCACCAGTATGGAGATTTTCACGAGATCGGCTTCCGCATAATCCTCGATCTGATAATCGAAACTCGCATAGCCCCGGCTGATCGATTTCAAGCGATCGTAAAAATCGAACACCACCTCATTCAACGGCAATCTGTATACCGCCATCGCCCGGTTGCCGACATAGGTCAGGTCCGCCTGCTGGCCGCGCCGCTCATTGCACAGGGTCAGTACCGCGCCCAGATAATCATCTGGCACCATGATCGTCGCCTTGATCCACGGCTCCTCGATATGGTCGATCAAACTGCCGTCCGGCATGTCCGAAGGGTTATGCAGCAACTCCACCGCGCCGTTGTTTTTGTAGATTTTGTAAACCACGGAGGGCGCCGTCGCGATCAGGTTCAGGTCGAATTCGCGGGACAGCCGTTCCTGTATGATCTCAAGATGCAGCAGGCCCAGAAACCCGCAACGATAACCGAACCCGAGTGCCGCAGACGTCTCTGCCTCGTAATGAAAACTTGCATCGTTGAGGCGCAATCTGCCCAGGCTTTCCCGTAATTTTTCGAAATCATCCGCATCCACCGGGTACAGACCGCACCACACCACCGGCACGCTCGGCTTGAAACCAGGCAGCGCTTCGGCTACCGGGTTGCGGTCATCGGTAATGGTGTCGCCCACCTTGCAATCCGCCACGGTTTTGATCGCCGCGGTGATATAACCCATCTCACCCGGTCCCAGCTCGTTCACAGCTCGCATCTTCGGCGTGAATACGCCCAGCTGCTCGATCGGATGCACCGCCCCGGTCGCCATCATTCGCACCTTTTGGCCGCGCCGCAACACCCCGTTCTTCACCCGCACCAGAGTTACCACGCCCAGATACTGATCGTACCAGCTGTCGATCAGCAGTGCTGAAAGCGGTGCCGATGCATCCCCCTTTGGCGGGGGCAACCGGGTCACCAGCGCTTCCAGCACACCCTCGATATTTATCCCTGTCTTGGCGGAAATCTCCACCGCATCCGAAGCATCGATGCCGATCACATCCTCAATCTGCTGCTTCACCCGGGGTACATCCGCCGCCGGCAGATCGATCTTGTTCAACACCGGCACAATCTCGTGGTTCGCCTCGATCGCCTGATACACATTCGCCAGCGTCTGCGCCTCTACCCCCTGGCTCGCATCCACCACCAGTAAAGACCCCTCGCACGCCGCCAGGCTGCGGCTTACCTCATAGGCAAAATCCACATGCCCCGGCGTGTCCATCAAGTTCAGCACATAAGTCCGGCCATCCTGCGCCGGATATTCAAGCCGCACCGTCTGCGCCTTGATGGTGATCCCGCGCTCCTTCTCGATGTCCATGCTGTCCAGAACCTGTTCGGACATCTCCCGCGCCGTCAAACCCCCGCAAACCTGGATCAAACGGTCCGCCAAAGTGGATTTGCCATGGTCGATATGCGCGATAATCGAAAAATTGCGGATCAGCTCGGTGGGAGTCTCGGTCATACCCATACATACGCAAAATCTGAGGGGCAGGAAAGGTTAGGGGCTTCGCCCCTAAAACCCCAGCAGGGAAGTAATTTCCCTGCACCCTTGGTTGTTAAGCGATAATCATGCGGAAGGTCAGGTTTACCCGCGGCCCCAGCTGCCGTGTGGTTTTGGCAATGCCATGCTTGAACTTGGCCTGGGTATCGCCCTGCATAATCAATAAACTGCCGGAAGTCAGGGTCAGCCGCATCGTCTTTGCCTTATTCAACCGGCTTTTGAACAGCAAATCCCGCTCGGCACCCAAACTGACTGAAGCAATCATCGGCCGGTCCCCCAGCTCCTTTTCATCATCGCTGTGCATCCCCATGCTGTCCCGCCCATTCCGATAATAATTCAACAGCACAGAGTTAAACCGCCGCCCCACCATCGCCTCTACCCGCGCCCGTACATCCCCCAGCAGGTCAGTCCAAGGCAGTGGCTCCAGCCGTATTCCGGAATACCGGTACGCACAGCCCGCATCTCCATACCACGCCACCAGCCGGGGCTGCTGCATTCGCCGCCCGAACAAAACAATCTCATCATGCCGCCATGGAGTCTGCTCAATTATCGCCCGCATCAACGGGTCCGGCAGTTCGCCAAGATCAAAGGATTCATAATAAAGCAAGTCAGGAAGGTCTGCTTTTTGTGAACAAAAAGCAGCAAAAAAACTTTTTGAATCTGGGCCTGGGGCGTTGTCCGCACCACGCCTCGCGTCCCCGGGGATCAAAGTTTTTTGCTTCTTTTTTTCAAAAAAGAAGTGCTTTCTTACAGCGGTAATGACGCCTGCACCGGCGTTTTTTGCGTGGCTTTCACCGGTATTTCGCCGTCGCAGAATTTGATGACGAGAGCGGCACCGGGGGCTACGTCCGTGGCTTGCAGTACGGGCGTGCCGCGCGGGTTGGTGATCAGGGCAAAGCCGCGTTTCAGCACGGCTTCGTATGACCCAGCGTTGAGGCGCGCGCTCAAGGCGTCGAGGCGCATGCGGGCTTCGCGCAGGCGATTGGGCAGGGGGGTTTGCAGGCGGTGCGTCAGCAAAGCCACGTCGTTGCGCCGCCGCAGCAAAAATTCGCGCGGGTGGATCAGGCGTCCGGCCAGCCGCTCCAGCGCGTTGTGACGGGCGGTTACGTAATTCGGCAGCGAAAGGTCCAGGCGTTCGGCGCGGTCGTCCAGCCGTTGCCGGGCGGCGCCGATGATGCCAGGCAGGTCCGGCAGGCGGGATTTGCTGCGGTCCAGGCGCAGATGGGCGGTGGCGAGCAGGCCGGAGACGGCACCGGAGAGGCGGGCATTTTGCTGCGCCAGCCCCGCCAGCAGGTCCAGCCGCGCCGGGATCGCCATTTCGGCGGCGGCGGTGGGGGTGGGGGCGCGGCGGTCGGAGACGAAGTCGATCAGCGTGGTGTCGGTTTCGTGCCCGACGGCGGAGATCAGCGGGATGGTGCAGGCGGCGGCGGCGCGCAGCACGGCTTCGTCGTTGAACGCCATCAGATCCTCCAGGCTGCCGCCGCCGCGTGCGATGATCAGCACATCCGGCCGTGGTATCTGCCCGCCCACTGCCAGATTGGAGAGGCCGTTGATGGCGGCGGCGATCTGCGCGGCTGCCATTTCGCCTTGCACCGCCACCGGCCACAGCAAAATCGGCCGGGGAAAGCGCCGGCCGATGGTGGTGCGGATATCCTGCAGCACCGCACCTTGCGCAGAGGTGACCACGCCGATGACGCGGGGCAGCATCGGCAGGGCGCGTTTGCGTTCAGGCGCGAACAGCCCTTCGGCGGCGAGTTTCAGCCGCAACGCCTCGATGCGTGCCAGCAGTGCCCCGGCACCGGCATATTCCAGGCGGTCGATGATCAGCTGGTATTCGGAGCGTTCGGGGTAGGAGGTGATCTTGCCGGTGGCGATCACCTCGACACCATTTTCAGGCTTCAACTGCAATTTCGGCACGGTGAACCGCCAGATGATGCCGCGGATTTTCGCCCCCTCATCCTTCAGTGCGAGGTAAATATGCCCGGAGGCGTAGGCCTTCATTTCAGTGATTTCGCCGCGCACCCGCACCCGGCCGAAGGCGCCTTCCAGCGCCTGCTTCACAGCGCCGGCGATTTCGGAGACTGAGAATTCCGGCGTGTTCTGTAAATCGCTCATCCGCTAAGACTATGGTACTGCGCGCGGGAGCAACAGGGGGGGGGAGCAAAATGAGGGTTTTGATCATTGGCTCCGGCGGGCGGGAACATGCGCTCGCCTGGGCGATCGCCGCGAGCCCGCTGCTAACCAAATTGTTTATCGCCCCCGGCAATCCTGGCACCGCAGCGCTCGGTGAGAATATCGCCATCAAGAGCGGCGATATTCAAGGTCTGGCCGATTTTGCGCAACGCGAGCGCATCGACCTTGTCATTCCCGGCCCGGAAGCGCCGCTGGTGGCAGGAATTGCCGATGCGCTGGCTGCTATAGGCATCGCCTGCTGCGGGCCGAGCCAAGCCGCCGCCCGGCTCGAAGGCAGCAAAAGTTTTACCCATGAAATCGCCGATGAAGCCGGTATTCCCATGGCCGCCTGGGCCAGCTTCGAGGATGCCGACGAGGCTCTGGACTATATCGCCGAACAGGGCGCGCCGATCGTCATCAAGGCGGACGGACTGGCCGCCGGCAAGGGCGTGGTGGTGGCGGCAACGGTCGAGGAGGCTAATGCCGCGATCATCGCCATCATGGACGATAAAATCCACGGCGCCGCCGGCGCTACCGTAGTCATTGAAGATTGCCTGGCGGGGGAGGAAATCTCGGTATTCGCGCTGTGCGACGGGTTGGACGCGCTGTATCTGGGCTGTGCCGCCGACCACAAACGCGCCGGCGACAACGATACCGGCCCCAATACCGGCGGCATGGGCGCCATCGCCCCGCCGCCCTGGGCCACGCCCGACATTATCGATCAAACCATGAACCGTATCATACGCCCGGCACTGGCGGCCATGGCGGCGCGCGGCACGCCGTTCCGCGGTTTCCTGTTCGCCGGGCTGATGCTGACCGAAGACGGGCCTTACCTGATCGAATTCAACGTCCGCTTCGGCGATCCCGAATGCGAAACCCTATTGCCGCTGCTACATTCGGATCTGTTGACCGCCCTTATCGCCGCCACCGACGGCAGCCTCAAACATATCTCTCTGCAATGGCAAAACGCCGCCTCGGCAACCATCATCATGGCCGCCAAAGGCTATCCCGGCCCTTATGCCACGGGGGATGAGATTTTCGGCCTCGAAGAAGCAGGAGAACTGACAGGGGTGAATATTTTCCATGCCGGCACCATGGCCGAACAAGGCTCCATCCTGGCCAACGGCGGCCGCGTGCTGGCGGTAAACGCGACAGGCAAGGATTTACCAGAAGCCATTCAACGAGCTTATTCTGCCATCGGTATAATCGATTGGCCGGATGGGTTTTGCCGTAGCGATATTGGAAAAAGGGCAGTGTATTACAGCAGGTAGGCTGCTTGTTGTGAATGTCATCCGGCTCTAGAGCGCGATATGTTGAGGTTGACGCAGGTGCGCCAACCTCAACGCGTTCCCGCTTTACAGGAGAGGCTGATTCACGCTCTCGGTTGCCGCGTTGACACGCGTCAACCTCAAACGATCAGGCTCTAGCTTAAGGCTTGCGCCTTGACCAACCGGGCGAAGGCGCCGTTTGCGGCGAGCAGGTCTTCATGGGTGCCGCTTTCGATGGCCTGGCCGTCAGCCATAACGACGATCAAATCGGCGTCGCGCACGGTGGAGAGCCGATGCGCCACCACGATGGTGGTGCGGCCCTGACGCAGTTCAGCGAGGGCTGTTTGCACGGCGGCTTCGCTTTCAGCGTCGAGCGCGCTGGTGGCTTCATCCAGTAGCAGGATGCGCGGGTGGCGCAGGATGGCGCGCGCCAGGGCAACGCGCTGGCGCTGGCCGCCGGAGAGCCGGGAGCCGTTGACGCCGACGCGGGTCTGGTAGCCTTCCGGCATCGCGGTGATGAAGCTGGAGGCGGCGGCGGCATTGGCGGCGGCGGCGATTTCGGCTGCCGTGGCGTCAGGTTTGCCGAAGGCGATGTTGCTGGCGATGGTATCGTCGAACAACAACGCATCCTGGCCGACATAGGCGATGGCATTGCGCAAAGAGGCAAGCGTGACATCGAGGATGTTGGTGCCGTCGATGGTGATGGCGCCAGCGCTTGGGGTATAGAGGCGGGGGATAAGGGCGAGGGCGGTGGATTTGCCGCCGCCGGAAGCGCCGACCAGCGCCAGCATGCGGCCAGGGGCGGCGGTGAAGGACAGGTCTTTCAGGCCCGGACGGCCATCCGGATAAGCGAAAGCAACGTGGGAGAAGCTGAGCGCACCGGGGCCGGGGGGCAGCGGGACGGCATGCGGGGCGTCAGCGATGGCGGCGGGTTCGTCGATCACGGTGAACACACGGACCAGGCCGGCGAGGCCCTCCTGGATGGCGGCGTTCATGGTGCCGAGCGCGCGCAAGGGCCGGGAGGCGATGAGCAGGGCTGAGATGAAGCCCATGAAATTGCCGACGCCGGAACTGCCGGTGGCGTTGCGCCAGCCTTCGAAGCCGATGACCAGCGCGACGGCGACGCCGCCGAGGACTTCAAGCATCGGGTCCAGGCGGGCGCGCACACGGGTCATGCGGATCAGCGCGTTGTACAGATGGTCGAAGGTCTTGCCGGCGCGGGATTTCTCATAGCCTTCCAGGCTGTAGGCGCGCACGGTGCGGGCCTGGGAGAAGCTTTCGTTCAGCATGGCGGCGGCCTCGCCCATGCGTTCCTGCATGCCGCCGGAGGCGCGGCGCATACGCTTGCCGATACGCTGCACCGGGATGCCGGCCAGCGGGTATAACAGGGCTGCGATGACGCTGAGTTTCCAGTCGATGGTGATCATGGTGATGACCAGGCCGATGAGCGTGGCGGCGTCGGCCACGGCGTTGACGGCGCGGGTCATCGCCTCGCGCACCACCGTGGCATCCGTAGTGAAGCGAGCGGCGAGGCTGGCAGGGGCTTCGCGCTCGACGCGGGCCAGGGCGGCATCCGAGAGATGGCCGAACATCGCGACCTGCAGACGGCGGATCACCAGTAGCACCATGTCCTGGGTGAGGACCGACTGGAAATACATCGAAACGCCTTTGATGGCGGTGACGATCAGCACCAGGATGGGGACCTGATAGAGTATCCTCGGGTCTTTGCGGGCGAACATGTTGAAGGCCCAGTCGATCAGCGCCGGGTACAGGGCGGTGGTGCCGGACATGATGAGGGTCATGACGATGATGAGGATGATGCGGCCGCGGTAATGGCGGACATGGTCCCGCCACAGGCGGCGGATCAGGGCGGTGGTGGAGGCGTCTGGCGCCGGCAGGGCATTCATGGCGCCCGGATAGCACGCTCAAGGGGCAATTCCACCTGCGAGCGATTTACGCTAAACGCCGCCGCATGGATACGATTTACAAAGGCAGTCTTGCCACGCCGGCGGGGCGGCGCAATGCCTGGCTGGATGCGCTGTTTGTCGACCACGCGGTGCTGCGGCTGTGGTGGACCAATTTTGCGGCGGTGGATGAGGGACGGCTGTACCGTTCCAACCACCCGACGCCGCGAAATCTGGCGCGGTTTACCCGCCAGCATGGCATCAAGACGCTGATCAATCTGCGTGGACAGGCGAAGAACGGCTCGGATGCGCTGACGCGGGATATGGCCCGGCAGCTTGGGCTGGATTTTATCGATATGGCGCTGGAATCGCGCGGTGCGCCGCAGGTGGTGAGGATTTTGCGTCTCGCGGAGATTTACCGGACCATGCGCCAGCCGGGCTTGATCCACTGCAAATCCGGCGCCGACCGGGCCGGGCTGGCGGCCGGGCTTTACGTGCTGATGCAGGGCGGTACGGTGCGGCAGGCCCTGGGACAGCTGAGTTTGCGGTATGGGCATATCAAGCAGGCCAGCACCGGGATTTTGGATGCGTTTTTCCTGACCTATCAGCGCGACGGCGAGGGGCGCAAGCCGTTTCTGGACTGGGTGCGGGAGGATTATGACGAGGCCGGGCTGCGTGCGACGTTCAAGGCGGGGCGGCTGGCGAGTTTTGTGACCGACAAGGTGTTGGCGCGGGAGTGAAGATTATAGAGGCGCATCCTAGAGGATATTGCTCTAGGGGTTTTGCCGGCGACGGTAATAGGCCGTGACGGGGCCGGTGAGACGCAGGGTAGCGATGTCATCCGGGAGGAAGAGTTGGATTTTAACGACTTCCCGGTGGTCTATATCGAGGTCCGGCAAGGCATCCAGATGCAGCTCGAAAAAATACACGGTCTCCCGGCGCCCTTTATAGGTGCCTTTGACGATACCGGCGGGTTTTAAGGCGGTCACGTTGAGGCCAAGCTCTTCACGCAATTCGCGGCGTGCGGCAGAAATTGGCGTTTCGTTGGCGCGCACGCCACCGCCGGGGAAACCCCAATCCTTGCGGTAGGACTGCCGGATCAGGAGCAGAGACGGGCCAACGTAAATGGCAACCAAAGCGCCCTGGTGCAGCGGGCGGCGCAGATGCCACCAGGCGACGGCGAGCGGGTAGGCAAAGCGATAGGCGGTGCGCCAGGCGAGGTTCGTGAAGGCGCGGAAAGCGGATCTTGAGGGGGGCAAACCGCGATCCATTAAAAGTTGCTGGTGCGGTGCCTATGTAAAGAAAATGTTGTGGCTGCCTAGCGGCGTGAAAGGAACAAAACGGTGAGGCTGAAGTTAAGGGCATATTTCAGCGTGGCATTGATGGTGACGGGGGCGGGGGCCGCGGTGGCGCAGAGTACCGGCAACACTGCAACCGCCGGCGGAACGGTGGTGACCGGGCATAAGCACAGCGTCATTTCCACCATTCCCAATGGCGCGCCGGCGCACCCTGTGGCCGGCAGCGAGACCCCGGTGGGGGTGAATTTGCCTCTAACGCCTGAGCTGGCAATGCATCCGCAAGGCACGATCGGCTCCGGCACGCCGGTGGCGGGGCCGGGGGGCACGGCGGCGGGGAGTACAGCAGCGACGCCCTAGGCTGCTGATGGCGTTGCCGGATCAAACCCGGCATGACGATGGTGTGCGCTATACCAGGGCGGGACGGAATCCCGTGGCCACTACATACATTTCCTTGGAATCCTTGCGGCTGGCGGGTGGTTTGGCATGGCGCACCGTCTTGAACCGCAGTTTCAGCGTATTCAGCATGTCGCGCTCGGCGCCGCCCTGGAACAGCTTGGCGACGAACGCGCCACCTGGCACCAGCACTTCCGCGGCAAACGCCAGCGCCATATCCGCCAGCGCCATGATGCGGATATGATCGGTCGCCACGTGTCCGGTGGTGTTCGGCGCCATGTCAGAGAGCACGAGGTCGGCCGGGCCGCCCAGCATCTCCTGCAAGCGCCGGTTCATACCGGCTTCGGTAAAATCGCCGACGATGAAATCAGCACCCGCCACCGGCACCATCTCCAAAAGGTCGATACCCACCACCTTCGCCGCCCCGCGCGCCAGTGCGATCTGGCTCCAGCCGCCAGGTGCGGCCCCCAGATCCACCACCCTGCAGCCCTTGGTGATGAGCTTGTACTTGTCATCGAGCTCCACCAGCTTGAACGCCGCCCGGGACCGGTAGCCTTGCGTTTTTGCCGCCTGCACATAAGGGTCGTTCAGCTGGCGCGCCAGCCAGGCCTGCGACGAGCTTGAATGTTTTCGCGCATGTTTCAGCCGCACGGTCTCCCGCCGCGGCGGTGCTGCTGAGTCGATACTCATGAAACGAACGCTGCCCGCCTGGGGTCCGCCAGTCGCATCTGCCGCATCAGCATGCCTTCCCGCAGGCCGCGATCCGCGACGATCAGCTCATCGGCCTGCCACAGCTCGTGGATCGCAGTAAAAATCGCGCAGCCCGGCAGCACATAATCCACCCGGTCGCTGCCGATGCAGGGATGCTGGATCAAGCCCTCCCGTCCCAGCTCGCGCATCTCGTCCAGAGTGGCGTCCACCGCCTCCCGGCTCAACGTCACCCCATCGATCAAGCCGCGCCGGTAACGGTCCAGCTTCAGCGAAATACCTGCCAAAGTCGTTACCGTGCCGCTGGTTCCGAGCATCATAACCCCGCCCTGCCGCCATTCCTGGCCGATCCGATGCACGGCCTCGAACGGTCGCAACAGCTGCGCCACATCCTCCACCACCCGCGTAAATCCTTCGGCGCCGTAACACGTATCGGCGCAACGCTCCGCCAGCGTCACTACCCCAACCGGGATCGACAAATACCCGATCAGCTCCGGTGCCGCATCGTCACGATTCACCCGCACCCAGGCAATTTCGGTCGAGCCGCCGCCGATATCGAACAGCAGCGCCCGCCGCTGCGCCCGGCGGATCAGCGAGGCACAGCTCTCCACCGCTAGAGCCGCCTCCTCGCGTGCACCGATAATCTCCAACGGCAGCCCGGTCTGCGCCCGCGCCCGTGCGATGAAGTCAGCGCCGTTCTCCGCCTGCCGGCATGCCTCAGTGGCGATCGCCCGCAGGCTTACCGTGCAGTCCCAGCGCCGTGCCCGCTCCGCGCAGATTTGCAGCGCCTTGATCGCCCGCTCCATTGCCGCCTCGCCGAGCCGCCCGCTTTCATACAGCCCCTCGCCGAGCCGCACCACGCGGCTGAAACTGTCCAGCACCTGGAAGCTGCCTGCCGTCGGCGTGCCGATCAGCATTCGGCAATTATTGGTACCCAGATCGATCCCGCCGAAGGCCGCACGCCGGCCCCGCCGCATTTCCCCCCGGAGCGCCGGCGTGTTGGTTTTTGCCTGTGACATCGTCAGATTAGCCATTACACATCTATAGTCGCCCCGTTGGCGATTTGCAGCAAGCCGCAAAATAACCCGATATTGCCCAATCCAGCCTCGAGTGCTACCGCACCCAGCAGCTGTCCGTTGGGGGATAGTTTAGCGGTAGAACTCCTGGCTCTGACCCGGGCAACCTTGGTTCGAATCCAAGTCCCCCAGCCATTACGCTTAAAAGTGTAGCGTTTTTCAAAAATATCAAGCAAATCAAAGGCTTTCCGCTTTCTCGTGGTACGAAAGAGTGGTACGAATGCCCTTGAAAAGGGTTGAACCTACAAAGCACTCGAAGAGCGGTCGCTACCGTGTCCGTCTCACGATCCCGAAGGTCCCTTATCTCACAGTTAGCTACAGTTTGTCTTAAGTTTCCGTTTTGGTAAAATGTTGATTTTGGCTGATTTGACGTCTCGCACCGTTAACTACAGTGCGACGCCAGCATTGCCCTGGCTTGCCGGACGTTGGGTTTTCGCTGCCGGCAGAGCTGCGAAATCCGCAGCCTGGAGCTGATTATTGAGTGGCGGGGATCACCTGCTAGTATTCGTGTCGATAACGTTCCGGAGTACATGGGTGCCAAGTTTTTGGCCTGGACCGAAAAGCGCCAGATCACCATACGATACATCCAACCCGCAAAGCCGCAGCAGAACGCTTATTTCGAGCGTTACAACAGAATGGTTCGCCACGAATGGGTTGGACCAGAACATCATCGAAAATATCAAGGAGGCACGGGACAACGCCGAAATGGCTATGGCCCTACAACAATGAACGGCCAAATATGGGCAGCGGCAGGGTCACACCCGCACAGAAACTGAAACTCGCCGCGTGAGTTCTACAAACAGGCCCCGTTAAAAATGGGGGGATTACCCCGTGAATTCGCGGTGCTCGGGCTCGGCCAAATCGAACGAGTTCGCCGTACTCCAACGCTTGGCACCGGGGCTGGCGGTACTCGGAACAATGCCGACAAAATCAGCCGGTGTAAATTTCATGTAATCAATTCCTCCTTTAACAAACCCAGCCGCGAATACACCTCACGATCGGTCACTTGAAAAATCGTTGCTCCCTCTGGTCCCGCTCGATGGCTTACCGAGTTGCGCTGCGGTATGGTGAAGGTATCTTTGGCCTTCCAGGACAGGCTGGCGCCATCCTCGTAGTTCGAAACGCCTTCGCCCTCGACCACCACGCACAAGCTACTGGCGGTGCTCCGCGTCCGCGTTGTCTCTTGCCCTGCAGCGAGGCGAATCAGATAACAGTCGAGGAGCGCCATACATGAACCACCGGTGAGCGGATTTGCATAGCGGACGCGCTGCGATCCATCTGCTGAAACAGGAGCAGAAGCTACTGCTTTGGCAGCATCTGCGTATCGGTACCGGAACATCGGCGAATAGTTCGGGCTGTTCTCTAGAACAGGGAGAAGGTTCGGCACTGCAAAGAGTGCATCTGGAAAGGTTTTGGGGGGGTTATGGACTGGACCAGGTTCGAACGCCTCGGTACCGATGCTGCGGT
This sequence comes from Acetobacteraceae bacterium, assembly GCA_965231175.1. Lineage (GTDB taxonomy): Bacteria > Pseudomonadota > Alphaproteobacteria > Acetobacterales > Acetobacteraceae > Acidocella. The sequence continues at coordinate 195,305 of CBDDMJ010000006.1, read as the reverse complement.
GCAAGATGACATTAAGGATATCGACCCACACCACTGGTTCTGTGCCATTATGTACATGTTCGTGCCAGGTCCAGCCAGGGGTGAGGATGAGATCCCCTACCTCCATCGGGCATGCCTTGCCATCTACAAACGTCACCGCTCCAGACCCGATGATCGGGAATCGCAATGCGTCCATGGAATGCCGGTGAGGACGCGCGCGTTCTCCAGGCAGCAACGTCTGAAAGTTGCCGGAAATTTGTCCGACCGTTGCGTCGTTGCCATTAGCAGCCGATTCCGGGTTGACCATCACCAATACACGGCGCTCTACGAGTTTGGGCGAACTGTTCTTTGCTGTTTCGTCAACCATTTCACGGCACGCCTCCCATCGCCAGATATGGGGGGCTTCTGGGCCGCGGTTGCCGTGTGACTTTCCGCTTGGGCTTTCCCAGAGTGGGGCAGTATTGTTTGCCTGCCACATGGCGCGTAAATGGGGCGGGATCGTATCCGTATTTGCATCAATGACAGTTGGCGCCATGATCAGTTCTCCATCACATTGTTACTTCCTTGCACCGCAGCATGCCAGCCGCGGCGGTGGAACAACGACCGGAACGCCGGCAAAACGCCCGCGATGTCATCGCCCTTGGAAGTTGTAACAGCCACTTTCACTTGGGCGACCGCTTTGACATCCACGGCTTGCGGTTTGCTCATTTCATTCCTCTCGACACCTGCATTTTGCGTAACTGAAAATGCGGTGTTTGCGAACGTTAGAGTTGCGAATGCGAACGCCTCGGATACTATCCAACAATGTTTATACTTGAATGCCTTGCACGGATAATCCCCGGGTAAATGATCCCCGAGTACCCTTTCAGGCTATAGGTTGTCCGTCCGTATCGAATCGATCGCCGAAATCGAAGATATCGTCATGCTGAAAGCCAGGGCAATATTGGACCTCCCAGAAATTGCTGTCTCGATCTTCAATGTAGAATGAATAGGTACCATGCTGTTTCACTGGCTTGGTCACGCCTTTGAATTCGTAACGGTCGCGGTCGTGCAAAGCCGCTTCGTACGCTTTATTAACTTCCTCCTCCGAACGGACGTCGACGCCCCAATGATTATGCAGACCTGCTGGTGTAGTATGATCGCCCAATTGAAGGCAGATAACATGAAATTTCATCCCGCACCGCACGGCCATCGACGACATACCATGCTGAACGCAGGTCAGACCTAGGAAATTTTCGTAGAATTCTCGTGATTTCGTCAAACTTTTAACCGCCAGCGTGCCATGGGACAGGACATAGGGATGCACGACCGAACTGCTATTGTCATCATCTACGAAGGCGTCGTCTGTGTATTCACGAATAACTTGGTCCATCTAAATTCTCCTTAGGAAAATGTTAAAATATTGGATGTTTTTGTAGAAGCGGGAAGAAATGCATCCGCGTAAAAGGCTTCGGCTGGCAAACCTCGATCGACACACAAGGTAGACCGAAGCGCTTCGACCATAGCTGGCGATCCGCTTGCGTATACCTCGTGGTCAGACAGATCGTTAAGATCTTCAAGCAACGCGTGCTGGACATAGCCGCGGCGAAACCCCTCATGGCCATCGCCGCCACGAGATAATACAGCATGGAAGGAGAAGCCTGAATACTCCTCCGCCCATTGCTGAACAATTTCTCTCATGTAAAGATCATCAGGCACCCGGCCGCCCCAGTATAACCGCATCTCGCGCCGTCGGTGCTGGCCTGTTGCAAAGGCATTGAGTAACATCGATTTAATAGGGGCAAAGCCGGTGCCCGTGACACAAAAGATAATTGGTTTGTTACTGTCGCGAAGGAAAAGAGTGCCAAGAGGTCCTTCAAATTTTAACAGCTCCCGCGGCTTCATCTTGTTGAAGACATGGTTAGTGAAACGGCCATTCTTATGGTACCTTAGGTGAAATTCCAACTCGTCTGCGCCTTCAGCAGACGGTGGGTTGGCAATCGAATAGCACCGCCTCGACCCATCAGGCAGGACAAATTCTACATATTGCCCTGCAGCGAATAGCATGTGCTCGTTCATCGGAAGGCGGACGCGCAATATTGCAACGTCAGGCGAAACCAGATTTACACTTACAGACCGGCAAGGCACCATGCGGGGCTTCAGACCTTCGAGACCCTGTATTTCCTCGATCTGGACGATCACATCGCTGCGTGCCGTCGCTTGGCAAAGAAGGACTTTGCCAACTTTGCGCTCGGTCTCTGGAAGATATGTTTGTGATGAGGCTCCATGGTCCACCGAACCCTGGATCATCTCACCCTTACAATTTCCGCAATGACCCTGGCGGCAACTATAAGGAATATAGTATCCGGCCGCCAGACCGGCGGTCAGAATTGATGTCTCTTGATCTACCTCGAAAGAGTGTCCGCTAGGACTCAGTGTAACCTTGAACGTCATAAATTCCCCGCACTCAACGTCGTGCTCCTTACATATCAGTCCGGCGGTTCAATCTTCCAGCTTACGCATGGCGCGCAAGATTTGACGCATGCTGGCTGCATAACGGTCGGTAGGGATGCCGAACTCCACCGCTCCCAACCTGTGGTCTGACAGAATCGTCGATTGGAGATGCGCAATAGTGTCAACATCCTCCTGGAATACGTGATGAGTCAAAAAAGCGATAAACCCCTCAAGGCTTTCCACCGGCTTGTCGCTGAACATTACACGAAAGAATTGGTGAGTACTCGACTCGTCAGCCGGTGTGATCGCGTGCACGACATAAAACTTTGTCACCGGCAGCGGGAGGTCGTCCCCGTCTGCGTTCTGGAACTCGGTCTCGCCCACGTTCAGCGATGGCCCGAACTGCATATCATTGTCGATCCACTTGATGAGCCTTGCCGGATCGGCACCGTACAAATTGGCGATTCCTCCGAAGGGCGCGCTGGCAGTCTCCTTTACCCAACCGGCACTGTTGGGTGGTCCGGGCATTGCTAACGCCGGATTACTGGCCTGCTCAAGAGATGTCATTCCGTGTAAGAAATAAAGATGCGTAAGGTCAAGAAGATTCTCTATCAAAAGCATGTAGTTGCCCGGATTGAGCTTATAGCCTTCCGCACAGTACCAAGTCTGCTCGCTCTCGTAATCGCGCAGCGGGATCAACGCCGGATCACCTTGCCCGTCGCCCATCCACACCCACAACCACGGCCCGCGCTCAGCGGCCGGATATTTCCGTACGCCAAAGCCCGGCCTCACCGCCAAGCCGGGAGCCGACATGCAGGCTCCCGTTCTGTCGTATTTGAATCCATGATAGCCGCACTGGATGACGTCGCCGACAAGTTTGCTTTTCGATAGCGGAAAGCGCCGGTGCGCGCAGCGGTCGTCCAGTACGACTGGATCGCCGTTCTCGGTGCGATAGTAGACGAGCCTTTCGCCAAGAACCTGAATTCCTCGTAATTCGCGGCCTACATCCTTGGTCTCAGCAATCACATACCAAGCGTTTCGTACCAACGGTGCGAAGGCCGCAGGCACATCCTGCTGCGCCGTCGGCGCTATGCCGGCGGTTTTTGGGGAGTCGGCTTTTTGCGGCTGGGCCGGGATTATCACATCAGCATCCATCTTGTTTCACCCTCCATCTTTCTGTTGCACTTTGAACCCAGCTTTCCGCTGGATGAGCTTTGCAAGCCATCGGCGCGCTCAAATTGAAACTCTATCGTTAGTAAATGTCAACTTGAAACTTTGAAACTTTTGTCACCTGAGTTCTGGATAAATCTTCAAGTCACGCCAGGGTGATCCCGTGTTGATCCCCATGCTCCGCTTTCCCATTATCTTGTTTGATAAATAGTCTTTTTGGTAAAAGAAAACTTGACAGAGCTGGCAGCAGGATAAGTGCCCCGAGCATGTTCCACAGGAACATAAAAGCCAGCAGGTCGCCCATGTCGGCTTGGAATTTGATCGGGGAAAATGCCCAGGTCACGACCGCGGCGGCCAGAGTGAAGCCGGTCAGCATGACGACTTTTCCGGTAAACAGTAGCGCCCGGTAATAGGCTTCGGATAAATCCATCCCTCGACGCATATTGGCAAGCGTGACGCTAAGGATATAAAGAGCGTAATCGACGCCGATACCGACACCGAGCGCCGTCACGGGCAAAGTTGCAACCTTCACGCCAATACCAAGCTCAACCATTAAAGCTTGGGCTAGAATTGACGTTAAAATCAAAGGCAGGACAGCAGTTAATACCGCGCGCCACGACCTGAAAGCAATTAATGAAAGCAAAATAACTGCCGCATAAACTTCGATCAGCATCAAATGGCTGGCGCGTGCCACGACTAGGTTGGTCGCCGCATCGATTCCGGCATTGCCGCCCGACATCAGGAATTTTACGCCAGGGTCATGTGTGGAGTTGGCGAAGCTTTGCACCGTATCGACCACGCGGGACAAGGTGGCCGCCTTGTGGTCCTGCAAAAACACCGAGATCGGCATGAAGTCGCAATCCGGACTCATCACGCTCGGGGGCGCCTCATTGATTGCCTGATTGAGTGCCGGCTGATTGGGTATCAAATCATACCAGTCATAGTTGCCCTCATTGAGTTCCACCGACATGATTTTTTGAAATTCAACGAAGGAAGAGGCCGAGGTTACGGCCGGCAGCGCGCCTAGCCGTTTCTGCAGCCGCGACATTTCGAGCAACGTCCTGTAACTGGCGCATTGCTGAAAAGGCGTCGTGACCATGACCACGAACACATCGCTGCTGGTGGCATAATGATCGACGAAATAAGTATTATCCTGGTTGTAGATCGAGTTTGGCCATAATTCCGGCGCGCCTTTATCGATGTCACCGATCTGCAGACCGCGCGCCACCACGGCCCCGCCAATCCCGAGGAAAGCCGCCACGACGATCGCGATCGTGGCGTATCGGCGTTGGGTAAAAATATCCAGAAATGCCCAGAGCGGATGTTTCTTCAGCCCGAGATCGGCGGCGTATTCGGCCCGCAGGCTGCGCCGCGCCGAGCTTGGCGTCACACCTACATAGCTCAGAAAAACCGGCAATAAAATCAGGTTTGTAAAAATCAAAATGGCGACACCCATGCTGGCGATAACCGCCAGGTGCTGGATCGCCGGGATTTGGATGGTCATCAGCACCACGAAGCCGACCGCGTCGCAGCACAATGCAGTGAAGCCGGCAATGAAAAGGCGCCGGAAAGTCATTCGTGCGGCAACTAGGTTGGTGCTGCCCCTGCCAATATCCTGCATAACGCCGTTCATTTTCTGGGCGCCGTGACTCATTCCGATGGCGAAAACCAGAAACGGTACGAGGACGGAGTAGGGATCCAGACTATAGTTGATCCACGGCAGCATCCCGAGTTGCCAGACCACCGCCATTATCGAGCAGAGCACGACCAGTGCGGTGCTGCGGATACAGCGCGTGTACCAATACACCATCGCCGCCGAAATCGCGACCGAGACGGCCAAGAATCCGAGTATCTGCCGCATCCCGCGTAACAGATCACCGACGATCATCGCAAAGCCGGTGATGCCGATGGTGACGCCCTCTGGCGCATACTCGGCCCTGATGGCCTCCAGCCTGTTGGACAGGGCGCCGTAATCGAGTGGCTTGCCGGTGGCTTGATCAATCTCGAGCAAAGGCACCTGAATGACCGAAGATTTGAAATCCGGCGCGACCAAGCTGCCGATCAGCCCAGCCCTGCTGATATTGCCGCCCAGCCGCCGCAGGCTGGCCGGACTGCCATCGAAATCATCCGGCATCACCGGGCCGCCATCGATGCCGTAACTGGTCTCCGCAAGCCAGCGCACGGTTGGAGTCCACAAGGATTTCATGTTTGTGCGGTCGACACCCGGCAGCAGGAACACCTGGTCGCTAATCTTCTGCAGCAACATGATATAGTTACGATTAAGAATCGTTCCGTGATCAGCCCGCACCACAATTTCGATCGTGTTGCCGCTCAGACTCCCGAGCTGGTCTTTGTTCGCCTCATAATTGACAATGAACGGATGATGCGTCGGGATAAAATTTTCGAAACTGGCATTGAGCTGCAGGTGGCGCAGGGAGCTCGCGAAAAATAGCGTTAGCGCCGCGCAGAGCAGCAAGAGGACTGGACGCCTACCGAAAATTAACCGCTCGAGCTTGGAACCTGATTTCGGGTTGAATAAGATATCAGCACTGTCCCGCCCGGAAAGATTGTCGGCAAAATCCATATCAGCTTCCCACCACCAACGAATTGAGCGCAAAAACATGCAAACCTTGCGGGCCGGCCGTGATGATTGCGCCGTCCGCGGCTTGCACCAGATCGGTCACCGGACCGATTGCTTTTTCCAGGCTGAAGCTTTTTCCATAATCCCGGCTCAGCAACAAATTTCCATCCACATCGCCCAGCAGCTCATCTCCATTTGTCAAAACGATACCGCAATCAATGCCACCAGAACTGGCGCTGGCGGTTTGTTGCCAGCTGGCGCCGCCGTCATGGGAACGCAGGATCGTGCCTTGCAGACCGTACAGGATCAGGCTGCCGTCCGGCCCACGCAACGCGCCAAAAAAAGAACCTTGAAACGATGTTGCCCGAACCTTGAAATGGTCCTGCGCGTCTTGCGAAAGCACCAGCCCCTGCTCGCCAGCCCAAAGCTCATGCGTGCCATCCGCGATGATGCTGTAGACATGTAAGCCGTTCGGGTTAGGGATTTGATCGAAGATCGACCGCCAGGCGGCGCCGCCATCGTCGCTGGTAAATGCCATGCCAAAGCCGCCGGCGATGACGACTTCTTTTTCCGACAATGGCAGCAGCGCCAAAAACGGTAGGCTGGGGGCGCCGGACGCCAACTGCTGGGCATTCTGCAGATTTGTCTGGGCCACTGGCGCATGAGGCTGTGCAGTCACGTCCGCCTGTGCCGCGTCGATCAAAAGCTTGTTGGCGCGCGCGCCATCCAACTGAATCGCCCAATGCAGCCCGCCGTCCGCTGTATGCAGGACAACGCCCATCTGCCCCACCGCCCAGCCAGCCCTGGGCGAAGCAAAGCGGACATTGGTCAGCGTGACACTCGTCGGCGTAGCAACTTGATACCACGATCGTCCGTCATCATCCGAGAGCATAATTCGCCCGTCCTGCCCTACCGCCACCAGCCGGGAGCCGGCCTCCGTCACTGCCGTGAACAGGCCGGACGCGGCCTGTTTGGTCATCAGCGACGGCTCGGTCACCACCGATTCAGCAAGTGCCGTGATCTGCGCCCGTGTCGAATGCGCAAACCCCAGTGTGAACGCCACAATACATAAACACACAACGAACTTTGGAAGTGCGATCTGGAATTGGAAAGGTTTTTTATTGGCATCAATCAATTTCCACCGGCCTCCGCAGACAACTCACCGGGCGTGAAATATGTCGCTGGCAATTCGTCAATGACTTGCCATTGGGTTTGGCTGACCGCAGCATCGCACGCAGCAAACGCCAAATATGTCGCGGCATGGAAATCGTGTCCAAAAAAGTAAAACCCCGAGACCATCCCTGGAAGGTCTGCACAGATGGCAGGAACAGCGGAGTGGTATTTCCACAGCGAGTTGCTGGCATCATAAATATCCATCGCCAAAATCAGCCAAGTATCCTCATCTACATAAATGGTTCGCCGTGCATCGACATTACGTTTGCCCGGTGCCAGTGTCATTTCGACAACCCATACGCGATGCAGTTCCATCCGGATAATATTCGGGTTTGCGTGATGCGGGCCAAGTATCTCTTTGATCGGTGTTTTCCAGGCCTTGTTGCAATTATAGGGAACATACATCTCTTTTTTGCCAATGATCTTACAATCGTATTGATCAGTCGCACCGCTGAACATGGCGGCCTCATCCCAATTGACGACCCCGCCCGCGGTATCCTCAGGCGTGTCGTACCGCAGTTGAGGCGCTTCCCGGACGCGGCGTTCCCCAAGCAGGTATTCCCATCCCCTCGCGGGGTCTTGCAGTGGATCAAGCGAGTTTAAAACAAGAACCGACTGGCCTTCAATATAAGCAGGAGCGGTATTCTGTACTAATAGCTGTTCAAATATACCGTTGAATTCCGCCTCGCGCCCGTTGAAATAATAGGGAACTTGATATTGAAGGTTGGCGAAAGCGCGCAGAATAATTTCGCCCGTCGCGGTAACTTGATAAACTCCGGCTGGAGCAGAAATTGTCACACCAAGCCAGCGCAACAAGTGGTTCCACAATATCTGCTTGCCGTTGGTTGGTATCGGAAATGGAATACCGCCATAGGCATTGCTTAAATTATTACCATCCGGTGTTAATTGGGCGGTACTCGCATTTTTATAGGTGTAGTCATAAACATATTGTGGAGCAACACCCGTTCGGTGCGTTGGATAAATGACAAGTTGATAATCCGGGTAGGTTTTTAGTAGCTGAATATCGCCTTGCGTGAGCTTATCCGCGTAGGTTTCCATGTTACTTGCGGTAATTGTTGCCACCGGTGCGTCGCTCGCGAAAGGGTCGGGCCGAATTTGCCCGGAAACATAGCCAGCCGGAAGCGTCGGAATGTCTCCAGTCCATGCGGGAATTGTTCCTTCAGCATTTCCGGCTCTGAGGCCACCAAGTGGCGTAAGAGTAGATTTTAGCGCATCCGGTTGCAATGCAGTGGATTGAGCCTTGCCGGCACCAGGAAGAGCAGCCCCTGCCGTTATTACGACTGTGGATTTGAGCATGGAACGTCGCGTAAGTTTCATGAGTTCGTTTCCTTTTAGCAAGATTTTTAGAACGTACGCTCGACATTGAAACCCGCAAAATCTCGATCGGCGTATGGATTTCGACCGGGCGGCGATATATAGTTCGTATAGGTAAAGCCACCAGACCAATTGCCAAGATACCGAAACGACAGCGCCAGCGTGAGATCACCGCCTCGATCGATACCAGAGTTATTGAAGCCCATGGTATCCGGCGCCAAGCCCATAAAATTCCATCCCAAGCCAAGGTTTGGGGTGAGATCAAGACCCGACAGGACCTGATAATAGGTCACCTGCGCGATCGTACGCAAACCCAGCGCCATATGGCGCTGGGTACCGGAGAAATTCTCGCGGTTCTTTGTAAAGCCAAGAAGATTATCTCCCGCAGCTTCGAAAAGCACCTGGGAGGCATCCCATACTGGTGTGCCGCCCCCGAGGTAAACCATCGACGCTTGGTAATGTAATGTGTTGCCAATGGCATAAAGCGGATGATCACTGTTATTAGCCGCTTCTCCAGGCAGAACCGTAACAGTACTGACGAGCGGCTCGTTCGTTCGTGCCGATATTTCCCCTGCAAAATTTGCTGGTCCAATTGTCGTAGATCCCGACACACCATAAATTTGAATATGGTCGGGGTAAACCAATTGATAGGTACCGATGCTGAGGGCATTTGGCGTGCCCGGGATAAAGGACGGCACTCCTGCAGCAGGCCTTACGTAAACCTGCGGCTCGGAATCATTGTATTGCAGTGCATAAAAGCCAAGATCGTACTGGCTCGTCGGCGGATCGTAATGCACCGCGACACCAAATTGCCCGGTGTCGGCACCTTTTTGATCGGGACCGCGATAGAAATAGGCGCCGGTATTTGGTGGCAGCCCTGGCGTTCCAGGTGGCTCCGCAATTATGCGCTGGCCACCTTCGTCAAGAATATCTGTTACGCTAAAATAACTTCCAGCCGCCGGGAAATTATATTTTTCCCATTCGAACTGATAATATAACGTCGTCGATATTGAGTCGTTTAGCTGCGCGGTGACATTTGCCTGGCCAACCGGGAGAAATAAGTCTTTGGCTTGCGTGTTCGGCACGCTCTGCGCCCGTTCAATATCGAGCGGTGCATTGCCATAAGAAATACCATTGGTTGCAAACAGCAAGCTTTCGCCGAACAAGTCCACAAGCCGGCCCACTCTGACCGTGACCGGTATGCCGGCGATAGTTTGGGACCTGTAAATGAACAGATTTCGTAGTTGAATATCCCGGCCGGTTTGCGTTTGAGTAGCGTTAGTGAATTTTGAAGAGGGTTCGTTCGCGGGATTATAAGTATCAAAATCGGAGTTTTTCGTCTTCTGATTGTAGACAGAATCGTAGAAGCTATCAGCCGATGCATCGAAACCGAATCCCTCATAGCTGATGTTGAATTTCGAGAGTAAGTCCAGGCGATTGGATACGATGCCGGCAGCCAAATTCCTATCGCCGTCATTGACATTTGGACTGTTCGCAAAAACAGGTGAAACCGGTGAAGTTCGCTCCAAGACGGAGTATTGAAACGTGTTTTGGAATTCGACTTTTATACCATCACCGAAAGTGTAATCGTAAGCCTGAGATGGTTTAGCCATCGCAACCAATAACACCGTGGCCGTTCCCGTCATCAGACAACGGCGTGTCCTAACGCCTTCGAATATTGCCATTGTTATTCTCCCTAAAACTTAGTGTCGCGCATGGCCTCATAGATGTCGCGGACCAGGCTGCTTAATTTGTTGTCGCGTAGATAATACCAGACGTTTTCAGCGGGACATCTATTTTACTGACTGACCCGACCAACGCGCTGTCGACCACCGGTTTATAGAGGGCCGCCTCAATCAAATTGCGTTCAAGGTCTATGTCGATCCATGGATAATCGGGGAGTACCAGCGTGCCATTCTTCATGTTTTACTCCTGGAAACTAAATCATCACTTGGAAGCCTTCTCCATCTTCCCAAATTTACAGAAAACTCTCCAAGCTTTGATTTTCGAGCATGTTTATCTGATCAAATAATTCTAACGGATTGGATGCTAATCTAGACTGCGGTCCAATCATTGATCGTTGTGATCAAGCTACCAACGCCTTCGAGCTGCACATCGACCACATCGCCGCCCTTCAGCCATAAAGGACCGTCGAGCGGGCCTTCCAACGCCACCCCGGCGCCAGTACCCGAGGTTAGGATATCTCCCGACTTCAACGCCATATAACGCGAAATATGATCAAGTGCGTCGTCAAACGAGTAAATCATTTCACTGGTGTTCCAATCCTGGCGCAACTCACCGTTTACCAGCACCTTACAGTTGAGATTACGTACGTCGTATGGCTCGTCGACGACAATCCACGGCCCGCAAACGTTAGCACCGTCAAAATTCTTTTGAAGATGGAACGAATACCCAAGTGCAGGAGGATTGGCCATCAACCCGAGATGCGTGTCACGGATGCTGAGATCGTTCCAGCCAGTATACCCCCAGAAGGAACTCTTATTACCGTCCATCTTCAGGATAACCGCACATTCGCCCTCGTAATCGATTTTCTTTGCAAACTTCGGCGGTGTTACCCTCTCGTTCGGTCCGACGACCGAGTCCACATGAACATCAAATCCGATTGGATAGATGTCGTTAAGCTTGGGAGCCATAATCTGCTCCTCCGTCTCCGCGCGCCCCAAAAGTTGCTTGGTGGCCCCTTGGGTATGTTTTACCGTATTCGCTCCAAGCGACCAAATACGCCGTTCACGGCTTGGCAGTGGCGCCTCGATTTTGACTGCATCGACCGGGCTCGACACGACAGCGGAATGGCCATTCTCGGCAAAGCTTTCGAGCTTTGACAACGCGTCCCTGGTTCTTTCCCACGCATTGATCATTGGCAGCCAGCTTCCTGACCCGTCGCCCGGAAGTACTGTGCGGATTATCTCCGACGCAGATTTATCAAGTGCCGCAAGGCTAGCTGCGATGTCGACGACGGAACGGATTTGTTTACCGATAACCAGGCCGGTTTTTCCTGAATTGAAACGTACAAGCTTCATAATATTTTTTTCTCCCTCCGGCTCGACGGTGCGTCACCGCCAAATTGATTAATTATTGAATATTTTATGCTATCGTTATCATAGTGGCAAGTGGAAAATAGGATTTCCGCAAGCGCCGGCCCACGCGAGAGAGGACGACCGAATAATTGTTTGGCGATTGAAAAGGGATTCAAGATCGGCCTGAACCAATCTGACACGTTGGCCGGTCCCACAACAGGAACGTCTAACGATCATACTCAAGCGTATCACGCTGGTTCAACCTCCAGCGGCAGGCTGGAAAGTGCATAGAGCGTATTGTTTGGACGCTGGCAAACGGGCCCCGCACGCTTGATCCGCGCCACACGCTTGACCAAAGCTGTCAGCAACAATTCGGCCTCCTGGCGGGCGACCATCTGCCCTAGACATTGATGCACACCGAAACCGAACGCGACATGTCCGATGGTTACGCGGTCAAGTATGAAGCGATCAGGGTCAGTCCAGCGCCGTGGATCGCGATTTGCAGACCCCAAAAACAGCAGGACCTTGGCACCCTCCGGGACCACTGACTCTCCGATCTCAACCTCTCGTCTTGTTGTGCGAAAGAAAGTCTGGACCGTGGATGACAAGCGCAGCGTTTCTTCGAATGCACGTTTGATCAATGTTGGATTGTCGCGCAATTGTGCCCACGCTTCGGGGTATTCGGCCATCGCGTTCAGTAAATTGCCCAAACCGTTAATCGTTGTGTCGAACCCCGCCGTGATCATCGACCGCACAAGCCTTGTCGCCTCGGCCTCTGTGCATTCACCCCGGTCGGCCGCCGCAAAAAACGCCGCGCCCCAGCTCCCGGGCGCAATAAACGGACGCGTGCAGCTTTCCTCGATCCACTCACTAGCAGCAAGGCGGGCAGGTTCGGTCGCCTCGAAAATGTCGTTGCGAGGCCCGAAAGCATTGAAATTGGCGGTGGCGTAAGGCAACAGGCGTTCGCGCCCATCCTTTCGAAGGCCGATCGTATCTGCAAATACACGTTGGGGATAGATTTCCGCCAGGTCCTTGATGCCATCGAACCGGCGTCGTGCAACCAGTTCATCGATCAACGCGTCTGCCGCCAGGGACCATGCTTCGCGAACCTGCTTGAGCGACGCAAGTGACACGACCTTATTGGCAAGAGAACGCGTGCGGTCATGTTCTGGCGGGTCAGTCTCGAGCAGCAATGATTGCGGGCGCCAAGGCGCCTCATGAGCAAAATCGGTGAGTCCCACGCCGCGCACCGAGCTGTAATTGTCAAAATCTTTCAGAGCGTTCATCACGTCTGAATGGCGCGCAATTCCAAAAATGTTCCATTTGGAAATGTAACAAACCGGTCCGGCATCGCGCATCTGGGAATGCAGCGCCCAGGGATCGATCAGTGTTGCCGCGGCGAAAGGGTCCGCATCAATAATAGGAATGCCATTGGCACGCGCATGTTCAATCATCGAATTTACCTTGTTGAATGCCAGATCAAGATTCTGCATCGGGCTGCGTCTTGGGCCGGGTTTCAAGGAATGCCGGTATTTGGAGGCAGGCTTTCTCAATCGAAGTCAGCCACGGCCAATCGACGGTCACGCCATTGGTCAAATCGGTTGCGCGATCTGGTTGGAGAGCGGAAACAAGCCCTTGTTGATTGAGCGCGCGATAGCCGGGCAAATGCTGTTCGCAGCGGCGGAGATGATATGAAATTGTCTCCGTCTTAGGCTTTTTTATAGCCAAGGCGACCCGCATCCTCCATGATGAAGTCGAACGATAATAGCCATGAAAAATCATGCGCCTTGCCTCCGCCTGCGCACCAAGCCCCTACTCATTAAACGAGCCGTTCCCCAGTTTGCCATCATGGTTCTCTTCAAAATCATCAACACCATTCGTAGTCAGGTCAGATTTTCACCAACTCATAAGTTGATGGATGAAACAGCTCTTCAACGGCTAACCGGCGCGGCGAGAGCCCTTGCTCGTGATGCTGCATGAGAAAAATATCGAGCGCTTTTCGGTTTTCGGGCGTCACGCCGTAAGACCAGAAATTATGCCCCATAAGTGCGCGTGTCTGTTTGATATAAACTTCGCTGAAAGGAAATGATGTACGCAAAGCCGTGACGTCGGATAACCGCTCAACCGCGATGGCGCGCGCCTGCTCAAAAGCTTTGTACAAAGCTACTGGGAGAAAAGGATAAGTTTCAGCAAGCTCGCGTCTTACGCCGACGATATGCATAATTGGAAACACGCCACTTCGGGCATAATATTTGCCTATGGTTTCGATGGGATCATCGAAAAGCCAACCTATGTTCGGCGCGCCATTTGCAAACGAGGATGGCGCGCGTGGCGCAACCAGCGCATCGATTTCGCCCTTTACGAGCATCTCATTAAGTGACAGTCCGCCATCCGCGATTTCTACGCTGATGTCTCGCGGCAGGTTCAACTTTATTTTTTCATGCCGCGTCGGCTCCTCGATCCCACCGCGCACCCATTTAATATCCGAGGCCCTGACGCCATAATCGTCGGCGAGAAGTGCCCGCAACCATACATGCGCCGTAAGTTGATATTCGGGAATTCCGACGCGTGCGCCGATGAGATCAGACGGCGTTTTAATGCGATCTTTCCGCACATAAATACAGGTATGGCGGAAAGCACGCGAGACGAAGGCGGGAATGCCGATATACGGCGAGCCTTCGGTCGCGACCTGAAGCGTGTAGCTGGACAAGGACAGCTCACAAACGTCAAAATCCTGATTGCGAAAGGCACGAAAGAAAATTTCTTCTGGCTCAAGGGTCATGAAAATCGGATCGACGCCATCGATTCCGAGCGACCCATTCAAGAGAGCCCGCGTGCGATCATATTCGCCAATAGCGATTGAAAGACGTAATCCGTTACCAGACCTGTTGCCGTAAAGACCAACTTTGCCCGAATGCTTGCCTAGCAAGATGTTTTCCATAGCCAGTATGTTTTCTTTGAACCAAAAAATTGCCGCTGAAATTGATTGCTTGCCCGCCTATCAAGCGGCCATGCAAAACCATTCCAAAAACAGCCTTACGGCTTCTCGCTCAACATTCCGAATGGTCCCCGTGCATTTGCCGCATCGAAACACGCCATGGCGGACAGATAGGAGCGAGCATGTTAAGCACTTACAATCGTCACGCTCGTCTCATCCTCAGCGCAGGATTAAAGCTCTGGCTTCGTACTAGCGGACCGGTCAGCCATCGACCAGTCGGCGAAAAGCCCGGCGATCGTACGCCGCAACCATTGGCAACCAAGGTCGTCGTTCGATCGTTCATGCCAGAATTGCCGCGTGACAATCGGCTCAATTTCGAAAGGAACCGGAATGCGCGTGAGCGTGCCGAGGCTCAGAAAATAATTGTTAAGCGCCGTTGGCATCACCGCGATCAAATCCGTTGATGCCAGGACAAACGGCGCGATCATATAATGAGGTACATTAAGCGCGATATGCCGCTGTGCTGCGCGTGAACCAAGTGCTTTTTTGACATGAAGTTCGGCCATGGCCGGTGGACTTATAACCAGTTGGCGAGCGGCCATGAAGCTGTCAAAGTCGAGCTTTGCCTCGAGCGGGTGACCTTTTCGTGCGAAGCAGGCAAAGGACTGGGTCAACAAACTTTGCTGCAAAAAATCAGTATGACCTGGCGGCAGTTGACCAACCGCGAGATCTGCCTGACCGGTTTCAAGATGCTCGCGATATCGCGAACGTGGCATCTGCTGAATTACGAGGCTGATGCCCGGAGCCGCCAGCGCCAGATGCGCCATTAGCCGCGGCAACAAAATCATCTCCACAACGTCGGTCGTAATCAACGTGAAGGTGCGGTCAGAAAGCATGGAATCGAAGTCGCGCCCCTGGGCCAGGGTGGTTTGCAGGCTCTCCAGTGCAACACCGATCTTTTCGACTATGCTTAATGTGTAGGGAGTCGGTATCATGCCTGAGGTCCCGCGAACGAAAAGCTGGTCGCCTAATGCTTCGCGAAGCCGGCCGAGCGCATGACTCATTGACGACTGCGCCAGTCCGAGCTTGTCGCCAGCCCGTGTGACCGTGCCTTCTTCGTAGAGCGCCAGAAATATGCGAAGCAGATTAAGGTCGAGACTTTTGATATCAATTTGCTGCATGAAGGGGGGCTAACACCGCCCAGTCCCAGGCACAAGATGGCCATTTAGGCGCCAATTGATCGCGTAAAACCATTGAACTCGCATGGAGAATCCCTCCTTTCGATAGCTAATCAACTTGTCCGGTTTACGTAGCAGTCTAATTGTCTGCTTGTTTTCGGTCTGTTCCCGCTGTGTTTGGCTTTGCGGGGCCGGCGCGCAAGAGATCAGGAGCGCACAGAGACTGGCTGGTGGAACGCTGTCACAACCGCCCTTTCATGTTGCTTGGGCTGGCCGCTGAATTGGCTCTCCGATTCTCGAATCCAGAGAGGCCGTAAAGTTCCCTTGACTGGCCTCGCTGATCTCGCAGATTTGGGCCATGGCCTCCAACGCCAGGCCCATCGCCAATAGTTGATCCTTGGCGGGATCGTCATGGAGGAAGGATGCTGACGCGGCTCGCTCAAAAGCTTCCCCCGCTTCGGCCGCTTTTGCCCGCAGCGTGTCAAGCGGCGTTACGGTATCCATGACGAGATGCCAGCAAAGCGCTGATCCATTTGCTCCAGCCAGGCTTTAATCCTGGTCCGATCCAGCGTGCCGATCGGCGGAGTTGCTTTGTTGTCGCGGGCGTCGAAAGAACTGGCGCGGCGACTCTCGATCGCATCGGCCGCGAATAACCTTGGCATCCAGAGGGCCACGGACTTGGCCATAAGATGCTCGCACTCTTGAAGACCCCTTATGCGGGCGAATGCCTGCTTGCGAGTTTGGCCGGATGGTACTGCAAACTCGTTGAAGACGAGTGCTTGTGCTTTTGACGTGAAGCCGCGTTCGGCCAAGGTCACAGCCGGGGTCAGATCCTCGGGCTGCGTGCCGACGAGATACAGCATCACCGGCGCCAGTCCGGCCGCTTCGATTTCTGTCACGAGGCCGGGCATTTCCGTGGCCAGCGCCCGTAGGGTTGTGTCGCCACCCCCCAGGTCGATGATGGCCGACTGTTTTTCATTGATGCAGTGGTCGATCAATTCGGACAACCAGGCCGTCACACCTGCTGCGTCATCGACCTCGGGCCTCTGCACGCCATCGAAATACAATGAAAACGTCGCGTTGGTCGGGTCCACATCTGCCAGGATGGCTTCGCCGCCCCGTGCGATGGAGACTTCCTGCATCCACCGCAGCAGCGTGGTTTTGCCAGTCTTACCGCGCCCGGCCGCGAAGATGATTTTTGGTTTACCGCTAAGATCGACCCCTTTCTCAACGGGTGGTTCGTCCTGCGTCACCCGTGTCAGGCCGGCGAGCGTGCTGACCGTTGTGGGGTTTAGACCCGAACCTGGTCTAAAGGGAGTTTTTGGTTTCGTGACTGGGGAAGGGGGGGGTGTCCGCCATGTTCAGCTCCTATGGTTTTTTGCCGAATAGTCTTTCGTCTAGTGCCTCCTGTCGGGCGGTTTTTTCTTCTGTTAAATCTTGGGGGGTAAGATATATTCTGCGATTTCTATAACTTATTAAAAACAAAAATTTTTTTTGCCTAAATAAGCCAATCACATGCCATCGAGTTCAGAATTTTACCGCTCGCTGCTAAATTTCACTTGGCTGTGTAAAAGCTTGGCTTCTATTGGTCGTACGGTTAAATTGCGTAATGGCCTTGCTTCCTACATCTACTGATAAAACTGACGCCGTACGCCTGATTGCGGCAGCCAATAGCATATCAGACGTCAATCCGTGGAGCGAGAAAGTAGACGACATCATTGAGAATATGGTGAATGTTACCGGTGCCGCAGGCACCTTACGCATCAATTGGATGGAGACATCTGAGGTACCTGCTGTGGAGGGCGTTGTATTCGGCGCATTTACAAGGCAATTCATACCGCCTGTACACTTATCTGGCCGACCAGATTGTTTCCCTCCTAACGGCGTCGAGGGGGCGTTTACACCAGAGCTAAAGCTCCTCACCTTGCCTCGAGGTGTTCTTTGGAATTTCGCCGAATCTCCGGTCATCCTGTCTGCGGAAAACCGAGCCATCCATCGCCGATATAGTAGCCGCTATAGCAAGCTGATCTATTTTTATGACGTTAACCTGGACGTTGTACTCGATGGCGCCTCTTACATTGATGGAACGGCAATCGTCCTTTTTGACGACATCCGACCGCTAAATTTTTGTCATTGGTTGATAGACTGGCTTCCAAGACTTGTGGTTTTAGGCAACTACGCCAAGCACACCGATTGTTTCGTCCTGACAACACCAATCACACAGAAATACCAACTCGATGCGCTCGCCATGTGCGGTTTTGACGCTAGCCGGATCATTGGATTGCAGAACTTTCAAGCGGTTCGGGCACGCCAGTTGCTGGTCACTGACGACTTGTCGAAGCCATGCCATCCAGCCTTGAAGGCCGCGCCGCAATATCTATCCTATCTGAAGTCCACAATTGCTTTGCGTTCCATGATGGAAAGCAAACATTTTTTACCCAATTTACCAAGAAAATTATATATTTCACGCGCCGATGCGACAGGCAGACGTATTTTAAATGAAAATGACCTTTACGAACCGCTCCGCCGAATGGGATACGCTCGTATCATACTTTCCAAACTCAGCTTAAGTCAGCAGGCTGCTCTATTTGTCCTTGCAACCCATGTAGTCGGTCTGCATGGCGCAGGTCTCGCGCATGTTTCACTTATGGCTGAATCCGCAAATGTCGTCGAGATTTTCCCGGCGACATACGGAACTCCTGCCTTTTATGTTCTAACAGCAGGGCTTGCCAATCGATATGTGACATATATAGCAACTGATGTGACGGCCGGCTCGCGCTCTCAGACAGACGATGTTACTGTAGACGTTGCTGATTTTTTGAGCCGAAGTATGGATTTCCTGTAGTTCTTCTGAATCAATTAGATGCTCTGGCTTAAGTGAATAGATCAAATCAGGTTCGGCGTCTCGGACGAGCCGAACGTTTTTTTAAGGCTGATTATAGGTAGTCTGGAAAGCTGGACCGCCATTGGCACGAGCTTTCCTCGAGCATCGGCGAGCGCATGGACTAGCACGAAGCCGGAACCGTCTACCAGTGCGGGCAATTTTTTCCATGCGCCATTTGACAATGTACGCCCTGAGTTTGAAACCTGGTTGAGCGTTTATCTGAATCACGCGTTTTTACTTTGATCTTGTCGAAATGCTGATCGGGAATATGAACGTCCCAGGCTTTTCGAACCGGCACCTCACGTGAATCGGGATCTCCACCGTGTTTGGCGTCGTCACTGCGGCCCAGCGGCACTGGAAAAGGAGCATCGCATTCCCCTACGCTTGCCAGCTCGCCCGAGAGATGCCAGTATGATCATCATTTTGCCTGACAACCAGCAAAACATGCCGGAAATCGAAGCGAGCTTTACCGCCAAAAAACTCGAAGCCTGGCTCGCTGACATCCAATATGTTCCCGTCATCCTCTCGATGCCTAAATTCCAGACTTCCGATGATTTCCAGCTCAAGACCATCCTAATGTCATTGGGCATCCATACCGCATTCAATCAAAAGACAGCAGATTTACCGGCATTGCCTCGAATCCGAACAGGCTCATCTATTTCGATGCCGTCGTTCAAAAATCTTATATTAACGTCGACGAGAAAGGTACCGAGGCAGCAGCGGCAACGGCAGTGCCAAGGGCATTTTCTATGGGCATGGAAGCCCCGCCACCACCGCCGGTGAGCTTCATCGCTGACCACCCTTTCATCTACCTCATCCAGGAAAACCAAACGGGCGCGATCATCTTTATGGGACGGGTCGATGATCTATCGCAGCAGGGTTGAGCGGATAAACAGTGAGCCGCGGCCACATTCATCCATACACATACCGGCAGTGGCTGGTTACCCATATTACCATGTGGTAAGATCACCCCGATGGCTGGAGACGATGATGCTTGATCAGGTGATGGGACGGCGGATGTTTGCTCAGATGGCAGTAGCCGGCGGCCTTGCGGTTGCACCTTACGAATTTGCTTGTCCCACAGCATGGTGAAACAGGCTGATGAGCTGAAACCGCCGACCATGCGCGCGGGCGAGGGAAAATTTGAATGAAACGTTATTCAACCGTCGCCATCATGCTGCATTGGGCGATTGCGATCGCCATCATCGGGCAGATCGCCCTCGGTCTTTATATGACCCGGCTTGGCGACAGCCAGATCGAGCGGAAATTCTGGTTATTCCAGTTCCATAAATCCGTCGGTATTACAGTGCTTTTCCTCAGCCTGGCACGCCTGGTCTGGCGTCTTCTGCATCGCCCGCCACCGCCGCCTGCCGGCCAGCCTCGCTGGGAACGTCTCGCCGCTCGGCTCTCGCATCTGGCCTTCTATGGTTTCATTATCGGCATGCCGCTGACCGGCTGGGTCATCGTCTCCACCTCGCCCTACGATATCCCGACTTATCTCTATGGCGTCCTGCATTGGCCGGATCTTCCCATGCTCGGCGGCCTGCCGAACAAGGCTGCCATTTCAAATGAATTCTCTGAAATTCACGACATAGCGGCCTATGTTCTCATCGGCACGGTGGTCTTGCATGTGGCGGCAGCGCTTAAACATCATGTGTGGAACGGCGATGAGGTCCTGTGGCGGATGATCCCGCTGCGCGCCCTCAAACCCAAGGAAGCGCAAACCCAAGGAAGCGCCACTCAAATAAACGCAAACCCAAATAAATAAGGGAATATTTCATCATGATTTTGGCACGATATTTATCGATCTGTCTGGCAACGTTAGTATCGCTCGGTGCTGCCGGCGCCGATGCCGCGCAATGGACGGTAGATCCAGCCAAGAGCAGCATCGGTTTTACCGGTACGCAAACCGGCGCCAGTTTCACCGGACATTTTTCGAGCTTCACGGCCAGCATCGATTTTGACCCGGCAAACCCGACTGGCGGGCATGTCAGCGTGAAAATCAACACATGCAGCGCCGCCACGGGCGACCCGCAACGCGATAGCGCGATGCCTGGCGCCGACTGGTTCAATTGCGCTGCGATGCCGTCGGCCACTTACAGTGCAACCAGCTTCAAGGCGCTCGGTACCGGGAAATTTGAAGCCATTGGCAGTCTGACGATCAGGGGTATCACCAAGCCCTTGAATCTGCCCTTCACCCTGGTTCAAACTGGCAAGACCGCGACCGCAACAAGCGAAGTCACGCTGATCCGCACCGATTACGGCGTCGGTCAGGGTGCCTGGTCCAGCGGACAATGGGTGGGACTGAATGTCACCGTTAACATCGTGCTGGTGGCCACGCAGCCATAACAAGATGCGGGCTCTTCTGCGGGCTTAAAAACCGGCTCTAATTGTCGTTAGCGCGCGCCGCCTGGTCGAGCACCATGCGCAGGCGCCGCAGCAGCTCCTGGTGTTCGTAAGGCTTGTGCAACAGCGGCCCGTTTTCACAAAGCTCCACGGCCTTGCTGGCAGCGCCTACATGGCCGGAGGTCAGCATCACGGGCAGACCAGGACGGTTGAGGCGCACCCATTGCGAAAGCGCAAAACCGTCGACCGCGCCTGGCATCTGCACATCGGAAAATACCAGATCGACCTTCATGGTATCCGCCTGCAGAAGCCTTACAGCCTCTTCGCCGTCAGCCGCCTCGATCACCTGATAGCCGCAATCGCGTAAATATTCGCATACGATCATACGGATCAGTACATCATCCTCAACCACCAGAATGGTATGCGGTTTACCGTTTTCAGAGGTAATGCCGGCTTGTGTGGCAGCCATAATAAATCCGATGCCGTTGTTGCGTTGTCCCAGACGCTAACAACCTGTGTTAAATTATGTAACGGCGCAAGTTACAAGCTGGAAACCTAGCAATATCCGATCAGGTCGAATTGAAGCTTCAATTTGATCGGAAAATGGCTCGCCGAACAAACACAGAGCGTTTTTCGATCGATCGAAAAACGCTCTGTGCAATCGTTAGCCCGGTGCGGGCAGGGGGCCGAGGCCGCCGGCGGAGGGTGCTTCCGGCTTGACCGCATTCGGCACCGAGGCGCGGCGCTGATCAGGCATCGGGTCATCCACCACTTTACGGATGATCTTCTCGCCGTTGATCACCATGCGGATCTCCTCGCCGGACAGCGTCTCGTAATCCAGCAACCCCTGGGCCAGCGCGTGCAGATCAGCCAGCCGCTCGGTAAGGATGCGGCGTGCCTCGGCATAGGCATGGTCGATGATCGCCTTGATTTCGGAATCGATCTCGCGCGCCGTGGCCTCGGAGAGGTTTTTGTTCTGCGTCACCGAATGGCCGAGGAATACCTCCTGGCCGTTATCGCCATAGGAGATCATGCCGATCTTCTCGGACATGCCCCATTCGGTCACCATGCGGCGGGTCTGGTCGGTGGCCATTTTGATATCGCCGGAGGCGCCGTTGGAAACCCGGTCGGCGCCGAAAATAATCTCCTCGGCGGCCCGCCCGCCCATCGCCATGATCAGCTGCTGCAACAGCTTTGCCTTGCTGGTGGAATAGCGGTCGCCCTCCGGCAGGCTCATCACCATGCCGAGCGCACGCCCGCGCGGGATGATCGTGGCCTTATGCACCGGGTCGCATTCCGGCAGGGTGATCGAACAGATCGCATGGCCGCCCTCGTGATAGGCGGTCATCTTCTTCTCGTCGTCGCTCATCACCAGGCTGCGGCGCTCCGCACCCATCATCACCTTGTCCTTGGCATGCTCGAACTCGGCCATCGCCACCACCCGCTTGCCGATGCGCGCCGCCAGCAGGGCCGCTTCGTTGACCAGATTGGCGAGGTCCGCACCGGAGAAGCCCGGCGTCCCGCGGGCGATGGTCTTGGGGTCGACATCCGAGGCCAGCGGCACTTTGCGCATATGCACTTTGAGGATCTTCTCGCGCCCCATCACATCAGGGTTCGGCACCACCACCTGGCGGTCGAACCGGCCGGGGCGCAGCAGCGCCGGGTCCAGCACATCCGGGCGGTTGGTGGCGGCGATCAAAATCACGCCCTCATTGCTCTCGAAACCGTCCATCTCGACCAGCATCTGGTTCAGCGTCTGCTCACGCTCGTCATTGCCGCCGCCCAGGCCCGCCCCGCGATGCCGGCCGACAGCGTCGATTTCGTCGATGAAAATGATGCAAGGGGCGTTTTTCTTGCCCTGCTCGAACATATCCCGCACCCGGCTGGCGCCGACGCCGACGAACATCTCGACGAAATCGGAGCCGGAAATGGTGAAGAACGGCACATTGGCTTCCCCCGCGATGGCGCGGGCCAGCAGGGTCTTGCCGGTGCCGGGCGGCCCGACCAGCAAACAGCCTTTGGGAATTTTGCCGCCCAGGCGCTGGAATTTCTGCGGGTCGCGCAAAAACTCCACGATCTCCTGCAATTCGCTCTTGGCCTCGTCGATGCCGGCGACATCCTCGAAGGTGATCCGCCCCTGTTTTTCGGTCAGCAGCCGGGCGCGGGATTTGCCGAAACCCATGGCGCGGCCGCCGCCGGACTGCATCTGCCGCATGAAGAACACATAGACCGCGATCAACAAAAGCATCGGCGCCCAGTCGATCAGGATTTTCACCAGCGGGTTGATGTTGTCGCCCACCGGCTTGGCCTGCACATTGACACCGGCAGCGACCAGCTTGCTGACCAGCGACGGGTCATCCGGCGTATAGGTCTCGAACGGCTTGCCATCCTTAGTGGTACCGGTCACATCATGCCCGATGATGGTCACGGCCTGGACCTGGCCCTGGCTGACATTGGCGAGGAAGTTCGAATAAGCGATTTCGGTCGCGTTGTTGGCGTTGTTCGACGGTTGAAACACGTTGAAAAGCACCACCAGGAACACCGCCACAACAGCCCAAAGAGCGATGTTCCGAACAAGATTATTCATCCAGCCTGTCCAATTCTAATAATAACCCAATCTGTGGTAGCATGACGCCCACTTTAATATCCCACTCTTATGATGCCACTCTTAACAGGCCATGTGCGGCGGGCAGCCGGCCATTAAAACTTAACACCAATAGCACATAAGCAGTCTGCGCCTTTTTCCTATGCCTCACAAATGAAATGGTCATGCGGAAAAATTGTGGCAGGCGGCAGGCGCCGGCGGGGTGAACAATACCGGCGGACTGGCATCGACCAGCCGGCCGGCGTCCCGCAGGCAAGGCAATGTGCGCAGCACCAAGGCCGGCAGGTCATAGGCGCCGCGTTTAGCCTGGGCGCCCAGGGCACCTAAGGTAAGACCCGCCCTCGGTTCACCACGCAGTTGAAACCGTCGGTCCCACAGCACGCCTGGCGCCGCGGGAACCGGTGCCGCGCAGGCCGCAGCCTCGCGGGCGAACAGCCAGCCGGGACCCAGCCGGCCGGCGGGGGCGATGTGGACGCCGCCTAAAGTCGCCGGGCGCAGCCGCGCCGCCAGGGACGCGACACGATCGAGGCGCGGCGCGTAAACCCGGCCGCCGATAATGCGCAGCACCGCAGCAAGTGCGGCCGGCGGCAGGTGATCGGTATCGGCCACCGCATAACCAAGGGGCGAAAGGAGCACATGGCGCGCCAGGTAGGCCGCAGCGTCCTGCTCGCGCTGCCACCTGGCAGCCGGGCTGGCAACGGGCGTCGACGGGCTTGCGATGCGGATACGGGCGCGTTCGAAACGCTGGTTGCGATTGGCGGGATCCTCGATCCAGCCGATCCCGCGCTGCTGCAGAAATGCCCTGAGGCGCGCCGGTGCGATGCCCAGCAGCGGGCGCAGCAGCACCACATCGTTGCGGGCGGCCCAGCCGGCCATGCCTTCGAGGCCACGGCTGCCGCGCTGCGCCCGCATCGCGACGGTTTCGCTCTGGTCCTGCTGATGATGGCCGAGCAGCAGGTGCAGAAAACCAGCGGCCCGCGCGGCCCGGCCGAGGGCGGCGTAGCGGGCGTTGCGGGCGGCCTCCTGCAACCCCGCACCCTTCGGCAGGTCGGAAAGGGTAAGAACGCAGGCCGCTATGCCGAGCCCGCCAAGCAATCGCGCGGTCTGTCCTGCCTCGCGCGCCGCTTCCGCGCGCAGGCCGTGATCGACGATCAAAGCCAGAAGATGGTCATTGCCGCCCAGCCAGTCCCTGGTCAGCAGCACCAGGGCCAAGCTGTCGCCGCCGCCTGAGACCGCCACGGCGAGCTGCCCTGGGGCCGCGAGCCGCGCCATCGCCGCGGCAAAATCCGCTGCCAGGGTTGCATGGCTGCCGTCAGCGGCTTGGGCGTCGCAGCGGTTGTTGCCGCTGTTCAGGAACAATGGGCGCGCTGGGTCACCGCGCTGATACGCGATTGCAGCCCGACCGGCGGGCTGGGAAACTGACTGTTGAGGGAGGACAAGGTATCGCAGGCGGCGGCGTTCTGATTGATATCGGCCAGGGCGTTGGCCAGGCCGAGCAGGGCAGCAGGGGCGTTGGGGCCGCTGCGGTTGGCGTTGTAGGCGTCGTCATAGGCAATGGCGGCATCCTGCGGCTTGCCTTGTCCGGCCAACGCCTGCGCCAGCACATATTGCGCCTGATAGGCCTGCGGCGTGGCTTTGCCGGCGGCCAGCACGGCGCGCGCATTGGTCTCCGCCAGCCGGTAATTGCCGGCAGCCAAAGCGATCCCGGCCTGGCGGAGCGATTCCTTGGGCGTACCGGGGGCAGCGGTGGCAGCAGCAGCTTGGCTGGGGGCAGCCTGGCCGGCAGGCAAGGTGCCGAGCGTGCCGCCCAGAGCCTGTGGCGCGCCCGGGGCAGGGGTAGCGCCCGGGGCAGGGGTGGCGCCGGCGGGCCCGGCGGCCGGCGCCGCCCCGCCGGTGAGCTTGAAATTCAGATCGCTGATTTCCTTCTCGGTGGCGTCATGCTGGGTGTTGACCTGGTTCTGCAACGTATCGACCTGGCCGTTCAGCGTCTGCACCTGGGCTTGCAGCTGATCGACCTGGTTCAACAGGTTGGTAACGACCGAACTGGGTGCCGCGGTGCCCCCGCTGGAGGGCGCCGGTGCGCTGCTGCCCAGGGCCGAGCCGCCATTGCCGGACTGCATCTGCTGCACCTGATTTTGTAGCGCCAGTATCTGATTTTCCAGAGCGATGCCTTCCTGGCTTTGCATCATCGGCTGCCCCTGGGCAGCGCCGAGCGGCAGCATCGAGGCAAATACGGCAAAGGCGAAAATATGTCTGAGCATCAATCGGCATTCCAGAAAACCCTGCCTCACGCTCTAATAGCAACCGCCACGCAATAAAAGATGCCCCAACAAAAAACCGGCGCCCCCAAGGACGCCGGATCTTTGTCTGCAAAACAGTGAGGCTTAAAATCGGTCCCGGCTAAAACAGTCCAGGCGCAAAAACGGTATGGGTTGGTTAGCTGGGGCGATTTTTTGCGACCCGGCGCGCAGCGGAGTGAGCACCGGAAGCGCAAAAAAGCGCCTCAGATGGCCAAGCCCAGACTGTTTTTAATGGCAGTCCTGCGGGTTGTTGCCTTGGACGGAGGTAATCGCATTACGGTTCTGCTGGTAGGCCGCATCGTCATTACCAGCCGCCACCGGGCAGTTCTTGCCGTAGGAGATGGTCTGTACACGGGAGTCGGCGACACCTTGGGCGACCAGATAGTCACGGGCGGTGTCGGCGCGGCGCTTGCCGAGTGCCAGATTGTAGGTCTCGGTGCCACGTTCATCGGCATTGCCGGCGACCAGCACGTTCACGCTCGGGTATTTGGCAAGCCAGGCGGCCTGACGGCCAAGGGTGGCATCGGCATCGCTGGTCAACGAAGCGGCATTGAAATCATAGAACACGCGGTCGCCGACATTGGCAACCAGGTCCTGTTCACTGCCGGGGGCGGCACCGGTGCTGGTGGCAGCACCTGAACCACCGGCGGTGCTGGCGGGAGGGGTGGAGGAGCAGGCTGCCAGCAGGGCAAGGCCGGCGATAGCGCCCAGTGCTTTGAATTTCATATGAGATCAGTCCCTGTCCGTATAGAATGCCAAAATTGACACGATTTATTTCATAATCACGATGATCACGACTAACCCGGCCCATAGCGCGCCGCGCCGTGAAGGGTCAAGCATATCACAGCCTGATTTATGTTACGCAGGCATGATTACAATCTATTTCGATTTAAAATCCCAGGCTGTGGATTTTTTGTAACAGTAGCCTGGTATAAATTGGCCGGAACTGTCTGCCGGGCGTCAGCAGGCAGCCACCCGAAACTCTTGACTTTTGATCCGCCTGCCTGTCTGCCACCGCCATGTCCTCCGATAATACAGTGTCCGCCGATGATTTAGAGGCTTTGTCCGCCGCAGCCCTGCCTGCCATCGCCACCGCAGATACGGCGGCACTGGAGGCACTACGGGTCTCTTTGTTGGGCAAAAACGGCCAACTGACAGCTTTGCTGAAGGCTTTGGGCAGCTTGGCGCCGGAGCCGCGCAAGGCGCGTGGCGCGGCTCTGAACGCGGTCAAGACGATTTTGACCGCGGCATTGGAGACGCGCCGCTCGGTTCTGGAACAGTCGGACCTTACTGCGCGCCTCGCCGCCGAGCGCATCGACATCACCGCCCCGGTACGCCCGGACCCGGTCGGGCTGATCCACCCGATCAGCCGCACCATGGAGGAAATCGCGGCGATTTTCGGGGCGATGGGGTTTGCCCTGAAGGAAGGCCCGGATATCGAGGATGACTGGAATAATTTCGGCGCGCTGAACATCCCCCCGCATCATCCGGCGCGCGCCATGATGGATACATTCTATCTGAACGCACCGCCCGGCCACGCCCGGCCGCCGGTTTTGCGCACCCATACCTCGCCGGTGCAAATCCGCAGCCTGCTGGACTGGAACCGGCAGGGCGAAATGCGCATCATCGTGCCGGGCCGCACCTTCCGGGCCGACCATGACGCCACGCATTCGCCGATGTTCCACCAATGCGAAGGCCTGGTGCTGGGGCCGGAGATCACCCTCGGCCATCTCAAGGGCTGCCTGATCGATTTCCTGCGGGCGTTTTTCGATTCCCCCGCGCTGCCGGTACGCTTCCGCGCCAGTTATTTTCCGTTCACCGAACCCTCGATGGAGGTCGATATCGGCTGGCACCGCAAAACCGGCGAAATCGGCAAAGGCGGCGACTGGCTGGAGATTCTCGGCTCCGGCATGGTGCATCCGAATGTGCTGGCCAATTGCGGGATCGACCCGCGCGAGACCCAGGGCTTCGCCTTCGGGGTGGGGATCGAGCGCATCACCATGCTGAAACACGGCATCGCCGATTTGCGGCTGTTTTATGAAAGCGACCTTCGCTGGCTGCGGCATTACGGGTTTTCAGCCCTGGCCCCGGCAGCCTTGCATGAGGGCATGTAAGCGATGAAATTTACGCTCTCCTGGCTCAAGACCTGGCTTGAAACAGACGCAACACTGGCGGAAATCACCGGGACACTCTCGGCGATCGGCCTCGAAGTCGAAAGCGTGCAGGACCGTGCTGCCGGTCTCGCGCCGTTCGTCATCGCCGAGGTGCTCGCAGCGGTCCCGCATCCGAACGCGGACCGGCTGCGGGTCTGCACCGTCACGGCCGGCGGTGAAACATTGTCGGTCGTGTGCGGCGCGCCGAATGCGCGGGCCGGCATGAAGGCGGTATTCGCACCACCAGGGGCGATCATTCCAGGCAGCGGCATCACATTGAAAATCGGCGAGATCCGCGGCGTGAAATCCGAAGGCATGCTGGTATCCCTGCGGGAGCTGGGTCTCGGCGAGGATCATGACGGGATCATCGAATTGCCGCCTGCAGCGCCGGTCGGGCAGAGTTACGCGGCCTGGGCCGGGCTGGATGACCCGGTGATCGAAATCGCGGTGACGCCGAATCGCGGCGATGCCTTGAGCGTGCGCGGGGTGGCGCGCGATCTGGCGGCCGCCGGGCTTGGCAGTCTGCGCGCCTTCGCGCCGCCACCGGTGGCCGGCAGCGGCGCCAGCCCGGTGCGCTGGAAGCTCGCCTCGCCGGCCTGTACTTACGTGCTCGGGCGCACGGTCACCGGGGTGGTGAACGGGCCGAGCCCGGACTGGCTGCAGGTGCGGCTGAAATCGATCGGGCTGCGGCCGATCAATGCGCTGGCCGATATCACCAATTTCTTCACCCATGATCTCGGCCGTCCGCTGCATGTGTTCGATGCCGGCAAAATCACCGGCCCGGTGCTGACCATGCAGCCGGGCGCCGGCGAAACCTTCATCGGGCTGCACGGCAAGCCGGTCACCGTCACCGCCCAGGATTGCGTGATTGCCGATGCCGCCGGGATGCAATCGCTCGCCGGCATCGTCGGCGGCGAGGCGACCGGCTGCGATGCCGCCACCACCAGCGTGTTCATCGAATGCGCCTGGTTCGACCGCGTGGCGATTGCCGAATCCGGTCAACGGCACGGCATCATCTCCGATGCGCGGCAGCGCTTCGAGCGCGGCATCGACCCGGCCTTGCTGCCGGCGGCCCTGGATGCGGCGACCGCGATGATCGTGCAGCTGTGCGGCGGCACGCCGAGCCTGGTGAGCAGCGCCGGGGCGGAACCTTCCTGGCGCCGCCGCGCCGCGTTCCGGTTCGCCCGGCTCGGCAGCTTCGGCGGTGCCGCGATCCACGCCGATGAGGCGGTGGGTGCGCTGGAGCGGCTGGGCTTCACCATCTACCGGCGGGACGGCGAACATGCGGTGCTGGATGTGCCGTCCTGGCGCAACGACGTGGCAGCGCCCGCCGCACTGGATCAGTCGCCCTCGCTGGCGCCTGAGGTTGCAGCGGCGGCGGCGGCAGGGGCGGCGGCGCTCGAACCGGAGGCCGATCTGATCGAGGAGATCCTGAGGCTGCGCGGGCTGGATGCGATCGCCCCGGTGTCGCTGACCGCAGCCGCCACCATACCGGCGGCGATCCTCACGCCGGGGCAGGCGCTGGTGGCGGTGGCCAGACGCGTGCTGGCGGCGCGCGGCTTGATGGAAGCTGTAACCTTCAGCTTCCTCGACCACCAGACCGCGCAGTTGTTCGGCGGCGGCGCGCCCGGCCTGCGCCTCGCCAACCCGATCGCGGCGGATCTCGACCAGATGCGGCCCAGCCCTCTGGCGACCCTGGCGCTGGCGGCGGCCCGCAATATCGCGCGCGGGCAGGGCGATCTGGGGCTGTTCGAGATCGGCCCGGGCTATGCGGCAGCCGGGCAGCAGCTGATGGCCGCGGGCCTGCGCGCCGGGCAGACGCCATTGTCCTGGCAGGCTGTCCAGCGGGCTTACGACGCGCTGGACGCCAAGGCGGATGCGCTGGCGGTGCTGGCCGCACTGGGCGCGCCGGCGGAGGCGGTAACGGCCACCGCCGATGCGCCGGGCCATTACCACCCCGGACAATCGGGCGTGCTGCGGCAAGGGCCGAAGCTGGTGCTGGGATATTTCGGCACGCTGCACCCCGCATTATGCGCAGCACTGGATCTGACATTGGGAACCGTGGGCTTCGAGGTGTTTGCCGGCGCGGTGCCCGCCCCGAAGCGCCGCCGCAAAGCCGCACCGGTATTGCCGGTCCTGCAGCCGGTGCGGCGGGATTTCGCCTTCCTGGTCGGCACCGAGGTCGCCGCCGAGACGCTGCTGCGCGCCATCAAATCTGCCGAACGCCAGCTGATTACCGAAGTGACGCTGTTCGACCGCTATACCGGCAAAGGCGTGCCGGAGGGGCAGGTCTCACTGGCAGTGGCGGTGCAGCTGCAGCCGATGCAGACCAGCCTGACCGAGGTAGAGATCGAGGCGGTTTCAGCGAAGATCATCGCCGCGGTCAGCAAGGCCACCGGCGGCATCCTGCGGCAATAGACCAGGTTTCGATTGACGCTGGAACGTTTCTTGTGCATCACTGTAGTTTATTTACAGGAATAACGCGCAGGGGGTCTCATGGCAGACGGCAAGCAATGGGCTGGGCAGGCATATTGGGGTCTGGGCTTTGAATGGGACCCGCAATACCTGCTCTCGCCGGCGCAGCTCGATCTGCAAACCCGGCTGATCGCCCTTTGTGAAACCACGCTGCGCGGCAATGCCATAGAAAGCGACAAGAATTTCATCTATCCGCGCCGCAATTTCGAGGCGCTGGCCGGCCTCGGTCTGCTCGGCCTGCTGGTGCCGGTATCCCTCGGCGGGATGGGGGAAAACCACATCTGCGCGGCGATGGTGGTGGAAACCATCGCGCGCTACGGCTGCCCGAGTACGGCGATGTGCTACACCATGCATCTCGGCGCCACCGCGGCAGCATTGTTCCGCCATCATCACAATACGACGCTGACCGACATCCTGTCCCGGCTCGATCGCGACGTGCTGATCGGCACGCTGTCTTATTCCGACCCTGAAACGGGTTCGCATTTCTGGTACCCGATCTCCTCGAAGGCCGAGCGGCACGGGACCGGCTGGAAAATCAACAAAAAAGCCTCCTGGACCACCTCCGGCGGGTTTGCGGATTGGTATGTCGTGCAGACCACCTCGCCGGATTTCGGCGGCAATTACGCCGATCTCTCGTGTTTTCTGGTGCTGAAGGACCAGGTGAAAGCCGACCCCGCGAACTGGGACGGGCTTGGCCTGCGCGGCAACCAATCCGGCCCGATCGAGGTGCGGGATGCCGTCCTGCCGGCCGATGGGCTGGTCGGACCGGTAGGCGATGGGCCGAAATCCAACGATGAATGCGTCGATCCGTTTTTCCTGATCTGCTCATCTTCGTGCTGGAACGGCATCGCGCTGGCGGCGATCGACATCGCCAAGCGGCATACCACGCGCAAAATCCATGCCGATGTCGGCATGCGCGTCGCCGATTACCCGACCATCCAGGATTATGTCGGCGAGACGATCATGGACACCAATGCCGCGCGGGCACTCACCTTGCAGCTGGCCCAGGCGCTGGACCGGCTGACCGATGATTGCGACTGGTCGATCCATGAGGATCTGCAGGCCCTGCCGAGGTCTGCCCTGCTGCACCAGCTGTGGCAGACCAAATTCGTCGCCGCCAAGAACGTCGCCCATGTGGTGGACAAAATGCTGCACGCCTGCGGCGGCACCGGTTACAAGCCGGGCCTGCAGATCGAGCGTCTGCTGCGCGACGGCAAGGCCGGCTGGGTAATGGGTCCGACCAACGAGGTGCTGCGACAGTTCGTCGGCAAGGCTGCTTTGCTCGGCTTCGAAAGCCTGGACTACTGGAACCAGACCGTGAACGAGCGGGTGCTGCATAACGAGATCAAGAAGCTGGACGAGGCGGGGCGGCAACACCTCGCGGCCCAGCTGCTGGGCACCGCACCGGCGCGCCAGGTGGCCTGAGGCATTGCGGGTGCAGCCTGCCTCACGCGCGCATGAAAATGTAATCGTGCGCGGCGGCGCGTATCAGGATGTACAGCTTTGCGCCGGAGACCGCGTGACGATCCGCGATCCCGAGGGTGGCCAGGTTTGCGAGCTGCGGGTTACGGGTGCGGGCGATCCTTTGGGTCTCGGTGGCAATAAAAGGTTGCTGGGTACGGCGCCCGGTGATCAGATCACGCTGCTGGCGGCAGCGGATTGCCAGGCCCGGCTGGCAGCACCTGGGGCGATGATGCGCCCGGATGCGCATGACGCGCCGGGCGATCTATGCGTGACGATCGAGCGGCAAACGCCCGTCCTGGGGCCGCAGCCCTTGGCTGCCATACAGCGTGAGCTGGTGGTCAAGGCGGCGACCGCGCAGGCCTATCACGTGGCGGCGGGCGATTACATCCAGATCATCGACCTTGAAGGCAAGCAATGCGCGGATTTCCTGGCCTTCGATGCCGTGGCACTGGCGGCGGGGGCTGAATACGGTCTGGAATGCACCACCACCCGCAGCCTGAACGGCAGGATCTATCCGGGGCCGGGCCTGTATGCCAGGTTTTTCGATGAACGCATGCTCCCGCTGGTGGAGGTGGTGCAGGATACCGTCGGCCGGCATGACATGTTCGGCCTCGCCTGCAACGCAAAATCCTATGACGATGCGGGCTATCCGGGCCACGCCAACTGCACGGATAATTTCAACCTTGCGCTGGCCGCGCATGACATAAGCCCGCGCGCCGGCTGGCCGGCGATCAATTTTTTCTACAACACCGCCCTGGATGCAGCCGGCGCGATCATCGCCGACGAACCCTGGTCCCGGCCCGGCGATTACGTGCTGCTGCGGGCGCTGCGCGATCTGCTATGCGCCACCTCATCCTGTGCCGATGATGTCGGGGTCACCAACGGGTTCCAGCCGACGGATATCATGGTGCGGATTTATGACGGGGTCGAGCCGTTTGCCAAAGGAGCGGCACAGCGCATGACAGCGGATGGCGAGGCGCGGCTGACGCGGCAGAGCGGCTTTCACGCCGCGACGGCAAAACTGACGCGCAATTTTACCCCGTATAACGGATTCTTTCTGCCGGACTCCTACACGAATGCCGGGGCGGTGGCGGAATACTGGGCGTGCCGGGAACGGGCCGCGCTGATCGATCTTTCGGCCTTGCGCAAATTCGAGATCACCGGCCCGGATGCGGAAACGCTGCTGAACCTTGCGGCCACCCGCAACATCCGCAAACTGGCAACAGGGCAGGTGGTCTACACCGCGTTCTGTTACGAACATGGCGGCATGATCGACGACGGCACGGTCATGCGCTTCGGGCCGGATAATTTCCGGCTGGTCTGCGGTGCCGATTATACCGGCATATGGCTGCGCGAGCTGGCGGCGGCACAAGGCTTGCGGGCGTTGGTGCGCAGCTCCACAGACCAGCTGCATAACCTCGCCCTGCAAGGCCCGCTGGCGCGCCGGATACTGGCGCCGTTGATCTTCACGCCGCCGTTGCAGCCTCCCATTGAGGCGTTGCCATGGTTTCGCTTCAGCATCGGCCGGCTGGGCGGCGAGCAAGGCATACCGCTGGTGATTTCGCGCACCGGCTATACCGGCGAACTGGGTTATGAAATCTGGTGCCACCCGGCCCAGGCGGTGGCGGTGTGGGAGGCCATCACCGCCGCCGGAGCGGAACCGATGGGCCTCGCGGCTCTGGAGATGCTGCGCGTCGAGGCCGGGCTGATACTGGCCGGGCATGAGTTTTCCGACCAGACCGATCCGTTCGAGGCCGGCATCGGCTTTGCGGTAGCGCAGAAGACCGAGGCGTTCATCGGCCAGGCCGCCTTGCAGCGCCGGCAGGCGCATCCGCGGGCCCATCTGGTCGGGCTGGCGATGCGGGATAATGAGACCGTACAGCACGGCGACGGCATCCATCTCGGCCGGGCCCGCATCGGCGTGGTCACCAGCGCGGTACGCTCACCTTTGCTGGGCAGAACCATCGCCCTGGCGCGGGTGGATGCGCATCACGCTGGCCTCGGCACCGCGGTCGAGATCGCCCGGCTGGATGGGCTGCAAAAGCGTCTCACCGCCGAGATCGTTGCCGTTCCGCATTACGATCCGGCAAAACCCGCGTTCGTTCATAGGCGTTCAGCAACCATCGATGACAAAATCCTGGCGCCATGCCGTACTCGCCGACCGCCATCGCGCCCTCGGTTCGCAGCTCGAAGACTGGAACGGCATGCCGACCGCCTGGACCTATGACACGCCGCTCGATACGCATCACGTGGCGATCCGCACCAAGGCTGGGCTGATGGATGTCTCCGGCCTGAAGAAACTGCATCTGGCAGGCCCGCATGCTTCGGGGGTGCTGGATCATCTGACGACGCGGGATGTCAGCAAAATCACCCCCGGCCGCTCGGCCTATGCATGTTTCCTGAACGAGGCCGGCAAATTCATCGATGACGGCATATTGTACCGCACCGGACCGAACTCATGGTTCGTGGTGCATGGCAGCGGGGCCGCCCATGCCGCGCTCAGCGCGGCGGCGGCAGCGCGCAATGTGGCCCTGCTGTTCGACGACGATCTGCTCGATCTGTCGCTGCAAGGGCCGCTGGCGGTCGACTATCTGAGCCGGCATGTGCCCGGCCTGCGCGAGCTGAAATATTTCCACCATATGCAGACCACGCTGTTCGGCCGCCCCGTCATGATATCGCGCACCGGCTATACCGGCGAGCGCGGCTATGAGATTTTCTGCAAAGCCGAGGATGCCGGCATCATCTGGGACACCATCATCACCGAAGGTGCGGCGCTGGGCATCATCCCTTGCGCCTTCACCGCACTCGACCTGCTGCGCACCGAAAGCTATCTGCTGTTCTACCCTTATGATAATTCCGAAATGTACCCGTTCGCCGGCGAGCCGCCGGGCGATACGCTGTGGGAGCTCGGGCTGGACTTCACCGTCAGCCCCGGCAAGACCGGGTTTCGCGGCGCCGAGGAGCATTACCGGCTGAAAGGCCGCGAGCGGTTCAAAATCTTCGGCGTTCTGCTTGAAGGTTCAGTGGCGGCAGCCCCTGGTGATACGCTCTTCGCCGATGATAAGAAAATCGGCGTCATCACCTGCCCGATGGTCTCGACGCTGACCGGCAAATCGATGGCGATCGCGCGCCTGGATGTGGCATATGCGGTGCACGGTACGCCGCTCGCCGTGGAGAACGCCGCAGGCAGCATCGCGGCGGTAGCGCATGCGCTGCCGTTCGACGATCCGAAAAAAACCAAGCGCATGGCAATCGGCTGATGATCAAAAGCCGGCCGCTGTATCAGCCCCTGCGGATCGACGTCACCGGGCGGCGGCATTTGATCGTCAGCGAAGCCGCACCGGTGGATGAAATCTGGCCGGACAGCGAGAGCTGGGGGGTGGAGCGCCGCGCGCCCGGCATACCTTCCCCCGCCGCGGCAAGCCGGCGGGCCTTCCGCTCGGCTGCCGAATTGCTGCTTTGCCTGGCCGACCGCCTGCCGCGCGAAGCGGTGGGGTTGCGGCTATACGCGGTGGGAACCGAAGCGTTCTTATGGGATGTTCACACGCTCGCGGCCGCCCATGGGCTGGGCGACGATGAGGTGTTTCTGGTCCAGGCCGGCAGCCTGCAGCGCCGGGTCTATTGCGTGCATTGCAAAACCATGATCGAGGATGTCACCGTCAGTATCGTGCCATGCCCCGGCTGTGCCGCGCACTTATTCGTGCGGGACCATTTCTCCCGCCGCCTCGCGGCGTTCATGGGCGTGATGGTGGACGCCGAGGTGCCAAGCGAGGTGCCCTCGCCTGAAATGATCTACCCATGAGGCTGGTGATCGAGACGGTCGAGCCGCTGTCGCCGACCATCCGGCGCATCGTGCTGACCGATGCTGCCGGCGGTATGTTGCCGGCCGCAGCGGCGGGCGCGCATGTGATCGTTACGATCCCGGGGCCGCAGCGCGTCTGGAAGAATGCGTATTCGCTGACTTCCTCGCCGTATCAGCGGGCGCGTTATGAAATCATCGTCCGCCGCGTCGCCGCCTCGCGCGGCGGCTCGGCCTGGCTGCATGACCATGCGGCGGCAGGGCAGGGGATGCAGGTCGGGCCGCCGGCAAATCTGTTCCCCATAGCGAAACTCGCCACCCGCCATCTGCTGATTTCCGCAGGCATCGGTGCCACGCCGTTTCTGTCTTACATGCCGGTGCTGGCTGCATCCTACGCGTGGCATCATTGCTGCAAACTGGAGGACGCCGCCGCCTTCCAGAATTTGCTGCCACCAGCAGCGATCATCCATACCAGCCGCAATTCGCTCGACCTCGCGGCATTGCTGACGGCGCAAAAACTACATACGCATCTTTATGTCTGCGGCCCAACTCTGTTCATGGATGCGGTGGTGGCAGCGGCCCGGGCACTGGGCTGGCCGGCCTCCCGGCTGCATCTTGAAAGTTTCGGCGGCGCCACCGGCGGCACGCCGTTTCGCGTCCGCCTCGCGCGCACCGGCATCACCGTCGAAATCGGGCCTGAGGAAAGCCTGCTGGATGCGCTGGAAGCCGCCGGCGTGGCCGCCCCCAGCCTGTGCCGCGGCGGCGCCTGCGGCGAATGCGAACTGCCGCTGCTGAGCGGCGTGCCGGATCATCAGGATCATTACTTAAATGCCGCAGCGCGCGCCGCCGGCAAGTCGATCATGCCCTGCGTATCGCGCGCCAAATCGCCCGAACTCGTATTGGACTTCTGAACATGGACCTCGAACTGAAACCGGCTGAAACCTTCCGCGACGGATTTACCGTCCGCAATTCGGCAGCGGCGATTTTACGCTTTCCATTCCCGTTTCCCGAAGACCGATACATGTATGCGGTCAATATCGAGCCGCATGGCACCGGCGGCCCCACCGCCGCCTATGACGCCATGTTCGATCTGGACGAACACTACCTCGGCGAATACGAGGACCGGGCGCTGACGTTGATCGAAGACCCGCTGCGCTGCCAGGTACTGCCGCATATGATCGAGGCGGAATGGGATACGCTGGAACTGCTGATGGAAAGCCTCGCGGCGGATTACCCGGCGCTGTTTTCCCTGCACCGCGCCGGCGATCACTGGCACTGGCTCAACCACCCGCTCGGCATCGACCAGCGCTTCATCTTCGGCAAAGCCGAAACCCTGCCCTGCGCCCCCTTCGAATACATCACACGTCAGGTGCAGGGAGATTTCACGCTGCAGGATCAGCGCGACAACAATTTGTTCATGGATGGCGGCATGGTCACGTCGCAGGCCGATTGGTCGCTGAATTTCGATCTCGGCATGTCGTTTCACGAATGGCACGGCCCGGTACCGCTGGCGCATGAAATCGGGGTATTCGACCGCGCCCTGGCCTATCTGTTGCGGCTGCAAAACGGCAAGCCGGTACGCCGGCTGAACTGGACCCTGACCGTCAACCCGAGGCTCGACACCTCACCGGAAAACTACCCGCAATGGGGCCCGGATAAAACCACAGTAACGCCGGAAAACGTCGGCCACAAAATGTGCCTGCGCGTGGAACTGCAAACCCTCACACGGCTGCCGCGCAGCAACGCCATCCTGTTCGGCATCCGCGGCTATCTGATCCGCCTGGAAGAACTGGTGCAGGTAAAAAAATGGGCCCGCCGCACCCACCGCGTGCTGCGGGATTTGCACCAGGATATCGCCGATTACAAAGCAATGGGACGCTACCGCCAAACCATCGTGGATTATCTAAGCACCCACGACGACGGCGCCCCCACAACCCCCGGCACAGCGGCGGATCAAAGTTCGATATAGGAAGACAGCACTTCTTTTTGTTCACAAAAAGAAGCGCTTTCTTCCCCCTCTCTAAGGGGGCTTGAGTTACCGCCCATCTGTGGTCACAAGCGGGCATGGCATCTCCTCCGTTATTGCTTTTGCAGGACATCAAGGTTTCGCTCGGTTCGGTGCCGTTGCTGGATGGCGCGGGCATCGGGGTGAGTGCGGGGGAGCGGATTTGTCTGGTCGGGCGCAATGGCTCGGGCAAGTCTACGTTGTTGAAGATTGCCTCCGGCGAGATCGCGTTCGATGGCGGCACGCGGTTTTTGCAGCCGGGGGCGACCATGCGATATTTGCCGCAGGAGCCGGATTTATCGGCGTACAAGACTACGCTGGACTATGTTGAGGCCGGGCTCGGGCCGAACGATGATGAGTATCGGGCGCGGTATTTGCTGGAGCAGCTGGGGCTGACGGGCGAGGAGCTGCCGGCGCGGCTGTCCGGCGGGGAGGCAAGGCGCGCCGCGCTGGCGCGCACTTTGGCGCCGTCGCCGGATATTCTGCTGCTGGATGAGCCGACTAATCATCTGGATTTGCCGGCGATCGAGTGGCTGGAGAGTGAGTTGCGGTCTTTGAGTGCCGGGATTGTGCTGATCAGCCATGACCGGCGGCTGCTGGAGACGTTGTCGCGCAGCATCGTGTGGCTGGACCGCGGGCAGACGCGGCGGCTGGACCAGGGGTTTTCGCATTTCGAGGCTTGGCGGGACGAGGTGCTTGAGCAGGAGGAGCGGGATTTCCACAAGCTGGGCCGGCAGATCGCGCGCGAGGAGGATTGGCTGCGCTACGGCGTGACGGCGCGGCGCAAGCGCAATGTAAAGCGGGTGGCGGATTTGGCCTCGCTGCGGCAGGCCAAACGGGAGCACAACAAAACCGGCGTGGCGACGAAGATGGTGGCGGCCGAGGGGGGCACCTCCGGGCGGCTGGTGGTGGTCGCGGAAGGCTTGAGCAAGGCGTATGGCGCCCGCACGATCGTCAAGGGGCTGGATCTGCGGGTATTGCGCGGTGACCGGCTGGGCATACTGGGGCCCAACGGGGCCGGTAAATCGACTCTGCTGAAGCTGATGACGGGGCTGGAAAAGCCGGATGCGGGAACGGTGAAGCTCGGCACCAATCTCAACATCATCACGCTGGACCAGCAGCGGGCGGCGCTGAACCCGGCCACCACACTGGCCAATACCCTGACCGGCGGCAAGACCGATATGGTCGAGGTGGATGGCCAAAGCCGGCACGTGATCGGCTATATGAAGGAGTTTTTGTTCAAGCCGGAGCAGGCGCGCACCCCGGTCGGCACGCTGTCTGGCGGGTGAGCGCGGGCGGCTGTTGCTGGCGGTGGCGCTGGCCAAGCCCTCGAACTTGCTGATCCTGGACGAGCCGACCAACGATCTGGATCTGGAAACGTTGGATCTGTTGCAAGAGATGCTGGGGGAATACAAGGGGACGATTTTGCTGGTCAGCCATGACCGGGATTTCATCGACCGGGTCGCGACCTCCAGCCTGGCTTTCGAGGGCGGCGGCCATTGGATCGAATATGCCGGCGGCTATACGGATATGCTGGCGCAGCGCGGTGAGGCGCTGGCCGAGGTCAAGCCGAAAACGCCGGCGCGTGCCACCGCCTTGCCGCCAACGGCGGCGGTCACGCCCACGAAAATCTCCTTCAAGGAGTTGCATGAGCTGAAGCTGCTGCCGGCCGAGATCGAAACTCTGCAGGCCGAGATCGCCAAGCATGAGAGCATATTGGAGGAACCGGGGCTATACACCCGCAACCAGCGGAAATTTCAGGCGGCCAATGCCGGGCTGGCGGCCGCCCAGGCAGCGCTGGAGGCAGCGGAGGCGCGCTGGCTGGAGCTGGAGATGCGGCGGGAAACGGTTGGCGGTTAGAGCGATCCTCGAGTGCCACGATATATTCACACATCCGCCGGGGCCGATCCCATAAGGCTGCGGCGATACAACTGAAGGTGGGTTTGATGCGCGCAGCGACCGGAATTGCCCTCGGTTTGGTTCTCACCGTTGTTTCATCAGCTGCGTCGCAGGCGCAGACTTCGGTCAATCTGCTGGCTTTGAAAGGCTTGCTGCCGTTCAGCACCTTGCTGAACACCCCAGCGGGCAAGGCGGTTTTACAGAGCAATTTCACGGTCACAGGCGCCATCCAGAACGGCACGTACCAGCAGCCGGGATTGCAGGATTTCAGTCAGGCGCAGGCGCAGGCGTTGCGTGACGCGTTCATCACCGGCGGCAATGGGACGGAACTCGCGGATGGGCTGGGCAGCTCCCTCGGTGCGGCCTATGCCGCGCAGGCCGCCTACCACAGCACGGACGACGGCAAAACCTCGAGTTTCACGAATATATCGCCGGCAATGGCAAATTTGCTGAGCTATAGCGCGGCGTTGACGGGCATGGATTCCGCCAGCGCGAAATATTACTTCTCCAACGAAACAGTGGTGACGAAAACCGCGGCCATGCCGGTCTCGCCAGCGGCGGCAGCGTTGATGAGCCAGGCGGGCGGCACCACGGATGTGTACGGCAAAGCCTACGGGCATGCCGCCGGCAGCAAAGGCGCTGATCCGCTGGGGGATTCCCGGCCGTATCAAACCGAGCCGAAACTGTTGATGTACACGGACCCGGATTATTTCGGCGTGACCTCGGGCAACAACGATTACTTGAACGGCCCGGCGCAGAAACTGACGAACAGCCCGGCCTTTCCAAGCGGCCATACCACCTACGGCTACACGGAATCATTATTGTTTGCCGTTATGGTACCGGAACGGTTTACCCAGATGGTCACGCGCGGTGCGGAATACGGCAACAACCGGATCATACTGGGCGCGCATTACGCGATGGATGTCATCGCCGGCCGCACATTGGCGAGCTACGACCTCGCCCATCTGCTGGCGAACGATCCGGCGTATCTCGCACAGAAAGCCGGCAAGGCCGCGCCGATCACGAATTACCAGGCAGCCCTGCGCGCCGCCCGCGCGGATTTACGGGCAGCGCTGGCGAAAGCCTGTGGCCATGCCATCGCGGTCTGCGCCAAGGACGATACCAGCCGTTTTGCCGATGCCGCGAAAAATCAGGCGTTTTATGAATCGACGCAGACCTACGGACTACCGGTGGTATACCGGCAAACCGCCGGTAAGCTTGAGGACGTGGCATTGCTGGCGCCGCAGGCAGGCTATCTGCTGACCACCGCCTTCCCGCATCTCACATTACAACAGGCGGACCGGATATTGACGCAAACCGAAGGACCCGGCGGCGGATTTCTGAATGACGGTTCAGGCTTCGGCGTCTATTCACGTCTGGATTTATACAAGGCCGGGCAGCGGGCAGCACAGGTGAAATAACACAGGCAGCTACTTTATAGAATTACAGTAAGCAGCAGCTTTTTTGAAAAAAAGCTGCGCAAAAAACTTTTGCCCTGCTGGGCCATGGGCTTTGTGGCGGACAACCCCTCCGCAGCATTCCATGCGCTTTGCGCACGGAACCTTGGCTGCTACGCCCATGGCCCAGATTCATAAAAGTTTTTTTTTGCTGCTTTTTTTTCAAAAAAAGCAGTGCTTGCTTTCGCTTGCCTTCACTTACCTTCACTTATCCACATAAGGATTTTCCGTCCCGCGCAACAGCAGCCTTATCGGCACCCCGGGCATATCGAACGCCTCGCGTAAATTATTCACCAGATAGCGGTGGTAGGTATCCGGCGTTTGCTCGGCGCGGGTGCCGAACAACGCGAAGGTGGGCGGGCGGGCTTTAACCTGCGTGATGTAGCGCAGTTTCAGCCGGCGGCCTTCCACCAGCGGCGGCGGGAAGCGTTCCAGCGCCGCCTCGAACCAGCGGTTGAGCTGGCTGGTGGGGATGCGCAGGTTCCATTTCTCATAGGTGGCGCGGATCGCCGGGTAGAGTTTTGGTATGCCCTCGCCGGTCTCCGCTGAAATCGGGATCAGCGTGATGCCCTTGGATTGCGAGAGCGAGATGGAAATGCGGTCGATGGCGGCCTGTTTGGCGCGCGCCCGGTCTGCCACCACATCCCATTTGGTCAAAGCGATGATACAGGCGCGGCCTTCGCGTTCGATCAGCCGGGCGATGTGCAAATCCTGCTCATGCACGCCTTGGGTGCCGTCGATGGCCAGCACCACCATTTCGGCGCGTTTCAGCGCTTCGATGGAAGCCGAGGTGGACATACGCTCCAGGCCTTCATCCACTTTGGCGCGTTTACGCAGGCCGGCGGTATCCACCAGCCGGTACAGCCTGCCGTCGGGGCCGGTGAGGTCCACGGCGACGGAATCCCGGGTCAACCCGGGTTCCGGGCCGGTGATCATCCGCTGCTCGCCGAGCAGATAATTCATCAGCGTGGATTTGCCGGCATTCGGGCGGCCGATGATGGCGAAATGCAGCGGCAGATTATCCGCTTCCTCCTCCTCATCCGGCGCCGCCGGCGCCGGCAGGCGGTCGGCAATGTCGCGCATCAAATCGTACACGCCCTCATTATGCTCGGCGGAGATGGCCACCGGGTCGCCGAGGCCGAGGGAATAGGCCTCCATGGCGGCAGCAGCCCCGCCTTTGCCTTCGGCCTTGTTGGCCACCACCAGAACCGGCTTGCCGGAGCGGCGCAGAAAGCTCGCGAAATGCCGGTCTTCCGGCAACAGCCCGGCGCGGGCATCGAAACAAAACAGGATCAATGCGGCATCGTCGAGCGCGATGCCGGTGGAAGCCTGCATGCGGCCCGGCAGCGTATCGGGTGCGGCTTCCTCCAGGCCGGCGGTGTCGATCAGCATCACTCTGGTGCCGGCCAGCGTGGTCTCGGCCTCCTTGCGGTCGCGGGTCACACCTGGCGTATCCGCCACCAGGGCCAGACGCTGGCCGACCAGACGGTTGAACAGCGTGGATTTGCCGACATTCGGCCGGCCGGTGATGACCACCTTGGGAAGGGCGTCCATCATCCGTAGGACGTGAGTATGGCGTCGCGGGTGAGCTGCAAAAACATCCCGGCGGCGGCCACCGGGGTCAGGTCGGCCGGGCCATGCAGTTTGGCGGTGCTGCTGATGGCCCCGGCCACCGGGTCCACGGTCAGCAGCGTGCCCAGGGTGCTGGTCAGGATCAGCTCGGAGTTGATGATCACCGGACCGTTCCAGCTTTGCGGCCCGCTTTGCTTTTTCATGTTGCGGTACGGCGGCAGCTGCAAAACCCAGGCGACCAGCCCGTCATCGGCATGGATGGCGGCGAGTTTCTCATCGGTATCCAGCACGAAAACGAAATCGCCGGCGGCCGCGATGGTCTGATTGCCGCTGACATCCCGCTGCCAGACCTTGGCGCCGGAGTGCAGGTCGATGGCGAGGCAGGTGGCGCCGAGGCTGATGGCATAGACCACGCCGTTGGCGATCACCGGGGCGGCGACGATATCCGAAAAATCCAGCGGGCT
The DNA here is from genome assembly GCA_965231175.1 of Acetobacteraceae bacterium. Classification (GTDB taxonomy): domain Bacteria; phylum Pseudomonadota; class Alphaproteobacteria; order Acetobacterales; family Acetobacteraceae; genus Acidocella. Next base: position 152,057 of record CBDDMJ010000006.1, on the reverse strand, counting down.
GGCCTGGCCGAAGGCCGAGGCCAGGCTCTGCTCCCAGATCGGCGTGCCGGAATTGTTGTCGAGTGCCGCCAGCGTACCGGAGGAAAAACCGGCCACCAATATGCCGTCGGCGAAAGCCGGCGCGCCGGAAACCGCAGCCGAGGTGTCGGCGGCCGAGACCGCGCCGGTAAAGCGCCAGCCGGGTGCGCCGGCGGTGGCGTCGAAGGTCAGCAGCAGGTCGTTCTGGCAGATCACCGAGACGATGCCGGCGGCCACGCAAGGGGCGGAGCGGGCGACGAAATCGAGTTTCTGCCGCCAGTTGATGGTACCGCTGCCGGCCGCGATGGCGAGCAGTTCGGCATAGCCGGTGCTGGCGTAGATGATCCCGTTGTCATAGGCGATGCCGCCGCCGATATTGATGGCCGTCACATGTTTGGGCCGGGTGACGCAGCGCCACAGCCGGCTGCCGTCGGCGGGGTTGCGGGCTTCCACCGCGCCATCGGCATCCATGGTGAAGATTTTGCCTTCGGCGATCAGCACATTGCTTGGCAGCGGCTGCTTGTAGCCGCCGCCCTGGCCGATATTGACAGCCCAGCCCGGTTTCAGCCCGGTCGGGCCGCTGATATTGCCGGGGGCGTGGGCAGCACTCGCGTAATCCTGCGGCCAGGAACTCAAATTTACCGGCGCCGGCATCACCACGGCCGGCGCGTCGGCGTTGGGGGTAAGGCCGCTGGTGACCGGCAGTACCGGCAGCTGGGTGCCGAGAATTTTAGGCTTTGGCGTGGCGCAGGCGGCCAGCGTGCCCAACGGCAGCAATATGGCGGTGCGGCGGGTGAGTTTGTTCATGGCGCTGTTGTCATTTTTCATCCGTTGAGCTTGGCGAGCAGGCCATCGGCGCGGTTGCGCACATCGTCCGGGGCCGTGGGGTCGGAGGCGATCTGGCTGAACAGGGCTTTGGCGCCGGCGCTGTTGCCGGCATGCAGGTATAGCAGGGCCTGGGTTTCCTGGGCCAAGGCGTGCCACGGATTTTCCGGCACGGTCAGCGGGGCGAGGCGGGCCAGCACCGCGGCATCCGGGGCCACGCCCAAAGCGTGCTGCGCCCATAACAAATCCGCAAGGTTGCGCAGCAGCGGGTCGGCCGCGGTATCGGCGGCAACTTCATTCCACAGGCTGGCCGCGGCATCGGGCTGGTTGGCGGCGGCGTACAAGGCGGCGGCGTGCAGCCGGGCCAGGCTGCGGTAGCCGGCCGGGGCATTGGCGGCAAAATCGGTGAATTGTCTGGCATCGGCGAGCTGCTGGCCGGGCGTTATGGCCGCGCCCTCGGTATCGAGCACCGCCGTCAGGGCGATATAGGCGGTGGCGGCACGGTTGTTCTGCCTGGCCTGATCCCATTGCCAGGCCTGCACAGCACCCACCGCCAACAGGACCAGCACGGCGGCAGAAGCCAGCAGCACGGCATAGCGGCGCAGCAGCCGGGCCGCGCGCTCGGCCCGTAAATCGTCGGAAACCTCGTCGAATATATCAACCACGCCGTCTGTCCCTTAAACTCTGCGCTGCATAACCTTGTGCGGCTGGCTATACAACGCTGCGCGACAGACGTGCTGCCACCCGGTCGTGGCCGATCAAGGGTAAAACCGCCGCCATTTCGGGGCCGCGATCCTCGGCGGTCAGTGCCAGGCGAAGCGGGTGATACAAGGCGCGCCCGGTCGCACCGGTAGCGGCGGTAATCGCCGCGGTCCAGGTTTTCCAGGTCGTGGCGTCCCAGGGTTCGGGCGGCAGCAACGCCAGGGCCGGCTGGATGATGACGGCCTCGGCCCCCAAAGCCGGGCTCGCGATGTCGCTGGCCACCACCTCCCACCACAGCCGGGCTTCGGTCAGCAAATCCAGATTGCCGCGTATGGCGAGCCAGAAATTCTCATCGGCACCGGCCGGCAGGCGGTCCTGCACCTCGGCAAAGCTCAATCCGTGCAGGATTTTGCGATTCAGCGCCAGCAACTGCTTGGCATCGAAGCGCGGCGAGGACCGCCCGAAATCGGCGATGTCGAAACTCTCGATCAAACCTGCCAGCGGCAGCGGGGCCGGGTCCTTGCTGGTGCCCAGCCGGGCCAGATAGGCGGTGATGGCGCCGGCCTCGATGCCGTCCTTGCGCAGGCTGCGCAAGGAGATCGAGCCGATGCGCTTGGACAGTTTCTCGCCCTCGCCGCCGCTGATCAGCGGCAGATGGGCAAAGCGCGGCAGCGGGTTCTGCGTCAGCGCCTGGAACAGATCGATCTGCACGGCGGTATTGGTGACATGATCCTCGCCGCGGATGATATGGGTGATGCCATGCTCGATATCGTCGACCACCGAGGTAAAGGCATAGAGCGGGCTGTCATCGGCGCGCACCAGCACCGGGTCGGATACGGTGGCCAGACGCACCTGGCGGCCGCCGAGCACGAGGTCCTGCCAGGCCACCGCGCCATCCGAGAGGCGGAACCGCCAGTACGGACGTTTGCCGCCGGCCTCGGCGGCGGCGCGCTGCGCCGGCGTCAGGCTCAGGGCAGCGCGGTCGTAGACCGGCGGCAGCTTGCGTTTGATCAGGGCAGCGCGCTTGGCGGCCAACTCGTCTTCGTTCTCGAAACACGGGTATAACCGCCCCGTTGCCTTCAAAACCTCTGCGGCGGCGGCATAGCGTGGCAGGCGGTCGGATTGCCGGTCGGTCGAATCCCAGTCCAGGCCAAGCCAGGCGAGGTCGGTACGGATCGCCTCTTCGTATTCCGGGCGCCCGCGTGCGGTATCCGTATCATCGGACCGCAGCAGGAAATGCCCGCCGTGCCTGCGGGCAAACAGATAATTGACGAGAGCGGCGCGCGCGTTGCCGACATGCAGATAGCCGGTGGGGCTCGGCGCGAAACGGACTTTGACCATGAAGCTGCGCTAAACCATTCTTACCGCTTCGGAAAGCTATGCAGGGCTAAGCAGATACCGCGAGCAGAGACGAGATGCGATCACGGCCGGCGCGTTTGGCATCATAGAGCGCCATATCGGCGCAGGAGATCAACGCCGCGGCATCGGTATCGGCATCGGTAAGGCTGGTGATGCCGAAGCTCGACGTGACATTGATCATACCGGTCCGGTAGTTCAGAACAATGCCGTGCAGCGCCTCCTGCAACCGGTGCGCGATCAGTTCAGCCCCGGCCACCGAGGTTTCCGGCATCAAAATGATGAATTCATCGCCGCCAATCCGGGCAAAACTGTCGTTCTCCCGTAAACCCGCTTTGCAGACCCTGGCAATTTCCCTCAGCACATCGTCGCCGGCCGGATGGCCATGGGTGTCATTAATGGATTTGAAGCGGTCGACATCTATGATGATCAGGCTGAGGTCGCGGCCATAGCGCCTGGTGCGGGCAATCTCGGCATCCGTGGTGGCCAGAAATACCCGGCGGGTCATCGCACCGGTCAGACTGTCGATCGCCGCGATCCGCCGCAGTTCAAGCAAATCCATGATCAGTTTGGAAAGGTCCTGGAAGGCGGCGATCTGGGTGTCCGTCGGCCGGCGGGGGTTGCTGTCCAGAGAGCAGATCGTGCCGAGCCGGTAGCCGTCATGCGTGCATAGCGGAATGCCCATGTAAAAGCGTATATGGGGGCTGCCGATAACCAAAGGATTATCCTTGAACCTGATATCAGCGGTGGCGTCCGGTATGATGAAGGGTTCGTTTTGCCGTATGGCATGAGTGCAGAAGGAAATATCCCGCGCTGTTTCAGCGGCATCCAGATTGATACGGGATTTGAACCATTGCCGGTCACTGTCGATCAAGGAGATCAGGATGGTCGGGGCTTGCAGGATGGTTTGGCCAAGACGTGTAATACGATCGAAAATTTCTTCAGGAGGCGTATCCAGCACGTCATAACTGTGTAGAGCGGCGACCCGGCGCTTTTCAGCCTCATCCTCGACTTCGTGGATCACAAACTTATTCATCAGCGCCTTGTCGTCAAAATCACTAAATGAACATGACACCGAAGCAGGTTAAAGAAAAGTTTAGAAAACGCTGAAGCGGATAAAAAAGCTGATTTACGGCTCATGTGCTGCCGTATTTGCCTTGTACGGGCTGTCTTCCGCCATGACTGCCATGCTGTGCTGCAGGGCCGGGCGTTCGGCGTCCAGAAACGCCGCCACCGCTGCAGCCAGGCCCGGATGGCCGATGTGATGCACCGAATAAGTCGGCTGCGGGGTATAACCGCGCTGGATCTTGTGCTCGCCCTGCGCACCGGCCTCGACCCGCGCCAGGCCATGCGCGATGGCGTAGTCGATCGCCTGATAATAGCAGAGTTCGAAATGCAGGAACGGCACGTCCTCGGTGCAGCCCCAGTTGCGCCCGTACAGCGTATCGGTACCCCGCAGGTTGAGCGCCCCGGCGATCGGCACACCGTCCCGCTCGGCGATCATCAGCACCACCCGGTCGGCCAGCCGCTCGCCCAGCAGGGTAAAGAATTGCGGGGTCAGATAGGCGCTGCCCCATTTATTGTCGGTCGTCGAGCGGTAGAATTTATAGAAAGACTTCCAGATACGCGGGGTAAGCTCGCCCCCGGTCAGCGCCTTGATGGTCAGTCCGGCCTGGGCATCCCGGCGTTCGCGGCGTATGGCCTTGCGTTTGCGCGAGGACAGCGCGCCGAGGAAATCGTCGAAATCTCCGTAGCCCTGGTTATGCCAGTGGAACTGCACCCCTATGCGCTGCAGCCACCCGGCCTCGCCCAGCGCCTGATACTCAGCCGCGGTGCAGAAGGTGATGTGGACCGAAGAACAATCGAGACCATCCTCCGCGCTGAGCAAGGCCTCGGCCATGACGGCGGCGGGAAAGCCCGGTTTGCAGAAAATCCTTGGGCCGGGCACCGGGGAGAACGGCACCGCCACTTGCAGCTTCGGGTAATACCGCCCGCCGGCGCTTGTCAGCGCATTGGCCCAGCCGTGGTCGAACACATATTCGCCATGGGAATTGGTTTTGACATAGGCCGGCGCGATGGCCACGATGGTCTCCGTCTCGTCGCGCAGCACCGCATAATGCGGGTGCCAGCCGGTGCGCAGGCCGACCGACCCGCTATCCTCAAGACAGGAGAAGAATGCGTAGGACACAAACGGATTATCCACCCCGGCGCACGCATTCCACGCCGCGGCGCCGATTTCCGCAATATGCCGATGCCAGGTAAGGGATAAAACGGGTGAAGCATCGGGCATGGCTTACCATATGCCACGCAGGCAGAAATTTAGAAGTGGTTTGACAGGAGAGATCATGGCTGACGGACCAACCGCCCCCCCGGTGCAAACTGAAAAGCGTCAGGAAATACGCCTCGCGGATTACACGCCGCCGGCGTTTCTGGTGGATCAGGTGGCGCTGGATTTCGACCTCGATCCCGCCTTGACGGTGGTGCAGGCGCGGTTGCAGATGCGCCGGGCAGCACCAGGGCCGCTGGTGCTGTACGGCCGCGCCCTGGATTTACGCGCGCTGCGGCTGAACGGGCAAACCCTGGGCGATAACCGCTACGCGGTGGAGGGCGGCACGCTGACCATCATCGATGCCCCGGATGAGGTTCTGCTGGAAACCGAGATCGGCATCGCGCCTGAGACCAATACCGAACTGTCCGGTCTGTACCTGTCCGGTGCCGGGTTTTTCACGCAATGCGAGCCGGAGGGCTTCCGGCGCATCACCTATTTTCCGGACCGGCCGGATGTGATGGCGCGCTACACTGTGACGTTGCGCGCGGACAAGGCGGCATACCCGGTGCTGCTGTCCAACGGCAACCGGGTGGCGGCGGGCGAGGATGGCGCCAGGCATTGGGCGCGCTGGGAAGACCCGCATCCGAAACCATCCTATCTGTTCGCGCTGGTGGCCGGACGGCTGGCGGCGGTCAAGGATCGTTTCACCACCCGCTCCGGACGGTCCGTCGATCTCGGCATCTGGGTCGAGCCGGGCGACGAGCCGCGTTGCGGCCACGCCATGGCGGCGGTGAAATCCGCGATGAAATGGGATGAGGACACCTTCGGCCTGGAATACGATCTCGATGTCTTCAACATCGCCGCGGTCAGCGATTTCAACGCCGGGGCGATGGAAAACAAGGGGCTGAATATTTTCAACTCGGCCTATGTGCTGGCCAGCCAGGCTACCGCTACGGATGCGGATTTTCAGAATGTCGAGCGCGTGATCGCGCATGAATATTTTCACAACTGGACCGGCGACCGCGTCACCTGCCGCGACTGGTTCCAGCTGTCCCTGAAGGAAGGCCTCACGGTGTTCCGCGACCAGGAATACATGGCCGGCCAGTTCAGCGCCGCCACCAAGCGGATCGCCGATGTCAGGATGCTGCGCACCACGCAGTTCCGTGACGATGCCGGCCCGCTGGCGCATCCGGTACGCCCGGCCAGCTACCTCGAGATCAATAATTTCTACACCACCACCATCTATGAAAAAGGTGCGGAAGTGGTGCGGATGTACCGCACGCTGATCGGCCGCGAGGCGTTCCGCCACGGCATGGATATCTACATCGCGCGGCATGACAACAGTGCGGCGACGGTGGAGGATTTCCTGGCCGCCATGCAGGCGGCAACGCCGATCGACCTCGGCCAGATGATGCGCTGGTACGAACAGGCCGGCACCCCGGAAATCACGGTCGGCGAAGCCTATGACGAAGCCGCGCGGCGCTACACGCTGACCCTGCGCCAAACCACCAGGCCGACGCCGGGACAGCAGGTCAAACAACCGTTTCTGATACCGGTGGCCTACGGGCTGTTGGATGCGTCAGGTCAGGAGATCGCCGCCGGCACGCTGGTACTGCGCGAGGCCGAGCAGGATTTCGTGTTCGAGGATATGGCGGCAGCGCCGGTGCCGTCTTTGTTCCGGATGTTCTCCGCCCCGGTGAAATGGCTCGGGCAAACACGGCAGCGTCTGGCGTTTCTGGCGGCGCATGATGCGGATGATTTCAACCGCTGGGACTCACTCCAGCAATACGCCAGCCTGGTGCTGCTGGACGCCGTAAAAACCGTACAGGAAGGCGGCGATTTCGTACTGGACGAAGGCTTGCGCACGGCGATCGAGGGCTTGCTGGCCGACGCCGCGCATGACCCGGCATTCGCCGCCGAGGCGATGATCCTGCCAAGCGAAAGCCTGCTCGCCGATGCCATGGAGGTGGTCGACCCGGATGCGCTGTTTGCCGTACGCAATGCGGCGCGGGCGGCTCTGGGCACGGCACTGCAGGGGGCGTTCCGTAGCGCCTATGAGAGGTTCGGCCAGGTGGCGGCGGATGATATATCCGGTACAGCGATGGGCAAGCGGGCGCTGAAGACCGTGGCACTCGGCTATCTGGCGGCAGCAGGAGATGACGCCCCGGCGGCAGCACAATTCGCGGCGGCCGGCAACATGACCGATCAGCTGGCAGCCCTCGGCCTGCTGGTGGAGCGGCAGGGCCCGGAGCGCGCGGCGGCATTGACTTCATTCTACGAACAATGGCGCGGCAACCGTCTGGTGATCGATAAATGGTTCGCCGTGCAGGCGCGCTCAACCGCGCGCGATACGCTGGCGCAGGTGCAAAAGCTGATGCAACATCCAGATTTTGAGATCAGGAATCCCAACCGGCTGCGCGCGCTGATCGGCGCCTTCACCGGTAACCAGGTACGGTTTCATGACAAATCCGGGGCGGGATACGATCTGCTGGGAGACATGATCCTCATGGTCGATCCGATCAACCCGCAGATCGCCGCACGGCTTGCCACCGCGCTCGGCACCTGGCGGCGCTACGATGCCGCGCGGCAGGCCCGGATGAAGGCGGTTTTACAACGTATTTTAACAGGTGATAACCTCAGCCATAACACTTATGAAATGGCGTCCAAGGCTCTGGCATAAAGGATATTACATGATCCAGCTTTCCTATTGGCCTACACCGAACGGCCTCAAAATCACCATCTTCCTCGAGGAGACGAAGATGCCCTATGAGGCCATCCCGATAAACATCGCCAAGGGCGAGCAGTTCGGCGCGGCGTTTCTGCAAATCGCGCCCAATAACCGGATACCGGCGATTACCGATACCGCACCGGCCGATGGTGGGGCGCCGATCAGCCTGTTCGAATCCGGTGCGATTTTGCAGTATCTGGCGGAAAAGCAGGGCGCGTTTCTGCCGGCCACCGCACGTGGGCGCGCTGAGGTGATGCAATGGCTGTTCTGGCAAATGGCCGGCCTCGGGCCGATGGCGGGGCAGAACCACCATTTCGCCTTCTATGCGCCGGAGAAAATCCCCTACGCCATCGACCGTTATGTAAATGAAACAAACCGCCTGTACGGCGTGCTCGACAAGCGCCTGGCCGGCCGTGATTTCGTCGCCGGGGATTATTCGATCGCGGATATGGCGATCTATCCGTGGATTGTGCCGTATGAGCGGCAGGGCCAGCGCCTTGAGGATTTTCCGCATGTGCGGCGCTGGTTTGAAACCATGGCGGCGCGGCCGGCGGTGGTGCGGGCCTATGAGCTGGGAAAGGCGGTCAACGCGTCGCCGACGGTCACCGAAGAGTCGCGCAAACATCTGTTCGGACAAGTCGCCAGGCCTTGACGTCTGACCTCGATGGGCTGACGCCCGCCGCCTACCGGGCGCGCTATGAGGCGTTGCAGGCCGCGGCACGGGCCACCGCCGCAGCGCCGGTGCTAATGCGGCAAGCCCTGCCGCTGGATGCAGCGTCGATATTCAGCCAAGAGTCGATCCCGCCCGGCTGCTATGTGGCGTTGCGTCTGCGGCGCTTCGATGTGATCCGCATCGTCAATCCCACCGGCACGCCGGGGGCCGCCTTGTTCCTGTGGAACGCCGATGACCCCTCCGAGCGTTTCAACGCCGGCGATACGGTGAAGCTGCAATGGACCACCAGGCTGACCACGGGCCGCGTGCTGTTTTCCGATATGGGCCGCGTGCTTTGCTCCATCATCGACGATAGCAGCACCGGGCACGATGCGCTCCTCGGCCCCAACACGCCGGCGCAGACCGGGCAGGGGCGTAATGGCCGCGATAATCTGCGCCTCGCCGGTGCCAAATTCGGCCTGACGCGGCGCGATCTCGGGCCGGCGGTCAGCCTGTTCTCTCATGTTGCCACGGATGCGGCGGGGGTGTTGCGGTTTACCGCCCCGCCGGCCGCATCCTACGTGGTTTTGCGCGCCGAACAGAATCTGCTGCTGGGGCTTTCCAACACGCCGCATGCGCTGAGCCCGGTGCCGCACGCCACCGGCCCGCTCGAAATTGCCATCGGCCATATGCCGCCGGCAGACCATGATCCATGCCGCGGCTTTACGCCGGAAGCGGTGCGCGGCTTCACCAATACCGATGCGCTGTTCGCGCCTTGACCATCCTCTCGGACACGCTGGTACCGGCGCGCGCGCCCTTTTCGGCAGAACTCAAAGCCGGGCAGAGCCTGCGCATCATCGATCTCGCAGGCCAGCAGGCGGTGGATGCGCTGGTCTACAATCTGCACGATGTGAGCGAGCGCTACTCGGCACAGGACACGCTCACCGCCCAGGCCGCGCGCGGCGGCAAATTCTATCTCGAAACCGGCGCCGTGCTGCTGTCCAACGAGGCGCGGCCGATGCTGACGCTCACCGCCGATAGTTGCGGGTTTCATGACACCTGCGCCGGGGCCTGTTCCTGCGAATCCAACACCGTGCGCTTCGGCCATGAAACACGCTTCATGCACGCCTGCCGGGAGAATTTTCTGCTCGAGCTTGGCAAATACGGCATGGGCAAGCGCGACCTCGTGTCCAACGTGAATTTCTTCATGAATGTGCCGATCCGCGGCAATGGCGAGCTGACCGTCGATGACGGGGTTTCCACCCAAGGCGGCTTCGTCGAGCTGCGCGCCGAGATGGATCTGCTGGTGCTGATCTCCAACTGCCCGCAGGTGAATAATCCGTGCAACGGTTTCTCACCCACGCCGATCCGCATCGTCATATCCGAAACCTGAAGACCGGTGTTCAAGAAAATCCTGATCGCCAATCGCGGCGAAATCCTGCTGCGCATCTGCCGGACCTTGAAGACGATGGGCATCGCCTCGGTCGCGGTGTATTCGGATGCCGACCGGTTTGCACCCGGCGTGCTGGCAGCCGATGAAGCGGTGCGCATCGGCCCGCCGCCGGCGGCGGAAAGCTACCTGAACATCGAGGCGATCATCGCGGCCTGCCGCCAGACCGGCGCCGAGGCGGTGCATCCCGGCTACGGGTTTCTCTCCGAGCGGGTGGAATTCGCCGCGCGTCTGGCGGCAGAGGGCATCGTCTTCATCGGCCCCGCACCTCGACATTTGCGGGATTTCGGTCTGAAACACACGGCCCGCGCTCTGGCGCAGCAGGCCGGCGTGCCGATGCTGCCGGGCTCCGGCCTGGTGGCCAGCAGCACCGAGGCGCTCACCGAAGCCGCGCGTATCGGCTACCCGGTAATGCTGAAAAGCTCCGCCGGCGGCGGCGGGATCGGCATGGCTTTGTGCGGCACCGATGCCGAGCTTGAGCAGAATTTCGCCGGTATCGGCCGCATGGCGGCGAATAATTTCGGCAACCCTGCTTTGTTTCTCGAAAAATACGTCACCGCGGCGCGCCATATCGAGGTGCAGATTTTCGGCGACGGCAAAGGCGGCGTGGTCGCGTTAGGGTGCCGGGATTGTTCATTGCAGCGCCGCAACCAGAAAATCATCGAGGAAACACCGCCGCCCAACATCTCCGCCGCAGTGTTGAGCGCCTTGCAGGCATCAGCGCTGGCGCTGGCGGCCTCGGTGGCTTACGCCTCCGCCGGCACTGTCGAATTCGTGTACGATGCCAATACGGAACGGTTTTATTTTCTCGAAGTGAACACGCGTCTGCAGGTCGAGCATGGCGTGACCGAGGCGGTGTATGGCGTGGATTTGGTGGAATGGATGATCCGCCAGGCAGCGGGTGATTTCGTGCTGCCGGCGCAAACCTCTCTGGCGGCCACAGGGGCGGCGATCGAGGCGCGGATCTACGCCGAAATACCTGGTGAGGATTTCCGTCCCGCCAGCGGCACTATAATCTCGTTCATCCCGCCGCCCGGATTGCGCGTCGATGGCTGGATCGAAACCGGCACGATGGTATCGCCGTATTACGATCCGATGCTCGCCAAATATATCGCAACCGGTGCCACAAGGGATCAGGCGATCGAGCGCCTGCGGACCGGCATCGCCCAATCGGAAATCAGCGGCATCGAAACCAATGCAGACTACGCCTACGAGATTTTAAACCTGACAGAGTTCCGCGCGGGCCGCATGACGACGCGCACCCTTGCCGGATTCGCCTATCGGCCACGCAGCATCGCGGTGCTGGATGGCGGGGCGCAATCCTCGCTGCAAAGCCTGCCGGGCCGCCTCGGCTACTGGGAGGTCGGGGTCCCGCCGAGCGGGCCGATGGATGACAAAAGCTTCCGCGCCGCCAATCAGCTCGTCGGCAATCCGCCAGGTGCCACCGCGCTCGAGCTGACGCTGCACGGCCCGATTTTGCGCTTTGCCTGCGATGCAACGCTGGCGCTCACCGGGGCCGCGATGCTGGCGCTGCTCGATGAAGTACCGGTGGCGCATAACACTGCAGTCACGGTAAAAGCCGGGCAGATCCTCAGTCTCGGCGGTATCTCCGGTCCCGGCCAGCGCTGTTACCTCGCAGTGGCCGGCGGCTTTACCGCCCCGGACTATCTGGGCTCCACCGCGACCTTCGCGCTCGGCGGTTTCGGCGGCCATAGCGGCGGCCTGCTGCGCGCCGGCGACACGCTGCGGCTGGCCGCCCCGCATGAAACCATCGCCACGGCACCGCCGGCATTCGCGGACCTGACCCATGACTGGCAGCTCGCGGTGCGTTACGGCCCGCATGGCGCGCCGGATTTCTTTAAACACAGCGATATCGAAACGCTGTTTTCGGCCAGCTATGAGGTGCACCACAATTCCGCCCGCACCGGGGTCCGGCTGATCGGCCCGAAGCCGGAATGGGCACGCCAGGATGGCGGTGAGGCCGGGCTGCACCCCTCCAACATCCACGACACCGCCTATGCCGTCGGCGCCATCGATTTTACCGGCGACATGCCAATTTTGCTGGGACCTGACGGCCCCTCGCTCGGCGGTTTCGTCTGCCCCGCAGTGGTGACCAAACCGGATCTGTGGAAACTCGGGCAGTTGAAACCAGGAGACAAAGTCAAATTCATCCGCGCCGATGACGAACCGGCAATCCTGACGTCCCACGGCGATGTCATCATCCGCCGTGCCGGCGATGAAGATATACTGATCGAATTCGGCGACATGAAACTGGATTTCGCCTTGCGGCTGCGGGTGCAGGCGCTGCGCGACGCGCTGGGTGCCGCAGCCCTGCCCGGTGTCATCGACCTGACGCCAGGCATACGCTCCCTGCAGATACATTTTGATAACGAAATTATTTCCTGTGCTGCGGTGCTCAACGCCGTGCAGACGCTCCTGCCCACCCTGCCGCCGCCGGAAGACATGGTGGTGCAGAGCCGGGTATTGCATCTGCCGCTGTCCTGGAACGATCCGCAGATCCAGCTCGCCATGCGGAAATATCAGGAAACCACACGCCCGGATGCACCCTGGGCGCCGGACAATATCGAATTCATCAGGCGCATCAACGGTCTTGCCTGCATCGATGACGTAAAGCGCATCATCTTCGCAGCATCCTATGTCGTTCTCGGCCTGGGCGATGTCTATCTCGGCGCCCCCGTGGCAACGCCGTACGACCCGCGGCACCGCCTCGTCACCACCAAATACAACCCGGCCCGGCCCTGGACGCCACAGAACGCGGTCGGCATCGGCGGTGCCTATATGTGCATCTACGGCATGGAAGGCCCGGGCGGCTATCAACTGTTCGGCCGCACATTGCAAATCTGGAACACGCACCGCCAAACCCCGCCCTTTGCGCCGGGGCACCCATGGCTATTACGGCATTTCGATCAGATACGGTTCTTCGAAGTCTCCAACGAGGAACTCGAAGAGGCGCGGGAGCGCTTCCTGCACGGAAACTATCCCTTGAAAATCGAAACGCAAGATTTCTCCCTCGCTGAACATGCAGAATTCTGCGCGCAGCATGCAACCTCGATCAACTCATTTCAGGCCGCACAACGCGCCGCGTTTGCCGCTGAGCGCGCAGACTGGGCCGAAAAAGGTCTCAACAGCTTCGTAGAAAAACAGATCGAATCCGCACCGGACGAAACCGCCCTCACAGCAAGCGAACGCGCCATCGCCGCCCCAGTGCCAGGCAGCATCTGGCAACTTCTGCGCCGGCAAGGCGATAAAATCCAAGCCGGCGAAACCATCATGATGATCGAATCCATGAAAATGGAAGTGCGCGTCCTGGCCCCGGCAACCGGCACCCTGCAACATATCGGCGTGGTAAAAGGCCAAACCGTAAGAGCAGGTCAACGTCTTGGAGTAATCGTTGTAGCGTGAAGCGAGAAGAAAGCACTTCTTTTTGTGAATAAAAAGAAGCAAAAAAACTTTATGAGTCTGGGCCATGGGCGCTGTCCGCATAACGCCCATGCCCCAGCATGAAAAAAGTTTTTTGCGCAGCTTTTTTCAAAAAAGCTGCTGCCTGCTTACTATTCTTTCGCCATTTCCAGCAATGCGCATAAATTGGCGATATCGGCTTGTATCCGGTCATCGCCGCGGCTTTTGGCGGCGTAGAAAATACCGTCGAGTTGCAGGCTGATGGCGCGTGCGGTGTCGGCGATGTTGATTGGTTTGATGATGCCGGCGGTTATGCCGCGGTGCAGGCAGTCTTCCAGGAATTCCTGTTCGCGCGCATAGAAATCGCTGATCATTTTGTCGGTTGCGGCATCGCGCAGTTTCGATGCGGAATAATCCGCCATGATTTTGACCATGCTGATCAGCATCGGTGCGATCGGCACTTGCATGTGCAGATAGGCCAGCAGTTCCTGCAGCGGGTTCAGTTCGGGCCGGCGTTTTATGCCGCCGCCTTCATGCATCTGCCCGATGGCGTGGCTGAGCACGCGGCGCAGCAGCTGGTCCTTGCTGTCGAAGTAGTAATAGATCAGCCCTGGATTGATACCGCAAGCCTGGGCGATGTCGCGTACCGACACGGCGTTGTAATGCTGCTCGGCGAACAGTTGCAGGGCAACATCCAGGATCATGTCGGCGCGGAGTTCCGGGTCGAACCGCTTGCGGGTCGCTTTATCACGCATTTTTCATCATCTCCCCGCATCTCAATATGACAAAATGACTATTTATACAGCAGTTATTGCTTAAATATAAGTACAATAAAATCATATGCCTATTATACAGCTTTTTCTTGACGGTTGTTAAACGCTTGTTTAATTAAACGCTCCAGCGCCGCTGCGCGACAGGAGTTGCCGTGACCAAACGCTTCCACCTCGGCTGGTTCATGAATTTCACCCCGGATGAATGGCGCTCGCCGTTCGGCCAGGGCGGCACGCCCTGGGATGGCGGTTTTTACATCGAAATGGCCCGCACGCTGGAACGCGCCTGCTTCGACTACATCATGATCGAAGACAAGCTGATGGTCTCGGAGACCTATGGCGGCTCGGCCGAGGCAGGGCTGGCCGGCGGGGTGATGGCGCCCAAGCACGACCCCGCACCGCTCGCGGTGGCCATGGGCATGGCGACCAGCCGCCTCGGCGTGGTCGCCACCATGTCCACCTTGGCCTATCCGCCGTTCTTGATGGCGCGGCTGTCCGCCACCATAGACAGCCTGACCAAAGGGCGCTTCGGCTGGAACGTGGTGACCAGCGCGGAGGATCTGGCAGCACAGAATTTCGGCTTGGACAGGCTGCCGCCGCGCGAGCTGCGCTATGAGATGGCCGATGAATATATGGAGGTGATGGAAAAGCTGTTCGCCAGCTGGGCGCCGGATGCGGTGGTGCTCAACCGCGAGGCCGGCATCTATGCGGATCACACCAAGGTCCGGCCGATCCATCATGAGGGCAAATTCTACAAGGTGCGCGGCCCGCTCAACACCGTGCGCTCGCCGCAGGGCCGGCCGGTTTACGTGCAGGCCGGCGCCTCGCCGCGCGGGCGGGATTTCGCGGCGCGCCATGCGGATTCCATCGTCTCCGTCGCCAGCGGCCCTGAAAGCATGAAGGCATTCCGTGACGACGTCCGCGCCCGCGCCGTCCGGCTCGGCCGCAACCCGGATGACATCAAGGTGCTGTTCTGCATCACCCCCACCCTGGGAGAGACGATGGAAGATGCGCAGGCCCGGCATCAAAGAATGTTGAACGCGCCGCATTTCATCGCCGACATGCTGGCCTCGATCTCGGCAATCACCGATATCGATTTTTCCCGCTACGACCTCGACCAGCCACTCCCGGAGCGGCTCATGACCAATGGCGAGCAAGGCTCGCTCGACAAATTTCAGCAGCATGGCAGCGGCAAAACCCTGCGCGAGCTGGTGGTGGATGGCGCCGGCGGGCTGGTGTCCTCGGTCGAGCTGATCGGCACGCCGGCACAGGTGGCAGCGCGCATGGGCGAGGTGATGGAGGAGGTCGGCGGCGACGGGTTTCTCATCACCACCCCGGTGCTGCGCGTCGGCCGCCGCTATCTGGTGGAAATCGCCGATGGCCTGGTGCCGGAGCTGCAAAGGCTGGGGCTCACCCGCAAGGCCTACGCCACTGAAATGCTGCGCGACCATCTGCTGGAATTCTAGCGCATGGCATCTTTCTTGCTTGAAATTCCCCTTGAATCATGAGGTTGTAATGAGACACACATCGAAATTCGCCCGCCTGTTCGCCGCCGCCCTGCTGGCAGCGGGGCTGTCCCTGCCGGCGCAGGCCGAGGCACCGCTGCGCATCGGCTTCAGCGACTGGCCGGGCTGGACCCCCTGGCAGATCGCCATCGACAAAGGCTGGTTCAAACAGGCCGGCGTGAATGTGGACATGCAGTGGTTCGATTATTCCGCCTCGCTCGATGCCTTCAGCGCCGGCAAGCTGGACGGCGATTTCATCGCCAACGGCGACGGCCTGGCGATCGGCTCCAGCGGTGCCAAGAACGTGCTGATCCTGCTGACCGATTATTCCAACGGCAACGACCAGATCGTCGGCAAGCCGGGCATCACCAGCATGAAGCAGCTGGCGGGGCAGAAAATCGGCGTCGAGGTCGGCCTCGTGGATCATCTGCTGCTGGAACATGCGCTGACGCAGAACGGCATGGCGCTCAGTTCCGTAACGCTGGTGAACACCGTCACCAACAGCACGCCGCAGGTGCTGGCCTCCGGCTCGGTCGCGGCCATCGGCGCCTGGCAGCCGATCGACGATCAGGCGATGATGCTGCTGCCGGGTTCGCGCCCGCTATACACCTCGGCCTCCGCACCCGGGCTGATCTACGATGGCCTCGCGGTATCGCCGCAGAGTTTGAAGGACCATCCGCAGGAATGGAAGAAAGTCATCGCCGTATGGTACCGCACTCTGGCCTATGTGACCGATCCGAAAACGCATGAGGATGCACTGAAAATCATGGCGGCGCGCGACGGCACCGAGCCTGCCGTATACAAGCATTTCTATAACGGAACAAAATTGCTGAGCCGTGCCGAAGCCGAAAAAGCCTTCGTCAAAGGCAGCACACTGGCCTCGATCTACGGTTCGGACATGAATGCGGATGCCTTCAATGTGCGCAACGGCGTATACAAGCAGCCGCAGATCATTGCCGATTATATCGATGGTTCGCTGATGGCCGGCCCCTAGGTGGAATCGGTTGCCGATGCCGTCAGGCCGGCGCCGGCTGAAGGCCGGCAGGCGCCGCTGCCCGGTCAATGGTTCCGGGTCCGCGCCCGGCTAAGCCGCCGCACCCGTATCGCCCTCGGCTTCGCCTCGGTCCTGCTGCCGTTGCTGCTGTGGTCGGCGGTCAGCTACGTGCCATTCATCTGGCATCCTGACATGCTGATTTCAGACCCCGGCGATGTCGATTATTTCCAGCCCGGCATGCGCATCGACAAAGCGTCGTTTGCCGCGGAAGTGGCGAACGCGAAACAGGCCGGCACCGCGCCGCCGGTCGGCACCCTGTGCAACCCGGTCTATCTGCCGGCGCCGGGCGAGGTGGCGGCGGCCTTCTATACCGCCTTCACCACGCCGCCGCTGAATCAGGATGGTCTTTGGCTGCACCAGAGCCTTTGGCAAAGCATACAAACCATTTTCTGGGGCTTCGTCATCTCCTCGATCATCGGCGTGCCGCTCGGCATCATCTGCGGCGCGCATACCGGCGCCTCGCGGCTCATCGAACCGTTCGTCGAATTTTTCCGCTATCTGCCGGCCCCGGCCTTCGGCACGCTGGCGGTCGCCATCCTCGGCATCTATGACGGGCCAAAGATCGCCATCATCGTCATCGGCACGCTGTTCCAGCAGGTCCTCATCATCGCCAATACCACCCGCAAGGCGGATTTCTCATTGGTCGAGGCGGCCCTGACGCTCGGCACCAAGAATTTGAAACTGCTGACCAAGGTGGTGATCCCGAGCGTGCTGCCGGATCTGTACCGCGACCAGCGCGTGCTGCTCGGCTGGGCCTGGACCTATCTGATCGTCGCCGAGTTGATCGGCGCCACCTCCGGCATTTCCCTGTTCATCACCCAGCAGTCGCGCTACCAGCATTTTGCCAATGTCTATGCCGCCATCGCCATGATCGGCATCCTCGGCCTCGGCACGGATATCCTGCTGGCAGCCCTGGGACGGCGGTTGTTTGCCTGGGACCGCGCCGGTGCCTGATGTCTGAAACCGCGCTGTCATATCTGGACCAGACCGAGGCCGTAAAATCCCGTCTCGCCCGCTTGAAGGCGCGACATGTCATCCTGCGCGTCAACAAGCTGGACAAATTATTCCAGACCGGCAGGCAGCAGGTCACGGCGTTGCGCAATATTTCGTTCCAGACGCATCGCCGCGAATTTCTCTGCATCATCGGCCCCTCCGGCTGCGGCAAATCCACGCTGATCCGCATCCTCGCCGGGCTGGAAACGCTGAGTGCCGGTGAGGTGCTGCTGGACGGCAAGCCGGTGAACGGGCCGGGGCGCGAACGCGGCATGGTATTCCAGGGCTACACGCTGTTTCCCTGGCTGACGGTGAAAAAAAACGTGATGTTCGGCCTGCGCATGAACGGTGTCACCAAATTCGAGGCGGATAAACAGGCGCGCGAATGGCTCAACCTGATCGGGCTCGATAAATTTGCCGATGCCTATCCGCACCAGCTCTCCGGCGGCATGAAACAGCGCGTCGCCATCGTGCGCGCGCTGGTCAACCATCCGCGCATCCTGCTGATGGACGAGCCGTTCAGCGCACTCGATGCGCAGACGCGGGCGCGCATGCAGAGCTATCTGCTGGAAATCTGGAAAAAAATCGATATCACCGTGGTCTTCATCACCCATGATCTCGATGAGGCGATCTATCTTGCAGATCGCATCCTGGTGCTGTCCGCCCATCCGGGCGAGGTGCAGGAGCTGATCGAAGTGCCGCTGGAACGGCCGCGCCGCGCCGAACAGCTCGGCTCTGCCGCGTTTGCCGCCGTGAAGGCCCGGCTGGAAGCGCTGATCCACCCGCCGGCGGCAGAAGATGAGGAGGAAGCCTATCCCGCCGTACCGCTGCTGACGGATGTGCAGGACAGCGTGGAATAGGCTTGTATCGCCTCATCTAAGCGCGGCCGGCGCCTTGCGCGTAGCGTAAATCTGCCCTGCCTGCATTGAATCCATCATCTCCGCCTCCATCTATGCTGCACCGCAGCGGAGGCAATGGTCAGCGTGAGTGATAAGCAGAAGTCTGACGATGCGAATGATGATGAGGATAAACAGGATGGCGCAAACACCCAACCATCATCCGATAACGGCGACCAGCCGTCCGGCAAGGATGACGCCGGCAAGGATGAGGAGGAAAAGCCGAGCAGCCATCTGCCGCTGATCATTTCCGGCATTGCCCTCGTCGTTGTCCTGATCGTCGCGCTGATTTATTGGTTTCTGACAAAGAACGAAATCACCACCGACGATGCCTATACCGATGGCCGCGCCGTCTCCATCGCCGCCAATCTATCCGGCTACGTCACGCAGTTATACGTCGATGACAATAGTTTCGTGCATGCCGGCCAGTTGCTGCTGGTGATAGACCCGCGCGACAGCCAGGCCGCGGTCGCGCAGGCAGAGGCTAACCTCGCCCTGGCGCAGGCCCAGCTTGCGAGTGCCGAAGTCGATCTGGCGGAAATCCAGGTGCGGGCACCCGCACAGCTGGAGCAGGCGGAAGGGCAGCTCGAGCAGGCACAGGCGCAGGAATATCAGGCGGCGCGGGATTATGAGCGCCAGCACAACGTGGACCGGCGCGCCACCGCAGCAGCCGATGTCGATCAGGCCACGCAACAACTGAAATCCGCGGCAGCGGCGGTGAAGCAGGCGAGGGCGCAGGTCGCCAGCGCCGCACTGGTGCCGCAGATGATCCAATCCGCGGCCGAAACGGTTTCCCAGCGCCAGGCGCAGGTGCAACAGGCGCAAGCCAGCCTGGCCCAGGCGCAGGTGAAACAATCCTATACGCAAATCACCGCCCCGCAGGACGGTTCGATCACCATGCGCAATGCCGAGCTCGGCACCTATGTACAAACCGGGCAGCAATTGTTCTACATCGTCACGCCGCAAATCTGGGTCACCGCCAACTACAAGGAAACCCAGCTCGACCGCATACGCCCGGGCGACAAGGTCATCATGACGGTGGATGCCTATCCGCGCCTGAAACTGCATGGCCATGTGCAGAGTATCCAGCAAGGCTCGGGCGCGCGCTTCACCGCCTTCCCGGCGGAAAACGCCACCGGTAATTTCGTGAAAATCGTGCGCCGGGTGCCGGTGAAAATCGTCATCGATTCCGGCCTGCCGCCGGATATGATTGGTTTGCCGCTCGGCATCTCGGTCACCCCGACAGTCTACGTCAAATGAGCGGCCAGAAAACCTGGAGACCACGCGCCAACCCGTGGGTGATCGCCATTTTCGTCACCCTCGGCGCCTTCATGGAGGTCCTCGATACCACCATCGTCAATGTCTCGCTGCCGCATATCGCGGGCAGCCTGTCGATCAGCAACGATGACAGCACCTGGGCCCTGACCGTGTATCTGGTCGCCAACGGCATCGTGCTGACCATCTCCGGCGCGCTCAGCCGGCGCTTCGGGCGCAAGCGGTTTTTTCTGGTCTGCATCGGCGTGTTCACCCTGGCCTCTCTGGGCTGCGGCCTGTGCCAGCAATTCTGGCAGTTGCTGGTGTTTCGCGGCATCCAGGGCCTGTTCGGCGGCGGCCTGCAACCCACCCAGCAGGCCATCATACTCGACACGTTTCCTGCGGAAAAACGCCAGCAGGCGTTTTCTCTCACCGCCATCGCCATCATCATCGCCCCCGTGGTCGGCCCGCTGCTCGGCGGCTATCTGACGGATGCGTTTTCCTGGCACTGGATTTTCCTGCTGAACGTGCCGATCGGCGCGTTCACTTTGTACGGTGTGCTGCATTATGTGGAGGATTCGCCGCGCGTGCGGCAGGAACAGCGCGACGCACCGCCCTTCGATTATCTCGGCCTGGCGCTGATCGCACTGGCCCTTGGCTGCCTTGAAATCGCTGCCGATCGCGGCGAGGATTTGAACTGGCTGAATTCCGGTTTCGTGACGTTCATGTTCGCGCTCAGCGCCGTGGGGTTTCTGTTCGGCATCGTCTACCTGCTCACCACCCGTCACCCGATCGTCGATCTGCGGGTCTTCAAGGACCGTAATTTCGCCCTGGGCTGGGTGGAAATCGGCATCATGGGGCTGGTGCTGTATTCCAGCGCGGTGCTGATCCCGCAGTTTTCGCAAAGCCAGCTGGGTTACACCGCCACGCTGGCCGGTCTCGTCCTGGCACCAGGGGCGGTGCTGCTGGCCATGCTGGTCCCGCTGGTCGGCAAACTTCTCAATCTGGTGCCGGCAAAATACGTCATCGCCGGCGGCGGTCTCGCGCTGTCCGGGGCGTTGTTCTATTCCATGCATCTGGTGCCGCAGGAGGATTTCCTGCATCTGGCGCTGGCGCGTGGCGCGCAAACCGGCGGCCTCGCATTCCTGTTCGTGCCGATCAGCACCATCGCTTATGCCACCCTGCCCAAACGGCAGCAGGGCGATGCGGCGGCGCTGTTCAGCATGTCGCGCAACGTGTTCGGCGGCCTCGGCATCTCGGCGGCGACCGCCCTGGTGACCAATCACCAGCAGATCAACCAGCAATATCTGGTCTCCAACCTGTCCGCCGGCAACCAGGGCTACAATCTGCTGCTGCAACAAATGCAACAGGCATTGCTGAATACCGGCATGTCCATGGGTCAGGCGATGCGCGCCGCACCCGGCCAGGTATTTCAGATATTGCAACTGCAAACCGGCGTACTGGCCTATATCGACGTGTTTTTCATCACCGGTGTAATGGCGCTGGTGATGGTCCCGGCGGCCCTGCTGATGAGCGATGTAAAGGTCAGTTCGGGCGGTGGCGGTTGATGCGGTTCTTATGGCTGCTGAGCACCCTGGCCCTCGCGGCGTGCACGGTCGGTCCGAATTACCAACCGCCCGCCCTGCCGCCGCTGCCGGACTGGCATGACCAGGCAGCCCAGCAAAACCCTGGCCTCAGCACCGCCAGCGACCCTGACCCGCTCTGGTGGAACGGCTTCGGCGATCCCATCCTCACCCAGCTGATGCAGGCGGCGATCGCCGATAATCCGACGGTGCAGGAGGCCACCGTGCGGGTGATCGAGGCCGATCAGAATGTCGCCGTCGAGGCAGCGGCCGGCCTGCCGACCTTAAGCGGCAACGCCAGCTACATGCGTGAAGATCTCGGCATCAAAGGCATATTGCAATCCAAGGGCGCTTACGATCAGTTGAACAATCTGGCCGATCAAAGCTCGCCGCTGAACCAGATCGCCCCCGGTGACGGCAACAGGATCGCCGAAGCCGGCACCACCGCCCTCAACCAGCTGGCCCAACCCGTCAACCTGTACCAGTACGGGTTAAGCTCCTCCTGGGAGCTCGATCTGTTCGGCCGGGTCCGGCGCGGCGTGGAGCAAGCGAAAGCCAATGCCGAGGCCGAACGCGAAGCCGCCAACGATGCGCTGGTCATGCTGGAGAGCGAGGTGGCGCAGGCCTATCTGCAGCTGCGCGGTGCCCAGCAGATGCAGGAAGCCCAGCTGCAGGCCGTACAGACGGCGCAACAATCGTTACAGCTGACGCAGGACCGCGCACAGCGCGGGCTGACCTCGGACGTCGATGTCGAACAGGCGCAGACGCAACTCGACAACGAAGAATCGCAGGAAGAAATGTATGAAAAACAGGTCGCGCAGGCGATCTACCAGTTGGACATGCTGGCGGGCCAGCCGCCGGGGCGGTTGGATAATCTCCTTGCGCAGCCGGCAGCATTGCCGGCGCTGCCGCCCGTGGTGGGCGTCGGCCTGCCCGCCGGCCTGGCACGCCGCCGCCCGGATATCAGGCAGGCCGAAGCGCAGCTGCATGCCGCCACCGCCGGCGTCGGCGTCGCGGTAGCGGATTTCTATCCGGATATTTCGCTCACCGGCAATATCGGCCTGCGCGCCACCGATGCCAGCTACCTTACCAAATGGGCGAGCCTGTTCTATGCCGCCGGGCCCAGTATTTCCCTGCCGATTTTCCAGGGCGGCGAACTTGCGGCGAATTTGAAACTGGCGCGGGCCGAGGAAACGGCGGCGGCGTTGAACTATCGGGGCACGGTGTTGAATGCGCTGCGCGAAGTGGAAGATGCGCTGGTGTCCTACCGCACCGATCTGATCGCCCGCGACAAAGTCGCGGCGACCGTGCAATCGGCACAGCAATCATATTATCTGGCCAACGATCGTTATCGCAACGGTCTGTCCAGCTATCTCGATGTGCTGGATCCGCAACGCACTCTGCTGGCAGCCCGGCAGCAGCTGGTGCAGGCCAATCAGACGCTCGCCACGGACATCGTCACGCTCTACACCGCCCTCGGCGGCGGCTGGCAGAGCCCGCCCGCCCCCACCCCTTCGGTCGCCACGGCACCGCCGCCCCTGCCGGCGGCGGTAGACACTCTGGCGCCATAAAGCTGGCCGGCTCCCGGTATTGCAAGCGCGTGGTTTGAGGTCCAATTCTTGCGGCTATCGGCACGTAATGAAGGATCTCCGCCCCGGTCATGAACTTCCACTCCCTGTACGACCATGGGTTTGCCCGCGCCGCCTGCTGCACGATCGTCACCGCCCTCGCGGACCCGGCCCGCAACGCCGAGGCGGTGCTGGCGATGGCGCGGCAAAGCAGCGCCGCCGGTGCGGTGCTGGCGATTTTCCCCGAGCTGACGCTGTCCGGCTACTCGATCGAGGATCTGCTGCTGCAGGACGTGCTGCTGGACGCGGTCGAGCAAGCCATAGCCTGGCTACTGAAACAATCCGCGGATCTCGGCACCATGCTGGTGATCGGCGCCCCTCTGCGCCATGCCGGACGGGTTTATAACACCGCCCTGGTCATGCTTCGCGGCCGGCTGCTCGGCGTGGCCCCCAAATCCTACCTGCCGACCTACCGGGAATTCTACGAGCGGCGCCAGATCGCCGCCGGTGCCGTGCAGCGCGGCGAAATCACTCTCGCCGGCCAGACCGCCCCCTTCGGCAACGATCTGCTATACGCGGCGGCAGACCTCTCAGGCTTCGTTCTGCATGTGGAAATCTGCGAGGACATGTGGGTGCCGGTCCCCCCCAGCGCCACCGCCGCCCTGGCCGGTGCGACCATTCTCGCCAATCTCTCCGGCAGCCCGATCACCATCGGCCGCGCCGAAAGCCGCCGCCTGCTGGTGCAATCGGCCTCCCTGCGCTGCCTCGCCGCCTATCTATACGCCGCCGCCGGCGCCGGGGAGAGCACCACGGAGGTCGCCTGGGACGGCCAGTTGATGATGTATGAAAACGGCGTGCTGCTCGCCGAGGCCGAGCGCTTCCCGGCCGCCGGGCAGACCGTCACCGCGGATATCGACCTCGATCTGCTGCGCCAGGAACGCCTGCGCATGGGCACTTTCGACGATAACCGCGCCATCCACACCACCACCTCGCCCTACCGTACAATCACCTTCGCCCTGCAGCCGCCCACAGGCGATCTCGGCCTGCGCCGGCCCATCGAGCGCTTCCCTTTCGTGCCCGCCAACCCGGCCCGGCTCGAACAGGATTGCTTCGAGGCCTACAACATACAAATCGCCGGCCTCGCCCAGCGCCTTGCCGCCACCGGCATCGCCAAACTGGTCATCGGCGTCTCCGGCGGCCTCGACTCCACCCACGCGCTGATCGTCGCCGCCAAGGCGCTGGACCGCCTCGGCCTGCCGCGCCAGAACATCCTGGCCTACACCATGCCCGGCTTTGCCACCGGCGAGGCCTCGAAAACCCAGGCCTGGGCCTTGATGAACAGCCTCGGGGTCACGGCCGGCGAGCTCGACATCAAACCGGCGGCACAGCAAATGCTGGCCGATCTCGGCCACCCCTACGCCGCCGGCACCCCAGCCTACGACATCACCTTCGAGAACGTGCAGGCCGGCCTGCGCACCGACTACCTGTTCCGTCTCGCCAACCAGCACGGCGGCATCGTCATCGGCACCGGCGATCTCTCGGAGCTGGCACTCGGCTGGTGCACCTACGGCGTCGGCGACCAGATGGCGCATTACAACGTCAACGGCGGCGTCCCGAAAACACTCATCCAACACCTGATCCGCTGGGTCGTGCAAACCGGGCAGTTCACCCCGTCAGTGAACGAAACCCTCACCGCCATCGTCACCGCGGAAATCTCGCCGGAGCTGGTGCCCGCAGCACCCGGCGCCACGCCGCAAAGCACGGAAGCCAAAATCGGCCCCTACGCGCTGCAGGATTTCAATCTGTACTACACGCTGCGCTACGGCTTCCGCCCCTCGAAAATCGCCTTCCTGGCCCGCCACGCCTGGGCCGATGCGGGGCAGGGGAACTGGCCCCCGCATTACCCAACAGAACGCCGCACCGCCTACACACTCACAGAAATCCGCCACTGGCTCGAAATCTTCCTGCAACGCTTCTTCGGCTTCAGCCAGTTCAAACGCTCAGCCATGCCAAACGGCCCCAAAGTCTCGCACGGCGGCTCACTCTCCCCCCGCGGCGACTGGCGCGCCCCCTCAGACGGCAACGCCCGAGCCTGGCTGGAAGAACTAAAACAGAATGTTCCTGAATCGTAAGCAAGCACTTCTTTTTTGAAAAAAAGAAGCAAAAAACTTTTGCCCTGCTGGGCATGGGCGTTTTGCTGATAACGCCCATGCCCCAGCATAATATTTATGCCGGGCCATGGGCCGGGATGCAAACAACGCCCCCGAACCCAGCATAAATTTTATGCCGGGGCATGGGCGTGATGATGCCGACGCCCCAGGCCCAGACTCATAAAGTTTTTTTGCTTCTTTTTGTTCACAAAAAGAAGTCGCTTAACCCTTCTCTAATCCCCGCCGATAACGCCGCCACATCGCGCAGCACCGCATCGATACCGTTATCGCAGAAGCATTCGATCAGCGCTGAGGCGACGATTGCGGCATCGGCGTATTGCGCGACGATGGCGGCCTGCGCCGGGGTGCGCACGCCGAAGCCGACGGCGATCGGCAGGTTCGTATGCGCGCGGATGCGTGGAATATCCCGCGCCAGATCCTCGGCGGTGGCGGTGCGCGTGCCGGTGATGCCGGTGATGCTGACGTAGTACACGAAGCCGGATGAGCCTGCCAAAACCAACGGCAGCCGTTCATCCGTGGTGGTCGGCGCGATCAGCCGGATCAGGTCCAGCCGGTTGGCCGCCAGCGCCGGCAGCATCAAATCCGCCTCCTCGGTCGGCAGATCGACGACGATCAACCCGTCCACCCCGCAGGCTGCGGCGTCCTGGGTGAAGGCATCGACGCCGTAGGACAGGATCGGGTTCAGATACCCCATCAGCACCAGCGGCGTGTGGCTGTTGGAGATGCGGAATTCCCGCACGATATCCAGCACCCCGCGCAGGGTGGCACCGGCCAGCAGGGCGCGCCGCCCGGCGGCCTGGATGATCGGCCCATCGGCCATCGGGTCGGTAAACGGCACGCCGATCTCGATGATATCGGCCCCATTCGCCGCCATGCCGTGCAGCAGCGCCAGCGAGGTCGCGCGGTCAGGATCATAGGCCTCGACGAACGGTATCAGTGCGGCCTGTCCCTGGTTGCGCAGTTTCTGGAAAACCCCTGCGATCCGGCTCACAGATCGAAACCGAGATGCTGGGCGACGGTGAAAATATCCTTGTCGCCGCGGCCGCACAAATTCATCAGAATAATCTTGTCCGGCGCCAGCTGCGGCGCGATTTTGGCGACATGCGCCAGCGCATGCGCCGGCTCCAGCGCCGGGATGATGCCTTCGGTACGGGTGCAGAGCTGGAACGCCGCCAGCGCTTCCTTGTCGGTAATCGCAACATATTCCACCCGGCCGATCTCATGCAGCCAGGCATGTTCGGGGCCGATCCCGGGATAATCCAGCCCGGCGGAGATGGAATGCGCCTCGGTGATCTGCCCGTCCTCGTCCTGCAGCAAATAGGTCCGGTTGCCATGCAGCACGCCGGGCCGCCCACGGCTGAGCGAGGCCGCATGTTCGCCGGAATCCAGCCCATGCCCGGCCGCTTCCACGCCGATCAGCCGCACCGAAACATCGTCCAGGAACGGGTGAAACAGCCCGATCGCATTGGAGCCGCCGCCGATCGCCGCCACCGCGATATCCGGCAGCCGGCCTTCGGCCTCCTGCATCTGCCATTTGGCTTCCTCGCCGATGATGCACTGAAAATCCCGCACCATTGCCGGGTACGGATGCGGCCCGGCGGCGGTGCCGATGAGATAGAACGTGTCGCGCACATTCGCCACCCAGTCGCGCATCGCATCGTTCATGGCGTCCTTCAGCGTCGCCGCCCCGGACGTCACCGGCACCACTTCGGCCCCCAGCAGCTTCATGCGGAACACATTGGGCTTCTGCCGCTCCACATCGGTAGCACCCATGTAGATCGTGCACGGCAAGCCAAACAGCGCACACACCGTGGCAGTGGCAACGCCATGCTGCCCGGCGCCCGTCTCGGCGATGATACGGGTCTTGCCCATGCGCCGCGCCAGCAAAATCTGGCCGATGCAATTGTTGATCTTATGCGCGCCGGTATGGTTCAGCTCGTCGCGCTTGAAGTAAATCCTCGCCCCGCCCAGCTCACGCGTCAGCCGCTCGGCGAACCACAAAGCGCTCGGCCGCCCGACATAATGCTTCAAATAATGGTCGATCTCCGTCTGAAACCGCGGATCGGCCTTCGCCGCCTGGTAAGCCGCCTCCAGCTCCAAAATCAACGGCATCAGCGTCTCGGCCACAAACCGCCCGCCAAATTCGCCGAACCGGCCCCGCCCATCCGGCCCGGAGCGCAAGGAGTTTTTAAGGATTTCGTTCATCCCAAAGGGTGTAGCCCAGCACAGCCAGCGGATAAAGACCGCTCCGGGCGCGACAGGGCAGGAAGCAAGCACTTCTTTTTGTGAACAAAAAGCAGCAAAAAAACTTTATGAGTCTGGGCCTGGGGGAGGCGTTGTTTGCATCACGCCTGCAGGAAATTTCCCATCGCGGACATCATCGGCATAGCGGGTCAGCGCTTCCTGCATCAATACGGCACCGTTCACATAAGCGCGTGCGAAGCCAGGCGCGCGGTCCATGTTCAGCCCCAGCACGTCGTGCAGCACCAGGATCTGCGCATCCGTGCCTGGTCCGGCGCCAATGCCGATGGTCGGCACCGCCACGGTGCGGGTAATCTCGGCGGCGAGATCATGCGGTATTGCCTCCATCAGCACCATGCGCGCGCCGGCATCGGCCAGCGCGATGGCATCCTGCAAAATCCGTGCGGCCGCCGTCTCGGTCTTGCCCTGCCGTTTGAAGCCGCCCAACTGGTGCACATGCTGCGGCGTCAGCCCGACATGCGCGCATACCGGTATGCCACGCGCCGACAGGAAGCCGATGGTCTCGACCATCGAGGCGCCGCCTTCCAACTTGACGATTTCCGCGCCGGCCTTGAGCAACCGCGCCGCCGCCGCGAAGGCCTGGGCTGGGCTCGCCTCGTAACTGCCGAACGGCAAATCGGCCATCACCAGCGCCCGGCTCACCGCCCTGGCGACGATGCCGGTATGGTATTCCGTCTGCTCCAGCGTCACCCGCAGCGTGTTCTCATCCCCCGCCACCATCATGCCGAGCGAATCGCCGATCAGCACGCCATCCAGCCCGGCGGCATCCGCCAGCCTGGCAAACGGGTAATCATAAGCGGTGATCAGGCTCATGCGCCGGCCGTCGCGCTTGGCTTTATCCCACAGGCTCAGGTTTTTACTCATCTCCGGCGGCTTCCAATAGCAGGGTCAGGGCGTAATCCACGGCTTGGCGCCGCACGCTAGCACGGTCGCCGGTAAAGCGCTGGTGCGCAGCTGTCGTCGCATCGCGCGTGGCGAGGCCGAAATACACCGTGCCCACGGGTTTTAATGGCG
Source organism: Acetobacteraceae bacterium (assembly GCA_965231175.1). Lineage (GTDB taxonomy): Bacteria > Pseudomonadota > Alphaproteobacteria > Acetobacterales > Acetobacteraceae > Acidocella. Next base: position 123,567 of record CBDDMJ010000006.1, on the reverse strand, counting down.
TGCCGCCGCCTGGTCCGGCAATGCCGGTGATCGCCACGGCAATATCGGCGCCGGACCGCTGCAACGCGCCGTCCGCCATGCCCCGCGCCACCGCCTCGCTGACAGCGCCCACGCTGTCGATCAGCCCGGAAGGCACGCCCAGCATCGCCGTCTTGGCGGCATTCTCATAGGTCACGTAGCCCGCCCCGAACATCGCCGAGGAACCTGCCACCTCGGTGATCGCCGCTGCCACCAGCCCACCGGTGCAGCTCTCCGCCGTGGTCACCATCAGCCCGCGGGATGCGCACAGGGTCACCAGACGGCGCGCCAGCGGGTTCACAAATACACCCCGGGGATCAATCGCAGCAGGAAAATGCAAATCGCCGCCAGCGCCCCCGCCACGATGTCATCCGCCATGATGCCGAACGCATTATGCTGCGCATCCGCCCAGCCCACCGGGCCCGGCTTGGCGATGTCGAACAAGCGGAACAACGCAAAGGCGATGACGGCCCCGGCAAGGGTCACCCTGGAGAGCGCCAGCAGCGCACAGAACTGCCCGGCGATTTCGTCGATCACGATCCAGCCGGGATCGTCCTCATGCGGTGCGCGGCGGATCGCCCAGAGGCCGCCGGCCGCCGTGACAATGGCTGCCGCGAACAACGCGGCATGGCCGGCCCGCAGCAGCAACAGCCCGAGCACCAGCCCGAGCAGCGAGCCGAACGTGCCCGGCGCCTTCGGCGCATAACCGGCGCCGAACCCGGCAGCGATAAAAATCGCGGCTTTCACTTCACCATCCAGCGGCTCACCGGATCCTCCGCCGTACCGGTCTGCAAGGCCCGGTAGATGACGATGCTTTCGGTCACCCGCTGCACATAATTGCGCGTCTCGTTGAACGGGATCTCCTCGATCCAGTCGATGATATCCGCACCTCCGGCCCCGGTCATCTCCGGATCGCCGTAAATCGCCAGCCAGTTCGCCACATTGGTCGGCCCGGCATTATAGGCGGCGATGGCCAGCGGCAGGCAGTCGCCGAAATTCTGGATCAGCATGTTCAAATACGCCGTGCCGAGCGCCATGTTCACATCGGGGTCGGTCAGCGGTGCGGCGGCCAGGCCGGTCTGCCGTGCGGTGCGCCGCGCGGTCTCCGGCATCAGCTGCATCAGCCCCAACGCCCCCGCCGGACTCATGATCCCCGGGTCGAACGAACTCTCCTGGCGCATGATGCCAAGTGCGATCGCTGCCTCCACCGTGGCAGGCGGCGATACCGGAATCGGCCAACCCTCGCGGATCAGCATCTGCCCGGCAATCCCGGCGGTGCGTGCGATGCTGATCGCCGAGGAGGGCAGGCCGAGGCCAATAGCCAGCCGGGCCGCCAGCTCGCGCGTCGTGTCATCCGGCGCAATCTGCCCGAGGCGGTTAAGGAAAATCGCCGCATCATCCGTATCGTTCATCTGCACCAGCAAGGCAGCGGCGCGCGGCAGCTCCATCAAAGCAAAATCCACCACCTGGCCGGACGTGAAGGGCGGCTCGCCCGCCGCCAGAATACGCTGGGCCAAAGCCGCCGGCGTGTCCCCCAGGGCAAGGGCTGCCAACTGCCCGTAATAGGTGCTGGGAAAGAACGCCGCACTCCGGTAATCGGCCTGTGCCACCGCCCCGGCCTCGCACCGCGCCCGCCAGTAATACGCCCGCGCCTGGGTGATCGCGGCCGTTGAGGCGGTTTGCAGGTCGGTGAACCAGGCGATGGCGCCCGCGGGATCATGCAAAAAACGCAGGCGCAGAAACCCCGCCAGAAAATCCCGGTCGGCAATCTGCGCCCGCGCCGTAGCCCCGGCAACCGGCGGCCCCACCGCGATCACCACCGCATAGGCGGATTTGGCATTCCCTTCCGCCAGCAAAGTCCGCGCCAGATCGTTCTGCGCCGGCCAGAACATCAGCTGCTGATCTGCACTGGCTGCCGCAAACGCCGCCTGGCCCTGGGCAATCCACAGGGCGGCAGCCTGGTCCGGGTCCAAAGCGCTGGTCTGCGCCAGAAAATCCGGCTCCTCGGCCGGCGGGTTCGCCACCACGCCATTGGCCTCTGCCGCCCGCAGCGCCAGCAAACCCTGCTCCGGCCAGTCCGGATTATCGTCGATGAATTGCTGTATCTCATCACCCGTGCCGCCACCCGGATTGGTCAGCTGAAAAAACAACACGAGCTTGCTCAACAACGGATCGCCGGTGGCAGAAGCCAGGCTCTGCGCGCCGTTCCAATCCCCGGCCCGCACATCCGCCATCAGCTGCGGCGAGGCCGCCTGCTGCTGGGCACCCGCTTGCTGGGAAATTGCAGCAGCCGGTACCAGCAGGCCAACGAGAAATAGCAGGAGTCTCATGCCCGGCTTGTAGCAGCCCCCGGCTTGCAGGCCATCCCCCGGAGGATTAACCATGCCCCCTCAACGCAAGGGTTTCCCACCCCCCTTGCGGTGAAGCGCGCCGCGGGGCGCGCGGTGAGGGATGATGGAGTTCGCATGTTCAAAGGTTCGCTGACCGCCCTGGTGACGCCGATGGCCGCCGATGGCAGCATCGACGAAGCGGCCTATGCGCGGTTGATCGACTGGCAGATCGCCGAGGGCACGCAAGGCATCGTCCCGGTCGGCACCACCGGCGAATCGCCCACCCTGACCCATGACGAACATAAGCGCGTGGTCGAGCTGGCCGTCCAGGTCGCAGCCGGGCGCGTGCCGGTCATCGCCGGCGCCGGCTCCAACGCCACCACCGAAGCCATCGGCCTCGCCCAGCACGCCAAACGCGCCGGTGCCGATGCCGTGCTGGTGGTCACCCCATATTACAACAAGCCAACCCAGGACGGCCTGTTCCGCCACTACACCGCCATCGCCGATGCCGCCGACATCAAGCTGATCATCTACAACATCCCAGGACGTTCCGTCATCGACATGAGTGTCGAAACCATGGCGCGCCTCGCCACCCACCGCAACATCGTCGGCGTGAAGGATGCCACCGCCAACCTGACCCGCCCGCTGCACACCACAAAGGCCTGCGGCGAAGACTTCATCCAGCTATCCGGCGAAGACCACACCGTGCTCGCCTACCTCGCCTCCGGCGGCCATGGCTGCATCTCCGTCACCGCCAATATCGCGCCGCGCCTGTGCGCTGAAATGCACAAAGCCTGGACCGCCGGCGAGCTGCAACGCGCCATGGCCATCCAGAGCCGCCTGCTGCCGCTGCACGATGCCATGTTCATCGAAAGCAACCCCGCCCCGGTGAAATACGCCGCCTCCCTGCTCGGCTACGGCACCAACACCTGCCGCCTGCCACTGGCCCCCCTCACAGACGCCAGCGCCACCCGCATACGCCAGGCGATGGTGGTACTGGGATTGATCAATTGACTGCAGCCGCCAAGGAAAAAGGCAAATCCGGCTACATCTCGCACGGCATCGCCTCGCAAAACCGCAAAGCCCGCTTCGACTACAAAATCCTCTCCACCATCGAAGCCGGACTCGTGCTGAAAGGCGTCGAAGTCAAATCCCTGCGCCTCGGCCGCGCCACCCTGAGCGAAGCCTGGGCCGGCGAACGCAACGGCGAACTATACCTGTTCAACGCCTATATCCCGGAATACCAGGGCGGCGTCCTGTCGCGCTTCGACGTCCGCGGCCCCCGCAAACTGCTGATCAAAAAAAAGGAACGGGGCATGCTGCTCAGCGCCATCAACCGCGAAGGCCAAACCCTGGTGCCACTAGACATCCACTTCAACCCGCGCGGCCTCGCCAAAGTCACCATCGGCATCGCCGAAGGCAAACAAAAACAAGACAAACGAGCCGCCACCGCCGCCCGCGACTGGCAACGCGACAAAGCACGATTGTTGCGGAACAAAGGCGGGTAGGAAGAAAGCAGTTCTTTTTTGAAAAAAAGAACCAAAAAACTTTTGCCACGCTGGGACATGGGACGTGGCGCCGACAACGCCTCCGGACCCAGCATAAAATTCATGCTGGACCTAGGGCGTGATATCGAAATTGCCCCAGGCCCAGACTCATAAAAGTTTTTTGCGCAGCTTTTTTTCAAAAAAGCTGCTGCTTGCTTCAACTTCACACATCCAACGCCTGCGCCAGATCGGCGATGATATCGTCGATATGTTCGATGCCGATGGACAGGCGTATATAGCCTTGTGAAACGCCGGCGGCGGTTTGTTCGGCGGCGGTGAGCTGGGAGTGTGTGGTGCTGGCGGGGTGGATGGCGAGGCTGCGGGCATCGCCGATATTGGCGACGTGGTAGAAAAGTTGCAGCCCCGAGATGAATTTGACGCCGGCATCCTTGCCGCCGGCCAGTTCGAATCCGAGCAATCCGCCGTAACCGCGCGGCAGGTATTTGTCGGCGCGCAGCTTGTCCTCACCGGTGGCGAGTGCGGGATAGATCACTTTGGTGACGTCCTTGTGCTGCGCCAGATAGGCCGCCACTGCCGCGGCGTTTTCGCAATGCCGTGCGATGCGCAGCGGCAGTGTTTCCAGCCCCTGGATGATCTGGAACGCGTTGAAGGGTGAGAGTGCAGCGCCGAGGTCGCGCAGCAGCACCACGCGGGCGCGGATGATATAGGCAATCGGCCCCATTGGCTTTACCGCCTCGGTCCATACGGCGCCGTGATAGCTCGCATCGGGTATATTCAGCAGCGGCTGGCGTTGTGGATGTGCGGCCCAATCGAAATTGCCGCCATCGATGATGACACCGCCGATCGAGGTCCCGTGGCCGCCGATATATTTGGTGGTGGAGTAGATCACCACCGCCGCGCCATGCTCGAACGGCCGCGCCAGTAGCGGTGCCGCGGTATTGTCGACGATCAGCGGTATCCCGAGCGGCCGGCCCAGTGCCGCCACCTCGGCGATCGGGAATACCGCAAGCTTCGGGTTCGGCAAGGTCTCGGCATAATAGGCGCGGGTCTTGTCATCCGTGGCGCGCAGGAAATTTTCCGGATCGGCCGGGTCGACAAACCGCACCTCGATGCCCTGATCCTTCAGGGTATTGGCGAACAGATTCCAGGTGCCGCCATATAAATTCGTCGAGGATACGATGTTATCCCCGGCCCGCGCCAGATTCTGCACCGCATAGGCTGAGGCTGCCTGCCCGGAGGCCACCGCCAGTGCTGCAACCCCACCCTCCAACGCCGCCAGCCGGTCTTCCAGCACCGCCGTGGTCGGATTCATGATGCGCGTATAGATATTGCCGAATTCCTTCAGCGCAAACAAATTCGCCGCCCGCTCCGGACTATCGAACTGATAGGAAGTGGTCTGATGGATCGGCACCGCCACCGACCCCGTGCCGGCATCGGCACGCCAGCCGGCATGCAAAGCGAGCGTTTCGGGATGCAAGGATTTCAAGGCCATTTCATGTCTCCCATTATGTCATCAAAAAAAGTAAGCAGTTCTTTTTTGAAAAAAAGAACCAAAAAACTTTTACTCCTTGGGGACATGGGGCGTATCGCTGGCAACGCCCATGAACCAAATTCATAAAAGTTTTTTTGCTGCTTTTTTTTCAAAAAAAGCAGTGCTTGCTTACTTACTTCAAGCCGCCTGCTTTTCCGGGTCGGTGCCAAACAGGAAGTTGATATCGTCGAAGTCGAAGGCCATGGTGCTGGCGGTTTCGCTGAAGGCGATGCTGGCGAGTTCGGCTTTGCGTTGCTGCAGTTCCAGGATGCGTTCTTCCACGGTGTCGACGGCGATCAGCTTGTAGACGAACACGGATTTGGTCTGGCCGATGCGGTGGGCGCGGTCGGAGGCCTGGTTTTCCACCGCCGGGTTCCACCAGGGATCGTAATGTATAACGGTATCGGCGGAGGTCAGGTTAAGCCCGCGCCCGCCGGCTTTCAGTGATATCAGGAACAGCGGCACTTCGCCGGCTTCGAACGAGCGTACCGGTTCGGCGCGGTCGCGGGTATCGCCGCGCAGTTCGACGAACGGGATATTGATTTCGCGCAACCGCGGTTTGATCAGGTCGAGCATCGAGGTGAATTGCGAGAACAGCAGGATGCGGCGGCCTTCGGGGATGAGTTCCTGCAGCATTTCCAGCAGGTCTTCCAGCTTGGCAGAGGTTTCCACGGCTTTTGCGGAGGCCAGTTTCACCAGGCGGGGGTCGCAGCAGGCCTGGCGCAGTTTCAGCAGCGCATCCAGCACGATAATCCGGCTTTGCGCCAGCGTGCGTTCGGCCACTTGTTCGCGCACGGTTTCGTACAGCGTGCCGCGTATCGTCTCATACAATTCGCGCTGGTCCGGTGCCAAAGTAATCCGGCGCAGAATGGTGTGTTTCGGCGGCAGTTCGGTCGCCACTTCGGATTTGGTGCGGCGCAGGATGAACGGCTGGATACGCTGGATCAGCTGGGCGCGGCACACCGCATCGCCGTTTTTTTCGATCGGCGTGCGGAAGCGTTTGGTAAAGCCGCGGCGGTCGCCGAGCAGCCCCGGCATCAGAAAGGCGAATTGCGACCACAGCTCTTCGAGATTGTTCTCAATCGGCGTGCCGGACAGGCAGACGCGGTTGTCGGTGTCGAGCTGGCACACCGCGCGGGTGGCCCGCGCATCCGGGCTTTTAATCGCCTGCGCCTCGTCCAGCACCACGATATGCCAAGGCAGCGCCTTCATCTCCTCGATATCGCGCGTCAGCACGGTATAGGTGGTGATCACCACATGAATGCCGTCCAGCTCGCCGCGTTTCTCGTGCCGTTCCATGCCGTGCAGCACCACCACCTTCAAATAGGGCGCGAATTTGATCAGCTCGGCGGTCCAGTTGGCCACCAGGCTGGTCGGCACCACGATCAAGGCGGGCGCGGTCAGCTTTCCTGCCGCATGTTCCACGCAGATATGCGCGATGGTCTGCGCGGTCTTGCCCAGGCCCATGTCATCGGCCAGGAATCCGCCCAGCCCGTGGGACGCCAGATGCTGCAACCAGTCCACGCCGTGCTGCTGGTAATGCCGCAATTCGGCCTGGAACCGCGCCGGCAATTCCACCGGCACAATTTCCGGCTCGCCGCGGAATTTATCCACATAGGCCTCGATCGCCGCGGCGTTCTGCCAGGATGTGGTCAGCACATCCTCAAGCTCCAGCACGGTCGCGGCCGCGCCCACCGGCAGCACCAGGTTTTTCTCCGCCGAGCGTCCCGCCGCCTCGATCAGGTCGCCCATCACCGCCAATAGCCGCCGGATGCGCTCCGCCGGCAGTTTCAGCACGCGGCCATCTTCCATGCTGGTGATCAGCTCGCCATCGACAATCTGTGCGGCGTCGATCCCGCCGCGCGCCAGCAGATGTTCAAGAATCGGCAGCAGCGGGTGCCGCACGCCGTCGATCTCGATGCCGAATTCCAGCGAGAAACTGCCCTTCTCGGCATCCGCCACCTGCACGTCGATGTCGCCGACGGAGTCCACCAGGCGCGGCCCGAAGCCATCCTCGATGCTGGTCTGCCAGCCCAGCGCCTGCAGTTCCGGCACGCGCACCGCGATGAAATGGTGCCAGTTGGCGCCCGCTTCCTCGCCGCGGAACACCAGCACGCGCTGGCCCTTGGCGGAGCGGCCATCGGCCACCCGCATCTGCACGAAATTATCCGGCCGCAGCACATCCAGCGCCGCGGCTTCGGCCTCCGGATCACGGCGGATGAACGATGGTCCGGAGGCCCCCTTGATGCGAATGAACAACCCGTCATCGGCGCCATCCACGCGAATGCCGCCATAGTTGAAATCCAGCGTCAACACGTCGATCATGCGCGGCCGGCCGAATTCATCCGGCGCGTGCAGGCGGCGCAACCGCAGCACCGGCACCGCCTCGCGCTCATGCACCACCCCGTCGATCTCCGGCACGCTGAGTTCCTGCGCGATCACCGCCGGCCGGGCGCGCCGCCCTTGCGCGCGGATTTTCTGCTTCACCGGCGCCGGCGGCCGCTCCAGCGCCGGAATGATCACATCCTCCACCGGCGGCGGTTTTTGCAGACTCTTGAAGCGCTGCAATGCCGCCTGTGCCGTCGCCGTCATATGCGCGCAGCGCAACTGGCCGCAGCTGCACTGCCGCTCGGCGAAGGAAACCCGTTTGCCGGCGGCCATCGGCGTCAGGCTGACGCGCTGCTCGCCCTTGTCCTCGACCAGGCCTGAAATCGTGTCGCCGTCCAGCGCCACCTGCACCGCCTGCAGGAACATGAAAGTCCGGCCACGCCGCAATAAAGGCGCGTCAAAGACTTGCTCCAGGTCTTCAGCAGCATATTGCGTCGGCATCAAATACTCTCATCAAAAAACGGCCAACCGCCTAGATAGCCGAGTTGCACAGCAAAGACCAGCACCTATCCGTTCAACCGCACGCCCAGCTGCCCTGCAATATCCTGGATAAACTGCCACGCCACCCGCCCGGACCGCGCCCCGCGCGTCACCGACCATTCCACCGCCGCCGCATGCAGCGCCTCGGTACTGATCGGCAACGCAAAATGCGCGGCATAAGCATCGACCATGGTAAAAAATAGGCTCTGATCGGCATTGTGAAAGCCCAGCCACAAGCCAAACCGGTCGGACAGCGAAACCTTTTCTTCCACCGCCTCGCCAGGGTTAATAGCAGTAGCGCGCTCGTTATCCGCCATCTCCCGCGGCATCAGGTGCCGCCGGTTGGAGGTCGCATAAAACAACACATTCGCCGGCCGCCCCTCGATCCCGCCATCCAGCACGGATTTCAGCGCCTTGTAATCGGCATCCTCGCGCTCGAAAGACAAATCGTCGCATAAAATCAGGCAGGCCCGTGGCTGCCCGCGTAGAATGTTCAACAAAGCGGGCAGGGTGCGGATATCCTCCCGATGGATCTCCACCAGCGCCAACGCCCCTGGCATTTGCGCATTGATATGCGCATGCACCGCCTTCACCAGCGAAGACTTGCCGGTACCCCGCGCCCCCCACAACATCGCATTATTAGCCGGATACCCCCTAGCGAATCGCGCCGTGTTGTCCAGCAAAATCGCCTTCTGTTGGTCAATCCCCTGCAACAACGCCAGCGCCACCATGGAAATCCGCGCCACCGGGGCCAGCACCGCCGGCGGATGCCAGATAAACCCATCCGCCCCAGCCAAATCCAACGGTGCCGCCGGCAACGGCGCCAAACGGTCCAGCGCATCGGCAATCCGGCGCAACGTCGCCTTCAAATCTTCGGTCATGCAGCTCTCTTTAATCTCCGGCAATGTTGCTCTATGAACCCGCGCATATCACGGGGACTTCAGGAAAACACATGTTCATCTCCTCCGCCTACGCCCAAACCGCCTCCGCCCTGCCGCCCAGCATCGCCTCGCTGGCCCAGTTCGCGCCGTTGGTGCTGATCGTCATCGTGTTCTACTTCCTGCTGATCCGCCCGCAACAACAAACCCAGAAAACCCTGAAAGCCCGCCAAAATACCCTGAAACGCGGCGACAAAATCATCACCGCCGGCGGCATCCTCGGCATCGTGAAAAAAGTCACAGACGGCTCCACCGAAGTCGATGTCGAAATCGCCCCAAACGTAACAGTCAGCATCGTCCGCTCAACCATCACCCAAGTCCTGACACCAGAGCCCGCGAACGATAAAGGTTAAGCACTAAGTGAAATTAAGCACTTCTTTTTGTGAACAAAAAGAAGCAAAAAAACTTTATGAGTCTGGGCCATGGGCAATGACGACAAACGCCCAGACCCAGCATAATTTTTCTGCTGGTCCGGAGGCGTTGTCCGCCTCACAGCCCATGCCCCGTCATAAATATATATGCTGGGTTCAGGGCGTTGTCGGCATCACGCCCCATGCCCAGCAGGGCAAAAGTTTTTTGCTTCTCGCGTTCCGATGACGTGGCGGTGCAGCCGCCACGTCTGAATCGGACCGCGCAGCAAGGTTCAAAAAAGAAGCGCTTGCTTAGCTTTTCACAAACTGCTCGGACACTTCAATCAACCGAACCCCGAGTTTGGTGACGATCGTGCGGATCAGCACCGTGCCGTCCGGCAGCCGGTACATCCATTGCTCCATGGTGACGTTTTTCAGTGCATTTCCGGGGCTGGTCTCCAGGGTCCAGCGCCAGTGAAATACCGGGCCGGCGGCGGTGCCGGCGGCTTGGCCGTCCATGTCGTTGGCGGTACCGGTGAAGCTCGCTTGGTTGGTCTGAGTGAATTGCCAGATGCGGGTGGTGGGCTGGTGAGTGCCGACATGCAGGGTTTGCACCATGCGGATGCTGTGCGGGCCGGTGGCGGTGCCCTGGCAGTCGGTGGTGACGATGGCGATCGGCGCACCGGCGCGGTCTTCCTCGATGCCCCAGGAGGTCACATGTCCGGTAAAAAAGCTCATCGGGTTGAACAGTGGTCCGGCGGCGGGGTTGATCGGCCTGGCGCAGCCGGTCAGCAGCAGCGCCAGCAGCAGCAGGCGCTTCATGAGGCGTTAGGCGCGGGCAGGGTCATCCACACGGGTATATGCGGCGTCACCAGAGACGACCCGGCGATCAGCGGCTTGCCCAGCGCGTCGATTCGCAGCATGGCGAGGCCGATCCCGCCCCGTTCCGAGCGCAGCGTCCCCACCTCGTTGCCCTCGGCGAGGATCAGCGTGCCGAGCGCCGGCGCCGGCGTCTCCACCGTCACCGGCACCAGCCGGCGCTTCACCAGCCCGCGGTATTTGGTGCGCGCCGTCAGCTCCTGGCCCATGTAGCAGCCCTTGTCCCAGGACACGCCGCCCAGCTCGTCGAATCCGGCCTCCAGCAGCAGCGTCTTGTCCGGTTCCAGGTCGGGCGGCCCGTCGGGCAGGCCGAGGCCAAGCCGGTGCAGCAGATAATCCTCCGGCGTGGCAGTCACCGGCAGCGTTGCATCGCTGATCTGCCGGAAGCCCGCCCCCGGCAGCCGCGGATCGGGTGCCGTCACCGGCACCGGCGGCGGCACGCCGTGCCATGAAACATATACCTGGTGCGTGACGGAAAGATCGGTGAGCGTCACCGCCGCCCGCATCCGGTAGCGCCCGAGCCTGGCGATCAGCCCGGCCACAGCCGCCGCCGGCACGTCCAGCAGCAGCCGCTCCTCATCATGAAATATAAAAAAATCAGTCACATACCGCCCTTGCGCCGTCAGCAGTGCCGCCCACACCGCGCGGCCCGGGGCGGCCAGGGCCACCTCGCCGGATACCAGCCCGTTAAGAAAGGCCACGCGGTCCGCGCCGGAAACCGCAACCACGCCACGCGCCGGCAGACAGGTCAAATAGGACATCGCCTGTAATTGGTCTCTTGGCCTGACCAGGGCAAGCCGTGTAACCGGTGCGCCGCATGCGGATATTGTTCATCACCTCCTCGCGCATCGGCGATGCCGTCATCTCCTGCGGCATCCTCGAGCATCTGCGCCTTACCCATCCCGCCGCGCATCTCACCGTGGCCTGCGGGGCCGCAGCGTCCGGCGTGTTCCAGCGTCTGCCCGGCCTGGAGCGGCTGATCGTGTTCGAGAAGGAGGGCTATGACCGGCACTGGCTGCGGCTCTGGGCCAAAACCGTGCCGCATTTATGGGATATCGTGGTGGATGTGCGCGGCTCCGGACTTTCACTGTTCCTGCTGGCGCGCCGCCGTCACATCCTGCGCGGCGGCCGCCGCCCGGGGCGGCGCTACGAGCAGCTCGGCGCCTCGCTCGGCCTGACCCCGGCACCGCTACCGGTGACCTGGAGCGTTGCCGAAGACCATGAAACAGCCGCCCGCCTGCTGCCGCCCGGCCCGCTGATCGCCCTCGGTCCCACCGCCAACTGGGAGGGCAAAATCTGGCCGCCGCAGCGCTTCGCCGAATTGGTCTACAGATTGCAGGACGGCCCGCTACCGGGTGCCACCGCCGTCGTCTTCGCCGGCCCCGGCAGTGCCGAAGCCGAGCGCGCCGCCCCGGTCCTGGCGGCCTTGCCGAAAGCGCTCGATCTCACCGGCAAACTCACTTTGCCTGAGGCCGCCGCCTGCCTGGCGCGGGTGGCGCTGTTCGTCGGCAATGATTCCGGGCTGATGCACATCGCCGCCGCCGCCGGCGCACCCACGCTCGGCCTGTTCGGCCGCTCCGCCGCCGCCGAATACGCCCCGGCGGGCCGCCGCACCGCCACCGCCATCGCTCCCGGCCCCGCCGGGGAAGCGCCGATGGCGGGCCTGACCGTCGAGACCGTTTACGCCGCCGCCTGCGCCCTGCTGCGTTAGAGTTTAATCAGCCAGCAGAAAATCGCGGATCACGCCAATGGTCGGCGCATCCATCAGCGCCGGGGCGTGACCTGCCGCCGGCACGGTATGCACCTGCGCCCCGCCAGCCTGCATCTGCTCCAGGGTCTCCGGCGTCAGCAGATCGCTCTCCGCCCCGCGCAGCGCCAGCACCGGCACTTTGATCATGCCGTATAGCGGCCACATATCGGCATCCTGCGGCTGGGTGCCGCGCATCGCCTCGCCGATTTTCGGATCGTAATGCAACGCCAGCCCGCCGCCCGCCGCCAGCACGGGGCGGGTGGAAAACCGTGTCAGCTGTGCCCATTGCGCATCCGTCAGCCGGCCGAACGGCGCATGGATGACCCGCAGATGCGCCTCCACCGCGGCGGCGCTGGCAAACATCTCAGGTGCGGCCGTCATGTAATCGCGGATACGCGCCAGCGCTGCCGCCGGTATATGCGGGCCGATATCGTTCAACACCAGCCGGGTCACCGGCGTCTGTCCCGCCGCCGCCACCATCATCCCGCAAATGCCGCCCAGCGACGTGCCAACCCACGCCACCGGCTTGTTCAGCGCCGCCAGCAGATGCGCCAGTGCCGTCACATAGCTCGGCGGCTGATACAGGGCAGCCGCCGGCAGCCAGTCGGATTTGCCGCGCCCCGGCAAGTCCGGACAAATCACATGGAAGCGGTCAGCCAGCGCCTCGGCCAGCGGATCGAAATCCCGCCCGTTGCGCGTCAGCCCATGCACACAGACCACCGCCGGTGCCGCCGGATTGCCGAACTCGGCATAGGACATGCGGTAGAAACCAGTGCCAAGCAGATAGGGCAGGGAGCCGATACGCGCCAAGGTGAACGCCTTTCAGGAAAACATGGACCCACAACCCGGGCCGCTCTATACCGAAGCCATGCCCATGACGCAGGCCGTTAACGCCGTCAGCTCTAACACCGTCTTTTCCAGAGGCATACTGGCCCGCCGCTTCTGCGCGTTTCTCGCCGACATGCTGCTGGTCGGCCTGCTGAGCTGGGGTGCGGCGTTCATTATCCTGGTTTTCGGCCTCATCACCTTCGGTCTCGGCTGGCTGATGTTCCACATCGTGCCGTTCGTACCGCTGGTCTATTACACCTTGAGCATCGGCAGCACCGGCGCCACCCCCGGTGAGCGCCTGTTCGGCATCGCCCTGCGGCAGGACGCCACGCTGGCCCGCCCGAATTACGCCGAGGCGCTGGTATGGACGCTGCTGCTCGGCCTCAGCTTCGCCCTGGCCTGCGTACCGCTGGCCCTGGCCCTGGTCGGCCCGCGCCACCGCGCCGGGCATGACCTGCTCTCCGGCCTGGTGATGATTCGCAGTTGACGTGACGCCGGCGAAGCTCAAACATGAGACTCATGAGCTTCAAGCCTGCCCGGCGGCCAAACTTCTACTACACCACGGCGCCGCTGCCGTGCCCCTACATGGATGGCCGCACCGAACGCAAAATCGTCACTGAACTCTCCGGCGTCGCCGCTGAAACATTGCACGACCGGCTGTCCCGCGGCGGCTTCCGGCGCAGCCATAACATCGCCTATGCGCCGGTCTGCCCATCCTGCAACGCCTGTGTGCCGATCCGCATCCGGGCAAAGGATTTCATCCCCAACCGTACCCAGAAGCGCCTGAACCGGCTGAACGCGGACCTGATCGTGCGGCAACTGCCGCCGCACGCCACCGCCGAGCAGTTCCAGCTGTTCCAGCGCTACCAGCAGATCCGCCACGGCGACGGCGATATGGCGACCATGAGCTTCTACGACTACCGCGCCATGGTCGAGGACACCCCGATCGAGACCTCGGTCGTCGAATTCCGCGACCCGCAGGAGCGCCTGCTCGGCGCCTGCCTGACCGACCGTCTCGGCGACGGGCTATCCGCCGTCTACAGCTTCTTCGCCCCCGAGGAAGAGGCAAGGTCGCTCGGAACCCACGCCATATTATGGCTGATCGCCCATGCCGCCAGCCTCGGCCTGCCGCATGTCTATCTCGGCTACTGGGTCGAGGCGAGCCGCAAGATGGCCTACAAAGCGAAATTCACCCCGAGCGAAATACTGCGCGGCGGCCAGTGGATTGCCCTTAAAGACGTTGAAACCGCTGAACAGGCATCGTGGACAGTAGCGCAAAAAGCCCTCATATACTCCTGAAAATTGACCATAACCGGTCATATTGCTCTAACATAGCTTCCATGCAGCCTATCCCGCGAGTCACATTGGTCCGCCGCGCCGTGGTCGAAGCCGGCCGCGCCATCATTTCGCAGCGCGTCTCCCTGGTCGCTGCCGGCTGCGCATTCTACGCCACACTCGCGCTGTTCCCGGCCATCACCATGCTGATCTCGCTGTACGGCCTGGCCTTCAACCCGGACACGGTGCAGCCGCAACTGGCTTATCTTCAGCAATTCATGCCCCCGGCAGCCTTCAGCCTGATCTCGGACCGCATCCAGAGCCTGGTCACCCAGCCTGGCCAAGGGCTGGGCCTCGGGCTGTTGATCAGCCTGGGGATCACCCTGTGGTCGGCCTCCACCGGCACCAAATCCGTGCTGAACGCCCTCACCCTGGCATACCGCCAGCATGAAACGCGCGGCGTGATCAAATTCCAGGCGATCGCCCTCGGCATGACGCTGGTGGCCATCCTCGGTGCCGTGCTCGCCATCGGCGTGCTGGTGCTGATCCCGGTGGTGCTGAATTTCATCGGCCTCGGTGCGGAAACCCGGTTTCTGGTCAACGCCGCCGGCTTCGCCGCCATGGTCGGCTTCGTCCTGGTCTCGCTCGGCCTGCTGTACCGCTACGGCCCGGCCGGCGCCGGCCGCATCTTCTTTGCCCCCGGCGCGGCAGTCGCCACCATCTCCTGGCTCGCCGTATCCTGGAGCTTCGGCTTTTACGTCAGCCGCTTCGCCTCCTACAACGCCACCTACGGCCCCCTCGCCACACTGGTCGGCCTGATGATGTGGTTCTACCTCACCGCCTACGTCGTACTGCTGGGCGCCGAACTAAACGCCGCCCTGGACCACCAATGGCGCGTCACCACCAAAGCCACAGCGCACCCGGTTCATATTGATGGCATGAACAAGCAGATCGGCTGAAAGCAAGCGCTTCTTTTTTGGAAAAAAAGAAGCAAAAAACTTCTATGAATCTGGGACATGGGCTGTGGCAATGACAACACCTCCGGACCCAGCATAAAATTTATGCAGGGCCATAGGCGTTCTGCCATCAGCGCCCCCAGCCCAAACTCGTAAAAGTTTTTGCGCAGCTTTTTTTCAAAAAAGCTGCTGCTTCCTTAATTCCGTGTCTTCAGGAATTTCGCAAATGCGGTAAGGCTGGCGGCGCTCACGTGGTGTTCGATCCCTTCGGCGTCCTGCTCGGCGGCTTCGCGCGGCACGCCGATGGCGGTCAGCACGGCCACCACCAGCCGGTGGCGGGCGCGTACTTTAAGTGCCAGTGCTTCGCCGGATTGTGTCAGGAACACGCCGCGATAGGGCAGGGCGGTGGCCAGTCCTTCGCGTTTCAGCCGGCCGATGGTCTTGATCGCGGTGGCGTGGGAAACGCCGAGGCGGCGCGCGATATCGGTCGGCCGTGCTTCGCCGCTGCTGGCCAGCAGGTCGGCGATCAGCTCGACGTAATCTTCCAGCAGGGCGGTTGATTGCGCTGCCCGGGCTTTGCCGAAGCGTTTGGCCTGGGTTGGTTCGGCCGGCATCGTCGGTTTTACGGGCATGACAGCGTATCTAGCCGTGCCCGGCGATTTTGCGCAACGCATTTTTTCCAGCCGGTTGACCAGATTGTAGCCATGGCTACATAATACAGCATGTTGCCGGAAACCGCCCCACCCGATCTCAGCCTCGGCGCAGCCCATGGCAGTGTGCGGGTGCCTCAGGGGGCGGCCTGGTGGCGGCGGCTGCTGGCCTATGCCGGCCCGGGCTACATCATCGCTGTTGGTTACATGGACCCCGGCAACTGGGCGACGGATCTCGCCGCCGGCTCCGGCTATGGCTATGCCTTGCTGGCCGTGGTGCTGCTGGCGAGCCTGATGGCGATGGTGTTGCAGGCGCTTTCGGCTTGGCTTGGCATTGCCACCGGCCGGGATCTCGCCCAGCTGTCGCGTGATGCGGTGCCGAAGCCGGTCGCCATCCTGCTGTGGCTGGGTGCTGAGAGCGCCATCATCGCCTGCGATGTCGCCGAGGTGATCGGCGGCGCCATCGCCCTCAACCTGTTGTTCGGCCTGCCGCTGATGCTGGGTGCCGTCCTGACCATCCTCGATGCGTTTCTGGTGCTGCTGCTGTTGCGCAGAGGCATGCGTTTGCTGGAAGCCGCGGTCATCGCGCTGATCAACGTCATCGCCGTCTCGCTGCTGTTGGAAATCCTGCTGGCGCACCCGGCCGCAGCACCCATCGCCGCCGGTCTGGTGCCGCATATGGCTCTGCTCACCCATCCGGGCATGCTGTATATCGGCGTCGGCATCATCGGCGCCACCGTGATGCCGCACAACCTGTATTTGCATTCCGCTCTGGTGCAGACCCGCAAAATCGGCATCACCGAAACCGCCCGCCGCAAGGCGATCTCCTGGGCGCTGCTGGATAGCTGTGTCGCGCTCGGCTTCGCTTTTCTGGTCAACGCCGCCATCCTCATCATGGCGGGCAGCGTGTTCCACGCCACCGGCCACGCCACGGTGCAGGATCTCGCCGGCGCGTTTGCGCTGCTGGCGCCGATCCTCGGCAGCCATATAGCGCCGATTATTTTCGGCATCGCGCTGCTCGCCTCCGGCCTCAATGCCACGGTCACCGGCACGCTGGCCGGGCAGGTGGTGATGGAAGGGCTGCTGCATTTGAAACTGCCGATGGCGGCGCGCCGGCTGCTGACCCGCGGCCTGGCCGTGCTGCCGGTCCTCGGCGTGCTGGCGCTCACTGGCCGCGGCGGCGTCAACCAGCTGCTGGTGCTCAGCCAGGTGATCCTGTCCTTGCAGCTACCCTTCGCCATGCTGCCGCTGATGTTGTTCATCTCATCGGGCAAGCTGCAATCCCTGTTGCCGCCGCTCTGGCTGCGCACCCTCGGCTGGGCCGTCAGCTTCGCGATCCTCATCTTCAACGGTGCACTAGTCTGGAGCTTCATCTAGCAAACCGTGGAAACTTATCGTGGTGAGTCAGATGGCCGCCACGATAAGTTTCCCATAGTTGCGGTATGCTGCAACGCGTTATAGATTGCCCCATCGGCACCGCGCGCCACGCGGGTGCCGATAAACTTGGTTTTTTAACAACACTCATCATCATCGTCTTCAAGACGACAAAAAAAAGGATACAAACGTGGCCACTGAAAAATCGCAGAACGTGCAGGACGTGTTCCTGAATCACGTCCGCAAAAGCAAAACCCCGATCACCGTATTTCTCGTCAATGGCGTCAAATTGCAGGGCGTCATCACCTGGTTCGATAATTTCTCGGTGCTGCTGCGCCGCGACGGCCACACCCAGCTGGTCTATAAACACGCCATCAGCACCGTCATGCCCGGCGCGCCGATCATGCTGTTCGATGCCGCCAAGGCCGAAGCCACCCCGGAATCGGCCGCCGGCTCGACCTTGAAACTAAACCGTCCCGAAGGCCCGGATTTCGTCGGGCTGGAAGAATAAGGAAGTGGCCCGCATGTGAGCGTGCTACTGGAGACCGCGGCCCCACCCAACCGCGCCGCCATCCTGCTGCCCTGGGACAAGCAATCCGCCCATCTGCGCGAGGCCGAAGCCCGGCTGGCCGAAGCTGTCGGCCTCGCCTCCTCGATCGGCCTGGTGGTGGTGCATGAAGCGGTATTCAACATCCGCGCCCGCATCCCCGCCACGTTGTTCGGCAAGGGCCAGGTGGAAATCGCCCATGCCGATCTCGAACGCCACGAGGTCAGCGTGGTGGTGGTCGATGCCGCCCTTACCCCGGTGCAGCAACGCAACCTGGAAACCGCCTGGGGCGCCAAGGTCATCGACCGCACCGGGCTGATCCTGGAAATCTTCGGCGAACGCGCCCGCACGCGTGAAGGCGCGCTGCAGGTCGAACTCGCGCATCTGGATTACCAGCGCTCCCGCCTGGTGCGGTCCTGGACCCATCTGGAGCGCCAGCGCGGCGGCTTCGGCTTCCTCGGCGGCCCCGGCGAAACCCAGATCGAGGCCGACCGCCGCCTGATCGGCGACCGCATCACCCGGCTGCGCCATGAGCTGGAAGACGTGCGCCGTACCCGCGGCCTGCACCGCGGCGCCCGCAAGCGCGTGCCGTACCCGGTAGTGGCCCTGGTCGGCTATACCAATGCCGGCAAATCCACTTTGTTCAACGCCCTCACGGGGGCCGCCGTCACCGCCGAGGACCAGCTGTTCGCCACCCTCGACCCCACCATGCGCAGCCTGGTCCTGCCCTCCGGCCGCCATATCATCCTCTCGGACACCGTCGGCTTCATCAGCGACCTGCCGACCGAGCTGGTCGCCGCCTTCCGCGCCACCCTGGAGGAAGTCGCCGAAGCCGACCTGCTGCTGCACATCCGCGACATCGCCCATCCGGATACCACCGCCCAGCGTGCCGATGTCACGCAGGTGCTGGACAACATGGTCAAGGACGGCACCATGGATGAACACTGGCCCACCCGCGTCATCGAAGTCCTCAACAAGGCCGACCTGCTCGGCGGCACCGCCAATGTCACGCTGCGCGACGACAGCTTCACCGCCGTCTCCGCCCTCACCGGCGACGGCCTAGCAACCCTGCTCGCCACCATCGACCGCCGGCTTTCCGCGCAGCTGCTCGAGCTCGATTACCACATCCCGGTCGAGGACGGCGCCCGCCTGGCCTGGCTGTACAGCCACGGCGAGGTGGTGGGCCGCACCGATGGCGACACCGCCATCCATTTGCAGGTCCGCCTCAGCGCCACCGACCGCGCCCGCTTCGAGCGCCTGTGACCCAGGCTGAAATCGCCGCCATACTCGCGCTGCTGCGCACGGTCTCCGCCACCGAGATCATGCCCCGCTTCCGCAACCTGTCGGCTGCCGACATCCGCACCAAATCGAGCCCGCTCGACCCTGTCACCATCGCCGATGAAGCCGCCGAAACCGCTCTCTCTGCAGGCTTGCGCCACCTCTACCCCGGTGCCGGCATCCTTGGCGAGGAGGCCGCCGCCGCCAACCCCGCCCTGCTGCATCGCCTCAGCCAGCCCGGCCCGGTCTGGGTCATCGACCCGATCGACGGCACCGCCAACTACGCCGCCGGCCTGCCGCTGTTCGGCGTCATGCTGGCGCTGGTGGAAGCTGACCGCACCCTGGCCGGCTTCATCCACGACCCGGTCAGCGACGACACCGCCATCGCCATCGCCGGCGGCGGCGCCTGGGTGGAAAGCCGTGACGGCCGCCGCACCCCCTTGCGCGCCGCCGCCGCCGTACCACTGCCGGAAATGACCGGCGCCATCTCCTGGCGCTTCCTGCAGGAGCCGCTGAAATCCCGCGTCGCCGCCCGCCTGGCCCGCCTCGGCGGCACCTTCGATCTGCGCTGTGCCGCCCACCAATACCGCATGCTCGCCGCCGGCGGCTGCCACACCCTTTTGTTCCGCCGCACCCTGCCCTGGGACCATGCCGCCGGCGTCCTGCTCCACCAGGAAGCCGGCGGCCACGCCGCCCGCTTCGACGCCACCCCCTGGCACCCCAGCGACCTGGAAGGCGGCCTGCTCCTGGCGCCGGATCAGGCGAGCTGGGAGGAAATCAGAAAAGCGCTGCTGGATGCTGAGGAGTAAGCAAGGAAGTGTCTTCTTTTTGTGAACAAAAAGAAGCAAAAAAACTTTATGAATTTGGGCCTCGGGTGTTTATTTTAGTCTGCCGGGGATATCCGCCTCGTCGTAAAACACTGCCAAAACAACAGGTGGTGGAAAGCGGTACGCTATCCAATAGCGCCCGGATTTTAGAGCCTGATCGTTTGAGGTTGACGCGTGTCAACGTGGCAACCGAGAGCGTGAATCAGCCTCTCCTATAAAGCTGGAGCGCGTTGAGGTTGGCGCGCCTGCGTCAACCTCAACATATCGCGCTCTAGCCAGTGCCAATCTGATCGGGCAAGCATGGAGTAGGGGCGGGGTGCGGCCAAGCCCGCTTCGGGCTGTGCCTGAATTTTGGTTTCGGCCTCATCAAGCGACCGGTCGAGAGAAATTACCGCCTCTATGCGGTCCTTGGCAACATAATGTAGCCGTAGAGCGTCAATCTGGTCGATAGCCTCCGCCGAATAGCCGATCAACGCTCGTGCGTAGCTTTTTCCTGCGCGGCTCCGGCCTTCATTCTCTGTATGCTGTCCCGCAACCGTTGACGAACCTCGTTACCATTATAAACGCGGCCAGCGGCAAAATCCGCATCGGCACGGTCAAGCGCCTCGATCCAGTCTACGGGCGGTGCAGGGGGCGTAGTGTCGGACATAGTTGAATCATAGAAGCTTTTCGTAAGGTATAAAAGTGCTATGATTTATGAAGCATTATATGAAGAGTTCTGAGTCATGGGCCAATTTATGCTTAAACCGGTAGCATGAATTTAGGCGTTCTGCTGGCGCTCATCTCCGCTGCATTGTTTGGCGCTAGCACGCCGCTGGCAAAACTTATTCTGGGACATGTCGACCCCTGGCTGCTGGCCGGGCTGCTTTATCTTGGCGCAGGGTCAGGGCTTGCGATCGTCCATCTGTCGCGCAGCGCCCTGCATCTTCCAACCCTCGAAGCGCCCTTGCGGCGTTCGGACATGAAATGGCTCGCCGCGATCATCCTGGCGGGCGGAATTCTGGGGCCGGTATTCCTGATGTTCGGATTGGCCCGCACCGCGGCTGCATCGGCTTCGCTGCTGCTCAATCTCGAAGGCCTGGCCACCATGGCGCTGGCATGGATCGTATTTCGTGAAAACGTAGACCGCCGCCTGTTGCTGGGCGCATTCGCCATCCTCGCCGGAGCCGCGCTGCTGTCCTGGCATGGCAGCGCCTCTTTAAACTGGGGCGCCGTGCTGATCATCGCCGCCTGCCTGTCCTGGGGTATCGACAATAATTTAACGCGCCAGCTTTCATTCGCCGATCCGTTACAAATTGCCATGCTCAAAGGTCTGATCGCCGGCGCGGTAAACCTCGCCATCGCCTTCATCAACGGTGCCGCCTGGCCCGGCATCGGTATCATCCTGGCGGCAGCCGTGGTGGGGTTTTTCGGCTACGGCGTCAGCCTCGCCCTGTTCGTGCTTGGCCTGCGCCATCTCGGAACGGCGCGGACCGGTGCCTATTTCTCGCTATCCCCCTTCATCGGCGCGTTGCTCTCACTGGCGCTGTTCAAAGAGCCGCTGACAGTTCAACTGATCGGCGCCGGCGTATTGATGGGCATTGGCCTCTGGCTGCACCTGACGGAACGCCACGAGCATGAGCATGAACACATGGCGGTGACCCATGAACACAGTCACACCCATGACGAACACCATCAGCACACCCATGGACCGGATGATCCGTTAACCGAACCCCACAGCCATACGCACCGCCATAAGCCCCTGCTTCATCGCCATCCGCATTATCCCGATCTGCATCACCGGCATGAACATATTCACTAGATGGTGCATAATTCTTGATTTATGCAATAATAAGTTGCTTTGGATGTAACGTGTCAACATGATCAACAAGAGACTATTCTTATTCTGCGCAGGAGCGATTTTATTTGGATCGCATCCGGGGAAGGCAGATAATTGGGCAGGCCATCTTTGACGCTAGGGGCGCTTGTCATGATATACTCAGCGAGTCTTGCCTTCCATACATGGCTCAGGCCGTTGCCGTAGCTGATACATTAAGCACTCAGGCAGATTACGACTTGAAACGAGACAAAATTCGTATACCGGGGGGCGATGGTTCTACTTTGACTTGTAAGCCAAGTAACTTAGATCAGCTCAATGGTATAAATCTCCTTGGTGTTGCTTTAGCGATTGATTTTAAAGACGGCAGCGAGTCATTCTATTGGGACCAAGCTCTATTTTCATCGGCTATTAAATTATGCCAAGAGTGATTATTTAAAATGACTATTCCTAGAGTTGGCCAGACCGTGCATTTATTGAAAATCTGGGAAGTCCCTCGAGTGCGGCGCGATGGACGCCGAACAGACGGACGTTCTGCTTGCGAGCTGGAATTATATACTACCGATGACCTAAGAAAACTCTACCAATCAACAAACGACGACCTGATCCGTCTCCGTGATGGACTTGTAAGCCGAGTTTACCTCGTGGCAGAGATTAGGTGGCGTGTAGTTTGTGCACGGTTTGGCTATGGTGTGCTACTATTTACATCATTAGTTGCCGCTATCGCTGCCGTGATCGCGGCAAGCTAAGAATTAGAGTACCACTACTGAAAGCTGGTTCATAATTCTTAAATACGCACCATCGCGTTGATACATCTACCAAGGAAATACGCCAATGACGCAAGACGAATTGACCCTCTGGGCCATGCAGAACGGTTGGCAAATGATAGCAGGCTGCCCCAGCCTCGCAAAACCAGGGCGGCCAAAAGATGCCATCATGCGGCTCTCATTCAAAGTCACCGTGGTCAGCCTGGAAGTCCGCAAGGCAACCAAATGGGAAAAAATTGCAAGCGCCAAATACGAGGATGTCACATTGGCTGAAGATGGCGAACGTCTGTCAGGCCTCGGCTTTGAAAAACTGCCCAGCATCACCATGCTGATGCGTGAAAATCGCGACGCCCAGGTATTCGCAAAGTTTAGCAATTAAAATCAAAGCAAGCAGCCGCTTTTTTGAAAGCGGCGCAAAAAACTTTTATGAGTTTGGAGCCGGGAGTTTGAAACACCAATGACCTAGATTAACAAAAGTCTTTTTGCTGCTTTTTCTTCAGAAAAAGCAGTGCTTCCTTCACCTCACCCCAGCGCCGACTTTATCACCTCATTCACCAGCGCCGGATTCCCCTTGCCCGCCATCGCCTTCATCACCTGCCCGACGAAAAACCCGAATAATTTCTCCTTGCCGGATTTATATTCCGCCACCTTGTCAGGGTTCGCCGCCAGCACCGCTGCCACCGCGGCCTCGATCGCGCCGCTATCCGTCACCTGCCGCAATCCCCTGGCCTCGACAATCTCGGGTGCTGATCTGCCGCTCTCCAGCATCGCCTCGAACACGTCCTTGGCAATCCGCCCGTTGATGGTCTTATCGCTGATCAAATCCAGCAACTCACCCAGCTGCCCGGCACTCACCGGCGAGGTCTCGATGCTGTAACCCCCCCGGTTGAGGGCAGCGAAAAAATCCCCCGTCACCCAGTTGGCGGCCAGGCGCCCATCGCGTCCCGTCGCCACCGTCTCATAAAAATCCGCCACCGCCTGCTCGGCCACCAGCACCCCTGCATCGTAGAACGGTATGCCGTATTCAGTAACGAACCGCGCCCGTTTGTCATCCGGCAGTTCCGGCAGCTCAGCCTTCAACGCCGCCACCCAGGCCTCGTCCAGCACCAGCGGCAGCAGGTCAGGTTCCGGAAAATACCTGTAATCATGGGCATCTTCCTTGCTTCTCATGGAGCGCGTCTCACCGCGCGCCGGGTCGTACAGCCGGGTCTCCTGCACCACGGTACCGCCGGATTCCCACACCTCGATCTGCCGCTTCGCCTCGGCCTCCACCGCATGCATCACAAACCGCACGGAGTTGACGTTCTTGATCTCGCAACGCGTGCGGAACGGCTCGCCGGCCTTGCGCACGGACACATTCACATCGGCCCGCATCGAGCCTTCTTCCATATTGCCGTCGCAGGTGCCGAGATAGCGCAAAATCTGCCGCAGCTTACGCACATAGGCCCCGGCCTCTTCCGGGGCGCGTATATCCGGCTCCGAAACAATCTCCATCAGCGCCACCCCGGCACGATTCAGGTCGATCACGGATTTCGCATGATGCTGGTCATGCATGGATTTGCCGGCATCCTGCTCCAGATGTAGCCGCGTGATGCCGATTTTTTTCTCCTGCCCGTCTGCCAGCTCGATCGTCACCACGCCGGTGCCGACAACGGGGTGCGCAAACTGGCTGATCTGATACCCGCTGGGCAGATCGGCATAAAAATAATTCTTGCGGTCGAACCGGCTGACCAGGTTGATCTCGGCGTTCAGCCCCAACCCGGTCCGCACCGCCTGGGCGATGCATTCCCGGTTGATCACCGGCAACATCCCCGGAAACCCGGCATCGATGAAACTCACATGCGCATTCGGTGCCCCGCCATAGGTCGCGGAGGCGCCGGAAAACAATTTCGAGTGGGAAATCACCTGGGCATGCACCTCCAGCCCCACCACCACTTCCCATGCCCCGGTCGCCCCTTGCAGCGCATACCCCATCACGCCACCCCGGACGGTTTGGCGGTAAAATCCGCGGCGCGCTCCAGTGCCGCACCCACCGCGAACACCGTTTCCTCATCGAAATGCCGCCCGATCACCTGCAACCCCAGCGGCAGCCCGTCCGCGGAAAGCCCCGACGGCACGCTGATCGCCGGCACCCCCGCCAGCGAGGCCGGCACGGTAAACACATCGTTCAAATACATCGTCACCGGGTCATCCATCTTCTCGCCGATGGCAAACGCCGCGGACGGCGCGGTCGGCGTCAAAATCGCATCCACCTTGCCAAACACCTCGGTAAAATCACGCAGGATCAAATTCCGTATCTTCTGCGCCCGCAAATAATACGCATCGTAATAACCGGCGGAAAGCACATAGGTCCCGATCATGATGCGCCGCTTCACTTCCGCCCCGAATCCGGCAGCGCGCGTGCGCTCATACATGTCGATCAAATCCTCGCCCTCGACCCGCGCCCCAAACCGCACGCCATCGTAACGCGCCAGATTGGAGGACGCCTCCGCCGGTGCGACGATATAATAAACCGGCAGCCCATATTGGGTATGCGGCAGCGACACATCCACAATCTCCGCCCCCGCATCGCGCAGCCAGGTAATCCCCTGCTGCCACAACGCCTCGATCTCTCTACTCATGCCCTCCATCCGGTACTCACCCGGTATGCCGATGCGCAACCCCTGCACGCCGCGCCCCACCGCCGCCCGGAAATCCGGCACCGCGCGTTCGGCACTGGTGGAATCCCGCGTATCGAACCCCGCCATCGCCCCCAGCAAAATCGCGCAATCCTCGACCGTCCGCGCCATCGGCCCGGCCTGGTCCAGCGAGGAGGCAAAGGCGATAATTCCATACCGCGAACACCGCCCGTAGGTCGGCTTTATCCCCGCCAGCCCGGTGAACGCGGCCGGCTGGCGGATCGAGCCGCCGGTATCGGTCCCGGTCGCCCCCATCGCCAGGCGCCCCGCCACCGCCGCCGCCGAACCGCCTGAAGACCCCCCCGGCACCAACTGCGCATCGGACCCGCGGCGCTGCCATGGATTCACCACCGGCCCATAACCGGAGGTGATGTTGGAAGACCCCATGGCGAATTCATCGAGATTGGCCTTGCCGAGGCACACCGCACCGGCGGCCTTCAGCTGTGCCGTTACCGTGCTTTCATAAGGCGGGATAAACGGCTCCAGTATCCGGCTCGCCGCGGTGGTCCGCACCCCCTCGGTGCAGAACAAATCCTTGATCGCCAGCGGTATGCCGGTCAGCGGGGTCGCGCGCCCCGCCGCCAACGCCGCATCGGCGGCATCGGCCTGCGCCAGTGCCAGCTCTGGTGTCTCGGTAATAAACGCGTTCAGCACCGGGTTCAGCCGCGCCACCGCCGCCACATGCTCTGTCACCAGCTCGCGCGCGGTGAACTCACCAGCCGCCAGCCCGCGTCCTGCCGCTGCAATCGTCAAATCCGTCAGGCTCATTCGACGACTTTCGGCACCGCGAAAAACGCCCCCTCGCGCCCCGGCGCATTGGCGAGGATGGCTTCGGCCATCTCGCCATCCGTCACCACATCCTCGCGCAGCCGCATCGCCATCTGCGCCCCGCCGGAAAGCGGCTCCACCCCGGTCACATCCACGCCGTTCAGCTGCTCGACATAACCGAGTATGGCGTTCAACTCACCCTGCAATGTGGAAACTTCATCGTCATCGACCCGGATACGGGCCAGTTTCGCAATCCGGCGCACCGTTGCGGTATCGAGCGGCATTTATATTTCCTTGGTTCGGCACAAGCCAGAGACCATAACCAAAGCCATGCCTCTCATCAACCTGTCCGCCTTGCCACCCACCGGCCGCCTGCTGGGCCTGGACCCCGGCACCCGCCGTATCGGCGTCGCGCTGTCGGACGTCGAGCGCCGTCTCGCCAGTCCTTACGGCGTCATCCTGCGCGGCAAACTCAAACACAACGCCGCCGAAATTGCCGCCATCGCCGCGCAGGAGGGCGTCAGCGCTTTGGTCGTCGGTCTGCCCCTGGAAGACGATGGCCGCACCGGCCCGGCCGCGCAGGCGGCGCGCGACTGGGCCCATGCGCTGTCCAACGCCACAGGCCTGCCGGCGCTGATGCAGGATGAAACCCTGACCACCGCCGATACGCATGAATTTTTACTCGGATTGAACGCCAGCAGAGCCCAAAGGGCCCGCGTGGTCGACAAATTGGCGGCTGCCAGACTCCTGCAAGCCGTGCTGGACGCGGCCACCGCCGCGCCCAGAGGATAGTTTATTTCTTCAAACTGTCCTTCACGCCACCGGCGGCATTCTGCACCTTGCCGGCGGCCTTCTCGGCCTTGCCCTCAGCCTGCAGCTTGGCATCACCGGTGACTTTACCGGCGGCATCCTTCACCGCACCCTTTATTTGATGACCCACACCTTCGACACGATCTTTATCCATGATAACACTCCTCTATGAAAGCCGCCATATGTGGCAATAAACCCAAACCGTTACTGACTCGGCGATGTCGGCGCATTCGCATTCGCACTGTTGGTCAATGCATGACCGCCTTGCGACAGATCCTGGCCGACGCCCGCGGTGGTATGGCAAGCGCTCAACAACGGCGCTGCGCCTAGCAAAGCCGCCAGAGAAAACGCCAGACGATATTTTTTCAACATCATTCGATCCTTTGTTGTTGCGGCGCGGTTTCAACAGCCGCTGAACAACTCAGATTTCGAAACGGATATGCGGAGTTTCAACCTGAAATCATCAAGATTGCCGTTTTGAAAGAATTCGCCCATTCAGAATAAATACCGGCGAAATCTCAACAGGCGCGCGAGCGGATTTGTATCACCCGGTGATCACCGGTGTCGTGCCAGGCCACCCGCGTCGGCGCATCGCCGAAAAAACAAATCGCCCGCTGCTGCCCGGCCGGCGTCTGCAATCGTACTTTCATCTGCCGGTAGCGCACGGATTCATAATTCTGCAGCCGCACCAGCATATCCGCCGTCACCCGCATCATCACCCCGACCACCATCGCACCGCGGGCCCGCCGCAGCGTCGGGTAGCGCGCCCCGCGCAAACACACACGCCGGTAGCCATGCAGCACCGCCGGCACGGGTGCCGCGCGCACCGGCCGGTCCGCGCAGTACCCAAACCCTTTCGGGTCCGCCAACGTGCCGTACAGAAACAACCGCATCAGATGCCGAACACCGCGGCGAACTGCCGCCGCAGCACCGCATCCACCTCGTCCATGCTCACCGCCACACCCAGAGCCGCCAGGCTGGTCACCCCATGCTCGCGGATCCCGCACGGCACGATCCCGTCGAAATGCTCCAGTGCCGGCGCCACATTCAACGCCAGCCCATGCCAGCTGACCCAGCGCGACACCCGCACCCCGATGGCGCCGATCTTGCTCTCCGCGCCACCGGCTGTCACCCAAATCCCCACCCGCCCGTCGCGCCGTTCCCCCGTCACCCCGAACGCCGCCACCGTGCCGATAATGCAATCCTCCAGCCCGTGCACGAACGCCCGTACATCCCGTGCCGGCACGCTGCCATGCGCCCGCGTCAAATCCAGCATCGCATAGGCCACGCGCTGCCCCGGCCCATGATACGTCCACTGCCCGCCGCGCCCGGCCTGATGGATGGGAAACCTGCCGCCGCCGACCAGATCCGCCGGATCGGCCGAAGTCCCCGCCGTGTACAAAGGCGGATGCTCGACCAGCCAGATCCGTTCCGCCGCACTGTCGGCCCGTATGCCGGCCACACGCGTCTGCATCGCCCCCACCGCCGCCTCATATCCGGTCAAACCGCCGCTCACATGCCAGTCCACAGCCTCTGTTGATGCCTCTACATCCATGGGCTATAGCCAGCCCGCGCGTGCAACAGCAGCTGCAGGCGCGGTAAGCGGTCGTGGCGAAATGGTAGACGCGCAAGCTTGAGGTGCTTGTGGGGGAAACCCCTTGGAAGTTCGAGTCTTCTCGACCGCACCACAATCCTGCCCGGCGTGCCGCCGCCTGTACGCAGCGCGCCACCGGCGCTATCTGCAAGACAGCAACCGGGAGGCAAACCAGACATGGATGATGATTTACGCAAAGCCGCGCTGGATTATCACCGCTTCCCCCGCCCCGGCAAGCTCGCCATCACCGCCACCAAGCGCATGGAAACCGCGCGCGATCTGTCCTTGGCCTATTCCCCCGGCGTCGCCGCCGCCTGCGATGCCATCACCGCCGATCCGGACTCCTCCTTCGACCTCACCTCGCGCGCCAATCTGGTCGGCGTCGTCACCAACGGCACCGCCGTCCTCGGCCTCGGCAATATCGGCGCCCTGGCCGGCAAGCCGGTGATGGAAGGCAAAGCCGTATTGTTCAAGAAATTCGCCGGCATCGATAGTTTCGACATCGAGGTCAACGAACAGGACCCGGATAAATTCATCGACATCGTTGCCAGCCTGGAACCCACATTCGGCGGCATCAACCTTGAAGACATCAAGGCCCCGGAATGCTTCCACATCGAGCAGACCCTGCGCCGCCGCATGAACATCCCGGTATTCCACGACGACCAGCACGGCACCGCCATCATCGTCGGCGCTGCGGTGCTGAACGCGTTGCTGGTACAGAACAAAAACATCGCCGACATCAAAATCGTCTCCTCCGGCGCCGGTGCTGCCGCCCTCTCCTGCGTCAACATCCTGATCTCGCTCGGCGCCCGTCCGGAAAACATCGTCATGACGGACAGGGACGGCGTGATCTATCAAGGCCGCCCGAACCTGGACCCGACGCTCACCCATGTGGCGCGCGACACCGATGCCCGCACCCTGCCGGACGTGCTGCCGGGTGCCGATATCTTCCTCGGCCTCTCCGCTCCGCGCGTGCTGAAACAGGAATGGCTCGCTTTGCTGGCTCCCAACCCGTTGATCCTGGCCCTCGCCAACCCGGAGCCGGAAATCACCCCGGAACTCGCCCGCACCGCGCGCCCGGATGCCATCATCGCCACCGGCCGCTCGGACTACCCGAACCAGGTCAACAACGTGCTATGCTTTCCCTTCATCTTCCGCGGCGCGCTCGATGTCCGCTCCACCGCCATCACGGAAAGCATGAAGCTCGCCGCCGTCAAGGCCATCGCCGAACTGGCGCGCGTCGAAGCCTCGGACACCGTCGCCGCCGCCTATGGCGGTCAGGCCCCCAGCTTCGGCGCCGAATACATCATCCCGAAACCCTTCGACCCCAGGCTGATCCTGCACATCGCCCCCGCCGTGGCGTATGCGGCAATGCAGGCCGGCGTCGCCCGCAAACCGATCGAGGATTTCGCTGTCTACAGGCATGAGCTGGAACGTTTCGTATTCCGCTCGGGCCAGCTGCTGCGCCCGGTGGTGGAAATCGCCCGCGCCGCCCATCCGCGCATCGTGTACGCCGAAGGCGAGGACGAACGCACCCTGCGCGCCGTGCAATCGGTCGTCGACGACCGCATGGCGCAGCCGATCCTGCTCGGCAACAGCATGAAAATCGCCTCCAAAATCGCCGCCCTCGGCCTGCGCATGAAGCCCGGCCTGGACGTCCACATCGTCGATTTCGAACAGGACAAAACCCTGTACGCCAGAATCCTCAACGATTACGAAAAACTGGTTGGCCGCCGTGGCGTGCCACCCGATGCCGCGGCCCGCCAGCTGCTGCGCCGCCCCACCGTCGCCGCCTCGATGATGCTGTCCTCCGGCGAGGCCGACGCCGCCATCGTCGGCGGCACCGGCGACTGGTGGCGCCATTTCGAATACATGATGCCGATCATCCCGCGCCGCGCCGATGCCAGCCGCATCTACGCCCTCAGCGCGCTGATCCTGCAAGCTGGCGTGCTGTTCTTCTGCGACACCCATGTCAACGTCGACCCCTCCGCCGCCGAACTCGCGGAAATGACCCGCCTGGCCGCCCAGATGGTCGGCCATTTTGGTATCGCACCAAAAATCGCGCTGCTCTCGCACTCCAACTTCGGCGCCTCGAACTCCCCCTCGGCCCGCAAAATGCGCGCCGCCCTCGCCCTCATCCGCAAAGCCCAGCCGGAGCTTGAAATCGACGGCGAAATGCACGGCGACGCCGCCCTGGTCGAACAAATCCGCAACCAGGCAGTCTGCGACAGCACCCTGCACGGCATCGCCAACCTGCTGGTGCTGCCCAATATCGATTCCGCCAACATCGCCTTCAACCTCATCAAAGCCTCGGGCGAAGGTGTGACCGTCGGCCCCATGCTGCTCGGCATGGAAAAACCCGTGCACATCGCCGTCGCCAGCGTCACCGCCCGCGGCCTCGTCAACATGAGCGCCGTCGCGGCAATGGAAGCAGCGTTGGCTGGGAAGTAAGAAAGCACTGCTTTTTCTGGAAGAAAAAGCAGCAAAAAGACTTCTATTAATCTGGGCCTTTGGCGTTTGAAACTACCGGCTCCAGACTCAAGCAAGTTTTTTGCGCCGCTTTTTTTCAAAAAAGCGGCTGCTTCCTTTGATTTAATTTAGAGTCATCCCGCTCTAAGGCGCCGGGATCCAATGCTGGGCGGCGAAATACTGGCTGAGGCTGGCCGAGAGATGATTTGCAAAGCTCGCCGCCCGCTCTTCAACCTGTGTCGCCTTCATCTCGCCTGCCGCATGCGCGCCGCCTGACAGAACTGTTGCCGCGGATTTCACACCACCGGCCGCCGCACCAATTCCCATTCCAGGCATCCGCCCGCTGGTCGCGCTGACATCGAAATTCTGCAACAGCTGCGGCCCTGTCGCGGTCCCCAGGGATAACTCAGCGCTTCCGGCAACCACGCTCTTGCCGGCACCTAGCCCAACTACGGTGCGGCGCGTCCGGTTGCCTTCCTGGATAGATGTGATCTCCCCACTCACCAGCAATTCATTTTCAGCCGGTTGCGTGCCCGCCGCTACCCGTTCGGCGCTCAGACCCATCTGCTGAATTTTCTCAACCAAAGTGGTGGCCAAAACATCCTGCACCTCGGATACATCCTGCATTTTGGCTTGCGATGCCGACAACTGCGCTGCCGCACGCTGCAATTGCACCCCGGGGCTGGTATCGAGTTGAACGACATCGGGAGACGCCGGAAAATCCGCGACGAGAACCTTGTAAGGCCGGTTTGCAGTCGTTGCGGAAGCCGCCGGAAAATTGCTGCCCCCGGCATTAT
Organism: Acetobacteraceae bacterium; assembly: GCA_965231175.1. Classification (GTDB taxonomy): domain Bacteria; phylum Pseudomonadota; class Alphaproteobacteria; order Acetobacterales; family Acetobacteraceae; genus Acidocella. The sequence goes on along the minus strand of CBDDMJ010000006.1, from coordinate 91,961 downwards.
TGACATGGGTATCGCAACCGGAAATAGTCACGGCCAGCCCCAGCAGCATCGCCTGTGCGCCGTGTTTCACAACGTCTGCCCGGCAAACGCGTTTGAATTTCATGCTCTGCACCATATAGCTTTGAAATAAGCTTTGAACGCTTGGGAACGGCTTTCGACCGAAACCTAAATCCTTTATGCGCGCTTCAACGGGCAGTTTCAAATGCACCGTATCGATACGGTAATCATAGTTTCAGCCAGTTAAAACCTTCAAAGCCTGTTCAAGATCGGCGATCAGATCATCGGTATCTTCAAGCCCGGCATGCAGCCGCACCATTTCGCCTTCGAATTTGCCGGTGCCGGCGGAGCGGGCGATGGTGCCGGTGGTGGGCAGGGCCAGGCTTTCATAGCCGCCCCAGCTGGCGCCGATGCCGAATAATTGCAGCGCGTCGATGAAGTCTATGATCGTATCGTAACCATATCTGGGCTGGAACACCACGCCGAACAAACCGCTGCCACCGGTGAAGTCGCGCATGAAATATTCGTGGCCGGGGCAGGCGGGCAGGGCAGGGTGCAGCACCCGCGCCACTTCGGGCCGTGCCGCCAGCCAGCGCGCCAGGGTCAGGCCGGATGCATATTGCGCGGCCAGGCGCAACTCCAATGTGCGCAAACCCCGCAGCGCCAGCCAGCAATCATCGGGCGAGGCGTATTGCCCAAGCTCCAGCGCCCCGGGGCGCAGCCAGGCCCAGTCTTCCTCGCTGTTCACGGTCACCGCCCCCAGGATCAGGTCGGAATGCCCGCCGGCATATTTGGTCAGCGCCTGGATCGAGACATCGACGCCATGGGTAAAGGGCTGGAAATGATACAGCCCCCAGGTATTGTCCATGAACAATTTGGCGCCATGCGCATGGGCCAGGCGTGCCAGTGCTGCCATATCCTGCACCTCGAACGTATGGCTGCCAGGGCTTTCGGTAAACAACACGCGGGTCGCCGGCGTAAACAATGCAGCGAGGCCCGCGCCGGCCATCGGATCGTAATAGGTCGTCGCCACGCCTAATCGCCGCAGCACACCATCGCAGAAATTGCGCGTCGGACCATATACCGAATCCGGCACCAGAATGTGATCGCCGGATTTCAGATAGGCCAAAAGCGGCGCGGTGATCGCCGCCAGGCCGGAGCCGACGATCTGGCAATGCGTCCCGCCCTCGATATCGGCGATCATGGTTTCCAGCGCGAAATGCGTTTCGGTCCCGTACAGGCCGTACAGCTCGACCTGCTCCAGCCGCCGCTTGCCGAGGGCAAGCTTGGTCCGCACATCCGGGTACAGCACGGTCGAGCCGCGCACCAGTTTCGGGTTCACGAAGCCGTAGCTTTTGGTGCCCGCCCTGCCGCCCTGCACCAGCCTTGTGCCAAACTTCTTTGCCATCGTTCAGACCTCAATCGGCGTATCGGCGCGGCTGCCCCATTCCGCCCAGGAGCCATCGTATAACGCGCCTTGCGGCAACCCCGCCAGCACCAGCCCGAGGCTCAGTACCGCCGCCGTCACACCGGAACCGCAGGTCGTCACCACCGGCCGGCTGTCCGCCCCGGCAGCGGCAAACAGCACCCGTAATTCCGTGGCCGGCCGCATTTTGCCGCCTTTGAGCAAATCGCCGAACGGCAATGACTTCGCCCCCGGCATATGCCCGCCGCGCATCCCGGCACGCGGCTCGGCCACACTGCCGTCAAACCGCCCGGCGGCCCGCGCATCCAGCACCAGCTCGGCCCGGCTTTCCACATTGCCCCGCATCTGCGCCAAATTCCGCACCATCTCCGGCCGGAACGCGGCGGAAAATTCACCTTCTGCCGGCGCGGTCAGCTCAGCAGTCACTGCATGGCCCGCTGCCTGCCAGGCCGGCAGTCCGCCATCCAGCACCGCCACCTCGTCATGCCCGAACACACGGAACATCCACCACAGCCGTGCTGCGGAAAAAATCCCCCGCTGGTCATACACCACCACTTCGGTGCCGTTGCTGATCCCCAGGGCCGCCACCGCCGCGGCGAATACCTCCGGCGCCGGCAGCATATGCGGCAGGTCCGTCTGCCGGTCCGTCACCGCATCGATATCGAAAAACCGCGCCCCCGGCACATGCCCCGCGGCGAACAGCGCCGCCGCATCCTTTCCCTCATGCGGCAGGTAATAGCTCGCATCCAGCACCGTGACCGCCGCTGCATGGGCAGCCAGCCAGTCCACGGAAACCAGCGCTTGCACCCTCAGCGCTGGACGGCGGCGATCATCGCCCGCACACGCTCCGCCGCCGCATCGGCTTTCAGCGCATCCTTCCAGGCATGTTCGGATACCCGCTGATGTGCGGTCACCGCATCTTCGGCCCCCGTCACCATCGCCACCCCGGCCTGCGAAGCCGGCAGGGCGTCGGCGGCAAACGGGTTGATCGCCAGCGTTGCCCGCTCCCGCCCGCGCAGCAGGGTGAACGGTCCGTTCAGCTCATCCTGCGGCACAATCCCTAGCTGCAACCCGATCGGCTCGCTTTCCATCAAGGCGGCAATCTGCTCCATCTCGAACGCCGCCACCTCTTTCGCCGCCTTGCGCAAACGCTCCGAAACCGGGGTCGAGCCTGCCACTCCTTCGCTCAGAAATTTCTGTATGGAACTCGGCGTGAACATCGCGATGATCGAGGGTTTGCGCGCCGCATACATGCGCTTGCGGGCCAGCAACAGGTCCAGCAACTGCTCGGCGGTGGCCCGCAGCATGGTCCTGTCAGCACCGCCGGCATCGGCGTGCTCATAGAAAATCTGCGCCAGGATCGTGTCGTACTGTTCTGATGTTATTATATAACATACAGGCCCAAACACTTGCAGTATCTGATCGGACACTTCCTCGATCTGCCGGATACGTTCAACGTAACCGACCGGCTTGGTGTAATACTCAACCCCTATGCCGAGTAATGTCAGCGGCGATATCTGCAGCATTTCGGCCAGCCGGTTGACGGTATCGAGCTTGATGACCTCGCCTTTTTCATAGCGATACAAGGCAGCGCGCGAAACGCCGAGGCGCGCCGATATTTCTTCAGCCTTCAGCCCCGATTCCATACGATAGGCACGCAATTGCTGCCCAATCTCGTTAAACCGCATACCCAACGCTCCTGTGCTGGTCCAATATTTTTAACCGTGTTTATTTAGTTGGGAAATAATCTCATAAACCGTGCGGTTTTTCCGCTGATTAAGGCTTGGACGTCAAAATGTCAAATACACCCACCTGTTGTAATTATGAGATTCCACCTGTGCCATTTGCCCTCTTGCGCCCGGCGCGGCGGATCGTCCATCTAACGCCCCATGAAGTCGGAACGCCTGCTGCTGCTAGCCTTGGCCGGCGCCCTGGGTGCGGGCTGCCTGCTGATCCTGCTGCCCTTCCTGCCGGCCATGCTATGGGCGGCAATCCTGGTGTACTGCACCTGGCCGCTCTATGAACGTACCACCGCCTATATGCGCCCCGGCATCGCTGCCTTCCTCATCACCGCCGCCGCCGCCGCCATCCTGCTGATCCCGCTCATCCATATCGGCCTGGTGGCAGCAGGCGCCGCCCGCGACTCCAAACACTGGCTCTACGATATTTTGCAATACGGCCTGCCGCCACCGCCCGGCTTCCTCGCCAGAATCCCCCTTATCGGGTCTTTCCTAACCGATTTCTGGAACAGCTCCGCCGACGATCTCGGCGGCCTCGGCGGTGAACTGCAACCGCTGCTCGGGCCTGTCGTGCATTCCGGCCTGAGAATCCTGCTCATCCTCACCCACGGCCTGATCGGCATCGTGGTGGCCCTGTTCATCGCCTTCTTCTTCTTCCTCGCCGGCGCGCAAATCATCGCCGGCATCCGCCTGCTGCTGGTGCGCATCATGAACGAAACCCGTGTGCAACTGCTGTTCGAGCTGCTCGCCGGCACCGTGCGCGGCGTCGTCTTCGGCATCCTCGGCACCGCCGCCATGCAAGGCGCTTTGTACATGATCGGCTTCGAGGTCGCCGGCATCCCGCAACCCCTGCTGTTCGCCAGCATCGCCGGGCTGGTCTCCATCATCCCCGCCGGCGCCATCATCATCTATATACCCGCCTGCCTGTTCCTGCTCGCCAAAAGCCGCGCCCTCATCGGCGTGCTGCTCCTGGTCTACTGCTTCGTCGTCGTCGGCGGTGCCGACTCCATCGTCCGCCCCTGGCTGATCGCCCGCGGCGCCTCCTTGCCCTATATGCTCACCCTGCTCGGCGTCCTCGGCGGCGCCGTCGCCTTCGGCGCCCTCGGCATCTTCCTCGGCCCGGTCCTGCTCGCCCTCGGCCTCGCAGTGACGGAAGAATTCGCCGGCGTCCCCCGCGGCGCCTGGCGCCGCGTATGAGCCCGCGGCGCCTGGCGCCGAGTCTGAGCCTGCGGCTCAAGGCGCCGCGTCTGAACCGCCAAGACGCCGAAACCGCAGGCCGCGCCGCCGAAACCCGCGCCAGCACCCATCTCTCAACCCTCGGCTACACGCTCCTCGCCACCCGCGCCCGCAGCAAAACCGGCGAAATCGACCTGGTCATGGCCACCGCCGAAACCCTGCTGTTCGTCGAAGTCAAATCCCGCCCATCCCTCACAGACGCCGCCTACGCCCTGCAACCCCGCCAACGCACCCGCCTGCTCGCCACCGCCGCCGCCCTGCTCGCCACCAACGAACACTGGCACCGGCCCAACACCCGCTTCGACGTCATCCTGATCGCCGGCACCGAACTTCAACACATCGAGAATGCGATTTGGATTGAGTAAGCACTTCTTTTTTGTTCACAAAAAAGAAGCAAAAAAAACTTTATGAATCTGAGACATGGGCGCTGTCAGCATCACGCCCATGCCCCGGCATAAATTTTCTGCTGGGTCCTGGGCGCTGTCCGCCTCCAGCCCATACCCCAGCATGCCAAAAGTTTTTTGCGCAGCTTTTTTTCAAAAAAGCTGCTGCTTGCTGTACTTTTACTTGTCCTTCCCCAGCAGCGCCACGCCGAACACCGCGCCGAGTATGGTCATGGTAATTACCATCAGCCGTATCTTATAGGCTTCCTCGCGTGCTTCGCGGATCACGTCGGCCTGCATCGCCTGCCGTGCCGCCGCCACCCGTTCGGCCATCGGCCCGGTCCCATTGCTGACCAAGGTCGCGGCATCGTTATCCATGTCGTTGGTCAGTGCGGCGATCGCGGTTTGCTGGGCAGCCGGCGTCGCCGCGTTCAGCACGGCGTCCAGTGCCGCGTTCTGGTGCATTTCGTCGACCACCGGGGCCGGGATGGAGAAGCTGGCAAACGTGCCGATCAGCCCGGGAAACAGAAAGCAGGTCAGCAGAAAGCCGATCCGGCTCAGCGAGGTCTTGGTTTTCATGCCCCGCTGATGCGTGCGGAGCAACCTGCCGTCAAGGCGCTCCGCCTGGCTTTACTCCCGGATATCCTGCCAGGCTTCGGTAAACGGTTTCTTCCTGAACGTCGCCCAGAAGAAATTCATCGAGTAGCGCAGCCCGATGGTGAACACCCCTTCGCCCACCAGCCGCCGGCCGGAGGATTGCGCCGGCAGCCGGAAGGTGAATTTCACCCCGCCCACTTTGGAGAGCCGCCGCGCCATATCGGTATCTTCGCCGTAGAAGGAGAAGCGCAGGCTAGGCTGCCCCAGTTTCAGCATGGCGTCGCGTTTGACGATGAAATTGCCGCCTTGCAGCATGGAGCCGACGTTCAGCACGAAGCGATTGAACAGATAAACCGTGAAGGCCATCCGGTAATACGCGCCGACCACCCAGTTCACCCGCGCCGGTACGCCGTAATACACATAAGGCCCGGAGAGACCGACCAGGTTCTTGTCGCGTTCGAATTGTTTCATCACTTCGGTCAGCCAGCCCGGCGGGATCACGGTATCGGCGTCGATATTGGCGATCAACGCCCCTGAGGACGCCTCAAAACCGCACCAGCGCGCCTGCACCAGCCCTTTGCGGGGCTCATCCACCACCACCACCCCGTCGATCGCGGCGGCGGTCTCGCTTGTGTGGTCGGTACTGGCGTTATTGACGACGATAATTTCAGCATCGGTCCCCAATACCTGCCCCGCGCGCTGGATTTCGTCACGGATCGCCGTCAATGAACGCGTCAGCAACGCCTCTTCATTATAGGCGGGAACCACAAAGCTTATTTTCATCAATCTACTCCACCGACTCGCTGGCTTTGAGTCTCACAAGACCGGCTATCAACAAGCGGCGGCCGGAAAAAGCGAATGACCGTTTTATGACAGTCATAACCCCTTCTCACGAAGCCGTGAAGTATGGCAAGCTAAGGTTGTAATGACCCCACCGAAGCCCCCGCGCGGTTTTGCCGATGCCACGATGTTCGGCACGCTGTCGCCGGAAATCCGCCCGGCCGAACCGGCCTTAGGGGTCGCCGGGCACCGCGCCCGCCTGCGTGCCCGCTTCCTGCAAGGCGGTGAGTCAGCAATAGCCGACCATGAGCTGATCGAAATGGTGCTGTTCCTGGCCTTGCCGCGCCGCGACACCAAACCGATCGCCCGGCTGCTGCTCGCCCGCTTCGGCAGCTATGCCGGCGCCATCGCCGCCCCGGTGCCGGACCTGCTGGGCATCGAGGGCCTCGGCGAAGCCGGCGTCGCCGCCCTTAAAATCGTCCAGGCCGCAGCCTTGCGCCTGGCCAAGGCCGAGGTGCTGTACCGCCCGATCCTCAGCAACTGGGACCGGCTGATGGAATATCTGCAAGCCGTACTGATACGCGAAAAAATCGAACAATTCCGCATCCTGTTCCTGGACAACCGCAACCGCCTGCTGGCCGACGAACCGCAAGCCCGCGGCACCGTCAACCACACCCCGGTCTACCCGCGCGAAGTGGTAAAACGCGCGCTGGACCTGCACGCCACCGCCATCATCCTGGTCCACAACCACCCCAGCGGCGACCCCTCGCCAAGCAGCGAAGACATCGAAATGACCAAGGAAATCAAACGCGCCGCCACCGCCCTCGGCATCGTGCTGCACGACCACGTCATCGTCGGCAACGGCCAATGGCTCAGCTTCCGCAAAACCGGATTGCTGAGTTTGTGAGGGGATCAGTAAGCAAGCAAGCTCTTCTTTTTGTGAACAAAAAGAAGCAAAAAAACTTTATGAATCTGGGCCTGAGGGCTTTGTCGGCTGAACGCACCATGGCCCAGCAGAAATTCATGTCGGGGCATGGGCGTTGTCATCGCCAACCCCTCCGCAGCATTCCATGCGCTTTGCGCACGGAACCTTGGCTGCTACGCCCATACCCAGGAGAATCAAAAGTTTTTTGCTGCTTTTTTACAAAAAAGCAGTACTTCCTTCAGTGCTTGCTTGTTCAGCCGCCCCATCCGGTCATCACCGCCATCTGCAACGTCACCAGCGTGCGGTCATCCTGCCGGGGCAGGCTGGCCAGTGCCATCGGCAGCAGGGCGCGCGGCGTGAACAGCCGGCTGCGCGCTCGCACTGCGTTGGTCTCGCCGGCCGCCCGCAGATCGTGCAGCAGCGCCAGCGGGTTGGCATAGGTGAAACAGATGCTCTCGACATCCGCCACCGGATACGCAAACCCGGCGCGCTGCAACAGGGCCGCGCAATCGCGCAATTCAGGATATGGCGACACCCTCGGGCTGACCCGCCTGGTCAGCGCTGCTTCGGCCTCCAGCAAAGCGTGGCGCAGCTCGTCCAGCGTCCCCAGCACCGGCATGGAGGCCAGAAACAATCCTTCCGGCCGCAGCGCCCGCCGCAACTGGATCAGCAGACCCGGCAGATCGTTCACCCAGTGCAGGCTCATCGCGGCGATGATCAGATCGAAGCTGCCGGCGGGGAAGGGCAGGGCGTCCTCATCCACCGGCAGGCCGCCGCTGCCATATAAATCCGCCTCCGTTACATTCATACCGCGCTGCCGCAGCGCCGGGGCGATGCTGCCGCACCCCCCCAGATCGAGCGCGCTGGTAAACCTGCGGCTGGTATCGTCCAGCCGGTCCAGCAGCCGTGCCGCCAGATCGTCCCGCACAGAAGCCACCCTGGCTCGCTGTGCGGCGGCGCGGGCTTTATGCAGCCGCACCGCATGACGGTCGAAAATCACCACCTCGCTCACCTGCTCACCTCACTCAAAACCCTGGGGCTGGGCCTGCTGGATACGCTGCTGCCGCCGCAATGTCTCGCCTGCGACACCCCGGTGGCGGCCGACGGCCAGTTCTGCCTCGCCTGCTTTCGCCAGGTGAGCTTCATCTCCGCACCGTTCTGCCGCCAATGCGGCGTGCCGCTACCTTATGCCGCGGCCGCGGCACAGGGTCTTTGCACCGCCTGCGTCACCGCCCCACCGCATTTCACCCAGTGCCGCGCCCCGCTGCGCTACGACAGAATAACCAAATCGCTCATCCTGCCGTTCAAATACGCCGACCGTACGGAACACGCCCGCGGCCTCGCCATATTAATGGCCCGTGCCGGTGCCGCGCTGTGCCGCGAGGCTGATCTTCTGGTCCCGGTGCCGCTGCACAAAACCCGGCTGCGCCAACGCCGTTACAACCAGGCGGTCCTGCTGGCGGCGGCACTGTCCCGGCTTACCGGGCGTCCTTTGCGCCGCGACGCGCTGCGGCGTCACCGCGCCACGGTGCCGCTCGGTCCGCTCACCGCCGCCGCCCGCCGCGCCGAACTCACCGGTGCCATCCAGCTCGGCCCCGGCCTTGCCCCGGCGATAACCGGCAAGACCATCCTGCTGATCGACGACGTGATGACCTCCGGCGCCACTGCCGATGCCTGCGCCAAAACCCTGCTCGAGGCCGGTGCGGCGCAAGTCAACGTGCTCACCGCCGCCCGCGTCGCAGACCCACGTTACGAGTAGCTCCCCCCTCGCATCCAGCCCTGCATCCAGCCCTTGCATCCGGCGCCGGCTCGCGTATGTCTCGGCAAGGAGATCATCATGCCGAAAATTGAAGTCTACACCCAGCCAGGCTGCCCTTTCTGTGCCCGTGTGCTCGCCTTGCTGGACGGTAAAGGCGTTACCTATACGGAAATCAGCGCCCCCGCCGGCACCAGTGAACGCGAAGAGTCGATCAGCCGTTCCGGCGGCCGCACCTCGGTGCCGCAGGTCTTCATCGACGGCAAAAGCATAGGCGGCAGCGATGATCTTGCGGCGTTGCAGCGGTCCGGCAAGCTCGACGGGTTGCTCGCTGGCTGAGATGCCATGATCCATTACCAGCTGCGCTGTGCTGCCGCCCATGAATTCGATGGCTGGTTCAAGGACAGCGCGAATTTTGAACGCCAGGCCGGCCGCCACCTGATCGCCTGCCCGGTCTGCGCCGGTACACAGGTAACGCGCGCGCTGATGGCGCCGCAACTCGGCCGCAAATCCCGTACCCCGGCACCGGATACCCGGCCCACCCCCGCACCTGCCACGCCAACCATCCCCGCCACCGGCGGCGTCATGCCGGATCAGGTCCGCGCTGCCTTGCACCGGCTGCGCAGCGAGGTCGAGAAAAACTGCGACTATGTCGGCCCCCGCTTCGCCGAAGAGGCCCGCCGCATCCATAACGGCCAGACCGCGCCCCGCGGCATCTACGGCGAAAGCACCAGGGATGAAGTCGAAGCCCTGGCCGAAGACGGCATAGACATCGCCCAAATCCCCTGGCTCCCCCGCGCCGACAGCTAGAGCGGATAAAATTGCTCGCCAAAACAAAGCCGGAGCGTTTCCGATTGATCGGAAAACGCTCCAAGCCCGGCTTGACGGAACAACCCCGCCCGGCATATCCGATGCAAAGCTGTGAAATTCGTCAGGCTGAGTCAGCTGGCGTGGGTTTTGAGAACGTGGGTTTTGAGAACCGGAGCGGAGCGGCCTCTTGGCCGTGAGCCTCGGTAAGCGGAAAAAACCCGCGTCAAATGGCCAGGCTGGCGGATTTCGGGTGCGTAGCTCAGCGGTAGAGCATTGCCTTCACACGGCAAGGGTCACAGGTTCAATCCCTGTCGCACCCACCAATTGCCCCAGATCATAATTTCATCCCCGGCAAAGATCCCCGCGGCACTTGCCGCTTCGATTAATTATTGCCCGCATAACATTAATACCGTATTGCTGGGTTGAAACCTAAGATTTTAATTAATAGAAAGCTAATATTGGAAATTGCACAACATAACTGCATGAACACCAATCAATCTTCGTCGAATCGCGTCCCGCAGCTGCCCTGTCCCCGTCATCAACCTAGGAAAAAGTAAATAATGACAACCACTTCAGTGACATCCGGCGTTACCAGCAGCGGCTTGACGATCAGCAGCGGCACGCTGCTGAAAGTATATTCCAGCGGCACCACCAGCGCGATTACGGTTGTCAGCGGTGGTGTCGAAACCATTTTAAACGGCGGCAAGGCCTTTACGACAACTGCCGAGCTTGACGGTGTCGAGAACATCTCCGCCGGCGGCTCGGCGACCAGCACCTTCGTCAGCAGCGGGGGCACGGAAAACGTTTTCTCAGGCGGCCTGACCATCGGTACCCAGATCGGCAGCGGCGCCTATGCCACGGTCTTCAACGGCGGCACCGCCAAAAATACCCAGGTTGAAGGCGGCGCCGTCGTCAGCGGACATTTTGTCGTTGGCGGCATCGAATATGTCTCCTCTGGTGGCACCACCAGCGGCACCACCCTGTCCGGCCTTGGCGCCTATCAGATCGTGGCCAACAGCGGTACCGCCAGCGGCACCAGCGTCGGCCTGTTCGGCTACCAGTTCGTCTCGGCCGGCGGTCATACGGTAAGCACCAATGTGGCTTCCGGCGGTCATGAAATCGTATCATCCGGCGCCGTTACCACTGGCACCAGCATCGCCAGCGGCGGTCTGGAGATCATTTCCTCCGGCGCCACCGCCAGCAACACGACCATCAGCGCGGGCGGCGTGCTGTTCGTTTCCGGCGGCACCGCCAGCGGCACCACGGTCGATAGCGGCGGCATCCTGATCGTTTCCTCCGGCGCCAACATCGGCGCCACCACCGTCAACAGCGGCGGTGAATTTGTCATTCTGCCGGGCGCTTCGCATTCCGGCACAACGAATATGCCCGGCGACATTTTGGTCACGTCAGGCGTCGTCGTCTATCAGCCGCCAACCACCGTCTCGAACTACGCCACCCTCGCCAGCGGCGTTACCGTTACCGATGGCGGCATCGAATATGTGCTGTCCGGCGGCACCGCCAGCGCCACCAATCTCACCAGCGGCAGCCAGGAAATTGTCTACGCCGGCGGCTCCGGCAGCGGCGACGTGGTGAGCAGCAGCGCCCTTGCCACCGTCTCCTCCGGCGGCACTGAATTCAACGCTGAAATCGCCGGCGGCACGCTGGATGTCGTGGCGGGCGGCACGCTTTCGGGCGCCACCTTCTCCGGCACCGGCGGCGATCTGCAGCTGGACGGCCTCACCCTGCCCACCACCACCATCTCAGGCTTCGCCACCGGCGATGAAATCGACCTTACCAACTATCTCTACGTCCCGGATCTGGTCGCATCGGCAACGTCGAACACCTTGAACATTCCCGGCCTCGGCGTCTCGCTCAACATCGCCGGCGCCGGCGACGATACCTTCCACCTCGCCGCCGATACCGGCACCGGCACACTCATCACCCTGGTCACCCCCTGCTTCCTCGCCGGCACCATGATCCTCACGGATAAGGGCGAAGTGCCGGTCGAAAACCTCGCCATCGGTGATGCCGTCATCACCCTCACCGGGGCGGCACAAAAAATCAAATGGCTCGGCCGCCGCAGCTACCGCCAGCCCTTCGCCGCCACCAACGCGGACATCACCCCCATCCTGATCACCAAGGACGCCATCGCCGCCAATCAACCGGTGCGCGACCTCTACGTCTCGCCGCTGCACGCCATGTATATAGACAACGTGCTGGTACCCGCCGGCCTGCTGGTCAACGGCGCCTCGATCCGCCGCTGCCCGCACATCACCGACATCAACTACATCCACATCGAACTCGACGAACACAGCGTCATCTTCGCCGAATCCGCCCCCACCGAAACCTTCGTCGACTGCGACTCGCGCATGATGTTCCACAACGCCGCGGAATTCGCCCAGCTCTACCCCGGCGACACCGCCGAGCCCTGGGCGTTCTGCGCCCCCCGCGTGGAGACCGGCCAGACCCTGCGTCGTATCCAGCGCGCTTTATCCGCCCGCGCCGGCCTCACCCCCGGCGCCGGCCTGGCCCCGCCGGAAGCCCGGCTCGAAGGCCATCTCGACCGTCTCGAACAGGACCGCGTGTTCGGCTGGGCCTGGCTGCCGGACTACCCCGATGAAGCCGTCGAACTCGAAGTGCTGGACCAGAACGGCCTGCTCGCCCGCATCACCGCCGACCGGCTGCGCCCGGACCTCGCCGCCGCCGGCATCGGCGACGGCCGCCACGCCTTCGAAATGCGCTTCGCGAATGGCTTCACACTCACCCCCGACCATGAAATCCACGTCCGCCGCGCCGCCTGCGCCACGCCGCTGAGCCATTCCCCAGCCGTTCTTCCGGTCACTCTCCCCGCCACCCCGCAAGCCGCCATCCACCAGCTACCGCAGCGGCTCATAACACCGCTCGCCAGGCCGGCATTGCGCGCTCTGGTGCTGGACGCGCTGTGGCCAAACCCCAGCCAGGACGCCGGCTCGACCGCCATCCTCAGCCATATCGCCGCTCTGCAAAGCCTCGGCTATGCCGTTGACCTCATCGCCACCCGCGAAATGGACCAAACCCCGCCCGCCAGCCTCACCGCCGCCGGCATCACCTGCCACGCCGCCCCCGCCCATGCCACTGTCGAATCCGTGCTGCGCCAGCACGGTGAGCATTACAACCTGGTATACATGCACCGCCTCGAAGTCGCCGCCGCCTATGCCGGGCTGGTGCGCGCCCATTGCCACGGCCCCAAAGCCGCGGCCCACACCATCTACAGCGTCGCCGACCTGCACCATTTGCGCTTCACCCGCCAGGCGCAGATACAGAACGACCCCGCCATCGCTAAGCTCGCCGCCGCCACCCGGCAGCAGGAGCTGTTCGTGATGCGCCAGGTCGACAGCGTCATCACCCACTCCAGCGCGGAAGCCGCCTACCTCGCCCGCATCGCCCCCGGCATCAACGTCCACACCGTCCCCTGGGCCGTACCAACCGGCAACCGCCCGGACTTCAGCACCCGTACAGGCATCGCCTTCATCGGCAGCTACCGCCACGCCCCGAACGTCGACGCCGCCGACTGGCTCCTCAACGACATCATGCCCCTGGTCTGGCAGCAAAATCCGGATATCACCTGCACCATCGCCGGCTCCGGCTGGACCCGCCAGGCGCTGCCCAACCCGGACCCCCGCATCACCCTCGCCGGCCCGGTCGAAACCCTCAACACCATCTTCGATACCCACCGTCTCACCGTCGCCCCCTTGCGCTTCGGCGCCGGGATCAAAGGCAAAATCCTCGAAAGCCTCGCCGCCGGCCTGCCCTGCGCCATGACACCCATCGCCGCCGAAGGCATCGCACTCCCGGCCATAATGCAATCCACCATCGCCCCCACCGCCGAAACCCTGGCAACCCTGATCTGCCACCTCCACACCAACCAAACCGCCAACACCACCCTGGCCAAAACCGGCCAGCAAACCATCCACCAACACTACAACCCAACCACCACCCGCACCGCCCTCACCAAAGCCTGCACCCCCACCCCGCAAGCGTGGCCCCTACAGGCATGAGGGTTGGGGTGGTTAAAGTAAGTAAGGCCAGGGGCGCTGCCCCTGGACCCCGTTAAAGGCACAGCCTTTAAAATCCGTTTTTTAGATTAAGAAAAATGGGGGCCCTTAAAGGCCCCCATTTTTCTTAATCTAAAGGGTTCTAAGGGCTGTGCCCTTAGCGGGGGTCCAGGGGGCAGCGCCCCCTGGCCTTACTTACTTAACCATCCCACCCTAATACGTGTCCCGCAGGCGGCCGCCGATGGCGCCGCCGACGCTGGCGATGAAGGCGCCGATCAGCAGTGAGATGAAGGTGAAGATGGCGGCTTTGGCGGTTGCTGCCCGGGCTGCGTCGGCGGCTTGCTTGGCTTTGGTTTCATCGGCTTGTTCCTGGGCCAGCACGGTGTTGACCCGGGTTTGTGCGTCGGCGGGGGAGAGTCCGGTACGGCCGGAAACCAGTTGTACGAGGTAGGCGTTATCGGCGGCGGAAACACCGCCGTTGACAGCGCCCCGGGCCAGTATGGTGGTGGCCTGGGCGTGCACCTGCTGGTCGTTCAATCCGGTGACCATAGCGGCGGAGCCGCTGTCGGGGGTGGCCGGCGCGTCCTGCCGGAACAGCTCGTCGACATAGTAATTGCCAGGCCCGCCCATCGGACCACCCATCGGCCCGCTCATCATGCCGGCTTCCGGTCCGGCCATCGCCGCCATATGCGCACCCCCGGATACTGCCGAGCCGGTGGCCGAGGTCAGCAGGCCGATGGTGACGATGGTCGCCAGCGCCCAGGCCAGGAACCCGTGTGCGGTATCGCGAAAGAACACTTCGTCGGTATGCACGGCGGTCCATTTGGTGCGCAGCCGCCCGGCCATGTAGCCGCCGAACGCCGATGAGATCCATTGCACAAGGATCAGCCAGATCGCCGCCAGCACGGTGAAGGTGGTGGCGGAAACGCCTTCATGCCGCCAGGGCGAGACGGAAGCGAGGCCCAGCCCGGTGCCGAAAATCACAAGTATGGCGGAAATCGCCGTGGCCGTTACGGCGCCGGCGATAATCGCCGCCCAGGAAACGCCGGAGGCGGTGGCCACGGCCGGGCCGGTCGTGCTGGTCAGGTTTTGCGGATAGGCTTCGGCTGCTAGCATTTCGATGCTCCTTATTGTTATCGCACTGTTGGTGGCAGAGCTGGACTTAAAATCAGTGCCAGAGCAGAACAAGCAGAATGATGATGGGAATCGGCACGCCCAGAAGCCACAAAAGAATAGCCGGCATTTAAAATCTCCTTGTCATTATAGTTGTCGTTATGGTTGTCGAACTCGTCACGAAAGCGAGATGGGTGCAATAAGGAGGAGACACAACCAGATTTAGATTTCTAAAAATTTCTTCATGAACCGTTTACACGGCAGAGCGGGATGACTTTAAATAAAGCAAAGAAAGCAGCCGCTTTTTAAAAAAAGCGGCGCAAAAACTTTTATGAGTTTGGAGCCGGGAATTTCAAACACCATTGTCCCAAATTCACAAAAGTCTTTTTGCTGCTTTTTCTTCAGAAAAAGCAGTGCTTCCTTGCTCCTTTGAAAGAATCGGCTCTAGAACCCGAACATATGGTCGAAGGAAAATCCCCCGGCCAGATCATCGACTCCATGAAACCCGAACAACCGGCATGTGGCATCGCGGATCAGCAAATACCCGCCCCCATCGGCGGCCTGCAGCAAGGCGGGTGAAAACCAGCGATGCGGATAAATCAATGCAGAACCGCAACAGGCAATTTGTATTTCATTGACCGCCAGCAGCAATCCATGGGCATCGTACAACTCTAACGTGGTGTCAGACGTACTGCGCCAGGGTGCGGAGGCCGGGTATATCAGCACGCAAAAACTCACCCTGGCGCCATAGCCGAGTTTCAGAAACAGCCGCGTCGAAAGCCCTGGCGGCGGCCCGGAATAGGATTGCGGTTCGGCTTTATATGTCATGATCGTATTGAAAATATGCGCGCCGAAACTGCTCTCCGCCACATGCCCGCTGTCGCGGCTCTCATAGCGGAACAAGGCGTGCAGCCAGCCATTGGCCGTCCCGCCGCCCTGGAAATCATACACCAGCTCGGCATGGCCGCCGCCCGGCAGGTCATCGGCCGCCAGCACATCGTCGAGATCGACGGCAATCTCATGCTGGCGCGGCAATACGCCGAGGTAGCGTTGCGCCACCAGCGCGCCGTCCGGGGCAAACACATCGAGGCGCAGCGGCGTTGCGGTCTCGCTCTCCGCCATCGGCGTCGGCAGCACGATGGTCCGGAACGCCCGGCGCGGCAGCACCGGAAACGGCAGCAGAAACCCGCGGCCCAATGCCGTGTCCAGCGTCTCGATCCCCGGGTCGGGCCGCAGATCGTCCCGCTCGACATTCACATGGGCGATGCGCGTGCGCTCCCCGCGCGTCACCTCGTAACGCGGCCGCACCAGATGCCGCCCGGCATGGATCTCGATCTGCGCAGGCCAGGCCACATCCGGCAGCATGCCGCCAACATCCAGCGCATGGCTCGCAAACGCCGGAATGTCCTCATCCACCGCCACCGTTGCCGCCGCCCCCATCCGCCCCAGCCTGATCGCCCCGGCAGGGATCGCCACGGCGTGGCTGTTCTGCAGCCACAGCACCACCCGCTCATCCAAACGCGGCGCCGGCAGCCCGGCAAACCGCGCCGCCGGCCAGGCATTGGCATCATGCGTACAGGACAAGGAGGCGCCGTTATCGCTGGCATAGGTGTCCAGCGCGTATTTCACCACATCATGCCCGGCCACCCCGATGGCATGAATGAACAACTGCCCGGCAAACCCAGGCAATTTGAAGCGCGCCCGCACCTCCTGCGAATCAATCACCACCCCGCTGCCCGACGCCGGCACCTCCTGCTGCCATTCCGCCAGCACCGCACCGGCGCCATCATACAGCCGCAGCCACAACCGCACCGCTTTGGCGCCATAGCCGGACCAGTAATTCACCGTGGTCAGCCGGGTCGCAAGGCGCCCGTCATCGCGAAAAAACACGAAATTGGTCGCGAAATTCACCGCCTCCAGATAACGCGCCTCATGGGTCAGCAACTCTGGCGGCAGCTTCGCCTCATCCAGCGTCAGCACCCGCGCCCCGGCCGGCAAAAACGGCCCGATGCGCGCCGCCACCCGTGCCGCATCGAAGCCCGCCACCAGCACAAAAGCCACCGGTGCCGCCAGCAGCGCCGTCACCGCCCGCGCCACATGCCCGCCGCGCAGCTGGCCCACCGCCAGACTGTCATGCACATAAACCCCCTCGACATCGAGGCCCGTGCACAACGCCAGCAACGGCCCGGCAATCCCGTCGGGGTCGTAAATCGCCACCCGGCCATCGGCCATCGCGGCCAGCCGCGTCAGCCCTTCGGCCGCCAGCGGATGCGCCAGCGCCTTATAAACCACATTGCCGCCGCGCAGATTATCGAAGGTCTCAATATCCAGCATCGCTCGTCTCTCTAAAACGTGCCCAAACGCGCGAGCATCTGTGCCGCGGCAACCGGCGTGTCGTTCAATTCCGGACTGTCCCACAACTCAAACCGCCCGGCAAAATCCCGCACCCGCCCCTCCGCCGCCAGCATATCCATGAACGCCCCAATCCGCGACGACCGCCCCGGCAGCCGCACCAGAAACACCGGCACCGCGGTCGCCACCGCTTCGGACACCATGGACACCGAATCCGCCGTCACCACCACCGCATCGGCCAGTCCCAGCATGCCAAGATACGGATTCTCCCCCATCCCATCCCAAATCCACGCGCCGCGCGGCTCCAGCACCTCGCGCAGCACCGCCAGCACCTCAGGTGCGGTGCGCCGCGACGGCGTCACCACCAGCCCCACCCGGTCCCGCGCCATCATGCCGGCCAGCTCAGCCGCCAGCGCGCGCGCCACCGCGGCATCGAACCGGTAACGCCCATTGCTGCCGCCCAGCAGCACCGCCACCAAAGGCTTCGGCAAATGGGCAAATCGCGGCGCCCAAACCGCCGCCGCCGCTGCCAGCTTCTCTGGCGTCACCCCATGCAAAGCCGTGCGCGTCACAATCACATTCGGCCCGGCAATACCGTCATGCCGCGCCGCCATCACCAGATCGAATTTCTGCAACGGCATGCGCGGATGCTGGATCGCCACCACCTTCACCCCCGGCCGCCGCAGCGCCGCCGCCACCCGCGCCCCGGCCCCGCCGCAACCCAGCACCACCCAAGGCAACGGCGCCGCCACCGCCGCCGGCGCCACCGCCCAAACCGGCCGCGGCCACAACGCCGGCGGCAGCAAAGACCAAGGCCGCCGCACCACCAAAGGCCGCACATCCCACCGTCAACCCAGCCGCCTCAGCCAGCCCGACAGCCTGCGCCTTCAATCCCGCAAGGTCGGTACATAAAATGCGCGCCGTCTGCATGACCCGGCATGTGCTGGAGATTGCACCCGCGCGCAAGCCAGCTAGAGTGCCACTATGCCCGCAGAGGTTACCGCCAGCACAGCATCGGACCTGCCGCATTTCCCGGTGCATCTCACCAAACCCGACCTCACCCCCTGGCTCGCCGGCAATACCGGCATACCCGGCTTCACCACCCTCAACTCGCACCGCCCAGGCCCGCACATCGCCTTGATCTCCTTAATCCACGGCAATGAAATCGCCGGCGCGATCGCCCTGGCAGCCATGCTGGCAAGCCACCCCACCCCCGCCACCGGCAAACTCACCATCGGCTTCGCCAACCTCGCCGCCTACGCCCGCTTCGACCCCGCCAACCCGGTCGCCTCCCGCTTCATCGAAGAAGACCTCAACCGCGTCTGGGACGACGCCCAGCTGTTCGGCATCCGCCGCTCCGCCGAACTCGACCGCGCCCGCCAAATCCGCCCCCTCATAGACACCGCCGACATCGTGCTGGACCTGCACTCCATGCTCTGGCCCTCAGACCCGCTATTGCTCTGCGGCCCCACAACCCAAGGCCGCCACCTCGCCCAATCCCTCGCCACCCCCCCGCTGGTCATCGCCGATACCGGCCACGCCGGCGGCAAACGCCTGATCGACTACGGCCGCTTCACCGAAACCCCCAGCACCGCCGCCGCCATCCTGCTGGAAGCCGGCCAACACTGGCTGCCCCCCACCGTCACCCAAATGCAGCAAACCATCGCCGCCCTCCTGCACCCGCCCGCCACCCCAAAACCCGCCACCCCACACCCCACCTACGCCGAAGTCACCCACGTCATCACCGCCACCACCAACCGCTTCACCTTCACCCGCAACTACCACGGCGGCGAAATCATCCCCGAAGCCCAAACCCTGATCGCCCACGACGGCGATACCGAAATCCGAACCCCCCACAACAACTGCCTCCTCGTCATGCCCAGCCTAAAACCCAGCCGCGGCCACACAGCCATAAGACTGGCGCGTTTGGAAACAAGTAAGGCCAGGGGCTCTGCCCCTGAACCCCGCTAAGGGCTCGCCCTTAGAAACCCTTTAGCTTTTAAAAGGCGGCGGCCCCGTTTGTGAAACGCCCGTGCTGGCCGCCGCCTTTTAAAAGCTTAAAAAATGGATTCCAAAGGCGAGCCTTTGGCGGGGGTCGTCGGCCCAAAGGGCCGCCTTAGCTAAAACGGCGCGCCTATGGCGCGACGGGCAGCGCCCCCTGGCCTTGCTTGCTCCAAACGCCCAGCCCTAGCCGCGGCGCGGGTTGGGCTGCTAGGGAAGGCGTTGTTGTTTGGAGGTCACGGGTGGCGGGGCATTCGCAGTTTAAGAACATTATGCATCGCAAGGGTGCGCAGGATGCCAAGCGGGCGCGGGCGTTTGCGCGGATTATCCGGGAGATCACGGTTTCGGCTCGTTCGGGGTTGCCGGAGGTAGCGGCGAATCCGCGTTTGCGGGCGGCGGTCGCGGCGGCGCGTGAGGCCAACATGCCGCGCGACACCATTGATCGTGCCATCAAGAAGGCTGCCGGGGCAGGGGCGGGGGATGATTACCAGGAGGTACGGTACGAGGGTTACGGCCCGGCCGGGGTTGCGGTGATTGTGGAGGCACTTACCGACAATCGCAACCGCACGGCTTCGGTGTTGCGCGCTGCTTTCAACAAATACGGCGGCGCTTTGGGCGAGACCAATTCGGTGTCCTTCATGTTCAACCATCTCGGCGTCGTGCGTTACCCTGCCGCTGCCGCCACGGCTGAAGCCATGCTGGAGGCCGGCATCGAGTCCGGCGCCGAGGACGTCACCTTGGGTCCTGATGGCCACGAAATTCTCACCGCCATCGAGAGTTTCTTCGCGGTGCGCGACGCGCTCGAACAAAAATTCGGGCCGCCGGCGGCCGCCGGTATCGAGTGGCGCCCGACGATTTTCACCGCGCTGGACACCGAAACCGCCCTACGTTTCCTGAAATTCCTGGATGTCGTCGAAGACAACGACGACGTGCAGACCGTCTACGCCAATTGCGACATCGCCGACGACATCATGCAGACCCTGGAGCCTTGATGCGCCTGATGGGCATCGACCCCGGTCTTCGTTTTACCGGCTGGGGCCTGATCGAGGCCGAGGGCAACCATCTGCGCCACCTCGCCGACGGCGTCATCGGCACCGATGGCGACGCCGCCTTGCCGTTGCGCCTGAAAGCCCTGGACGACGCTCTGGCCGCCCTGCTCGCCGAATACGCCCCGGCCGAAGTCGCCATCGAGGAGACCTATGTCAACGTCAATGCCGCCGCCACGCTCAAGCTCGGCTATGCCCGCGGCGTCGCCCTGCTGGCCCCGGCGCGGCGCGGCATCACGGTGTTCGAATACGGCGCCAAAACCGTCAAACTCTCGGTGGTCGGCACCGGCAACGCGGAAAAATCTCAGGTCGCGCTGATGGTCCGCCGCCTGCTCCCCGGCGCCACCCTGAAACGCGCCGACGCCGCCGACGCCCTCGCCGTCGCCATCTGCCACGCCCATCTGCGCGCCAGCCGCCTGCTCCTGAGGCAAACCCGGTGATCGCCCGCCTGCGCGGCCTGGTGGACAGTCTCGAAGACCAGCGCTGCGTCATCGATGTGCAGGGCATCGGCTATCTGGTGTTCGCCTCCACCCGCACCCTCGCTGCCCTGCCGCACGCCCCCCTGGAGACCACATTGCTGATCGAAACCCAGGTCCGCGAAGACGCCATCGCCCTGTACGGCTTCGCCACCGCCGCCGAGCGCGACTGGTTCCGCCTGCTCACCACCGTGCAAGGCGTCGGCGCCAAGGTCGCGCTGGCCATGCTTTCCGCCCTGTCACCGGACCAGTTGATCGCCGCCATCGCCACCGGCGACAAAGCCGCACTCACCCGCGCCCCCGGCGTCGGCGCCAAACTCGCCATGCGCCTCTTGCTTGAACTGCGCGACCGCGCCGCCGCCATGCCCGCCACCGCCACCCTCGCCGGCAGCCCCGCCACCATCCCCGCCGGCAGCATCGCCGCGGACGCCCTCTCGGCCCTCACCAACCTCGGCTACCGCCGCCCCGAAGCCGAAGCCGCCCTGGCCCGCGCCGCCGCCGAACTCGGCCAAACCACCACCCTCGACCAGCTGATCCGCGCCGCCCTGAAAGCCCTCGCCCGATGAGCGAAACAGACCGCCTGCTGGACGGCGAACACATCCCGGAAGACACCGCCGAAGCCGCCCTGCGCCCGCAATCCCTGGCCGATTTCACCGGCCAGAAAGCCAGCCGCGAAAACCTGCAAATCTTCATCGAAGCCGCCCGCCAACGCGGCGAAGCCCTGGACCACGTGCTCCTGCACGGCCCGCCCGGCCTCGGCAAAACCACCCTCGCGCAAATCGTCGCCCGCGAACTCGGCGTCGGCTTCCGCGCCACCTCCGGCCCGGTCATCCAACGCTCAGGCGACCTCGCCGCCATCCTCACCAACCTGCAACCGCGCGACGTCCTGTTCATCGACGAAATCCACCGGCTGCAACCGGCCATCGAGGAAATCCTCTACCCCGCCATGGAAGACTTCCAGCTCGACCTGATCATCGGCGAAGGCCCCGGTGCCCGCACCGTGCGCATCGACCTCGCCCCCTTCACCTTAATCGGCGCCACCACCCGCTCCGGCCTGCTCGCCACCCCCCTGCGCGACCGCTTCGGCATCCCCCTCCGCCTGGTGTTCTACACCACCGAAGAACTCACCCGCATCATCCGCCGCATGGCCGGCAAACTCGCCATGACCCTCACCCCCGAAGGTGCCGCCGAAATCGCCCGCCGCTCGCGCGGCACCCCCCGCATCGCCGGCCGCCTGACCCGCCGCATCCGCGACTTCGCCGCCGTCGCCGGCACCAAAATCATCGACGCCCAAACCGCCGATGCCGCCTTGACCCGCCTGGACGTCGACCAGTCCGGCCTCGACGCCATGGACATCCGCTACCTCCGCCGCCTCGCCGACCACCATAACGGCGGCCCCGCCGGCGTCGAAACCCTCGCCGCCGCCCTCGCCGAAGCCCGCGACACCCTCGAAGACGTTGTCGAACCCTACCTCATCCAGGAAGGCTTCCTGCTGCGAACCTCCCGCGGCCGCATGCTCGGCAACGCCGGCTGGACCCATCTCGGCCTCAAACCCCCGGCAACAACCCAACCCGACCTGCTGCGCGACACCCCATGAGTGTGGGACTTGGGCAAAGCAAGGCTAGGGGGCTCTGCCCCCCTAGACCCCCGCCAAAGGCTCAGCCTTTGGAATCCATTTTTAAGGTTTGGAATGGGCGGGCCGCCGGTGTGTGACACGGCTTGGAGCGGCCCGCCCATTCCAAACCTCAAGGGTTCTAAGGGCGAGCCCTTAGCGGGGTCCAGGGGCAGAGCCCCTGGCCTTACTTTCCCCAGGCCCACACCATGAGTGCCGTGCATCAGCATCGGGTGCGGGTTTATTACCAGGACACGGATGCCGGGGGCATTGTTTATCATGCCAATTATTTAAAGTTTGCGGAGCGTGGCCGGTCTGAGGCGTTGCGGGTTTGGGGGATTCCGCATGGAGAGATGGTAAGGCTGCATGGGGTTATGTTGGTGGTGCGGCGCGTTGAATTGGATTATCAGCGCCCGGCGCGGCTGGACGATGAGGTGGTGGTTGAGACTCGGCTGGTTGCGGTGAGTGGGGCGCGGGTCAGGCTTTGTCAGACTTTCATGCGAGACAGCGACTCGCTGGCTGTGCTGGAGGTCTGGCTTGGTTGTGCGCGGCTGGCGGATGGCCGGGCGGCGCGCATCCCTGCGGCATGGTTATCGGTACTGCGGGCGCGGGTTGGGGCGCTTAGTGGGGAATGAAAGGGGTTTGATGTGGATCAGGCGGTGAATACAGCGGCTTTGGCGGCACCTTCGAATTTATCGTTATGGGGGTTGTTTCTCGAGGCCGATATCGTGGTCAAGCTGGTGATGCTGATTTTGCTGCTGGCCAGTGTCTGGGTTTGGGCGATCATTATCGAGAAGACGATCACGGTGAAGCGCGTCAACCGCGAGGCCACTGCGTTCGAGGATGAATTCTGGTCCGGCGGCAGTCTGGAAGAGTTGTACGACCGTGAGGGCGCGGACCCGGCCAATCCGTTGGCGGCGGTGTTCGGCGCGGCGATGAGCGAGTGGCGGCGCACGGTGAAGATTGCCGGGGTCGAGGTCGGCAATACGGCGGTGCGGGAGCGGGTGGACCGGGCGATGAACGTCACGGTGATGCGGGAGATGGACCGTCTGGAGCGGTTCATGATTTTCCTCGCCTCGGTAGGGTCCACCGCGCCGTTCATCGGGCTGTTCGGCACGGTATGGGGCATCATGCACTCGTTTTCCGCGATTGCCGCGATGCATAATACGGATCTCGCGGTGGTCGCGCCCGGCATTGCCGAGGCGCTGTTCGCCACCGCCATCGGCCTGGTGGCGGCCATCCCGGCGGTGCTGGCCTATAATAAAATCAGCAATGATCTATCGCGGTTTGCCTCGCGGCTGGAGGGTTTCGGCAGCGAGTTCAGCGCGATCCTGTCGCGCCAGACCGAGGAGCGCGCTTAACGATGGCCGGCGGCATGATCGGCCCGGGCAGCGGGCGGCGGCGGCGCTACCGGCCGATGGCCGAGATCAACGTCACACCGCTGGTGGACGTGATGCTGGTGTTGTTGATCGTGTTTATGGTCACCGCACCTTTAATCACCTCCGGCGTGGACGTGAATTTGCCGCAGGCCAACGCCAAACCGGTGAATTCGGATTCCACCCCCATCACCATCACGGTGAACGCCAAGGATGAAATCTATTTACAGAATTCTCAGGTCCAGCTGAACAATCTGGTGGCCACCTTGCAGCAGATTGCCCAGAACAATCAGGACCGCCGGATTTTCGTGCGCGGCGATGCCTCGGTGTCTTATGGCGACATGCTGCAGGTGATGGCGACCATCACGCAAGGCGGGTTCACCAAGGTTGCGTTACTGGCGCAGCAGCCGGGCACGCCGCCGGCGGGGCCGTAAGCGGCGCTGACCATGGACCGCGAGATGCGCCGCAGCGCCATCATATCGGGCGCCATCCACGTCCTGCTGATTTTGGCCGCGATTATCGTATTGCCGCCGGCCAGGCTGGATAACGCGCAGGATGCCGAGGTGGATGTGCAGCTGGTCGGCCCCAGCGCGCCGCAGCAGGCCAATGCGCCTGGCAAGGTAGCGGCCCCGGCGGACACGCCGGTCGTCAACAAGTCGAACCTCGCCGAGACGCAGCCGAAGCCGCAACCGATCGTCGCCCCGCCGCCGCCGCCCCCGCCACCACCACCGGCACCGATCCAGCAACCCACGGTGCCGACCCCCCCGGCACCCGCCCCCCCGCCGCCGCCGCCGGTGGAAACCCCGGCAGTCGCCCCCCCGCCGCCGCCGCCGCCCCCGGCACCGCCGCAGAAAACCACCTCCACCCTGGTGCAGCCCAAAATCCCCTTGCCGCCGATGCCGCAGCCGCCGGCCCCGGCGCAAAGCCCGACGCATCAGCAGAACATCACCAAAAACCCGGCGCCGATGAGCCAGAGCGTGCTGAACACTCTGGATAAACTGCGCGCCCTGCAGAAACAGGACCAGCCGCCGACCGCCAAATACAACCCTGACCAGGGCGGCGCGCCAAACGGCGGTGGCAGCAAACAAAGTACCGCAAATTCAAGGCTCTCCGGCGCGGACCGCAGTGCCATCGGCAGCCATGTCCGGCCCTGCTGGAATACCGACACCGGCGCCCTCGGCTATGCCAGCTTCAGCGTCATGCTGCAGGTCACCACCGATGCCACCGGCACCGTGCGTGAAGCCGCGGTCGCACCGGTGGATCAGGGCAAACTCGGCAATCCGGAATTTGCCGCCTTTGCCGACCGCGCGGTGAGTGCGGTGATGAATTATCAATGCGCAACCCTGCCACTGCCCTCTTATATGCTGGGACAGAACCAGACCTTCATCTTCCAGTTCACGCCATAAAGCTCGAGGTTACACATGACACCATATAACTGCCTGTCCCGCCGCATGATCCTGGGCGCCGGTGCCGCCGGCCTCGTGCTGCCGGGCCTGGCGCGCGCGCAATCCGCCCTCGGCGGTGCCGCCCCTGATAACGGCCCGGCCATCACCGTATCCGGCGCGCAAAACGCACCCATCCCGGTGGCAATCCCCTTGTTCACCGATGCCAGCGGCAATGCCTCGGATACCGGCAGCCAGATGACCGGGGTGATCAGCGACGATCTCGGCCATTCCGGGCTGTTCCGGCCCATCGACCCCACCAGCTTCGTGCCGAACTCGATCGCCAACGGCGTGCCGGTCTGGCAGAACTGGAGCATCCTCGGCGCGCAGGCCTTGATCACCGGCGATGTCGCCGACCTCGGCGGCGGCCAGATCCGCGTCGAATTCCGGCTCTGGAGCGTCACCCAGCAGAAACAGGTGCAAGGCACCGCCTACACCACCACCACCGCCAACTGGCGGCGGATTTCCCACATCATCGCCGATGTCGTGTACCAGCAGTTGATCGGCGAGACCGGCTATTTCGATTCGCGCGTCGCCTATATTTCCGAAGCCGGCCCCACCACCAGCCCGGTGCGCCGCCTCGCCGTGATGGATTACGACGGCGCCAACAACCAGTTCCTGACCGACGGCACCTCGATGGCCATCTCCCCGCAATTCAACCCGACCCGCCAGCAGCTCGCCTTCGTGAGTTTCCAGAACAACAACCCGCAGGTCTATCTGTTCGATCTGCAATCCGGCGAACAACACGTGGTCGGCAGCTTTGGCGACATGACGATCGGCCCGAAATTCTCCCCCGACGGCAACTCTCTGCTGCTCTCGGTCTCGCGCGGCAACGGCGCCGCCCTGGTGAAAGTCGGCCTGAACGGCGGCGGTGAAACCGAGCTGACGGATTCCAACTCGATCAACGTCACCCCCAGCTACAGCCCGGACGGCTCGCAAATCGTCTTCAACTCAGACCGCGACGGCAGCCAGCAACTATTCGTCATGGGCGCCGACGGCTCCGGCGCCAAACGTATCAGCTTCGGCGACGGCCAATACGCCGAACCGGTCTGGTCCCCGCGCGGCGACCTGATCGCCTATACCCGCTGGGGCTCCGGCGGCTTCATGATCGGCGTGATGGCCCCGGACGGCTCCGGCGAACGCAGCCTGAGCCAAGGCTTCCTGGTGGAAGGCGCCACCTTCTGCCCGAACGGCCGCGTCATCATGTTCTACCGCCAAACCCCAACCGGCAACGGCCACGATTCCCGCCTGGTCACCATCGGCATCGACGGCTTCAACGAACGCCTGACAAATACCCCCACAAACGCCTCCGACCCCTCTTGGTCGCCACTGCTGACCTAAGAAAGCAAGCACTCAGAAAACAAGCGCTTCTTTTTTGAAAAAAAGAAGCAAAAAACTTTTGCCCTGCTGGGGCAGGGGCGTGGGCGGCGACAACGCCTCGGCGCCAGCTGAAATATTATGCTGGGCCATAGTGCGTTCAGCCAACAACGCCCAGGCCCAGCATAAACCTTCTGCTGGGCCTGGGGTGTCGACGGCGACAGCGCCCATATCCCAGCATAAAAATTCCTGCTCGACCTGAGGCGTTGACGGCGACAACCCCTCCGCGGCATTCCATGCGCTTCGCGCACGGAATTTTGGCCGCGTTGCCCCAGGCCCAGACTCATAAAGTTTTTTTGCTTCTTTTTGTTCACAAAAAGAAGTGCTTAAACCTTGCCTATGCTTAAACTTTTTCCATGAACACCGCGCATGAGCTGATTTTTATTGGCGGTGCGTTGGGTGTGATCAGCATTTTGGCGGGTGCGTTTGCGTTGCGTTTCAAGGCGCCGGTGCTGCTGATTTTTTTATGTCTTGGCATGTTGGCGGGGCAGGATGGGTTGGGCGGTCTGGTGTTCAACGATTTCGGCATGTCGTATTTGCTGGGCAGTCTGGCGCTGGCGGTTATTTTGTTTGAGGGCGGGCTGAAGACTGAGATGGCGATGGTTCGGCTTGCGTTATGGCCGTCTCTGGTGCTGGCGACGTTTGGGGTTTTGATCAGTGCGGCCTGTATTGATGTGGCGGCGGTGGCGTTGTTTCATTTGAACTGGAAGCAGGCTTTGCTGATCGGTGCTGCGGTGGCGCCGACTGATGCGGCGGCGGTGGCGTCTTTGCTGCGGGTGGGCAAGGTCCGGGTACCGGCGAGGGTGGCGGCGATTCTGGAAATGGAGTCCGGGTTGAACGATCCGGTTTCGGTATTTCTGATGGTGTTCGGCGTGACGCTGGTGTTGCATCCGGCGGCGGTGAGTTCCGCCCAGGCGGTGGAGATGGTGTGCCGCGAGATGCTGGGCGGTGCGGTGATTGGCCTCGGCGGCGGGGTGGCGCTGTTGTGGCTGTTGCAGCGGTTGAAGGCGGAGGCAGGCATTTATCCGGTGCTGACTTTTGCCGGGGCGCTGATGATTTTCGGCGGCGCGCAGAGTTTGGAGGCCAGCGGGTTTCTGGCGATTTATGTCGCCGGCTTCATCATCGGCAACCGGGCGCACCGGGAAAAAAAGACGGTGCAGGAGTTTTTCGATGCGTTTTCCTGGGTGGCGCAGATCGGGCTGTTCTTATTGCTGGGCCTGCTGATAACGCCGCATAATCTGGTGCAGGCCTGGAAGCCGGCGGTGGTGACGGCGGTATTGCTGATTTTGATCGCGCGG
Organism: Acetobacteraceae bacterium; assembly: GCA_965231175.1. Classification (GTDB taxonomy): domain Bacteria; phylum Pseudomonadota; class Alphaproteobacteria; order Acetobacterales; family Acetobacteraceae; genus Acidocella. The sequence goes on along the minus strand of CBDDMJ010000006.1, from coordinate 64,185 downwards.
CCGGTGGCGACGTTTCTCTGCCTCACCCCGTTCCGCATGCCGGCACGGCAGATGGGGTTCATCTCCTGGGTCGGCCTGCGCGGTGCGGTGCCGATTTATCTCACCTTGATCCCGGTGCTGGCGGGCTTGCCGCGCGGGCAGCTGCTGTTCGAGATGGTCTTCATGGTGGTGGTATCGTCTCTGGTGGTACAGGGCTGGACAGTCGGGCTGGCGGCCAAGGTTTTGCTTAAATAGCTTGCGGCGTGGCGGCGGTTTTCCGCATGATACGACGATGGCACGGATTTCTTTTGTGTTGTTCGACATGCATGACGTGTTGTGCCGGTATGACCGGGCTTTGCGGCTGGCGGATTTATCGAGGCTGAGCGGCAAGCCGGCCGCGGCGATCGATCAGGAGATATGGCAATCGGGGTTCGAGGCTGAGGGGGATGCCGGCCGGCTGGACGGGCCCGCGTATCTGCATGGCTTCGGGCAGCGCCTTGGCTATCCCATAACGCTCGAGGAATTTCTGGCCAACCGGCGCCTGGCCAACACGCCGATGGACGATGTGCTGGCGATCATGGCGGCGCTGAAAACCAGGGTCGAGGTTGGTGTGTTGACCAATAACCACAATCTGGTGGCCGAACATATCGGGTTTCTGTTTCCGCAACTGGCGGTGCTGGCGGGATCGCGGTTTTTCGTCTCGGCCCAATTCGGCGCGGTGAAGCCGCAACCGGCGGTTTATCTGAAATGCGTGGCATTGCTGGGAAGGCTGCCCGGCGACGTGCTGTTCATCGACGATTCGGCGGCCAACGTCGCCGGCGCGAGAGCGGCCGGGCTGCTGGGGCACCAGTTCACCGGCGCGGCTGCCCTGGAGACCGAACTCGCCAGCCACAGGTTCTTCTAGCCGAAACCAGCCTCCCGGCATGGCGCAGAAGTCGGCAGGTTGCACAAATCTATTGATCTGCAATTATGATTTGTATAAAAAATACAACCTTGTCTTGGTGTAGAGATAATTTTTATAAAAAATGTTCTTTAAGTTGTGTTTTCCTTATTATTTAATTGACTGATTGTATTTTTATAGTTTAAAGCTTGCGGGCCGTCACGATTTTGCCGGAAAAAAGAGCAATATAAAAACGAAATTGCCTTTTTAAGTGACTAAAATAAACGGTTGGAATTAGGGCGCGGCGGCTGCCGGTCCGGTTCCAGCGCAGGGTGGTTGTTATTCTTTCATGGGTGTTGTTATGAACATAGAAATTATCGATATCGTTCTGGCTGCATTGGTGGCCATCCCGGTTGTCGGCGTGACTTTGCTGTCACGCGATATTTTTCGGGTGTTTTTCTACAAATACTAAAGCAAAACGTAACGTAACCTGTTGAAATTGCGGTTCTGCAGGTTCGTTCCTAAACCCGCCCCCGCACGCCGGTTCCAACCGGAACAGTGACAATTTCCGGGTAAGCTCGTTGCAGGTTGAACCATGACAGGATCAGCCTGCAACAAACACGCCTGCATCCGGCCCCATGCTTGCATCCGCCGGCGTAATTTGGCATAGCCTGCCGCGCCGGCATGGTGCCGGTAATTCACATGCGGGGTTCCTGAAGCAAACGCTTTAGGTCCGGTGCCGAAAGGTACAAAACCCCGCAGAGGTTCAAACCGGACGATCAGGAAAGTTTTGCACATGGCATTACCCGAGGTTTCACTACGTCAGCTGCTCGAAGCCGGCGTGCATTTTGGCCACCACACCCGCCGCTGGAACCCGCGCATGGCGCCGTTCCTGTTCGGCGTGCGCAACCAGGTACACATCATAGACCTGCAACAAACCGTGCCGATGCTGGACAAAGCCCTGCGCGCCGTGCGCGACGTCACCGCCGCCGGCGGCCGCGTGCTGTTCGTCGGCACCAAACGCGCCGCCGCCGAATACGTCGCCGAATCGGCACAACGCTGCGGCCAGTACTACGTCAATCACCGCTGGCTCGGCGGCATGCTGACCAACTGGAAAACCATCACCGGCAGCATCAAGCGCCTGCGCCAGATGGACGAACTGCTGGGCGGCGATACCCAGGGCCTGACCAAAAAAGAAGTGCTCAACCTGACGCGCGACAAGGAAAAACTGGAACGCGCCCTCGGCGGCATCAAGGAAATGGGCGGCCTGCCGGACATCATCTTCATCATCGATACCAACAAGGAAAAACTGGCGGTCGAAGAAGCCAACAAACTCGGCATCCCCGTCATCGCCGTGCTGGACTCCAACTCAGACCCCACCGGCGTCACCTACCCGGTCCCCGGTAACGACGACGCCATCCGCGCCATCACCCTGTACTGCGACCTCGTCGCCGGCGCCGTGCTGGACGGCATCAGCGCCGAACTCGGCTCCTCCGGCGCCGATCTAGGCGCCGCCGCAGAACCCATACTGGAAGCCCTGCCGGAACCGGCAACCGAGACGATTTAAGCAAGCAAGCGCTTCTTTTTTGAAAAAAAGAAGCAAAAAACTTTTGCCCTGCCAGGACACGGGGCGTGATGCCTGCAACGCCCCCGAACCCAGCATAAAATTTATGCCAGGGCTGGGGCGTTTAGCTGACCACGCCCCAGGCCCGGACTCATAAAGTTTTTTTGCTTCTTTTTGTTCACAAAAAGAAGTGCTTCCTTCCCCTATCATAAATTAAAGGAGCGGCATTATGGCGGAAATTACAGCGGCTTTGGTGAAGGACCTGCGCGAGACGACAGGTGCGGGCATGATGGATTGCAAGAAGGCGCTGGTGGAAAGCGCCGGTGACATGCAGGCGGCCATCGACTGGCTGCGCAAAAAGGGCCTGTCCGCGGCGGCGAAAAAATCCGGGCGGGTGGCGGCTGAGGGGTTGATCGGGATCGCCCTGGCGCCGGGTCAGGCGGCCATGGTCGAGATCAACGCCGAGACGGATTTCGTGGCGCGAAATGAAGCGTTCCAGAACTTTGTCGAAACCGCGGCCAGGCTGGCCCTGGAAACCGGCGAGGATGTGGAAGCCCTGAAAGCCGCCGCTTATCCCGGCACCGGGCGCAACGTCGCCGATGAGCTGGTGCATCTGGTGGCGACCATCGGCGAGAACATGAACGTAAGGCGGGTCGCGGTCATCAGCGTGCCGGGCGGCGTCGCCGCCAGCTACGTCCACGGCGCCTTGAAGCCGGGGCTGGGCAAAATCGGCGTGATCGTCGGTCTGGAAGGCCAGGCCAACGAAGCCATCGAAACGCTGGGCCGCCAGGTGGGCATGCACATAGCAGCCACAAGGCCGGACGTGCTCAGCATCGCCGAGGTCGACCCCGCCGCCCTCGAACGCGAAAAAGCCGTGCTGAGCGACCAGGCACGGGCCTCCGGCAAGCCGGAAGCCATCATCGAAAAAATGGTCGAAGGCCGCATCAAAAAATACTACGAAGACGTAGTGCTGCTCGAACAAATCTGGGTCCACGACGGCGAAAGCAAAGTAAAAGCAGCCATCGCCAAAAGCGGCGCCGCCATCACCCGCTTCGTCCGGTTCCATCTCGGCGAAGGTATCGAAAAAGAAACCTCTGATTTTGCAGCAGAAGTCGCTGCTGCGGCCGGGGTTTGAGGTAGAAAGAAAGCAAGCACTTCTTTTTTGAAAAAAAGAAGCAAAAAACTTTTGCCATGTAGGGGCATGGGACGTGGTGCTGACAGCGCCTCCTGACCCAGCATAAATTTATGCCGGGTCATGGGCGTTGGCATCAAAATGCCCCAGGCCCAGACTCATAAAGTTTTTTTGCTTCTTTTTGTTCACAAAAAGAAGTGCTTCCTCTCTGCTTTCCGTTCCTCTTCCCTGCAACTTCTGGCTAGGTCTCTTGTTACCGGCAGCGCGGGCGGTTACCTTGCGGCGCCCTTAGTTGATGGAATTGCTGATGACCTTGGACCCCCAGTATAGACGTGTGTTGTTGAAGGTTTCCGGCGAGGCGCTGATGGGCAAGCGGGATTACGGTCTGGATACCGGCACGGTGGATGCCATTGCCAAGGATGTGGGCGATGTGGTGGCGATGGGGGTTGAGGTGTCGCTGGTGATTGGTGGCGGCAACATCTTCCGCGGCATTGCCGGCGCGGCGGGCGGCATGGACCGCGCGCAGGCGGATTACATGGGCATGCTGGCGACGGTGATGAATGCGCTGGCCATGCAGTCGGCGCTGGAGAAGCTGGAGGTACCCACGCGGGTGCAGTCGGCGATTCCGATGTCGACGGTTTGCGAGCCGTATATCAGGCGCCGCGCCGAGCGGCATATGGAGAAGGGGCGGGTGGTGATTTTCGCCGCCGGCACCGGCAATCCGTTTTTCACGACGGACACCGCGGCGGCGTTGCGGGCGGCGGAGATGAAATGCGATGCGCTGTTGAAGGGCACGCAGGTCGATGGGGTATATTCGGCGGATCCGCGCAAGGTGGCGGGGGCGGAGCGCTATCAGGAGCTGACATATCTGGATGTGCTGGCGCGTGATTTGAATGTGATGGATGCGGCGGCGATCAGCCTGTCGCGCGAGAATAATCTGCCGATCATCGTGTTCAATATCGGCGCGCCGGGGGCGTTTGCCGCGGTCATGCGGGGTGAGGGCTTGTTTACCCGGATAGTGGATCGGAAATAGGTCTATGGCTGATTTTTCTGAGTTGAAGCAGGATCTGACACGGCGCATGGAAGGCGCTTTGGAGACGCTGCGGCGGGAATTCGGCGGCTTGCGCACCGGCAGGGCCAGCCCGGCGCTGCTCGATCCGGTGAAGGTGGAGGCTTACGGTTCGCTGATGCCGTTGAACCAGGTGGCGACGGTGGCGGTGCCGGAAAGCCGGATGCTGACGGTGCAGGTCTGGGATCGCAGCATGATCAACGCGGTGGTGGCGGCGATCCGCGATTGCGGGCTGGGTTTGAACCCGCAGCCGGATGGCCAGCTGGTCAGGGTGCCGCTGCCGATGCTGACCGAGGAGCGGCGCAATGAATTGGCGAAGACCGCCGGAAAATATGCGGAAGGGGCCAGGATTGCCGTGCGCGGCGTGCGGCGCGACGGCATGGAGCAGATCAAGGCGTTGCAGAAGAAGCATGAGATCGGCGAGGATGATGAGCGCGACTGGTCCGATGAGGTGCAGAAGCTGACCGATGGTTTCATCAAGCGGCTGGATGAGTCTCTGGCGGAGAAAGAGAAGGACATTCGCCAGGTATAATGGGAGAGTCCGAGGTTAACGCGGTGCCGTTGCACGTTGCGATCATCATGGATGGCAATGGGCGCTGGGCGGTGGCGCGCGGGCTGCCGCGCGCGGCGGGGCATCGCGAGGGTGCCAAGGCGGTGCGGCGCGCCATCGAGGCCGCCCAGGAGCTCGGGGTGAAATGGCTGACGCTGTTCGCGTTTTCCTCGGAGAACTGGCAGCGGCCGCCCGGCGAGATCGCGGATTTGACCGGGCTGCTGCGGCATTATCTGCGCAGCGAGTTGAACGAGCTGCATGAGAACGGGGTGCGCCTGCGGATCATTGGCGAGCGCAACCGGTTCGGCGAGGCGATTGCCCGGGAGCTGGCGGCGGCGGAGGCGAAAACCGCGGGCAATCAGCGGCTGAATCTGGTGATGGCGTTGAGCTACGGGGCGCGGGACGAGATTTTGGCGGCGGCGCGCCAGGCGGTGGCGCGTGGCATGGCGGCTGGCGAGCTGACGATCGAGAGTTTCGGCGAGCTGCTGGCGACCAGGGGGATCCCGGATCCGGATCTGGTGATACGCACCAGCGGGGAGCAGCGGCTGTCCAATTTCCTGCTATGGCAGGCGGCGTATGCCGAGCTGCTGTTCACCGATGTCTTATGGCCGGATTTTGGCCGGTCCGAATTTGCCGCGGCGCTGACGGCGTTTGCGCGGCGGGAGCGGCGTTTTGGCGCACGCCCGGATTAACGCGGTGGCCGGCGCTAAATGGGATGATTTTGCGGTCCGCGCCGGCTCGGTGGCGATCCTGGCACCGCTGGCGTTGCTGGCCTTATGGCTGGGCGGGGCCGCCTGGGTTTTGCTGATCCTGGTGGCGCTGGCCGGGCTTGGCGATGAATGGGCCAGGCTGGCGGGGCTGCGCCGTTTCACGCCGGGCTGGGCTGTGCTGGCGGTGGGGCTGGCGGCGGCACCCATTCTGGGCATTTCTCTGGGCTGGGTCGTTGGCGTACTGGCGCTGGCGCTGCTGGCCGCCTTCGAGCTTCGCTCCGGATGGTTCGCCGCCTGCGGCGTGCCCTATGCAGGCATCGCCGGCCTGTCGCTGATATGGCTGCGGTGGCAGCCGCAAGGGCTGATGATAACGGCGTTTCTGGTGGTGGTGATCTGGGCCACGGATATCGGCGCGTATGTGGTCGGGCGGGTGCTGGGCGGGGTCAGGCTGGCGCCGCGTATTTCGCCGGGCAAAACCGTCAGCGGCTCGCTCGGCGGCTTGCTTTTTGGCGGCGCGGCCGGGGTTCTGCTGGCCGGAACCTGGCGCGTATTGCCGGCAGCATTGCTGCTGAGCCTGTGCGCCCAAGGCGGGGATTTGCTGGAAAGTGCGGTCAAGCGCAAATTGGGGGTCAAGGATTCCGGGCGTACCATCCCCGGGCATGGCGGGTTGTTCGACCGGCTGGACGGGTTTTTAGTGGCAACGCCGGTGGCGGTATTGCTGGTGCTGGGAGTTGCGGGAATCATGCCTGTATGAGTGAAAAATACCTGACCATATTGGGGTCAACCGGGAGTGTCGGCACACAAACGCTTGATATACTAGCAGAAAACCAGAACCAGTATCGCATCTGCGCGCTCGTCGGCGGCCGCAACGTGGCGTTGCTGGCGGCCCAGGCGCGGCAATTCCGCCCGCAGATCACGGTGGTCGCTGAAGCCGGCCTGCTGGATGACCTCCGCACCGCCCTCACCGGCACCGGTCTCGCGGTCGCGGCCGGCAGAGCAGCGGTACTGGAGGCAGCGAGCCGGCGCGTGGACTGGACGATGTGCGCCATTACCGGCATCGCCGGGCTGGAGCCGACGCTGGCGGCAGTACGCCAGGGCGGCACCATCGCCTTTGCCAATAAGGAGGCCCTGGTCTCCGCCGGCGACGTCATGCTGCGCGCGGTCGAGGCCGCAGGTGCGGTGCTGCTGCCGGTGGATTCCGAGCATAACGCCATCATGCAGGCGATGGCCGACGGCAACCGCGCCGGCATCGAGAAAATCGTGCTCACCGCCTCCGGCGGCCCGTTCCACCATTACAGCCGGGATGAAATGCACGGCATCCAGCCGGAAGCCGCCCTGCGGCACCCGGTCTGGTCGATGGGCGCGAAAATCTCCATAGACAGCGCGACCATGATGAACAAAGGTCTGGAAGTCATTGAGGCTGCAAGATTATTCTCGCTAACCTCCCCGCAGATCGAAATCCTCGTGCATCCGCAATCCATCATCCACGGCATGGTGTATTACAGCGACGGCAGCGTCCTGGCGCAGCTCGGCAGCCCGGACATGCGCATCCCCATCGCCCATACCCTGGCCTGGCCGCAACGCCTGACCACCCAGGCGCCACGGCTGGATCTGGCGGCGGCAGCCAAACTGGAATTTTTCCCCCCGGATGAACTCCGCTTCCCCGCCTTGCGCCTGGCCCGCCAGGCGCTGCTCGCCGGTGCCGGTGCGCCAGCGGTGCTGAATGCCGCCAACGAAGCCGCAGTGGCCGCCTTCCTGGCCCGGCGCATCGGCTTCCTGGACATCGCAGCCATCGTCGAAGACGTGCTGGACCAATTAGGCGCACCGGAAGTGCCGGACCTCGCAGCGGTGCTGGCGCTGGATCAGGCCGCGCGCACGGCAACGGAATTGGCGGTCATCAGTTGTCAGTCGCCGGTCATCAGGTTAGCAGGTAAAAAAATCGCGGATGCCCGCCTGCACGGGCGAGACGGCTGACCATTGAAAGCTGACCATTCATAATGTCAGAAACCATCCACTCCCTCCTCGCCTTTCTCGTCGTGCTCGGCGTGCTGGTGTTTTTTCATGAGCTGGGACATTACGCAGCCGCCCGCGCCCGCGGCGTCATCGTCGAAGCGTTTTCCATCGGCTTCGGCCCGGCGCTGCTGTCATGGCGGGCCAAATCCGGCACGGTCTGGAAACTCTCCGCATTGCCGCTCGGCGGCTACGTCAAAATGCAGGGTTGGGGCGATGAAGAAACAGACGCACCGGCAACCCCCGGCTCGTTCAGCGCCACCTCGCTCGGCTCCAAAGCCTTGATCGTCGCCGCCGGCCCGCTGGCCAACTTCATCCTGGCCTTCGTACTGCTCACCGGCCTGTACGCAATCGTCGGCCGGCCCATCGTGCAGCCGGTGGTAAGCCAGGTAACAACAGGCGAACCCGCCGCCACCGCCGGCATCCTGCCCGGCGACCGTATCACCGAAGTCAACGGCCAGCCCGTAACATCCTTCGAAGACGTGCAACAGATCGTACTGAACCGCCCCGCCACCGCCATCACCCTCGAATTCCTGCGCAACAACACCCGCCACACCGTCCAGCTCACCACCCTGAGCAGCACCATAGACGGCAGCCCGGTCGGCAAACTCGGCATCGAAGGCGACGAATTCAGCACCCAACACTTCACCCCGCTCACCGCCGCCGCCGCCGCCACCCATGAAATCTACGCCACCACCAGGCAAATCCTCAACGCGCTGTGGAATCTCATCGTCCACCAGCAAGGGCTGCAAAATCTCGGCGGCACCATCCGCATCGCCCAACTCTCCGGCAAAGTCGCCGCCCTCGGCGCCGCCACCTTCATCAACTTCATCGCCATGATCTCGATCAACCTCGGCCTGGTCAACCTGCTCCCCATCCCCATCCTCGACGGCGGCCACCTGCTGTTCTACGGCGGGGAAGCCCTGTACGGCCAACCCATCCCCCGCCGCGCCCGCGAATACGGCACCCGCTTCGGCTTCGCCGTCATCCTCAGCCTCTTCACATTCACCACCCTCAACGACCTAACCCGCCTCGGCGCCGTCCACTGGGTCGCCTCACTGTTCGGGTAAGGGTTTGGGGGTGTGTAAGTAAGTAAGGCCAGGGGCTCTGCCCCTGGACCCCGCTAAGGGCACAGCCCTTGGAACCCTTAAGCTTTTAAAAGGCGGCGGCCCCGATTGTGAAACGCGTGTGCTGGCCGCCGCCTTTTAAAAGCTTAAAAAATGGATTCCAAAGGCTAGCCTTTGGCGGGGGTCCAGGGGGCAGCGCCCCCTGGCCTGCTTTCTCAAACCCCCCAAACCCTTGCCCTGAACAGCGCTGCGTGCCAAAGCCCGGGGGAAGTTGGCTTGGGGGGATTGGGTTATTGCATAGGTTGCGTTCTGCCCTTTTGGCGTCTGTTTGTGTGGTGCCGGCGTTGCTTGGTTCCGGGGTTGCGGGGGTTGGGCGGGCGGCTGCGGCGCCGGAATCGGCACCGGTGCAGTCTGGCGGGGTGATTGCGGCGATTGTGGTGACGGGCAATCAGCGTATTGAGGCGGGCACGATCCAGAGTTACATGGTTGCCCAGGTTGGCGGCCCGTTCGATCAGGGGCAGATCAACAACAGTTTGAAAACGCTGTATGCCACCGGGTTGTTCAAGGATGTGTCGATTACCCGGCAGGGCAATAATCTGCTGGTTGCGGTGGAGGAGAATCCGACCGTCGATCAGGTGTTTTTTCAGGGTAACAAGCTGATCGCGGACAAGGATGCGCAGGCGGCGATCGGGCTGAAGCCGCGCGCGGTGTTTACCCCGGCGGCGGCCGAGGCGGACCGGCGGACCTTGCTCGATCTTTATGCCAAAAAGGGGCATTACAATGCCACGGTCACGCCGAACATCATCCTGCTGCCGGACAACCGGGTGAATGTGGTGTTCCAATGCACCGACGGCAAACAAACGCTGGTGAGCCGGATCACCTTCCTCGGCAATGCGCATTTCAGCCAGAGCACGCTGCGCGATATCGTTTCGACGCGCGAATATGCATGGTTCCGCTTTTTATCCAGCTCGGATCAATACGATCCGGATCGGGTGCAGTATGACGAGGAGTTGCTGCGTAAATTCTATCTGCACAAGGGCTATGCCGATTTTGCCATGATCAGCGCCAATGCGGAGCTGAGTCCGGACCGCAAATCGTTTTATCTGACCTATGACATCTCCGAGGGGCCGCGCTACCGGATCGGCAGTCTGCAGGTGGTGTCGTCGATCCCATCCTTGAGCGGCGATTCGTTGCGCGGGCTGGTACCGGAGAGTGTGGGCGACTGGTTTGACGGCGATGCGCTGGCCGAGGGGATCACCGCGGTTTCCAAACGGGCGCAGGATCTGGGCTATGCGTTCGCGCAGGTGAACCCGCAGGTGCAGACGGATCCGGCCACCCGCCGGATGGCGATTGTCTTGAGCGTTATCGAGGGGCCGAAGGTCTATATTGAGCGCATCGATATCGTCGGCAATACCCGCACCGAGGACAAGGTGATCCGCCGCGAGCTGACGGTCGCCGAGGGCGATGCGTACAACCAGACCAAGATCGACGATTCCAAAAAGAATTTGAAAGACCTCGGGTTTTTCAAGGACGAAAATTTCACCACCTCGCCCGGCTCGACGCCGCAGCAGGTGATTTTGAATGCCGCGGTGACTGAGCAAGCAACCGGGCAGTTCTCGCTCGGCGGCGGTTATTCCTCGAGTCTCGGGGCTTTGGCGAATGCCGGCTTGTCGCAGAATAATTTCCTGGGCACCGGTGTGAACGCCAGCATCAACGCGTTGCTGGCGCAGCGCGGCACGCAGATCAATCTCGGCGTCACCAACCCGTATTTTCTGGACCGCAATCTGATCGCCGGATTCGATTTGTTCCGCACGGTGACGGATTCTTACACCGCCTCGGCGTCGTCGTATAATTATTCGGAGAGCGATGTCGGCGGGGATGTGCGTGCCGGCTACCGCTTCAACGACCATGTCAGCCAGGCCTTCACCTATACGCTGAGCCAGCGCGACGTTTACGACGTGCCGAGCGGCTCCAGCATTTACGTGCTGGATGAGCAGGGTGTATCGTCGCTGTCGCAGATCAGTCAGACGCTGAATTTCGATTATGTCGATGACGATCAGGCGCCGACCGATGGTACCACGGCGAGTTTCGGGACGGATTTCGCCGGGCTGGGCGGTACCGCGAAATATGTGCGGGTGAATATCAATGCGGCGCATTATTTCCCGCTGGAGCGGTATTTCGGCAATAATGCCTGGGTCTTGAAGCTGAGCGCCGGGGCCGGGGATTTGCGGCCGCTATTCGGCTATCAGGATCGCATCATCGACCGGTATTTCCTGGGTGGTGACACGCTGCGCGGCTTTGCCGATGGCGGCGTCGGGCCGCATGATATTACCACCGGCGACAGTCTGGGCGGCGATTTCATGTGGACGCAATCGACCGAGCTGCAATTTCCGCTGCCGGTCTCGCCGGATATCGGTATTTCCGGGTTCACTTTCGTGGATGTGGGTGCGGCCAGCGGGGCGCATCAGATCGCCAACATAGATGGCGTGGCGCAGCCGATTACCGATAGTTCGGCGCCCCGGGTGGGGGCCGGCGTGGGCGTGTCCTGGAATACGCCGTTCGGCTTGATCAACCTGTCTTTGGCAGAGCCGGTGGTGAAGCAGAAATTCGATCAGATACAGCAATTCCGCGTTTCTTTTGGTACGAGGTTCTAAGTGATTTCAAGGTTTACAAAAATACTGGCCGTGCTGATCGGCCTGCCGCTGGCATTGCCGGCGGCCGCTTTGGCACAGTCATCGCCGGGCTATTTCATACCACCGTCCCCAGGATCGGCCCCGGGCGCTGCGGCACCTGTGCATCATGCGGCCCCGCAGCCCTCAGCACCGGCCCCGCAAGCGCCGGCACCGCAGGCGCAGGCGCCGCAAATCCCGCAACTGCCGGCTTTGCCGAAGGGCGCGCCACCGCCGGTGCCGGTGGTCGGCGTCTTGAGCGTACCGGATGTCATGCAGGGTTCCACCGCCGCGCAAGGGGTGCAGCAGATCATCAACAACCGGCGTCAGGCGCTGGCCAATGAGGCCAAGCGGGATCAGGCGGGCTGGGAGGTTGAGCAGGCCGGGATCAATGCCGACCGCAGCAAGCTGACGGACGCCCAGCTGGAAGCCAGGGAGAAGACGCTGCAGGATGAAATCGCGGCGGCGCAGACCAGCTTCCAGGCGCGTAATCAGGCGATCCAGAATTCCGCGCAGGCCGCCCTTGGGCAGATCGAATCGGTGCTGATTGCGGTCATCCGGCAGGTCGCGGAGGCGCGCGGCATGAATCTGGTGCTGCATCGTGAGCAGGTGGCGCTGAACGTGGATGCCTTCGACATTACCAGCGATGTGGCGGCACAGCTGAACAAGCTGCTGCCGTCGGTGCCGGTGCCGCCGAGCGTGGTAACGCCGGGCATGCCGATCCAGCAACAGGATCAGGGCGACGATAATGGCCAGGGGCCGTAAGCGGCGCCGATGACGGACAGCGCTCAGCACGGGGCGCGGCCGGGAGACGAGCGGTTTTTCCACTCCACCGGGCCGCATGGTTTGCAGCGCATCGCCGAGGTCGCCGGGGCGGCCCCGGTGACGGCGGATTACTTCATGCGTGGACTGGCCCCTCTGCAAACCGCGGAAGCCGGGGATGTCAGTTTTCTCGATAACCGTAAATATGCCGATCTGCTGCGCGCCACGCGGGCCGGTGCGGTGATCGTGCATCCGGATCTGGCGGCGGACGTGCCGGCGGGGGTGGTAGCACTGGTGACCACCGAGCCCTATGTCGGCTGGGCGCGGGTGACGGCGTTGTTCTACCCGCCGGTTCCGGCCAGGCCAGGCGTGCATCCGCGGGCGGTGGTGGATGTCGCCGCCCGGGTCGATGCCGGCGCCGAGGTTGGGCCGGGTGCGGTGATCGCCGCCGGGGCGGTCATCGGGCCGGGCTGCATCATCGGGCCGCTGGCGGTCATCGGCCAGGGCGTGGTCCTCGGCGCCGGCTGCCGGATCGGCGCGCAGGTGACGATTACCCATGCCGTGCTGGGTCGCCAGGTGGTGGTGCTGCCGGGCGCGCGGATCGGCCAGGACGGCTTCGGCTTTGCCATCACGAAATCAGGCTTCGTGCCGGTGCAGCAGCTCGGCAAGGTGGTGATCGGCGATGGCGTCGAGATCGGCGCCAATACCACGATCGACCGCGGCTCGGCGCAGGATACGGTAATCGGCGATGGGGTGCATATCGATAATCTGGTGCAGCTCGGCCACAACGTGAACATCGGGCCCGGCACGGTGATCGTCGCACAGGCCGGGGTCTCGGGTTCGACGCAGATCGGCGCCGGGGTGATGATCGCCGCACAGGCCGGGCTGACCGGCCATCTGATGATCGGCGATCGCGCGCGGATCGGCGCGCAGGCCGGGGTGATGGCGGATGTCGAGGCCGGGCTTTCGGTCATCGGCGCGCCGGCGCAACCGGCGGCGAGGTTCTTCCGCGAGGTCGCAACCTTGCGCAAAATGGTGGCGGCATGGGGTAAATCCGGAAAGAAGGCGGATGCGGATGGTTGAGAAGGACACGGCAGAGGCGCTGCCCCCGGTCGATGTGGCGATGATCGACGTCAAACAACTAATGACAATGCTCCCGCACCGGTTCCCGTTCCTGCTGATCGACCGGCTGGTGGATGTCAGGCGCGGTCATTCCGGCATCGGCATCAAGAACGTTTCGGTCAACGAGCCGTTTTTTCAAGGCCATTTTCCAGGCCATCCGGTCATGCCGGGCGTGCTGATCGTCGAGAGCATGGCGCAGACCGCCGCCGCCCTGGTGATCGAGAGCCTGGGCCCGGCGGCGGGAACGCCGATCGTGTATTTCATGTCGGTCGAGCATGCCAAATTCAGGAAGCCGGTGGTCCCGGGGGATGTCCTGCGCATCCACGTGACCAAGGACCGGCGGCGCGGCAACGTCTGGCGCTTTCAGGGCATCGTCAAGGTGGATGAGGCAGTGGTCGCCGAAGCGCTGTTCACCGCGATGATCATGGATCAGGTTGTGCCGGTGACGAAATGATACATCAGACGGCTCTGGTCGCAGACGGGGCGGTGTTGGGGGCCGGCGTCAAAATCGGGCCGTATTGCGTGGTCGGACCCGAGGTCGTGCTGGGCGACGAGGTCGAGCTGATGTCGCATGTGGTGGTCGATGGCCGCACCCGGGTCGGGGCGGGGGCGAAACTGTTCCCGTTCTGCACGGTCGGCCTCGCCCCGCAGGATTTGAAATATGCCGGCGAGCCGACCGAGACGGTGATCGGCGCGCGTACGGTCATCCGCGAGCATTGCTCGATCCATCGCGGCACCGTCACCGGCAGCGGCGTGACGCGCATCGGCGACAACTGCCTGCTGATGGCGGTGGTGCATGTGGCGCATGATTGCGTCATCGGCGACGGGGTGATCATTTCCAACAACGTCGTGCTCGGCGGCCATGTCGAAATCGGCGACCGCGCGGTGATCGGCGGTGCTGCGGCATTGCTGCAATTCGTGCGCATCGGCACCGGCGCGATGGTCGGCGGCGTCACCGGCGTGCCGGCGGATGTCACACCCTATTGCTTCGTCTTCGGACCCCGCGCCCGGCTCGCCGGCCTGAACGTGGTGGGCCTGCGCCGCCGCGGCCTGGACAAGCCGCAACTGCACCGCGTGCGCGCGGCGTATCAATATCTGTTCGCCGGCCCCGGCGTGCTGGCAGAGCGCCTCACGGCCGCGCAGGCCGAATACGGCGATGACCCTTACGTCGCGGAAATGCTGGCCTTCATGGCCAGGCCAGGCAGGCACGGGCTGATCACCACCATGGCGCGCGCTACGGGCGAAGATGAAGGGTAGCAAGCAAGCCCTGCTTTTTGTGAACAAAAAGCAGCAAAAAAACTTTATGAATCTGGGCCTGGGGCGTGGTGCCGCTAATGCCCCAGGCCCAGCATGGCAAAAGTTTTTTGGTGCTTTTTTTCAAAAAAGCACTGCTTCCTTTTTTCCATGACCACCCTCGGCATCATAGCCGGCGGCGGCGTACTGCCGGGCCAGGTCGCAGCAGCAGCGCAGGCGGCCGGCCGCAGCGTGTTCGTCGTAGCCCTCGAAGGCTTCGCCGAACCGGCGGTAGTCGCACCATTCGCCCACCGGTTTTTCCGTCTGGGGGCGATCGGCGCCATCCGTGCGGCTTTGCGGGCGGCGCAATGCGCGGATGTGGTGATGATCGGCCCGGTCAAACGGCCGTCCCTGCTGGCACTCCGCCCAGACGCCGAGGGTGCCAAACTGCTCGGCAAAATCGGCAAGGCCGCATTCGCCGGCGATGACGGCCTGCTGGCGGCAATCATCCGGGTGCTGGGCGATGACGGGTTCCGGGTGCTCGGGGCGCATGACATACTGGCCAGCATGCTGGGTCCCGCCGGCCTGCTGACCACCGCCCAGCCGGATGCCGCGGCGATGGCCGATGTAGCGCGCGGCATGGCAGTGCTGGCAGCGGTCGGCATGGCCGACATCGGCCAGGCCTGCGTGGTCCAGCAAGGGATCGTGCTGGCGGTGGAAGCGGTGGAAGGGACCGATGAAATGCTGGCGCGCGTGGCCGCCCTGGCGCGCCCGGGGCCCGGCGGCGTGCTGGTCAAGCTCGCCAAGCCGGGGCAAGACCGCCGCGCCGATCTGCCAGCCATCGGCGCCAACACCATCCGCAATGCCGCCGCCGCTGGCTTGCGGGGCGTCGCCTTCGAGGCCGGCGGCACCATCCTGGCCGATCCAGATGAGGTAGTCCGCTGCGCCGATGCCGCGGCCCTCTTTCTCATTGGGGTCGACCCAGCAAAGGAACCAACATGACAGACGGTACATTCACTTATCTGCACACCATGCTGCGCGTGCGCGACCTCGACGCCAGCGTAAAATTCTACACCACCATACTGGGAATGCGGGAGCTGCGGCGGCGC
The DNA here is from genome assembly GCA_965231175.1 of Acetobacteraceae bacterium. Classification (GTDB taxonomy): domain Bacteria; phylum Pseudomonadota; class Alphaproteobacteria; order Acetobacterales; family Acetobacteraceae; genus Acidocella. The sequence continues at coordinate 48,329 of CBDDMJ010000006.1, read as the reverse complement.
GAGGTGCCGGCCGGCAAATATACGCTGGTATTCCTGGGCTATGGCGATGAGCGCGACCACACCGTGCTGGAACTCACCTACAACTGGGACAAACATGATTACGAGCTAGGCACCGCCTTCGGCCATCTGGCCATCGGGCTGCCAAACATCCAGGCCACCTGCGAAGCCGTGCGAACAGCCGGCTACAAAGTGGCGCGTGAACCCGGCCCCGTGCAGTTCGGCACCACCGTAATCGCCTTCATCGAAGACCCGGACGGATACAAGATTGAGCTGATCAGCCGGTGAGGCAGGAAGGCCTTCTTTTTGTGAACAAAAAGAAGCAAAAAAACTTTATGAGTTTGGGCCATGGGCGTGGTCAGTATAACGGCTATGCCCCAGCATAAATTTTATGCCGGTTCGGGGGCGTTGTCCGCATCAACTCCCATGTCCCAGCAGGGCAAAAGTTTTTTGCTTCTTTTTTTCAAAAAAGAAGCGCTTCCTTTCAGCTCAGCACCCTAACCATGTGGCGGCGGGGCATACTGGTACTGCGCTACGGCACGATCACCCTGATCTGGACCGTCATGGTGCTGGCCCTGCTCGTACTGTGGTTCACCTGGGACCTGCCGAACCCGGCGCGGGCCATCACCCAGACACGGCGGCCGGCGATTCTGCTGCTGGACCCTGCAGGCCATCTGGTGGCGCGCTTCGGCGATGCGGCAGGGCGGGTGGTGCTGCCCTCGGCGCTGCCGGAATACGTACCGGCGGCGTTCATCGCCATCGAGGACCGTCGCTTCTACCGCCATGGCCCCTTCGATGCGATCGGTCTGGGGCGGGCGCTGGCGCTCGATGTCCTGCACCGGCGTGTCGTACAAGGCGGTTCCACGCTCACCCAGCAGGTGGCCAAAACCCTGTTCCTCACCAACAAACGCAGCCTGCGGCGCAAGGTGCAGGAGGCGATCATCAGCCTGTGGCTGGCCCGGCATTACACGCCAAACGAAATCCTCGGCATTTACCTCAACCGGGTATATCTCGGCGCCGGCGCCTACGGGGTGGATGCAGCAGCGCGGCTGTATTTCGGCGTCCCAGCAGCGCGGCTCAGCCTGGCCGAAGCAGCGATCCTGGCCGGCCTGCCGCGCGCACCCTCCTCGCTTAACCCGCTGGCCAATCCTCAGGCCGCGGCAAATCGCGGCGCCGAAGTGCTGGCCGCCATGCAGCAAACCAACGCCATCACGCAGGACCAGGCAACAGCAGCGGCAGCCCAGCTCGGCAATGCGGCCTCGCCGGTCTCCGGCGCCTCCTGGTTCGCACTATGGGCGATGCAGCAGGCCGGCGCGCAAATCCCCGAAGGCGAGGACGCCACCTTGCAAACCACGCTGGATGCCGGCGTGCAGACGGTGGCGGAAGCCGCGCTGACCAGCACAATCGCCGCCCAAGGTGCCGCGCTGAACATGCACCAGGGCGCCGTGGTGGTGCTGGATGCCCGCACCGGCGCGGTGCGGGCACTGGTGGGCGGGGTCGGCAACCATGAAGGCTATAACCGTGCCGTACTGGCGCGCCGGCAAACCGGCTCGGCAATCAAACCGATCGTCTGGCTTGCAGCGCTACAGGCCGGCATGTCCCCCGACGACCTGGTGCTGGACGCGCCGCTGGACATACACGGCTACCATCCGCAGGATTTCGAGCGCAGCTATCGCGGCAGCGTAACAATGCGCCAGGCCCTGGCGGATTCCATGAACACCGCAGCCATCCGCATCCTGCTGCGCGCCGGCGGCGCCAGACATGTCATCGCAGTAGCCCGCAGCCTGGGCCTCGACGACAACCTGCCGGACAACGCCTCGCTGGCCCTCGGCACCGGCTCGGTCGGAGTCATGCAATTAGCCGCCGCCTATGCCGGTTTCTTCAACGGCGGCAACCGGGTAACCCCCTACGGCATCACCGCCATCACCACATCCATCACCACCATCGTCACGCCGCACAACCCGCAACCCGCAATGTCCACCGCAGACGCCGCCAACATGCTATCCATGCTGCGCAGCGTGGTCACCACCGGCACCGGCACCACAGCCTACATCCCCGGCATCTTCACCGCCGGCAAAACCGGCACCACCCAATCCTACCGCGACGCCTGGTTCGTCGGCTACGCCGGCGGCAACATCATCGCCGTCTGGGTCGGCAACGATGACAACACCCCCATGAAAAAAGTCCTGGGCGGCACCGTGCCGGCAGCCATATTCAAAACCATAGCCGCGGGGGTGGCAAATTAAGAAAGCAAGCACTTCTTTTTTTATAAAAAAAGAAGCAAAAAAATTTTTGATTCCCCAGGGGCATGGGCGTGATGCTCACAACGCCTCCGGACTCGGCAGAAATTTTATGCTGGGCCATGGACGTAACGCTGACAACGCCCCCGAACCCAGTATAAAAATTCATGCTGGACATGGGACGCGATGCTGACAACCCTCCGCTGCCTTCCATACGCTTCGCGCACGGAACCTTGGCTGCTTTGCCCTCCGTCCTGGACTCATAAAGTTTTTTTGCTTCTTTTTGTTCACAAAAAGAAGTGCTTCCTTCGCTTATCACCCAATTGGCTTTATTACTTATTCCATGAGTCGGAAGCCGAAATCTGCTGTGAAGTCGGCGACGCGGGTGCAGTATGGGGCTTTGCCGTATCGGGTTTCCAAGCGTCGGGGTTTGGAGGTGCTGATATTGACCAGCCGGGAGACCAGGCGTTGGATTATGCCGAAGGGGTGGCCGATCAAGGGTTTGAAGCAGGCCAAAACGGCGGCGCGGGAGGCTTATGAGGAGGCGGGGGTGCGTGGGGTGGTGCGCAACAAGCCTGTTGGTTTCTATGTTTATGAAAAGCGGATGGACGAGCCTGGGATTTTTGTGCCGTGTGAGGTGAAGTTGTTTGCGTTGCGGGTGACGCGGCGGGAGGCGGCGTGGCCGGAGCGGCTGCAGCGTGAGGTGCGGTGGGTCAGTCCTGAGGTGGCGGTGGCGGCGGTGGGCGATGAGGGGTTGAAGCTGTTGATCGCGGCGTTTGCGGCGGCGTTCAACAAGCGTGGCAAGAAACCGGCTAAAGTGGCGCCACGTTAATTGTTTGCGGGTTTAAGGAGCAGCATGATGGTGGTCAGGGTGGATGCGGGCGGGTTGAGCGTGGCGGCAGTGTTGTTCGATTTCCTGACCGATGAGGCGCTGCCGGGGACTGGTGTTGAGCCGGTGGCGTTCTGGAGCGGGTTTGCGGCGTTGCTGCGCCGGTTTGTGCCGCAGAATGCGGCGTTGCTGGCAAAACGCGATGAATTGCAGAGCCGGATTGATGCCTGGCACCAGGCGCGGCGCGGCCAGGCGCATGATGCGGTGGCCTATACGGCGTTTTTGCGGGAAATCGGATATCTTGTGGATGATCCGGCGCCGTTTGCGGTGGCGACGGACCGGGTGGATGATGAGATCGCGTTGATTGCCGGGCCGCAGCTGGTGGTGCCGGTGATGAATGCCCGTTACGCGCTGAACGCGGCGAATGCGCGCTGGGGCAGCCTGTATGACGCGCTGTACGGGACCGATGCGGTGCCGGAAACCGGCGAACTGGCGCGTGGCAAGGGGTTCAACCAGGCACGCGGGGCGGCGGTGGTGGCGCGCGGGCGGGCGTTTCTCGATGCCGGTTTTCCGCTTGGCATGGGCAGCCATGCCGAGGCGGTTTCATACCGGGTCAGGAACGGGCATCTGGTGGTGGGGTTGCCGCGTGGGGAAACCGGCTTGCGGGAGGCGGCGAAATTCGCCGGCTATCTTGGCGCGCCAGACCAGCCGGATGCGATTTTGCTGAAGAACCATCATCTGCATGTGGAGCTGGTGATCGACCCTGCCAGTGCGATTGGCGCAACGGACCGGGCCGGGGTTTCCGATATTGTACTGGAATCCGCCATTTCCGCGATCATGGATTGCGAGGACAGCGTGGCGGCGGTGGATGCCGAGGATAAGGTGCTGGTGTATCGCAACTGGCTGGGGTTGATGCAGGGGATTTTGAGTGCGCCGGTCGAGAAGGCCGGGCAGAGATTCGAGCGACGGTTGAATGCGGACCGTAAATTCAGCGCGCCCGATGGCAGGAGTTTGTGGCTGGCGGGGCGGTCATTGATGCTGGTGCGCAATGTCGGTCATCATATGATGACCGATGCGGTGCTGCTGGACGGGCAGGAAGTGCCGGAGACGATTATCGATGCGGTCATCACCTCGCTGATCGCCCTGCATGATCTCAAATCGGCGGGGTTGAAGAACTCTCAGGCTGGCTCCGTATATATCGTCAAGCCAAAGCTGCACGGGCCGGCGGAGGTGGCGTTTGCCGATGCTCTGTTCGGGGCCGTGGAGGCGTTGCTGGGTGTGGCGCCGTATACGCTGAAGATGGGGATCATGGATGAGGAGCGGCGCACCAGCGTGAATTTGCCGGCGTGTATTGCGGCGGCGAAACATCGTGTGGTGTTCATCAATACCGGGTTTCTGGATCGCACCGGCGATGAGATCCATACCTCGATGGAGGCTGGCGTGATGATCCGCAAGGCGGAGATCAAGAATACGCCGTGGATCAAATCCTACGAGGATCGCAATGTGGATTTCGGACTGGCCTGCGGGCTGCAGGGCAGGGCGCAGATCGGCAAGGGCATGTGGGCAGCACCGGACATGATGGCGGCGATGCTGGAGCAGAAGATCGCGCATCCGAAGGCCGGCGCGACCACCGCCTGGGTGCCATCCCCCACCGCGGCCACGCTGCATGCGCTGCATTATCACGAAGTGGATGTGGCGGCGCGGCAGGAGGCATTGAAGGCGCGCGCCCCGGGCGCCTTGACGGATCTGCTGACGCTGCCGCTGGTGGACCGGGCAAACTGGCATCCGGATGAGGTGCAGCAGGAGCTCGATAACAATGTGCAAGGGATACTGGGCTATGTGGTGCGCTGGGTGGACCAGGGGGTGGGGTGTTCCAAGGTGCCGGATATCCATGATATCGGGCTGATGGAGGACCGCGCCACGTTGCGCATCTCATCGCAGCATATTGCCAACTGGCTGTATCATGGGGTGGTGAGCGAGGCTCAGGTGATGGAAACGATGAAGCGCATGGCGCTGGTGGTGGACCAGCAGAATGCGGGCGATGCCGCCTATACCCCGATGGCCCCGGGCTATGATGGGCCGGCATTTGCAGGGGCGTGCGAGTTGGTGTTGAAGGGGCGGGCGCAACCGAACGGTTATACTGAATTCGTTCTGACCAGCCGGCGGCGTGAGGCGAAACTAAAAGTCAACTGAGGAGATATCATGAAAGCGTTTTTTGTTGCAGGCTTGATGGCGATGTCGGCGATGCCGGCATTGGCGATGGATATGACGCAGAACCCGGCCGATGTGAAAGCCGGCACCTATACGCTGAATCCCGACCATGGGAAGATCACGTGGTCGGTGAACCATCTGGGCTATTCCACCTATATCGGGCAATTCGACGGCGCCTCCGGCACGCTGGTGCTGGACCCGAAAGCGATTTCCAAAACCACGCTGAACGTGACGCTGGCGATCGACAGCGTCGGGACCATGAGTGCGAAACTGGACGGCGAGTTGAAAAGCCCGGAGTTTTTCAATCAGCCGAAATATCCGACCGCTACCTTCGTTTCGACGAAAATCGTAAAAACTGGTTTGAAAACGGCGAAAATCTATGGTGACCTGACGCTGATGGGCGTCACCAAGCCGGAGGTTTTGAACGCGACGTTCAACCTTGCGGGCACCAACCCGATCATTAAAATGTATCAGGTCGGCTTCGACGGGACAATGATGCTGAAACGCTCCGAATTCGGGCTGAAGACCTTTATACCGTATATCGGCGATGAGGTGAGCCTGCAGATCGAGGGTGAATTTATACTCAAGTCTTAAAGCGATTTTTGGAACGGCCAGGCAAGCACTGCTTTAGAGGTGCCTGCCTGCCTGATGGCAATATCGTTGCTGAACCGGTGTAAATCCTCGACTATGGGTAAAACTTTACAAAAAAACTTTTTACAAACCACTGTATTTGTAAACTTACCGGCTGCTATCAGGCGGGGGTCAGGAGTTCGATAATGGTGGTGGTCAGGGTTGTCAGCTCTTCGGGCGGAATGGTCAGGGCGGGCGTCAGGTAGAGAATGTTGCGGAACGGCCGTATCCAAACCCCGGCCTCGATGAAGCGGCTGCGCAAAGCGCCGGGGTCTTCGAGCCTGGCCAGTTCGACCACGCCGATGGCACCGAAAATGCGGACATCCTTCACATTGGGCAGGTGGCGCGCCGGCTCCAGACCGATTGTCAGGGCCTGGTGGACGGCGCCGGCCTGGCCCAGGCGGTCTTCGGTGGCGAACAAATCGAGCGAGGCATTGGCGGCGGCACAGGCCAGGGCATTGGCCATATAGGTCGGGCCATGCATCAGGGCGTGGTCCGGGCTGGGCGAGAGAAAATCAGCGAACAGTTCATCGGTGGCGATGGTGGCGGCGAGCGGAATGGTGCCGCCGGTGAGGGCTTTAGAAAGCGTGATGATATCCGGTATCACGCCGGCCTGTTCGAACGCGAACAATGTGCCGGTGCGTCCGAAGCCGGTAAAAATCTCGTCGAAAATCAAGGTGATACCGTAATGCGTTGCGGCCTCGCGTAAACGCTGCAGGACTGCCGGTGGGTGCAGGATCATACCGCCGGCCCCTTGCACCAACGGCTCGACGATGATGGCGGCAAGGCTGTGGGCGTGCTGTTCAAGGAACAGATTGAAGGCAGCGGTGCTGGCGGCATCGCGCGGCAGCGGGATCACGGGGTGTTCCGGCAGCAGACCGGAGAACAGGCTGTGCATCCCCTCCTCGGGATCGCAGATCGCCATGGTGCCGATGGTATCGCCATGATAGCCGCCGGTAAACGCGAGGATTTTACAGCGCCCGCTCTCACCCCGGTTGAGGCGCGACTGAATGGCGATTTTCAACGCGACCTCGACGGCGACCGAGCCGGAATCGGTAAAGAAAACGCGGTTCAGGGAACCGGGCATCAGCGCGGCAAGGCGGGTGGCAAGCGTATAGGCCGGTTCATGCGCCAGGCCGCCGAACATCACATGCGGCATGGCCGCCAGCTGGGCGGTTACAGCGGCCGCGATATGCGGATGGTTGTAGCCATGGCAGGCGGTCCACCAGGAGGCGATCCCGTCGATCAGAACCCGGCCGTCGGCAAGGTGGATGCGGCTGCCCGCGGTGCGCACCACCGGCAGCGGCAGCGGCGCGGTTTGCATTTGCGCATAGGGCAGCCAGACGTGGTTCCAGCCGGTATCCAGCCAGTCAGGCAAGCGGATGCAGGCCGAGTTTGGCAAACAAGGCTTCATCATGATGCACGCTGGCGTTTTTGGTGGTCAGCAGACGGTCGCCGTGGAAGATCGAGTTGGCGCCGGCAAGAAAACATAGCGCCTGGGCTTCATCGGACATCGCCTCGCGCCCGGCCGACAGGCGGACGAAGCTGGCCGGCATGGTGATGCGGCAGGCGGCGATGATGCGCACGAAGTCGATGGCATCGATCGGCGCGGCATTGGCCAGAGGCGTGCCCTCGACGGCCACCAGAGCGTTGATCGGCACCGATTCCGGCGGGGTGGGCAGCGATGCCAGGGTGGCGATCAGGCCGGCACGGTCGGCCGGGTCCTCGCCCATGCCGACAATGCCGCCGCAGCACACGTTGATGCCGGCGTCACGGACATTGGAGAGCGTGTCCAGCCGGTCCTGATAGGTGCGGGTGGTGATGATTTTTTCGTAGTATTCCGGCGAGGTGTCGAGATTATGGTTATAATAATCGAGACCGGCGGATTTCAGGCGGGCGGTCTGCGGGGCGGTCAGCATCCCCAGGGTCACGCAGGTCTCAAGGCCCAGGGCTTTGACACCCGCGATCATGGTGCAGACGTTGTCGAGGTCGTGGTCCTTCGGCGAACGCCAGGCCGCCCCCATGCAGAAACGCTGCGCGCCTTTGGCCTTGGCAGCGCGGGCCTCGGACAGGACAGCCTCGATCGCCATCAGTTTGGAGGCTTGGGTCGCGGTATCGTAGGAGGCAGCCTGCGGGCAGTAGGCGCAATCTTCCGGGCAGCCGCCGGTCTTGATGGAGAGCAAAGTGGAAATCTGCACCGCGTTGGGGCTGAAATTGGCACGGTGCACCGCCATGGCGCTAAACAGCAGGTCCGGGAACGGCAGCGCCAGCAACGCGGCCACCTCGTCACGGCTCCAGCGCGGCGGCGCGGTGTGGGCGGTGCCGTTGCGGGGCAGCTCCAGGCTTGCGGACATTGGCCGATCCTTCAAAACATCGATGTTTGATCTATACGGCTGCGGTACAACTGAAAAGAGCGTATAGCATGAGGTCTTTGGACGAGTTCGCGGCGGCCAAACTGGCGCAGTTGGAGGCGCGTCGCCTGCGGCGGGAGCTGGCGGTGTCGGATCGGTCCACAAAGGCGGTGATCACGCGCGATGGCGAGCGACTGGTGTCGTTTTCCTGCAATGATTATTTGAATCTGTCGACGCATCCCGAGGTGATCGAGGCGGTGGTGGTGGCGGTGCGGCGCTATGGCGCCGGCGCCGGGGCGTCGCGCGCAGTAACCGGGAACCATCCGCTTTACGGCGCGCTGGAAGCGAAGCTGGCGGCGCTGAAGGGCACCGCCGCGGCGGTGGTGTTCGGCTCCGGTTATCTCGCCAATAGCGGTATCATACCGGCGCTGCTGAATGAGCGGGATGTGATTTTCGTCGATGAACTGGCGCATGCCTGTATCTGGGCCGGGGGCAAACTCTCCGGCGCGGCGGTGGTACGGTTTGCGCATAACGACATGGCAACACTGGCCGGCCTGCTGGCAGCCGAACGGGGCAAATATGAACGGGCGATGATCGCAACCGATACGGTGTTCTCGATGGACGGCGATCTGGCGCCGGTAGGTGAGATGGTAACGCTGGCCGAGCGCTATGATGCCTGGACGCTGACCGATGATGCACATGGGCTGGGGGTCGTGGCGCCGCATCCGCAAAGCCGCCTTGTATCGTTGCAAATGGGCACGCTATCAAAAGCAGCAGGGGGTTACGGCGGGTATGTCTGCGCCGCCGCCGATGTGGCCGCACTGATCCGCAACCGGGCCCGCAGTTTCGTGTACACCACCGGCCTGCCGCCAGGGGTGGTGGCGGGGGCGATCGCAGCGCTGGAGATCATGGCGCGAGAGCCGGAATATGCCGCTTTGCCGGTGCAAAAGGCGCAGCGGTTTACCGGGGCGCTGGGGCTGGCGCCTGCGGTCAGCCCGGTGGTACCGGTGGTTTTCGGGGCGGCAGAGGCGGCCCTCTCAGCCTCCGCGGCACTACGGACGGCAGGATTTCTGGTGACCGCGATCCGGCCGCCGACAGTGCCGGAAGGCACGGCGCGCCTGCGCTTCACCTTTACCGCCCAGCATGAGGATGCGGATATCGACCGGCTGGCGGTGCTGGTGCGCGCACTGATACCGGTGCCGGTAAGCGCATGAGCACGTATTTCGTGACCGGAAGCGGAACCGATATCGGCAAAACCTTCGTCACCGCCGGCATCGTGCGGGCAGTGCGGCAATCCGGCCGGGTGGTGCACGCCCTGAAGCCGGTAATGAGCGGCTATGCGCCCGCAAACGCCGCAGCGAGCGATGCCGGGATACTGCTAGCAGCGCTAGGCCAGCAGGTGAACGAAGCTAAGGTGGCGGCGATCTCACCATGGCGATACGCCGCCCCCATCTCGCCGGATATGGCAGCGGCACGAGAAGGACAGGCGATAGAATTCGACGAGCTGCTTGGGTTTTGCCGGGCGGCGAGCGCGGGTGAGGGGCTGGTGCTGATAGAGGGCGCCGGCGGGGTGATGGCGCCGCTCGATGACACACATACGATGCGGGACTGGGCGGCGGCCCTGCGGCTGCCGGCGCTGCTGGTGGCAGGCACGTATCTCGGCGCCATCAGCCATACGCTGAGTGCGGCGGCAGCCTTGCGCGAGGCCGGCGTGAAGATCGCCATGATAGTGCTGAGCGAAAGCGCGGTCTCGCCCGTGCCGCCTGAAGAGACGGCAGCGGCGGTGGCGCGGTTTTTACCGGGGATTGCGGTGAAAATCGTGCCGCGCGGGGGGCTGGATGCCTTCGACGCGCTGGCGGCCCTGCTGTAACGCGGCTTTCCCATCAGCGGCGCTGTTGCTAAGGTGAACTCGAATCGGAGCCGGTATAGGCAGGAATCAAGAACCGGGAGCGGTTGGCCCGGCGTCTGGAAGGGTATCATGAAGTTCAAGGCTGATCGCGCCACGCTGATGAAGTCGCTGGCTCATGTGCAAAACGTGGTGGAGAAGCGCAACACCATACCCATTTTGGCGAACGTGCTGCTGGCGGTGCGGGACGGCAGGCTGACGATCGCGGCAACCGACCTCGAAATCGCCCTTCTCGAGGATGTGCCGGCAGCAGCCGTGCGCGACGGCGCCATCACCGTGCCGGCGGCGACCCTGTATGAAATCGTGCGGCGGCAACCGGAAAATGCGGAAATCGAGCTGGATCACCCCGGCGGCGAGGCGCAGCTGGCCTTGCGCGCCGGGCGCTACGCCACCAGCCTGGTGGCGCTGGGGGTGGATGAATTCCCCAAACTCGATGCCGGCAAACTGAGCCATAATTTCAGCCTGGCCGCTCAGGATCTGCGCGGGCTGATCGACCGCACCAAATTCGCCATCTCCACGGAGGAAACGCGGTATTATCTGAACGGGATCTATCTGCACGCCGCCGAAGGCGATAACGGCCCGGTGCTGCGGGCCGTGGCTACCGACGGTCACCGGCTGGCACGAGTCGAAGAGCCGCTGCCGGACGGGGCGCGCGGCATGCCAGGGGTGATCGTGCCGCGCAAGACCGTGAACGAATTGCGCAAACTGCTGGACGAAGTCAGCGAAGACATCGAAATCTCGCTCTCGGAAACCCGCATACAATTCGGCTTCAGCACGATGAAACTGACCAGCAAACTGATCGACGGCACCTTCCCGGATTACGACCGGGTGATCCCGCGCGGCAACGACAAAGTGCTGCGGGTCAACCAGAAAGACTTCTCGGCAGCCGTGTCCCGCGTCTCCGCTATCTCCTCCGAACGGCACCGGCCCGTGAAACTCTCCCTGGCCAAAGACCTGCTGGTGATCTCAGCCTCCAGCCCGGACCAAGGCACCGCCTCGGAAGAACTGGATGCCGACCGTATCAACTACGAATCCGGACCGCTGGAAATCGGCTTCCAGGCACGCTACCTGAACGACGTCACCGAACAGATCGAAGGCGACGTGGAATTCGTATTCGCCGACGGCGCCGCACCAACATTGGTGCGAGACCCGAGCGACACACGCGCGGTGTATGTGCTTATGCCGATGCGGGTTTAAGGGAAAAGGCAAGCGCTTCTTTTTTGAAAAAAAGAAGCAAAAAACTTTTGCCATGCCGGGGCATGGGCGTTGAGGCAGACAACGCCCATGCCCCAAACTAATAAAGTTTTTTTGCTTCTTTTTGTTCACAAAAAGAAGACTTCCTTCCGATGATTTTATCTCAACTTACCCTTACTGATTTCCGGTCCTATACGGCGCTGCGGTTTGTGCCGGGGGGGCGGTTATGTGTGTTTACCGGGCCGAACGGGTCGGGGAAGACCAATTTGTTGGAGGCGGTCTCGATGCTGGTGCCGGGGCGGGGGCTGCGCGGGGCGCGGTTTGCTGAGCTGGTGCGGCGGGGGGAGGAGGCGTCCGGGGTTTGGGGGGTGGCGGCACGGCTGCAAGGTTTTGAGATTGGCACGGGGACGGCGGAGGATGGCGATGTCAATCGGCGGGTGTTCCGGCTGGATGGGGTGGCGCCACGCAACCAGGGGGAGGTAGCGGGGCGTTTGGCGGCGGTGTGGCTGACGCCGCAGATGGACCGGCTGTTTACCGAATCGGCGGGCGGGCGGCGGCGGTTTCTGGACCGGCTGGTGGTGGCTTTGGAGACTGGTCATGCGCGGGAGGTGGCGGGGTTCGAGGCGGCGAGCGCGCAGCGCAACCGGCTGCTGGCATTGGGTGGCGCTGATCCGGATTGGCTGGGCGGGCTGGAGGATGCGATGGCGCGCCATGCCGTAGCCGTAACGGCGGCGCGAAATTCATTGATTTTACAGTTGAATACCGCTGTGGCAGGCGGGGCGGCGGCGCCCTTTCCGGCGGTCCGGCTGGCGCTGGATTGTGTCATCGCGGCCCGGCTGGCTGAAGCCCCGGCGGTGGCGGTGGAAGCCTGGCTACGGGCCGCCTATGCAGCGGGGCGGAGCCAGGATGCGCTGAGCGGCCGGCCGGGGATCAGCCCGCAGCGCAGTGAATTGCTGATCGCCGATGCGGCGAGCGCGCGGCCAGCCGCACTGGCCTCCACCGGTGAGCAGAAATCCATGCTGATCGGCATCGTCCTGGGGCACGCCGCCCTGATTGCCGCAGCACGCGGGGCACCGCCGATACTGTTGTTGGACGAGCCGCTGGTGCATCTGGATACTGCCCGGCGCGAAGCGCTGTTCGCCGCATTGATGGCGCAAAATGTAACGGCGCTGCTGACCGGCACCGATGCCGAACCCTTCAAACCGCTGCAGGCCGCCTGTTACAACGTGGCCGATAGCCGTATAGACGCGGCATGAGATTACTGATGCTGGGTGACGTCATGGGCCGCACCGGGCGGGACGCCGTGTGCGCCGCGCTGCCGGAACTGCGTAAAAACCTGCGGGCGGATTTCGTCGGCGTGAACGCCGAAAACGCCTCGCACGGTTTCGGCCTGGCGCCGGAGATGGCCGAAGCGCTGTTCGCCGCCGGGGCAGACGCCATCACCCTCGGCAATCATGCCTGGGACCGCAAGGAAATCATCCCCTACATCGCCCGCGAACCGCGGCTGATCCGCCCGATCAACTACCCGCCCGGCACCCCCGGCGCCGGTGCTGCCATGATCACCATAAAGGACGGCCGCAAAGTGCTGATCACCCAGGCCATGGGACGGCTGTTCATGGACCCGCTCGACGACCCGTTCCGCGCCGTCGAAGACCTGCTGAGCCGCCACCGGCTCGGCAGCACCGCCCATGCCATCATCGTCGATATTCACGCCGAAGCCACCTCCGAGAAAATGGCCTTCGGCCACGCCTTCGATGGCCGCGTCACCGCCGTGCTCGGCACCCATACCCACTGCCCCTCCGCCGACCAGCAAATCCTGCCCGGCGGCACCGCCTTCGCTTCCGACCTCGGCATGTGCGGCGATTACGACAGCGTCATCGGCATGAGCAAGGAAACCTCCGTCAACCGCTTCATCCGCAAAATGCCAGGCGAACGATTCGCCCCCGCCGAAGGCCCCGCAACCATCTGCGGCGTGCTGATAACAACCCACGACAACGGCACCACACAACACATCGAACCCATCCGACTCGGGGGACGGTTAATACCGGCTATGCCTGTAGTGTGAAAAAGGCCAGGGGGCGCTGCCCGTCGCGCAAGGCGCGCCGTTATCTTATGGCGGCCCTTCGGGCCGACGACCCCCGCCAAAGGCTCAGCCTTTGGAATCCATTTTTTAAGCTTTTAAAAGGCGGCGGCCAGCACACGCGTTCACAACCGGGGCCGCCGCCTTTTAAAAGCTAAAAGGTTCTAAGGGCTGTGCCCTTAGCGGGGTTCCAAGGGGCGGCGCCCCTTGGCCTTCCCACACAATAGGCTTTGCCGTATTAACACCCCACGCGCCGGGTTGGTTGCGTGCATTTGGGCGTGGGAGCGTTTGGGTGTTTTGCGTTGCCGCTGGGTTTTGCGGCGTTTCCGGCCACGTGGTTCGTGGCTGTAGAGTTTTGCTTTGCAGCCAGACCCATGCCGCCCGAGGCGCCGTTGCCGTGGTACGTGGGATATTCTGTTTCCAGGCCTGATCTGCTGTTTGTAGATGTGAGGGTTTTTGGATGTTCGATAAATATTTTCGTAAAGAGTTGGATTGGGCGGGATCGAAGCTGATTCTGGAGACGGGCAAGGTGGCGCGTCAGGCAGATGGTGCGGTGGTGGCAAGTTATGGCGACACGGTGGTTCTGGCGACGGTGGTGGGTGCCAGGAGTGCCAAGCCGGGGCAGGATTTCTTTCCGCTGACGGTGAATTACCAGGAGAAGTTTTTCGCGGCCGGGCGGATACCGGGCGGGTTTTTCAAGCGTGAAGGCCGGCCGACCGAGAAGGAGACGCTGGTTTCGCGGTTGATCGACCGGCCGATCCGGCCGTTGTTTCCGCATGGCTTCAGGAATGAGGTTCAGGTTGTGGTGACGGTTTTGAGCCATGATCTGGAGAACGATCCGGATATTCTGGCGCTGGTGGCGGCTTCGGCGGCGCTGACGATTTCCGGGATACCGTTTTTCGGCCCGGTCGGTGCGGCGCGGGTTGGCTATGTGGGGGGTGAGTACGTGCTCAACCCGACCACCAGCCAGCGTGAGGAGAGCACGCTTGATCTGGTGCTGGCCGGCACGGTCGAGGGTGTGTTGATGGTGGAGTCTGAGGCCTCCGAGCTGTCCGAGGATGTGATGCTGGGGGCGGTGACGTTTGGTCATGCGGCGTTCCAGCCGATCATTCAGGCGATTATCGAGCTGGCGGAGCATACGGCCAAGGAGCCTTGGCCGCTGGCCGAGATTTCCGATGAGCAGAAGGCGTTGACGGCGCGGGTTGATGCGCTGGCGCGTGAGGGGTTTCGCGAGGCTTACACCGAGACGCAGAAGCAGGTCCGGTATGAGAAACTGGGTGCGGTGAAAAAGCAGGCGGCGGCAGCGCTGGCGGCTGAGGGTCTGGATGCTGACAAGGCAAAGGGGCTGTTCAAGGAGCTCGAAGCCGACATCGTGCGCAACAGCGTTCTGGACACCGGTCTCAGGATCGACGGGCGGGATACCAAAACCGTCAGGCCGATCGTGGCGGAAGTGGGCGTATTGCCGCGGACCCATGGGTCGGCGTTGTTCACCCGGGGTGAGACGCAGGCGCTGGTGGTGGCGACGCTGGGCACCGCACAGGATGAGCAGCTGATCGACGCGGTGGAGGGTGAGTTCCGCGAGCATTTCATGCTGCATTATAATTTCCCGCCATTCTCGGTGGGTGAGACCGGGCGGATGGGGTCGCCGGGGCGGCGCGAGATCGGCCATGGCAAGCTGGCCTGGCGGGCGGTGCATCCGTTGCTGCCGGGCAAGGACAAGTTTCCGTATACGTTGCGGGTGGTCTCCGAGATTACCGAGAGCAATGGCTCGTCCTCGATGGCGACGGTGTGCGGAACGTCTTTGGCGCTGATGGATGCCGGCGTGCCGCTGTTGCGGCCGGTGGCCGGCATTGCCATGGGGTTGATCAAAGAGGATCGCGGTTTCGCCGTGCTGTCCGATATTCTGGGCGATGAAGACAGCCTGGGGGATATGGATTTCAAGGTAGCGGGGACCGAGCTTGGGGTAACATCGTTGCAGATGGACATCAAGATCACCTCGATCACGCCGGAGATCATGCGGATTGCTTTGGAGCAGGCCAAAGGCGGGCGGCTGCATATACTGGGCGAGATGGCCAAGGCTTTGACCGCGGGGCGCGAGGATGTGTCCGGCAATGCGCCGAAGATCACCGTGATCCAGGTGCCGAAGGACAAGATCCGCGACATTATCGGCACCGGCGGCAAGGTAATCCGAGAGATCGTCGAGCAGACGGGTGCGAAGATCGACATCGACGATAATGGCACGGTGAAGATCGCGGCGTCAGACGACAAAAAAGCGCAGGCGGCGATCGACAAGATACGCGGCATCATCGCGGAGCCGGAGATGGGCGTGATCTACAACGGCAAGGTTGTGAAGACCGCGGATTTCGGGGCGTTCGTGAATTTCCTCGGCGCCAAGGACGGTCTGGTGCATATTTCCGAACTGGCGCAGGGGCGGGTCAACAAGACCAACGATGTTGTTAAAATCGGCGACTCGGTGAAGGTCAAGGTGATCGGCTTCGATGACCGCGGCAAGGTGAAGCTGTCCATGCGAATGGTGGACCAGGAGACCGGCGAGGATATTTCCGAGGCGGTGGGCAGCAAGGGCAAACGCGACGCCGCCGAGTAGCATGTGAAGGAAGGCCGGGGGATGTATGTTCCCTGGCTCTCCGATTCTGGGCTTGCTTTGAAACATTCAGAGATCGGCTTTGTCGTGGGGCTGCGCGCAGAGGCGCGGCTGTTGCGGCAGGCGGGGTTTGCTGTGGGCATCGGCGGCGGGCTGCCAGCCGGTGCATCGGCGGCGGCCCGGCTGCTGGTGGCAGATGGGGCGAAGGCGCTGGTGAGTTTCGGGCTGGCCGGCGGGCTGGCACCGTGGTTGCGGCCTGGGGCGGTGCTGGTACCGGCGGCGGTGGTGGAAAGCGATGAGGTGCTGGTCTGCGATGCAGCACTGGTGCGTTGGCTGGGCGGGCCGGTTGGCGGAAATTTGCTGGCAGGGCAGGAGGTTTTGAGCCGCGCTTCGGATAAGGCGGCGGCGCATGCTGCCACCGGCGCGGCGGCGGTCGATCTGGAATCCGGCGAGGTGGCGCGGGCGGCGGTGCAGGCCGGGCTGGCGTTTGCCGTGCTGCGGGCGGTTGCGGACCCGGCAGCGCGGGATTTGCCAGCGGCGGCACTACTGGCGCTCGATGCATCCGGCACGATTGGCTTGAGCCGGGTTTTGCTTTCCTTGTTGAGACAACCCAGGCAGTTGCCGGGGTTGATGGCGCTCGCGCGAGACGCGGCGGCGGCGCGGCGGGCGTTGATCCGGCACCTCGCAACACTGCAGTAGACCAATGATCGCCGGCTGACTCTCACAGTTTTGTGCTTAAAAAAACAGTAAACATATCTTTTTTATGGTATGAATGATTAATTTTTGCTTGACTATGCTGCAAGTGCGAAGTATGAGCGTGCTATGTTCATCTCCAGATTAACCCGCCCCAGCAGCCGTTTGCAGCCATATACTGAGTGGCAACCTATGGAAGCTGCCAACACGGCACCGAAAGATAACTGCAACCTGCCCGTTCAGACGCCCGTTAATCTAAATTATAAGACATCTCCTATGGGCCGAGGCGGCCAGCTGGCCAAAGCCCTGCTGGACCGCGCCGTCGCCGCCGCCGCCATCCTGGCCTTTGGCCCGGTCATGCTACTCTGCGCCCTGGCCATCAAACTCAGCAGCCCCGGCCCCGTGCTGTTCCGCCAAAGCCGCATCGGCTACGGCAACCGCCCCTTCGCCGTCTATAAATTCCGCTCGATGCACCAGGCCGACTGCAATACCGGCCTGCTGACCACCCGCAACGACAAACGCATCTTCCCGGCCGGGCGCATCATGCGCAAGCTCAGCCTCGACGAACTGCCGCAGCTGTTCAACGTTCTGCTCGGCGATATGTCCCTGGTCGGCCCGCGCCCGCACATGCCGGAAGCCCGCGCCGCCGGCAAACTCTACCACGAAGTGGTGGAAGACTACGCCAACCGGCACCGCGTCAAACCCGGTATCACCGGCTGGGCCCAAATCAACGGCTGGCGCGGCCCCACCGAAACCTTCGCGCAACTCGAAAACCGCGTGCTGCACGACCTGCACTATATCGAAAACTGGTCACTGCGGCTCGACATCTACATCCTCGCCAAAACCGCCTTCGTTGGATTTTTTGGCAAAAACGCCTTCTAACCCACCCACCCGGAGCACCACCCCATGCGCGACCGTATCTCAACCGAAACCGAACTCAGACACGCCGTGATCGACCGGCTGATCGCCGCCAGCATGGAAAACGCCCCGCACCGCGAAGCCGCCCTGCAACGCTGGCGCGACCTCGCAGCGCCCAATGCGCAGAAAAGCGAAGCTATATAAGAAAGTAAGCGTCTTCTTTTTGTGAACAAAAAGAAGCAAAAAAACTTTATGAGTCCGGGCCTGGGCAGGGTCAACAAAACGCCCCAGGCCCGGCATAAATTTTATGCTGGTTCATGGGCGGAGCGGCCAAGGTTCCGTGCGCGAAGCGTATGGAATGCCGCGGATGGGTTGTCGGCTTAACTACCCATGCCCCAGCAGGGCAAAAGTTTTTTGGTTCTTTTTTTCAAAAAAGAACCACTTCCTTACGCCTTAAATCTTCAACGTCACCGCCACCGGCACGTGGTCTGAGGGTTGTTCCCAGTCTCTGGCTTCTTTCAGTATCTTATACGAGACCAGGGCATTTTTGAGATCGTGTGTGACCCAGATGTGGTCCAGGCGGCGGCCGCGGTCTGAGGTTTTCCAATCGCGGTTACGGTAGGACCACCAGGTATAGAGTTTCTGGTCCGGCGGTACGAAGTGGCGTATGGCGTCGGTGAAGCCTTGTGCCATCCAGGCCTCCAGGCCGGTGGTTTCATCAGGGGTGTGGCTGACGATGTTGAGGAGCTGTTTGTGGCTCCAGACATCGTTTGGCAGGGGCGCGATGTTCAAATCTCCAACCAATACGCTGCGCAGTGGCGCCTGTGTGCGGAAATGGGCTTGCGCCTCGGCGATGAAATCCAGCTTGTGCGCGAATTTGACGTTCTGGGTGCGGTCGGGAATATCGCCGCCGGCCGGCACGTAAAAATTATGCAGCAGCACGGGTGCGGCGTTTGTTGCCACTTGTACGGCAAGGTGGCGGCAATCCTGTTTTTCACACCATTCCGGGGTGTCTGCCACCAGCGTCAGGGGGCGGCGGGACATCACCGCGACGCCGTTATAGCCCTTCATCCCGCGTTTGATGATGTAGGGAAATCCCATGGCAGGGCCTATATCTTCAGGAAACAGCTCATCCGGCACCTTGGTTTCCTGCAAGCAGATGACATCCGGGGCGCAAGCCTCGATAAGAGGCGCCAGCAGGCCGCGGCGCAGGCGTAATGAATTTATGTTCCAGGTGGCGATGGTGAGGGTCATGCCGGCGCTATACACGAAGCGGCTTGATGTTGCCTAACCGCCGGATTGGATGGGCGACTCACCGGTGTTGTATTGAAACAGGCTGTCCGGGAACGGGCCGCCGGGGGCTGTGTCGTACAGGCTGACCCGGGTTTCCTGATTTTGTGCGTCCAGCACCTGCCATTGCCGCAGTTCCAGCGGCGCGGTGCCGAATACCAGCGTCAGGCTGCCGGCCTGCGGTTTGTCCGTGCGCACCAGGGTGATGTCGACCTCACCGGGATCGCGCTCGATATGAGTGACGGTCACGCTGCCTGACAGCACCACTTTCTGCGCCAGCAGAATACCGAGCGGGGTAGCCGAGAGCGGGATGTTGGTGGTCTGGTCGAGCTCTGGGTCATGATACACCAGCAGGCCGAACCCGGCCACCAGCAGCTGCGGGTCTGGCGGGTCGTATTCGAAACGCATCTTGCCCGGGCGTTGCAGCCAGGCTTTGCCGGTCCGGGTCGAGCCGTCGGCGGCCACCTGCAGGAAATTTGCCGTCAATGCGGTTTGACTGTTCAGATAGGCTTCGACCTGCCCCAGCAACGCCTGATCGGCCACGCTCAGGGCTGGGGCACTCGAATTTGAAGCAGGTGCTGCCTGAACCGCAAGTGGCGGCAAAATAACGGCACCGGCGGCGCCGGTGAGCAAAGCGCGCCGGTTCATGGCAGCGGCGTGGCCGTGCTCAGCTCGCCGCCCGGCGAGAGGCGGCTTCGGTGCGGTTGTTCGCCAGCGCCTCGTTCATGATGCTGCGCGTCTCCCGCAAAAAGGCGGCACCCTTGGTGGTGCGCTGTACCAGCACGCTGCGGCGATCCGACGGGTCAACCTTGCGGCGAACGAAATCCAGTTCCGTCAACCGGTCCAGCGCGCGGGTAATGGCCGGTTTTGAAACGTTCAGATCGAGCGCCAGGCCGCGCACCGTATGGCCGCCTTCATTGAGGTAGCAGGTCATGAACACCCCGAGCTGGCGGGCCGAAAGATCGACACCGTCCCGGCGGACCAGGGATACGATGGTATCACGTAAAATACCGACCAATTGGTCGGATGATAGATTTGCGGCGGCCATCAGCCACTCCTTTCTGTGCGTAACAAACCGGTTGAACAACAAACAGGAATTCTGTTCCAGCCGGTTTACGATAACGTTACATATGTGCGTCTCTTATGCTTCACAACCCGTTAAAACATGAAAACATTGAAAGAAACCCTTGCCGGTGTTCGATAACGTGGTTTTGACAGTTCACCGGACTGCCAGTTGCGCGCTTTTCCTGATGGCGCCAAGCAGGGCGCGCAGTGTCTGTGCCTCACCACCCTCCGGCCGGCCCGGGCGTGGCTGGTCGTTCCAGGCATAGGTATCGATATGGGCCCAGGAAATGCCGGGCGGTACGAAACGCTGTAGAAACAACGCAGCTATGATGGCGCCGGCCATCGGTTTCGCGGAGACCGTATTGGTATCCGCGATCGGGCTATCCAGCCAGCCGGCATAGCCTGGCCATAGCGGCAGCCGCCACAGCGGGTCATGCGCCACTAACCCAGCCGCCAGCAGGGCTGCCGCCATCGGCTCATCGTTGCAGAACAAAGCGGGGATATCCGGCCCCAGCGCCACCCGCGCCGCACCGGTCAGGGTGGCGATGTCGATCAGCCAATGCGGTCGTTGCGCTGCCGCCTCGGCCAGCAGGTCGCACAGCACGAGGCGGCCCTCGGCATCGGTATTGCCGATCTCCACCGTCAGCCCGGTCTTGCTGGTCAGCACGTCGGAAGGCCGCATCGCGCTGCCCGAGATACTGTTCTCGGCACAGCCGATCCGCACCTCCAGCCGCACCGGCAGGTCCAGTGCAGTGACCGCTTGCGCCAGTCCAAGAACGATCGCCGCCCCGCCCATGTCCTTCTTCATGCGCAGCATCGCCGCACTGGGTTTCAGGTCATAGCCGCCGGTATCGAAGCAGACGCCTTTGCCGCATAGCGAGATCAAAGGGGAGGTTGGGCTGGCCCGCGTGCCGGCCCAGGACCATACCACCGCCTCGGGCGCTCTGGCGGAACCGGCACCGACCGCCGCCAGCAACGGAAACCGCGCCGCCAGCGCGGCACCCTGCACCCGTTCCACCGCTGCCCCGCAGGCCACCCCCACAGCCGCAGCGGCGGCGGCCAGCTCGGCTGGACCCAGCAGGTTGGGCGGCGTATTGATAAGGTCGCGCGCCTGGTTGATGGCCGCTGCCAGGGCCGCCGCATAGGGTGAAACCTCGTCTGCCAGCCGCGCGGGGGCGCGTTTTGACGGCTTCAAACGGTCATACACGTAAGCGCCGAGCAAAAACCCGAGGGCAGCGTCATCCGCCGAAAACCCGGCCGCCGCCAGCGTGCCCGGGGCAAAATGCCAGGCACCCTCCGGCAGGCGCCACGCCAGGCCGCCCAGGGCAAACGGTGAGGTGTCCTCGCCCAGCCCGAGCACCGCCGCCGCGACGCCGTCCACAGGGCTATCTGCCATGCTGTTGGCATGAATATCTGCCGCGCTATTCGCCCGAGGAAGCAAAACCAGGCTCTGCGCCGTCGCGGTAAAATCCTGGCCGCGCAGAAACGCTGCTGCCGGTTGGCTCCCCTCAGACAATGCCTCGTAGAACGCCGCCAGACGTGCCGGCCGCACCAGATGTATCGGCCGTCCCGGATCCGTCATCCTCAACCCTCTTCAATCAACCTAGAGCAATATCCGATCATGTTGAATCGAAGATCAACATGATCGGATGAAATTGCTCGCCAAAACAAAGCCAGAGCGTTTCCGATTGATCGGAAAACGCTCTGGCCGTCTGGCTACGCCGAGCCAGCCGATACAGGCAAGCCCGGGAGGGCAAGGCAGCCCGATTTAGTCGGCGCGTTCGAGATCGATCGCCGCAATCCGGCCTTCGCGGTGCTGTATATGAAAGCGTATCCGCTCGCCCTCGATTAATTTACGCATGCCGGCATGCTGCACCGCGCTGATATGCACGAATATGTCATCCCCGCCTTGCGCCGGGGCGATGAACCCATAGCCCTTGCCAGGATTGAACCATCGTACGGTGCCGATATAAATGGTGTCTGGATGCCCGGCATGAGACGCCGGCGTGGCCACTGCACTTATTTGCGCTGTTTGCATTTGCGCTAACCCCTAATATGCCCCGTTTATTATGGAGCTATGAACGTTTCCAAACCGTTTTTTAAGACGGTTCAAAGAAGCTAGGCAATAAACAGGGTTTGGGCAACTTAAAAAACCACGGAGACGTAATGTGAGGAATTCCGTCTTTCGCTTGACAGCGCCACGGTGATGGCCACCCTGGCGCGTTTACGCGGCGTCCTCGCGGCGGTGGACGCGGACATAGGCGATGGCGGCATGGGCGTCGCAATAGGGTTTGCCGGGTACGGAGCCGGCGTTGCAGAAATGAAAGCTTGGTTTGCCTGGTTCGCCGATGGGCCAGCAGCAGGGGGCGGCGCGCAGGCTTTGTTTGGGTGGGGTTATCATCGGGCGCAGCACCGGCACCGGGGCGCCGAGGGAGGCAGCAAGTGGCGGCAGGGTAGGCCCTTGGGCGCGGCGCGGTACGGCAGGGCGCGGCTGCACGGTGTCGTCGAGGTTGCGGCGGATGGGCGATGGGCGGGGCGGCAGGTTGAGCCGGTGTGCCTTGCCGACCACGGCGTTTTTGGAAACGTTCAGACGGCGGCCGATTTCAGCCGTGGAATGGCCTTCCGACCACAGCAACCGCAGCCTGGCGATGATTTCCTCCGACCACTCCATCTAGTATGCTCCCCACAACAACCTACAAAATACAGTAGATAGATCGGGGCAAAACATCAATATATTGTAGATCGCCACATAGTTTTTTCTGTGGACAACTATATATGGTATTCGCTTATTTGAGGATTTCGCCCGGAAACAGGCCCCAGATATCCGTCACTGCAAGATAACCGCTCTCGTGCCCCGTGATCACCCGGCACCAGTTGCCGCCATCGCAGCTCAGCAGATCTCCGGAAACGGCAAAATCCAGATACGCCACCACGTTGGCATTCGGCTGGGGGGCGGCGCGCAAGGCGGTTTGCGCGGCGGTGACGATAAAGCTGCGCCGCGGCCGGATGGTGGCTTCATGCACCCAGCCGGTGCCGCCATCCGGTGCCAGCAATTGCCGCCAGACGTCGAACTCGCCGATGATTTCCACCGGCAGGCCCTCGCGCTGGTAGACCCAGGTGATCGGGTACTGAAACCCGGGACCGGCGCGCAGATTCACCTCTCCGGTGCGCAGCGAGACGAAGCGCGGCAGCGGCAGTTTCGTCACGCCGCCGAGCGCCGGGCCCGGGCCGCTGCCGGGCGGTGCCGGCGCCCAGGCGCACAGGCACAGCAGCGCGAAAACCCGCCGCTTCACGCCGCCCGCCCGAACTGGCCGCAGACCGGGCAGGCGGGATCGCGACGCAACCGTATTTTGCGGAATTCCGGCGCCAGAGCATCCCAGATAATGAGCCAGCCGGCCAGCGAAGTGCCGATGCCGATAATCTCCTTCAACACCTCGGTGGCCGCCAGCGTGCCCATCACCCCGGTCACCGGCCCCAGCACCCCGGCCTCGCTGCAACTCGGCACCAGCCCGGGGGGCGGCGGTTCCGGGTACAGGCAGCGGTAGCACGGACCGGTTACATGGGGCTTGAAGGTTGACAACTGCCCCTCGAAGCGCAGCACCGCCGCCGAGACCAGGGTCCGGCGCATCGCCACGCAGGCATCGGCCAGCAAGAACCTGGTGGTGAAATTATCCGTACCGTCGCAGATCACATCGTATGACGCGACGATGTCCCGTACATTCGCCTCATCCAGCCAGGCATCATGCGTCACCACCGTCACCAGCGGATTGATCGCCTGCATCGCCGCCGCCGCCGAGGCCACCTTGCTTTGCCCCAGCCGTGCCGTGCTGTGGACAATCTGGCGTTGCAGGTTGGACAATTCCAGCACGTCGCCATCGACGATGCCGATCACCCCCACACCGGCGCCCGCCAGATACAGCGCCAGCGGCGAGCCAAGACCGCCGGCGCCGGCGATCAGCACGCGCGCCGCCTTCAGCCTGGCCTGACCAATGCCGCCAACTTCCGGTAGCAGTATATGCCGGGCATAACGCTGTATTTCGGTCTCGGTGAAATCCAGATCCATAAAGTCTTTTAACCCTGACCTTGGCATTCGTTCAAATTATCGGGGTGGCGGCTTTATCGGCGTCGTCCCCACTTCACGTCCTATGTCAATCTGGTAATAGTCGAACATGTATAGCGCACTGAGGCGCACAGGGTTCCCGGTATGAAGTTGATCAACGCGATCCGCATGGGCGGCAAAGACATCCTGCCGCTGGTCGAAGGCGGTAAGGGGGTCGCCGTGTCCAACGGCATCACCTCCGGCCACTGGGCCGCCGCCGGCGGCGCCGGTACCTTCAGCGCCGTGAACGCCGACAGCTACGATGCGGACGGCAACGCCATTCCTCAGGATTACCATGGCAAGACCCGCCGCGACCGGCATGAGGAGCTGGTCGCCTACGCGATCGAAGGCGGGGTAACGCAAGCCCGCCGGGCCTACGATATCTCCGGCGGCAAAGGCCGCATCCACGCCAATATATTATGGGAAATGGGCGGGGCCGAGCGTGTCATCACCGGCATACTCGAGCGCACCAAAGGGATCGTCAACGGCATCACCTGCGGCGCCGGCATGCCGTACCGGCTGGCCGACATCGCCGCGCGCTTCAACGTGCATTACTACCCGATCGTGTCCTCCGGCCGCGCCTTCAACGCGCTATGGAAACGCGCCTACAGCAAAGTGGCGGATTTGCTGGGCGGCGTGGTGTACGAAGACCCCTGGCTGGCCGGCGGGCATAACGGCCTGTCCAATAACGAAAATCCGGCCAAGCCGGAAAACCCGTATCCGCGGGTGGTGGCGCTGCGCAAGATCATGCGCGAATTCGGCCTCGGCGAGACCCCGATCATCATGGCCGGCGGGGTGTGGTGGCTCGATGAATGGTCTGACTGGATCGGCAACCCCGAACTCGGTCCGGTGGCCTTCCAGTTCGGCACCCGCCCGCTGCTGACCAAGGAAAGCCCGATCAGCGAAGGCTGGAAAAAACGCCTGCTGACGCTGAAAGCCGG
The DNA here is from genome assembly GCA_965231175.1 of Acetobacteraceae bacterium. Lineage (GTDB taxonomy): Bacteria > Pseudomonadota > Alphaproteobacteria > Acetobacterales > Acetobacteraceae > Acidocella. Next base: position 23,343 of record CBDDMJ010000006.1, on the reverse strand, counting down.
CGATGTGTTTCTCAACCATTTCTCGCCGACCGGCTTCTACTCCTCAGCCGTCAATAACGCGTTCATCCAGGAACTGCGCGCCCGCAACGACCGCCAGGTGGCCTATACCAGCGAAGCCGTCGGTGAACATCTGGTGCAATACGGCGTCGGCGCCCGTAAACGGCCGGTCTACCTCACCGCCCCGGACTACGCCCGCGTGAAGGACTGGGAAGACGCCGGCTACACCGAAGCCCTGCGCACCCCGGATTCCACCCTCATCTTCACCGCGCCGGAAAAAGCCGAGGAAATCCACACCGATCAGGTCAACTGCATGGGCTGCCTGACACAATGCCGCTTCTCCAACTGGAGTCAGGAAGCGCCATCCTACGACAACGGCAAAAAAGCCGACCCGCGCAGCTTCTGCATCCAGAAGACCCTGCAGGATATCGCCCATAGCGGAGACAACGAAACCGCACTGGACCACAATTTGATGTTCGCCGGCCATAACGCCTACCGCTTCGGCACGGACCCGTTTTATTCCAATGGGTTTATCCCGACAGTTAAGGAATTAGTTGAGCGGATATTAACAGGCAGATAAAAAGCAAGCGCTTCTTTTTTGAACCATTTTGCGCGGTCCGATTCAGATGCGGCGGCTCCGCCGCCTCATCATCGGAACGCGAAAACCAAAAAACTTTTGCCATGCTGGGAGCACAGGCGTGATACGGACAACGCCTAGGACCTAGCAGAATATTATGCTGGGACATGGGGCGTTCGGCTGTCATAGCCCCAGACCCAAAGGGGCAAAGTTTTTTTGCTTCTTTTTGTTCACAAAAAGAAGTGCTTCCTTGCTGACTCGGATCGGCTAAACTCCAATGATCAACGAGTCGTGGAGTCTGCATGGCCAGCGTTACGGCTGAGATTAAGCCCAATGTCATTGTTCTGGGTAATGAGAAGGGTGGGTCGGGGAAATCCACGACTGCCATTCATATCATTGTATCATTGTTGCGTGATGGCTACCGTGTTGGCGCGTTGGATTTGGATGCGCGGCAGGGCACGTTGGCGGGGACTTTGGCGGCGCGGCGGCATTTTGTTGAGAGCAAAAACATTTCGCTACCGTTGCCGGGGTTTGCTTCGGTGCATCGCAGCACGCTGGACAACCGGCTGGAGTCGGAGGCTGAGGAACGTGAGCGGTTCGATGCCGGATTTGCGGCGGTCAGTCAGGATGCCGATATCATCGTCATCGACTGCCCGGGTGCCGATACGTATCTCTCGCGTTATGGCCATGCCCATGCCGATACGCTGATTACGCCGATCAATGACAGTTTTGTCGATTTTTCGATGCTTGCCAAAGTCGATCCGGATAATCATGACATTGTCAGGCCCTCGATTTATTCCGAGATGGTGTGGGAGGCGCGGAAAAACCGTTTCACCATGGACCGTGGCAAGATCGACTGGATTGTGATGCGCAACCGGCTGGCGGCTTCCGAGGCGCGCAACAAGCGCGATGTTGGTTCCACTCTCGACCTGTTGGCCAAACGGATCGGGTTTCGTACCGTCAAAGGTTTCGGTGAGCGCGTGATCTTTCGGGAACTTTATTTGCAGGGATTGACGCTGATGGATGTACGCGAAGCGAATATAGGCATTGCTCTTGGCATGTCCCACATCGCAGCGCGGGCCGAAGTTCGGGCGCTGATCAGCGCCATCCGCAAGCCGGCGCCCCAGCTGGTGTTGACCGAACCGGTACAGACCGCCAACGCCGCCTGAAATCAAGGAAGCAGCAGCTTTTTTGAAAAAAAGCTGCGCAAAAAACTTTTTTGACACTGCAGCCGGGCGTTTCAAACACCAATGGCCCAGATTAATAGAAGTCTTTTTGCTTCTTTTTCTTCAGAAAAAGAAGTGCTTCCTTACGCGCCCAGCTCTGCGCGCACGATGGCAGCACCTTCGACCATCGCTTTCATTTTACCGTAGGCAACCTCGCGCGGCAGGTATTTCAGCCCGCAATCGGGCGCCACGATGACTTTATCGGGAGACACGTAAGGCAGGGCACGGCGGATGCGCTGGGCCACGGTCTCCGGCGTCTCGACATTCATATCGGCCAGATCGAGAACGCCGAGGATGATGGTTTTACCGCGCAAGTTCTCCAGCACCGAGGTGTCGAGCGAGGATTGCGCGGTTTCGATGGAAATTTCCTTCACACAGCAGGCGGATAGCTCGGGCAGGAAGGAATAGCCGGAGGGGCGGGCATGTATAACGGCTGCGTAACCGAAACAAATATGCAAGGCCGTGCGGCCGGTAATCCCTTCCAGGGCGCGGTTGACCGCTGTCAGACCGAATTCGCGCGCCTTTTCCGGGCGGGCCTGCATATAGGGTTCATCGATCTGCACGATATCGGCACCGGCGGCGAACAGATCCTTGATCTCGGCGTTCACCGCTTCGGCATAATCGAGCGCCATTTCTTCTTCCGAATCGTAGAAATCGTTCTGCGCCTGTTGCGACATCGTGAACGGGCCCGGCACGGTTATTTTGATCATGCGATCGGTGTTGGCGCGCAGGAACTCGACATCGCGCGCTTCCACCGCATGGCGCCGGCGGATCCGTCCAACCACGCGCGGTACCGGGTTGGGGTGGCCGCTGCGATCCATCGCCGAACCGGGATTATCGAGATCGACGCCGTCCAGGGCGGTGGCGAAGCGGTTGGAGTAGCTCTCGCGGCGCATTTCGCCGTCGGTGATGATGTCGAGCCCGGCGCGCTCCTGTTCGCGGATGGCGAGCAGCGTCGCGTCATCCTGGGCCTGGCCGAGCAAATCCGGAGCGACGCGCCATAATTCCCTGGCGCGCACGCGGGGCGGGAAACGTCCCGCCAGCTTGGCGCGATCGATCAGCCAGTCCGGCTGCGGGTATGAGCCGACCAGCGAGGTCGGCAGAAATGTGTTGACCATGGGACAGTTTCTCCTGGAGGCGGATTAGACGATCATCCTGCCGGTGTCACGCCGGGCCGCTTAAAACCCGTCCGGCGATGGTCCCGAGTTTGGCGAGCATTTGCTTCTCGCGGGCTTCAGGGGCGGTGATGAGGGCGTATTCCAGGGCGCGGTCGCAGCCGGCGGGACAAAGGGAGCGCGGCGGGGCGATGCGGGGGATCAGGGATTTCACCAGGTTGCGGGCATTTTCGGCATTGGAGATTAGGACCTTGACCACCTGGTCGACAGTGACGGCATCGTGGTCCTCGTGCCAGCAGTCGTAATCCGTAACCATCGCGACCGAGGCGTAGCAGATCTCGGCCTCGCGGGCGAGTTTGGCTTCCGGCATGTTGGTCATGCCGATGACCGAGCAACCCCAGGAACGATACAGATTGCTTTCGGCCAAAGTCGAGAATTGCGGGCCTTCCATGACGAGGTAGGTACCGCCGCGGGTGGTGGGCAGGGCGAGGTCGGTGGTGGCGGCTTCGATGGCATCGCCAAGCCGCGGGCAGGTGGGGTGGGCCATCGAGACATGGGCGACGCAGCCGGTGCCGAAAAACGACTTCTCACGGGCGAAGGAGCGGTCGATGAACTGATCGACGATGACGAAATGCCCAGGCGGCAGCTCGGCCTTCAGGCTGCCGACAGCGGAAAGCGAGATGATGTCCGTCACACCAAGCTGCTTGAGCGCGTCGATATTGGCGCGGTAATTAAGACCGGATGGCGAGATTTTATGGCCACGCCCATGCCGCGGCAAAAACACGACTTTGGCACCTTCATAGGTGCCGGTCAGAAGCGCATCCGAAGGCTCGCCCCAAGGCGTGGTAACGCTTTGCCACGCCGTATCGGCCAGCCCCTCGATGCCATAAAGGCCGGAGCCGCCGATAATGCCGATAACGGGAGTCACAACGTCTGACATGCTGGCCATCCTGAAAAAATCCCACGTAACGTTTTGCAGGCGCGGCGTAAATGGTCAGGGTAAGAATAGAAAGCACTGCTTTTTTTAAAAAAAGCAGCAAAAAACTTTTGCCCTGCCGGGGCATGGGCTTTTGGCGGCTGCAACGCCTCCGAGCCCAGCAGAAAATTTATGCTGAAGCATGGGCGCTTTACAGAAACGCCCCCATGCCCAAACTCATATCGCACAGCCAGACGATGCGCTCGGATTGCGAGATGCCGAGATGGTGGACGATGATCATGGCCCGCTCGCTTTGATTAATTTGAATGGCACCAGATGTGGGGGGCCGGAAGCAAAGGCCCAAGTAGCGGCGGCGGATTTTGATAGCGTGACAATGGACGAGCAAACGGTGCCGAAGCCGTGCTGCGGGGGGATGTTCAGGGCACTGGCGAGGGGGGCGGCGTTGTCGGCCAGCAGAGATGGCCAGGCGGCGGCGGGAGCGGCGCTGAATTTCGGCAGGTGACGGGCAATGCGGGGGCGGGTAAGGTCATTGGGCTCGCCGGCGGTGATCATCCACATGCCCGGGGTGAGCGTACTGGCAAGCGGCGCCCCGCCCTCCAGGCCGCGCAGCAGAAAAGCGGAGCCGCTATCGGCGATCACCATATTAAAGCTGCGATACGCGCCGGTATCGAGCGTGGCGAGGGCATTGGCAGCGGCGCCTGCGGTGGGGTGCTGCAACGCCAGTAACGGCAGTTCGCCGCGCGAGCGTTTACCCGGCGCCGGCCCCAGCGTGCCCTCGCGGTTGAGGATCGCCGCCATCACGCCATACCCGTTCAGCCCCATCCAGGTGCCACCAGCCAGCGTATCACGCCCGGCTATAACGCCCGGATATGCCGGCCAATAGGCCGCAGGAAGCTGCCACGGGCGGGACAACATCTCATCGCGATTGGCGCCGATCAGGATGCCGTAGGCATCAATACGAAGTATGATGGAGCACATGGTAGAAAGTGAAAGAAAGCACTTCTTTTTGTGAACAAAAAGAAGCAAAAAAACTTTGATTCTCCGGGCCGGTGGCGTTTTGCCGACCAAGCCCATGTCCCAGCATAAATTTTATACCGGGTCCGAGGGCGTTGTCCGCATCCCGCCCATGTCCCCAAGGATCAAAAGTTTTTTGGTTCTTTTTTGCAAAAAAGAACTGCTTGCTTGCCTTATTCACCAAAAATCCGGGCAAAGAGTGTGTCGATCTGGGCGAGGTGCAATTTCGGATCGAAGGCCTTTTCAAGGGTTTCATGCGTGACGTGTTTTTGCACTTCGGGTTCGGCCAGCAGATTTTCGTAAAAGGTTTTTGCGTTGGGCTGGCCGAGGGTGGTCCAGGTTGTCATGGCATTGCGTTGCACGATGGCGTAGGCGGCTTCGCGGGAAATGCCGGCGCGGGTGAGGGCGAGCAGGACTTCGCCGGAGTGCACGACGCCGCCGAGGCTGGCCAGGTTTTCGGCCATGCGGTCCGGGTAGACGGTGAGTTTGTCGACCATGCCGGCGAGGCGGGTGAGGGCGAAGTCCAGGGTGACGGTGGCATCCGGCGCGATGCCGCGTTCAACCGAGGAGTGGCTGATGTCGCGTTCGTGCCAGAGGGCGACGTTTTCCATGGCGGGGATGACGGCGCTGCGCACCAGCCGGGCCAGGCCGGTGAGGTTTTCCGACAGCACCGGGTTGCGTTTATGCGGCATCGCCGAGGAGCCTTTTTGGCCGGCGTGGAAAAATTCCTCGGCTTCGCGGACTTCGGAGCGTTGCAGGTGGCGGATTTCGGTGGCCAGACGTTCGACCGAGGAGGCGATCACGCCGAGAGTGGCGAAGTAGGCGGCGTGGCGGTCGCGCGGGATGATCTGGGTGGAGATGGGTTCCGGAGCGAGGCCGAGGTGGCGGGCGACGTAGGCTTCGACCCGCGGATCGACATGGGCGAAAGTGCCGACGGCACCGGAAATCGCGCAGGTGGCAATTTCGGCGCGGGCGGCGAGCAGACGGGTGCGGTTGCGGGCAAATTCGGCGTAATGGCCGGCGAGTTTGAGGCCGAAGCTGGTGGGCTCGGCGTGGATGCCATGGCTGCGGCCGATGGTGATGGTGTGTTTGTGTTCGATGGCGCGGGTTTTGAGGGCGGCCAGCACGGCATCGATCCCGCCCAGCAGCAGGTCCGTGGCCTGGGTGAGCTGCACCGCGAGGCAGGTGTCCAGCACGTCCGATGAGGTCAGGCCCTGGTGCACGAAGCGGCTGTCCGGGCCGATGGCTGCCGCGAGCCAGGTGAGGAAGGCGATGACGTCGTGGCGGGTTTCGCGCTCGATCTCGTCGATGCGTTCGAGGTCGGCGGGACCGATGCTGGCCAGGGCCGGGGCGCCGGCGGCGCGGATGTTGGCGGCGGCCGCGGCGGGGATGGCGCCAAACTGCGCCATGGCGTCGCAGGCCAGGGCCTCGATTTCGAACCAGATGCGGTAGCGGTTTTCTGGCGACCAGATGGCGGCGGCGGCGGGGCGGGAATAACGGGGGATCATGTTTGCCTCATGGGGCTGGCGTAATGGCGCGCTGGGCGATTGACAAGCAGCGGGGCGGGACGCCACCAGGAAAGGATGGAGTTGAGCCAGATCACGCCGCTGCTACCGGTGCTGTTGCAGGTGCTGTTGATCGATCTGGTGCTGGCCGGGGATAATGCGGTGGTGATCGGCCTCGCGGTCAACGGGCTGCCGGTGGCGCAGCGGCGGCGGGCGATCTGGGCCGGAGTCGCCGGGGCGACGGTCATCCGCATCGGCTTCGCGCTGGTGGCGGTGCGGATGCTGGCGCTGATCGGGCTGACGCTGGCGGGCGGGATTTTGCTGCTGTGGGTGGTCTGGAAAACGGCCCGCGAACTGCGCAAACATGCCGAGGCGCCGGCGGCGGTACCCGCCGCAGGGCAGCTGCGGACCGCGATCATGCGGATCATTATCGCCGATGTGTCGATGAGCCTGGACAACGTGCTGGCGGTGGCGGGGGCGGCGCATGGGCATCCGGCGATGCTGGCGCTCGGGCTGCTGGTGTCGGTGGCGCTGATGGGGCTGGCGGCAGGGCTGGTGGCGCGGCTGCTGACCAGATTTGCCTGGCTGGCCTGGGTCGGTCTTGCGATCGTGTTATACGTGTCGTTGAAAATGATCTACCAAGGGGGTTTTCAGGTGCTGCATCATACGGGGGTGGCGTGAGCGGTTTGGCGTCGATGACGGGGTTTGCGCGCAGCCAGGGTGAGGTGCAGGGCGTGGCCTGGGTGTGGGAACTGCGCAGCGTCAACGGCAAGGGCCTGGATGTAAAGCTGCGGCTGCCGGCCGGGATGGATGCGCTGGAGCCAGGGTTGCGGGAAGCGGCGGGCCAGGCGATGCGGCGCGGCAATGTATCCGGCACGCTGAGCCTGCGGCGCGAGGCGGTGAGCGGGCTGACGGCGGATCTGGCGGCGCTGGAGCGGGTTAAGGAATTGGCCATCGAATTGTCGGATAACATACCGGGGGCGTTGCCGCCGCGGGCCGAGCTGCTGCTGGCGTTGCCGGGGGTGATGCGGCAGGTAAACGCGCAGGATGACAGCGAGGCGATGCAGGCCGAGGTGCAGGCGGCGGTAAAGGCGGGCTTCATGACGGCGTTGGCCGGCTTGCAGGCGGCGCGAGCGGCCGAAGGGGCCAGGCTGGCGGTGGTGATGGCGGCACAGATCGCGGAGATCGCAGAGTTGCAGGCGCGCGCGACAGCCGCGGCGGCGACCCAGCCGGCTTTGCATCTGGCCAGGCTGCGCCAGCAACTCTCCGAACTGCTGGGGACCGTGCCGGCGCCGCCGGAGGAACGGCTGGCGCAGGAGATCGCATTGCTGGCAACCAGATCCGATGTGCGGGAAGAGCTGGACCGGCTCGCAGCACATGTTGCGGCAGCGCAAGGATTGCTCGCGGAAGGCATGGCGCAAAATGTCGCGGTGGGGCGGCGGCTGGATTTCCTGATGCAGGAATTCAACCGGGAAGCCAATACGCTGTGCAGCAAATCAGCCTCGGTGGAACTGACAAATATCGGAATGGCATTGAAAGTGGTGATCGAGCAGTTGCGCGAGCAGGTCCAGAACATTGAATAGGCGTGGGATATGCTTTGTGCTGGCCGCTCCTTCGGGAGCGGGTAAAACCTCGCTGTCGCGGGCACTCCTGGCGGCCGACGAGCGGCTGTCACTCTCCGTGAGCGTAACGACGCGGGCGCCGCGGGCGGGGGAAGTTGAAGGGCAGCATTATTACTTCATCGATCAGGCGGCGTTCGATGCGATGGCGGCGGCGGGCGCGCTCTTGGAACATGCCTATGTGTTCGGACGCTCCTACGGCACGCCGCGAGCGCCGGTGGAGGCAGCGTTGAGCGCCGGGCGGGATGTGCTGTTCGATATCGACTGGCAAGGCTACCGGCAGTTGCGCGCCAATATGGGGCCGGATGTGGTGGGGGTATTTATCCGCCCGCCCTCCATGGCAGTCCTGGAACAGCGCCTGGCAGCGCGCGGCGATGCAACCGAAGAGATCGCCCGGCGGATGGCCAAAGCCGAAGACGAAATGGCACACCGGCATGAATTCAAATACCAGATCGAAAATAAAATGTTTGAAACAGCCTACGAAGACCTGCGCGCCATCCTGCGCGCCAGCCGGCTGGTGACGGACCGGCAGATGGGGTGAGGGGGAAGGTAGCAAGCAAGCGCTTCTTTTTTGAAAAAAAGCAGCAAAAAACTTTTGCCCTGCTGGGGTATGGGCTTTGGCGGCGACAACGCCCCAGGCCCAGATTCAAAAAGTTTTTTTGCTTCTTTTTGTTCACAAAAAGAAGTTTCTTATTTCCTCGCCTCATCCATCAGTTTCTTCATCCGCCGTATAGTTTCGGGCAAGCCGGTCAGCAGGGCTTCGCCCATCAGATAATGCCCGATATTGAGTTCGCGGATTTCCGGAATGGCGGCGATCGGTTGAACGTTGGCATAGGTCAGGCCGTGGCCGGCGTGGCATTCGAGGTTGAGGGCTGGCATCAGGGCGGCGGCGGCGGCGAGGCGGGCGAGTTCGCCGGGGCGTTGGTTGGCATAGGCGCCGGTGTGCAGTTCGACCACCGATGCGCCGATGGCGGCGGCGGCTTCGAGCTGGGCGGGGTCAGGGTCCAGAAAGAGTGAGACGGTAATGCCGGCGGCGTTGAGTTGGGCGACGATGGGGGCGAGGTCGGTGCGGTGGGCGAGGACGTCGAGGCCGCCTTCGGTGGTGATTTCGATGCGGCGTTCCGGAACGATGCACACGCCATGGGGTTTCAATGCGCAGGCGATGGCGGCCATTTCGGCGGTGGCGGCCATTTCGAGGTTGATCGGGGCGGTGATGCCGGCACAGATGCGGCGTGCGTCTTCATCGCGGATGTGGCGGCGGTCTTCGCGTAAGTGGATAGTAATACCGTCGGCACCGGCGGCAACGCAGACGGCGGCGATGGTGAACGGGTCCGGGTGGGCGCCGCCGCGGGCGTTGCGCAGGGTGGCAACGTGGTCGACATTGACGCCGAGGCGGATGCTCATGGTCTAGATATGAAGCGCCCGGCCATCGGCTGCCAGGGCTGCCTCTTTTACCGCTTCGGAAAGGGTGGGGTGGGCATGGCAGATGCGGGCAACGTCTTCGGCGGCGGCGCCGAATTCGATGGCGGTGACCAGCTCGGCGATCAGGGTGCCGGCGTCCGGGCCGATGATATGGGCGCCAAGCAGCCTGTCCGTGGTTTTATCCGAGAGAATTTTGACAAAGCCGTCGGTGGCGGCCATGGCGCGGGCGCGGCCGTTGGCGGTGAACGGGAATTTGCCGATTTTGTAGGCGGTGCCTGCGGTTTTCAATTCCTCTTCGGTGGCGCCGACGGAGGCCACTTCCGGCCATGTGTACACCACGCTCGGGATGGCGCCGTAATTGACATGGCCGGCCTGGCCGGCCAGCTGCTCGGCCAGCGCCACGCCTTCGTCCTCGGCCTTGTGCGCCAGCATCGGCCCGGCGATGACGTCGCCGATGGCGTAGATGCCGGAAATGTTGGTGGCGAAATGCGCATCGGTTTTGACGCGGCCCCTGGCGTCCACCTCGACGCCGGCGGCGGCCAGGTTGAGGCCTTCGGTATAGGCATAGCGGCCGATGGCGAGCAGCACGATGTCGGCCTCGACGGTTTCGGCAGCGCCACCCTTGGCGGGCTCGACGGTCAGGGTAACCCCGGTATTGGTGAGTTTGGCGGCGGTGACCTTGGCCCCCAGCTTGAAGGTGAAGCCCTGCTTGACCAGCAGTTTCTGAAAGGCGGTGGCGAGTTCGGTGTCCAGGCCCGGGGTGATGCGATCCAGGAATTCGATGACGGTGACCTCCGCCCCCAGGCGGCGCCAGACGCTGCCAAGTTCAAGGCCGATGACGCCGGCGCCGATCACCACCAGGTGTTTTGGCACCGTATCGAGCGTCAGCGCGCCGGTGGAAGTGACGATGCGGGTTTCATCGACCTCGACACCCTTGAGCGGCACTGATTCGCTACCGGTAGCGATGACGAAATGTTTGGCGGTATAGGTTTTGCCCGCCACGTCTATTTCGGTGGCGGAATTGAATTTGGCACTGCCCTTGAGCCAGGTGATCTTGTTCTTCTTGAAGAGAAACTCCACACCTTTGGTGTTGGCGGTCACCACCTCGCCCTTGCGGGCCTGCATGCGGCCAAGGTCCAGGCCGATCTCGCCCAGGTTGATGCCGTGATCCTGCATGCCGTGGCTCAGCTGCTCGAAATTTTCCGATGATTGCAGAAGCGCCTTGGACGGGATGCAGCCGATGTTCAGACAGGTGCCGCCCAGCGTGGCGCGCTTTTCAACGCAGGCCACCTTGAAGCCAAGCTGGGCAGCGCGGATGGCGCAGACATAGCCGCCAGGGCCGGAGCCGATCACGATAACATCAAACGGCTCGGCCATAAACTGCTCCTGCTGGTGGTACACCGGTCATAACCCCGGTCAGGCCATGGAGCAATGCAGGAGCAATGTAACGCGCGGATGACTGCGTTTTAATGCACGCAGGTCTTTCCGATGATGAATCGGAACACGACGTTAGTGGTAGAAACCACAGGAGGCCATGCAGTGTCGCTTATACTTATCATCATTCTACTGGTCCTGATCTTCGGCGGCGGCGGCGGTTATTACGCGCACCGCAGCTACGGCGGCCGTGGCTCAGGCGGCGTGCTGGGACTGATCCTGGTGATCCTGCTGATCGTCTTCCTGTTCGGCGGCTTCGGCGGCGGGGTTTATCATTAGGTTATGAAATACAAAGGAAGAATCTTCTTTTTGTGAACAAAAAGAAGCAAAAAAACTTTATGAATCTGGGACATGGGCATTGATAGCGTAACGCCCCAATTCCAGCAGGGCAAAAGTTTTTTGGTTCTTTTTTTCAAAAAAGAACTGCTTGCTTCACTGCCCTTTTCTAAATCCCAGCGCCGCTTTGGTCGCTGGGATTTTTTTGGGGTTGGACCAGCTGCCGAGCAGGGTGAGGCTGATGGGGGGCGGGGTGGGGATGGCGGGGATGAGGTCTAGTTTGAGGGCCACGGTGCGGTCGGCGAGGTCGATGCTGCCGGTAGCGGTGGCGGCTCCTTTGGCGCTGGCGAGGCTGGCGGTCTGGATGGTGTAGAGGCCGTTGGCGAGGCTTCCGGAGAGTTCGAGGGTGGTGAATGGGGTGGTGCCGGTGAGACTGGCGGTGCGCAGGGCGGTGGCCCGGTGCGGGCTGGTAAAGGCGGCGGTGAGGGAAGGCAGATCAAAGCCGGTGATGGTGCCGCCGCTGCCGGTGAGGCTGGCGGTGCCGGCAAGGGTTTGCCGCCAGGTGGCCTGGATATAGCCGGTGGCGGTAAGTTTGGCGGTAGCGGTGATTATGCCGCTGGGCAGGGTGAGCGGAAAGCTGAGCGGCAGGGCCACGCCGGCGGTATTTATCTTGGCCAAATGAAGGGTGGCGGCAAGGCTGGGCGGCACGGTCTGGTTGAGGCTGCCGCTGCCAGCGTCACCAAGGTTCACCGTGGCGGTACCGCTGACCTGGCCGTTGCCGAGGCTGGCCTGGTTGAGAGCGAAGCTGATGGTATCGGCGTTCAGGCCGATGGTGGCGCTGGCGGCACCGAACAATGGTTGGCCGGCGAGCTGGACGGTGTTGGCGGTAAGGCTGACTTTGCCGCTGCGCCCGGCGAGTTCCGGCCAGGCAAGGGTGAAGCTGGCAGGCAGAGCGGGCAGGGCCAGGGTATCGGCGGCAATATCGCCGGTGATGGCGTTGCCGGCGTCCAGCAGGCGGCCATTGGCGGTGAGGGCGCCGAGCGAGAGGATGAAATCGTTCAGGCCGAAACTGCCGGGCGAGACGGTGGCGGTGGCACGCAAAGCGATGGAGCCGGCGCCGGGCCAGGCGAGACCGGCGGGCAGGCCAAGGGATTTGAAGGCGGCGATGGCGCTGGGATGGCGCAGGGTGAAGGCCCCGGTGGCAGTGTCATGGGTGAGGTCGATGACCGGCGCGCCGGTGATGGCGATGGCGCCGAAGCCAAGGGTGAAACTGGTGGCGAGTGAGGTCACGGGGCCGGCGGCAAGCAGGGACAGCGCCAGCGGCGCGGCGGTGAAGCTGGCAGGCGGGCGCCAGCCGGCGGGCAGCAAGGCGGCCAGCGGGGCAGCGAAGGGCGTAGCCTCGGGAGCGGTGAGCAGGAACCGCGCGGCGGTGATGTCGCCGTTGGCGGCAAGGCTGAGGCTGCCGGCGGCCAGGCCGCCGCCCACCGAGGCGCAAAGGCGGCGGATGACCAGGCGGTCGCCGGTGCTGGCATCCAGCAGCAAATGGGTGAGGGCGAGGCCGTGCAGGGTGGCGCGGCCGGCGGTGATTTCGAGGTCTGTATGAGGGTGGGCGGTGGTGCCGGGCCGCCAGGCGGTAAAGGGGTCGAGAGGCAGGGTGGTGAAATGCAGCGCCCCGGTGATGCTGCGGTGGGTGAGGATAAGGCTGCCGGTAAGGGCACTGGCGCCGATGGTGCCGGTGAGGTGGGTGAGCCGGAGGCTGCTCAACGGGCCGGCAAAGCTGGTGGCGAGACTGGCGGTCTGCCAGGTTTCGGGGGTGGCAAGGCCAGGGGCCAAGGCAGCGAACAGGGTGGGAAAGCCGCCGCTGTGCAGGCTGGCCTGGCCCTGCCAGTTGCCGTCCGGTGTCGCGCGGCCGGCGGCGGTCAGCTGGCTGGCGCCGGGCAGGGTGGCGGTGAGGGCGGACAGGGTGATGCCGGCGGCGCTGGCCTCGGCGGTCAGGTCGAGCTGCGGGATCGTCAGGCCGCCGAAAACGGTGTTGGCGGCACTGAGGGTAAGATGCGTCGGAATGGGCAGGCTGGCAGCCGGCGGCAGGGTTAGATTTTGCGCGGCCAGGGAGAGCGTCAGCAAGGGCCGGGAGAAGTCCAGCGCCGCAGTGCCGGTAAGGCTGGCAGCACTGCCGGGCGCATTTCCAGGGGATATTGATTGCGCCTGGATGGCGGTGAAGGTGAAATTGTCGCCAACGGCCTGCAGATGGGCGGTGGCGGTATAGGCCGGGCTGGCGGTGCTGAGCTTGAGAACGCCGGCGATCTCGCTGGCGGCGTCGATGCTGCCGGTAAGATGACCGGTGCCGGCGGCAGCGGCGGCATCTATGGTAAAGCCGGCATTGCCGGCGGCATCCGGCCGGGCCAGGCTGGCGCTGATGGTGACCGGCGTGCCGGCGGCAGCGCCGGTGCCGGCGATCGAAACCGTACTGCTGCCGCCGGTAAACAGGTCGGCGTTGACATCGCTGAAACTTAAACCCCCAAGGCTGATCGTGCCGTTGGCGATCTGGGCGTGCAGCGCGGTGAGCCAGGGTGGCGGAGCGATGCCGGCGGCCCCGCCGGGCAACGGCCAGGGCAGGGCGATGCGCGGTGATTGCAAGGCGATGCGCTGGGCGCTGAGCTGACCGCGCAGCAATGTTGCAGCAGCGATGTCCAAAGTAAGGGAGCGGGCGGTAATGACCTCCTGGTGCGGGCCGGTAATCGTGATGTCGCCGGCGATGATTTCCGGGTTCGGCAGCAGCGACAGCGAGAGTTTGCCGCCGATGCGCACGGTCCGGCCGGTCAGCGCACTGGCGAAGGCCTCGATGGTGCTGCGGTTGTATTGCGCAGCGACGATGTCCGGCAGCGCCAGGATCAGCAGGGTAAACAGGAGCAGGAGAGCGATGGGCAGGGCGATCAGCAGGCGGCGGCGCGTGGTCATGCGCCGTAACCGCCGCCACCGGGGGTGGCGATGATAAGGGCATCGCCGGCGGCCAGGGAGATTTCGGCGCGGCCGGAGATCGGCTCAATGCGGCCATCGGCGCGCTCGACATGGTCGCTGCCGCAGGCACCGGGAGCGCCGCCGTCGAGCCCGAAGGGCGGGTAGGTGCGGCGCGAGGCGATCAGCGTGGCGGTCATCGGCTCCAGGAAGCGCAGTTTGCGGATCACGCCGTCACCGCCGGGGAACGCCCCGCCGCCGCCGGAATCGGGGCGGATGCTGAAAGCCTCGAGGCGCACCGGGGTGCGCAGTTCAAGAATTTCGGGGTCGGTGATGCGGGTATTGGTCATATGGGTGTGGACCGCGTCAGCACCGGCGTAACCGGGCCCGCCGCCCCCGCCGCCGCAGATGGTTTCGTAATATTGGCGCGTGGCGTCGCCGAACAGCAGGTTGTTCATGGTGGATTGCGAAGCGGCCGCGGCCCCGAGCGCGCCGAGCAAAGCCGAGGTGATGGCCTGGCTGATTTCGGTATTGCCGGCGACCACCGCAGCGCCTGGCCGCGGCTTGAGGAAGCTGTCTTCGGGGATGACGATGGTAAGGGGTTTGAGGCAACCTTCGTTGAGCGGAATATCGGCGCCGACCAGACAGCGGAACACATACAACACGGCGGCGTAGGTAATGGCGGGCGGGGCATTGAAATTGGTTTCGCTCACCCGCGAGGTGCCGGTGAAGTCGATGGTGGCGGCCTCGGCGGTGTGGTCGATGGTAATGGCGACCTGCAGGACGGCGCCATCGTCCATCAGATAGGTAAAGCTGCCGTCCCGCAAAGTCCCGATAACGGCGCGGATGGCGGCCTCGGCATTGTTCATGACGTGGCGCATATAGGCGGAAACGGTGGGCCAGCCGTAACGGTCGACAATAGAAGTCAGGGCGCGCACGCCGGTTGCATTGGCGGCGATCTGTGCCTTGAGGTCGGCGATATTGGCATCCGGGGCGCGGGCCGGGTGTTTGGCATTGGCCAGCAGGGTGCGGAATGCGGCTTCGCGGAACGTGCCGCCGTCGAGCAGCAGGAAATTATCGATGACCACGCCTTCGTCTTCGAGGGTGGTGGAGAATGGCGGGGTGGAGCCGGGGGTAAGGCCGCCGATATCGGCGTGATGGCCGCGGCAGGCCACGAACCAGCGGATGGTGGTGCCGGTGTCGTCGAATACCGGGGTGATGAGGGTGAGATCCGGCAGATGGGTGCCGCCGGCATAGGGGTTGTTCAGGGCAATGGCGTCGCCGGGTTTAAGGGTGCTACCGCGGGCGGCAATGACATGGCGCACCGAGGCACCCATGGCGCCGAGATGCACCGGCACATGCGGGGCGTTGGCGATCAGCCCGCCTGCGGCATCGAAAATAGCGCAGGAGAAATCCAGGCGTTCCTTGATGTTCACGCTTTGCGCGGTATTGCGCAGGGTGGTGCCGCATTGCGCGGCGATCGCCATGAACAAATTGTTGAAGAGTTCCAGCAGCACCGGATCGGCGCGGCTGAGGTCGCCGGCAGCGGTCGCGGCGGGGCGCGGCGTTGTGCGGCGCAAAATCAACTGGTTGGCGGCGGTGATTTCGGCCTGCCAGCCAGGTTCGACAATGGTGGTGGCATTGGCCTCGCGCAGCAGGGCCGGGCCGGGGATGAGGTCGCCGGCGCCGAGCGTGTCGCGCTCATGGATGGGCGCAGCATGGGCGGCGTTGCCGGTGAAAATGGTAGTGACGGCGAGCGGGATCAGAGGGGTGGTACGGGGCGGCAGGGTGGTGGCGGTGACGGGGTCGCCGGGGCTGGTGGCCTCGACCGCGGCCATTTCGGCGATCAGCGATTTGTCCGGCATGGTGAAGCCGAACAGCCGGTGGTGGGCGGTCGCGAATTCCGTGACCATTTCGGCGTGGTTCGTCAGCGGGACCGGCAGGGCGGAATCGGTGCCGGCATAGCGCAAATGGATGGTGGTACTTGTGGCGACGGCGGCGGCAGGGGCGAGGGCGGTGTGCAAGGCGGCGGTGGCGGCATCCATCAGCGTGGCGGCGGCGGCGGTGATGGCGGGAATGGATTGCGGCGTGAAAGGGATCTCCAGAGCCTGTTCGCGCAGCGCGCCCTGGTCGGCCAGGCCCATGCCATAGGCCGAGAGCACGCCGGCCAGCGGGTGGATGAAGATGGTGCCGATGCCGAGTTCGTCGGCGACCAGGCAGGCATGCTGGCCGCCGGCGCCGCCGAAACTCGCCAGGATGAAGTCGGCCGGGTTGTGGCCCTTTTGCACGGTGATCTGGCGGATCGCATGGGCCATGTTGGCGACCGCGATGTCGATATAGCCGGCCGCCAGCTGTTGCGGGCTGCGGGCGATGCCGGTGGCCTGTTCGACCGTTTTGGCGAGGTCAGCGAATTTGGCGGCGACGATGTCGCCATCCAGCCTCTCATCGCCATGAGCGCCAAAAATTTCCGGGAAATGCGCGGGCTGGATTTTGCCGAGCAGGATATTGGCATCGGTGACGGTCAGCGGGCCGCCGTTGCGGTAGGCGGCGGGGCCGGGGGCGGCACCGGCACTTTCCGGGCCGACGCGCAGGCGGGCGCCGTCGAAGCTGAGGATCGAACCGCCGCCGGCGGCGACGGTGTTGATGGCGAGCATCGGCGCGCGCAGCTGGATACCGGCGATCTCGGTCTCGAAGCTGCGTTCATAGGCATTGTCGTAAAGTGCTGCATCGGTGGAGGTGCCCCCCATGTCGAAGCCGATGACGCGGGTGAAGCCGGCAGCGCCGGCGGTGCGGGCCGCACCGACAATGCCGCCGGCCGGGCCGGAGAGGATGGCGTCCTTGCCGGACACCGTACGGGCCTCGGCGAGGCCGCCATGGGATTGCATGAACCAGGTTTTGGCGCCGCCGAGACCGGCTGAAATTTGCGCGATGTAGCGGTGCAGAACCGGCGAGAGATAGGCATCGGCGACGGTGGTGCCGGCGCGCGGCACCAGCCGCAGCAGCGGGCTGACCTGATGGCTGAGGGAAATCTGGGTAAAGCCGGCCTGGGCGGCCAATGCGCCGAGCTGCCGTTCCTGCTCGGGGTGGTTCCAGGCATGGATCAGGGCGATGGCGACGGCGGTGATGCCGGCCGCCCTGGCCGCTTGCAGGGCGCTGCCGGCAGCGGCTTCGTCGAGCGGCTCGATGACGCTGCCATCGGCGGCAAGCCGGCCGGTGATTTCGGCGACCTCGGTATACAGCATCGGCGGGCGCCGGATGTTAAGGTCGAACAACCGCGGGCGGGCCTGATTGCCGATGCGCAGCAGATCGGCGAAGCCGCGATTGATCAGCAGGAGCGTCGGCGCACCTTTGCGTTCCAGCAGCGCATTGGTGGCGACCGTGGTGCCCATTTTGACGCTGGCGATCGTATGTGCCGGAAGCGCTTCGCCAGGGGCAAGATCAAGCAGGCTGCGGATACCGGCGATGGCAGCGTCCTGATACTGCGCGGGGTTTTCCGAGAGCAGTTTTCGGGTGAGCAGCGCGCCGGACGGCGTCCGCGCCACGATATCGGTGAACGTACCGCCGCGGTCGATCCAGAATTGCCAGCCGGTTACGTTTTCGCCCATTGGCGGGGGTAGTATCAGTTGTCAGTGGTCAGTTGCCAGGGGGTGATGGTAGAAAGCTCAGATGAGTTATTGGGGTAAGGTTCTCGGTGGGGTGGCCGGGTTTGCCATGGGCGGCCCGGCGGGGGCGTTGTTTGGCGCGGCCCTGGGCCATGCCGCCGATCAAGGCCGGCTGCCGAACATGGCGCGCCTCGGCAACCTGCCGTTCGACCAGGCGCGGCTGGCGGCCATGCTGGGGCGGCGCGAGCAGTTGTTCGCGATCTCGGTGACGGTGCTGGCAGCCAAGCTTGCCAAATGCGACGGCGTGGTGAACCGGGCGGAGATTGCGGCGTTCCGCGCAAGCTTCCGGATCCCTGATGAGAATCTGCGCGAGGTCGGCCGCATGTTCGATGCCGCACGGGAGTCTGCCGATGGGTTCGAGGGGCATGCGCGCCAGCTCGGTGAGGCGTTCGCCGATAATCGCGGGCTGCTGGAGCAGGTACTGGCCGGGCTGCACCAGATCGCCCGTGCCGATGGGCCGGTGAATGCGGCGGAGTCGGCGTTTCTGGCGCGGGTGGCGCAGGAATTCCGGGTGGATGCGGCAGCGGCGCGCAGCGGCGTGTTCGGCTCGGATGCCGATCCCTATACCGTGCTGGGGATCGAGCGGCGGGCCACCGATGAGGCGGTGCGGGCGCGCTGGATGGTTTTGGTGCGGGAAAATCATCCGGACAGTCTGGCCTCCAAGGGTGTCACGCCGGATTTCATCGCCGCCGCCTCGGACCGGGTAGCGCGCATCAATGCGGCCTATGACGTGATCAAACGCGAGCGGCGGTTGTGATGATCGCCCCCTCGCCGAATGCGGATGCGCGGCCGGCCGGGGCGGCGGTGGATCATCTGGTGCTGCATTATACCGGGATGCAAACGGCGGCGGCGGCGGTGGCGCGGCTGTGCGATCCGCTGGCGAAAGTATCCGCGCATTATGTGGTGGATGAGGACGGCACGGTTCATGTGCTGGTGGCCGAGGAGCTGCGGGCCTGGCATGCCGGGGTGAGCTACTGGCGCGGGCGCACCGCTTTGAACGATTGTTCGATCGGCATCGAAATCGTCAACCCTGGGCATGAATTTGGCTACCGGGCGTTCCCGGCCGTGCAGATGGCGGCGGTGCGGGATTTATGCCGCGGCATACTGGGGCGGTGGGCGATCCCGGCGCGCCATATAGTGGGGCATTCGGATATCGCCCCGGACCGCAAGCAGGACCCGGGCGAGCTGTTCGACTGGGAAGGCCTGGCGGCAGCGGGCGTGGGGGTGTGGACCGAGGCGCTGGGGGATGCGGGGGATCTGCAGGCCGATCTGGCGGCGATCGGCTATGATGTGCGGCTGCCGGCAGAGCTGGTGGTGATGGCGTTTCAGCGGCATTTTCTACCCCGGCATTTAAGCGGGACGGGCGATGAAATCACGCGGCGGCGGGCGGCAGGGCTGCGTAATTTGTTGAAGTGCTGATGCGCAGCGGTTATATGAAACATTGCTGGAGAGCGGAATATGGTTGAACTGACATTCGGTAAATCGGCGACTGATGCGATCGAGACTTTGAAGAGCGTGTTCGGGGTCAAGTTCGAGGTGGTCAAGGCTTTGTCGCTGGCGCAATCATAGCGCGGCAGGCGGATGATCATAATATCCTGCTGGCCGGCAAGGATGGCACACCGATCAAGGTCAGCCTGGCTGATTGAGCCTTGACCGACGAACGGGCGCTTAAATTCGCAGCGCTGATTGCCGAGCCTCATGGGACATTGCAGGAGCATGTGGCAGTGTCCGGGAGCGTGTCGAGCTGGGCGATGCCAGGATACGCTGGCGCGCCGCCACAGCGATTTTAATCCTGTTTGTCGGTGCCAACGGGTTTACCGCCTATCTGATCTACCATCTGGCCGCCATCGATCAGGCAGACCTGATTCTGCATCTGATCGATGGCGCGGGCCGCGTCATCACGCCGCGGGTGATCATGACTTTGCTCGGCGCCACCACGGTGCAGCTGGGGGTGATCGCGGTGATCATGGCGCGCTCGGTATTCCGGACGCAATTGACCCGGATGACGCGTTCGTTCAAGAAGAGTGATCCAGACGGTTGGACGGCGCTGCCGAGGGTCATACCGAGGTGGAGGAAAGTCCGGGCTCCATGGTGCCGGCTAACGGCCGGCGGGGGCGACCCCAGGGACAGTGCCACAGAAAACAAACTGCCCGCGACGCGTTCGCGCTTTGCGGGTGAGGGTGAAACGGTGCGGTAAGAGCGCACCGCGGCCCTGGTGACAGGGCAGCTGGCAGGGTAAACCCCACCGGGAGCAAGACCGGATAGGGGCGGCCGGCGCCGTGCGGCAACGCATGGGCGCAGGAATTTCCCGATCCGCCGCCCGGGTTGGTCGCGCGAGGCCGGCAGCAATGCCGGCCGCAGAGGAATGGCCGTCCAGATATCGCAGGATATTGGACAGAACCCGGCTTACAGACCGTCTGGATTTACTTCCGCCGCCCGGGTTGGTCTTCGCCGGCATCTGGGCCGCTGGCGGGGCGGATATCATATGCAGAACCGCAGCAACCGTCTTTTACTTCGTCTGCGCCTGCATATGGGGCTGGCGGGGCGGCCGTATGCAGACGCAGCAAAACTTGCTTCTGCGCCTGCATATGGGGTTGGCGGGGCGGCCATATGCAGGCGCAGCAAAGAGTGAACAAACCAGCAACACATGATTCTGGAAACTTGCTGTTAACGCCTTGAAACAATTGAACGAATCGAAGGCGATTTGATGCCCTTGCCCTCCGATTCTCTTTGACGCCCATGTACACCCATGGTATCCCATGCCTACCCATAAAACCGCACAGGCATTCCAGTTTAATTTCATGAGCCAGTTTCTCGGCACCCATCAGAACCGGCTCGACGCCAAGGGGCGGGTTTCCGTACCGGCGGCGTTTCGGGCGGCACTGCGCGACGCCGCCGGCGGGGTCAGGCTGATCTTGCGGCCGTCGCATACGCTGCCATGCATCGAGGCCTGGCCGGAGGCGGTATTCAGCCGGCTGGCGGCACCGCTGGCGAATCTTGAACTGTTCGGCCAGGACCAGGAGGATATGGCGACCGCTTTATATGCCGATGCCTGCGAGCTGGAGCCGGACAAGGAGGGCAGGGTGCTGTTGCCGGAAGGGTTGGCGCGCCATGCCGGGCTTGGCGATGCCGTGGTGTTCATGGGGCTGGGACGGATGTTTCAGATCTGGGAGCCGGCGGCGGCGGCGGCGCGGCGGGCGGCGGTGCAGCAGCGCAGCCTGGCCGGGCGCATGACCCTGCCAGGTACCGCGCAGGCGGGCGCGTGAACGGATTTTCTCATGTGCCGGTGCTGGGCGAGGAGGCGGTGGGCTGGCTGCGACCGCAGACAGCGGGCGTGTATCTGGATGGCACGTTCGGCGGCGGCGGCTATGCGGCGGCGATATTGGCGGCAGCTTCCTGCACGCTGTGGGCCATCGACCGCGATCCGGCGGCGATCGCGCGCGGAGCCGCGCTGGCGGCGGCATGGCCGGGGCGGCTGCATCTGCTGGAGGGGCGGATCGGCGGGTTGTTAGCGCTGTTGCATGCCGCCGGGGTGGCGTCTCTGGACGGCGCGGTGTTCGATCTTGGTGTATCCTCCTACCAGATTGACGATCCTGAACGCGGCTTCAGCTTCCGCAGGGACGGCCCGCTCGACATGCGGATGGGAGCTGCGGGCCGCAGTGCCGCGGATCTTGTAAATACTAGTCCCGAATCCGAACTGGCTGATATTTTGTATACATTCGGCGAGGAAAAAGCCTCACGCCGGATCGCCCGCGCGATCATCGAGCGGCGGCGTTTGAAGGCATTTGCAACGACGTTGGATTTGGCTGGCGTGATACGGAGTGTTGTGAGACCAGATAGATCAGGCATCGACCCGGCCACCAGGAGCTTTCAGGCGCTGCGGATCGCCGTTAACGAAGAGTTAACAGAAGTGGCGGCGGGTTTGCAGCAGGCGGCGGGTTTGCTGGCGCCCGGCGGGCGGCTGGTGGTGGTCAGTTTTCATTCGCTGGAAGACCGCATCGTCAAGCGCTTCATGGCGGCGGCAGCAAAGCGGGGTGCGGGCGCTTCGCGCTTCGATCCGGCGGGTGAGGCGGCGGTCGGGCAAGGCGCCGGGGCGCCGTTGTTCCGGCTGTTGACAACGCGGCCGGTGGTGGCAGGGGCGGCCGAGCTGCGGGCCAACCCGCGGGCCCGCAGCGCCAAATTGCGGGCCATGGAGCGCCTGGCGGCATGATCCGGCCGTTCACTTTGGTGACCGCGCTGCTGGCCGCCACATCGGGGCTGTATCTGTTCGCGGTGAAGCACCAGGCGCAGGTGCTGGACGACCAGCTAGCGGGAATTGCCCAGCAGGCGCAGCTCGACGGGCAGCGCATTCGTGTATTGCAGGCGCAATGGGCGCTGGAGACCGATCCCTCGCAGCTGGCCGCACTGGCCGGGCAGTTTACCGGGCTGAAGCCGATGCAGCCGGCACAGATGGTGACCTTGGCCGGGCTGGGGGCGGCCCTGCCGGCGCCGGGCAGTGCCGCGCCGGGCCAGAACCCGGAGGCGGTCGGCACAGCGACGGCGGCGGTGCAACTGGCGCAGACCAGCGTGGCACCGAACGGCTTGCCGTTGCCGCCGCCGCTGCCGCAGGGTTTGCCGCAAACACAGCCGCAGAGCGCGCCGGTGGTCCTGGCCGCGGCGCGGCCGGTGGTCCTGGCCGCGGCGCGGCCCGTGGTCCCGGCCGCGGAGCGGCCTATAGTTTTAACCGCGGCGCGGCCCATGGTTTTAGCCGCGGCGCGGGCGCATCCGCATGGCGTGCGTGAGGCTGAGCATGAAATCATGCGCGAGGCGCGGGTGACGCATGGCTATGAATCGCCGGCGCTGGTGATGGGCGCCGAGGCGGCGCCGGCGCGAACGGTGCCTTATGTGCAGCCGGTCATGCAGCAGGTGAGCGCTGTGCAGGCGCCGCCGGAGGCGGCCAGCTCAGTGCTGCCGGCGGCGGCCGGCTCGGTACTGGGCATGGCCGCCGAACTGGCGCCGCCGCAGCCTCTGGGGTCCGGTAATTGACCTTGAATCTATGGCCCGGCGACGGCGGGGTGCCGGCGCGGCGTAAAGGCGCGCCGGCGCGCGGCGCCACCCCGCGTATGGAGCATGTGCGGGTGACCGCACCCGATCTGGCGCGGCGGGCGCAGATGGAGGTGGCACGGCGGCGCATGGTGGTGGCGGCCGGGCTGTTCGGTCTGCTGTATGCGGTGCTGGCGCTGCGGCTGACCTATGCCACGGTAATCCACCCGGTGCTGCCGAGCCAGGCGGTGCTGGCGGCGATGCAGCCGGTGCTGGATGTCACGCCCCCGCTGCCGGACCGCGCCAGCATTACCGACCGCAACGGGACCATCCTCGCGGTCTCCCTGCCCGGCGCGCAGCTTTATGCCGACCCGAGGCAGGTGCCGGATGCCGGCACGGCGGCGGCCCAGTTGGCGGCGGTGCTGCCGGGGCTGGATCAGGCAGCCACCGCGGCCAAGCTCGGCTCGGGCAAGGATTTCGTGTATCTGGACCGCAAGCTGAGCGCCAATGACGAGCTGGCGGTGAATCAGCTCGGCATTCCCGGGGTGTATTTCCAGAACACCGATACAAGGCATTACCCCG
>CBDDMJ010000005.1:0-117795 GCA_965231175.1 Acetobacteraceae bacterium | reverse complement strand
CGGCCTCACCGGGCGGCAGGCGGCCGGGCAGGCCATCCATCGGGCGGCCTTTGAAGCGGCTCATATCAGCGGCTCCATGCGCGCCGGAAAGGCGTACAGATAACCGGAGGCGAAATACGCCTGTATGCGATCCTCCTCCCGCATCGAAAGCTGGTCCGGGCTCGCCGGTACCGGTGCCGCCGCCAGCTGCGCCGCCGTCACGCAGCGCAGCTTCACCACCCCGCCGACCGCGAACACCTGAACATCCACCAGTTCCATCGGCACGATCACGCCGTGGGCCAGCGGCTCAGGCGTCATCACCTCGATGAACCGCGGATTGACCTCCGCCCGGTCGATCCAGATATCGCTGACCACCCCGGCCACCACGCCATCGGCGGCAATCACCTCCATGCCGCGCGGATCGGGGTCCTCGCTGGCCACCCAGTGGTCGCTCGCCACCCGCAGCGGCACGGTGCGCGGCAGGCCGTCATAGGTCAGCTCGGGCGTGGTCGGCCGCAGCACGTAGCTGGCCGGCCCCAGCCCATCCTGCATCGCATCGCCCAGCGGCACGAAAGGTGCGCCTTCAAACCCCTGCACCTGCACCGCATTGACGATTTCCTCAGGCTCCAGAGACGGCACGGTCCGCAGGCTGCCGTCCCGCAGCAAAAAGGTCTTGGGCGCCGGCATCGGCAGCCATCCTTCCGGCCGCTCGCCGGTCCGGCCGGTGATCAGCGGAAAGCCCTCCCGCTTGCTCTCCAGGATCAGATAGATGACCAGCCCGCCGAAGAAGATCCAGAACGCGTACAGCGTCAGCTGGGCAACATCGATATAGGGCGTTATGGCTCCCGTTGGCATGGCGGCACCTTTGCTTTTTTAAGTTTTCAAAAAATGATGCGGTGTGGATTTCGGGACCATCCTGCGGCTGACCAGTGGGCCGAGGGCAGCGAGCGTCACGAAAATCAGAAAAATTTCAAAGGTGTAAACGGCTTCATAGCCGGCGGTGGCATTACCGCTGCAAAACCCGATAAAATCGCGCACGATGCCGCCCACGGCAATCGCGCTGCCGGCGGCCAGCGCCTGCACCGAACCCCAGGCGCCGAGTGCCAGGCCGCTCATGCCGCTGGCCGCCCGCCCCATCGCATCCGCCAAAGTGCCGGCCAGAAACAGCCCGCTCGCCATGCCGATCAGGAACACTCCGCCAGCGAACAGCGCCGGCACCCCGAGCGGTGCCGAGCCAATCACCGCGATGAAGGCGAACAGCCCGATCAACAGCCCGGCCGCGGCAATACGGTACGGATCGGCACCCCCGGTCAGGCGCCGCGCTGAAAACACCAGGCCGGTCAGACCGCCGCCGGCCAGAGCCGCGGTCAGCGCGGTGGTCTGGCTGACCGAGAGATGCAGCACCTGCCCGCCATAAGGCTCCAGCAATATATCCTGCATCGACAGGCTGGCGGTACCGATGCCGATGGTCACCAGCCGGCGGATGGATTTCTCACCGGCCCCGAAGGCCGCCAGAGCCTGGCGCAGCGTCGGCTGCGCGGTGAGTGCCGTGGTAAGTGTAGAAGCACGCCGCGGCTCCTGCTTCCACATGCCGAACCCGTTGATGAACAGCACCATCACCGCCGAGCCCTGCACCACCTGCACCAGCCGCAGCAGCGAGAAATGCCGCAGCAACGCACCGTACCCCAGGGCGCCGATGCAAATACCCAGCAGCAGCATCACGCACAGCATGCCCACCACCCTTGGGCGGGCCGGCTCCGGCACGATATCGGTGGCCAGCGCCAGCCCGGCGGTCTGCACGGTATGCATCCCGGCACCGACCAGCAGGAACGCCAGGCCCGCCGCCACCGCGCCCACCGCATCCGGCGCCCGGCTATGGCCGGACAGCACGATCAAAGCGAACGGCATGATGCCAAGCCCGCCCCATTGCAACAGCGTGCCGAACCACAGATACGGCAGGCGTTTCCAGCCGAACGCCGATTGATGCCGGTCGGATTTGAAGCCGATCACGGCGCGCGCCGGCGCGAACAGCAACGGCAGCGCGATCATGCAGGAAACCACCCAGGCCGGCACGTGCAGTTCCACGATCATCACCCGGTTCAGCGTGCCGACGATCAACGCCAGGGTCAGCCCGACCGACAGCTGGAACAGCGCCATGCGCGCCAGCCGTGGCAGCGGCAGCTCCTCGGTAGCCTCGGCGAACGGCAGAAACGCAGTGCCGGCGCGCTTCCACATCGAAGACGGCTGGATCATCGTGACCATCTCCATCGCCTGGCTGATGTAAAACCCGGAGCTGACACGCTGGCTGCGTCCGATATTGAAGGCCGCGCGCAGCCGCATCTCGCTCTGCGGCTCGATCGCCGGTGCCCGGTCGCCACGCGGAAACAGCTTGCCAAAACTGTGCATGGCCGACAGCAAAACGGTGCGCGGCGCGAAGGTGAACAGCACGGCCTTGCCAGCGCGCGCCTGCAAACTCTGCAATGCCGCGATCGCATCGCTTTGGCGGTAATGGATCACGGAATCCATCAGCACGATGTAATCGAACCGGCCATAGGCGGGGTCCAGCATGTCGCCGGCGCGGAAGGTAATGCTGGCGGCGGCGGGATGCGCCAAAGCACGCTCGGCAGCCAGCGCCACCAGCTGCGGCGAGAGATCGACCGCCACCACCGCGGCACCGCGCCCGGCCGCCGCCAGCGCCAGCGCCCCGGTGCCGCAACCGGCATCCAGCAGTCGCATCCCGGTCATGTCGGCCGGCAGCCAGGAGAGCAAGGTCGCGCGCATCTCATCGCGCCCGGCGCGCACCGTGGCGCGGATGCCGCTCACCGGCACAGTAG
Organism: Acetobacteraceae bacterium; assembly: GCA_965231175.1. Classification (GTDB taxonomy): domain Bacteria; phylum Pseudomonadota; class Alphaproteobacteria; order Acetobacterales; family Acetobacteraceae; genus Acidocella. The sequence continues at coordinate 114,982 of CBDDMJ010000005.1, read as the reverse complement.
AGGTCAGCCGCGCCCAGGCTGCCATCGCGGTCCGGTCGAAATAGGTTTCGACCTCGCCGCGGCGTTGCTGATAGCTGGTGGAGCCGCTCGCCGCGCGCATCACTCGAACCCCAGCAGATCGAAAATATCGCGGTCCTTCAGCGGCACCGCGGTCAGCGCCGGCACCCCCGCCCACAGCGCCTCGGCCAGCGCCAGATATTCCGCCTGCACCACGCGCAAAGCCGGCGAGTCTTCCATCTCGAACAATACCGATTTTTTCAACCGGCTTTGCCGGATGATGTCGAGATCGGGAAAGCGCGCCAGCGTCGAAAGGCCGGTGGCGTGGTTGTATTTATCCAGCTGGTCGGTGGCCGCCGACCGGTTGGCGATCACGCCCCCCAGCCGGACATTGTAGTTCTTCGCCTTGGCGCCGATCGCCGCGACGATCCGGTTCATCGCGAAAATCGAGTCGAAATCATTGGCGGTGACAATCAACGCGCGGTCGGCATGCTGCAACGGTGCCGCAAAACCGCCGCACACCACATCGCCCAGCACATCGAAAATCACCACATCGCTGTCTTCGAGCAGATGATGCTCTTTCAAAAGCTTGACGGTCTGGCCGACCACATAGCCGCCGCAGCCGGTCCCGGCAGGCGGCCCGCCGGCCTCCACGCATTGCACGCCGCCATAGCCTTCATACACGAAATCCTCGCGGCGCAGCTCCTCGGGGTGAAAATCCACCGCCTCCAGCGCGTCGATCACCGTCGGCACCAGCCGCTTGGTCAGGGTGAAGGTGGAATCATGTTTCGGATCGCAACCGATCTGCAAAACCCGCTTGCCGATTTTCGAAAACGCCGCGGACAGATTGGAGGAAGTCGTGCTCTTGCCGATCCCGCCCTTGCCATACACCGCAATCACCTTGGCACTACCCATCCGCAACGCCGGATCGAGCGCCACCTGCACGCTGCCCTCCCCATCGCCGCAGGACGTACCACAGGAGGCCCCTTGCAGTTTTGCTGCGAGGTCAGGGAAGACAGCGATATGGTTCATGCTGCAACTCCGGAATAATACGCTTTCGCATCGTAGATCGTCGTCACCTCGATCATGGTAATCTCGCGCGCCAACGCATAACTTTCGGTATTGCGCCGGGCCTTGTTGCGCACAAAGAACGGAATTTTCCGCAATTCGCGCTCCGCCTCGGCTGCCCAGATCAAGCCGGCGGTCACTTCCGGTACGCCAACCCCCAGATGCGAGGCGGGCGCGCCCTCGGCAAACTCGAAATCCTCCCGGAACATGCCGAGCAGATGTTCCTCCAGCCCCATCATCAGCGGGTGGGTAAGCGTGTCGAACAGCACATTGGCCCCCTCGAAGCCCATGAACGGGCTGTAGCGGGCGGGGAAATCCTGCACATGCACGGGGGCGGAAATCACCGCACAGGCAATGCCCAGCCGCTTGGCGATATGCCGTTCCATCTGGGTCCCCAGCACCAGCGCCGGATCGGCGTTTTTAATCGCCGCCTCGACCTCCAGATAATCATCCGTGATCAGCGCCTCCAGATCGTAGCGCTGTGCGGCGGCCCGCATTTCGCGGGCAAATTCGCGCGCATAGGTGCCAAGACCCACCACCTGATAGCCCAGCTCATCGGCGGCCACCCGCGCCAGCGCGATGGCATGTGTCGCATCGCCAAAAACGAACACGCGCTTGCCCGTCAGATAGGTGGAATCGATCGAGCGCGTATACCACGGCAACCGGCTGCCGGCAGCCTCTGCCGCCCCGGCATCGGTGCCGGCCAGGGCCGCCACGGCCGCGCAGAAATCGCGTGTCGCACCCACCCCGATCGGCGGGATATTGATGAATTTCTGGCCGAACCGGCGCTCCAGCCAGGTCGCGGCGGTCAGCGCCACCTCCGGATACAAAACCACGTTGAACGCCGCATCCGGCAGCCGCGCCAGATCCGCCGGGGCCGCCGCCAAAGGTGCCGAGACATTGACGGCAACACCCAGCGAGTTCAGCAGCCGGGTGATTTCGGTCACATCGTCGCGATGGCGAAAGCCGAGCGCGGTGGCGCCCAGCAGGTTGCAGCTGGCAGCCGCCATCTTCTGCGGCTGCCGGTCGCCGATGCAGGCCCGTACCAGTTGATAGAACGTCTCGGAGGCCCCGTAGTTTTCCTTGCGCTGATAGGCGGGCAATTCCAGCGGGATCACCGGTATCGGCAAGCCCAGCGCCTGCGCCAGGCCGCCCGGATCGTCCTGGATCAGCTCGGCGGTGCAGGAGGCCCCCACCAGCATCGCCGCCGGCCTGAAGCGCGCATAGGCATCGGCGGCGGCTTTCTTGAACAGGCTGGCGGTATCGCCCCCCAGGTCGCGGGCCTGGAACGTCGTATAGGTTACCGGCGGCCGGGCATCGCGCCGTTCGATCATGGTGAACAGCAAATCGGCATAGGTATCGCCCTGCGGCGCGTGCAGCACGTAATGCACATTGCGCATCGCGGTCGCCACGCGCATCGCCCCGATATGCGGCGGTCCTTCATAGGTCCAGAGTGCCAGCTGCATCGCTCAGACCTTCAGAGCCGCGCGGCGGCGGAGCGGCCGGGCGAACAAGGCCGCCAGATCGGCGGCCTGCTCGAACCCCTGGATCGGCGAGAACACCAGCTCGATCGACCATTTGGTGGTCATCCCCTCGGCCTCCAGCGGGTTGGCAAGGCCCATGCCGCACACCACCAGATCGGGTTTTTCAGCGCGGCAGCGGTCCAGCTGCAGCTCCACATCCTGGCCTTCGGAAAGCCTGGTCCCGGCCGGCAGCAGCGCCAGCTCCTCGGCCTGGATGTCCCGATGCAGAAACGGCGTGCCCACCTCGCACAGGGTCATGCCGCATTCCCGGTGCAGAAAGCGCGCCAGCGGTATCTCGAGCTGGCTGTCCGGAAAAAACATGATGCGCTGGCCCGCCAGAATGGCGCGGCTGCCCGCCAGTGCCGCCCGTGCCCGGGCCACCGGCCCGGCCAGCACCTGCTCGCAATGCCCCGGCGTGACCCCCGAGGCCGCCGCCGCCGCCCGGAACCACGCCGCACTGCCCTCGGCCCCCAGCGGGAACGCGGCAGGGATGCGCCGTGCCCCCCTCGCCTGCAATGCCGTCAGGGTTGCCGCCAGAAACGGCTGGGCCAGCAGCACCAGCGTCCGCGGCCCCACCGGCGGCATCGCCGCCGCCCGCCGCGCCGGCAGAAATGCCACATTTTCGATGCCGAGTTCGGCAAACAACCGGCTGAACTGATCCTCCACCACCTCCGCCAGCGTGCCGACCACCAGCAGCGTCGCCGCATCGGTCTGCCCCAGCTCCGGCACCAGGGCCGCCAGGCAGGCATCCTCGCCCTCGGTAAACGTCGTCTCGATGCCGCTGCCGGAATAGGCAAGCACCTTCAGCGCCGGCGAGAACCGCTTATGCAGGCGCAAGGCGGCGCGCGACAGATCGAGCTTGATCACCTCGGACGGGCAGGAGCCGACCAGAAACAGCATTTTAATCTCAGGCCGGCGTTCGAGCAGCCGGGTCACCACACGGTCCAGCTCCTCATTGGCATCGGCAATCCCCGCCAGATCGCGCTCATCGATGATCGCGGTGGCAAACCGCGGTTCGGCGAAAATCATCACTCCCGCCGCCGATTGCAGCAGATGCGCGCAGGTGCGCGACCCGACCACCAGGAAAAACGCATCCTGGATGCGCCGATGCAGCCAGACGATGCCGGTCAGCCCGCAAAACACCTCGCGCTGGCCGCGCTGGCGCAGCACCGGCAGCACCTCACCCTGGCTGGCCGGGCCATCGGTGCAGCCGAGGGCAGGCCGGATGTCCGCCAGCTGGTTCATGCCGCCGGCGCTTCCCGCCGCGCCAGGCGCAGCTTCAGCACGAACTGCCCGGCATTGATCACGTAGCTCGCATAGGCCGCCAGCGCGATCATCATCTGCCCGCGCGCACTCGCCACCCCGGTCAGCAGCACCGCCACATAGGTCAGATGCAGACCGATCACCAGGAAGGAAAACACATCCTCCCAGAAAAACGCGCGGGCAAACAAATACTGCCCGAACACCTCATGTTCCCACACCGCACCGGTCACCATGATCGTCAGCAGGCAGAAGGTCTTGACCAGCACCGAAATCGTCGCGCCCTCCAGCCCATGGCCGGTCGCCAGATAATGCAGCACCAGGAAAAGGCTGGTCAGGAACACCGCGAACTGCACCGGCGCCAGCACGCCCTGCACCAAAGTCCAGGGCGAAGCGTCGCGGCGCCTGCGCTCGGCGGGGCTGTATAAATGCGGCGGACGCACCCGCTGCACCGGCCGCACGGAGGCCAGACCATAGGCATGGCCCACCCAGGGGCAACAATCTACGGTCCCGAGCAAATAATTAACTAGCCTTGTAAGCATTTTTGGACACATCTTTCTTCCGGGCGATTACAGGGGCCCCAAAATCTTGCGGCGGCGATAAGCTTGCAGCAAATTCGGTCGAGGAGCAGTTCATATGCGGACTTTGCCAATCATCCTGCTGGAAATTTGCATTTCTGTGCCGCCTCAGCCCGGCTGAGCCGAGGCTAGCGCTTCGCCGCAAGCAGTGTCAAGTTTATAGTACATCAAGACCGTCAATTTAACTTGACAGTCGCCATGATGAATATGAAAATAAAAAGGGACAGGAGGAGCGTATGATCAAAAGTTCCAAATCTGTTAATTACAATGCAGCTCTGACGGGCATCGCCACACGCGCATGCCGCACCGCGCCGTGCAGCCGGGCGCCGGCGCCACGGCCCTGGGGGGATTTGCTGAGCGAGGCGCTCGAAACCCAAATTCTCCCCCGGCTGCTATCGAAAACGCAAAGCCAAAAAGCTAATTCCGGCGTCGCCCTTCATCCGCCCGCCACCATTGAAGAGGCCGTAGTGGCGGAATTTGTCGAGCTGCTGATCGCCGACGACATGGAACAGCTCCTCGCCATCGCCGACCGCATCATCCTGCAGACCGGGTCGCGCGAAGCCTTGTTCGAAACCTTGCTGACCCCGGCCGCCCAGCTGCTGGGCCAGATGTGGGAGCAGGACACCGCGGATTTCGTGACCGTGACATTATGCGTCTACCGGCTGGACCGGATCATGAACGAAACAAGTTCGCAAGGCCACGCCGCCGGGCCGGCCCAAGCGGCCCATGCCTGCGAATGCCGGATCCTGCTGCTGCCGGTGCCCGGCGAGCAACATGGTTTTGGCCTGGCAATGGTCGCCGATGCCTTCCGCGAAGGCGGCTGGTGCGTGCGCACCGGCCCGGCGGTGGCCCGCGCCAAACTGCTCACCCTGGTGCGCGACGAATGGTTCGACGTCATCGGCTTCACGGTATCGAGCGAGCGCTGGCTTAAAAACCTGCCCTCCTGCATCCGCGACATGCGCGCTGCGTCCTGCAACCGGAATGCGTTCGTGATGGCCGGCGGCCAGGCGATCGCCAACCAGCCGGAACGCACGCGCTTTCTCGGCATCGATGCGACCGCGCAGGATGCGTGGCAGGCACTGGCCCGGGCCAATCTTTTTATGGCCAATATTTTTATGGAGCGCAGCGTGACGGCAAGTTTGCAGCAGTCTAAAAGCAAAATCACCGGGTTAGGCCGAATTTCTAAGGGTTAGAGCCCGGCCGCCTTGGTTGAAAGTGCGGGTTTTTCATGAAGGGATTCAAATCTCCGGCGCGTTGGTTGGCCGGAGTAGACTTCAAGGCCACGGCGCTGCTGATCGCAGCAGCAGCCGATGTCGCGATCATTCTGGATGATAAAGGTATCGTGCGCGATTATGCATTTCAAAGCGAGGCCCTGGCGCTTGAATTCTTGGAACCGGCATCCTGGATCGGCCGGCCTTGGCACGATTCCGTAACGGTGGAAAGCCGTAACAAGGTCGACGAGATGCTGCGCGATCTGAAACTCAAAACCGCGCGCAACGGCCGCCAGGTCAACTACAAGGCAGCCCGCGGCAACGACATCCCCATCCTGTTCTCGGTCCTGCCGGTCGGCAAAACCGATCAGGTGGTGGCCTTCGGGCGCGACCTGCGGGCCTTTGCGACACTTCAGCAACGGGTGCTGGACGTGCAGCAATCCTTCGAGCGCGATCACGCGCGGATGCGCCATATCGAAACGCGCTACCGGATTTTATTTCAGATGACCCCTGAACCGGTATTGATCGTCGATCAGGCCACCCAGAAAATCGTCGAAGCCAATCCGGCGGCGCGCCATATTCCCGGTCTGAAAGGCAAGATCATCGGCCTCAGCCTGCCGCAGATCGTCGGGCCGGAAGGGGCCACAGCCCTCGAAGCCCTGCTGTCCGGCGTGCGCGGCGCCGGCCGGGCCGATGATATTTCCCTGCAACTGCCGGGCGGCGCAGCGCCGCTGCTGGCCAGCGGGTTTTTGTTCCGCCAGGGGGCCGCCAAACTGATCCTGCTGCGCCTGTCCAATCCCGCCGACGCCGCCCATCCGGCGCGCCTACTGTCGGACAGCCGGGAGAAGATGCTGAAGCTGGTGGAGCACGTGCCGGACGGCTTCGTCGTCACCGATCACGACGGCACGATCATCGCCGCCAACGAGGCGTTTCTGGAAATGACCCAGCTGCGCAATGAATCGCAGGCGCAAGGCCAGCAGCTGGACCGCTGGCTCGGCCGCCCCGGCGTCGATCTCGGCCTGCTCTTGAACAATCTCCGGCAGAACGGCGCGGTGCGGCTGTTCTCGACCGTTCTGCACGACGAATTCGGTGCTGAAAGCGATGTCGAAATCTCCGCCGGCGCGGTGCTGAACGCTGGCGAGCCCTGCTACGGTTTTTCCATCCGCGGCACCGACCGCCGCATCGCCCCGCTGCCGGGCACCCCCCGCGCCTTTCCGAAATCGCTGGAGCAGATCATCGAACTGATCGGCCGCGTCTCGCTGAAGGATCTAGTGCGCGAAGCCACCGATGTCATCGAACGGCTCAGCATCGAGGCGGCGCTCGCCATGACCGGCGACAACCGCGCCTCGGCCGCTGAAATCCTCGGCGTCAGCCGGCAGAGCCTGTACGTCAAAATGCGCCGCCACGGCCTGCTGGAGGCAGAGAGCATCGGCGTCGAGTATCAATAACCGTTAAGGAGCATGCATGGCGAACGCGGCCCAGGCTATACCGGCGCAACCTGTCATCGGCTTGCGCGCCCCGGCGCTGCGCACCTGCCTTGAGCTGTTGAAGCCGGTCACCTGGTTCGCGCCCATCTGGGCGTTCTTTTGCGGCGTCATCTCCGCCGGCCAGCCGCTCGGCGCGCACTGGCCGGTCATCGTCATCGGCTTGCTGCTGGCCGGCCCGATGGTCTGCGGCACCAGCCAGGCGGTCAACGATTGGTTCGACCGGCATGTCGATGCGATCAACGAACCGCACCGGCCGATCCCCTCCGGCCGCATGCCGGGCCATTGGGGGCTGTATATCGGCATCGCCTGGACTGCCGCATCGCTGCTGCTGGCACTGCCCCTCGGCCCCTGGGGCTGCGGTGCTGCGGTCACCGCACTGGCGCTGGCCTGGGCGTACAGCGCGCCGCCCTGGCGGTTGAAGCGCAACGGCTGGCTCGGCAACAGCGCGGTCGCCATCTGCTATGAGGGCGTGCCATGGTTCACCGGTGCGGCGATCATGACCGGCCGGCTGCCGCATCCGCCGATCCTCGCCATCGCCTTGCTGTACAGCGCCGGTGCGCACGGCATCATGACGCTGAACGATTTCAAATCGATCGAGGGCGACCGCGCCAGCGGGATTTTCTCGCTGCCCGCCATGCTCGGCGTGGAAGCCGCCGCCCGGCTGGCCTGCGCGGTCATGCTGGCGCCGCAATTTCTGGTCATCGCGGCCATGCTGTTCTGGCATCATCCCGGGGCCGCCATCACCGTCGCCCTGCTGGCCGCCGCCCAGGTCCTGCTGATGTCCCGGCTGCTGGACATGCCGCGCCAGCGCGCCCCCTGGTACAACGGCACCGGCACCACTTTGTATGTCATCGGCATGCTGGTCTGCGCCTTCGCCTTGGGTGGCGCATGAGCGGGTTTCTGGACGGCGGGTTTCTGGAAGGCGGGTTTCTGGAAGCCTGGGGCCCCACGCTGGTAGCCGCCGGCGGCGTCACCGTACTGGCCTTCTGCGGCGGCCTGCTGACGCGCCTCGACGGCTGGTATTACGGCTTGCGCAAGCCCGTCTGGCAGCCGCCCAACTGGCTGTTCGCCCCGGCATGGACGCTGATTTTCATCCTGGAAGCCGCTGCCGGCGTGATCGGCTGGCACGCCGCGCCGGATGCCGCCGCCGCCACCGCACTAATCGCGAGCTTCGTGCTGAACGGCGTCTTGAACATCCTCTGGAGCTGGTTTTTCTTCTGGCGGCGGCGGCCGGATTTCGCCCTGCGGGAGGTCGGCGCGCTCTGGCTCTCGGTGCTGGCGATGATGCTGGTGCTGGCCCAACATGCCGGTCTCGCCTGGATCTTTCTGCTGCCCTACCTGCTGTGGGTCAGCTTCGCCTCGTTTCTCAACTACACCATCGTGCGGCTCAACCAGCCGTTCGGAGCCATGCCATGAAGACAGTGTTTCCATTCACCGCGCTGGTCGGCCAGGATGAAATGCGTGAAGCGCTGATCATCGCCGCCATCGAACCGCGGCTGTCCGGCGTGCTGATTTTCGGCGACCGCGGCACCGGCAAATCGACCGCCGTGCGGGCGCTGGCGGCCTTGCTGCCGGACATGGCAGCGCACGCCGGCTGCCTGTATAATTGCGACCCGGCCGACCGCGAGTCCTATTGCGAAGCCTGTGCCGCCACCAAACGCAAAGCCCAGCGCCGCCCCATACCGGTGGTCGACCTGCCCCTGGGCGCCACCGAGGACCGGGTGGTCGGCGCGCTCAACCTGGAACGCGCGCTGGCCGACGGCACGAAAATCTTCGAACCCGGCCTGCTGGCGCGCGCCCATCGCGGTTTTCTGTACATCGACGAGGTCAATCTGCTGGAGGATCACATCGTCGACCTGCTGCTGGACGTCGCCGCCTCCGGTGAAAACGTGGTGGAGCGCGAAGGCCTGTCATTGCGGCATGCCGCGCGCTTCGTGCTGATCGGCAGCGGGAATCCTGAGGAAGGGGAGCTGCGCCCGCAGCTGCTGGACCGCTTCGGCCTGTGCGTCGAGGTCAAAACCCCGTCCGAGATCGCGACCAGGGTCGAGGTGGTGCGCCGGCGCGACGCCTTCGACCGCGATCCCGCCGGTTTCTGCGCCCAATACGCCGATCAGGAAAAACAATTACGCGCCCGTATCCTCACCGCCCGCGCTGCCCTGCCCGGCATCGAGGCGGGCGAGGCCATCCTGCACCGCAGCGCTGAAATCTGCGCCGCCCTGGGCACCGACGGGCTGCGCGGCGAGCTGACCCTGCTGCGCGCCGCCCGCGCCCAGGCTGCCTTTGAAGCTGCCGCCTATCGAAGGTGCCGCCACCGTCACCGAAGCACATCTGCGCCACGTCACGATCCCAGCCCTGCGCCACCGCCTGCGCCGGGACCCGCTCGATGAATCGCTGGCCGGCACCCGCGTGGCGCGCGTCATGGCGGAGGTCTTCGCCGCATGAGCCCGTTCGATCCAGCCTGGTCCGCCCCAGATTTTGGTGATGGGCCGGATGACGACGCCCGGCGCGCCGCCAGCCTGCTGGCCATCGACCCAACCGGTCTCGGCGGCATCTGGCTGCGCAGCTGGTCCGGCCCGGCCCGCGACGCAGTTCGTCGAACACCTGTACAGCCTGTTCCCCGCAGGCACCGTGCCGCGCAAAATTCCCCTCAACATCACCGATGACCGTCTGCTGGGCGGGCTGGACCTCGCCGCCACCCTGGCCGCCGGCCGGCCGGTGCATGAACGCGGCATACTGGCACAGGCGCATGATGCCATACTGGTCCTGACGATGGCCGAACGTCTCACCCCTGCCACCGCCGCCCGCCTCGCCGCTGCCTGGGATGACGGTGCGGCCTTCTGCATGCTGGCGCTCGACGAAGGGGCCGCCGATGAAGCCCCACCCGCCGCCCTGACCGACCGCCTGGCGTTCACGGTCACGTCGTTCGGCTTCAATAGCGGCACCATGCCGCCCCGGCAGGCAATCCTGGCCGCCCGCCGCCGTCTGGCAGCGGTCACCGCCCCCCCGGCAGCCATCGGCGAGATTTGCACCGCCGCCGCCCTGCTCGGCATCGGCTCGCTGCGCGCCTGCCTGTTCGCGCAGCGCGCCGCCACCGCCCATGCCGCCTGGCGCGGTGCCACCAGCCTGGAGGCGGCCGACCTCGCCGCCGCCATCCGCCTGGTCCTGCTTCCGCGCGCCACAAAATTCCCGCAAGCACCGCCGCCGCAGGAACCAGCCCCGCCGGACGCCACGCCTGAGGAAGCCCGCCCGCCCGACCAGCAGGCGGACCAGCAGCCAGACCCCCTGACCGACCGGCTGGAGGACCGCGTCCAGGAGGCCGCCCCGGCGGTGCTCCCGGCGCAGCTGCTGGCGCTGCTGGCGCACCCCACCGGCCCCCGCCGCACCACCCCAGGCAGCGGAAAATCCGGCACATCCGCCAGCTATAAACGCGGCCGCCCGCTCACCGCGCGCCCCGGCACGCTCGGCGGCGCTGCCCGCCTCAGCCTGCTGGACACGCTGCGCGCCGCCGCCCCCTGGCAACGCCTGCGCGCAACCGCAACGCCAACGCCGGCGCCACGGCGCCTGCTGGTGCGCCCCGCCGACATCCGCATCAAACGTTTCAAGGAAAAATCCCGCAGCGTCACCATTTTCGCCGTCGATGCCTCCGGCTCCAGCGCCCTCAATCGCCTCGCCGAAGCCAAAGGCGCCATCCTGCTGCTGCTCGCCGCCTGCTACGTCCGGCGTGACGAGGTGGCGCTGGTGGCGTTCCGCGGCACCGGCGCTGAAATTCTGCTGCCGCCCACCCATGCCCTGGCGCGCGCCCGCCGCAGCCTCTCGGCCTTGCCGGGGGGCGGGCCCACACCGCTCGCCACCGGCATCACCACCGCAAGGCTGCTGGCGGAGGCGGAACGCCGCAAGGGCCACCAGCCGCTGCTGCTGCTGCTGACAGATGGCGGGGCGAACATCGCGCTCAACGGCGCCCAGGGCCGCACCGCCGCCGGTGCGGACGCCATCGCCGCCGCCAGAACCTGCCGGGGCCTGCCATCGATGGTGCTGGACACCTCGCCCCGCAAGCAGGACTTCGTGCGTCAGCTGGCCGCCGCCATGGACGGCCTCTACCTGCCCCTGCCCTATGCGGACGCCGCCGGCCTGGGCCGCATCCTGGCCGCCAATGGAGGGCTGCATGCAGGCCGCACCGCGTAGGCTTTCAGCCAGCCCAGCCCCGCCCCGCACCCAGGCCGGCCGCCCGGACTGGGCGCGCGACGGTGCGGATTGGCCGAACCGCCCGTTCAGCCGCTTCATCCGCGCCGATGGCTTTCGCTGGCATGTCCAGGTAGCCGGGCAAGGGCCGGTGCTGCTGCTGCTGCACGGCACCGGTGCAGCCACCCATTCCTGGCGCGATCTCCTGCCACTGCTGGCCGCGCATTTCACCGTCATCGCGCCGGATCTTCCCGGCCACGGCTTTACCGAGCAGCCGCCGCACGAAAAAATGTCGCTGCCAGGCATGGCGCGCGGCATCGCCGCCCTGCTGGCGCAACTCAACCTCACGCCGGCCTACGCCGCCGGCCATTCGGCGGGGGCGGCCATCCTGGCGCGCCTGTGCCTGGACCACGCCATCGCGCCGAAAACCATCATCTCCTTGAACGGCGCGCTGCTGCCGTTCGGCGATCGCCTGCATCTTCTGGTCGCCCCTGTGGCCCGCCTGATCGCGCGCAACCCCTTGATGCCATTGCTGTTCTCCTGGCACGCCGCCGACGCCCGCGTGGTCGACCGGCTGCTCGCAGGCACCGGCTCCACCCTGGATGTGCCGGGGCGGAAATTCTACGCCCGCCTGGCCCGCCACAGCGGCCATACCGGTGCCGCCCTCGTCATGATGGGAAACTGGCAGCTCGCCGACCTGTTCGCCGACCTGCCCAAACTCACACCCCAGCTGATCCTGGTGGTCGGTGACAACGACCGCACCATCCCGCCCGCCGACGCGGCCCGCATCCAGGCGCTCCTGCCGAACGCCAAAATCATCCGCCTGCCGGCACTCGGCCATCTCGCCCATGAGGAACGCCCAATGGATATCGCCGCACTCATCGAGGCCCATTGCGCATGAATGCCATGCCACCCCCGGTCATCGACAAACAGGCCGCGGTGTCGGACCCGAGACCGCACGCCATCGTCATCGGCAGCGGCTTCGGCGGCCTGGCCGCCGCCATCCGGCTCGGCGCCCGCGGCTACCGCGTCACCGTGCTCGAACGCCTGTCCATTTTCGGCGGCCGTGCGGCGGTGTTCCGCCAGGACGGCTTCACCTTCGATGCCGGCCCCACCATCATCACCGCCCCGTTCCTGCTGGAGGAGCTATGGGCGCTGGCCGGACAAACCCTCTCAGACCACGTAAAACTGCACGAAATCTCGCCCTTCTACCGGATCACCTTCGCCGATGGCAGCATTTTCGACTGCTCGGGCGACCCCGCCGCCATGCGCCAGCAGGTCGAAAACCTCGCCCCCGCCGACCTCGACGGCTACACCAAATTCGTCGCCTTCTCTGAGGCGATCTACAAAATCGGCTTCGAACGCCTCGGCCACAAGGCGTTCGGCTCCTGGGTGGATATGCTGCGCATCCTGCCGGATCTGCTACGCCTCGCCGGCTATCGCAGCGTCACCGGGCTGGTCGGGCGCTTCATCAAGGATGCCAGGCTGCGCATCGCCCTCAGCTTTCACCCGCTGCTGGTCGGCGGCAATCCGCTCGATACCACCGGCATCTATTGCCTCATTCTGCATCTGGAACGTAAATTCGGCGTGCATTTCATCGCCGGCGGCACCGGCGCGCTGGTCGCCGGCATGGCGGGCCTCATCGAGAGCCAGGGCAACCGGCTGCGCGGCCGCGCGGAGGTCGACAAAATCCTGCTGACCGGCCGCACCGCGACCGGCGTGCAGCTGGCCTCCGGCGAGCGCATCGCCGCCGATATCGTGGTCTCGAATGCCTGTGCCGCCTGGACCTACAACCACCTGCTGCGCGATCTTGAAAAACGCCGCTGGAGTGAAAAAAAATTCGCCCGCGCCAAATTCTCGATGGGCCTGTTCGTCTGGTATTTCGGCACCAGCCGGCGCTACGATGAGGTGCCGCATCACAGCATCCTCCTGGGCCCGCGCTACGATGAATTGCTGCGCGAAATTTTCGACCGCAAAACCCTGGCGAAGGATTTCTCGCTCTACCTGCACCGCCCGACCGCCACCGATGAAACCCTGGCCCCCCCCGGCTGCGATGCCTTCTACGTGCTCTCGCCGGTCCCCAATCTGCAGGCCGGTATCGACTGGGCACAAGTGAGCGAACCCTACCGCCTCGCCATCCAAAAACATCTTGAAGCCCGCCTGCTGCCAGGGCTCGGCACCTGCATCGTCACCTCGAAAATCATGACCCCGGCGGATTTTTCCGCCCGCTACCTCTCCACCCACGGCGCCGGCTTCGGCCTGGCGCCGGCGCTGCTGCAAAGTGCGTGGTTCCGCCCGCATAACAAAAGCGAGGAAGTGGAAAACCTGTTCCTGGTCGGCGCCAGCACGCATCCCGGCGCCGGCGTGCCAGGCGTCATTTCCTCCGCACGCGTCCTGGATGAGGTAGTGCCCGATGCCAAAACCTTCCGTTAATCGCCCTGCCCCTGCCGCCTTGCAGGCGGACAACCCTGCCGCCCTGCAGGCGGATGATCTCGCCGCCTGCAAGGCGCTGCTCAGCGGCGGTTCACGCAGTTTTTTCGCCGCCTCGCTCCTGCTGCCACGCCGCGTGCGGGCACCGGCCACCGCACTCTATGCCTACTGCCGCCTCGCCGACGACGCGATCGACCTCGGCACCGACAAACCAGCCGCCCTCGCCGCCCTGCGCACCCAGCTCAACAACGCCTACACCAACACGCCGGCAGCAACCCCGTTCGACCGCGCCTTCGCCGCCACCATCCACAACCACAACATCCCGCGCACCCTGCCCGAAGCCCTGCTCGAAGGCCTCGCCTGGGACGAAGCCGGCCGCCGCTACGAAGACTTCACAGACCTGCTGGACTACGCCGCCCGCGTCGCCGGCACCGTCGGCGTCATGATGGGCCTCATCATGGGCGCGCACGATCCGGATACCCTGGCCCGCGCCGCCGACCTCGGCGTCGCCATGCAACTCACCAACATCGCCCGCGACGTCGGCGAAGACGCCCGCGCCGGCCGCCTGTTCCTGCCGCTGAACTGGCTGCGCGAAGCCGGCATCGATCCCGCCTCATTCATCGCCGCCCCAGCCTTCTCACCAGCCCTCGGTGCCGTCATCGCCCGTCTCCTGGCCGAAGCCGACCACCTCTACCTGCGCGCCGAAGCCGGTATCGCCAAACTACCCCTGGACTGCCGCCCCGGCATCGCCGCAGCCCGCCACATCTACGCCGCCATCGGCACCAGACTAACCCTCGCCAACCATAACGCCATCGATCACCGCGCCCGCGTCCCGGCCCACCAAAAACTCACCCTGTCCTTACGCGCCCTCAAACACCTCCTCATCCCCGCCACCGACACCCAACTGCCCATTCTCCCCGCCAACGCCTTCCTGCTGCACAACATCCAACCCCCACCCCCCCCAGCACCCACCGGCATCACCAACCTCCTGCTGATCCTCGAACGCCTGGAACGCGCCCAACGCGAACAACCAGAAATCGCCGCATGACCAGCCACCTCGGCGTCCTGCTGGACTGGACGCTCCTCGACATCATCGTCATCGCCATCGGCATCCAACAATACATCTCAATCTCCCGCGACCTGAAACAAACCAAAGCCCGCGAAGCCAGAGAGTTAGCCACGAAAGAAGAAAGCAAGCAGCAGCTTTTTTGAAAAAAAGCTGCTGCTTACTACGTCTCTTACCCATACCGCGGCATACGAAACGGCAACAAAAGCCGCACCCATGGTGTTTGGAAGCGGCGCAGATCGAGTGATTCGTGCAGGCAGGTCAGTGTCTCGCCGTTGATTTGCGTCTCAAGCAGGGAGCGCGCGTAGAAGGGTGTGGATTCGTAATGGCGTAGCTGTTGGATTTTGGCACCGTCATCGGCGCGGGTCAGTTGTTCGATACCCCAGGCGGTGCGCGGCAGCTTCTGCGGTGGGGGCGGGTTGAAATGCCTTGCTGTTCCGGTGGCGTCCACGTCCAGCGCCAGCAGGTGTTGCGAACCGTCTTGGCGTGTTACGTCGTACAGGATTTTCGTATTGTGCGGGGTTTGCGCGCGCGACCAGTGCCAGGCTTTAAAATCGTCTTGCAGTGGTGCATCGCCATCGTTGCTGTCGAAATAGCCGTTGCCTTGCCAGCGGAGTTTCGGATTGTCGAACTTCACTTCGATGCGCGCTTTGGGGGCGATCGGCTGCCAGCGGTGTCTCTGCCCGGCGTCCAGGCAAAACACTGCCGGTTGCAGTATTTCTGCCTTTAGGGTGATTTGTCCGCGCAGCCGCTGCGGCACGGGCGCGCAGATTTCGTCGATCTCGGCGGTCAGACCATTGCCGTGCCAGTGCAGGGCGCTGGGTCCGATTTGCAATTCATGCGCGCTGCGCCGCACGGATTTGCTGCTGCGTTCGGTCATCGCCCAGCGGCTGCCGCGCGGGCGGTACAAGGCGAGGTTGATGGCGCAGAAATTTTCCGGCGTCTTGTTTTTCGCCCAGGAGTAATAGGGCGAGAACACGCTGCCGATGAAGGCGATCAGGGTCAGCGCCTGGGTGCCGTCATCGCTGACCGCATCGACGTACCACCAGGCGTAGCCACCATCCTTTACAGGCCGCTCAAAACGCACGCCGCCGCGTGCCGGCCGGAAATCGCCGCCATCGGCAGGCCCGGCCCCGGATGCACGGACCCCCCCGCCAGAAACAATCCCGGCAATTTCGTCCGTGCTCCCGGCCGCGCGAACGGGTCGCGCCAGCTGCGCAGGGCGCGGCCATACAGCGCCCCTCCGGTCGCCGGGAATGCCTCCGCGAATTCTTGCGGCCCGGTCACCGCCATTTCCGAAATCGCCAGCTCCATCCCGCATTTTCGTAATTTCCCCAGCATCGCGTTGAAACATTCATGCAATTCCTCGGCCGATGGTCTTACCCCGGCCGGGGCATTCACCAGGCAGAAAAATCTGGCCTCCCCTTGCGCGCACACATACACGGTGGGGTCGGGCGGCAGTTTCTGTGCCGCCAGTGCTGCAAACTCGGCCGGGTAATTCTTGGAAAAGAATACGTTATGATAAGATAACGGAAATCCAGAGGCCGTGCCGCGTATCGCCCAGGTCATCGCCGAGAATGAGGGTGCGGCCCCCCGCATCGCCTCGGCCACCGCCTGTTTTGCCACCGTGCCGAACAGCCCGGCATGCAGTGCCGCCACATCGGCATTGGCAATCACCGCGTCCGCTGCCACCACCTCGCCGCCCTGCAGCTTGATCCCGCTTGCCTGGCCGCCGCTGGCGCGTATTTCGGCCACCGGTGCGCCGTACATGAAGCGTGCCCCGAATGCCTTGGCGCGTTCCTCCAGCACTGTTGCCAGCTCGTACATGCCGTTGGTCAACCGGTACACGCCGCCGAGTTCGGCATGCGCGATCAGCATCAGCGTCGCCGGTGCGGTCAATGGCGAGGCCCCGCAATAGGTTGCGTAACGCCCGAATAATTGCCGCAGGCGCGGGTCGGAAAAATATTTCCCCAGCACCGGCCACAGGCTGGCGAACGGTGAAATGCGTGACAAGGCCGGCCCGGCGCGGCGGATCAGGCCGGGCAGCCCCGGCTGCGGCGTCTGCATGAAATGCGCGTCGAGCAATTCGTAAGTCTGCCTGGCCCGCCTGGCAAAAGCCGTATAGCCCTTGGCCGCCGCTGGCCCGGCAAACACCCCGATGGCATCGGCATTGCGCAAAGGGTCGGCGAACAGATCGAGCGTCGCGCCATCCTCCCAGGCATGGCGCGCCAGGCAATCGAGTTTTTCCAGGGCGATGCAATCGGCAAACCGCAATCCCGCCTGCGCGAATATCGCCTCGAAAACCGGGCGCAGGGTAAACACTGTCGGCCCGGCGTCGATGCGCGCGTTACCGGCCATCACCTCGCGCAATTTACCGCCGGGCCTGGCCGCCGCCTCGCACACCGTAACGTCACAGCCGGCGCCGGAGAGCAGCAACGCCGCCACCAGCCCGCCGATCCCGGCCCCGATAATCGCCACTCTGGTCATCGGGGTTTATAGAAACGGCTTGACCGACTGTCAACAAAAGTATACATAATTAATGACCATATTTATTTACATATCAACTCTGGGATGCGACGATGGACATCACCTCACGGATCGAATCCGGCCTCAACCTCGCCTTCGCCCGCGCCCAGTCCTCCTCCGGCCCGCCGCTGCTGGGGGCCGCCATGCGCCACGCCGTATTCCCCGGCGGTGCCCGTGTGCGCGCCCGGCTCTGCCTCGCCGTCGCCTATGCCTGCGGCGATGACGACACCGCCACCGCGGACGCCGCCGCCACCAGCATCGAACTCCTGCACTGCGCCTCGCTCGTGCATGACGACCTGCCGTGTTTCGATGACGCCGCCACCCGCCGCGGCCGCCCCTCGGTGCACGCTGCCTTCGGCGCCCCGCTCGCCGTGCTCGCCGGCGACGCCTTGATCGTGCTGGCCTTCCAGTCCCTGGCCTGGGGTTCCCTGGCCCGCCCGGCGCGCCTCGCCCCCTTGCTCATCGCCATCGGCCAGTCCGCCGGCATGCCCAACGGCATCGTCGCCGGCCAGGCCTGGGAGAGCGAGCCGGTGGCCGATCTCTCGGTCTATCAGCGTGCCAAAACCGGCGCCCTGTTCGGTGCCGCCACCATCGCCGGCGCCATCGCCGCCGGCGCGGACCCGCAGCCCTGGCGCGGCCTCGGCGAAGCCCTGGGGGAGGCCTATCAGGTCGCCGACGACCTGCTCGACGCCGTCGGCAGCAGCGTGGATACGGGCAAGCCGGTCGGCCGCGACGCCGCCCTCAGCCGCCCCAGCACGGTCCACATATATGGCCTGCAGGGTGCCCTTTCCTTGCTCGACTCTCTCACCAAAGCCGCCGCCGACGCCATCCCGGACGGCCCCGGCGCCCCCCCTTTACGGGCCCTGATCGCCCAGGAAGCCCGCCGCCTGGTGCCCAAGGGCCTGGTCCACGCCGCTGCCTGAAAGCCAGCCTATCGAAATGTGGCCCCGCCAGCGCTCCGGCCTGGCCGCGCTGTCGCCCGCGTCGCTGTGGAAATCCCTGCGCGACCGGCTGCTCGGCGATGCCCGGTTCCAGCATTGGGCAGCGCGTTTCCGGCTCACAAGGCCGGTCGCCCGCCGCGAGGCGCGGGCCTTGTTCGATATCTGCGCCGGCTTCGTCTATGCGCAGGTGCTTGCCGCTTGCGTCGAGCTCGATATCTTCGAGCGTCTCGCTGTCCAGCCGCTCCCGGTGGAAGCCCTGGCCCAGGCCTGCGCGCTCCCGCTGCGGCAAATGCACCTGCTGGCTGAGGCCGCAACCGCCCTGCGCCTGCTGGAATGGCGGCAGGGCCAAGTCGGCCTCGGCCGGCTCGGTGCGGCCCTGCGCGGCAACCCGGGCCTCAGCGCGATGGTGGCGCATCACCGGCTGTTCTACGCCGATATGGCTCATCCAGTAGCCCTGCTGCGCGGCAAAACCCCCACCCACCTTTCACAATTCTGGCCGGAGCACGGCCAGGCCGGCGCCCCCGCCGCTTACAGCGCGCTGATGGCAGCCACCCAGCCGATGATCGCCGCCGAGATCCTCGCGGCCTACGATGTCTCACGCCACGCCTGCGTACTGGATGTCGGCGGCGGCGACGGCAGTTTTCTCACCCACCTCGCCCCCCGCGCCCCGGCGGCGCTCCTTTGGCTGTTCGACCTGCCGGCAGTCGGCGCCCTGGCAGAGGAGACTTTCACGCGCGCCGGTCTGGCCCCTCGCACAACCGTCTTCATGGGTGATTTCCGCACGGATCCCCTGCCGCCGGGTGCGGATCTGATCACCCTGGTGCGGGTGCTGCACGATCACGGCGATCAGGACGCCCTGCACCTCCTGCGCGCCGCCCGCGCTGCCCTGGCAGCCGGCGGCGTTCTGCTGCTGGCCGAACCGCTGGCCGGCACGCCGGGTGCGGAGCCGGTCGGGGCGGCATATTTCGGGTTCTATCTGCTCGCCAAAGGCAGCGGCCGCCCGCGCACCAAGGCCGAACTCATCTCCCTGCTGCGGGAAGCCGGTTTCAGCCACATAAGCCAGCGCCCCACCAGCCAGCCCCTGCTGACCAGCGTCCTCACTGCCCACTAAAGCCTGGGCCATTGGCGTTTGAAACTCCCGGCTGCAGACTCATAAAAGTTTTTTGCGCCGCTTTTTACAAAAAAGCGGCTGCATCCTTGTGAATCAACCCGCCACATTAAATATGTAAGTTTATCTTGACATAAAAAACTGTCACAGTAATCTGACACAACAGCCGGGATCCGTTTCAAGGAAACAAAGCATCCCGCCGTAGGGGAGCCTGCATGCTAACCAGCGCCGTCATCATCCGCGCGCCCGGAACCATCGAGCTTGGCACGCTGCAACTGGACGATCCCGGCCCGGACGACCTGGTCGTGCAGACCACCCATAGCGGCATCAGCACCGGCACCGAGCGGCTGCTGTGGTCCGGCGGCATGCCGGATTTCCCGGGCATGGGCTACCCTTTGGTACCCGGCTACGAATCCACAGGCTGTGTCGTCGATGCCGCCCCGGCGCATCGCGCCCTCATCGGCCAGCATGTCTTCGTCCCCGGGGCGCGCTGCTACGGCCCGGTGCGCGGCCTGTTCGGCGCCACCGCTTCGCATCTCGTGGTCCCGGCAGCGCGGGTGGTGCCGGTGGATGCCGCCCTCGGCCCCGCCGCCACCTTGTTGGCACTGGCCGCCACCGCCTACCATGCCAGCGCTGCCGGCACTGCCCAACCCGAACTGATCGTCGGCCATGGCGTGGTCGGCCGCCTGCTGGCCCGCATCGCCGTCCTTGCCGGTGCCGCCCCGGTAGTGTGGGAAACCAATCCGGCCCGCCACAGCGGCGCCCGCGGGTACACCATCCTCACCCCCGAAGCCGATCCGCGCCGCGACTACCGCACCATTTACGACGCCAGCGGCGACCCCGCCATATTGGACAGCCTGATCCAGCGCCTGGCCCCCGGCGGGGCCCCGGGCGGGGAAATCGTGCTGGCCGGATTCTACAACAATATCGGTTTCGCCTTCGCCCCGGCCTTCATGCGCGAAGCGCGCCTGCGCATCGCCGCGCAATGGCAGCCGGCGGACCTCGCGGCCGTGCAACGCCTGATCGCCACCGGCGCGCTCAGCCTGGACGGGCTGATCACCCACCACGCCCCCGCCGCCGACGCCGCCTCAGCCTATGAGACCGCCTTCACCGCACCTGAATGCCTGAAAATGATCATTGATTGGAACCCAGCATGAACGCGACGCCCGGCCGCATCCTACCAGACACCGCCACCACCCTCACCGCCGCGCCGAAAAAAACCCAGGTCATTGCCATTTACGGCAAAGGCGGCATCGGCAAATCCTTCACCCTCGCCAACCTGTCCTACATGATGGCGCAGCAAGGCAAACGCGTCCTGCTGATCGGCTGCGACCCGAAATCGGACACCACCTCGCTGCTGTTCGGCGGCCGCTCCTGCCCCACCATCATCGAAACCTCGGCCCGCAAAAAAGCCGCCGGCGAGGCGGTGGTCATCGGCGATGTCTGCTTCAAGCGCGACGGCGTGTTCGCCATGGAACTCGGCGGCCCGGAGGTCGGGCGCGGCTGCGGCGGCCGCGGCATCATCCACGGCTTCGAACTGCTCGACAAATTGGGCTTCCAGGACTGGGATTTCGACTACGTGCTGCTGGACTTCCTGGGCGACGTCGTGTGCGGCGGCTTCGGCCTGCCGATCGCCCGCGACCTCTGCCAGAAAGTCATCGTCGTCGCCTCCAACGATCTGCAATCGCTGTACGTCGCCAACAACGTCTGCTCGGCGGTGGATTACTTCCGCAACCTCGGCGGCAATGTCGGCGTCGCCGGCATGGTTATCAACAAGGATGACGGCACCGGCGAGGCCCAGGCGTTCTGCGATGCCGTCGGCATCCCGATCCTCGCCGCCATCCCGGCGGATGAGGACATCCGCCGCAAGAGTGCGAATTACGAAATCATCGGCACCGCCGCCAGCCCATGGGGACCGCTGTTCCAGGCGCTGGGGCTGGCCGTCGCCGAAGCCCCGCCGGTCCGCCCCAAACCGCTCAGCCAGGACCAGCTGCTCGGCCTGTTCAAAGGCGAGGCGGTCGGCCGCGGCGTCACGCTGGACCCCGCCAGCTTCGCCGACATGTGCGGCGTCGACCATGTCGAAAAACCCTCCCTCGAAATCGTGTACGAAGGCGCCTGATCGATGGATGGCGCAGTCGCTCCTGCCAGCTCCTGCCACGGCGGCAAGGAAACCATGATCGCGGCGGCGAAAGCCGCCGGCAAATCCGCGACCTTGGAAAAACTGGCGGCGGATTACCCGCAAGGCCCGCACGACCAGCCGCAATCGATGTGCCCCGCCTTCGGCTCCTTGCGCGTCGGCCTGCGCATGCGCCGGGTCGCCACCATCCTCTCCGGCTCGGCCTGCTGCGTGTACGGCCTGACCTTCACCTCGCATTTCTACGGCGCCCGCCGCAGCGTCGGCTATGTGCCGTTCGACTCTGAAACCCTGGTCACCGGCCAGCTGTTCGAGGATATCCGCAAAGCGGTGCGCGAGACCGCCCGGCCGGCGGATTACGATGCCGTGGTCGTCATCAACTTATGTGTGCCGACCGCCTCCGGCGTGCCGCTCGACCTGCTGCCGAAGGAAATCGACGGCGTACGCATCATCGGCATCGATGTGCCCGGCTTCGGCGTGCCCACCCATGCCGAGGCCAAGGACGTGCTGACCGGCGCCATGCTGCGCTACGCCCGCACCGAGGCCGAACGCGGCGCGGTGGCGCGGCCCCGCAGCCCGCTCGCTGAAGGACAGCGTATTTCCCTCATCGGCGAGCTGTTCCCCGCCGACCCGCCAGGCATCGCCGCCCTGCTGGCACCGATGGGCGTCGCGCTCAGCCCCGGCCTGCCGGGGCGCGAATGGCGCGATCTGTACGGCGCGCTGGATACCGGTGCCGCCGCCGCGGTGCATCCGTTCTACACCGCCACCATCCGCGAATTCGCCGCCGCCGGCCGCCCCATCATCGGCTCCGCCCCGGTCGGGCTGGACGGCACCGCCCTCTGGCTGGAGGCGATCGGCAAAGCTTTGTCCTGCAGCGCCGCCGCCATCGATGCCGCCAAAGCCAAAGCGCTGCCGGCGATCAAGGCGGTCCTGGAGTCAAGCCGTATCGACGCCCGCCTAGTGGTCTCCGGCTATGAAGGTTCGGAACTGCTGGTGGCCCGCCTGCTGGTCGAGGCCGGCGCCACCATCCCCTATGTCGGCACCGCCCTGCCGCGCACCGAATGGAGTGCGCCGGATTGCGACTGGCTGCAGGCGCGCGGCGTGCATGTGCAGTATCGCGCGTCGCTGGAACAGGACCTCGCTGCCATGCGGGAGGTCAAACCGGACCTCGCCCTCGGCACCACGCCGCTGGTGCAGGCCGCCAAGGAACAAGGCCTGCCGGCGGTATATTTCACCAACATGGTCTCCGCCCGCCCGCTATTCGGTGCCGCCGGTGCCGCTGCCCTGCCGGCGATCGTGGCGGCGCAAACCGCCGGGCGCGACCGCTTCGCCCGCCTGGTGGATTTCTTCGCCCCCGCCCTCACAGGAGCACCCTGATGCTGGTCCAGGACCATGACCGCGCCGGCGGCTACTGGGGTGCGGTATACACCTTCACCGCCGTCAAGGGCCTGCGCGTCGTCATCGACGGTCCGGTGGGCTGCGAAAACCTGCCGGTCACGGCGGTGCTGCATTACACCGACGCGCTGCCGCCGCATGAATTGCCGATCGTCGTCACCGGCCTGTCGGAGGACAACCTCTCCTCCACCGGCACCGAAGGCCCGATGCGCCGCGCCGCCGCCATCGGCGACCAGAAACTGCCGGCGGTGGTGGTCACCGGCAGCATCGCCGAAATGATCGGCGGCGGCGTCACCCCGGAAGGCTCGAACCTGCGCCGCTTCATCCCGCGCACCATCGACGAGGACCAGTGGCAATGCGCCGAGCGCGCCATGGTCTGGCTGTGGAACGAATTCGGCAACAAGGCGAAACCGAAAGCCAGGCCCGAAGGGTCCAAACCGCTCGTCAACATCATCGGGCCGATCTACGGCACCTTCAACATGCCGTCGGACCTCGCGGAAATCCGCCGCCTGGTCGAAGGCATCGGGGCCGAAGTCAATCTGGTATTCCCGCTCGGCACCCATATCAAAACCATCCCCAAACTCGCCGATGCCGCAGTCAATATCTGCATGTACCGTGAATTCGGCAGCAAACTCTGCGAGGAGCTCGGCCAGCCGTTTCTGCGCGCCCCGATGGGCCTGCACGCCACCACTAATTTCCTGCGCAAACTCGCCGAGCTGCTGTCGCTGGACGCCGAACCCTTCATCGCCCGGGAAAAAACCGCAACCATCAAGCCGATCTGGGATCTGTGGCGCAGCGTGACGCAGGATTTTTTCGCCACCGCCAGCTTCGCCGTGGTCGCCACCGAAACCTACACCCGCGGCCTGAAACGCCTGCTGGAGGAAGACCTCGGCATCCCCTGCAATTTTTCCTTCGCCCGCAAACCGGGTGTGAAACCGGATAACGATGCGGTACGCGCCGCGCTGAAAGCCAAACCGCCGCTGGTGTTGTTCGGCTCCTTCAATGAACGCATGTACGCTGCCGAACTCGGCGGCCGCGGCACCTATATTCCCGCCTCCTTCCCCGGCGCGATCATCCGCCGCGCCACCGGCACCCCGTTCATGGGCTATGCCGGTGCCACCTATGTCGTGCAGGAATATTGCAACGCCTTGTTCGATGCCCTGTTCCATATACTGCCGCTCGGCACGGAAATGGACAAAATCGAGCCAACCCATGCGCGCACCGCCGCCCCGGATTGGACCGCCGAGGCCATCGAACTCCTGGACCGGCATCTGATGACCGAACCTTACATCATACGCATTTCGGCCGCCAAACATCTGCGCGACCGCGCCGAACGCCTCGCCCGCGAAGCCGAGGCCTCCGAGGTCACCGCAACGCATGTCGCCACCTGCCTGGCAGCCAGGCAGCCCGCATGAATACCCCCCTGTGCGCCGCGGGCCTCCGTTGCGCCTCCAAATCGGTTCTGGCCTCGCCAGCGCCGTTCCCTCGCGCGGGGTGCGCGCGATCCTGCCTTGAAGTGTTAAGAAAAGGATGAATTAAATGTCTACCTCTGTTGTTCCGCCCAAACCAGTCTCGCTTAGCGGGCTGACTGAGACGGAGGCGAAGGAGTTCCACAAACTATTCGTGGTCAGCTTCATCGTTTTCACCTTGATCGCCATCGTGGCGCATATCCTCGTCTGGTCCTGGCGTCCCTGGATCCCCGGCCCGAACGGATATACCACCTCGATGCTGATCCCGCACACGCAACTCGCACTGGCACATATCGCCAGTACGTTTGCTTGAAGGAGAGCCCGCCATGTATCGCATATGGTTGCTCTTCGATCCGCGGCGCGCCCTGGTGGCGCTGTTCGCGTTTTTGTTCACGCTGGCTCTGCTGATCCATTTCATACTGCTCAGCACCCCGCGTTTCGACTGGATCGGCGGCGGTGCCGCCGTGCCACCGCCGGCGCAGATGTCTGCTCTACCGGCGCCCGCGCCGCACTGAACCGATTTCGCCGGCGGCGGTTTCATACCACCGCCGGCGAAATTTTCTGTTTTGAATCTGTTTTGAAAAAACGAGGACCCGCTGCCATGGCCATGCTCAGTTTTGAAAAAAAATACCGGGTACCGGGTGGGACGCTGCTCGGCGGCGATCTGTTCGATTTCTGGGTCGGCCCGTTCTATGTCGGCTTCTTCGGGGTCACCGCAATTTTCTTCATCGTGCTCGGCACCGCGCTGATCCTCTACGGTGCCGCCATCGGCCCCACCTGGAACATCTGGCAGATCGATATCGCGCCGCCGGATATTTCCTACGGCCTCGGCTTCGCGCCGCTCGCCAAAGGCGGGCTATGGCAGGTCATCACCATCTGCGCCACCGGCGCCTTCTGTTCCTGGGCGCTGCGCCAGGTGGAAATCTCGCGCAAACTCGGCATGGGCCTGCACATACCCTTCGCCTATTCGGTGGCCATTTTCGCCTATGTCACGCTCGAAATCATCCGCCCCGTGCTGATGGGCGCCTGGGGCAACGGTTTCCCCTACGGCATCATGGCGCATCTCGATTGGGTCTCGAACACCGGCTATAATTACCTGAATTTCGAATACAACCCGGCGCATATGATCGCGGTGACCCTGTTCTTCACCACCACCTTCGCGCTCTCGCTGCACGGCTCGCTGGTCCTCGCGGCGATCAACCCGGCGGCCGGCGAAGAGGTCAAAACCGCCGAACACGAAGACACTTTTTTCCGCGACTTCATCGGCTATTCGGTCGGCACGCTCGGCATCCACCGGCTCGGTCTGTTTCTGGCGCTGGGCGCCGGGTTTTTCTCCGCAATGTGTATTTTGATCAGCGGCCCGTTCTGGACCGCCGGCTGGCCATCCTGGTGGAGCTGGTGGCTGAACATGCCGATCTGGTCTCATTGAAACCCGTTTCAGGAGTGTCCTCCGATGGCTGAATACCAGAACATCTTTACCCGCGTGCAGATCCGCGGCCCCGTCCATGCCGGCGTGCCGGTACCGGGAGGCCTCGGCAACCGGGAAGGCAAACCGTTTTATTCCTACCTGATGGGGCAGCTCGGCAACGCCCAGATCGGCCCGATCTATATCGGCTCGCTCGGCCTCGCATCGCTGATCTGCGGGTTCATCGCCTTCGAGATCATCGGCCTCAACATGTGGGCATCGGTGCATTGGAACCCCATCCTGTTCATCCGCGATCTGCCCTGGCTGGCGCTGGAGCCGCCATCGCCGGCCTACGGCCTGCATATACCGCCGCTCAACCAGGGCGGCTGGTGGCTGATGGCCGGATTTTTCCTCACCCTGTCGCTGCTGCTGTGGTTCGTCAGAGTGCATCGCCGCTCCACCCAGCTCGGGCTCGGCACGCACACCGCCTGGGCCTTCGCCTCGGCCATCTGGCTGTATCTTTGCCTGGGGTTCTTCCGCCCGCTGCTGATGGGCGCCTGGGGCGAAGCCCCGCCCTTCGGCATTTTCCCGCATCTTGACTGGACCGTGGCGTTTTCGCTGCGCGCCGGCAATCTGTATTACGATCCGTTCCACATGCTGTCGATCGTGTTTCTGTATGGCTCGGTGCTGCTGTTCGCCATGCATGCCGCCACCATACTCGCGGTCAGCCGCTTCGGCGGCGACAAGGAAGTCGAACAAACCATCCATCGCGGCACCGCCGCCGAGCGCGCCGGCCTGTTCTGGCGCTGGACCATGGGCTTCAACGCCACCATGGAGTCGATCCACCGCTGGGCCTGGTGGTTCGCCGTCCTCACGCCGCTGACCGGCGGCATCGGCATCCTGCTGACCGGCACGGTGGTCGACAACTGGTTCCTATGGGCCGTGAAGCACGGCGTGGCCCCGCATTACGCCGCATTGTATGGCCATGTCGCAGACCCTGCCGGCACCATGGGAGGCAAATAATGTTACGCTTGAACTCCATCCCCGCTTTGGCATTGATCGGCACCTGCATAACCTGCGTGATCGTGCTGCTCACCTTCCAGCGGCCGCCGGTCGATGTCATCTCCATGGGCAACCCCGGCCTCGGCATGCAGCTGGTCTACAACCCCGCCAGCGTGAACCGCGCCCTCGGCATCAACCAGGCGCCGCCGATCCTGCCGCAGATCAACGCCGGCCCGCCCGCCGGCAGCGTCTATAAAAACGTCCAGGTGCTGAAAACCATCAGCACCGGCGCCTTCGGCCGGCTGATGGTGTCGATGACGCAATGGGTCGCCCCGCAACAAGGCTGCGGCTACTGCCACGTCGCCGGCAATTTCGCCTCCGACGCCAAATACACCAAGGTCGTGGCAAGGCGGATGCTGCAAATGACCATCGCCGTCAACACCGAATACACCGATCACGTCGGCACTGTCGGCGTCACCTGCGATACCTGTCACCGCGGCAACAACGCCCCGTCGGACATCTGGTTCACCGGCATCACCCCCGGCTCCGGCCCCGGCCTCGCGGAAGTCAACATGGGCAAAAACCTGCCCTCACCGGCTGCCAACGGCTCTACCCTGCCCACCGACCCCTACACGCCGTTCCTGCTCAACAACAACAACAGCATCCGCATCTCCGGTAACACCGCTTTGCCCACCGGCAACCGCGCCTCGCTGAAACAGACGGAATGGACCTACGCGCTGATGATGAGTTACTCCCAGGCGCTCGGCGTGAACTGCGAATATTGCCACGACAGCCGCGCCTTCGACGACTGGTCGCAAAGCACGCCGCAACGCGTCACCGCATTCTATGCCGAAGCGATGCTGCGCGACCTCAACAGCAATTACATGGTCCCGCTGACCGCAACCTTCCCCCTGGACTCGCGCGGACCTGCCGGCGACGTCGCGAAAATAAACTGCGCCACCTGCCACCAGGGCGTCTACAAACCGCTGTTCGGCGCCAGAATGGCAGCGCAATTCCCCGCGCTCCTCGGCCAGGGCACCGCCGCCCCAACCCCCGCACCGGCCTCAGCCCCGGCGCCAACCGGCACCCCCCCCTGAAACCAAGCCCGCTCATCACCCCGCTCATCGCCGTGCTCCTCGCCGGCTGTTCGGTATTCGGCATCCGCAGCGGCACCGCCGCCCCCAGCTACCAATTGCTGGCAACCATCGGCAAAGTGCAGATCCGCCAGTACGGGCCGCAACTGACCGCCAGCGTCACCGAACCAGGCGATGAAATCGCCGCCCGCTATGCCGGCTTCCGCCGCCTGGCGCGCTACATCTTCGGCGCCAACACCGCCAACCACCGCCTGGCCATGACCGCGCCCGTTCTTCAAGCGCCAGCCCTTCAAGCGCCCATCCTTCAAGCATCGTCAGAAACCCCCGCCGGCTGGCGCATCAGCTTCTACATGCCCGCCGGCTACAACCTGTCCACATTGCCAAAACCGAACGATCCCGGCATCGCCATCCAGCAGCTCCCCGCCAGCACCGAAGCCGTCTACCGCTTCTCCGGCATTCCCGGCACCACCGCCGTCGCCCGCGCCAATGCCAGCCTGCTCGACCAGCTGCGCACCTCAAACTGGTCACCCACCGGCACCCCATCCGCCTGGTTCTACGATCCCCCCTGGACCCTGCCCTGGCTGCGCCGCAACGAAGTCGCCGTGCCCGTCACCGCACGCAACCCATAATGCAAAGCCTGATCGCATCCGGCCACATCGCCCCCCTCATCCTGCTCTTCACCCTGCTCGAACTGCTCGCCCTCACCCTGGCCCGCAAACTCTGGAATATCGGGCCAGGCCTCGGCAAATCGCTGCCCAGCATCGCCGCCGGAGACTGCCTGCTGCTGGCCTGGTGGTGCAGCACAACAAACTGGACCCTGGCCGCCGCAGCCCTCGCCGCCGCCCTCGCCGCCCACAGCTACGACCTCACCCGCCGGCTTTGAAAAAGCCGAAGCAGAAAGCACTGCTTTTTGTGAACAAAAAGCAGCAAAAAAACTTTATGAGTCTGGGCCTGGGGCGTGGTCAACCAAACGCCCCAGGCCCAGCATAAAATTTATACCGGGTCCGGAGGCTTTGTCCGCATCACGTCCCATGCCCAGCAGGGCAAAAGTTTTTTGCTTCTTTTTTTCAAAAAAGAAGCACTTTCACCCTACCTGCTTCCTAAGCCAGCCCGGCAGCGGCGCGCAGCCTGGCGCGATAATTATCCGGGTTCAGCCCCACCATGCCGTAGACCACCAGATTACCGAGCAGGAATGCGTTCGCCCCCATGGCGTAGAGGGTTCCCACCTCGCCCGCCAGCAATGCTGCGCGCTCTGCCTCGGTCAGATCCAACGGTGCGATGGCCTGCTGCGGATTTTCCAGCATCGCCGCGCGGAACGCATGGTCGCGTAAGGTCTCGCGGCACAGATGGTTGATGGCGTACACGCTCATGCCCCGGCCTCCCGCCAGTAGGCATAGGAATGTCCGAGACGCGGCTGTGCCGCCATCCAGTCGGCGGCGCGCGCCTCGCCGAGCGTTCCCAGCATGGCGATCCAGTTCAACAGCTCTCCCGCCACATTACCGGCGCGTTTCATCCGCTCCGTGGTCGCTTCGGCCATCAGCCGCTTCAGCTCTCCGGCCTGCACATAATCATGCACAAGCGCCGCCCATTCCGGGTCGGGAACGCCAAACAGCATGCCCGGTGCAATCTGCGGCCCCAGGACATCGAGCGAAAAACTGCCGGTGCCGATCACGGCAACGCGTAACGGCTCGGCAAACGCATCGATCGCGCGGCGGATGGCGGCGCCGAACGCATGGGCGCGTGAAGCCGATGGCAAGGGCGGCACATGGCCGCTGATGAACACCGGCACCACCGGGATCTGCATCGCCGGGGTGAGAAAATGCAGCGGGATCATGACGGAATGATCGACGTCGAATGCCTGGCGCATCGCCAGATCGAAACCATCGGCGACCACCGCCGCCTGCAGGTGGCGCGCGAAATCCCGCCGCGACGGAACCGGGCGGGGCGGGAATGACGGCGTTTCATCATTGGGGCCAAGGAACTGGTCGGCGATACCGATCGCGAAAATCGGCAGATTGTCAAAGAAGAACGTATTGAGATGGTCGGTGTCGAACAGCACCACCAAATCCGGGGCCGCCGCCTCGAATGCCTCTCTGACCGTCGCGAATAATTTGCCGGTCTCGGATTGCTGCCCCTCACGGGCCACCATCTCGACGAACATCGGGGTGTGAGGCACGCCAAACGCACCGACGCAATGGGCCATGTTTGTTTCCCTACCTATCGCGGCCGGTAGCGGCGGCGATTCAGCCCGCCTGGCCGGCGCCGCAAACCCTATACGCCGTGATACAAAAAAACCGCTGGCCGATGCAAGATTTTCCTGGCGCCTACCGCCGCGCCAGAATCTGCGACAAAGCCGCCAGCAGCGCATCTGCCGGATGTTCCGGCATCGTCACAGCGCGCCAGGCGACGAACTGATCCGGGCGCACCAGCACGGCGCCGGTCTCATCGGGCAGGCACAGCCGGGCAAATTCGCCATAGACATCCTCGTAACGCTGTGCCGGCCCGACGATTTGCACCTCGATTTTCAGGCCGAGTTGCTCGCCGGCGCGCTGTGCCGCATCGCGCCAGGCGCTGCCGGCGATACCGGTCAGCAAGGTCATCCGCCCGCGCGCGCACAGGTCGAGCGAGGACACGCGTTTCTGCCGTTCGGTCAGCCACACATGCGGCAGCCGCCGCCCGGCTTGCACGCCCATGATCACATTGAGGTCCGGCCGCTCGATGGACAGCTTCTCCTCGTCCTCGATAATGCCGCATGATGTGTAGAACTGGTTGTGCTCGCCGCCGAGCGCGCCGAACCCGTCGATATTACCGGCGATGGCGGTCCGCAGGCTGGCGCGCCGTTCGATACCTTCCGGCCCGGGATCGGTGAGTTTTTCGGTGACGGTGGCGAATTCCTCCGCCGGCTGATGCCCGCGGCTGAACCCCAGCGCCTGCGCCACCGGCGTATACACGCCGAAATTATTGGTGGTGCGCTCGACCAGCGCCTTGGCCACCGGCGCACGCTCCTGCTGGTAGCTTTCCAGCATGGCGGGGCCGGCCTCGCCACGCAGAACCATGGCCAGTTTCCAGGCAAGATTGTAACCGTCCTGGATCGAGGTATTGGTGCCGAGACCGTTCATCGGCGTGTGCCGGTGGATCGCATCGCCCATGCAGAACACCCGGCCGCGCGCGATCTCGGTGGCATACACGCGGTTCATGGACCACGGCGAAATCCGCTCGATCTCGACCGGGATCGTATCATCGCCGATCATCCGGTGCACCACCGCTATCGCTTCCTCAGTGGAAAGGCGCGGCGGCCCGGTTTCCACGTTGTAGCCCCAGGTGGCGATCCAGCGGTGGAAGGCCCGGACCATGCGCAGCGCGCCGATCGGATAGCCGCCGATGCCGGTGCCGGGCTGCACCATCCAGTACATCACGCCCGGCCGGTGTTCGGCGAATTTGCGCAAATCCGCCTTGAAGCCGATGCCGATATTGCCGGCAAAACCCATCTTGCCCTCGAGCGGCAGGCCGAGCTTTTCCACCACCCGGGAATTGGCGCCATCGGCGCCGATCAGATAGCGCGCCCGGATGGTCGTCGCCGCGCCGGTCAGCAAATCCTTCACATAGGCGGTGACACCTTCGCCATCCTGCTCGAAATCCAGAAGCTCGGTGTCGAATCGCAGGCGCGCCCCGGCGCGCATCGCCCCGGCCACGATCACCGGCTCCAGCAGATCCTGCGTCAGATCGACCATCGAACAGGGGCTGATGAGGTCATGCGCCGCCTGGAAGCGCGGATGCGTATGCCAGGCCTCCAGCCTGCCGTATTCCGGCCCGCTCAGCGATTCCATGTAGATATGCTCACGCATCAGATGGTGCGGTGTCGCAAGCCTCATCGCATCGGCCTCCAGCTCGAAATGCCGGAGTATCTCCATCGTGCGCTGGTTGGTGATATGCGCGCGCGGGGATTGCGAGGTCGAGCTGTAGCGGCTGAGGCAGATGGTGGAGATGCCGTAGGATGCCAGCGCCAATGCGCTGGTAGCACCGGCCGGTCCGGCACCGACAATCAGAACATCGGTTTCCACCACGCCGGTTTCCTTGCCCGTTTCGTTTTTCACGTTAATCCTCACTGGTTGTGGTCAATGTACAATCCACCTATGTGGAAATGAAATGGTTTTCACAGCATGCGGCAGGGATGATGGTCGTGTTGTCACGGCGGGTAGCCGTACTGTTGTCACGGCGAGTAGCCGTACTGTGATTACGGCGGGCCGGCGGTGAAATCCTCCGACCGCCTGCTCAATCTGCTGCGGCTGTTCAGCACCGACCGCACCCTGTGGTCGGTCGAGGAAGCCGCCCTTGAGCTGCAGCTTTCCGTCAGCAACACCTACCGGTATTTCCGCAGCCTGGTAGCGGCCGGCTTCATCGTGCCGATCGCCTCCGGGCGCTACGTCCTGGGCCCGGCGATCATTCAGCTGGACCGCCAGATGCGGCTGCGCGACCCGTTGATTACCGCGGCCAGCCCGTTGATGCGCGCCATGGTGGCGGCGGCCCCGGAGCAGAGTGTCGCCATCCTGTGCCGGTACTCCGCCGGCCAGGCCATTTGCGTGCATGAGGAGCTGGTGCGCCGCCCGCTGCTGGCGCTCAGCTATGAACGCGGCCTGCCGATGCCGATCTGGCGCGGTGCGGCCTCCAAGGCGCTGCTCGCGCATCTGCCGCTGCGCACCGTGCGGGCGCTGCGCGCCGGGCATGAGGAGGAGTTCGCGCGCTACGGGCTCGGCGCCGACTGGGCGCAGGTCAAGGCCAGATTGCGGGCCTTGCGGGCCCAGCCGGCGATCTACACGGAGCGCGAGCTGGACACGCCGACCGCCGGCTTCGCCGCGGCGATTTTCGAGGACGGTCATCTCGCCGGCAGTCTCGGGCTGGTCTGCCTGATCGACCACGTGGTCCCGCGCGATATCGCGCGCCTGCTGCACACGGCGGTACGGGTCGCCGCCGAAATCGAAAGCGCCCTGGCGGAAAAAGCCGGCGTCAACACTTAAAGAGTTAGTAAGTAGGTACTTCTTTTTCTGAAGAAAAAGCAGCAAAAAGACTTTTGTTAATCCGGGCCACCGGTGTTCCAAACGCCCGGCTCCAGACTCATAAAAGTTTTTTGCGCCGCTTTTTTTCCAAAAAAGCGGCTGCTTCCTTTCGCACATCCGCTCAAGCTACCGGATCATAAAGCCAGGCCAGGCCCTGATAGGATTGTTCCGGGCTGCGCGCCGACAGCATGGCATTGCGCAATTCCGCGGCCACACCCTTGGCGTGATAGAATTCGCCATGCACGCGCGCCATCACCTGGCAGCGGCCGGTGCGCAGGTAGCGCCGGTTCTGATAGTTATCGAAGGCGAGTGCAAAATCGCCGGCGGCGGCGGCAATCTCCTCGGCCACGGTCACGGCGTCCTCCATCGCCATGCAGGCGCCCTGTGCCAGATATTGCAGCATCGGGTGCGCGGCATCGCCGATCAGCGTGGCCCGCCCCCGGCTCCAGGTCTTCACCGGCTCGCGGTCGCACAGCACCCACATCCGCCAGCTTTCGATTTTCGAAAGCAGTTCCTGCACCGGCTCGCAGGTCCCGGCAAAACGGCGGTGCAGTTCCTCGGCATCGCCCTTGCTGTCCCAGCCCTCGACATAGGCATCGCTGTGGAACACCGCGACCAGGTTGAACAACTCGCCGCCGCGCAGCGGATATTGCACCAGATGGCTTTTCGGCCCGCCCCACAGGATCATCGCATTGCGGCGGTACTGTTCCGGCACCTCGCTCGTCGGCAGCACCGCGCGATAGGCGATATGGCCGGAGACCACCGGCTTGCCATCGCCGACGATCGTCTGACGCGTGCCTGACCACAGCCCATCGGCGCCGATCAGGGCCGCCCCGCGGATGGTGCCGCCTTCGGCATCGGTCAAGGTCACGCCGGCACCGTCATCGTCGTAGCCGGTGATTTTGGTGGAGGTGCGGAAGCTGATCGCCCCGCTCGCCTCGCAGGCATTCAGCAGCACGCGGTGCAGATCGGCGCGGTGGATCAGCGCGTAAGGATAATGAAAGCGCTTGCGGAAATCCTCACCCACCGGGATCCGCACGATCTCTTGCGCCGTCACGCTGTCCATCATGATCAGATCGTCGGGAAACACCGCCAGCGCATCGGCCTGTTCGGCCAGCCCCATGGCCGCCAGCGCCCGGTAGCCATTCGGCCCCAGCTGTATACCGGCGCCCACCTCCTTGAATTCCGGTGCCTGCTCGACGACGATAGAGGGCAGGCCATGGCGCGCCAGGCACAAGGCCGCGGAAAGCCCGGCGATGCCGCCGCCGATAATGGCAACCGGGTCCGCACTCATGCTGTCACTTTCATCGTCAGGGCGCCGAGGCCGGTGATCTCCGCGTAAACCGTATCGCCGGCCAGGATCGGCCCCACCCCTTCCGGCGTGCCGGTAAACAGCACATCGCCCGGCTCCAGCGTGTAATATTGCGAAACGAATTCGATCAGCTCGGCAACGTCCATAATCAAATCGCGCGTATTGGCGCGTTGCCGTGCCTCGCCGTTAACGTCGAGCCGCAGATCGAGCTGGTGCGGATCGCCGAGTTCATCGGCCGTCACCATCCACGGGCCGAGCACCGAATAGCTGTCCAGAGACTTGCGCAGGCTGCGCTCCTCGGGGCCGCGGATCGTGATATCGAGGCCGATCGTATAACCCGCCACATAGTCGAGTGCGTCCGCCTTCGTCACATTCTTGGCCTGCCTGCCGATGATGACCGCGAGTTCCACCTCATGGTCGGTGCGCCGCCCGGGCAGCCCGATGACGATCGGCGCACTGACCCCGATCAACGAGCTGGTGGCCTTGAGAAACAGCCCGGTCTCCTGGATTTTCCGCACATTGGCGCGCGTGAACGTTTCGGTATCGGCAATCGCCTCATCCAGATGCGCCTGGTAATTCACCGGTGCCGCCACCAGCTTGCCCGGATTGGCGACCGGGCTGGCCAGGCTCACCGCCGCCAGATCATACCGCTCGGCGGTCCGCCGGGCATCGTCAATGGCGCCACGCAGCGCCGGCAGATGGGCAATCAGCACATCATGGCGCGGATAGGGGTAGGCGGCGGGCGGCAGCGTTGCCAGCACCGCGCTCACATCCAGAACCTCGTTGCCTTCGACCAGGCCGAGGCGCTGGTTATTGAACATGCATAATTTCATGCGATTGATCCAGTTAAAAGGGGTTTCATAAATCAGGCCGTCGCGGCGCGTTCGCCGCGCCAGAAACCAAGATGCTCCTGCAAGGGCCGGTCGGAAAAACTGAACAGCAAGCAATCCTCATCGGTCTCGAACTGCCGCCACATCCAGCCCGGCGCCACGAACACGTCATGCTTATGCGCCACCCAGTCCGCCTCGCCCAGACGCACCCGCACGCTGCCCTCCACCACGCAATACACCGCACCATCGGTCTCGCGGTGCGTCGCACCGCGAAAGCCGCGCGGCAGCATCTGCATATAGGCGCCCATGCTGCGGATCGGCGAGGCCCCGGTGGTGGGGTCGGTAAACGCCAGCTTCAGCCCATGCTCGGGATGCCACTCCTCGGCCTTGCTCATCACCTCCAGCGCAGCCCGCGTACGGCTGAACGGGTAATGGAAAATCGGGCTGGCAGCCCCGCTCGCATGGTAGCCGACCGGGGTCAGGCCGGAGGCATAACGCGCCTCGGCATCGCCGAGCGGGCGCTGCGTGTTCTGTCGCATGTCCGGATGATCGGCGGAAAAACCGGCATTCAACATCTGCACCACCGGCACGTCGAGCCCATCCAGCCACATCACCGGCTCATCGCCCTCGGCCCCATGGTCATGGAACACATTGGTCGGCGTGATGATGAAATCGCCCGGCCGCATCACCACTTTTTCGCCACCGACAGCG
This sequence comes from Acetobacteraceae bacterium, assembly GCA_965231175.1. GTDB lineage: Bacteria > Pseudomonadota > Alphaproteobacteria > Acetobacterales > Acetobacteraceae > Acidocella. The sequence goes on along the minus strand of CBDDMJ010000005.1, from coordinate 79,202 downwards.
GTGAAGCCGCCCTCCCCGCTGAGAATCAGCCGCAGCGCCGAAGCGGTATGCTGATGACTCGGCGCGATTTCGCCGGGCAGGATCATCTGGATGCCGGCATATAGCGAGCTGGTAATCAACGAACGGCCCCGCAACGCCGGATTTTCCAGTATCAGCACCCGCCGCTCGGCATCCTCGGCCGAAATCGCCGCACAGGCCAGATCCATGTTGTGGCGAATATCCCCGGCCCGCCAGATCGCGGCATCCACCACCTGCTTCGGCTCACGCGGCGTCAACCCGCGCATCACCTCCCACAGGGGAGCCATGTTATATTCGGTCAGGCGTTCACGAAACGCGGCAGTGGACATGGACGATTCTCCTGCAGCTTATTTTACACTAAATATCAAATAGCGATAAATTATTATATTTGCAAATGGGATTTTAGTAAGTAGCCGCTTTTTGAAAAAAGCGGCGCAAAAACTTTTCACTGGCTTAAAGCCGGGCGTTTGTACCGCCGGCGTTTTAAAAAACGATGTTTTTGGCTTTTATCCATTCGGCCCATTATTTCCCCACGCCGCCCTGCATATTGATCAAATTATCAAATAAAGCCATTAAGTACCATGCGTTGAGCGCATTTCTGGAGATAATATGCTGGATAAACCTGCCCCCCAGGCCGAGGAAATCGTGGACGTCGTTATCATCGGCTCCGGCGTGGCCGGGCTGACCACGGCGCTGATCGCCGCCATCGCCGGCTTGCAGGTCCTGGTGCTGGAAAAAACCGCGCTGGTGGGCGGCGCCACCTCATATTCCTCAGGCGGCGCCTTTCTGCCCGGCTGCCATCTGCTGCCGCGCGAACCAGACCCCGAAGCCGCCCTGAACTATCTCGCGCATGCCATGCAGGGACGCATGAACCGGCCGATGGTGGAGACCTATCTGCGCACCGGCCCGGCGGCCCTGCAAGCGCTGGAGGCACATACCGAGGTGCGATTCCAGCCCTATGGCGGCGTCGACTACCGGATGAACGCGCCCGGCGCCACCACCTCGCCGCGCACCGTGCTGCCGGTCAGCTTCGACGGCAGCCAGCTCGGCAAGGCCCTCAAACGGCTGCGCCCGCCCTTGCCGGTGATGATGATTTTCGGCGGCATGCAGGTCGATTACCAGGATATCGATCAACTGACCAAAGCCCGCCGCTCGCCCACCGCTGCCCTTTATGCAGCCCGGCGGCTGCTGACGCATGCTGCCGGCCGGCTGCGCTACGGCCGCTCCCCCCGGTTGGTGTTCGGTAATGCGCTGGCCGGTCGGCTGTTCAAATCGGCCCTCGACCGCGGGATCGAATTGCGCATGGAGTCACAGGCCCGCGATATCCTGATCGAGGACGGCCGCGCCGTCGGGCTAGTCTATGAAAAAAACGGCATCACCCGCACCATCCGCGCCCGCAAAGGCATCATGCTGGCCGCCGGCGGCTTTCCCGGCAACACCACCATGCGCGCCGAACGCGCGCGCTATGCGGAGCTGCATAAATCCCTGCCGCCACCCAGCAATACCGGCGACGGCATCGCCATGGGCCTGCGCGCCGGCGGCACCCTCGCCGAAGGCAATATTTCGGATTTCTGCCTCACCCCGGTCTCGGTCATGCGCAACGCCAAAGGCGAGGAACGCCTGTTCCCGCATTTCGCGCTCGACCGCTGCAAGCCGGGCGCCATCGCCGTCGGCCCGGACGGCCGCCGTTTCGTCAACGAAGGCCTGGCCTATTCGGATTTCGTACTGGCCATGTACCAGGCCAAAGCAGTGCCGGCCTTTCTGCTCTGCGACCACGCGTTCTTACGCAAAAACGGCCTCGGCATGGTCCTCCCGGCGCCCTTCGCCTACCGCCCCTTCATCAAACGCGGCTATCTCATCGAAGCCCCAACCATCGCCGCCCTCGCCGCCAAACTCGGCATCGACCCCGCCGGCCTTGCCGACAGCGTCGCCAGAAACAACGCCTACGCCGCCACCGGCGAAGATCTGGATTTCGGCAAAGGCGGCGATGCCTACAGCCGCTCGCTGGGCGATCCAACACACCGCCCAAACCCCAGCCTCGGCCCCATCGGCCAGGCCCCCTTCTACGCGATCAAACTATACCCCGGTGATACCGCCACCACCTGCGGCCTGGCCGTCAACACCAGCGCCCAGGTCCTCGACGCCACAAACCAGCCCATCCCAGGTCTGTACGCCAGCGGCCCGGACATGGCGAACCCAACCATGGGCACCAACCCCAGCGGCGGCTGCAACATCGGCCCCGCCATGACCTTCGGCTACATCGCCGCTAATCATATGGCTGGGAAGAGTTAAGAGGTTAAGTAAGCGGTTCTTTTTTGCAAAAAAGAACCAAAAAACTCTTATGAATCTGGGCCTGGGGCGTTGTCAGCTTCCCGGCCCCCGGCCCGGACTCATAAAAGTTTTTTGCTGCTTTTTTTCAAAAAAGCAGTGCTTCTCTTTCTGCTCAGGACGGCATCAGGCCGGCGGGCGCAGCTTCGCAAGTGCGGCAATGCGGGCAATCGCAGGGGTTGTTGACGACCGGCCGCCGTCGAGATCCGCTCCGGCAGAATGCGGGTTGGCTTCAATGGTGGCGATGACATGCTGGGCGCTGAGCCGGTAATGCCGGTCGATTTCCGCCAGCGCCATTTTGGGATTGCGCTCGATGGTCGCGCGCAGGATGGCATCATGTTCGGCAGGCCGGTCGCGTGCGGTTGACGGTCCGGAAAAGCGGATCGCGCGCAGCCGGTGGCGCTCGGCGTGTTCGAACAACGTATTGGCGATTTTGATCAGCCATGGCGATCTGCAGGCGGAAATCAGAGTGGTATGGAATTGCCGGTGGACATCCGCCCAGATTTCCGTACTCCTGGCCTGGCCTGACCATACCGGTGTGCGCTTCAGGGCATGGGCGGTGGCGACCACATGGGTTTCCCAATTGACGTCTCCGAACTCGATCGAGAGGCTCAGGGCCTCGGATTCGATGAGCACACGGGCTTCCATGGTGTCCAGAACATCGCTTACCGTCAACGGCCACACGCGGAATCCGCGTTGCGCGACCGAGGTCACCAGATGCTCCGCATGCAGCCGCGACAAAGCCTCTCGCAAGGGGCTGATGCCGACGCCGTAGAGCTGCCGCAACTCATCCGAGCGCAGCGGCGCGCCGGGGGCTAAGTGGCCTGAAATTATGTCCGATCGCAGGCGGCGGTAGACGTTATCGTTAAGGGTGCGGGAGCCTTCGACCGCGCCCCCACTTTCCGCGCCGAGTGGCGCCACGGATTTGACTGACCGCTTCATTCTTTTGCCTTCATATCGGCGTTTTACCGAATTGACAACTTTAACGCTGACCGTGGCCGCTCTTGAATGACCGGCATCTTGGCAGTATCACTGTGGAAATCAATAATAATTTCCAAAACTATTATTGCGAAAACAATATATAGCGTTACCGGGATCGATGACGGCGCGTTGCCTGATCATGACGGCTTACAGGGGTAGGGAACAGAGAGATGAAAACAACGGCGCTAACGACGGGTGAGATGTTTCAGATAGGTTTCGTGGTGCCGGATTTGGAGGCGGCGATGGCGTTTTTCAAAACCCTCGGCGTGCCGGAATTTCTGGTCTGGAAAGGGATGCTGCTTTCAGAGATGAATTATCGCGGCCAGCAGGTGACGCTGTGCAACGATATCGCTTTTGGCTACATGGGCGAGATGCAGATCGAACTGATCCACCCGGTGGAGGGAGAGAGTACCTTTACCGAGTTCCTTGCCCGCAATCCGGCGGGCGGGATGCAGCATATCGGGCTGCGGGTGCCGGATTACGACGCGGCGGCAGCCACATTCCAGGCGCAGGGGTTCAGCGTGGTGCAGTCCGGTCGTCACGGCAATACGCGGTTCGGCTATTTCGATACCGACAGCAAAACGGGAGCATTCACCGAGGTGGTCTATATCGACCCGGAGGACTGGAAGCTGTTCGACACGATCCGGCCGCATTAATTAAAGGAAGCAGCCGCTTTTTTGGGGCTTGTGGGGATTTCGTGAATTGATTGTAGTTGCGGCGAGATAGATCATTGCCTTGAAATTGGTCTGTCTTGTCGCTTCGCATGGCGGCGTTTGAATTCTTTGAGTTTGGCAAGAAGTTTTCGACGGGCTTTGAAGGTATCCGTGTCATAGGGCCGCTATGATGCGACGCTGGGGGATCATGGAGCGCGTCACGTATCCAATGGAAGGCTTTGTTTTAAAGTCGGCCTGTTTGACGGAGCGACGCCGATGGTGTCGTAATGCTGGCCGGGGATGAGAGTGAAGCGGACCAAATTACCAAGCGCGTTAATGATCTTGGTCGCCCAACCGGTCACAGAGCGCCCTATGGCTTGGCTTTTGGTCCCCCTTTTGGCCCTGGCCGTGGCGGTGAACTTTCACCACGGTCCCGTCGATCATCGCATATTCCATGTCAGGATCATCAGATGCCAATGCGAATATCCGCTCGAAAACGCCGGCTTTGCGCCAATCACTGAACCGGCGGTAGGCCGTGCTCCAATTGCCGAAGAGCGCCGGAAGGTCGCGCCAAGGACTTCCTGTCCGCGCAATCCATAAAACAGCCTCAATAAACAAGCGATTATTCGTCCCACTACGACCGGGATCGCTCGCTTTGCCAAGACAAAAAGGCTCAATCTTCGCCCATTGGGCGTCCGTCAATATAAATCGGTCCATTCAAAGCGTGAATCACATCCAAACCAATTTGAAATCCTAAATCCCCACAGGCCCTGAAAAAAAGCGGCGCAAAAAACTTTTATGAGTCTGGAGCCGGGCGTTTTCAAACACCAGTGGCCCAGATTAACAAAAGTCTTTTTGCTTCTTTTTCTTCAGAAAAAGAAGTGCTTCCTTTTTTATCTCTTCGTTACACGGCCTGTCCCACGGCTTTGCGCATCATGCCGACCAGCATGTCGGCGGCCTTGATTTTGCGTGCGATGAAGGAGAGGCGTAACTGGCCGAAGGGCAGCGAGGTGAGCCCGTCCTTGCGGCCCAGTGTTACGATCATCATCTTGCCCATGCCTTTGCCGGGCAGGGCCGGCTTATAGGGCTTGAGGGTCACCGCGTCCGGGGTGGCCGCGGCCACCAGCAGTTTCAGATTGGCGGCCACGGATTTGGCGTGCAGGCCGCCGATGATGGCGAGCTTGTTCTCCGGCGTGTTGGCGAGGTCGCCGGCCACGAATATCGTCGGGTGGCCTGCAAGGCGGAGGTATTCATCGACCCTGAGGAAGCCGTCCGGCTGCACCGCCTGGGGAAAGGAAGCGGCCACGAAATCCGACACCGGCTTGACGCCGGCCGCCCAGATCACCGCATCGGCATCGATCACCCGGCCGCTGGCGGTGTGGACCTTGCCGTCCTGCGGCTGTTGGCCAAGCCCGGGCGTGCTCACCATTTCATTCAGCAGAATGGTGACCCCCCGCTCTTTCAGCGAGGCCTCGGCCCAGGCCGGAAATTTGGCCGGCGCGCGCTCCAGCAATTTGCCGGCGCCATGCACCAAAGTGACTTTCAAGGCCGGGAAGGTCTCGGCAAGCTCGGCCGCCGTCTCCACGCCCACCGGGCCGCCACCGGCAACCACCACCGCACGGGCACCGCGCAGGCGGGTGTTCATCGCCACGATCTCGGCGGCGCGCTCGCCTTCCGTCTTCGCCTCCGCCTTGATCAATTTGTCGATATAATGCGAACCGGTGGCGATCACCGCGTAGTCGAACGGCAGGTCGCGCTCGGTCCCGTCTTCCAGCGCGATGCGCGCGCTGCTGCCGGTCAGGCTCACCGCCTTGCCCTGCACATGCCGGGCCGCACCCAGGAAACTGTCATAGCGCAGGCGTGCCGGCAGCGCGTCCGGCTCGACCAGCAGCCGCGGCACCGCCATCGGCACCTCCCAATAGGTCTTGGGATCGACCAGCGTGACCTCGGCGGCGTCGCGCAGCTGATAGGCAACCTGATGGCCGGCAGCGCCGCCACCCAGAACGAGGATCTTCTTGGTCATATCTGAAATCTTTCGGTTAAAGGCCGGCTTCAGCCGGCGCGTTTCAGCAAGGCGGCGCTGGGCTGCAGCCGGGCGATGTTGGCTTCCCCTGCCGCCAGGGCGGCCGGGGTGGTGTGAATGGAATAATAACCGGTAACCAGCGGGTAGGGATGCTTTTTGGCCGAACCGATCACCAGCTCGACCGCGCCCTCGGCCTCAAGCTCGATCTCGCCGGCCCCTTCGGCAAACACCGCCAGCTCACGCTGCAATACCGTTCCCGCCGTGTGCAGCCGGCCGGTGTTCAGCGCCAGCCAGGCGATGTCATGGTCCGGCGCCGGCCGGTACACCCAGCGCGCGCCGTCCTGCAGCCGCACATGCAGATAGGTCATCGGCGACGGCACCGGGATCGGGCTGGTTTTGCCCTCATAGGTGCCCAGCACCACCCGCGCCGGACCCACGCTTTCGATCCTGCCGGGTTCAAGATACAGGCTGGCGGCCGGCGTCAGTTCAAGCGCCGGCGGCAGGGCCACCCACAGCTGGTAGCCGCGCATGACCGCCCCCGGGTCCGGCTTGCCGGCATGCCACACGCCGCTGCCGGCCTGCATCCATTCAACCGCGCCGGGCGACAGCGCGCCCTGCTTGCCGGTGGTATCCGCATAGCTCATGCTGCCTTCCAGAAACAGGCTCAGCGTGGCGATGCCGGAATGCGGATGCGGCTGAAAGCCGCGGCCAGGCAGGCTGTCCAGCTCGAACAGATCCAGGAACACGAACGGCTTCAAGACCTCGCCGATATCCCCCGGGCTCATCAGCCGGGTGATCGGCCCCTGCCGGGAGCCGCTGGAGCGATGCACCACAAGCCGCGGACCGGTAAGGCCCGCGGCGGTGGTCAGGTCGCGTGAAGCGTTCGTCATGCCGGTTCCTCCCTGGCCCGCGCTTCAGGCTGCCAGAGCGGCGATAAGCTCCTCGGCGGAGGCGATCGCAGCGCCACGTTGCTCGGGACCCACAGAGACCCCCTCGGCGGCCACCACTTCGACATTGTAGATGCCCATGAAACCGAAGACGGCGCGCAGATAGGTTTCCGCATGCTCATAAGGGGCCGCCGGCATGCCCGGGCCGTAAAAACCGCCACGCGCGATCGCCAGAATGATACGCTTGCCGCCGGCCAGGCCCACCGGGCGGCCCTGCTCGTCATAGCGGAAGGTCTGGCCGGCGATGACCAGACGGTCGATCCAGGCTTTCAACTGGCTGGAGATCGTGAAATTGTAAAACGCCACGCCAATCACCAAGGTATCGGCGGCCAGGAATTCCTGCAGGGCAGCCCCGCTGGCGGCCAATTCGGCCTGCATCTCGGCGCCGATTTCAGAAGCCGGGCTGCGGCCCGCCATCAAATGCGCGCCGGTCAGGTAAGGCAGCGGGTTCTCGCCAAGATCCCGGTAGGTCTCCACCACACCCGGATTGCTGGCCTTCAACTTGGCAACCACCGCAGCGGAAAGCTGGCGGCTGACCGAATAACCACCCATAATGCTGGAATCAATGTGAAGCAGGTTCATGATCGCGTAATCTCCAACTGGTATTCATTAGTGACTTGGGCTATATGCACAACTTACCCCCAAACGCCAATGAGGCACATTCTTGGAACTAAGAAACATAAAACAGCCGATAAGCGGGCCGTAAGGAAGTACTTCTTTTTCTGAAGAAAAAGAAGCAAAAAGACTTTTATTAATCTAGGGCCATTGGCGTTTGAAACGCCCGGCTCCAGACTCATAAAAGTTTTTGCGCCGCTTTTTTCAAAAAGCGGCTGCTTTCTTTAACTAGGCCACAACCTTCTGCGTCGACAAAAAGCTGTTATGGCAGGTGTTTTGCCACCACCTTCCGTCCACGCACATCCAGGTCTGGGTCGTAATGCCCTCGACCACGAAGCGCTGACCGGTGGCTATTTCGGAAAAGCTCTGACGCAGGGTGCCGGTGACGACGGCAAAATCGCCATAGTCGCGAATGTTGAGGGCGCCGCGCTCAACATCGTGAAACTGGTATTTACCGCCAATGCCCTGCAAATAGCCGGCTTTGCCGTCGACCGCGCCGGTGCCATGCACATGCACGAGATCATCGCTGACAAGGTCGGCAAGGGCAGCGCGGTCGCCGGCGACCAAAGCTGCACAGCGCCGGCTCTCCAGCGCTTCGATGATCGCCGTCACATTTGTCATAGGCGTGGCTTTCAGGATTTCTGCGGCGGCGTAAATCCCTCGACGATGGCCATCGCGCCCGAGGCGGCGGCCCGGCGCAGAATCGCCGCTTCCTGATATTCCGGATCGTTGAACGCTGCCAGGGCGGCCTCATAGGTTTCGAATTCGACCACCGTATGCCGGGACCGCAATTCGCCTTCCTTTATCTCCTGCTTGCCGCCGGCCACCAGAAATTTCGCGCCATGGCGCGCCAGCACCTTCTGGTTGGCGGCGCGATATTTCTGCATGCCCTCCAAGTCGAGGACGTCTACGTTTGCAATCCAATATCCTTTTGCCATGTTCTGTTCCTCAATGTGATAATCACGATATTTTAGTTACGATAACGCAAACATTTTCTTCAGCCCGTTCAGGCAATCCATGTAAATGACATTTTCAAGAAACGTAACGATCTCGCCGGCGTCTTGATCGCCCGTATAGTCGAATTCGCTCCGCCATTCAACAACGGTCTCACCGCCATCGGTCAGCCGGAAAGCCCTGAAATGGCCGATAAAGTTGGCCACCGGAATCCCCACCTCCACCAGCTGGTATGAACCGCTATGGTCCAGATCCGACAGCGCCAGCAAACGTTCGACCACCCGCATACCCTGGGCATTCACCGCGATGCGCATGCAGCCGATCTGGTCGCCTGCAAGGTTTCCGGGAAATTCGATTGAAACGATATACGAATGATATTCCTGAACCCGGCGGAAATCCCGCAGCACCTTCCACACCTCGTCCAGCGGTGCCGGGATGATGGTACTGACATAGGTTTTAGGCATCGCTGTCTTAGCCGGCGGGTGCGCGCCCGCAGGCGACACCGCTCATGCCGGCAAAACCGAGCCCGGAGTCTTCCTCGATGCGCAGCAGTTGATTGTATTTCGCCAGCCGCTCGGAATTTCTGACCGAACCGATCTTGATCTGCCCGGCGCCGCTGCCGACCGCAAGATCGGCAATGAAATTATCCTCGGTCTCACCGGAGCGCGCCGAGATAACGGCGGCATAATTCGCCGCGCGCGAGGTGGCGATGGCATCCAGCGTGCCGCTCAGCGTGCCGTTCTGGTTGAGTTTGATCAGGGCGGCATTGGCAACGCCCAGCTCGATACCCTGCTTGATCCGCCCGACATTGGTTACGAATAAATCATCGCCGACGATCTGCACATTCGGCAGCGCGTCGGTCAGCGGCCGCCACTGCGCCCAGTCATCCTGGTCCAACCCATCCTCGATCGAGACGATCGGATAGCGGCGCGCCATATCGACCACGAAGGCGGTCATCTCCTGGCTCGAGAAGCGCTTCTTCTCACCGGCCAGAATATAGGCGCCGTCTTCGTATAATTCACTGGCGGCGATATCGAGCACGATGGCCATATCCTGCCCCGGACGCAGCGAGGCCGCCTCGAAAGCCTGGACCATCAGCTGCAACGCCTCCTCGGCCTGGCCGAAACCGGGGCTCAAACCCCCCTCATCGGCAAGCAGGATGCTCAGCCCGCGCTCCTTCATCAGCACCGCGGCGGTGGCGCGCACCCGCAGGATCATTTCGAGCGCCTCGGAATAGCTGGCAGCCCCCACCGGCATGCACAGAAAATCCTGCACATCCATGCCGCGCCCGGCATGCGCGCCGCCGCTCAAAATATTCGTCATCGGCATCGGCAGGCTCATACTTGTCCCTGCCAGATTGGCGAGGTGGCGGTACAGCGGCAGGCCGAAGCTGATGGCGGCCGCGCGCGCCGCCGCCATCGAGACCGCCAGAATCGCATTGGCGCCGAGCCGCGCCAGCGCTGGCGTGCCATCCAGCTCGATCATCGCGTGGTCGAGTGCCCGCTGATCGGCGGCGTCCATCCCGGTCAGCCGTGCGGCGATCTCGCCATTGGCGTTGGCCACCGCCTTGCTCACGCCCAGCCCGCCGTAAATGCCGGCATCGCCGTCGCGCAGCTCCCAGGCCTCATGCCGCCCCCGCGAGGCGCCGGAGGGCGCGCAGGCCCGGCCGAACGAGCCATCCGCCAGCACCACATCGGCTTCGGTGGTCGGGCGGCCCCGGCTGTCGAAAATCTGGCGTGCTCTGATTCTGGCGATGCTGGTGTTTGAAGCGGACATTATGTTACTCCGGTATTTGGTCTAAATGGGCGGAAAATGTGCTGCCGGGATGGCTCAGCAGCGTTTCGGCCACGGCGCGCGCCGCCGGCTCGTCGATATCGGCATAATAATCCACCGGCGAGCTGCCCTCGAAACGGGCCAGCATCAGGCACCCCGTAATGCGGGCCAGATCGGCATCGTCGATCTGCGGCCCGGCCACGCCATAGCCTTGCAGAAACGCCCGGATGGCGGCGACGAAGGCCGCCCGGTCGGCGCTACGGCGATGGGTTTTCAGCAGCAAATGCGAAACGCAGAAGGCCGCATCGAAGCGCGGGTCGCCCCAATGCGCCACCTCGAAGTCGAGGATGACGACATCGGCACCATCAGCGAGCAGGTTTTTCGGGCTGTAATCGCCATGCACCAATGTGGTTTTGCGCCGCGCCATGCCGGCCGTCACATCCTTGATGATGGCAGAGAATTTCGGCAGCTTGGCGGCCACCTTGTCGAAAAACGGATCGATCCGAAGCTGCTGGAAATAGGTGGTGTCGGCGAAAATCCGCTTTAAATCCTCGCGCGTGGCCGAACGTGAATGCACCTCGCCGAGCAATTTGCCGGCGCTGTGCGCGGTCTCCAGGCTAACCTTGCCGCCCAGCAGATCCTGCTTCCAGTTACGCAGCCTGGCATCGATCAGCCGCATCGCGAACACATTGTCCTCAGGCCGGCTCCACAGAATTTCCGGCACGTGCTCAGGGCCGATCAGTTCGGCGAAGGCGTGGATGGCGGCGACCTCGGTGGCCGAGCGTGCCGGATCGGAAAACCAGTCGGTCGGCACCTTGAGTTTGGCCAGGGCTTTTTTGATCACCTCCGGCCCGTTCGGGCCTTGCACGATCCTGATATCGCTGGCCACCCCGCCCGGTAACGGCTGGCCGGGCTCCGGCTTGTTGCAGGGGTTGCGCAGCGTCTCACCGGTCAGCGCCCGCACCACGTCCTCGCAGGCGCGCCGCCGCAATTCTCGCATCGAGGCGGTGGAGGCAAACGCGACATGCGGTGTGACGATCACGTCGCCGCGGTTGTACAGCGCGGCCGGCGGCGAAGGCTCGCCATCGATGACATCCAGCGCCGCACCCCTTATGGACCCGGCTTCCAGGGCAGCCAGCAGGGCGGCATTGTCGATCAGCCCACCGCGGCTGACATTGATGATCAAAGGCCGGCGCTGCAGCCCGGTCAGAAACGCCTCGTTCACCAGCTTGCGGGTACTGTCCAGCAGCGGCGCGTGCAGGATGATGACATCCGCCTCCGCCTGCAGGCGGGCGATATCCGCCACCTCGGCAAGCCCGTCGGCTTGCGTGTAATCCACCGAATGCGCCAGCACGCGGCAGCCGAAGGCTTTCAGCTTGCGGCCGGTCTCGCGGCCGATGCGGCCATAGCCGATGATCCCCACGGTCAGATCGGAAAGCCGTTCAAGCCCGTCGGCATTGGTCACCCAGCCGTTTGCCTTCACCGCGGCATCCAGCCGCGCGATGCCGCGATAATGCGCCAGCAGCATGGCCAGCGCATGGTCAGCCACCTCGGAGACGCAATAATCCGGCACGTTGGTAACCCAGGCGCCGCGCTCGGTCGCCGCCGCCACCGCGATATTATCCAGGCCCACGCCCATGCGGGCGACGATCGCGAGATCATCCGGCGTCGCCACCGCCTTGGCCGAAACCTCCGCCCAGCAGGTGATGATGGCGCCCGGATTTTCGCGCGCCACCATCGCCTCGATCTCATCGGCCGCAGGTGCCGCCTCCGGCCCCGCAACCAGACGGAAACCGGCACCCTCGATCACCTCACGTTCGATGTCGAGTTCAGGCCAGGGATGATCGGTCAGCAGTACCGTGCGCGGCGTTGCCGCCGCCCCGGCGGAAGATCCATGACTCAACGCCCGCAACTCCTGCTCAGTCCGGGGTTCATGCCGCGAGTTCGGCGATCTGGCGTTCAGCACCGGCCAGGGAAGCGGCCCGGTGCTCAGGCCCGATGCTCAGCCCTTCGGCCGCAACGATCTCGATCGAACCGATACCGACAAAAGCGAACACGCAGCGCAAATAGGATTCGCCATGCTCGAACCCGGAAAAACGCGATTCCGGACCATAATAGCCGCCGCGCGCAATCGCCGCGATCACCCGTTTGCCGGTCAGCAGACCAATCGGCAAACCATCCTCGCCGTAGCGGAAGGTCCGGCCCGCGATCAGAACGCGATCGACCCAGGATTTGAGCTGCGACGGAATGGTGAAATTGTAAAACCCGACACCGATGACGATGATATCGGCCGCCAATAATTCATCCAGAACAACAGCGCTGATTGCCAGATCCGCTTTGAGTGCGGGTTCGTGATCGCCCTCCAGGCTGCGGGTCGCCATCAGATAGCTGCCGGACAGATGCGGCACCGGCTCAGCCGCAAGATCGCGATAGGTCACGTCGAGATCCGGTGTGACGGCTTTGAGTTTGGCGACGATATCCGCCGAAAGCTGGCGGCTGACCGAACCACCGCCAAGAATGCTGGAGTCGAGATGGAGAAGTTTCATGCGTTTACCCTTTGAATATCGCGGCCTACGGACCAAGCAGCAGGTATCGGCAACGGCGGCATTGCTGATGGCGGCATTGCTATCGTGCTATCGGTAGCATCGATAGCCCCAGTGGCTCATTTACGTCAAGCACTGTTTGCCACGGTCGGCGCGCGGCGTTGGTTTTACCCGAAGGAAGCAGCCGCTTTTTTGAAAAAAAGCGGCGCAAAAAACTTTTATGAATCTGGGCCTGTGGCTTGGCCGGCTGAACGTAGCATGGCCCAGCATAATATTTATGCCGGGTTCCGGGCGTTGTCGGCCTCACGCCCATGCCCCGGCATGGCAAAAGTTTTTTTGCTTCTTTTTTTCAAAAAAAGAAGCGCTTCCTTTAGGCCGCGCGTCTGGCGGCAGGTGCTGTGCTTTTTCTGAGGACGAATTCGGCTTTGGCCAAGGCTGCATAGCCCGGCTCGAGCGTTGATTTAGCCTGCAAATGGTTGAGAAACCAAAGCCCGCAGGCGGTCGCGAGTTCCTGTACCGGCATGCGCATGGTGGTCAGCCCCGGCCCCCACCAATCGAAACCGGGCGCATCGCCGAAGCCGACGACGGAGATGTCTTTCGGTGTGGCGATGCGCAGACGATGCAGGACCTCTAACGCCGATTGCGTGATTTGCACCGAGCCGGTGATCAGCGCGCTCGGGTAATTCGCCCGGCGTATGATCCGCTCCAGCGCCTCGACGCCGAATTCAAACGTCGGCGGCCCCAGGGCTTCCAGCGTATTTTCCCGTTTCATGCCACCCTCGCGGATCGCCCGGCGAAAGCCTTTCAGCCGCGCCGCCCCCGTCGAAAAATCCGCCGAACCGCCGATATAGGCAATGCGGCGATGTCCAAGCCCGATCAGATGGGCGGCTCCCGCACGCAGACAATCCTCATCGTCGATACCGAACCAGGGGGATTGCCAGGCCGGTATGCGCCGCAACAACTGCACATGGGGAAACCTGCGCAGCAACGCTTTGGTCTCGCGCTTCGGCGCCGAGGTCGGTACGATGACAATCCCGGCCACATGCGCGCTTGCCAGCTCCTTGAGGTGACGGGCCTCCGAATCCGGATTATCCGCCAGAGATAAAGCAAGCTGGTAGCCTTGATCGTCGCAGCATTTGGAAAGTGCCTCGGCGATCATCGAGTAGAAATCATTGCGTATATTCGGCAGCATCAGCCCGACCAGTTTGCTGGACCCGCCGCGCATGATACGGGCCGCCGAACTCTCGATATAGCCCAGGTTGTTGGCCGCCTTGCGCACGATGGCCTTGGTTTTCACGCTGATCCGCGGATCGTTCGCCAGCGCCCGCCCCACGGTCGAAATCGACACGCCGCTGCGTTCGGCGACCTGCTTGGCCGTTACCGCCGCGGCTTTGCGCATCATCCTCGGCAAACAACGATTTCATTATTACGCATCCGGCGTATTTACATTGCAATACAGCTTTTGATCAAGAACATATCCGTTGCCGGACAACCGTAAGGAAGCACTTCTTTTTTGAAAAAAAAGAAGCAGAAAACTTTTATTAATCCGGGCCATCGGTGTTTGAAACGCCCGGCTCAACTGTCCAAAAGTTTTTGCGCCGCTTTTTTCAAAAAGCGGCTGCTTCCTTTAATTTAATCATGCCATCGTTCGCATCGAAGGCGCGGCAGAGCCGCTTATTCGGCGACCATTTGCACTGGCCCGGGATTTTGCTCCTCGCGAATCAGCTTCGCGAGCAGCCGGCGCGCCCGGATGGCGCCTGAATCCGCCTTCAAAATCACCGGGTTTTTTGCCAGCAGATCGGCATCGCCGAGGTAGCGTTGCTGCGCCTCGATCATCGGCACATCCTCCGTACGGAACACCGCAAGCACGCCCTCGCGCACTCTCGCCGTGAACACCGGATCGTCCGCCCCCACATTCTGGCCGCCGCGGACGATGTAATGGGTGGTGTTCATGGTCTCCGGCGTCAGGAAATGCCCGCTGGGGATAATGAGTTTCTCGCCCGCGGCGGTATAGCGCACGACCAGCCGGACCAGGCTCGGCGCATCCCAGCGCTCTTCCCAAAAACTATGGCCCACCGGCTCCATATCCGGGCGCATCAGCGCCATGATCGGCAGGATATTGTCGTTCTCGGCGATATTCTCGACGACGACGCTGGTTTTGTCCTGGCGGATCGTAACCTTGTTACGCTGCGCCCAGCCCTCGGAGGAGAGCAGCGGATGCAGGAACTCGGCATGGCTCAGGTCGAGAAGATTATCCACCAGAAGCTCATAATTTCCCTGCACATGCATGTAGCCGTCGAACCAGCCGAAGCCGTCTTCTTCCAGATAGGAATAATCGGGCAGCAGATCCGGGTCAGCCTGCGCGGCATCGCCCATCCAGATCCAGATCAGTTGATGACGCTCGAGGACTGGAAAGGTTTTCAACCGCAGGTTCGGCGGTACGTCCTGCCCCGGCTGCGGCCGGCAGGCCCCGTCCGGGCCGAAGCGCAGGCCGTGATAGGGGCATTGTATCTCGTCGCCCAGCATCTTGCCCTGGTCCAGCGGGGCAAAACGGTGCGGACAGTTCTGCTGCACGGCGGTAATGCCAGCTTGCGTCCGGTAAAGTACCACCGGCTCTTCCAGAAATGTTCGTACAAAAGGCTTCTCGGTCACGTCTCCGCTGGTGGCGGCCACATACCATGTATTTCGTAAAAAGCTCATCAACAGGACTCCTCGAATTTATTTATAATTTTTAGAACGCCGGTTTTTAAAACCCACCGGCGGGACCATTCATCGTGGCCTCATGCATTCAGGTCATCATCAGTCAACGCTGCTCGAAACCGGAACTTTGATCCCAGATCATACTTAAAACGCCATCCAACACTCTAGTCAAACCGGACGCATCATTTTGATCGCGGCATCCGCGTCAACATTCGTGAAATTGGCTACGGTGTCTTCGACACTCTCGATGATTGCCATATTCGTTTTCCTCCCGATGAAAATTATGATTCCAAAAGCAGCGTCCCTGAATGCTGTTTATCCTGGCAGGTCACCATCAGCCGCCCCAATGGCCGATGGTATTGACGAGCGGGGCGACGCCTTCCACATGGATTTCGATCACATCATCCGGCGCCAGCCATTGCGGGCCATCGATGTCGCCTTCGATGGCGGTGCCGCGCCCGGTGCCGGACACGCCGATATCGCCGGCTTTCAACACGAAATAGCGCGACAGATGATCGAACAGCTCGGCGAAGGAATAGATCATGTCGCGCGTGTTCCAATCCTGCCGCGGCTCGCCGTTGACCGACAACTGGCAACGCAGGGCGTTCACGTCGAACCCTTCATCCACCACCACCCAGGGGCCGCAGGCATTGGCGCCGTCCCAGTTTTTCCACAGATTCATCGAATAGCCAAAGGAAGGGGCTACCGGCAGCAGCTTCAGATGGCCGTCGCGCATGCCGAGATCGTTCCACGCGGTGTAGCCCCAGAACAAGGTGTCGAGCCCCATATTGCTGCCGTTTTTACCGACGATGACCGCGCATTCCACTTCATAATCGAGTTTCTTCACGAAGGCCGGCGGGGTGATGACCGCGTTCGGGCCGACCACGGAATCCGCCAGCACATTGAACCCGACCGGGGCCGCGCCGGCGTTTTTCGGCTTGTAGATATCCTCGACCGTAACCCCCGGCGGCGGCAGGTTTGCGGTGACCGCCTGGATATGTTCGACAGTATTGGCGCCGAGCGCAAAAATGCGCCGGTCCGGCGAGGGCAACGGCGCCTCCAGCCGCACCGCGGCCCCATCATGCAGCACCAAACGCGCGGGTGCGGTTTCATACAGCGCTTCGAGCGCCTGAAACTGCGGCCGCAGCTCCGCCCAGGCTTCGATCATCGGCGTCCAGCTGCCGCTGCCGTCGCCCGGCAGCACCGCGCCAATCGCCGCCGCCATGGCCGCATCGGCCTTGCCGAGGCTGGCGGCGATATCGATGATCTGACTGCCGTTTGAAACGGCAAGCCCGGTGCGGCCGCCATTGAACCGAACAAATTTCACTTTTTTCTTCTCCCCAGAGTCACAACTCAGTCGTCAAAATTCCCAATCCTGTGCACACGGTCCTGCGCACACAACTATGTGCACGCGGTCCTGTGCACACAAACCTGTGCACACAGCCCCGCACCGGCGCCGGTTACCCCGCGCCGGTTACCCCTGGCCTGCTGCAGGGTGCCGTTCAGGCAGAGACCATATCGCTATATTCGCCTTGCAGCTGCTTCCACCGCCGCCCGGTCTCCGTACCACCTTTGACGTAGACCTCGGGCGGCGCCAGATGATAAGGCGGGCGCGGCGGGCCGGGGTCGATCAAACCGGCGGCGGCAAAGCGCAAATGGCCGATCTGTATGCTGTAATCCATGAACTTGGACAAATCCCCGCCGGCGAACATGGCCTCCTCCGCCCAGCGGCAGCGGTCGGAAATCGTCTCGGCGAGCGTCCAGTCGCCGGCCTTTATCGCCGCCGCCAGCGCATTCAGCGGCGCCGGCGCGCAGGCCACATGCCCGGACCACGCCGCCTGCATCAGCTCCGGATTCGCCTTGGCGGTGCGGAACCAATCGGAGACCAGAGGCAGGATCCGGCAACGCCCGGCCACCGCCAGCGCATCTTTTTCCAGCTGCGGGCCACCGACATGCTTGGCGGCGATCACTTCCGGAATATCCGCCAGCGCCTGATACGCGGCCTCGCTGATCTTGCCTTTGAACGCCGAGGGATTGTCATAGACGATCATCGGCACCCCGGGCAGCGCCTCGGCGATATCCCGGTAGAAGGCGACGATGCCCGCATCGTCCAGGGCCAGCCACATCGGCCGGGCGACGAACAGCCCGTCCGCCCCCACATCCACCAGCTCACGCCCGCGGCTGATCGTCTCGCGCGTGTTCAGCGTGCCGATGCCGGCAAATACCGGCCGCCGCCCGGCCACGGTGTCGACCACGCAGGCGATGAAATCCCGCAATTCCAGCGGGGTGAGGCTGGCGCATTCCCCGAAGGTGCCGGTGGTCATGATAAGGTCGGTGCCCGCTTCCACCACCAGCCGCGTCATTTTTTCCGTTTCCGGAAGATTGACGCTGTTGACGCAGCTCCAATGATTGGCCTCGGCAACGGCCGGTGTCGGCAAAATGCCGCACAGGCCGACGATTTCATCCGGCGTAATTTTGATCACCTGATTTTGCTCCTTAAGCTGGTTTAACGTTGTTCCTCGGACAGCAGGCCAAGGCGGCGGAAAACGTCCCGGTTGGTGGCCATGAACAGGCGCGCCGGGCCGCCGACCGCCTTGTAGCTGACCCAGGAATGTTGCGGCACGTTGAACAAATCCTTCGGCCCCCACTCGATCCGTTCAAGCGTCAGCCCGTCCACGGTGGTCACGCCGCGGCCTTCGACCACCGAACACACCGCATCGGCGGAGCTGCGCAGTGGTGCTGTTTCCTGCCCTTCCTCCAGCTCGATGGCATAGCAATCGAGCAGCGGCAGCACCGGGCCGCCGGTCACCGGATTGACATAGCGCACGCGCTTGGACCCGTCGGCACCCACCGGCGCGGTCGCCAGAGCCGCCCGCACGCTCTCCCAGGGGTAGCGGAACATCGGCGAATGCGGCAGCGTGTCAGCGCCCGGCAGCACGGCGACCAGCCCCGGTGTCGCGAATAATTTATCCTCGAAGGTCGGAAACGTGTCCGTCTCCGGCCCCGGCTGGAATTTCGCGGTGCCGAGCGAGCCGTGCAAAACGAGGTCGAGCACATCGACCCAGATCGACGGCTTGCTGCCGTTATTGCGGTGCCCATGCCAGGTCCAGCCCGGTGTCACGATCAGATCGCCCGGCGTCATCAGACAGGGCTTGCCATCGACCACGGTCTCCCCGCCATCGCCTTCCAGGATGAAGCGCAGGGCGTTCATCGTATGGCGGTGCGGGCGCGCGTTCTCGCCCGGGCGGATCGCCTGCACGGTCGCGTTGATCAACCCGGAAGTGGCGTAATAGGCCGGGATGCGGGCCTTCGGGTTGGGCAGTTGCAGCACCCGGCGCTCCACCACTGTGGGGTCGACGATATAGGTGGCCTGCTCGATCACCGGCAGCAGATCGCTCCAGCGCCAGATGCGCGCCGCCTCGCTCGGCCCGCCGGCCAGCATCGCGGGGTCCATCTGCCACAGCGGCACAATGCCCTGCGCCTCCCAGGCGCGCTGCATATCCGCGGGGAGCTCGGCGGCGTTGTTCAAAAATGCCGGACTTTCGCTGGTCGATGATGTCATAACCTGATCTCCTTGCATGGGTCCAGTTTAGCATGGGCCCCGTTTATAAGGCGCAGACTGGAACTTTCGCAGCAGTCGGAACGCCGGCGGCAACTGCATTATGTCTAGCAGATGAAACGCCGGCGGCAAACCGAACTGTTGCAGCAACCTGAATCACTGGAAACGTGAGTCTTTGAAACATGAACTCCTGGAACGCCAACCGTTGAAACGCGAACCTTTGAAAAGATGAACCCTTGAAAAGATGAACCCTTGAAAAGATGAACCTTTGGACCGGCAAATTTTCCTCTTTACTTTTTATTCGATTTATTATGTATACATCCATTATGCGTACAGTCAATAAAAAATCGTTTGCGCTGACGCCCGACGCTTTGAGTACTGGGGTTTTCGGTACGGATGCATCCGGCGCCGACACTTCCGGTGTTGACAGTTTCAATGCTATCGATGGCAGGCTGGCGCTGGACAGCATCATCAACATGCCGGGCGCGCTGCTGCGCCGGGCGCAGCAATCGTGCAGCGCCCTGTTCGCGGAGGAGGTCGGCGACGCGGAGCTGACCTCGGTGCAGTATGCGGCACTGGCGGCGATCCGCGATTATCCCGGTATCGACGCCACCACGCTGTCGGGTCTGGTGTTCGCCGACCGGGCGACGATCGGCGGTGTGCTGGGGCGGCTGATCGCCAAAGGGCTGGTCGAGCGCCGTGAAAGCCTGGCCGACCGGCGCGTCAAGGAGCTGGACATCACGCCGGCCGGCGGTACTTTGCTGACCGAAATCGAGGGCGCCGTGCTGCGGGTGCAGCAACGCCTGCTGGCGCCGTTGACAGCGCCGGAGAAGAAGCTCTTTCTCAGCCTGCTGCGCCGGTTGATCGCCGGCGACAGCGCGCCGGCTTCAGCACCGCGCGACCTGCGGACCAGCGCGGCGGCGCTTAGAACGACAGGTGCGGCGGCGCTCAGAACAACAGGCGCGGCGGCGCTGAAAGTACCCGTTTGCAAGAAAAAGTAAGAAAAACAGCTGGTTGGCAAAATCAAGGACCCCGTGCGTAAGACAAGGACCCCGTGCGTAAGAACCGTAACATCGCGCCGGCGCTGGCTGGCACTGACCGGAGGAGACCATGACCGAACTCGCAACGCTTGCCGATCTACCCGCCGCCTATGTCGAGGCCCTGACGGCCGCGGATCTGACGCCGCTATGGCCGCAGATGCGCAACGTCCTGCCGCATGGCGCGCCGCTGCCCGTCACCACCAGCCGGCACTGGAAATTCTCCGAGGTCCAGCCGCTGCTGTTGCAGGCCGGCGAACTGACGCCGGTCGAGAAGGCCGAGCGGCGGGTGCTGGTGCTCTCCGATACCGGCCGCGCCCCGGGGGCGATGCAGGCCACCTCGGCCATTTATTGCGGCATGCAGCTGCTGCTGCCGGGCGAGACCGCCCCGGCGCACCGGCACACGCCGAGTGCGGCGCGCATCATCATCGAGGGCAGCGGCGGCTACACCGTCGTCGATAACGAGAAATTGCCGATGAATCGTGGCGATCTGGTGCTCACCCCGGGCGGCTGCTGGCATGACCACGGCAATGAGGGCAGTGCCCCGGTGATCTGGCTGGACGCGCTCGACCTGCCGCTATTCGTTTATCTGGACGCCTCCTACGCCGATGAGGCGCCGCTGCAAACACCGAAAAACCGCCCGGATGCCGCGATGGTGGAATACCTCGCCGCCGGCCTGTCGCCGATCCGCAACCGGTCCCGCGCGGCCCCGCGCTATCCGCTGATGCGCTATCCCTGGGAGCGCACGCAGGCCGCCTTGCGCGCCATGCTGGCGGCCCAGGGGCCGGGCGAGATCGCCGAGCTCGACTATATCAACCCGGAAACCGGCGAGAGCTGCCTGCCCACCCTCGGCTTCACCGCCATGGGCCTGCCGCCCGGCCGCACGGTTGCGCCGTCGCTGGTGTCGTCGAGTGCGGTGTTCCACGTGGTCGCCGGCGCCGGCCGCTCGACGGTCAACGGCAGGGAAATCCTGTGGCGCCAGGGCGACAGTTTTTCCGCCCCCTGCTTCGCCCGCCTCACCCATGAGTCGGACGCCCCGGCCTATCTGATCCGCATCCATGACCGCCCGCTGCAGGAAAAACTTAATTTTTACGAGGAGCGCTGAATGTCCGAGACCTTGCTGTTCACCATACCGGTCCCGCCGGCCATCCCGGTGCTCGGCCGCGCCGCGCGCCTGCCGGTCAACCGGATTTTCTGCGTCGGCCGCAACTATGCCGATCACGCCAAGGAAATGGGCGTCGAGGTCGACCGTGAGGCGCCGTTTTACTTCACCAAGCCGGCCAGCGCGATCGTGCTCTCCGGCGCTGCCATCCCGTACCCGCCGGGCACCACCAACTACCATTACGAGATGGAGCTGGTGATCGTGATCGGCGCCCCGGCCTTTCAGGCCACCCCGGAGGCCGCTGAGGCGGCGATTTTCGGCTATGCCGCCGGGCTGGACATGACCCGGCGCGACCTGCAGCTGGAAGCCCGCGCCAAAGGGCGGCCCTGGGATCTCGGCAAGGCCTTCGAGCAATCCGCGATCATCGCCTCGATCACCCCCCGGGAGGCGTTCGGGACGGTCGGCGGCCAGCGTATCCACCTCGCCGTCAATGGCGCGGTCAAACAGGATGCCAGGCTCTCCGATCTGATCTTCGCGCCGGTCGAGATCGTCACGCATCTGTCCGGCTATTACCATCTGGAGCCGGGCGACATCATCTACACCGGCACCCCGGCCGGCGTCGGCCCGGTGGTCCCGGGCGATCATCTGGTAGGCGCGATCGACGGTCTGGAACCGGTCACGCTGACCATCGAAGGCCGGAGCTGATGCCACTGCGTGACGTGCTGGTGGTGGGTGCCGGCATCGGCGGCCTGTCCGCCGCCCTCGGCCTCGCCCATCGCGGCAACCAGGTGACCGTGCTGGAACGCGCCGCCACGCTCGGCGAAATCGGCGCCGGGATACAGCTCGGCCCGAACGCGTTTCATGCCTTCGATGCGCTGGGGGTCGGCACGCAGGCGCGCGCGATCGCGGTGTATATCGATCAGCTGCGCCTGATGGATGCGATGACCGCCGAGGAGATCGCCCATGTGCCGGTCGATGAGCCGTTTCGCGCGCGCTACGGCAATCCATACGCGGTCATCCATCGCGGCGATTTGCATAAGGTGCTGTTGCAGGCCTGCCAGGACCACCCGGACATCACGCTGCGCACCAGTTGCCCGGTAACCGGTTACGAGCAGGATACCGGCAGCGTGAGCGCTTTGCTGGCCACCGGCGAGCGTGTGACCGGCCGCCTGCTGATCGGCGCGGACGGGCTGTGGTCGCGCATCCGCGCGCAGCTGGTGGGCGATGCCGCGCCCCGCGTCTCCGGCCACACCACCTATCGCTCGGTGATCCCGACTGCGCAGATGCCGGAGGATCTGCGCTGGAACGCCGCCACTTTATGGGCCGGCCCGAAATGCCACATCGTGCATTATCCGCTATCCGGCTGGAAAACCTTCAACCTGGTCGTCACCTACCATAACAACGCGCCGGAGCCGGTCGCCGGCGCGCCGGTCAGCGAGGAGGAGGTGCTGGACGGCTTCCGGCACATCCACCCGACCGCGCAAGGCATCATCCATAGCGGCATCGGCTGGAAGAAATGGGTTCTATGCGACCGCGAGCCGACCGATAAATGGATCGACGGGCGCGTCGTGCTGCTCGGCGATGCCGCGCATCCGATGATGCAATATCTCGCCCAGGGCGCCTGCATGGCGATGGAGGATGCCGTGTGCCTCGCCGCAATGCTGAGCGATATCGACGATCAGGACCGCGCCCTCACCGCCTATCGCGGCCAGCGGTTGCTGCGCACCGCGCGCGTGCAGCTGCAATCGCGCGCGGTCGGCGACCATATCTATCACCCGGCCGGGGTGCACGCCGCCTTGCGCAACGAGATGATGCGGGCGATGTCGACGGCTGATTGGTACAAGGCGCTGGATTGGATGTATCTGGGGCCGCAACCGGTCTCCGCCCCCGGCGGTCCTGCCGAACGTGAAGCTGCATGAAACGCGCGCGGCGCGCGCCAGCCGCTGACCGGTAGCGCCGCGCCGGACGTACCGCGCCTGAATGAACGATTGAGGGAATGGATAAATGAACGATATAGCACAGACTTCCGGCCAGTATCAGGCCATTCTGCCGGCCCAGCGCGGCCTGTTTTACGGCGGCGCCTGGCATGAGCCGCTCGGCGGCTATGCCGAGACCTATAATCCCGCCACCGGCGAGAGCCTCGGCCGCGCCGCACAGGCCAGTGCGCAGGACGTCGAGCAGGCGGTGCAGGCCGCGCATACCGCCTTCAAGCAATGGCGCCTGACCAGCTTTACCGAGCGCGCCACGCGGCTGCACGCTTTCGCTGCCTTGCTGCGCGCCCATAGCTCGGAATTCGCCACCATCGACGCGCTCAACTGCGGCAACCCGGTGCGCGAGCTGGAGCGCGACGCCATCATGGCGGCACAGCAGGCGGAGCTGTTCGCCGGTCTCGCCGCCGAGATCAAAGGCAGCACGCTCGGCACCGGCACCGATATCATCCATTTCTCCGTGCGCGAGCCTTACGGCGTTTGCGCGCGGCTGGTGGCCTACAACCACCCGCTGATGTTCACCGCCGGCAAGGCGGCGGCGGCCATCGCCGCCGGCAATACCGTGATCATGAAGCCGCCGCCGCAATCGCCGCTCTCGGCACTGCGTCTGGCCGAGCTGGCCGCCGATATCTTCCCGCCCGGCGTGTTCAACATCCTGCCCGGCGGCACCGAATGCGGCGTCGCGCTGACCGAGCATCCGCTGGTGCCGGTGGTCACGCTGATCGGCAGCGTGCCGACCGGCCGCGCCGTGATGAAGGGGGCGTCCGACCGGCTCAAACATGTGCTGCTCGAACTCGGCGGCAAGAACGCGTTGATCGTCTACCCGGATGCCGATGTGCAGCGCACCATCGCCGGGGCGGTGAAGGGGATGAATTTCGGCTGGTGCGGCCAGTCCTGCGGCTCGACCTCGCGGCTGTTCATTCACGACAGCCTGTATGACGAGGTGCTGGCCGGCGTTGCCGCACAGGTGGCGAAAATCCATCCCGGCATGCCCGCCGATCCCGCCACCCAGATGGGCTGCCTGGTGTCGAAGGCGCAATACGACCGGGTGATGCATTACATCAATGCCGGCCACGAAGACGGCGCGCGGCTGGTGCTGGGCGGCAAGCATCCACAGGATACAGCGCTGCAAAACGGCTTTTTCGTGGAGCCGACGATCTTTGCCGAGGTCGAGCCGCATATGCGGATCGCCCGCGAGGAGATTTTCGGCCCGGTGCTCTCGGTGTTCCGCTGGTCCGACGAAGAGGCCTTGTTCGAGGCGGTGAACGGTGTCGATTACGGTCTGACCGCGGCGATCTTCACCACCAACCTCGCCAACGCCCATCGCGCCATCGCGCGCGTGGAGGCCGGCTATGTCTGGGTCAATAATTCCAGCATGCATTTTCCCGGCACCCCGTTTGGGGGGCGCAAGCAATCGGGCATCGGGCGTGAGGAATCGATCGAGGAACTGCTCGAATTCACCCAGCTCAAATCGGTGCATATCTCGCTATGATCACCCTGCACGGCTATTATCGGTCATCGGCTTCGTTTCGGGTTCGCATCGCCTTGGGACTGAAGGGTCTGGCTTATGAAAATAAGTTCCATCACCTGCGGCGCGGCGAACAGCGAAGCGAGGATTACCTGCAGGAAAATCCTCAAGGTTTGGTCCCCACGCTGACCATCGACGGGCAACGCCTGACGCAATCGCTCGCCATTATCGAATATCTGGATGAGCTGGTGCCCAGCCCGGCGCTGCTGCCGGCAACCCTGCAGGACCGCGCCCTGGCGCGCGCACTGGCGCAGATCATCGCCTGCGATATTCACCCGATCGATAATCTGCGCGTGCTGAATTATTTGCGCGCGCCGCTCAACCAGCCCGAGGATGTTGTCAAAACCTGGTATAATCACTGGATCGCCGAGGGCTTTGCGGCCTTCGAGGCGATCCTGCTGCAACATGAGCATGGCGGGCGCTTTTGCGTCGGCGACACGCCCGGCCTTGCGGATATCTGCCTGGTGCCGCAGGTGGTGAATGCCGGCAATTTCAAGCTGGATTTATCGCCCTATAAAAAAATCCTGAAAATTTTCGATGCGTGCATGGCACTGGACGCGTTCCAGGCAGCCCACCCTGCCCAGCAGCCCGACGCGGAGTAAGGGAACAGACATGAACCTGATCGAAGACCTGGTTGCCGCCAACCGGATATTATTCGCGCGCGGCATCGTCGATGCCATGGGGCATGTCAGCGCGCGCCACCCGCAGCATGCGGACCGGTTTTTCCTGGCGCGCGCCATCGCCCCTTCCAGCGTCACCGCCGCCGACATCCTGGAACTCGACCTCGACGGCAACATCGTCGGGCAGGCCACGGGAAAATTATATCTCGAACGTTTCATTCACGCCGAGATCTACCGGCGCCGGCCGGCCGCACAGGCGGTCGTGCACAGCCATTCGGCCTCCGTCATCCCGTTCGGCGTGACCAAACAACCGTTGCGCCCGATCTATCACATGGCGTCGTTTCTGTGCGAAGCCGTGCCGGTGTTCGATTTGCGCCTGGCCACCGGCATCGATACCGACCTGCTGATTTCCGATGCCGAAAAAGCCGCCGCCCTGTCCGACGGCATGCAGGATTGTTGCGCCGTCCTGCAGCGCGGCCATGGTTCCACCGTGTACGGCCGCTCGCTCCGCGAGGCCGTGTTCAGGGCGGTCTATCTTGAGATCAACGCGAATCTTCAGTCAAATGCCTTGCGATTAGGCGAGATCACCTTCCTGACGCCGGGCGAGGCCGCCCTCGCGACGGAAACCAATGCCGGGGTCAGCGTCGACCGGTGCTGGGATCTGTGGGCGAGCCAGGTCGCCACGGCACCATAGCGGCACCGTAAAAACCCGGCTTTCTCTTTGAAACACTTGACGATTATGGCTGATTATAGTAGCATTATGCTAACGTTCGCATGAACGATCGGGTGAACCATGCTTGGCCGTAAGCGCATTGAATATGCCGCCTATGCGAAGCAGTGCCGGTATCATGGAATGGAAATGAACGGGGCGAAACGAGCTCAGGAGTTAAAATCATGATCCGCGCACGACGGTTTGGTCAAGCCACTTACATATCGCCCGATGTGTCGAAGCTGGTTGCTTATTACGAGGATGTCATCGGTCTGAAAACGGTGGTCAGGACCCCGCACCGGGCGGTCCTCGCCTCGCGCACCGGCGAGGAAGCTCTCGTCATCGAGCACGGCAGCGAGGCCCGCTGCGCCGGCGTCTCATTCCAGGTCGATAACGAAGTTGAATTCAACGAAGTCAAAAAAAACCTGGATATGCCCGGAGAGTATCGCAGCGATACCACGCCCGGCATCGCCCGCTCCTTCATCATGGAAGACCCGGTCGGGATCAAGGTGGAATTGTTCCAGGCGCCGAAGCCGGGGCAACCCAGCCTGCCGGTAGCCGCATCGCCGTTGCGCGCCGCGCATATTTCGTTTGCGGTGGGCGATTGCAAGGAAGCGATGAAATTCTACATCGAAAAACTCGGCTTCCGCGTCTCCGACTGGATGGGCGATTTCTTCGTCTTCCTGCGCTGCAGCCCGGAACACCACGCCATCAACTTCCATTCGCATGAGGATACCCCCCATGCGGAAATCCACCATTTCGCTTTCGAGTTCAAAGACTGGGCGCATATCCAGGCGGCCTGCGAAGTGCTCGGCAAAACAAATCAGAAAATCGTCTGGGGCCCCGGCCGGCACGGCATCGGCCATGGCATTTTCGTCTACCACCGCAACCCGGATGACCATATCATCGAATTCTTCACCGAAATCGATCAGATCAAAGACGAAGAGCTGGGCTTTTTCGAGCCGCGGCCCTGGCATGAGGATTATCCGCAACGGCCGAAACAATGGACGCCGGATAAAGCCGCTCTGGTCTGGGGCGCGCCACCTTCAGCGGATTTTCTGCGCGGCAGCAAACGCAAACCCCCCGCCGAGCCGCTGCTGGAGGGAAGAGACAAATACCTGGGGCGCTAATCCAAGCCACCCGCACCACCACCATCGCCGCGCCGAAGCCAGGCTTCGCGCGGCGATGTCGCATCTGGGCACTGCCGCAAGAAAGCAGCCGCTTTTTTGAAAAAAAGCGGCGCAAAAAACTTTTTTGACTCTGGAGCCGGGCGTTTCAAACCCCACTGGCTCGAGCGCGAACGCGCTCTAGTATTATAGAAGAGGCTGATTCACGCTCTCGGTTGCCGCGTTGACACGCGTCACCTCAAACGATCAGGCTCTAAATTAACAAAAGTCTTTTTGCTTCTTTTTCTTCAGAAAAAGAAGTGCTTCCTTACGATCGCACAAAAAAAATCCCCGGACCGAAATCCGGGGATTTTTTTAAGGTTTGGAGCCATGTTGCGGTGGCTTCAGAACAGCCCCACCGGCTCCATGCCAAACAGCAGCTGGCCGTAAAGCGGATAAATCGCGGTATCGTCCAGCCCCATGTGACGCGCGCCGGTATTCGCATCGCGCCAATAGCGTTGGATCGGGTTGCTGTGGCTGGCCGAGTTGGCGCCGGAATACGCGGCCAGCAGATTAACAGCCTCGACGGCTTGTTTCGCCGCGAGGGTGCTGGCGCTGCGGATGCGTATCCGCTCCGCAATCGTCAGCTTCTCGCCGATGGAAATCTTCGCCTCGGCCTCTTTCAGCACCGTCATCACGTAGTCGTAGGTGGACGAGATCAGAACGGCAGCGCGCCCGGCTGTCTGCTGTATGAACGGGCTGTCAGCACCCGTCAGCGGCCCGCCTGGGGTGGAACCGAAGCGCACCTTGCTCTTTGCTTTAATATTCTCGACGAACACGTCCAGCGCGCCTTGCGCTATCCCGAGAATAGGCGCCGCCAGTGCCATGCCTCCAAAGGTGGAGAAAAAGTAATGCGCCAGCAGGTTATCGGGAACAAACGTCCCCGGGGCCACGCCCTTCAGCAGATCGTCCACAAACAGCATCCGGTGCTCAGGCACAAAGATCGGCTCGTCGGAATACACGGTCTTGCTGCCGGTCCCTTGCATGCCGGAGACATCCCAGCTCTCGTGGTCGATCTTGATTTGCGATTTATGGAGCAGGAACCAGGCCGGGCGGGGCGGCTCGCCCTCCTCGCCGAGGATCATCGAGCCGTTCAGGAACCAGTCGGCATTGTCGCCGTTGCTGGCAAAGGCCCAGCGGCCCCAGGTGGTATAGCCGCCTTCCGCCACTTTCGCCTTGCCGGTCGGCACGCCGCCGCTGGAGACCAGCGCATCCGGGGTTTTGCCCCAGATATCCTGCTGGGCCTGTAAGGGGAGAGAGGCTGCGTACCAGGCGCAGCAATTGGCGATGCTGGCGCACCAGGCGGTGCTGCCGCAGCCGCGCCCGAGTTCAAAGCCAATGCGCATCAAGGCGGTGGGGCCCAGTTCGAGACCGCCGAAACGCGCCGGCTTGGTCACGGTCAGCAGGTCGAGATCGTTCAGCGTGCGAATCATCTCCGCCGATACGCGCCCGGCTTGTTCCACCGCCCTCGCGTTTTGCCGCAAATTCGGTATAAGAGACTGCGCCCGCGCGGCCAGCTCGTCCACGGTGGGGACGATAGTTTCCTTGTCTTTGAATAAAGAGGCGACCGCCATGGTACAGTATCCCTTCCTATCTTGCTTGTCCCGCCACAAATGGCGGTATCGCTTTGCTATGGACCAGTTTAATAGCATCGGCGGCATCAAAAAGATAATCATCATTGGCGATGGCGCCATCGCCGAAATCGATGCCCATTCCCCACCGGCACGATGAGCGTCTCACAGTGAGCGTCTCGCGGTTCGATTTCAACCTGCTGGTCGCCCTGGACGCGCTGTTGAGCGAATGCAGCGTCACCGCCGCCGCCAAACGGGTCGGCGTCACCCAATCGGCGATGAGCGGCATGCTGGCCCGCCTGCGCGAACAGTTTCAGGACCCGCTGCTGGTACGCATGGGCAGCGCCCTGGTCCCCACCCCGCGCGGCATCTCGCTGCAGCCGGAAATCCGTAACCTGCTGCTGCAGGCCCAAAAGCTCATCGTTCCCAATTCCGAATTCAAATTGGCCGAGACCAGGCGCGAACTGAAAATCATGGCGACCGAACACAGCGCCATCCTCATCCTGCCCGCGGTGTACCGCTGTGCCGCCGAAGCCGCACCCGGCCTGACCTTCGACATACTGGCGCTCGAAGCGCCGGCGCAAAAAGTGGCGACGGGTGAGGTCGATCTCTGCCTCACCGGCGATCTGCTGGAAGGCCTCGGCAAAACCGTGGCCGAGATTCTGCGCACGCGTACCGTCATGCTCGAGCAGTTCGTGGCCATCGTCGACATCGCCCACCCGGTCACCGGCAACACCATCGGGGTCGAGGCGTTACGGCAGTATCCGCATGTGGTCACGCAGTTCCCGGGCGTCGCCAGAACGGTGGAAGAACACGTCACGAAAGTCCCGGCGGCGGCGCGGTCGGTGGAGGAAATCGTCAGGTCGGTGGACCAGGCCAGTTTCAAAACCGCCATCCGGGTGCCGAATTTCATTACCATAGGGCCGGCCGTCGTCGGCAGCCAGCGTATCGGCATCATCCCCGCAACCCTCGTGCCGCTGATAACCAGCACCTGGCCCTTGCGCCCGATGGCGCTGCCGCCGGAAGTATCCCCCACCTGCCTGCGCATGCTCTGGCACATCCGCAACGATGCCGACCCGGTCCATCAATGGCTGCGCAAAACCATCGAGGACGCCTGCGCCGTGCTGCCGCGCCCCTGAGAGTAAAGGAAGCAGCCGCTTTTTTGAAAAAAAGCGGCGCAAAAAACTTCTGTGAGTCAGGAGCCGGGAGTTCAAAACGCCAATGGCTCAAATTAATAAAAGTCTTTTTGCTGCTTTTTCTTCAGAAAAAGAAGTGCTTCCTTCTACGCATAAACCGCCCTCAAATGTTCCAAAAACAGCCGCGCCGCGCCGCCCAGCGGCGTCATATGATCATGAAACGCATGGATCGGCAGCGCTCTCACGCTCGCCGCCGGGTCGCTGACGGCGAGTTGCCGCAACCTCCCGGCGGCGATGCCAGGGGCCGCCAGATGGTCCGGTATATTGGCCCAGCCAAAACCCGCTTCCAGAAATTCGATGCGCCGCGCCATCTCGACAAAGCGCCAGATGTTCGGGCTGACGATGCCATAGGACGGACCGGTTGGATCGTAAGGGTCGGTCAGCACCAGCTGCGTATATTGCTGCAAATGATCCCTGGTAATTTCAACGGTGGATCGCGCCAGCGGATGGCCGCTGGCGGCCACCGGTATCAGATTGACCGTAAACAGCGGAAACGCCCGCATGTCCTGGTTGATCGTCGGAAAAATCGCGCCGACGGCCAAACCCGCCGAACCATCGCGGATGCGGCGCTGGCCAGCCCATGGCCCTTCCGTGAACAGCGTGATCGCCAGATCGGGGTACTGCGCCGCCACCCGGCGCACACCCTCCATCACCGGCGGCGCCGGGACGAAGCAATCCACCACCAGTTTAAGCTCAGGCTCCAGCCCCGCCACCACCGAACCGGCAATCTGCTCGAACGCCTGGGCCTGGCGCAGCACCTGGCGCGCCTGTTCAAGCAGCACGCGCCCGGCCTCGGTCAGGCGCATGTCCCTGCCGGCACGCTCAAACAGCCTGACCTGCTGGGTCGTCTCCAGGGTCCGCACCGATTGACTGATCGCCGATTGCACCCGGCCAAGCGCCCGGCCGGCAGCCGCGAAGCCGCCATGATCGCAAATGGCGACAAAAATCCTGAGCTGGTCGAGACTGAGCGCACCGATCATAGCTTATCTCTCAAACTGATTGATCTTAGCATAATTTGACTGGTTTCTATATCCGCCGGCAGCGCTCAAACTGCAGCCTCATCGCCAGGAATCCCGCATGAGTCGCAAACGCCAGCCGAGCCTGTTCCTGCCGCATGGCGCGGGGCCGTCCTTCTTCATGAATTTCGGCCCGTTCACCCCCGCCATGTGGACCCGCACCTGCGGCTATCTCCAGCAGGTCGGCACCGAACTCCCCGAACGGCCAACCGCCCTGCTGGTCATCTCCGGCCATTGGGAGACCGCGATCCCGACGATCAACGTCGCCCCCCTGCACACACTCTATTACGATTATTACGGCGCCTCAGCCGAAGCCTACCAGCTGCAATACCCCGTCAAAGGCGCCCCGGAAGTCGGGGCACAAGTGGCAGCAGCACTGCACGCCGCCGGCATCCCCACCGCCACGGAAACCAAACGCGGCCTGGACCACGGGGTGTTTCTGGTCTGCATGCTGGCCTTCCCCAAAGCCGATATACCGGTCGTGCAGCTATCCCTCACACGCCATCCAAACGCCGCCGACCACATCGCAATCGGCCGCGCCCTGGCGCCGCTGCGCGATGAAAACATCCTGATCATCGGCTCCGGCATGACCTTCCACAACTCGATCGTCATGCCAGCCGGGTTGCAAGGCATCACCGATCCCGGTTCCGACCATTTCGACGCCTGGCTGCTCGAAGCAGTCACCGCCCCAAACAGCGAAACCCGCAACCAGGCCCTGGCAGACTGGGAAACCGCCCCCTACGCGCGCCATGCGCACCCAACGCCCGAACACTTCCTCCCCCTGCACATCGCCGCCGGCGCCGCCGGCACAGACCGCGGCCGCCACGTATTCACAGACCGCTTTCTCGGCGCCAAATACTCGGCATTTCATTTCGGCTGAGCCGTTGCAGCAGTAAGCAGCCGCTTTTTTGAAAAAAAGCGGCGCAAAAAACTTTTATGAATCTGGAGCCGGGGTTGGACGCAGTATTCGCTCCCGAAACAAATTTTGAGCGTTTCCGATTGATCGGAAACGCTTTAGATTAAATCAATGAAGTTGCAAAAAAATTTTTTATACTTGAGCCGGGAGTTTCAAACACCAATGGCCCAGATTAATAAAAGTCTTTTTGCTTCTTTTTCTTCAGAAAAAGAAGTGCTTCCTTCCTCTTGGGTATCACGCCCATTCCTGTTGTCTGGCCTGATACTGGGCCAGCAGCGGGGCGACTTCTGTGCCCAGGAGTTGGATCGAGCGTTGCATGGCCGGAATTTTGGGTGAGGCCGGGCTCATTTCGAAGGTGATACGGGCCAGGCCGCCCAGGGCGGTATCGACAGCTGCCATTTTCGCCGCCACTGTTATTGGGTTGCCGATCAGGAATGGCCCGCTGGTGCCGCACATTGCATCGAACTGGGCGCGCGGCGGTGCGGCCCAGCCGCGTTCGGCGCCGATGGTGGCCAGGGTATGGTGCCAGCCGGGGAAGAATGCATCGCGCGCGGCGGTATCGGTATCGGCGACGAAGCCTTTGATATGGATGCCGACCTTCAATTTATCGGGCGCATGTCCGGCTTCGCGCCCGGCCTGCCGGTACAGCGCCACCAGGGGCCGGAAGGCATCGATGCTGCCGCCGATGATCGCCAGCATCAGGGGCAGGCCCAGCCTGCCGGCGCGCAGGAAGGATTGGCGTGTCCCGCCGACGCCGAGCCAGATCGGCAGCTCATCCTGGAACGGGCGTGGAAACACCCCTTGTCCGCTCAGTGCCGGGCGAAACCGGCCTTGCCAGTGCAGGTGATTGTTCTGGCGCAACCGCAACAGCAGATCGAGCTTTTCGGCGAACAAGGCATCCTGATCCTCGTTCTGCACGCCGAACAGCGG
This sequence comes from Acetobacteraceae bacterium, assembly GCA_965231175.1. Lineage (GTDB taxonomy): Bacteria > Pseudomonadota > Alphaproteobacteria > Acetobacterales > Acetobacteraceae > Acidocella. The sequence goes on along the minus strand of CBDDMJ010000005.1, from coordinate 46,329 downwards.
GAAGGCTTCGTGAAAGGCGCCGCGGCCGACGATGATTTCGGCGCGCCCTTTGGAGACCAGGTCGATCGCCGCGTAATCCTGGAACACCCGCACCGGATCGGCGGCACCCAGCACCGTGACGGAGCTGGTGAGCCGGATGTTTTTGGTGCGCGCCGCCGCTGCCGCCAGCAGGATCGCGGTTGAGGAATCCAGAAATTCCTTGCGCTGATGCTCGCCCACGCCGAACACATCGATGCCGGCCTGGTCGGCGGTTTCGATCTCGGCCAGGAGCTGATGCATCCGCTCGGCCGGGCTGGGCACATGCCCGGTCCGTTCATCCGGCAACATCGCGACGAAACTATCAATGCCGATCTGCATCTTCACCCTTTATGCGGCTTACCGTACTAGGCTTTGTTTCATGCTTCGGCAGGGGCCGGCAAGCCACCAAGTCCTGATCGGAACCATCGGTTTGGCAGATGGGCGAAAAGGAGGCACTTCTTTTTCTGAAGAAAAAGAAGCAAAAAGACTTTTATTAATTTGGGCCATCGGTGTTTGAAACTCCCGGCACCAGCATTAATAAAAGTTTTTTGCGCCGCTTTTTTTCAAAAAAGCGGCTGCTTCCTTTAAGTTACGCCGGGAAGGGCAGATGCATATACTCGTCGAGCCGGATGACCTTGCCCTCGGCAACCCGGCAGACCGCGCAGATCGCGAAGTTGATCGGCACGTCGCGCCAGAATCCGGTTAAGATATGCTGGCGGAAAAACCCGTGCTCGAATTCCTCGTAGCGGATATCGGTATATTTCCGCTCGGAAAATTCGACGAACAGCACGGATTTGATGCTCGCGAGATGCTCTTGCCCGGTCATTTCAACGCCGTTGAAATTATGCCAGACGCGCGTTTCGGGCGCGTAGCAGGCGGCAACTTCATCGGCATCGCCCGTTTCGAAGGCTGTAAACAACCGCTCGGACAGGTTATGAAATTCGGACGCCATCGCTGCAACTCCTGTTTTATTTTTGCCGGATTATTGGGCGGGCGCACCCTTGCTGTCAAATTCGGCTGTCAAACGCGCCTGTCAAACCTGCCGGGTTTATCCCGGCACGGTTTCGCGCACGGGAGCCAGTGCGGTTTGCTGTTCCTCGCGGATCATTTGTGTCAGCAGCCGCCGCGCCCGCACCGCGCCCGCATCGGTTTTCAGAATGATCGGCCGCGCTTCCAGCAGATCGATATCGCCGAGATTGCGCTGCTGATCCGCGATCACCGGCTCATCCTCATGGGCGAAGGCATGCGCCACCTTGGCGCTGAGTTTCGCCGTCATCTCGGCGTCGTCCACCGCCTGGTTGCGGCCGATGCGGTAAAAATAATGCGTGCGCCCGGCAGTCGCCGGCGTCATGAAATGGCCGTTCGGCGCGCAGAATTCCATCTCGGGCGTGCGGTAGCGTATGTCGATATAGACCTGCGAGGGCGGGTCCCAGCGCACATCCATCCATTGTTCGCCGCGCAAGGCGATGCCGGGGCTGACGAACTGGACCACCGGGAACACGCCGATGTCGTCGACGCGGTTCTCCACATGCACGGCCCCGCCCTCCTGCCGGACCTTGCTGTCGAGTTTGACCACCCATTCGGATGAGGACAGAAACGGATGCAGGAACTGGATATGGCTCAGATCCATCAGATTATCGGTGACCAGCTGATAGTTCGAGGCGATATCGATATAGCCCTCGAAATACGCCCAGTCCTCGAGGGCCATGATGCTGTAATCGGGGATCAGATCGGCATCGGCGGCTGACGCCTCGCCCATCCAGATCCAGATCAGGTTGTGGCGCTCGACCACCTTGTAGGTCTTCACCTTGGCGCCGGCAGGGATCTGGCCTTCGCCATGAGGATTATGCACGCAGGCGCCGGTCACATCGAAGCGCAGCCCGTGATACGGGCATTCGATGACGTCGCCATGCAGCGTGCCGGTGCTGAGCGAGGCGAAGCGGTGCGGGCAGAGATTACTCATCGCCTTCGCCTCGCCGGCCTCGGTGCGGAAAAACATGATTTTTTTATCGAGCAACTCGCGCACCATCGGCTGGCGCGTGATCTCGTTCGGATAGGCCGCGACATACCAGGTATTTTTTAAAAAGCTCATTTTGTTTCCCCCCGGCGCATTATGGCGCCATCATGCAACCACATTGGTAAATTCCCCGATCCCGGCGATTTCCATCCGGATTTTATCGCCTTTTTTCAGCCACGTGCTGGTCTCCGCCCCCACACCCGCCGGTGTGCCGGTAAGGATGATATCGCCTGGATACAGAGTGTTGAATTTGGTCAGCGCCTCGATCTGCTCGGCGACCGAAAATATCATTTGTTCGGAATTGGAATTCTGCCGGATCTCGTCGTTGACCCAGGTCTTCATCACCAGATTCTGCGGATCGCTGATCGCGGCAGCGGGCACGATCCACGGGCCCAGCGGGCATGAGGAATCGAAATTCTTATGGCTGCCCCAATCATATTTGAAAGGCGACACATCCGGCAACTGGCTGCGCAAAATTCTGTCGCGCGCCGAGAGATCGTTGCAGATCGTATAACCGGCAACGTAGCTGAGCGCATCGCCTGCTGAGACGCGGCGCGCCTTGCGGCCGATCACCACCGCCAGTTCGATCTCAAAATCCAGCGCCTTGGACTCGTTGACGAGCTCGGTACCCGGCCCCACCACGCTGCGTGGCGATTTGAGAAAGAAGAACGGCCCGATGCCGAGCGTGCGCGGTGAAGGCTGCGGCGGCATGCCGCGATGCTTGGCCACCGCATCCATATGGTCCTGGTAATTCGCACCGGCGCAATAGATCGTGCCCGGGTACAGCAGCGGAGCGAGCAGATGCGCCTCTGCCACCGGTATCCCGGCCTGGTTCAGCTCGCCGGCAAGCTTCGAGAACAATCCCTCCGCCCGGTCCCAATCCTCGAGTATGCCGAGCACGCTGGCATAGGCGGGCTTGTCGGTAATCTCGGCGGCGTCATGCAGATGGCCGCCAGCGATGATCCCCGCGCGCGGACCTTGCGCGGATTGATAGCTGGCCAGGGTAAAATTGCTCATGAATCCTGTTGTCCTTTTATGTGCGAAATCAAAGCGCGGTGTTGATGGTCTTGAGCTGCGTGAGTTCCAGCAATTCGTCGATCGACTCTTCGCGGCCGATGCCCGATTGCTTGTCGCCGCCGCTGCACGGGCAACTTACCTGAACGATTATGGACCTTTGTAATCCATACGGTTTGGAAATCAAACAGAGCTTTCCATTATTTTTTGGGCTCCAGCGCCAGCGCCCACATATCCCAGGCACGGTCGACCTGGTTGCCCACGGCCTCGGCCGCCAGCGCCGCCTCGCCGGCCGACAGAAAAGTGATCGGCCCGAGCGGCGTCGCGGCAGCCTGCAAGCGGGCGTTGACCTCCAGATAGACGGCCCGGAACACCGCCTCGCGCAGGGTGCGGCCAATAACGGTCGAGCCATGGCCGCGTTGCAATACCGCGCAGGAATTGCCGAGACAGGTGCTCAAGGCCGCACCCAGCCTGGCATTGCGGATCAGCATGTCGGTGTCGCCGGCACTGTCGCGGATATCGAAGGTCGGCACCGCATCGCACAGAAACGCGCTCATGTGAAAAATCGGCCGCAAGGGGGCCGGCGTCACGCCAAACGGTATCACCGCCGGCGAGTGGCTGTGCACGATCGCCCCCACATCCGGCCGGGCGCGATAAATTTCCGAATGGATGAAGCGTTCAAGATAAGGCTTGACGTCCGCCGAACCGATCAGCGCGCCATCCAGATCGAAGGCAAAAATATCGTCCCGCTGCACCATCGACGGCGCCATGCTGCGCGCCAGCAGAAAACTTCCCGCTTCCGGGCCGCGCAAGCTGACATGCCCGAAAGCGTCCACCACCCCCTGAGCGGCAAGTATATGGTTGGCGATCACAAGTTCGTCCGCGTCGCCTGGGGTGATTTTTGTCATGAACCCCTGTCTCCCCTGATTTATGAAATCCCGCACCGGAGGCTTTGGGTACCGTCGCCCCCCGGCGTACACATAAGCGTGATGCGGCCCTTGGTGATACTGAGCACCTATCGCGTGGCACGCCAGTTGTCACCTGTTTTTTTGGAATTCAGGCTTTTATTTCCAGATTGGCTAATATGTCCCGGGCAGGCAGAGACAGCAGGCAGAGACAGCAGGCAGAGACAGCAGGAAGGAAGCACTGCTTTTTTGAAAAAAAGCAGCAAAAAACTTTTATGAGTCCGGGCCTGGGCCGTTATGCGGACAACGCCCCAGGCCCAGATTCATAAGAGTTTTTTGGTTCTTTTTTGCAAAAAAGAACCGCTTGCTTAACCTGCTGTGCCCTTATCAGCCGCCGCCGGTGCCCCCGTCGACGGTAACCTCGGCGCCGCTGATATAGCTGGCGGCATCCGAGATCAGGAACAGGATCAGCTCGGCCACTTCCTTGCTTTCACCGAAACGTCCCATCGGGATCATGCTTTTGATCATTTGCAATTGTTCCGGCGGGTTGGCGTAGATCATCGGCGTCTCGATAAGGCCGGGATAGATCGAGTTGACGCGGATTTTCAGCGGCGCGAGTTCGGCGGCGGCTATTTTGCTCATGCCGCGCACTGCCCATTTGCTGCTGGCATAGGCGAAATTGCCGGGTATGTTGTTGCGCGCCACGCCTGACGAGACGTTGACGATCGATCCGCCGCCGGTGGGGATCATCGCTTTGGCCGCAGCGCGCATGCCGAGGAACACGCTGAGCTGGTTGACGCGGTAATGCAGGTCCCACAAGGCGTTGTCGGTCTCCAGCATCTTGCCGATCCGATAAACGCCGGCATTGTTGACCAGGCTGTCGATACGGCCGAATTTCCCGGTCGCGGCGGCAATCACTTTATCCCAGGCCGCTTCGTCGGCCACATCGTGCTGCACAAAAATCGCCTCGGCGCCAAGCTCCTTGGCCAGCTCGGCACCGGCGGCTTCGACATCGGTGATGACGAGCCTGGCGCCTTCGGCCGCGAACAGCCGCGCATGGGCCTCGCCCTGGCCGCGCGCGCCCCCGGTGATGATTACAACCTTGCCATCCAGTTTACCCATGCAACGCTCCTCTTTATGAAATCATTCTTGTTTACGAAATTATAAGGTTTTTGCTTCAGAAATTACGGCGGCCGTCCTTCAGCGCCCCCATCAGGCCGGTAAAGCTTTTCAGATAAGCCTCGGCGAGGCGGCGTCCCGCGGCCTTGGGGAACGCGCTTGTGGGCATCACCCCGTGCCAGACAAAATCGAATTGAACGGAAAGCGCATGGCCGCTCTCATGCGCGCCGAGCAAAATATGGATATCGCCATGCTGTTCACCGCTGAGCCGCGTGATGACGATGTGGTCCGGCTGAAAGCTGACCCGCTCGCGAAATTCAAAACCGTCGATAACGATGTCCCGAACCAGCGTATCGGCGTCTTCCTCGACAATGGCTGCCAGGCTAATGCCGGGCGGAAAATATTCCATCCGGGCAGATTCCGTGCGCAGCGCGCTCCAGATCGCGGCGGACCCGATCGCTTCGGCAGAGCTTGTATCGAGGCTGGCGGCATCGGTCATGCGGGCAGAAATCCGGTCGAAAATCGGGGCCAGGTCGATGGACAGGCGCAGATCGTCGATCAGCCCGGCGGCATTGCGGCGCAGCGTGGTGATGGCCTGCAGTTTTACCAGCCGCCCATCGCGCCGCATGTAATTGACACGGAAGCGGCAAACCACCTCGTCCGGTGACACCTCCCAAAATGCCAGCACCTCGTGTCTGACGCCGGAAATAACCTCGAGAATGCGCCCGAATGAACCGAAGGCGGCGGCCTTGCCCCGGGTCGGCGGGAAGTTGGCGCATTCGACATAAATGTCGTCGTCCCACAGATCCACCGAGCTGGGATCGCCGGCGTCGATCCTGCGGTAGAATTCAGCAATCCAATAAGGAATTTCCGGATGATTCATTTGGCGTTTCCTAAACCAAATTGTTTTTACGGCATCGTTTTACGGCACTTTTACGTCAGGCGGGTGGCGCCAGACTGTGCGGGCTGGTGTTTTGTCCCGCGCCTTTGACGTTCGCCGGGAGCAGAAAGCTGCACAGGGCCGGCAGCAGCACCAGCGCGCCGAACATGTTCCACAGGAACATGAAGGCCAGAAGCTCGCCCATGTCGGCCTGGAATTTGATCGAGGAGAACGCCCAGGTGCCGACGGCGACCGCGAGCGTGAAACCGGACAGCATCACCACCTTGCCGGTAAACAGCAAGGCGCGGTAATACGCCTCGGACAAATCCAGCCCCGCGCGCATGTTCGCCAGCGTCACGCTCAGGATGTACAAGGCGTAATCGACGCCGATGCCGACACCGAGTGCGGTAACCGGCAGGGTTGCCACCTTGATGCCGATGCCGAGCTTCACCATCAGCGCCTGGGCGAGGATGGAGGTGAGAACCAGCGGCAGGATGGCGGCGATGACGGCGCGCCAGGAGCGGAAGGTGATCATGCTGAGGCAGATCACCGCCAGATAGACCTCGATCAGCATCCGCCGGCTGGCCGCGGAAACCACGATGTTGGTCGCCGCGGCGATGCCGGCATTGCCGGCGGCCAGCTGGAAGCTGACGCCGTTGCCGCTATGGGCGCGGGCAAAGCTCTCGGCGACCGCCGTCACACGTTGCAAGGTCGAGGCCTTGTGATCCTGCAGGAAGGCCGAAAGCGTCAGAAAATTACACTGCTCGTTGTGCATACCCAGCGGGGCGGTCGGCTCCGCCTCATCCAGCGCCGGCTGATTGGGTATCAGATCGTACCAATCGAAATTTCCCTCGTTCAAACCCACCGACACGATGCGCTCGAAATCGGGGAAGGCGGAGGTGGACAGCACGCCCGGCGTTTGCCGCAGCCTGGTTTCCAGATCGTCCATCAGCGCCAGCGTACTGTAAGCGGAGCATTGCTGAAACGGCGTGCTGATCATGACCACGAACACGTCGCTGCTGGAGGCGTAGTGGCTGACGTAATAGGCATTATCCAGGTTGTAGACGGAGTCGGCGCGCAGTTCCGGCGCCCCGGGGTTGATATCGCCGGTCTGCAGGTCGCGCCCTACATAAAGACCGAAAGCGCCCAGCACGACCGCGCCGATAATCGCGATGGCGGCATAACGGCGCTGGGTGAACAGGTCGAGCGTCGACCAGATCGGGTGCTTGGCATGGCCGAGATTGGCTCCGGTTTCCGCCAGCAGGCTGCGTGCCGCGGCCTTCGGGCTGACGCCGACATAGCTCAGCAACACCGGCAGCAGGATCAGATTGGTCAGGATCAGGATCGCCACCCCGATGCTGGCCAATATGGCAAGATGCTGGATGGCGCTGATGCGGATGGTCATCAACACCGCGAAACCGACGGCATCGCAGACCAGTGCGGTAAAGCCGGCAATGAACAGGCGGCGGAAGGTCATGCGGGCGGCGACCAGGCTGGTGCTGCCGCGGCCGATATCCTGCATCACACCATTCATTTTTTGCGCGCCATGGCTCATGCCGATGGCGAAAACCAGGAACGGCACCAGTATGGAATAGGGGTCGAGCTCAAAGCCGATCAGCGGCAGTATGCCGAGCTGCCAGATCACCGCCAGCAGTGAGCAGAACACCATCAGCAACGTGCTGCGGATGCAGCGCGTATAGAGAAACACCATCAGGCTGGAGATCACGATCGAAACGGCAAAAAAGCCGAGAATCTGCGTCATGCCCTTGATCAGATCGCCGACGATCATCGCAAAGCCGGTGATGTGCACCGTCACGCCCTGGCTGTTGAATTCCTTGCGGATATGGTCGAGCTTGCGGGCCAGCGTATTATAGTCCAGCGGCTTGCCGGTATCCTGGTCGATATCGAGGAGCGGCACCTGGATGTTGGTCGATTGGAAATCGCTGGCCACCAGATCGCCGATGATGCCGGCATTCTGAACGTTGCCGGCCAGCGTCGCGATCGTCGCCGCCGAGCCGTCGTAATTGACCGGCATCACCGCACCGCCGACCAGCCCCTGACTGGTGACGGCGGTCCAGCGCACCGCCGGCGTCCACAGCGAACGCATGAACGCGCGGTTGACGCCGGGCAGCAGGAACACCTGATCGTTGATATGCTCGAGGGCCGCCAGATACTCCTTGTTGAACACGCCACCATGGTTGGACTCCACGACGACGTTGACCGTGTTGCCGCTCAGATTGCCGAGATCGGCCTTATGATGCTCGTAATTGACGATGAACGGGTGATAGGTGGGAATGATCTTTTCGAAACTCGCTTGCATGCGCAAATGCAGCGCCGACAAACCGAGCAGGACGGTGAAGACGAAGTACAGCAGCAGCAGCAGCGGCCGATTGGAAAAAATCAACCGCTCCAGGTTGGAGCCTGAGTTTACGGAAAAAGTCTGACCGGTTATCCCGCGTTGCGGGTCGTCCTGGAGAGGGCCCATGTCCATCAGGCACCCGCCGCCAATTTATCGCCATCCAGCCGGGTAATGCCCTGGATCGTCGTCTCGATGATCGCATGATCCGCCGCCTCCGCCAAACCGGTGATCGGCGCGCCTTGTTGCAGAACAACGTAGCTCAGGCCGTTGTCATGGCTCAACAGCAGGTTTCCGGCAAGGTCGCCCAGCAGGATGGTCCCGTCATGCAGGATAATGCCGGCGTCGATGCCGGCACCCGGACGGCTGACAATCTGCGTCCAGGTCTTTCCCTGGTCGGTCGAACGATTGATCGTCCCCTGCAGACCGTAGATCAGCAGGGTATTGTCGGCGCCCATCAGGCCGCCAAAAAAACTGCCCTGAAACGGCGGCGTCAGCGTGGCATAGGCAATGCCGGTGGCGGTCTTGACGCCGCGCACCACGAAACCCTGCTCGCCGATGAAAAACACCGCCAGCTGCCCGTCCGCCATGCTCGGCACCATCGCATAGATGTGCAGGCCGTTCGGGTTCGGCACCTGGTCGAAAAACGCCTGCCAGGTGACGCCGCCGTCATGGCTGGAAAACGCCATGCCGTAGCCGCCCACCAGCAGCACATGCTGCGGTGAGAACGGCAACACATACAGGAACGGCACATTGGGGCCGCCGCTGACGAACACCTGGGCGGCCTGCAGATTGGCTTTCGCCAGGTCGCTGTCGGCGGGGGATTTGGCAGCGGCCAGATCGGCAGTGGCCGCGGCCAGCATCAGATTATTGGCGCGCACGCCATCGAGCTGCAGGGCCCAGTGAGCGCCGGCGTCGGCGGTATGCAGAACCACACCCATCTGGCCGACCGCCCAGCCATCCTCGGCGTTCGCAAACCGTATGTTGACGAGGGTAACGCTGGTCGGCGCCTCCACCTGGCGCCAGCTGCGGCCGTTATCGTCGGACAGCACCACCCGGCCGCGCTCCCCCACCGCGACGAGGCGCGGCCCGGCCGCCGCCACGGCGGTGAACACGCCCGCTGTCGGGACCGGCATCAGCGGCGCCGGCGCGTTGAGGGCGGCGGGAATGACAATGCCAGGCGCGGCGGCTGCCACGACGCCAGGCGCGGCCAGGCGCGGCGGCTGCCACGACGCCAGGCGCCGCCCCCGCTGCCATCACCAGGACCAGACCAGCCAGCCAAGGCCTTGCCGCGAACCGCCAGACCGGCGCGGTAACGGAATGTGCCACCATTCAGTACCCGCCGGCAGGCCTTGCCGCGAACCGCCAGACCGGCGCGGTAACGGAATGTGCCACCATTCAGTACCCGCCGGCCAGTGACGCCAGCTCACCCGCGGTGAAGAAGCCCGGCGGCTTCAGCGCCACCGGCTGCCATTGCTGCGGTATCTCGGCGGTTAACGAGTTTGTCCAGGCATAATCGCCGACATGAAAATCATAATAATTCGTGTCGTTGCCGATGACAACGGCAGGAATGTCGGACATCAGCCCGGCATGGGATTCGCCATATTTCCAGAGCGCCCCGCCGCTGTCGTAGACGTCTTCAGCGGCAACGCCCCAGGTATCCTCATCCAGATACATCACGCGCCTGGCGTCGACGTTCCGCCTGCCGGCCGCCACGGTCATTTCGACCACCCACACACGGTGCAGCTCGAACCTCAGATAATCAGGGTTGCGGTGAGACGGTCCGGCCTGCACCGCCGCCGGCTGCAGCCAGGCCCGATTCATGTTGTAGGCGATATACATCTCCTTTTTACCGATGAGCTTGCAGTCATAATCGTCAAGCGCGCCGTAGAACATCTGTATCTCGTCCCAGTTGACCACGCCGCCGGTCGTGGCAATCGGCGTATCGTACTGCAATTCAGGCGCCAGCCGCGTCCGGCGCTGCCCCGGCAGGTAGATCCAGGCCCGCACCGGGTGGTGCACGATGTCGATCGGCTCGATATCGACAATGTTCTGACCAGCCAGAAACGGCGGGGCAATACTGACGCTGACCAGCTCCGAATACACGCCGTCGAATTCCGCTTCCTTGCCTTCATAATAATACGGATATTGCAACGTAACCACCGCATAATCGGTCTTCACCAGCTCACCGCTGGAGGTGATCTGGTATGAATTGACCGGATTATTGATCGTCACGCCACGCCAGCAAAGACAATAATTCCACATCGCCTGCTTGCCGTCGGCCGGGATCGGAAACGGAGTACCGCCATAGGCGTTGTAGATGGAATTTCCATCCGCGGAAATCGTCGCGTTCTTGGCATTTGCATAGGTATAATCATACACCCATTGCGGGGCGATCGCGGTCCGGCGCGTCTGGTACACATCCATCCGGTAATCCGGGTGGCGTTTGAAAAGTTCCTGCGCGCCGAGCGGCAGCTTGTCCTGATAGGTCGCAAGATTTGCCGCGGTGATCGAGAATAACGGCTTGTCATCGGGAAACGGATCAGGCCGCGGCGTGCCTGTCACGTAATCGGCCGGCAGCGGAATGAACGCGCCGGTCCAGGCGGGAATCGTGCCATCGGCGTTACCGGCCCGCAAACCTCCCAGGGGGGTCAGCGTGGATTTCAAATCATCCGGCGTATAAGTAGCCGTTTGGGCAGCGGATAATTTCGGCGCGGCGGCGGCTCCCGCCAACGCAGCCGTGGAGAGTAACAGAGATCGGCGATTAATCTTGGCCATTTTTTATTTTCCTTAAGAACGTCTTTATTTTTCTTAGAACGTCCGCTCGATATTGAAAGCCACAAAGTCGCGATCGGCGTACTGGTTGCGGCCCGGCGGCGCGATATAATTGGTATAGGTAACCGCGGCTTCCCAGTTGGCCAGATAAAGCCCGGTAACGCCAAACGTGATGTCACCGCCGCGATCGATGCCGGTACCGTTGAATGCGGCGGTATCAGGCGCCAATCCCATGAAGTTATAGCCCAGCCCGATGCTTGGCTCAACATCGAAACCTGGCAGCACCTGATAATACTCGACCGATGCGACAGCCCTGAAGCCGAGCGCCATGTGCCGCTGCGTGCGGTTGAAGGCATCGCGGTTTTTGGTGAACTCCAGCAGGTTCACACCGGCCACCTCGGCCAGAAAGCTGGAGCTGTTCCAGTATTTCGTCTGCGGGCCAAGATAGATCGTGGAGGCCTGATAATGCAGCGTGTCGCCCTTGGCATAGCGGGCATTCTTGTCATTGTCAGCCGCCTCGCCCGGCAGAACGGTAACGGTGCTGACCAGCGGCTCGTTGGTCCGCGCCGAAATTTCACCCGCGAAATTGGCCGGCCCGACCGTGGTGGAGGCGGAGGCGCCATAGATTTGAATATGGTCCGGATAAACCAGCTGATAGGTGCCCAGCACCAGGGCCGCTGGCGTACCCGGAATGAACCCCGGCGCCCCGGCGCCCGGGCGGGTGTAAATCTGCGGCTCGGAATCGTTGTACTGCAAGGCGTACAAGCCTAAATCATATTCCGAGGCCACCGGATCGTAATGCACCGCCAGGCCGTACTGACCGGTATCGGCACCGGACTTATCCGGGGTGCGATAGAAATAGCCGCCCGGCGTCGTGGCGCTGCCGGGGAAGGCGATCAACCGCTGGCCGCCGGCGTCCAACAGATCAACCGTGCTGAAATAGCTGCCGACCGGGATGAAGTTGAATTTTTCCCACTCGAACTGGTAATAGGCGGTGGCGGAAATCGAATTCGTCAACTGCGCGGATATCGTTGCCTGGCCCACCGGCAACAACAAATCCTTGACCTGCGTGTTCGGCACGCTGATGGCGCGCTCCACATCGACCGGCCCGTTGCCATAGGCGATGCCGTTGCTGGCAAAGAACAGGCTCTCGCCGAACAGGTTGACCAGCCGCCCGACGCGCACCGTGACCGGAATGCCGGCAACGCTGTTGGAGCCATAAATGAACAAATTGCGAAGCTGCACGTCGCGGCCCGCCAGCGTGCGCGTCGCCGAGGGGAAGCTGGTGGACGGCGTCGTGGCCGGGTTGTAGGTGTAGGTGCTGTGGTTCTGCGTATGCTGGTTGTACACCGAGTCATAGAAGCTGTCGATTGTCGTATCGAAGCCGTAACCATTATCGTCGATGTTGAATTTGGTCAGCAAATCGATCCGGTTGGAAACAATGCCGGAGCGCAGATTATTGTCGCCATCGTTGATGTTTACATTGTTTTGAAAAACCGGAAGCTCCGGAGACGTGCGCTCCAGCAGCGAGTATTGCAGCGTATTGTCGAACTCGATCTTCACGCCGTCGTTGAATTCATAATTGAAGGCGCGCGCCGGCTGATGCATCAACAGCAGGGCGAAACCCGTGGTTCCCGCCAGTGTAAAAAGGCTGCGATATTGTAAACCCCTTCTTATAGACATGTAGCCCCCTATGTTTCGGTTGATTTTTGTTCGGTCGATTTTTTATGTGGTCGATTTTTGTATGGTCGTTTACGCTGGTTGATTCCGGCACCGCCTGACGCGATCTTAATCCCGCCTCAAACGGAGGTTACACTGTCCCCTTGCTTCTGCAAGGCCCACGCTCAATAAACATTCGGAAACTCGTTACGTTTAAACCAGTGCTATCATAGGCATAAAACAGTGCTATCATACGCATATTTCTGAATTTTGCCCTTAAACGCATGCTTTTCAGGTTGATTTATTGTGCCCCATTCGCTCATTGCCCTAAGGTTTACAGGAAATCAAGTACAATTTCCAGAATTTTTGACGGCCTGCACGGGTGGCGCGCTGGGGTTGCACCCGGCTTCGGGAACCGCCGGTTTCCCTAACGGGCTTGCGGTACCCTGCGGGTCTTCATGAAATCCTCGAAACTCTCCCCACGCATCAGGGCATAGACCTCGAGATTGGTGGTCTTCACCACCCGCGCCCATTTCTCCAGCACGAAAAAATTAACGCCGTACCGCACAATGCCGATCCAGTCGCGGTTCCGCACCAGGGTCCTCTCGGTTTCCGTCAGCCCCGCCTCGTCCATCGCCGCCTCTTCGTCGTCGCAGAACCGCGCGCGGGCGTCCGCCCGGATCATGTTCCAGAAGAACCGGTTGAACGCCAGCGTGCGGTGGCAAACGCGCAGATCGAACACATAAGTGCCGGTCAGCGCCTCGATCCCGGCAATCTCCGGGTTCAGGGTCTTCATGACAGCACCGGCTGGGGTGCCTGGCCGCCAGGCCCGTACAGCACCACCGCCATCGCCGTCGTCGTCGCCAGGTAATAATTGCGGTGGATTTCATGTATCTCCCCACCCAAAGCGCCCCGCATCGCCAGCCACATGATCTGCTCGACGCTTTCAGCCCCGCCCAGCCGCACGTAATCCGCATGCCGCAGGCCCGCCAGCCGCTCGGGGTCGCGCACGAACAGATCGAGGAATTCATGGTCCCATTCGACATTGTTAAAGCCGGTCCGCTCGCCATGGATCTGGTGCGACAAGCCGCCGGTGCCGACGATCACGATTTTCAGGTCCTCCGGATAGCTCTCCACCGCACGCCGCACCGCCTGGCCGAGGCGATAGCAGCGCCGCGCCGTCGGCAGCGGATATTGCAGAACGTTGACGGCGATCGGAACCACCGTTCCCGGCCAGTCCGGCTCATGCGGCCAAAGCAGCGGCAACGGCGAGGCAACACCGTGATCGATCGGCTTGCTTTGAAAGAAGGTCAGATCGAATTCGTCATTGACCAAAGCTTCCCCGATATGCGCCTGGAAATCGACGTCGCCGCGCAGGTCCGGCAGGCCGCGCAACCCCGCCCCCTCATCGGCCACCGGGAACCGCTCGCCTATGCCAAGAGCGAAGGTCGGGTAAACATCGAAGAAAAAACTGGTGGCATGATCGTTGTAGAAGAACAGCAGAACATCGGGCCGGGCTTCGGCCAGCCAGCGCGCCACCGGCTTGTAGCCCTCGAACAGCGGCGCCCAGGCCGGATCGTCCTGGCGCTTCTTGTCATAGGCAACCCCGATCGTCGGAACATGCGAAGTCCCAATCCCGCCGATGATACGCGCCATCTGCTGCCCTCCTTATATCTTATGCCGTTATCTTAAACCCCGCTGAGATCAGCGCGAAATTCGTCACCGGGGAGTGCCCGCACCGGTTCCGCCAAGGCCGCGCGGCAACCCCTCCCAGATCTCCTCCAGCGTCAACTTCCGCGGCAGCAGGCCTTGCTGCAGCGCATAACGCGCCGCCAGCGCCACCGCCGGGTCCAGCCCAACCCGGCCAAACGGGTAGGCATCGGGCACCGCCACCGGCAGGCCGGCCGCACTGGCGCGCAGCATCCGCACCAGCTCTTCCAGCAGGTCTTCCCGTTCGGCCAGTGCCGCGCGCACCGTCAGCATGTGATTCACCGGCACCAGATGATGGCGGTCCCAGAAATGTCTGCCGGCCGCCGCCGGGTCCGCAAACACGCTGCGCAGGGCGGCGTGGTCCACCTTTTCGTTGCCGACCACCACGGCGTCCAACGCACCGGCGTGCAGCATCGCCATCATCTCCGCCCCCGCCGGCGCCCGCCTCACCCAGGCCGGATCGGTAGCCTCGGCCACATGCGCGTCCTCGAAGGTGATCCATTCGCTCTGCTCGGGCCGGATGCCGTGGGCTTCCAGCAGAATGCCGCGCAACCACAGCCCGGTGGTCTGGCTGTAGGCCCGGGCACCGATGCGCCGCCCCACCAGATCGGCGGGCCCGGTAATCGGACCATCGGCGCGGCACAGCAGGGCCGCCTCCTGAAACCGGGCAGCCAGCACCACCGGCAGCAGCACCAGCTGCTTGCCAAAAGCCCGCGCCTGCAAAAAAGTGGCGATCGCCATTTCCGAAACATCGTAGCGCAGCGCCCGCACCATCGGCGCGAAGGCGCGGCTGATAACCGGCAGGTCGGCAAATTCCAGGGCGATAAGGTCGGAGGGAATGGCGCCCGCCAGCAAGGCGCGGGTGCGCGGCGTGGCGCCGATCGCGGCACTCAAAGGAGCGGCCACCATCAAACCTGCGCCCCGGCAGCCCTCATGCCGTTCCTCTCGATTATCATTGTCGCATTTATCGTGGTCATCATTATTAGCGGATCATCCGTATCGCCAGTCGAAATTCGGCGTGCCGATCGCAGCATTACGGTGCATAACAGAAATGCCGCGCCGCAGCCAGCAGCGCGGGCTGCACCAACGGTCGAGGATAATGTGAAGCCAGTCCTGTTTCTGCTGCCAGGCCTGCTGTGCGATGCCAGCGTCTGGGCACACCAGATCGCCGCCCTCGGTGCGGCTCACGACATACGCATCGCCGATTTCACCCGCCATGCCTCGATCGAGGCGATGGCGGAAACGGTGCTGGCCGCAGGCCCGGCGCGGTTCGCGGTGGCCGGCCACTCGATGGGCGCCAGGGTCGCGCTCGAAATCATCCGCGCAGCACCCGAACGCGTCACCCGCCTCGCCCTGCTGGATACCGGCACTCATCCGGTCCAGCCGGACGAGCCGGCAAAACGGCAGCGCCTGGTCGATCTGGCGCGGGATCACGGCATGGAAGCCCTGGCCGACCAATGGCTGCCGCCGATGGTGCACCCCCAACACCTCGCGGACCCCGCTTTCATGGCCGGCCTGCGGGCGATGGTGGCGCGCATGTCCCCGGAAATTTTCCGCCGCCAGGTCCAGGCGCTGCTCACCCGGCCGGACGCGGCAACCGTGTTACCGCTGATTACCTGCAAGGTGCTGATCGGCGTCGGCCGCCAGGATGCCTGGAGCCCGCCGTCCCAGCATGAAGCCATGGCGGCAGTGATTCCCCAGTCCCGTTACGTGGTTTTTGAAGAAAGCGGCCATATGGCCCCGCTGGAGGCCCCAACCGCGGTCAGCACCGTCCTGCAGGCCTGGCTGGACGGCTAGATAAAAGGAAGCAGCCGCTTTTTTAAAAAAAAGCGGCGCAAAAAACTTTTGTGAGTCTGGAGCCGGGAGTTTTGCAACACCAATGGCCCAGATTAATAAAAGTCTTTTTGCTTCTTTTTCTACAGAAAAAGAAGCGCTTCCTTAACGCCGACTCACTCCTCAGCCACCGCCTTGAACACATAAGGCACGGCACTGGTGGTTTTGGTATCCACCTGCAACCGGTGCGCCAGAGGCGGAAAGGCGCGGGAGCGGCAGTCGGGGCGGTCGCAGGTCCGGCATGACAGGCCGATCCCGACGGCTGCCTGCCAGGTATTCAAGCCGTCGTGATAGACGATATCGTCGCGATGGGTGAGATCGCAGCCGATCGCCACCACATGCATCGGCGGCGGTTCGCCCCAGCGTGCCGGGCGTCCGGTCAGGGCCCGCGCGATGCATAAATACGCATCGCCTTCCGGCAGTTGCGCCACCTGCACCCGCGTGGTGCCCGGCGTCGTGAAGGCGGTATGCACGATCCAGCGCGGGCAGGTGCCGCCGAAGCGCATGAAGGGAAAGCTGGAGGCGGAGAACCGCTTGCTGACATTGCCGGCCGGATCGACGCGCAGAAAGAAAAACGGCACACCGCGGTTGCTGACGCGTTGCAAAGTCGAAAGGCGGTGACAGGTTTGTTCGTAACTCACGCCGAAGCGAGCGCTCAGCGCCTCGATGTCGTAACGCAGCTCGCGGGCGGCGGCGAGGAAAGCGTCATAGGGCATCAGTATCGCACCCGTAACGTAATTCAAAAGCCCGATCCGCAGCAGAGAGCCCGCGTCGCGCGACGACAAGCCGGCGGCTTTCACCAAAGGGTCGACAGCTTCTTGCGCCTCCAGCAGCGCCAGTTGGAACGCCATCTGAAAGCCCCGGCTTTCGGCGGGCAATGCTTCGGAAAGCCGCAGCATTTTGGCTTTGGCATCGAACACCCGGTGAGCCCCCGGCATCGGTTGCACGCTCACCACCAGCCCATGGCCGCGCCGCAGCCGTTCGGCCAGCGCCTGCTGGCCCAACCCTGCCGGCAATGCGGCGCTGATCCCCTCGGCGGCCTGTTCGAGGGACTCGAAATGATTGGCCTGGGTATGGAAATAATCCCGCACCTCGTCGTTTGCCGGCATGATCTTGCGCCCTGAGGGCAAAATGATCCCATCGGAATCCGCGCGCGCCGCCGCCCAGGCCCGGTGCAACGTCAAAATGGCCCGGGCGGCGTTCGGCGCGGAAGCCGCCAGCGCCTGCATCTCCGCCTCCGGCACCGGTTCGATGCCGAGCAGCGGGTCGGTGAACACCTCCCGCACGCTCACCTCCAAAGCCCGCTCCGGCGTGCCCGAAAGGGCTGCGAGATCGACCTTCAAAACCTCGGTCAGCTTGAACAGCAGCGATGCCGTCACCGGGCGCTGGTCGTGTTCCATCAAATTGAGGTAGCTGATCGAAATGCCAAGAAGCTGCGCCAGGCGCTGCTGGGTCAAACCCTGCGCCAAACGCAGGCGGCGCAGGGTGCGCCCGATCAAAGTTCTTGACATTCTTTACATTTAGCAAAACTTTACAGTAAAGTCATTTACAACTTTGCCTATTTTGTATCAATTTTACACTATTCTCCGTCTTCGCGCGCGGTATATCGGTCGCAGATATTTTGCAGGAGACAGCCATCATGAACACCTCGCATCGCGCCCCGGAAGGCCTGTCCGGCGGCATGTCTTCCCCCCGCCGGCCAGCCCCGTATCAAGACCATACCGCCCGGATCGCCGCCTTGATAAAAAGCAAAAACGGCGCCTGGGACGGCATCGACGCCGAATCGGCCGCCCGCATGCGCCAGCAGAATCGTTTCCAAACCGGTCTCGATATCGCCCGCTACACCGCCGCCGTGATGCGCCGCGACATGGCCGCCTTCGATGCCGATCCAGCCAAATACACGCAATCTCTCGGTTGCTGGCACGGCTTCATCGGCCAGCAGAAAATCATCTCGATCAAAAAACATTTTGGCACGACGGACCGCCGTTACCTGTATCTCTCGGGCTGGATGGTGGCGGCCCTGCGTTCCGCTTTCGGTCCGCTCCCGGATCAATCCATGCACGAGAAAACCGCTGTTCCCGCCTTGATCGAAGAGCTTTACACCTTTCTGCGCCAGGCCGATGCGCGCGAACTCGGCGGCCTGTTCCGCGACATCGACGCCGCCCGCGCAGCCGGCGACACTGCCAGGCAAGTCATCCTGCTGGACCGTGTGGAAACCTACCAGACCCATGTGGTCCCGGTGATCGCCGATATCGATGCCGGCTTCGGCAATGCCGAAGCCACCTACCTGCTGGCCAAGAAAATGATCGAGGCCGGAGCCTGCGCCCTGCAGATCGAAAACCAGGTTTCAGATGAGAAACAATGCGGCCACCAGGATGGCAAGGTAACTGTCCCGCATGACGACTTCCTCGCCAAAATCCGCGCCTGCCGCTACGCGTTTCTGGAACTCGGCGTCGAGGACGGGATCATCGTCACCCGCACGGACTCCCTCGGCGCCGGGCTGACCAAACAAATCGCCATCAGCCACCAACCAGGCGACCTCGCAGACCAGTACAACAGCTTTCTGGATTGCGAAGAACTCGACGCCGGCAGCACACATAACGGCGACGTCATCATCAACCGCGGCGGCAAACTGCTGCGGCCGAAACGGCTTGCCAGCAACCTCTACCAGTTCCGCCCCGGCACCGGCGAGGATCGTTGCGTTCTGGATTCCATAGCCTCATTGCAGAACGGTGCCGATCTGTTGTGGATCGAGACCGAAAAACCGCACATCGCGCAAATCGCCGGCATGATGGACCGCATTCGCGCGGTGGTCCCAAACGCCAAGCTGGTCTACAACAACTCACCCTCCTTCAACTGGACCCTGAGCTTCCGCCAGCAGGTTTACGATGCCTGGCAAGCCGCCGGCGAGGATGTCACGGCCTACGACCGCGCCAGATTGATGAGTGTGGATTACGACGCCACCGCCCTCGCCGCTGAAGCCGATGAGCGCATCCGCACCTTCCAGGCCGATGCCGCAAAACGCGCCGGTATTTTCCATCACCTCATCACCCTGCCAACCTACCACACCGCAGCCCTGTCCACGGATAATCTGGCGCGCGACTATTTCGGCAGCCAAGGCATGCTGGGCTACGTGCTAAATGTGCAACGCCAGGAAATCCGCCAAGGCATCGCCTGCGTGAAACACCAGAGCATGTCAGGCTCGGATATCGGCGACGACCACAAGGAATACTTCGCCGGTGCCGCCGCCCTCAAAGCCGGCGGCATACATAATACCATGAATCAGTTCGAGGCCGTGCGCTGAACGGAAAGCAAGCCGTTCTTTTTTGAAAAAAAGAACCAAAAAACTTTTGCCATGCCGGGCCTGGGGCGTTGGGCCGCCACCGCCCCAGGCCCAGACTCATAAAATTTTTTGCGCAGCTTTTTTTTAAAAAAGCTGCTGCTTTCTTGTATCAAACCTGCTCCGGGCTTAAAGACGCTCCATCCGAGCGGAGCAGTATAGTGGCCCAGAAGCATATCAAAAAAGTCGTTCTTGCCTATTCGGGAGGGCTTGACACCAGCGTTATCCTGCGTTGGTTGCAGAACACCTATCATTGTGAGGTGGTCACTTTCACCGCTGATCTGGGTCAGGGCGAGGAGCTGGAGCCGGCGCGCAAGAAGGCTGAGCTGTTCGGCATCAGGGAAATTTTCGTCGAAGATTTGCGTGAGACTTTCGTGCGCGATTTCGTATTCCCGATGTTCCGCGCCAATGCCTTGTACGAGGGCCAGTATCTGCTCGGCACGTCGATCGCCCGGCCGTTGATTGCGCAGCGCCAGATCGAGATCGCCGAGGCGGTTGGCGCCGATGCGGTGGCCCATGGTGCGACCGGCAAGGGCAACGACCAGGTACGGTTTGAGCTGGCGTATTATGCGCTGAATCCGAATATACATGTCATCGCGCCCTGGCGCGAGTGGGAGCTGACCTCGCGCACCAGGTTGCTGGAATATGCTGAGCAGAATCAAATTCCCATCACCAAGGACAAGCGCGGCGAGGCGCCGTTTTCTGTCGATGCCAATTTGTTGCATTCGTCATCGGAGGGTAAAATCCTCGAAGATCCGGCGCTCGAGCCGGATGAGGCGGTGTACCAGCGCACCATTTCGCCGGAGTCCGCACCGGACACGCCCACCATCATTTCCATTACCTTCGCCGGCGGCGATGCGGTCGCCATCAACGGCGAAACGATGTCGCCCGCCACCATCCTCACCCGGTTGAATGAATACGGCAGGGCCAACGGCATCGGCCGGCTGGATCTCGTGGAAAATCGTTTCGTCGGCATGAAGTCGCGCGGCGTGTATGAAACGCCCGGCGGCACCATACTGCTGGCCGCCCATCGCGGCATCGAGAGCATCACGCTGGACCGCGAGGCCGGTCATTTGAAGGACAGTTTGATGCCGCGTTATGCGGAGCTGCTGTACAACGGTTTCTGGTTCTCGCCGGAACGCCGTATGTTGCAGGCGTTGATCGACACCAGCCAGCATTCCGTCACCGGCACGGTCCGGCTGAAACTGTACAAGGGCAATGTCACCGTGATCGGCCGCGAATCGCCAAACTCGCTGTATTCCACACGCATGGTTACGTTCGAGGATGATGAGGGCGCGTACAACCAGCAGGACGCCGCCGGCTTCATCAAGCTGAACGCCTTGCGCCTGCGCCTCGGCGCCACCATCGGCCGGCGCGGCGGCGCCACTTAAGTAAGTGACTGAGCTCCCGGCAATCCAGGCCTTCCTGCTGGCCTTCCCGGCGCTGTTCTCCATCGTCAACCCGTTCGCCGGGGCGATCATCTTCAATGAGGTCACGGGTGCGCAAACCCATCTGGAGCGCGTCGCTCTGGCGCGCCGCGTCGGCCTGTATTCGCTGCTGGTTATGACGGTATCGTTATGGTTCGGCAGTTACATACTGAATTTCTTCGGCATCTCCATCAACGCGTTGCGCATCGCCGGCGGCATTGTGGTGTCGGTCCGCGCTTATGAAATGCTGTCCAGCCCGCAGACCGAGGTCGACCGCAAGGAGGCGCACGCCGCACCGGTCGAAGGCTCCGGCGGCAACCTCGCGGGCTTTGCCTTCTTTCCGCTTACCCTGCCCTTCACCACCGGCCCCGGCACCATCGCCGTCGCGGTCTCGCTCGGCACCGAACGGCCGGACCATTTGAGCGCCGCCGCGCCGTTTTTCGGCGGCCTCACCCTGGCGGCGGCGGCGATGGCGGTGTTCATCTGGGCCAGCTATTCAACAGCAGACCGCGTTGCCGCCGTGCTCGGCAGCGCCGGGCGGCAGGTGGTATCCCGTATCGCGGCGTTCCTGCTGCTCGGCATCGGCGTGCAGATTGCCATCTCCGGCATCATACCAGTCCTGCATGAGGCGCTCGTCAAACAGCCTTAAGCCCTCTGGAAAAAACCGTAACGTTGCTTATGATAAGCCAGCAGATGTCATTACAACCAACCCCAGACCTGCTCGGCACGATGCACGACGTGGCCCGCCTGGTCCGTGTCGAGGCCGATAAACGGGCCCGTGCCTTCGGCATGACCCGTGCGCAATGGATATTGCTGGTCAAACTGAATCTGCATCCTGGTCTGTCGCAATCCGAAGCCGCCTATGTGCTGGAAGTAGAGCCGATCACCGTGGCCCGGCTGGTCGATCGGCTGGAGGCCAAGGGTCTGGTCGAACGGCGTGCCGACGCGCAGGACCGCCGCATCTGGCGGCTGCATCTCCTGCCCAAGGCCGCCCCCCTTCTGCAAGACATTGCCTTGTTGAAAAAACAACTGAACAGCATGGTCACTGCCGGGATTCCACCCGCCATTCATGAAGCGATGTTGACCGGGTTTATGCAAATGAAGACGAATCTGATGAAACAAAACCAAACCAAAGCGCCGGAACAGAAGGAAGTCGCCTGATGTCGCAATCCAATATCGCCGTACGCGAGCAAGCCGCCGCCCCCAAACCTGATACCGGTGTGGCACAGCGCGCCAGCCGCGCCCAATTGCTGCGGCCTGTTTTGATGATCGGCGGCATCTTCCTGGTGGCCATCGGCGCCCTGGCGTTCTGGCTGCTCGGCGGCCGCTACGTCAGCTCGGATGATACCTACGTCAATGCCGCCAAGGTCTCGCTCTCGACCAGCGTCTCGGCCCTGGTATCCGAGGTCGATGTGCGGGACAACCAGCATGTCACCGCCGGTCAGGTGCTGTTCCGTCTGGACCCGTCGACGTTCAACATCGCCGTCGCCGCCGCCACCGCGCAATTACGGGAGGCCGTGTTGAATGTCTCCGGCAGCAAGCACAGCTACGCCCAGGCAGTGGCGGCCATCCAGGAACAGCAGGCGCAGGTCGATATCGATACCGCCAATCTGCGGCGCTATGGTGCGGTGGTGGGCAACGGCGGCGTAACGCGCGCGGTTTATGAAACCGCGCAGTACACGCTGGCGGCGGACCAGGCCCGCCTGGCGCAAATGCAGGCCTCAGCCGGTGTGCAACTCTCTAAACTCGGCGACGACCCCCATATCGATCCCGTCGACACGCCGTCTTATCAAAACGCCCTGGCCAATCTCAACGCCGCCAAGCAGAACCTTGCCTATACCGTGGTCAGGGCGCCGTTCTCCGGCTACGTCACCGAGGTCGAGCAATTGCAGCCCGGCATGTATTTAACCGCCGGCACCGCCGCCTTCGGTCTGGTTTCGGATAGCGATGTCTGGATCGAAACCCAGCCGAAGGAAACCCAGCTGACCTGGGTGCGCCCTGGCCAGAGCGTGGATATCGGCATCGATACCTATCCCGCGCAGAAATGGACCGGCGTCGTGGACAGCATGGGCCCGGCCAGCGGCTCCTCCTTCTCCATCCTGCCGGCGCAGAACTCCTCCGGCAACTGGGTCAAAGTTGTGCAGCGTGTGCCGATCCGCATCAAAATCACCAGCGGCCCGCAGGATTTTGTACTGCGCGACGGCATGAGCGCCACCATCTCCATCGACACCCAGCATCGCCGTCACCTGTTCTGATGGCGAACCAGCTCAAATCCGTCGACGGCGCCGGCATGTCCAGCCTGCAACGCACCATCAGCACCGTATGCCTGATGCTGGCCACTTTGGTGCAGACCCTGGATTCCACCATCGCCAACGTCGCTTTACCTTATATGCAAGGCAGCCTGTCGGCCTCTTACGACCAGATCACCTGGGTGCTTACCGCCTATGTCATCTCCGCCGCCATCTTCACCGCACCCGTCGGCTGGCTGGCGGAACGTTTCGGCCGCAAAAACCTGTTGCTCTGCTGCGTCGCCGGCTTCACCGTCACCTCGATGCTCTGCGGGATCGCCAATTCGCTGAGCGAAATCGTGGTGTTCCGGTTCATGCAAGGCATGTTCGGCGCTGCCCTGGTGCCGTTATCGCAGTCGACCATGATCGATAGCTACCCACCGGAACGACGTGGTGTGGTGATGTCGATCTGGGGTATGGGTGTGATGGTCGGCCCGATCATTGGCCCCACCCTCGGCGGCTATCTTACCTCCTTCTACAACTGGCGCTTCGTGTTTTTCGTCAACCTGCCGCTCGGTATCATTTGCTTTACCGGGCTGGCCATCTTCATGAAGCGTACGATCCCAAGCAAAAGCTCGAATTTCGACTGGCTCGGCTTCGCCATCCTGTCGATCGGCCTCGCCGCCCTGCAGATCATGCTCGACCGCGGCGAGGAACTCGACTGGTTCAGCTCGGCCATCATCATCGGTTCCCTGGTGGTCGCCTGTCTTGGGCTCTACCTGTTCATCGTGCATCTGATAACCACGAGGAATAGTTTCATCCCACGCATCGTCTTTGCCGACCTTAATTTCAACACCGCACTGTTATCGATGCTTTTGGTCGGCATCGTGATGCTGGCCTCCACAGCCTTGATGCCGCCTTTTCTTGAAAATCTGGCGAACGACCCGGTTGAAACCGCCGGCCTTATCATGGCACCGCGCGGTGCCGGCACCATGATCGCGCTCATGATCGCCGGCCGGCTGTCCAACCGCGTGGACCCGCGCCTCCTCATGATGTGCGGCTATACTCTGCTCATGCTTTCCACCTACATTATGGAAGGCTGGACCCCGGCCACCTCCACCTCATCCATGATCATTACAGTGGTCATTCAGGGTGCTGCCCTCGGCCTCGTGTTCCTGCCTCTGCAATTCGTCGCCTTCGCCACGCTGGCACCGGAACTGCGCACCCAGGGCTCGTCCCTTTTGAATCTCTCGCGCAATGTCGGCAACGCCGTCGGCATTTCCATCACCGCCGCTCTGCTCGACCATCAGACGCAATACGAACACGGTGTCCTGGCGCAATACATCACCCCCTTCGCCCGCCCGCTGCAAGCCGGCGGCGCCGTCAGCCACATGTTGAACCCGAACACCAGAACCGGTGCTGCGGTGCTCGACAGCATGATCAACAATCAGGCGCAAATCATTGCCTATGCCGACGATTACAAGTTCATGTTCTTCATCACCCTGCCCGCCATGCTGTGCCTGTTCATGATGCGCCGCCCGCCGCCATTGCAGGGCCCCATCCCGGCCGCAGCCGAATAACGCAGGCGGCGAAGCAGTAGTTCTTCGCCCCCAAACCCGGACTCATAAAAGTTTTTTGCGCAGCTTTTTTTCAAAAAAGCTGCTGCTGGCTGTCATTCATGGTAGGCCACCGGAGATGGCCGATCACGCGCTGGATATACAGGCTGAAACAGAGGTGATCCGCGGCAGCGGGTTGTTC
Organism: Acetobacteraceae bacterium; assembly: GCA_965231175.1. Classification (GTDB taxonomy): domain Bacteria; phylum Pseudomonadota; class Alphaproteobacteria; order Acetobacterales; family Acetobacteraceae; genus Acidocella. Next base: position 21,290 of record CBDDMJ010000005.1, on the reverse strand, counting down.
GATGCCGCCTGGTATCTGGCGCAGCTGGACCGGAACGTTAGCGTGGCGGCCGCGGCGGAGGATTTCTGCCGCCGCGGCTGGGCCGATGGCGTGCCGCCGAACCCGTATTTCCACCCGCGGTTCTATTTGCAGCAGAACCCCGATATTGCCGGTGCCGGGCTGAACCCGCTGCTGCATTACATCACCCATGGCGATGCCGAGGGCCGTGACCCGTCGCCGTTGTTTTTCACCGGCTGGTACCGTACCGAAAATGCTCTCGGCCCCGAGGAAAATTGCCTGGCGCATTTCCTGCCAAGACGCTTCACCGGCCAGGTCAATCCGGTGCCGCTGTTCGATGCCGCCTGGTATCTCGAGCAAAACCCGGATGTCGCCGCCGGCGGGGCTGATCCGTTCGAGCATTTTATGCTGTTCGGTGCTGCGGAGCGGCGCCCGCCATCGGCGGATTTCGATGTCGGATTCTACATGTCGCGCTATGCTGCGGCGGTCGGCGACGGCAATCCGCTGCTGCATTATCTGGCGCATCGCGGCAGTGGCGCCTACCAGCCGGCACAGCCGGCGCATGAGAAACTGTTTCCGCTGGCGGTACATGCGGCAACCCGGCCGTCGCCGCATTTCGAGGAACGCCGCAAACTGCCGCCAGGGGCGGTGCCCCGCGCCAAATTGCTGGCCTTCTACCTCCCGCAATTCCACAGCATTCCGGAAAACGATGCCTGGTGGGGGCAGGGATTCACCGATTGGACCAATCTCGCCCGCGCCATCCCGCGTTTTGCCGGGCATCTGCAACCCCGCATCCCGCGCGACCTCGGCTATTATTCGCTGGACGATCCGCGAATTCTACAAAAACAGATCGAGATGGCGCAAGACGCCGGGCTGTTTGGCTTCATTTTCTATTTTTACTGGTTCAACGGCAAGCGCCTGCTGGACCGCCCCCTGGCCCAGCTGACTGCCAATCCGGCCCTCGATTTTCCGTTCTGCGTGATGTGGGCCAATGAAAACTGGACGCGCAGCTGGGATGGCCAGGCACGCGATGTGCTGATCGCGCAAACCTATCGCGCCGAGGACGATGCGGCCCTGGTGGATTGTTTCGCGGCCCTGTTCACCGATGCGCGTTACATACGCCTGCAAGGCCGGCCGGTGCTGATGATCTACCGCGCCGCACTGATCCCCGAAGCCGTCACCCGCCTGCAGCATTGGCGCGAGCTGTTCGCGTCGCGGCATGGCCAAGCCCCTCTCATCATCATGGCGCAAAGCCTGGAGGATACCGACCCGCTGCCCTACGGTCTGGACGGCGCCATCGAATTCCCGCCGCATCAGCTCGGCGAGCAGGCCACACCCATCAACCATCGGCTGGACATACTGGACCCGGCCTTCGCCGCCGCGGTCTATGATTATGCGGATATCGCCGCCGTCTCACTCAAAACCCCTGCCCCGGCCTACCCGCTGATCAAGACCCTGGCCCCCGGCTGGGACAACGACCCGCGCCGTGAAGGCAAGGGCCTGGTGCTGCACGGCGCCACCCCGGCGCTGTACCAGGCCTGGCTCTCCAAGCTGGTTGGCTACGCGCAAACCAACAGGTTCTTCGGCGAAGCCTTGATCGCCGTAAACGCCTGGAACGAATGGGCCGAAGGGGCGATGCTGGAACCCGATGTGCATTTCGGCGCGGCCTTTCTGAACGCCACCGCGCGCGCCCTTACCGGCGGCCTCACCCCGGCGAACGTCATTCTCCTGGTCGGCCATGATGCCTATCCGCACGGTGCCCAGCTCCTGCTGTTGCACATCGCCCGGCATCTCGCGCGGGTCTGCGGATTTGCCGTGCATGTATTGCTGCTCGGCGTCGGCCCGCTGGTCCCGGTCTATGCCGAATGCGCCAGCGTGCAGATTGTCCGGGAGAAAGCCGCCGTGGCGCGCCATGTTGCCGCCTATCGGGCGCTCGGTATCGAAGCCGCCCTCGTCAACAGCGCCGCCTCGGCCTGGATGGTGGCCCCGCTGGCCGCCGCCGACATCAGAACCACCCTGCTGATCCATGAAATGCCGATGCTGCTGGCGGAACATAATCTGCAGGTACAGGCGCGCGCCGGCATCATGGCCGCCGCCACCACCATCTTTGCCAGCGAACCCGCGCGCCGCCTATGCCTCGAATATCTGCAGGTGACCGCCGACACGCTGATCCTGCCGCAGGGCAATTACCAGGAAGTGGCCTACGATCCGGCGCAGCGCGCCGCCATCCGCGCGGCGCTCGGCATTCCGGCAACTTCTTACATGGTCCTCGGCGCCGGCTTTGCCGACCTGCGCAAGGGTTTCGATCTGTTCCTGCAAATGGCGGCAAAATTGCTGCGCCAGCGCGATGATCTGCATTTCACCTGGACCGGCGACGTGCAGCCGCAGGTGAAATCCTACCTCGCCGCCGAGCTGCGGGCGGTCCAGCAAACCGGCCGTTTTCACCTGATCCCCTTCACCGGCAACATGGCGGGCTATGTCTCGGCCGCCGATGTCTATGCCCTGACCTCGCGCGAAGACCCCTACCCGACCAGCGCCCTGGAGGCGTTGAGCACCGGCCTTCCCGTTATCGCCTTTGCCGGCAGCGGCGGCATCCCGGAGCTGATCGAGGCGCTGCAAGCCGGTGCGGTTGCCCAGCCTGGCGATGTGGAGGATTTCGCTGCACTGCTGCAAACCCGGCTCGACCACGAAGCGCTGGCCGCGCAGCGCCCCGGCCTTGCTGGCCTGGCAGCAGAGCGTTTCGCTTTCGCCCCTTATGCCACGGCATTGCTGGCCGCCGCCGCGCCCGACCTGCCGCGGGTCAGCGTTTGTGTGTTGAATTACAATTACGCCCGGTATCTGCCTCGGCGGCTGCACGCCATTTTTGCGCAATCCCATCCGGTCGTGGAAATTCTGTTCCTGGACGATGCCTCCTCGGATGGCTCGCCCGCCATCGCCGAGAGCCTGGCCGCTGCCGCCGGGCGCGAGCTGGGCCTGATCGTCAACCCGCGCAACGCCGGCGCGGTCTTCACCCAATGGCGCCGCGCCGCCACCGCCGCCGTCGGCGATTATATCTGGCTGGCCGAAGCCGATGACAGCGCTGCGCCGGCATTCCTGGCCGAGCTGCTGCGCCTGATGGCTGCCGCCCCCAACGCCGTCTTCGGCGTCGCCGGCGCCGCCGTCATCGATGAGGTCGGCACTCTGATCAGCCCCAGCTATGACGGGTATTTCAACGAATCCGGTGCGCCCGAGCTGGCCGCCACCGCCATCTTCACCGGCGCTGATTTCGCCCGCAGATATTTGAGCGAACGCAATCTCATCCTGAACGTCAGCGGCGTGCTGTGGCGCCGCGCGGCGTTGCTGGCGGCCCTCGACCGTTGCGGCCCAACCCTCTCTGAATGGCAGCTCGCCGGCGACTGGCGGCTTTATCTCGAAGCGCTGACCGCACCGGGTGCTGACATCGCCTGGCTGGCACAACCCCTGAACATCCACCGCCGCCATGCCGGCGGGCTCACCCAGGCCCTGCCGCCACAGCGCCATCTCGACGAAATCGAACGCCTGCAAAATCTGGCTGCCGACCGCCTCGGCCTCGATGCTGGCGCGCGCGCGCGCCAGTTGGCGTATCGCCAGTTGATCGCCGCGCAGTTTAATGCCCCGCCTGAATAAATTGCCACCGGAGGTTTAAGCTGGCTATAAGTGCGAGCTCTCACAAAGGTCACCGATCGTCCATGAAAATTCTTCTCACTGGCGGCTGTGGCTTTATTGGGTCTGCGGTGGTGCGCCGCGCCATCCGCCTGACCGGGCATGAGATCGTCAATCTTGACAGCCTGACCTATGCCGCCTCGCCGGCCGCACTGGAGGAGGCTGGCCAGCATGCGCGCTACCGGCATCTGGCGGTCGACATCACCGATGCCGCCGCGGTGCGCGCGGCGTTTGCCGTCCACCAGCCGGATGCCGTCATGCATCTGGCCGCGGAAAGCCATGTCGACCGCTCGATCGACGGGCCCGGCGACTTCATCCACACCAACATCACCGGCACTTACGTGCTGCTGGAAGCCGCCAGGGCCTATTACGCCACCCTGCCGCCGGCGCGCCGTGCCGGCTTTCGCTTCCACCACATCTCCACCGATGAAGTGTTCGGCACCCTGACCGAGACCGACCCGCCGTTCACCGAAACCACCGCCTACGATCCGCGCAGCCCGTATGCCGCCAGCAAGGCCGCCTCGGACCATCTCACCCGCGCCTGGCACCACACCTACGGCCTGCCGGTCATCGTCTCCAACACCACCAATAACTACGGCCCCTGGCAGTTCCCGGAAAAACTCATCCCGCTGGTGCTGCTGAACGCGCTGGAGGACAAACCCCTGCCGGTATACGGCACCGGTGCCAACACCCGCGACTGGCTGTTCGTCGAGGACCATGCCGAGGCGCTGCTGCGCGTCGTGGAAACCGGCACGCCCGGCGCCACCTATTGCATCGGCGCCCGCCAGCCGCGCCGCAATATCGATGTCGTCAAAACCATCTGCGCCCTGCTGGACGCCAAACGCCCCAGCGCCAAAGGCGCCTACGAACGGCTGATCACCCATGTGCACGACCGCCCCGGCCATGACCTGCGCTACGAGATCGACCCCACCCGCGCCGAAGCCGCGCTGCACTGGACCGCGGCGCATGATTTCGAGCGCGGCCTCGCCGCCACCATCGACTGGTACCTGAACCACCAGCCCTGGTGGCAGGCGATCCGCGCGCAGACCTACCAGGGCCAGCGTCTCGGCGGCGGCGCCAATAGTTTGGGAGCCGCGGCATGATCACCAAGGGCATCCTCCTGGCCGGCGGCTTCGGCACCCGCCTGCACCCGATCACCCAGGCGATCTCCAAGCAACTGCTGCCGGTGTACGACAAGCCGATGGTGTACTACCCGCTCTGCACCCTGCTGCTGGCCGGCATCCGCGACATTCTGATCATCTCCACCTCGGCCGATCTGCCGCAGTTCCAGCGGCTGTTCCACGACGGCGCGCATCTTGGCATCCGCATCACCTACGCCCAGCAGGAAAAGCCGGACGGCATCGCCCAGGCCTTTCTGATCGGCGAGGACTGGATCGACGGCCAAGCCTGCGCGCTGGCACTCGGCGACAACATGATCCACGGCGACCACCTCTCCACCATGCTGCGCGCCGCCGCCGCCCGCCCGATCGGCGCTACGGTGTTCGCCTATCAGGTGCGGGACCCGGAACGCTACGGTGTCGTCACCTTCAACGAGGACGGCCGCGCCATCGAGCTGGTCGAAAAGCCGGACCACCCGAAATCCAACTGGGCGGTCACCGGCCTGTATTTCTACGACCGCCGCGTCACCGCCCTGGCCCGCGCCATCAAACCCTCGGCCCGCAACGAGCTGGAGATCACCGATCTCAACCGGCTATACCTGGAGGAAGGCACGCTCAACGTCGAACGCCTCGGCCGCGGCACCGCCTGGCTCGACGCCGGCACCCCGGACTCCCTCCTGCAAGCCGCCACCTTCGTACAAACCATCCAAACCAGACAAGGAAACCTCGTCGGAAGCCCAGAAGAAGTCGCCTACAGAATGGGATATATCGATGCCGCGATGCTCCGGCAGCGCGCCGCCACCCTCGGCAAGACCGAGCTTGGCCGTATCCTGCGGGAACTCGCGGAGGGGCTGCACGCATGAAAATCGAACAACTGAATATCCCGGGCGTGTTGCTGATCACGCCCCCCAAATTTGCCGACTCCCGCGGCTATTTCTCGGAAACCTGGAACAGCGGCAAACTCGCCGCCGCCGGCTTCCGGGAAGATTTCGTGCAGGACAACCAAAGCCTGTCCCGCCAGACCGGCACCATACGCGGCCTGCATTGCCAGATCGCACCCAACATCCAGGGCAAGCTGGTGCGCGTCATCCGCGGCGCCATCTGGGATGTCGCGGTCGATATCCGCCACGGCTCGCCCAGCTACGGCCAGCACGCCGCCGCTACCTTGACTGCGGAAGGAGGCCAGCAACTGTGGATCCCGCGCGGCTTCCTGCACGGCTTCTGCACGCTGGAGCCGGATACCGAGGTCATCTACAAAGTCACCGCCGGCTATGACAAAGCCGCCGAGCGCGCCGTCGCCTGGGACGACCCCGATCTCGCTCTGCCCTGGCCGGTAAACCCTGGTGGTGCCTTGCTGTCCGACAAGGACGCCAGCCTGCCCCGTCTGGCAGCCTGCGAACCCTGGTTTCATATGTGAGGATTTCATTTATGAGGTTTCGTTTTTGAAACCCATCCTCATCACCGGCGGTTCCGGCCAGCTCGGCACCGCCCTGGCCCGCCTGGCCGCGGCACGCGGTCTGCCGCATCGCGCGGTCAGCCGCCCCGCATTCGATTTCCAGGCACCAGACACCCTCGCCGCCTGCCTCGATGCCACCAGGCCGAGCCTGGTCATCAACGCCGCCGCCTATACCGCCGTGGACGCCGCCGAAACCGATCAGGCGGCGGCAGCCCGCGCCAACCATACCGGTCCGGCCGCCCTCGCCCAACTCTGCGCCCAGGCCGGCATCCCGTTGATCCACATTTCCACCGATTATGTTTTTGACGGCAACAAAGGCGCCCCTTACACCGAAACCGATGACACCTGCCCCACCGGCATCTACGGCGCCACCAAACGCGACGGCGAAACCGCCATCCTCGCCACCACCGCCCAGGCCATCATCCTGCGCACCGCCTGGGTGTACGCCGATACCGGCAAGAACTTCGTCCGCACCATGCTGAACGCCGCCCGCAAAACCACCACCCTGCGCGTGGTGGCAGACCAGCACGGCAGCCCCACCGCCGCTGGCGACCTCGCCGCCGCCATCCTGCATATCGCTGGCCTGCTGCAAACCGGCTGGCACGAGACCTATCGCGGCATCTTCCACGCCACCAATCAAGGTGCGACCAGCTGGCACGGCTTCGCCGAAACCATTTTCGCCACCGCTGCCACCCACGGCCTGATACGCCCCAGCGTCATCCCCATCGCCACCGCAGACTGGCCAACGCCGGCCAAACGCCCCGCGGACTCCCGGTTGGACGGCAGCAAGCTCGCCCAAACCTTCGGCTATACACTGCCGGACTGGCAAACCCCGCTACCCGCGATCGTCAGGAACCTGCTTGCCCTGGACAGCCCTGCGTGAATGACGGGCTGCCCATCACCATCCTGCTCTCCACATATAACGGCGCGCCTTACCTCAAAGACCAGCTAGACAGCCTCCTGGCCCAAACCCACAACAACTGGAAATTGCTGTGGCGTGAGTGAATTACATATACATCTGACTTCAAATAAACTTTCTGAAGGCTGTATCTCAAAAATATGAAAGCGGTGGTCGAGTACAAAATTTTCAGTTTGGGTGATGGAATAAGATTACCATTAATACACGGTAGTTTTTAAAGATCTCGATTTCTCTACCAGCGCTGAAGCCAGCAGATTTTCTCCTTGACAGTAACGGTCTAAATGGGTTGACTGCTCCGGCAAAAGTCGTTTGACTTCTTTCTGATCGTGTATATGTCATATTTATATAATGGCTTTCATTTCTGATACAAGCAAATGGTTATCTACTAGTAATTTTAAGAGACATTGCAAATAAACATTTCAGATTTTTTTATTCTTGAGCAACAACGTGACTGATGACAGAACGAAAATAGTCTTGAAGGTTTTTTCTTCATTACGAAAAGGTAAATGATTATTTTTACGGGATATTTCGTGTTTTGTCAGCCGTAACAAAACGTCACCATTTTTTTCTCGTTCTGCGATCGTTACTAATCAATATGTAGGTTGTCTCTCCTGTTTTTCATAATAACATAATTATTAGCAAAAAAAAGGGGTATCTTGCAATACAAAAAAGAAAAACAAAAGTGACATCAAAGAGAAAAATTCGAAAGAAAGTGAATATCCGATAAAGGAAGTTATTTTGATCATTAACTTACTGGCATTTTTTGCAAACCATTTTACTGAACTGCGTCTGCGCATTAACAAATGTACAGTAGAAATTCTGTAGCAGCTGGCCAATCTAGTAGAGCAGAAAAACTAGAGCAAGCATCGGCTGTTCCAGCAGGCTTTATGCCGTGTCAACGTGTCAATATTCAACAGGTGCAAAATGTCTCATTATTATCGCAATGCCGTCACACAATTACGGCGTGTTGTCAATGACATCAACACATATACCGATGGTGATCAATGTATTCAATTCATCAAAATCATCATCAATAACTAAGTATGTATGATAATTTCAGATGCGCTTAGGCAATATATTGTGCCTCTTGTGCATGATATGTCCCAAGTGGACTCCATTTTTATCTTTTGTAACAACAAAATACACCATGAATAAAGAATCGAAGAATGGTCTAAGATCAAGGGGATCTTCACAAAGCTATCACCTATCTGTGAGATCCTCGAACAGGCAGTTCAACGGTGTGAGCAAAATGCTATATCAATCAGCTTCGTAGCCACAAATGCCGGTGATGCCTGTAGTAAAAGGTTGGATCGACTGGATCCATCGTTTATGTATACTGAAATCTCAAAAGAAATATTACTGCCCATTGAATTCGAACAACACCATATTCAAGAATTTATCGACTATAGTCGTGAACAATTTGCTGACAGTGCTCATGAATTAAGCGACATTAAAAAATTGGAACAAAAATATCGCAGTGAAACACCAATATGGTGGTATACCTACCATTGTTTTCTATATTCCCTGCTTTAACAGTGCATTACGGCCGATTAACGTAGATGTTATTATACAAATGGGTTTCTTTATCGGTGATCTTCATCGTCATTTCGAACAACTAACAAAAACGAAAGGTGGCTTAATTTCGTTTAATAATTTTTTATCCACCAGCACGGATCGTGATGTTTCCCTTGCCTTTGCAGAAAGTAATCAAACAAATCCTGATCTAATGGGCATTTTGTTCATCATAAAGATTGATCCTTCTCAATCCACAGCACCATTCGCTTCGATTCGCGATGTCAGTTATTTCCAAAGAGAAGATGAAGTCTTATTTTCGATGCACAGCGCCTTTCGCATCAACAACATTGAATCAATAGGTGGAAACAATCGTCTGTACGAGGTAAATATAACACTTACCAATGATAACGGACCAAGATCTTCGTACACTTACTGATCCCATCCAAGAAGAAACTTTTCCAGACTTAACAGGATGGTACAGATTGGGTTCAGTACTACTTCAGATGGGTCAATCCAACAAAACCGAAGAAGTTTATGAAGTTCTGCTTGGTGAGACAACGAACAAGAGTGAAAAGGTACATATTTATCATCAACTAGGTAAGATTAAAATTAATCAAGGAAAATATCAGGAGGCAATAACATTTTATGAGAAATCACTTGTAATCGACCAAAAAAACCTTCCTCCCAATTATCCCGATTTAGATGCTTCCTATTTCAACATCAGTTTGGTGTATTATGAGATGGCTAGCTACGCAAAAGCGCTTCCGTTTTGTCAACGAGCTGTAGTAATCGGACAACAGTCACTACCACCGAATCATCCTCGTCTTCAAAACTGTAGAAAATATCTCGAAGATGTGAAAAAGAAACTGTAATTTGTATTTGCGCTTTTTTGAGAGAGAAGTAAAACTTATGAAGAGGAAAGAGATGATTTAGGCGCACGTTCAGAGAAACTCTGCCCTTGTTTATTTAGTGCACAAATGGGTAGTAACATTCACTGGTAAAGTAACTAATACATGTCAACACACACGTACTGTAAAAAGAGACCTTCACATGACAGGGAGTGTTCTTTTTATCGATTTCGAGTAAGAAATGCTGATGAAAGGAATCCGAACAATTTTTCTCAATACATGATTATTTTGAAAGACAAGGTCTACATTCTTATGGTCCTACGGGTAGTTTTCGCAAGCAATAAATAAAGCCTCTTATATATCTTTCTTTCTAATCTCTTTTCATTTTTACGAAAGAAGAGCTTGTCATACTTTTTTATTCTTAAAAGACGAAACCATGCCCAAAGTACATCGACATTCGTTATGTACTATGATAATTTCGATTATCGCTCGTCAATTTACGTGTTATAAAGAATAAAACTAGTCGTAACTTAGTATTATTATATTAATTCAAAATCAGATACACCGATAAAATTGGAAATAGTTCTCATTGATTATTCGAAATTTCTAAAAAAGTTATGAGTTTATGTCTTAATTAGTGTTTTTGAGTTTGAAACATTTTCTTAAAATTATCGTTCAGAAAAAGAAATTGTTTATCTGATTCTTCACGTGATTTCGTTTTTCTTGCTTCATCTGAACGTTTATAACCAATTTCTTGTTCACCTTTTTTTAAACGTTCAAAAGTTGCTTGACAATAATCATCGAGTGGTTCACCGAATGCATGACTACCACCAAGATTTGTTTGTACAGCTGGTGGTACGATTTCATAAACTTGTATATTTCCTATATCATTCATTAATTGATAGCGAAGACTCATTGTAAATGAATGTATTGCAGCTTTTGTTGCTGAATATATCGGTATGAATGCTGCTGGTGTAAATGCTAAACCCGATGAAACATTCATAATAGCAGTAGTTGTTTTCATTTGACGAAAATGGGTGAGAAATAATTGAGATAAATGTATTGGTGCACATATATTTATTTGAATTTCTTTCTCTCGTTCTTCTCATGGTATATTTTTTGTTGAGCTTTCATCTGGAATAAATGGATGACGTTGTTGAACACCTGCATTGTTAACAAGAATATTTGTTTGAGGATATTCACAGGTTATCCAATCATATAGAGCTAATCTTTCATCGATTCTTTCAACATCATTAATTCGATAAATAGATTTTTTCTTTCCAATACGATTTAATTCGTCCACAGCTTCTTTTAATTGTTGTTCACGACGACCAGTTATTATAACAGAAGCATCTGCTTCAACAAAACATCGTGCAAGACCAAAACCAATACCACCAGAACCACCTGTTATAAGAACAGTTGAAGATGGAATATCAAGTGGCGTAGAATAACATTCATCCACCATTAGTTTTTATTTTATACAATAAATGTCAGAATGTCTAAAACAGAAGGAATAAAAATGTCTTTTAAGCACATACAAGAAAATAAGACGACCTTATAATCATACCTATCCTTCTAGAATATACATGTATGTTTCTTTTCTTTTAATACTATAGTCATCGGTTTGTTTTACTTATTTTCTTTTTCTTTAACATTTTTTTAATGATAAGTACAAAGTACAAAATAACAACGTTGACGAATGTCTTCATAAGAAAAAGCAAAAAACTACCACTTCGGTCAACAATGATTTCTTTCATTACTAATCATTTTAACTAGTTTAAAATCGGAATAATTTATTCACGATATATATTTTTCATCCTCCTAAAAAATGTCCTGCGAAATAAATATCCTTATAATCCATATCCATATATCCTTACCCTAGTGTTTGGTGATTCATCGTTCGTTTTTTAAAAACCAATTATTTAACATAGCTATGCATTCTGATATGCACATCTATTCTGTTCTGAATTCGAAGTTGTTGTTACGGTGGTAAGATTAGAAACTGTCCATGGTAAACCGTTATTAGATTAGATATGAACAGATATTCTAGGAACTCAAGTATATCGTTTAGTTTGATGAGACTCCAAACAGTATCGTACGGCAAAGAGATTAACGGATTGTATTGAAATTTATTTGTTACGAAATCTAATGAATAGAATTGAGTAACACACAAAGTCTAGACTGAAACTAACATCAGCGTATTATGTAACATGAATACAACTCATCGTGTATAATATGACATTTTAAAAACATCAACCGTTTCATTATATATTCGAACTGAAAAAAATAGATCATCACAATCTATATTGAGTATTAAAAATAAACTTGTTTTTATCTTCAGAATAGTTCATAATACTGGCTGGACATAAAGTGATGTTCATTTTGTGATGCAACTGCACATTATGATCTAACATATATTACATTAACAATTTGATTTACAATGATCACAAGAAATAGACAATACCCTTTTTAAAAAGAGTATTACAAACAAATTTTGTAATTTAATAGAATCAGTACTTTATTTCTCTACACTCAAAAGAGTAAAGTCCAAAAACCAACAATAGGTTTAATGTATAGCATATCCTTCGTGAATAATAATGACTATATATTATGGGCGTTAACCCAATGAAAAATCAAGTTAAGAAGTAAACATACCTATGATAAAACACAGAGAAGGTTTATTTATTCAACCGTAACTAAATTCATGCGTTACACATGACTAAAATGAAGGTGTATGGTGTATATAAACTGATATAAAGTTAGGTAGTATATCTTTAACAATTGTGTAAATATACACGTAAACGAGTTAAATTCATTCTCAAAAGTATTTTTGTATAATATTATGTCGAACTACGAATTGAAAACAGTTCCATCGACAGCAAGTCGAATGGATCTATTACCTGAACTTAGGGTTAAACGACCAAAACAATCGGCTGTACCAGTATCAGCTCCGCCATTAGCACATCGAAAAAGTAGTATCGGAGCTGCATTACGTACAATAAATCCTATTGAAATAAATAATGATTCCGGTAGTACTATACGACGAAATTCTATTGCATGGCAAACAATGTCTCAACATTTAACACTAAAACTTGAACAACATCGACGTACATCGGAATTAAATTCTCGTTCTTATCGTTTAAAATCGTTAGAAGATCAACGTCAAGAACCTACTACTGTTCCAGTTAATGAAGCAAATCTATCAATCGAAGTACCACCAATCGATAATGAAATAAAACCACCTTATGTTCGTTCTACTACAAGAGAATCGATCTCTGAATTTGAAAGTGCTACACCAGAAGATAAAGCATTATTAAAAACAGATGTACATATTATTCCAATGGCTAAGCTAGTTGAACGATTTCATAGTGATCTACAACGAGGTTTAACAAATGACACAGTAACACAACATCGTGCAGAATTTGGAATGAACAGATTAACACCACCACCTAAACCCAGTCTTATATGGATGTTTTTTAAACAAATATTAATCGGTTTTAATGGTATTCTATGGTTAGCTACTCTCTTTGCTTTTCTTAGTTATGTAAGTTAATCCAAAAAAATGTCCCAAATAAAGAATTTCCTCTTATTTATAGAAACCATTTGGTGAACCTGCTCCCGATATATCAAGTTTAGGTTTAGGTGTTGTACTTGTTCTTGTTATTTTATCAAACGGTTTATTTAATTTTTATCAAGAAGTTAAATCATTAAAAATAGTGAATTCATTTTCAAATATGCAACCAACAATAGCAACTGTTGTGCGAAATGGTATGGAATTACAATTAAATGCTGAAGAACTTGTACCAGGTGATCTTGTTCATATTCGTACTGGAGAAAAAATTCCAGCTGATTGTCGAATTCTAAAATGTGATGGTTTACAAGTGAATTCATCGGAATTAACAGGTGAATCGGAACCAGTGAATTGTACAATTAAATGTACAAATTTAAATTTTATGGAATCGACAAATCTTGTTTTTTATACATCACTTGTTGTGCAAGGTACAGCTGAAGCTATTGTTGTTAATATTGGTGATGCTACTGTCCTTGGACAAGTTGGTAAATTAACACGAGGTTCTAATACATCAGAATTAACTGGACTTCATCGTGAAATCAATCGTTTTGTATTATTTATTTGTTGTGCAGCACTTTTATCTGTTCTTCTTCTTTGGATTACATGGGCAGCATGGCTTAATGTCAAACAAAAGGGATATATTACTGCTAATAGTATGTCAATCAAATTAATTTAGAAAATAATTTTTCTCTTTTTAATTAGATAACATTGTGAATTCAATTGGAATGGTTGTTGCTTTTATTCCCGAAGGTTTACCAGCAGCTGTTACTCTTGTATTAACTATTGTTGCTAAAAGAATGTATAAACAAAAAGTTCTCGTTAAAAGTTTAGCAACTGTAGAAACATTTAACTCCGTTTCTGTATGTATGATAGATTTTCTTGATAAATTTAAGATTTTTTTTTTTCTACTGAAAATCTAGATCATCGCGACGGATAAAACTGGTACATTAACAATGAATCAAATGACTATTACAGCTGTCTTATGGGGTAACGAAGGTGAATATATGGTACCAATACATAAAGATGAAGATGTATCTGCATCAACGAATGATGGAAATCGAATAATTGATATAAAACGACCATCATTAAAGAATAACAACGATTCAAATCCCATGAAAGATTTACTTCTTGGTGCTTGTTTATGTAATAATGCAACACAACAATCATCTAATACGGTAGAGACTGATGGTGAAGATGAAAAATTAACAACAACATTAGTTGGTGATGCAGCTGATGTTGCCCTGTATCATCTTTGTCAAGATAAATGTTCAGTTGATATTGAACAAGTCCGAAAAATAAATCCACGTATTAATGCTTTACCATTTAATTCTAAAAATAAATTTATGATAACAGCTCATATTCTTGAATCAAATGAAGAACAGATTCTTGTTACACTTAAAGGTGCACCTGATTTTGTTTTACCACGTTGTTCAACATATAAATCAGATGATGGAAATGAATTAATACCAATAACAGATGAATTTAAACGTTCAATACAACAACGACAAGAAACACTTGGTAAATCAGGTTATCGTGTTATTGCAATGCTTCAACAAAGAATAACTAGACAACAATATGATGAATATATTCAAAAATACAAACAAAGTAAAAAACAACAGATATCAACATCAGATGAACCAGATCTTAATGGATTACCACCCAATAATTATTGTTTTATTGGTAAATAGATCTTTTCTTGTTTTTGAATTATGATTAATGAGTTTTATTAATAGGAATGTTTTCTCTTCTTGATCCTGCTCGTCCGGAAGTTCCTGATGCTGTTTTAAAAGCTCGTCGTGCTCAAATACGTGTTGCTATGGTCACTGGAGATCATCCAACCACAGCAGCATCTATTGCAAAAAAAGTGAATATACTTTCCAAAGAAATAAGTATCGACAATGGTATCGATACATTCAAAGTAGAATTTGATAAACAAACAAATCAAACAGTAGCTCATCTTATGCGTAATACAACTACATTACTTGAAACACATCCTATTGGGGAATTAACGACTAAGATTGAATCGAAAAATTCTGATACAAATAATGTAGCCAATCCGAAAGGAAATATTTTTAAAAGAATTGGGAAACGTCTTTATTCATATTTATCAGATCCAAATCAAGTTAAAGATGCAGAAAAACTTCAACTTATTCCTTATGGTGTTGTTGTTACTGGTACTGATATTCATTCAATGGATGTAAGATGAGAAGAATTATATAGATATAGTATTTACATTGAATATATGTATATAGGATTTTTTATGGGATTGGGTTTTATCTCATCAAGAACTTGTTTTTGCTCGAACATCACCTGAACAAAAATTACGTATTGTATTAGAGTTATCAAAACGAGGTGAAGTAGTAGCTGTCACTGGAGATGGAACAAATGATGCACCAGCATTAAAACAAGCAGATTTAGGTGTAGCAATGGCTGCTGGAACTGATGTAGCTCGAGAAGCTGGTGATATGATATTACTTGATAATAATTTTTCATCAATTATTAAAGCTATTGAAAGTGGAAGATTATTGAGTGATAATTTGAAAAAAGTTGCAATTTATTTATTACCAGGAGGTAAACAAACCGAGAAGAAAATTTTCCATTGTTTACATATTTCTATTATAGGATCTTGGTCTGAAGTCATTCCAGTATTTTTTGCGACTTGGCTTGGTATTCCTTTATCATTATCAGCATTTTTAGCTATTATTTTTTGTATGTTAAATGATGTTGTTAATTCTTTAGCTATGGTTTCGGAAAAAGCTGAACAAGATATAATGTCACGTCCGCCTGTAATACGTCATAAAACTCATTTATTAGATTGGAAATTACTTGTACATGCTTATCTTATTGTGGGTAATATTGAATGTTTTACAGCGTATTTTTGTTTCTTTTGGTATTATACATCCCAAGGTAAAATAAAACTAACTAACTTTTCTACCTCATCTAATTGATTTTTATTAGGTATACCATTAAAAAGTATATTTTTAACTTATGCTAATTATGGTACAAATCCTCCGATTGCAAAAACAGCTGCTGAATTATTAATAATTAACCAAACAGGTCAATGTATTTATTATATTGCTTTATGTGTCATGCAATTTTTTAATTTACTCTCATCACGTACACGTTATGCATCATTTTTTACACAGAATCCATTTTTTGGTAAATCCCGTAATTTAACAATATTATTTGGAATTATTTTCTCAAGTTGTGTCGGTCTATTAATTACACTTGTACCATGGTTTAATCATGTGTTTAATACACGTCCTGTACCTGTTAAATATGTTTGTCCAGCATTAGGTTTTGGTGTTGGATTATTCTTATTAGATGAAATAAGAAAATTTTTTGTAAGAAAATATCCAAATTCATTTTTAGCTAAAATGGCTTGGTGAAATAATACATACGAACAATTTTTATTTCAAATAATAAAATATATATATAGAAAGTTAAATGACATTGTGCAGAATCGATTGTAAATATTTATATATCCATTTCTGGTTCAAGTTCTTTTCCTTTTCGTATTTCACCCCAACCAATTAAACGATAGCGTTCATTAATACGACGACTAATTGCAATTTTTTCAGAAATTTCAGCACATACAGGTTTAGTTAATTGAAGTTTAGCTGAATGATTGGTGACACGTAGTACTCGACCACCGACCGATAAAGAGCCGATATTGATTAATAACACTTCAGCTTCCGACAATTTGCTTATCTAAAAACAATAGGTTTATCAAAACAGAAGCCTCGAAATTCTCTCATTAATGTGAAAATCATCAGTTTAAAATGAGACTTCAGTGGATTTCAGCTGAAATAAAAACATACCCTAGTGTGTCTCTGATTATTATCATCGCTTAAACCAACAAGACGCCGAAATAGGAAATAATTGATTGTAATTTCTATATAAATCTTCGGCAATGCATCAACTTCACCGAGCACATGACCAACAAGACGATCGGCGCAACATAAGCTTGGATCAATTTTCGTACCCACACCTACAATGAACTATAATTCTCTAAAATCCTGACAAACTATTTTTCTTTACCAATAAGACCACCAGGTACAGCAAAAGCAAGTTCATTTTCTTCGGCATAGAGTGACATAATTTTTGATTTAATCGGACGACAATGAAGTTGACCTGTACTATCTTTAAAAATAATACCAGGTCGAATTTCAATTTCTTGATTGACCTATATGTTTCAAAGAATTGAATGCTGTATTTTTTAATTACAGCAAAAGCTTACTTTGAGAATACCTTTAGAAAGACTACCACCAGCGATACCACCTTTCAGATCATCAGCGTTCGTTCCAGGTTTATTAGTATCAAAGGAACGAATTACTATGAAATACAAATGTAAAAAAATAATATCTGTTTTTGTTACACTTACTAGTCATTCGTGGTTTTGAAGTAAAATCTCTCAAAGGTACAGGAATTTTTCGTACAATATAATCAGAAATAACGTCAATATTACAATTAAGTTGTGCACTAATTGGAATAATTGGAGCATCTCTAGCATTTGTATCTACAATGAATATAAGTTGTCTACTTTCAATTAACTAACAAACAAAAAGAGGTGAACCTTGGATAAAATCAACGATCTGTTGATGGTGATCTTCTGCTTTAGTTTGGCCAACAAGATCAATTTTATTTTGAAGTATAATTATAGAATTTAAGTTCATAATATCAATAGCTGCTAAATGTTCTGATGTTTGTGGTTGAGGACAAGATTGATCAGCAGCTAAAAATTTTAAATCAAGAAACAGGGTGTTTTTTTAGAGTTTATTTTTACCGATAATTAATAAAGCAGCGTCCATGATGGCAGCACCATTTAACATAGCTGCCATGAGAGTCTCATGTCCAGGACAATCAACAAATGACACATGTCGAATAAGATGAAATCGACCGCCACATCCTGATCGATCACATGGAAATATATCTTCTTTTTTCGAACCAGTGGAACGATATCGTCCCGGTCTTGGACACTTCTCATTGTCACATTCAAATATCTGTTATGAATATATAAAAGAATGATAAATCCACTTGAATACCTCACTTCATTATCTATGTAGCCTTCCTTACATATGAAAGAATATCACTTCATTATAATTCTACTTATGATCTTCTACCATACTATTCAAAACTGCATAAACTACTTGCTCAAGTTGAAATCGTACAGAACACAAGTACATGGACGAGAATGATAGTCGTTTTAGAACTATTGACATAGTCTCTACACTATAATACTATCACTAGCACAACAATCACATTTTCTAGGTTACATCAAAAAGAGAATAGGAGTATCAGAGCAAATCAATCATTACTATTGATGAAGAATTATTTATTTTACCTTAGCATTTGCATAACCCAATTTAATAGTTCTATTTTGTCGTTTTTCTTGTCCAAATTTACCTGTTACCACACCAGATAAACTTTTAACCACAGTTGATTTCCCATGCGCTACATGACCGATAGTTCCTATATTAATAGTAGCCTGACGACTAATAACTTCAGGGGATAATAATGTTAATTGATCGAAATTCTAACAAATACAAAACATATTTTATATTAAATTATATATTAAATTCCAACCATAGTATCGAAAGATTGTTTGGTTTAAATGAGGTTTATTTTTGTGTAATACTTTTCTTTCATTTCTCACGGATAATTTATATCAAATAATCATTGATGAAATCTCCATATCAATCTTGCGCAATACTATAAGAATTACATCATACATTCTGACGTGCACATGTATACGAAAATATTCCCGGGTTCAGTTTTTTTCCCTTTCGTCATCCATCGAAGTAGATGTCACTAGATACATATTTATAATCAGCTGATTTATTATCGTCATGGTGGTGGCATGATGGTATATCCAATGACGAATAGATAGAATGCCTCGACTAAATGGATCGTTTATCTCTTTATTTTCTTTTTCTTAGATACTTTTGTTTTTATTTTGTACCTTTTCTTGTTTTTTAAAACAAATAGATAGAACATAAACGGTGCCATGGCGAATCAAGGCCCGTATAATTATTCATATATTTTTAAATATATTATTATCGGTGATATGGGTGTCGGGAAAAGTTGTCTACTTCATCAATTTACAGAGAAAAAAGTTTGTTTTTTGATTTATTAAAATCAAATAAAATTTTAAAATTTCTATTCATAAATAGTTCATGGCCGATTGTCCACATACAATTGGTGTTGAATTTGGTACACGTATTATTGAAGTTAATGGACAAAAAATCAAATTACAAATATGGTAAATATATAGAATTGAAATTTTAATCAATTAATTATCTTATCAATTTTAGGGATACTGCTGGTCAAGAACGCTTCCGTGCTGTAACACGTAAGATTTTTATTTTGTGTGAATTTTTGTTATATTTTCGTTTTTTCAAGGTTCATACTATCGTGGAGCAGCTGGCGCTTTAATGGTATACGATATAACTCGACGTGCCACTTATAAACCATTTAAGCGGATGGCTTGACTGATGCGAGAAGTCTTGACCAATCCTAATACAGTTATTTTTCTTATTGGGTAAAAAGAATATAGATTTTTTTTCAATAGGAAATAAAGAATTTCGTGGATCTGATTGTTCTTTATAGGGAATAAAGGTGATTTAGATGGTCAACGTGAAGTGACATATGATGAAGCTAAACGATTTGCTGATGAAAATGATTTATTATTTCTTGAAACATCAGCTAAAACAGGTGATCATGTTGAAGATGCATTTATTGAAACAGCAAGAAAAATCTATCAAAATATTCAAGATGGTTCACTTGATCTAAATGCAGCTGAATCAGGTGTACAACCTAAACCACTTACATCATCACGTACAGCAAATGGTGCAAGTGGTTCAGATGGTGATGGTCAAAGTGGGGATTCCAAATGTCAATGTTAAGAATAAATATATATATATATATTTATGACAGATGATAGACCAAAGAAGTATAACTTATTCTCTGTCTCAGATCGATTTACATTTTTTTTCCGCGTATTGTAATTGTCGTTGCTCTTTTATTTTCTTGTACATTTTGTGTGTGTGTGTGCCCAAGTGTCATTCTTTTTTTTTTTCTTTCAGCTCAATTATGATCGTTTGTCTTCTTTTCGTCGTCATTGTCATTTTCAGAAAAAGACCTCTCCTATCATCAAAAAATAATACAGCACACACACATATAAAAAAGATTATCTTATTTATTCGATGATTTCAGATTGTATTGATTAAAGATGGACGAGTATGAATCGATAGATCGGGATGTTATGTTGAAAGGGATTTAGAGGAAGAGAAAATAGTAGGAAGTGAGTATTTTAGAACAAGGGAGTTGTAGATAGAAAATGGAATAGAGAAATCGAGCTTTCTGTCATAAGATATTCATATGACGAACTACGGAAATGTGATGAATTTCCGGGACTAAAGCATCTTTCGCTCTTTTTTTTACTTTTTGCCGATTCTTGAAATGCATGTCCTCGGAAAAGAAAACAATTCGTATCAATTCTTGCAAAAAAAGACTGTCTCGATGATAGGTACGTATTGATAGAATAGTAGGTTATAGGAATCGATCGTGCCTTTTCATACAGTACTGAAAGCATCTTTTTAGATAAGGCGAATTAAAAATATATAGTTTTAGATGATAAAAATCCGAGTCATACAAGTCATAAGATGGGGTAAAATACATATCAAGCTTCTTGGATGATAATATAGATCTTGTTTTTATCATATAGTATCAAATAAATTTAAAAGACATTAATAGAATATGAGATATAATAAATCATTAATATAGAATACTTGAATGCTATATACAAGCATCTTGATCCGCTAGATTCCAACTGATCCAATGCCTAATCTTCTCTCTAATGTTAGTAGAATGAATAAGGGCTTTTTTCTTCTCTCTATCAATCTTTCACTTTTTCTGCGTTCTTTCGTGTATCGCATCAATTTTGCCTCAATATATGTACTCTTTTTCTGATAGATATATACGAGATATCTGCGAACATTTCCTGTTCTAGACAACATCAATCGATCGTTTATTTTCTATTGTTTTATTGAATAGATAGTCTCTTGTAATAATTGTTGTTTATCCAATCACCTGTGTATTTTCTTTCGAGGAAGAAATATTATCGTTTATTTTTATGTTTCCTCCTCTTTGTCTATTAAACGTATCATTCAATGATCATATGTAG
>CBDDMJ010000004.1:477500-919929 GCA_965231175.1 Acetobacteraceae bacterium | reverse complement strand
ACTCCAGGCTCGGCAACGGCAATATCATTGTTCGAGCTGCCGCTGAATTTCCCCAGTGCGCAGGCATCCGGGACGAAACCCGTGCCGTCGCTGAAGGTCGTGGTCAGGTTGAACGTGCCGTCCCCATTCCCCTGGTAAAGATCGATGCCGGATCCGGACACTCCGTTCCCACCACCCGTCGTCTCCCCGAACGCCGAAACCACGATGCTGGGAACGGAGCTGCCGGCGAACATCGGGGCGATCCCGACCCAGTCCACGTTGTCCAGGCCGGTGGCATAGGTGTTTCCCAGGGTGAATCCACCATCGCCGTTACCCATGAAGATGGTGACATTCCCACTTGCACTGTTGGTGTTGCTAACAACCGCCAGGTCCTCGATTCCGCTCCCTGTAAAATCCCCCACAGCGACGTACGACACGAACACATTGCTGCCAACGGTGAGCGTGCTGGTGCGCGTGAACGTGCCGTTGCCCGTTGGTTCCAGAATGGAGATCGTGTTTCCATAGCCGCTCCCTTGCCCTGGAACGCCCGTTCCCTGATTGGTCATGACCAGATCCGTCAGGCCGTCCTGGCCATTCCCTGTGAAATCTCCCGTGGCGACACATCCGAAATTGTCCCCGCCGCTGAGTTGGACCGCCGAGAGAGCGTTGAACAGGGCCGGGACATCTCGCGACTCGAGCTGCTCGAGCGCCAATCGCGAGGCTCGTTTGCGCAGTGACGCGGGGACAAGGAGGCGGCGTGCGAGTGAACGGCTCATGGTATCAATCTCCGAGATGAGGTGCACAATTCAAAGAACCTCCCCAAAGAAAGGGGGCGGATCGAGAGGTTGGCCTAATGATCTACCGGAATAACGAGTGCGAGTCATTATGGGGATCTGGCCCCAACTATTAGATATCGGTGAATGCTCACATAACCTCTAACTAAAGTCAAGTAACTTGTTGAGAGAATTTCGGATCGGCTCAGGAGTCAGGAGATAGGAATCAGGAAACAGCAAAACAAGTCGATGAATGATCTGATTTATTTACTGGATTTCTGACTCCTGTCTTCTGACTCCTGACCCAACGCCTGGAACAGGGGCCCCAGGTGGGCCGCATAGCGCTGCCACTGTCCCACCGAGGTTGTATAGACCGGTTTCCGGACCTGAGAGCGGCTCATCGTCCGAACGGGGCGGCTGTTCTTGTGGAACTCCCGGCACTGGTCTTCCCAGGGAAGATCGCAGAACTCCAATAACTGTCGGATGACAGGCTCAGGGTTGGCAACCAATTCTTCGTAGTCGACATGATGGACGCGCAATGGCAATGCGGTGGCCCAGTGCGCCATCGCGCGTTCGTAGCCACGGTAATAGTTGCCTAAGTCATCGAGATCCCAGGCGAAATAGAGGCCATCAAAAAAATTCATGAAGCACGACAGACACACATCCCGGGCATCCCTTCGACAGTGAATGAGTCGCGCCCGCGGGAACAAAGTGGCAATCAAACCCAGATGAAAAAGGTTTTCGGGCATCTTGTCCGTCACCCGGATCGCCGTCCCTCCAAGCCGGGCCAGCCGGGTCAAATGCGCTTCGGCGATCGCACGGCTTTGAGCCGCCTCCAGACCGCCGAGCCATTCGCAGTAAATGCGGCCAAGGCCGGACTGCGACGAGAGCCTGGCCACGATGCGACCGATGTCTTTGAGTTCACCGGCACCATAGACCTGGGAGTGGGTCGAGAGGATTTGCTCCACCAGCGTTGTCCCGGACCGCGGCATGCCGATGATGAACACCGGAACTTCACTGGGGAGGCCAAATCCGCGCGTTTGGCGGAAGTAGTCTGGCGTGAAGGTGTCGATGAGTCGCTGGACACGCTCGGCATAATCCTGGCTGCTGAACTCGCCTCCACTGCGATGGTACAGTGCCCGGCGCGCGGCATTGCCCTGACGGAAGTGCTCGAACGCGCGGTCGATCTCTCCTGCTCGATCCAGGATGTAACCCGCGGCGAAATGGAGGTAACTCTTGACGTCGTCGGAGAGATTTGGCTTGCGGAGCCGGGATTCGATCTGCTCGACACCGGGGTCATCGGGGTGTGAGCCATCCCGATTTAGCCAGGCCATGGAGCGACCGCACATCACCGGGGTAGGCCCGGAGCGCGGCTTGCCAGTGGGCCTTCGCCCCCGCCTCGTCGCCTAATTCCAGACAGGTATTCGCGAGGCCATCCCGGGCGGGCGCGTAGTTGGGTTGTAGGAGCAACGCCTGCTCGTAAGCCCTGGCCGCGCTCGCCAACTCGTGATTCTGGCGAAGCGCATTGCCCAGATTGTAATATGCCTCGAGATTCTGCGGCTGAAGTCGAATGGCGTGCTGGAAATGCTGGATCGCTTCATCAGTTTCATCGGCCGCGGCCAGGAGAACACCGAGGTTGTTGTGGGCTTGAACAATGGTCGGACTGAGTTGAAGGGCTGCCCGGTACTCGCGGATGGCATCGTCGTGCTGACACAACGTGCGATACACATTGCCCAGGTTGTAATGGGCCTCGACACAATGAGGAAACCGCAGGAGACAGTCGCGTAGACAGGCGGCCGCGGCCCGCGCGTCGCCTGACTGTTGCAGCGTATCGGCTAGGTAAAGATGAGCCTCGATAAAGTTCGGCAAGAGCGGGATGACGCTCCGAAAATGGGGAATCGCCTTGTCAAATTGGCCCATCTGCTTGAATGCATTTGCCAGCGAGAAGTGGGCCGGCGCGAACGACGGCTGTAACCGGATCGCTTCGCGGAAATGTTCCACCGCATTCCCCGGTTGTCCGAGTGCCAACCGCGCCACACCCATGTAATGATGGATCTTGACGGTATCCGGTTCCAGGTGCTGAGCTTTGCCAAGATATTGCAATGCGTCATCCGGTCGCCTCGTTTGCAGGCAAATCTGACTCAGAAGAATGAGGGCCGCGACGTTCGCCGGCTCGGACTTCAGGATGGAGCGACACAGAGCCTCAGCCTGCGAAAGGTTGCCCGCGTTGTGGAAACTCCTCGCCTGGCGGAGCGCTTCGTCAAGTGTGAGCATGCGGTAACTCATTCACGAACGCCGGAACTGAAGTATTTTTAATGTAACCCGAAGCGTGTGCGAGGGCGATAGTCACTCCCTCGTTCACGCTTCGGGTTACATTAAGAATCGGCTCACACTCGCCGATTTCTCTTCACGCCCAGATTCGGCCCAGATACCGATTCAATAATCGCAATTGCAGAACGGCACTCGCGGGCTGGCTTTCTCGCGAAGTGAGACGAGAGGGTCGCACTCGGCGAAAACCCCGACAGCGGAAAGGAACATCTCCTGACCTTGAGACGACCCTTGGCTGGCTACGCTATGTCAGGGACTTTCCCAACCCACGTTCCATCAGTCGCACCAGCATCTCTTACCGAAGGGAGCGATCGTGGGATTCCAAAGTTGGTTCGCGTTGTTGAAGCGGCTGGCGATCCGAAGGGCCAACTCGAGCGCTCTCGCGAGACGACGGGTCGCCCGGGCCCGACGGGACATTACGGAGCACGCCGCCGTTACGGAGTCGTTATGCCAGGCCAAAGAGGCCTCCGAGATCGCCAATAATGCCATGAAAGTGCAACTCGAAGAGTTAGAGCAGTTGTACCGCATGTGTCCAGTGGGACTGGCTCTTCTCGATCGAAACTGCCGCTTTCTGCGGCTGAACGAACGGCTTGCCGAACTGAGCGGCATTCCCGTTGGCCAACAACTGGGGCGCACGATCCGAGAGATCTATGCCGAATACGCTGTCGGAACCGAGGAGTTGATTGCGCAGGTGTTTGCCACGGGCAAGCCGCTCTTGAACCGAGAAATTCACGGCATTTCACCCACGGACTCCACAATCGAGACGGATTGGTTGGCGAGTTACTTTCCCGTCAAATCGGCCGATGGCAGCCCCCTTTATGTGGGCGTCGTGATTCAAGACGTCACCGAACGTAAGCGGCAGGAGGTCAAACTTCGCAACGCGATCGCGGAGGCCGAAGCGGCAAACACGGCCAAGCAAGAACAACTCGAAGAGCTGGAACTGGTCTATCGGATGACTCCCGTTGGCCTGGCGTTGATCGACAGCGATTACCGCAATCTTCGCGTGAACGAGAAACTGGCGGCCCCGCCGGAGACGCTGCCTCTGGCGCGCCAGTTGTTTGCTGATGTGCTGGATCTGCCGGGCGGGATGCGGATCGGCACGATCCATGCCTTCTGCCAGTCGCTGCTGCGGCGGTTTCCGCTGGAGGCCGGGTTGAGCCCGCATTTTGCTTTGGAGGATGAGGTAGAGGGGGCGGCGCGGCGGCGCGCGGCGCGCGAGACGGTACTGGCGCGGCCTGCGGCCGAAGCGGCGATCGAGGTGCTGGCGGCGGAGGCCGATGAGCAGGGGTTTGCCGTCCTGACCGACCGTCTGGCCGGCGGCCAGGACGATGTGCAGGGGTTGCTGGCGGCGCATAAGTTCGAGGATTTGATAGGTTTTCAGCGTGCCGCGCTGGCTGCCGATGGGCGCAATGAGACGGAGATTTTGCGCGATGCGATGCAGTGGCCGGCAGCACAGGAGGTGCAGGCGGCGTTGCTGCGGATTACCGTCGCGGGGCCAGCGATGGCGCAGCAAAAAGCCGCCGCCGCGCTGGAGTGGCTGAGCAAGGATACGGCGGCGCGGCAAGCCGCCTGGCAATCCTGGTACGGCTTTTTTTTCGGCCAGAAAAAACACTATGAGCTGTCCCGCATCATGGGCGGCACGCTGGCTAAAGCGGAGCCATGGCTGTGCGAAGCCGTGACGGCGGAGCAGAGGCGGATCGCCGCGGTGGAGGATGACTGCAAGGCAGCGCGGCTGGCGGTGCTGAATGCGCAGTTGCTCAGCCTGATCGCGCCGGTGCTGGAACACGATGCGCTGGCCAAGCGGGCGCAGGCCAGCGTGAGCTATGCCGATCTGATCGCCACCACCGCTGAGCTGCTGCGGACCCCGGGGGCGGAATGGGTGCTGTACAAGCTGGACGGCGGGATCGACCATCTGCTGCTGGACGAGGTGCAGGACACAGCACCGGCACAATGGCAGATCGCCGGGGCGATTGCCGCGGAGTTTTTTGCCGGGGTGGGGGCGCGCGCGCAGAACCGCAGTATTTTCGCGGTGGGCGATGCCAAGCAGTCGATCTTCTCGTTCCAGGGCGCGGATTTGGATAGTTTCGAGATCTGGCGGGGTAAATTCCGCGCGCTGGTGACCGGGGTGGCGCAAACATTTGTCGACGGCGCGCTCTCGGTGTCGTTCCGTTCCACTGACGCCGTGCTGGGGCTGGTGGATGCGGTGTTTGCGGCGGGGCCGGCGCGGCTCGGGGTTTGCGCGCCGGGGGAAGTGCTGGCGCATCAGGTGAGCCGGGCCGGGCAGGCCGGGCGGGTGACTTTGTGGCCGCTGACGCCCGCCGCCCCGGCTGCGGCACCGCCGGACTGGGCGGTGCCGGCAACCTATGCCGCGCCGGCGGCGGCGAAATCCGTGCTGGCTGTGGCGATCGCCCGGCATATACAGGACCGGCTGGCACGCGCCGAGATGTTGCCGAGCCGGGGGCGGGCGGTACGGGCCGGGGATTTTCTGGTGCTGGTGCGCCGCAGGGACGCGCTGGTGGGGGCGCTGACACGGGAATTGAAGACGCTGAACATACCGGTGGCCGGGCTGGACCGGATGGTGCTGACCAGCCAGCAGGCGGTCAGCGACCTGCTGGCGTTCTGCGATGCGCTGCTGTTGCCGGAGGACGATCTGGCAATGGCGCAGTATCTGGCCTCGCCGCTCGGGGGCTTGAGCGATGACAGCCTGATGCAGCTGGCCATCGGGCGGCGCGGCACGCTGTTTGCCGCGCTGGCGGCGCGGCGCGGCGAGCAGGCGGACTGGGCGGCGGCGCATGAGCTGTTCGAGCAACTGCGCGGGCGGGTGGATTTCATTTCGCCGCACGCACTGCTGACACAGCTGCTGGGCCGGCTGGGCGGGCGGGCGAAATTGCTGCGGCGGCTGGGGGCGGAGGCGGCGGAGGCGATCGACGAGCTGCTGGCCGAGGCGCTGAGCTATACGCTGACGCATCCGGTTTCATTGCAAAGCTTCGTGCACGAGCTGCGGCAATCCGGGGCGGCGATCAAGCGCGAGGCCGAGGCGGCCGGGGATGTGGTGCGGATCATGACCGTGCATGGCGCCAAAGGCTTGCAGGCGCCAATCGTGATTTTGCCGGATACTGTCAGCCCTGTTGACTCGCGCGAAACCCTGTACTGGCTGAATGTGCCGGGACCAGCGGGGAAGGTGCCGGTGTACTGCCCGCGCGCCGCCTTGCGGACCACACTTGTGCAGGAGGCCAGGGCGGCGAGCCAGGCGGCCCAGCAGGCCGAGCAGAACCGGCTGCTGTATGTGGCGCTGACGCGCGCCGAGGACGAGCTGCTGATCTGCGGCGCCGAGACCCGCCGCCAGCCCGCGGATGATTGCTGGTACCGGCTGGTGGCGGCAGGGTTCGAACGCCTGGCGGGGGTGGCGGGTGTGCCCTTCGACGCCTGGCCGGGCGTGGCCCTTAGCCTGGTCACGCCGCAAGCCGCTGCCCCGGATCGAGTGGCCAGGCACGCCACGGTGGCGGCGGCTACGGCGTTGCCGGACTGGGCGGGAGCGGCGCCGGACTGGCTGGCCACAGCGCCGGCGCATGAAACCGCGCGGCCGGAAACCCTGGCGCCGAGCCGGGCGGTGGAGGAGGTGACGCGCCTTGCCATGGCGGCCTCGCCGCTGGGAAATAAGCTGGCGGCGGCGCGCGGCGACCGGGCCGCCGCCCTGCAAAAGGGCAGGTTGGTGCATGCGCTGCTGGAGCATCTGCCGGCGCTGCCGGGTGCGGCACGCGAGGTGGCGGCTTTGAGGTTTTTGACGCGCGCCGGGCTGGAGCCGGGCACTGCGGCAACGATAGTGCAGGCCGTGACGCGGCTGCTGGATGACCCGGCCCTGGCCGCCTTGTTCGGACCCGGCTCGCGTGCCGAAACGCCGCTGGCAGGGGTGGTGGGAGATGTGGAAATCGGCGGGCTGGTCGACCGGCTGTGCATAAGGGAACACAGTATATTGATTGCCGATTACAAGACCGACCGCCTGCCGCCGGTGAGTCTGGCGGGGGTACCGGCCAGCTATATCGCGCAGTTATCGGCCTACCGCAGCATATTGGCGCAAATCTATCCGGACCGCAGTATCGACTGCCTGCTGATCTGGACCGAAACCGCCACCGCCATGACGATACCTACGGCGATGCTGACAGCTGATGCCGCCTGAGGCGCCGCTTGATTGCCTCTGGCGAAAACGCCATGTTAAGCGCAACGAAGTCTCAAGGATACCGATTATGAGCAAACCTGTCACCGACGACACCTTCTCAACCGACGTGCTGAAATCCGCCGGTCCCGTACTGGTGGATTTCTGGGCCGAATGGTGCGGGCCGTGCCGCGCCATCGCGCCCTCCCTCGAAGAACTCGGCAACGAATTTGCCGGCAAGCTCGATATCGTGAAGGTGAATATCGACGAAAACCCGATGACGCCGAGCCAGTACGGGGTGCGCGGCATCCCGACCCTGATCCTGTTCAAGGACGGCAAACCGGCGGCGACCCAGGTGGGGGCGGCGCCGAAAAGTGCTTTGAAAGCCTGGATCGAAAAAAGCCTGTAAATGAGCGGGCAGACCCCGGCCGAGCAGCCGCCAGCCGGCGTGCCGATGATCCGATCGATCGCCATGCCAGCCGATTCCAACGCCAATGGCGATATTTTCGGCGGCTGGCTGATGAGCCAGATGGACCTCGCCGCCGGCAACCTGGCCAGCCGCGTGGCGCATGGACGCTGCGTGACCGTGGCCGTGGACGCCATGAGCTTCCTGGAGCCGGTGAAAATCGGCGACGAGGTGAGCGTGTACTGCTCATTGCTCAGCACCGGACGCAGCTCCATGAAAATCAACGTCGAAGCCTGGCGGCGCGCCCGGGTGACGGAAGAAGAATGCCGCGTTACCCGTGCCGTGTTCACCTTTGTCGCCATCGATAGCGACGGCAAGGCGCGGGCGATTACTAAAGGGTAGCAGGAAGTAAGGCCTGCTTTTTGTGAACAAAAAGCAGCAAAAAAACTTTATTAATTTTGGCTAGGGGCGTGGTCTAAATCACGTCTCAATACAAAGTGAAGCCGCCCTGGCCGTTGGCGTTTTTCATCCTCCCAAGGCCTGCGTGTGCAGGTGGGCACCAGTTAACGAGACCAAAATCCCGCCAGAGCCAGCTCCCGAGAGAGATGCTTACGGCCCTGGGGATGTTATGCCTGACGAACCGGGCAGCTCCATGGCTAACTTAGGCATTGGGGGGTGTGTAAGCAAGTAAGGCCAGGGGGCAGCGCCCCTTGGCCTTGCTTACTAACACACCCCCCAATGCCTAAGCTGTCAGGTCAGCGGCAATTTCTTCGGCGCGGGCGGTTAGGCGGCGGAGTTTGGCTTGTTTTTCGGGGTTGGGTTGGGGGGGTTGGGTGGGTTGTGGGGGTTTGGATTGGCGCAGGTCGTGGAGTTCGTCGGAGAGCAGGAGGGCGGCGAGCATGAGCAGGCGGGCTTCGCCGGATTGGCCGCCGAGGGCTTTGATGCTGTTGATGCGGTCTTCGATTTCCGCGGCCATTTGTTGCAGGTGGGTTTCCTGGCCGTCTTCGCAGCCGACGGTGTAGGCATAGCCGTTTATTCGGATGGTGACTTGCGCCATGGTTCGTTACTCCGTTTTGGGTTCGAGGCCGTTGCGCAGACGGGTGATCAGCATGTCGAGGGCGTTGAGCAGGGCGGCGCGGTCGATTTCGTGGTGGCTGCCGGGGTTTGGGTTGGCGGGTGATCTGGGTTGGCGGGCCAGGCTGGAGATTTTGCGCAGGGCGTCTTCCAGGCGTTGCAGGGTTTCGGCCTCGGTTTCGGCATCTGTTTGATCGTGGGTCATGAAGTTGTATCCTTCGGCACTATTCAAGCCGATGCTGCGTTTTTAGGTCAAGATCACGAGATGGATTTACCGCCTGCCGTTATTGTTCATTCTTTGGCGCAGGCGCAAGCGGTGTTGGCGGTGGGGGCGCCGGTGGTGTTGTTATCGGCACCGGGGGCGGCTGGTTATGGCGGGTGTTTGTGGTGGGCTGAGTTGATGCGGGCGGCGGGGGCGGAGCGGCATTATCTGGATTGCGGGGCGGCACCGGGGCGGGCGTTGGAGGCGTTGCGGCTGGGGCTGCCGGGGGTTGTGCTGGGTTGTGAGGAGGCGGCGTTTGGGGTGGTGGTGGCGGTGGCCGAGGGGTGTGGCGCGGTGGTGTTGCGATGCGCGCCGGCGGCGCTGGATATGGGGGTGCGCGGGGCCGAACGGGGGCTGGCGGCGTGGTTAGGGCGGTTGCAACCTTAAATTAACCTGTTTTCAGGCCATTTTGGGGCTGTGCAGCGGATGACAGGCCCGGAACCTTGGGTTAATGCTGCATAGCATCATACTGGGAGTTGATTTATGAGGATTACGCAGCGGGTTAAGAAAATTCTCTCGTATTATGAGAGTGATAACCCCGGTACCAAGGCCAATCTTGCCCGCATATTGATGGAGGGCAAGCTCGGCGGGACCGGCAAGCTGGTGATCCTGCCGGTCGATCAGGGGTTCGAGCATGGGCCGGCGCGGTCGTTCGCGCCGAATCCGGCGGCCTATGATCCGCATTATCATTTCCAACTGGCGATCGATGCCGGGCTTTCGGCCTATGCGGCGCCGCTCGGCATGATCGAGGCCGGGGCGGATAGTTTTGCCGGGGCGATCCCGACGATTTTGAAGGTGAACTCCTCCAACAGCCTGGCGACCACCACCGACCAGGCGCTGACCGGCTCGGTGAACGATGCACTGCGCCTGGGTTGTGCGGCGATCGGGTTCACCATCTATCCGGGCAGCGATTATGCCTTCGAGCTGATGGAAGAGATACGGGAGATGGCCGAGGAGGCCAAGGCAGCCGGGATCGCGGTGGTGATCTGGTCTTACCCGCGCGGGCCGAACCTTGATAAGCCGGCTGAGACGGCGTTCGATATCTGCGCCTATGCGGCGCATATGGCAGCGTTGCTGGGTGCCCATATCATCAAGGTGAAGCCGCCGAGTGCGGTGGTTTCGCTGGAGGCCGCGAAGAAATCCTACGAGAAGATCGACGGGTCGACGCTGGCCAAGCGGGTCGAGCATGTGGTGCAATCCTGCTTCGGCGGCAAGCGCATCGTGGTGTTTTCCGGTGGCGAGTCCAAGGGGCTGGATGGGCTGTACGAGGAAATCCGGGGCTTGCGCGATGGCGGGGCCAATGGTTCGATCATCGGTCGCAACACTTTCCAGCGGCCGCGCGAGGAAGCGCTGGCGATGCTCGGCAAGGTTATTGAAATCTATCAGGGCAAATACTGATTGGCAGCGCGGGGTGCCGATGCAGCCCTGCCCGCCTGCCAGCTCTACCTGATTACACCGCCAGTTCTGCCGGCCCGGTTTGCCGATGAGCTGGCGGCAGCCCTGGATGCCGGGGCGGTGGCAGCCGTGCAACTGCGGCTGAAAGACACCGCCGATGATGAGCTGGCGCGCATGGTGGAAAAGCTTCGCCCGGTCGTGCAATCGCGCCATGTGTCGTTCCTGCTCAACGACCGTCCGGACCTTGCCGTGCAACTCGGCTGCGACGGCGCGCATATCGGGCAGACAGATGGCCCGGTGCCAAGCGCCCGCAAAATACTGAAAGACCTGACCCTCGGCGTGACCTGCCACAACTCCCGTCACCTGGCCATGCAAGCCGGCGAAGACGGCGCCGACTATGTCGCCTTCGGCGCCTTCTATCCCACTACCACCAAAACCCCACCCACCATGGCCAATATCGAAACCCTGCAATGGTGGGCCGAATTCATGGAAATCCCCTGCGTTGCCATCGGCGGCATCACCCCAGACAATGCCGCCCCGCTGGTGCAAGCCGGTGCCGACTTTCTGTGCGTGGTGAACGCCGTGTGGGGGCACAAAAATGGGCCCGCAGCAGGGGTTAAAGCCATGCTGCGGGCTATTAGGGACGCGCAGCTTTAAAAGGAAGAAAGCTTTGGGGAAGAAAGCACTTCTTTTTTGAACCTTTCTGCGCGGTCCGATTCAGACGTGGCGGCTTTGCCGTCCCGTCATCGGAACGCGAGAAGCAAAACTTTTGCCATGCTGGGCATCGGGCGTGATGCGGACAAAGCCTCCGGACTTGTATAAAATTATGTGGGGGCAAGGGCTGGATGAGGACAAAGCCTCGAACCGGCATAAGAATTATGCTGAGCTTTGGGCGTTTTGGCTGACAAAGCCCATGGCCCAGACTCATAAAGTTTTTTTGCTTCTTTTTGTTCACAAAAAGAAGGCGCTTGCTTTCCTCTCTAATCCCGCAGCTGCGGATTATCGTAGCTGCGGTGGTGCCATTTGTGGAGGGCGCGGGTGAGGGCTGTGGCGAGGTCTCGTTTTTGGGTTTCGCCGAGGGCGCGGGCGATTTCGTGGGCGGTGTTGCGGGTGGTCAGGTGCAGTTTGGGGACGGTTCCGGCGCGTTCGGACAGGGTGATGCGGAGCCAGTAGGGTGGCAGGGTGAGGGTGTTGTGGCGGCCGTGCAGGTCTGTGCTGGTGATGCGCAGTTCGGTATCTGTGAGGGTGATGATTTCATTTGTGTGAGCGGCGCGGATGTTCAGGTGCAGGAGGAACAGGGCGAGCAGGATATCGGCGCCGTTGAAGCCGATGACGGGCCAGGCGCCGAGCAGGGCCATCAGGCTGGTGACGGCGGCTGAGCAGGCCAGCATGAAGCCGATGAGGGTGAGGATGCCGCGGCGGGACAGGCTGCGGTGGGGGCGGATGGTGGCGATGAACAGCAGCTGTTCCGGCTGGGTTATGGCGGCGTGCTGGTCCATAGGGCATTAGATTGCGAGATTTGGGGTGGAGGCAAGGGGGATTTGGCTGTGGGATCTGCGAAACCGCCGAAGTTGATGAAGCGGGCGGATGTGGGGCGGTTTTTGCTGGCGATTTCTCAAGGCAATGCGGCGCCACGCACTGAGTTGGCTTATAGTTCGCCGTTTACGCTGCTGGTGGCGGTGGTGTTGTCGGCGCAGGCGACCGATGTGGCGGTAAACAAGGCGGGGGTTGCGTTGTTTGCTGCGGCGCCGAGCCCGGCGGCGATGGTGGCGCTCGGCGAGGCGGGGGTGGCGGGGTATATCCGCTCGATCGGGCTTTGGCAGACCAAGGCCCGGAATGTGGTGGCGCTATCCCGGCAGTTGCTGGAGCGCCATGGCGGCGTGGTACCGGCGGAGCGGGCGGCACTGGAGGCTTTGCCTGGGGTGGGACGCAAGACGGCCAATGTGGTGTTGAACGAGATTTTCGGGGAGCCGACGATGGCGGTGGACACGCATATTTTCCGGCTCGGCAATCGTACCGGGATGGCGCCGGGGGCGACCCCCCGTGTCGTGGAAGACACACTGTTGAGAAGAATACCGAAAACGCTGCTGAAACCGGCGCATTTATGGTTGATTTTACATGGGCGTTATATATGCAAGGCGCGGGTTCCTGAGTGCTGGCGCTGTGCTGGGGCGGCGTACTGCACTTATCCGAATAAGACGGCGCTGCCGTAAGATACAAAAAAACCCGCCGGTTTGCGCCGGCGGGCCAAGTCAACAGGGAGGCTTCACGTCTGGGAGACGTTGGAACCGAAGTTCCAATCCGGCCGGTAAGGGCCGGATGAGTGCCGACTCACATCGGCACTGTTGTATATACGCCACATAGTTATTTATTTAAGAGTTAAATTTGGGGCCTCCCCATGTATTTAACGCATGGCGTAGGGGGAGTGCCGTGAAAGCCGCGGAAAAGCTGGCGTTTATAGTTTCAACGGGCCGCGCTCTGCGATGCTTTTAACCAGGAAGTCACGGAAAACCGAAACGCGTTTGGAGTTTCGCAATTCCTCCGGGTAGACGAAATACATATCGATATTGGGTTTTGGCACGTTGGGCAGCACCGCGACCAGGCCGGCATGGTCCTGCACCAGATAATCCGGTACGGCGCCGATGCCGATGCCGGCGCGGATCGACACCAGCATGGCTTGCAGGGAGTTGACCTCCATGATGCCTTTGCGGGGCGTGCCGTCCTTGCGGCCGATTTCGGCCAGCCAATTGACATCGGCCACCGGCGGCTTGCGGTCGCCAAACAGGACTAGGCGGTGCTGGTCCAGATCTTCCACGGTTTCCGGGGTGCCGTGCGCTTTCAGATAGTCCGGCGAGGCCCAGATTTGCGAGCGCATTTCCCCCAGATGGCGCTGCACCAGATCCGGCTGGCGGGGCGGGTGCATGCGGATGGCAACATCGGCTTCGCGCATGGCGAGATCGAGCTCGGTGTCGTCCAGCAGCAGGGTGAGCGAGACATCCGGATGCTGGTTGAGGAAGGTTTTCAGGCGCGGGGTGAGCCAGGTAACGCCGAAGCTGTGGGTGGTGGTGACTTTCAGGCGGCCGGCGGGTTTTTCCTTGCTTTCGGCCAGCAGCGCCTCGGTCATGGCGAGTTTGGCGAAGACTTCGCGCACCGTGCGGTTGAGGGCTTCGCCTTGTTCGGTGAGGATCAGGCCGCGGGCATGGCGGTGGAACAGCGGCACCGAGAGCGCTTCCTCCAGAGCCGAGATTTGCCGGGAGACCGCGGATTGGCTGAGATTCAACGTGTCGCCGGCATGGGTGAAGCTGCCGGCTTCGGCGACCGCATGAAACACCCGCAGCTTGTCCCAGTCCATTTTTTGCCCTGACATTGTTCAGGCCGCGACGCGCGCAGGGGCTGCGGCTTCGGCCAAGTATTTCTCAGCTTCTAACGCGGCCATGCAGCCAGTGCCAGCGGCGGTGACGGCCTGGCGGAAGATTTTGTCCTGTACGTCGCCGGCAGCGAACACGCCCGCAACGTTTGTGGCGGTGCTGCCGGGGGTGGTGGTGATGTACCCTTGCTCATCCATGCTGATCTGGCCCTGGAAGAGTGCGGTGGTGGGGGTGTGGCCGATGGCGATGAACACGCCATCTGTCGGCAGGGTTTGCGATGCGCCGGTTTTGACATGGCGCAGGCGGATGCCGGTGACGGTGGCAGGGGTGCCGGCGCCCAGCACTTCCTCGGCCGTGTGATTCCAAAGCACGCTGATTTTGGGATTGGCGAACAGCCGGTCCTGCAGGATGCGTTCGGCGCGGAAATGATCGCGCCGGTGGATGAGGGTGACGTGGCTGGCATGATGCGTGAGGTACAGCGCCTCCTCCACCGCAGTATTGCCGCCGCCGATGACCACCACCTGTTTGCCGCGATAGAAAAACCCGTCGCAGGTGGCGCAGGCGGAGACCCCGGCACCCTGGTAGGCGGCCTCCGAGGGCAGGCCGAGCCAGCGAGCCTGCGCGCCGGTGGCGATAATGATGGTGTCGGCGATGTATTCATCCCCGGAATCTGCCCAGGCGTGGAACGGGCGGCTGGTGAAATCCACTTTGGTGACGATGTCGTAGACGATACGGGTGCCGACATGTTCGGCCTGTTTGGTCATTTGTTCCATCAGCCAGGGGCCTTGGATGGTATCGGCAAAGCCAGGGTAGTTTTCGACATCCGTGGTGATGGTGAGCTGGCCGCCGGGTTGCAGCCCGGCCAGCATGACGGGTTGCAGATTGGCGCGTGCGGCATAAATGGCGGCTGTGTAGCCGGCAGGCCCGGCGCCGATGATCAAGACGCGGGTGGTGTGAACTTCAGCCATGGTCGGCGATCCTTTGGGCCTGTGGCTCCGGTGGGGCAGTCGTACTATTCTAAATGAGTCATTATACTATGTTTATCAACTGGGGCGGTTTGAAATCCATTGGCGATACAATATCAGGCCGAACTTGCAGTGTTGGACGAAATCGACCGCCGCATACTCGCGGAGTTACAGGCGGATGGGCGGATGACCAATGTGGAGCTGGCGCGCCGCGCCGGTATTTCCCCGCCGCCGTGTTTGCGCCGGGTGCGGCGGCTGGAGGAGGCGGGGTATATTCGTGGCTATCATGCCGAGACGGATGGGCAGAAGCTGGGCTGGCAGATCGCGTTTTTTGTGATCGTTGGGCTGGAAAGCCAGAAACAGGCGGTGCTGGACGGGTTCGAGGCGCTGGTGGCGGGCTGGCCGGAGGTGCGGGAGTGCCACATGATCCGGGGCGGCGGAGATTTTCTGCTGAAGCTGGTGGCGCGGGATGCGGCGCATGAAAACCAGCTGACGGCGCGGCTGACCGGGGCCGGGCATGTAACAAGGGTGCAGACACTGCAGACCATACGCACCAGCCGGGCCTTGGCTGGCGTGCCATTGTGAAGCTGGATGCTGTGAGGCTGGATAAGGCATCGGCGGCGATTGTGGCGGCGGCGGTGCTGGTGGCCGCACTTTGCCACGTGGCGCCGGCGCAACTGCCTTATGCGCTGCCATTCGTGTTCAACGCGCCGGTGTTTCTCGGCACTTGGTTCGTGTTGTTGTGGTATGGGCGCGGGTTGCGGCTGGTGCCGGCGGCGGCGCGACCGGGGCGGTTGCGGCAGGGGTTTTTCCTGACCGGGGTGGCGCTGATCTATGCCGTGCTGCAGACGCATTTCGAATATCTGGCGCAGCATATGTTTTGCCTGAACCGCACCCAGGCGGTGGTGGTGGGGATGGTGGGGCCGTT
Source organism: Acetobacteraceae bacterium (assembly GCA_965231175.1). Classification (GTDB taxonomy): domain Bacteria; phylum Pseudomonadota; class Alphaproteobacteria; order Acetobacterales; family Acetobacteraceae; genus Acidocella. The sequence continues at coordinate 904,298 of CBDDMJ010000004.1, read as the reverse complement.
TTTTATCGGGATCGGCTGGATGGGCGGCGTGCTGGCGCTGGGAGCACCTGGGTGGGTGATGCTTCTGTGCCGTGCGCCGGCGGTGCGGCGGGTGATGCGGGTGGCGGGACATCCGGTGGTGGCGATGCTGGTGTTTCTGGCGGCCAGCAATATCTGGCTGGTGCCGGCGGTGCATTTCGCGGCGATGATCAACCCCGTTCTGTATGAGGTGATGAATCTGTCCTGCCTGGCCAGCGGGCTGCTGTTCTGGCTGGCGGTGCTGGACCCGCGGCCGCCGCCGGTGAGCCGGTATTCCTATTTACTGCGCGGGGCGGCGGGGTTTCTGGTGATGTTTCCGCAGATTGCCATCAGCTCTTACATCGCGCTGACGGGGACGGATTTATATACGTTCTATACGCTGTGCGGGCGGATTTTCCCGGCCATGAGCCCGGCCTATGACCAGATGCTGGGCGGGATTATTCAATGGATACCGCCGGGGATGATGAATACCGCTGTGCTGCTGCTGGCGTTGAATTCATTGCGCCTGGCGGATGTGGAGGCGGAGAGGGATTTTGTGGTGCCGCCGGGGGCCAAGGTGTTCGAGGCGAAATGGACCGGGCGGTGAGTAAAAAAGCAGGCCTTCTTTTAACGCCGCCCTAACGTAGATAATAACTATAAACGATCAGTTCGGGCAGGGCGGCGAGGCCAGCCAGGGCGGGGATGATGGCGAGGCAGGTGCAGGCGGATTTTATAGAGGTGCTGCCGAAGAAAGTGAGGCGGGGCATTGCCAGGCCGATGAACGGCACCAGGGGCAGGAGATAGCGGCCTTGCGGGCCTTCAATGAAGTTAGCGCCGGGGGTGGTCCAGTCCAGGTATTGCGAAAGGTAGATGGCCAGGAAGGTTGCGAATACCAGGGCCAGGATGAGCAGCGTGTGCAGGGTGCCGGCGAGGCGGGGCTGGCGCTGGAGGGACGGGTTAGGCGAGAGCAAAGTGGCGGCGAGTGCGGCGGCGGCGGCGGCGAACCACAGGATATAAAGCCAGGGTTGCAGCATGACATCGAGCCAGCCGAGTACGCCGATCATTTCTTTTTGCAGCGGATTGACCAGGAAGCTGTGGAGCGGCAGCGTGACGAAACGCCAGGGCGTAGCGGCCAGTACGTGAAGTTGCAGCATGGGTGCGGTGTGGTCGATAAAACTGTAGAATGTGCCGGCGAGTAAGGGGCCGACCGGGCGCGGCGCAAAATATACCGGTGCAGAGATATGCACCATGATCCAGGCGAACCACAGGCTGACGCCGAGGCAGAGCAGCAGAATCAGCCCGGCGCGGCGCCAAAGGTCGCGCTGCATGACGGCGGATTGGCGCAATTGCCAGTGATCAAGGGGCAGGATGAAAGCGCCTGCCAGCAGCAGGTAGGGCGGCTTGACCAGGGCCACGCAGAACAGCGCCAGGGCGGCTCCCCAGGTGGCAGGCTGCGCCAGCTGCGGGCTGCCGTCGGCAGTGTCGTGCCAGCTGCGCGACAGCAGTGCGGCGGCCAGGACGCTGGTGGCGATGATCAGGCCATCCTGATTTAATGAGGCTGCGAGGTTGAGAGACATTGGCACGCTCAGCACGCCGAACAGCATGAGGTGGGCGCGGCGCGCCAGCATCAAGGCGGCGGTGCCGAGGCTTAGATAAACCAGGATATTCGCCAGACGCCCGCAAATGGCGGCCTGGTATGGGGTGAGGCCAGCGGCGCAGCCGATGCCGAGGCCGGCGGCGGCTGGCAGGTAGAACAGCGGGGCGTAAATGGCGACCGGCGAGATTGCAAAAAATTGCCGGGTGCGGGTCCAGGGTTGCCGGCGCTTATCGTTCATTTCGAGGGCGGTGACGGTGGTGACGCCGTTGACCGGCGTCAGGGCGGCGAGCAGGATTGCGGGGTCCGCATCGACGCCGGCGGCAAGGCGGGGAAGTGTGCCGGTAACGGTTATCTGTCTGTGGCCGAGTAATTCGCCGTTCAAGATTGCCAGGGCGCGCAGGGCATGGGCAGGTTCATCGGCGACTTCGCCGTAGGGCACCAGCACGGCGAACATCAGCAGCATGGGCAGGGCGGTTAGCAGAAACGCCAAAGCGAGGCTGGCGCGGGCGTTCGCCAGGCGCAAAAATGGTTGATATATGCTCATGTTATGATGATCCTGACCGGTTGGCCGCTTGGCCTATGAGGCTTATCAGCGATCCCGATGGCATTGAACAAGATATTGTGAAGCCCAGGTCACGGTGGCGGGCAAACCTTGGATGAAACCGTGCTATATTTAATGATAATATCATTAAATATTCAAAATACATGTTTGGGGTGTGTTTATTTGCTCAGACTTGCTTTTTCAGGGGACAAGTCCAATAAATGATATTATGCCGAAGGGTTTTTGGAACAATTCATATAAATGTTTCACAAGCTTTAACAAAACGGCACAACTTTATGTATAGTTAAATCTTGCATGTGCTGAGTGTCACCGGTAAGATTTTGTTAAGGATCAACACGGAGTTATTGTTATGGCGTCGGGTGCATTAACCGTTATTGGCGGCGTCAACAATCATGCTCTGACCGGGCTGGTTACACTGACCGGTGGGTTCGACGCCGGCACCACAACGACGCTGCAAACCCTGCTCTCAGCCGCCTCCGCGGCTGCCACGATCGGCGGTAATTTCCAGAACATCAACGTCGCCGGTGACAGCGGCTTCATTACGCCCGCCGGCGGCATCGGCCCGCTCGGCACGCTGGTCATCTCCAATACCGATAGTGTGGGGGCGACCACCGGCGGAGCTGCAACCATCGCCCTCACAGTACCTTCCGCCTATAGCGCGCTGGTGGTGCAGGCGCCGGGTACCGAGCTGATCACCGGCAACGGTGCGGACAGCACTCTGGCGATTTTCGACGGCGCATCGACGGTCAGCTATGTGGCCAGCACCGGCAGCGGTTCAGTATATGCGGCCGGCGCCGATAACGTGCTGGTCGACGGCAGCAGCTATTCGGTGGTCGGCGGGACCATCGGCGGCAATGCCTTCAACGTACTGTCCAACCTCGGCGCGGTCACCACCGAGGGCGGTTCGAACGTCATTCTGATCGCCGGTCTTGCCGATACCGTGGTTTCCAACAGCAGTGACGATTTCATCGGCGCTGCAGCCAAACAAGGCAGCATCACGGTCAGCGGCTTCGCCAATGTGATCGGCACCAACGGCAGCACGACCGTGACCGCCGTCGGCACCGGTACTGTCAACGCCTTTATCGACGCCGGCTATGCCGGGAAGCTTGATTTCATCAATCAAAGCACCAGCGCTTCCACCATCACCGGGTTGGCCGGCAGCGTGACGGTATTCGGCGGCGTGGGCGGCGGGCATTACGAGGGTGGTGGGCTTGGCAATAACTCACTGACCGGCGGCACCGGTGCGGTAACACTGGTCGGCAGTAACGCCGGTGGCGATACGCTCTCAGCAGCCTCCAGCATCGGCGGCGGCAACTACCTGATTGCCGGCGGCACCGACTCGCTTGGCAATGTCACCACCGGCGGCAACCAGACATTGATTGCCACCAGCACCGCAGGCTCCACAACGTTCGTACTCGGCACCGGTGTCGATCTGGTCACCACCAGCGGCAGCGGTGAGCAGTTCATCAAACTCAACAGCACCGGCTTTGCGACCATCGTTGGCTCGGCGGCAGCCACCACCAACCAGTTTGTTCTCAGCTCAAGCGATGGCGGCAACAGCGATGTCATCAAAAACTTCAGGATCGGGACCGATCATTTCTCACTGTACAGCTCGCCGGGGGTTTCGATCAGTGGCATTGCCAATAACCAGACACTCTCCGCGGGCGTTACCGGTGCAGTGGTATCACTGAACAACGGCACTACCATAAAACTGGTCGGCGCCTCGTTCACCAACACTCAGATTACCTCAGTGACCGGCGCGGGTGGTACCCACACCTCCTTCTGACCCACCACCATCCAGCAACAGCAAAAAGCGCCCAAACGGCGCTTTTTGTCGTTTCAGGGCAACCATTTCTTGATGTAGGGCGGAAGCCAGAAGGCGGCCATTTGGATCTGCGGGGTCCAGTACTGGCTGAGGCCGGTGATGCCGGCGGCGGTGGCGCGGGCGGTTAGGGTTTCGGCGTCTAGAGTGGTCAGGGCAGGGTCTTTGCCGGCCCAGCCGAGGGTCATGTAGCCGCCGACATAGGTCGGGACCGCTGCCACATAAGCCGTGACGTGGGGGAAGAATTTGGCGCGGCGCAGGGAGGTTTCCTGCAATTCGTCGGCCTGCATGAACGGCACGCCGCATTGGTTGACGATCACGCCGCGCGGGGTGAGGATGCGGGCGGCGTTTTCATAGAACTCATCGGTGAACAGCACCTCACCCACACCGATCGGGTCCGTGGAATCCACGATGATGACGTCGAAGCTGGCGTCCGGCGCCTTCTTTACATAGTCGATACCATCGCCGACCATCACCTCGGCCCGTGGATCAGACCAGGCCGCACCGCCGATGGCAGGCAGATATTCCTTGGACAGGCGGATCACATCGCCGTCGATCTCCGCCATCACCGCACGCTCGACAGTCTTGTGCATCAGCACATGCCTGAGCACGCCGCCATCGCCCGCACCGATGATGAGAACCTGCCTGGCATCGCCATGCGCCAGCAGAGGAACATGCGTCAGCATCTCCTGATACACGAACTCATCACGCTCGGTAATCTGCACGATGCCGTCCAGCGTCATCATCCGGCCGTGCGACTCGGTTTCAAAAATCGCGATGTCCTGGAAGGTGGATTTCACCCGGGCCAATTGGCGGCTGAAACGGAAACGCTGGCCCCAGTCAGGGTAAAGGGTCTCATTCAGCCAGGTGTCGGTCATTAATGTCTCCTTGATGAAGGCCAGGGGGGCGCTGCCCCCTGGACCCCCGGCAGGGAGATAATCTCCCTGCACCCATGTTAGTTTTTAGCCGTGGTCTTGTAACGAACGTCTTTGCGCGCAGCCATTGTATAGCGTCGCTGCGCGCCGCAAGAAAGTTGTGGATGCTCGGATGCGTGGGCATGAAGGGGTGTAAAACTCAAGGGGTCTAGCACCAAATGGCCCCAGCGAGGGTCCAGGGAGCGGCGCTCCCTGGACCTGCCCTATATGATCATCCCGCGTTTCTGCTCGCAAAGTTGTACCGACTCAGGAGTGAAGGCGGCGCGCAGGTAGGGCACGACTTTGTAGGGCTCGCAGCTGCCGCACATGAAGACGTCCAGGGCGGCGAAGTTGCGTTCCGGCCAGGTGTGGATGGAGATATGGCTTTCCGCCAGCACCACCACACCGGAGACACCGCCGTTTGGGGTGAAATGGTGGAAGTGGCTGTGCAGGATGGTGGCGCCTGAAGCCAGGGCGCCGTCGCACAGGGTTTTGTCGATCAACTCGGGGTCATCCAGGTTGGTGGCACCCCACAGGTCGATCAACAGGTGCATGCCGGCGAATTTGATGCCGTCACGCTCCACAAAATAATCCTTCGCCGGCTCCACGGAGACCGTTGTCGTCTGGTTTTCGCTCGGAGACTCCGAGACCATCCCCAGTCGGGCAAGTGCGTTCATTCGAACCCCCTCAACTAGTAGACAGCCGGCAGGATCGCGGCACCGTGCCGCGACCCCCTTGGGCCAAGAGGGGGGGCTTATGCGGCCTACCCCCCCTGAACGCAATAGATTTCTTGCAAATAGATTGTGAAGATTTTCGGGGGTGGCAGGAAGCAGCAGCTTTTTTGAAAAAAACTGCGCAAAAAACTTTATCAGTCTGAGCCTGGGGCGCGGCAGACATAACGCCACAGGCCCAGCATAATTTTATGCTGGTTCAGAGGCGATGTTTCCGCCACAACCCATGCCCAGCAGGGCAAAAGTTTTTTGCGCAGCTTTTTTTCAAAAAAGCTGCTGCTTGCTTTCTGTGCTTTGTGCGTAGGTTTCCAATGGGGTGCAGGAGCAGATCAGGTTGCGGTCGCCGTAGACGTTATCGACGCGTTTGACGGGTGGCCAGTATTTGGTGGTGGTGATGTAGGGCAGGGGGAAGGCTGCTTGTTCGCGGCTGTAGGGGTGGTTCCAGATGGTGGCGGTGAGTTCGGTGGCGGTGTGGGGGGCGTTTTTGAGGGGGTTGTCGTGGCGGGGCATGGTGCCGGCGGCGATTTCGGCGATTTCGGCGGCGATGGCGATCATGGCGTCGCAGAAGCGGTCGATTTCGGCTTTGGTTTCGCTTTCGGTGGGTTCGATCATGAGGGTGCCGGCGACGGGCCAGGACATGGTGGGGGCGTGGAAGCCGTAATCGGCGAGGCGTTTGGCGATGTCTTCGACCTGGATGCCGGTGGTGGCGGCGAAGCCGCGGCAGTCGACGATGCATTCATGGGCCACCATGGCGTCCGCGCCGCGGTACAGAATGGGGTAATGCGGGGCCAGGCGGCGGGCGATGTAGTTGGCGTTGAGGATGGCGATTTTGGTGGCCTGGGTGATGCCTTCGGGGCCCATCATGCGGATATAGGCATAGGGGATGGGCAGGATGAGGGCGGAGCCGTAGGGGGCGGCGGCAACGGGGCCGTAGCCGGTGGCGGGCCCGGCGTCGGCGCGCAGCGGGTGATTGGGCAAATGCGGCAGCAGGTGGGCGGCGACGCCGATCGGACCGATCCCTGGGCCGCCGCCGCCATGCGGGATGCAGAAGGTTTTATGCAAGTTGAGGTGGCAGACATCGGCGCTGATGGCGGCGGGTGAGGTGAGGCCGACCTGGGCATTCATGTTGGCGCCGTCCATATAGACTTGGCCGCCGGCTTCGTGCACGGCGCGGCAGATGTCGCGGATGCCGGTTTCATAGACGCCATGGGTGCTGGGGTAGGTGATCATCAGGGCGGCGAGGCTGGGCGCGTGAAGGGCGATTTTGGCGGCGAGATCGGTGGTGTCGACATTGCCGTCGCGGTCGCAGCCGACCACCACGACGCGGTAGCCGGCCATGGTGGCCGAGGCCGGGTTGGTGCCGTGGGCGGAGGCCGGGATCAGGCAGATGTCGCGGCCGGTGTCGCCGCGGCTTTCGTGCCAGGCGCGGATGGCGAGCAAGCCGGCGAATTCGCCTTGCGCGCCGGAATTGGGTTGCAGGGAGATGCCGGCGAAGCCGGTGATGGCTTGCAGGTAGTCAGAGAGACGGGTGATGAGGGTGGCGTAGCCGCGGGTTTGTTGTGCTGGCGCGAAAGGGTGAATGTTGGCGAATTCCGGCCAGCTGATGGCGGCCATCTCGGCGGTGGCGTTGAGCTTCATGGTGCAGGAGCCGAGCGGGATCATCGAGCGGTTGAGGGCGATGTCCTTGTCTTCGAGGCGTTTGAGATAGCGCAGCATTTCGTGTTCGGAATGGTGGGATTGGAACACCGCGGCGGTGAGGAAGGGTGAGGTGCGGCGCAGCGCGGCGGGGATGGCTTCCGGCGCGGTGGCGATTGTGGCGCCGAACAGGCCAGCGAGGTTGTGCAGAGTTTGGCTGGTGACGGTTTCATCGAGGGCGATGGCGAGGCTGGCGGCGTCGAGGCGGCGCAGGTTGAAGCCGGAGGTTACGGCGGCGGTGAGCAGGGCTTCGGTGCGGGGGCCGCTTTCGATGGCGATGGTGTCGAAAAATGCCTCATGGCGCAGGGTGTAGCCGGCCTTTGTGACGGCGGCGGCCAGCAGGCGGGCTTGCAGGTTGATACGGGCGGCGATGCGGGTGAGGCCGGCGGGGCCGTGCCAGACCGCGTAGAAGCCGGAAATGACGGCGAGCAGGACTTGGGCGGTGCAGATGTTCGAGGTGGCTTTCTCGCGGCGGATATGTTGCTCGCGGGTTTGCAGGGCGAGGCGCAGGGCGGGGCGGCCGGCGGCGTCTACCGAGACGCCGACCAGGCGGCCGGGCAACTGACGCTTATGGGCGTCGCGGGTGGCGAAGTATCCGGCATGCGGGCCGCCGAAGCCCATCGGCACGCCGAAGCGCTGGGCCGAGCCGACGGCGATGTCCGCCCCCATTTCTCCGGGGGGTTTGAGCAGGGTGAGGGATAGCAGGTCGGCGCAGACGATGCTGGCGGCACCTGCGGCTTTGGCGGCGGCGATTTCGGCGGTGAGGTCGCGGATGGCGCCGGTGCTGCCGGGGTAGTTCAGCACCAAAGCGAAAGGGCGGGCAGCGGTGATGGCGGCGGTGTCGCCGGGTGCGATGTCCGTGATGTGCCAGCCCAGGGGCCAGGCGCGGGTGGCGATGACGGCGCGGGTCTGCGGGTGGACGTCCGTGGCGATGGCGATGGTGGTGGCGTTGGTTTTGCACAGGTTGTGCGCCATCGCCACACCTTCGGCGGCAGCGGTGGCTTCGTCCAGCAGCGAGGCATTGGCGATTTCAAGACCGGTGAGATCCGCCACCGCGGTCTGGAAGTTGAGGATGGCCTCCAGCCGGCCTTGCGCGATTTCAGCCTGGTAGGGTGTGTAGGCGGTGTACCAGCCGGGGCTTTCCAGCACGTTGCGCTGGATCACCGGCGGGGTGACGGTGCCGTGATAGCCCATGCCGATCAGCGATTGCTTGACGATGTTCTGGGCGGCGAGGCTGCGTAGATCGGCGAGGAGGGCGGCTTCGTCGATGGCTTGCGGCAGGTTGAGGGCGGTGTTGCTGCGGATTGGCGTGGGGATGGTTTTGCCGATCAGATCATCCAGCCCGGCGACGCCGATGGCGGTGGCCATGGCGGCGACCTCCACCGCGTCCGGACCGATGTGGCGGGCCAAGAAGCTGTCGGCGGCGTCGAGCGCCGTTAATTGGTCGAGCAGGGTCACAGGCTGGCGACCAGCGCGTCATAGGCGTTTTTGTCCATAAGCTCGGCGATCGCGCCGGGGTCGTTGAGGCGCATTTTGAAAAACCAGGCATCAGTCTCCGGCGCCTGGTTGATCAGCGACGGGTCATCGACGATCGCCGGATTATGCTCGGTTATGGTGCCGGTGAGCGGGGCGTAGATGTCCGAGGCGGCTTTGACACTCTCCACTACCGCGCAGGCCTCGGCCTTGACGACCGAGCGGCCGGGTTCCGGCAGTTCGACGAAGACGATGTCGCCGAGCGCGCTTTGCGCATGTGCGGTGATGCCGATGGTGGCGATGCCGTCGGCACCCATTTGGATCCATTCGTGATCCTTGGAATAAAAAATCGCGGTCATGATGGGCCTTTCAACGGTGATAATGGTGGGGGATGAAGGGTAGCGGGGTGACGGTGCCGGGGATCGGCTGGCCGCGCACCATCAGGCCAAGCGCGGTGCCAGGGGCGCTGTGAGCGGTATCGATATAGGCCAGGGCAATGGAGGCGTTCAGGCTGGGGGCGAAGCTGCCGGAGGTGACGTGGCCGATGGGCACCCCGGCAGCACTGTGGACGATGACGCCGGCGCGGGCGGGGGCGCGGCCTTCCAGGCGGATGCCGACGAGGCGTTGCGGCGGGCCGGTATCCGCCATGGCCAGCACTGCGGCGGCCCCCAGGAATCCGCCATGGGCGCGGCGGCGTTTGGCGATGGCGAAGCCGAGATTGGCGGCGATGGGATTGGTGGTCTCGTCGATATCGTTGCCGTACAGGCACAAACCGGCCTCCAGCCGTAGCGTATCGCGGGCGCCGAGGCCGGCCGGGGTGGCGCCGCGGTCCAGCAGCAGAGTTGCCAAAGCCTCGGCCTGTTCGGCCGGACAGCCGATCTCGAAACCGTCCTCGCCGGTGTAGCCGGAGCGTGAGACGATGCAGGCGATGCCGGCGACGCTGATTTCGGCGATGGCCATGAAGGCGAGACTAGCGGCTTCCGACAGCAGCGCGGCGGCCTTCGGGCCTTGCAGGGCCAGCAGGGCGCGTTCCGGCTGGGGGGTGATTATGACCCCGGGCGGTAGATGGGCGGCGATATGGGCGAGGTCCACAGACTTGCGGCTGGCGTTCAGCACCAGTTGCAGATGCGTGCCGAGATTGGCCGCCATCAGATCATCGATGATGCCGCCTGCCTCATTTATCAGCAATGTATAGCGTTGCCGGCCGGGTTGCAGGCCCGTGATGTCTCCGGGCACCAGCGCCTCCAGCGCCGTGGCAGCGCCGGCGCCGGTCAGGATCGCCTGGCCCATATGCGAGACGTCGAACAAAGCGGCAGCCGACCGGCAGGCGAGATGCTCGGCGATGATACCGGCGAACTGCACCGGCACCTCATAGCCGGCGAACGGCACCATGCGGGCACCGCGCGCGCGGTGCAGACGATCCAGCGGTGTGTTCAGCACAAATAACCCCCAACAGATCAGCGCACGGTGGCAAAACCGCGCATCTGACCCCCCTCTGTCATGGAACCTGAGAGATTCGGAACGGTGAAGCCGGTCCTTACGCCGTCGGTGCGGCCCAGAGTTGCCTCAAAGAGCCGGCTTTCCAGAGTGTCTCAACCGTCAGCAGTCCTTTTGCCTGAGCGTTTCCGGGGGCCGGTTGCGCCTTCGGCGTCGGTTCTCGCGAACCGATCTCTCCTGCTTGCCGTATCTGACGAAATGATGATGACGCAGGGCACGCTATTTGCAAAGCTCTTTTATCGCGACCCGATAACAACAAGGATCTGCCATGTCCGATGCGATGCCGCCCGCCACCGCCCTGGTGGTCGAAGATATCCATAAAAGCTTCGGCCCGGTGGAAGTGCTGAAAGGCGTTTCGGTGACCGCGCATGACCAGGATGTGATCGCCATCCTCGGCTCCTCCGGGTCCGGCAAAAGCACCTTCCTGCGCTGCATCAACCTGCTGGAAATGCCGGACAAGGGCCGCGTGCATATCAAAGGCGAGCTGATCGAAATGCGCGAGCACAAGCGCGGGCGGGGTGCCGCCAATCCGAAACAGATCGAACGCTTACGCTCCCGCCTCGCCATGGTGTTCCAGCAGTTCAATCTGTGGGCGCATATGACGGTGATCCAGAACGTCATCGAAGCGCCGATCCACGTGCTTGGGCTGGACCGCAAGACCGCGCTGGCGCGCGGCGAAGCCATGCTGGAAAAAGTCGGACTCTCGGCCAAGCACCACGCCTACCCGGCCCAGCTCTCCGGCGGCCAGCAACAACGCGTCGCCATCGCCCGCGCGCTGGCGATGGAACCGGACGTGCTGCTGTTCGACGAGCCAACCTCCGCCCTCGACCCGGAACTGGTGGGCGAAGTGCTGAAAGTGATGCGCGACCTGGCCAAGGAAGGCCGTACCATGCTGGTGGTGACGCATGAAATGGGCTTCGCACGGGAAGTGGCGAGCCGGGTGATGTTCCTGCACAAAGGCCAAACCGAAGAAGAAGGCCCGCCTTCGGAAATGTTCACGCAACCGAAATCAGAACGCTTCCGGCAGTTTTTGTCGAGTACGTTGAAACATTGAAGAGGTAAGCAAGCGCTTCTTTTTTGAAAAAAGAAGCAAAAAACTTTTTTGAATCCGGGGTATGGGCGTGTTCGATATAACGCCCCAGGCCCGGCAAACTCATAAAGTTTTTTTACTTCTTTTTGTTCACAAAAAGAAGATGCTTTCTTCCTTCCTATCCCAGCATCCGGCCAATGACTCTGGCGGTATAATCCACGACGGGGATGATTTTGCCATAGTTGATGCGGGTGGGGCCGATGACGCCGATGGCACCGACGATGCGGTCTTGCTGGTTGCGGGCGGGGGCGACGATCATGGAGACGCCGGCGGCGCCGAACAGGCCGGATTCCGCACCGATGAAGATGCGCACACCGTCCGAGGTTTCGGCGAGGTCGAGCAGGCGGAGCATGGTTTCTTCCATTTCCAGGCGTTCGAACAGGGCCTGGATGGCGCCGAGTTTTTCCAGCTGGTCGACGTCTGCCAGCAGGCGGCCCTGGCCGCGCAGGATGAGCGAGCCGGTGCGGCCGGCGGGGGACCAGGTGGCGAGGCCGGCTTCGATGACGCTGTTGGTGAGGGTGTCGAGTGCGGTGCGGTCGGCGCCGATATCCTGGCTGACGCGGTGGCGCAGTTCGGGTAGGGACAGGCCGGAGAGCTGGGCGTTCAGGTAGTTGCTGGCCTGATGCAGAGCGGAGGGGGGCAGGCCGGGGGGGACGTCGATGATGCGGTTTTCGACCTGGCCGTCGGCTGAGACCAGGACCACCAGGGCGCGGTGACCACCGAGCGGGACGAATTCGATATGTTTGACCGGACCTTCGCCTTTGGGGGCGAGCACCAGCCCGGCGGCGGCGGACAGGCCGGAGAGCATGGTGGAGGCCTGGGTGAGCGTGTCCTGCAAGGAACGGCCGGTTTGCGCCAAGGCAGCGTTGATGGTGTTGCGTTCGTCCTCCGAGAGTTCGCCGAATTGCAGCAGGCCGTCGACAAACAGGCGCAGACCGCGGTCTGTGGGCAGGCGGCCGGCCGAGGTGTGGGTGGAGAACAGCAGCCCGGCTTCCGTCAGGTCCGCCATGACGTTGCGGATGGTGGCGGGCGACAGGTTGAGGGGCAGCAGGCGCGACAGGGTGCGGCTGCCGACCGGCTCGCCGGTTTCGACATATTGCTCGACGATTTCGCGCAGTACCGCGGCCGAGCGGATATCGAGGCCGGGCGGCAGGCGGGGCAACGGTCGCAGGTGGGGTTTGTGGCCCTGGTCCATCCCGGCAGCCTCGCGTAAGAGCGGGCGCAGTGCAAGCGTGCAGGAACAGGAGTTGGTAATGCGGCCATCCGGGCGGAATTTCGATGCGTTGCGGACATTGAGCATCAGCACGGGGTTTTCGCATCACGCGGAAGGCTCGGCGTTGATTAAAATGGGCGGCACCGAGGTGCTGTGCACGGCCAGCGTGGAGGGCAAAGTGCCGGGGTTTATGCGGGGTGGGGGCGAAGGCTGGGTGACGGCGGAATACGGCATGCTGCCGCGCGCCACCCATACGCGCGGTGACCGCGAGGCGGCGCGAGGCAAACAAAGCGGGCGGACGCAGGAAATCCAGCGGCTGATCGGGCGCTCCTTGAGGGCGGTGGTGGACCGCAAGGCGATGGGCGAAATGACCGTGACGCTGGATTGCGACGTGCTGAACGCCGATGGCGGCACCCGCTGTGCTGCGATCACCGGGGCCTATGTGGCGCTGGCTCTGGCGTTCCGGCATCTGCAAGCCAAAAATGTCTTGAAAACCAACCCGCTGGTGACCCAGGTGGCCGCAGTGTCCTGCGGGATTTATCAGGGAAACCCGGTGCTGGACCTGGATTACGCCGAGGATTCAGCAGCCGATGCGGATGCCAATTTCATCCTGACCGGCGGCGGCGGGATCGTGGAAATCCAGGCAACAGCGGAACGCGCCACCTTCGATGACACAGCATTTGCGGCATTGCTGAGCCTGGCCCGGGCCGGGACGGCAGTGCTGTTTGCCAAGCAGGTGGAAGTGCTGGGCAAGTAAAGGCAAGCATAAAGTAAAAGGAAGCGTCTTCTTTTTTGTGAACAAAAAGAAGCAAAAAAACTTTATGAGTTTTGGCCATCGGCGTTGGCGGCCGAACGCACCAGGCCCGGCATAAATTTTTTGCTGGGTCCGGAGGCGTTGTCAGCATCACGTCCCATGTCCCAGCATGGCAAAAGTTTTTTGCTACTTTTTTTCAAAAAAGTAGCGCTTGTTTTGCTGAACGCTTACTTCCAGAGTTTGGTGTTCCAGAGGGTGTCGGTTTCATCCAGGGCGCTGACCAGGTCTTCGAGGTGGGTGCGCAGGGATGCCGGGGTGATGCCGGCGATGTCGAAGGCTTCGTTGGCGTAGAAGTCTTCGCCTTGGGCGGTGTTGTCCATCGAGAAGAAGACGTTGCCGGAGTTTTGGTATTCCATGATTTTGACGTAGGGCACTTTGGCGAGTTCGGATGGGTTGAAGGTGTCTATGTAGTTATAGACATAAGCGAGGTTGCCGTTGGTGGAGACCGCGAGGTCGATGCGGTAGGTGTATTTGCTGCTGGGCCAGTCGAAGTAGAAATGTTGTTTATCGTCGGACAGGGTGGTGGTGTAGCCGAGGTTGGTCACCATGGTTTGCAGTTTCACCAGCGCCGCCGGCTCGGGCTGCGGGGTGGTATTGGCGCGGGCGACCGGGGATAGTGCCAGGCTGAGGGCGAAGAGGCTAGCGAGGATGCGGGTGGTCATGTGAGCGTCTCCCTTTTTTGGTTTGCTGGAAATTTAGGCTGGGTGCGGGAGCGGCGACAAGTAAATTATTGCGGAATGCGGCTGGCCAGGCTTTTGGCGTCGGCGGGGGCGCGGGTTTTGATGTCGTTGTCGAAATAGAGGAAGACGTCGCGGGCGGCGGCTTTGGCGGGGGGTTCGGGGCTGGCGCGTTCAGCGTCTGCCAGTTCGCTGCCGTGGCTCCAGGCGGTGATGCGGCGTGCCCAGTCATCAAGGGCGGTGGCGTTGTAGCCGCTGGCGTAGAGTTGTTCCGAGCCGTGCAGGCGGCAGTACATGAAATCGGCTGTGACATCCATGAGGCGCGGCCATTCCACGGTGTCGGCGCAGACCAGGGCGACGCGATATTTGCGCAAAAGGGCGATGAAGGCGGGGCAGGCGAAGCTGGGGTGGCGGATTTCCATGGCGTGGCGGACCGGGCGTTTGATGGTGACGTCCAGGTAGGCGCGGTTGGCGACTTTGGTGTCGTGCTGGCGGGCCAGGGCGGCGGCGGCGATGGTGTCATGCGGCAGGGTTTGGAAGAAGGCTTCCAGCAGCTCGGGGTCGAATTTGAAGCTGGGCGGGAATTGCCAGAGGATGGGGCCGAGTTTTTCAGCCAGAGCCAGCAGGCCGTTGGCGAAGAAATTGGCGATCGGTGTGGCGGCGTCGCGCAGGCGCAGGATATGGGTGATGTAGCGCGGCGCCTTGATGGAGAACATGAAGTCAGCCGGGGTGGCGGCCGCCCAGTCCTGAAAGTTTTTGGGGGTTTTCAGGGAATAGAAGGTGCCGTTGATTTCGATGCTGCTGAATTGCGCGGCGGCGTAGGCGAGTTCATCCTTTTGCGGCAGTTTTTCCGGGTAGAATACGCCGCGCCAGGGCGGGTAGCGCCAGCCGGAGATGCCGATCCTGATGATGCCTGGTCTGGCTTGCCGCACTGCTGGGCTTCCCGTAATCTGTTGATTGCTGATCTGGGCATGTTGCGGGTGTAGCTCAACGGTAGAGTCCTAGCCTTCCAAGCTAGTTGTGCGGGTTCGATTCCCGTCACCCGCTCCAGGTTGTTGTCGGTTTCCGGCTGCCCGTTCTCAAAGACTTGACAGAGGGGTGGCTTACGTGTGGAACGCAGCCGGTGCTGGATCGGAACTAGGGGCGTAGCTCAATTGGCTAGAGCGCCGGTCTCCAAAACCGGAGGTTGAGAGTTCGAGACCCTCCGCCCCTGCCATCCCGGTCCGTAATGAGGAGTTTGCTGTCGCGTGGCGTTGAATCTGGTTAAGTTTATGCGTGAGGTAAGGTCCGAGGCCAACAAGACCACTTGGCCGTCCCGTCGTGAGACCTTGCAGACCACCGGGATTGTGCTCGGCATGGTGGTGATCACCGCGGCGTTTTTTCTGTTTGTCGACCAGGTGATCGGGGCCGGTATGCGCGCCCTGTTCGGCGTCGGCGGTTAAGGATGTTTTGAGATGGCCAAGCGCTGGTATGTTTTGCACGTGTATTCCGGTTTCGAGAAGAAGATCGCCACCCAGATCAAGGAGCAGGCCGAGCTGAAGGGGCTGGCCGACCATATCGAGGAGATCGTGGTGCCGACCGAGGAGGTGGTGGAGATCCGCCGGGCGCAGAAGGTGAATGCCGAGCGCAAGTTTTTCCCCGGCTACGTGCTTGTGAAGATGGAACTGACGGACGACACCTGGCATCTGGTCAAGGACGTGCCGAAGGTGACCGGGTTTCTGGGCACCAAGATGCGGCCGACGCCGATTTCCGATGCGGAAGCCGACCGGATTATCAAGCAGGCCCAGGATGGCACGGAGAACCGGCGGCCGTCGGTTATTTTCGAGATCGGCGAGCAGGTGCGGGTGGCCGATGGGCCGTTCACCAGCTTCAACGGCGTGGTCGAGGAAGTGGATGAGGACAAGGGCCGGGTGAAGGTATCGGTGTCTATTTTTGGCCGGTCCACGCCGGTCGATCTGGAATATGGGCAGGTCGAGAAGGTATAGGCCGCGCCGCACCGGGTTTGAAAATCACGCCGGCTGGTGGCACAGCGCGCTTCAGGTTTCGCGAAAGGTGATGATGGAGGTTCTTGATTTTGCGGCGTTGCAGGCGGCAGCGGTGGCGGTTGAGCCGTTCGCGCATGTGCTGGTGCCGCATTTCGTGAAGGCCGAGGCGCTGGCGGCGGTGGTCGGCGATCTGCCGGTGATGCGCGGGCGCGGCAGTTTCCCGATCGGCGGGCTGCGGCTTGGCGCGAGGGCGCAAGCGCTGGTGACGGCACTGGAGGGACCGGGGTTTCGCGCCATCGTCGCCGGCAAATTCGGGCTGGATTTGCAAGGGGCGCCGGTGATGACGACATTGCGCGGCAATGCCGGTGAAAAAGATGGGCGCATACATACCGATTCGGTAGCAAAACGGGTGACGGTTTTGCTGTATTTGAATCCCGGTGCTGCGGGCTGGGGTGAAGAAGGCCGGTTGCGGCTGCTGCGCAATGGGCAGGATATGGACGACTATGCCGTGGAAGTGCCGCCGGTGGATGGCGCGCTGCTAGTGTTTCCGAACGGACCAACGACCTGGCACGGCCATAAATCCTTTGTCGGGCGGCGCTATGTGATCCAGATGAATTACATGACCACCAGTGCGAAAGCGGCAGCGGAGATGCGGCGGCATCATCTGTCGGCTTTCATCAAACGTTTGACCAGGGCGGCCTGACGGGTGCTGGAGGCTCTGCGGGTGGCGGTGATACTGCCGGCCTATAATGCGGCGCGTACGTTGGAGCGGACCTATGCGGAGATACCGCGCGAGATCGTCGACGATGTGATCCTGACGGATGATGCGAGTACCGACCATACCGCCGAGATCTCGGCACGGCTCGGCATCCATACGCTGATCCATGACCATAATACCGGCTACGGCGGCAACCAGAAGACCTGCTATGCCGAGGCGCTGGCGCGCGGCGCGGATATCGTCGTGATGCTGCATCCGGACTACCAGTATTCGCCGCGCCTGGTGACGGCGATGGCCTCGATGATCGCCTCCGGACATTACGATGTGGTGCTGGCCTCGCGGATACTGGGACGCGGCGCGCTGGCGGGCGGCATGCCGGTTTATAAATATATTGCCAACCGGGGCCTGACGTTTCTGGAAAACCTCCTGCTGGGGCTGAAACTTTCGGAATATCATACAGGATACCGGGCCTGGTCCCGCAAAATTTTGCAGGCGCTGCCGCTGGAGCGATGCTCGGATGATTTCGTGTTCGACAATGAGATGCTGGCGCTGGCGGCGTGGCGCGATGCCTCGATCGGCGAAATCTCCTGCCCGACCCGGTATTTTGCCGAAGCCTCCTCGATCAATTTCCGGCGCTCGGTGACCTATGGCATCGGCGTGCTGCGGACCGCTTTGGCCTACCGCCTGGCGAAATGGCGCTGGCGGACCACCAAACTGTTCGCACCGTGAAGCCGCGCGCCGGCCTGTTGCTGGCGTTGATGCTGGTGGCAGCACTGGCCGTGAGCCTGGTGTTTTCACACGCGCTGTCCGGCCAGGTGCTGGCGGCAGCAGCCCGGCTGCGCAGCCTGGGTGCGGCAGGCTGGATGATATTCATCGCCGTACAGGCGCTGATTGCGCTGATCGGCATCCTGCCGGCCTCGCTGCTGGGCATCGCCGCCGGTGCGGTCTACGGGATCGGTCAAGGGTTTCTCACCAGCGCCCTCGGGATCATGGCAGGCGCCATCATCGCCTTCTGGCTCAGCCGCTCCCTGATGCGGCCGCTGATCGCCGGACTGCTCGGACGGCGCCGCCGGCTCGCCGCATTCGATACGATAGTGACACAAGATAGCTGGCGGATCGTGGCACTCCTGCGCGTCTCGCCGATCATGCCGTTTTCGCTGACTTCCTACGCGCTCGGCCTCTCCGGCATCTCAGCACAGCACTACCTGACCGGCACACTGGCCTCGCTGCCAGCCCTGCTGGGCTATGTGACAATCGGCGCCCTGGGGTCGTCGTCACTGATGCATACGCAACATGACGCCACCATTCACGCCACACTGCTGCTGGCAGGCGCCGCCGCAACCCTGGTGCTGACTGTGCACGTCAGCCGGTTGCTGGCGAAAGCGCTGAAGGCAAAGGCTGTTTTATAAAAGCTAAGACAAGCACTGCTTTTTTGTAAAAAAGCAGCAAAAAACTTTTGCTCCTTGGGGACATGGGTGTGAGGCGGAAAGTGCCTCTGACCCGGTAGAATATTTATGCTGAGACATGGGGTGTGATTAGGACAAAGCCTCCGAACCAGTATAAAATTATGCTGGGGCATGGGCGTAATGGCGACAGCGCCCATGCCCCAGACTCATAAAAGGTTTTTTGCTTCTTTTTTTTCAAAAAAAGAAGCGCTTGCTTACTTCAACTGTTTCACTTTTTCCTCTGGAAAATCCAGCATGATTTGCTGGCCGATTTGGTAGTTGGTTTTGTTGCCGTCTTTGATGAGGATGGTTGTGTTGGTGCAGGTCAGGCGCAGGTTGGGGCCTTGTTCGCGGATGGCGGTGATGGTGGCGGGGTGGCCGGTGGGTTTGATTTCGATGTGTTCGGCGCGGATGCAGTAGGTGGTTTGGTTGTGGGTCCAGATGTTCTGGTAGCCGAGGAGTTCGGCGGCGGCGCGTGATGTGGGGTTGTTGAAAATGTTTCCGGGCGTGCCTTGTTGGATGACGTTGCCGTTGTCGATGAGGACCAGCCAGTCGGCAAGGCCGGCGAGGCTGGGGTCGTGGGTGGCGGCGAGGGCGGGGATGTTGGCGGTGGTGATGGTATCTATGAGTTGGGTGAGGATGGTGTCGCGGGTGGCGGGGTCCAGGGCGGCGGAGGGTTCGTCCAGCAGCAGCAGGGCGGGTTTGCGGGCCAGGGCGCGGGCCAGGGCGACGCGCTGGGCTTCGCCGCCGGACAGGGCATGGGTGCGGCGGGTGGTGAGGTGGCCGATGCCGAGGGTGTCGAGCAGGGTTTGGGCCTGGGTGAGGCGGGTGGGGCCGGTGAGGCCGAAGGCGGCGTTTTCCAGCGCGGTGAGGTGGGGGAACAGGGCGGAGCCTTGCGGCAGGTAGCCGATCGGGCGGTGTTCGGGGGCGAGGTTGGGCCAGGGAGTGCCGGTGGCGGGGATCAGCCCGGCCAGGGCTTTGAGGAGCAGGGTTTTGCCGGTTCCGGAGCGGCCGAGCAAGGCGGTGAAGCCGTGCAGGGTGAAACGAGCGTGCAGGGTGATGGGGATGGTGAGGTGGTAGTCTATCTCCATCCGGCTCTAGGCGGGGTGACGGGCGCGCCAGCCGAGCCAGAGCGGCAGCGGCAGGGTGGCGGCGAGAAAGCCAGCGAGCAGAGGGAAGACAGCCTGGATGCCGAGTTCCTGCAGATCGACCCACAGGCGCACCGGCATGCCTTGCGGGTAATAGGCGATGATGAGGACAATGCCGAATTCGCCCATGGCGCGGACCCAGGCCAGGGCCAGGGCGGCGGCGAGGCCGCGCTGCGCGACCGGCAGGCTGACGCGGAAGAACACCGCGCGCGGCGATTGGCCGAGGGTGCGGGCGACGTCTTCAAGCTCGGGCGGGACTTCGCGCAGGGCGGCGCGGGCGGCGATGATGTAGGTGGGCAGGGCGGCGTACAGGGCGGCCAGGATGAAGGCGGCGGG
This sequence comes from Acetobacteraceae bacterium, assembly GCA_965231175.1. Classification (GTDB taxonomy): domain Bacteria; phylum Pseudomonadota; class Alphaproteobacteria; order Acetobacterales; family Acetobacteraceae; genus Acidocella. The sequence continues at coordinate 884,584 of CBDDMJ010000004.1, read as the reverse complement.
GGTATTGGTGAGGATCAGGCCGAGGCGGGCCAGGGCGGCACCGGCGGGGGCGGCCGGGCCGTAAGTGGCGGCGAGCAGGATGCCGAGAGCGAGGGTGGGCATCAGCATGGGGATCAGGACCAGGGCTTCGGCGAGGGCGGCCAGGCGAGATGGGCTGCGGGCGAGGTAGAGGGCGAGCGGGGTGCCGGTGGCGGCGATCAGGGCCAGGGCGATCAGGCCGCCGGCGAGAGACACGGCGATGGCGTGCAGGTCGGCGGCGGGCAGGGTGGCGTGGCGCCAGCTGCCGCCGGTGATGAGGGCGAGCAGCGGGACGCTGAGGAAGGCCAGGACCGCCAGGCGCAGAGTTTTAGAGAGCGGCACCTTGGCCTGGCAGATAGCCGTATCGGGCGAAGATGGCCTGGCCGGCGGGGCTGGTGAGAAAGGCGATGAAGGCGGCGGCGGCGGCCGGGTTGGCAGCGTTTTTCAAGGCCGCGGCGTAGAACACCAGCGGGCTGGGGTGGGCGGTTTTGCCTTTGAGGATAAGGCTGGCCTTGGCGTAGTCCTGGGCATGGGCGGGGCTGCTCATGTTGATTTCGGGCGGCAGTTTTACGTACGGCAGATGCTGCGAGATGACGGCACTTTCATAGCCGATGGTGGCGTCGAGTTCGCCGTCCTGCAGGCGGGCGAGCAGCGAGGGTTCGGCGAAGATCTGTTGCTTGCCGCCGGCGATGCGGGCGGCCAAGCCGGGCTGGTGGTAATAGGCTTCGGCCAGTTGCAGCGTGTACAGGGCGTACTGGCCTTGCGGGTCGGTGGCGGGGTCGGTGCGGCCGAAACGCAGGCTTGAGGATTGCAGGGTTTCATACCAGGGTTTGGCGCTGGCGAAAGCGGCGGCATAGCTGGATTTGGGCGCGTAGGCGAGCACCATTTCGGTGCTGGCGACCGGCATGGCGGCGCTGGTGAGGCTGGCGGTTTTGACGATTTCGATCGGCGCTTTGGAGACCGAGACGAAGACGTCCGGGGTCAGGGATTTGGCGGCGATGAGATGGGCGAGGGCAAGGGAGGCCTGGCCGATGCCCTGGAAGGCGGTGCCGGTTTTGGCGGTGAAGGCAGGGCCGATGCCGTGGTCCATCACCACCCCCATGGAGCCGGCGTAGGCGACGGTGATTTTACCGGCGGCCTCGGCGATGGGGGGGAGACCGGCGGCGAGAGTGGCGGCGGACAATACGCTTGCGGAGTGGATGAAATGCCGGCGTGTGGCCATGTTGTGCCTCCCATATACGCAATGACCGTTATAGCCGGGTGGCTATATCGTCAACCGTGGTGGATCGTGCGAGCCTGCGGCATGGGTGAGCCGCATTTGAAACTACGCATCATGTCCGCAGCCGGGATCGCGATGGGGCCGGGCAAGGCGGATCTGCTGGCGGCAATTGCCGAGACGGGGTCGATCGCGGCGGCGGGGCGGCGGATGGGGATGAGCTACAAGCGCGCCTGGGCGCTGGTGGAGACGATGAATGCGGCTTTTGCCGCACCGCTGGTGGCGGCGGCCAAGGGTGGGGCTGGCGGCGGCGGGGCGCAGCTCACGGCGGCGGGGGTGGTGGTTTTGGCGGCCTACCGCGCGATGGTGCAGGCAGCGGCGGGGACGGCGGGTTTTGCGGCTATTATGGCGCAGCTGCGGGCGGTTCCGCCGGCGCCGGAAAGCCGGTAGGATGGCATCATGCTGACCGATTTGCCGAATTTGCTGACCCTGTCGCGCATTGCGGCGATCCCGCTGCTGGTGCTGCTGGTGGCGATCGGCGCGCCTTCAGCAAATTTTCTGGCGGCTTTGTTGTTCACCATCGCCGCTATTACCGATTATCTGGATGGCCGGCTGGCGCGCGAGCGGCTGCAGCTTTCGGATTTCGGCCGGATGCTGGACCCGATTGCCGACAAGCTGCTGATCGGGGCGACGCTGATGGCGCTGGTGGGATTTCACCGGCTGCCGCCGTACGGGATTTATCCTGCGATCGTGATCATGCTGCGGGAAATTCTGGTGAGCGGATTGCGTGAGTTCCTGGCGGAAATCCGGGTCGGGCTGCCGGTGACGCGCCTGGCGAAATGGAAGACCGGCGTGCAGATGGTAGCACTCGGGTTGCTGCTGCTGGGGCCGGACGGGGCGGCGGTGATCGGGTTGGGCGGGTTGCCGATGGTCTGGTTCGGCGGGGGTTTCCTGTGGGTGGCGGCGGGGCTGACGCTGGTGACCGGGTGGGATTATCTGACGGCCGGGCTGCGGCATGTGACGATCAAGGCCTGAGATGCCGGCGTCGCGGATGGCGTTTCGTAATCGGCAATCTTGGGTTACAGAAACAGCGTCTGTGCAAGGAATGATGATTTGCGGCATTGTTTAGGTTTGCTGTGTTTACTGTTGCTAAGCGGCTGCATCAGTGAGCGGCATTTTGCCGCGGATACCTGGCCGTTCGGCAACCCCAATGCGCCGCGCGGCACCAGCGAGACGGCGCTGCGGGCGTTGGGGCAGCCGGTGGCAGTGAGCCCGATCGCGCCGCAGGCGGGCAACGTGTGGCCGGGGCCGGTGCAGCCGATGCCGACCATCGCCGATATACAGAAAAACATGAATACGCCGCTGGGCGGGACCTATGCGCCGTCGCTGCCCTCGCCCTATCCGCCGGGGCAGGGACCGCCGCCGGACCCGGCAGGGATCAACGATTATACCATGCCGCCTGGACCGGCGGGGCTGCCGGGATCGCCGGCGAATTGATGCGGGTTTTGTATTTTGCCTGGCTGCGGGAGAAAATCGGCGTGGCCGAGGAGGAGATCAGCCTGCCGGCGGAGGTGCGCACTGTGGCGGGGTTGATGGCGCATCTGGCGGCGCGCTCGGCCGGGCATGGCAGCGCGTTCGCCAGGCGCGAGCTGGTGCGTTGCGCGGTCGATCAGGAATTTGCCGTGCCGGAGGACAGTGTTGCGGGCGCCACCGAGATAGCGTTTTTCCCGCCGGTAACCGGGGGCTGAGTGCTGAACCCGCGGATTCTGGTGCAGGCGGCGGATTTCGATGCGGGGGCGGAGCTGGCGAGGCTGGGCGCAGGGGGTGCCGGCGGGATTGCCAGTTTCATCGGCGTGGTACGGGGCGATGACGGGTTGCAGGCGCTGACGCTGGAGCACTATCCGGGCATGACCGAACGGGCTTTGGGCCGGATGGCGGACACAGCGGCGGCACGCTGGCCGTTGCTGGCGATTACCGTGATCCACCGGGTGGGGCGGCTGGCGCCTGGGGCAAACATCGTGCTGGTGGCGACCGCCAGCCGACACCGCGCAGCTGCCCTGGAAGCCACCGGGTTTTTGATCGATTACCTGAAAACCGGAGCACCGTTCTGGAAGCGGGAAGAATTCGCCGGCGGAATTGCGGCCTGGGTGGCGGGGGATGGGCTTGGCTTGGGAGCAAGTAAGTAAGGAAGCAGTTCTTTTTTGAAAAAAAGAACCAAAAAACTTTTGCCCCTGAGGGCATGGGACGTGACGCTGACCACGCCTCTGAACCAGCATAAATTTTATGCCGGGCCTGGGGCGTTTTCTAGGCCACGCCCCAGGCCCAGATTCAAAAAGTTTTTTGCTTCTTTTTGTTCACAAAAAGAAGGCCTTCAGGCTCTGCATTTCGGAGGATAGTTTGCCCAGTGGCTTTGGTCGGTTATACAGCCGGGATGGACCTGAAAGATCACATACGCGGGGTGCCGGATTTTCCGAAGCCGGGGATTTTGTTTTACGATATTTCCACCCTGCTGCGCCATGCCGATGCCTGGCAGGTGGCGATGGGGCGGCTGGCGAGCTGTGTGCGGGCGTATCATCCGACGGTGCTGGCCGGGGTCGAGAGCCGGGGGTTTTTGCTGGCGGCACCGTTGGCGTTGAAGCTGGGCTGCGGGTTCGTGATGCTGCGCAAGCGCGGCAAGCTGCCGGGTCCGGTGGTCGGGCTGGATTATGATCTGGAGTATGGCACCGACCGCATCGAAATTCAGGCCGATGCGGTGACGCCGGGGGCGCGGGTGGTGGTGGTGGACGATCTGCTGGCAACCGGCGGCACCATGGCGGCCGGGATCAAGCTGTTGCAAAGCGTCGGGGCCGAGGTGGTGGCAGCGGCGGCGATGATCGAATTGACGTTTCTGCATGGGCGGGACCGCTTGCAGGTTCCCTTTGAGGCGTTGATCCGATACGACGACTGAGACAGGAAGCGATGTTGAAACGCCGGGGATTCATCGGGGCGTTTGCGGCTGTGGCGCTGATGCCGGCGGCCCGGATGGCCTTTGCGGATACACAAGGACTGGCGTTGCTGGCGGCGGGGCCGCCGGGCGATGACATCAGCCGGTGGGCGGATGCCTGCGCGCTGGCGCTGGCGCAGCAGTTTTCCGGGACACCGCAAATTACCGCCGATGCGGTCGGCGGACTCGATGGGGTGACAGGGGCGAACCATCTGGACGCGCTGGTGGTGCCGGATGGACGCACCGCGGCGGTGCTGCCAGGGGCCGTGCTGCTGGCCTGGCTGGTGGGCGATCCGCGCGTGCAATTCGACCCGACACGCTGGATACCGGTGATGGCGGGATTGAATTCCGGGGTGCTGGTGGTGCGGCTGCCCGCCGGGACCGCGCCCGATGCAGCAGGGCTGCGGGCGATGGCGCCTCTGCGGCTGGCCATGGATACGCCGCAAAGCAACGACCTGGCAGCATTGCTGGCGCTGGAGCGAATGGGGGTGCGGGTGACGCCGGTGGCGGGCTTGCGCTGCACGGTGGCAAAAACCGCAGCTTTCAACCGTGGCGATGCCGATGCGGTTTTGCTGTGCGGCGAGGGTGTGCCGGAAGACCTGGCGCCATTGAGCGCCAACGGCGGGGTGCCGGTATTTACCCTGGGGATGCCGGGGCCGAGCGGCGCCATCGGGCCTGACCCGTTGTTCCCCGCACTGCCGGAAGCAGTGGCGTTCAGCGGCATGGCCACCTCACCATTGGACGCAGCCTATGCCGCCGCCGCCGCCGCCGCACGGCTGGATTTTCTGATGGTGCTGCCGAAACTGACGGCGCCGGGGGCAGTTTCTCAATGGCGGCAAGCTGCCGCCGCCGGCGGTGGCGATGCAGCGATGCTGGCAGCAGCGAGCGCCAGCACAGTAGCCCTGCAACCACCCTCCGGCGCCATGGCAGCCATGGCAGCCATAAACATGTCGCCAGCCCAGCAGGCAGCACTGCAGGGATATCTGGCCCAGCACTTCAGCTGGCATCCAGGGTAGGCGTGCGTACGTTGCAAGCAAGCAGCAGCTTTTTTGAAAAAAAGCTGCGCAAAAAACTTTTGCCCTGCAGGGGCATGGGCGTAGCGGTCAAGGCTCTGTGGGCAAAGCGTATGGAATGCCGCGGAGGGGTGATGCCTATAACGCCTGGAACCCAGCATAAAATTTATGCTGGGCCATGGGCGTTTAGCCAACCAAGCCCCAGGCCCAGACTCATAAAGTTTTTTTGCTGCTTTTTGTTCACAAAAAGAAGTGCTGCCTTGTCTTGCTTTATTGTGTTCTAGCTTTGGCCCGGTCTTCCAGCGCTTTTGTTTGTTCGGCCTGCGGGAGTGTGTTTCCGAAATGGGCGGGCCGGTGTGAGGCTTGTGAGGCGTGGAATACGCTGGAGGAGCGTGTTGCGGCGCCGGTGTTGCCGGGGGGGATGAAGGGCAAGGCGGGGGCGCGGCGGATTGAGTTTGTTGGGTTGGCGGGGATTTCGCCGCCGCCGCCGCGGGTGCCGACCACGATTGCCGAGTTCGACCGGGTGTTGGGGGGCGGGCTGGTGCCGGCCTCGGTGGTGCTGGTGGGCGGCGATCCGGGGATTGGGAAATCCACATTGCTGTTGCAGGCCGGGGCGGCGCTGGGGCGTGCCGGCAAGCAGGTTTTGTATATTTCCGGTGAGGAATCGGTTGATCAGATACGCATGCGGGCGGCGCGGCTGGGGCTGACCGCGGCACCGTTGAGTTTGGCGGCGGCGACCCAGCTTGGGGATATTTTGGCAGCCTTGGCGGCCGAGCCGGCGGCGGCGCTGGTGGTGATCGATTCCATCCAGACGATGTGGACCGAGGGGGTGGAGTCTGCGCCAGGGAGTGTGACGCAGGTACGGGCGGCGGCGTTCGAGCTGATCCGGGCGGCTAAAACGCAAGGCTTTGCCTTGATGCTGGTAGGGCATGTGACCAAGGAGGGCGCGCTGGCGGGGCCGCGGGTGTTGGAGCACATGGTCGATGTGGTGCTGCATTTCGAGGGCGATCGCGGGCATCAGTTCCGGATTTTGCGGGGGGTGAAGAACCGCTTCGGGGCGACCGACGAGATCGGGGTGTTCGAGATGACCGGGGCGGGGCTGGCCGAGGTGGCCAATCCGTCAGCGCTGTTTCTGGCCGAGCGGCGGGGCAATGTATCCGGCAGTGCGGTGTTTGCCGGGCTCGAGGGGTCGCGGCCGGTTTTGGTGGAGATCCAGGCGCTGCTGGCGCCGAATCCTGGGGGGGCGCCCAGGCGGTCGGTGATCGGCTGGGATGCCGGGCGGCTTTCGATGCTGCTGGCGGTGCTGGAGACGCGTTGCGGGATGAAGCTCGCGATGAACGACGTGTATTTGAACGTGGCCGGGGGGTTGCGGGTGACGGAGCCGGCGGCGGATCTGGCGGTGGCGGCGGCGCTGATTTCGGCGCTGGCAGATGTGCCGACCGACCCGGCGATGGTGTTTTTCGGCGAGATCGGGCTTTCGGGCGAGTTGCGGCAGGTGGCGCAGGCGGAGTTGCGGTTGAAAGAGGCGGCGAAGCTGGGGTTCACACAGGCAGCGCTGCCGAAACGGGTGGCCGGCGGCGCGGCGAAGCTGGCGGTGCCGGCGGGGCTGCGGCTCATTGAAACCGGGCATCTCAGTGATCTTATTGCGGTGGCCACCAGTGGCACCAAACAGGCGAATAAACCGAAGGCGGATTGAGTATGACGTGGATCGACGGCGCCGCTATCGGCATTATTCTGATTTCCGGCATGTTTTCCCTGGTGCGCGGGGTGGTGCGCGAGTTGCTGGGGATCGCAGCGTGGGCGGGGGCGGCACTGGCGGCGCTGGCCTTCTACCCGGTGATTTTGCCGAAGGTCGCCAGCCTGATTTCGATGAAAGCGGCGGTGCTGCCGGTTTCGATCCTGCTGGTGTTCGTGGTGGTGCTGATCATTCTCAGCATCGTCAGCGCCTGGGTAAGCGGGCTGGTGCGGGACTCCGCCCTTTCCGGTCTGGATCGGACCTTGGGGCTGGTGTTCGGACTGCTGCGCGGGGTGTTCATACTTTGCATCGCCTATATCGGCCTGTCGATGGCGTTGCCGGCAGCGCAATGGCCGGAACCGGTGGCGAATGCCCGGTTTTTGCCGTTTTTCTATAACGGCGCGACCATGCTGGCGGGACTGCTGCCGCCGGATTACCAACCCAAAATCGCTCCGCCGCCGGTGGCCGGCGCGCCCAGCGCCGGAACGCTGATGCAGCAGCCGGTGGCAGGGAAGGCACTTTGAAATAAGGAAGCACTTCTTTTTGTGAACAAAAAGAAGCAAAAAAACTTTTTGAATCTGGGCCGGGGGCGGGGTGAGCCAAACGCCACAGGCCCGGCATAAAATTTATGCTGGTTCAGGGGCGTCAGCGCCGTAACCCATGCCCCCGAGGACCAAAAGTTTTTTGCTACTTTTTTCAAAAAAGTAGTGCTTTCTTAACTGCAGCCAAAGCATCTGGCAGGTTTTCAGCGATCAATCCGGGGCCGATTTGCTGGGCGGCGGCGCCGTTGAGCCAGACGGCGGCGCAGGCGGCTTCGAAGGGTGGCATTTTCTGGGCGAGCAGGGCGGCGATGGTGCCGGCGAGGGTGTCTCCGGTGCCGGCGGTGGCGAGCCAGGGTGGGGCGTTGTCGTTGATGGCGGTGCGGCCGTCCGGGGCGGCGATGATGGTGTCGGCCCCTTTGAGGATGGTGACGGCGTCGGTTGTGGCGGCGGCATGGCGGACGGCGGCGAGGCGGTCTGTGCCGGGGGTGCCGAAGATGCGGGTGAATTCGCCCATGTGCGGGGTAATGACGGCGGTACCCTGTAGCAGGCTGGGGTTGTTGGTGGCGGCGGTGAGGGCATCGGCGTCGGCGACGATGGTGCGGTTGGCGGCGATCAGGCGGGGCAGGATTTTAGCGGCGGCCGGGATGCCGAGGCCGGGGCCGCAGACCCAGACCTGGCGGCGGGGGTCGGCGAGCAGGTCGGCGAGGGGGGCGGTGCTGACGATCAGGCCGGCTTCCGGCAGGGCAGTAGGCTCGGTCATATGCAGGGTGACCATGCCGGCGCCGCAGCGGCGGGCGGCGGCGGCGGCGAGACGGGCGGCGCCGGGCATGGCGCCGGAGAGGATGGTGACGTCGCCGTTGCTGTATTTATGGCTGGTGGCGCTGTGGGCGGGCAGGGTGAACAGCCAGGGACCGTTGCGCCAGGTTTGCGGGTTGATGGTGGCGAGCACGGTGGCGGGCAGGCCGATATCGGCGAGGATGATGTGGCCGCAGAGGGCGCGGCCGGGGTACAGCAAATGGCCGGGTTTACGGCGGAAGAAGGTGATTGTGAGCTCGGCCTGCGGGGCGTCGCCGCGGACCGTGCCGGTGGTGCCGTTGACCCCGCTTGGGATGTCTATGGCTACGAGGCGGGGGGCGGCGCGCAGCAGGGCGGCGATTTCCGGGCTGAGGTCGCGGGACAGGCCGGCGCCGTAGACGGCGTCTATGACCAGTCCGGCGCGGGCGACGGCGGCGGGGGTGGCGGCGGCGATGGGGAGGGTTTCGACCGGCCAGCCGGCAGCGGCGAGATGACGGGCGGCGATGCGGCCGTCTGCGCCGTTATGGCCGGGGCCGGTGAGAACCAGGGTGCGGCAGGGTTGGTAGCGGCGCAGGATGGCACGAGCGACGGCGCGGCCGGCGGCGTTCATCAAAGCTTCGGGGTTGCCGGCGAGGCGGTCGGCCACCGCCATTTCGGCGGGTGTCAAAAGCTCTTCCATGAAAAAACCTTGCCATAAAGCCGGTGCAAACGGCTAGGCTGGAGCAGCTTTGTTGAGCGGTCTGGTGGAGTTGGATATGGGGAAGATCATCGCGGTGGCGCAGCAGAAGGGCGGGGCCGGCAAGACCATGCTGGCGGCACAGCTGGCGGTGGCGCTGGCGGGCTCGATGACGGTGGCGGTGCTGGATATCGATCCGCAGGGCAGCCTGACGCTGTGGGGGAAATTGCGCGGCGGCGCCAGCAAGGTGGGGCCGGCGGTGACCATTGAGGCGACTTCTGGCTGGCGCCTGGGGACGGTGCTGGAGCGGCTGCGCAAGGATCATGACATGGTGCTGATCGATACGCCGCCGGTGATCGACAGCGATGCGCGGCGGGCGATCCGGGCGGCGGATATCGTGCTGGTGCCGCTGAACCCATCGCCGCCGGATTTATGGGCAGCCGAGGGCACGCTGAAACTGGCGGTGGAGGAGAAGAAACGGATTGTCCTGGTGTTCAACCGGGCCCCGGCGGCCTCCCGGCTGCGCAAGCGCATGGAGGCGGAGATCAGCGCGCGCGGGTTGCTGTTGCTGCCGGTAGCACTGGCTAACAGGGCGGGTTACGCCAATGCGTTCGCCGATGGGCTGGGGGTGACGGAGGCCGGGCCGGCGACCGTGGCGGCCCAGGAAATTCTGGCTTTATCTGCTGCGTTGCAGCATATTTTCTGAGTATATAACTTGGTTTTTGGCAAGATTTCCTGTTGCATCCCGGCCTTTTTTCCGCCACAAAGCAGCAGTGGCTGATCCACGTTGTTTCACTTTGTGAAACTAAAAGATGTTAGCCAGCCGCCAAGTTTAGGGAGCTCTTAAATCCGCACCGCATGGGTGCTAAGCCGGTCGCAAAGACCGGCTTTTTTTTGTCTGGCACGGCAGGTGCCACGCATTGCTTCCCAGGGCGTGAATTTGTGCTAAACGCGCCGGACCATGCGCCAGTTCCTGGATTTTGAAAAACCTGTCGCCGAGCTAGAGGTCAAGATCGACGAGCTGCGGCTGATGACCTCGCCAGGCGATATCAATATCGCCGATGAGGTGGCGAAGCTTTCCGACAAAGCCGACAAGCAACTGCGGGCGCTGTATGCCAAGCTGACGCCGTGGCAGAAGACGCAGGTGGCGCGTCATGCCGAGCGGCCGAAGGCGGTAACCTGCATCGCCAGTCTGATTACCGAATTCACGCCGCTGGCCGGCGACCGGGCATTTGCCGATGACGAGGCGATCATCGGCGGGCTGGGGCGGTTCCGCGGCACCGCGGTGATGGTGATCGGCACGGAAAAAGGCCATGATACCGAAACCCGCCTGCGGCATAATTTCGGCATGGCGCGGCCTGAAGGTTATCGCAAAGCCCGGCGGCTGATGGAGCTGGCGGGGCGTTTCGGGCTGCCGATTTTGACGTTTGTCGATACCTCAGGGGCGTTCCCCGGGGTGGATGCCGAGGCGCGCGGGCAGGCCGAGGCGATTGCCCGCGGTATCGAAGCCTGCCTGTCGGCACCAGTGCCGGTGATCGCCAGTATTATCGGCGAAGGCGGCTCCGGCGGCGCGGTGGCGCTGGCCACGGGCAATGCCGTGCTGATGTTCGAGCACGCCATCTATTCTGTGATTTCGCCCGAAGGCTGTGCCGCAATCCTGTGGAAGGACGCCGTACAGGCGCCGCTGGCTGCCGAGGCGCTGCGGCTGACCGCGCAGGATTTGAAAAAACTCGGGCTGATCGATGAGATCGTCGCCGAGCCGCTGGGCGGCGCGCACCGTGACCCCGAAGCGGCGCTGGCCGCACTCGGCGATGCTATCGCCAAAGCCCTGGCGCCGCTGACGCCGCTGACACCGCAGGCGCTGAAACAACGGCGGCGGGATAAATTCCTGGGGATGGGGAAATTGGGGTTGGGGTGAGGAAGGAAGCGTCTTCTTTTTGTGAACAAAAAGAAGCAAAAAAACTTTTTGAGTCTGGCGCATGGGCGTGATGCGGACAACGCCCCAGGCCCAGTATAAAAATTATGCTGGTGCATGGGCGTTGTCGCCGCCAGCGCCCATGCGCCAAGGAATCAAAAGTTTTTGCGCAGCTTTTTTCAAAAAGCTGCTGCTTGCTTACTCCAACGCCGCGCAGAATTTCTGGATGCGGTGGCAGGCTTCGGTGAGGGCTTCGGTGCTGGTGGCGTAGCTGATGCGGAAGTGGCCGGGGTAGACGAAGGCTGAGCCGTGGACGGCGGCGACGCCGGTTTCCTCGAGCAGGGCGATGACGAAATCCTCATCATTGGTGATTTTGATGCCTTGCGGGGTGGTTTTGCCGATGCAGCCGTGAATAGAAGGGAAGACGTAGAAGGCGCCTTCGGGTTTGTGGCAGTGGATGCCGGTGGCCTGGTTGAGCATGTCAACCACCAGATCGCGGCGGGTTTTGTAAACGCGGACCATCTCATCGATTGCGTCTTCGGGGCCGTTGAGGGCGGCGAGAGCAGCGGCCTGGCTGATCGAGGACGGGTTGGAGGTGGACTGGCTCTGCAACTTGTCCATGGCTTTGATGAGTGCCACCGGGGCGCCACCAAAGCCGATTCGCCAGCCGGTCATGGCATAGGCTTTGGAACAGCCGTTCATGGTGACGGTGCGGTCCCGCAGCCTGGGTTCGACCTCGACGATAGTGGCGGGTTTGAAGCCGTCATAGGTGAGTTTTTCATAGATGTCGTCGGTGAACACCCATAGACCAGGGTGGCGCAGCAGGACCTCGCAGATCGGGCTCAGCTCGGCGGCGGAATAAGCGGCACCGGTTGGGTTGTTGGGAGAATTCAGAAACACCCATTTGGTGCGCGGGGTGATGGCGGCCTCCAAATCCTCGGCGCGCAGTTTGAAGCCGTTGTTCTGGCTGCATGGCACGAACACCGGCGTGCCCTCGGCGAGCGCCACGATGTCCGGGTAGCTGACCCAGCACGGGGTGGGGATGATGACCTCGTCACCCGCCTGCACAGTCGCGAGCATGGCGTTGAAGATGACCTGCTTGCCGCCGGTGGAGACGATGATTTCTTCCGGTTTGTAATCTATATTGCTATCGCGTTTGAATTTTGCGGCGACCGCCTGACGCAAAGCCGGGGTGCCGGCGACATCCGTGTATTTGGTCTCGCCGGCTTCGATGGCGGCGATGGCGGCATTTTTGATATGGTCAGGCGTGTCGAAATCCGGCTCGCCGGCCGACAGGCTGATGATGTCGCGGCCCGCAGCCTTCAACGCCCGGGCCTTGGAGGAGATGGCAATGGTCTGGCTCGGGCTGATGCGGTTCAGGCGGTCGGCAATAAAGGGCATAATAGTCTCTTGGTTTGAGGCGGATATAGACTAGGCCTTGTGACATGGTGCCGCAACTACCGCTGGTCAAAGGAAGAAAGCAGTGCTTTTTTGAACCATTCTGCGCGGTCCGATTCAGATGTGGCGCTGCGCCGCCACATCATCGGAACGCGAGAACCAAAAAACTTTTGATTCCCTGGGGTATGGGGTGTGAAGCTGACACCGCCCCGAACCCGGCATAAAATTTATGCTGGGGCATGGTGCGTTTGGCTGGTGAAGCCAATGGACCAGATTCCCAAAAGTTTTTTGCGCAGCTTTTTTTCAAAAAAGCTGCTGCTTCCTCAATTTACCTAAAATGCCGCGATCCCGGTGATGGCGCGGCCGAGGATGAGGGCGTGGACGTCGTGGGCGCCTTCGTAGGTATTGACGGTTTCGAGGTTCACCATGTGGCGCATGATTTGGTATTCATCGGCGATGCCGTTGCCGCCGTGCATGTCGCGGGCGGTGCGGGCGATGTCTAGTGATTTGCCGCAGTTGTTGCGTTTGAGCAGGGAGATCATTTCCGGGGCGGCTTGGCCGGCATCGAACAGGCGGCCGAGCTGCAGGACGGCGTGCAGGCCGAGGGTGAGTTCGGTTTGCATGTCGGCGAGTTTTTTCTGCACGAGTTGGGTGCCGGCGAGGGGGCGGCCGAAGATTTTGCGGTCCAGCGTGTAGGTGCGGGCGGCGTGGTAGCAGAATTCGGCGGCACCGAGGGCGCCCCAGGCGATGCCGTAGCGGGCGTTGTTGAGGCAGGAGAAGGGGCCGCGCAGGCCTTTGACGTTGGGCAGCATGGCGTCGTCCGGGACGAAGGTATCTGTCAGCATAATCATGCCGGTAATGCTGGCGCGGAGCGACAATTTGCCTTCGATTTTGGGGGTTTCGAAGCCGGCGCCGCCGCGTTCGACCAGGAAGCCGCGGATGTCGCCGGCGTCGTCCTTGGCCCAGACGAGGGCGAGGTCGGCGATCGGGGAATTGGTGATCCAGGTTTTGGCGCCGTTCAGGAGGTAGCCGCCTTCGACTTTTTTGGCGCGGGTGCGCATGGAGGCGGGGTCTGAGCCGGCATCTGGTTCGGTGAGGCCGAAGCAGCCGACGGTTTCGCCGGTGCGCAGTTTGGGCAGGTATTTGTCTTTCTGGGCGTCCGAGCCGAAGGCGTAGATAGGGTACATGACCAGGCTGGATTGCACCGAGAAGGCGGAGCGGTAGCCGCTGTCAACGCGTTCGACTTCGCGGGCGATCAGACCGTAGGCGACGTAGGAGACATCGGCGCAGCCGTGGCTGTCGAGGGTGGCGCCGAGGAAGCCGAGCTCGCCGAATTCGGTCATGATGGCGCGGTCGAAGGTCTCATTGCGGTAGGCCATGAGGATGCGGGGCTGGAGTTTGTCCTGGCAGAATTCATGGGCGGCGTCGCGGATGGCGCGTTCGTCTTCGGTGAGGAGGCTTTCCAGCGCCAGCGGGTCGGCCCAGTCGAAGTGGGACATTTTGCCTTTGAGGCGGGGGGTTGTTTCTGACATTTTCTGGTCCGTCCCGGTGATTTGGTGGAGCCAGGCGGAATCGAACCGCCGACCTTCTGCATGCCATGCAGACGCTCTACCAATTGAGCTATGGCCCCTTATGGCCCGCCGATGGCGCGGGGTGGCGCATATAGGCCTGTGGAATGGTGCATATCAAGAGGGGGTGGAAGGGGGGGCTGGTTGTGATAAGAGCGCCGCCAGGCGCCGGGTTAGCACAGTGGTAGTGCAGCGGTTTTGTAAACCGAAGGCCGGGGGTTCAAATCCCTCACCCGGCATACCAGTATGGCACAGACGGCGATCATCAACCACAGGAGCGATACGCGATGTCCACCAATCAGGAGCTTTTGGCACGGCGGCAGGCGGCGGTGCCGTTGGGGCTGGCCTCGGCGCATCCGGTGTTTGCGGTGCGGGCGGAGAATGCCGAGATCTGGGATGCAGAGGGCAAGCGGTATATCGATTTCGTCGGCGGGATCGCGGTGGTGAATACCGGGCACCGGCATCCGCGCGTGATGGCGGCGGTGGCGCAGCAGATGGAACAGTTCACCCATGTGTCGTTCCAGGTCACGCCGTATGAAAATTACGTCGAGCTGGCGGAGCGGCTGAATGCGCTGGCGCCGATCGAGGGGCCGGCCAAGACGATTTTCTTCACCACCGGGGCGGAGGCGCTGGAGAATGCGGTGAAGATTGCGCGTGCCGCCACCGGGCGGGCCGGGGTGATCACCTTTGCCGGCGGCTACCATGGGCGGACCATGCTGACGATGGCGATGACCGGCAAGGTGTTGCCTTACAAGAAGAAATTCGCGCCGATGCCGGCGGAGATCTACCACGTGCCGTTTCCGCATGAGCCGTTCGGGGTGACGGTGGCCGACTCGCTGCGCGCCATCGACATGCTGTTCCGCGCCGATATCGAACCGGAACGGGTGGCGGCGATCGTGCTGGAGCCGGTGCAGGGCGAGGGCGGGTTTATCCAGGCGCCGAACGAATTGCTGGAGGCGCTGCGCAGATTATGCGACAAATTCGGGATTTTGCTGATTGCCGATGAGGTGCAGACCGGGTTTGCGCGTACCGGCAAGATGTTCGCCATGGAACATGCCACGGTAAAACCGGATATCATGACCATCGCGAAATCGCTGGCCGGCGGCTTCCCGCTCTCCGGTGTGGTGGGACGGGCTGCCGTCATGGACGCCGCCGACCCGGGCGGGCTGGGGGGTACTTATGCCGGCTCCCCGTTGGCGATCGCCGCCGCCCTCGCCGTGCTGGATATCATCAAGGATGAGAATTTGGTGGCACGCGCCAACCAGATCGGCGCCCGGATGAAGGATAGGCTCGAAGCGATCAGCCGCCGCAATAATACCGTGCCGATCGCCGCCATCCGCGGGCCAGGGGCGATGGTGGCCTTCGATATCGTGAAACAACGCGGCACCAATGAACCTGACCCGGAGATGACCAAGCAGGTGATCAACAAAGCCCGTGAGCAAGGGCTGATTTTGCTGTCCTGCGGGGTGTATGCCAATTCAATACGGCTGCTGATGCCGCTGACGGCATCAGATGCGATATTGGACGAAGGGCTGAATATGCTGGAGCAGGCGCTGGCGGCTTAGACTAGTCGTAAGGAAGCACTGCAAAAAGACTTTTGTTAATCTGAGCCAGCGGCTGCTTCCTTTGATTTAATCTAGGTCCGTAAATGAAACGATTTCGGGCGGGTGAGTTGTTCATAGCCCCAGCGTGACAGGGTGTGCCCGCGGCCGGTGTCCTTGACACCGGTCCAGGGCAGGGCGGGGTCGAGGTAGTCGCAGCGGTTCAGAAATACGGTGCCGGTTTCGATTTCCGCACCGATGCGTTCGGCGGCGGCGAGGTCGGTGGTGAACAAGGCGGCGGTGAGGCCGTAGGGGCTGTCGTTCATCAGGGCGATCGCTTCCTCGTCCGAGGTGACTTTCATGATGCCGACGGCGGGGCCGAAGGTTTCTTCCGTCATCACGCGCATTTCGTGTGAGACGTTAATGAGGATTTGTGGGGCGACATAGGGGGAGCCGAGTTCGTCGGCGGGGAAGTTGCCGGCGTGGATCAGCGGGTCCGCACCCTGGGAAATGGCTTCATCGATCTGGGCGCGGATGAAGGCGGCTGCTTTGGCGGAGACCACGGGGCCGAGGTTGGTACTGCGTTCCGTCGGGTTGCCGAGGCGGTATTTGTTGGTCAGGGCCACGGCCTGGGCCACGAAATCGTCGAACACCGCGGCGTGGACATAGATGCGTTCGATGCCGCAGCATGACTGGCCGGAATTGAAGAAGGCGCCATCGACCAGATTGTCGGCGGCGGCGGCGATATCGGCATCGGCACGCACGTAAGCGGGGTCTTTGCCGCCGAGTTCGAGGCCGACCGAGATGAAGCGGCCGGCGGCGGCGCGGCTGACGGCGTGGCCGACCTCGACCGAGCCGGTGAAGGCGACATGGGCGATGCGCGAGTCCTGCACCAGGGCTTCGGCGGTGCTGCCGGCAATTTGCAGGTGCTGGAACACGCCGGCGGGCAGTCCGGCTTCGTCGAAGGCCTGCTGGAAGCGTTCGGCCACCAGCTGGGTTTGCGCGGCGTGTTTCAGCACTACGGTATTGCCGGCCATGATGGCGGCCATGATGGTATTGATGGCGGTCAGCAGCGGGTAGTTCCAGGGCGCGATCACGAACACGACGCCGAGCGGCACGCGTTTGACATAGCGTTTGAAACCGGCTTTCGGGCCGGGATCGAGCGGGGCGAGGCCCTCTTCGGCGGCTTCGATCATGAACATGGCGCGTTCGATACAGCTCTTGACCTCGCTTGGCGCCTGCGCGATCGGGCGGCCCATTTGCCAGGCCAGTTCGAGCGCGATGTCATCGGTACGGGCCAGCAGGGCGCGAGTGAATTTCGAGCCATAGCCGGCGCGTTCGGCGATGCTGCGGCGCGCCCAGTCGCGTTGCGCGATCACCGCCCGGGCGAGTGTGGCGTCTATATGATCGTTGGAGGCGAATTCGCGCTCGGCAAACAGGCTGCCGTCGACGGGTGAAATGGTTTTCTGGGTCATGATGAACTGTCTTCCGTGCTGACGCGGGTGGCGGCGGTTTCGATCAGGGCAATCGTGCGCGGGATGCCGTAAAGGGCGATAAACCCGCCGAAGCGCGGGCCTTCCATCTGGCCCAGCAGGACCTGGTACAGGCAATCAAACCAGGCTTTCAACGGTGAGAACGGATGGCGCTTGCCGATGGCATAGACCAGATCCTGGATGGTTTCGGCGCCGGCATCGGCGGCCAGTTCGCGCAAGCCGGCGGCCAGATCGAGCAACGCCACGCGCTCTCCTTCGGTGGCATCGCGGAACCGCTTCTTCGGCGCCACGAAATCCCGGTAATACACGATGGCGTAATCGACCAGCCGCGCCAGCAGCGGCGAGCTTTCAGGCGTTGCCGCCGGTAGATACGCCTGGATGAAGCCCCACAGCATGTCGGGGCTGTCGGCGTTGATGACGGAGGCGAGGTTGAGCAGCATGGCAAAGCCGATCGGACTGCCGGCGTTGGCAGGAATCTGGCCGGCATGGATATGCCAGGCCGGGTTGTTATGCGGATCGTTACTGTCCCGCAACGCCGCCACCGCCGCGATATAATCATCGGCGGCGCGCGGGATGACATCGAAGAACAGCCGCTTGGCGCGCTGCGGTGCATGATACATGAATTGCGCGAGGCTTTCCGGCGGCGCGTAGGTGAGCCATTCCTCGACCGACAGGCCATTGCCTTTGGATTTGGAGATTTTCTGACCGTTCTGATCGAGAAACAGCTCATAGGTCAGGCATTCCGGTGGTTCTGCGCCGAGGGCGCGCACGATCGCCGATGACAGTTTCACGGAATCGATAAGGTCTTTGCCGGACATTTCGTAATCGACATCGAGCGCATACCAGCGCATCGCCCAGTCGGCTTTCCATTGCAGCTTGGCGCCGCCGCCGGTGACCTCCGTCTCATAGCGTGTGCCGCTCTCGGGGTCGGTCCAGACCACGCTGCCGGATTCGGCATCCACCTGCTCGATCGGCACCTGCATGACGATGCCGGTGCGCGGGTGCAGCGGCAGGATCGGGGAATAGGTGGCGCGCCGTTCCGGCCCCAGGGTGGGGCGGATGATGTCGACGATTTTATTGTGATTGGCCAGCACATGCAGCAGGGCGGCATCGAACCGGCCGGAGACGTAATAATCGGTGGCGGAGGCGAATTCGTAGGCAAATCCGAAAGAGTCGAGAAACGCGCGCAGCCGCGCATTGTTATGGGCGCCGAAACTGTCATGGGTGCCGAAGGGGTCCGGCACCTGGGTGAGCGGGCGGCCGATGAAACCGCGGAGCAGCTCCTTGTTCGGGATATTATCGGGGATTTTGCGCAAACCATCCATGTCGTCGCTGAAGGCCAGCAGACGCGATGGCAGGCCGGTGAGTTCGGTAAAGGCGTGGCGCACCCAGCTGGTACGGGCAACCTCGCCGAAGGTACCGATATGCGGCAGGCCGGACGGCCCATAGCCGGTTTCAAACAAGGCGCTGGATTTGCCGCTGGCGGCCAGACGGGCGGCCACGCGTTCGGCCTCGCGGAAAGGCCAGCTTAAGGGATTTTGGCTTGGTTCGGTCATCCTGCGCGGTCTATGGCGAAACCCTGTGCACGTCTATACGTGGGGATATGCCGTTTTTGCCGGATTTCAGCTCGCTCGTCGCCGGTCATGGCAAGGCTGTGCTGATCACTGCCGACGGTGAAATACTGACGGTGCAGCCCGGCACGGTGGCGAAGTCGCTGGGCGACCATCCGGCCTTGGTGGTGCACGGCCCGGCCACGCTCAGGCGGCTCGGCAATCCGGCGATCGCCATCCTGGACTTGTTGGAGCTGTTCGCTTTTGTCTACCCGGCCAGATCCCTGGCCCCAACCACGGCGGGCCTGGCGCGGTTTCTTGACATGCCGGTACCGGTGACGCTGGAAACCGCGGCCGCCAGCCTTGCCGGAATGGCCGAGGCGCTGCTGGCGCGGCTGGCGGCGGCGCGCCAGGTGCCGGCCAACCGGGATGCCGCGGCATTGGCGGCGCGCATGGGGGAAATGGGCTGGGGCTGGGCGCGCTACGTCTGTGCTGCTCTGGGCGCGCCGGCAGCGCAGCCGGACGGCATGGCGCTCAGGCTGTGGAAGCGGCTGCCGGAATGGGAGGAGGAGGCACCAAGGCCGCCGCCCTCGGCCTACCCGGTAGCGCCGAACGAGGCGCGGGCGCGGCTGGCGGCATTGCTGGGGGCCGGTGCCGAACAACGCCCGGCGCAAGCCGATTATGCCTCGGCGGCGACCGCGGCATTCGCGCCGCGTGCCGCCGAAGGCGTACCGCATCTGGTGCTGGCCGAGGCCGGCACCGGCACCGGCAAGACCTTGGGTTATCTGGCGCCGGCCAGCCTGTGGGCCGAGCGCAACCAGGGGGCCGTGTGGATTTCCACCTTCACCCGGCATTTGCAGCGCCAGATCGAGGCCGAGGCCGCCAGCCTGGAGCCCGGCACCGGCCAGCACCGGCGGGTGGTGCTGCGCAAAGGGCGGGAGAATTACCTGTGCCTGTTGAATTACGAGGATGCGGTGAGCGCTGGGCGCCATACCGTGCCGCTCGGGTTGATCGCGCGCTGGGCGATGGCCAGCGCCGATGGCGATCTGATGGGCGGGGATCTGCCCGGCTGGTTCGCCGAATTGTTCGGCCACGGCTTGCTGGCGGGCATTGCCGACCGGCGCGGCGAATGCATCCACGCCGCCTGCCCGCATTACAAGCGCTGCACCATCGAACATGTGATCCGCCGGGCCCGGCGCGCCGATCTGGTGATCGCCAACCACGCGCTGGTGATGGCGCAAGCGGTGTGGGGCGGCTTGGACGATGCCGAAGTGCCGACCCGCTATGTGTTCGACGAGGGCCACCATATTTTCGACGCCGCCGACAGCGCCTTTGCGGTGGAACTATCCGGCGGCGCGATGGCGGAGCTGCGGCGCTGGCTGCTGGGTGCGGAGGGTGCGAAGTCGCGGGCGCGGGGCCTGGCCCGGCGGCTGGAGGATCTGATCGCCGCCGATGAAAAACTGGTGCCGCAGATGCAGGCCGTGCTGATCGCCGCCCTGGCGCTGCCGGCGCCGGCCTGGGCGGCGCGGCTTGGCCTTGCGGCATTGCCCGCTGAGCCGGCGCCGGCCCATCCGGCCGAAACCTTCCTGCAAGCCTTACGGGCCCAGGCGCGGGCCCGGGCCAAGGATGCGGAGCTGGCGCAGTCGATGCCGGTGGAGAGCGATCTCTACCCGATCGAGACCCAAGTGGTGCAGGCCGGGTTGGCGCTGTCGCGGGCGCTGGAGCGGCTGCGACAGCCGTTGGCGGCGTTGCGCGCACGCTGTCTGGACCGTCTGGAAAGCGAAGGCGACACGCTGGACGAGACCGCCAGGCAGCGGCTGGAGGGGGCGGCCCGCAGCCTGCAGCGCCGGGCCATCGACCCGCTGGCTGCCTGGCGGCGCCTGCTGGACGGCCTGGCCGGGACACCGCCGGAACCGGGCCAGCGGCCCAGCCACATCAACCTGCTGCGGCTGGACCGTGAAGCGGGGGCTGACAAGGACGTGGCCTTGCTGTCGCATCTGCTGGACCCGACCGAAGCCTTCATCGAGACCATCGCGCAGCCGGCGCATGGTATGCTGATCACCTCGGCCACCCTGCGGGATGGCGCCGCCCCCACCGGAGAGACCGGCTGGGCCGGGGCCGAAGCCCGCACCGGAGCGGCGCATTTGGCCGCTCCCGCCATC
This sequence comes from Acetobacteraceae bacterium, assembly GCA_965231175.1. Taxonomy (GTDB): domain Bacteria; phylum Pseudomonadota; class Alphaproteobacteria; order Acetobacterales; family Acetobacteraceae; genus Acidocella. Next base: position 863,979 of record CBDDMJ010000004.1, on the reverse strand, counting down.
CGCGCTGCTTTCGCCTCGCCGTTCGACTACGCGGCGCAAACCAGGATTTTTATCGTCAACGACGTCAACGGCCTGGATATCCCCAGTTTGGCGGGCGCGTTTCAAACCCTGTTCCAGGCTGCCAATGGCGGCGGGCTCGGCCTGTTTACGGCCATTTCGCGGCTGCGGGCGGTGCATGCACGCATCGCGCCGAAACTGGAAGCTGCCGGCATACCGCTTTATGCACAGCATATGGACGCCATGGACAATGCCACCCTGGTCGATATTTTCCGGGCCGAGGAGCATTCCTGCCTGCTCGGCACGGATGCCATGCGCGACGGCGTGGATGTGCCGGGCAATGCCCTGCGGCTGGTGGTGTTCGAGCGCACGCCTTGGCCGCGGCCGGATATACTGCACCGGGTGCGCCGCACCTATCTCGCTGGCGGCACACCCCGGCATTACGACGATGCCATCGTGCGGCTGCGGCTGCGGCAGGCCTTTGGGCGGCTGATCCGTCGCAGCGACGATAAGGGCGTGTTCGTGCTGCTGGACCGCAATGCGCCCAGCCGCCTGTTCACCGCTTTCCCCGCCGCTGCACCACTGGCGCATTGCGGGCTGGCCGCCGCCGCCTCTGAAATCGTGGGGTTTTTGCCACAGACGCCATGAAACTGGCAGGGCCGCGCGCCCCAGCCGTTGTGAAGCCGTGTTGAATGCTGCTAACCAAAGTCCTTTGATCGTTCCAAGAGGATAACATTATTTGCTGCGCTGCCTGATCATCCTGCTGTTCTGCCTCGCCATGGTTCCGGCCGCGCGGGCCGGAACTGAGACTGCCGGCGGCTTTTCAGCCGGTACGCCGAGCGGGCGCTGGATCACGCCCGGCCTGCATCCAGCGGTCATCCAGATCGCGCCCTGCGGTGCCGGCCTGTGCGGGCAGATCGTCGGCATTGTGCTGGCGCATCCGAACGACCCCATGCCGCTCGACTGGCAGGGCCAGCCGCAATGCGGCCTGACCATCATCCAGACCGCGCCGGTAAAGGACAACAACGGCGTCACCACCTGGAAAGGCACCGTCATCGATCCGCGCAACGGCACGGTCTATCAGGCGCGCCTGGCGCTCGACATGTTCCGCCACCTGCTGCTGCATGGCTATGCGGTGTTGCCGATTTTCGGGCAGACCCAAACCTGGACGCCGTTCGGCGGCCGCACGCTGGCCAATTGCCGCCTTGCTGCAACAACCCAGAAACCGCCCGCCAACGGTTAGAGTGAAACAACTAAGTTGATCGGTCCCGTATCGTGTTTCGCCTTCTCACGGCTTTGGCTCTTTACCTGTTGATAGGCACCGGCAAGGCTGCAGCACAGACCGCACCGGCACCGTTGTCAAGCGGACGCTATATGCTCTCCGGGCCGACACCGAACGGTCGCTGGGTGACGCCAAACCACGACGCCGTGATCGAAATCGCGCCTTGTGGGCAAAACCTCTGCGGCCGCATCGTCGGCATGGCCCTGGCCCCTACGGATCCCATCCCGAATGACTGGCAAGGCCAGACACAATGCGGGCTGACCATCATCAAAACCACACCCAGCACCGACGCCGCCGGCAAAACCGTCTGGAACGGCTCGATCACCGACCCGCGCGACGGCTCCGTATATCATGCAAAGCTAACCCCAGGCCCTGCCAATCACCTGCTGCTGCGCGGCTACATCGGCCTGCCACTGTTCGGACAAACCCAAAGCTGGACACCCTATAACGGCCCTATCACGACAGACTGCCGGCTCTAAGTCCGACAGAAAGCAAGCGCTTCTTTTTTGAAAAAAAAGAAGCAAAAAACTTTTGCCCTGCTGGGCATGGGTGGTGAAGCCGACAACGCCTCCGGACCCAGCATAAATTTTATGCCGGGTCATGGGCGTTATGCCGCCAACGCCCATGACCCAGAGTCATAAAGTTTTTTTGCTTCTTTTTGTTCACAAAAAGAAGTGCTTGCTTCTTACGATTTCTGAAAAAACAGAGATTTGCCAGCGGCGCCGTTGCGGGTCAGGTACCATAGGCTCCACAGCATGATGAGTGCCAGGAAGCCGTAGCTGATGATGGGGCCGACCAGCAGATAGCGGCTGATCGGCCAGACCCAGGCAAGCCAGCACATGGCGGCGGTTTGCAGGACCAGGGCGCTGCCCCACACGGCGGTGAGGATGCGGAACAGCCGCGGTACGGATGGTTTGTTCCACAGGGCTTCGAAGTTCGCAGCACCTTGCTCGGTATTGCGGGCCATGGTGGCGCGCGCCAGGTAGAAGATGATCGGCCGCCGCAGCGCCAGCGACAGCAGGAACATTATCCCGACGGCGCCGGTCACCAGCGCGTCGCGTATCTGGATCAACCGTGCCGAGCCGCCGAGCGCGGTGGCCACCAGGGTGAACAGGATGCTGGCAAGGACGATGACGCTGATGGCATCGAGGCGCCGGGTTTTCGCCAGCTCGTAGCTGCTCCACAGCAAGGGCGGCATGGCGGAGCCGATCAGGGCTTTGACATCACCGTAATGCGGCGCCGTCAGCTGGTAGACCAGCCACGGCGCCAGGAAGTTCGCCAACAGTTCCGGCACGGACCGCAGCAGTTTGTTCAGCGGATGAGGCCTGTCACCGGGCTGGAGGGATTGGCGGTATCGCGCCTGGGTATGCGGCCGGCGCGGTAGGCGAGGCGGCCGGCTTCGACCCCGGCTTTCATGGCGCGCGCCATCAGCACCGGGTCATCGGCCAGGGCGATCGCGGAATTCACTAGCACGGCATCGCAGCCGAGTTCCATGGCGAAGGTGGCGTCATAGGCGGTGCCGACGCCGGCATCGACCAGCACCGGTACTTTGGCGTTTTCGATGATCATGCGGATCATCAGCGGGTTTTGCACGCCGAGCCCGGAGCCGATCGGCGCGCCGAGCGGCATGATGGCGGCACAGCCCAGTTCTTCCAGCCGCTTCGCCGCGATCGGATCGTCGGAACAATACACCATCACCTGAAACCCGTCCTTGATCAGCGCGGCGGCGGCGGCGAGCGTGGCGGCCATATCCGGATACAGCGTCGGCGGCGGCCCCAGCACTTCGAGTTTGACGAGGTTCCAGCCGCCGGCCTCGCGCGCCAGCCGCAGCGTGCGCACCGCCTCATCGGCGGTGAAGCAGCCAGCGGTATTCGGCAAATACGTATAGCGGCGCGGGCTGACGAAATCCTGCAACATCGGCGCCTTGGGGTCGGAGAGATTGACCCGGCGTACCGCGACGGTGACGATTTCGGCCCCTGAGGCCTCGATGGCGGCGGCGGTGGTTGGCAGGTCGCGGTATTTGCCGGTGCCGACGATCAGCCGGGAGGCAAAGCTCTGCCCCGCCACTTGCCATGGATCGCTGCCCAGCATGAGACTGTCCATGCGCTAGCCGCCACCGATGAAGTGGACGATCTCGATCGCATCGCCGCGCTGCAGCACGGTTGCCTCGTAGGTCGAGCGCGGCACGATTTCTCGGTTCAGCTCGACCGCCACTTTGCGGCGGTCCAGCCCGGCGAAGCCGATCAGGCCAGCGACGGTCATGCCGTTCGGCACCTCCATCGCCTCGCCGTTGAGCGTCAGTCCAATGGGATCGCTGAGAATAGTTGCCACATCCATGGTCTTATTATCGGTGGCCGCGGCCAGTCCCGCAAGTCAGGCCGGAACGCTTACCGGTACAAGATTATCCAGAAAGCGCTGGGCGCAGGCCGCCCAGGAATAGGTCTCGGCGTGTCGCCTGCAGGCGCTGCGGTCGATGTCCAGGGCCGCCAGCGCGGCCGCTTGCAAATTTTCGTCCAGCGCGCCCACCGGGTCCGGCGCTTCGCCCAGTATGTCCTTCGGCCCGGTTACCGGATAGGCCGCCACCGGCACCCCGCAGGCCAGTGCCTCCAGCACCACCAGGCCGAACGTATCGGTACGCGACGGGAACACGAAGACATCGGCACCCGCATAGGCCGCCGCCAGCGCCGGGCCGAAGCGCGCGCCGGCAAAATGGACGTCTGGGAATTCGCGCTCCAGCGCCTTGCGCTGCGGACCGTCGCCGACCACAAGTTTAGAGCCAGGCAATGAAAGCTTGAGGAATGCCCGCAGGTTTTTCTCGACCGCGATGCGCCCGACATAGGTGAAAATCGGATGCGGCAGCGGCCAGTTTTCCTTCGGCTCGGTATGGAAGGCATCCAGATCCACGCCGCGCGACCAGCTACGGACATTGGCAAAGCCGCGCGAGGTCAGCTCATCGCGCAATGACTGGGTGGCCACCATCACCCCGGAACCGGCGCCGTGAAACCAGCGCAGCCAGCGGTAGGTCAGGCTTGCCGGAATGCGCGTGCGGGCCTCCAGATATTCGGCGAACCGCGTGTGGAAGGCGGTGGTAAAAGCCATTTTGTGCCGGCGCGCATAGGCCCGCGCCGCCAGCCCGAGCGGGCCTTCGGTGGCGATATGCAGGGCGTCCGGCCGGTAGGCGCGGATCAGCCTGGCGAGCTTGCGCCCTGGAAACATCGCCAGCCGAATTTCCGGGTAGGTCGGACAGGGCGTGGTGCGGAAACGGTCCGGGCCGATGATCTCGACCGTCTTGCCCATTGCCCGTAACTCATTGACCACCGTGCTCAGCGTGCGCACCACGCCGTTGACCTGCGGGGTCCAGGCGTCTGTCACGATGAGAATGCGGGTTAGACCAGGAAAGGCCAGGAGCGTCTCAAACTCTGGTTGGTGCAGCACGGACAGCCTTTGCCTGGGATGCCTGCAGCTCGGCGGCGGCAAACGCCGCCAGTGCGGCTTTGCTAACCGATTTTGCCGATGATCTGGCCGCCGGCGCCTGCAGCAGCGAGAGCTTGTTGCGCGCCACCCAATCGATCAGTTCAAGCCGCCCGTCATGATGCTCGACCAGGGCGGTGCAGCTCTCGACCCAATCGCCATCGTTCAGATACAGCACGCCGTTGACCGTGCGCATTTCGGCGTGGTGGATATGGCCGCACACCACGCCGTCGAAGCCGCGTCTATGCGCATCGTCGGCCAAGGCGGTCTCGAAGCGGTCGATGGCTTTGACCGCTTCCTTGACCTGCAGCTTGAGCCAGGCGGAGAGCGACCAGTAAGGGTAGCCAAGCCGGACCCGCACCTGGTTGAAATATCGGTTGATGCCGAGCGCGGCGGTATAGGCCCAGTCACCCAGCAGCGCCAGAACCTTGGCATGGCGCACCACGCTGTCGAAGGCATCGCCGTGGGTGATCAGCAACCGCTTGCCATCCGCCGTGGTATGCTCGGCTTCCATCTGCAATTTTATGCCGGCGACCTCGAGGCCGAGCGGCACGTACCGGCGCATCATCTCATCATGGTTGCCGGGTACGTAAACCACGTTGGCGCCACCGCGGGCAATGCGCAGGATCAGCCGCAGCACCTCGTCATGATGGTGATCCCAGTACCAGGAACGGCGCAAGCGCCAGCCGTCGATGATGTCCCCGACCATATAAAGATTTTCGCAGGATATCGATTTCAGGAAATCGCCCAGGAAATCTGCCCGGCAGCCCCGCGTGCCCAGATGCGTGTCAGAAATAAAAACACTACGATAGGATGTGGTGTGGTGGTGATTGGGCAGCACGGTTGCGTTCATGCCGGAGGCAATAGGACGGTGTACGGCGCCGATGAAAGTGAAGATTCGATGACGCAATGGCCAAGGTTTTGAAAGCAGCATCGTAATGAGACTGTCATGAAACGGTCATGCGAATGACACGTAAACCGTGCATGAGACGTGTTTTCGCTGGCATTGGCCGGTATTGAAGGTAATGCGTAATGTTGGTTATTTTCAATCCGGTAGCCGGACGCCGCCGGGCCGCCGCCCTCTGGCGTGTGCTGGATTTGCTGGTCGAAAACGGCATCAAGGTGGAGGTTGCGGAGACTCAGCATGCCGGCCATGCAACCGGGCTGGCCCGCGACGCGGCACGCGCCGGCCTGAGCATGGTGGTGGCGGCCGGCGGCGATGGCACCATCGCCGAGGTGGCGAACGGGCTGCTCGGCAGCCCGACCATGCTCGGCGTGATCCCCCTCGGCACCGCAAATGTGCTGGCCAAGGAATACCGGCTGGCGACGGCGCCCCGGGCCGTGGCCCATGCGCTGGCCTATCAGCGCACCAGGCTGCTATGGCCCGGCATCGCCGAACTCGGCGGCCGCCAGCATGTGTTCGTGCAAATGCTGGGTCTGGGGTTCGATGGCGCGGTGGTGCACGGGCTGCCGCCGCTGCTCAAACGCATCATCGGCCGCGGCGCTTATGTGTGGCAGTCGGTCTGGGAGTCCGTGGCCTACCGGTTCCCGCTGGTGCGGCTGACCATCGACGGGCGGCCCTTCGAGGCAGCCAGCGTGATCGTCAGCAAGGGCCGGCTGTATGGCGGCCCGTACCTGCTGGCCCCCAATGCCGCCCCCACCCAGCCCGGCTTTCAGGTGGCGCTGTTTGAAACCCCCGGCACGCTGGCCTCCCTGCTGGCCGGGGCAGCCCTGCCGCTTGGGCTGCTGCCGCACTGCCCCGGTGTGCGGGTGGTATCCGGCACCGCCATTGAATTCGCCCCCTCCAACAAAACGCTGCTCGCGCAATCCGACGGCGATGCGCTGGCCGGCATGCCGCGCAGCGTCAAAGATGCCGGCAGCCCGATCGCCGTGGTGGTTGGGTGATCAGCATAGCTGACAAGCACCAGGTGACAAGCAGGGGCTTGAGGCACCAGGGTACAACGGCTTAAACGATCTACCAGGTTTAAACGAGGAGCTGCATGACATGAAAACCCCTATGCGCGTTGCTGTGACCGGTGCCGCCGGCCAAATCGCCTATGCCTTGCTGTTCCGCATCGCCAATGGCGATCTGCTCGGCAAAGACCAGCCGGTCATCCTCAATCTGCTCGACCTGCCGGTAGCCCAGAAGGCGCTGACCGGCGTGATCATGGAACTCAACGACTGCGCCTTCCCGTTGCTTGCCGGCGTGGAACCGACCGATGATCCCAAAGCGGCCTTCAAGGACGCCGATTACGCCATTCTGGTCGGGGCACGCCCGCGCGGCCCTGGGATGGAACGCCGCGACCTGCTGGCCGCCAATGCGCAAATCTTCACCGTGCAAGGCAAGGCGCTGAACGAAGCCGCCAAACGCAGTGTCAAAGTGCTGGTGGTCGGCAATCCAGCCAATACCAACGCCTATATCGCGATGAAATCCGCCCCCGACCTGCCGAAAGCCGCCTTCACCGCCATGCTGCGGCTGGACCATAACCGCGCCACCTCCATGCTGGCGGAAAAAGCCGGCGTCGCGGTTGCCGACATCGAAAAAATCGCGGTCTGGGGCAACCACTCCCCCACCATGTTCGCCGATTATCGCTTCGCCACCGCCGGGGGCAAAGCCCTGCCCGGCCTCGTCAACGATGAAACCTGGTACAAGGAAACTTTCCTCTCCGCCGTCGGCAAACGCGGTGCGGCCATCATCGAAGCCCGGGGCCTGTCCTCCGCCGCCTCCGCCGCCAATGCCGCGATTGACCACATCCGCGACTGGGCACTTGGCACCAACGGCAAATGGGTCTCCATGGGCCTGCCCTCCGACGGCGATTACGGCGTGCCGGAAGACATCATATTCGGCGTTCCCGTCACCTGCGCCAACGGCAATTACGAACGCGTCAAAGGCCTCGAAATGGACGAGTTCGCCAAATCCCGCATCAAACACACATTGGACGAACTGATCGAAGAACGCGACGCCGTGGCCTCATTGTTGGGATGAGGAAGGCAAGGCAAACGAAGTAAGCAAGCCCTGCTTTTTGTGAACAAAAAGCAGCAAAAAAACTTTATGAGTCTGGCTTGGGGCGGGGCAGCCAAACGCCCCAAGCCCAGCATAAATTTTATATTGGGTCCGGAGGCGTCGTCCGCATCACGTCCCTTGTCCAGCATGGCAAAAGTTTTTTGTGCAGCTTTTTTTCAAAAAAGCTGCTGCTTTCTAGCTTAGCCTTCTAGCCTTGCTCTCCTGGCGTGCTGATCATTTCGATACGACCGGTGATTTGGCCGCCGTCTTCCACTTGCAGCCGGCGGCATTTGGCGGTTCCCAGCACTCGTCCGGTGGCGCGGACGATCAGGGCGTGGCGGGCGGTTAGTGTGCCATCGATCACGCCGGCCACTTCGGCTTCATCGACTTCGACTTCGCCTTTGAAGACGCCGCCCTGGGCGATCGAGAGTTCGATCAGCCCGTTGATCATTGCGGCTTCCACAGTGCCTTCGACCACCAGCCGTTCGGCGTCCTGGACGGTGCCTTGAACACTGATCCCCCGGCCCACCACCAGCGTGCGGCGTTCGGCGGCATCCGGATTTGCGGCTCCGGCATAGGCGGGGCGGATGGGCGTGCCCGGCGGCGCGGGTGGGGAGAACGGCGAACGAGCCATTGGCATATCCTTTGTAACATGGGTCTGGGCGGGTGCGAAAACCGGCGCCACCGGCCGGTATTGCGGTACATCGAGGCCGTTATCCTCGGCCGGCAGCAACGGCGGCAAAGCCTCCCCCGGGCGCGGCGCCGTCGCCGATGACAGGCTATCTTCTGACTTGCGTCGATTGAACATGCGGCCTCCCTCGGGTTTTATCATGCCGCCGGGGTAGCAGCAGCTCCGATTCATGACAACGGGCGTTAGTCATCTGGCCGGGGCAGGCCCTTGATGCTACGCCGCGCCGGTAGGCATTAAGGAGTTTGGCCATGCTGCAACCGCGCTGGGATATCACAGGCATCGGCAATGCCATCGTCGATTTGCTGTTCCGTACCGACGACGCCTTCCTGACGCGCCATGACATGCCCAAGGGCGGCATGACGCTGATCGACGCCGATACCGCCACCCGCCTGACAGCCGCCATGCCGGGCGGCCAAACCGCCTCCGGCGGCTCGGTTGCCAACACTTGTGCCGTTGCCGCCGCCCTTGGGGCCCGCGCCGCCTTTCTCGGCAAGGTCGCCGATGACGAAATGGGTGCGGCTTTCCGCCGCGACATCACCGCGCTTGGCGTGCATTACCCTACTGCCCCGTTGCAAGCCTCCGTCCCTACTGCGCGCTGCCTGATTCTGGTCACACCGGACGGCCAGCGCACCATGAACACCTATCTCGGCGCCGGCGGCGAATTCAGCCTGCAAGACCTGGACGCCACCATCATCGCCGCCTCCGCGATCACCTATCTGGAAGGTTATTTGTTCGACCCCCCCGCCGCCCAGACCGCCTTTGCCGAGGCGGCAAAAATCTCGCGCGCCGCCAGCCGCCAAACCGCGCTCTCATTGTCTGATGCCTTCTGCGTGGACCGCCACCGCGACGGCTTCCGCCGCCTGTTCGGCCAGGGCGTCGACATCCTGTTCGCCAATGAGGCCGAGCTGTGCAGCCTGTACCAGCGCAGCGACTACACCGATGCCGTGCAGGACGCCGCACGCGATGTCCCGCTGGCTGTACTTACCCGCAGCGAGGCTGGCAGCCTGATTATCGAAGGCGGCACGACCATCTCCGTCCCGGCCATCTCCACCCAGGTCATAGACACCACCGGCGCCGGCGATGCCTATGCCGCCGGCTTTCTTACCGCCCTTGCGCAGGGCCAACCGCTGGCTGCCGCCGGTGCCCTCGGTGCCGCGGCGGCTGGCCTGGCGATCAGCCAGATCGGCGCCCGCCCGCCGGCAGCAGCACTGCGCAGCCTGATCAACTGAATGACCGCCATCGGCCTGGTGCTTCCGCTCGCCTTCTTTGCCGCCGGGGCACAGAACGCGCTGGCCGGCGGCGGCTCCTTCATCACCTTCCCCGCCCTGCTATACGCCGGGCTGGACCCGCGCGCCGCCAACATCGCCTCCGCCATCGCCTTGTTCCCTGGCCAGATCACCACCGGCCTCGCCGGCCGCAGCCTGCTGACTGGTGCCGCCGGCCTCTCGATCCGCAGTCTCATCATCCTCAGCCTGATCGGCGGCGCTATCGGCGCCCTGCTTTTGCTCGCCACTCCGGTCTCCGTGTTCACTCGCCTGGTGCCGTATCTGGTACTGTTCGCCACCACTGTCTTCGCCTGGGGCAGTTTCATCGCCAAACCGCGCGCCGCCAACGCGGACCCCCTCATCAGCCCCCGCAACGCTGCCCTCGTGCAATTCGCCATCGCCATCTACGGCGGTTATTTCGGCGGCGGCATCGGCATCCTCATGCTCGCCGCCCTGACCGCCGCCGGCCTCGCCGTGCGCCACGCCGGCGCCACCAAAAACGTCCTGGCCGGCATCATGAACCTGACCGCCGTCATCATCTTCGTCGCCGAAACAAAAATCCAATGGCTCACCATCGCCATCGCCGCCATTGCCGCCATCGCCGGCGGCCAAGTCGGGGTTTATATGTTACGGCGCATAAACGAAACCGCGCTGCGCATCGGTATCACCGCTATTGGGCTGCTGCTGACGATTGGGTTGTTTTTATATAAGAAGTAAGGGTCTTCTTTTTGTGAACAAAAAGAAGCAAAAAAACTTTATGAGGCTGGGAATGCCGCGGAGGGGTTGTCGGCCTAACGCCCTTGGCCCGGCATATATTTTATTCTGGGTCCGGAGGCGTTGTCTGCATCATGTCTCATGGCCCAACATAAATTCTGCTTGCCAGGGGCGCTGTCAGCATCACAGCCCCTGCCCAGCAGGGCAAAAGTTTTTTACTGCTTTTTTCAAAAAAGCAGTACTTGCTTAGCCTGCCTTCTCCCACCCCAGTTCGCCTTGTTTCCAATAGGTGATGCTATGCCCTCCGGCTTTGGCTTCGCGGTACCGGCTGCGGGCGGCGTTCAGGGCTGTTTCGTTATTGCCGTCGAACAGGTCGAAGATGCGGGTGTAGGTTGCGGCATTGGCGGTGGTGGTGCTGTCGATCAGGAACAGGAAGTTGGCGGCGGCGGGGTTGGTTTCGGTATCGGTGATGTAGATCGGCTGCCATTCGGGATGCGGGGTGGCGGCGGTGCCGTGTGGCAGCCAGTCCGGTGCGGGGGCCCGCCATAATGCGATATCCAACGCAGCGGCGCGTTCGGGGTTGGCGCATAGCACCAGCGCGCGTTGGCCGGTTTTCAGGGTGCGGTCAAGCAATGGCGGCAGGGCGGCTTCCACGGTCGTGCGGGTGAGGTGGTAGAAGCCGATTTCGGTCATATCGCCAGTGCCGTCGCCAGCTCTGCGGCAATTGAAGTAAACGATTTGGCGGCTGCGCTGTCCGGCGCTGCCGCGGTGATCGGCGTGCCGGCATCGCCGGTTTCCCGGATCGCGATATGCAGGGGGATTTCCCCCAGGAATTTGGTTCCGGTCCTCGCCGCTTCGGCGGCAGCGCCGCCATGGCCAAAAATCGGGCTGCGCTCCTGGCAGTGCGGGCAGGCGAAATAAGACATGTTCTCGATGATGCCGAGCACCGGCACCTGCGCCTGCTCGAACATCCTGATGCCGCGCCGGGCGTCGATCAGCGCGATATCCTGCGGCGTTGAAACCATTACCACCCCCGCCAGACGGGTGCGCTGGGACAGGCTGATCTGCACATCGCCGGTCCCTGGCGGCATATCCACCACCAGAACATCGAGCTGCCCCCACTCCACCTGCCCCAGCATCTGGTTGAGTGCTCCCATCACCATCGGCCCGCGCCACACCATCGCGGTGCTTTCCTCGACCATGAAACCGATTGACATCAGCTTCAGCCCCCAGGCCTCGAGCGGGATCATCTTGCCGCCCCGGACCTCCGGCTGGCGCACCAGGCCCAGCATGCGGGGGATCGAAGGGCCGTAAATATCGGCGTCCAGCAGCCCCACGGCGTAGCCGGTTTGCGCCAGGGCCACCGCCAGGTTGACCGCCACGGTGGATTTGCCCACCCCGCCCTTGCCGGACGCCACCGCGATCACGAAGCGCACCCCGGCCAGCACCGGTTCGGCCGGCGGGGCCGGCGGCGGTGGCGTGCGGTGCGCGGTAAACACCACCGCGGCGGATTTTACCCCGGCCAGCCCGGCCAGCCTGGCCTCGATGGCGGCGCGCTGCGGTTCCAGCACCGCCGCGTCTTCCCGCTTGATCGCCAGCGTTACCTGCACCAGCCCATCCTTCACATGCACGCCATCCAGCATTTTACCGAGCTTGTACGGCGCCAGCGCATTCAGAATGTCAGCTTCATCCATCACCGGAAATTGGCGGCTCGGCGGCGGCCTGTCCAGAGTGCCGAAATGCGCGCATGATGCCGAAGGATTTTAAGGGAGCGGAAATGGCAACGGGTAACCCATGGGGGTCGTCGGTACCGCCGAGCGGCGGCGGCCCGCGGCGGCCCAGCATGTCCGGCCTGTCCAATCGGCTGCTCGCCGTCTTCGAGCGTTTGCGCGCCCGCAGTGAGCGCCCGGGTGGCCGCCGCTTCCTGCTGTTCATTGCGCTGCCGGTGGTGGTGGCGCTGTGGCTGGTCACCGGCGTGTACATGGTGCAGCCCAGCGAGCAAGGCGTGGTGCTGCGCTTCGGCGCCTATCAGTACACCTCCGGGCCCGGCCTGAATTACCATTTGCCCTTCCCCATCGAACGGGTTTTCGTGGTCGCCGTCACCACCGTCAACCGCACGGAAATCGGCTATACCAGCGTCGCTCAGACTGACACCGACAGCGGTGCCGTCTCCATGGATTACCAGGACGTGCCGGAGGAAAGCGAAATGCTGACCGGCGACCAGAACATCGTCGATATCAACTGTGCGGTGTTCTGGCGCGTCGGCAACGCCCAGGCCTATCTGTTCAACACCCGCAACCCGGACGATACCGTCAAAGCCGTCGCCGAAAGCGTGCTGCGCGAGGTTATCGGCCGCAACGATCTCGACGACGTGCTGACCACCGGCCGCGCCGGGATCGAGCAGGCCGTCATGCAAAAAACCCAAAGCGTGCTCGACCAGTACGGCGCCGGCGTCGAAGTCGACGAAGTGCAACTGCAACGCGTCGACCCGCCGCCCGGCGTTCTTGATTCCTTCCGCGACGTGCAGCGCGCCCATACCGATGCCGAAACCGCCATCAACCAGGCCACCGCCTACGCCAACAATATCATCCCTACCGCGCGCGGCCAGGCCGCTCAGATCGTCGCCACTGCCGAGGGCCAGAAACAGGCGGCGATTGCCAACGCCACCGGCGCCACCCAGCGTTTCCTCTCGGTGTTGACCGCCTACCGCGCCGCCAAGGACATCACCCTGAACCGTCTCTATATCGAAACCATGGAGGATGTGCTTAGCCACGCCAAAGTCACCATCATCGACCCTGGCGTCAAAGGCGTGTTGCCGCTGCTGAATCTCGGCACCGCTGCCGGAGCCGCGCCATGAAAACTGGCACCATCATCGCCCTGATCGCTGTGGCTGCCCTGGCGCTCCTGCTCGACAGCACCTTTTTCGCCGTGCAACCTATCGAGCAAATCCTGATCACCCAGTTCGGCAAACCGGTCCGCATCATCAACACCCCCGGCCTGCACGTCAAACTACCGTTCGTGCAAAGCCGGATCGTGTTCGACAAACGCCTGCTGGACGCCGACCTGCCGGACGATGAAGTCGTCCTCGGCGATCAGCGCCGCCTGATCGTGCAAAGCTTCGTGCGCTTCAGGATCACCAATCCGCTGCAATACTACCAGGCCGTCGGTGGCACCGAGGAAGGCATTCGTGGCCGGCTCGATGCCGTGGTCTCCTCCGCCGAACGCCAGGTACTGGGCAATATCCCGCTCGCCGACCTGCTGTCGAAAGACCGGGACCCCGTGATGTCCGCCATCGCCTCGGAGACTAACAGCGAAATGTCCGGCTTTGGCATCTCGGTGGTCGACGTCCGCATCCGCAGCGCCGATTTGCCGGACCAGAACACCGCCGCCGTGCTCAGCCGCATGCAAGCCGACCGCGAACAAATCGCCGCCGAAGCCCGCGCCGAAGGGGCCGAAGCCTCTCTCAAAATCCGCGCCGACGCCGACCGCCAGAAAACCATCCTGCTTGCCGACGCCAACGCCAGCGCCGCCGAACTGCAAGGCCAAGGTGAAGCCGCAGCCATCAACCTGTACGCCGCCGCCTACAGCCAGGACCCCAATTTCTACAGCATCTGGCGCAGCCTCCAAGCCTACGAAACCGGCCTCGCCAACCCCAATACACACCTGCTTCTCACGCCCGCCGACAGCCTGCTGAAATACCTCGCAACCCCGCCGGCAGCGGCAGCGCCGTAGGAAGGGAGCGTCTTCTTTTTGTGAACAAAAAGAAGCAAAAAAACTTTATGAGTCTGGGCCTGGGACGTGGTCAGCGTAACGCCCATACTCCCGCTTAAATTTTATGCTGGTCCGGAGGCGTTGTTGGCACCACGCCCCATGTCCCAGCATGGCAAAAGTTTTTTGCTTCTTCTTTTCAAAAAAGAAGTGCTTTCTTTTACTCTTGCAGACTTTCCTTCTGCATCGCAAAGTTTGTGCATGAAGCCATTGTTGTTTGCTTTGCCTGCCTTGAGTTTATTGATGCCGGCGGTGCGGGCGGCGCCGATGACGCCGGATTTGGCGGCTTTGGCGGCGCGGGTTATGCCGGCGGTGGTGAGTGTGGAGAGCACCGACCCGATCGGGGATAATCCGGCGGATAATGGCGATGGCGGGGACGGCGGGTCGGTCGATCCGGGCCGGGCGGCGGGGCCGTTGAGTCCGGCGCCGGTGGCGGATTTGCAGGACGCTGCTGGCAGTGTGTTGCCGCCGCCGAAGGCTGAAGAGGCTTTGGGGGCAGGGTTCGTGTTCGATCCGGCGGGTTATATTCTCACCAACGATCATGTGATCAGCGGCGCCTCCGGGGTGACGGTGACATTTCAGGACGGCACGATATTGCCGGCGACGGTGGTCGGGCAGGACAAGGACGGCGATCTCGCGGTCCTCAAAGTGCAGGCCGGCCACCGCCTGCCGGCGCTGCAATTCGGTGATTCCGCCAAGCTGCGCGTTGGCGATTGGGTACTGGCGGTCGGCAATCCTTATGGTCTGTCCGGCAGCGCCTCGGCGGGCATCGTCAGCGCGCTGCACCGGGATATTGGCGAGACCAGATACGACGATTTCATCCAGACCGACGCCACCATCAACCGCGGTAATTCCGGCGGTCCGCTGTTCAATCTGCAAGGCCAGGTGATCGGTGTGAACAGCGCGATTTATTCGGCCACCGGCGGCTCGGTCGGCATCGGCTTTGCCATACCGGCGGACATGGCCGCCCCGGTGGCGGCGGCATTGCAGACAAATGGGCAGATCGTCCGCGGCTGGCTCGGCCTCAGCGCGCAGGCGGTTACTCCGGAAATCAGCCAGCTGCTGGGGCTGCCCGGCACCGGCGGCGCCCTGGTCGGCAGCGTTGCAGACACCGGCCCGGCCGCGGGACGTTTGCAGCCGGGCGATGTACTGGTGGCGCTGGGCAACCGCCCGGTGAACGATCCGCGCGCGCTGATGATCCGCACCGCCGAAATACCCGCCGGGCAGGCCGCCGCGGTTACGTTCTGGCGCCATGGCGGCTTGCAGACCACATCCCTCAGCGTGGCGATACCGCCGCCGGACCAGCCGCCCGGCACCGCCCCGCTGGCAGCCGCACAGCCAGGCGTGAAAATCGCGGCTCTCGGGCTGACCGCGGCGGCGGCGTCATCGCCGGATGGGGCGGCGGTTCTGGCCGTTATGCAGGGCGGCCCCGGTGCCAAGGCCGGCCTGCTGGCGGGCAATCATATCGAGGCGGTGAGTGCTTCGCAGATCACCTCGGCCAGCGGCCTGCAATCGAGTGTCGAACAGCTGCGCGATGGCCATCAGCCCAGTGCGACACTTCTGGTCAGCGGCGATGATGCCAGCGGGAACGATCCAGGCCCGCGTTGGGTTGGGGTGATGTTGAGCCGTTAATTCTTTATGTTGCGTTGCACAACCTGTTAAGGTAGTGGCGCATTATGCTGGACAATGTGCATAGCAATGATCCTGGGGTGATGGCTGCCTACCGGGCGCGCATAGCGACCGGCGCCATTGTCTCGGATCCGGCACAGGCCGCCGCCGCCGAGCGCCTGCAAGATCTATGGGCCAAACTGCGCGGCTATAATCCGCACCCCAAAGCCCCGCCCAACGGTTGGGTCGGCCGCCTGCTGCACCGCAAGAAGGTGGATGAGGCCGAGGACCACCCCAATGGCCTCTATCTCGTCGGCGATGTGGGGCGCGGTAAATCCATGCTGATGGACCTGTTTTTTGAAGCCGCCGATGTGCCGCGCAAACGCCGCATCCATTTCCACGAATTCATGCAGGAAGTGCACCAACGTTTCCACACCATCAAACGCAACAATCCGGAGATCGACGACCCGATTCCGCCGCTTGCCGATATGATCGCGAGCGAAGCCGCTTTGCTGTGTTTCGACGAATTCCAGGTGCATGACATCGTCGATGCCATGATCCTGGGCCGGCTGTTCGAAGCTCTGTTCGACCGGCTGGTGGTGGTGGTGGCAACCTCAAACACGCTGCCGGCCGATCTCTACAAAGGCAAACCAGGCCGCGACGCCTTCCTGCCCTTCATTGCCCTGTTGCAAAAACACCTGGATGTGCTGGTGCTGGACGCCGCCCGGGATTACCGGCGCGAGCGCGTGCATGGGCTGCAAGCCTGGTACGTCCCGGCGGACCGCCGCGCCGACGCCGCCCTGGCGCATGTGTTCGCCGAGCTGACAACCGTGGGTGAAATAAAACCAGCCTCCCTGACCATCGCCGGACGCCGGCTCACCGTGCCGTTGGCCGGCAACGGCGCCGCCCGCTTCGATTTCAATGCAATCTGCGGCCAGCCCCTGGGCCCGGGCGACTACCTGGCCCTGGCAACCCATTACCATACCATGCTGATCGACGGCATCCCCCGCCTCTCCCCCGATAACTTCGACGAAGCCCGCCGCTTCGTCACCCTGATCGACGCCCTGTACGAACACCGCGTCAAACTATACGCCTCCGCCGCCGCCACCCCAGACAATTTGTACCGCAGTGGCGAAGGTGCTGCTATTTTCGAACGTACCGCCTCCCGCCTGGAAGAAATGCAGAGCGACGCCTATATGGCACTGGCTCATCTTACATAAGTACAGGCAAGCAGCAGCTTTTTTGAAAAAAAGCTGCCCAAAAGTTTTGCCATGCTGGGCTAGGGGCGGTGGCGCGATAACGCCTCTGGCCAGCATAATTTATGCCAGGACATGGGGCGTGATGTGGACCACGCCTCCGGACCTGGTATAAAACTATGCTAGGGCATGGGCGCTCGGCCAACAAAGCCTCCAGGCCCGGAGTCATAAAGTTTTTTTGGTTCTTTTTGTTCACAAAAAGAACTGCTTCCTTCCTCATTTATCCAGCAAAATGGCCATTAGTGCGGTCCAGCCGGTTTGGTGGGAGGCGCCGGCGCCGCGGCCGTTATTACCGTCGAAATATTCGTGGAACAGGATGTGGTCTTCGCCGCGCAGTTGTGGGTAGGCTGCCATGACGGGGCGTGTGCCGTCGGGCGCTCGCAGGCAAAGCTGTGTCAGGCGCTGCGTTAGTTCGGCGGCGATGTCGGCCAGCGAGATGTAGTGTTTGGAGGCGTGCGGGTATTCCACGATGAAATCATCGCCGTAGTAGCGGTGAAATTCCAGCAGCGCTTCGATAAACAGGTAGTTCAGCGGCAGCCATACTGGCCCGCGCCAGTTCGAATTGCCGCCGAAGGCGCCGGAGGTTGATTCTGCCGGTTCGTAATCGACAGTGAATCGTTGACCGTTTGTTTGATACACATAAGGCTGGGCCTTATGGAATTTGGAAACCGAGCGCACGCCGAAGGGTGAGAGGAATTCGGTTTCATCCAGCATTCTTGCCAGCAGGGCTTTGGTACGGTGGCCGCGCAGCAGGGCCAGCAGGCGCCGGCCTTGGTGCCCCGGCTCGTTCCAGTATGATGTGAGGCTGGCGAGGTCCGGGCGGTGTTTGAGGAACCAGTCCAGCCGCCGCGCAAATTCCGGCACGGCCTGCATTAGTTCCGGCTCCAGTACTTGCACCGCGATCAGCGGGCTTAAGCCCACCACGGAGCGCACGCGCAGCGGGACGCCGGCGCCGGAGGGCAGCCGCAACAGGTCGTAGAAAAAATCATCCTGATCGTCCCACAGCCCGCTGCCGCCGGCTTTGCTCATGGCTTCGGCGATCAGCAGAAAATGCTCGAAGAATTTGATGGCGATGTCCTGGTATTCCGGCTGCACGGTGGCGAGTTCAAGGGCGATCCGCATCATATGCAGGGCAAAACTCGCCATCCATGCGGTGCCGTCCACCTGGTCGATCTGCCCGCCGGTCGGCAGTGGCATGGAGCGGTCGAAAATCTCGATGTTATCAAGTCCGAGAAAGCCGCCCTGAAAAATATTCAAGCCGCGCGCGTCCTTGCGGTTGATCCACCAGCCGAAGTTCAGCAGCAGTTTGTTGAAAACCTGGCGCAGAAACCCGTGATCCGGCGCTCTGGTCAGGCTGCGGTCGATCTCAAACACGCGCCAGGCCGCCCAGGCCTGCACCGGCGGATTGGCGTCGCCGAAATTCCACTCATAGGCCGGTATCTGGCCGTTCGGGTGCATATAGCGGTCGCCGAGCAGCAGGCAGATCTGCGATTTGGCGAATGCCGGATCGAGCAGCGCGAAGCTGACGGCGTGGAAACCGAGATCCCATGAGGCATACCAGGGATATTCCCATTTATCCGGCATCGAAATGATATCGGCGTTGGAGATATGCTGCCAATCGGCATTGCGTCCGGATTTGCGGGATGGCGGCGGTGCGGATTGCGTAGGATCGCCGTTAAGCCAGCTGCGGACATCGTATTCATAATATTGCTTTGACCAGATCAGCCCGGCGAACGCCTGGCGCTGTACACGGCGTGCGTCGGCATCCGCGATATTTCGTTGCAAAATAGAATAGAATTCATCCGCCTCGGCGATACGTGCCGCGAATACGGCATCGAAATCGCTGAAACCGTGGTCAGGATGTTCGCAAAAACGCAGCCGGATGGTGGTGGTTTCGTGCGCCTGCACTGACAAATTCACAAGTGCCGCGCATTTCGTGCCGGCATCGTCGCGTATCGCCGCGGCATTGCCCTGCACCAGAAACTCATCGATGCCGTCTTTGAATGGCCCGGCTGCCTGGCTGCCATACAACCGGTTTACATTAGTTTCGTTTTCACAAAACAGCCAGCTCACCGTCTGGTCCACGCGCAGATGCAGAAGCGGCAGATCGGGATGGATCGCCTCCACCACATCATCATGACGAAGCTGCAACTGCGGTTTTGTGCGAGTTGACGTATTATCAAACCAGGACCAGGTATTGCGCGCGGTCAGCTGCGGCAGCACATGCAGCGTCGCCGCCTCGTCGGCATGGTTATGCACGGTGATGCGCATCAGTATGTCGTCAGTGCCGGCCTTGGCATATTCCACCGTCACCTCGAACCACCGTCCGTCATCGAAAACCCTGGTGTCGAGAATTTCATACTCAGGCTCGGTACGGTCCCGGCGGTGATTTTCCCGGATCAGCTCGGCATAGGGAAATGCGGCTTGCGGATATCTGTAGGACATCCGCAGATATGAATGTGTGGGCGTGGCGTCGGTATAGAAATACAGCTCCTTGACGTCTTCGCCGTGGTTGCCTTCAGCGTTGGTCAGGCCGAACAGCCGTTCCTTGATGAACGGATCATGGCCGTTCCACAAAGCCAGGCCCAGGCACCACAGCGCGCGCTCGTCGCTGAACCCGGCGATGGCATCCTCGCCCCAGCGATACGCCCGGCTGCGCGCATGGTCATGCGGAAAATAGCGCCATGGATCGGCATCCGCACTGTAATCTTCCCGCACCGTGCCCCATTGCCGGTCGCTTACATAAGGCCCCCAGCGGCGCCAGTTGGCTTCGGTATTGCTCATGCGGCGGCCTTCGGCGGTGTTGAGCAGCGGATTTTTCATGAATGAATGCTCATCTCACGCACAGGCGGTCAGGGTTGAGTGCCGGGCATCGGTGGCCATATCGGTATCGTTCGTTCCTGCCCGGTTCAGGGCAACACATAGCAACCCTTAAGGAGAAACCAATGGCCGGTTCCAAAAAACCTATCAAGACCTTGGACGATTTGTTTCTGCATACGCTCCAGGATATTTATTTCGCGGAACATCATATCGCCAAAGCCTTGCCGGTAATGGCAAAAAAATCCACCAATCCGGCTTTGAAGGAAGGCTTCGAGCAGCATCTGGAAGAAACAAAAGGTCAGATTCAGCGTCTTGAGGAGATTTTCGAACTGCTTGGCCAGAAGCCCAAGGGTGAGGAATGTCCGGCGATCGAAGGTATCATCGAGGAAGCCAAGGAGCTGATGGGTGAAATCGGCGAGCCCCATGTGCTGGATGTCGCGATTGCTGCCGCTGCCCAGGCGGTGGAACATTATGAAATCAGCCGCTACGGCACGTTGATCGCCCTGGCAACGCAACTTGGCCACAAGGCGGCGGTCAAACCACTGCAGGCTACTTTGGCGGAAGAAAAAGCCACGGATGCCAAGTTGACGAAATTGTCGCAATCGCAGGTTTTGCACGAGGCTGCTTAGCTTATTTGCCGATACAGAATGAGGAAAACACGGCGTCGAGGATTTCCTCGACGCCGATATGCCCGGTTAGCCGCGCCAGCGCGGTTGCCGCTTGGCGCAGCTCTTCGCCGCGTAGCTCCGGCTCGGCCGTTGCCAGTGCCGACGCCAAGGCAGCGGCAGATTGTTGTATGCAGGCCAATTGGCGCGGCCTTGCCACTGCAGGAGCGCCTGTTGTGTCTGTCAGGCGTTGTGCTGTTGCCGTCAGCTGAGCCAGCAAAGCCTCGACCCCGTGCCCGGTTTGCGCGCTGATCTGAAATGCCCCGGCACTGCCGCCAAGATCCGCTTTGGTGGTTAGATACATCGTTTCGACACCCGCCGGTACGGCTGCGAAAACACCATCCGGTGCTGCTGCTACCGCGATGATCAAATCAGCCTGTGCGGCGCGCCGCCGGGCCCGCTGCATTCCCTCCAGCTCGATGGCATCCTCGCTGTCGCGCAAGCCCGCGGTATCGGTCAGATGCACCGGTATGCCGCCTAGGTTCAGCCGCACCCCGATGGCATCGCGCGTGGTGCCGGGCGAGGCCGAGACGATCGCGATCTCTGCCCCTGCCAGCGCGTTGAGCAGCGTAGATTTGCCGGCATTCGGCGGCCCCAGGATTACGAATTCGAGCCCGTCGCGCAGGGCCGCGGCGCGCGGTGCCGCCGCCAGGGCGGTCAGCATTTCACCATGCAACTGCGCCACCGCCGCCACCAGATCCTGCTCGACCTGCGCCGGCAGATCCTCATCGGGGAAATCGATCAGGGCTTCCTGTTGCGCCAGCAGCAACCGCAGCGTGGCCCGCCATGCAGTGCAGCATGCCTGTAATTCATCCGCCCCCTGGATCGCCTGGCGGCGCTGCGCCTCGGTCTCGGCGGCGATCAGATCGGCGGTGGCCTCTGCCTGTAGCAAATCCAGCCGCTGATTGAAAAATGCCCGGCGGGAAAACTCCCCCGGTTCGGCCGGCCGGGCGCCCCGGGCGACCAGCGCCTGGCTGACGGCGGTGAGCACCGCGACGCCGCCGTGCAGGGCAAGCTCCACGCAATCCTCGCCGGTGAAGCTGTTGGGTGCGGCAAAAATGCTGACGAGCGCATGGTCGAGCAGCTCATTTTCATGGATAAGGGCGCGCAAAACCACACGCCGCACCGGCGGCAGGGTGGTGAGTGCCGCAGTAATGGCAAAAGCATCCTCACCGGAGAGGCGCAGCACGGTCACCGCGCCGCCCCGGCCTGTTATGGGCGCGAAAATCGTGCCGATCGACAATTAGGCGGTAGTGTTCAGCGAGGCCATGTCGATCGAGAAACGGTATTTGACATCGCTCTTCAACATCCGCTCGTAGGCCTCGTTGATATTCTGGATCGGGATGATCTCGACATCCGCGGCAATGTTTTTGGCCGCACAGAAATCCAGCATCTCCTGGGTTTCGGCAATGCCGCCGATCATCGAGCCGGCAAAGTTCAGCCGCTTGAACAGTAACGGAAACACCGCCACCGGCAGCGGGTGTTCCGGCGCGCCAAGCTGCACCAGGGTGGCGTCGCGTTTCAGCAGCGCAAAATATGGCGACAAATCCTGCAGGCCGGATACGGTGCTGATGATCAGGTCGAAGCTGCGATCGTGCGCAGCCATGGCGTTCGTGTCTTTGGAGATCACCACGTCATCGGCGCCGAGGCGTTTGCCGTCTTCGACTTTTCCTGGCGAGGTGGTGAACAGGACAGTGTGCGCGCCCATGGCATGGGCCAGCTTGACGCCCATGTGGCCCAGCCCGCCGAGACCGATGATGCCGATTTTCATCCCCGGCCCGGCCTTCCAGTGGCGTAGCGGCGAATACAAAGTAATGCCGGCGCATAACAGCGGCGCGGTGGCGGCGAGGTCCATGCCTTCAGGAATGCGCAGTACGAAGCTCTGATCGACAACGATGCGGTTCGAGTAGCCACCGAAGGTCGGCCCGCCGATTACCGGCTCGGTGCCGCCATAGGTGCCAACCATGCCGCGCTCGCAATACTGCTCCAGCCCTTCCTTGCAGGAGGCGCATTGCCGGCAAGACTCCACCATGCAGCCAACGCCGACGTTATCGCCGATTTTATATGTGCTGACGCCGGCGCCGACATGCGTAACGCGGCCGACGATCTCATGGCCGGGACAGGCCGGATAAACGGTGAAATGCCATTCGTCGCGGGCAAAATGCAGGTCGGAATGGCAGACGCCGCAAAACAGAATCTCGATTTGCACGTCGTTGGCACCGACATCGCGGCGATTGAAGGTGATCGGGCCAAGCGGCGCGGTCGGGCTGTCAGCGGCAAAACCAGTGCATGTAAGCATGGATTGTTTTCCTCAAATGTTGATTTCAGTATCGATCATCTGCGCCGTGGCGCGGCCTTGCTGTAAAATATGCTGCTCCAGAATGCTGTCCACAGCCTGCCGTGAGTCAATCCTGTACCAGATCCCTTCAGGGTAGAACACCGCGCAAGGCCCCAGCTCGCAACGGTCCAGGCAGCCGGACTGATTGATCCGCACATGCTTCAACCCCAGCTCCTTGACACGCACTTTCATGTAATCCCGCAATTTCTCGGAACCCATGGAGGCGCAATCGCCGCGCGGGTGGCCCTCCGGCCGGCGGTTGCCGCAGATGAAAACATGGGTGGTGAAAAATAGCGGGGGGTCGTCGATGCGGCGCTCGCCCATCCTGTTGCTCCTTAACCTCAGGCCCTATCTAAGATGAGACGCAACAATCGGAAAGTGGACGCATGACAGAGCCGCGCAACATGCTGGCAACGGCCTCCTCGCCCTACCTGCTGCAGCACCGGGATAACCCGGTGCATTGGCGGATCTGGGGTGCGGAAGCCCTGGCCGAGGCCGCTGCGCGCGATGTTCCGATCCTGCTCTCCATCGGCTACGCCGCCTGTCACTGGTGTCACGTCATGGCGCATGAAAGCTTCGAGGATGCTGAAACCGCAGCACTGATGAACCGGCATTTCGTCAGCATCAAGGTCGATCGCGAGGAGCGCCCCGATATCGACCACATCTATATGAGCGCGCTGCACGCCATGGGCGAACAAGGCGGCTGGCCCCTCACCATGGTTCTCACCCCGGCCGGCGAGCCGTTCTGGGGGGGCACTTATTTTCCGCCGGAGCCGCGCTTTGGCCGCCCCAGCTTCCGCCAGGTTTTGCGGGCTCTGAGTCAGGCCTGGACCGCGGACCAGACAGGCATCGCCCAAACCGTTGCTGCGATGTCCAGCGCCCTGGCCGCCAGCGCCGCCGCCCGCCCCGGCACCCCGCCCGGACCTGCCGACCTCGACACCGTGTGCACCCGTTTACTGGCCGGCATGGACTGGGTTGCCGGTGGCATGGGCAGCGCACCGAAATTCCCCAATGCGCCGGTATTTCGCTTCCTTTGGCAGGAGGCTGCCCGCAGCCAAAATACCCAGGCCAGCCAGGCGGTGCTGCTGCTGCTGCGCCGCATGAGTCAGGGCGGCATCTACGACCATCTGGGCGGCGGCTATGCCCGCTATGCCACCGATGACCGCTGGCTGATCCCGCATTTCGAGAAAATGCTGTATGACAATGCATTGATCCTGGAATTGCTGGCGCTGACCTATAGCGCCACGAACGACCCCTTGCTGGCGGCGCGGACGCATGAAACCATCGCCTGGATGAACCGCGACATGGCTACCGAAGGTGCCCTGGCGGCCTCCGAGGACGCCGATTCCGAAGGCGTCGAAGGCAAATTCTATGTCTGGACCCGCAGCGAAATCACTGCTGCCCTTGGCGATGAGACGGATTTTTTCGCTGGCCATTATCACCTGCCGGAAACCGGCAACTGGGAAGGCCATATCATTCTGGAACGATTGACCGACCTTGGCGACCCCGCCCAGGAATCCCGCCTCGCCGCCTGCCGCGCGGTGCTTTTCAGCCGGCGCAGCCAGCGCATCCGGCCCGGACGCGACGATAAAATCCTCACCGACTGGAACGCGCTGGCGGTCAGCGCCCTCATCAAGGCCAGTGCCGCCTTTGCTGAGCCAGCTTGGCTGTCGGAAGCGGCACGGCTCTATGATGCGGTGGCGGCGATGATGGGCAGCCCCGATGGCCGGGTCGCCCATGCCAGCCGCCACGGCAAAATCTCGGCACCCGGTCTGCTCGAAGACCAGGCCGCCATGATCCGCGCCGCCCTCGCCTTGTTCGAGGCCACCGGCGATCCCGCGCGGCTGACCGCCGCCTTGCGTCTGCTCGCTGCCACCGAACAATATTTCTCGGACGGCGCCGGCGCCTTCTACACCGCCGCCAGCGACGCCGCGGACCTGCCTGCCGGCCCCGGCTTTCGCAGCCGCAACGTCACGGATGGCCCTACCCCCTCCGGTATCGGGATGATGGCCGAAGCCTATGCGCGCCTGCACCATCTGACCGGCTCGGCCGCCTACCGCGCCAAATGCGAGGCTGTGCTTGCGGCCTACGGCGGCCAGAAAGCCGCCCTGGCCGGCTCCCCGGTGCTGCTGGCCGCCGCAGATTTGCTGGAAAACGCTACCTGCGTGGTCATTACCGGTCCCGGCGACCTCAGCACCCTGCACCGCACCGTGCTGGTGGCGGCAGACCCCGCGGTGGTGGTGATGCCGGCGCCTACCACCGCCACACTAGCCACCACCCACCCTGCTCATGGTAAATCCAGTACATCTCCCGCCGCTTTCATCTGCCGAGGCGGCACCTGCGCGCTGCCGGTTACAACGCCCGAGGCGCTGCAAGCCCATTTGCGCCAGATCAAGCAAAACTGACTTGCCCCGCTACCGCAGCGTGCCGATATGACTGCCGGAGGTACATCATGAACCGGCGAAAATGGCTTCTGTTAAGCGGCAGCGCAATCGTGGTGGCGTATATGTCACGCGCCTCATCCGGTGCCGCCACCGAGACCTTCGAAATTACCCATTCTGACGCGGAATGGCAGAAACTGTTGACCCCCGCGCAATACAACATCCTGCGCCAGTCCGGCACCGAACTGCCGTTCACCAGCGCTTTGCTGAATGAACACCGCCCAGGCACCTTCGATTGCGCCGGCTGCGCCCTGCCGCTGTTTTCTTCCAAAACCAAATTCGACAGTGGCACCGGCTGGCCCAGCTTCTGGCAACCTTTGCCCAATGCCATCAAAACCAGCGATGACACCAGCATGGGCATTGATCGCACCGAAGTGCATTGCCGCCGCTGCGGCAGCCATCTCGGCCATGTTTTCGCCGACGGGCCACCCCCCACTGGTCTGCGCTACTGCATGGACGGCCTGGCACTGAGGTTTACGCCTGCTTGAAGCAAGTGGTTCTTTTTTGAAAAAAAGAACCAAAAAACTTTTGTGAGTCTGGGGCCATGGGCGTGATGCGGATAATGCCCCTGTCCCAGATTCAAAAAAGTTTTTTGCGCAGCTTTTTTGAAAAAAAGCTGCCGCTTGCTTACTTCAACCATGAAAAGTGGGGGGCATTCTGTTGCCCGGGGCCCCCCTAACCGCGCTTAAGCTACTGTTTAGGCAGCTACTGCGAATGCAACGTTGTTATCGTTCGCATTTATAATATAGCCCGATAACGGCGGTACAATGCCGAGCGAAAAGCAGGTCTTTACCACGCGTGTCGAGCCTGTTTCGCCCCCCTTATTTATGGAGGCGCCGGGTACTGCCCCCGGGTCCACAACGATTATTCCACGTGCCGTTTATCGCCGTAGCCGGTAAACCGGCTTACGTTATATAGGCCACCAGACCAGGATATGAAAGAGAGCGGCGCATGAGCCTGACGGATGAGCAATATGCCGAAATCGCAGCTACCCGCGGCCGCCACAGCCCAACCTTGCGCCCCAGTGTGCCGGCCCTGGAAGAACTGCTGTTTACCCCGCTGTCGGTGCTGGACCACGGCTTCGTGCGGGTGGTGGATTACATGGGAGATGATGCCGCTGTCGTGCAGGCGGCCCGGGTTTCATATGGCAAGGGTACGCGCAAGATAACCGAGGACGAGGGCCTGATCCGTTACCTGATGCGGCACTGGCATTCCACGCCGTTCGAGATGTGCGAGATCAAATACCACGTCAAACTGCCGATCTTCGTGGCCCGCCAATGGATTCGCCATCGCACTGCCAACGTCAACGAATATTCGGCGCGCTACTCCATCATGGACAAGGAATTCTATCTCCCAAGCCCGCAAAACCTTGCCGCCCAATCGGAGATCAACCGTCAGGGCCGCGGAGATATACTGGAGGGCGAGGCGGCCAGCCGCGTGATGGCGCTGCTGCGCGCGGATGCCGAACAGACCTACGCGCATTACGAGGAGATGCTGGACGATAGCAAAATCGGCCTGGCCCGCGAACTGGCCCGCATGAACCTGACTCTGAACACTTATACCCAATGGTATTGGAAAACCGACCTGCACAACCTCCTGCACTTCCTGCGCCTGCGCGCTGATGCCCACGCCCAGTATGAAATCAGGGTTTATGCCGAGGCCATGTTGCAAACCGTCGCAGCCTGGGTTCCTCTCACCTATGCCGCCTTTTGCGACTATCGCCTGGGCGCTGTAACCTTCTCCGCCAAAATGATCGACGTTTTGCGCCGCCTGCTGGATGGTGAGCCGGTTGGGCAGGCTGCCAGTGGTCTTTCCAAACGCGAATGGGCGGAAATGATGGCGGCCCTCGGGCGAGCTTAGAAAGCAAGCACTGCTTTTTTAGAAAAAAGCAGCAAAAAACTTTTGCTTATCCCAGTAGCCTGATAGCAAAGAGCAGTGCCGTCAGCATCAATACAAAGCCGACGCCCAGCGCCAGACACATCCAGCCCGATAGCGGTGCCTCATGATGTTCAAGCTCATGCTCCAGAGGGTAATCGGCAGGGCGATCGATATGTTGTTCCATTTTCTACCCCTTTTATTTATTGTTTATTAGTAAAGTTTAAGCGTTTGTTTTAGGCGCTTTCGGCCCAAAATGCCATAACTTTAAGCGTTTTTTACTGATGATTTCGGCTTAATTCCGTTATAATCCCATGCAATGTATTCAGCTCCTGGATGGTGGCTTCACCGCGCTGGAAAAAATGGCGCAAATTCCGCACCATACCTGGCCGTTTTTGCGGGTTTTTCAAAAATCCGGCGGCATCACAGGCCCGTACCAGATGCCCCAGCAAATTATCCAGCTCCGCCTTGCTCGCCACCGTCGTCTCATGGGTCTGCAACCGCCGGGCTGCCGGTTGCGTATCAGGGCGCGCCAGCCACCATTCATAGCCCATGATCATCACCGCCTGCGCCAGGTTCAAAGACATGAATCCGGGGTTCAGATCGTAACGGATCAGCGCGTCGGCATGGGTGATATCGTCGTTATCCAGCCCGGCGCGCTCCGGCCCGAACAATATCCCGGCCCGCAAACCTCGGCCGCCGATGGCATGAAGTTCCGCCGCCGCCCCGCGCGCCGTCAGCACCGGCTTGATGATGTGCCGTGGCCGGGGGCAGGTGGCGAACACCCGGTGCAGGTCCGCTACCGCCGCGCCCACCGTCTCGAACACCACCGCCGCATCGAGAATGGCATCCGCGCCGGAGGCCGTGCGCCAGGCTTTTTCTCCCGGCCAGCCATCCCGGGGTGCCACCAGCCGCAGGTGAAACAGCCCGCCATTGCCCATGGCCCGGGCCACCGCGCCGATGTTTTCCGCGAGCTGCGGCCGCACCAGGATCACCACCGGCGACGGTTCAATCGGTGCCGGATCAGCCCCGCCATCCCGCCCGGTCATATTATGCGAAGCGAATATGTGCCGCCCGGACCGTCCTCGATAATGACGCCGTGCACGTTCCGCAAAACATCGCGTAATCTGTCCGACTCCGCGAAGTCTTTCTGACGGCGGGCCAGGATCCTGTTCTCGACCAAAGCCTCAACCGCCGAGTGATTCATGCCGCCACGAAACCATTCATCCGCCGTATGATTGAATAGCCCCAGCACCGTGCCCGCTGCCCGCAGCCGCGCCGCCGCCGCCGCATCGCCAGCCAGCGCCGCATTGGCCAATTCGTGCAGACCGGCAATTGCGCCCGGCGTGTTCAAATCATCGCATAAAAATTGCAATACAGCATCCGGAATGTCCAAAGCCGTAGCCATATCCTGATTCTTTTCCAACGCCCGATAGAACCGGTCCAATTCCGATTTGGCTTCCCGCAACGCCGCATCGGTAAAATCGAGCGTCTGCCGGTAATGCGACTTCATTAGCAAAAACCGCACCGCCTCGCCCGGGGCAATTTCCAGCACATCCCGCACGGTCCTGAAATTGCCCAGCGACTTGCTCATCTTCTCGCCGTTCACCAGAAGCATCCGGTTATGCACCCATACATTGGCGAAGCCGGAGCCGGGAAAGGCGCAAGTTGACTGGGCGATCTCATTCTCATGATGCGGAAAGATCAGATCATCCCCGCCGCCGTGTATGTCGAAATTTTCCCCCAAATGCCGCCAGCTCATCGCCGAGCACTCGATATGCCAGCCCGGCCGCCCCCGGCCCCATGGGCTGTCCCATCCCGGCAGATCGGCGCTCGACGGCTTCCACAGCACGAAATCCCCTGGCTCGCGCTTGTACGGCGCCACATCCACCCGCGCCCCGGCGATCAGCTCCTCCAGCGCGTGGCCGGAAAAACTGCCGTAATCCCGGTCGGAATTCACCGCGAACAGCACATGCCCCTCGGCCTCATAGGCATGCCCGCTTGCCACCAGCCGTTCGATAATCATGATGATTTCAGGAATATGCGCCGTTGCCCGCGGCTCGATATCTGGCGGCAGCACGAACAACGCCGCCATATCCGTATGATACTCCGCAGTGGTGCGCGTGGTAATCGCTGCAATCGCCTCGCCGGTGGCCGCCGCCCGCGCGTTTATCTTGTCGTCGATATCGGTGATATTCCGCACATAGGTCACGCGCGGGTACAGAAGCCGCAACAGCCGCACCAGTATATCGAACATCACCGCGTTCCGGGCATTGCCGATATGCGGCAGATCGTAAACTGTCGGCCCGCACAAATACAGCCGCACATTACCGGCATCCAGCGGCACGAACGCCTGCTTGGCCCGGGTTTTGGTATTGTACAAAAACAACGTCATCCCCCGCTTTTAGTCATCTTATTGCTGCGGCGCGATGCCTCCGCTAACCCAAAGCGCGGCCCGGAGAGAATAATTTGAGCGATTTATTCAACACCAATACCGAAACCAGCGCTTATTCCGCCAAGGACATCGAAGTCCTGGAAGGATTGGAACCGGTCCGCCGCCGCCCTGGCATGTATATCGGCGGCACCGATGACGCCGCCCTGCATCACCTTGCCGCCGAAATCCTCGACAATGCCATGGACGAAGCCGTTGCAGGCCACGCCAGCCAGATCGAAATGTCCCTCGAACCCGGCAATACCCTGACCGTGCGCGACAATGGCCGCGGCATTCCCATCGACCCGCATCCTAAATTCAAAACCAAATCCGCCCTCGAAGTCATTCTCACCACCTTGCATTCCGGCGGCAAATTTTCCGGCAAAGCCTATGCCACCTCCGGCGGCCTGCACGGTGTCGGCTCCTCCGTGGTCAACGCGCTCTCCTCATCCTTCACCGCCGAGGTCGCCCGCGACAAACAACTGTACCGCCAGGAGTTCGCCCGCGGCCTGCCCACCACCAAACTCAAACCCTTAGGGTCGATCCAGAACCGCCGCGGTACCACCATCAGCTTCACCCCGGACCCCGAGATTTTCGGCCCCAGACAATTTTCCCCGGCCCGGCTGTACCGGCTGTGCCGTTCCAAAGCCTATCTGTTCCGCGGCGTGCGCATCAAATGGTCCGCCGACCCCAGCCTGCTGAAGTCCGACACCGAAACCCCCGCCACCGCCGAGCTGCATTTCCCGGGCGGCCTGCGCGACTCCCTGGAAGCCGAAATCGGCACTGCCCCGCGCGTCCTGCCCGCCATCTGGGCCGGGCAAGCCCAGCTTCCCACCGCCAACGGCCAGACCCAGGGTCAGCTCGAATGGGCCTGCGCCTGGCTTGAACGCGGCGACGCCAGCCTGGATACCTACTGCAACACCGTCCCTACGTCGCAAGGCGGCACCCATGAAGCCGGCTTCCGTGCCGCCCTGCTCAAAGGCCTGCGCGCCTGGGCCGAGCAGCGCGGCAACAAACGCGGCGCGCAGCTGATCGGCGAAGACGTCACCGGCGCATTGGCTGCCAAATTCTCATTGTTCATCCGCGATCCGCAATTCCAGGGCCAGACCAAGGAAAAACTCACCAATCCGGAAGCCGGGCGCCTTACCGAAGCCAGCCTGCGCGATCGCTTCGACCATTTCCTCGCCGGCGACCCTGCGGGTGCGGACAATTTGCTCGCCTTCGTCACGGACCGCGCTGAAGACCGCATCCGCGCCAAGGCGGCCAAAGATACCCCGCGCAAATCCGCGACGCGCCGGCTGCGCCTGCCCGGCAAACTATCGGATTGCGCCCAGGAAAACGCCGAAGGCACGGAAATTTTCCTGGTCGAAGGTGATTCCGCCGGCGGCTCCGCCAAGCAGGCCCGCAACCGCAACACCCAGGCCATACTGCCGTTGCGCGGCAAAATCCTCAACGTCGCCTCCGCCTCCACTGAGAAGCTCCGCCAGAACCAGGAGCTCAAAGACCTTATCGAGGCCCTCGGCTGCGGCACCGGTGCCAGCTTTAACCGCGCTAACTTACGCTACCAACGCATCATCATCATGACCGACGCCGATGTCGACGGCGCCCATATCGCCTCCCTCCTGATGACCTTCTTCTATCGCGAACTTCCCGACCTGATCCGCCACGGCCATGTCTACCTCGCCCAACCGCCGCTGTACCGCCTCACCCAGGGCGCCAAAAGCATCTACGCCATGAACGACGAAGCCCGCGAGAAACTCATCAAATCCTTCAAACCAGGTGCCAAAATCGAAGTGAGCCGGTTCAAGGGGCTTGGCGAAATGCCGCCCGCCATGCTGAAGGAAACCACCATGGACCCCGCCAAACGAACCCTGCTGCGCATCACCGCCACCCCGGAAACCCGCGCCGCCACTGCAGAAATGGTGGAAAACCTGATGGGCAAACGCCCGGAATTACGGTTTCAATTTATCCAGGAGAACGCCAGGACCGTGCAGGACGTCGACATTTAGCGCAGGAAGCACTTCTTTTTCTGGAAGAAAAAGAAGCAAAAAGACTTCTGTTAATCTGGGCCATTGGTATTTGAAATTCCCGGCTCCAGACTCATAAAAGTTTTTTGCGCCGCTTTTTTTCAAAAAAGCGGCTGCTTCCTTTGCTCTAATTGGGCAGTTCTACGGTTGCGCGTAATCCGCCCATGGGGCTGACGGATAGTTTGATGGTGCCGCCGTGCGCGCCGATGATGTCGCGGACGATGGCGAGGCCGAGGCCAGTGCCGCCGGGGGCAGCACTTTCGAAGGGGCGGAACAATGTTTCGTACTGGTCTTTCGGGATGCCGGGGCCGTCGTCGTCGACCATGATGCGGATGGTTTTTTCAGCCTGGCCGGTGACGCTCAGCGTGATGTACTGGGCGTGGCGGCGGGCGTTATCGACCAGGTTGCTGATGGCGCGTCTGATGGCTTCCGGGCGCAGGGTGATGACCCAGTTTTCCGGTATGATGCATTTGATATTGGCGCCGGCGCGGCGGGCGGCGGTGGCGATGTCTTCCAGCAGGGCGCTGATATCGGTGGGTTGTGCCTGTTCGCTGCCTTCGCCGCGGGCGAAGGCGAGGTAGGTGCCGATCAGTTTTTCCATTTCGGTGATATCGGCGTTCATGCCTGCCAGGTCGTCGTCCGGTATGGTGGCGGGCAGCATGGCGAGGGCAAGGCGCAGGCGGGTTAAGGGGGTGCGCAGATCGTGCGAGACGCCGGCCAGCATGGTGGTGCGTTGGGTGACGAACCGGCGCAGCCGTTCCTGCATGCGGTTGAAAGCGGTGGCGGCGCGACGGACCTCGATGGCACCTTCCGGTTTGATCGGGCCAGGATCCCGGCCCATGCCG
The DNA here is from genome assembly GCA_965231175.1 of Acetobacteraceae bacterium. Classification (GTDB taxonomy): domain Bacteria; phylum Pseudomonadota; class Alphaproteobacteria; order Acetobacterales; family Acetobacteraceae; genus Acidocella. The sequence goes on along the minus strand of CBDDMJ010000004.1, from coordinate 831,481 downwards.
AAGGCTTCGGCGGCGACGGCGAGACGGTGGATGCCGCGGACCTGGGTGCGCAGGAACAGGGCGGCGATGGCAAACAGCAGCAAAGCGGTGCCGATCAGCCAGGCGAAAAATATGTAGAGGGCGCCGACATAAAGGCGTTTGCGCGGGACATCGAGGCTGAGGACACCGTTGGTCATTTGCACATTGACGCGGATGAAATCCGGGGCGGTGTTCCAGGCGACGTTGAAATGCCGGTGCAGGTCGATGCTCAAGGTGCGCGACAAATCCTGGTCAACCGGACCCGGGGCATCCGGCGGCGGCAGATGTTTGAGGGTGTCTTCCGGCAGAAATTTGGATTCGAACTCGAAATGGGATTTTGCTTCCTGCAGCACCAGGGCGCGGGTGTTGGGGGCGCGGTTGATTTCGTCGACGATGAACGCCACCTCGCCGGCGACGGCACCGGCGAGGCGCCGTGATAATTCATTCAAATGGCTGCCATAGAAAATTTGCAGGGCGACAGCCTGCAGGAAGATCATCGGGATCAGCACGATCAGCAGCGAGCGGCCGAACAGGCCGCGGGGCAGGACGCGCCGCAGCACGGAATCGAGCGAGTAGCCGCGTACCCGCAGCTTCACAGGCCCGGTTTCAGCACATAGCCTTTGCCGCGCACGGTGAGCAGGAAACGCGGCTCGCGCGGGTCCGGTTCGACCTTGCGCCGCAGCCTAGTGACCTGCACGTCGATCGCGCGCTCGCTGACGTCATCCATTTCAAGGGCGGCGGCCAGCGTTTCCCGGGACAGGATTTCATTCGGGCGGGCGGCAAAGGCGACCAGCAGCGCGAATTCGGCACCGGTCAGCCGGATGCGCCCCTTGGGGGTGACAAGCTCGGCGCGGGCGGCCTCGAACAGCGAGGTACCCATTTGTAATGGCCCGACCGGCAAAGGTGGCGGCGCGGCGCGGCGCAGCATAGCCTTGATGCGGGCCAGCAGCACCCGGGGGTCGAACGGCTTGCCGAGGTAATCATCGGCACCGGCCTCGAAACCGGCGACGATATCTTCCGGGGTGCCGAGGGCTGTCAGCAACATGATCGGCATGGTGGGGGAGCGTTCGCTGCGCAGATCCTCGGTGAGGGCGAGACCAGTTTCGCCCGGCATCATGACGTCCAGAATCATCAGATCGAAATCCAGGAACCGCAGCTTGTCTCTGGCATCATCAGCGGTGGCAGCGGTGGTGACGCGCAGGCCCTGCTCGCTCAGAAACCGGCTCAACAGGCCGCGCAGCCGTTCATCGTCATCGACCAGCAGGACATGTGCGGCAGCGGGAACGGCAGGGGCGGTCTCATTGCTCATGATCCGTGTCGAGGCGCTTTCGCGGGGCGGTGGGGGTCGATGGTTTCCAGATAGCGGCGGCCGTCAGCGTTGATCATGCCGAACAATACGCGCCGGAAGCCCTCCACAGCCTGGCCGCCGGCCTCCCGGTAGGCTGCCGCCAGCCGCTCCCGCTGCGACTCGAACAGCCGGCGTTCGAGTTCGACACCCTTTTCGGTCAGCCGCAACAGCCGCTGCCGGCGATCCTGCTCGCCTGTGGCCTGGCCGACATAGCCCTCATGGATCAACGGCCCCAGGACCCGGGCCAGGCTCTGCTTGGTTATACCCAGGATTTGCAGCAGCTCTCCGACTTTCAGCCCGGGCCGCCGGCCGATCCAGTGCAAGGCCCGGTGATGGGCGCGGCCAAACCCCAAGGCGGTCAAGATTTCGTCAGGGGCTGCATTAATGTCCCGCAGCGCCAGTGATAGATGGTCCTGCGCCAGCCGCAGCTCCTCCTCGCGCAGAAACAATAAGCCTGTGCCGGCTTGGGTATGAGAAGATTGTGGCGGATGGTTTTGCATGGCAGGCTTTCAGTATTCCAGGTTCTCATGCCTGTATAAGGCAGTAATGTTGACTTATAAGGATGTCAAAGCTGTCATATAGGTTTTGATCATGTCGAGTTTATGGCTCGATGATCCCCGGGGAAGTTTATCATGGCGCTCATACCTTTCGACGACCGCGACGGTACAATCTGGTTCGACGGCCATCTGCTGCCATGGCGGGATGCCAAGCTGCATGTGCTGACGCATGGATTGCATTATGCCTCATCGGTGTTCGAAGGTGAACGCGCCTACCAGGGTAATATTTTCAAACTTGATGCCCATACCAGCCGGCTGATCGGTTCAGGCAAATTGCTTGGTTTCGATATTCCCTATACGGCCACTGAGATAAATGCAGCCTGCATGAGCGTGTTGCGGGTTAACCGCGTAACCGATGCCTATGTGCGCCCGGTGGCCTGGCGCGGTGCCGAGCAACTCGCGGTCTCAGCACAACACACCAAAATACACCTCGCCATCGCCTGCTGGGCCTGGCCCAACATGTATGGCAGCGACCAGATGCAAGGCGTTCGCCTCGGCATGGCCGAATGGCGCCGCCCGCACCCGCAAACCGCGCCGACCGCCGCCAAGGCTGCAGGATTGTACATGATCGGCACGCTGTCCAAACATGCGGCAGAAGCCCAGGGCTTCGACGACGCCCTGATGCTGACCTGGGACGGCTATGTCGGCGAAGCCACCGGCGCCAACATCTTCTTCGCCTACGATGGCAAGCTCCACACCCCGACCCCGGATTGCTTTCTGGACGGGATCACCCGACGCACCGTCATCGCCCTGGCAAAAGCCCGCGGTATCGAAGTGATCGAACGCCATATCAAACTCGAGGAAATCGCCGCAGCAGACGAAACATTTCTCGCCGGCACCGCCGCCGAAGTTACCCCCGTGCGCCAAATCGGCAGCCAAACCTATGAACCAGGCAAAATAACCGAAATACTGATGCGCGATTACCAAGCCCTGGTCCGTATGCCACCGGAAGAAGTCGCCAAACGGGCAGCTTAGGGTAAGGAAAGTTTAGCAAGGAAGCACTGCTTTTTTGAAAAAAAAGCAGCAAAAAACTTTTGATTCTTATGGGCATGGGGGTGGTGAGGACAGCGCCCCCGGACCGGCAGAAATTTTATGCTGGGACATGGGACGTGATGCGGACAACGCCTCCGAACCCAGTATAAAATTCCTGTTGGGCCATGGGGCGTGACGATGACACCGCCCTGGACCAGCATAAAATTTATGCCAGGGCATGGGCATTATGCCGACCACGCCCATGGCCCAGACTCAAAAGTTTTTTTGCTTCTTTTTGTTCACAAAAAGAAGTGCTTCTTAGCCTAAGCTAAACCTTGGTGATTTGCTTGTTTCGCCGCCGCCGGGCTTGTTCGTTTGGTTTGCCATTGTAGGGTTTTGGGGGTTGGCGTTTGGCGAAACCATGTCTTGCGGCTTCGGCTTTGCTGCGTTGCGTATCGCTGCCGTGGTGCGGGGGGCGTTGCGGGCGTGGTGTTGCGGGGCTTTCGGGGGCTAGGGTGATTTCCTCAGGGGCTGGCAGGCGGGCGCGGTACAGGCGGATCAGCGCGGTGGCGACAGAGGCGGCACCTTGCCGGGCGATCAGTTGTTCGGCCAGGGTGAGATCTTCTTCGAGCGGCGCTTCGGTCAGCAGCGGGTCTGCCAGCAGGCGTTCCTGGTCGCGCAGGCGTATGCTTTCAGCACTGGGCGGGGCTTCCCAGGCGGCGTTGATGTTGGCGGAGGCCAGCAGCAGTTCCGCCCGTCGGCGTTTACTGTGCGGCACCAGGAGCAGGCACAGGCCTTTGCGGCCGGCGCGGCCGGTGCGGCCGGAGCGGTGCAGCAAGCTTGCCTTGTTAGTGGGCAGGTCGGCATGGATGACGAGGTCGAGATCCGGCAGGTCGAGGCCACGGGCCGCGACATCGGTGGCGATGCAGACCCGGGCCCGGCCGTCTCGCAGGGATTGCAGCGCTGTGTTGCGTTCGTTCTGGCTGAGCTCGCCCGAGAGCGCGACGGCGGCAAAGCCGCGTTCCTGCAAGCGGCCTTGCAAGCGCCGCACGGCTTCGCGGGTGGCGCAGAACACCAGGCTGCCGCGTGCTTCATGAAAGCGCAGCATGTTCACCAGCCCTTGCTCGATTTCATGGCCGTGCACGCGGATGGCGCGGTATTCGATATCGGCATGCGGCTGGTTGCGTGAGCCGGTGTCGATTCTGAGGGCGTTGATCTGGTATTGCCTCGCCAGGGCTGCAATTTCCTTGGCGATGGTGGCGGAAAACAGCAGGGTCCGGCGCGGCTCGGGGGCGGCTTGCAGGATGAATTCGAGTTCGTCCTTAAAGCCGAGATCGAGCATTTCGTCGGCCTCGTCGAGCACGACGACGCGGCAGGCGGATAATTGTAAGCGCCCACGGTTAAGATGGTCCTGCAAGCGTCCTGGGGTTCCGACGACGATATGACAACCCGCGGCCAGGGCGCGTTGTTCCTGCCTGGGGTCCATGCCGCCGACGCAGGATACCACGCGCCCGCCGGCTGGGCGGTACAGCCAGGTCAGCTCCCCATGCACCTGGATGGCCAGTTCCCGGGTTGGCGCGATGACCAGAACCAAAGGAGCGCCGGCCACCGGCAGCATGTCAGCGTCACCGAGAATATCGGCGGCGAAGGCCAGGCCGTAAGCGACGGTTTTGCCGGAGCCGGTCTGGGCTGAAACCAGGAGATCGCGGGTTTGCGCATCGGGGTAGAGAACGGCCATCTGCACGGCTGTGGGTGCGCTGTAACCGCGTTCGTGCAGAGCGCGTTGCAGGGTGGGGCTGGCTACGGCAAAGGTCATGGCCGGTGCTTGCCCGAACTGGGGCGGGGCCGCAATGTCACGGCGATTCTAAATGATTTTCCATGAAATCATTGGGGATTGCTGGCAGGACTAAGCTGCCTTATGTTATTGGCAGTCCGGCAAGGAAAAGCGCCGGACCGAACATAATTTAGAGGACAGTTTAGACAGTGCGACCCCCGAAAAACGACCGCCAGCGGCAACCGCGCCGCCGCGGCTTCGACGATGATAATTTCTTCGGCAACACGCCGCCCCCGCCGCCTTCATTCGCCGCTTTCGGTTCGGCCTCATCCGGCCCCGACGCGAAGGCCACGGTAAAATGGTATAATTCTGAAAAAGGGTTCGGTTTCGTCGAAATGTCCGATGGTTCCGGCGATGTGTTTCTGCACGCCAACTCGCTGCAAAATGCCGGCTTTCAGGCAGTCAGCCCGGGGGCGATTTTGCAGGTGCGCGTGGGGCAGGGCCAGAAAGGCCGCCAGGTCGACCAGGTGATTTCCGTGACCGAGGGCACTGCGCCACCGCCGTCGCGCAGTTTTGGCGGTGGTGGTAGCAACGGCTTCGACCGGCCGCGCAGCAGCGCGCCGCGGGCACCTCGTCAGCAGGCCAGCGGGCCGGCAGTGGAAATGAACGGCACCGTGAAATGGTATAACGCCACCAAGGGCTTCGGGTTCATCAGCCCGCAGGACGGCGGCAAGGACGTATTCATACACGCGACGGCGCTGGAAGCGGCTGGCATATCTCCGTTGCAGGAAGGCCAGGCGGTGCGCATGAGCGTGGTACAAGGTGCCAAAGGTCCGGAAGTCAGCTCAATCAGCCTGGGATAAGGTAAACACTTCTTTTTGTGAACAAAAAGAAGCAAAAAAACTTTATAAATCTGGACCTGGGGGTGTGATGCTGCCAGCGCCCATTGCCCAGCATGGCAAAAGTTTTTTGCCGCGTAAGCAAGGTTCTAAAAAAGTAGCGCTTGCTTTCTATGCCAAAGTTGCACTCATAATCCGGTGGACGCCGGCTTTTTCCAGCTGTCTCCAGGCTGTTTCCAGTGATCCGTTGAGGTCGATGGCGCGGCAGGCGTCTTCGATGATGGTGGTGGTGAAGCCGTAGCTGACGGCATCCTGGGCGGACCAGGCGACGCAGAAATCGGTGGCGAGGCCGCAGAGGTAGACATGGGTGATGCCGCGTGCGGTCAGATAGCCGTCCAGCCCGGTTCGGGTGGTGCGGTCAGCTTCCAGGAAGGCTGAGTAGCTGTCCACATGTTGGTGCGAGCCTTTGCGCAGGATCAAGCTGGTGTGCGGAATGGCAAGTTCGGGGTGCAGGGCTGCCCCTTCGGAGTCCATGACGCAATGTATGGGCCAGAGGGTTTGCTCACCGTAATGCAAATTCACAGTTTCGAATGGGGCTTTGCCGGGATGTTGGGTGGCAAATGAGAGATGTTGTTCGGGGTGCCAGTCCTGGGTGACGACGATGGTTTCGAACAATTGCGCGATCTGGTTGATGATGGTGATGACGGTGTGGCCGTTGGGAACCGCCAGCGCGCCGCCGGGGCAGAAATCGTTCTGGACGTCGATAACGATGAGGGCGGCGTGCTGATCCATGGGGTCTCCGAACGGTGTGGCAAGCGCTATCTAGACAGGTGGATGAGAAGCGGGTAAAGCTCCGCCTTCGATAGGAACGTGGGAGGTTGGGTGAAGGTTCACCCGGCCGGTTGTACCGCGGTCCATTGGCATTGCGCCAAAGGATAGCAGGAGCCAGTCATGGCAAAAAAGATCGTTGGCTACATTAAGCTGCAGATACCGGCCGGTAAGGCCAACCCGTCGCCGCCGGTGGGCCCGGCGCTCGGCCAGCGTGGTTTGAATATCATGCAGTTCTGCAAGGAATTCAATGCCCTGACCCAAGGTTTGGAGCCTGGCATGCCGGTACCGGTGGTGATTACGGCGTTTGCCGACCGGACCTTCAACTTCATCACCAAAACCCCGCCCAATACGCATTTTCTGAAAAAAGCCGCCGGGATCACCAAGGGTACCACGACACCGGGCAAGGGTCCGGCGGTTGGCAAGGTGACGATGACGCAGTTGCGGGAGATTGCGGCGCAGAAGATGGTTCACATGAATGCCAATGATGTCGATGGCGCGGTCCGTATGCTGATCGGCTCGGCGCGGTCGATGGGTATTGCCGTGGTGGAGGGTTAAGCCGATGGCATTGCAGAAACGCCTGGCGACCGCTTATGCGGCGGTCGATCGCAACAAGAATTATGCGCTGGCTGAAGCGGTGGCGCTGGCCAAGGCCAATGCCAAGGCCAAGTTCGACGAAACCATCGAGATTTCGCTCAACCTTGGCATCGATCCGCGGCATGCCGACCAGATGGTGCGCGGCTTGATTTCGCTGCCGAACGGCACTGGCAAGACTTTGCGGGTGGGGGTGTTCGCGCGCGGCGCCAAGGCCGATGAGGCGCTGGCCGCCGGGGCGGATGTGGTGGGGGCCGATGATCTGGCTGAGAAGGTTCAGGCCGGCGAGATCGCCTTCGACCGCTGTATCGCCACTCCGGACATGATGGCGCTGGTCGGCCGGCTCGGTAAAATTCTCGGGCCGCGTGGCCTGATGCCAAACCCGAAGCTGGGCACGGTGACGATGGATGTGAAGGGTGCCGTGACCGCTGCCAAATCCGGCCAAGTGGAGTTTCGTGCCGAGAAGGCCGGGATTATCCATGCCGGTATCGGCAAGGCGAGCTTTGATGAGGTCAAGTTGATCGAGAATGCCAAGGCGCTGGTGGATGCCGTGCAGAAGGCCAAACCCGCCGGTGCGAAGGGCACGTATCTGCAAAAAGTTGCGGTCAGTTCGACCATGGGTCCCGGCATCCGCGTGGATGTGGCCAGCGTCAACGGCTGATTTAAGAATACGCCGGTCTTTCGCAAGGCCGGTGGGCAGGGGGTGATAAACCCCCGTCCCTGTCCCAGACCACCTGCACATGCGCCTTCAAAAAGCGTGGTTTAATGGAAGCAATTCCGCAAGTGGTAGACGAGGTGCCAGAGGCTTTGCGGGTTCCGCTGGGGCTTTGGTGGTTCCGATAACAAGGACAGGCGAATGGGTTGCGGGGATGGTCTCCGTAACCCTGGGTAACCGAAAGGAGGCCGGAGGTCCGGCCGCCTGAAGCAAGTTGGAGACGGATGTGGATCGCATAGAGAAGCGTGAATTCGTCGCAGAGCTATCGGATGTGTTCGCCAGCACCTCGATGATCGTCGTGACCCGCAATGAGGGCATGACGGTTGCCGATGTGACTGACTTGCGCGTGAAGATGCGTGCGGCGGGAGCGAGCTTCAAGGTGGCGAAAAATCGTCTGGCTTTGCTGGCACTCGAAGGTACCCGGTTCGACGGCTTGAAACCCTTCATGAAGGGCCCGACTGCCATTTCCTGGTCGCAAGACCCGGTGGCGGTCGCCAAGACAGCTGTCGAGTTCGCCAAAACCAATGAGAAATTCGTTCTCGTCGGCGGCTCTCTTGGCTCCCAGATGCTCGATGTGGCTGGGGTCAAGGCGCTTGCCGAATTGCCGTCGCTGGATGCGTTGCGCGCCAGGTTGCTGGGGATGTTGAATACCCCGGCCACCCGGATTGCCGGCGTGTTGCAGGCGCCGGCCGGGCAGCTTGCCCGGGTTTTCGCGGCCTATGCCGATGCCGATCAGAGTGCGGCAGCCTAAAGGCGCTCGATCAACCTTGTCGTATGAGCAGGTCTGCGTGGTGCGGGCTTGCGGTGAACTATTCAAAGTCTATTTTAAGGAACTCATAGATTATGACCGATCTTTCAAAACTCGTTGACGAGTTGTCCAAACTGACTGTTCTGGAAGCTGCCGAACTCTCCAAGCTTCTGGAGGAGAAATGGGGTGTCTCCGCGGCGGCACCGGTGGCGGTGGCAGCGGCTGGGCCGGCCGGCGGTGGTGCTGCGGCGGCCCCTGTTGAAGAACAGACCGAGTTTACGGTGATCCTTGCCACGGTGGGTGAGAAGAAGATTAACGTGATTAAGGAAATCCGGACCATTACGGGTCTTGGTTTGAAAGAAGCGAAGGATCTTGTTGAAGGCGCTCCGAAGACGGTCAAGGAAAACGCGACCAAGGACGAGGCGGCTGCCATCAAGAAAACTCTGGAAGAGCAGGGCGCGACTGTCGAAGTCAAATAATCGATTTCTCCCGTTGGACCTGCAGTGGTTCAACGTCCGATGCGCCTAAAAGGGCGGGCGATTACCATCTGGTGATCGCCCGCTGACGGCTGTTTTAGCCGATGTGATGAGTAATGTTTTGTATTGGGGTCCAGCGATGAATGCAATGAATGGTGGTTTTGGCAAAGGTTCCTTCACCGGACGGAAGCGGATTCGCAAGAGCTTTGGGCGCATCCCCGAGGTGGCCCCGATGCCGAACCTGATTGATGTGCAGCGCGCCAGCTATGACACGTTTCTGCAAATGCATATCAAGCCGGATGCGCGCACGCATTCCGGGATACAGGAAGTTTTCAAATCGGTGTTCCCGATTGATGATTTCGCCGGCCGTGGCCGTCTTGAATTCGTGCATTACGAGCTCGAAGAGCCGAAATACGATGTCGAGGAATGTATCCAGCGCGGCATGACCTATGCAGCACCGCTGAAGGTGATTCTGCGGCTGATCGTCTGGGATTTGGATGAGGACACGGGTGCGAAATCCATCCGCGACATCAAGGAACAGCCGGTTTATATGGGCGACATGCCGCTGATGACCGATAACGGTACGTTTGTGGTGAATGGCACCGAACGAGTCATCGTCAGCCAGATGCACCGCAGTCCGGGCGTGTTCTTCGACCACGACAAGGGTAAAACCCATTCCTCCGGCAAATATCTGTTTACCGCCCGCGTCATCCCGTATCGCGGCTCCTGGCTGGATTTCGAGTTCGACGCCAAGGATCTGGTGTATGTGCGCATCGACCGCAAGCGCAAGCTGCCGGTGACCACCTTGCTGTATGCGCTGCCCAGTGCGGCGACCGAAATGCTGCGCGCCGCCCGTGCTGCCAAGGGCGAGACGGTGGCACTGCATGAGATCAAAGGCATGGATGCCGAGGAAATCCTGGGCAATTTTTATGGCCAGGTGCAGTACACCTGCACCAAGGGGCAATGGGCCCGCCCGTTCGAGGCGGATGCGTTCCGTAACCAGAAGCTGATCGAAGATTTGGTGGATGCCGATACCGGCGAGGTGGTGGCCAAGACCGATGAGAAGCTGACCGCCCGGGTGGTCAGAAAGATCGCCGAAAAGACCAAGCGCGTGCTGGTGGCGCGTAACGATCTGCTGGGGCGCTTTATCGCCACTGATATGTACGACCCCGAAACCGGGGAGATTTTTGCCGATGCCGGCGAAGAGCTGATCGAAGCCAAGCTAGCCTTGTTCGAGGAGAAAGGCATTGTCGAGCTGCCGACGCTGGCGGTCGACCAGGGCAATGGGCCGTGGATACGCAACACGCTCGCGGTCGATAAGAACAGCAACCGGGAGGACGCGCTGATCGACATCTACCGAGTGATGCGCCCCGGCGAGCCGCCGACCTCCGAGACCGCCGAAGCGTTATTCCGTGGCCTGTTTTTCGACGGCGACCGCTATGATCTTTCGGCCGTCGGCCGGGTTAAGATGAACATGCGGCTGGGGCTGGAGGCCGATGACAGCATCCGGACTTTGCGCAAGGAAGATGTGCTGCGCACCATCAAGATCATGTGCGAGCTGAAGGATGGGCGCGGCTCGATCGACGATATCGATAATCTTGGCAACCGCCGGGTGCGTTCGGTCGGCGAGCTGATGGAGAACCAGTATCGCGTCGGGCTGCTGCGCATGGAACGCGCCATCCGCGAGCGCATGGGCTCGGTCGATATCGACAGCGTGATGCCGCATGATCTGATCAATGCCAAGCCGGCGGCGGCGGCGGTACGGGAGTTCTTCGGCTCCTCGCAGCTCAGCCAGTTCATGGATCAGACCAACCCGCTATCGGAAGTTACGCATAAGCGCCGGCTTTCCGCTTTGGGACCAGGCGGGTTGACGCGTGAGCGGGCGGGATTTGAGGTGCGCGACGTGCATCCGACGCATTACGGGCGGATTTGCCCGATCGAGACGCCGGAAGGGCCGAATATCGGCCTGATCAACTCGCTTGCGACCTATGCCAAGGTGAATAAATACGGGTTTATCGAGACTCCATATCAGCTGGTGAAGGATGGCGTGGTGCAGCCTTCCTGGAAATACCTCTCGGCGATGGAAGAAGAACGCCTGACGGTGGCCCAGGCCGATGCCAAAAAAGACGGTGGCGGCAAATTCACCGCCGATCTGGTCTCGGTGCGCCGCAACGGCGACTTCCTGCTGGTCAAGCCGGATGAGGTTACCGCCATCGACGTGTCGCCGAAGCAGCTGGTTTCAGTGGCCGCGGCCCTGATACCCTTCCTTGAAAACGACGATGCCAATCGGGCGTTGATGGGCTCCAACATGCAGCGCCAGGCGGTGCCGCTGATCCAGTCCGATGCGCCGCTGGTGGGCACCGGCATGGAAGCCGCGGTGGCGCAGGATTCCGGTGCGACCATCGTGGCGCGCCGGGCCGGCATCATCGATCAGATCGATGGGGCGCGCATCGTGGTGCGGGCCACCAACGAGGATGGCACGACCCAGGGTGTCGATATCTACCGTTTGCGCAAATATATGCGCTCCAACCAGTCGACCTGCATCAACCAGCGGCCGTTGGTGAAGGTGGGGGACCGGGTGAACGGCGGGGACATCATCGCCGACGGGCCTTCGACCGAGCTGGGTGAGCTGGCGCTGGGGCGCAACGCTTTATGCGCCTTCATGCCTTGGAACGGCTATAATTTTGAGGATTCCATCCTGATTTCCGAGCGGATCGCCCGCGATGACGTGTTCACCTCGATCCATATCGAGGAATTCGAGGTGATGGCGCGCGATACCAAGCTCGGCCAGGAGGAAATCACCCGCGACATACCGAACGTGGGTGAGGAGGCGCTGCGCAACCTCGATGAAGCCGGGATCGTGTATATCGGGGCCGAGGTGAATCCGGGCGACATATTGGTGGGCAAGGTGACGCCGAAGGGCGAGAGCCCGATGACGCCGGAAGAGAAGCTGCTGCGCGCGATTTTTGGTGAAAAAGCCTCGGATGTGCGGGATACCTCGCTGAAGCTGCCGCCGGGTGTGGCCGGCACCATCGTCGATGTGCGGGTGTTCAACCGCCGCGGCGTCGACAAGGACGAGCGCGCGATGGCGATCGAGCGGGCCGAGATCGAACGTCTGGCCAAGGACCGCGACGATGAGCGGGCGATCCAGGAACGCTCCTTCCTCAACCGGTTACGCGAGGCGCTGCTGGGCCAGAAGGCCGGCTCCGGCTTCAAGGGGATCAAATCCGGCACCGAGATTACCACCGAGGTGCTGGCCGAGCATCCGCGCGGCGCCTGGCGCAATGTGGTGGTGCAGGACGATGCGGTGATGGCGAGCATCGAAATCCTGAAACGCGAATTCGACGCGGCTGCCGGGCGTTTGCAGGCACGCTTTGAGAGCAAGGTGGAAAAACTGCAGCGTGGCGACGAATTGCTGCCGGGCGTGATGAAAATGGTCAAGGTGTTCGTCGCAGTGAAGCGCAAGCTGCAGCCGGGCGACAAGATGGCGGGCCGGCATGGCAACAAGGGCGTGGTGTCACGCGTGGTGCCGGTGGAGGATATGCCGTTCCTCGAAGACGGCACGCCGGTGGACCTCGTGCTCAACCCGCTCGGCGTGCCGAGCCGGATGAACGTGGGACAAATCCTCGAAGTGCATCTGGGCTGGGCTTGCGCCAATCTCGGCAAGCAGATCGGCGTGACGGTGGATGAATACCGCCGCACCGGTGCGGCCAAGCAGGAGTTGCTGGATTTGTTGAAAGACATCTACGGTGACAAGATTTATGCCGACCAGATTGCCGGCATGGACGATGCGGCGATTGTCGAGCTGTGCGGGAATTTGAAAAAGGGCGTGCCGATTGCAACGCCGGTGTTCGATGGCGCGCGGATTTCCGATATCGAGGCGATGCTGGCGAAAGCCGGGCTGGATGTTTCCGGCCAGGTGATGCTGGTGGATGGCCGCACCGGCGAGCCGTTCGAGCGCAAAGTGACGGTCGGCTATATGTATATGCTCAAGCTGCACCATCTGGTTGACGACAAGATCCATGCACGGTCCATCGGTCCGTACAGCCTGGTGACCCAGCAGCCGCTGGGCGGCAAGGCGCAGTTCGGCGGCCAGCGCTTCGGCGAGATGGAGGTCTGGGCGCTGGAAGCCTATGGTGCCGCCTATACCTTGCAGGAAATGCTGACGGTGAAATCCGACGATGTTTCCGGGCGCACCAAGGTCTATGAGGCGATCGTGCGCGAGCAGGATAACTTCGAAGCCGGCATTCCGGAAAGCTTCAACGTGCTGCTGAAGGAATTGAAATCCCTCGGGCTGAACGTCGACCTGGAGCAGACCGCGACTTGAGTCAAAGCAATTCAAGCACTGCTTTTTTGAAAAAAAGCAGCAAAAAACTTTTGCTCCTCCGGGACATGGGCGCTGACCGCATAACGCCCCTGGCTCAGATCCATAAAGTTTTTTTGCTGCTTTTTGTTCACAAAAAGCAGTGCTTCCTTCTCGTTAAAGGGTACTAAACGATGAATGACCTTATGAAAATCCTCGGCCAGACCGGCCAGGCTGCGATGTTCGATCAGATCAAGATCCAAATTGCCTCGCCGGAGCAGATACGCAGCTGGTCTTATGGCGAGATCAAGAAGCCCGAGACCATCAATTACCGGACCTTCAAGCCGGAGCGGGATGGCTTGTTCTGTGCCAGGATTTTCGGGCCGATCAAGGATTATGAATGCCTGTGCGGCAAATACAAGCGGATGAAGTTCCGTGGCATTATTTGCGAGAAATGTGGCGTCGAGGTGACCCTGGCGAAGGTGCGGCGCGAGCGCATGGGGCATATCGAGCTGGCCTCGCCGGTGGCGCATATCTGGTTTCTGAAGTCGCTGCCGAGCCGGATAGCGACGATGCTGGATATGACGTTGAAAGATGTCGAGAAGGTTTTGTATTTCGAGAGCTATATCGTGCTCGATCCGGGCACCTCGCATTTCAAGACGCATCAGCTGATTTCCGAAGACGAGATGTATAACCATCAGGATGAAAGCCCTGATGACGGTATGGTGGCCGGCATAGGTGCCGAGGCGATCAAGACCATATTGCTGAAGATTGATCTTGCCGAAGACAAGGCGCGGATGCGCGCCGAACTGAAGGAAACCAATAGCGAGACCAAGCGCAAGAAGCTGGTCAAGCGGCTGAAGCTGGTGGAGAATTTCCTGGATTCCGGTACGCATCCGGAATGGATGATACTGGACGTGGTGCCGGTGATACCGCCGGAGCTGCGCCCGCTGGTGCCTTTGGATGGCGGGCGGTTTGCGACCTCTGATCTCAACGATCTGTACCGCCGCGTGATCAACCGCAACAACCGCCTGAAGCGGCTGATGGAGCTGCGGGCGCCGGATATCATCGTGCGCAACGAGAAGCGCATGTTGCAGGAATCCGTCGATGCGCTGTTCGACAACGGGCGCCGCGGCCGCGCCATTACCGGCACCAACAAGCGCCCGTTGAAATCCCTCTCCGACATGCTGAAGGGCAAGCAGGGACGGTTCAGGCAAAATCTGCTCGGCAAGCGCGTGGATTATTCCGGCCGTTCGGTGATCGTGGTCGGGCCGGAACTGAAGCTGCATCAATGCGGGTTGCCGAAGAAGATGGCGCTCGAGCTGTTCAAGCCGTTTATCTACGCCAAACTGGAAAAATACGGTCTGGCGACCACCATCAAGGCGGCCAAGCGGATGGTGGAGAAGGAACGGCCCGAGGTTTGGGACATTTTGGAAGAGGTGATCCGCGAGCATCCGGTGATGCTCAACCGGGCGCCGACGCTGCATCGGCTCGGCATCCAGGCCTTCGAGCCGGTGCTGATCGAGGGCAAGGCGATCCAGCTGCATCCGCTGGTATGCACGGCGTTCAACGCGGATTTCGACGGCGACCAGATGGCGGTGCATGTGCCGCTTTCGATCGAAGCGCAGCTGGAGGCGCGGGTGCTGATGATGTCGACCAACAACATCCTCTCGCCCGCCAACGGCAAGCCGATCATCGTGCCGAGTCAGGATATCGTGCTGGGGCTGTATTATTTGTCTCTGGAGACCGCGGAATTCACCGCTGCCAAAGAGCAGGAGGCGAAAGCCTTCGGCAGTGTCGGGGAGATCGAGTTCGCGCTCTCGGCTGGCGCCATCAAGCTGCATGACAAGATCCGCGCCCGTATCGACACCATCAACCATGCCGGTGAGCGCAAGAAGGTGATGGTGGTGACCACGCCGGGCCGCATGCTGATCGGCCAGCTACTGCCGTTGAACGCCGATGTGCCGTTTGCCGTGGTCAACAAGATGCTGACCAAGAAGAATGTCTCCGATGTGATCGACATGGTGTATCGCCATTGCGGCCAGAAGGAGGCGGTTATTTTCTGCGACCGCATGATGGGTCTCGGCTTCCGCCATGCCGCGCGCGCCGGGATTTCCTTCGGCAAGGACGACATGGTGATACCGGAGTCCAAGGCTGAGCTGGTGGCCGCGACGCAAGGCGAGGTTCGCGAGTTCGAGCAGCAATATCAGGACGGGCTGATCACCTCCGGCGAGCGCTACAACAAGGTGGTTGATGCCTGGTCGCGCTGCAAGGATTTGGTGGCGACCGCGATGATGAAGGAAATTTCCCGCCAGACCGTCGGCAAGCCGACCAACTCCGTGTGGATGATGAGCCATTCCGGTGCCCGCGGGTCGCCGGCGCAGATGAGCCAGCTCGCCGGCATGCGCGGGCTGATGGCCAAGCCCTCTGGTGAAATCATCGAGCAGCCGATCATCGCCAACTTCAAGGAAGGCCTGTCGGTTCTCGATTACTTCAACTCGACCCATGGCGCCCGTAAGGGCCTGGCCGACACCGCGCTGAAGACCGCCAATTCCGGCTACCTCACCCGCCGCCTGGTGGATGTGGCGCAGGATTGCATCATCATCGAGGAAGATTGCGGCACCGAGCGCGGCCTGACGGTGAGTGCCGTAATGGATGGCGGCGAGGTGGTTTCCAGCCTGTTCGAGCGCGTGCTGGGACGGACCACGGCTGATGACGTGGTCGACCCTCTGTCCGGGCAGGTCATCGTGCCGCGTAACGTGTTGATCGAGGAGCCGCAGGCGGAGATCATCGAGAAATCAGGCATCGAGTCCATCAAAATCCGTTCGGTGCTGACCTGCGATACCAAGATCGGCGTGTGCGGCCATTGCTATGGCCGTGATCTGGCGCGCGGCACGCCGGTGAATGCCGGTGAGGCGGTGGGTGTTATCGCGGCACAATCCATCGGCGAGCCGGGTACGCAGCTGACCATGCGGACCTTCCATATCGGCGGGGCGGCGCAGCGCGGCGCTGAGCAGTCCAACGTGGAAGCCAGCCATGACGGCACCATCACCATCCGTAACCGCAACGTGGTGGCCAACAGCCTCGGCGTGCCGGTGGTGATGAGCCGGAACTGCGAAATCGTGATCACCGACAATGCCAAGCGCGAGCGGGCCCGCTTCCGTGTGCCGTATGGCGCGCGGCTGCTGGCCGATGAGGGGGCGGCGGTGACGCGCGGCCAGAAACTGGCCGAGTGGGATCCGTATACCCTGCCGATCATCACCGAGCGTGCCGGTGTGGTGGAATATGCTGATCTGATCGAGGGCATAACTTTGGTGGAACGGACCGATGAGGTGACCGGCCTAACCTCCAAGGTGGTGGTGGATTACAAGCAATCGGCCCGTGGGGCGGATTTGCGCCCGCGGCTGCTGTTGAAGGACGCCAAAGGCGAGATCGTGCGCCTGACCAATGGGGCGGAGGCTCGCTACTTCCTGGCGCCGGATTCCATACTTTCGGTGGAACCAGGTGCTACAGTGGTGGATGGCGACGTACTGGCGCGGATACCGCGCGAAGGCTCGAAGACCCGCGATATTACCGGCGGCCTGCCACGTGTGGCGGAATTGTTCGAGGCGCGGCGGCCCAAGGACCATGCGATCATCGCGGAAATCGATGGTCGGGTGGAATTCGGCAAGGATTACAAGGCCAAGCGCAGGGTGATCGTGAAGAACGACGAGACCACCGAGGAGACCGAGTATCTGGTGCCCAAGGGCAAGCATGTTTCAGTGCAGGAGGGCGATTATGTGCGCCGGGGTGATCCGCTGGTGGACGGGCCGCGGGTGCCGCATGATATTCTGCGGGTGCTGGGGGTAGAGGCGTTGTCGGATTATCTGGTCAACGAAATCCAGGATGTCTACCGGTTGCAGGGTGTGAAGATCAACGACAAGCATATCGAGGTGATCGTCCGCCAGATGCTGCAGAAGATCGAGATCACCGATGCCGGGGATACCACCTTTCTGGTGGGCGAGCTGGTGGACCGGGTCGAGTTCGATGCCGAGAACGCCAAGCTGCTGGCTAATGATGAACGTGCTGCCGCCGGCCTGCCGGTGCTGCAGGGCATCACCAAGGCATCCTTGCAGACGCAGAGCTTCATCTCGGCGGCCTCCTTCCAGGAGACCACCAGGGTGCTGACCGAGGCGGCAACCTCCGGCAAGACCGATTCGCTGATGGGGTTGAAGGAGAATGTGATCGTCGGGCGGTTGATCCCCGCCGGCACCGGCAGCGTGATGAACCGCCTGCGCGCGGTGGCGGCCGGGCGCGACCGCCAGACTTTGGGCACGCAGCGCCCGGCGATCGCCAAGCAAGAGGTGGCAGCGGAGTAGATTCTCAGCGGTCAGTTTATAGTCATCGGAAAAGCCGGGTTTATGCCCGGCTTTTTTGATGGGGCGGTTGGGTAACAGGCTGAAGCAAGCACTGCTTTTTTGAAAAAAAGCAGCAAAAAACTTTTGTTAATCTGGTTTGGAGGCGTTGGGGCGTCGCTGCCACAGGTCTAGATTCATAAACGTTTTTGCGCCGCTTTTTTCAAAAAGCGGCTGTTTTTTTAAGACTAAGCCATGCGCAGGGGTATTGGGGCTGTTGTGCTTGACTTGGGACAGTCCGGCTCTTAAGGAAGGCGCTCGCGCGGTGCTGGCGGTTTTGGCATCGGGCTGTTCATTAGTCTGGCGCGTGCGGCGCCGTCCCTCGGGTTTGATTTGCAGATCGTTTGCAGGAAACCGGGGTGCCAAGGCCGCGTGTTGGAATTGATTTCCGTAAGGTGGGATGATCCCGCCTTGCGGTTGTTTTTATGAACAGACCGATACTGGCGACAGATGCGGCGGATGTTTGACAGTGCAGGGTGATGAGATGCCGACGATTAATCAGTTGATTGCCAAGGGCCGCGAGCCGGCTGCCAAGCGCAACAAGGTGCCCGCTCTTGAAGGCTGCCCGCAGAAGCGCGGCGTCTGCACGCGCGTGTATACGACCACGCCGAAGAAGCCGAACTCGGCATTGCGGAAAGTGGCGAAGGTGCGCCTGACCAATGGCTTCGAGGTGGTGAGCTATATTCCCGGCGAAGGTCATAATTTGCAGGAACATTCCGTGGTGCTGATCCGTGGCGGGCGGGTGAAGGATTTGCCGGGCGTGCGCTACCACATCCTGCGCGGTGTGTTGGATACGCAAGGCCTGCCGAAACGCCGCAAGCGCCGGTCGCTGTACGGCGCGAAGCGGCCGAAGTAAGGGAGCGATTGAGATGAGCAGACGCCGCCGCGCGGTTAAGCGCGAAGTTCTCCCGGATGCGAAATTCGGTGACATCGTGATCAGCCGTTTCATGAACGTGCTGATGTACGATGGCAAAAAATCCGCCGCCGAAGGCATAGTCTACGGCGCACTCGACGTGCTGAAGAAGCGTGGCGGGGCGAATGCCGACCCGGTGCGGCTGTTCCACGAGGCGCTGGACAATGTGAAGCCGGCGATTGAAGTACGCTCACGCCGCGTTGGCGGGGCAACCTATCAGGTGCCTGTGGAAGTTCGTACCGAGCGCCGCCAGGCTTTGGCGATCCGCTGGATCATCGATAGCGCGCGCAAGCGCGGCGAGCATACGATGGAAGAGCGGCTGTCGAACGAGTTGCAGGATGCGGTGAATAATCGCGGTTCTGCCGTGAAGAAGCGTGAAGACACCCACCGTATGGCCGAGGCGAACAAGGCCTTCAGCCATTATCGCTGGTAAGACTGGAAGTTTTTCTCTCACTAACGACCCATTGGGCGCGGGCCCGCACGGAGCAGTAAAATGGCAAAAGCGAAATTCGAGCGAAACAAGCCGCATTGCAACATCGGCACGATCGGCCACGTCGACCATGGCAAGACCTCACTGACGGCGGCCATCACCAAGGTGCTGGCAAAATCCGGCGGTGCGACCTTTACCGCTTACGACATGATCGACAAGGCTCCTGAGGAACGCGCTCGCGGCATTACCATTTCCACTGCCCATGTGGAGTACGAGACTAAGAACCGCCATTACGCGCATGTCGATTGCCCTGGGCACGCCGATTACGTGAAGAACATGATCACCGGCGCGGCGCAGATGGATGGCGCGATTTTGGTGGTGTCCGCCGCCGATGGTCCGATGCCGCAGACCCGCGAGCATATTCTGCTGGCCCGTCAGGTCGGCGTGCCGGCGCTGGTGGTGTTTTTGAACAAGATGGATCTGGCCGACCCCGACCTGGTCGAGCTGGTTGAGATGGAAGTGCGCGAGCTGCTCAGCAAATATGGCTTCGATGGCGATAATATCCCGATCATTAAAGGCTCCGCGGTGGCGGCACTTGAAGACAAGACCCCGGAGATTGGCGAGCAGGCCGTGCTTGAGCTGATGGAGGCGGTCGATAGCTATATTCCGCAGCCTGAGCGCGCCAAGGACAAGCCGTTCCTGATGCCCGTTGAAGACGTGTTCTCGATCTCCGGCCGTGGCACGGTTGCCACCGGGCGCGTCGAGCGCGGCATCATCAAGGTTGGTGAGGAAATCGAGATCGTCGGTCTGCGTCCGACCACCAAGACCACTGTTACTGGCGTTGAGATGTTCCGCAAGCTGCTCGACCAGGGCGAGGCCGGCGATAATATTGGCGCCTTGCTGCGTGGTGCCAAGCGCGAGGATATCGAGCGCGGCCAGGTTCTGGCGGCTCCGGGTTCGATCACCCCGCACACCAAGTTCGAAGCCCAGGCCTATATTCTGACCAAGGAAGAGGGTGGCCGTCACACGCCGTTCTTCACCAACTACCGCCCGCAGTTCTACTTCCGCACCACCGATGTGACCGGTGTGGTGCAACTGGCCGAAGGCACGGAAATGGTGATGCCGGGCGACAACGTGACCATTCAGGTCGAGCTGATCGCGCCGATCGCGATGGATGACGGTCTGCGCTTCGCCATCCGCGAGGGCGGCCGGACGGTTGGTTCGGGCGTCGTCGCCAAGGTGACAGCGTAAGCGTTGGTGCAGCAGTAACCGTGAAAAGAGCCTGAGTGATGGACAACCAGAACATCCGTATTCGCCTGAAGGCGTATGATCACCGCGTGCTGGACAACAGCACGAAGGACATCGTGAATACGGCCAAGCGCACGGGTGCCGAGGTGCGGGGGCCGATCCCGTTGCCGACCCATATCGAGCGGTTCACCGTGAACCGTTCGCCGCATGTCGACAAGAAAAGCCGCGAGCAGTTCGAGATCAGAACCCATCGCCGGTTGCTGGATATCGTTGACCCGACGCCGCAGACCGTGGACGCGCTGATGAAGCTCGACCTCGCCGCCGGTGTCGAAGTCGAAATCAAGATCTAGGGTTTTCATAATGCGTACCGGTGTGATTGCAAAAAAGCTGGGTATGACCCGGCTGTTCAAAGAGGACGGCACCCATGTGCCCGTTACGGTTCTGCATCTTGACGAGGTGCGGGTGGTGGCGGCGCGCACGGTGGAGACGGATGGCTATAATGCCGTGCAGCTCGGTTATGGCCTTGCCAAGGTGAAGAATGTGAGCAAGCCGCAAAAGGGTCATTTCGCCAAAGCCAAGGTGGAGCCGGCAGCTAAGCTGGTGGAATTCCGCGTGGCGGCGGATGCGCTGCTGGAGCCGGGTGCGGTGATTTTGCCGACGCATTTTTCGGTTGGCCAGTTTGTCGATGTCGCCGGCATCAGCCAGGGCAAGGGTTTTGCCGGGCCGATGAAGCGCTGGAATTTCCGTGGTCTGGAAGCCAGCCACGGCGTCTCCGTCAGTCATCGCAGCCATGGGTCCACCGGCAACCGCCAGGACCCTGGTAAGACTTTCAAGAACAAGAAAATGGCCGGTCATATGGGCCAGGATCGCATCACCACATTGAATTTGACGGTCGCCGCGATCGATGAAGCGCGCAGCCTGGTGATGGTGCATGGCGCGGTGCCCGGCGCCAAGGGCGGCTATGTGCTGTTGCGCGATGCCATCAAGCGCGCCCGCCCGGCGGATGCCGCCTATCCTGCAAGCTTGAAAGGCTGAATGAGATGAAGTTCGATATTCAGACCTTCGAGGCCGAGGCCGCCGGCAGCACCGAGTTGCCGGACGAGATTTTCGGCATCACCCCGCGCCCGGATATCATGGCGCGGGTGATCCACTGGCAATTGTCCAAGCGTCGCTCCGGCAATCACAAGATCAAAGGCATGGGCGAAGTTTCCGGCACGACCCGCAAGCCGTTCAAGCAGAAGGGCACCGGCAATGCGCGGCAAGGCAGCTTGCGGGCGCCGCAATTCCGTACCGGCGGCGTGGTCCACGGGCCGGTGGTGCGCGACCATGGCTATTCGCTGAACAAAAAGGTCCGCCGCCTTGGCCTGCTCTCGGCACTTTCGCAGAAAGCCGCCGATGGCAAGATCGTTGTGCTCGATACGGTGGGTGAAGCCGGCAAGACCAAGGATGTGGCGGCGCGGTTGAAGAAATTCGGCTGGAAATCGGCTTTGATCGTGGATGCCGCGGTGCATGAGGGCTTCCTACGCGCCAGCCGCAATATTCATGGGCTGGATATCCTCCCGGTGATCGGCGCCAATGTTTACGACATCATGCAGCACGATATTCTGGTGCTGACCACCGCCGGCATTGATGGTTTGAAGGAGCGCCTGGCATGAGCGGCACAGTAAAAACCGGTAGCGCGAAACCCAACGTCCGGATCAGTGCCGAGCGCATGTACCAGGTGGTGCGGGCGCCGATGATCACGGAAAAGGCTACGCTGCTTTCCGAGAAGAACCAGTTCGTGTTCCGCGTCTCCGAGGATGCAACCAAGCCGGAGATCAAGGCGGCGATCGAGACCTTGTTCAACGTAAAAGTCACTGCTGTGAATACGCTGATCACCAAAGGCAAGACCAAGCGGTTCAAGGGCCGCACGGGTGTGCGCTCCGACGTGAAAAAAGCATTTGTCACTTTGGCCGAAGGCCAGAGCATAGACTTCACAACCGGTCTGGCGTGAGGCGGATTAGCATATGGCACTGAAGCATTTTAACCCGATCACGGCGAGCCTGCGCGGCACCGTGCTGATCGATCGCAGCGAGCTCTGGAAGGGCAAGCCTGTCAAAGGCTTGACCGAGGGTAAATCCTCCTCCGGCGGGCGCAACAATCACGGCCGGATCACCAGCCGGTTCCGCGGCGGCGGGCATAAACAGGCCTACCGGATTGTCGATTTCAAGCGCCGCAAATTCGATGTGGCGGCGACCGTCGAGCGGCTGGAATATGACCCCAACCGCACTGCCTTTATCGCGCTGATCAAATATGCCGATGGCGAGCTGGCCTATATACTGGCGCCGCAGCGGTTGAAGGTTGGCGATCCGGTGGTCTCCGGTCTGCGTGTCGATATCAAGCCCGGCAATGCGATGCCGC
Organism: Acetobacteraceae bacterium; assembly: GCA_965231175.1. Classification (GTDB taxonomy): domain Bacteria; phylum Pseudomonadota; class Alphaproteobacteria; order Acetobacterales; family Acetobacteraceae; genus Acidocella. Next base: position 808,924 of record CBDDMJ010000004.1, on the reverse strand, counting down.
TGGCGGCGATCCCGGTTGGCACCATTATCCATAATATCGAGTTGAAGGTTGGCGCCGGGGGCAAGATGGCGCGTTCGGCCGGCACTTTCGCGCAGTTGGTCGGCAAGGATCAGGGCTATGCGCAGATCAAGCTGATGTCCGGCGAACTGCGCATCGTGCGCGCCGAGTGTATGGCGAGCATCGGGGCGGTTTCCAACGCCGATCATCAGAATCAGCAGCTCGGCAAGGCCGGGCGTAGCCGCTGGCTGGGGCGCAAGCCGCATAACCGTGGCGTGGTGATGAACCCGGTCGACCATCCGCATGGCGGTGGCGAGGGCCGGACCTCCGGCGGGCGGCATCCGGTGACGCCCTGGGGCAAGCCGACCAAGGGTTACAAGACACGTACCAACAAACGTACGGATGACCTCATCATCCGCCGCGCCAAAAGCGGGAAGGGCTAACACATGTCACGCTCCGTATGGAAAGGCCCGTTCGTCGACGGGTATCTCTTGGGCAAGGCCGAGGCATCGCGCGCTTCGGGCCGCAACGAGATCATCAAGATCTGGTCGCGCCGTTCGACCATTCTGCCGCAATTCGTCGGCCTGACCTTTGGCGTTTATAACGGCAAGAAATTCCTGCCGGTGCAGGTGAACGAGAACATGGTCGGCCATAAATTCGGTGAATTCTCGCCGACCCGGACCTTTACCGGTCACTCCTCCGATAAAAAAGCGAAGCGGGGCTGAGATGAGCAAACCGAACGCCATCCGCGCCATCGCGGATAACGAAGCTCAGGCGATTACGCGCAACATGCGCATCAGCCCGCGCAAGCTGAACCTGGTCGCCGCCTCCATCCGCAACCAGCCGGCCGGCAAGGCGATTGCCGATTTGACCTTCAGCAAGCGGCGCATCGCGCAGCAGGTGAAGAAGACGTTGGAAAGTGCGGTTGCCAATGCCGAGAACAACCATCAGCTCGATGTCGACAAGCTGGTGGTGAAAATCGCCGAAGTGGGCCGTGGCATCGTGATGCGCCGCTTCCATGCGCGCGGACGCGGACGCTCGGCGACTGTGGAGAAATGGTTCAGTCATCTGAAGATCGTGGTGGTCGAACGCGAGCCGGTCGAGAAGCCGCACCGCGCACCGCGCACCGCGCGCGGCAAGGCCGCGAACCCCGCCATTACGTCTGCCAGCACCGGAGAGGGTGTATAATATGGGTCACAAGATCAATCCGATCGGTATGCGCCTCGGCATCATCCGCACCTGGGACAGCCGCTGGTATGCCGGCAAGGACTACGCCAAATTGCTGCATGACGACATCAAGCTGCGCAACCATCTGCGGGCGCGCCTCAGCCAGGCCGGGGTTTCGAAAGTGGTGATCGAGCGCCCGGCGAAAAAGCCGCGCGTGACCATCTATGCCGCCCGCCCGGGTGTGGTGATCGGCAAAAAAGGCCAGGATATCGATACGCTGCGCAAGGAATTGTCGGCGATGGCGAAGGCCGAGGTGTCTCTCAACATCATGGAAATCCGCAAGCCGGAAATCGATGCGACTCTGGTTGCCGAAAATATCGCACAGCAGCTGGAGCGCCGCGTGGCGTTCCGCCGTGCCATGAAGCGCGCCGTGCAATCGGCGATGCGCCTGGGCGCGCAAGGGATACGCATCAATTGCGGCGGGCGCCTGGGCGGTGCCGAGATCGCGCGCATGGAATGGTATCGCGAAGGCCGTGTGCCTTTGCACACGTTGCGGGCGGATATCGATTACGGGGTGGCGACCGCGAAAACCACTTATGGCACCTGCGGCGTCAAAGTTTGGATCTTCAAAGGCGAAATCCTGGTGCAGGACCCGCTGGCGCAGGACAAGCGCGCCGCCGAACAAGCGCCGCAGCGTTAAGGAGAACGGATCATGATGTCTCCCAAGCGGACCAAGTTCCGCAAAGCCCATAAGGGCCGTATCCACGGCCTGGCCAAGGGCAATACGCAGTTGAATTTCGGCGCCTTCGGGCTGAAGGCTTTGGAGCCTGAGCGCATCACTGCGCGCCAGATTGAATCCGCGCGGCGCGCCATCACCCGCGCCATGAAGCGCGCCGGGCGCGTGTGGATACGGATTTTTCCGGATGTGCCGGTCTCCACTAAGCCGGCCGAAGTGCGGATGGGCTCCGGCAAGGGCAGCCCAGAATTCTGGGTGGCGCGCGTGCATCCCGGCCGGATCGTATTCGAGATCGACGGTGTGCCGGAAGTGCTGGCGCGCGAGGCTTTGGCGTTGGGGGCGGCGAAGCTGCCGATCAAAACCAGGGTGGTAACAAGGATAGGAGACGCCTGATGGCAACGGCAAGTGACGTGCGGGCGAAGACCGAAGATGAGCTGTCGGCCTGGCTGCTGGACCTGCGCAAGGAACAGTTCAACCTGCGCTTCCAGCGTGCCACCGGCCAGCAGGAAAACACCAGCCGCGTCCGCGCGGTGCGGCGCGATATTGCGCGGGTGAAAACCATACAATCCGAGCGCGCGCGCGCGGATGCGAAAGCGTAAGAGGAAACCATGCCGAAACGTATTCTAACGGGCCGCGTCGTCAGCGACAAAATGGATAAGACCATCACGGTTCTGGTCGAACGCCGGATTATGCACCCGCTGTACAAGAAATTCATCCGCCGCTCGAAGAAATATGCGGCGCATGATGAAGCCAATACCTGCGTCGAAGGCGATCTGGTGCGCATCGAGGAATGCGCGCCGATCAGCAAGCGCAAGACCTGGGTGGTGACGGAACGCAACGGCGCGGCCATCGCCGAAACCCCTGCTGCGGCCGGTTGAGGACAGAAGAAAATGATTATTGTTGAATCCAACCTTGACGTTGCCGACAACTCCGGGGCGCGGCGCGTGCAGTGCATCAAGGTGCTCGGCGGTTCCAAGCGGAAGACCGCTTCGGTCGGGGATGTGATCGTGGTTTCCGTCAAGGATGCGATCCCGCGCGGCAAGGTAAAGAAGGGCGATGTGCATCAGGCTGTGGTGGTGCGCACCGCGTTTCCGGTACGCCGCGCCGATGGCAGCGCGATCCGCTTCGACCGCAACGCCGCAGTGTTGTTGAACAAGCAGATGGAGCCGATCGGCACGCGTATTTTTGGCCCGGTGGTGCGTGAGCTGCGCGCCAAGAAGTTCATGAAAATCATCAGCCTGGCGCCGGAGGTGCTGTAGTCATGGCCGCACGCATTAAAAAAGGCGACAAGGTCGTGGTGATTTCAGGTGCCGCCAAAGGCACGCAGGGTGAAGTGCTGCGCGTGATGCCGAAGGAAAACCGCGCGATCGTGCAGGGTGTCGCCATCGCCAAGCGCCATACCAAGCCGAAAGGCATGGGCCAGCCGGGCGGCATCGTCGAGCGTGAGGCCGCCATCCATTTGTCGAACATCGCTTTGATCGATCCTGAATCCAACAAGGCTACGCGCATCGGTTTCCGGGTGCTGGACGATGGCCGTAAAGTTCGCGTCGCCCGCAAGAGCGGCGCGTTGATCGAAGGCTGAGGAGGCCGCCATGAGTGAAGTGAAATCCCCGCCACGCGAACTGCCGCGCATGCAGAAGCAGTACCGCGAGGTGGTGCGGGCGGCGATGCAGAAGGAATTCGGCTACGCCAACCCGTTCGAAGTGCCGAGTCTTGAGAAGATCGTCATCAACATGGGTGTCGGCGAGGCTGCCGCCGACCAGAAGAAGCTGGACGCCGCGGTGGCCGAGCTGACCCTGATCGCCGGGCAGAAACCGGTGAAGACGGTCGCCAAGAAAGCCATCGCCGGCTTCAAAATCCGCGAGGGTCTGCCGATCGGCTGCAAGGTGACTTTGCGCAAGGCCAGGATGTATGAGTTTTTGGACCGGCTGGTGACCATCGCGCTGCCGCGGGTGCGGGATTTCCGCGGGATACCGAACGGCAAAGGCTTCGACGGGCGCGGCAATTTTGCCATGGGCCTCAAGGAACAGATTATTTTTCCTGAGATTGTCTATGACAAGGTCGATGCGATCCGCGGCATGGACATCATCTTCGTGACCAATGCGAAGACCGATGCCGAGGCCAAGGCGTTGCTTAAAGGCTTTGATCTGCCGTTTGCGAAGTAAGCGGCAACGTAATTTTTTGGAAAACGGCTGAGCTTTTCAGCAAGTTCCGGAGGGGTAGTAAAATATGGCTAAGACATCGCAGGTCAATCGGAATGCCAAGCGCGAACGGATGGCTTCCCGTGACAAGGGCAAGCGCCAGACCTTGAAGGCGGTGATCATGGATCGCACGCTGCCGGTGGAAGACCGTTTCGAGGCCAGCATCAAACTGGCGGAGCTGCCGCGCAACGGTGCCAAGGTGCGGGTGCGGCTGCGCTGCGAGCTGACAGGCCGTTCCAGAGGCAACTACCGCAAATTCAAACTGTGCCGCATCGCGTTCCGCGATCTCGCCTCCGCCGGGCAGATCCCCGGCGTTGTCAAAGCCAGCTGGTAAGGAAAGGGCAAGCCAATGTCGATGTCCGATCCGTTGGGTGACATGCTCACCCGTATCCGTAATGCCCAGCACGCGCGCCTGACCATGTGCGTGGCCCCGGCCTCGAACCTGCGCGCCAATGTGCTCGACGTACTGAAGCGCGAGGGGTTTATCCGCGGCTTTACCCGTGAGGAGTTGCGCCCCGGGATCGCCCAGCTGCGCATCGAGCTGAAATACAGCGAAGGCCAGCCGGTGATCAAGCAGATCAACCGCGTGTCCCGCCCGGGCCGGCGGGTGTATTCCAAGATCAAGGAATTGCCGCGCGTGTATAGCGGGCTCGGGGTTTCCATACTCTCCACGCCGCAGGGCGTGATGAGCGATGTCGAGGCGCGCGCTGCCAATGTTGGCGGCGAAGTGCTTTGCCGCGTGTTCTAAGGGGAGCCAGAAAATGTCACGTGTCGGCAAATATCCGGTCGAACTGCCTGCTGGCGTCTCCATGGCGCTCTCGGGCAATACCCTCACCGCCAAAGGTAAGCTTGGCGAATTGACGCTGGCCCTGACCGACAATGTCGAGGCCAAAATCGACGGCAACAAGATTGCCGTGTCACCGAAGACCAAAGCGGCCACGGCGCGCATGATGTGGGGCACCACCCGCGCCAATATCGCCAACATGGTCAAGGGGGTTTCCGTCGGCTATGCGAAAACGTTGGAAATCACCGGCACCGGCTATCGTGCCGCCGTGCAGGGCAAGAATTTGGTGGTCAATCTCGGCTTTTCGCACGACGTGACCTATCCGATTCCGGAGGGGATCAAAATTTCCTGCGAAAAGCCTACGCTGATCAAGGTCGAGGGCATGGACAAGCGCGCGGTGGGACAGGTTTGTGCGGAAATCCGGGCCTACCGGCCGCCTGAACCGTACAAGGGCAAGGGTGTGAAGTTCGAGGGCGAGGCGATCCGCCGCAAAGAGGGTAAGAAGAAGTAATGCCGACAAATCTTTCATTGCAGAGCCGCCGCCGCGCCCGTTTGCGTTACCAGCTCCGGCAGAAATCTGTTGGCCGGCCGCGGCTTTCGGTGTTCCGTTCCGGCAAGCATATCTACGCCCAGGTGATCGACGATGCTGCCGGCAAGACTGTCGCCGCCGCCTCGACGCTCGACAAGGATTTGAAGACCGCTTTGAAAACCGGTGCCGACAAGGACGCCGCGGCGGCGGTCGGCAAGTTGATCGCCGAACGCTCGAAGGCCGCCGGCGTGATCGCCGTGGTGTTCGACCGCGGGTCTTATTTATATCATGGCCGGGTGAAAGCTCTGGCAGAGGCGGCCCGCGAGGGCGGCCTCGACTTCTAGGAGTACGCAAGCAATGGCACGCGAAGCACGTGATGGCGGCGGTCGGAACCGCGAGCGCGACCGCGAGGCGGATGATGGGCTGGTCGACAAGCTCGTCACCATCAACCGGGTGGCGAAAGTGGTCAAAGGCGGACGGCGTTTCGCCTTCGCCGCCCTGGTGGTGGTGGGGGACCAGAAAGGCCGCGTCGGCTATGGCGCCGGCAAGGCCAAGGAAGTGCCGGAAGCCATCCGCAAGGCTACCGAACGCGCCAAAAAAACCATGGTGCGCGTACCGATGAAGGAAGGCCGCACCTTGCATCACGACATCCGCGGCCAGTTCGGCGCCGGCGATGTGGTGATCCGCGCTGCCCCGGCCGGTACCGGCATCATTGCCGGTGGGCCGCTGCGCGCGGTGTTCGAGACCCTGGGCATCGGCGATGTGGTGGCCAAATCCCTCGGCAGCCGCAACCCGCATAACATGGTCAAGGCGACTTTCGCGGCTTTCGCCCATGTGACGAGCCCGCGCGCCGTGGCCTCGCGCCGTGGCAAAAAGGTTGATGAGATTTTCGGCAAGGCCAAGCCTGCCGCGGTGGAGGCAAGCGATGTCTGAGACCAAACGCATCCGCGTCACGCAGTTGGTTTCCGCCAACGGCCACAAGCCGGGGCAGAAGGAAACGCTGATCGGCCTCGGCCTGAACAAGATACGCAAAAGCCGCGACCATAACGATACTGCAGAAGTGCGCGGTATGGTGAAGAAAGTCGCGCATTTGGTAAAAATTGAAGATCTGGCCTAAAGCCAAGGTCGTTGAAGGATCATGACGATGAAATTGAACGAAATCCGGGATAATCCCGGCTCGCGGCTCAAGTCCAAGCGGCTGGGCCGGGGCATTGGCTCCGGCAAGGGCAAGACCTCCGGCAAGGGTGTCAAAGGCCAGAAGGCTCGCGAAGGCGTATCGTTGAACGGGTTTGAAGGCGGACAGCTGCCGATCTATCGCCGCTTGCCGAAGCGTGGCTTCAACAATGTCAACCGTAAGGATTATGCGCCGCTCAACCTCGGCACGCTGGAAGCCGCTTTCGAGGCCGGCCGGCTGGATGCGGCACAGCCGATCAACGAAACCGGACTCGAGGCCGCCGGCCTGGTGCGGCTTGGCAAGGTGGACGGTGTGCGCCTGCTCGCCAAGGGCACGATCTCGCGCGCCATCACCATCGAAGTTTCCGGCGCTTCCGCTGCCGCTGTTGCGGCGGTGGAACAAGCCGGCGGCAAAGTAACGACTTTGGTGGCGGTAACACCACGGGAACAGACGCCCGCCTGATCGCATTCCAAACCTCTTGCCTTAGCCGGATAATTCCGGGCACAATAACGTCAACGCGGCGTTTCCAGGCTTCGCCCGGAAACGCCGTTCGCATGAAAAGAGGAACCGTATGGCATCCGCCGCTGAACAGATGGCTGCAAACTTGAATCTTGGCGCCTTCGCCAAGGCCACCGAACTGAAAAAGCGCATTCTGTTCACTCTCGGCGCGTTGATCGTGTTCCGCCTCGGTACTTATATTCCTGTGCCCGGCGTGGACGGCACGGTGATGGCGCATCTGATGACGCAAAACGGCGGCGGCATTCTGGGCATGTTCAACATGTTCACTGGCGGCGCGCTGGGGCGCATGACGATCTTCGCCCTCAACATCATGCCTTATATCAGCGCCAGCATCATCATCCAGCTGATGACCGCAGCGGTACCGGCTTTGGCGGCGCTGAAAAAGGAGGGCGATTCCGGGCGGCAAAAAATTACTCAATATACGCGCTATTTCACGGTCCTTATCGCCACGGCGCAGGCGGTTGGCATCTCCTTCAGCCTGGAGGGGATGAAAAGCACGCTTGGCCCCGCGGTCATCGATCCCGGCCTGTTTTTCATTTTTACCAGCGTCGTCACGCTGGTCGGTGGTACGGTTTTCCTGATGTGGATGGGCGAGCAGATCACCTCGCGCGGCATTGGCAATGGCGCCAGCCTGATCATCTTCGCCGGCATTGTCGCCAACCTGCCCGTCGCCATTGCCAATATACTGGAGCTTGGCTCCACCGGCGCGCTCTCCACCTTGTTCATCATCAGTTTTTTCGTGGTCGGCTTTCTGGTTATCGCTTTCGTGGTGTTCATGGAACGCGCCCAGCGCCGCATACTGGTGCAGTATCCGAAGCGTCAGGTCGGGCAGCGTATGTACGGCGGCGATTCCACTCATATGCCATTGAAGATCAACACTTCGGGCGTTCTGGCGCCGATTTTCGCCAGCTCGCTGCTGCTGGTGCCGGCGACCATCGTCGGCTTCTCCAAGGGCACGGGTCCGTCCTGGCTGCAATTTCTGGCGCATCAGCTCAGCCACGGACAGCCTGGTTACATGCTGCTGTTCGCGACCCTCATCATCCTGTTTTCGTATTTCTGCACGGCCACGGTATTCAACCCTGAAGAAACCGCAGATACTTTGAAGAAAAACGGCGGCTTCATCCCCGGGATACGCCCGGGTGCCAATACCGCCGCTTATTTCGACACGGTGCTGACCCGCCTGACCACCATCGGTGCGGCCTATCTTTGCATCGTCTGCCTGCTGCCGGAATTCGTGCTCAGCAATTACAGCCTGCCGTTTTACTTCGGCGGCACCTCGCTGTTGATTATCGTCTCGGTCACCATGGACACGGTGGCGCAGGTGCAATCGCAATTGCTGGCTCATCAATATGAGGGGTTGATCCGCAAAAGCCGTGGCAAAGGCCGCAAGTCAGGAGGCTGATCGTGGAGCTTATTCTACTCGGCCCCCCCGGCGCCGGCAAAGGTACCCAGGCTAAGCTGCTGGAAACCCGCTACGGTGTGGCGCAGATTTCTACCGGCGATATGCTGCGCGCTGAAGTCGCCGCCGGATCACCGATCGGCCTCGAGGCCAAATCGATCATGGCTGCTGGCGGCCTGGTTTCCGACGATCTGATCATCCGCATGATCGGCGCCCGCATCGCCCGGCCGGATTGTGCCAAAGGCTTCATACTGGACGGCTTTCCCCGTACCGTTCCGCAGGCCGAAGCCCTGGACAAGTTGTTGCATGACACCGCCGTCGATCTCGATGCCGTCATCGAACTGAAAGTCGATGAAGCCGTGCTGGTGGAACGCATCAGCGGGCGTTACACCTGTGCGCAATGCGGCACCGGTTACCACGATACATTCAAACAGCCCAAAGCCGCCGGTATTTGCGATGTTTGCGGCAGCACCGAATTCACCCGCCGCGCCGATGACAAGGCCGAAACCGTGCATGCGCGGCTGGAAGCCTATAATGCCCAGACCGCCCCGATCCTGCCGTATTACAAAGCCAAAGCCCGGCTTTATACAGTGGACGGCATGGCGGAAATGAACGAGGTGGAACGCCAGATCGAAGCCGTGCTGCAGCAAGCGGGCGTTTCGCCACCCTTGCCATAAAATGTAACGCCGGCTGCCGGCTTGACATCACGAAAATTTGATCGCTCTTGATTGACTCTAAACCGCGCCGCGCTATAACGCCCCATCGCGGCGCTCCGTTTCGGGGCGCCGCTACTTGTTATTACCTTTTGCTTAACGGAGACCAGCGTGGCGCGTATTGCCGGCGTAAACATTCCCACAAACAAGCGTGTTCTCATCAGTCTGCGCTACATTTACGGCATCGGCCCTGTTAAAGCTCGTGATATTTGCACGGCACTGGCCATACCCGATGACCGCCGGGTCAATCAGTTGTCGGATGACGAGGTGTTGCGTCTGCGTGAGCTGATCGACAAGGATTACCGTGTCGAGGGTGATTTGCGCCGAGAGAACGCAATGAACATCAAGCGTTTGATGGACCTTGGCTGCTATCGGGGTCTGCGCCACCGCAAGGGTTTGCCGGTTCGCGGCCAGCGCACCCATACCAATGCGCGCACCCGTAAGGGCAAAGCGGTTGCGATCGCCGGCAAAAAGAAAGTCACGAAGTAAGCTTCGTTCACCCGTTTTCGTTTTTTAAGGTAGATTATCATGGCGAAACCCGCCTCTCGTCCCCGCAAAAAAGAACGCAAGAATATCATTTCCGGCGTTGCCCATGTTCTGGCCAGCTTCAACAATACCATGGTCAACATCACCGACGCCCAAGGCAATACCATCGCCTGGTCTTCCGCCGGCAGCCAGGGTTTCAAAGGCAGCCGCAAATCCACCCCTTATGCCGCTCAGGTTGCCGCCGAGGATGCCGGCAAAAAAGCCCGTGAGCATGGCATGGAAATGCTGGAGATCGAAGTCAGCGGCCCAGGCTCCGGCCGGGAGAGCGCGCTGCGCGCCTTGCAGACCGTCGGGTTTCAGATTTCCGCGATACGCGACCTGACGCCGATCCCGCACAATGGCTGCCGCCCGCGCAAACGCCGCCGGGTGTAAGCCTCAAGGGCGCGGCTTTTGTTGAACATACGATGATTAGGTGAGGTCAGGCTGGAGTTCCACCGGACCGGAGGGTGCAATGTTAAAAGAATCGAATTTGTCCTTGCAACGTAATTGGCAGACGCTGATCAAGCCGGAATCTCTGGATGTGGAATTCGGCAGCGATGCCGCCCGGGTCGCGACCATCATTGCCGAGCCGCTGGAGCGCGGTTTTGGCATGACCCTGGGCAACTCCTTGCGCCGGATTCTATTGTCTTCGCTGCAAGGTGCAGCCGTAACTGCGGTGCGGATCGACACGGTACTGCATGAATTCTCGACCCTGGCTGGCGTGCGCGAAGACGTCACCGACATTGTTCTGAATATCAAGCAGCTCGCGGTGCGGATGCACGGCGAAGGGCTGAAGCGCATGGTTCTCACAGCGACCGGCCCCGGCGAAGTTAAAGCCGGCCAGATACAGGCCGGTCATGACATCGAGATCATGAATCCGGATCTGGTGCTGTGCACCCTGGATGACGGCGCGCAACTCGGCATGGAATTCACCGTCGAGCTTGGCCGCGGCTATGTGCCGGCTTCGGCCAATCGACCGGAAGACGCGCCGATCGGCCTGATCCCGATCGACGCCATTTATTCGCCGGTGCGCCGCGTTTCCTACCAGGTGCAGCAGACCCGCGTTGGCCAGGTGACAGATTATGACAAGCTGATTTTGCAGGTGGAAACCAACGGCGCCATCACGCCGGAAGACTCTGTCGCCTTGGCAGCGCGCATACTGCAAGACCAGCTCGGCATGTTCGTCAATTTCGAGGAGCCGCAGCGCTTGCGCGCCGAGGAGCCGCGCGTCGAGCTGCCGTTCAACCCGAATCTGTTGCGCAAGGTCGACGAACTCGAGCTTTCGGTGCGGTCTGCCAACTGCCTGAAGAACGACAATATCGTGTATATTGGCGATCTTGTGCAGAAGAGCGAGCAGGAAATGCTGCGGACCCCGAATTTTGGCCGTAAATCCTTGAATGAGATCAAGGAAGTTTTGACCGTGATGGGCCTCTCCCTCGGCATGATCGTAACCGACTGGCCGCCTGAGAATATCGAAGAGCTTGCCAAGCGCTCTGACCAACCTTTCTAAGCCAACCAGGAATTTTATATTATGCGTCACGGTCTCAGCGGTCGTAAACTCGGCGTCACCTCGTCCCATCGCGCTGCCATGTTCCGCAATATGGCGGTGGCACTTATCAAGCATGAGCAGATCACCACCACGCTGCCGAAAGCCAAGGAGCTGCGCCCGGTAGCGGAAAAACTCATCACCCTGGGTAAGCGCGGCGATTTGCATGCCAAGCGCCAGGCCTTCAACCAGCTGCGCGATGAGACCATTGTCGCCAAACTGTTCAGCGCTTTGGCCGAACGCTACAAGACGCGCAGCGGCGGCTATACCCGCGTGCTGAAGGCCGGCATGCGCCATGGCGATGCCGCCGATATGGCGGTTATCGAGCTGGTCGAGCGCGATGTTGCCGCCAAGGGATTGGATAGTGGTCCACGCTCGGAAGCTTCTGGCGAAGACGATTCTGAAGCTTGATGACAAGCCGTTGGGCGGCATACTAGCCATGCTTGCCAAGCGGGTTTTGCCCCTCACTACCAACAATAATGCAATGCTGCACTGCAAAAAATCGCTTGCGCATCAATGATTACCTGCCGTATAAACTGTTTAGCAGCATGAGCTTGCTCTGCTGCTTTCTTGGACGTTTCCTCCCTAAACTTGGCGGCGCTTAGGCGCCGCCTTTTTTTTAAGCGTAGGGCCACCTATAAAAATGCCTTATCCGATCTCCGACCATTTTGACGGCGAGCGTTTTTATAACCCTGAACCTACGATACGCCGCGGCGCCGGCAATAAGCGCATCAGCCTGTTCAGCATTATCCGGGCCCGTTTGAAGCGCGATCCGGCGCTGTGGGCGACCTGGCCTGACTGGGTGGAGAACCAAGCTTATCCGCCGCCCGGCGAGTCTGCGGACGGCATACAGGCCAGTTTTATCGGCCATAGCAGCTTTCTGATCCGCCTGCCGGGGTTGACCCTGCTAACCGACCCGGTGTTTTCCAAGCGCTGCTCGCCGACCCAGCTATTAGGCCCAAAACGTGTACGCGCCCCTGGCCTCGCGCTGCATGCATTGCCGAAGCCAGATTTGATCCTGCTCTCACATAATCATTACGATCATATGGATTTGCTTTCGCTGCGTAGCTTGCGCCGCCGCTTCGGCGATTTGCCCATCATCGCGCCGCTCGGCAATAAAGCCTATCTTGAAGGCAAAGGGTTGAAAACCACTGTCGAGTTAGACTGGTGGCAGGCGCATGTGCAGCAGGAAACCAGGATTACCGCGACCCCGGCCCGGCATTTCGCCGCGCGTTCACTATATGACCGCAACAAGACTTTATGGTGTGGCTTTCACGTCGCGCATCGCGGCCAGACGCTGTATTTCGCTGGTGATACCGGCTACACGAAATATTTTCGCGAGATCGCCCAACGACTTGGACCAGCTGACCTCGCTCTATTGCCGATCGGCGCCTATGAGCCGCGGTCCTTCATGGCACCAGTGCATATGAACCCGGCGGAAGCCGTGCAAAGCTTTCGGGATGTTGGCGCCAGGCAGGCTATCGGCATGCATTTCGGCACTTTTCAGCTTACTGCCGAAGCCATGACCGCTCCTGAAGCGGATCTTGCCAAAGCCATGGACGAGGCCGGGCTGGCTGCCGATTTATTCCAGACCCTGGATGTCGGCGAAAGTAAAATCTTCCGTTGACGCCGGCAGGGTAGGTAATTGTTGTGAAGCTGTTGTGGAGCGGGTAGCGGGAATCGAACCCGCGCATCAAGCTTGGGAAGCTAACAGGCTACCATTACATCATACCCGCATTGCGGCTGTTCATAATCGCCCTGCATTGACCGCGCAAGCGAGCCGATTTACGCCCGCTACATGTCCACGACAAAAAAACCACGCATCGCCACCAGCCTGGTCCATGCCGGCCGGCTCCGTACCAATTTCGATGAGAATGGTGAGGCGCTGTTTTTGACCTCGGGTTTTGTTTACGATACGGCGGAATTAGCCGAGGCAGTGTTCGCCAATCAGGTTGAACATTATCAATATACACGCTTTTCCAACCCGACCATCACCATGCTGGAAGGCCGCCTTGCCGAGATCGAGGGGGCGGACGCCTGCCGTTGCACCGCGACCGGTATGGCGGCCGTCAATGCGGCCCTGCTGTGCCACCTGAAATCCGGCGACCGGCTGGTTGCCGCCCGCGCCTTGTTCGGGTCCTGCCATTGGATCGTCAGCACGCTGCTCCCGCAATACGGGATCGAGACCGTGTTCGTGGATGGCGCTGATCTTGCCGCCTGGAAAGTGGCCTTGGCCGTACCCACCGCCATGGTACTGCTGGAAACGCCATCCAACCCGATGCTTGAGATAGTGGATTTGCGCGCCGTTTGTACGCTGGCGCACCAGGCCGGTGCGCTGGTGGTAGTGGACAATGTGTTCGCCACACCGCTGTTGCAGCGCCCGCTGGAATTTGGCGCGGATGTGGTGGTGTATTCTGCAACCAAGCATATGGACGGGCAGGGCAGAGTGCTCGGCGGTGCCGTACTCGGCAGCAACCAATGGATGACCGAGCGTTTCATGCCGTTCTTTCGCAATACCGGTCCGACCATGTCGCCGTTCAATGCCTGGGTCATCCTTAAAGGATTGGAGACCATGAGCTTGCGGGTCAAAGCCGCCTCGGACTCCGCTGGTGCCATCGCCGACTACCTGGCTGCCCAGCCAAAAATCTCGCGCGTATTGTACCCGGCGCGCGCCGACCACCCGCAGCACGAGCTTGCCATGGCGCAGATGGACGCCGGCGGGACGCTGATTTCCTTCGAGCTTGCCGGCGGTAAGACCGCGGCGTTCGGCTTGATGAACGCGCTTCAAATCATCACGATTTCCAACAACCTCGGCGATGCAAAATCTCTGGTTACCCACCCGGCCACCACCACCCATATGCGTATCGGCCCCGAAGAACGCGCCCGGCTCGGCATTACCGATGGCTTCATCCGGCTCTCGGTGGGGCTGGAGGACGTACGGGATTTGATCGATGATCTGGCGGCGGCACTCGACGCTGTTTGAGGGCAAGGTACTCGTTGCAGCTCTGGTGTTGCCGTCAACCCTATGCGATATGCCAGGGCGAAGCCTCAGCCGACATAGCTCAGCGGTAGAGCAACTGATTCGTAATCAGTAGGTCCCCGGTTCAATCCCGGGTGTCGGCACCAGTTTTTTCAATCAAGCAGTTGTAGAGTGGCACCCAAGGCTGGGTCGCTTTGATTTTCGGTCGGGCTACCACCGAGATACCACCGAAAATCTAAATCTCGGAGGCGTCGGCCATTCCGGCTTGGCATAATCTGCTGAATTTGGGGTTTGCGCCGATGATGGCGGCGGGCAGACGAGTCAATGGTGACAGTGATGGCCAGCAAGAGGCTTCGACTCGCGGGGATTGGTAGCTGGAGATTAGGCTTGCGCCGTCGTTGCTCATGTTGCCTGATCCGCAATGGGCGCTCAAATGAAGCTGCCGATTCGATGAACAGGGACGGGAGGGCGAGCCATTGAATGCGGTAGAGATCGAAGAAGCCATCTCAGAGCTGGCGGAGCGGCCGTTTGAGGCTGAGGAGTTCCCTTTCGCGTTTCTGGAGGCGTTCGGGAATAAGGAGACAACCCTGAAGCGGCTGCGCAAGGGCGAATCCAACAAGTCCGATCTAGGCGGCGTTCTGCAGACGAACAACATCCATATCGCCACATGCAAGGCCGGCGAGGTTACGCGGACGCTGGCGGCGTTGAAGGCCAGCCCGGCGACGGCGCGGGCGAAAGCACGCTTTGTACTGGCGACGGACGGCGAAATGTTCGAGGCGGAAGACCTGACTACGGACGATGGTCCGATTTCCTGCGCCTATATCGACTTCCCGAACCATTTTGGCTTATTCTTGCCGTTGGCCGGCATCACGACGGTCCGGCAGGTGCGGGAAAGTTCATTCGACATCCGGGCGACCAGCCGGTTGAACCGGCTGTATGTCGAGCTGCTGAAGGATAATCCCGAATGGGGCACCGTACAGCGCCGGCATGACATGAACCACTTCATGGCACGCCTGATCTTCTGCTTTTTTGCCGAGGATACAGAGATTTTCAACGGAGGCGGCGCGTTCACCTCTACCATTGAGACAATGAGCACAAGGGATTCGTCCAACACCCATGAGGTGATTCGCGAACTGTTCCGTGCCATGAACACTAAGACAACGGAACGGGTGAGAGCTGACACTCCGCGCTGGGCCGATGGCTTTCCCTATGTGAATGGCGGGCTGTTCTCTGGCAGCGCGGATGTCCCGCGGTTCAGCCGCATCGCGCGCTCGTATTTGCTACATATCGGCGGTCTGGATTGGAGGAAGATCAACCCGGACATTTTTGGATCGATGATCCAGGCGGTGGCAGATGACGACGAGCGCGGCGCGCTCGGTATGCATTATACAAGCGTGCCGAACATCCTGAAGGTGCTGAACCCGCTATTCCTCCAAGACCTGTGGCAGCAGCTTATGGAAGCCGAAGATAATACGCGCATGTTACTCAACCTGCGTAAGCGGATGGCGAAAATTCGGGTGTTCGATCCGGCCTGCGGCTCGGGCAACTTCCTTGTTATCGCCTACAAGGAAATGCGAGCGATCGAGGCGGAGATTAATCGCCGCCGCGACGAAGCACACCGGAGCACGGAAATTCCGTTGACAAACTTTCGTGGGATCGAGCTGCGCGACTTTCCGGCCGAGATCGCACGCCTAGCGCTCATCATCGCCGAATATCAGTGTGACGTGCTTTATCGGGGCCAGAAAGAGGCGCTCCGTGATTTCCTGCCGCTAGATGCGCAGAACTGGATTACCTGTGGTAATGCTCTGCGACTCGATTGGCTTAGCATATGCCCACCGACCGGAACCGGCGTAAAGCATTATGCGGATGATCTGTTTCACACACCGCTCAACCAGGCACAGATCGACTTTGAGAACGAAGGTGGTGAAACATATATTTGTGGGAACCCCCCATATTTGGGCCAGGCTTGGCAAAATGCCGACCAAAAATCAGATCTTGCCGCAATTTTGGACAAATATAGAAGTAAATCAGCCGCAATCGATTACGTTTGCGCATGGCTTATAAAGGCGGCTGAGTACAATCAGAAAACGTCAGCAGCATATGCTTTTGTGACCACGAATTCCTTGTGGCAAGGGCAGCAAGTATCCGTACTATGGCCAATTCTGAGAGAATTAGAAGCCGAGATTGTGTTTGCCGAGCCGTCATTCAAATGGCGGAACTTGGCCAACTACAACGCAGGCGTTATCGTTTCCATTGTGGGGCTTGAACACCGAACGAAACGTAGAAGGGTTTTATTCGAGGAAGCGGAGGTGGGGTCGGTCGGCGTTAGGGAAGTAACAAGCATAAATGCATATCTTGTCCAAGGACCTGATGTAGTTATAGAGGCACAATCTGCTCCGATCAATGGTTTATCACCGATGTTATACGGCAACCAGCCACGAGATGGCGGACATCTCTGCCTTGACTGGACCGAAGTGCAGAAGTGCAAAGAAACGTTTTCAAAGGAGGCTCACTGGTTCAAACGATATATTGGTTCCGCTGAAATGATACGCGGGCAGATGCGTGGCTGTATCTGGATTCCCGATAATGAGGCAAAGGAAGCAATTAAACATCCCTTTGTCGGTCCCAGACTAGCACTTGTAGCGAAAATGCGTGCAGAAAGTCGGGCACCATCCACTCAAGCTTTTTCATCTCGCCCACACCGTTTTGTTCAAATACAAGGTGTAGCAAAAAATTATACAATAGCGGTCTCTAAAGTATCCTCCGAGCGGAGAAAATATTTGCCTGCTGACATATTCGACAGCGAGACAATTATTAGTGATCTTTTATTTGGGATATACGATGCTCCACTTTGGAATTTCGCTATCATCTCTTCGTTGATGCATACAGTTTGGATTGGCGCTGTATGTGGAAAACTCAAAACTGATTATCGATATTCAAACACGCTTGGCTGGAACACCTTTCCAGTTCCAAAGCTCACAGAGAAAAATAAGGTCGATTTGACGCGTTGCGCTGAGGATATCCTCCTTTCACGCGAATCATATTTTCCATCTACAATCGCGGACTTGTATGATCCAGATAGCATGCCCGATGACTTGCGCGCGATGCACTTGAGAAATGACGAAGTGTTGGAGCGTATTTATATTGGTAGGTGCTTCCGAAATGACACAGAGCGGCTCGAAAAGCTTTTCGAATTATTCTCAAAGACACGTTGCGCAAGGTTGTAAATATGAAGGTATCCTCGTTTATACACTCAGATAGCGCCCATCCTACGACCTTGACTGAAATAAAGCGTATGCATGACCGTGTTTCGCCCACGGATTTTTTCGGCGTTTATGCATATGCAACGTCGTCGGGAGTTGCTTCGTTTGAATTAGAATTCGGTCAGAGTTTCTGGTTGGACGCACCATCAAGGTGGCTCTTCGGACTGGACTACGGGAGAACGCAACCACAGGCGCTCAGGAGGATTATTCAAAAGCCAAACACAGAAGTCAAGATTGTAGATGGAGCTTGGATAGTTGAGCAAGAAGGCTTTCTTCCGCGCCGCGACTTCCATGCGAAATTAGCTCTTCTTCGCAATCCGCAAGAAGTGCGATTCGGGATGGTCGTCGGCTCTGGGAACTTTTCCTCAAACGGACTAAAGAAGAGTCTTGAAGGAGGAGCAGTCATTTATGTAGACAATAAGGTTGACTACAATAAATGCTTGTCAAAAAGCTTCGCTATTGCAAAGGGGCTCTGGAAAAACGCGACGCCGGCCGAAGAAGTCTTGAGTGCATATGAAGAGCGCTGGACCAATTCCTTCTCGCGAGGTGTAGCAATCGCGGAAGATGGCATTTTTGGTCCTAGACAAATATTCTGGATCGAAGCAGGTTATGTAACGAAGAATAGGGGAGAATTCTCTCCAGGCAATCAAATTGATTTGCCTCGTGGCATGTCACGATTTTTTGGCTTCAATCCAGACAGAAATCTACCGTTGAATTCGATAATAGGAGCAGTGACCTTCCTTACACCCGTCGGCGGCCCGATAACCAGAAATTTAAGACTTGGAAATAACCAAATGGAAAAGATTACTCTTCCTATACCTGAAACCCATGGATTCGACATTTATGATGGCAAGGTTCTTGTATTTCAAACGCATGAAGATGGCTTCAAAACGAGGGCATTAGAGGGCGATGACTTTGAGTCTGCCTTTGGAGATAGATTAAAGGATGTCCGTGTCATGGGTAGTGGACGACGATACGGATATATTGAGTGAAGAAGACCTCTTGTCGCGTCTTGAGTTGTGATGAAATTGAGAGATCCTCCTATGAATAATGTCAAATCCGTACCTTCGGTATCTGTTCGATATTCGCAACGTGGAAGTTCGACTAAGGCTAATGAATTCGGTATGCGGCCGATGCAGGAGCGCGCCTTCGAGAAGCGCGGCGAGCAATATCTGCTGATCAAGTCGCCGCCGGCTTCGGGCAAGAGCCGCGCACTAATGTTTATCGCCCTGGACAAGCTCAGCAATCAGGGGATCAAGCAGGCCATTATCGTCGTGCCGGAAAAATCCATCGGCGCCAGCTTCCATGATGAGGATTTGAGTAAGCATGGTTTCTGGGCGGACTGGCATGTGGAGCCGAAATGGAATCTGTGCGACGCGCCTGGTAATGACAATGGCGGCAAGGTCAAATCGCTTGGCGCGTTCCTGGAGAGCGATGACAAGGTGCTGGTCTGCACCCACGCCACATTCCGCTTTGCCGTAGACAAATTTGGGGTTTCGGCTTTTGATGACCGGCTGATCGCGGTGGATGAGTTCCACCATGTCTCAGCAAATCCTGATAACAAGCTCGGCATTCATCTGGGTGATTTTATTAGCCGCGACCGCGTGCATATCGTCGCGATGACCGGGTCCTATTTCCGTGGTGACGCTGAGGCGGTCCTGGCGCCGCAAGACGAAGGCAGGTTCCAGAGCGTAACGTACACCTATTATGAGCAGCTCAACGGCTATCAGTATTTGAAGCAGCTCGACATCGGCTATTTCTTTTACTCGGGCGCCTATGCCGACGACATTCTGAAGGTGCTGAACGCGAACGAAAAGACGATCATCCACATTCCGAACGTCAATGCGCGCGAGAGCACGAAGGACAAGATTAAGGAAGTGGAGCATATCATCGAGACGCTGGGGGATTGGCAAGGGACCGATCCGGCCACCGGCTTCCAGCTTGTTAAGGCTGCGGATGGCCGGATTTTGCGCATTGCCGATTTGGTCGATGATGACCCCGCCAAGCGGGATCGTGTTTCCGCGGCGCTGAAAGATTCGAGGCAGAAGAACAATCGCGATTATGTGGACATCATTATCGCGCTCGGCATGGCGAAAGAAGGGTTTGACTGGATTTGGTGCGAACACGCGCTGACGGTCGGCTACCGGTCCAGCTTGACCGAGATCGTTCAAATCATCGGCCGCGCGACCCGCGATGCGCCGGGCAAGACCCGCGCCCGTTTCTCGAACCTGATCGCTGAACCGGCTGCCGCCGATGACATCGTGACAGAGGCGGTCAACGACACCCTTAAGGCCATCGCGGCGAGCCTGCTGATGGAGCAGGTGCTGGCACCGCGGTTTGAATTTAAGCCTAAGAACCCGCAGAACGGGCCAACGCCCGGTTTTGACTATGGCGAGGGCGGATACGACCCGAATAAATGCAATGTCGGTTTCAGCGAGGAATCCGGCAAGTTCCAGATTGAGATAAAAGGCTTGGCGACGCCCAAGAGCGAGGAGGCGACTCGCATCTGCCAGGAAGATTTGAACGAAGTGATCGCGGCCTTTGTGCAGGACAAGACGACGATCGAGCGTGGCCTGTTCGACGAAGAGCTGGTGCCCGAGGAACTGACCCAGGTGCGTATGGGCAAGATCATCAAGGATAAATTCCCGCAGCTTGACGAAGAGGATCAGGAGGCGGTGCGCCATCATGCTGTGGCGGCGCTGACCCTGACTCAGAAGGCGAAGGAAGTTGCGGCCGGCAGTTCTCTTGGTGAGGAGAGTGCGAATACGGCGTTTGTCGATGGGGTGCGCAAGTTTGCGATGGACGTACGGGAGCTGGACATTGATTTGATTGACCGGATCAATCCGTTCGGCGAAGCCTATGCGATACTTGCCAAGACGATGAGCGAGGAAAGCCTGAAACAAGTCGCCGCGGCCATCGCCGCCAAGCGCACCAGCTTGACGCCGGAGGAGGCGAAGGTGATTGCCAAGCGGGCCGTTGAATTCAAGCGCGAACGTGGGCGCTTACCGTCCATTTCGTCGGCTGATGCTTGGGAAAAGCACTTGGCCGAGGGGGCGGCGGCTTTCGTGCGGTTTAAGGATGAGGGCCGCTATGAGTGATTTTGACCTCGATGAACTGCGCTCCGAACTCGAAGATTTCGCCCAGCCAGAGAAGAAGGGCGGTCGGTCGCCGCGCGAGGAACGGATCATCGCGGGCTTCGAGGAGATTCAGCGGTTTGTTGAAAGAAATGGGCATCCGCCCCGGCACGGCGAGGAAGGCGACATCTTCGAGCGGCTCTATGCCGTGCGGCTCGACCGGCTTCGCGTGCTAGAAGATTGCCGGTCTCTCCTCACGCCTCTTGATCATCAGGGGCTATTGAAGGGGGTGCCCGTGAAAACCAGCGGACAGACGGACGCAATGGACGAGGATGAGCTGCTGGCGGAGCTGGAGGGCGCTGCGGGTTCATCGGATATCACCAAGTTACGACACGTACGCACCAGCTCGGAGAAACGGGAAGCGGAAGAGATCGCAACCCGGGAAAAGTGCCTCGATTTCGAGACTTTCAAGCCGCTTTTTCAGCAGGTGCAGAGCGACCTAGAAGCCGGGCTGCGCACGACACGGAGGTTCGTCAAGGATTCGGGCTTTCTTAAAGCCGATATTCAAGTTGGCCAGTTTTTCATCCTGGGAGGCCAGACGGCTTATGTTGCTGAAATTGGAGAGCCGATAAAGGCTCCGAATGGCGAGACGGACGCGCGGTTGAGGGTGATATATTCCAATGGCACGGAGAGCGATCTGTTGCTGCGGTCGCTCCAGCGCGCGCTCTATAAGGATGAGGCTGGCAGGCGGATCACTGAGTCGAACGCTGGGCCGTTGTTCGAAGACCAGACTGGCGATGGCGATCAGGCCAGTGGAACCATCTACGTCCTACGCAGCAAATCAAACGATCCAGTGGTTGTTGCAAACCGCGAAATTCTGCACAAAATTGGCGTAACCGGGGGAAGCGTCGAGCGCCGCATTGCGAATGCCCGGCTTGATCCAACCTTCCTCATGGCCGATGTCGAGATCGTTGCGACTTACGAGTTATACAACGTGAATCGAGCGAGGCTGGAAAACCTGATCCATAAGGTTTTTGGCGCTGCCCGCCTGGATGTCAAAATTAAAGATCGTTTTGAGCAGCCCATCGTGCCCAAAGAATGGTTTCTCGTGCCTTTGTTTGCGGTTGATGAGGCTGTGAACCGGATTAGGGACGGCACGATCACCGGATACATTTACGACCCGAAGACCGCGAAATTGGTGCTTGCGGCCTCGCTTCATCGGTAAACCTGGGCATTATCTAAGAGGTTTTGTCGGGTTGGGTGATTGCCATGTGGGTCTCGTAATTCTGGTCCGATAGATGTGGTGCGGACCGTCTCATTTTTATGAAGGCTCGATCTGTCGACATGAACCTGAGAAGCATGGGGGCAATGAGCCGAGACGAGTCGGTTATTGTTTGGCCGGTTTCCCGCCCAATGGCCTCTGCATACGCCAGCAGGTCGCGATAAGTGGAGGCGGGCAGTTCGAACGTTATTTTGACAGGCTTGTCGTCAGGAATCTCTATGAGCTTTAACTTTACCATGTTCCGTGCCTTCATGACTGATACGGTTCGAGAATAAGGTCGCGATTGACGATCACCCTGACAGGGAAGCCTGGCCGGATGGTGAGCGTCGGCTGAATGTTGAGTTCGCGTTCGACGACCTGCTGTCCGGCTTGATTAAAGCTGTCGGACGCGCCGCTGCGGATGGCCTGGATCAGGTTATTTTCCTGGTTGCTGGTGCCGGCCTCGGCGCCAACGGACAGGAATGTTGAAAGCAATGCGGCCTCGAAGATCGCGCCCCAGTGATTGTTCACGCCATCTTGCAAGCCTGAATACCCCTGGGTGTCGGCGCCTGGCTGGTTGTCGAGTACGATCGATTGACCGTCAGGCATAATCAGCCGTGTCCAGATGAGCTGGACGCGGGTTTGGGCGTACGCGACCTCGCTGTTGTATTCGCCGATCAGCCGGGCGCCTTGCGGGATGAGCAGGTATTGGCCGGCCGGGCTATCATAGACGTTTTCGGTCACCTGGGCGGTGATCTGGCCAGGCAGGTCCGACTCGATGCCCGTGATGAGGACGGCGGGAATGACCGTGCCGGCCTGGATGATATAGGGCGACGCGGCCGGCGTCAGACGATCGAAGCTAACGGTCGGCGCATCGGACGGTCCGTTCAGAAACGCCAGTTTTTGGTCCTGCATATTTTGATCGGATGATGGGCTGACTGGCTGATTGCTGCCCCCGCTGTTGCTTTGCCCCGGCATGACGCTGCCAGCTTGGCTTTGTTGAAGCGTTGTTGATGCCGAGGCGGTTTGCACGAACAGGCTGCTGGTGCGCGCGGAATCCTGCTCCTGGATCAGTTGCTGGTTGGCCGCGTTTGTTCCGGCAGTTGTGTTGTTGCCCTGCCCGGCATGGAGGATCGGCGGGCCGAGGTCGCCGGGAAGCGGCGGCCCGAGCTGCGGCGCATGCTTCGGTAGGTCCCCGTAATTGCTGGGCAGGCTCGCCACGCCGTCGGCGACATTCTGGTTTTGCGTATTGTAGAGATTCTGGCTTTCAGGCTTTCCGCCGTGCGATTGCAGCGCCCAGTATGTCAGCCCCAGGACCGAAACGCTGACGACGGTGCCGAGACCAATTAACACCTTGCGCGAAATCCGCGTTACGCGCGGCCGGTCGGGCCGCAGTCGCAATTCCGCGGCGAGCGAGCGGTCACCGCCATCTGGCTGCTGGCCACTCATTGCGTCGCTATGCCATCGGTCCGGACGATGCGAACACGTTGCTGAGAGCTGCCATCGCCCATCTGAAGCTCCGCCTCGGCGAAAAGCGTGTCCACGATCATATCGGCGCCGCGGACGCGATAATTGACGAGGTCGGTGGTCTTGCCACTCGGCCCGATTACGAAGAGCGGCGGCATATCGCCCTGGCCGATGCCGCTCGGAAACTCGATGAAGACCTGCCGCCCGTCATCGAAGGCGCGCAGCGGTCGCCAGGGCGGGTTATCCCCTTCGATCTGGTAGCGGAAATTCAGCGCCGAGACGTCAACGCCGGTGGCGATGGGCGCGGCCTGATTGGCCTGGGTGTTCTGCTGCCGGATCGCGATCAATTGGTCCTCCGGATAGTTCCAGGAGATCGAAGCCATGTAGGTTGCGGCCGTTGAGCGCAGCTCTAGGTGATAGGTTCTGCGGTCGGTATTGATGATAAGGTTCGTGGTCAGGTCCGGCCGCGTTGGCTTGACTAAAATATGGACCTGCGCGCTGGAGCCGGTGCCGCTCGTGGTGTCACCGATGATCCAACGCACGGTGTCGCCGGCGGAGACGGGGCCGGATCCGACACCCATTCCTGCAGGTCTTCCAGCGCATAGACGACGCGGCCACCGAGTTTGCGGTAGCGGGGGCCGGTGCCGTAGGTACGATGTTTCTCCAGCGTCCGGCCTGACAGGCTCAAGAAACGCGCGGCTTCGGGTGTGCGCAGGTAACGTGGCGGCATTCCGGCCAAAGGATCGGGCATGATCTAACCTCCGTGATCTTCAATGTCGCCGGCGGCGGTTGCCGCGCGGTGGAGGTGACAATGGCGGCGCAGGATCGGCAGGGGGGATGACGAAGTGGGAGGGGTATGGAATCGTCACCCCTCCGGCTATGAGGTCAAGCTGGCTCCTTTGGGCGACTTTTAGTTTTGGATGGAGCTGGCCTTAAGCAGGTGTACAACTTTGAAATTGAAATCCGATAAAAGCAGATAATTTTCGGTGCCGACTTGAAGAGCAAACACAGCTAGGCGAATCGCCAGTAGCGAAGTTTGCTTGAGGTATCGCCCGCAGCTGAGATGACGATCGTAGGTTTCTAGATTCGCTCGGTTCGGCAAGAAATGCTAACTGAATTAGGAAGCCATCAATCACGAGTTTTGAGCCGGCGAGAAACAAGCATGACGAATCAATCATCGGCGAATTATGAGCATCCCAAATGCTATCTTGCAGGGCGCGGCGCTTGCCACAAAACGATTTCACTTGAGCATTGGATGTCAAAATCTCTATTGCGAGAGCTTGGCACCACCGTCGCGGTTAAGGGTTTACCTGGAGTGCCAGTCGGCCAAGCCAAGGTTATTGGGATAGGGGCTCTTGGCGCCAATATTCTTTGCAAAAAGCATAACTCAATGTTGAGCAATCTAGATGAAAATGCGCTGAAGTTTTTTAATCTTCGTCGAAGAATTGACAGGAGCTTTTCCAAGCCGCCTTTTGCTCAAATGATAGCTAACTATCAAGTTGATGGTTCGCTATTTGAGCGATGGATATTAAAAGCATTAGCCGGCATGGTCTTATCCGGCGCAGCCGAAATTGACGGACAGAAAATCAAAAGCGTATTTTCGATGAACACGGAGCTATTGTTTGATGCTTTGCTGACGGGTCACCTTCCTGAAGGACGGGGGCTTTCGTTAGTCGTCAGTAAAGAAAGAAATTACAGCGAAAAGAGAGCTTCAGTGCGACATGATTTTCGCATGGAATGACAACAGAAAAATTGTTGGAGGGGGCGTGACGTTTCTGGGACAACGCTTCGAGGTAGTCTTTGATCCGGATGCCGGACATGCCCCAGTTGATCGCGTCGTTCGACCAACGCTGCTTCAATTTAATGATGGCTGGCGCACTTACCAGATTCACCTGAAATATAAAAGGCAAAGAATCCAGAAGATAGTTCGTATCAGTGTAGAGAAGGCGGATTGGATTCTAAGAACATAGTTTGATGTCTTCACCGACGGACACAGCAGCAGAAAACCCCAAGCGGCTATATTTTGTCGCGGAACGTGGCTGTACAACCCGGATGGCCCGCAACGACACCTTTCATCAGCGACCGGAGCATGCTGGAAAAATGGGGCCAGTCCGACGCATGATCCAACAGGCCTTGTCGATATGACCGGAGCTTCGGACGTCGGAATCCTTGAGTCTTGGCAACGACATACTCAATCAACTCCTCACAACTAATAGGTGGAAAGATGTTGGGTTTTGTCGTTAGCCTGATTGTCGACGCCTGTAGGGAGACGAGAGACTCTGATATCTGTATGATCAGAAGATTTGGGTTGTCTGAGGCGAAGCGCTCGACAAGATCCTTGTGTTTCTTTTTCTCAGAGGTTAGCAACCGTGATTGATAGTCAAGCCTGGAAAGGGCCCCAGCCACGTAATCCGGAATTCTCACCAACGGATCATAAAAGAAGTCACCGCCGTTCCCTAGTATTCCCGCGCTCGGCGCTATGATGTCCTTTTCAGTGTTCAGACCGATCCTTTGGCAGAAACCAAAATGGTTGATCTCAGTAAGCGCATTGAAAATGCCACCGCAACCGGTTGTCATTTTGTCTCGATCAGGGAAGAGTCCAATGAGCCTGCACTCGCCGTGACGGACGATCCATAGCATGATGGTTGCTAAAAAAACGCTCAGAATATGGATGTCGAAGAAGTTTTGGTAATTGAACCGATTTGCCTTAGCCTCCTCTGCTACCTTTCGAAGGCTTTGAACGTAAACGTCGCGGCGTTTTTCAGCGCTCGCTAACCCACCAGTGTCAAGTCGTTGCACTATTTGGAGCGCGTGTGCGATAGCCACCCGGGCGTCCTCAACGGAGCCGATTTTGTAGCGGTCTTTTTCAATAAGAAAACAGAAGTGGAAGCGCATGGTGTCTCTCAAGAAATTCACCATGTCGTCGGTCATGGCTTTCGTCCGCTTCAGGTCGCGCGGAAATATTTTGGCAATGTCATCGAGGGCCGATGAAAAATCCGTGTAGTGCGGGAAAACCGTAAAGGCGAACACGTCATGAACGGCCCAGATTCGCCAATAACAAAGTCCGCGCTAATTATCCACTTATCGGTAAGACTGTCCCGCATGAAGCGACGAAAGTACAACTCGCCTACAGACCCGAATGCGCTGTCTATAACATCGAAAATGCTGTCAGCGGATGCAACCATGCCCTATTATAGCGGCGTGCCAGTCAGCGAGTCATCATCTGGGTCACCGTCTGCGTTCCGGACCGTCAGGTGAGAGCCCAGGCGTCCTGCATGAGGCGCGAAGCTGCCAGATCGTTCACTGCTCGCCGCGGACGGTTGCTGAATTCCCCGAACGAGAGCGGCTGGTCGGTGCGGCCCCAACATGGGTAGGCGTCGCGCAGCGCCCTAATATTCTGCTGAATGTCATGCGCAGGATAGCGCAAATTGTCAGACGGCTGCGCTGCAGATAGCCCATCTCTATATATATGGGAGCAGAGCGTACATCCACCTCTACAGGACAACCGATCCATGCGGTAAGTGCGTACTTCCTGCACGATCCTGGGATTTTCGGCATTTTTAGGTTTGGACGGCAATCTCTGGCTCAATTGCGGTTTCGATAGCGCTGTAAAGATCGATGTTTTCAGCGGAACGCAAGGACACGATTATGCTGTAACGAGTTTTGGAGTTGAAACGCTGGTGCGATGGATTTTCCCGCCACCAGCCGCCGACTGGATAGACGGCAATTGCTCCACGCGCTGCCAGATCGGCCGCCGAGCCTTTCCAGATATCGGCGTGAAGGGAGCCGCGGTGCCGAAGCCTGGGACCAAAGGTCCAGCCCGAATCATTCGGGGAATAGGTGGGCCGGTCGCCCGCCTGGGCATTTAGTCGTTGAATGAATGCCTCGTCGGTCTCTCTGCTGCGCTTTACGTCGAAGCGCAACCCGTGCGATGCGTAACTGTGACGTTTGGTCTCGCCGCGCTCGCCAGGATTGGGTTCGATGAAGTAGCTCAGCGTTACCCGCAGTTCAACATCGACAGACCCGTGCTGTTCAAGAATGGTCTTTGGCCAAGGCAACCGATGTAGCACCAGATCCTTTGTCTTGACGGTGCTGTCTCTGAAAAACGGCTGCATGGTGTTTTCAATCACCATTGTCACATCGTTATCGAGACTGCGCAGCGCGCGGGTAAGATCGGGAACACCAAAGCCGTAGCGGCGTAACATCGTCTTGTTGTCGATCTCGCCCAGATGCCCCTTCATGGTTGGCGTCCACACGGCCGAATGAACCATCAGGGCTCGGATTGTCTCCGGCCAAAGCGTGGGTTGTTCAGCCAGGATTTGCGCGGCCATGCGGGCGGCCAGCGCCGTTGCGCCGCTGGTCTCGCCGGTGATCGTGAAAACATGCTGCTCCGGTGCGCGGGACGTGGTGAGCAGCGCCAGATCATCCACGACATCATGAGCGCCGGTTGCAGGATCGATCCCATGATTGCCGCCCTCCAGCACCAGATCGGGCTTGAGCGGCCAATCATGGTTCCAACTCACGGACGTCCGGCTGGTGCCGGTCAGGTCGCCGGCCGCCGCTAGAACGGGCCACCCGGCAAAGGTCTTGTCGGCGATGACGTTCTTTTCGGTGTAGGCCCCGATGGTCAAGGCGTTCCAGGCTTGGGCCGGACTCTCGATCGGCGTCAAATCATTGCGCGTCAGGTAATCGGCGGGCGTCACCGGACCGGCGACATTACCAGCGGAAACCAGGATCAGCCGTTGAATATCCTCTTCACCGAAGGCGAGCTTATCGAGGGCGGCAGACCATGACGACGGTCGGCCGCGCCAGTGATCGCCGCTATCGGTGACCGCCAAGCAGATGGCGCGGCGCCGCAATGGCGCGACGATTTCGGCGGCATAGACGGCCTGGGCCGTGATTTCGCCGTAAAGGTCTGGCTCGTTTGTTCCCCGATCCGGCAGAATCTTAACCGATTCGAGACGGTGCCGAAGTTCAACCGTGCTGTTGCCGGCTAAAAGGTCCATCAGATCGCCATGCAGGGCGATGCCGGACAACTGCGTGCCATGCCCACCATGACCGGCCGTGCTGATATCTTCGGGTGACCAATCCTTATCATAGGCTTGCTGATCGGCTGGATCGAGGCCGCAGCGGATTAGGGGATGACGATAGGTCGTGCCTGAATCGAGCAAGCACACTGCCGGGGCGGCCGCATCCGGCGGCGTGATTCGCCGAGGCCGCAGTAAAGGCGGAAGACCGGAGAGCCAGGACTCCGGTTTTCCGCCTTTACTGCGGCCCTGGCATCCTTTTCCCGCCCAACCTGACAGCCGAGCATAAAAAAGCCCCGCCCGGTTTCCCGGACGGGGCTTTTTGGGTGGTCCGGCTTACTCGCCGTTGGCCTTGCGGGCCCGGGACCAGATCAGCGTGTAGCCCTCGCCGTCCTCATCGTCGAACAGGTTGGCGAAGATCGGCGCGTTGAAGCTGGGGTCATCCAGCTTGACCGAAAGGTAGTCGCGGCCCTCGTTGGAGCGCTTGGACCAGGCGGCTCCGATCTCGGCCCGGCCAACATAGATGCGGTGGCTTGGGGCGTTGTCGTTAGATTTGGTGGCTTCGGGGACGATGCGAACCCCTTTGGCCTGGAAGCTCAGGGTGACGATTTCGCCCTGGATTTCGGTGCCGGATTTCTTGAAAGAACCAATGTTAGCCATGTCTCATCTCCTTGCTGTTTTCGAGCCCGCGACCACCGCGGCCTCGATGGCGATCTGCAGGCCGGAGGCGATCGGCGACGCACCGCTTTGCGGCCGGAACGAAGTGGAGGGCGGTGGCGCGGAACTTTCTTGGCTCGCGAGGAATGGGCGGCACGCCCAGGGGAAGAAAGTTTTGCGCCGCCGTTGCGGCCAGACGATCGAGGCGAAGCCGGCCTTCGGCCAGATCAAGCCATTGAGAGGCCGTGTGGTTCGGACATGAACAACCTGCATGGGGAAAGACGTGGCGGACGTTGCGATCTTTGAACAAGAGGTCCGGGACGTGCGGCGAAAAATAAGAAGCTGTAGCGCATACAAAGGGGTGCATCGCCGGAACGCCGACGTTGACAAGACCGTCCAAGCTAAGCGGAAGAATGGCCGTGACGAGCGCGTGCCGCTTGAAAGTGCAGGACGACGACCCGTTTGCACAGGTCAAAAATGACCGCGCCACTCGCCGATTAGCAACCCTTTGTCGAAGACGGCGTGCTTAACGCCCCCTGGTGCCGTGCGAAAGCCTCGGCGTGGCCGGAGACACCGAAAAGCCCTGGCCGACAACCGGCGGGGCCAACATGGCGAGGCGGGCGAAGGCGGTGCACCCGACGCAGATTGCGCCGATCACCGCGAAGATCATCTGCCAGGTTGCGGATGGCATACTGAGTTCAGCCAGGCCATGCGTGGCGCTGTAGCCTGCAATAGTGGCCGGTATGGCGTAAAGGAGGGCGACCGCAGCGCGTATCGCCGGAGAGCGAACCGTCGCGAATACGATTTGCCCGATTCCCAGTGTCGCGCCGCCGGCCAACGCCGCCACCAGAATTGCCCCGATCACGCCGGCCCCGCTGTGAAAGGCGGCCATGCCGGCCGTGACCGCGACAAAAAATGGAAGGGCATAAATGGCCAAGGTAAACAGTAAGCAGAGCAAAACGCCGAGGCCAAAAATGTTGAAGATGATGCCAAGGACCAGCATGGTGGAAAACTCCGGACAATAGGTTGCACGGTTGCGCCTCCACCTCCTCCATGGCGCTAAGCTGAGAATATCGGATGGCACTGATTGATAAAACTTAAATCTGGCGGCACGGGTTTTTTCTCAAATTCAGCGTTGAGCAGATGGCTGGTTTGCGCTTCATCCTCGCCGTTCCTTGGCCAAATTTACTCTCCGGATAGCCGCCGTTCGTCCAGCCTGCGGTCTATGCCGCGGGGTCAGAGACGTCTGAATTGATCAATAAGGAAATCCAAAAATAGTATGGTTTTGACACCAAGTTAGAAAACTCCAGGACGATCAGCATTCCAGATGGCGAGACCGAAGAAGTAGGAAGGCAAGCCAACGTCAGTGGCTACTATTCGTCACGCCCTCTGACCAGAAACCGGGCAAGCCGATCTGGTCAGGCTTCTGAATGACCTCACGAAATAGCGACGTATCCCAACCGAGATCATGGAATTTGCCGAGCATCGCTTCATAACAGACGTTGGAAACAATCTGCGTTCGCGAGTAAACCCAACCCCACTTGCGATTTTGTTCCCCAAATAACACGAATCGATAATCGGGGTCGACATAAACAATTTGGAAAGGCAGACTAAGTGGCCAGATCGGACTTACGCGCCAGTCAGCGTTGCCGCTATTTGGAAGAACTCTGATGAAGTTGCCCGAAAAATGCCGCTTCACGCCGTGAAATCCGCCCCGCTGCATATAGAAGTCTTCGTGGATGTGGAGCGCTTCTTGCCCCGGCGAAAAGACGTCATAGCTGCCGACCAGTCCGCGATCCAGAGGATTTGGCATCGCTGCGATAATGTACCAACCACCGTACATACGCTGCAGATCCACCGTGGCCAAAGGTACATTGCCCTTCGTCGAAATTCCGGCATGAACGCATCCGGTCAGGGTCACGGGTACAAATACCGCGGTCAGCAGCGCTGGAAGCAATAGCGCTCTTCTAGAACGGAAAGCCGCGGGCCATATAGGACTTTTCAAGAAATTGTTCACCTCTCCCACTTATGAAAAAAATTGGCGTTCAGGCGCAAAACGCGAGTTAATTTGTCACGCCTGTCGCGCAGGCACGCTTTTTTCGCAGTTCGTTCGGCATCCTCAGCCAGCGCCATCCACGGCAGACCGTCCGTGTCCATAGGTCTTGTTTTGTTCGTCCCCGGCTTTGTTTAGAACGTCCTTTCAACGCTATTCCCTCTAGCGCGACGCCAAGATCGCAGGCGGCTGATCCGGAAATGTCTGCTCCCAGCCTCCCCCGAGTGCCTGGTAGAGCGTCACGAGGTCGGTCGCGACGCGCTCGACCGATTGAGCCTGGTTCTGCTGCGCGGTGAGATAGCTTTGCTGGGCGTTCAGGACCGAAAGATAGTCGGCGAGCCCCTGTTTGTATTGATCTTCGGCAAGGCCGAGGGCGATCTGACTTTGCTGGGTGTCTATTTTGAGTTCGCCGAGCGTGGTGTGTTCCTGGTTGTAGTCCACCAGCGCGGTGTCGACCTGGTAGAGCGCGGTGAGGACCGTTTTGCTGTTGCGTGATGGCGCGTTGGTTGATTGAAGCGTAGCGCTGATAGTCCTGCTGGGCCTGTAACAGGTCGGCGTTGGCGATCTCGACATTCGCGGCGGATTGCTGGGTGTTCGCCGTGGTGACCTGGAGTTGGGCCTGAGATTGTTCGAGGTCTGCCTCAGCCTTGGCGAGGGATGCTTCCGCGTCTCGCGGATCGAGCGTCACGAGAACCTGGCCGTTAGTGACATGCTGGTTGTCAGTTACCAGGACCTGGGCGACTTGGCCGGCGATGCGCGGGGAGATCTGGTAAATATTGCCGTCGACCTGTGCGTCATCCGTGGTCGCGTAGTTACGATTGAGCAGCCAGTAAATGATGCCGGCCGCCAACACAACGGCAAGTACGGTGCCGAGAATGATGAAAGGGCGCGCGCTGCGCTTATGCGGCGGGGCGGCGGTGTCGGCCTCTTCGCTTTCGGCGGCGGGACCATGGACCTCGCTCGGCGCCCGGTGGGATTCTGGCCTGATTTTAGTATCTGCGTCACTCATGACCCGACCTGAGGCCGCTTTTGTAACTTGATTGCCTTTTCAGGGCAGGCTTGCACACATAGCCCGCAGCCGTGACAGGCATCTGGATGTTCGACAAAGGCCTGCTTTCCCCCGTGAACGAACAGCTTGATGCGACTTTTGATCGACAGCTTGGCTTTTTCATCCGCTGGGACCGTATGGATCGCGAGAACGTTGTAAGGACAGATGGGAACGCATGGTCCGGCGGCTTCGCAGCGCATGGGATCGATAACTGGAATCATAAAGCCGGCGTCGAATTTGCAGTCCGGTTCGATATTATGAGGCATTGGCGTGGCTTTCCTGTCCGATGTGTCTCACGTCTTGTTTCTTGATACCGCCTCGAGGATTTCGGCCACGGTGCGTTCCAAGATCGCGGCAATCCGCCGCGCTTCATCAGGCGTGCAGTCCCGCGTGCTTAGTAGCGCGTGTTTGATTGCATGACGTGCCCGGTGAAGTTCGTCGGCAGCCGTAGGGTCGAAAGCGTCCAAACCGGCAAAGGCTTCGCGGACTTGTTCCATCCGGCTGCCAATCCGGCTCAGGGCCTCGAGCGTTGCCTCCGCGTTGGCGCGGTTCGCCTCAAGATGCTGACGGCCTTCGTCGGCAATTCGATACAGCTTGCGGTTGGCATCCTGCTCGACCGCCGTGTGGCCAATCTCTTCGAGGTAGGTAAGTGCAGGATAAATTACGCCAGGGCTAGGAACGTAAAAACCGTTCGACAGCTCCTTGATGGCTCGGATGAGTTCGTACCCATGCGCTTGCTGCTTTTCAAGCAACGCTAGGATGACAAGCTGGAGGTCGGCTGAGGATAGCTTTCGCCCGCCAGGTATACCACCGCTCCCACCCATAAAACCCCGACCAGGTGCGCCTCGCCCAAAACCAAATGGCCCTCGGCCCATTGCCTGCAAAGCTGCGCCGAACGAACATGATATCTGATCTCTAAACATGTCGTACGATATGTCTGGCGACTTATGGTGTCAAGCTTTAATCTACAGACCTTTTATGTCAGCTATTCCAAAGCTGTTTGCAGTAATCAAAACTGCTACAAACAGAGTTTGAAGTAATGATATCAATGGTTTGCAGTATTCAAAGATTTAGCAGAAACCCTCAAAACATTCCGCAGGCTCAACTTCACCTTTTATTTTAGTTCTTTCCTGCCAAACTGGCGGACTGAACTAAATGTCCGCTCCCTATGTTGGTCAATCCAGAGCGGACCGATCGGAAACGGCCAGCTTCCAAGGTGGGCCTTAGCCTCCTTTCTTATCAAACCGAGCAATAACGGCCGGAGGAAAGGAGATCAAAATGGGACATTCAAAGTATGATCCGGGTAGCAAAGGCCAACGTCCATGGAACGCCGGCCGATTAGTTGGCGCTAAACGGGGTTTGAAACTCCAGCAGGTATGGGCCATCAGGTTCTGGTTAAACAACGAGGGGCGATTACGTGACCGGGTGATGTTTGATCTGGCAATCGACAGCAAGCTGAGAGGCTGTGATGTTGTGAAAATGAAAATTGGCGACCTTGTGAGCGGTGGTCGGGTTCGTTCACGAGCGATTGTTGTTCAACAGAAGACTGGCAGGCCCGTCCAATTTGAGCTTCTGGAGCCTGCCAGAGCGAGCATTCTCGCTTGGCTTGAATGCCGCGGAGGAACACTGGATGACTTCGTGTTTCCCAGCAGAATCGATCACACCGACCATGTCAGTACCCGCTATGCTCGACTTGTTGATGAGTGGGTAACCGGGATTGGATTGCTAAGGCAGGACTATGGCACCCACTCGCTGCGTCGGACGAAGGCATCGATTATTTACAAACAAACTCTCAACTTGCGGGCTGTACAGATTTTGCTCGGCCACACCAAACTTGAAAGCACCGTCCGATATCTGGGCGTCGATGTCGAGGATGGCCCAGCCGGGACCGTTCTCCATAGCTCAGATTAGGGCCGATCCGATTGACTGCTGCGCCGGCCTGACTGGCACGGCCGCTTGCAACTAATTCCACGGCGCGATCCTGATTTGCATTGATTCAAGCAGCCGTCGACTGCACTTGGTCGATGTCGACATACATCCCTGACCCCCTTTGTCTTCTTCCTTTGTAATATTTTCAGTTGCCACCCGCACCAGCCAACGTCTTACGGTCTATTCTTCCAGAGGGGTAACCCGCTAATCAGGCGGGTTTCTGTGGCATGAACGCGATGACGGCAAATTGCCAGCAAGGCGCGGCCGCTCGGTGTGATCTCGAGCTGTGATATTCGGCCGTGTACGGCATGGAGGCTCACGCGATATGAGCCCGGACCTCTTCGAGGTCTGCCATGATCACGCCCATTGTTTGCGGGGTCAGCAGCGTCAATCGTGCTATGTTAGCGCTGGGCACACCAGGGTAAGCTGTCAACGTGGTCAATGCTGAGAATTGCGGGGGTTACCGCCAAACTCACTAAGGCGCGCTCAACTTCAAGCCGGTATCATCGGGATGAAGAAACAAATTAAATCGCCCGGTCGACGTTCTCATTTACGTTGCGGGAGCACAATCTTAGCAAGAATAAAATCGCTTCAGCACGAAAATGGTTTAGACAAAAAAATAATTAAAACAAAGTGAAATCAACATAATTGCGCTTGACCAATGAGCGTATACCGGGGATTCTGGAGTCAGTGCCTGCAGATAGTGTCAAATCGACTAGTTTTAAAACGCTATAGATCGCATATTTGTTGCCGAAAAAGGACAGGGTGGATTGTGCATGGTCTATGGTAGATTAACTTGCTGCCTTGCTGCGGTAATGCTGGCGCTCTCGGGCTGTACCCCAGGCACTTCACCGATATCGGAGTTAACGGCCCCGAGCCCGATCGGGCCTAATGATGGTTCCGATAGCTGCCATGCGCAGGCTCAGGAACTGTACGATACGGGCAACTTCTTCACCGCCGATATCGCTATCGGGGCGCTCACGGGCGGGATGGCGGCTGGCGCCGGCGCCTTACTCAGCGGCGCCGGCATCCAGCAAACGCTGGAAGATGTCGGTATCGGAGTCGCCGCCGGCGGAACAGCGGGCGCCGTGAAGGCGGAACAGGATAAACAATCCAACGACGCCGCTGTGGAAGCGAACGCAAGCACTAAATTGACGGCCGAAAACCAAAGCATCGACACCACGCAGCTTGCATTTAACAACGATATGGATTGCCGGTTCCAGCAGGCGCAAAGCATCAAGGCGGCGTATGCGGCCGGGCAGATCACGCATGACCAGGCCGAAACCCAGATGGCGCAGGTGCGGGACTGGGCGCAACGCGACATTGGGGTTGCGCAAACGATCAGCAAGAACATCGATAAACGCAGCGTCGAGATTAATACGCAGGTGCAGACTCTGGGCGTCACTGCGCCGCCGGCGCCGGCGGCGCTCAACAAGCCGGCCGAGGCAAGGCTAGAGGTGACAATGCTGCTGCGGCCGGACCCCGGCGCCCCCCGGATCGGCAAGTTGCAGCGCCATCAGGCAGTGACCATCAACGCCAGCAGCGACGGCTATGCGCTGGTGCAGACGGATGACGGCCAGCAAGGCTATGTTCCACTCGATGATCTAAGCGCGCCTGGCAGTTCCCGCCGCATCTATGTTCACCATGCCGAGCCGGCGGCCGGTTCGCAGGTTCAGCAGCTGGCGGGCAGCAATGCGGCCCGAGGCGATGCCTACGCCGATAGCGTTGCAGTATCGCAAAGTGCCGTTGCCGGCAGCGGCTTTCAGCTTGCGAGCTGATGCGCCGGCTCGCGTTACTGATCTGTTTGCTCTCGGCGCCCGCGGCCGCGCAGTCACTGCCGCCGCAAGCGCCGATTCTGCGGATCGACGCAGGCGGCGCCAGCAACGCCATTACGCATCTATCCGTCGATGCGGCGGGAACGCTGATGGCAGCCGCCAGCCTGGACAAGACGATCCGGCTTTATTCATTGCCGGACGGCGTGGAACGCGGGGTGTTGCGGCCGCCGATCGGCTACGAACATGAAGGCGAGTTGAATGCCGTCGCCCTGACGCCGGACGGCAAGACGGTATTTGCCGCGGGGGTGACCGGCGGCACCTGGGATTCGACGTTCAGTATTTACGCATTCAGTGTCGCACAGGACCGGCTGATCGCCAGGCTGTACGGGCTGGCCTCGCCGGTCGAGGATCTGGCGATTTCTCCGGATGGCTCGATGCTGGCGGCCGGGCTCGCCGTCGGCGGCGTGCTGGTCTGGAATGCGCAGACCGGAACGCCGTTATATGCCGATGCCAATTATGGCGGCCCGGTGCGTTCCGTTGTTTTTTCCAAGCAGGATCAG
This sequence comes from Acetobacteraceae bacterium, assembly GCA_965231175.1. Classification (GTDB taxonomy): domain Bacteria; phylum Pseudomonadota; class Alphaproteobacteria; order Acetobacterales; family Acetobacteraceae; genus Acidocella. The sequence continues at coordinate 772,540 of CBDDMJ010000004.1, read as the reverse complement.
CTTTTTACCAGCAGCGCCGACGGCAAAATCCGCGGCTATAACCTCTCCATTCACGGCCTTGCCGCGGCGAAATTCGAATCGCTTACGCCGGTTGCCGCGGTCACCCCGGAACCGGGTCTGCGGGCCTGGGGGCTGGCGGTATCTCCGGATGGCGGTTTCGTCGCGACCAGCTTCGAAAATGGCCGCAACGGCAAATCTCCGGTTGATGTGCTGCATGCAAAAGGCCTGGGCAAAGCCTTCTCGCCGGACACCTCGGGCTTGCAGGGCGCCGGATTGCTGGCGCTCGCCTGGGCAGAGATTAACGGGGGCAGTTCATTGCTCGCGGCCGGATATGCGCGAAACGGCGGCGGGAATATCATTCGGCGCTGGGGCGATTTCGGTTTTGGGCTGCCGCTTGATACCGATGCGGCGAGCGACACGATCCGCGACATTAAAGCGGTGCCCGGCGGGAGCGCGGTCTACGCCACCGAGGATCCCGGCTGGGGCCGCATCGGTTCGGATGGCGGCATTGCCACCCGGCCGGCGCCGGCTGTCGCGAATTTGCGGACCGCCCGGGACGGCAATCTGGCGGTCTCGCCGGATGGCATGGCGATCGAATTCAAAACCAATGACACGGTGCTGAAATTTGATGCCGATGCCAACGTCAATGCGGTAGCGTTAAGTGAAGTTGCAGCGATTGACCCAGGCTTCTCCGCTGCTGTTCTACGCCGGACGGGTCTTACAATAAGCAATTGGAAGGATACCGATGCGCCCACTGCAAACGGTGCCGGCCTGCATCTCGATCCGGAAGAATATAGCCGCAGCCTGACGATTTTACCCGACGGCAGTTTTCTGCTTGGCACGGATACCAAGCTTCGGCATTACGCGCCGGACGGCAGGCTGTTGGCGCAGACCTCCGTGAGCCAGGCGGTCTGGGCTGTGAGCACCAACGCCGACGGAAAAATCGCCGTTGCCGCTCTATTGGACGGCACGCTGGTATGGTTTGCGCTACAGCAGGACGGCAGCCTGCAACCGCGCGCAACGCTTTTTGTCGCCGCAGATCATCGTCGCTGGGTGCTGTTCAGCCCGGCCGGATTTTTTGACGAGGCTGATCTCGGCGGCCAGACCCTGGTTGGCTTTCATGTCAATCGCGGTTCGGACCAGCAGCCCGAGTGGATAAGCTTATCCGAGGCCTTCCGGCTGTTTCATGCGCCTGCCGTGGTGCGCGCCGCATTGGCCGGCAATACCAGCCCGGAACAAGATGCGTTATTGCCGCTCGGCGATCTGCACAATCGGCTGGTGCACGAACCGCTGATCACGGTGCAAGCCGCCTGCGTCGTCAATGCCGCCGATTGCACGGCGATCCCGACGATCAGCACGGCCAGTATAGCGCTGACCGAGAGTGCCGATACGCTGCAGGTGACGACGCAGATCACCGATCAAGGCCGGGGCCTCGGGGCGTTGGATATTTTTGTGAACGGCCGCAATGTCGGACGCCAGACGCCGCCGGCCGCCGTGAACAACAAAACGAGCGCCGTCCTCACGGTGCCGCTGGATCCGGGGCCGAACAGGATTGTTCTACGGCAATATGATTCCGGCGATGCAATCTATTCGGAATCCGCGCCGCTGGCGGTCAGCCGGGCCAGCATCGATGGCAGTCAGCCGCCGAAATCTTCCGGCAGCCTGTATGTTCTGGCAATTGGGATCGATCATTTCGCGGCACTCGACCCAACTTTGACGCTGAATTTCGCGGTATCCGACGCGCAGAGCTTCGCCGCATTGGTAAAACAGGCCGCCAGTCCACTGTACGCGAATGCCCATGTGACGCTGCTCACCGATACGCATGCGACGCGCGCCGGAATTCTTGCCGCGCTCGATGCGGTGGCGGCGAAGGCAAAACCGGAAGATATGTTTCTGTTCTATATTGCAAGCCATGGCGGGGTGAACAGCGCCGATGGCAAATTTCTGCTAATGCCGCAGGACATCAAGGATATGTCATCCTGGGCGAGCATCGAGCAAGGCGCCATTCCGGAGTCGACGCTGATCTCGGCCCTGGCAAAAATCCGTGCGCGCGACACGCTGCTGTTCATCGACACCTGCTACGCCGGCAATGTCAGCGCCGCCAGCCTTGCCAATGTCGGCCAGGAAACCGGGCGCTATATCATCTCCGCATCCAGCTCGACCCAGGAGGCGCTGGACAGCTATAACGGCCATGACGGCGTCATGGTGTATGCCCTGCGCCAGGGCTTCGACGGCGATGCGCCGCATAACAAGCAAGGGGTTATCGGCGCGCTGTCGCTGGGAGAGTACATGTCCGAGGAAGTCGGCGAACTGGCCAATCGGAAAAACCATACGCAGGACGCTGAATTCACCGCATCTCAGAATTTGCTGAATTCATTCCCGGTCGGCAAAACGGTCGGTCACCCTTGAGGACAGAACATCCTGTTCCGAATAAAAAGACTTTTTCTATTTGTCTTCCATTCGCACGATCGTATTGAGTTCGCGGGCGCGGGCCCGGCGTAAATAGAAATCCACAAACAAATCGTTCGGGGCGATCTCTTGCAGGCCGGCAAGCAATGCGGCTGCCGCTTCGTTGCCTTCGGAAAGCAGGCGGTAGGCTTCGCGATATTCCGGTAGCCAGGCCTGCATGGCGCTGCCCGGGCCAAGCACCTCGTAAACGCGCAGGCTGTTGAATTTCCCTTTCAGGATGAAATCGCCGATCGGGCGCGTGTTCGGATCGGCGCTGGCCGCTGCGGTGTCTTCGGAAATGCAGATGCGCGTGCCGAAATATTTGTTGAGCCCTTCGAGCCGGGAGGTTGTGTTCACCACATCGCCGAGTGCGGCATATTTCAACCGGCGTGAGGCGCCGATATTTCCCACCAGGGCGTCACCTGTGTGAATGCCAAGCCGGGTATGGCCGAGACCGAGTGCTTTCGGTACGCCGCTGGCGCGAAATTCCTCGGAGAAAAAATCGACCGAGCGGGCGGCGGCGACGGCGCGCCTGGCGTGGTCCGGCTGATCGAGCGGGGCGCCGAACATCGCCTGCACGCCATCGCCCAGAAATTCGATGACGATACCGCCTTCCGCCTCGATCGCGGCACAGACGCCATCGAAATAGCCGTTTAAAATCGACGATAGCACGGCCGGATCGGCGGCTTCCGTCAACGTCGTGAAACCGGAAATATCCGAGAAAAAGAAAGTCATCTGCCGCCGCTCGGCGTTGCGCTCCGGAAGGCTGTCCAAGGACTCCAGCCGGGCGATGACGCTTGGCGCCAGATATAATCCGAACATCGATCGAATGCGCCGCCGGCCGCGCTCGACGCTCACCAGGCGATAGCCGAGCAGCAGGAAATAACTGAGGATGGCGGCGAGCAGCATTTCCACCAGCGGCAAAGCGAGGGCATGCTGGAAGGCGATGGTTGTGCCGGACAAGATTGTCGCCAGCAACAGGCACAGGCCGATCCCGCCGCGAATAAAACCGATGCGCAGGCTGAGCAGCGCGCCGGCGAGGGCTGCGAGCAGTACAATCGCGCCACGGGTGCGCGGCGGCAGGCTTTGCAACCCTTCCTTGCGCAACAGATTATCGATTGCAGCCGCATGGATGAATACGCCGGGCATGTCATCCCTGGCGACGGTTGCCGAGGTCGAAGTCATTCCATGTTCGCAATGGGCGCCGGTCAGGCTTTCCGGCGGGTTGATAAAGCGGCGTGAGGTGAGCACCCGGTCTTCAAACGGCAGGCCGGTGCCGATCAGGACGATGCGGTCCTTGAAATGTTGTGTCATGAAATCGGAATGACCGTCTTTGACGCAGGCGGCGAGTTCGGCCAGCGAATAGGTCTCGAATGGCTGGCCGCCATCGAAATTGAGCATCAACGTCCCGCCATGGGGCCGCCAGCCGGCACGGCGTGCCAGCTCGGCGGCGAAACCGGTTTCAAACCGTGGCGGTTGCGTCGTGGTTGTAAACAATAAAGGCTGCCGGCGCACGACACCATCGCCATCCTGTTGCAATGCATCGGAGTGAACATTGGGGGGGCCGCCGGCATAAAATTCCTGTTCGGGGGCCGGCCGCAATATTATTCCGCCGGACTGCCCCTTGATCATAACCAGTTTGCCCTCCGCTCCGGCATGCCGCAGCGCCTGTAGAAAGGGGATGTCGTGGCCCGGGATCCATTGGTCGATCGTTTTAGGCAGGAGAATGTCAAACCCGATCACGCGGGCGCCGGCCTGATCGAGCCCCGAGATCACCTGGCCATAATAGGGCGCCCAAAAATCCTTGGGTTGATCTCCGTAGGCCGTGTAGGTCGCTTCGTCGATCAGCACCAAGGCGACCGGTGACGCGCCGGCCGGCCGGCGCGGCCCAAAGGCGGCGTTGCGCAGCCAGAAGGAGAGATCGGTGGACATTCCGGCGATGCCGCCTTGCGGCCCCGGCGCCAGCAAGATGGCGGTCGAGGCACCGACCACCAGGACCGCTGCCAGGACATCCCGCAGAAGGCTTTTCAAACGCATGCGCTGTTTCTAGATCGGCAGCAGACGCGCCAGCAGCGGCTTATCCGCGCCGGCAGCATCCGGGTCGACCTGGAATTTGATGTTCTCCGGTCCAAGGGTGGCACAATAGATGGCGCCCGGCGTCAGCGTCAGATGCAGGACCGCGAGGTCGATCGCCGCCGGCTGCGCGGTGGAGGCTGAGCCGACCGTTATATTGAGCGGCGCCGCTGCCTGATCGATCCGCGTGATCTGTAAACTGCCGGGCGCCGTTGCCAGAATGACCGGCTCGGTCGTGCTGAGCTTCAGCAGATCGGCCTGTTGACCGAGCGGTCCGGAGAATGTCCGGTAGACCTGACCGCCGCCCGTTGACTCCGAAGCAGCGAGCTGCAGTTGCTGGCCGTCGCAATCCAGGCTGCTGCGGGCGATGCTGCCGCCATCGACCTGACTTTGCCGCGCGCCGACCGTCAGGCTGCCGCCGGTCACCGTTTCGCGGCTGCAATCGGCGAGATGATCGAGGACGACCACGCCGGAATGCCCAAGGTCGATATGCGTCCCCGCATTGACGTATGACATCTCGGTTATACCCGTAATCCCGGCTGAAACACTTTCCACCAGCACCATCGCATTGTCGGCCCGGGCGACCGCCGGCGCGATCAGCATGACGGTCAATGCCGTCACCAGCCACCCGTAGGGCAGCAACCCTTTCGGCGGGAGGCGCCGCAATGGCGCGATCTCAAGGTTTTGCATGTCCATCACTCCCGCACCATCGCGCCTGACGGCTGCGCCGCGCTCAGACGTTGTTGATCCTGGATCGCCATCTGCAGATCCTCGGCAAGGCCTGTCTGCCCTTCGGCTTCGACCAATACCCGCATCAACCCGACACTGCGGTCAAGGCAGGCGGAAGCGGCCGCGCGCTCACCCTGCTCCGCCTGCGCATGACCCAGCTTGTTCAACGTCGCCGCCAGCAGATTTCGTAAATCAATGCTGGGCTGGATTTCGACCAGCGCATCGAGATTGGCGACCGCGCGCGCCAGCACGTCTGCCGCCGCGCCGGGCCGGTTCGCCGCCAGCAAGGTCCGGCCGAAGGAATTCTCCAACTGCGCAACCGCGCGGAGATCCGGAAACGCGCCGGTCTGTCCGGCAACGCTTTGGGCTTTGGCAATGGCGCGTTCGAATATTGCGATCGCTTCTGCATGGCCGCCAGCGAAATGATGCGCCGTGCCAAGCAAGGCAAGGGCCTGCGCGTGCCGGCGCATCATTGGGAAATCCTCGCAAGCACCAAGGGTTTCGTCCGCATGCGCCAGAATGCCGGAGGCAGCGTCCCAGCGCTGCATGGCGCAGAGCAGCTGCCCGAGCCGGATGAGCCGCAACGCGAGGTCGGGCATTGCAGCGATGAGAGGCAGGCTGCGAAGTTCTCCGGCCGCCTCTTCCGCCAACGCGAAAGCCGCATCCCGCTGGCCTGCCTGAAGCGCGGCGGCGGCAGCATATTCCAGCATCTCCGCCAGCCGCAGTTTGATGCCGGCCTCGGCGCCGCGCAGCGCGGCGGCGGCGGCAACCCAGGACTCCGCGGCGGCTCTCGGGTCGCGGCCGGCCGAGCGTTCCCGGGCCTGCCGGTGCAGCGCTTCGACCTGCGTTAAATTTTCCAAAATCGTATTCATATCCATATCATCACGCATGATGCGGGTCCTTGTGGTTTGCCGATGATGAATAGGCTTTCTTAAATCGGTTTGGCACGGAAATGTTTCATGGCAAAGCCAGCCATTTAATCCCATCCGGAATTCGCGCCGCCGCGCTACTATGATCCAGCTTAGCTAATTTTTTACAACTGCAGGTTGTTCATGCCTCATCGTAATGTTAACACAATTGCGACTATTCAAATGCGAAATTGCGGGCTAGCATTTCGTTACGAAGCTGGTGGCGAGATCACAGCACGGCACGGGAGCAGATCAATCTGGGCTGTGAAATACTTCATCGGCAAATGGAAGAATTGGTTCGATACATCATTTGCGTCGAGCGGATGCGTTTAGCTTGAATTTTTGAACCGCCCGAAGCTTACAGCCTTACGCCTAACCGCCATTTGCGGATTTCCCGCTGGCGCTTTCATCATCGAGCAGGAGCATGACAATGAGCAAAGTTGAAATTAAATTGGGCGCGAAAATCGACAAGGCCGAGCTGCTGACCAAGGATCCCAGCAAGCTGGCGATTTTGACCGCGACCCGCGTGGTCAAGGACGAAGTCGAGGGTCAATATGAGTATGGAGCCATGACCCAGTGCCCGTGGTGCGGCCATATCGGCTACACCACCGGTTTGGACAGCGAAGTCTACGAGACCGTCATCTGCGGTGTCTGCGGCCAGCCGTTCCAGGCTTAAACCACCAGGCTTAAACCAACTGTCTGACGCGTGGAGACCGGCTGCCCGGCCTCCACGCCGTCATCCGGCTGCCAACCGGCCGCGCTGGCCAGGTGGCCAAAGGCGCTGACCGAGGCGCCAGAATATCGCGCCATGAACTATTTCATCGTCAAAGGGCGGGGAAAAGCCGATACCGATTTTGCTTCAGGACGATGCGTTGGCACAATCCCCGGACCGCCCGAAGCTGCGATCCTTTAATGCCTAACCGCCGTTGCGGAATGATCCGCCGGCCTCTTTCATCAAACAGGAACGAGAACAATGAGCAAAGTGGAAATCAAACTGGGGACCAAAATCGACAAGGCTGAGCTGCTCGGCACCGATATTAGCAAGCTGGGGGTTTTAACCTCAACCCGCCTGCTCCAGGACGACGTTGAGGGCCAGTCGGAATATCCCGGCATGGTGCAGTGTCCCTGGTGCGGCAACATCGGCTATGTCAGCGGTCTGGACACGGATTACTACGTCACGGTGGTCTGCGGCGCCTGCGGCCAGCCGTTCCAGGCTTGAAACAGACAATCCGTTCAACGCATGAAGGCCGGCAAACCCGCCGGCCTTCATGCCGTGATTCCGCAGCGGTTGGATTGCGCCGCGGATGAAGCAAAGCGCGCCAGCAGCGCCGGCGCCCGGCGCCGGTCCGATTTCATATGTCAGGCTGCTGCATTGGAGCCTGATCGTCGTCGATGGCGCCCGGGGATTATTCCTCATCAGCCTGGCGGCGGGGATCGCTTCGCAATTGGTCAGCATGTATACGCTAACTTTGGTGGCGCGGATTATTTCGGCCCTGGGAATGCCCCTCGATGCCTCCGGCGAACTAACCCGGCTGTTATTCTATTGCATCATCTCGACCTGCATCGGCATCGGCCTGACGTATTATTACCGGATCATGACGATCCGCGCCAACAGCGTGATGCTGGGCGCATTGCAGCAGCGTCTGCATGACCAGTTGCTGTGCATGCCGACGGCGTTTCACGAGCGCTATGAGCTTGGCGAGACGACGACGATTGTCATGCAGGACGCCGCCGGCTGCCAGCCGATGTTGGCGCAGTTGCTGTCCAGCCCGCTCACCCAGGGAGTCACGCTGATCGCCGCATTGGCGATTTTGTTCGACAGCCTCAGGGATCTCAAGGGCGCACCGGTGCTGGCGATGTTCGTTCTCGTCGCCGCTTTGATCGCGCGCCCGGTGATCGGCTGGAAGCTTTCCAAACGGCCCCGCGATGCCTTTGCCGATGCGCGTTCGGCGCGTTCGGCGATGGCGCTGGAATTCAATAACTCCGCCACCGCGCCGCTCGAGGTCCGGCTGCTCGGCGCCGAGGCGCAGCGCGCCGCCGCCTTCCGCCGCAGCATGGGCCCGTTCGTAAAACTGCAGAACCGCGCGGCGGTGCAGACCGAGGCGGCCAACCAGTTCCTGACGGCGGCGACCCTTGGGATCCAACTGTTTTTTCTCGTCATCTCGGTGCGTGTGGCGGGCGATGCGGGGGCCGCCGCTGCCGCCGCCGTTTTGAAAATCTATTGGTTCGTGCCGAAGATAACGGACCCGATGGACCAGATCATCCGGTTCTTCGGCGGCATCCAGACGATCTGGGTGCAGGCGGCAAGGCTGGGTGGCGTGCTGGATATGCCGGTGGCGCCGGCGCCGTCCAACCCGGTAAAACTTTTCGACGAAGCACCGGAAATTGCTTTCGAAAATGTCACGTTCCGCTATCCGGGCGCCGGCGCGCCGACGCTGCACGGCTTCTCCCATCGCTTTCCGGCCGGCAAGATCAGCGCCATCGTCGGTCGCTCGGGCAGCGGAAAATCCTCGCTGCTCGGATTGATTTCGGGGCTGCGCAAAGCCGACCAGGGGATCGTTCGCATCGGCTGCTATCCTGTCGCCGAACGCGATGCAGCGGGGCTGCACGGCACCGTGGCCGTGGTTTCGCAATCGCCGCTTTTCATCAATGACACGATACGGGCGAACTTCCAGCTGGCCCGCGCCGATGCCACGGATGCCGAGATCGAGACCGTCGCGCGCGCCGCGGGGCTATGGCCGGCTTTGGAAAAACTGGGCGGCGGCCGACCGCTGGATGTCATGGTCACCCGGGTCGCCGGCCAGGGACTGTCCGGCGGCGAGCGCAGGCTGCTGGCGGTGGCGCGTATTCTGCTGTGCCGACCAAGGGTGCTGTTGCTGGATGAGCCGACCACCGGCGTCGATGCGATGACCATGCGCGTCCTGCTGCAGGCCCTGCGGGAGTGTTCGGCGGGAATGACGGTCATCATGGTGGAGCATAATCTCGATTTCGTCGGCAGCCTGGCGGATGAGGTCTGCTGCCTGCAGAATGGCGCATTCACCGATGTCGGGACACCGGCCGCACTCGCCGCCGGGCCCTCGATGTTCCATGATCTGCTCGAGGCCCGCGCCCGGCTGACAAGCACCGCGGGGATGGATATTCATAGCGTCAAGCCGCCCAGCGTCGCGGCCGGCCCGGCTTCCGACCCCTGGGCGGAGCCGCCTGAAGCTGCGGCCAAATCGTTAATTTCCAAGCAAGCGTCGCCACGCGCCGCACCCGCGGTCGCCAGTGAATGAAAGCAACTCCATGAATGAAATCGAAACCCTGCTGGAGCGCTACCTGGGGATCCCGCCGGAATCGGAATCCGAAAACACGCTGCGTCTATTGGTCCGGATGGGACTGCTGGTTGCCGGCGGCGAAGAGGGCTCGCTGCTGGTGCTGGATGAGCCAGCGGAAACATTGATATTTGCGATGACCATCGGCGATGCGGATTCCGCCAACGCATTGCGCGGCCAACGGGTGCCGCTCGGGCAGGGCATCACCGGGCTGGCCGCGGCGACGCAGGAAGTGCAGATCGGGGCGCCGACCTACAAGGATATCCAGCAATCGGTTCGTGCCGACGGCCAGGCCGGCGGACCCACCGCGGTGATGGCGGCGCCGATCATGATCGAGGAACGGCTCATCGGTGTCCTCACCGCCGTCAGCTTCGCCGCGGCCAAACATTTCACCACCGACGAGGCGAAATTATTCGGTGGTTTCGCCGCTATCAGTGGCGTCGTAATCGGCCAGGCCCAGCGCCTGGCCGAGTTTGCTTCCGCCGCAAAGCGGCCCGCCAAAGGCGCGCGCGCGCGCATCGAAGCCTCGATCGCGCATCTCGCCGAAGTACATCCCGGTGCGCTTGAGGAAATCGCCACGCAGCTGGCAAGCATCGAACGCCTGGTCGCGGCGCATTAATGCCGGAGCCGCGCGCCGCCGAAGCCGTCGTCGAAGCGGTGAGCCTGACTCTGGCTGAACTCGCCTGCCGCGCGCTGGCGCCGGTCGATGTCGCCATCATCGATAGCGGCATAGATGCAACCCATCCGGACCTCGCGGGCCGGATCATCGAGGCGAAGCGGCTGGAGAACGGCAAGATCACCCATCTCACCGAAATGGTGAACAACGACACCTATGGCCACGGAACCGCGGTGGCCAGCATCATAGCGCGCCTCGCCCCGAACGCCCGGCTGTTCGATTTCTGCGTGCTGCATCCGGGCAATCGCGGCACCAGCGACGATCTGCTGGCCGGGTTGCGCCAGGCGGTGTATGCACGCCGGCGGCTGATCAATATGAGCCTGGCGGCACCCACGAAGATTGCGACGGAGTTGAACGCGGTGTGCGAGCGCGCCTATTATCAGGATCAGGTCGTGGTCGCGGCCCGGCGCAACATGCCGGTCTCAAACCAGGGATATCCCGCCGAATTCGCCTGCGTGCTAGGCGTCGGCAACGGCGACCTTCCGCAGCCGATGGCACTGCGCTTCAGGCCCAACCAGATCATCGAGCTGGAAGCGCCGGGCGATGCGATTCCAGTGGCCGCCCCGGGCGGCGGATACACCACGCTGAGCGGTACGAGTTTCGCGACGCCGATGGTCACCGCGCTATGCGCGCTGCTTCTGGGCGCCTTCCCGGCGCTGCGTCCGGCTGATGTCAGGACGATCCTGTACGCCTATGGCCTGCGGGAACAGTGAGGGCGCCGATTCCCTGATTCTTAGGGCCAATTATAAAGGTCTTTTTGTTTCGCGCCGGGTGTCGACCGGTTTTTCTTCGGAACAGGAAGTGCTTGCCTGCCGCACAGTCTCGCGAATATTTGCCAGATTGCCTGAAAAGATCTGGCCGCCTGAACTCAGAAAAACCTGCCCAACAATCTCGTCGAAAAACCGCAAATCCTCGGCTGGCGATATTTCGCGGCCGAATTCGCGCGCCAGCCGGCTGAGTTGCTTATGGTGCCAATCCGTTGTCAATCCGGCTGAGGACAGCATATCGGCGTCTGAAATTACGGCGGCCAGACCCGCCGTGGCCGGCGGGTGCGCCGGAATGCATAATTCCAAATCCACGGCCGGATCGATTTCGCCGTGCAATAAGGCGGCAAGACGGGAACGGAATTTTGGTTCGGTGGCCAGTACGATGCTGCGCAGCGTCCCCCGGTCTGGCGCCCGAACGCCACAGCTTGCGGCGGCATCGTCGAGGATTTCCGCCGATTTCAGTTCGGCCGCGAAACGCGGATGCCTGCCAGGCTCGAAATGGATGTCATGCGCCAGGCAGCCCGCCAGCAATATGGCGCGTTGCCCGGCCGAGAAAATATCCGTTGGCGAGACCGCGCATTCCGTCAGGATCATCGCATTCGTTGCGACTTCGGCATGATGCCCCGCCGAATGATACGCGTGCCCGCCCCAGCGCTCCAGTTCGGACGCCATGCGCAGGCAAGTCTCGCCGATGGGGGAATCACGCTGGCCCAGGCGTTCGAGAAAACCGCTGGCGATTGCCGGCAGGTCCAGCCCGGCCGGGCTGTCCCAGCGTTGGTACAGATCCGCCATTCTGGCGCCAAGCGAAATTGCATCCACCGGTCTCGCCGATTGACCCTCGACGAAATCGTCTTCAGCCAGGAGGTATTTGATGATATCCATATCGAGGTCCTTTTCTCAACGGCGGCCCCGTCTTGATTGGACGCCACGGCACCTGCTGGGGGCCCGTTCACGAACCAATACTTACGATGGCGAACTGGGCGCCACAATGAAGTATTTCATAGCCCAGCCGCATCCAGCCGCCTTCCCGGTCGCGGGCGGCGGAAAATCAACCACCGAACTTAAAAAGATGATTTCCATTTGAAAAAAACACCCTAAGCTTGATCATCAATGCCGCTCCGGCGTGATGGGCCTGGGTCGTCGCCGGCCCAAATTTCAGCAGGCATTGGGAGGCGTTACAGCGATGGATCCGATATCACGCATTGCCGTCTTTCAGGATCTGCCATCCGACGCGCTTTTGCGGCTGCAGCGCGGCGCCGCACCGATCGAACCGCGCAATGGCACAGAAATTTTCGGACAGGGCGACCCGTCTGACTGCGTCTACGCAATCTCCGGTGGCGAGGGCAGCGTGCGGATTGGTTCCATGGATCGAAATACCAAGCGCCTGATGGTGGAGGTTTTCTCGGTGGGCGATATTTTCGGGGAAATCGGCGTGATCGATCCCGGCCCGCGTACCGCCAGCGCGGTGGTTGAGGGCCGCGTAAAATTGCTGCGGATCGGCGCGCAGACATTCCTGGAGGTGCTGCGCGAGACCCCGCAATTGGGCCAGAACCTTGCGGTCATGCTGGCGCGCCGGATGCGGCGTACCTTTGCGCTGTTGCAGGATGCAACCTTCGAGAGAGTCGATGTGCGCCTGGCCCGCCAGCTGCTTTACCTCGCCAGATTGCAGGGCCGGCGAACGGCGGATGGCATCGTTCTCGGCAGCCGCCTGAAGCAGTCTGATCTCGCCGATCTGCTCGGCACGACGACGCGGAGCATTATTACAACTTTGGGCGAATGGCGCGAAGCCGGGCTTGTGCAATACGACGCCAAGCGCGCCCAGCTGACCATCTGCGATGAAGCGCGGCTGCAATTGCTGGTGGATACGAAAGACTGAAAATGGTGTGAAATAGTTCGTTTCGGACTTCGAGGACGAAGTGCATCCATGGGTTATCGGAACACGCAATCGGGGATGGTCCCCGCCCTTGCTCCCGACAACGAAGGAACTGCAAATGTCTTATTTTAATCGCAAGCTTTCCACCGCTGCTTTTGCTCTTTTTGCTTTGGCTTCCGCGTCCGCAGCGCATGCCGATGTTTTTTTCGACAACATCACCCATCAGCCGGTCGTATTTACGATCAGCTGCGATGGTGCGGGGTCGGATGCATACACGGTAGCACCTGGGGGCCAGCAAGCGCTTTATTGCAACAATGGCTCAGCAGCCGCCGTCGTCGAAATCCGCACCGATCGCGGCGATGGCAGTGATGACGTCGTGGATGCCACCGTTTGGGATGGTGGCCGCTACGAACTCGGCTACGACGATGACGGCGACGTGAATATCGAAGGCATCTGACAATGCGACGCGGCGGCGGAAGGCGCATCGCCTTCCGCCCCATGTTCGATCAACCGATGTGAAACGCGGCGGGCAACTTGCCCGCCGCATTCATGTTAACTTGCCTGCGGTTTGGCTGGAGCTTTTAGAGCATGCGATTCCCACGCAGCTTAATGCCGGCTCACCCGTGGCCAGCGGTCAGCTGGAGCGCCGCATTGATCAGCGCTTGATCGCTCGGGGTGTGAAATAGAATTGCCGTTACGAGGCCCCCATTGGACTCCGTCAGGGTCAGAATATTCTGGCCGGATGCATCATATTGCGGGAGTTCTATCGTACCCCTTACCACCGGCAGGTTTTCCTCCTCGGCGCCGGTTTGCAAGTTCCAGATCGTGATATCGCCGCTGCTATCGGTGGTCGCCAAGGCGTTGCCATCCGGACTGATGTCAGCACCCGTAATGCCGCCATTCGGGACGTGGATTAGCGCAAGCCGGCGGAGTTTCGACATATCCCAGATCGTCAACGGCTGATCTGCCGCATATTCGATTAATAGATCTCCCTGCGTGATCGTGTAATCACCGGGTATTACACGTTTAATAACTCCGTTGACCTTGCCTGAAGCGGCGATTGACATAATGGTTCCGGAACGGGAGAACATGAGCACGGCACCATCCGAGATTGTCTGGAAACGGTCGACCGCTTGCCCGGTCGCACCCTGAATTAAATCAGCTTTGCCTGAGGGTAGCGGGAAACGGCTGACCGAGCCGTCGGTTTTGCCAACGAATAACGCGTCGCCGGTTTCGTCGAAGCCAAGCGCGGTGACGGTGACGTTTCCAAAGCGCGCGTGGCCGAGAAATCTGCCGGTAGCGGGATCATAGAGGGCAATCGCCTGCGTTCCATCCACAACTGCCAAATAATGCGCATTCTGGCTGAAGGTTGGCATTGAAAGATCCCGTGGTAGCAGCTGGGCTTGTCTGGTCCCGGTATTGACGAGCAATGACTGATCCGAACCATCGCCGATGAAGGCAAATTTCCGTTTCGGGTCGAGCGCCAGGACAGCGCCGTGAAAACTGCTTAGCATGGACCAGGTATTATTGATCGCGATCGCGTTTTGTTGTGCCGTCGTGATCGGCACAGGCAACGGAGCAAAAGGCGAAATGACGAGGATCGGTGCGGCCTTGGGCAAGGACGGCACAAACCCGCTCAGGATGTCACGCCCGTCGCAATCGATCACGTGCGGTGCGCGGTCCGCGTTGCCCGCAAAGAGGACGTCATTGTCTTGATCATTGGCAACATAGGTCCAGCCAAGCTGGGTAACCTTCTGCGAGGCTATATCGATCAGTGCAGGCGCCGAATATTCGCCAAGGGCAAGAATGGTTCTGCCGCTGGGGCCGAGACAGCCGCGTGAGTTGCCCGCCAACGAAACCTGCAGCGTCGCATTGCCGGCCGGACCGAAACGCCAGTTACGAAGGCTGGTCGGATCCACGGTAACGATGAGATTACTCCCGGCAAAAACATATTTATTTTCGAATGTCGTCAGGTTGAGCGATGTCACCTCGGCGCCGCTTTGCGTATCGATGAGGCGAATTGCGCGTCCTGCGTTGGTGGCCGTGTCTGCCGGGTCCAATTGCCGCACCGCGCCGGTCCGCAGATTGAGCAAGGAAGGCGCGCCTTCCTGGACCGGCGAGATCAGATTTTGACCATCCGGGCTGAAGACCACATGCGGGTTCTGTGGCAAAAATGTCAGTAAAGGATAGTTCTTTTTCGCCCCTGTCAGGTCAGGCTGTGGAGGGCCCATTGTAACCACCGCCAGCGCCGCGCCGTTCGGCGCAGAGATGAGCGCATGGATGCATCCCTGCAGACGGGCAGCCTGCCGGCTGTCCGCAGGCGAGGCCGTTTGCGTAATCACTATGGAACCATCCGCCGTGCCGGTGGCGACCGACTGGGAATCGGGTGAGAACGATGCTGCATAGATAAGGCTGTTTCCGGCCGGCAGCGTTGCCGGTTGAGCGTTCGAACCTACGTCCCAAAGCGCATTTCCCTGGTCGGACCATGAAAAGGCGTAATGGCCATCGGGGCTGAGGACGGCATTTTCATTTTGCGCCTTGCCGCAGGAGAGCACTTGCTTGCCGGCGGCAAAATCCCAGACGGCGCAGCCCATATTGCCGTTGGTCAATAGCCGGTCGCCACGCTGATCGGCCTGCAAATATCGCAGCGACAAGATACCGCTTGGCATGTTCAGCCGGTCGGCAAGCGCCAAGGTCCGCGTGTCGAAAACCGCAAAACCTATATTGATGAGGGCAACCATTAGTTTCGAGCCGTCTCCGGAAAAAACCATGCCGGTCTGACCGGCAAAAATGACGTCTTCCGGCGCTGGTATCGGCAGGGTCCCCAATAGTTGACCGGTCTTTGCCGACCAGAGCGTGATGGACTGAGCCGATGGCTGCGAGATGGCAAGATAACGCCCATCCGGGCTTAGCACCGCATCCGGGAAGGTGAGGAAATTGAGAACATCGCCGCCGATGAGCTGGGTCGACGTGGCATTGCCGCCAAACGCCAGCATTGCCTCGCGTAGCGCGTTCAGATCATCCTGCACCAGCGGCCGTGAGGGGTGAGCGAGGTTATGTGGCAGGCCCCGGACCGCGATCGCGATGGCACCCGGGAAATTGCTCGCCGCGGCGTCCTGGCGGGAGAGCAGAGCGTCACGCTCGGAATCCATTTTCAGGGCAATTTCATGCTGGATACGGCCTTCGGTCAAATAGGTGACGGCGCAGATGCCGAGCAGCACAACGGCGCATGCGGTTGCCGTAAGTTGGTAGATGATTTTTCTGGCGTTTCGATCGGAAGCGTTGATATAGGCCGCCACCAGCGTATCGAGTTCGGCGCCGCGGCGTGCCAGCAGCGAGCGCGCTGCCGAAAGCTGGGTGCCGCGCCGGAGCAAAAACCCGGTCTTGTCCCGCTGCGGCGCGTTGCGCCAAAGTAAGGCGGCCTGCTCCAACCTGCCTCTTACGGTCAGGTCTTCACGGATATTGTTCAGTTCCTCCTGAGCGCGCGGCCAATAGGTCAACACCGCCTCATGCGCGAAGCGCAGCAACCCGGCATCGCCGCTGCCGGTCACCAGGCGGGCATCCGGTGCCGCGAACGCCAAAGCGAGAAGATCGGCGGGGCTCCCCAGACCCAGAGCTTCCCGCGGCACCAGCCGGGCCGCGACCCGCTGCGGATCATTCTGGTCAACGCCGGTGAGCGCAAAAATCAACGCCGGCAGCCCGGCCTGCGCCGCTGCGGGCTGAGCGCCGTAAATCCGCTCCGCCTGCCGCCCAATCGCTCCCTCCAAACCGCCGATGCGCCGGTAGGCCTGATAGGTAAGCTCACCGAATTCCGTGCGCTGCTGCCATAACTGGTCAAGGGTGAATTCCAGCAATGCCAGAACGCCGCTGCCTTGCGCCGCATCTGCTTCCAGCACCTTATCGAGTGTGATGCCGGTATCCGGATCGCGCTCGAAGGTCAGCCCTGCTTCCAATGCCGGAAACAGAATGATCTGGTTCAGCTCGGCAGCGCTTGGCGCGCGCAGTAAATACCGTCCCTCGCCATCGGTGGCGGTCACGAGTTCCGGATAGGCTTCCAGGGCCGGAAAGAAATCGCTGCGCAATGTTGCAATGACCAGAATTGCCGGCGCCGCGCTGCAGGCCACCAAGAGTTTGATGAAAATCTCCCGGTCGGCAATCGGCACGGCGCTTGAAAAAATCTCTTCAAGCTGGTCGATAACGATCACGAACCGCGCTTCCCAGGGATCCAGCAATCCGATCTCCGATTTTACCGCGGCCAGGGCATCGAGCATGGCTGGCAGTGCGGCCTCTGGTGTTGGGCAGCGTTCAGCGAAGTCGGCAGGCAGGTTCGGCAAAGCGCTGCCTGCCGCACAGGCTTGGGCAAAGGCATCGAGCAGCTCCACGTTTTCACCTGGGCGCAAGACTGCGTGGCGGATTAGACCCGCGCGCGGCAATACCCCAGGAACCAGAATATCCGGCAACACGCCGGCTTTAATGACCGACGTTTTGCCGCTGCCCGAGGCACCGAGAACGATGACGATCCCCTTGCCCCTGGCATGCATAGTGGCGAGTGCCTCGCGTATCTGGTTGCGGGCCTCCGTGCGCCCGAAGAAGATCGGGCTGTCCTGGGCATCGAAGGATCGCAGCCCGAGAAACGGCGAATCGCGATGCCACCGGACCGCGCGTATCGGATGGTCCGGACCCAGCCGCAGCAGCAGGTTTTCCCGCAAATGCGTCTCCACCATCGCCTCCAAGCCCGTTGGGGTATCGAAATTACGAAATGCGCCTTTAAACGCCTTCGTTTCCGGATCGATGAACCAGCGGTCGATGAACGCATCGACCGCGCGACGCTGCTCAACCGCATCCTCACCATTTACCGATAGCTGCGCAGGACTGCATTTGCGATAGACGAGAAGATCCGGCGTACCGGTTCTGGAGCTTGCCAGGAAGGCGTCCTCAAATTCCCATTCCGTACCCGTCACCGTCCTGCCGCTAACCGGCCCGCGGAAGCGTTCGTCGGTGATCAGCGTGCCAAGCCTTTCCCACAGTAGCAGGATCACGATATCGGTCGTCGAGGGCGGCTCTATCCCCTCCTGAAAATGCTTGGTCGCAACCAACGGCTGTCGTTCCCAGAACACTGGTTCCAGATAGAAATGGTATTTTAGCTGCCGATTCAGCCGATCGATAACGCGGCCGACAATCTGCCGTTCCGGCCTCACATCACTCGGAGACGAAACGAAAATTCTGATCTTTGTGATTTTTCTTTCGGTCATGTCAAACCCTTCCCCTTTGGACTTGCCCGCAGCAAACGTTAGTGGGATTTCATTGCTGCCTCAAGCGTCATGAACCGACCCTTTGGAAGCCAGGCTTGTGCAATACGACGCCAAGCGCGCCCAGCTGACCATCTGCGATGAAGCGCGGCTGCAATTGCTGGTGGATACGAAAGACTGAAAATGGTGTGAAATAGTTCGTTTCGGACTTCGAGGACGAAGTGCATCCATGGGTTATCGGAACACGCAATCGGGGATGGTCCCCGCCCTTGCTCCCGACAACGAAGGAACTGCAAATGTCTTATTTTAATCGCAAGCTTTCCACCGCTGCTTTTGCTCTTTTTGCTTTGGCTTCCGCGTCCGCAGCGCATGCCGATGTTTTTTTCGACAACATCACCCATCAGCCGGTCGTATTTACGATCAGCTGCGATGGTGCGGGGTCGGATGCATACACGGTAGCACCTGGGGGCCAGCAAGCGCTTTATTGCAACAATGGCTCAGCAGCCGCCGTCGTCGAAATCCGCACCGATCGCGGCGATGGCAGTGATGACGTCGTGGATGCCACCGTTTGGGATGGTGGCCGCTACGAACTCGGCTACGACGATGACGGCGACGTGAATATCGAAGGCATCTGACAATGCGACGCGGCGGCGGAAGGCGCATCGCTTCCCGCCTGCGCCGGAAAAATTTCTATGCCGCTTCCATAGTTCAACGGATACGCAACGAATACATCCGGCATTCGCCGTAATTCTTCGCCATCGGCTGGATGCCAACGTATTCGCAGACAAACGCCTCGTTGAACGTGCCGGCAAGTGAAGCGGCAAATTGTTCGGTTACGAAGATCTCGCCGACCCGGGTCACCGGCTCGATCCGGGCCGTCCGGATTACTTCCGAGCCCACAAATTTGTCGCGCCCGATCAACTTGTCGGTGCGCCGGTATAGGGGGCCGACATGCGCGCTGATCCGCAACCCCAAATAGGCCGGCAACCCCGCGCCGGCGATGCGCGCCGGGTGCATCACTTCCAGCAATTCCCGGCAGCATCGTGCGGCGGAAACCACATCCGCCAGCACGACGAACAGCCCGTCACCAGCAGTCTCCGTGTACTCCACCGGATAGCGCGACAGCACCTCCGCAAATCCGCCGATGACATTTTCCAGAAAACGCAGCTGCTCCGGCTCATCCAGCTTGCTGAAGCCCCGTACGTCGCCGAAAATGATTGCCCGCGGCACCCTGATCCGGTCCGCCTCTATGGCCGGGGGCGCCTGCTGGCTGTGGTACTCCAGATGCTCGGCTGCCACCGCCAGGCTTTGTGCCCGTAGCCTCGCCAGGCCGCGCGCCTGCTGCTGGCAGAGTTCGCGGGCGCCCGGTTCGAATGCCCCGCCTTCTCGCGTTACCGTCATGGCCGAGACGGCCTCGTGGCGGAGGATGTTGCCAAGGCTTGCGGCAAGTTCCGGCTGCTCGGCAAGCAGATGATCGGCTTCGCACGGTAGCACTAAATTCACCTCTTTGGCGCCGGCATTCAGCAATTGCCCGGCAACGGACAGATCGGCCGCGGACAGCACGGGTCCGCAGGCCGCCAGGGCGCTGCCGGAAAATTCATTTATAATTGCCGCAATGCCATCATATCCGGCCGGCCAGCTGAGCACGCGCGGTTTCGGCAGGTTTTCGATGATCTCCGGGTCTATGCCCGACAGCTTCGCCACCCAGCGAAGCTGCTGGCGCGTCGTTGCCAGATCGGCGAGGCGGCCGGCACCAACTGCCGCCGCTTGCCATAACTTGGCGGCGGTGAGCGTGGGGTTATGTAAAATCATCGCCGCTTCCGCCTGGGTGACCGCCGCCCAGTAATCGGACGGCGCTTCGGCCTCCGCGAGTTCATAGGCGGCGGCGGCGTATTCCGTCGCCCGTTCGCCATGGCCGGCGGCCAGGTACATCGAAGCGGCATTGATCGCCAGATAATATTTGCCCCATCGTCGATATCCGGCTTCATAGGTCTGTGCGGATTTAAGCCGGTTCTGCTGCTGCGCGGCGCCCGAGCTGCGATTCCCCAGATCCTTGAATAACCGGCCGCCAAGCCCGGCGAACTCCTCCGCCAGGCCATCGCCAAGCGACGCCAGCCGGCCCTCCTGTTCCAGCCTGCGATAGCGCTGCAGCGCGCCGTCCAGCGCATCGGCCCGCGCCAGCGCCAGAACCGCCTGATGCTCGAAGACCATCGCCGCCGGCCATTGGGCGATGGCCTGCAGGCATAAATCATAGACCAGAAAATGGCTGGCGCGGGCCCTGGCCTTGCCGATGACCTGCAACCACTGCGCTTCGCTGAGCGCCTCGGTCACCAGCTTGGCGATCGTTGCCATATCAGATGACCGAACCGGATGGGCCGGGCGCCGCCTGGATGCGAAGCATCGCGGCGGGGACTGCCGCACGAAGGCTGGCGCTATCCAGGCGGCGCCAAGCTGCTGCGCCAGGCTCCGGCCACCAGAGCAAGGTACCCGGCGGCCAGGCATTGCTGCTCGCATCCTGGCAGAATTTGCCGCCGTCCTTCCGTCTCGGTGTCGCCAGCTGCAAAATCGGCAAGCCGCCGTCGCGCGCTTGCCGCATGGCGACGACATGCGCGGTGCCACCGCGTGTTTGACGCTCCCGCCCAGCCCGTCCTGACTCGGGCTCCGGGTCATGGCCGTTCCATAAAGCCAGCAGGATATGGCTCCGCTCCGACAACAGCTGGCCAAGCCGTTCATATTGTGTTGCATCCTGGCAGGCCGGATCGCAACCGCCGGCCAGCGGCAATTCCAGGCGCTGCAACACTAGGTTGTCGTTCCACAAACGCTCAAACGTTTCGATACCCGTCGCGCTCTCCATCGTTTCACGATATCGCGCCAGGGGCATCGGGCTGATGGCGATCATTTTGATCCCGAGTTCGCGCGCGATCTCGGCGGTCAGCTGATCGCCGCCCTCCGCCAGCGCCGTCACCAGCGTCAGCGTTGGACCAAGCGCGCCCCGCAATGCGACGAGCGCGCCACGCAGCGCATCCCGCACCTGCGGCATGGAAGCTGCCAGGATATCCCGGTGGCCGGTTACCCCAACCAGGTTCAGCAAGTCAGGATTTTCCAGGCGCGGCAAATACGGCTCCTCTGGTTGCTGTATAAACTGCATGCGTTTGCTGGTTGTCCGCAATAGCTAGCGTGTACAAGGATGGGTGGCGGACGACCCGGCATGAGATGTTAGCGCCGGACCCGGCGGCTTGCACGGCATCATCCGTAACGTTTTATGGCAAAGCCGTTGCCAGGAATTTCGCATTTGCGCCGCGCCGGCGCAAACGCTGCGGGCCCGCAAGGAGCGGAAAAATCACGTTTTAACTGGACAAAAGTTACGTTTTAATAATACTTGGTTGACGCAGCGAAACTGGGGGATGGGCTTAAATGGCGTATCTCACGCCGGAATTCGACCATGGTGTCTTTGTAAGCTATTCGCATGGCGACCCTAACGGAATGGGTGACGCCAAGCTGAAGCGTTGGACCCTCAACTTTATCCGGGAGCTGAAGTCCGAAATTCGTTCGGTGCAAACCGAGTTCGACAACCTCGATTTCTGGATCGATGAAGATATCGATCCGACGCTGCATTTGAGCGACGAACTGCGCCGGGCCGTGCGCGCTTCCGGCATTTTGCTCATCGTGATGTCACCGCGCTACCTCGCCTCGTCCTGGTGCGGCGACGAGCGCGATTGGTTCAGAGAGCAGTTTCAGGACCGCACCCGCGACCAGGGCCGGGTGTTTGTTATCCAGGCGTTGCCGACGGATCATTCAAGCTGGCCGGATTTTTTCCGCGATGAGCGCGGGCATTCCCTGATCGGCTTTCAGTTTTTCGACCCCGAGAATAACAACCGGCCATTTGGCTGGCACGACATGAGGGATGGCGGCGGCATCATCGGCGGCGGCTTGGAATTTTCGAAACGCCTGGGGCAGCTGGAGACCAAGCTTACCGTGCGGCTGCGAGAGCTGCGTCGCCGCGGCCAAGGCGATAGCATTCTGCAAAAGCCGAGATTTGCCATCAAAGGCGCCGCCAAGCGCGTCTATCTGCACGCCCGCGCCGAATATGCCAACCTGTGCGACCGTCTGCGCGGCGAGCTTGCGGAAGATGGCATAACGCCGCTGGTGCAGACCGCGGCCAGCGGCAGGGCGTTCAAGGACACGGTCGGCGAGGAGAGAAGTAGGTTCGAGGCCGTCAAGCGCTGCGGCGCGATGGCGCTGGTGCGCGCCGACGACAATGATGACTTCCTGTCCGACCTTTATGATATCGGGGTCGACGAACGCGAGCGCATCGTGGACGCCCGGGGCGGGGTGGCGCTGCCCTGCGCGGTGCTGGACGGCTCCGGCCGGGAGCTGCCGAATTTCGATTGCTCGGCCTGGGGCATGCGGCGGTTCGACCTGCGCAACCGGAACTGGCGTGGCGAATTCCAGAGTTGGATGATCAGCACGCAAACCGAAGAAGCGGCTTGAGCGCAACGGCGGAACCCAGCCTGTCCGCCTTGCCGCGCACGGCCCTATCCGGGCCTGCGGCCGTTCGAGCCGGAAGAATGGATGATATTCTTCGGCCGCGAGGTGATGATCGCCGAAGTCATTGACCGCCTGGCGCGCCAGCACCTGGTGTTCATCCACGGCGCTTCGGGCTCCGGCAAATCCTCGCTGGTGCGCGCCGGCGTGCAGCCAAAGCTCGACCGTCAGCAATCGCGCCAGGGCAGGTCCTGGGCGACCGCGATCATGCGGCCTTCGGGCGGCCCGCTTTGGAACCTCGCCAGCAAATTGGCGCAGCTTGAGGGGAGAGAGGGCGATGTTGATCGTATCACCCAGATTCTGCGCCTCTTTAATCGGCGCGACGCCTCGCTCAGCGCGATCGTCGGCGGGATGGGCGGCTGGTGCTGCAGACGCAGATGGAGGAGTACACCACATGCGCCCGTGTGTGCCCCGGCAGCATGAAGCTCCGCCGGCAGCGTGATTGCCGGACACGTAAAATCCAGACGATTTTTGGAACCATCTCGATCGACGCTCCTCGTATCAGCGTATGTCGATGCATGAACAGCTGGGGATTTATTGATGTCTCGCTGTCGCCACTTACTGAATTGTTGCCGGACCGCTGCACACCAGAATTCCGTCGGCTTCAGGCCGAACTTAGCGCCAGACACTCATATCGCGAGGCGGCAAGGTTGCTGACCATGCTGCTACCTTGCGAGCCGCCCAATCATGCCCGGTACCTGGCGAACAATACGGGTTCCCTTATCAATTATGGCGAGCGCTATCGATCCAAATTGCCCATCTCAACATCCCGGGCAGAAGGTTGCGTAGACGAAATCGCCAACGCCAGGATGGCCAAGAAGCAGCGAATGCGGTGGTCGCCACAGGGCGCCCATCGAATGTCAACTGTTCGCGCTGCCGTGCTGGATCGTCGTTTAAAAGTAACGCTAGATATTCCTCTCGCTGCCTGACAGACCAGCTTTTTTCCACTCCCGGATATATGCCTCATCTGTAATGGCCTTCGCGGCAATCTCATTCTTGCTTGAGTTGCTGCTTCCAAAATAGTCGATTTCGCACGAGTGTAGTTTATATCAGAAAAAGCCAAAAATCTTAGTTTCGGACAATTACCGCGCACCTGCATCGCCTATCGTTCAAGCTCATAACAGCAGTCAGGACGAGGTGCGATGTTCAACCCGGCATCCCAGGTCGAATCCCAAAGCTTTGCCAGTTTGCGGGAAAAACCGGCGGCCAGTTTTAGGGCCGAACCATATTCCGGCAACAGGCCGAAACCTTCAGTGCCGAATTATGGCGGGCTCGCCCCGTGGCAGTTGATTCAAGTTGAGAAGCTTATTGAAAAAAAACTTTTTGAAATTATCCGGATCAAAGTGCTGGCAGACCGCGTTAGGCTTAGCGAAAGCTATTTCTACTCGGCATTCAGGCGCAGCACCGGCCAGACGCCGCACGCCTTGCCGGTGCGCCGAAGCCGACGCCGAGCGGGAGTGTCGCAATCTCCCGGTTGTTCGGTGAACTGCAATACGGCCTGCCGCATGGCTATGTCGTGATCGATCTTGGCTCCGAAAAATCACCGCGCTGGCTTAATTCCAGACTCTATCTGCTGGCGTTTCTCATGACCTGGCTCGATCATGTGCCGCCGATCGTTTTTCTAGAAACCACCGGCGGCGTTCGGCGTCGTTTTGTGGGCGTGGCAACGCCGGAGCGAATACGCTGGGCGCTTGCGATGTATTATCCGTGGCTGGAATCCGCAATGGCCAAGGCCTATGCCGAAATGGATCAGGCCCCCAGGCCGCAATTCCCGAGAGGAACGCAAGACCCCCAGAGCAGCCTGCAATTCGATCCCGGCAGCAGAAGCCTGACAGCGGTCCAGGCGCAAGGCGTCATTGATCGTTTCTTGTTCGAAATTCAACGCTCGCCGCTGCCACCGCCGCTACCGCCGCCACTGCCATCCCCTCCGCCGCCGGGTGTTCAATCGGACGCCGCCCCCGGCTGGGTCGTGTTCAAGGATGGAACCGAGGAATTCGCGCGCTGGCTGCGGGCCGAGCGGGTCGAGCGCCTGCTTGGACCGGATCTTTCCCGCGCCGCCGTGGTGCTGGAGCATAACCAGGTTCTTGGAGATATGGGACCGGCGGTGCTCAAGCAGGAAGCACGCTTTGTCGGAGTTCTGACGACCGAGCGCGTGTTTCAAGCATTGCTGGATAGAGAAGCGGCTTTGGAGCAGGTCGCATTGCAATACGTGAGGCGCGCAGGCTCGAACCAGGGGCGGGAAACAGCCGAATAGAACGTCACAGCTAATTGTCGGTCACGGAGAAACAGGATGATTGTGCAACGCAACCTGACGCAAGGCCTTACGGGCTCCGATGTCGGTGAGCTTCAGATCGAGCTTGCAAAACTTGACTACACGATTCCGCCGACGGAACGGCGGGCTTCGAAATTCGATACGGGAACGCTGGCGGCAGTGAAGGCATTCCAGACCACGCAGAACCTACATTCCACGGGAGAGGTCGATGAGATCACCGCGGAAGCACTGAGCAAGATCATCGCCGCCAGCACCTATCTCATCGCTGGCAACGTCAGCAGCCCCGTCAGCGCCTCGGTCGGCGTGCTCACCGTGCAGCTTCTCGATAAGAATATCGGCCAGGATGTCGATCTCGCCTCGACCCGGACGGCAACAAACGGCGACTACACGATCTCCACCTTCATCTCGCCCGCTTAGCAGGAAGCGGCCGGGCCTGGCATCGACGTCGACACTTTCCTTAATCGCCAACAGCAATTCGGGCGCGCGCTGAATCTCATCGATGACGGCGTGATCGAGATTGCGCACGAAACCCGTCGGATCGGCTTTGGCAGCCGCCAGGGTGGTCGCGTTGTCCAGCGTGACATAGGCACGCCTCTCGTCTGCCAGGGATCGCGCGAGCGTGGTTTTTCCGGCTTGGCGAGGGCCGGTGAGCAAGACAACGCGCGTATCCGTGAGCGCTTCTTGGACCCTCGCGGAGGCAAATCTGGGGTACACAGGCTACTCCGGCTGATTGGAACTTCAACTCCGTCCAATTGAAAGACAAGGTACGTCTATCTGAAAGTCTCCCCCCGGCCAAGTGAAATCGGGAGTACCTTTCAAACCGGGTCATCTCAAAGATCGACTATCATCGCGCGAACGCGCCGGCTTGGCCCAACGGTTTATTCGTCGAACGTGAGATTTGACTTGCAGAGCCAAGCCCTCAACTGCTCTCGGACCTCCGGAGCAGCTTTGTCGATACTGCTTAAAACGATCATCGAAATTCGCTCCTGCTGCTTGCGAAGATGATTGTTCAGGAGCCGCTCGCGCGTGATGTAACCGGCATTCACGCCCGGCAGGGAATGATTCATCAGCAGGTGGATATCGATTTCGGACAATCCCGCCGCCTGGGCAAGCGTCCGGTACGATTGCCGCAGATCATTGCCCCATTTCGGCAAAACCTTCCTGTTTTCCCAATATTCGATGAGGTGACCATCATTGCTGCGGGCTGGAAAAAGCCAGAACTCAGCCTCCTCCTCAAACAAGGCGCGGCCCGCCCGCATCGCGCGGATGATGGAGCGCATCATCGCCCGGGATAGCGGAATATCAAATGCTTTCTTGGCGCCACCCTTTGGCGTCGGGAAATGAAGAATGCGCTGGCGAAAGTCGATATGCTCCATGCGCACGCGCCGCAGTGCATCCGGACGCGAGCCGCTGAGCAACGAGAACAAATGGAACTCGCGCCGAATGGGGTTTGCTACTTTCAGCAAAGCCGTGAGCCAGGCCGGCAGGTCAGCCGGGCCCAAGCCCGTATCCCGGCGGGCCTCGCGGTTCCAGTCGATGGCGATGGTCGGGTTCCGCGCCGGAAGCGTCATATTGCTTTTCAGAGCGTGGTTATAGATCGCCCGGAGCGTGCGCATCGCGTTGTTCGCCATGTAGGGGCCATTCTGTTCGGTGATCTCATCATGCCGGTCCGCCACCAGCTTTGGGTTTCGCCCGAGTTTCCCCAACGGAACATCGAGCCAAGCCTCAAACAGCCGTTCGACATGGTCCTTGTAGCCCTGAATTGTCTTGTCGTGCCTTCCCTTTCTCTTCAGGTGCGCGTCATGGTAGCGGCCCCACGCTTCACGAAGCGTCACCTCATCCGAGCGTGTGCTCGCCGCCTCGCCGGGCCGGATGCCCTTGGCGATGGAGGCCAAGGCCTCTTTCGCTTTGACCCGGGCATCTCTGGTGGTGATCTCCCCGCACTCACCAAGCTTCAGTCGCGAGGAGAACTGACGTTTCCCGTCGCGCCAGAATTCACCCTGCGCCATGAACGTCTTGGTCCGCTTGCCGACCAGGATGAAAAAACCGCGCAACTCCGTGTCGCGGACAAAGTATTGCCCCTCGGTCGCCAACGGCAGCTTTTCGACCGATTTGTCGGTCAGGAGCAGTCTTTGATCCGGCATTTTGGCACTTCTGATTAAAAGTTAAAAGGTCATTTCGGAAAATTACAGACGGGGTTAATACGGGGTTTGACTCGGTGAAAGTCAAACGGGGCTTCTGCGCGGATATACGATCTAGCACGAATTTGATATGCTTTTCAATGGATTAAGACGATAAAAATTCACCGTTTCGCATGTTAGCGAAATCTAGCGAAATGCCATTTTTCGAATTCGTAATCAGTAGGTCCCCGGTTCAATCCCGGGTGTCGGCACCATGTTTTCAATGACTTAGCAGATATTTTGAGGCTAACGATCAACCTTCCAAGAGCTCCCGGACTCTTTGCATTAGGCGTCCTGGCAGACGGTAGGACACCAACTGGACGGATTGCCGTGTCTAAAATTCAAAATTGTCAGCTTCCTGCCTATAACATTCAAGATGTTCATAGAATGTTCTTATATATGTATGTGCATACATATATGCAGGCGCGTGTAAATGTGTGTAGTTATATATGTATGTCTTAAACTATATAATATATATAAGGGAACTTTCGAAATAGGGGTAGGTTTTCTGATTTACACCTTGAGGTGTAAGCGCGGTGTAAATGTGTAAATCCGTGGGCGGCCTTTTCAGAAGCACGTTTTGAGATAAACTCGGCCGATGCGCGTTGATCTGACCAAATCAGTGATTGATGGTCTCGTTTGCCCTGAGGGCCGGCGGGATATGCTGGTTTTCGATTCAAGATTGCCGGGATTTGGCCTCCGGGTCGCCGAGAGCGGCGCCAAAATCTTTATTGTTCAATATAACCGCGGCCGTCGAACCAAGCGGTTGATGATCGGCCGGTATGGTGCCGTGACGGCTGCAGAGGCGCGCAAG
The DNA here is from genome assembly GCA_965231175.1 of Acetobacteraceae bacterium. Lineage (GTDB taxonomy): Bacteria > Pseudomonadota > Alphaproteobacteria > Acetobacterales > Acetobacteraceae > Acidocella. The sequence continues at coordinate 744,692 of CBDDMJ010000004.1, read as the reverse complement.
AAGGCGCTGGAGGTCATAGGCCAGATCCAGAGCGGGACTGATCCCCTAGCCGAGCGTGAAAGCGCCCGGGCAGCTGCTCTGGCGGCGAAGGCCGAGGAGGAGCGTGCAGCAGCTGCACGACATGTAGCCGACGCTTTTACGGTCTCTGTGCTTTTAGATACGTGGAAGGCGGTCCAGCTCAAGGACCGTAGCGAAAACTATCGGCGAGAAGGGCCGCGGGCGGTGCGCCACCTGCTCGGCGGGCTGGTCGACGCGCCGGCGAGCTTCTTAACTGCTGCCGCTGTGCAGCTCATCGTGGACCAGCGCATCCGCACGGCACCCGTGCAGGTAATTAACGCCCGGGCCTATGGCCGTGCTGCATGGGGTTGGGCCATGAAGCGCAACCTGGTGGCGGTAAACCCGTTCGCGGACGTGGTTATAGAGCGCCGGGTGAAGTCCCGCGACCGTGTATTAAGCGATGTGGAGCTGGCAGAGGCTTGGCGGGCTGCGGGTGCCCAGCCCTTTCCCTTCGGGCCTATGATCCGCCTTTTGATCCTGACACTGCAGCGCCGTGCCGAAGTGGCTGGTATTCGGTGGAGCGAGATATCCAACGATCTGTCTGTTTGGACGATCCCAGCAGCTCGAGCCAAGAACAATCGAGCACATGTGGTTCACCTGGCAGCGCCGGCGAAGAAAATTCTGCAGGAAGCGCTTGGGCGGGAGGAAGCGGCACGGGCCGAGGCCGAGTTGAAGGGGTATGAGATAATTGAAAGCGATCTTATCTTTACCACAACCCGAGTCACCCCGAGCTCCGGCCTTTCCAAAGCGCGCCGTGCCCTGAACGTGCGGATCACGAAGGAACGTAACAATAGCGATACAGGCGCACGGCGTTCGCCAGCTGATTGGAAGTTTCACGACTTCAGGCGAACCGGCGTGAGCAAAATGGCTGAGCTGAGCATTCCGCCACATGTTGCTGACCGGGTTCTGAATCATGTTACCGGCTCCATTCAGGGCGTGGCGGCAGTGTACCAGCGCTTTGAATTCCTGCCGGAACGCAAAAACGCCCTCAACGTTTGGGCTGCCCATGTGCTGGCGCTTGCCAAGGGTGAGAGCCCGAAATCCAATGTGCTTGAAATTTCAAAAGCGCTGGACAAAAGGCGCGGCTCGCGGACATAATGACCCTGCAACGATGAGGGTGGCATGGGATTCCGGTTTCGGCGAAGCATTAGGATTGCGCCTGGCTTGCGCATAAACCTCTCGAAGTCCGGGCCCAGCCTATCGGTTGGTAAGCGAGGCGCTACGCTGAATTTCGGTAAACGCGGTGAACGTGCGACGGTGAGGCTCCCGGGAACCGGTATGAGCTATTCAAAACAATTTTCGAGCAGGCAGATCCAAGGGACCCGCCAATCCCGCTCGATGCTTAAGTTCTATGTTGTCCTGATTTTGATGTTCAGTTTGCTTTGGCTTCTCGCCCATATCAGCGCGTCCGTTCACCCTAATTAAAGGAAAAGTGTTCCAAGGAATGGCGGGCCCGAATCGGGTAGGTTTCAACACACCATCGGCTACGAGTCGCCATTTCTGATAATCAAACTGTATAAAGGCATATTCGAACGCCGCGTTATTTTTGCATGGCCTTTTAATCTCAATAGTACTCATGACATCTTGTTTCGCGTTATTGCGTAAACGCTATGCAATAAGCGCGGGACACCGGGAACCACATACAGCATCAACAAATTTAACGTTTGACGATCGTTAAATATTTTCGCAACCCTTTGATCTACAGCAAAGTGGTGGAGAGAATGAGATGCTTTTTAAAACATTTGAAAATTTTACAATCCCACGTTCGTTCCTCCAGTCATCTGTGGTTATAGAGGCACAAGTTTTATTTCAAAATCAGCACGGCGACGTATTTAGAGTTCTCAACTCAGATTCCGTAAAGCGCCTCATGAAGGTGTTGAGCTCCATCGATTTTCCAACTGTACCAAAGGTGTTGAGCTCCATCGATTTTCCAACTGTACCAAAGGTGTTTGCGGAGCTGACGGAGAGGCTTGGTGCGATAGCCAAAGAGGGCCCGCCCCTCAATGGCTAAATTTGCATCATTCGCTGGTCTGGTGAATGAGTTAAAGCGGGATTTGAACGAGCGTTTCAAGCAGGGATTGCCGAAAGCAGCTGCAACAGCCTTAACGCGGACCGCGATTGCCGTGCGTAAAGATTTGCAGCAGGATATGAAAAAGAGATTTGATCGGCCTGCCCCATTTACGTTGAACTCGCTTCTAGTTGTGCCGGCGACTGCGCGAACCCTCACAGCTACTATCCGGACAAAGGAATTTGGCGGGACGCCCGCGGCAAATTTCCTCAGCCCTGAAATTGAAGGCGGCGCACGCCATCTCAAACGTTTTGAAAAATCGTTACGTATAAAAGGTATTTTGCCACCGGGAAAATACTGTGCACCCGGCAAAGCTGCAAAGCTAGACCGGTATGGCAACCAATCGACTGGAGAGATTGTGCAGATACTCTCTCAACTACAGGCGTTTTCAGAAGTCGGGTACAACGCCAACGAGACCGTGAGTTCACGCCGCCGGCGCATCAAGCTGGCGGCGATCGCGCAGCGCGCTCGTGGCAAGTTCTTCGTTGCCAAAAGCAAAATCACCGGCCAGCCGCTTGGCATCTACAAGGTGCTGTCCAAGGGACATGTGGGGCAGGTGGTAGCGTTTGTGAGCCGCCCCGCATACGTTGAACGGTTTCCTTTTTGGCAGTTGGCGGTATCGCACGCGGAGCGGCATTTTGAAGAGCAGATGTTCCAGGCGCTCAAGGAACAGGCCGAGCGACATAAGGTAGTGAGCTAGCAATGGCCGAGATGAAGACTTTCGAAGCCATTATGACGATCTTGGATGAAGCGACCAGGCCGCTCCAAGGCATTATGATGAAACTGGATGCCACCCGGGTAGTAGCGGACCGCACGCAGGCTAGTTTAGATTTCTCCGCTAGGCTTCATAACGAAGGGATGTTGAACAACGAAGCTGGCATGCTGGGCCAGATTGCGGCGGGCGCCGAGCGCGCTGAAGGGCCGCTTGCGCGCACAAGCGAACATACGGAGCGTTTAGGGGCAGCTTCGGGCGTATTAGGAGGTGCATTGGTTGAGATGCTGCCGATGCTTGGTGGCTTCGGCGCTCTGGCATCAGGCGCCGGGCTTATGGAGCTTGTACACAGCACTGCGGAGGCTAACGAAAGTCTGCAGGTGATGAGCAAGACAGTTGGCATCTCCACGGCAGACCTGCAGCGGTGGGATTACATTGCGAAAATGTCCGGTATCGGGCCGGATGCGATGAATACTGGGCTTGAAAGGCTCAATAAAAATCTCGGTATGGCAGCGCTTGGTAAGGATAAAAACCTAATAACCTTGATGCACCAACTCGGAATAAAAACGAAAGATGCAAATGGGCATCTGCTTGATTCCGCTCAGCTGATGCCGAAGCTGGCAGATGCTTTCAAAAACATTGAAAGTCCCGCTTTGCGTGCCGCGTATGCCAATATTTTGTTTGGTAGATCCGGTGCTGATCTGCTCCCGCTTCTTGATCAAGGAAGCGGCGCGATTGATGATATGACTAAATCTTTCCATAAGTACAATTACCAATTTTCGAATACTGACAACAAGAATTTGTCGGCATTCGGTGATGCCTGGAAGAATCTGATTTCAGCCATGAGTGGTTTGAAGGATGATTTAGGTGCTACGCCGGTGTTTACGCCGATTGTGCAGGGTATAGCGGATTGGACTGCTGTTAATAAGGACTGGATAGCGCACGATATTACTAAAGGGATCAAAAAAAACCTGGATACGTTCAAGGAACAATGGAGCGAAGTTTCACCATTTTTTACTAAGAATATTGCCATGTTGAAAGAGCAGTCACACGAGATTGCAACAATCTTCGATACTGTTTCCCCATATTGGGATAGTGCATTCACAAAAGCAGAAGCAGAGTTTGTGAAGTTCGAGAATTTTATTTCGCCAGCAGTGCCGGACACCGCAGCTTCAAATCCGGGTTATGCGGGTAACCACCCGATCATGCCTAAGCATTCGAATTTATTATTACCCTCACCGGACGCCCGTGCGCCTTCATATGCCAGCGCCAATCTACCGGGAGATAGTCAGCTTTCCAGCACGATCGCCGAATCGTTGTATCCTTTACGAAACGCGGACTCGCAGAACAGCGATTTACTCACTAGGTCATTCGCTGATGCTGGCAGCCAGCAAACGAGTAAAATTGAACTGACCTTACACATGCCTAATGCACCGCCTGGGACAACCACATCAAGCCGCATCGGCAAAAGCACGACACTCCGCGTCGCAGCAAGTGTTTGGGGTGGGCGTTCCGAGGAAGGATCGGCCGCGTTCATTCGATCTTGGCGAGCCACAGCATCCGGCCTTGAATCCGTTGCTACCCAGTACAGCGACACATTGCTTGCGCTTGATGAGCTGGGGCAGATTGATGCAGCCCAGATTGGCGATGTGGCTTACATGCTGGCAAACGGCAGTGGCAAAGCTCGCGCGGACCGAAATGGTGGCGCGAGGTTGCCGGCGCGATGGCGGGTGTTATTTATCAGCACCGGGGAGATCGGCCTTGCCGATAAGAACGCCGAAGCTAAAAAAGTAACGAAGGCTGGTCAAGAGATACGAATTATTGATGTCGACGCCGATGCCGGGGCCGGTTTTGGCCTATTTGAAGAACTGCATGACTATGAGACGGCGGACAAATTTGCCGAGGTTCTGCGGATAGCCTGCCGTTCAAACTTTGGCACCGCGGGTGTTGCGTTTCTTGAGTATTTGCTAGGGCAACTCGGGCGGGATCCTGAATTCATCGGCTGGATGCGAAAACGCGTCGAAGCGCTTGTGGCGGATTGGCTTAAAGGGATCACGAATACTGGCGGGCAGGTTAGAAGTGTCGCCAGGCGCTTTGCCTTGGTGGCTGTCGCTGGTGAGATCGCTACCCAGGGGGGCGTGACTGGCTGGAACGCGACGGAGGCCTGTGATGCGGCGAAGGTGCTATTCGACGCTTGGCTTGCTGAGCGCGGCACGCCGGGCGCGAGTGAGGATAAGCAGGCCATGCAGCAGCTGGCGGCGTTCATTTCCCGGCATGGGGCATCTCGGTTCGAAATGTGGGGCAATCCCAAGGGAGAGCCGGACGGCCAGCAGGTTGAAGACGATATGCCAGTTGAGCGGGTGCGCACCATAATGCGGGCCGGCTGGCGGAGATATATCAAAAAAGAAAATGCGTTTCGCTATTATGTGACCGATGACGGGATGAACGAGGCGCTGGCCGGGCTGAATTTTAAGCAATCGATCAGGGCGCTGGTAGCCGCAAAGATGATCCTGTCGGATACGGCTGGTAGGACGAAAACGGTCTGCCAGCCACCTGGTGTGGGAAAATCTATTCGACTTTATATGCTGCCCGGAGACGTGATTGGGCTGGACAGTGAGGACAGAGCAGATTGATTGCCTTGTCCACGTTTGTCGCTAAATATGGCCATCAATAAAAGGGGAATTGCATGACAAAGCGCAAATACGTACCCAACTCCAAATATACTGAGGAAGATTGGAATGAAGTTTCTGATAACCCACCGCTGACGGCTGAAGAACTGGCTAATATGAAACCGTTTGCCGAAGTATTTCCGTATCTGGCCGCCACCATAAAAGACCGCGGCAAGCCGAAATAGTGACGAAATAGGCGGCCACCTAGTCTGCAATTAAATAATCCATTGGGATATTCAGAGCTTTTGCCAGCGCATGATGAGCGGTTATGCTGCCCGGCTTTTTGCCGCTTTCGATCTCGCTCAGATATCCGGTCTGGATCGACGCGGCTTCAGCCAAGGCACGTTGGGTCAAGCCACGCTTTTCCCTCCAAATGCGAATAGGACTCTCGCCGGCGAGCAGTCGTTTGGCTTCTTCCGCTGTATAATAATCTGCTTTTGCTCTACCATAACCACCTAATGCTTCTTCACGAGCGCGTTGTTCCCGCACGGCCGTCAAATCCTCAGCATCTTCGGCAGCCAGCAAAAGAGCGTTGAGGTCGGCTCTGCTGATTGTCACCGTATCATCGGTTTCAGATAGAAGCTTAATCGCGTTCATCTATATATCTCCCTCCTGTTTCCAATCTGACGAACGACAACATCATCGCCTTCAATCGTGTAAATGGCCCGCCAATCGCCTTTCCGCAGGCGCCATACACCGGGCTGACCTACCATCTCGCTCGTGAATGCCTGGCGGACCGACAAGTCACCTGCGACCTGCTCTAGCGCCTCTATGATGCGCCTGGCATCAGCTTTTGGTATCGCCTTCATCTGTTTAAACACGGTCGGTGGAATGATTAAAGGCACAATTCTCTTATAGAGAATTATCGAAATTCTGTCAATGAAGCCGATTAGACACTCGCACATAGATATAAATACTTATGTATATCAACAACTTATTAAAAAACGCATTTACACATTTTAGATTAGTGTAAATACAAAATCACGAAATGTAGTTAATTTATTAAGTTAAATCAGTAGGTTGTGGACACAATTACACAATTACACCGGTCTAACTACATAGGCACAAAGAAAGTAATAGACTTAGGGCGTGCACGCCTCTGATCGAAGCCAGGCTCGTCAAACGCAGCGGGTCCTTCCGGAGCGTTTTGATCTCCCGGGGTAATTCGAACCCCGGTTGAGGGCGCGTTTTTGTGTACAAAAATAGCGCACTACTATGAGTAGGACATCGATATCGACAGCGGTGCCGCATTAAAGTTACCCTGTATTTCAATGGCTTAGAAAAACGTTCGTAATCAGTAGGTCCCCGGTTCAATCCCGGGTGTCGGCACCATAGTTACGCGGCCATAAGGGAGAAGTAAGCGCTTCTTTTTCTGAACAAAAAGAAGCAAAAAAATTTTATGAATCTGAGCCAGGGGCGTTGTCGTTGCCTGCGCCCACGGACCAGCATGGCAAAAGTTTTTTGCTTCTTTTTTTCAAAAAAGAAGTGCTTATGCTTTCTTAAACTTCAGCGTAAACCGATCACTTTCGCCAATTGCCAGATATTTTTCGCGGTCGGTGGTGCCGAGGGCGAGGACAGGCGGGAGGGTCCACACGCCGGCGGGGTAGTTTTTGGTGTCGCGCGGGTTGGCGCCGAGCTCGGAGGTTGCGGTTAGTTTGAAGCCGGTGGCTTCGATCAGGTTGATGGCGTAATCCTGTCGGACATAGCCGGATTTGGCGTGCGGGTCTTGCGGGAGGGCGGGGTTGCCGCGGTGGTCTTCGATGCCGAAGGTGGCGCCCGGCTTCAAGGCGGCGTGGATGACGTCGAGGTTCTCTTTTGTGGTGCCTGCGGCCATCCAGTCATGCAGGTTGCGGAAGGACAGCACTCTGTCGACCATGCCGGGCGGGGTGAGGGGTTTGCCGTCGTCCAGGCCGGTCAGGGTGATGCTGCCGTAGCGGGCCGGTTTGTCGATGAAGTTGGAGGTGAAATACGCGCGTGCTTTCAGCGCTGTGGCGGGTATGGCGGCAATGTATTTGCCATGGGCTTTGAGATAGGGCGCCAGGATTTCCGTCCAGTAGCCGCTGCCGGGTTCAAGTTCGATCAGCGTATCGGTTGGGCGCAGGCCGCAGAAGGCGAGCAGGGCGGCGGGGTGGCGGTTTTTGTCGCGCGCGCGGTTTTTCAGGCTGCGGGCTGGGCTGGCGATCAGCGCGTCCAGACCGGCATCGGCCCAGGCAGGGCCGGTGGGCAGGGCGAGGGCTGCCAGTGACAGCAGGGTGAAGGTGCGGCGGTGCATACTGGTTATCCCGGGTCCGCTTCCAGCCCGACGGCGATGATGCCGGCGATGGCAGCGGCTTCATCGTTATCCGAGCTGTCGCCGGAAATGCCGACGGCACCGAGCAGGGTGCTTCCGGATTTGATCAGCACGCCACCGGGCACCGGGACCAGCGCGCCGCCAAGAGCGCCGTTGACGGCGGCGATGAAATACGGCTGGGCTTCGGCGCGTTTCATCAGCGCGCGCGATCCCATGCCCAGGGCCAAAGCGCCGCTGGCCTTGCCAAGCACGATATCCGAACGGCGCAGGGCATCCGTGGGTTGGGCGCTGTAAGCCATCAGCACGCCGCGCGCATCCAGCACCCCGGCAGCCAGCGGTTTCAGATGGTGTTCGGCACCGTAGGCCAGAGCGGCGGTGATGATATTTTGCGCGGTGGCCAGATCCATCGGCTAATTCTCCAGTTCGGAATCCCAGTATAGGAAATCCCGCCAGCTTTCATGCAGGAAATTTGGTGGGAAGCCGCGGCCACGGTCCTGCAACTCCCAGCTGGTAGGGCGGCGCGGCACATGGCGCGGGATCATGTGGCATTCCTTCGGCAGTTTGCTGCCTTTGCGCAGATTGCAGGCGCCGCAGGCGGTGACGACGTTTTCCCAGCTGGTGCGGCCGCCGCGGGCCCGCGGGATGACGTGGTCGAAGGTGAGTTCCGGGGCCGGGCGCTTGTGGTTGCAGTACTGGCAGGTAAAGCAGTCCCGCAGGAACACATTGAAACGGGTGAAGGCCGGCATGCGGGCCGAGGGGATGAAATCCCGGAGTGCGATGACCGACGGTAGACGCATGGTGAAGCTGGGGGAATGCACTTCGCGTTCGTATTCGGAGAGCACGGATACACGGTCCAGGAACACCGCTTTGACGGCGTCCTGCCAAGTCCAGGTACTTAACGGAAAATAGGATAGCGGACGAAAATCCGCATTCAAAACAAGGGCGGGGTAATGCATCCCGCCCTCAGGCATAACTGAACCTGTCCCAGAACGGGGTGAAGAGCGGCTGCGGCCGGAAAACGAAGCCCGGCAGGATATGGCGGATACTGCGAGTCACGTAGGGTTTATGACAAAGAGCGTGGGGTGCCGCAAGATGGGAGTATGGCGGTCAGGGTGATGTAACAAAACGGTACCTTTTCATAAGAATTGTGGTCGTTAAACGAATAGCACTGACTTATGTTGTCATATACTTGCCATGGTCGGATCGATAATGCCTCTGAGAGCTATGTCTTTGCCAGCGCGGCAACGTGTGCGCAGCGCGGTATGGCGGGTTGCCGCGCCTTTTGTGCTGCGGCTGTACTTGCAGCGCCGGGCGACCGCGGACGAGCTGATGCAATTCCGCTACGGGCTGGAGCACAAGGCCGAACGCTCCCTGCCGATGCTGCAACTGCTGTTGGCGTTGCCGGATGGGCATGAACGCCTGCGTTATGCGGCATCTTATGTCTGGCACCAGCAGCGCGGCACGCTGGACCCGGCGGGGCCGCCCGATCTGGGCGGTGACCTGCTGACCGCCTGGACCGGACTGCCGGTCGGGTTTTTGCATGTCGAAAAAAGCGGCGGCATCGCGTTGATGCAGTGGCTGTCCCGGCAATTTCATCCCGAGCAGATCAACAGCGACCCCTGGCGGGACTTACCGCCACATTTATTTTACCGTGCAGCGCAGTTGAATGAGCCGGCGCGGCGTTCGGCGTTACTATGGGGGCATTTTGACCTGCCACTGCTGCAGCGGTGCGGCGCCGGCAGATTCATCTTCACCATGCTGCGGGAACCGCAGGCGCGTCTGTTTTCACTGTATCATTACTGGCGCAGCCTGAGCCCGGCACTATTCGATCCCAAAGTATCTTTTGCCGTAGCGCTGGCGCACCGGTTGCCGCTGGAGGATTTCCTGAACAGCGAGGAGCCGATGATCGCCGATACGATCGACAATGTGTATGTGCGCCGGCTGACCGGGCTGTACGCTACCGGCGCCATGCAGGACCCGTTGACCGAGGCGCCGGATACGGCACTCAATATGGCGGTGAACGCCATGGAAACGCTGGGCTTTACCGGCATTACCGAGCACATGGATGCCAGCCTGCGGTTGCTCGCGGTACGCCTCGGTGTACCGGCCCCGATAGGCCTGGCGCGGGCCAATATCACGGCGGAAAATCATGACGATCCAAACGGCTGGTTTCAAAAAGTCCCGCGCGCCAGACGCACGCCAGGGGTGGAGGCAGCGTTACAGCGCAGAACCCAGTTGGACCAGGAGCTATATGCAAGGGCATTGGAGAAGCTCAGGAGCGAAGTGGAAATATTTTAAGAACTTCTTTTAAACAAAAAGAAATTTGAGGCATGGCTGCTGCCGGCACCAAAGCCCATGCCCAGCAGGGCAAAAGTTTTGCGCAGTTTTTTCTAAAAAAGCTGCTACTTGCTTGCCTTTGAGTTGCGTATTGTCACCGGGCACGAAATATTCAACAACGCCGCGATGAGTAGACCGGGCTATGTGCCGCATATTGATGGGTTGCGGGCGGTGGCGGTGCTTTCGGTCATTGCTTATCATTTGAACAACCATTGGCTGCCGGGCGGGTTTACCGGGGTTGATGTATTTTTTGTGATTTCGGGGTTTGTGGTGAGCGGCTCGGTGGGCGGGCTCGAGCGCATGTCCGTTTTGCGGTTTCTGGCGTATTTCTACAGCCGGCGGCTGTTCAGGATCGCGCCGGCGCTGCTGGTGTGCCTGATGATTACGAGTTTGGCGTTTGTATTGTTGGTGCCTTCGGCCTGGCTCAGCATGACCGCGCAGAAAACCGGGCAGGCGGCGTTTTATGGGTTCAGCAATTTCGTGCTGGCGCGCACCAGCAACGATTATTTTTCGCCGTTCGTGGATTATAATCCGTTCACCCATAGCTGGTCGCTGGCGGTGGAGGAGCAGTTCTATCTGATATTTCCAGCGCTGTTCCTGCCCTGGATCGGGCGGCGACGGCGGCTTGCGGTGGCGCTGGTGGCGGCGGGTTTTTTTGCTTCGCTGTTATGGGCGCGGCATCTGGCGGCAGTGGATCCGGGCCGCTCCTTCTACATGATCTCCAGCCGGTTCTGGGAGCTGGCCACGGGCGTGCTGTTGTACCAGGCGCTGGCATTGCTTCAGGCTGGGCCGCTGCCGCGATGGGTGGCGACGCTTGGCTCAGCGATAGCGGCAGCGCTGCTGGCAGCCGGATTGATGGTGGTAGCGCCGGCGACCACGCCGTATCCGGGCGGCGCGCTGCCGGTGCTGGGGGCAGCCGGGATTTTGCTGTTTCTGCATGATGGCGCGCGAGGCGGGCCGGTTCTGGCACTGCTTGACCTTGGGGTGATGCGGTATATCGGGCGGATTTCATACTCGCTGTATCTCTGGCACTGGCCGGTGTTTGTGCTGTTTCGTTGGACCTGCGGGCTCGAAACAGTGGTGGCGGAAACGGCGGCGCTGGCGCTAACCTTCGGCGCGGCGACAGCTTCGTATCATTACATCGAAACGCCGCCGCGCCGTGCTTTACAGCAATGGCGGGGGCCGCGTTATGCGGCGGTGGCGGCGGCACTCGCGGTGGTGTTCATCGCGTATCAGTTGAACGCGCTCACCTGGTCCCTGCAACCACAAATCTCGCTCTCCACAGTGACGCAGCACAAGAACGACTGGTACCCGGACAGCAAAGTGAGCGATGCCGCGGACCCAGCCTGCCGGGCCGATGTCAAATTCATTACGCTCAACGGCGGATTTCTCGAAGCCGTGTCGCGTAGCCATTGCGCCGCGCCTGCGACGTTCCGGCGCCGGATATTCGTGATCGGCGATTCCCATGCCCTCGCCTATTCGGAAATGATGCGACAATTTGTTCTGGACACCGGAACCAAGGCGTTCCTGTACGGTGTTCCGGGTTGTTCGTTCATGAATTTGCGCGATGGCCCGATGCCGCAATGCACGAGCCAGGAAGCCGCCGATATAAGCGACGTTTTAAGTCGATTGCAGCCAGGAGACATCGTGTTTCTGGCGGCCTTGAGATTGCCGCGGATCGTCGACCAGTATGTGATCTACGGACCAGCCGCAGCACAAGCTGCCGCCCTCGGACCGGCAAGTGCAGCGTTGCGCCAGGCCGCTGCCGCCGCTGCTGTGCCGATTTTAAAACAATTCGCCGCCAAGGGAGCGGTGATCGTGTTCGAGGGGCCGACGCCATTATTTGGTTCGGTAACGTTTCGTTGCGCTGACTGGTACGACCGCGCGAACGCGATCTGCGCCGGCGGCAGCAGCATACCGCGCGCCCTGATCGAAAGCTGGCGCGCGCCGATCCTCGCCATCTACCAATCACTGCAAACGCAAATCCCCAACACCCATGTATGGGATCCGCTGCCGCTGCTATGCCCCGGCAGGAATTGTTCGGAATACCGGAACGGCCGCCCGCTGTTCTTCGACGGTGACCATCTGAGCGGCTATGCCAACCAGTTTTTGCTACCGGATTTCAGCCGGTTTGTGTTTGCGTTAGGCAAGTAGAAGTAAGCAGCAGCTTTTTTGAAAAAAAGCTGCACAAAAAACTTTTGCTCCTCGGGACATGGGATGTGATGCTAACTGCCCCCGGACCCAGTAGAATATTTCTAATGGGGCATGGGCGTTGTTTATGACAACGCCCCAAGCCCCGACTCATAAAAGTTTTTTTGCTGCTTTTTTTTCAAAAAAGGCAGTGCTTGCTGTCTCCGCCTCCCGTTTCAGCCTTAAAAAATTCCCGCCCCAGATTTTGGCCAAAGCTTCGTGATTGTAGCCGCGGGTTGCCAGTTCCTGTGTGAGCCGCGGGGCGCGGGCGGCGTTCATGAAGTCGCGGACGCCGCCGCCGCCGTCGAAATCCGTGCCGATGCCGACGTGGTCGATGCCGATGCGGCGGACGGCGTAGTCGATATGGTCGGCGATGTCGGCGGTGGTGAGGTCGGCGGCGCGGGCGCGCGGGCGCAGGAAGTTGGAGACGATGGTAATTTGCACGAGGCCGCCGGTGGCGGCCAGGGCGTCCAGCTGTTCGTCGTCGAGATTGCGTGGGTGGTCGCACAAGGCGCGGATGCAGGAATGGGTGGCGAGAATGGGGGTGCGGGAGGCGGTGGTGGCGGCCAGCATGGCGGCTTTGGAGGCGTGGGAGATGTCGATGAGGATGCCGAGTTCGTTCATGCGGGCGATGGCGGCCTGGCCGAAATCCGAGAGGCCGCCGTATTCGGTTGGCTGGTCGTGCAGGTCCCGGCGCGGGATGGCGGCGTCGGCGAGGTTATTATGGCCGTTATGGGTGAGGGTGATGTAGGCGACGCCGCGCTTGGCGAAATCGTCCAATGTGTCGAGGCTGTCGCCGATGGCGTAGCCGTTTTCGATGGCCGGGATGATGGCTGTACGGTGTGCGGTGTAGGCGGCTTCTATATCGTCTGCGGTGGTGGTGAGGCTGCCGCCGCTGCCGTCTGCCGGGGCCATGGCATGGATTTCCGTTAACATGTTTTGCGCGCGCCGGGTAGCTTCGGCATGGCCGGCGGCGTCGCGCGGGCCTTGCGGGATGTAGGCGGCGAAGCAGACGGCGGCGACGCGCCCTATTTTCAGCTTGGGCAGGTCGACGCAGCGCGGGCCGTTTTCGAATGGGCTGGGGCCGGTGGGCCAGGGGATATCAACATGGGTGTCGAGTGCCAGCAGGCCGTCATGAGGGTCAAAGGTCATCCTGTAATGTTGAGGGCGCGCCTGCCAGCGTCAAGCGCTTTTCGCATCACCGAGGGTAGGGCGGCGGTGGCCGCGGGGGCGGTGTGGCCGGGTGGCAAAACGGCGAGGCGGACGCATAGGACGCGCAAGGTAAGGGAGAAATGGGTGAAGATGTGCAGGATTTCGCCAGCGTCCTGCCAGTCTGCCGCAAGTGGTGGGGTGGCGGGGGGCGGGGTGGCGGCCCAGGGTGTGCCAGGCAGTTCCAACATGCCGCCGAGCAGACCGGCCGGCGGGCGGCGGCGTAGCCAGACCAGGCCAGCCTGATCCAGCATGACGAAGACGGTACCGTGACGGGACGGGCGCGCCGATTTTGCGGCGCGGACCGGCAGGGTGGCAGCGATGCCCTGGGCATGGGCGGCGCAGGCGGTGGACCAGGGGCAAGAAGGGCAGGCCGGATTTCGCGGTGTACAGATGGTGGCACCGAGGTCGAACAGGGCTTGCACGAAATCACCGGGGGCGTGCCGCGCGGCAGCGTTTTGGGCGAGAGTTTGCGCGGCGGCTTTGATGAGCGGCTTGCTGGCGGGCAAGGGGGTGGTGATGGCGAACAGGCGCGCCGCCACGCGTTCGACATTGCCATCCACCGGCAATACTGGCTCGCTGAAGGCGATAGCGGCGATGGCGGCGGCGGTGTACGGGCCGATACCGGGCAGGCGGAGCAAGCCTTCGACGCTACGGGGGAAGCCGCCTTGTGCCGCCACGGTTTGTGCGCAGGCATGCAGGTTGCGGGCGCGGGCGTAGTAGCCAAGCCCGGCCCAGAGCGCCAGTATATCGTCCAGCGGGGCGGCGGCGAGATCGGAAATGCTGGGATACGCCGCCAGAAATTTGGCGTAATAAGGGATCACAGTCGCCACCACGGTTTGTTGCAGCATGATCTCGGAGAGCCAGACGTGGTAAGGATCGGCGGGTGCGCCTGGCGCGCTGCGTTGGTATTTAATAGGCGCGCTGCGCCAGGGCAGCCGGCGGTGGTGGCTGGCATACCAGGTGAGGAGGGTGGTGGCGGATGGCGGTGAAATTGTCACGCACGCAGGGTGTGCCGCCGCAGGAGGCGTTGCGCAAGCAACCGCAACCGGTACCGCGGCATTACGGGGTGCGCGGCATCGCCGGGCTGCTGGCGCCGGTGCTGCGCCCGGCGTTCCGCAAGCGCGCCCCGGCGGCCGCCCAGCTGTTGGCGGATTGGGAGAGCCTGGCCGGGCCGCAGGTCGCCGCCATGGCAACGCCGGTGAAATTTGCCGGCGGCACGCTCACCCTGGCCTGTACCGGTGTTGCCGCGCTGGAATTGCAGCATGGCGCGCCGGCGCTGATCGGCCGTCTCAACCTGGGGCTGGGGCGCGCCATGGTGGAGCGGCTGCGTTTCGTGCAGGCGGCGGCAACGCCGCAAGCGCCGCCGGCGGCGGCGATGTGCGACATTGCGCCGCCGCCGGACGATTTGCCGGAGGGACCGTTGGGCGAGGCATTGGCGCGGTGGCATGCCGGCATTGTATCTCGCCGCTGAAATGCCGCTCGACTTCGATAGATAAATTCGTTTAAACTACATATTGAGGAAATAATGCAGATATACCGCCGTAGCCTACTAACCCTTGTGGGCGCCAGTGTTTTGATGCCGCCGGCTTTTGCCGCCGATTCGCCGTTTGGGCAGCGCTCCATAGGCTCGCCGCAGGCGCCGGTGACCGCCGTCGAGTATTTTTCCCTGACCTGTACTCATTGTGCGCATTTCGCGACGGTCACCATGCCGGAGGTCAAACCGAAGTTGATCGATACCGGCAAACTGCAAATCATTTACCATGATTTTCCGCTCGATCAGGTGGCGTTGATGGCGGCACAGGTGGCGCGCTGTCTGCCGGAAGAAGAATATTATCCGTTCATTTCGGCGTTGTTCGCGGGCCAGGATGAATGGGCTTTTGCGCCGGGGATCGACTACACCGAGTCGATTTTCAAATACGCCGCCCTCGCTGGCATGGATCGCGCCACTTACAATGCCGCTTTGGCCAATTATAAACTGCAAGCCTTCATCCTGCAGGGGCAGAAGGAAGCCGAGACGCTGTATCATGTGGATGCCACGCCGAGTTTCATCATCAATGGCACGCTGTACCCGGGCGCCATGGAGTATGATGATTTTGCTGCCACAATTGCCAAGGCTGCCAAGAGCACCGGATGACCGCGCATTTCGCCAGGCTCCGCATTGCCGGGTTCAAAAGCTTCGCGGACCCGGCGGTGGTGGAAATCCTGCCGGGGCTGACCGGTATCGTCGGGCCAAACGGCTGCGGTAAATCCAACATCATCGAGGCGCTGCGCTGGGCGATGGGCGAGGCCAATGCACGGCAGATGCGCGGCGGCGAGATGGAGGATGTGATTTTTGCCGGCACTGCAGGTCGCAGCTCGCGCAATATCGCCGAAGTGACGCTGACGCTGGAAGATACCGCAGGGCTGGCGCCCCCGCCGTTCCATGAACACGCCGATCTTGAGATCAGCCGTAAGATCGAGCGCGGGGCCGGCAGCACCTACCGGGTGAATGGCAAGGAGGCACGGGCGCGCGATGTGCAGACGTTGTTCGCCGATCTCGCCTCCGGGGCGCGGGCTTCGGCGATGGTCAGCCAGGGGCGCGTCGGGGCGCTGGTGAATGCGCGGCCGGATGAGCGGCGGGCGCTGCTGGAGGAAGCCGCCGGGATTACCGGACTGCACGCCAGGCGGCATGAGGCGGAGCTGAAGCTGAAAGCCGCCGAGGCCAATTTGTCGCGCGCCGAGGATTTGAAGGGGCAGATTGAAGCGCGGCTGGTGGAGCTGAAGAAGCAATCTCGGCAGGCCAGCCGATATCGCAATCTATCGGGCGCGATACGCGCTGCCGAGGCGGAGCTTCTGGCGATCCAGCGCGCCATTGCCGAAGCGGCGCGTGCGGCGGCGGCGGCCGCGTTTGCGTCGGCCGAAACAAGGGTGACGGAAGCCACCATCATCGCCGGCGAGGCGGCGGCGCAGACGGCAGAGACCGAGGCCGCCCTGCCGGCGCTGCGATCTGCAGAGGCGGATAACCGCACCGCGCTGGAACGCGCGCGCATCGCCCAGGAACAATTTGCCGAAGCCGAGACCCGCGCCCGTCTGGCGCTGACGGAGGCCCGCAACCGTGTGGAGACGCTGCGCCGTGACCATACCCATGCGGCGCGCCTGACCGCCGATGCCGAGGCGGCCGCACAGCGCCTGGCTGAGGAACAGACCAGGCTGCTGGCAGAGCTGGTGGCGGCACCGGCCGAGCTGCAACAGGCGGCGGCGGCGGAAGATGCCGCGCTGGAGGCGATGCGCGGCGCCGAAGCTGCCGCCAATCGCGCCACCGAAGATGCCGCCGGCATTGCCGCGACCGCCGAAGCCGCCAGCCGGGCGTTAGCGGAGGCGGCCGGCCGCGGCAAACGCGCCGCCACCAGGTTGAGCGAAGCTGAGGCTGTGTATGGCCGTGTGGCCGCCACGCTGATCCCCGCTGACCTTGTAAGCCAGGCCGAGGCGGGGCGCGCCACCGCCGAATCAGCCCTGCTGGCAGCGCGCGAGGCGGTTAGTCAGGCGGAAGCCGGACGCGCCACCGCCGAGGCCGCCCTGGCCGCCGCCCGCAGCAAAGCCGCCGCCGCCGATGTAGCCGCGGCAAAAATCACCGCCGAACATGATGCGCTGGCTTCCTTGCTGGCACAGAAATTCGGGCGCGAGACCGCGCCTATACTGGACCAGCTGACGGTGCCGGCGGGGCTGGAGACGGCGCTGGGTGCGGCGCTGCGTGAGGAGCTTTCGGCCGCCGCCGAACCCGACGCGGCACGGCACTGGCGGGCGTTGCCAACGCTGCAACTGGCGGCAACACCATTGCAATCCTTCGCTGATCTGGTTACCGGGCCGGCCAGCCTGACGCGGGCCCTTAGCCATATACTGCTGCTGCCGGAAGGTGCCGATGGCGAGGCCATGCAGGCAGGTCTGACGCCGGGGCAAATACTGGTTTCCGCCGCCGGCGCGCTGTGGCGCTGGGACGGCTATACGGTACGGCCAGGGGCAGCCTCGGAAGCCGCGATCCGCCTGGCGCAGCGCAACCGGTTGCGAGTGCTGCAAGGCGAACGCACTACGACGCAAGGCCTCGTCGAGGCGGCGCGGGCGCGGCATAATGCCGCCGAAGCTGCCGACCGCAGTTGCCGCCAGGCCGAGCAGGCGGCGCGCGAGGGCCGCCGCCTGGCTGAAACCAGCTACGACAAGGCGCGTAGCGATTTCATACGACTCAGCGCCGAGGCCGAACGCGCCGGTGAGCGCAGTGCTGCCGCCGAAACAGAACGCCGCCGCGCTGCCGCCGAACACGCCGAAGCGGAAGCCGCTCTCGCCGGCATTCGCCGTCAAGCCGCTGGGCTGCCAGATATTGGTACCGCGCGCACCGCCGTAGAGGCGGCCCGCCAGGCGCTGGCGCAGGCAAGGCAGGCCGAATCCGCGGCGCGCACCCGCCATGAAGCTCTGCGTGCTGCCGCCACCAACCGCACCAAGCGGCTGCAAATCCTGGAACGCGAAACCGCGGACTGGCAGGAGCGCGGACGGGACGCTAGCGCCCGTCTGACCGACCTTATCGCCCGCCTGGCAGAAGCCGAAGCTGCGATCGTCAGCCTTGCTGCCGCCCCCGAGGCGGCTGCCGCGGCGCGCCGGGATGCCCTCGATGCCCTTACCGCGACCGAGACCGCACATCGCCGCGCTGCTGAGGTACTGCATGGGGCACAGACCGCCGCCGAGGCGGCGGGTCGCGCCGCGCGTGCCGCCGAGACGGCATTAGGGGCTGCCCGTGAAGCCCGGGCCCGCGAGGAAGGCAATATCGCCACCGCCAACCACGCCTGGGGTAGTATCGCCGAACGGATATTGGAACGCCTGGGCGTTAGCCCGACGCTGCCGGACCCGCCCGCCGAGCTAAGCGCGGATAGCGAAGACAAGGCCCGCAGGCGCTGGGAACGCCTGGCGCGCGAGCGTGAGGAGATGGGGCCGGTCAATCTGCGCGCCGATCTGGAGGCCGAGGAGGCCGAGACCGCGATCGCCACCATTGACCGTGAGTGCGGCGAGATCACTACCGCCATCGCCAAGCTGCGCGGCTCGATTGGCCATCTCAATCGCGAGGGCCGGGAGCGGTTGTCCGCGGTGTTCACCGAAGTGGACCGGCACTTCCAGACCCTGTTCTCCCGCATGTTCGGTGGCGGCAAAGCCCATCTGGCTTTGGTCGGCGCGGACGATCCGCTGGAAGCCGGCCTCGAAATTTACGCCCAGCCGCCAGGTAAAAAACTCACCCTGCTTTCGCTGCTCTCCGGCGGCGAACAGGCGCTGACCGCGCTCTCCCTCATTTTCGCCGTGTTCAAATGCAATCCCGCACCCATTTCCGTGCTAGACGAGGTGGACGCCCCGCTCGACGACGCCAATGTGGAACGCTTTTGTACCCTGCTTGAAGATATGGTCCGCGATACAGCCACCCGCTTTTTGGTGGTAACCCACCACCACCACACCATGGCCCGTATGGACCGGCTGTACGGCATCACCATGCAGGAACGCGGTATCTCCCGACTGCTCTCCGTCGATCTGGCGCATGCAGCCCAACTTGTGGAGCCTTTGGGTATGGCCGCTGAGTGAGGCAGGAAGGCCGGGGCGCAGTAGCCAAGGTTCCGTGCGCAAAGCGCATGGAATGCTGCGGAGGGGGTGTGGCCAACGCCATGGCTCTGCATGGCAAAAGTTTTTTGGTTCTTTTTTTCAAAAAAGAACCGCTTGCTTCAAACCGGTGTTAGATTTTTTTGAAAAACCCGTCTTCGTCGGGTGGTTCGGCCAGGGTTTCGGTTATGCTGTCCACCACCGCCAGGGGCGGGCCGCGGCGGCAGGCACGCAGGACATCTTCGATGGCCTCGGTTTCACCGGCCAGCAGGGCTTCGACGGCGCCATCCGGTAGGTTGCGGACCCAGCCGCATAGCCCGTTGCGGCTAGCCAAGGCGACCATCCAGTCACGGAACCCGACATTCTGGACCTGACCCTTGATGATGAGGTGCTGCGCCTTCATGGCCGGCAAAGCTGCATGAAATACTGACAGAGGGCAATATCCTGCTGGATGGCATGACGTTTCATGGCGGCGTCTTCATCCTGGCCCCATTGCCGTTCTTGCCATTGCTCATCGAGGCTGGAAAGGGCAGTGGCGGTGGCGGCATCCATGTATCCGGTGGCGGCGGCGAGGGCGAGCACCAGGCTGCCGAGTGCCGGGACCATGATGCCGCAGGCGGCCAGGGTGTAATCGTCGAAGGCCTCCAATATGGTCTCGCAGATGATGCAGGTTTCGGGCGGCTGGGTGATCGGGGTGATGCCGGTGGTCACCAGCAGGTGCAGGCCATGAGTTGCCGCGGCCCAATCCAGCCAGGGTTGCCAGGCGGTGTGCTGCCATGAAGCGAGGGCCGGCTCGGCGGCGCGGTAGCAGAGCAGGTCGTTCAGGCCGTAAGCGGCGAGTGGCGTGATGATGGCCGGGCGGGCGGTGGCCATACGATCCTGAGCGGTGATGGCGAGCTGGGTAAGCGGCAGATGGCTGGGTATGAAGGCTGGTTGCACCTTACGCCATTCATCGGCGATGGCTTCGGCCAGGCTGCGGAATGGCAGGGCGAGCACAGCGCCGCTGGGTTTTTTAACCGGCTTGTCGTCAAGCAGGATAATGAAACCGGTAGTTGAGGCGGTGGTTTCAGCGGTGCTCCAGAACCGTTTCATTTGCCGAACAGGGCGTTCAACAGGCTTTTTGGCTGGCTGACTGGGGCGGGCAGGATGCTTGTGGCGGTGGGGGCCGGCGTTGCCGGGGCCGGGCCGGGCTGGCCGAGGCGGGCCGAGGACAAGGCGGCTGGACAGGTGTCTGCGGCGGCACCGAGGCCGAGGGTGCCGATGATCTGGCTGAGCAGGGAAGGCCCGCCCGCGACATCCTGGGTCAGAGAGCCGGGCAGGCTGGCTGCCGAGCCGGCGACGGCCTGCAACGCGGCGAGCGGGGCGATCATGGGGCGGGGGTTGTTGAAAGTGCCACCGATTTCCACCGGCACAGCCAGCTGATTGCCGGCGATCCGCGCTTGCGGACGCAGGATCAGGCCCAGGGTTTCGGTACCGAAATTCAAGCCGCCGCCGCCTTGCAAGGCGAGACGGCTGGATTGCAGTGTCAAGGCCCGGACGGTGCCTGCGCCGTTGGCAGCATCGATCCGCAAGGCAAAGCAGCGGACCGCCACCGGGCCTTGCGCGCCAACCAGGCTGGCCGGCAGGCCAACGGTGCCGAGGGCGGCGCCGAACAATTGATACAGAACGGTGCCGTCTATCGTGCCGTTGACCAAAGCGATGCCGATGGCGCCGTTAAGTGTGGTGGCGAGCTGGTGCAGGCTGTTGCCGTTGCCCGTGAGACGGCCGGCTGCCTGCACCGTACCCTGCGCCAGCGGTGACAGGCCGAGAGCTTTGAGGAAAGGTGACAGGGCCAGCGCCGGGGCTGTGACGGATAAGGCGGCAGTGGCCGGGGTTTTTGTGCTGTCCAGCGTGGCGTGGGCGGTAAGGCTGCCGCCGGGAAGCTGGACGTTGAAGGGGTTGATAGTGAGGTTGCCGCCGGCCAGCACGGCATGCGCCTGCAAGGCGCTGTAGCTGGCGTTATGGTAAATTACAGTGTTGGCGGCAAGCTGGATGTCGGCATTGGCAGCTTGCAGCAGCGCCAGCGGGAACGGATGGTCGGAGAGCAGATAAGGAGACGTCGTGGCGGAGGCTGCTGTGGCGGTGCCGCGGGCCGGGGGCGCCGCAGGCCATGCTGCCAGCAAAGCGTCGGCATTGATGGTTTGGGCCGCGAGGTCGGCTTTCAGGCTGGGATGAGCGGTGAAGTACAGGCTGGCGTCACCGCCAAGTGCGGCATTGTCCATGGTGAGTGTGAGGGAGTCGAGCCCGGCGGCCTGCGGCAGGCCGAGACCCCCAGGGTCGATCAAGGTGGTTTGCAGCGCCAGATTTTTCCAGGCCGGTAACGCCGTGCCGGCGAGCGGGTTCAAGGCTGCGAGATCCGGCACGGCGGCGGTGAGCGCCAGTGCCACGCCGGCGAGTTTGCCGGGGGTGGCGATGCCGCCGGTAATGCCGAAGGTGGCGGCCCCGGCCTGAGCGTTGGCGGTGACTGGAAAACTGCCCTGGAAGGGCGGCATGGAGGCGGGGAGCCAGGCAGAGTTCAGCAGATATTGTGGGGCGCCAAGTCTTACCGTCAGGCTCAGCGGCAGGGCGCCGATGGCGCCGCTGGCTTGCAGCGAGACCGGCTGGTCCAGGGACTGCATTTCCAGGTCAAGGGCGGTGATGGACAGGCCGGGGCGCAGGTTGGACAGGTCCGATGGGCCGATCTTGATCGACAAATTGTCGATGGCCGGGATGAGCGAAGATTGATCTACGAGGCGCGCTGCGACACTTATATTATTCAAAGATGGCAGGGCGATGCCGTCCAGCAGTGTGGCAGGCAGCAGCGGTGCGACGGCTTCCAGGGCCGGCAGCAGGATATTGACGTGAACATCGTAACCCTTTGCCAGCAGCGGGGCGGCGATGGCACCCTGCACGGTGGCGCTGGCGCCGGCACTGGCGAGTGTGAGGTCGAGTGGCCAGGAGCCGGTAGCGCCGGTAAAGGCGGCGATGGCGCCGGTGGTGCCGGCCAGGGTGAAGGGTGTGCCGTTATAGGCGGCACTAGCTTGCAGGCTGAGCGGCCCGGTGATCGAGGGGGCAGTGCCGGTAAGGTCGGTCAGGGCCAGAGTGGTGATGTTGCCAGCCGAATTTTTTAGCCGCAGCAAGCCTTGCTGAATTTCGACCGCCTGCAAACCGATTTTCATGCCGGTAGCGCTGTGGCGGCCTATTTTCGAGGATGTGGCGGCGCCCTGTGCCGGCGAGAAATCCCAATTGCCTTGGCCCGCTGCATTGCGTTCCAGCAGGATATTGGGACTTACCAATACCAATTTAATGATATTCAGCCGGTGTTTGAGCAGCGGTAGCAGGGCGATGCGGGCTTGCAACTGCAAGAGTGTAAGGAAATTCTGGTCGGCGAAGCCGGTGGGGTTAGTCAGGGCGGCGTCGCTGACCTCAATGGTGGGGGTGAGTGACAGGCCAAGCCGCAGCGGGCCGCCCAGCGTAAGCTGTCGGCCGGTCGCCTGTTGGACCGCGGCGATGAGGTCCGGGGCGTAATTATTGGGGTTGAAGTTGAGCAGAAACACCACAGCGCCGATCGCCGGCACTAAAATAACCAGCAGAATAGCGGCCGCCACAACCTGCCTGACCTTCATCCCTGATCCCCGCATACCGGCTCGCTTTGCATAGACGACCTGCCGCGCTTGTGAAACGCCCGGACACGCGCTAGAGCGTTTTCCGATCAATCGGAAACGCTCCAGCTTTGTTTTGGCGAGCAATTTCATCCGATCAGGTTGAACTTCGATTCAACCTGATCGGACATTGCTTTTGAGGCGCGGCTTGATGTTACGGGTGACGGAGACCGTGCGAGACATCGTTAAGGAGCGGCCGCGGGCGTGGTGAAACTGGTAGACACGCCAGATTTAGGTTCTGGTGGCGCAAGTCATGGGGGTTCAAGTCCCTCCGCCCGCACCAGACGGCGCGCTTTCGAGGACAGGATTACTGTGTATAGAGGAAAATGCGGCAGATGCAGATTACAGAAACGTTATCCGAAGGTTTGAAGCGCGGCTTTACGGTCGTGGTGCCGGCGGCCGAACTGAAGACAAAGCGTGAGAAGCGCCTGGCCGAGCTTGGCAAAACCATGCAGATGCCAGGCTTTCGCCCGGGCAAGGTGCCGTTGTCTCTGGTGACCAAGCGCTACGGCGATGCGGTTATCGCCGAGGTTGCCGAAGAGGCGGTGAATGCCGCCAGCGACCAGCTGATGACGGAACGTAATCTGCGTCCGGCCATGCAGCCGAAGCTGGAAGTCACCAACCCGGGACCGGAATCCGACCTCGAGTTCACGGTCGAGATGGAGCTGTTGCCGGACGTTGCTCTGCCGAGCCTGTCCGACATTACGCTCACCAGGCAGGTGGCCGCGGTAAGTGATGACGCGATTGCCGAAGCGTTAGACAAACTGACCAAGGAGCGCACCGATTACAAGGCGGTGGAGGAGGCGCGCCCAGCGATGCCGGGCGAGCAGCTGACGATCGACTTTACCGGCCGCATCGACGGCGTAGCCTTTGCCGGCGGGACCGCCCAGGATGTTAAGGCGGTGGTGGCCGGCGACGGCTTTATTCCGGGTTTCGCCGAGCAACTGGAAGGCATGAGTCCCGGTGAGACCAAAACCATCACCGTGACATTTCCAGTGCCTTATCAGGCCAAGGAGCTAGCAGGCAAGACAGCTGAATTCGAGATTACCGCCAAGAGCCTGGCCGTCCCCAAGGTGCCGACCGCCGATGACGAGTTTGCCAAAACCATCGGTCTGGACTCCCTGGCGGGGCTGCGCAGCAAGATTTCCGAGCAGATTAACAATGAATACAATCAGTTGTCGCGCGTAAAACTCAAGCGCGCCCTGCTCGACGTGCTGATTGAGCGTGCCCAGTTCGCAGCACCTGAAAGCCTGGTTACTGCTGAGTTCAGCGAAATCTGGCGCCAGGTCGAACAGGCCAAAGACAGCGGCAATGCTGACCCGGAGGATGAAGCCAAGGATGAGACGACGCTGCGGGCGGAATATTTGGCGATTGCTGACCGCCGGGTGCGGCTCGGGCTGCTGGTGGCCGAGATCGGCCGCGCCAATGATGTGACGGTGACCGAGCAGGAATTGCAGCGCGCCATGTTCAACGAAGCCATAAGCTACCGTGACCAGGCCATGCAGGTGGTAGAGTTCTTCAAGAAAAACCCGCAACAGCTCGAACGCTTTCGCGGACCGATTTTCGAGGAGAAGGTGATCGATTACGTGCTTGGCCAAGTGACGCTGGAAGATGTCAACGTGACGCCGGAAGAACTGGCGGCCGACCCTGAAAGCTGACACCTGAAGCGGAATGCTGAACAGGTACTGGACTAACGCCGCGGATAGACTACTTTAATATCGTGACGCCGGAACACCTCCGCGGCGCGGCCTATTGGTAGGCGCGCCACGGAATGAGAACCGGCGGTTGGAAAAAGGATTATCAAGCTATGCGGGATCGGGATCCAGTCGAGGTCTTCAACAATAACCTCGTGCCGATGGTGGTTGAACAAACCGCGCGCGGCGAGCGGTCATACGATATTTACTCGCGGCTTTTGAAAGAACGTATCATTTTCCTGACCGGGCAGGTTTATGACCAGGTGAGCGCGCTGATCTGCGCACAGCTGCTGTTCCTGGAGAGTGAGAATCCGAACAAGGATATCTCCTTCTACATCAACAGCCCCGGCGGCGTGGTGTCCTCCGGACTCGCCATTTACGACACGATGCAATACATCCGCTCGCCCGTCAGTACCGTGTGCATCGGCCAAGCCGCCTCCATGGGTAGCCTGCTACTCGCCGCCGGGCAGGCCGGTAAACGCTTCGCCCTGCCGAATGCGCGCATCATGGTCCACCAGCCCTCCGGCGGCGCCCAAGGTCAGGCCACGGATATCGAAATCCAGGCCCGGGAAATCCTTGATCTGCGCAAACGCCTGAACCAAATTTACGTCGACCACACCGGCCAGCCGCTGGACGCCATCGAACGCAAGCTGGAACGCGATTCCTACATGTCCGCCCAGGAAGCCAAAGATTTCGGCCTGGTCGACGAAGTGGTCAAAAGCCAGCCCCCAATCGCCGCCGAAAAACCGGACCCGCTGACTGAGGCCAAGCCCTGAGCTGGTTGGGGTGGATTTAGCAAGGCCAGGGGGCGCTGCCCCCTGGACCCCCGCTAAGGGCTTGCCCTTAGAACCCTTGAGGTTTGGAATGGGCGGGCCGCCGGTTTGTGACACGGCTAAAGGCGGCCCGCCCATTCCAAACCTTAAAAATGGATTCCAAAGGCTGAGCCTTTGGCGGGGGTCCAAGGGGCTGCGCCCCTTGGCCTTACTTAACTCCAACCCAACCGGCAGGGGTTGGGCCCCTGCTTGTGCGGTGGGGGAAGCGGGGCTAGTCTTTTATTTGTAATTTTGCGGCTGTTTGGAGTGGTTATGAGCAGCAAGTCGAGTGACACGAAGAACACTTTATATTGTTCGTTCTGCGGCAAGTCGCAGCATGAGGTTCGCAAGCTGATTGCGGGACCGACGGTGTTCATCTGTGATGAGTGTGTTGAGCTGTGCATGGATATTATCCGTGAGGAGCACAAGACGCATCTGGTGAAATCCCGGGATGGGGTGCCGACGCCGCGCGAGATTTGCAAGGTGCTGGATGATTACGTGATTGGCCAGGGCCATGCCAAGAAGGTGTTGAGTGTGGCCGTGCACAACCACTACAAGCGGTTGTCGCATGTTACCAAGAACAACGACATAGAGATTGCCAAGTCCAACATCATGCTGGTGGGGCCTACGGGTTCCGGCAAGACGCTGCTGGCGCAAACGTTGGCGCGGATTTTGGATGTGCCGTTTACGATGGCGGATGCGACCACGCTGACCGAGGCTGGGTATGTGGGTGAGGATGTCGAGAACATCATCCTCAAGCTGTTGCAGGCGGCGGATTATAATGTGGAGCGGGCGCAGCGCGGGATTGTTTATATCGATGAGGTCGACAAGATTTCGCGCAAATCAGACAATCCTTCGATCACGCGGGATGTCAGCGGTGAGGGTGTGCAACAGGCTTTGCTGAAGATCATGGAGGGCACGGTGGCCTCCGTCCCGCCGCAGGGTGGGCGCAAGCACCCGCAGCAGGAGTTCCTGCAGGTTGACACCACCAATATATTATTCATCTGCGGCGGGGCGTTTGCGGGGCTTGAGAAGATTATCTCGCAGCGCGGCAAGGGGTCCGGGATTGGGTATGGGGCGGATGTGCGCAGCCAGGATGAGCGGCGCACGGGGATGATTTTACGTGAAGTCGAGCCGGAGGATTTGTTGAAATTCGGCCTGATACCTGAGTTTATTGGCCGTTTGCCAGTAGTGGCGACGCTGGATGACCTCGATGAGTCGGTGCTGATCGAGATTTTGTCCAAGCCGAAGAACGCGCTGGTCAAGCAATATGGGCGGTTGTTCGAGATGGAGGGGGTGAAACTCACCTTTACCGAAGAGGCGCTGAAAGTGGTGGCGAGCCGGGCGATCCGGCGCAAGACCGGGGCGCGGGGATTGAGGTCCATAATGGAGGCGATTTTGTTGACCACCATGTTCGACTTGCCTGGTCTGGATGGGGTGGATGAGGTTGTAATCAGCGGCGAAGTGGCCGAAGGCCGGGCTGAGCCGCTGTTCCTGTATTCCAAGGCCAGTGCCGAGACCGCATCCTGACCTGCTGGGGCTGGGTTACGGGGCTTGCAGGGTGTTGGGTGATTGCCGATATAAGATTGGTGGCTGGGTGACCGGCACCGCAGACTGCGCCAATTTTGGGCGGTTTTGTGAACGTTAAGGAAAATGATGATGTCCGAAGCTGATAAGCCCGCCGCCCCCGACGAGACGCTTGCCGTGTTGCCGCTGCGCGATATCGTGGTGTTTCCGCATATGATCGTGCCGCTGTTTGTAGGGCGCGATAAATCTGTGCGGGCGCTGGAAAGCGTGATGAAAGAGGACAAGCAGATCCTTCTGGTAGCGCAGAAGAATGCCGCGCAGGATGACCCGAGTGCTGATGACATTTACGGAATCGGCACCGTGTCGACCATTTTGCAACTGCTTAAACTGCCTGACGGTACGGTTAAAGTATTGGTCGAGGGTACCAAGCGGGCGCGCATTAAAAGTTTCAAGACGACCGAAGATTTTTTTGAGGTGATTGCCGAGACGCTGGAAGACAAGGATATCGACGCCAAGGAACTGGAGGCGTTGGGCCGGACCGTGGTTTCGCAGTTCGAGCAATACATTAAGTTAAACAAAAAGATTGCGCCGGAGGTTCTGGTTTCGATCAACCAGATCGACGATCCGGCGAAGCTTGCGGATACTGTGGCGAGCCATCTTGGCTTGAAGATTGCCGATAAGCAGGAGCTTTTGGAGATTGACAATGTGAACGAGCGCCTGGAGCGCGTGTTCAGCCATATGGAATCCGAGATTGGCGTGTTGCAGGTTGAGAAGAAGATACGCAACCGCGTGAAACGCCAGATGGAGAAGACGCAGCGCGAATATTACCTGAATGAGCAGCTGAAGGCGATACAGAAAGAGCTTGGCGAAGGCGAGGATGGCAAGGACGAGACGGCCGAGCTGGAAGCCAAAATCAAGGCCACCAAGCTCAGCAAGGAGGCTCGCGAGAAGGCTTTGTCTGAGTTGAAGAAGCTGCGCAGCATGAGCCCGATGAGTGCCGAGGCTACGGTGGTGCGCAATTATCTCGATTGGATACTGGGTATTCCGTGGAAGAAGCGCAGCAAGATCAAGAACGATGTGATCGAGGCCGAGCGCATTTTGAATGCCGATCACTATGGTCTCGAAAAAGTGAAGGAGCGCATTGTCGAGTATCTCGCGGTACAGTCGCGCAGCCCGAAATTGCGGGGGGCGATTTTATGCCTCGTGGGACCGCCGGGTGTGGGCAAGACTTCGCTCGGTAAATCCATCGCCAAGGCGACGGGGCGCAATTTTGTCCGCATGTCTTTGGGTGGCGTCCGTGACGAGGCTGAAATTCGCGGGCACCGACGGACTTATATCGGCTCCATGCCTGGTAAGGTCGTGCAGGGTATGAAGAAGGCGAAGACGTCGAATCCGCTGTTTCTGCTTGATGAGATCGACAAGCTGGGGAACGACTGGCGCGGCGATCCGTCCTCGGCCTTGCTTGAAGTTCTGGACCCTGAACAGAATGCAACGTTTGCGGATCATTATCTGGAAGTCGATTACGATCTTTCCGATGTGATGTTCGTGACCACTGCAAACAGTTTACGGATGCCGCAGCCGTTGCTTGACCGGATGGAGATTATTCGGATACCGGGTTACACCGAGGATGAAAAAGTCGAAATCGCCAAGCGCCATCTGGTGAACAAGCAGGCTGAAGCGCATGGTTTGAAACCCGGCGAATGGTCGATCTCCGATGACGCGTTGCACGAGCTGGTACGCACCTATACGCGTGAAGCCGGGGTACGAAACCTGGAGCGCGAGATTGCCAATCTGGCGCGCAAGGCGGTGAAAGAGATTGTGACGTCGAAGACCAAGAAGGTTACCATCACTAAGAAGAACCTTGAGAAATTCTCCGGGGTTGCGAAGTTTCGCTATGGTGAAACCGAAGATGAGGACATGGTCGGCGTGGTGACCGGCCTGGCCTGGACCGAGGTAGGCGGTGAAATTCTCACCATTGAATCGCTGCTGCTACCTGGCAAGGGAGCGGTGCGCCAGACCGGCAAGCTTGGCGATGTGATGCAGGAAAGCGTGCAGGCGGCATATTCCTATATACGTTCCAAAGCCGTGCAGTTCGGCATCAAGCCGCCGTTTTTCGACAAGCGGGATATTCATGTGCATGTGCCGGAAGGGGCGACGCCGAAGGATGGTCCATCGGCCGGGATTGCGATGGCGACGTCGATTGTCAGCGCCATTACCGGCATACCGATCCGCCGTGATATCGCCATGACCGGGGAGATTACGTTGCGCGGGCGGGTGCTGCCGATTGGCGGGTTGAAGGAGAAGCTGCTGGCGGCGTTGCGGGCCGGGATTACCACCGTGATCATACCGAAGGATAATGAGAAGGATCTGATCGAGATACCTGATAATGTTAAAAAGGGCTTGACGATCATTCCGGTTTCACATGTAGATGAGGTGATCGGGCTGGCTCTTTCGCGCAAACCGGAGCCGATTGAATGGGAAGAAAAAATAGATGAGATTGCGGCAACGACCGCCGATACCAAGCCGGCTTCGCTCCCGCATTAAGGCGTTACGATCCACCGATTTGACGGCTAACGTTCAAGCCCGGTAATGATGCCGGGCTTGAATTATTTATGCTACACCTATGAAATTCAGGATGGATGGGCGGGTGCGGCGTTTTGTTGAAACGATAACAGGGGGAGTTTTACCCATGAATAAAATGGATTTGATTTCGAGTGTTGCTGAAACCGCCGATCTTTCAAAGGCCAAAGCAGCTGAAGTGGTGGATGCGGTGTTTGGTGCCATCGAGAAGTCCTTGAAGTCCAAGGAAGAGGTTCGTCTGGTAGGCTTCGGCACTTTCGTCACGGCCGCCCGTGAAGCTTCAAAAGGGCGTAATCCACGCACCGGCGAAGAAATTGACATACCCGCTTCCAATTCGGTTCGCTTCAAGGCGGGTAAGACACTGAAAGATGCTGTCAATTAAAGGATTATTCGCTAAACGGGAAACGCTTCAGGTATAGATTTGAAATCCATTTTGTCCACCGATACTGATTTCATGCGCGTGGAATTTATGCTATGGAAATTCCGTCCCAGCATGGGCGATTAGCTCAGCGGTAGAGCGTCTCGTTTACACCGAGGTGGCCGGCGGTTCAAATCCGTCATCGCCCATATTTTAATCTTGTACATGGCCAGTACACGACCAATACGCGGGGCGGGCGCCATCTTCGGCGCTGCCTTGACGCCTATGGCATGGCACACTAAACCGCCATCGCACTGTAATGCGGGTGTAGCTCAGTTGGTTAGAGCGCCGGCCTGTCACGCCGGAGGTCGCGGGTTCGAGCCCCGTCACTCGCGCCATGGGCCGGTGCGTTAAAGCTATGATCCTTGTTTGCTCCGCTTGCTTTTGTTGTCCCTTCCAACCTGCCAATAGTCTTGACCTTATTGCATTGCAGTGCGACATGACGGGCGGGGTGAAACGGTGGTTTTGCCCGGGTTGTAACCAGTTTACAGTTCAGGATGAGGAGACGCGCGGTGCAGCCTGTTCTCACGCAATATTTCCCGATCCTGGTTTTCATCGCCATTGCCGCGATTATCGGCCTTGCCTTCGTATTCGGCTCCCTGATGGTGGCGCATCAGAAGCCTTATGCCGCGAAGCTCGACTCCTATGAGTGCGGGTTCGAGGCCTTCGATGCGGCGCGCCGGAAATTCGATGTGCGGTTTTATCTGGTCGCTATATTGTTCATCATTTTCGATGTCGAGGTGGCGTTTTTGTTTCCCTGGGCTGTCAGCCTGTCGCGTATCGGCCTGCTGGGGTTTTTCTCCATGCTGGGGTTCCTTGCCGTTCTGACGGTCGGCTTTATTTATGAGTGGAACAAGGGCGCCTTGGAATGGGAATGAGCATGCCGCCGCCTGATGCCGGGGCTTTGGCCTGGAACCGCGAGCATCTACCGCCGGGCGAGCCGCAGGATGCGGTGATCCGCGGTATTACCGGCGAGATTGCCGGACGCGGGTTTGTGGTCGCCAATCTGGACAAGGTGGTAAACTGGGCGCGCACCGGCAGCCTGTGGCCAATGACGTTTGGTCTGGCCTGCTGCGCGATCGAGATGATCCACGCCTATATGCCGCGCTATGATCTGGACCGGTTTGGGGTGATCCCCCGCGCCTCGCCGCGGCAGTCCGATGTGATGATTGTGGCCGGCACGCTGACCAACAAGATGGCGCCGGCTTTGCGCAAGGTTTATGACCAGATGCCTGAGCCGCGCTGGGTGATTTCCATGGGCAGCTGCGCCAATGGCGGCGGCTATTACCATTACTCTTATTCCGTGGTGCGCGGCTGTGACCGGATTGTGCCGGTTGATATTTATGTGCCTGGTTGCCCGCCGACAGCAGAGGCGCTGGTTTACGGCATCATGCAATTGCAGAAGAAAATACGGCGGACCGGGACGATTTTACGTGGCTGAACCCGTTGAGACTGTTGTTGCCGTAGCGGTTCCTGTCGATGCCGCAGCACAGATGATTGGTGCGCTGCCGGGTGTTCGCGCGACGGTGCGTGAGCATGGCGAGCTGGTGGCGCATGTGCAAACCGCTGCCTTGCCGGCGTTGATGCAGATTTTGCGGGATGTCCACGGCTTTGCACAGGTGATGGATATTTGCGGGCTGGACTGGCCGGATCGCAGTCCGCGCTTTCAGGTTGTGTATAATATGCTGTCGCTCACGCGCAACGAGCGTCTGCGCGTTATCGTAACGACGGATGAAGCCATACCGGTACCTTCGATCAGTGCATTATGGCCTTGTGCGGTGTGGTGGGAACGTGAGGTTTGGGATTTGTTTGGGGTTCGTTTCGATGGTTTGGCCGACCATCGCCGTATCCTTACAGATTACGGCTTCGAGGGGCATCCGCTGCGCAAGGATTTTCCGCTCACCGGTTATCTCGAAGTGCGATATGACGAGGAACGCAAATCCGTAATCTATGAGAAGGTCCGGTTAGGGCAGGAGTTTCGCAATTTCGACTTTCTATCGCCCTGGGAGGCGATGACGACGCTGCCTGGCGACGAAAAGGCGCGGTCATGATTGAGCCGGCCGTGAGTGCAATGGCGGCACCGTCGAAGAAGACGGTCGAAATCGATAATCATACCATCAATTTCGGGCCGCAGCATCCCGCCGCGCATGGCGTGCTGCGGCTGATACTGGAGATGGACGGCGAGGTGGTGGAGCGTGCCGATCCGCATATCGGCTTGTTGCATCGCGGCACGGAAAAACTCATCGAATATAAGAGCTATATGCAGGCGGTCCCGTATTTCGACCGGCTAGACTATGTGTCGCCGATGTCCTGTGAACATGCGTTTGCGCTGGCCACTGAAAAACTGCTTGGCATTACCGCCCCTGAACGCGCGCAGTGGATACGCGTGATGTTCGCCGAGATTACCCGCGTGCTGAACCATCTGCTTAGCGTTTCCAGCTTCGCGCTGGATTGCGGTGCCCTCACCCCGGGGCTTTGGGGCTATGAGGAGCGCGAGACGCTGATGGATTTTTATGAGCAGGCCTCTGGGGCGCGGCTGCATTCGAATTATTTTCGCCCGGGTGGGGTGTCGCGCGATCTGCCGGCCGGGCTGGAAACGAAGATTGCTGCATGGGCCGAGGGTTTTCCGAAATTCATCGACGATGTCGAAGGGTTGTTGACCAATAATCGCATCTGGAAACAGCGGGTGGTGGATATTGGTGTCGTCACCGCAAACGATGCTTTGGCCTGGGGATTTTCGGGGCCGAATTTGCGGGCTTCCGGTGTGGCGTGGGATTTGCGGCGGGCCCAGCCTTACGACAAATATGCCGAGGTGGAGTTTGACCTGGCCCTCGGCAAGCATGGCGATTGTTACGATCGCTATCTGGTGCGCATGGCGGAGATGCGCGAGAGCGTGAAGATCGTCAAGCAATGTCTTGCAAAGATCAAGCCGGGGCCGGTGAAGGTGCAGGATCGCAAATTTACGCCGCCGACGCGGGCCGAGATGAAACATTCGATGGAAGCGCTGATCCATCATTTCAAGCTTTATACCGAAGGATATCACGTGCCGGCAGGGGCAACCTATACGGTGGTAGAGGCGCCGAAGGGTGAGTTTGGCGTGTATCTGGTGGCCGATGGCACCAACCGGCCCTACCGGTGTAAAATTCGTGCCACCGGATTTTCCCATTTGCAGGCGCTCAGTGAAATGGCCAAAGGCCATATGCTGGCGGATACGGTGGCGATCCTCGGCTCCCTCGATATTGTATTTGGTGAGATCGACAGATGACCCAGCCAGCAAGCTTTGCCTTTGATGCCGCCAGCGAGGCGTTGGTGACGCAGGCGATTGCCAGTTATCCAGCCGGCAAGCAGGCCAGTGCGGTGATGCCGCTGCTCGACATCGCGCAACGGCAGATGCAGCGGCTGACCGGTGCTGCCTGGGTGCCGCTGGTGGCGATGGATGAGGTGGCGCGGCGGCTGGGGCTGGCGCCGATGCGAGTTTATGAGATCGCCACCTTCTACACCATGTATAATCGTGCGCCGGTCGGCAAATATCATCTGCAGGTTTGCACCACCACGCCGTGCTGGCTGCGTGGCTCAGACGATATAGTGGCGGCGTGTAAAAAGATTGTCGGCATCAAGCGCTTCGGCGAGACCAGTGCCGATGGCAATTTTACGCTGACCGAGGTGCAGTGCCTGGGCGCCTGCATCACTGCCCCGGTTTTGCAGATCAACGATGATTATTTCGACCAGCTGACGCCCGAGACTACCGAGGCGCTGCTGCGTGCATTGCAACAGGGCGAGATGTTGCCGCCAGCGGGACGCTATGCCGGACCTGTTCTATCCTCAGCTCCTACACCGGCGGAATGAACGCATGTTAAGCGATTCTGACAGGATTTACACGAATTTACGCGGCCAGGGCGACTGGCGTTTGGATGCGGCGCGCAGCCGTGGCGATTGGCAGGGGATTGGCGAGATATTGCTGCGCGGGCGGGATGCGGTGATCGAGGATGTGAAAGCCTCCGGCTTGCGCGGGCGTGGCGGGGCAGGATTTCCGACCGGCATGAAATGGTCCTTCATGCCGAAGAAGAGCGATGGGCGGCCGAGCTATTTGATTGTCAATGCCGATGAAAGCGAGCCTGGCACCTGCAAGGACCGCGATATCATCCGCCATGAGCCGCATAAGCTGATCGAGGGTACGCTGATCGCCGGGTTCGCGATGGGGGCCAATACTGCGTATATCTACATACGCGGCGAGTATTACAATGAGGCGCAAATACTGATCAACGCGATCGGCGAGGCCTACGCCGCCGGGCTGTTAGGCAAGAATGCCGCAGGTAGCGGGTGGGATTTCGACATCCATGTGCATCGCGGCGCCGGGGCTTATATCTGTGGCGAGGAAACGGGGCTGCTCGAAAGCCTGGAGGGCAAAAAGGGCATGCCGCGGATGAAGCCGCCGTTTCCGGCGGCGATGGGGGTTTATGGCTGCCCGACCACGGTGAACAATGTGGAATCCGTGGCCGGGGTACCGACGATTTTACGGCGCGGACCGGGCTGGTTCGCTAATCTGGGGCGGCCGAAGAATTCCGGTACCAAGCTGTTCAGCATCTCAGGTCATGTCAATAATCCATGCAATGTCGAGGAAGAGCTGGGCATACCGATGCGCGAGTTGATCGAAACCTATGCCGGTGGGGTGCGCGGTGGATGGGATAATTTGCAGGCGGTGATACCGGGCGGGGCTTCGATGCCGATTTTGCCGAAAGCCATCTGCGATACGGTGTTGATGGATTTCGACAGCCTGAAAGAGGTGAAGAGCGGGCTTGGTTCCGGCGCGGTGATCGTGCTCGATCAATCCGCCGATGTCATCAAGGCGATCGCTCTTTTGGCGAAGTTCTTCAAGCATGAGAGCTGTGGGCAGTGTACGCCGTGCCGGGAAGGGACCGGCTGGGTGTCGCGCATGATGGACCGGTTTGTGGAAGGTCGCGCCGAGCTGGCGGAGATCGACCTGCTGGAGCAGGTAAGCCGGCAGATCGAGGGGCATACGATCTGCGCCTTTGGGGATGCCGCGGTCTGGCCGGTGCAGGGGCTGTTGCGGCATTTCCGGCCGTTAGTCGAGGCGCGCATGGCGGCGTATCAGTCACGCAGCGTGGCTGCGGCGGCGGCATAAAATGGCAAAGGTCATCGTCGACGGGATCGAGGTCGAGGTCGCTAATGGTTCCAGCGTGTTGCAGGCGGCTGAGGCTGCCGGCAAGGAGATACCGCGATTCTGCTATCATGAGCGACTCTCGATTGCCGGTAATTGCCGGATGTGCCTGGTTGAGATCGAGAAAATGCCGAAGCCTGTGGCCTCCTGCGGGCAGCCGGTGGCGGACGGCATGATCGTGAAGACCGATACCGAAATGGTGCGCAAGGCCAGGCGTGGGGTGATGGAGTTTCTGCTCATCAACCATCCGCTGGACTGCCCGATTTGCGACCAGGGCGGTGAATGCGATTTACAGGACGAGGCGGTGGGGTATGGGCGCGACCATTCGCGCTATGAGGAAACCAAACGCGGTGTGGACCTGAAGGATTGGGGGCCGCTGGTAAAGACCACGATGACGCGCTGCATCCATTGTACGCGCTGCATCCGGTTTTCAACCGAGGTGGCGGGGGTGGCGGAGCTGGGGGCGACCGCGCGCGGCGAGCATATGGAGGTTGGTACCTATGTGCAGAAGGCGCTGAGTTCCGAGCTTTCGGCCAATATCATCGATCTCTGTCCGGTCGGGGCGCTGACCTCCAAACCTTATGCGTTCGTGGCGCGGCCCTGGGAGTTGAAGAAGACCGACAGCGTGGATGTGCTGGATGCGGTGGGGGCCAATATACGGGTGGATGCGCGCGGCGCCGAAGTGCTGCGGATACTGCCGCGCGTGAACGATGAGGTTAACGAAGAGTGGCTGGGCGATAAGTCCCGGTTTGCAGTGGACGGGTTGAAACGGCGGCGGCTGGACCAGCCCTGGCTGCGGGCCGGCGGCAAGCTGCGGCCAGCGAGCTGGGAGCAGGTGTTTGCGGCCATAGCAGCCCGCATGAAGGCAACGGCGCCGGCGCGGATAGGCGCGGTAGCGGGGGACCTCTGCGATGCCGAATCCATGCTGGCGTTGCGCGACATGATGAGCGGGCTGGGTTCGGGCAATCTGGATTGCCGCCAGGATGGCGCGGCTCTGGATGCCACGCGGCGCGAATTCTATCTGTTCAACACCACGATTGCCGGGGTCGAGGAGGCTGATGCCGCGCTGATCATCGGCGCCAATCCGCGCCGCGAAGCGCCGGTGTTGAATGCGCGGCTGTGCAAGCGTTATCTGCACGGTAATCTGGCCGCGGGTTTGATTGGGCCGGCGCTCGACCTGACCTATCCCGCCGCACAGCTTGGCAGCGGACCGGAGGTGCTGGGAGGGCTATTGGACGGCAGCCATGAATTTGCCGCGACACTGAAGGCGGCAGCCCGGCCGATGCTGATTTTGGGGCAGGGCGCCTTGGCGCGGCCGGATGGGCCGGCGGTGCTGGCGGCGGCCTGGCAAATTGCCACGCAATACAACATGCTGAATGCGGACTGGCACGGCTTCAACGTGCTGCACACGGCGGCGGCGCGGGTGGGCGGGTTGGACCTTGGGTTTTTGCCTGGACCTGGCGGCAAAAATCTAGCCGAAATGCTGGGCGGCGGCGTTGATGTATTGTGGCTGCTGGGTGCGGATGAGTTCGATATGACGGCGATCGCGCCTGAGACGTTTGTGATCTATCAGGGCCATCACGGCGATGCGGGGGCGGCGCGCGCCGACGTTATACTGCCCGGGGCAGCCTATACGGAAAAGCCGGGTACTTATGTGAACACCGAGGGCCGGGTGCAGGCCGGCTATATGGCGGTGCGGCCGCCCGGCGATGCACGGGAAGACTGGCGAATCCTGCGCGCCATCAGCGCCTATATGGGGCATGCGCTGCCTTACGATACGATCGAGCAACTGCGGACGCGCCTGGCGCTGTTTAATCCGCTGTTTGGCGAGACCGGAATGATGCACCGGCTTGCCGGCACCAACCTCGCCGGGCCGGCGGGCGGTGGGGCGCTGGGCACGGCGCCCTTTGTGCCGGCGGTGCAGAATTATTATCAGACCGATGCGATCAGCCGCGCCAGCCCGACCATGGCGGCCTGCGTGGCGGCGCATTATGCGCCGGTGGCAGAGGCCGCCGAATGATCGGCTTTTTTTATCACACCATGATCGGCTATATCATATTGACGCTGCTGCAATCGCTGGCGGTGATCGTGCCGTTGCTGATTGGCGTGGCGTATCTGACCTTCGCCGAGCGCAAAGTGCTGGGCGCGATCCAGCTGCGCCGCGGCCCCAATGTGGTGGGGCCGTTCGGGCTGTGGCAGCCGTTTGCCGATGCCATCAAGATGTTGATGAAGGAGACCGTGATCCCGACCGGCTCGGACCGGGCGCTGTTCATCATGGCGCCGATGATTACGTTTGGGCTGGCGGTGATCGCCTGGGCGGTCATTCCGGTAAACAATCACTGGGCGGTGGCCAATATCAATGTCGGGATATTGTATTTATTCGCGATCTCCTCGCTTGGGGTTTACGGCATCATCATCGCAGGTTGGGCCAGCAATTCGAAATATGCGTTTCTTGGCGCGCTGCGCAGTGCCGCACAGATGGTGTCATACGAAGTCTCGATGGGCTTCGTCATCGTCACCGTGCTGCTGTGCGTGGGCAGTCTCAACCTGAATGACATCGTGCTGGCGCAGCGCCATATCTGGTTCGCGGTGCCGTTGCTTCCGATGTTCATCATCTTCTTCATCTCCGGGCTTGCCGAGACCAACCGGGCGCCGTTCGATCTGGCCGAAGGCGATACCGAGATCGTTGCCGGGTTTTTCGTTGAATACAGCGCCATGAGCTTTGCGCTGTTTTTTCTCGGCGAATACGCCAATATGATCCTGATCAGCGCCATGACCACCACTTTGTTTCTGGGCGGTTGGCTCTCCCCGTTGCCGTTTGCGCCGTTCACCAACGTGCCGGTGTTCTGGTTTTTGTTGAAGATCTTCGTCTGCCTGTTCGTGTTTATTTGGGTGCGCGGTACGCTGCCGCGCTACCGTTATGACCAGCTGATGGCGCTGGGATGGAAGGTGTTTCTGCCGCTTTCATTGGCCTGGCTGGTAATCACTGCAAGCGCGCTCGAGCTCTTTGGCTGGTTGCCCCATGCCTGAAAGATATGAACCATGATGCGGCTTGATAAATGGGCTGGACGGCTGCTGCTGGCTGAAATCGCCGGGGGTATGGCGCTGACGCTTCGCGCCATGTTCAAGGCGAAGGCAACGCAGAATTATCCTTACGAAAAAACCCCGCTCAGCCCGCGCTTCAAAGGCGAGCATGCGTTGCGGCGCTACCCGAACGGCGAGGAACGCTGCATCGCCTGCAAGCTTTGCGAAGCGGTGTGCCCGGCCCAGGCCATTACCATCGAGGCCGAGCCGCGCGATGACGGCTCGCGGCGCACCACGCGCTACGACATCGACATGACGAAATGCATTTATTGCGGGCTATGCGAGGAAGCCTGCCCGGTGGATGCCATCGTCGAAGGTCCGAATTTCGAATTCGCTACCGAAACCCGGGAGGAGCTGCTGTATAACAAGCAGAAATTGTTGGATAATGGCGACCGCTGGGAACCGGAACTGGCAAGGCGGCTGGAACTCGATGCGCCTTATCGTTAAGTTTATAGAAAGAAAGCGCTTCTTTTTTGAAAAAAAGAAGCAAAAAACTTTTGCCCTTAGGGGCATGGGCGCTGGCGGCATAATGCCCATGGCCCAGATTCATAAAGTTTTTTTGCTTCTTTTTGTTCACAAAAAGAAGTGCTTCTCCTTGAATTCTTACTGTTCTAAAGCCTGCGCATGATCGTCAATTTGGTTTTCTACATTGCCTCGTTCATACTGCTTGGCTCGGCTGTGATGGTCGTCAGCAGCCGTAATCCGGTGCATTCAGTGCTGTTTCTGATCCTCTGCTTCATCAATGCCGCGGTGCTGTTTCTGCTGGCTGGGGCTGAGTTTCTGGCGATGGTGCTGGTGATTGTCTATGTCGGTGCGGTGGCGGTGCTGTTCATGTTTGTCGTGATGATGCTGGACGTGGATTTTGCGGCATTGCGCGAAGGGGTGCAGCGTTATGCGCCGGTGGGGGCATTGGTGGGGCTGGTTCTGCTTGCCGAGCTGGCGCTGGTGGTGATTGGGTTTCATGCCGCACCGGGTGCGACGGGCTTACGGCTGGCGCCGATGCCGGATGATATGAGTAATGCGGCAGCCCTCGGCAGCCTGCTTTATACGCGTTATATTCTGTTGTTTCAGCTTGCCGGGGCGATTTTGCTGGTCTCGATGATCGGGGCCATTGTGTTAACGCACCGCGAGCGCACGCGGGGCAAGCGGCAGAATATCGATGTCCAGCATGCACGTATGGCGGCGGACACGCTCAGCATGGTGTCGGTTGCGTTAGGCGAGGGGACTGAAAGGCAGGGGCGGGGGCTCGAGCAGGAGTCAGAGCAGGTATGATGCCGCCGCTGTCGCATTTTCTGATTGTCGCCGGGCTGCTGCTGGTGATCGGCATTTTCGGCATTTTCATGAATCGTAAGAATATCATCATCATCATGATGTCGATTGAGCTGATTTTGCTGGCTGCCAATATCAATTTTGTGGCTTTTTCCGGCGCGCTGCACGACATGGTGGGGCAGGTGTTTACCATGTTTGTGCTGACGGTGGCGGCGGCTGAATCGGCGATTGGCCTCGCCATCGTGGTGATCTATTTCCGCAATCGCGGCTCGATCGAGGTCGAGGACGTGACATTGATGAAAGGCTGAGCATGCTGCCGCTGATCTCCGTTGCCGCACCGCTGTTCGGCGCTATTATCTGCGGTGTGGGGCGACCGTTGATCGGCCAGCGGGCTGCGGTGGCGGCGAGTATTTTGTTCATGGTGGTTTCGGCAGCGGCCGGAATTGCCGGCTTCGTGCAGGTCGAACAATCCGGTATTGCGTTGGCGCCCGTGCATCTCGCTACATGGATTTCGGTTGGCGATTTTAAACCGGATTGGTCGCTGCGGCTGGATACGCTGAGCCTGGTGATGGTAGCGATGGTCAGTGCGGTCTCAGCACTCATCCACATCTACAGCCTGGGGTATATGGCGGCGGACAAGACGATGGCGCGGTTTTTTGCGTATCTCTCATTGTTCACCTTTGCCATGCTGATGCTGGTGACCGCCGACAACCTGCTGCAGCTGTATTTCGGCTGGGAAGGGGTGGGCCTCGTCTCCTATTTGCTGATTGGTTACTGGTACGACCGGCCGAGCGCCAATGCTGCCGCGATCAAGGCGTTTATCGTCAACCGGGTTGGTGACCTCAGTTTTGCCGTGGGCATTGCGCTGACTTATTACGTATTCAGGACCATCTCCTTTACCGGGATTTTCGCGGCGGTGGCGGGGCATGCGGGAGATGGGTTCCGGCTGTTCGGCATGAGGCTGCCGGCGCTCGAGATCATCGGCATATTGTTGTTCATCGGCGCCATGGGCAAATCCGCGCAGATTTTTCTGCACACCTGGCTGGCGGATGCCATGGAAGGTCCGACACCGGTCTCGGCACTGATCCATGCAGCGACGATGGTGGCGGCCGGGGTGTTTCTGGTGGCACGGATGTCGCCGTTGCTGAACGCGGCACCGGTGGCGATGGAGTTCATCACGGTGATCGGTGCGACCACGGCGTTTTTTGCAGGCACGGTGGGCTGCGTGCAAAACGATATAAAGCGCATCATTGCGTATTCGACCTGCTCGCAGCTGGGCTATATGTTTCTGGCGGCAGGGGTTGGGGCTTATCCGGTGGCGATGTTTCACCTGATCAACCATGCGTTCTTCAAGGCGCTACTGTTTCTGGCGGCGGGGTCGGTGATCCATGCCATGTCCGACGAGCAGGATATACGCAAGATGGGCGGCTTGGGGCGCCAACTGCCGGTGACCTATGTGGTGATGCTCGTGGGCGCGCTGGCGTTGGCTGGCATACCGCCGTTTTCCGGCTATTATTCGAAAGATGCGATACTGGCTGCGGCCTATGCGGCGCATACGCCGGCGGGGTTTTACGGCTGGGTTTGCGGGACCGTAACGGCGGGGCTGACGGCGTTTTATATTTCCAGACTGTTTTTGCTGACTTTTCACGGTAAGTCTCGCGCGCCACAGCATGTGCAGGACCATGTGCATGAAAGCCCGGTGGTGATGCTGGCGCCTTTGGTGGTGCTGGCGGTGGGCGCGTTGTGCAGTGGGTTTACGCTGCGCGACGCCTTTATCGGCCATGGTTTCGCGGCGTTCTGGGGTGCCAGCATCATGGTTCCGGCGAATGGCATCATGGGCGGCACGCAGGCGGCACCGGTGCTGGTGGCGATGTCACCGCTGCTGGCCGCGATCCTTGGCATGGTGATAGCGCTGGTGTTTTACCTGGCAATCCCCGGGCTGCCGGTGGCACTGGCGAAGAATTTTTCGGGATCGTACCGGTTTCTGCTCAATAAATGGTATTTCGATGAGGTCTACGATGCGCTGCTGGTGCGCCCGACGCTGCGGTTTGCGCGTATCGCGTGGCATACTGGGGATGAAACGCTGATCGATGGGGTGCCGAGCGGGCTGGCGGCTTTGACCGCCGATGCCTCTGCGCAAACGGTCAAGCTGCAGACCGGGTCGATCGCGCTGTATGCGTTTATCATGCTGATCGGCCTCGCGGTGTTTCTCAGCCTGTTTCTGTGGGTGCGCTGAGCATGAACGCCGCCGGGTTTCCCATACTTTCGCTGATGACTTTTCTGCCACTGGCCGGTGTGTTGCTGCTGGCAACGCTACGCGCGGAAACGCCGGACGCGGCCCGCCAGGCGCGTTGGATCGCGCTTTTCACCAGCTTAATTGTGTTGGCGCTGGGTATCTATCTCTGGATCGCTTTCGATCCAGCAGTGTCTGGTTTTCAGTTCAACGAGGCCGCGAGCTGGCTCACCGGCGTGAATGTTGAATACCGCATGGGGGTCGATGGCATCAGCCTGTTTCTGATATTGCTCGCGGTGTTTCTGACGCCGGTTGCCATCATTTCAGCCTGGCCGATGACCGTGCGGGTGCGGGAATTGATGATGGCGCTGCTGCTGTTGGAGACCATGACCGTGGGGATGTTCGCGGCTACGGATTTCGTACTGTTCTATCTGTTCTTCGAGGCGGTGCTGATCCCGATGTATCTGATCATAGGCGTTTGGGGCGGGGAGCGGCGGGTTTTTGCCGCAGTCAAATTTTTTCTGTTCACGCTGACCGGGTCCATCCTCATGCTCGTGGCCTTGATTTGGATGTGGCATAATGCCGGAACCACGGATATGGCGGTGCTGCTGCAGACGGCGATTTCACCACGTGCGCAGATGTGGCTGTTTGTGGCGTTTCTGGCCTCCTTTGGAGTAAAGGCGGCGGTGTGGCCGCTGCATACCTGGTTGCCGGATGCATACGGCGAGGCGCCGCTGCCGGGCACCATCATGCT
The DNA here is from genome assembly GCA_965231175.1 of Acetobacteraceae bacterium. Taxonomy (GTDB): domain Bacteria; phylum Pseudomonadota; class Alphaproteobacteria; order Acetobacterales; family Acetobacteraceae; genus Acidocella. The sequence goes on along the minus strand of CBDDMJ010000004.1, from coordinate 702,320 downwards.
GGCTGCTGTGCTTTCCAAGATGGGGGCTTATGGCTTTCTGCGATTTGCAGTGCCGATGCTGCCGCAGGCCAGTGCGGCGGCCGAGCCGTTGATGTTCACGCTGGGCGTAGTGGCGGTGCTGTATATTTCGCTGGTGGCGCTGGCGCAGACCGATATGAAGCGATTGATCGCTTATTCCTCAGTGGCGCATATGGGGGTCATCATCATCGGCATTTTCACCTTTACGGTCGAAGGCATCGAGGGTGCTTTGTTTCAGATGCTGTCGCACGGCATCGTCATTGCCGGGTTGTTCATCTGCGCTGGCATTCTGCTGACGCGCGGTGAGGGGCTGGCGATGTCCCGGCTCGGCGGCCTTGCGACCCGCATGCCGGTGTATGCGACGCTGCTGATGCTGTTTGCGCTGGCCAGCATGGGGTTGCCGGGGACCTCCGGTTTTGTCGGGGAAATTCTGGTGATCGTGGGCGCCATGCGGGTCAATTTCTGGGTTTCGCTGCTTGGCGCCGGCGGCATGGTGCTGGGGGCTGCCTATATGCTGGTGATGCTGCGCGCCATGTTGTTCGAGACGCTGGCGCCGGGGCTGGCGGTGCTGACCGATTTGCGGGGGCGTGAATATGCCATGCTGCTGCCGCTGGCGGCACTGGTACTGTGGCTCGGGATTTACCCGTTCAGTTTCACACATGTTTTCGATGCGCCGGTGAATGCGCTGGTGCAGGCGCATGAAGCCGCCTTGCAGACCAACGTTGCGGTGGCATTGAAATGATCATACAGACCTTGCTGCCGGAACTCGTGCTTGGCCTGACGGCCATGCTGCTGTTGTTGATCGGCGTGCTAAATACACCTGACAAATCGCGGTTCTGTACTTATGGCGCCATACTTGCCTTCGCCGTTGCCGGATTTACCAGCTTTACCGCACCTGACGGTTTCATTTTTGGCGGGCTGTTTCATACCGGCAATTTCACGCGCTATGCGGACATGCTGGTCCTGCTGGGGGCGACCGCCGCACTGATACTTTCGCTCGACTACAACCGGCGCGAACAAATCGCCCGGTTCGAATATCCCGTACTAGTGATGTTTGCGGTGCTGGGTATGTTCGTCATGATTTCCGCCGGGGATCTGATGACTTTGTATCTCGGCTTCGAACTGCAATCGCTGGCAATGTATATCTGTGCGGCGCTGGCGCGGGATTCGCTGCGCTCGACCGAAGCCGGGTTGAAATATTTCATCCTGGGCGCGCTGGCTTCCGGCTTGCTGATTTATGGCATTTCGCTGGTCTACGGGTTCGGCGGGACCACCAATTTCGCGGCTCTTGCCGGCGAGCTGACCACGGCGCCGGGCTATGGCACCGTCATCGGCATCGTCTTCATACTGGTCGGGCTGGCGTTCAAAATTTCCGCGGCACCGTTTCATATGTGGACGCCGGATGTCTATGAGGGGGCACCCTCGCCAGTAACCGCCTTGTTCGGCACCGCGCCGAAAGTGGCCGCGATGGCGCTGCTGCTTTCGGTCATGCTCGGGCCGTTCGGACATTTGCTTGGCCAGTGGCAGATGCTGATCGAAGTGCTTAGCGTGATTTCCATGCTGCTCGGCTCGCTGGCCGCCATCGGCCAAAGCAATATCAAGCGGCTGATGGCCTATTCCTCGATCGGCCACATGGGCTATGCGCTGATCGGTCTGGCCGCCGGGACGGTGGGTGGCGTGCAAGGGACATTGGTGTATCTCGCGATCTATGTTCCGATGTCGTTCGGGGTTTTTGCCTGTATCATTGCCATGCGCCGACGCGGGGTGGCGGTGGAAACGATCGCGGATCTTGCGGGGTTGTCGCGGCGGGACCCCGGCCATGCGCTGGCCCTGACGGTGCTGATGTTCGCCATGGCCGGCATTCCGCCGCTCTCCGGCTTCTTCGGCAAACTCTATGTATTCGCCGCCGCCATCAATGCCGGGCTGACCTGGCTCGCAGTCATCGGCGTGCTGACCAGCGTGATCGGCGCCTTCTATTATTTACGCGTTATAAAAGTGATGTATTTCGACGAGGGCGATCCGCAATTCGACAAGACCGCACCCGGCGTGCGCTTCATCATGGGACTCGGCGCTTTGGCCTCCGGGCTGTTCGTGTTTTTCCCTGGCCCGCTGATCACCGCTGCTGCGGCTGCGGCTAAGGCGTTGATGGGGTGAGAGGAAGGAAGCAGTTCTTTTTTGAAAAAAAGAACCAAAAAACTTTTGCTCCTTAGGACATGGGACGTGATGGGGACAACGCCTCCGAACCCGGCAGAATGTTTATGCTGGGGTATGGCCGCTCCGCCCATGGCCCAGACTCATAAAGTTTTTTTGCTTCTTTTTGTTCACAAAAAGAAGGGCTTGCTTTGATGGCTTTTCGTTTCGAATCCTATGATGAACTCCCCTCCACCTCGGATTTCTGCGTCGCGCGGGCGAAGGCTGGCGAGCCGGCGGGGCTTGCCGTTATGGCTGGGCGGCAGATTGCCGGGCGGGGCAGCCGGGGGCGTGAATGGGTTTCGGCTGCGGGGAATCTTGCTTTATCCGTGTTGCTGCGGCCGGTGACGCCGGTGCCGGAGGCTGGTGTTTATGCGTTGTTGGCTGGGATTGCCGTGGCGGCGGCGGTGGAGCCGTATGGTGTGGTGCCGCTGCTGAAATGGCCGAACGATGTGCTGCTCGATGGCGCCAAGCTGGCGGGGATTTTGATAGATGCGGCACCATTGGATCGGCGGCTGGACTGGCTGGTGATCGGGATCGGGGTTAATCTGGCTTATGCGCCAGAGATTGCGGGGCGCCGGACGGTGGCGCTGTCGCGCTATGTTACGCCGCCGGAACCGGCGGAGTTGGCAGTTGCGGTGCTGGAGCAACTGTCGGTTTGGCTGGAAATTCTGGCAGTTTCCGGAGTTGCGGCCATACGTGATGGCTGGTTGGGGCGTGCGCATCCTGTTGGTACGGACTTGACCATCAGCGGCACATCCGGAATCTTTGTAGGGCTTTCAGAGGCGGGGGAATTGCTGCTGGAGGTGGAAGATCGTATCGAGCGGTTTCAGACTGGCGAAATTCTGCTTGGAAGCTGAGGCGCTGTGCTTTTAGTCATTGATGCCGGCAATACCAATATCGTGTTTGCGGTGCATGACGGCGCCGCTTGGCGTGGTACCTGGCGGCTGGCGACCGCGGCGCAGCGCACATCTGATGAATATGGCGTGTGGTTGCAGGCGCTGCTGCAGCGGGCCGGGGTGAGCCCTGCGCAGATAAAACGCACTGTCATCGGCACCGTGGTGCCGGCGGCGCTGTACCATTTGCGACGGTTGTGCAGGGACTGGTTCGATGCCGAGCCATTGATCGCGCGGGCGTCGCTTGACTGGGGCTTCGAGATCAAGATCGACAATCCAGAGGAGGTGGGGGCTGATCGGTTGCTGAACGCGCTGGCGGCGCATCATCGTTATGGCGGCCCACTGGTGGTGGTGGATTTTGGCACGGCCACGACCTTCGATGTGGTGGATGGCACCGGGGCCTATATCGGTGGTGTCATCTCGCCGGGCATCAACCTGTCGATCGAGGCGCTGCATGCCGCGGCCGCCCGTCTGCCGCGTATCGGCATAGGACGGCCGCAATCGGTGATCGGCCGTTCTACGGTACCTGCCATGAGGTCCGGCATTTACTGGGGCTATATCGGGCTGATCGAAGGTCTGTTAGACCGTATTGAATCCGAATATGGTGAGACGTTGAAAGCCATCGCGACTGGCGGCCTTGCCCCCCTCTTTGCCGAAGGCACGCTGAAGCTCACCACCATTGATCCCGATCTCACGCTTGACGGCCTGCGGCTGCTGTCCTTGCGTAATAAACCGCCGCTTTTGCCGCGTGATCGCACACGGCTTATCGATATCGAACAGGAGTAGATTTTTTGGCGAAAAAACCCGAAGCCGCATCCCCCGTCCTAGGGGCTGACGGCCAGTCCGGTTTTGTCTTCGTGCCGCTTGGCGGCACCGGCGAGATCGGGATGAATTTCAACCTTTATGGCTGTGACGGCACCTGGCTGGCGGTGGATTGCGGCATGGGTTTTGCCGGGCCGGAGGCGCCGGAGACGGAGATATTGTTGGCTGACCCGGCCTTTATCGCCGGCCAGCGTGAAGCGTTGCGTGGGCTGGTGATTACCCATGCCCATGAGGACCATATCGGCGGTGTGGCCCGGCTGTGGCCGCAACTGCGTTGCCCGGTTTATGCCACGCCTTTCACCGCCGCCATTTTGCGCCGCAAGCTGAATGAGGCGGGGCTGGGGCGCGAAGTGAAACTGCATGTCATCTCGCCTGGCGGCAGCTTCACCATTGCGCCGTTTGGTCTGCAGTTCATACGCATGACGCATTCGACGCCGGAAGCGCAGGCGCTGGCAATTACCACGGTCTACGGTACCGTACTGCATACCGGCGACTGGAAGTTCGACGCCGCCCCAGTGGTGGGCGCGGTGACCGATGAAGCCGCACTCAAAGCGCTTGGCGACAAGGGTGTTCTGGCGATGATTTCAGACTCGACCAACGCGATGGTGGATGGACATTCAGGATCGGAGGCCGATGTCCGCAAGAGTTTGAAGGCGCTGATAAAGGAGACGCCCGGGCGGATTGCCGTTACCTGTTTTGCCAGTAACATCGCGCGGGTGGCCGGCGTTATTGAAGCTGGAGAGGCCGCTGGACGCCATGTGGCTCTGATTGGCCGGTCGCTTGGCAATTATGTGGCTGCGGCACAAGAAGCTGGATATTTGCAGAACGTGCCCGATTTCATCTCGGAAGAGGATATCGGCGTGATCCCCGACGATAATCTGCTGCTGGTGGTCACCGGCAGCCAAGGTGAGCCGCGCTCGGCGATGTCCAGGATTGCTGCCGACACGCACCGCTATGCGGTGCTGGGTGAGGGCGATACGGCGATTTTCTCCTCTCGCATGATCCCCGGCAACGAGCGTGCGATTACCGCGGTGCAGGACCAGCTGGTGCGGCGCGGCGTGGATGTGATTACCGATGACGATGAATTCACGCATGTTTCGGGCCATCCCGCGCGCGATGAGATATTGAAGCTGTATAAGCTGGTGCGGCCGAAATATCTGATACCGACGCATGGCGAATGGCGGCATCTCTCCGCGCAGGCAGCACTCGCCGAGGATGCCGGACTTGCCGCTATATTACTGGAAAATGGCGATATGCTGAGCCTTGGTCCTAACCGGGTGGAAGTAATTGGATCGGTTCCGACCGGGCGACTGACGGTTGATGGCACGCGCATCTTGCCGCTGAAGGGTGGGGTGATGGCAGCGCGACGGCGGATGCTGTTCAATGGCGTGGCCGTCGGCAGCGTGGTGGTGGACCAGGCTGGTAAGCTGCGGAGTACCCCGAAGGTGAGCGCGCCGGGCCTGTTCGAGGACGATCCTGCGTTGCAGCGGGAGATCGAGCAGGAATTCGAGGAATTGTTAAGCGATTTGCCGCCGGCCCTGCGGCGTGAGGAAGCCAGTTTTACGGATGCCGCCAAAGCGGGGTTACGGCGTATTATTGGCAAGCATTTTGGTAAACGCCCGATCGTCGATGCGCACATCATGCGTGTATAGGCCTAAAATATCAGCAAAAATAATTTTTCATAGGTCATTTTGCAAAATTAATACGCGTTTAATGCCTTTTTGCTGAAATACTTTCAATTTTCCTGCTATTTTAACTGGACGACAACAATTGTGCGTTGCATCATGGTGGTATGGTGAAGGTTGGTTCTTCATCTACCGTGTGACTGGCGTTTCCTCCCTGAACTTGGCCCGCTGCCCTTAGGCTGGCGGGCCTTTTTCGTTTGAGGGCTGCGTAATGATTCCATTTGATTTGATGTTGCTCTAACCTGAGGCTGTATGAAGCCTCACCAGGATATCCCCGACCTGACCGCTATCCGCGCCTGCCTGGCCGGCTGGGTTTTTATCTATCACGTCGACCTCCAAGTGCAGTTTTCCCACTCTCTCGGCCCGGCGGGTACGTTGATTAGACATGGCTATCTGGGCGTTGATGGTTTTTTCATACTATCGGGCCTGATTTTGGCGCGTGTGCATCCGGAATTTGCCAATGCAACATTGCCTTCTGCTTTTGCCATGAGCTGGCGCTTCTGGGGCCGCCGTTTGGCGCGGATTTACCCGGTTCATCTGGCGGTTCTGATGCTGCTAGCGGGCGTGATCGCCATCGGTACGGCTGGCGGGCTGACTGCCCGCGACCCTTTGCGCTTTGGCAGCGGTGCCCTGGTGCAAAATCTTCTTTTGATCCAGGCATGGGGGCTGTCCAATCACTGGGCCTGGAATTATCCCTCCTGGTCGATCAGCACAGAATGGGCCGGGTATTTGTTGTTTCCTGCCCTATGGTTCGGGCTTGCCCGCTGCCCGCCTATTGTTGGCGGACAATTTATCATACTGAGCTTTCCTGTTTTGGGACTGATTGCCTATGTTTCAGGCAATACAATCAATCTTGCTTTTGCCGATTCGCTTTGGCGTTTTTTCCCGGAATTCATCCTTGGTATGTCTACCGCGTTGATGATACCCATTGCCGCCGACGCCATGCCCACGGCTAAATTCCCTTATGCCGGTCTTGCTTTTATCGCCCTAGGCCTTGCCAGCAACCAGGACGCCATCTGTGTTCTCGGCATCTGGACTATTCTCGCCGGTCTTGCTCTGCACGCCGATGCCGAGCGCCCTGCCATGTTGCGTTGGCGAATCCTGCACCCTTTAGGACGGCTCTCCTACGCCTATTATATGAGCTTCGCCACCATCGAGCTGCTGCTTACCCAGGCTTTCCGCCACGCCGGCACCGCACCCCAAAGCCATAAATTGTTATTTGCTGCCGTTATGACGGCGGCGACCTTCGGACTTGCAAGCCTGCTGCATACCCTGATCGAAGTGCCGGCCCGTAAATGGGCTGATCGTAAATTGATGGAACCGTTGCCGGCGGCGGCGCACACCATTGGGCCTTTGGTTATTGAACATGAGCCTTAGGGGAGGAAGCGGTTCTTTTTTGGAAAAAAGAACCAAAAAACTTTTGCTCCGCAGGATAGGGTTGTGAGGCTGATACCGTCCCACTCAATGCAAATTCATGCTGGGCCAGGGCCGTTCGCTGGATCAAACTCTGGGCTGATCCGTGGACGTGCTTCTTCATCACTAGCCCTGCTGGCCGTGCCGCTGTAAGCAGCGGTAAATCTTTCAAAGGTCCTAGATGCGTCTCTCCCGCGCCCTTATTCCGACCATCAAGGAAGTTCCGGCTGAAGCGCAAATTGCTTCGCACCGGTTGATGCTGCGCGCCGGGCTGATCCGCCAGACCGCCTCCGGCATTTATGCCTGGCTGCCCGCCGGCCTGCGCGTTTTGCAGACGATTACGCGGATTGTTCGTGAGGAGCAGAATGCGGCCGGGGCGCAGGAGATGCTGATGCCAACGATCCAATCGGCGGATTTGTGGCGCGAAAGCGGGCGCTACGACGCTTATGGCAAGGAGATGCTGCGCATTACCGACCGGCATGACCGGGAATTGCTGTACGGGCCGACCAATGAGGAGATGATTACCGCGCTGATGCGGGATTCGGTGAAATCATACCGCGACCTGCCGCAGATACCGTATCATATCCAGTGGAAGTTTCGCGATGAGGTGCGGCCGCGCTTTGGGGTTTTGCGCGGGCGGGAGTTTTTGATGAAAGATGCTTACAGCTTTGACCTGGATTATGCAGGGGCGTTGTTGAGCTATAAAAAAATGATGCATGCCTATATGCGCAGCTTTCAACGTATGGGGCTGCGCGCCGTGCCGATGCGTGCTGACACTGGTCAGATCGGCGGCGATCTGTCTCATGAATTCCATATACTTGCCGCTACCGGCGAAAGTGGTGTGTTTTATGATGCCGATTTCGAAACGATGAGTGAGCCAGGCTCGGATGTGCAGGCGTTCTTTACCGCGATGACCACCAAATATGCCGCTACCGATGAAAAACACGACCTAGCCGCGTGGAGCGAGGTGCCGGATGAGCGCAAGCGCGAGGGCCGCGGCATCGAGGTGGGGCAGATTTTTTATTTCGGCACAAAATATTCCGAGGCCATGGGATTTGCCGTCAACGGTCCGGATGGCGCGCGGATTATTCCGGAAATGGGCAGTTACGGCATCGGCGTCTCACGTCTTGCCGGGGCGATTATCGAGGCGAGCCACGATGAGGCTGGCATCATCTGGCCGGATGCCGTGGCACCGTTCCGTACCGCGATCCTCAACCTGCGCCAGGGCGATGCCGCGACCGGCGCGATTTGCGACGACTTGCACAACCAGTTCGACGAAGACTGTCTGTACGACGACCGCGAGGAACGTGCCGGTGCCAAATTCGCCGAAGCCGATTTGATGGGGCACCCCTGGCAGATTATCGTCGGGCCGCGCGGTGCGGCGGCCGGCACCGTCGAACTCAAACGCCGGGTTACCGGCGAACGCGCTGAGCTGAGTGTTGCGGATGCGGTTGCCAAAATTATGCAGGTCTAAAGTTGATAATACCCCAAGAAAGCACTTCTTTTTTAAAAAAAAGAAGCAAAAAACTTTTGCTCCTCGGGGACGCGGGGCGTTTAGCTGCCAACACCCATGGCCCAAAGGATCAAAGTTTTTTTGCTGCTTTTTGTTCACAAAAAGAAGTGCTTCACTTTGCTTTCTTGAACCACTGATGTTTAATGCTTTCGAACGCAAGGTTGCAGGGCGTTATCTGCGGGCCCGGCGGGGTGAGCGGTTTGTTTCCGTTATTGCTGTTTTCTCACTGGTTGGCATAGCGCTGGGTGTGGCGACGCTGATTATTGTGATGAGTGTGATGAACGGGTTCCGGCAGGAGTTGATTGGCCAGATACTTGGGTTGAATGGCGATATCGGGGTTTTTGGGGCGGGGCAGCCGTTGACGAATTACGACGATCTGGCGGCGCGGGTTCGAAGTGTTCCTGGTGTCACGGCGGCTTTTCCCATTGTTCAGGATCAAGTTCTGATGTCTGGACCGCAAGGTGGTGCGAGCGGCGGCATTGCGCGCGGGATTACGCCGAAGGCTTTGGCGCAGCTTCCGACGGTTGCGAACCATGTGGTGGCTGGCAGGATCGACGATTTGGTGGGCAACGGGGTGATTGCTATCGGCGACGGGCTTGCTGCGCAGTTCGGCCTTACGATCGGCTCCAATATTTCGCTGATATTGCCGCAGGGCCATGCCACCATCATCGGCACCATACCGAGCATACAAAGCTTTCGGGTAGTAGCGATTTTCCAGACCGGAATGGCGCAGTATGATACGAGTTTTGTTTTCATACCGCTGGGAGCGGCACAAACTTTATTTCAGCAGCCCAATGCTGCGACTCAACTGCAGATTTATGTGGCGGACCCGGACCATGATGAGGCGATCAAACTGGCGATCGCCCAAAAGCTGGCTGATACGCCGATCAACATTCAGGATTGGCGTCAGAACAATGACAGTTTTCTTGCGGCGGTAACGGTCGAGGGCAATGTAATGTTTCTGATCCTCACACTCATCATTATTGTTGCGGCGTTCAATGTCATTTCTTCGTTGATCATGATGGTGAAGGACAAGGCGCGTGATATTGCAATCTTGCGCACCATGGGTGCTTCCTCCGGCGCGATTTTGCGGATATTTTTGATGTGCGGCGCCTCGGTGGGGATACTCGGCACGTTGATCGGCTTTGGCCTGGGCGTGCTGTTTTGCGCTTATATCGAGAACATTCGCCAGTTTGTGCAGACTATTACTGGGACCAAGTTGTTCGATCCGACGGTTTACTACCTGGAACAGCTCCCGGCGAAGCTCGACTGGCACCAGGTCGCCGAGGTTCTCGTTATGTCAATCGCGCTGTCCTTGCTGGCGACGTTGTATCCAAGCTGGCGCGCTGCCCGGATTGACCCGATCGAGGCGCTGCGCAGTGAGTAGGCTTTTGGAAATGCGTGACATCACGCGTATCTACAAAACCGAAGCCGGCGGGTTGACCGTTCTGGACGGTGCCAATCTGCTGTTGCAGCGTGGCGAAATTACCGCGCTGGTTGCGCCGTCCGGCTCCGGCAAGTCGACGTTGTTGCATCTGGCAGGGCTTTTGGAAAAGCCCGATGGCGGAGTAGTGATGATCGATGGCCAGGATGCCGGTCAGTTGCCGGATCAGGCGCGGACCAATATCCGGCTGCGTACCATCGGTATCGTGTACCAGTTCCATCATCTGCTGGCGGAATTTACGGCACTGGAAAATATTACGCTGCCGCAAATGATTGCCGGCAAGACGCAGAATGCGGCCAATGCCCGCTCGATGGATTTGCTGACCCGGCTTGGTCTCAACAGCCGTGCGCATCATCTGCCAGGCAAGCTTTCCGGAGGGGAACAGCAGCGCGTCGCTATCGCCCGCGCTTTGGCCAACGCGCCGTCCTTATTGCTGGCCGATGAGCCGACCGGCAATCTCGACGTCGCCACAGCCGATATCGTATTCGCAGAGCTGCTGCATCTGGTGCGAGCGGAAAACATCGGGGCGCTTATTGCCACGCATAACCCAGAACTCGCGCGCCGCATGGACCGCCAAATCAGCTTACGGGGCGGCAGGCTCGAATAGCAGAGCAAAACCTTTCCTGTTTCCGCCCAGGGGCCAGATTCATAAAGTTATTCACAAAAAGAAGTGCTGTGCGATCTATCACCGCTCTTGCGTAAGGACTGGTTTCAAGGGCGCTAATTTACTGCGCGCCAGCACCAGGTAAACAGCCGGCACCACGAATAGTGTAAACAACGTGCCGATGGCGAGGCCGCTGGCGATGACGACGCCCATGTTTACGCGTGCTGCTGCACCGGCGCCGGTGGCGAGGATAAGCGGCACTACGCCGAGCACCATCGCCGCCGTGGTCATCAAGATCGGCCGCAACCGGATACCGGCGGCGTATTCGATGGCGTCGCGCTTGGATTTGCCATCCAGCCGTGCCTGGTTTGCAACTTCGACCATCAGGATGCCGTGCTTGCTGACCAGCCCCATCAGCGTCACCAGCCCGACCTCGGTATAGATATTCAGCGAGACGCCGCCAAAACCGAGATAAATGAACAGCAAGGCGCCGGCGAGTGACATTGGCACTGATACCAGAATAATCAGCGGGTCGCGGAACGAATTAAACAAGGCGGCGAGTGCCAGAAAAATGATGATGATGGCGAAGCCAAAAGTCACGATGAAGCTGTCGGACTCTTGCGTGAATTGCCGCATTGGTCCTGCATAATCCACTTGGTAGCCTTCAGGCAGGATCTGCGCACTCAGTTTTTGTAATGTGGTCAGAGCCTCGGATTGCGACACGCCTGGTGTCGCCACACCCTGTATCGTCGCCGAATTCAGCTGCTGAAAATGGTTGATCGATTCGGGTATTACCGAGGTTGTGATACTGGCGATTGCCGAGAGCGGCACGCTGATGCCGTTCACCGAGGTTACCGAGTAATCCGATAGCTGAGAAACATTTAGTCTTGATACTCTTTGCATCTGCGGTATCACTTTATAGGATCGGCCGTACAGGCTGAAATAGTTGACGTAATTACCGCCCAGCGCCTGGCTTAACGCGGCACCCACATCCGCCATGTTCAAGCCCAGCTCGGCGGCTTTATTACGGTCGATCACGACGTTGGATTGCGGCTGGTCGAGTTTCAAGTCGCTGTTTAGAAAAATGAACAGGCCGGTGCGTTGCGCGGCTTTCAGCAACTGCTGGGAGATCGGATAAAGCCGATCGTAACTATCCGTAGTTTTCACCACGAAAGATACCGGCAAGCCTTGTGAGCCGGGCAAGGAGGGCGGTTGGAAAACCACGATCTGCTGGCCGGGAATCTTCTGGTTGACATCGTTCTGGTACTGCGTTTGCAGCGCCGTCGCAGACTTTGTGCGTTGATCCCACGGCTTCAGAACGCAGCCCAGCAGCCCTTGGCCTGGCGTGTCGACCAGGAATGTATGAATGATTTCAGGATAGGTGAAAGCCAGTGTGTTTTGCGCCTTGTCCCACATCGCCCGTTGCTGCTCCGTTGCATTGGGTGCGGACGTCATCAGCGCGATGATGACGCTTTGATCTTCCTGTGGCGCCAATTCACTCTTGGACCCGGCTGCAAGAAAGTAGATGCTGCTCAATATGAGCGCCGCGAATACCAAAGTCACGGTGTAAGTGTTCAGGCTGCCGGTCAGTAATTTCGTATAAAGGCGGTGAACTTCACTAAATCTGCGATCGACAAAATTGATCAGCTTGCCTTCCCAGTTCGGATTATGCCGGTTGGTCGGCTTCAGCGTTTTGGAGCTCATCATCGGCGTCAAGGTTAAAGCGATAATCGCCGAAATCGTCACTGCGCCCGCCAAGGTGAAGGCGAATTCCGTGAACAGCGCACCGGTCAGCCCGGTTTGAAAGCCAATCGGCACATAGACCGCAATCAGCACCACCGTCATCGCAATGATCGGGCTACCGAGTTCGCGGGCGGCCTGCAGGGCTGCCTGCTTCGGCCGTTTGCCCTCCTCCAAATGGCGATTTACATTCTCGACGATGATGATCGCATCATCCACGACCAGCCCGATTGCCAGCACCAGTGCCAACAGCGTCAACAGATTGATGCTGAAGCCAAACACCAGCATCATGCCGAAAGCACCAACCAGAGACAGCGGAATCGCAATTACCGGTACCAGCACCGAACGCGGCGAGCCGAGGAACGCGAACACCACCAAAGTCACGATTAACAAGGCTTCGACCAGCGTTTTCAAAACGTCGTTGATGGAAGCGGTAACAAATGCCGTCGAGTCAAAAGGGATGGCCCCTACAAGCCCCGGCGGCAACTGCGCCTGGATGCTGGGAAACAGCTTGCGTAGCTGGCCGGCAACATTGATCAGATTCGCACCCGGCGCCACCTTGATGCCGATGAATACGCCTTCCTTGTTGTCGGACTGAATGAGTTGTTCATAATCATCTGCGCCAAGCTCGACCGTTGCAACATCCTTCAGCCGGATAATCGCGCCATTCTGCTGCTTGATAATCAGGTTTTCGAAGGAAGCTACATCATGCAGGTCAGTCGAGGCGGTCAACGTCACCTGCACCATCTGGCCCTTGGTATTGCCGAGTGCTGCAATGAAGTCGTTATTGCCGAGGGCGTTATACACATCGCTGGCGGCTAGCCCATAGGAGGCCAGCTTGTCCGGGTTCAGCCAGACACGCATGGCGTAATTCTGCGCGCCCAGAATTTCAGCCGTCTGCACCCCAGGTACTGACTGCAGTTGCGGCTGCACAACGCGGGTCACGTAATCCGTCACCTGCTTGGAACTCAGCACGGTGCTATTGAAGCCGAAGTAGATGGCATCGTAGGTTTCGATCGGCGACAACACCAGCACCGGCTGCTGCGTGCCTGCCGGCAATTGGTTCAGGACCGAATTCACTTTGGCGCTGATTTCCGTCAACGCCGCATCGGCGGGGTAGTTCAGCCGCAGGTAGATGGTGATGGTGCTGGTGCTGGTCTGGCTTGTCGAGGTCATGTAATCGATGCCGTTGACCTGCGCCACAGCGGTTTCGATCGGTGTGGTAATAAATCCCGCGATATCGCTCGGACTGGCGCCAGGATAGGTTGTGGTAATGGTGATGGTTGCCGCATTGGTTGCTGGATATTGCAGCACTGGCAATGAACCGACGGCGCGCAGGCCAAGCACCAGTATCAGCAGGCTGACCACCATGGCCAGCACAGGCTTCTGGATAAAAATGTCGGTAAAGTTTTTCATGCTGGTTTGCGCCTACTGGTTCGGCGGCGTGGGATTGGGATTGTTGGCAGGCTGTAATGTGTTATTGACCACTATCGGCGAGCCGTTCTTCAGCTTGAGCTGCCCGGATGTGACCACCACATCCCCGGCGGATACGCCTTTTAACACCGCAACCTGATCGCCTCTGGTATCACCTGGCGTAATGAACACCAGCTGCGCTGTCAGTTGATTTTTGCCGCTGGCATCCTTGCCAGGCACTGCAAGGTAGACCGCATCGCCATATGAGTCGTAGGTAATCGCGGTTTGCGGGACCGTGACGAGATCGACCGGCGTGCCGACATTTACATTGACCACGCCGAACATGCCCGGTCGCAGGCGCAAGCCATCGTTCTGTATCGTCGCGCGCACCTGTATGGTGCGGGTCGCGGTATCCACCGCCGCATTGATCGAAGATATGGTTCCGGCAAAGCTTTGACCGGCAAAGGCGTCAACCGCCACGGTGACTGCCTGGCCGATGCTGATCTGCGATAGCGCCTGCTGCGGTAGATAAAAATCCACGAACAGCGGGTTGAGCTGTTGCAATGTTACAATTTGCGTGCCGGCGGTCAGATACTGGCCGATATCCACCTGCCTGATGCCCAAACGTCCGGAAAACGGCGCCTTCACTTGTTTTTCGGCGATCAACGCCATCTGGCCTTGCACCTGTGCCTCAGCCGCTGCCAGGTTGGCGCGGTCGGTATCCACCACCGCCTGGCTCACCGCATCGGCGCTGAATTGTTTCGTATCGCGCTTGTAATTGATCTGATCGAGTGTTGCGGCGGCCTGCAACTGCGCCAGCACCGCCTGGTCATTATTTGGCCGCAAGGTGAGCAGCAGGGTTCCCGCCGCCACGTCGTCGCCGGATTTGAAGTCTATGGTGTCGACGATGCCGGAGACCTCGGATGACAGATTGGCGCCATTGATGGCGACCACGCTGCCCACTGCATTCAGGCTAGACTGCCAGGGGCTGGAGACGGCCGTTAGCGTGGTTACGGTCTGCACCGGGTTCGACAGCGTGGCAAAAAACTTCTTGATCTCATAGCTGCGAAAGGCGCCGAAGCCGAATACCAGGCCGAGCAGGATGCCGACAATCAGCAGCATCACAATCATACGTTTGACCATCTACTTTATACCTTGTCGCAAAGTTTTGGGTCGCAAAGGTTTGGGCGCCGTCACGGGATGATGCCACAGCAATCGGCGGCTGGCGCTGCGACATCCTGGCGGTGCCACCAGCCGCCACCGAGCGCCTGATAAAGTGCTGCGGTATCAGCCAGCCGTGATGCCTCGGCCTGGACACGCGCAATCACCGCGTTCTGATAGGTCGTTTGCGCTGTCAGGATTGCCGTAAACGGCTGGCTGCCGAGTTGGACCTGGCTTTGGATGATGGCAAGGCTATGCCCCGCGGTTGTTTCCGCCAGCTGATCCGCTGCCAGCGTGCTGGCATCGAATTGCAAAACTTGCAGCGCGTCGGCCACATTCTGAAACGCTGTCAGCACTGTCTGTTGATACTGTGCGCCTGTCACATGCAAAGCCGCGATCGCCGATTTGCGCTGCGCAGTGAGCCGGCCGCCTTCGAAAATCGGCTGCGTCAGCCCGGCGACCAGGCTCCAGAGCAGCGTTTGCGGGGTAAAGAAATTCTCATCGCCCAGGGATTCATGGCCGTAACCCGCGCTTAAAGTGATTTGCGGGAGCATGTTTGCCGTCGCCACCCCGACATTGGCCGAGGCCTCGTGTAATTGTGCCGCCGCCGCCTGGATATCCGGCCGTTGCGCCACCAGCTGCGAGGGTAGCGAGACCGGCAGATCGCCTGGCAGATGCAGCGTCGCCAGGGTGAAGTCCGCAGCGTGAAAATCCGCCGGCAGGCTGCCGGTCAAAGCTGCCAGCTGATTGCGCTGCCGGGCCAGGGCAGATTGCAGAGGCGGCAATGTGGCCTCGGTGGTCGCCAAAGTTGCCTGTTGACTGATGACTTCAGATGGCGCCACGCCGCCGAGTGAGACCTGTTGATTCAAGATACGCAGTTGGTGCTGTTCCGAGGCGATGATCTGGTCGGTGGCATCGATCTGGCCGCGATACGAGGCCTCGGAAATCGCTGCCGTGACGATGTTGGCGGTCAGACTCAGATACGCCGCCTCAAGTTCATAGCGTTGATATGTTGCCTGGGCGGCTAGGCTCTCGACGCGCCGGCGCTCACCACCAAAAACATCCGGCGCGTAGGACACGCTTAGTGACGCGTTGAACAGAGTGAATGGTGAGTTTGAGAAACCGGTATCGGCGGCTGTCGCTGCGCCGCCGCCGAAGCTTGCGGTTTGTGCCGATGATGTCATTTCCCGTTCAGCCTGCAGGCTGACGCCGAGGCTGGGGGCGAAATTGCCTTGTTCGGCTCGCGTATTTTCCCGTGCCTCAAGCAGTGTATATTGTGCCGCCGCCAAGGTCGGGTTGTTGGCGAGACCGGCTGCGATCAGTTGATCGAGCTCCGGCGACTGGAACAGGCTCCACCAATCAGCCGCGATATCTGCACCTGGATGAAAATTCTGCACGGCACCGCCGGCCATCACTGTGGCGGCGGGCAGCGGGCGCGGCGCATAACCGCTGGTCGGTGGCGCTGCGGGCTGATGGAATTGCGGACCAACGGCGCAGCCTGCAAAGCTAAAGCATATAAATGCGGAACAAGTCCGTACGAGGAAACCCGTTGGTTTCATGTCGCCGGATTAAGGCGGTTCAGGCCATTCGTCAAGCCGGTGATTCCGCATACGGAAACTTGCAAGTTTCCGGTTAGCTGCTAAAGCAACCAAATGTCAAGCCGGGCACAGCCTGCAAAACGCGTGATTGCCCCGCCTTCACGAGGCAAGCAGGAGGTGGAAGACTCGCGCCTGACCCACCTTTTACAGGCTGCGGAAACGATTTTCCTTGCTAAAGGTTACCACACCGCGACCATGGCCGATGTCGCCAAAGCCGCCGGCATGTCAAAAAAAACGGTGTATCGGATCGTATCATCCAAAGCGGGTCTGTTTGTCGCCTTGCTTAGCTATCGGCATTCCTTCATCAGTTTTCCTAAACCGCCCCCGGAGTGGGAGCCGAAACAAATTCTCATTGAAAATCTGCGCATTTTGGCAAAATTCATGCTGTCCAAGGAGCAAATCGCCATAGTGCGTATGATCATGGCAGAGTATACGCACAGCCCGGACCTGGTTAACCTGTTCCATCAGAAGCGGGTTACCAAGGCCCTTAGCATACTGGAGACCTGCCTCGCCAATTACCCGGTTTGCCGCGGTCAGCCGGCGATGGCCCGGGAGATGTCCGAGATATTGTTCGGCATGGTGCTCGGTGAGTTTCTGCTGAGCACCATGATCGGCTTCAGGTCGCTGCCGTCCAAAGCCACATTGGAACGCCGTATTCATCTTGCTGTCGATCTGTTTCTCGCGGCTTGTTTAAGCTCGGCGCAACCCGCCAATATCAAACGTATGGCCTGACACCAGGTCTATTATATACTTAGATAGCGATGCCGGATGGCTCTATCTTAATGTCATCCGGCTCTAGTGGATGCCGAGTGCGGCGAAAATCGCGACGGTTGCCGGCCATCTTTCGGCGATCGCCTGGTGTCCCAGCAGCATGGCCAGGACCGCCAGCGCGAGCAGGATCACCAGGATCTGCAAGGCGCGCCGGCGTTTGGGCACGCGTGAGACGGCTGCCGGTGCCGGGCGGGGCGCGACTTCGACCGTGTGCATGTGCAGTGGCGGCGGCGGTGGGGCGAGCTCAGCTGGCGGGTATTCTTCCCAGACCTGGCTGCAGGTAACGCAGCGCAACCGTCGGGCGCGGCTGCCCAGCTCGGCGTCCGGCACGTTATAAGCGGTCTGGCAGCGCGGGCAGGTGACGTGCATGGTGCATCGAATGGCATTAATGGCAGAGTGGCGCAATAAGCGCGAGCGTGTGGAAAGACCGCTGACTGAATGATCCGATTTGCAGACGTGGCGCTGAGATACCGGTTGGGAGCTGAGGTTTTGTCCGGGCTGGACTTCGATGTGCCCGCTGGCGGCTTCCGTTGGCTGACCGGGGCCTCCGGCGCCGGCAAGACCAGTCTGTTGCGGCTGATGTATCTGGCCGAGCGGCCGAGCCGGGGTGAGATCAATATACTGGGGTCGAATATCAGCCGTCTCGGGCGCCGCCAGACAGCTTTGCTGCGGCGGCGCATAGGTGTGGTGTATCAGGATTTTCGACTGCTCGGGCATCTTTCGGCCTATGACAATGTGGCCCTGCCGATGCGTCTGGCACGTGCCGGGGAAGCCCAGGTGCGCGCCGATGTCACCGAGTTGTTACGCTGGGTTGGCCTGTATGGTCAGTTGGAGCGGCGCGCCGACGAGCTTTCCGGCGGCGAACAGCAGCGCATCGCGATGGCGCGGGCGGTGGTGGGTCGGCCGCGGCTGCTGCTGGCCGATGAGCCGACCGGCAATCTGGACGAGGCACAGGCGGCGCGTGTGATGATGCTGATCACCGCGCTGAATCGCATGGGCACCACCATCGTTGTGGCGACGCATAACCTTGGCCTGTTGAAGCGCTACCCGGCGCCCCGGCTTGAGATCGAGCACGGGCGGCTGGTGCATGCGGCTTAAGCGCACGGACCATCTCGGCCTGCGTTCGGCCAGCGCTGACCGAATGTTGCCGCTGCTGGTGGCGGCAATGAGCTTTTTGGCGGCACTGACGCTGGCGGCAGCGCTGGCTGCAGCACTTCTGGCCCGGCAATGGAAAGGCGATACCGCCGCCGCTTTGACCGTTCAGGTGCCGCACCCTGATGATCCCGCAGCCAAGCCCGGCGCCAGCCGGCTGCAATCGGTACTGACGATTCTGCAAGCCGATCCGCAGGTCAGCGGCATTGCGCAATTAACCCATGACCAGATCGCCGGGTTGCTGCGACCCTGGCTGGGTGCGGATCTTGCCAGCCTGGCGGTGCCGCTGCCGGCTGTCGTCACCGCCACCTGGAACACTGCCGGTGCGCCGGATGCGCTGCAAACCGCTTTGCAGGCCGCCGCCCCAGGCAGCTTTGCTGCGACCGGCGCGGTTTGGGCGGCGCGGGTGGCCAGCCTTACGACAAGCCTGCAGGAAGCCGCCGCCGGGGTGCTGGTGATTGTAGGGGGGGTGGCCGCAGCGGTGGTGGCGGGCGCTATACGCGTTGGGCTCGCGCAGCGCCGAGAGGCGATTGAGATCATCCATGGCCTTGGCGCCTTGGATGGGGATATCGCCGCACAGTTTGCCGGGCGGGCCCTGGTGCTGGCTGCGTTCGGCGCTGCCGCCGGTGCTGCCGCTGCGGTGCCGGTGCTGTATTGGCTGATCCGCATCGCTGCTCCGTTCGCAGGCGCGATGGGGACCAGCCTGGCGTTTATACCAGTCGGTGTGTGGGTCATGCTGCCTGGCCTGCCGGTGGCCGCGGCCATGATCGGCTGGATCACCGCGCAGCTCACCGTGCGCGGCTGGCTGCGGCGGCTGGCCTGATGACCAGGCGCTCCCGCTTCCGCCGCCGACGGTTTGCATTTGCCAGCCTGTTGCGGCTGGTCCTATTGCTCGTGGCGTGCTGGCTGGCAGGCTTCGTGGTTTTCATGGGCACGGTATGGTCTGCTCGCGCACCTCGCCCAATGCCTGCTGCCGACGGCATCGTTGCCCTGACTGGCGGCGACGACCGCGTTGCTGAGGCGCTGGCGTTGCTGGGTGAAAAAGCCGCGCCGCGGCTGCTGATCTCCGGCGCTGGCCGGGGCACTTATCTCGGCGATTTCACCGCCGACAATCCGCACGCCGCCACAGCCTATGCCAGCCGCATCACCCTCGGTCACCAGGCCACGACAACCTTGGGTAACGCCGTGGAAACCGCGCAATGGGTGCGCGCCCACGGCATGAGATCACTGATTATCGTCACTGCCGCCTATCACATGCCGCGGGCGTTGCTTGAAATCCACCGCATGCTGCCGGGCATCAGGCTGGTGGCGGTACCGGTACAGCCGCCCGCCATGGGGCATGTTCTTACCGGCTCCACTTGGCGTCTATTGGCTGTGGAATATTGCAAATATCTCGTGGTGCGCGCCAGGTTTGAAGATTATTTAAGCGGGTTTTGAATGATTTTGCTGCGATCCTTGGGGTTTAACCTGGTTATGTATGCTGCCGGTGCGGCATTGAGCCTGTGGGGTCAGGTGTTACTGCGAACGGCGCCACAGCGGCTGATTGGGCTGGGTCAGCTGTGGGGCTGGATAACACTGGCCGCACTGCGCCGGCTCTGCGGCATTACGATCGATGTAAAGGGCAGGGAACATCTGCCTGTTGGCGGGGGGGCGCTGATTGCGGCACAGCATCAATCTGCCTTCGATACCTTGGTCTGGCTCACCTTGCTGCCGCGCCCGACCTATGTGCTGAAACATGAACTGCTGCGGCTGCCGCTATTGGGTTCCTTGCTGGTGCCGGCCGGGCTGATTGCTGTGGACCGCGCCGGTGGTCTGATGGTGATGCGCAAATTGCTGGCGGATTGCCGTGCCGCAATCGCCGACGGCCGCCAGATTGTGATTTTTCCCGAAGGCACAAGGGTGGCGCCGGGGGAGCGCATAGTTTTGCAAACCGGCGTTGCCGCCATCGCCAAGACCCTCGACTTGCCAATCATCCCCGCCGCTACGGATTCCGGGCGGTTCTGGGGGCGTCAGGCCTTTCGTAAACGCGCGGGTACGCTGCATATCCGACTGTATCCGGCTTTGCCAGCAGGGTTGCCTCGGCAAGAAATGATGGATCGGCTGGCGGAGGTATTTTATCAAAATTCTGTGGATAACTCTGTGGGCAAGGATGCGGGACCGCTATAATGTGAGGAAAAGGCAAGTTTATAACTGTTTGATATAATTATGTATTCTAATGGTAATCTGTATTGAATCGGCAATAATATGCTTTGGGGATAGTTGATGAACGGTGGGTTTGCTTTGTTAAAGACGGCGCGCTTTCTACCGCTTTTCACCACCCAGGCTCTCGGCGCCATCAATGACAACCTGTTCAAAAACGCCCTGGTGGTTCTGGCGCTCTACAGGCTGACGGCCGCCGGGCCGATACTGGTGGCGTTGGCGGGCGGCGTGTTTATTCTGCCCTATGTGCTATTCTCCTGTCTGGCCGGACAGCTCGCCGACCGTTTTGAGAAGTCCCGTCTGATCCGTCTCACCAAATATTGGGAGCTGGGCTTGATGATTCCCGCTGCCGCCGGATTTCTCACCGGCAACATCGCCGTTCTGATGACGGTGCTGTTTGGCCTTGGGGTACAGGCCAGTTTCTTCTCGCCGCTGAAATACGGCATGTTGCCCGGGGTTTTGCATGAAGACGAGCTGATTGCGGGCAATGGGCTGATCGAGGCCGGCACGTTTATCGGCATCCTGATTGGTACCATCGCCGGTGGCGTTCTGATCACTTTACCGGGCGGCCCTGGGATCGTCTCCGCCGCCGCCATATTGGTCGCGACAGCAGGGGTGGCCGCAGCCTATTGGGTTCCCGCCACCGTGGCTGCTGCGCCAGCTTTGCATATCGACTGGAATTTGGCCCGGGAAACTCTGTTGTTGCTGCGCACGGCGGCCGGTAACCGGCGGGTCTGGCTCGCTATTCTGGGCATCAGCTGGTTCTGGGCGGTGGGTGCCACCTTGCTCGCCGAATTTCCGACCATCGCGCGCGACAGCCTGCACGCCAATGGCCGCGTCGTGACGCTGATGCTGGCGGTATTCTCGGTCGGGGTCGGCCTTGGTTCGGTGGTTTGCGCCCGCCTGCTGCATGGCGAGGTCACGGCCAAATATGTACCCCTCGCCGCCCTCGGTATCTCGGTCTTTACCCTGGATTTTGCTCTGGCGGCCTTGGCTGCCGGTCCGTTACCGAGTGTGCATGCTGTGCTCGGCACCTGGCGTGGCGAACGGATGATGGCCGATCTTCTGCTGCTGGCGGCGTGTGGCGGGGTCTATTCCGTGCCGCTATACGCGCTGATGCAGGAACATTCTCTGGCCAGTCACCGCTCCCGCATGATCGCCGCCAATAACGTCATTAACGCGGTGGCGATGTGCGTTGCGGCCGTTCTGACCGCTATAACCTATATCTGGCTGCGTTCAGCCCCGGATATTTTGCTGCTGACGGCGCTGTCGAATGGCGGCGTTGCGCTGTGGATGTGGCGGTGGCGGCGGTAAAAGGAAGCGGCAGCTTTTTTGTAAAAAGTCGTGCCGAAAAACTTTTGCGAGTCTGGGTCTGGGGATACTGGCAGCACGTCTATGGTTCAGCAGGGGGTTTATGCGAGGTGGGGCGTTGTGGGCGGGCGGCCATTTTATTGAAAAGGAATGTAACAGCCCCTGCTACTCAGCGCGGCCGCGCGCTAACATCTCATCATGGATGTGATGCCGCATATATTGGTGGTCGATGATGACCGGGAAATCCGTGACCTGCTGTCGCGCTTCCTGGAGCGCCAGCGCTTGCGCGTGACCGCGGCGCGGGACGGCCGGGAAGCCCGCCGCGCTTTTTTGAACGGTCATTTCCAGTTGGTGGTTCTCGATTTAATGCTGCCCGGCGAGGGCGGCCTTGAAATTGCCCGTTGGTTGCGGGCCGAAGCCAATGTTCCGATCATCATGCTGACCGCCATGGCTGAGGAAACCGACCGCATCATCGGTCTTGAACTTGGCGCTGACGATTATGTCACCAAACCCTTCAACCCGCGCGAGCTGCTAGCCCGTATACGCGCTGTGTTGCGGCGCACCGGCGAGGCCGAGGAGCGCACGCAGGATGGTGCGGCGCGGCTTTACCGCTTTGCCTTCTGGCAGCTGGAGACGGCGCGCCGGCGGTTGCTGGACCCGCACGGCGTCGAGGTTGCCTTGACTGGCGGGGAATACGAGCTGCTGGTGGCACTGCTGGACCGTCCCAACCGTGTGCTGACCCGCGATATGCTGCTCGATCTTCTTCGCGGACGGCAATCCGGGCCGTTTGACCGCGCCATCGATGTGGCGGTGTCGCGCTTGCGCCGCAAACTTGAGGATAACGGCCGCCATGCTCAGCTGATCAAAACCGTGCGTGGCGGCGGCTATGTGCTTTCCACGCCGGTCGAGCGGGCTTGAAGCTGCCGGCGTGCTGGCGGCTTTGAAGGTCTCATTGCTGCCGCGGAGTTTAGCTGCGCGCACGGCTCTTATTTTATTTTTCGGCTTCGCATTCATTCAGCTGCTGGGGCTGACGATCCATACGCGTAACCAGATCATGCTACTGCGCATCGAAGCGGAGCGCGAGATCGCGACCCGCGATGTGATCATTTATCGCCATATTGCCATTGCGCCGCCAATGGCGCGTTCTGTCCTGGTGGCCGGCGAAGCGGTTTCCAAAGGCGAGACGGTCCGACTGCAAACCGGCCTGCCCAAAGGCCCGGATATCGGGCCGGTGCCGGTCGCTGCCCGGCAAATGATCCGCGCCGGCATTATCGCTTTCGGTATCCCGATGGCGATCCGCCCGCACGGTATCGAGATTTTGGGTGGCAATCACCCCCGCCGGCTGATTGTTTGTTTTGCCTTGCCGTCCTGGCCGCAGCTGGGCTTCATGCCACCGCCACCACCACCGCCGCCATTGACGCCACCGCAGGACGGTCCGCTCCAGGAAGGCCCGCCGATCAGCTATCCGCCCGGCCAAATCTGGCTGGTTATCACCAATATCTACACCCGCCCTGCGCCCTGGCGCTCGCCCGGCTTTGCCACCGCGTTTATCGTCATGACCATCCTCGGTGCGGCGATGATCCTGTGGGCGGTCCGTCACCTTACCAACCCGGTGCGCATGCTTGCCAACGCCGCCGAGCATCTCGGCCGCGACATCGCCAACGCGCCGATGCTGGCCGAGCAAGGCGCCACCGAAATCGTCACCGCCGCCGCCGCCTTTAACACCATGGCGGCGCGCATCCGCCGTTTTGTCGAGGACCGTACCTTTCTCCTTACCGCCATCGGCCACGATCTGCGCACCCCGATCACCCGCCTGAAACTACGCGCCGAATATATGGAAGACGACGAGCAGCGCTTGAAAATGCTGGCCGATCTTGACGAAATGGAAGCTATGGTTGCCGCCACCCTGGTCTTCGGGCGCGATATTACCGCCAGTGAAGCCATCGCACCCATCGACCTCGCCATCCTGCTGCGGACCATTATCGACGATGCTGCGGACGGCCACCCCGAAATTGCCGATGCGCTGTCTTATAAAGGACCGGAGCACCTGCCGATTCAGGCCCGTGCCCTCAGCCTCAAACGGGCGCTGACCAACCTGATCGACAACGCCGTTAAATACGGGGATGCCGCTCGCATTCAACTATCCCGCTACAACTCAAGCCAAATCGAAATCATCATCGACGATGACGGCCCGGGCATACCGCAAGCAGATTCAGAACGCGTGTTCGAACCATTCCAGCGCCTGGAAATCAGCCGCAACCGGGAAACCGGCGGCTCCGGACTTGGCCTGTCGATCGCCCGCAATATCATCCGCGCGCATGGCGGGGAGATCACGCTGGTTAACCAAACCCAGGGGTTGCGGGCGCGGGTTATGCTGCCTGGATAGGCAGTAAGCACTTCTTTTTGTGAACAAAAAGAAGCAAAAAAACTTTGATACGCCAGGCCATGGGTGTTGGCCGTTAAACGCCCCGTGTCCAAAAGGAGCAAAAGTTTTTTGGTTCTTTTTTCAAAAAAGAACTGCTTGCTTCCCGAACTAGCCCCTGCCCGATTGCGGTGGTACATGCCCGCCATGTCGATTGTGCTTGCTTTACCTAAGGGCCGTATACTGGACGAATGCGGGGCGCTGCTGGCCGGTGCCGGGATTCTTCCGGCTGCAGATTATACCGATGAGTCGAGCCGGCGTTTGCGGTTTCCGACCAATCATCCGGGGGTGGATGTGATACGGGTGCGGTCTTTCGATGTTGCTACGTTTGTGGCTTTCGGCGCTGCGGAGATCGGCATTTGCGGCGGCGATGTACTGATGGAGTTCGACTACCCGGAGGTTTATGCCCCGCTCGATCTGGGCATAGGTCATTGCCGCATTTCTGTTGCAGAACCGCGCGATGATAAGGGGCAGACCGCTTTGCAGACGCAGTCGCGTATACGCGTGGCCAGCAAATATCCCAATGTAGCCAAGCTGCATTTTGCCGCCAAAGGCGTGCAAGCGGAAATTGTGGCGCTGAATGGTTCCATGGAGCTGGCACCCGGACTTGGGCTATCCCGGCTGATTGTGGATCTGGTGCAGACGGGCAGCACGCTCAAGGCCAATGGCTTGGTTGAGACCGATGTGATTGCTGAAGTGTCTTCCCGGTTGATCGTCAACCGTATTGCCTTGAAGACCCGGCCCGATGAGATCGGTGCCTGGATTGAGCGGTTCCGTGCCACCCTGGCCGCGCAAAGCCAGGCGGCATGAGGCGGCTGGCCACGGTAACGCCGGATTTCGAAGCGGGATTTACGGCCTTGCTGAGCCGTTCCGCCGGCTCCGAGCTTGCTGTGGCGGAACTTGTACGAGAGATTATTGCCCGCGTCCGCAGC
The DNA here is from genome assembly GCA_965231175.1 of Acetobacteraceae bacterium. Taxonomy (GTDB): domain Bacteria; phylum Pseudomonadota; class Alphaproteobacteria; order Acetobacterales; family Acetobacteraceae; genus Acidocella. Next base: position 677,036 of record CBDDMJ010000004.1, on the reverse strand, counting down.
CAGGGTGATGCCGCGGTGGTCGATTTTACCAACCGGTTTGATCGGGTGCAGATCGGACTTGCTGATATTCAAGTGAAACCGGCGGAGATCGCCGCCGCCGCTGCCGCCATTCCGCTGGAGCTGCATAGCGCGTTGACCTTGGCTGCACAGCGCATTGAGGCGTTTCATCGGGCCCAGATGCCGTCTGATTTGGTGTTTACGGACAATATCGGCGCCACGCTGGGTCTGCGGTGGGGGGCTTTGGATGCGGTGGGCCTTTATGTGCCCGGCGGTACAGCCTGCTATCCGTCCTCCGTACTGATGAATGCGATACCGGCGCGAGTCGCCGGCGTGGGGCGCGTTGCGATGTGCGTGCCGGCGCCGGATGGTGTTTTGAACCCGCTGGTTTTGGCGGCGGCCGAAATTGCGGGGGTGGATGAAATTTACCGCATAGGGGGCGCCCAGGCGGTGGCTGCGCTGGCCTATGGCACCGCCTTGATTAACCCAGTGGACCGTATTGTCGGCCCCGGAAATGCCTATGTGGCGGAAGCCAAACGCCAGGTATTTGGCCGTGTCGGCATCGATTCCATTGCCGGGCCCTCGGAGGTTCTCATTCTGGCCGATGCGGATAATGAACCCGCTCATGTCGCGCTCGATCTGCTGGCCCAGGCCGAGCATGATGAAGCTGCGCAAGCCATACTCATTACCGATAACGCTGATTTCGCCGGTGCTGTTGCCGCGGCGGTGGAGGCTGCCCTAATCCGGTTGCCGCGGCACGCCATCGCGGCTGCCAGCTGGCGCGATAACGGCGCCATCATCGTAGTGCGCGACTGGGGCGAGGCGACCGGGCTGGCCAATCGTATTGCCCCTGAGCATCTGCAAATTATGGTGGCGGAACCTGCCGCCATGTTCGCCGCGATCCGTCATGCCGGTGCGGTGTTCCTGGGCCGCAACTGCCCGGAAGCCATAGGCGATTACATTGCCGGGCCCAATCATGTTTTGCCAACCTTCGGCACCGCCCGCTTCGCCTCGGGACTATCAGTCTATGATTTTCTCAAACGCACGACTTATGTTTCGCTCGCCGATGCTGCACTGCGCCAGATCGGCCCCGCTGCTGTCGCTCTGGCCGAAGCCGAGGGGCTGACCGCCCATTCTCAATCCGTGGCGATCCGCCTGAAAACTTGACCTGCTGGAGAACTCGGCCCATTTCAGCCGCGTATTGCACCAATTTATGAGGTTTGTTTGTCCAAAGAAGATATGATCGAGTTCAGTGGCATGGTCACAGAACTTCTGCCCAACGCCATGTTTCGTGTAAAACTTGACAATGAACACGTCATTCTTGCTCATACCAGTGGTAAAATGCGCAAAAACCGTATCCGCGTGCTGGCCGGTGATCGCGTCAATGTCGAAATGACACCTTACGACCTCACCAAAGGCCGGATTACATTCCGCTTCAAATAAGCCGTTTGACACTGGCTTCCTCCAGTGCACGGCGGCTGGAACTTCTCCGGCAGATCGGTATCGAACCGGATGAAATTGTCAGCCCCGATATCGACGAATCGCCGGGCCGGGATGAGTCACCGCGCCGCCATGCGTTGCGCCTGGCGCTGGAAAAACTCGCTGCCGTGAAGCGCGAAAATTTCGTGCTGGCAGCAGATACGGTAGTTGCCGCCGGGAATCGCATATTGCCAAAAGCTGAAACCCGCGAACAAGCCGCGCAATGCCTGGCGTTATTATCCGGCCGCCGGCATCGCGTGTATACAGCCGTCGCGGTGCGCAGCCCGCAGGGCAAAATTGCCAGCCGCGTTGCACTTTCCATGGTTGGCCTAGCCCGGCTCGATCCTGGTCATATCGCCGCGTATCTTGCCGGCGGCGAGTGGCAGGGCAAGGCCGGTGGCTACGCCATACAGGGCCAGGCCGCCGGATTTATAGATTTTATCTCAGGTTCTTATTCAGGGGTGGTTGGCCTGCCGCTGCATGAGACCGCAAACTTGTTGCGCGGCTTTGGCTATAAATGTTGATCAAGGTCTCGTACCGGCCGCCGGTCGCGCGGATTGCTCTGCTACAGGGCGACCGCCTGCTGGAATATGCGATCTGGAATCCGGACGACCCGGACGGTGTCGGCGATGTTTATACAGCCCGCATCACTGCTCGACTACCTGCCATGGCTGGCAGCTTTGTCGATCTTGGTGGCGTTACCGGCTTCCTGCCGGACAGCGCCGGGGGTGCCAGCCTGACCGAAGGCAGCATCTCCGCTGTCCGGATTACGCGCGCTGCACAATCCGGCAAAGGCCCCCGCGTGGCAGTCGCGTCTGGTGCACCTGCCGCACAGACAGGGTTGGTCAGCCGCGGGCCTGGCCCTTTGCTGGAACTTGCCGCCCGTTTGCCTGGCGCACAGATACGATGCGACGACTATGCCTTGATCGCCTTGCTGCGTCCTCATTTGCCAAGCCGCATAACCTATCAGGCCGCGTGTTTTGATGCCGTGCTCGAAGATGAAGTTGCTGGCCTGCAGGACACCACCGTCGGGCTGCCACAAGGGGCGGTTATGCACATTGCCATTACAGCGGCGCTGACCGCCATCGACATCGACGCTGGCGCCGCCAGCGCCGGCAGCTCCGGTAAAGCCGTTTCCCAACTCGCCCTGAACCGCATGATTCTGCCTGAACTCGTGCGGCAGATGATCCTGCGCAATCTTAGCGGCGCTATCCTCGTCGATTTTGCCGGCATGAAATCGTCAGCCCGCCCCCGTCTTACGCCCGATTTTACGGCCGCACTTGCCGCCGACCCCTTGAAATCCCGCCTGCTTGGCTTTTCTCATTTAGGTTTTGCTGAAATCACCCGGCCCCGTATCAGACCACCGCTGCATGAGATGATTCGATGACCAAATGCCCGATTTGCAAGAAACCAGCCGACACGGACCATAAACCCTTCTGCTCGAAGCGGTGCGCGGATATCGACCTCGGCCGTTGGCTGCGTGAAGATTACGCTTTGCCGGACAAACCGGCAGAGGATAGTTAGGGTGAGAAGCAAGCGGTTCTTTTTTGAAAAAAAGAACCAAAAAACTTTTGCCCTGCTGGGCGTGGACGTTGGTTTCATTACAACCACAGACCCCGATACCTAAAGTTTTTTGCGGTTTTTTCACAAACCAATGTTATTTGGCTTTTTTGTTCGAGTCACTGGTGATGTATTCAACCAGGGCGCCGGCGATGGTTGCCAGGATGACGGCTTTGCGGGGATCGCGCCGGATCAGCATCAGGCTGAGGCGGGCGGCGGTTGTGAGGGGGGTGGTAAATTCGGAAAGCAGGCTGGGTTGCGGGGTTTTCAGACGCCTCAGTATAATGCGGCCAATGAGAGCTGTGAGAATGGCAAACAGGATAAGGGCGCAGCCAGTGGCGGCGGCGGCGGGGGCGGGGGCCAGCCGCCGCGAGGCCCAATCAAAGCCGGCGGCAATGAAAAAGGCTAATGAAGCAAAAATGATGCCAAGGACGACAATACCTAGGCCGGCCGCGAGCGCCATGGATTTGATGGCGGCAGTGGTGCGGCCGGGGAGACTCATAGTTTTTAAGAGCGGCGGAAGAGTTGGGCGGCGAGCAGGCCAATGCCGAAGGCAACGGCGATGGACGCCAGCGGCCGCTCACCAACCTGGTGTTCGAGTTTGACCATGGCGTCTTTGCCGGTGCCTTTGAGTCGGCCGGCTAGGCGCTCGACATCGTTTTCGAGGGTGGCAAGGCGGGAGGAGACGTTGCTACCATTAAGCACCGCACTCATCTGGTCGAGTACATCGCCGGCATTGGTGCCAAGACGTTCCTTCAAGCCTGTTAGTTCAGAGCGGAAGCGATTGAATTCATCGCGTAGGTAATCGACGTCAACCTGTTTGGGATCGATACGTTTGAAGGCCATGAGTTTCTCCTGAACAGGAGGCTGATGTCGTGTAGGAGCATAGTGATTTCAACCATGTATTGATAAAATTGGTTGTTCGGACAGCGCCGATGATTTTTACTTTGCGGGAATGATGTCAGATCGGTTTGCGCCATTTGCGGGCAGAACGCTTGGCTTCGCTATAGATTTGGTATTCATTACAATTAGTTCACCTTGTCGGCTATCATTTGTACATTGGGGTAACTCTGACGACATAAAGCTGGGCGTTTGGATACTGCTGCGGGCGGTCGTGATGGCCCGCCGGCCGGCTCAATGGGGAGGTTGATAATGCGTATTCTCGTCGTTGAAGACGATAAGGACGTGGCGGGTTTTGTGGTTAAGGGGTTGCGTGAGGCTGGTCATACCGTTGAGCACGCTGACAACGGGCGGGACGGGCTGTTTTTGGCAGCATCCGAGAACTTCGATGCCATCATTCTTGACCGCATGCTGCCTGGCGGCATTGACGGATTACGATTGCTGGAAACGTTGCGGGCGCAGGATAATGTAACGCCCGTTGTATTTCTCTCTGCCCTTAGCCAGGTGGATGACAGGGTAAAGGGACTTAAGGCCGGCGGTGACGACTATATTACGAAACCGTTTGCATTTGCCGAATTGCTGGCGCGGGTCGAGGCGTTGACGCGGCGCGGCAAGTCCGATGGACCGACGACGAAATTGTCTGTAGGGGATCTTGAGATGGATCTGTTGTCGCGCGGGGTGCGGCGCAGCGGCCAAAAGATTGATCTACAGCCGCGCGAGTTCAGACTGCTGGAATACCTCATGCGTCATGCCGGGCAGGTGGTAACCAGAACCATGCTGCTGGAAGGCGTTTGGGATTATCATTTCGATCCGCAGACCAATGTGATCGATGTCCATATCTCCAGGCTGCGGCAAAAGATCGACAAGCCGTTCGAGCTGCCGTTGCTGCATACGGTACGCAATGCCGGGTATATGTTGCGGCCGGAAGAAGTTTGAGCCTGTAGCGGAAACTACGGAGATGAAGGCTCTGCGCTTATGGGCTGGAAAGACCGTGGATTACACTGCCATCGAGGGTGACCCCCCGTCTCGGGGCAGGACCAAACCGTTTATCCGCTCTGCGGGGGTCCGGTTTGCTGTTATCTATGCGGCGATCTTTGGCTTGAGCGCCTGCGGCCTGGCGTTTTCCCTGTGGTATTCGACGGTGGGCTTGTTGGAGCGCCAGGCCCAGGTGGCGGTGCGCAATGACGCATCCGCGCTAGGGGATCATTTCGATGTTGGTGGCACCGCCGCGCTGGCGATGGCGATCAAGGCGCGGCTGGCGGAAAATGCCGATAATGATGCGATTTATCTACTGATCGATCCGTTCGGCAATCGTGTGGTAGGGAATTTGGATCGCTGGCCGGATGGGCTGGATCAGAGCGATTTCTGGTATGAGCGGCCGGTATCACGCCAGGGTGTGCGCTCCGTGGCATTGCTGCGGGCCTATCAACTGGCTGATGGCGGGCAATTGCTGGTGGGTCGCGATGTGCGGGCACCGGCGGAGTTGCGGCATGTGCTGAGCAATGGCCTGCTATGGGCTTTGGGCTGCATGTTTTTGCTGGGGTTGTTGGGGGCGGTGATCATTCGCAGTCTGTTAAGGCGTATGATCCGCAATATAGCGACGACCACGCGGGCGATTGCGCGCGGCGATTTGACTCAAAGGGTTAGCAAGAGCGGTGACGGCGATGAGTTTGATGAGCTTGCCGAGGTCATCAATGATATGCTCGACCGGATAACCCGGCTGATGGACGGTGTACGCGAGGTTTCCAATTCGATTGCCCATGACTTGCGGACACCGATTACGCGGGCGCGGACCAGGCTTGAGGACGCCTCGTTGCATGCGCGATCAGAGACGGAGTTGCGGTCTGCGATCGACCGCGCAACCAGCGATCTCGATGGGATTGTTGCGGTATTTCAGGCGCTGCTACGTATTGCCGAAATCGAGGCCGGGACCAGACGCTCGGCATTCGCGGCTTTCGATATGGAGCGGCTGCTGGTGGATATCGATGAGCTTTACCGGGCCGTGGCAGAGGAGCGGGGGTTTACTTTCGATGCCGGGATCGAAGCGGTTTTGCCGATTTTGGGCGACCGGGATCTGATCCAGCAGGCGATCATGAATTTGCTCGATAACGCCTTCAAATTTTCATCCGGCAATGCTGTGATCGAATTCAAGGCGAGGTGGTTTGAGAACAGCATCGAAGTGTTGATTGCTGATCATGGTCCGGGTATTGCTGATGCTGACCGTGAACGGGCGACCGAGCGGTTTTACCGGGCCGAAACGGCGCGCCAGACACCCGGGACGGGGCTTGGTTTGGCGCTGGTAGTGGCAATTGTTCAGCTGCATGGCGGCACACTTCGGCTGGAAGATAACCAGCCTGGATTGCGAGCCATGATTATTCTGCCGGCGCGCTTTGATTAGGCAGAGGCCGATGTGATTTGCCGGGAGGCATTTGCGGCTATAGCATGATGCAGCCAATGCCTCGGATGGAGATGAACATGAAGCTGTCCCGCCGCCGTCTGTTAAGCAGTTCCATGAGTTTGACGGCAGGTACCGCGCTGCCAGGGTTGCCTGCGGCGGCGGCTGCACCGGTTTTGCCGTTTGTGCTGATCGGTGATTGGGGCCGTCACGGTAATGACAATCAGACCGATGTGGCGGTGCAAATGGGGCGAACCGCTGCTGATATAGGCAGTAAGTTTACCATCTCGCTCGGCGATAATTTTTACGAGAATGGTGTTACCGGGCTGGACGATCCGTATTGGCAGACCTCGTTTGAGGATATTTATACTGCACAATCCCTGCAAAGCCGGTGGCAGATTATTCTGGGAAATCATGATTACCGCGGCAATGTGCAGGCGCAGCTTGATTATTCGCAAAACAGTTCGCGCTGGCGGTTGCCGGCGCGGTACTACAAGATATCCGAGACGCTGCCCGATGGCGGTGTTGCGGATTTTTTCTATCTCGATACCTCACCCTTCATGCGGTATTACATAGGTACCACCACCGATATATCCGGCCAGGATAGTACGGCGCAATTGGCCTGGCTGGATGATGCACTGGGACGGTCTACGGCACGATGGAAAATCGTGATCGGGCATCATCCGATCTATACGGCGGTTACGGGTGCCGAACACGACCAGCCGGATCTCATCACTCGTCTCGATCCGGTGCTGCGCGCGCATCAGGTACCGGTTTATATCAATGGGCATGACCATACGCTGCAATCGGTAACCGTGGATGGGCTGATTTATGTGACGAACGGTGCGGGATCGGCGACCTATGATCCGGGGATGCCGCTGCGGCCGGGATTTTTGAGCGGCGCACATGGCTTCATGAGCTGCGCGTTGTCCTCTGAGAAAATGGATTTTGCATTAATCGATATGACCGGCAAGACGCTTTATGCGCAGACGGTTACGCCGATTTGATAATCATCCAATATTGACAACTCCGCTCATAGCGCGTGCTTACGAAGCATGGCTGTGGCGTTGCCAAAGCCCAATGAGTAAATTCATAAAGTTTTTGCTTCTTTTTGTTCACAAAAAGAAGACGCTTGCTCTCTTAACGATTTTCCGGTTCGAGAATACGCAATTCGCGGTATACCCCGCCTTCGCGGGCGAAGTGGCGGTTATAGAACGGGTCGTAGGGCAGGATGGTTTCATAGCGGCGGCGCATCACCTCGTTTTCCAGCATAAAGCGGGCGACCTTGGTTTCATTGAAGTCATCGCCGCGGCTGATGCTTTCCTGATGCTCGGCGACGGCGTCCGGGGTGTAGATGATCTGCCAGTTCGCAGCGATGAGTTTAAGGCAGAGATCGACGTCGTTGAAGGCGACGGTGAGTTCGGTTTCATCGAATCCGCCGACTGCTTCGAACGCGGATTTACGGGTCAGCATGCAGGCGGCAGTGACGGCTGAAACCTGCTGGGCGGCCATGGCGCGCATAACATAGCCGGGAGCGCTACCTGGCAGGCCGCGGAAGGCGTGGTCGGCGATGCCGCCGACACCGAGCACGACGCCGGCATGCTGCACTGTGCCGTTGGGGTACAACAGTTTGGCGCCAACCGCGGCCGCCTGGCCGTTTATCAGCAATTCGTTCAGCATAATGCGCAGCCAGAGCGGATTGCTGACGAAGACATCGTTGTTGAGGAACAGAACATAGTCATGTACTGCAGCTTTGACGCCGATATTGTTGATGCGGGAATAGTTGAAAGGCTCAGCGATGCGGATGACTTTGGTATTTGCAAGGTTGGCCTGCTCGGTGCAGAAGCGTTCGGCTTCCGGCGATTGCGACCAATTGTCCAGCAGAATGATTTCATATGTGACATTTTTGGTATGCTTACGTAACGCTTCGACGCAGGCGGCGGTAAGTTCGATATGATCACGGAATGGGATAAGGATGGAAACACCCGATTTTTTGACCAGGGCAGCTTTGGGCTTCCAACCGATCTGATAACAGGTCAGGTTACCGCGTTTTGCCACTGTGGCGTCGATGTCGCGGCGTGCGAGATGGGCGGCGACGGCAAGCTCACCGGCTCGGGCGGCAGCGGGTTTGGCTGCACCCGAGCTTGCCGTCGAGCTTGCCGATTTGCGCCAGTGGTAGAGGATTTCCGCAACGTGGTGAATTTGGCCGGGCTGTAAGTGCTCGATCATGCGCAGCAGGAAATCATGGTCTTGCGCGCCGTCGTAGAGCGGATTCAGCGGTGCTGTGTTCCTGACGAGAGCGGCATCGGCGAGGACGAAGTGGCAGATATAGTTCAGTTCGAGCAAAAAACGGTAGTTGAAATCCGGCTTCAAATGTGGCTCGGAGAGGATGCCGGAGCGGTCGATTTTATCTTCGTCGGAATACAATAATTTGGCGCCGCTCGCCGATTGGGCACGCAGCATGATCTCCAGCGCGTGCGGTTCAAGAGCATCGTCGTGATCGAAAAAAGCAATATATGTACCTGAAGACGATTTAATAGCCAGGTTGGTGGCATGGCTGATGCCGGCGTTGTTTTGTTGTTCAAAGAGCTTGATGCGGGAATCCGATTTGGCAAGTTGCTGCATGACTGCGGTCAAATCAGTGTCCTTGCTGGCATCGTCTACCAGGATCAATTCCCAGTTCTCATAGCTTTGGGCGCGTATGGAATCGATGGCGGTGAGGAAGTCTGTGAGATCGGGCCGGTAAACCGGGCAGAGAATTGATACCAGCGGATGTTCAACGGGCAGGTCGCCGTAGCGGGCGATGCTGCGTGCCAGTGCTTTGGGCAAAGTGAGTGCGGCCCAGCGCGGGTAGTCACTTAACATGAAGCGCGGCGCCGGGAGTGCTGCTTTTAATTCGCGGCGCAGGTGGTAGGCGTAGCTGAACAGCTCGTCTGCGCGTTCGATCAAGGCGTTGATGCGCTGACGTTCGCCCGTGCTGGGAAAGGTGATGGTAACCGGGCTGCCGCGCAGTTCCACCCGCCCAGGCATCGCAAAAAAGGCGAGTGAGAGGCTGCGGCCGTGGCGCAGGTCTTCTGGCGGGGAGAAGGAGAAACCGCAGCTTGAATCAGCACCCAGGGCTTCGGCGACATCGCCGCGAAACTCATCGGCGAGCAATTCCGCGACGGGCTGGCCCATGGCTGTAATCAAGACACGTAAACCACCTGTTTTTACCCGCGTGCGTTGATCGATGCTGAGGATCCAGCCTTGGACCAGACCGTCCACCACCCCATCGACCACGCCTTCGATATGGGTGCGGCGCGGCAGGCAGAAATACAGCTCGGACATCGCCATGCCGGCGCGGGTTGCCAAAGTGATGGGTATGCCCTGGATTGTAACAAACTTTAGGACATGCCGGCCGCCGTTCTGGTAGCGTTCAGGTATAAAATAGGAAAAGCCGGCATGACGGGAGGGGATTTTCGGAGCGGTGGCCTCTGTCCGGGGCAGATTGCAGGTGATGACATCGGTTATGCTGCCATCGATGACGACCCGTAATGTAACCGGGTCTTGCGGGGTGGCAGGGTTATAGACCCAACCTTCGAGATGATCTCCTTCCATATGCTCGAGGAGGCCGATGATGGGGCCGGGAATAGGGGGGATGGCTTTCGCGGAGGCCTGCGGGCGGGTTTTGACGGCCGCATGTTGGGGCTTGAGGGGTGGTGACTTGGCGCGTTGTAAATTTTGACTTGTCACGGTTTCGCCTTGCTTACGACGCAACGGCGCGGTCTTTTTTTGCACAGGTTTCACTGATAAACAAACATATCGATCTGCCTAACTTAGGTTGCATCCTGGGTGAAAAGTTATTCAGCAGCGCGCATTCCGGCAATAGAGTCCAGGATTTCCGGAGCGCCGAGCTCAGCGAGCAGGCTGTCGGTGGTAAGCTGGCGGCAATAGCCGGCGTTGTTTTTCAGTGAACCGTCGTGGCGGGATTGGCTTTGCGTGGCGCAGGCATCGACGGGCAGGGTAACAAGATAGCCAAGATCGCAGGCATCGCGCACAGCGGAATCGACGCATTGGTCAGTCAAGGCGCCGGTAATGATGAGCTGTTTGATGCCAAGATTGCCGAGGATGTAGTGCAGATTGGTGGAGATGAAGACCGAGGAGGAGGTTTTCGTCAGCACGATTTCATCGCCCTGCGGAGCGATTTCATCCAGCACCTGGGCATCCTGCGAGTCCTTATGGCAGAACATGCCGGAGATTTTGTAATCGAGACTGAGGTCGCGGCCATCCTGTGTCAGGCTGGCGATGACGGTGTAGATCACCTCGATGCCGCGGGCGCGGCAGGCGGTGGTGAGTCGTGCTATGTTGGGGATGGCGCGTTGGCGCATCGCTGCGAAGAAAAAACCGTATGTCTCGGTGATTTCTTCTGGTTTCATACCGGCATATTCCCCGCCATTTTCCATCGTGTAGTTCTGCATGTCGATGACAAGCAGCGCGGTTTGACCGGGGATGATGGGCAGGTTGCGGGTCAGGCCGAAATTTTTCACGTCAGTATTCCCTCATTGAGTTGGCGGACGGCCAGCGGCAATAAACGGGCAAGGCGATCAGCCCAGTCATGCTGGCTATCTTCGGTGGCAAGCAAATCCTGTCTGATCTCGATTTCAACGTAATCGAGGCCAGCGCGTTCGGCATGAACGGGCACGCCGTAATCGGTTTCATCCGAAACCTGGTAGGGTTCGTTTTCCGTGACGACGAGGCCAGGTTCAGTGCGCAGCAGGCCGGCTAAAATGACGGATAGTCTGGGGTTACGGTTGTACAGCACAGCCACGTGCATCGGGCGCGCGTTACCTAAATAGCTGGGTGTGAAGCTGTGCATGGCGAGGTAGATCGGGCGCCGCTGCGCGGTCTGGCGGGCGATGACAGCGTGGTAAGGGTCGAATATGGCGGCTTGCCGTTGTTGTTTTTCAGCGGCGGTGAGGGCCTGGTTGCCGGGTATGGGGGTGGCTTCACTGATGGTAGGGAAGGCGCTTGCTACGGCAGGGTGACGGTTGCAGTCCATGACCAGCCGGGAATAGGTCTGGAAGATGGCTGTTGCATCAAGGGCCTTGGCAAGGCGGCTGGTGACGCCAGCGATGCCAATGTCCCAGGCGATATGGCGCGACAGATCGGGTTCGGTGAGGCCAAGATTATTGAGGGAGCGCGGGATCATACGGCCTGCATGGTCGGCTGTGAGCAGGAAGGGGCTGCTGCTTACAGCATTTTCAATGCGCACGGGGGCGGGTTCGTCCGGCGCCAGGAGAGCAAGGGGGTAAGTCATGGCGGCATGTTGCGGGGTTTTCGCGCCGCCGCCAAGCGGGTGGCATATAGGTAAGACAAGTGGTTCTTTTTTGTAAAAAAGAACCAAAAACTTTTGCCCTCTGGGGCATGGCGGTGGCGGGGGCCATGCACAGGCCCCAGCCTAGGGCGACCAGCGGATGGTCTCCGGTGCGGGCGTCAAAGGATCGTAGATCAGGATTTCGCCGTTTTCGACTGAGATGCCGGTAAGGGCGAGGATGAAGCCCCAATGGCTGACCAGCAGCGTGGTGCCGGTATCATCGCGTGCTGCGATCTGGCGGCGGAAAGCGTCGGCGCGGGCGATGGTGCTGGCGGTGGTTTCGCGCTCTGCCGACCACCAGCGATCCGGCAGGTGATCGAAGCTGTGATGCGGGAAGTTCACGGATAGCTGGTCGCGGTTGCTGCCGATATCGCAGACGAAGGCGGTGCGCTCACGTACCTCGTGCATGATGTGTACCGGAACGTTGTGACTGGCGAGGATGGGTTCGGCGGTTTGCAGGGCACGGGTATAGGGTGAGATGATGATGCGTGTGAGCCTGACGCCCGCAAGGGCATTTGCTGCTTTTCGGGCCTGGTCTTCACCGAGCGGGGTCAATGCCGGGTCTTCGATGCCAGGATCCCGACGGGTTGCTGAAAAATGCAGATTGAACAGGCTCTGCCCGTGGCGCAGCAGATACATGAAAACTCCTTTAGATGGACCCGAGTTGCAGGCTGGGCGGTTGCACCGTATGTCGTCTTTTACACTTCCATTGCCAAGGGTTGGGCCTTTGGTTGGTGCGACGGCTGAGATCGGGTTTTGGTAAAGCTTTAGAAAACTGATCGGCTGCAGGGGGCAAGGTGCAGAACAGCGCATTACAAGGTATGGGTGGCTTTCCGGTGGCTCTGATTTTGTTCGGGGCGGTCGCGGTATTTCTGGTGTTGCGACTGCGCAGCGTGCTGGGCAAACGGGTCGGTTTCGAACGGCCACCCGTACCTCCTGGGCAGATGCCAGGTTCGGCGGCGGGGCCGGTGATTGAAGGGCAGGCTGTGCCGGTGGCCAGCGGGCGGGCGGTGCCTGATCCACGCTCAGCTTTGGGCGAACGCTTGATGCGGGTTGTCAATGCCGATCCTGGGTTTGATCCGCCGCGTTTTCTCGAAGGTGCTGAGACGGCGTTTCGGATGGTGGTGACGGCGTTTGCGGCTGGCGACCGTGCGACCCTGAGGGGGCTGTTGACCGAGCCGGTATATCAGACGTTCGAGTCCGTGATCGCCGCGCGCGAGGCGGCGCATGAGCGGCATCGCACCGAGATCAAGAATATCCTGTCCGCGACAATCGAGGATGCACAGCTGGTGGGGGACCAGGCCGCCATTATCGTGCGGTTTACCTCTGACCAAGTGAATTTGAGCCTGGATGAGGCCGGAACACCGGTAACGGGAACCGAGGCGGTAACGGAGATTGCCGATTTATGGACCTTTGAGCGGGCCATAAAAAGCAAGGATTTGACCTGGCGGCTGGCGGCAGCGCGCAGCGGCTAGACGATTTTGAGATATTTTTATTTGCTGGCGCTATTGGCGCTGGCCTCTTGTGCGGTACCAGAGCCCGCGGTTTTGCCGGATGTGGCCGGCGCGCCGCCATTGCAAGCGGTACCGTTCAGCGCTCTGCCGGGCTGGAGCGAGGATGACACTGCGGCAGCACTGACAGCGTTCGTGCGCAGTTGCGAGGTGGTACAGAGGATGCCGGCAGACCAGTCTCTGGGCGGCATTGGGTTGGCTGCGCGCAGGGCAGGCGAAGCAGGTTTGTGGGATAATGCCTGCAATGCGGCGAAGGCGGTGGCGCCGGGGGACAAGGCCGCGGCGCAGGCATATTTTGCGGCGTATTTTTCAGCCTACCGAATTGCTGAAACGGCTTTGATTACCGGTTATTTCGAGCCGGAATATGCCGGTTCCAAAAACAAGGCACCTGGGTATGAAGTGCCGCTTTATGCCAGGCCGGCGGACCCAGAGCTGGTGGATTTACCGCGCGCGGCGATTGATGACGGGGCTTTAGACAAGAAAACACCTGTGACGGCCTATCTCGCTGATCCGGTGAATGCCTTCATGCTGCAAATACAGGGGGCGGGGCGGATTTCTCTGCCGAACGGAGAGGTTTTGCGCGTGGGGTTCGATGGGCAGAACGGCCAGCCTTACACACCAATTGGCCGGGTGATGGTGGCGGATGGCGATCTGACGCCCGGTAACGTCAGCTATCAGACGATCAGCCAATGGCTTGAGGCGCATCCGGACCAGGCGCAGGCGATCATGGAACAAAATGCGCGCTATGTTTACATGCGGCCTCTGGGCGGGATACCTGACGAGTTAGGCGCCCCGGGGTCGTTGGGGGTGCCGCTGACGCCGCTGCGTTCATTGGCGGTGGACAGTGCGGATATCCCGCTCGGGGTGCCGGTCTATCTTGCGACCATCAATCCGTTGACAGCTGCAGCACTCGACGAATTGACGGTGGCGCAGGATACGGGGGGCGGGATACAAGGGGCGCAAGCAGCGGATTTATTTGCCGGCAGCGGGGCACAGGCGGAAGGTCTGGCCGGGCATATGCAACAGCCGGGAAGTCTGTTTCTATTATTGCCGCGCCCAGTTGTTGGCTCCTGAGGACGCTCTTGCTTGCCGGTCTCGGGATAAACAGGCTAGAGGCAGCGACCGCTGATGGGGGCAACTCATGACGTCAATATTCGGTATTTTATGAAGCACGCCGATACGGAGCGGTTACGCCTTACTGCATTGATTGGCGTTATGGGCGTGGTTTACGGGGATATCGGGACCAGCCCGCTTTATGCCCTGCAGGCAAGCCTGGGGTATTTTACCAATACCGGGCTGAAATATGACGATATTTTTGGTATATTGTCGCTGATTTTCTGGGCGCTGATCATCACGGTGACGCTTAAATATGTGACCTTCGTGATGCGCGCCGATAATAACGGCGAGGGTGGGATTTTGGCGCTGATGGCGCTGGCGCAGCGGGTGGCGCGGCGCGACAAGACCCGAGCGATGATGGGGATTGTCGGGATTGTCGGGGCTGGGCTGTTTTTCGGCGACGGGATGATTACGCCGGCGATCTCGGTACTCTCTGCGATCGCAGGAGTGGAGGTGGTCTCACCGGCGTTCGGGCGGGCGGTGGTACCGTTATCGCTGGTGGTGATTGTACTATTGTTCATGGTGCAGCGGCGCGGGACCGGATCCATGGGGCGAGCCTTTGGGCCGGTGATGACGCTATGGTTCATTGTTATCGGGATTATGGGGTTGGTGCAGATTTTGCTGCACCCGTTTGTGTTGAAGGCGCTGATCCCGACCTATGGGATCGCCTTTATCATGCGCCATGACGTACTGGCCTTTATCGCGCTTGGCGCTGTGGTTCTGGCGGTAACCGGGGCCGAGGCCTTGTATGCGGATATGAGCCATTTCGGGCGGCGCCCGATACGGGCGGCCTGGACGTTTTTTGTGCTGCCATGTCTGTTGTTGAATTATTTCGGGCAAGGGGCGCTGGTGATCAGCACCCCGTCGGCAATCGACAATCCGTTTTATAAATTGGCGCCGCATGCTTTGCTGGTGCCGCTGGTGATACTTTCTACCTTGGCGACCATAATTGCGAGCCAGGCGGTGATTACCGGGGCGTTTTCGATCGCCCGGCAGTGCGTACAGCTTGGGCTGTTTCCACGCATGGAGGTGCGGCATACCAGTGAGACCGAAGAGGGGCAGATTTTTCTGCCGCAGGTCAATGCCATGCTGGCGGTGGGCGTGATAATTCTGGTCCTGGCATTCCGGTCCTCTGATGCGCTGGCTTCTGCTTACGGCATTGCCGTGACGGGGACGTTTTTATGCACAAACATTCTCGCCATGGTGGTGTTCAGGCGTCAGTTCGGGTGGTCGCGTGCATTGGCGGTCGGTGTGTTTGGCGCCTTCGGTATCGTGGATTTTGCATTTTTTACCTCCAACACGCTGAAGATTTTTGCCGGCGGCTGGGTGCCGCTGGTGATCGGGCTTAGCATCGTGCTGGTGATGACGACTTGGAAGCGTGGCCGGGGTTTGATTATTGCGCGTTGGTCACAGGACAGCCTACCGCTGGCCTCGTTTTTGGCGCGGCTACCGCAATCGCGCATTGTACGGGTGCCGGGGATTGCGGTGTTCATGACGGGCAACCTGGATTTTGTGCCGAATGCTCTGCTGCATAATCTGAAACATAATAAAGTGCTGCACGAAAAAGTGCTGTTCGTGACCGTCAAGACGCTTGATGTACCCCAGGCCGAAGTTGGCGGGCGGGCCAGTACCGAGGAGGTTGCCGAAGGGCTTTACAAGGTAACACTTTCCTATGGTTTCATGGAAAGTCCGAATGTGCCACGCGCCTTGGAGGGGTTGAGAGACCAGGGGCTGGCTTTCAACCCGATGCAGACCAGTTATTTTATTGGCCGTGAGACGGTGGTTTCGGCTTCCGTACCGAAGCTGCGGTTTGTGCGGCGCTGGTTGTTTCTGTTTATGGCGCGTAACGCGATTTCTGCAACTGAATTTTTCAGAATACCATCGGACCGGGTTGTGGAGCTCGGCGTGCGGATCGCGATTTAGAGCGCTTAGGTTATCAGGTTTTGGCGAGACGTTTGGCAGTTTGCAGAAGGAAACGGCGGTCTTCGGCCGAGCAGGCGCGGTATAGGCGCATCAACGCCAGCTCATCGCCCAGAAGCGACCCGGTTTCACCGGAGACCAGGTAGCCGAGGGAGGTATTCAAGACTTTGGCAATGCGCTCCATATTGTCACGGACCTGACCAGCGCGATCAGTCTCCCATTGCGCGATGGCAGAGCGCGAAACGTTGAGCTTGGCGGCAAATTCGTCTTGCGTGAGATTGGCGGCCAAACGAAGGGCGCGAATCCGCGCCCCAACCGTCTCAACCGATGGTTGTTTCTTACCTGTCATGGATAATTTCTAACATGATGTATTAGCTAACTCTATGTTAGTATTACTTGACATATGTAGTTAGTAAGACTAACTAACGCAGGATTGTCAGGGAGGTGCAGGATGCCGGAGGCGCGAAGTTGGACGCTGGCTGCGGACGCAACGATTTATGAGATGCGTGCGACAGGGGCAAGTTGGGCGGCGATTGGCGTGGTTTTGGGATTGTCACGCAATACGGTGATCGAGCGGGGCCGGCGATTGCGCGCCGCAGCACCTGTGCGGGTGGCCGCAGCGCCGGCTGAGAGATCTCTGCTGGATGATCCCAACCGCGGTGCCTTGCCAGCCGGGCATCCGTTAACCTGGGGTTTGATCTGCGACGCGCCGTATCCCGACCGCGACAAGTGTTGATCTGGCCGTTGCATTCCGGGAGCATGTTATTAAACCGTAACGGAAGGCAGAAAAAATGACGACAACGATACGGGCACGGCCTGCGGGGCAGGTTCTTTTGTCGGGGGTGCGCAACCACGGCCAGATGGCGGCTGGGCACCAGGATAAGGCGCCAACGCGGATGACTGCCGATGATATCGTGGCGCGTCTGGAGGCAGCCGGGGCGACCTTATTGGCGCTGCCATCCAGCGGCTATACCACGCATATGCGGCAAATGCGGTTTGACATCGTGCATACGGCGCTTGAGGCGTATGGCTGGGTAGCACCGGCGCTGCGGGTGCCGGTGCCTGCGGCGGCGGCGATTTCGGCGATGGATGAAGCGTTTTTATGGCTGGCGATGATCCCCGAAGAAAAATTCCTGCTGCGGCGAGTGTTAGGAGCGCGAGCTTTGGTACACCCCCTGACAGGGCGTCATCTATTTGCCTGGCGGCGCCTTGCCGCCACTCTAGGGGTGGATCATAAATCGGTGCAGCGTTGGCATGGCCAGGGCGTGCAGATTATTCGGCAGGCCTTGGCGCGTTAAACGGTTTCGATAAGGCACCGCCACTTCACTTATATTGATATTAGAGTGTGATGACATTTGAAGGGAAACCATTTCAGCGCTCCTTTCAAATTATCCGGCTTTGTGGCCCTTGAATTGGCGTTGCAGTACGCTTTAGCCGGCAATGAGCGCAAGGCGAGTGAGATGCCGCGCTGCATAGACCCAATAGGTGAACACTGTGACATTTTTACGATTTTCAGACCGCGCGACCGGTGATAAAAAGTAGTTTAACGTAACGGATTTGCCGATGCGATGTCGTGCCGCCTGGTTGTTAGGCCTGCTGGTTGCGGGGGCGCCCCATTTTGTGTGGGCCGCTGACCCGGCGATCGCGGCTGCCGAGACCAGTGTCAGGCTGGGTCTAACGGCAGGCTATGGACATTATGAGGAAAGTATTTCGCCGCAGGACACCGAAGCCGGGGCGATGGTAGGTCTCGCCGCCTCGGCGAGCGCCCTCACGCCTGCAAGCCTCGACCTCTATGGCATGCGGGATCTTTATACCGGCATCAGCTATGATTATTCCGCCGGATTATTCAATTATCATGGCAATCTACAAGACGGCACGCCGTATCGGGCAAAGGATAACAATTCCTATAATACGGCCATTGTACGGCTTGGCTTGGGAACGCCGCTGGGCGGGCGGCAGGAGCTGATACCCTATATCGCGGGTGGGTATCAAAACTGGTACCGCAATGTCGGCGGGCCGGGCGGGTACGGCGAATTCTATCAAGCGGGACTGCTCGGCGGCGGCTTGAAGATGGATATCGCGCCGAGCCCGTTGCTTGTGCTGACTGCGTCAGCTGAGGGCCTGGCGGTGATCGGTGGCAGGGTCTCGGCTTCGGCCTTCGATTTCTCAGGCGGGTTCGGTGCCAGCGGCGAAGAGCGGGTGAATTTGGATGCCGATTACCGCATCGATCATGCTTGGCATGCGTTTGCCGGGCTCGGGCTGACGCATTACACCTATACCGGATCCAAGGCGGATGGCCAGGGCATTTACGAGCCGCCGAGCGGGACGCTGCAGGTCAATTCGATGTTTGGTATCGCCTACGGTTTTTGAGCATTTTT
This sequence comes from Acetobacteraceae bacterium, assembly GCA_965231175.1. Lineage (GTDB taxonomy): Bacteria > Pseudomonadota > Alphaproteobacteria > Acetobacterales > Acetobacteraceae > Acidocella. Next base: position 658,427 of record CBDDMJ010000004.1, on the reverse strand, counting down.
GACCCGGCATACGTTTATTTTCTAACGCGATGTTATTTGTGCTTGCCCATGTGGGGCATTCTGACATATACATCTTGGCATACTGGTTCTACACACGCACAGACGGATACAGCTAAATATCCATGGCCGGCAAAGCGGGATTTTATAGCTTTGCCTCAGAGGTTCTGGCGCCAAAGGGACAGGCGCCGGCAGCGCATCATAAGTTATTGATCGAGAAACTTGATCAGCTCGCCGATGGCGATTTCGATCGGCTGATGGTGCAGATGCCGCCGGGTTCGGCGAAGTCGACCTATGGGTCGGTTTTGTTTCCGGCGTATTTTTTATCGCGCTATCCAGGCAGCCAGATTATTGCCACCGGGCATACCGCATCCCTGGCGGATCATTTCGGGCGACATGTGCGGGCTGTTGTGGCAGAGCATGGTGAGAGGCTTGGCTTTACGCTGGCCAGAGAGAGCAGGGCGGCAGGGCGATTTTCCGTGGCTGGCGGTGGTGAGTATTTTGCAGCCGGCGTGCGCGGGCCGATCACAGGCCGGCGTGCCGACCTGATCATAGTCGATGATCCGATAAAATCCTGGGCCGATGCGGAAAGCATCGTGCTGCGGGATGCACTCTACGATTGGTATCGGGCAGAGCTGACGGCGCGCTTGAAGCCGAAGGGCCGGATCGTGCTGATTATGACGCGCTGGCACGAAGATGATCTGGCCGGGCGATTGATGCGGGGCGATACCGGCTGGCGCCGGCTGACGCTGCCGGCGCTGGCCGAGACGGGCGATGAAATGGGACGGCCGCCGGGGCAGGCGCTGTGGCCGGAATGGCAGGATGAAGCGGCGTTGGCGCTGCGGCGGCAGGAGGTTGGTGAACGGGCATTTGCAGCCTTGTATCAGCAATCGCCCCGGCCGCCGGCGAGTGCCGTATTCAATATCAAAACGGTGATGGTGCTGGCGGAGCCGCCGGTGACGGTGCGCACTGTGCGGGCCTGGGATTTGGCGGCATCGGTGCCGCAGCGCGGGCGCAACCCGGATTACACGGTGGGTTTAAAGCTGGGGAGTATGGCCGACGGCAGGCTGGTGGTGCTGGATGTGATCCGCATGCAGGGCAATGCTGGGCAGGTGGAGGCGCGTATATTGGCGGCGGCGCAGACCGATGGCGTGACGACGCTGGTGGCACTGCCGCAGGACCCAGGGCAGGCCGGGCTGGCACAGGTTGGCTATCTGACCAGGACACTTGCCGGTTTCAACGTGGTGGCAACACCGGAGAGTGGTGCTAAATTAACTCGCGCCATGCCGGCGTCGGCCCGCATGGATGCCGGACAGATCGCTCTGTTAGCGGGGCCGTGGAATGAGATGTTGTTAGCTGAGCTGGCGGCGTTTCCGGACGGCGCGAAAGATGACCAGGTGGATGCGCTGTCACGGGCTGTCAACACGATTGCGCTGCACGGCGGCGCAGCGCGGCGGGTGCAAGTGGCGTTTTTGGGGCGGTAAGCACCGCTGATCGGAATAGATACATGTTCGAGACGATTTGCGGCACAATCCCGGTGGAGAGCGGGTTGCCGGCGCGCGTGCGACGGTTGGATATTTTGCGACGCATGCTGGATGGCACAATATACGATGCACTACCGTATCAGTTCCATGAAGAGCGTAATGGCGCGGGTGAATATGTACCGCTGAGGATGCGCAAACCATCGGTGCGCTACGGCTTATGCAAGCTTGTGGTTGAGGATTCAGTGGCGTTGCTTTTCAGTGCGGCACATTTTCCGGCGATTGACTGTGCCGACGGCGGTATGGCGCAGCTGCTGGCCGATATCATGCGTGAGGCGCGGCTCAACGAGGTGATGATCGATGCGGCGATCCGAGGTTCGGTCGGCTCGGTCGCCGTGCTGATGCGGGTGTTGCGGGGGCGGGTTTTTTTTACGGTGTTGGAGAGCCTGTATCTAACGCCGCAATGGGATGTGCTGGCGCCTGATACATTATCTTCGGTTACGGAAAGATATAAGGTTTCGGGTACGGATTTGCTGGCGCAAGGTTATGCGGATGTCGATGCTGCTGGATTATACTGGTTTCAACGGGTTTGGGATGACCAGGTTGAAACCTGGTACTTGCCGTGGCTTGTCAACGACGATGCAGCGCAAATCATTGTTGATCAGCCGCGCTCGGTCGCGCATGGTCTTGGGTTTGTGCCTGTGGTGTGGATCAGGAATCTGCCGGGCGGGGATGGGGTGGACGGGGCGTGCACATTCCGTGCTGCGGTTGAGACGAATATCGAGATCGATTACCAGTTGAGCCAGGCGGGGCGAGGTCTGAAATACAGTTCAGACCCGACGCTGTTGATAAAAGAGCCGGCAACCAGCGAAACAGAAATCGTTAAAGGTGCTGGTAATGCGCTGGTCGTATCAGAGAAGGGCGATGCCAAGCTGCTTGAAATTGGCGGCACGGCCTCTGAGGCGGTGATTTCCTATGTGCGGACTTTGCGCGACCTGGCACTTGAGGCGGTGCATGGCAACCGTGCCAGTCCGGACAAATTATCCGTTGCGCAATCCGGACGGGCTTTGGAGTTGATGAACCAGGGTTTGATCTGGCTTGCGGATAATCTACGCATTTCCTACGGCGATGGCGGCGTGCTGGCGTTGTTGAAAATGGTTGTGCGCGCCTCCAACACCTACACGCTGAACGTCATGGGACAGGATATCGACGCCTTGGATACGGCGCAACGGATCTCTCTGCGTTGGCCGCGCTGGTATCCGCTTTCGGCTGATGATCGGCTGAAGGAGGCGCAGGCGGTGGCAACGCTGACCAATGCCGGGCAGTTGTCGCGCGAAACGGCTGTCAAATCCCTGGCAGCGGACCGCAGTATTGTGGATGTGGGTGCGGAACTCGATGCCATCGATGAGGATATAGCATGACCGAAAATGAGAATGATGCCGACGATTGGCAAAAGCGTGCCGAGGCAGCGGAAGCGGAACTGGTGGCCGTGCGGGGGCAGGCCGATGCGCGGCTGATCCACGCCGAGCTGAAAGCCGAGGCGATCAAAGCCGGCATGGTTGATCTAGATGGTTTGAAACTGATCGATACGTCAGAAATCCGGCTGAACGAGGCCGGGGATGTGCAGGAGGCCGGTGCGATCCTGAATCGGTTGAAGCGCGCCAAGCCTTGGCTGTTCGGCAACGCATCTTCAAGCTCTGCCGCGGCGCATCCGCCGCGCCCGGAGCCGCCACGAATACGCCAAGCCAATGAGTTGAGCCATGCCGAATGGCAGGCTGCGAGAGCGGCTTTAATACGGCGGCGTTGATCGATTTACGTTCCAACAGAAGAGGAATTTGACGGATGGGTATTCAGAACTTTCCGGCTGCGCTGCAGCCGATCATTCAGCAGGGCTTTCTTGATCGGGAATTCGAGATGGCGTTGAAGTCTCGTCTCGGATACAGGCTGATTGCCGATCGTGAGGAGTTTTCCGTTGGGATTGGCGAGACCTTGACGAAGACCCGCGCCGGCCTGAAGCCGAGCATCACCACTCCGCTGGCGGCCGCGAATAACACAAATCTGGATAACGGCCTGACCTCGGTCAACTGGGGGGTTGAGCAGTATACGATTTCACTTAACTTTTATGCCGCGACGCAAGATCTGAATATGGTGACGAGCCGTGTCGGTATCGCTTCGCAATTTTTGCAAAATGCGGCGAGCAACGGTGAGCAGGCGGCGCGCAGCCTGGATGAGCTGGCCCGCAATGCGCTGTTTGCCCCGTATTTCGGCGGCAATACGCGTGTGGTGACGACGCTGGGCTCTGCCGGTCTGAGTGTTGAAGTGGATGATGTACGCGGCTTTCAGACGGTGTTTGTGAACGGCCTGCAGCAGACCGTTTCAAGCGTTAATCCGCTGACCGCCACGGTGGGCGCGAACACCTATAACATTGTCGGTGTGACACCGGATGCGAGCAATATTTCGACGGCGCCGAATGGTATCTCCGGGCAGCTTTTGTTTGCCAGCAATGTGTCTGTGGCGGATGGTACGGCCGGGAATACGGTGAAGGCCGCAACCTCAAGTTCGATCGTCCGGCCGGCCACACGTGGTAATACAAGTTTGCTGCAAGCGACGGATACGCTGACGATGGGCAGCTTGCTGGATGCGGTGGCGCTGTTGCGGCGCAACGCGGTGCCTTTGGTCGATGGGGTTTATAATTGCTATCTCGATCCGGTTTCCGCACGGCAATTATTTGCGGATTCCGATTTTAAGCAATTGTTCCAGGGTGCGACGTCCTCCAATCCGGTATTCCGCCAGGGGATGGTGAGCGATTTTCTGGGCTTGCGGTTCATCACCACGACGGAAGCCTATGTGCAGACCCATCCGAGCATTGCCGGCTTGTATGTGCGCCGGCCAATCGTATGCGGGCAAGGTGCATTGATAGAAGGTGATTTTGCCGGGATGGCCGCCGATGATGTGGCGCCGAAGGACAGCCTGGTGAATGTGATCGACAACGTGGCGATGGTGACGCGTGAACCGATCGACCGGCTGCAACAGATCATTGCGCAGAGCTGGTATTGGATCGGCGGGTTTTGCGCGCCCTCCGATACCACGACGACACCGACCACGGTGCCGACGGCCACCAATGCCAATTACAAACGCGCCGTTATGATTGAGCATATCGGATAAGGAGGGCTATGCATGTCGACGGGATCAACGCAACCGTTCCGCCCGGCTGGAACAGCCAGCGTGGCGGCGACGACTTCATCTGCTGCGGCTGTGTTAACCGGCGGCGGCAGTGCAGTGCTGGTTTATAATGCCTCGGCGGCGACAGCGTTCTTCCGGCTGGGAGCCGCGGCAGGATTGGTGGCGGCGGCTACGGATACGCCGATACCGCCGGGTGCCAGAATGCTGGTGGATGGCGGGCCGTTCGTCAGCTATGCCGCCGTGTTGCTGACCAGCGGGACCGGCACCGTGTATTTCACGCTCGGGGACGGGGATACCTACTAGATGTCCAGTACGATACCGAACCAGTTCAGCGATGCGCAGAAGGCTGATATACGACGCTTCTGCGGCTATCCGGCCTATGGCGCGGGGGCGGCGGGATTTAATTCATGGCGGTATTTTCAAAGCTATGGAACGCTGGAATACCGGTTGAATAACCTGGCACCTGCCGAGCTTGCGGTAACGTTGCAATATATCTCTACACTGGCAACGCTGGAGGCGGCGGTGCCGCCAACCTCCAGCAATCTGGATACGGAAAGTGCTGCGGCCTGGACGCATAACGAACATGAGATGCGCGACCGCAACGAGCTGTTCGATAGCTGGCGGCGGCGGTTATGCGGATTTTTAGGCGTGCCGCCGGGGCCGGCATTGCTCTCATCCGGGATTAGTTTGATCGTTTAAAGCGGAATTACCCTTGATCAAAGGAAGTAGCCGCTTTTTTGAAAAAAAGCGGCGTAAAAAACTTTTTTGACTCTGAAGCCGGGAGTTTCAAACGCCAATGGCCCAGATTAATAAAAGTCTTTTTGCTTCTTTTTCTTCAGAAAAAGAAGTGCTTCCTTACGACCGAAACACCTCCCGCAACAGCCGGAGCAATAAGACATGGACGGTGTGAAACTGGCGGACCGGCTGGCTTACGGAGCTGGCTGCGCGGCGCGGCGCGTGGGGTTTTTGCATGATGCCTACCGACCGGATGGGCCGGTGGCGCCGATTGACTTGAGTCGGCGGTTCATGCGTCTGGCGGTGGCGTTTGTGCTGCCCGGGGGCGGGGTGAGCGCGCCAAGCGGGTTTGCTGTGCCGTTCCGGCAGGCCTGGGCGGATTGGAGCTATTTACAGGTGGGTGATTACCTGGCGGGCCCGGAAGGCACTGTGTTTGTCGCGGCCATTGAGCCGCCGAAGCCGATGCTGGTGGTGCTGACCAACACGGTGGCAGAGCTGTGGCGGCCGGCTGCACCCAGGCTTGTGGGGCTGAACCCTTATGGCGCGGTGCTGCCGGGAACGATGACTGCACTGATCAGCGGGTTTCCGGCCAGCCTTCTCACCGGCGGCACCAGTGACCGCACCAAGGCCGGTTTGCCCGATGATACCAAGCTGCCGGGATTTTCAGCATTGCTGCCGGTGGTGGCGAATGTGCAGCCGCGGGTGGCGGATATTTTGAGCAACGAGCGCGCCGAGAGATTTGTGGTGACCGCCGTGGAACAAATGGGTGCGGTATGGCGGCTGGCGCTCATGCAGGTGGTGAGCTGATGGCCGACCAGGCGGCGGTGGAGACCGCGATTGCGGCAATGGTGGCCAATGCGTTGTACCCGCAAGGTACGGCGGCGCCGAGTGTGACGGGGGATTTGATCCGCATTTACCGGGGCTACCCTGCAGCACCGGCGTTGGATGCCGATCTGGCGGCAGGAGCGTTGCATGTTTCTGTGGCAGCCGCCGGCGTGGTGAAGAATGTGACGCGATATCCACGAATTTGGCAGGCCGTGACACCGGTATCAGCGACCTTGAGCGTGGCGGTGAGCGGGCAGAGCGTGAGTTTTGCCGGGGTTTGCGCAGCTGGCCAGTTGGCCGGGGTGATCGTCAACGGGTCGGTGTTTCCTTATGCGGTACAGGGCAATGATACGCCCTCCACGGTGGCGAGTAATCTGAGTGCTGCACTGCGGGAGGCGGGTTGGCTCGTGGGTTATGCCGGCGCGATGCTCTCGGTGCCGGGGGCCGATAGGCTTTCAGCACGGGTGGTGAATGGCGCGGGCGCATTGCAGGAGATCAAGCGTCAGCTGCAAGATTTTAAAATTTCATTGTGGTGCCCTGACCCTCGGAGTCGCGATGCGGTGGCGGCGTTGATCGACGAGGCCATGGCGGATTTGAAATTCATGCCGCTGAGCGATGGCTCTTCAGCCAGGGTGATATTTGCGGGTTCTGAGACCGTGGATATGTCCGCGGATGCGACCTTGTACCGGCGGGATCTGGTTTACAGTGCGGAATATCCGACCACGCTGGCGCAGACCGAACCGGCAATGTTGTTTGGCACCGGTAATTTCGAGGCCGATGGCGCCTTTGTTGCGGCAATTCAAGGCTAGAGTGCATCCGGCCCTAAGCAGTCAATTTTTGATCCTGGAGAAGACCATGACATTTCATCTGGTGGTGCTGAAGCCGTTCCTGGCTTTCAACCGCGGCGATGTGATTACCGAGGCAGCCGAAATGACCAAAATATTAGCCGGCCCATTGGCTGGTTTTGTGGTGCGCGTCAGCGTGAAGGAGATTTGAAACCATGCCCATTTTCAGCCAGGGGGCTTTGAATACAACGGCGCTGATTGTGCCGGATTTATACGTGCAGATCGTGGCACCGCAATCTTTGCTGTTGAACGGCGTGCCGACCGATACGTTGGGGATTGTGGGCTCCGCAAGCTGGGGGCCCGTGGGCGAGCCGGTGATTGTCAGCAATATGGGTGATTACGCCGCCGCCTTTGGGCCGGTGATGGCGCGCAAATACGATATGGGCACACAGGTTGCGACCGCCGTTCAGCAAGGGGCGGCGAATTTCCGTTGTGTTCGCGTAACGGATGGCACGGATACCGCAGCCGCCGTGACCGTTCTGGGGGCGATTGTTTTTACCGCACTTTATACCGGTAGCCTCGGTAGCCAGCTGACCTTGACGCTTTCGGCGGGGTCGGCGGCGAATTCCTGGCGGCTCGCGGTGGCACTACCGGGGTCGACGCCTGAGGTGTTCGATAATATCACCGGCGCCGGCGCGGTATTCTGGAACAATCTCGCCAATGCCGTGAATAACGGAGCGGGGGTATTGCGGGGACCTTCGGCCCTGGTGGTGGCGAGTTCGCTTGCCACCAACGCGACGGTGCTGGCGGGCGCCTATCCGTTCAGCGCCGGCACGCCGGGCACGGATGGGGCAGCGGGGGTTAATACCATGCGGCTGGTGGGAAGCGACACGCAGCCTCGCCTTGGTATGTATGCGCTGCGCGGGCAGGGATGTGCGCTGGCGCTACTGGCTGATGCTGACGATGCGACGCAATGGAGTGTGCAGGTTGGCTTTGGATTGTCAGAATCACTATATATGATTTTGACCGGGCCGGCCGGCGATACCATCAGTAATGCTGTAGCAGTAAAAGCCGCGGCAGGCATCGACAGCTATGCGGCCAAGATGATGTTCGGCGATTTTGTGTACTGGTATGATCAGGCCAACGCGCTGACGCGGCTGGTCTCACCGCAGGGGTTCGTGGCGGGACGGCTTGCGAATTTGTCGCCGGAGCAGTCATCCTTGAACAAGCCGCTCTATGCCGTTATCGGCACCCAGAAATCCGGACAGCCGGGGGCAGGTACGGCAAGTACCTATGCGACCGCGGATTTATCGGCATTGCTCTCCGCGGGGATCGATGTGATTGCCAATCCTCAGCCGGGCGGCAGCTATTGGGGCGTGCGGGGCGGCCATAATTCATCATCCAATGCCGCCACAAATGGCGATAATTACACCAGGTTGACGAATTACATCGCGCGTACGCTTTCCGCCGGCATGGGCGCCTATGTGGGCCAACTGGTGAATGCGACATTGTTCCAAAATATCCGCGCGACATTGCTGGCATTCATGAATGCGCTGCTGGGGCAGGGCATACTCGGTAGTACCGATGGGTCGCTGCCATTCGCGGTAGTGTGCGACACCTCGAACAATCCGAGCACGCGTACCGGGCTCGGCTACGTGCAGGCGGATGTTCAGGTGCAGTACCAGGCGATCAATGAAAAATTCATCGTCAATGTGCAGGGCGGGCAGACCGTGCAGGTCAGCCGGCAGAGTGCATCAACCGCTGCGTAATCAAAACAACATGAAAGGGCAAGCCGATGCCGTATAATACGTTTTCCGTTGGCAGTGATTGCCAGCTTGTGGTGATGGGCCCGTTTGGCCGGGTTGACCTCGCGCATGTTACCAGCTTCGAGGCGCAGCAGGTAACGATGCCGGTGCGGGTCGACCGGCTGGATGGCGTGCAACTGGGGGCGGAGCTGCCGAAAGGGTGGAACGGGGTTTTTCTGCTGGACCGAGGATCTTCGGCGGCCGATGATTTTATCGCGGTGATCGAGCAGGCTTATTTCGCCGGGCGGCCGATCGGGGCGGGTACTTTGTATCAATATGTCAACGAACCGGATGGTTCGACTTCGACCTTTCAGTTCAGCGGGGTGGTTTTTAAGTTGAGTTCGGCCGGGGCTTACAAAGGCGATGCGGCGGTGGCGCAAAAGCTGGAATTCTACGCCTCCAGCAGGCAGCGCGTTTGATGGAAACAACCATAACGGACAAAACGGGACGGAGCATGACCTTGCGTCGTGTTGGGGTTCTGGAAATGCTGCGGCTGTACAAGGCTGTGGGGCCGGTGCTTTCCGTGAACGACGCTTACATCGGCCTGGCCAGTGCGGCGGCGGCGGTGATGGTACTGGATGGTGTGCCGATGCCGTTTCCGAACAGCGAATTGGCGGTGGAGCACGTGCTGGAACGGTTGGGTGAGGACGGCGCGGCGGCGGTCATGGCGGCGTTGGCGCCAGAGCCGGTCGAAACGGTAATGGCCACTGCGGGAAACTGAGCCGGCACCCGGCGCTGATGGATTGCTTGTACCTGGTCAGCTGCGGGGTGCCGTTTGAGGTGGCATTTGGCTTGGATGATGCCGAACGCATCGCCTTTGTGGTGACCATGGGCCAGCTTGGCGGACTGGCCTTCGATTGGCGGCGTTTGCAGTGGAAGGATGAAGCGTGACGAACGAGCTTCATAAGGCAGCCATAAAGCTGGGCCGGGCGGTGCTCAGGATGCCGGCACTGGCGCCGGTGCCGCAGGTGCGCCGGCTGGGGCCGCGGCCATGGCAGGTTGCCGTAGAGGGGCAGAGTGGCGTGGGGCGTTTTTTGACAGCAGGTCATACTGCCGGCTGGCGGGGCGTTCCAAGGCCATTTCTACAGCAGGCATTTCGGCAGCCGCTACGGTACGGCAGGATGATGGCGCGTGTCAGCCCCGCCGCTGGCAGGTCCGCCGCAGTGGCACCGCGCGGATCCATGGCGCTGGCTGGCGCACGGCTGGCCTTGCCGGCAAAGGCGTTTAAAAAAACCCATGCCTTGCAACGCGCCGTTCGTATGGCGGGGCCTGTGACGAGCGTGCGAAGATATTTGGATGGAGCGACCGGCATCAACCGGTTGATGAAGCTTCAAAAGCATAATTTTTATCGGATGGTTTACCGCAGCACGGCAGCACCTGTTGCGGTTTCACGGTATCGTGCGGCCAGATCGGTGGCGATGGGGCTGCAAAGCCTGGCGCCGATCGGCCCGGCAAGCCGCGGGCTGCTGCCCCAGCTCAAACCGGCACGAGGGCACTTAACGGCCGCCGAGGAGTATCGGCAGCCGCAGCCGGAAGCTGCCGAAGCCGGGCGATCTGCGATGATGAGAGAGGTTGAATTGGCGCGGGATCTTGAGAATCTGCTGGCGCGTCAAGCACGGTTGCCGCCGCGCGGCATGACGGGATTCGATCCGCGATTAACGCCGGCATGGGCCGGGCTTAAATTACCGAATTGAGTGGCCGATGAACAATGTGGTGATCACCCTGGGCGGCGTGCCGTTTCAGGATTTCGAGGTTCCGGAGAGAATTGTTTTTGGTGGTGGGCAGCGGGTTGCGGTGCATCAGCTGATCGGCGGTGGCCGGGTTGTTGATGCGCTTGGCAATGAAGACGGGGATATTGTCTTTACAGGTATTTTCTCGGGCGCTTCGGCGGCTGAACGCAGCCAGGCTCTGGACGCGGCGCGCGCATTGGGGGTGGCCATTCCCCTGGTATGGGAGAGCTTTTTCTACACCGTGTTGATCAAGGAATTTACCGCTGTCTACACCAAGCCGTGGTGGATACCCTTTACCTTGCGCTGTGTGGTGGTGAGCGATCCGTTGGCGCAGGTCGCAGCACTGGCAGCACCGGTGGCAGCACTGATCAGCAACGATGTAGCAGCCGCGGCAGCTTATGGCGTGCAGGCAGGTCTCTCCCTGGTTGGGCTTGAGCCAGCCAGTCTGGCCGGGTTTTCCAGTACGCAAATTGCAGTTAATGCCGGGATTGCCAGTAGCGGCAGCAATCTGGCGGCCAGCAGCGGCAATCTTGGCGGCGCTGGCGATGCATATAGCGGTATCGCAGCGCTCAATGGCAGCGTGGCAGCCTCCGGACAACTGGCGGCATTGGCTGGACTGAAGGGATATGTGAATCGTGCGGCAACCAATTTTGCCAACCAGCTGATATGAATCCTCAGACGATTACGGTTGCCGGCGGCAATCTGTTTGCGATCGCCGCGCGATATTTAAATGATGCGACGCAATGGCTGCGCGTGGCACAGGCCAACAACCTCTCCGACCCTCTGCTTCAGGGCGTGACCACGCTGGTTATTCCGCCGGTCGATCCGACAGCCGGAGGCGGTATTGCCCGTTAATATGCCGGGTCTGCTGGTCGCGATCGGCGGGCAGCCGATTGCCGGTGCAATGTCGCTGGAGATTGAAAGCACCGGCTATTTTTCAGCAGACCGCTTTACGCTGCTGATCGCTGTCGGCGCTGATCCTGCGTTTGGTATGGATGATTATGCGGGGCTGACGGCGCAAACGATTACCTTCGATATCAGTGCCAGCGCCGGCAGTTATGTCAGCCTGTTGACAGGGCAGGTGGATAATGTGCGGCTCGATCTATTGTCGAATACGGCAAGCCTAAGCGGGCGGGATCTCTCGGCCCGCTTGATCGATGCAGAGTTGAGCGAAACATTCGTAAACCAGACCTCCAGCCAGATTGCGGCGGTCATTGCGGCGCGGCATGGGCTTTCTGCCAATGTTACGCCGACGGCGACGCCGGTTGGCCAGTATTACGAGCTCGATCACGCCCGCAGCGGGTTGGGATTGAATTCCCGCAGCACGACGGAGTGGAACCTGCTTTGTCATCTCGCACAGATCGAATCTTTCGATCTTTCCGTCACCGGCGCCACCTTGAACTTTGGACCGGCCAGCCCCGATGGTCCGGTCGCCATGATGCCGCAGAATTTTTCCGAATTGACGTTCGATATTGCAACCACCATTCCGGAGATGGTCGCGATCAAATCATGGAACACCCGTAACAAGCAGGTTGTTTCCGCCGGCGCCGGGCCGGTGAGCGGCGTTGGCACCAGTTTGATAAAACCGAATTTGACAACGGCGCAGGCCAGCACTCTGGCGGCCAATCATCTGGCGTCGTTGCAGCGGCATGTCATTGTCATGGCCGGCCATATGCCTGGTGAAACGGCACTGGCGCCGAACCGGCAGATCGTCATGGCGGGAACCAATTCACGGCTGGATCAGGCTTATGTGATCGATGCGGTCAGGCGCCGGGTTGATCCGCAGTCCGGTTTTACGCAGGCGGTGCGTGCCTATGCGGTTTCTGCCGCAGATTGAACGTTAAAGGTAGGCCATGGATCGTTTCTGGAACCACGTGAAGGCGCAGGCGGGTGGTCTGGATGGTCTGGCGGGTGTCGCCCGCTTCGCACTGGTCTCCAGCTTCGATCCGGCGGCTTACGCGGCACGGGTGCTGGTGCAGCCTGAGAATGTTTTGAGTGGCTGGTTGCCGGTGCTCTCAAGCTGGGTAGGGGCCGGCTGGGGCATGGCGGTGCCGCTCACGCCCGGCGACCAGGTACTGGTGCTGGCACAGGAAGGCGATGCCGAGCAGGGCGTGATTTTGGGTTGCGTATGGTCGGCCGTCGATACGCCGATGAACGTGCCGAGCGGCGAGCTGTGGCTGCAACACCAGAGCGGCAGTTTTTTTAAATTGAAAAACGACGGGACAGTGGTGATGCAGGCACCCACCGTAACGGTGACGGGAAACTTGATGGTAACGGGTAACATCTCGGATCAGAACGGCGCGCATGGCACGCTCGCGGCTTTACGGAGCGCGCACGACAACCATGTGCACAGCGACCCGCAAGGCGGTCTGACCGGCCTGCCCTCGGTGACGGTCTGATGGCGGATTTGAATTTGACCTTTGGCGGGGATTTAGCCGTCGGTCCGACCGGCGATCTGGCCTTGGTCGATGGCGTGGCGCTGGCCGAGCAGCGGGTGTTGCGGCGGCTGTTGACCAACCCTGGCGATTATATCTGGCAGATCAGCTACGGGGCGGGGCTAGGGCAATTTGTCGGCCAGCCGGGCGCCCCGGCAGCCATTAACGGTGTGACGCGCGCGCAAGTGTTATTGGAGGCAATGGTGGCGAATAATCCGGCGCCGGCAATAGATACCGCATTGGCAGCGGACGGCACCGTGACGCTGAGCTTGCGTTACACCGATGCTGCGAGCGGCCAAACCAATCTCCTTTCAATTTCGGTATAGGTACGATGCAATTATCCTTGCAGAATTTTTCCACGCTGGTGGAGACCATGGCAGCGGGTGTTCAAGGGGCGGCGCAGAGCCTGGTGGATCTGACGGTCGGATCGGTGCTCCGCGCTTTGCTGGAGGCCAATGCATCCATCGCGCTATGGCTGCAATGGTTGATTGTTCAGGTATTGCAAACCACCCGCCTGGCCACCAGCAGCGGTGCCGATTGCGATAGTTTTGGTGCGGATTTCGGGTTTGTACGGCTGCCGGCGGTGGCGGCAACAGGGGCGGTTACCTTTACACGGTTTACGCCGAGCGTTGCGGCCTTCATTCCGGTCTCTGCCGTGGTTTCCACGGCGGCCAATGCGCAGAGCTTTACGGTGGCCGCCGATACCACCAATCCGGCCTTCAACGTCAGCCAGAACGGCTATAATCTGGCAGCCGGCTTGGCAAGTTTGCAGGTTGCGGTGGCCGCGGTGAACCCCGGCAGTGCAGCGAATGTGCAGCCGGGGGCAGTATCGATTATCAATTCCGCCCTGGCTGGTATCGATACGGTGAGCAATGCGTTGGCGATCACCGGCGGGCTGAATGCGGAAAGCGATGCCGCCTTCAGGGCAAGATTTGGCAATTATCTGGCGAGCCTCGCACGCGCGACGGAGCTGGCAATTGGCGCGGCGATTGCAGGCATCCAGCAGGGATTGAGCTATACGATCAGTGAAAATATCAATCAGGCCGGTGCCCCGCAAATGGGGCATTTTGTAGTGACGGTTGATGACGGTTCCGGGCACCCTTCGGTGACCCTGTTGAATGCTGTGCAGCAGGCGGTGGATGCCGTGCGGCCCGTCGGTTCCAGCTTCGCCGTGCAAGGCCCGGTGGTGGTGCTGGCGAATGTCTCCTTGAGCCTGGTGACTGTGGCGGGGGTATCGCATCAGGCGGCGGTGGCGGCAGTGGCTGCGGCGCTCGAGACTTATGTGGCGGCTTTGAGCGTCGGCACTGCTTTGAGTTACACCAAGCTGGCGCAGCTGGCTTATGAAGCATCCGGTTATGTTGGCAACGTCTCGAATGTTCTGTTGAATGGCGGGGTGGCAGATTTGCCGCCGCCGCTGTTTGGCGTGATCCGCACCGGCACGGTTACGGTGGCCTAAGTCATGACCGGTGATGCAAACGATATGCTGGCCCGGCTGAAAATGGTTCTGCCGGCGCGCTGGTTTGATGATGCCACGCCGGTTCTGGATGCCGTGCTGATGGGTTTGGCCAATGGCTGGAGTTGGCTCTATGCCCTGCTCGGCACAGTAAAGGCGCAGACGCGGCTGGCGACGGCGGCAGGCGTGTTACTGGACATTGCGGCTGCGGATTATTTCGGCGGCGCGCTGCCGCGCCGGGCCGGGGAAGCCGATGCGGCTTTCAGCACGCGCATCCGGGCGAGCCTGCTCGCGCCGAGGGCAACGCGGGCCGGCCTGAGCCTGGCTTTGACGGCGCTGACCGGCCGCGTGCCGGTTATTTTCGAGCCGCTCAACGCCACCGATACAGGGGGCTATAATACCAATACCCTAGGCTACAACCGGCTGGGCGGCTATGGTTCGATGAACCTGCCGTTTCAGTTTTTTGTCACAGCCTACAGGCCGGATGCAACGCCGATCAGTCATGCCGGCGGTTACGGTACCGGGCCTGGCGGTTATGGTGACGCGCCGATGTTTTACGCGAGTTTGACGGATATTCCTGGAGATATCACCGACCAGGATATCTATGCGGCGGCGGCGGCAGTGCTGCCGGCGGCCAGCATCGCCTGGATAAATCTCTCCAACTAAGGACCAAACATGGATCGTAACATTGTCTATCCCGGGAGCATCCCGCTGGATACGGACGTTCTCGGCTTGAACCGGAATGCCATGATAGGGATCGGCGCGCTGACGGCGGCGGTGCTGGGCAGTAATATCGTCGCCGATGGTCTGGCCTGTACGCCGACGGCGCCGGCGTCTTTGAGTGTCAATGTGGCGCCGGGAAGCATCACGCAGATATCGGATGTTGACGCCAATGCTTATGGATCCTTGAGTGCGGATACCACGGATCTGCTGGTCAAAACCGGCATCAATCTGGCATCCACGAGCTTTACGCTAACCGCCCCCGCGACGTCCGGGCAGTCGATCAATTATCTGATTGAAGCGGCGTTTGCGGAAAGCGATGCCGTGCCGGTTGTGCTGCCTTATGTTAATGCGGCAAATCCGTCGCAGCCTTATTCCGGGCCCAACAATTCCGGCACGGCGCAGAACACGCAGCGGATACAGCGTGTGCAGTTGCAGGTGAAGCCAGGTGCAGCGGCGGCAGCAGGCGCGCAGACCACGCCGGCAGTGGATGCCGGTTGGGTAGGGCTTTACGTCATTACAGTAAATTATGGGCAAACCGCGATCACCGCTGCGAATATCATAACGCTCCCGAACGCGCCGTTCCTGCCGTTCAAGCTGCCTGGCCTGCGGCCTGGTTTTGCGACCACCCAGGCGTTTACCGCATCCGGCAGTTTTACCGTGCCGAGTGGTGTGAGCGCTGTGCATGTGACCGTCTTAGGCGGCGGCGGGGCTGCAGGGTATCATAGCGCCATGCCGGGCGGCGGCGGCGGGGCTGGCGGCCAGTCGAGCGGCGTGGTGAGCGGGTTGACGCCGGGCATGGTGATCCCGGTCACGGTTGGCGCCGGTGGGGTGGCGCCGGTATCGCCGGCGAGCGGCGGCAGCGGCGGCACGTCCAGCTTCGGGACCTATCTGTCGGCAACCGGCGGGGGCGGCGGCAATGGCGGCACGGCCGCACAATTCGCCATGGCTGGCGGCAGCGGTGGCACAGGCGTTGGTGGCCAGGTGAACCGGGGCGGCTCCATGGGCACAGATGGCATCGTGGTGGCGTGCCGCGGTGGTGACGGCGGTGGCCCCGGCAATGGGCGGGCCGCCAGCGGTCCTCTCTCAGGCTTTGCCGGTACCGGTTATGGCGGCGGCGGCGGCGCTGGCGGCTGTTCCACCGGGGCCTCCCCGGTGGGGGCCACCGGGGGCGCCGGTGCGGCCGGTATCGTTATCGTCGAATACTGAAAGGGTCTTTCATGGGCACGCCAGCAAGCCATTTATGGCGGCCGTCAAACGCGCGTTATGTGCAGATCGACGGTTTCATTCCGACCCCGCGCGGACCGCAAATTCCGCCCGCTTTGCCGCTGGCCTGGCCGGCGAAAGATCCGGGCGATGCTCTGGATTACGTCTTCGATGTGACCCCGGCACTTTCGGCAAATCCGGGTGATACCATCAGTACGCTCGATGCCGCCATTAGTCCGAATCTGCCCGGAGATCTCACGCTGGTCTCAGCTACGGCCGATGGCGCGCTGGCCGTGCTGTGGCTGGCGGCCGGTCAAGCAGGTACGACGTATACCGTAACGGTAAACATCACCACGACCGGCGGCCGGATCCTGGCGCGCAGCATCGCCCTGCCGGTCATCGCGCTGGCCTCGGTGCCGGCGCCGTCATCGGCACTCACCACACCTGCCGGACAGGCGCTGACAGACCCGACCGGTACCCCGCTTACGACCTTCTGAGGATATTCATATGCCGACGATTGGACAATTACCCGCTGCGACGTCTGTCGCGGATAGCGATGAATTCCCGATATTTCAGAACGGCCAGACTTTGGCGGCATCGCGGGCGCAGGTTCTGGCGGGTATGCAGCCGATGCTGGCCATGCCGCCGGACACGCTGCTGGGCGGCGCCGGGCCCGGTGTAGGGGCGCCGGTGGCGATCAATATCGGTGCAAACCTGGCACTCAGCGGCAACACATTATCGGCAACGGCAACACCCTTCGAAATCGCGGCATTGCCGGCCGGCACCACGCCGGCGCCGGCGGATATCGTGGCTCTCGGTCAGGGCGGCGGCAATGCCGGTGTGACCTATGGAAACTTCATGGCCGGGCTTGGCGGGGTGGCAGGCGTTTCCGCAAACAACCTTACCGTCCGCGCCAGCGGCGCGGTCATGCAGCGGACTTTGGCGGCGGTTTCGATGAATGCTGTTGCGATCGAGGATTTCGGGGCGGTCGGCGATGGGGTGACCGACGACAGCGCCGCCTTGCTGGCGGCCGTCGCTTCGGGCAACCCGGTGCGGTTCGGCCCCCGGACCTATGCCATTGCCGGTGAGTGCGATATCGGCGGGACGGCCTGTCATTTGCTGGGGATGCCGGGGCTGACGATCCTGACCCGCCCGGCGCAGTCGCGGCTGGGTACAGCAACCGTTCCGTCCTGGATCAGTATCACCGCGGCAGAAATATTTGTGGATGGCATCATCTTTGATGCCAATACAGCGATTGCGGCAGATACTTATGCCGTGGCCGTGCAGCACAGCTGTGTCAAATCGATCATCACGCGCTGTGTATTTCGTAACGCCGCCGGGCCGTCTTATGGTTCAGGATTATATTATGCCGCCAGTGATCCGGCGGTGACGCAGCATGATGTTTCCGATTGCGAATTTTCGGGAAATGCGCAGCATGGTATGTATATAACCGCTGTCGATGCGCTCAGCGTCAGTGCCTGCCGGGCGCATGACAATGCCGGGGACGGCATCCATGCCGATAGTCAGGACCCGAGCTTTTCATTGAAAATTCGCGAGCTGCAAGTGGTCGGCAACACCTGCTGGAACAACACATGCGGCATACTGATCGGGAATTTCAATCAGACCAATACCGGCACGCTGGTTTATGGCAATGCCAACCCTGACATATTATCAGCCGTGGTGGCTGCCAACAATTGTTACACGAATCGCAATTACGGGATTTACATATCGGGCCGGAATATACTGGTCTCGGCAAATCTTTGCACCAATAACAGCTCGATCGCGGCCAGCGGTGCGGGTATTTTATGCGATACCGGTTATTGCAAAATCGCCGGCAACATGGTCAGTGGCGCCTCGGCGTTCGGGATTGATTGCGGCGGGTCGGTTGCTACCGAAGTGTGCGATAATTACGTGAACGGTGCGCTGATCGGCATCAATATCGGCGGCGGCCAGAACTGCATGGCCCGGGATAATTTCATACAGGATTGCACGGGTCTTGGCATATCCGTGCAGAATGTGGAATCCGATGGCCGCGGCGGCGACTTCAACCTGAGCTGCAGCGACCTGTCCATCATCGGCAACTGGATCAATTACAGCGGCAACGTGACCGCCATTCTGATCCGGGATGCCGCGCAGAACATACTTGTCGCCGACAACATTATCGTCGGCAATCCCGGCGCCAATGTGTTCAATGTCATCTCGGCCTATACGGACAGCCTGACGCTGCGCAACAATTTGTTGAATTTTACCAGAAGCTGGCCGGTCAACCCTGGCGCCGTGAACGGGGTTTATACGCTGACCATGCCGGATATCGTGGATGCCGTCAGCATTTCGCAATCCAACGCGCCGATCGCCAGCATCCTCAGCGCACAGGCCGCCGCCGCGGCCGGCACCATCACCTTTTGCAAGGTCACCAATGGCGGCAGCGGCTATACCAGCGCCAGTGTGAGCTTCTCCGGTACCGGCACCGGGGCGGCGGCCAGCGTGTGGTTGTCCGGCGGCAAGGTCATCGGCATCCAGATGAGCAATTTTGGCGCGGGCTACGGCGCCGCTACCACGATGACGATCAATGGTAATGGCAGCGGCGCAACGGCAACGGTGCAGGTCGGGCTGCCGGTTTTGCAAAACCGCCAGATCAGCATCGACTGCCTGGCCAGCACCAGCTTTGCCGCTGCCGGCAGCACGCCGTTGCAAAGTAATTGGACGGGTGCTGCGATCACGATACCCGCCGGTGCCAGCATCGATTGGGTCGGCAATGCCGGAGGTTGGCGTGCCGCCCGCTTTACCCAGAGTGATTACGTGTCGCCGAATGGCGACGGCAGCCTGACGCTGCGCACCCAATCAGGCGATATTTCACTGCATCCTGCCGGCGGCGGCACTGTGCGTCTGCTGTCGGACGCGGAATCGGTGGGGGCGGTCGAGTTGATCGGCCGTGGCTCGCCGTTGAATTTAATAACGGCGCCGGCCGGTTCGACGTTTCGTAATCTCAATGGCGGTGTCGGTGCCACCTTCTGGGTCAAACAATCCGGCGCCGGCAGCAGCAACTGGGTCGCGGTCGCCTGAAACTCACGCTTTGAAAGTTTGCTGAATGACAACCATTGCGCAATTACCGCCCGTAGTTACCGTGGGGGCGGGCGATCTGCTGCCGCTCTCGCAGAGCGGGCTGCTGTATGCGGTCAGCGTATCGCAGCTCACGGCAACGCTGCAGCCATTGATCGAAGTGCCGATGGGCGCGCTGCTGGGCCGCTATAGTATCGGGACCGGCGCCCCGGAAACCATCGGCATCGGCGCCGGCCTCACCATCAGCGGTGGCACCGTCAGCGCCAATGGCAACGACCATGCCGGATTTCCGTTGCAGACCACGATGACGCCGACCGATGATCTGGTGATCAGCAATGCCGGCGTCCCTGGGCTGCTGCCGGTGGCAGCCCTGCGCGGGCTGTTCAGCGCCGGCAGCGGTGTCAGTATCGATAGCAGCGGCATGATCGCGGTGACGGCATCCGCGATTGCCGGTCCTGCCGGGCCGCAAGGCGTCGCGGGGCCGGCAGGTGCTGCGGGGCCGGCGGGGCCGCAGGGTCCGACAGGTGCCGGGCTGGTGGCCCCGGCGGCGGGTAATTCCGCCAGCAGCATCGGTGCGTCGGATTACGTTGCCATCTGGCAGAACGGTGCGAACGCTTGGATGCCCTATAGCCAGCTTATCGGCGGCCAGACCATCAATCAGCTGCCGGCGGCGCAAGCCGCCGCGGATAGTGATTTGCTGCTGGTGGCGCAAGGCAGCACATCGCTGAACGTGCAGAGTTTCGGGGCGATCTGGAGCTATATGCAGATGAAGCTGCCGAGCTTCAAACCGGCTGTCGTGGAACTGACGGTGAATACCGTGCTGGATGCAACGGAGCATAACAACCGCATTCTCATCGCCAGCGCCGCCATAACGCTGACGGCAAATTTCTCGAACATGGGCCCCGGTTTTTCCTGCACGGTCATCAACCTGGCGGCGGGTTCCGTCACAATGGGCACCGGCATCTCCTCAGGCTCCGGCACCACCATTTTGCCGCCCGGCGCTGCCACCACCTTGCTCGGTCTGGCCTATTCCGGCGGCTCCCTGGTGTGGTGGAGCGGCATCATACCGAATGCGCCAACACTAACGGTCGCCTCCATCGCCGCACCGGCGCCGAACACGCCGTTTACCGTCTCCGGCGGCGTGTTCAACGATGCGCCGACCGGTCTCGACTATGCCACCGACGGCGGCAGCACATGGACTGCCGCGGCCAGTCCGGTGATCACCGCCAACGCCTACAGCTTCACCTTGCCGGGGCTGGCGGCCGGGACTTACGCTGTCAGGGTTCGCGATCACGCAAATCTAGCGGTCATCGGTGTCTCGAACAGTTTTACCATTATTCCGCCGACCATCTCCATTAATGCGCCACCCGCCACGGTCACCCTGAATGCGGCCTTGACGCTGAACGGTACGGTGTCGCCCGGCAATAGCGCGGTGCGCATCGGCACCTCGACAAGTGCCACCGTGGCGCCGGCCACCTGGGCCAATGCCACAGTCACCAATAATGCGTGGACTATAACCCTGACGCCGAGTGTTGCGGGCACGATTTACATCTGGGCGCAACAAGCCTCCGCCACCTCGGTGCAGGCGGTGTCGCCGGCGATGAGCGTGGTTGCGGCATCGCTGACGATCGCGGCACCTGGCACCGGCACGGCGGCGGTGGCGCTGAATATCACCGGCACCGTCAGCCCCGCCGCGGATGCGGTGAACGTACAGCTCTCGAGTCAGAACGCCACCGTGCCTGCATCAGGCTGGAGTGCCGCTGTGAATACGTCCGGCAGCTACACGCTAAGCCTGACGCCGGCAGCAGCCGGCACCTATTATGCCTGGGCGCAAGACCCGGCTACCGGCCTGACCGCGGTCTCCGCGGCCATTACGGTCGCGGCAGCACCGCCGTTGACGTTGACCGTGAATAATCCCGGCGGGACCTATGTTCACGGCAGCGGTACCATACCGCTGAACGGCGGCATTTCACCGACGCAGGCGGCTGCCGTGCAGGTGGTCCTGTCGGCATCCGGCACGGTGGCGCCGACCACCGGCTGGCAGGCGGCGATCGATATCTACGGCAACACGCTGTGGGCGATCTATTACCCGACGCCCGCCACCGCCGGCAGCTATTACGTATGGGTGGAGACCACCACCGGCGGCAGCCAGATCGTCTCCAGTTTCACCATCACCGTCACTTAAAGGTCCGGCGCCAATATGACGTTCCTGTTCAGCTCGCCGGGCGCCCCCTTGGCGACCGGTGCGAATACGCGCGCTTTGATCGCGGCCTTGCCGGCCGGCAGCACGCCGCCTGCCGGCACGTTTGCAGGCCCGTATCCCTCGGCCATTTCCGGGCTTTCCGGCTGGTGGGATGCCGGCTTGCTGGCGGGGCTGCGTGATGTCAACGGCTTGCCGCTGACCGCCAGCAACGCTGTGGTGACTTCGATCGTCGATAAATCCGGCAGCGGCGTGGCGCTGCTGCCGTATCATATCACCGCCGATACGACCCCGGCCGCCACCCTCGCCGTGCCGCGCGTCAACGGTTATCTGGGCGCCGTTGGGGCGCCTGACCCTGAGATCGTGACCTATGGGCCGAGCCTGGACCCCGACTGGGGGTTGGCGCATCCGGGGTATGAGCTGGGATCGGGTGCTGCCTGGACTCGTTATCTGGTCTGGACCCGGCCCAACCTGCGCCAGGGCACATATTACGTGAATGCCGCACCGATCCCGCTGATGCATGCGATCGCCGCGGCCACCACCATCCTGCAGGCCGATAGCGTGGGCGGCAATCTGACTTTGTTCCCAGGCACCGCCAGCCAGACGGTGTTGACCACAACATTGGCACGCAGGCACAGCCATGCCATCATCCTGCGCCATACCCCTGGCACCGGGGTCGATGTCTGGCTGGATGGGGTGCAGGTGGCGAGCGGCGTTACCAACCCGTTGCCGGTGAGCGCCAATGCCGAAGTTCTATGGTTTCACGACGGCACCATACAGGGTTCAGCGCAGTGCTGGTTTCATGAAGCCGCACATTGGGAACGCGCCCTCGGGCTGGCGGAAGTGACCACGCTGATCGCGTGTCAGGCGCGTTGGGTTCTGGGGGCGCGCCGCGGCGTGAATCTGCTGGTGATGGGCCAGTCCAATGCCGGGTGGTTCATCAATGCCGGCGGCCCGCTGGCGCTGGCGCAGGGGATCGCCTGGTATCTCGGTGCGGCATCGTATCAATTCAGCGCGGTGCAATCCGGCAGCTATATTTCACCGCCACGCTACTCGGTCATCTCCGGCCACCCCATCTCCAACTCGACACCGCCCTTGTTTCCGCCTGGCCCTGGCAGCGGCACGTTTCTGACCAATCCCGGCGATGGCTCGGACCCCTCGACCTGGTCTTCAGGACCGGATTTCGCGGCGCTGAGCGCGTATCTCACCGGCTCATCGGCGCTGGTGACGGCACTCGACGAAGCGGATCTCGCCTTCATCGTCTGGCCCTGGACCGAGCAGGACAGCACCATGCCCTATGCCGATAAGGCGCTCTACAAAGCCACCGTGCTGCGCCTGCTCGCCTTCACCCGCAGCCTGCTGGGCCGCAGTGCTGCAACGCTGCCGCTGCTGGCCTGGAACGCCATCCCATATGAGACCAATGACGGCGTGCAGATGGTGCGTGAGTCGATCGCCGATCTCGCCAGTGTTGCGGCCAACAACATCATCATGTTCCTGCATCAGACAGCGGATTCGAATCCGTTGAATTCGAGCTACGATCCATCGACGGGCCTGTTCAGCGGCGGCGATCCGCAACACCGGGATCAGCCGGATTTGCTGCGCTATGGCCGCATCGGCGCGCATGCCGCGGGGCGTGCTGCGATCGCCATGGGGCTTTCGGACTCCATTCCGGCAACCAGCCTGCCTGTCTCAGGGCTGCCGGCTGCCGGCGGCCCGCAGATCATCCATGTGTACCGTGCCTCGAATACCCAGCTTGTGCTGACAATTCAGCACGACATCGGCAACGATCTTGTCGTTCCTTTGCAGGCCGCCAACGGCGCCGGCTTTGCCGTCATGGATGGCGGCAGCGTGGCAACGCCAGGCACCATCATAGCGGCCGTCTCGGCGCGCCGGGTCGATGCCACGCATGTTGCCGTTACCCTGGCAGCGGCCATGCAGAACGCTTCCGCAAACGTATTGTTCTTCTACCCCTATGGCAGCACGCAGATCGGGCGCGGCGATGCGGTCACTGACAACGCAGCGGCTCAGACGCCACCCTCCAACTGGAATATCGGCAATGACCTCGGGGCGGCGTGGTCGGTCAATTTTCCACTGCAGGCCACGACCTATCCCATCATCCTCTCGGACACACCGGACTGAAAGCAGTGCAGATGGAAGCAGATTTTGCCGTTTTAAGATCCGATATTGCCGCGCTTCGTTTGGACGTTACCGGTATCCGCCAGGATATCGGCGTATTGGAAGCCAAGGCGGAGGCGGTGGAAACCTGGCGTAACCGCTACATGACGCAGGAAGAACAGGTCACAGCCAAATTATTTGCAAAGGTCGATGAACTGGTCGCCGGGCTTGGCGATATGCGTGTGGAACTCTCCCGCATACGCGGTGAACGCGACGCCGAACGGCGCATGACGCTGACGGTCATCAGCCTGCTGTCGGCTATTTGTGGCGGCCTTGCCACGAATTTTTTTCGCATCGGCGGTCCATGATCATGGATAACTTCGATCGCTGTCTTGCCTTCACACTGGGGGCCGAGGGCGGCTATTCAAACAATCCCGCGGACCCCGGCAATTGGACAGGCGGCGCGGTCGGTCATGGCGAATTACGTGGCACGAAATTCGGCATCAGTGCGGCATCCTACCCCAAACTCGATATTGCGGCACTTTCTGAAGATCAAGCCAAATCCATCTATAATCAGGATTACTGGTTAGGCCTGCACGGCGATGAATTGCCGCCGCCGATCGCCCTGACGGCATTCGACGCCGCCGTCAACGCCGGGCCGCGGCGTGCCATCATGTGGCTGCAGCAGGCCGCCGGCGTACCTGCCGATGGTCAGATGGGCCCGGCAACCCTGCTCGCCCTGAACAGCGGAAATGCGCTGCTGCAGGCACGCGAAGCGCTGGCAAGACGGCTGGAGTTTTCGACCCATCTCTCAGGTTGGCAAAGCTTCGGCATGGGCTGGTCGCGGCGGATCATCGCCCTGGCAGGTGAATTGTGAGCTCCTGGCTACGGCAGTTGTTAACGGATTCGCAAGGCCAGACTGACGAACAGGCCTTTATTTCTCTGCTCGGCGCCGCGGTGTTTTTCGGACTCGAAATATATTCCGTGACGGTGCGCGGGCAGGCTTTTGATGCCTTCGGTTTTGGCGCCGGTTTCGGGGCGTTGCTCGGCGCGACCTCTGCCGGTTTTGGCCTGCGCGCCCGCTGGACACCGAATGACGCGACGGAGCCGGACCTCGACCCTGTGACCGGCCGCTTTATGGGAGACCCCAATGCCAATTTTTCTCGCTAAATTTCTGGCGCCGCTGGCCCCTTATCTTGCCATCGCTGCCGTCATTCTTGTTGCCGTGGCCTACATCACTTCATTACGGCATGATGTCGCTGCAGCCCAGGCAAAAACTGCCGCACTGCAACAGATCAACCAGCAGAATCTCATCGAAATTGCCGAGGACAAACGCCAGCAGGTGCTGTGGAATGCCGCATTGGACGCGTTGGATGCGCAGACCCTGACCACACAAGATCAGGCAGATGCCATTATCGGGCACATCGCGGCATCACCTGTGGGCACGGATGGCGTGGTGGCGCCGGTACTGACCAACGCTTTGAATGAGCTGCGCAGCCTGCAGGCCGCGCCGTGAAGAGCGTATTGTGGCTCACCCTGCTGCTCGGCGCTTGTGCAGCGCCCGCACCGCCGCCGGCCCGTATCGTTACCATAACGCCGGCGGTTCCAGACGCTCTGCTGAGCTGCGCCGCGCCGCCTGAGGTGCCGGTCACCACCAGCCAGGAAGTTGTGGCACGCTACATCGTATCCCTGTGGCAGGCCGGGCAGGATTGCCGGGCTCATGTCGGCGCCATCCGGCAGGTGCTGGCCCGTTAGAGCGGTTTCATGAGAATGAAACCACTCTGGCTTTTATTTTGGCGAGCAATTGATATTGCTCTAAAACACATCTTCGCTGCTTGTCAGACCACCGGCAACCGGGCGATGCTGGCGGCATGGCCGCCACCCCGCCCGACGAAGGCAAATTATATGAAGCAGCACTGCATCATCTGGCGCGCTATGCCGCCAGTGAGGCCGGCATGGCGCGGGTGTTGAGCCGGAAACTGGACCGCTGGGCACGGCTGCAGGAAGACGCCGAAGCGGATTGGTTGAACGCCGTCACCCGCGCTGCGAAAGCTGCCATCCCGAAGGTGATCATCCGGCTGAAGGCGGCCAACGCGTTGAACGATGAGCTGTTCGCGGCATCCCGGGCCCGGCGCCTGCGGCGCGAGGGCAAGTCGCGGCGCGGCGCTCTGGCCCATCTTGCAGCGAAGGGCATCGCGCAAGGCACTGCCGCCGCTGCGCTGGCGGATGATCCGGTACGTGAACTGGCCGCCGCCTGCGCCTATCTCCGCCGCCGCCGCGCCGGGCCCTTTGGTGAGGCGCCCGAGCTAAAAATCCTGGGCGCCATGGCCCGCGCCGGGTTTTCTCAATCAGTGGCCCGTCACGCCCTGACACTGGACCGGGACGAGGCGGAAGATCGCATCAAGCAATTGCACGAATAGCTCACGACGCCACCGCGAACGCGCAAGTGCAACCCGCGGGATCGGCTTCCAACTGCAAAGTGGCGTGCTGTATCCCGTAATGCTCACCCAACGTATGGTTTGCCGCTTCCAGTAGTCCAAAATCGTCGGTGCCATCGGCCCGCACCAGATGCGCCGTCAGCGCCGTCTCGGTGGTCGAGACCGCCCAAACATGCAGATCATGAACTGAAATCACGCCCGGCACTGCGGCCAGGCTGGCCTGGATTTTATGCGTATCCAGCCCATCGGGCACCCCGTTCATCGCCATCGCCACCGATTGGCGCAGCAACGACCAGGTGGCCGCGATGATCACGCCGGCCACGATCAGGCTCATCACAGGGTCGACCCAGTTCCAATGCGTGAAAACAATGATGGCGCCCGCCAGCACCGTACCAGCGGCGAGGCCCGCATCTCCCGCCATATGCAGAAACGCGCCGCGTATGTTCAGGTCGTTCTGGCCACGCATGAACAGCAGCGCCGAGCTGCCATTCACCAGAATGCCACCGGCGGCGATCACCATCACCATTCCGCCGGCAACATGCGGCGTATGGACCAGGCGCAGCACGGCCTCCCAGGCGATGCCGCCAGTCACCAGCAGCAACGCCACCGCATTGCCGAGAGCCGCCAGGATCGAAGCGCTACGCATGCCGTAGGTAAAGCGCGCCGTGGCGGCTTTCATCGCCAGCCGGCCGGCGATGAAAGCCGCCAGCAGCCCCAGCACATCCGAGGCATTATGGGCGGCATCCGCCAATAAGGCGACCGAATGCGCCGCCAGGCCGGTGATGATTTCCACCACCATATATATCAGGTTGGCGGTGAGGCCGATCGCAAAAGCGCGGCTCATCTCAGCAGGGGAGGCGTGATGGTGATGTCCGGCATGGCCGTCGTGATGGTGATGTTCCATGGACCGGAGGATTAACACGCAGGCTTTGCCGCAGCCAAGCAAAACCCCCTCTTGCACCGCCCCATCCCCTCCTCTATAGGCCCCAGCTTCGCTGCAAAGTGAAGCGCGTGAGTCCGGGCCCATAGGCATGCCCGGCCACCGCCCCGGTATTCGGGACCCCTGATCCGTCAGGGTTTGCGTATAGGAGACCAAAATGCCGAAGCTAAAGACCAAATCGTCGGTCAAAAAACGATTCAAGATCACCGCCACCGGCAAGGTGCTCGCCGGACCGGGCAAGAAACGCCATAATCTGATGGCCCGCAGCCAGAAGGCCAAGCGCCAGAACCGCGGCAGCCAGACCCTGACCCATGCCGACGGGCTGACCGTCAAGCAATGGGCGCCGTACGGTATCGGTTAACAGGGGAGATCAAACATGGCACGTGTCAAACGGGGCGTCACCACGCACGCCCGTCACAAAAAAATTCTCGATCAGTCGAAAGGTTTCGTCGGCCGGTCGTCCACCAATTACCGCATCGCGCTGGAGCGGCTGGAAAAGGCGCTGCGCTACGCCTACCGCGACCGCCGGGTCAAGAAACGTGAGTTCCGCGCGCTGTGGATACAGCGCATCAACGCCGCCGTGCGGGAGCATGGCCTGACCTACAGCCAGTTCATCTTCGGCCTGAAGGGTGCCGGCATCGAGCTGGACCGCAAGGTGCTGGCGGCGATCGCGTTCGACGATGCCGCTGGCTTTGCGGAAATCGTCAACGCCGTCAAACAGGTCAAGGAAGCCGCTTAAAACAGGGGCGACAGCCCCTCAAGCGTTTTACCCGGCACTTGTAGCGGCCCGGCTGCGGCCTCATGTCTCGGGGCATGAAAACGATCCACCCAATCCCGGATGCGCTGCTCGAAACCTCGTCGTTTATGACGCCGTACGAGCAGGAGCAAATGTGGCAGGCAGCGATATTGATGGCGGATTCACGCGGCTTGATGATGCGTCTCACCGCCATGTTCGGGCGCCGCATCGAGGCAGTCCGGTCGCGAATTTCACGCACCGGTGAGAGTTATGGCGGGGCCGCCTGGGGTGAGCTGACCCAGCGAGCGCAAGACGCGGTCGAGGATACACTCTGGAACAGTTATAATTTCGCTATTGCAGGGCTGACGGCGGTGCCGCGCGTTATTCGCCCCAAACAACCGCGCGGCAATGGCGCGCATAAACTCGCCGCCGCCGTCAGCGGGGTCGCCTCCGGTTTTATCGGTCTGCCCGGCGTGCTGTTCGATATCCCTTTCACCACCACCACCATCCTGCGTTCGATCGCCGAAGTGGCGCGCGATAGCGGCGAGGATATCACCGCCGAGGACACCAAACGCGCCTGTCTCGAAGTCCTCGCTTTCGGCGGCCCCAGTTCAGCCGATGACGAAACCGAAATCGGCTATTGGGCCACCCGTATCGGCATGAACCACCTCGCCATCAATCTGTTGATCAAATCGGCCGCCGGCCGCTTCGGTCTGGTGATTTCCGAGAAATTCCTCACCCAGGCCATCCCGGTTGCCGGCGCCATCACTGGTGGCGCTTTGAACTACGCTTTCACGGAATACTACCAAACCATGGCCCGGGTGCATTTCACCCTGCGCTCGTTGGACCGCCGTACCAACCAGCCGCAAGCCATACGTGCCTGTTTCACGGAAATGGTAGGCGCTGCCCGCGACCGCCGCCGGATTGCCCGCCGCCCGGCCAGGGATACACCGAGAACGTATTTGCCAAGGTAGCGGCAGCGGCGGATTTGTAAGCAATGGAAGTAGCCGCTTTTTTGGAAAAAAAGCGGCGCAAAAAACTTTTATGAGTCTGTAGCCGGGAGTTTCAAATACCAATGGCCCAGATTAATAGAAGTCTTTTTGCTGCTTTTTCTTCAGAAAAAGCAGTGCTTCCTTAACTCTAAAAACCAGCGTTGGCGTTCATACGTTCTGCACCGCGTGGCGCATTTGGATGGCTTTGTTATTGGCGAAAATCGTGCCGGATTCGATCGTGATGTCGAGTCTGGTTCCGGTCGCGAGCTCAAGGTCGAGGGCGGCGTCGGTTTGGATCGCGGCTTCGGCGGTGGCGGCATGGTTGGCAAGGGTGATACGTGCCAGGGCGCCGGTCGCGGCAATATGGGTAATGTGCCAGCTACCGTGGCGGTTAGGGTGCAGCAGGATGTGGTGGGGGCGAACATAGGCAATGGTGGGGCCATCCGGCAGGTCGGCATGGCCAAGGGTGAAGCCGGCGGCGGCGCGCACCAGGCCGGATTCGATGGTGCAAGGGAAGCGGTTGCTTTCACCTAAAAACTCATGGACGAATTCGTCGGCCGGGGCGCGGTAGATGTCCATCGGCGTGCCTTCCTGGCAAATGCGGCCGGCGTTCATGATGATGACGCGATCGGCGAGTTCAAAGGCTTCTTCCTGGTCGTGGGTGACAAACAGGGTGGTGATGTTCATTTCCCGGTGCAGCTGGCGCAGCCAGCGGCGCAGGTCGCGGCGGACCACGGCGTCCAGTGCGCCAAAGGGTTCGTCAAGCAGCAGAACGCGAGGCTCTACAGCCAGCGCACGGGCCAGAGCAACACGCTGGCGCTGGCCGCCGGAGAGCTGGGCTGGATAGCGGCCGGCCAAAGTTTCCAGCTGAACGAGGTTGAGGAGAGACTCGACGCGGTTTTTGACCGCGGCTTTAGGGGTGTTGCGGACGCGCAGGCCAAAGGCGATATTCTCAAATACCGTCATATGACGGAACAGCGCGTAATGCTGGAATACGAAGCCGACGCCGCGTTCCTTCGGTTTGTGACCGGTGGTGTCGTCCCGGTCGAATTTGACCGATCCGGCATCCGGAAAATCGAGGCCGGCGATCAGGCGGAGCAAGGTGGTTTTGCCGGAGCCGGAAGGGCCGAGCAGGGCCAGGAGTTCGCCCGGGTGGACCGTGAGGTTGACGTCTTTAAGGACCTGGTGGGCGCCGAAGCTGCGCGACAGATGGGTGATTTCGATACCGGTGGTCATGCGTTGGTGCCGCGGCGTGTGGCTTTGAGCTCTTCGCGGTAGCGGTATTCGAGTGCTGCTTTGAGCACCAGCGTCACTAGCGCCAGCATGGCGAGCAAGGAGGCGACGGCAAAGGCGGCCTGAGTCTCATAACTCTGGTAGAGGGATTCAACGGCGAGCGACATGGTGTCCGTCTGCCCGAAAATACTGCCGGAGACCACAGAGACGGCGCCGAATTCGCCCATGGCGCGCGCGTTGCAGAGCAGCACGCCATATAATAGGCCCCAGCGCAGCTTGGGCAGGCTGATACGGCGGAAGATCTGCCACCCGGAAGCGCCAAGGGTGACGGCGGCTTCTTCCTCGTCATTGCCCTGCTCCTGCGCCAGCGGGATAAGTTCCCGGGCAACGAACGGGAAGGTCACGAAGATGGTAGCGAGCACCATGCCCGGCAGGGCGAAAATGATCTGGATATTATGCGCTTGCAGCCAGTTGCCGAGCAGGCCGTTGAGGCCAAACACCAGCACTTCAAGCAGGCCGGCAACTACCGGGGAGATTGAGAAGGGCAGGTCGATCAAGGTGATGAGTAGGTTGCGGCCCCAGAAATCGAAGCGAGCCAGGCACCAGGAGGCGACAATGCCGAATATCAGATTGGCGGGGACGGCGATGGCAGCAATCAACAGGGTCAGCCAGATGGCGGCGGCGACATTGGGGTCGGCCAAAGCGGTAAAATAGTTTTGCAACCCGGCGGAAACGGCCTCGCCGAACACCACGGCGAGCGGCAGCGCCAGGAACAGTGTCATGAAGGCGATCGCCAGTAGAATAAGGGCAACCCGCCAGTTGCGCGTCGAATTAACACGCCTGGCGCGCTGAGCGTTATCCGCCATGACGCCGCCGTATCCAGGCTTGCAGCAGATTGATGGCAAACAGCAGGATGAACGAGACGCCAAGCATGAGGGTGCCGATGGCGGTGGCACCGGCGTAGTCGAACTGGTCGAGCCGGGCAACGATGAGCAGGGGTAGGATTTCCGAGACCATCGGCTTGTTGCCGGCGATGAAAATGATAGAGCCGTATTCGCCAAGGCAACGCGCCAAAGCGAGCGCGAAGCCGGTGAGCAGCGCCGGGAAGATGGCGGGAAAGATGATGCGGATGAAAATTTGCAGTTTGCTGCCGCCGAGCAGAGATGCCGCTTCTTCCTGATCCAGCTCCAGATCCTCGATGACCGGCTGCACGGTACGGACGATGAAGGGCAGGCTGATAAAGATCATGGCGATGACGATACCCCAACGCGTATAGGCGATATGAATGCCGAGTGGGGTGATGATCCGGCCGATCCAGCCATTGGCGGCGTATAGCGTGGAAAGCGCGATACCGGCGACTGCGGTGGGCAGCGCGAAAGGCAGATCGACCAGGGCATCGGCGAAGCGGCGGCCAGGGAAACGGTATCGGGTGAGGACCCAGGCCACCAGCAGGCCGAAGACGACGTTGACGGCACTGGCGAGAAAGGCGGCGGAGACGCTGACCCAAAGGTCGCCGAGCACGCGCGGACGCAGAATGATGGCAAAAAAGCCCTGCCAGCCCAAACCCGCCGCATAAAACAGCATGACCCCAAGCGGGATGACGACGATAATGGCGAGCCAGACCAGCGTAATAGTGAAGGTCGGCGCAAATCCAGGCAAAATACTGGGTGCGCGCCAGCTAAACCGGCGCGCACCTGTAACAGACGGCATCGACCTCTCCGAAATACTAACCCTTAGAATACACCTGATCGAAGATTCCGCCATCCGCGAAAAAGGTCTTTTGAGCCGTTTTCCAACCGCCGAAGCTTTTTTCCACCGTTACCAGGTCGAGCTTGGGGAATTGGGCGCCATATTTGGCCAATGCCGCAGCACTGCGCGGCCGGTAGAAATTCTTGCCGATAAGATCCTGGCCGGTCGGGCTGTAAAGATAGTCCAGATAGGCGGTGGCAAGTTTCGTGGTGCCATGTTTGGCAACATTTTTGTCGACCACGGCAACCGGCGGCTCGGCCAGGATGCTGAGCGAAGGTGCCACGATCTCGAACGAGCCGGGGCCGGCTTCCTTGATGGAAAGGAATGCCTCATTTTCCCAGGCTAGCAGCACATCGCCGACGTCGCGCTGGGTGAAGGTGAGCGTCGCAGCGTGCGAGCCAGGGTCAAAAACCGGTACATTGGCGGTTAGCGCATGCAAATAGTCCTTGGCTTTCTCGGTGCTGCCGCCATTGGCTTTCAGCGCCCAGGCCCAGGCCGCAAGAATGTTCCAGCGGGCACCGCCGGAGGTTTTCGGATTCGGGGTGATAACCTGCACGCCCGGTTTGATAAGATCGCTCCAGTCCTTGATACCCTTCGGATTGCCGGGGCGTACCAGAAACACGATCGTGCTCGTATAAGGGCAGCTGTTATAGGGCAGGCGGGACTGCCAGTTCGGCGCGATCAGACCGGTTTTGGCAATGGAATCGATGTCATAGGACAAAGCAAGGGTTACCACGTCGGCCTGTAGGCCCTCGATCACCGCCCGCGCCTGGGCGCCGGAGCCGCCATGGGAGAAATGCAGCGCCGGTGTCGTGCCGGTTTTCTTCTTCCAATCATCCGCAAAAGCAGCGTTGAAATCCTTATATAACGCGGTTGTAGGGTCGTAGGAAACGTTCAGCAGGCTGGCGCTATCCGCCATAGCGGTGCTGATAGGTGCAATGGCGGCAAGAGATCCGGCGCCGGCCAGCTTGAGCGCTGTGCGGCGGGTTAAAGCATGTGTGACCATTTTATTTTTTTCCTCAGTTTGAGCGCGAAACCGCGTGAAACTGGTGGAATAAGTCTATAGTGTCAATAGAGTAACCATCACATATGGTTCTTGGCATCGCTGGCGGGGAAACTATCCCGGCTGGCGTCGTCGGTAAGCTTGCCATGGTCGGCCAAAGGTTTTTCAGCCTCCTTGGCGGCCTGCCAGAACACCTCTTCCTGGCCCTCAGGGCAGCCGGCTTTCTGCCATAGATGATAGGCACGTTCGCGTATGCGCTGTTCCGTTTCGAAATCATAATCGCTCATCTGTCCCTCCTGGCCGCTACGGTAAGTCAGACTGATTTACGGCGTAGCAGTAGGTTATCCAAGTATATTGCGAAAAGGATAGGAATCAGTCACGCGCCTGCACGCGTTATACAGGAAGCAGCCGCTTTTTTGAAAAAAAGCGGCGCAAAAAACTTTTATGAGTCTGGAGCCGGGAGTTTCAAACACCGATGGCCCAGATTAACAAATACAGGCTCTAGCTTTTTGCCAAACCATCAAACGCCATCAATTGTTTAACCAACGCCGGCATATCGCGCAGCGGGATCATGTTCGGCCCGTCGCTGGGCGCGTGTTCCGGGTCGGGGTGGCATTCAATGAACAATGCGGCGCAACCGACAGCGAGGGCAGCGCGCGCCAGCACCGGGGCGTAGCGCCGGTCGCCGCCGGATGAGGTGCCTTGGCCGCCCGGCTGTTGTACCGAATGAGTGGCATCGAAAACGATCGGGTAGCCAGTCTCGGCCATGATCGGCAGGCTGCGGAAATCCGAGACCAGCGTATTATAACCGAAGCTGGCCCCGCGCTCCGTTAGCAGGATTTTTTCATTGCCGGTGCCGGCGATCTTGGCAGCCACGTGCTGCATGTCCCAGGGTGCCAGGAACTGGCCTTTTTTCACATTGACGGCGCGACCGGTCTCACCCGCCGCCAGCAGCAAATCGGTTTGGCGGCACAGGAAGGCCGGGATTTGCAAAACATCCACGGCTTCGGCAACCGGCCTGCAATGCGCGGCATCATGCACATCCGTCAGCACCGGCATGGCAAAGCGCTCGCGCACAAGCGCCAGAATTTCCAGGCCCCTGGCCATGCCGATGCCGCGCTCGGCGCTGGCGGAGGTCCGGTTGGCCTTGTCGTAGCTCGATTTATAGATCACCCCGATGCCGAGATCGCGCCCCAGTGCAGCCAGTGCGGCCGCTACCTCCATGGCATGGCTCTCGGATTCAATCTGGCACGGCCCGGCAATCAGCGTGAACGGCAGATCGTTGCCGATGCGTAAACTGCCGATGTTGAGATGTTTCATACCAGCCTCGATTGCGCCACCGCGGCGGCGATAAATCCCTGAAACAGCGGGTGCGGCGCGAAGGGTTTGGATTTCAGCTCCGGGTGATACTGCACGCCGATGAACCACGGATGATCCGGATATTCGATGATCTCCGGCAGCACACCGTCCGGCGACAGCCCGGAGAACCGCAGTCCGGCTGTCTCCAGTTGATCGCGGTAATGAATATTCACCTCATAGCGGTGCCGGTGCCGCTCGGAGATGAAGCGCGCGCCCCGGTACATGGCGGCCACCAGCGAGTCCGGCGCCAGCTCGGCCTCGAAAGCGCCGAGCCGCATGGTGCCGCCGAGATCGCCGCCGGCCCGCCGCCGTTCGATATCGTTGCCGCGCGCCCATTCCATCAGCAGCCCGACCACCGGCACCTCACACGGCCCAAATTCGGTAGAAGACGCAGCCGGCATCCCCGCCAGATTACGCGCCGCCTCGATCACCGCCATTTGCATACCAAAACAAATACCGAGAAACGGCACCTTGCGTTCACGGGCAAACCGCACCGCCTCGATCTTGCCGGGCGTGCCACGCTCGCCAAAACCGCCCGGCACCAGAATGCCATGCACGCCGTCCAGCAATGCCACCGAATTCGGCTGTTCGAACACCTGGCTGTCCACCCAGTGCAGATGCACGCGCACCTTATTGGCGATCCCGCCATGCGCCAGCGCCTCGGCTAAACTCTTATAGCTGTCCAGCAGGTTGGTGTATTTGCCCACCACCGCAATCCGTACCTCGCCCTCCGGGGCGCGCACCACCTCGACGATATCCTGCCAGCGCGCCAGATCCGGCTCGATCTCGTAGGGCAAGCCAAAATGCCGCAACACTTCGCGGTCCATGCCCGCCTCGTGATAGGAAATCGGCACCGCATAGATGGTATCGATATCGAGAGCCGGGATCACCGCCTCAGGCCGGACATTGCAGAACGAGGCGATCTTGCGCCGCTCGGCATCCGGGATCGGGCGATCGCAACGGCAGATCAGCATCTGTGGCTGGATGCCGGCATTCTGCAATTCCTTCACCGAATGCTGGGTCGGCTTGGTCTTCAGCTCTCCGGCGGAGGGGATGTACGGCACCAGAGTCAGATGCACGAACATGGTACGCTGGGCGCCGAGTTCATTGCCCAGCTGACGAATCGCTTCGAGAAACGGCAGGCTCTCGATATCGCCGACCGTCCCGCCGACCTCCACCAGCACGAAATCGAAGCCTGAAACCTCGCGCAGCACCACGTCCTTGATGGCATCGGTAATATGCGGGATCACCTGCACGGTGGCGCCGAGATAATCGCCCCGGCGTTCCTTGGCGATCACCTCGGCATAGATTTTTCCCGTGGTGGCATTGTCGAGCTTGCTGCCGTGCACGCCGGTGAAACGCTCGTAATGGCCAAGGTCGAGATCTGTCTCAGCACCGTCATCGGTGACGAACACCTCGCCATGCTGATACGGGCTCATGGTGCCCGGGTCGACATTCAAATACGGATCGAGTTTGCGCAAACACACCGCATAGCCGCGCGCCTGCAAAAGTGCGCCCAAAGCTGCCGATGCGATGCCTTTGCCCAATGAGGAGACCACGCCGCCGGTGATGAATACAAACCGCGTCATGGAATCCGATCATACATGAGTCGGGGCAAAAGCAAGAGACCTAAATATGCCGTACAACCTTCGGTCGTGGGTAAATTTACGGTGCTTGCGCCGGCGCCGGCGCAGCCGGGGCGGGTACCGCATCCGCCGGTGTCTGCGGCAGGGCAGGCGGCGCAGCCGGCGCGCCCTGCCTCGGCAAACCGGGCACCGGCACAGCAGGCGTGCTGGATGCCGGGGCGTTCAGAATGGCCGCGGCGTTATCGGCATTGCCGCCTTTATACAGCAGCGCCAGGCCAAGCGAGAGCACGAAGAAGGCGGTGCCGAGGATGGCGGTGGTGCGGGTAAGAAGATTCGCGGTGCCGCGCCCGGACATGAAATTGCCCATGCCCTGGCCGCTGCCAAGGCCGAGCCCGCCGCCTTCGCTGCGCTGGATCAGCACCACGCCGATCAACGCGACGGTGATGAACACGTGCAGCACCAACAATACCTTGATCATGCAGTCCTAACCTCTACCGGCATCCTCGCTGATGAGCGATGCTCAAGCGGCGCCTTCTAAACGGCTGGCGCGCCCTCAGCAATGCCAAGAAAATCTTCGGCCTTCAGACTGGCGCCGCCAACCAGCGCACCACCCACCTCCGGCAGCGCCAGCAGGCTCGCCGCATTGCCCGGCTTCACCGAACCGCCATATAAAATCGGCATCGTCGCACCGCTGGCGGGAAACTGCGCAACCAGGGCGGCGCGGATCGCCTTATGCATAGCAGCGACATCGGCCTCGGACGGCGTGCGCCCGGTGCCGATGGCCCACACCGGCTCATAAGCGACCAGCCCGGCAAAGCTTTCCGGCAGGCTATGCATCAGTTGGCTGCGCACCATCGCTTCGGCCTCACCGGCGTCCCGTTCAGCCTCGGTCTCGCCAACACAAACAATCGGCACCAGCCCGGCCTCAAGTGCCGCCTTAACCTTACCAGCCACCTCGGCATTGCTCTCGCCATGGTCGGCCCGGCGTTCCGAATGCCCCAGAATCACATGGCTGGCGCCGATTTCCTTCAGCAGAACCGCCGAGACATCCCCGGTATGCGCCCCGGCTGCATTCGCATGGCAATCCTGGCCGCCCACACCGATGCCGCTGCCAACCAAAGCCGTGGCAAAGCGTTCGAGCAACGGAAACGGCGGGCAGACGATCATATTTACACGCTCCGGACCACCGCGTAGCGCCGCGGCAAACCCCGCCACCTCCGCTGCCGTGCCGTTCATCTTCCAATTACCCGCTATGACCTGCATTTCGTCCATCCAAATTGTTGCGCCGCAGTAAGCACTGCTTTTTGTTCACAAAAAGAAGGCGCTTACTTTCCTAACCTAACGGCGCAGGTTGAGACGGCCGATCAGGTCTTGGTAGCGTTTGAGGTTTTTCTTTTTCAGGTAGTCCAGCAGTGACCGGCGCTGGCCGACCAGCATTAGCAGGCCGCGGCGCGAGTGGAAGTCTTTGGCGTGGGTTTTCAGATGTTCGGTCAGGTTGGTAATGCGTTCGGAGAGCAGGGCGATTTGCACTTCCGGGCTGCCGGTATCATTGGCGGCGGTGGCGTATTCTGAGATCAGCACCGTACGGCGCTCGGCGGTAATCGACATCGTGATATCCTTCACGAAAGTTGTTGAATCAGACGTTCGGTTTTCAGCCAGCCATCCTGCAGCCGGCCTAAAGCCAGAACGCGCCCTGCCGCCAGTACACGCACCAAACCCCCTTCGGGATTTGCTGCATCTGGAATCCGCCCCATCAAATCCACCAGGTTGATCGCCTGGCCATTCGACAGCGCATGAGCCTCAACTGCCGATAGGGCCAGTGCCGGGATGTCGTCCAGCGCGGTCTCGATCGGCCGGATCAGCCCGGCAAGTGCCGGAGGCGTATGCGCCGGATCGGTCAAGCTGTCCAGCGTTACCGCCATGGATTCAAGGAATGGGCCGACGCGCAGGCGGCGCAGCACGACGATATGCCCGACGGTGCCGCAGGCCAAAGCGAGATCCCGCGCCAGAGAGCGCATGTAGACGCCCTTGCCGGACTCGACCTCGAATTCGGCGGTATCCGCATCCGGCCGGCCGATCAGCTCGAAACGATCCACCTGGGCGGCCCGTGCGGCCAGCACCGGGGGGGCGCCGGCGCGCGCCAGATCGTAAGCCCGCTCGCCCTCTACCTTGATCGCCGAATATACCGGCGGCACCTGCTGGATCAGCCCGCGAAACGCCGGCAGTGCTGCCCTGATCTGCGCATCGGACGGGCGGTCATCGCTGACGCAAGTTACCGCGCCCTCGGCATCGTCGGTATCCCGCGCCTCGCCGAAACGGATGGTGAAATGATACAGCTTGGTGCCATCCATCACGTAAGGCACCGTCTTGGTCGCCGCCCCCAAAGCAATCGGCAAAATACCGGTGGCCAGCGGGTCCAAAGTCCCGCCATGCCCGGCCTTCTGCGCATCCAACGCCCGCTTCACGAGATTAACCGCCTGCGTGCTGGTCACCCCCGGTGGCTTGTCCAAAATCAGCCACCCATCGAGCTTCCGCCCCCGCTTCTGCCGCGCCATCTATCCAACTCCAGAAAACGGGGGTGATAGCTAGTATAGGAAAGGAAGGCCAGGGCGCTGCCCTGGACCCGCTGGGGCCGGGAGGCCCCAGACCCCATGAGATAAGGCACGCAGGGGGAAACGCCCGCGCGGCGCGGAGCGACGCTATAATTAATGCGCTACGCGCGAAGAAAGCGGCTCCAAGCCCATGCCCCAAACTAACAAGGGTGCAGGGAAATTATTTCCCTGCTGGGGGTTCAAAGGGGGCAAAGCCCCCTTTGCTTTAATCCCGCACATCGACCAGTACGATTTCCGCCGGGCTGATGGCTTGGATGGTGATTTCCGGTTCTTCGTGCAGGGCGACGCCGTCTCGTTCGTGGGCGGTTTTGCCGTTGATTTTGATGTCGCCGGTGGCGGCGACCAGGTAGGCGGCGCGGCCGGTGGCCAGTTTGTAGGTGGTGGTTTCGCCGGGTTGCAGTTTGGCGGCCAGGACGGCGGCGTCGGCGTACAGGGGCAGCGCGCCGGTATTGGCATCGGTAGTGCGGCCGCTGGCGAGGATGGCGAGGCCGGTGCCGTCGGCGCGCGGGAATTCGCGGGCTTCCCAGCCGGGTTGCACGCCGGTTTTGTCTGGGGTGATCCAGATTTGGAACAGCCGTGTGGCTTCGGTTTCCTGGTTGTATTCGGCGTGGGTGATGCCGGTGCCGGCGTGCATGACCTGCACGTCGCCGGCGCGGGTGGCGCCTTGATTGCCGAGGCTGTCCTGGTGGGTGATGGCGCCCTGGCGCACGAAGGTGATGATTTCCATGTCCTGGTGCGGGTGCGGGTCGAAGCCGGTGCCGGGGGCGATCTCGTCGTCGTTCCAGACGCGCAGAGCGCCGAAGCCCATGCGTTCAGGGTTACGGTAGTGGCCGAAGCTGAAATGGTGGTGGGCGTTCAGCCATTCGTTTTTGAAGGCGCCGAGCGCGTCGAAGGGGCGGATGTCGATCATGGGAGGCTCCGTGAAAGGATATGTTACCGGCACATATGGGGGCCGTCATCAGCGATTCATCAGGACCGGCAGCAGGGCGTTTTCCAGCACGTGGCGGGTGGTGCCGCCGAGGATGAGCTGGCGCAGACGGGAGGTGGAATAGGCGCCCATCGACATCAGATCGGCGCCGAAATCCGCTGCCGCGGCCAGCAGCCCGGCGCCGACCACGCGGTCCAGCGGGTGGAACATGATGATTTGTGCCGAGACGCCGTGATGCGCGATATATTCCTGCACCTCCTCGGCAGCGGGGCCGCGGCGCTGGTAATCCGCCGAGGCCAGGATCGCCACGGCTTCGGCCTGGCGCACGAACGGCATCACGGAGGCCAGCGCGGAGGAGGCTTCCGCGGTGCCGCTCCAGGCGATGGCCACGCGTTTGCCGATGCTGGCCGGCTTGAAGACGGGCGCCAGCAGTACCGGCCGGCCGCTGTCGAACAGCACGGCGTGCAGCGCGTGGGCGGCGGCGACGTCTTCGCCGGCCTGCGGATGCGGCACGATGGTCAGGTCGGCGAGCCGCGCCTGATGCGCGATGATTTCATCCTCCTGCCCGCCGACCGAGGTGAAGGCGGCACTGGGCTCGCTGTGCCCGCGCATGGCGTTGCCCGTCATGATCCCCTGGTCTTCGGCGGCGGCGGCGAACATCTCACGCAGGCTGTGTTCCTGCGCGTTGTTCTCGCGTTCCGCGGCGGTGATCATGTCCTCGATCATCGCGCCTGAAAAACCTTCGCCGGCCAGCGGCGCGATGCCATGCGTATCGGTTTTGATGTGCAGGACCTGCAGATGGGCGGCCCACATTTTCGCCAGCATCAGCCCGGTGTGCAAAGCCGCCTCGCCGGAAGCGGTGCTGTTCAGCGGCAAGAGAAATTTCCGTACGGACATGACTGCCTCCTGGTATTTTTGGCGCGCGGCCGCCCCGCCAACCCCCGCGCGCTGGGGTTTCAGTCTAGCAAGTTTTTTCCGTCATGTATCGGTGAACGAAATATCCCGCTGGCGGTGCATCAGATGTTCGCCGCCGTCCACTACCAGCGTGGTGCCGGTGAGCGAGGGCGTGCGCAGGATGAACAAGGCGGCCGCCGCGATGTCTTCGGGCAGGCTGCCGCGGCGCAGCGGATTGGCGCGCCAGGCTTGTTCAAACCGTTGCGCGGTTTGCTTCGGCGATTGCATGGTCAGCCCCGGGGCGATCCCGCATACCCGGATGCGCGGCGCCAGCGCCATCGCCAGCATTTCGCTGGCTGCCGCCAGAGCCGCCTTGCTCAGCGTGTAGGCGAAGAAATCCGGGTTCAGATTGGCCAGTTTCTGGTCCAGCATGTTGATGATGACGCCACGCTCCAGCGTCAGACCGGCGGCAAAACCCTGCGCCAGCAGCACCGGCGCGGTGAGATTTGCCGCCATATGCGCGGTAATCGACGCTGCCGTTACATCGGCTGCCTGGTCATGCACGAAGCGCGAGGCATTATTGATCAGCCCGTAAAGGGGACCTGCCTGGGCCGCCTGCGCCAGCAGCCCAGGCAAAGCCGCCGCATCCGCCAGATCCGCCTGCACCACGTAAGCCTGGCCGCCGGCCGTGGTGATTTCCGCTACCAATGCGGCCGCCGCATCCACCGAGCGATGGGCATGCAGCACCACCGGATACCCGGCAGCCGCCACTTCCCGTGCCATCGCCGCTCCCAGCCGCCGTCCCGCCCCCGTGATCAGTACCGCACCCTCAACCATGGCTTGGTTCTACAGCATGTCCCGCAGACGGAAATAGGTGGTCGCCAGCAGCAGCACCGGCAGGCGCAGCCGCCGCCCGCCGGGAAACCACGCGTGGGGAATGGCGGCGAACACGTCGAAACGCTCCGCCTGCCCGGCAATCGCCTCCGCTGCCACCTTGCCAGCCAGACCCGTGAGCGCCACGCCATGGCCGGAAAACCCCTGCACGAACAGGATATTATCCTCGATCCGGCCAAACTGCGGCGCGCGGTTCTGCGTGATATCCACATTGCCGCCCCAGCAATACTCCACCCGCGCATCGTGCAACTGCGGAAACACCGCCTGCGCCCGCCTCAGCATCGAGGCCGCCAGACCCGGCGGCGGCAGAGTGGAGTATGACACCCGGCCACCGAACAGCAGCCGGTTGTCCGCCGAACGGCGAAAATAATTCAGCACGAAATTCAGATCCGCCACCGCCTGGTTGCCCGGGATCATCGCCGGCACATCGTCCCGCGGCTCGGTGGCGATGATATACGTGCCGACCGGCATGATATACCCGGCGATCGGGCGCATCAGCTCACCCAGATAAGCGCCGCCCGAGAGCAGTACATAGGCCGCCGAGACCACACCGCCAGAAGTGTGCAGCCGGACCGTCCTGCCGGTCTCCACCCGCGTGACCCGTGTGCCGGAATACAAGAGCGCCCCCGCCGCCTGTGCCGCCCGCGCCAGCCCGGTCACGTAATTCAGCGGATGGATATGCCCGGATACTTGCTCCTCCAGCACCGCCACATAAGCCTTACCGGCCAGCCGCGCCCGCAGCTCCTCACCTCGCCAAAGGCGTGAGCCAATGCCGTATGCCGCCAGCTCACCTTGCATCTCCTCCAGCTCCACCGCCTGGCGCGGCTTGATGGCGGCATGGAAATATCCCAGCTCCGGATCGCACGGAATGCCAAACCGCTGCACCTGGGCATGCAGCAAATCCACCCCCTCCACCGATAAATCCCACAACCGCCGCGCCTGCGTGGCACCCACCAGCCGCTTGATCTTGCCCTGCGACGCGCCAAACCCCGGCAAGACCTGGCCGCCATTGCGCCCGGATGCGCCCCAGCCGATGCTTTCAGCCTCCAGCACCGCTACCCGATACCCGCGCTCCGCCAAATGCAGCGCCGCCGAGACCCCTGAAATCCCGCCGCCGACAACCGCCACATCCACTACTAAATCACCCGCCAGCGGCGCGGTCTGCACCGCTACACGCCGCGTCGCCTCGTAGTAATTACCGGTCATGAGTCCTGCCAAAGTAAGGAAGTAAGCACTGCTTTTTTGAAAAAAAGCAGCAAAAAACTTTTGCCATGCTGGGGCATGGGCGTGTGGGCGACAACGCCTCCGGACCCAGTATAAAATTTATGCTGGGACATGGGGCGTTATTCGGACAAAGCCTCCGGACCCGGTATAAATTTTATGCTGGGCCATGGGCGTTGGCCCCATCATGCCCATGCTCTAGATTCATAAAGTTTTTTTGCTTCTTTTTGTTCACAAAAAGAAGATGCTTGCCTTGCCTTGCCTAACCGAATGCCGGGACCCGCAGGCGGCGCAGGAGCAGGGTGCCCAGGCCGGCCGAGGTGATGAACATGGCGATGCCCAGCATGAGGATATGGGTGTGGCTGGGGGCGCTGCCGCGGCCGATGAGGGCGAAGATGATGGTTTGCGGGATGAAGCCGATGGCTGATGCGGCGAGGAAGGGCAGGGCGCGCACGGAGGACAGGCCGGCGGCGAGGTTGAGCAGCAGGTTGCTGCCGACGGGCATGAGGCGGAAGGTGAGGGTGGCGATGAAGGGTTGGGCGGCGAGGGCGGTATCGACGCGGCGGAGTGCTGTGCCGAAGCGGCGCTGCACGAAATCCTGGCCCAGCATGCGCGCCCAGGTGAAGCCCAGCCCGCAGGCGATGATTTGCGCGAGCAGGGCGATGGCGGCACCGTTGCAGATGCCGAAGGCGTAGCCGGCGACGAAGGCCGGGACCTGCCGGGGCAGGCCGATAGCCATCAGCAGTGTCGAGAGGCCGAGGAACAGCAACGGGCCGCGGGCGCCGCCTTCGCTGACCAGGTGTTCGAGGCTGGCTTGTGCCGAGGCAGCGCCGAGCAGCGGCAGGCAGAATGCCACGGCGATCATGGCGCCGGCCATCAGCGCTGGTTTGAGGGCTTTGGCGGGCGGCGGGGCGGTGGTGCTGCTCATGATACGGTTTCCGGCGCATGAACCTCGTTCAGCACGGTTTCCAGCACCGGCTGGCGCCAGCGCCGTTGCAGCCAGGCGACACCGATGATGTCGACGATGCCGACTTTCAGGCGGTCCCAGGTGCCGTAATGCGAGGCGCCATGGGTGCGGGCGTGGTGGCGCACCGGGACCGAGACGACGCGGCCGCCGGCGCGGATGAACAGGGCTGGCAGGAAGCGGTGGATGTGATCGAAATGCGGCAGTTGCAGGAAGGCTTCGCGGCGGAACAGTTTCAGCCCGCAGCCGGTATCCGGCGTGCCGTCCTGCAGCAGGCGGCCGCGCACCGCGTTGGCGATGCGTGAGCCCCAGCGTTTGGCTTCGGAATCGTTGCGCTGTACGCGGTGTCCGGCGATCAGCACCGGGTTGGCCCCGGCGGCCTCGGCGGACCTGGCGGCTTCCAGCATGGCGGGGATGTCTGCCGGATCGTTCTGGCCGTCGCCATCCAGTGTTGCGACGTATACCCCGCGTGCGGCCCGCACCCCGGTGATGACGGCGGCACTTTGGCCGCAGCTGGTGCGGTGGCGGACCCGCACCAGCGCCGGCAGGGTGGCGGCGAGGCGCGCCAGCACTGCCGGCGTGTCATCGCCGCTGCCGTCGTCGACATAGACGATTTCATGGTCGATCCCGGCCAGCGCGATTTCGATCGCGGCGATCAGCGGCGGGATGTTCGGGGCTTCGTCATGCACGGGCACCACCACGGAAACCACCGGCGTGCCGAGGGCGGGTTCAGCCAGGGTCTGGGATTTGGGTTCGATGATCATGTTGTTATTCAGCCGGTTCATTAAGGCATCTCTGTGTCTCAAATAGGAAAAGATCACGGCCCCCGCTGCCGGAGGGGCGGATGAAGATTTCGCAGGGTACGCCTACGCGGGATACGGCATCGAACCAGCGTGACGGGCCGTAGCCGGGCCCGGCCACCAGATGGGTGACGCCGAGCTGTGCCAGTACCGCTGATGCCGTGTCATGGCCGGTCAGCAGCAAGCGCTGGGCGCCGGCATTCACCAGACCCGCGGCGATGCGGGCCAGACCGGCGGCTGCCCTTGTGCCTGTTGTGAGCCGGTCCGGCGGCACCGAGGTGGCGATGACGTAACTGCCTTCCTGCGCGGCTGCCCAGCGCAAGGTGCTGCTGACCAGGGTGTCCGTGGGTTGCGAGACATCCAGATCCAGCACCGGCATTGCGAGGCGCGCCGCGCCGGTTTGAAACAATGCCTGGCGGTCCAGCGCGCCGGACAGT
This sequence comes from Acetobacteraceae bacterium, assembly GCA_965231175.1. Lineage (GTDB taxonomy): Bacteria > Pseudomonadota > Alphaproteobacteria > Acetobacterales > Acetobacteraceae > Acidocella. The sequence goes on along the minus strand of CBDDMJ010000004.1, from coordinate 613,911 downwards.
ATTGCCACCGGGGCGGTGCCGGCTTTGGGCTCCATGGCGCCGTCTTGCGGGCACAGCCAGGCCGGGCCGCCGCAGAGCGGTTGCCCCGCCATGGCCGCTGCCAGCACGTCCATACCGGTCGCATCCAGCGCATCCAGCAGCGCCAGCCCCAGGCCTTGTGCTTTCAGGCCGCCGCAATGCAGCTGGACCGCCAATTCCCCCGCCGCCACTACTGCTTGCGGCGTTACCCCAACGCCGGCGTCCAGCAGCTCGGCAAAGGCCCGCAGCATGTCGCCGCGCCAATGGCGGGCCTCGAACAAATGCCCCTGATACATGGTGCGTTCGCGCGGAGGCTGCGCCAGGCATACCGGCATGAAGCCAAGCCCGCTGGCCTGCGCCAGTTGCGCCAGCACCGGCGCCAGCGCTGCCACGCCCGGTAATTTCGCGTTGCCGAAGCTGAAAAAATAGCGGTCCTGGCGCAGGTTGAAGGCTGCCTGTATTTCGGAGGGCTGCAGCATCGGCCCGGCCGGTGCCAGGATATCCGCTGTATCGGCCGCGCCGAGGCCGAGGGCGATGCGCGTGCCCGGACCCCAGGCCGCGGCCAGCGCCACCGCATCCTGCAATGACGCCGCGAGACCGAACGGCTTATTGTGTGTCATCGTTTCGTCTTAAACATCGTAGTTTGAAATGGCATAGCCAGGGGGCGAATTCCATACAAAAAACCGCCTACAGCCGCGGCCTTGGCTTATCCACTACCCCTCGCTATAAGCCCGCAAATCTGCCCCTTTATCTAGGATACCGACGGCGTCATGATTTCTCTGCCACCGGATTATCGGCCCTCGGATGACGAGGACTTCATGAATCCCACACAGATCGAATATTTTCGCCAGAAACTCCTGCGCTGGCGCGCCGAGCTGGTGCGCGAAGCCAACGGTACACTCGCCTCGCTGGGCGAAGGCGGCATACTCGAAGCCGATATCAACGACCGTGCCAGTGTGGAGACCGACCGCGCCCTCGAACTGCGCACCCGCGACCGCGCCCGCAAACTGATCGGCAAAATCGACCAGGCGCTCAACCGGATCGAAAACAACGCATACGGCTACTGCGAGGAAACCGGCGAACCGATCGGCCTGAAACGCCTCGAAGCCCGGCCGATCGCCACCATGTCCATCGAAGCCCAGGAACGCCACGAACGCATGGAACGTGTGCACCGGGACGATTGAGGGCGCGGATGTAAGGAAGGAAGGCCTTCTTTTTGTGAACAAAAAGAAGCAAAAAAACTTTTTGAATCTGGGTCTGTGCAAGGTCCAATAAAACGTCTCAGGCCGGCATGACCAGACGATAAACAATTGGTCACGCCATGAATTTCGCGTTGTACCGCCGCGCGGATTTCACATCTCTGCTTCAGCAATTTGAAGGAGATGTTCATGTTTATTCATCGCAAGGAATTATTTCGGCCGGTTAAAGTGGGCGAACCCAACGCGGCATTTGGGCAATTGCTGCTGGAGCAATTCGGCGGCGCGACCGGTGAGTTGAAGGCGGCTTTGCAATACTGGGTGCAGTCCTTTCACGTCACCGACCCCGGCATCCGCGACATGTTGCAGGATATCGCCATCGAGGAATTCAACCATCTCGAAATGGTGGGCGAGCTGATCAAGCTGCATACCAGCAAGATGGACCAGACCAATGTGTTCAACGCACCGATGTTCGCCATGAAAGGCATCGGCCCGCATCTGGTGGACAGCCATGGCAATGCCTGGAGCGGCACCTATGTGGATGAAGGTGGCAACGTGGTACGTGACCTGCGCGCCAACATCGCCGCCGAAGCCGGTGCGCGCCAGACCTACGAAGCGCTGATCCACGCCACCGACGATGCCGGCACCATCGAGACGCTGACACATCTGCTGACGCGCGAAATTACCCACGCCCAGATGTTCATGAACGCGCTCTCCGGCATGGGCAAACTCGACGATCCGTTCTTCGGCACTATCCAACCCGACGAAACCGTCGACATAACCTTCAACCTGAGCCAGGGCGATGATTTCCGCGGCCCGTGGAATTCCGATGCGCTGAAATACGACGCCAACCCGCAGGCCAAAGGCGCACCACTCTCAACGCCGGTAAACGCCGATGACGAAAAAGCTAAAGTTGCAGGCGAGAAGAAGGTTAAAGACAAACTGCCTGCTTAGTAAGGAAGTAAGTACTGCTTTTTTTGAAAAAAAAGCAGCAAAAAACTTTTATGAATCTGGGCCATGGGAGCTGTCAGCATCACGGCCAATGTCCAGCATGGCAAAAGTTTTTTGCTTCTTTTTTTCAAAAAAGAAGCGCTTTCTTTCATGTCACTCCATGCAGCCGGTGGCTTATTGGGGCGATGGCGCTTTGGGCGTCTTTGTAGATGCTGAATAGTTTGGTGTAGAGTGCGTGGTCTTCGGCATCTGGTTCGCATGTGTCTACGAGGCGTACGGCGGTTTGGATGGCTTGTTGCGGTGAGGTGAATATGCCGACGCCGATACCGGCGATCAGGGCGGCGGCGCATGAGGCGTCGCTGTTTTCCATGCGCTCGATGGTCAGGCCGGTGACGTCGGCGATGATGCGCCGCCATACGGCGCTTTTGGCACCGCCGCCCATCAGGCGGATCGAGCCGAAGTTGAGGCCGAGGGCGCGCGCTGTTTCCAGCAGGTCGCGGATTGAGAAGGCGATGCCTTCGTACAAGGCGCGGGCGAAATGCGCGCGCGTGTGGCGCATGGTCAGGCCGATGAAGTCCGCGCGCAGAAGCGGGTCCCAGTAGGGTGCCCGTTCGCCTTGCAGATAGGGGTGGAACAGCAGGCCGTCGGCACCGGGTTTTATGGTTGCTGCCAGCGCGTCCATGCCGTCGAAGCCGTCTGCGACGAACATCAGATCCCGCAGCCAGCGGTGTGCGGAGGCGCAGGAATTGGTTCCGGTGGCGGTATAATACATGCCTTCGACGATATGCGGGTAGCAGGAGATGGGCGGGTTTACGCTGGGGCCTTCGGTTGCCAGATACAGGACCCGGCGGTGGCGAGTTTCACTGCGCCCATTCCTGGTTCGATTGCGCCGGCGCCGAAAAATTCCACGGTGGTGTCGTTGGACCCGCAGATTACGGGGGTGCCGGCCAGCAGGCCGGTGGCTTCCGCTGCTGTGGCGGTTACGCCGCCTACCACTTCGGTTGGCAGGCGTAATGGTGGCAGTGTGGACATATCCCAGCCTATCAACCCGCAGATCTGTGCCGACCAGGTTTTGCTGGTATCATCGGCCATCAGCGCCCCTACCGTGTCGCTGTAATCCGTTTCCCATGTGCCGGTCAGGCAGAAGCGCAGGTAATCCTTGGCGAGGTAAAGCCGTTTGGTTTTCGCCACGACCTCCGGCTCATGGGTTTGCAGCCAGGCCAGCATCGCCAGCGTCCAGGTGGGGTTGACCCGGTTCAGCGATGCCGCCGCGATCAGGGCGCCGCCGCGCTCATGCAGTTCGGCGGCCTCGGCGGCGCTGCGCTGGTCGTTCCACATGATTGCCGGGCGCAGCACTTTGCCGGTTTCATCCGTCAGCACCGGGATATGCGCCCCCGCCGAGACGCCGATTCCGGCAATTTCGGCAGCGGTGACGCCTGCCGCCGCCAGGGCGGCCGGCACCGCCTTGCACAGAGCGGCATACCATTCCGCCGGGTCCTGCTCGGACCAGCCGGATTGCGGGATGCTGGTGGTGATCCCGACGCTCGCCTCGCCCGCCACTTTGCCGGTGGCGGTCATCAGGCTGGCTTTCAGGCTGCCGGCGCCAAGATCGATCCCCAACAAAACCATGCCATCCCCTTTGCCTTAACGCGGTGCCCGCCTCATATTGTGCCCATGGAACAGACAATCCAGCTAGACCCGGGCCTGGCCGCCGCGAGCGCCGGGGTTGGCGCCATTCCGGTGATCGACCTCACGCTCTTGCTGGCCGGCGCGTTGGCCGAACGGCGCCTGGTGGCACGGCAGATCGGTGCTGCCTGCCGCGATACCGGTTTTTTCTACATCATCAACCATGGTATTCCGGCCGCACTCATCGCTCAGAGTTTTGCAGAGGCGGCGCGGTTTTTCGCCTTGCCCACGGCGCAAAAAGCGGAAATCGCCATCGAGAATTCCAGTTGTCATCGCGGCTGGTTCACCATGGGCAGCGAGAACCTCGACCCCGAAAGACAGACGCAAGGCGGCGATTTGAAGGAAGGTGTCAAGATCGGCCGCGATCTGCCGCCGGAGCACCCGCTGGTGCGCGCCGGGACGCCGTTGCACGGGTCCAACCAATGGCCTGCCGATTTGCCCGGTTGGCGGGCCGCCATGCAGACCTATTACGACGCCATGGAAGCGCTGGGCCGGCGGTTGATGCACGGGTTTGCCCTGGCGCTCGACCTTGAGGAAACCTGGTTCGACCGCTGGCTGCGGACGCCGATGAACACCCTCGGCCCGCTGCACTACCCGCCGCAAACCGGCCGCATCACGCAGACCCAGCTGGGCGCCGGCGCGCATACCGATTTCGGCTGCCTGACCATGCTGGCGCAGGACGATAACGGCGGCCTGCAGGTTCTAAAGCGTAACGGCAGCTGGATCGATGCGCCGCCGATACCTGGCAGCTTCGTCGTCAATATCGGCGACATGATGGAGCGCTGGACCAACGGCGTTTTTACCTCGACACGCCACCGCGTGATCAACATTTCAGGACGCGAGCGCTACTCGATCCCGTATTTCTTCGACCCCGATTTCAACGCCGAAGTGGTTTGCCTCGAAACCTGCAAAGGCCCGGACGGTGTGGCGACATTTCCGCCGACCACTTCGGGCCGGCATCTGCTGGATATGATCGAGGCTTCGTTTGCTTATAAGAAAGCAGTGCATGTTTAAGGAAGCAGTGCTTTTTTGAAAAAAAGCACCAAAAAACTTTTGCCATGCTGAGCTTGGGGCGTGATGCGGACAACGCCTCCGGACCTAGTATAAAATTTATGCTGGGCATGGGACGCTATGCGGACAAAGCCTCCGGACCAGGCATAAATTATGCTGGACCTCGGGCAATGAGCCGCCAACGCTCCAGGCCCAGACTCATAAAGTTTTTTTGCTTCTTTTTGTTCACAAAAAGAAGGCACTTCCTTTAACTTCGATAACTGCCGTTGATGTCGATATACCCATGCGTCAGGTCGCAGGTCCATACTGTGGCGCGGCCCTTGCCGAGGGCGATATCGACTTCGATTTCGATTTCCTGGCCCTGCATGTGCGCTACGACCGGGGCTTCGTCGTAGCCGGGGACCACGCCGCCGGCTTTGGCCATCCATACCCCGCCGATTGCGACGCAGAGCCGGTCGCGGTCCGCCGGTTCGCCGGCTTTGCCGACCGCCATGACGATGCGGCCCCAGTTGGCGTCCTGCCCGGCGATCGCGGTTTTTACCAGCGGCGAATTGGCGATCGACAGGGCGATGCGTTTGGCCGAATGGTTGGAGACCGCGCCATCCACCGTGATGCGCACCAGCTTGGTGGCACCTTCGCCGTCGCGCACCACCATCATTGCGAGGTCATGCAGAACCTCACCCAGGGCACGGCGGAAATCCGCCAGCGCCACCGGATCCTCGGTCAGTTTGTTGCCGGCCTGGCCGGTGGCGAACAGCAGGACGGTATCCGAGGTGGAGGTATCCGAATCGATGGTGATGGCGTTGAAGCTGTGATCCACGCCTTTGCTCAACATGGTTTGCAGGGCGTCGCGCGGGATCGCCGCATCGGTGAACACGAAGCTCAGCATGGTCGCCATATCCGGCGCGATCATGCCGCTGCCTTTGGCGATGCCGGTAACGCGCACTTCGACGCCGCCGATTTTCGCGGTGCGGGTTGCGGCTTTTGGGAAGGTGTCGGTGGTCATGATGGCGCGCGCCGCGGCTTCCCAACCGTCCCCGTGCAGCCGCTCACGCAGGGCCGGCATTGCGGCGACGATTTTCTGCGCCGGCAGCGGTTCGCCGATCACCCCGGTCGAGGCCAGGAAAATCTGCTCCGGCGCCGTGCCGAGGGTTGCTGCCGCCGACCTCGCCGTGGCTTCCACCGCGCGCAGGCCGGCGATGCCGTTGAACACATTGGCATTGCCGGAATTCACCACCAGGCCACGCGCCACGCCGCCTTGCAGCACCTCCCGGCAATACGTCACCGGCGCGCCGGGGCAGAGGTTTTTGGTGAACACGCCGGCTACCGCCGTGCCTTCGGCGAGTTCGATCAGCAGCACATCGGTCCGCCCCTTATAGCGGATGCCGGTCTGCGCCACCGCCATTCGCACCCCGGCCAGCGCCGGCAGGGCCGGCAGCTTGACAGCCAGTGGCGAGAGGGCAGTGGCCATTATGGCGCCGGCGGCGTGCCGGCGGGTGCGGGGGTGGCTTCCGGCGTGCCGTCCGGATTGAACAACTGAATTTTCACCTTGGACCGCACCGCCGCCAGGGTGGCTTTGATCTGGTCATCGGCCAGGGTTTGCCTGATCTGATCCTTCACATCTGCCAACGCCGGCGCCGGGGCGGTGCGCTTGCCTTCGCATAAAATGACGTGCCAGCCGAACTGCGTCTGCACCGGCGTTTTGGTGTATTCACCCGGCTTCAAGGCAAACGCCGCAGCGGCGAAAGCCGGCACCATGTCCGACTGCCCGAACCAACCGAGCTCGCCGCCGTTCTGCGCCCCGGGATCGATGCTGTCCTTTTTCGCCAGGGCCGCGAAACTGGCGCCCTTGTTGAGCTGTTTGATGATGGACTCCGCCTCGGCTTGTGTTTTCACCAATATATGCCGCGCCTCCACCTGTTCCGGTCCCGGCTTGCCGGCGTAATCCCTGGTGTAGACGGCCTGGATGGCCGTATCCGTTACCTGCGGCGATACCTGCTGCTGCACATAGGCGTTTTCCAGCTTCTCATCGGCGGCTTCCTGCATCGCGGCGGCGACCGACGGGTCGTTCTGCAAATTTTCGCCCTTGGCAGCCACCAGCAGCGCCTTGCGGTCGATCTGCTGGTTCACCAGCAGCGGAAACAATTGTTGCGGGGGCAATTGCTGCATCTGCGCCGGCAGGTTCTGCGCGGAGGCCTGGACGTCGCTCATGTGAATCGCATCGCCGTTCACCGTTGCCAGTACCGGGTCCGCCGGTGCCGCGGCGGCCGGTGCGGCGGCGGCCGGTGCCGCAGTTTGCGCCAGAGACGGCGCGGCAGATAGCGCCATAGACAAAGCAATCGCGGAAAGCGACGAAAACAGACGCATTTTTGTTCCTTTATGTGACCAAACCGGGCGCACCATGGTCCAGAAGGCCAATCCCGGCAAGAGCGCTCCAAGGTGGTAAAAGCACTGCTTTTTTGAAAAAAAGCAGCAAAAAACTTTTGATCCGCTTCGCGGGGGCGTGATGCTGACAATGCCCCGGAACCAGCAGAAATTTTATGCTGGGGCATGGGCGTTATGACGCCAAAGCCCATGGTCCCGACTCATAAAAGTTTTTTGCGCAGCTTTTTTTCAAAAAAGCTGCTGCTTGCTGTTAATCCGTTAACCCGGCGAAGAGGGCGGTTGAGAGGTAGCGTTCGCCGTAGGAGGCGACGATGGCGACGATTAATTTGCCTTCGGTTTCAGGGCGTTGTGCCAGTTGGAGGGCTGCCCAGAGGGCGGCGCCGGAGGAAATGCCGACCAGCAGGCCTTCTTCCTTCGCGGCGCGCCGTGCGGTGGCGAGCGCGTCCTCGTTGGTGACCCGGATCACTTCGTCGTAGCTATGGGTGTTGAGGATTTTGGGGATGAACCCGGCGCCGATGCCCTGGATGACGTGCGGGCCTTTTTCACCGCCGGACAGTACCGGCGAGGCATCCGGCTCCACGGCGATGGCTTTGAAGGAGGCTTTGCGGGATTTGATGACTTCGGAGACGCCGGTGATGGTGCCGCCGGTGCCGATCCCGGCCACCAGGTAGTCCACGGCGCCGTCCGTGTCCGCCCAGATTTCCTCGGCGGTGGTGCGCCGGTGCACCTCCGGATTGGCGGGATTATTGAATTGTTGCGGCATGAAATGCCCCGGTGTCGCGGCCAGTTCCTCGGCTTTGGCGATCGCCCCGCCCATGCCGGCCGGGCCGGGTGTCAGCACCACCTCGGCGCCGTAGGCCCGCAGCACCGCCCGGCGCTCCTTGCTCATGCTCTCCGGCATGGTGAGTATGCAGCGGTAGCCGCGTGCCGCGCACACCATCGCGAGGCCAATGCCGGTATTGCCGGAGGTCGGCTCCACCACCACGCTGCCTGGCTTGAGTACACCCGCTGCCTCGGCGGCATCGATCATCGCCACCGCGATGCGGTCCTTCACCGAATGCGACGGATTGTAGAATTCCAGCTTGGCAACAATCTGCCCTGGCAGCCCCGCCGCCATACGGTTGATGCGCACCAACGGGGTATGACCCACCAGTGCTGTGACATCTTTTGCAATATTCATGGCCCGCTCCTTCACCACCGGTATGGCTAGACCAAAACCGGTTATTCGTCGAGCGTGAAGCCGGCCTTTACCGTGACCTGATAAAACTCAACCTTGCCATCCTTCACCTCACCGCGGATCGGCCCGACCTCAACCCAGCGCAGATTGCGGATGGTCTCATCGGCCCTCGAGATCGCCGTTTGGATCGCATCCTCGATGCCGATTTTGGATGAGCCGACAAGATCGATGATCTTATAAACATGTTCCGCCATTATGAACTCCTTGCATGTCCCGAAAGCTCATGTGGGAAGAGCTGCAAGCGTGGGCAAGTGGCGGCATGGGCTTTGGCGCCGGCAACGCGCCAAACCCGGATTCATAAAAGTTTTGGTACTGTCCCAGATCAGCATACTCTTTGGCATTGTTTCGATCCCGAGCGTCTGCGGATTGTCTCTGTTCTGTCAAGGATTTACCGGCTTCGCCGGCGCTTCGCGTCCTTGACAGGACAGAGACAATCCGACGAAAATGCAATGATCGAAAAAATGGTGATCTCTCAATGCTTTATGGGTGATTGTCGCAAAACATCTGGGACAGCCCCAAAGTTTTTTTTGCTGCTTTTTTTCCAAAAAAGGCAGTGCTTGCTGTTTTGCTTTGTTGCCACGCTCATGCCACCGCGAGCGGATTATGCGGATGGGTTTTCCAGGTCTGTGCCGGACCGGCGGGCGGTTGCGGTTGCATGGTGATGCAGTTGGTGACGGGGCAGACATGGGCGCACAGGTTGCAGCCGACGCATTCGGCATCCAGCACCTCGTAAACTCGTGGCGCGCCGGGTTTCAGGACGATCGCCTGATGCGCGGTATCCTCGCAGGCGATGTGGCACAATCCGCAGCCGATGCATGAGGCCGGATCGATCCGGGCCAGGGTTTTCCAGGCGAGATTCAAATCCTCCCAATGCACGTAATTGGGGATGGCGCGGCCGCGGAAGGTTTCGATGGTGGCATGGTGCTTTTCATCCATCCAGTTGGCGAGGCCGGAGATCATGTCCTCGACGATCCGGAAGCCATGATGCATGGCGGCGGTGCAGACCTGTACGGTACCGGCGCCAAGGGCGATGAACTCCGCGGCGTCGCGCCAGGAGGAGATGCCGCCGATGCCGGAAATGGGGATGGGCATGTCGCGCGCGATGTCCCCCACCATGCGCAGCGCAATCGGTTTGACCGCCGGGCCGCAATAGCCGCCATGGGTGCCGAGACCGTCCACGATGGGCGTGGGGGCCATCAGGTCGAGATCGACCGAGACGATGGATTGCACGGTGTTGATCAGCGATACCGCATCCGCCCCGCCGCGTTGCGCGGCGCGCGCCGGGGCCAGGATGTCCGTGATGTTCGGCGTCAGCTTCACGATTACCGGCATGCGCGTGTGCTGTTTGCACCAGCGCGTCACCATTTCCACGTATTCCGGCACCTGACCGACCGCCGAGCCCATGCCGCGCTCCGACATGCCGTGCGGGCAGCCGAAATTCAGCTCGACACCGTCGGCCCCGGTGTCTTCGACCAGCGCCAGGATGCGTTGCCAACTGGCCTCCTCGCAGGGCACCATCAGGCTCACCACCATCGCGCGGTCTGGCCAATCCCGTTTGATCTGCTTGATTTCGGCGAGGTTGAGCGCCAGCGGCCGGTCGGTGATCAGTTCGATATTGTTCAACCCCGCGATGCGCTGGCCGTTCAGCGCCACCGCGCCGTAGCGCGAGGAGACGTTCACGATCGGCGGGTCTTCCCCTAAGGTTTTCCACACCACCCCGCCCCAGCCTGCCCGCAAGGCGCGTTCCACGTTATAGGCTTTGTCGGTCGGCGGTGCGGAGGCCAGCCAGAAGGGATTGGGGGCCCGGATGCCGGCGAAATTGACGCGCAGGTCGGCCATTAATGGGCCAGTATTTTGTTGATGGCGGTGGCGGCGCGGTTGCCGCCGGCCACCGCCTGCACGGTGAGATCCGGCCCGGCCACGCAATCGCCACCGGCATACACGCCCGGCAGCGAGGTCTCACCGCTCTGCGGGGAGACCGTGATGCGGCCGTTTTTCAACGCCGGCATCTCATCCAGCGGGGCGATAAAAACCTGCCCGACCGCCTTCAGCACCATATCCGCGGCGAGGGTGAAATGCTGATCCAGCAAAATCAGGTGATCATTCTGCAGCGCCGTCCGTGCCAATACGACCTCGCCGTGTTGCAGCGCCACCGGAGCGGCCCAGAAGCGCAAACTCACCCCGTTGGTCTGCGCCCAGCGCTGCTCGGTTTTGGTGGCGGACATGTGCTCAGGACCGCGGCGATACGCCACCGTCACGTCCTCGGCGCCCAGCCGTCTGGCCTGCACCGCGGCGTCGATGGCGGTGTTGCCGCCGCCGATCACCACCACCCGCCGTCCCACGGGAATTTTTGATTTATCCGCCGCCTGGCGCAGGCTGGCGATGAAATCCACCGCATTCATCACCTGCGGCGGTTCGGCGCCAAGCCCCAGCGTGTTCACCCCGGTCTGGCCAAGACCGAGAAACACCGCATCGTAATCCGTCCGCAGCCGGTGCAGCCGCAGATCGCGGCCCAGCGCCTTGCCGTACAATATCTCGATCCCGCCCAGGGCAAGTATGAACGCCACTTCGCGCGCGGCGAATTCATCGGCCATCTTGTACGCGGCGATGCCGTATTCGTTCAGCCCGCCTGGCTTGTCCCGCGCCTCGAATACCGTCACCTCATGCCCGGCACGCGCCAGGCCATGGGCGCAGGCGAGGCCGGCAGGACCGGCGCCCACGACCGCCACCCGCCGGCCGGTTGCCGCGGCCCGCGCAAAGGGCTGGCCGCGCGGCATCTGCCAATCCGTGGCGAAGCGCTGCAAGGCGCCGATCGCCACCGGCCGGTCCTCCTGCCGGGTGCGCACACAAGCGCCCTCGCATAAAATCTCGGTGGGGCATACCCGCGCACAGGTGCCGCCCATGATGTTGGCATCCAAAATCTTTGCCGCTGCCGCTGCCATGTTCGCGCTGCCGATGGCCCGCATAAACCCGGGTATGTCGATCGCCGTCGGGCAGGCGGCAATGCACGGCGCATCGTAACAGAAATAACACCGGCTGGTTTCCAGCAAAGCCGCATCCAAACTCAACAACGGATGGGCATCGGCAAATCCGCAGGCCAGTTCGGCATCGCTCAGTCGTCCGGCGGCAACATCCATTGAACAAGCTTGACCAAGAGGGGATGGGCGGTCAAGCAAAGCGTTAAGAAAGCGCCTCTTTTTTGAAGCTTTTGCGCGGTCCGATTGCCCTGCCGGGGCATGGGCGTTTGGCCGATCACGCCCCCAGCCCATATTCAAAAAGTTTTTTTGCTTCTTTTTGTTCACAAAAAGAAGTGCTTTGCTTCATCCTTATCCCTGGAGGCCCCAACATGTCCTTGCTGATACGCGGCGGTGAAATTGTTACGGCGGAGACCAGGCGGCGGGGGGATGTGTTGTGCCGCGATGGGGTGATTGCGGCGGTGGGGGTTGGTTTGGAGGTGCCGGCGGGTTGTGAGGTGGTGGATGCCGGCGGGTTGCTGGTGATGCCGGGGGGGATTGATCCGCATACGCATATGCAGCTGCCGTTCATGGGCACTGTGGCGTCCGAGGATTTTTTTACCGGCACGGCGGCGGGGCTGGCTGGCGGCACCACGATGATCATCGATTTCGTGATACCGGGGGCGGGTGAGTCGCCGCTGGCGGCGTATCATATGTGGCGCGGCTGGGCCGAGAAGGCGGCGGCGGATTATAGTTTTCATGTGGCGGTGACCGGGTGGTCGGCGCAGGTGAGTGAGGAGATGGGGGTGCTGACGCGCGAGCATGGCGTCAACAGTTTCAAGCATTTCATGGCCTATAAGAACGCCATCATGGTGGATGACGCGGTGATGTTGCAGAGCTTTGCGCGTGCGCGCGAGCTGGGCGCGATCTGTACCGTGCATGCGGAGAACGGCGATGCGGTGTTCCGGTTGCAGCAAACGCTGCTGGCGCGTGGGGTTACCGGGCCGGTGGGGCATGCGTTGTCGCGCCCGCCGGTGATCGAGGGCGAGGCCGCGCAGCGGGCCATCGCGATCGCCGATGTGGAGGGTGCGGCGGTTTATATCGTGCATGTTTCGACCGAGGAGGCGGCGGCGGCGATTGCGCGGGCGCGCAGCGCCGGGCAGCGGGTGTATGGCGAGGTGCTGGCGCAGCATCTGGTGATCGATGAAAGCGTTTATGAAAATGCCGATTGGGCAAGTGCGGCGGCGCATGTGATGAGCCCGCCGTTCCGCGCCAGGCACCATCAGAAGGCGTTATGGGCCGGGCTTGCCGCCGGCCAGTTGCAGACCACGGCGACCGACCATTGCTGTTTCTGCGCGCCGCAGAAGGCGGCGGGGCGCGATGATTTTACGCTGATCCCGAACGGCACCGCCGGCATCGAGGACCGTTTGAGCATATTGTGGCATCACGGTGTGCGCACCGGGCGGCTGACGGCATCGGAATTCGTGCGCATCACCTCCACCAATACCGCGCAGATTTTCAACATCTATCCGCGCAAGGGCGCGATCGAAATTGGGGCCGATGCGGATATCGTGGTCTGGGACCCGCATGCCAGCCGCGTGATTTCAGCCGGCACGCACCACCAGAAGGTGGATTTCAACGTATACGAGGGCATGGAAGTGACCGGCCTCGCACGGCACACCATCAGCGCCGGGCGGCTGGTCTGGACCGATGGCGATTTGCGCGCGGTGGCAGGGGCGGGGCGGTATATCGACCGGCCGTGTTTTTCGCCGGTCATTGCAGCCATGAGCCGGCAAAACCATACTGGCATTGCCTAAACCGGCCATTTTCGACTAAGCCGATACGCCGTAACCCTCACAGGAGACTTCCATAGCCAGACCACCAGCGCCACCCACCCCGCCTTCCCGTGAAGGCCCCAGGGTGAACGACGAAATAAGAATTCCACAAGTCCGATTGATTGACCAGAACGGCGAAATGCAAGGGGTGCTGAGTACCCGCGACGCCATCGCCAGAGCCTTCGCCGTCGGGCTCGACCTCGTCGAGATCAGCCCGAACGCCGAACCGCCGGTGGCGAAAATCCTCGATTACGGCAAATTCAAATACGAGCAGCAGAAAAAGAAAAACGAAGCCCGCAAGAAACAGAAGATCGTCGAAATCAAGGAAGTCAAAGTCCGCCCCAATATCGATGAAAACGACTACCAGGTTAAACTGCGCTCCATGCGCAGCTTCATCGGCGAAGGCGACAAAGTAAAAGTCACCCTACGCTTCCGCGGACGCGAAATGGCGCACCAGGAACTGGGCGTGAAAGTGCTGGAACGCATCCGTGCCGATATGGACGTGGAAACCAAGGTCGAACAAATGCCGAAAATGGAAAACCGGCAGATGGTGATGGTGCTTTCGCCGAAATAAGCCAGGTAAGGCGAAGCAAGCGCCTTCTTTTTGTGAACAAAAAGAAGCAAAAAAACTTTATTAGTTTGGGCCTGGGGTGGAGGCGGCCGAACGCCCATGACCTGGCATAGATTTTATGCTGGGTCCGGAGGCGTTGTACGGCTCAACGCCCATGCCCCGGCAGGGCAAAAGTTTTTTGGTTCTTTTTTTCAAAAAAGAACTGCTTCCTTATTCCACCTTAGGCTTCACCAACCTTGGCCGGCCGCGGGGTTTTGGGGTGCGGATGGGTTCGGGGGCGGTTTCGGCGGCGCTTTCAGCGGTGGGGGTTGGGGGGGCGTCCGGGATGATGGGGATGGGTTTGGGTTGTGGTGCGGGGGCGGTGATTTCCGGTTGCACGGCGGCGGTGAGTTCGGCTTCCAGGGCGGAGCTGATATCGATGCGGGTGTCTATGACCGGGGTTTCCGGGCGGTAGCGGTCCTGGCGGAATTCCTGTTTGCGCGGTTCGAACTGGCGGGGGCGCGGCTCGTAGCTGCGGGTTTCCTGTGGAGTTTCGTGGTTTTCCTGCGGCTGGAGCTGGTTGTTGTAGTCCTGGCGGCGGTTTTGGAAGTCGTTGTTTTGCTGGGTGTGGTTGTTGTTGTAGTTGTTCGGTTGCTGGTTGTTGTGCGGCTGCGGGTTTTGCTGGCCGTTGGGCTGGCCGGTGGCCTGGTTGATGGCGCTGATGATGCGGAAGTAATGTTCGGCGTGCTGGTAATAGGCTTCGCCGGTCACGCGGTCGCCATTGCCGGCGGCATCGCGGGCGAGCTGCTGGTATTTTTCATAGAGTTGTTGGGCGGTGCCGCGGACGCGCATTTCCGGGCCGGAGCTATCGAACACATGGTTGCGGTTCAGCGGAATGCCGTTCTGCTGGTTGCGGGAAAACCCGCCGCTGCTGTTATTGCCGCCGCCACCGTTCGGGCGATGGTTGTTACGGCCACGCATGCGCTTCATATTGTTCATATTGCTATCGTTCATCCTCGTCTGAGTGCGTTAATCCGGCCAGGATAATGGCAGAGTAACAGTCTCAATGCTTCCGTTCAGTTATATGTGCAGCGGGGGGAGAAACCATTCCGCCTCCTGCCCAAACCATCCTGACCACCGCCAGAACCCCGTTTGGGCGCTCTACACACATTCTGCATAGTCGGTTCCGCCGAGCCTGACAAACGGTTATTTGCGCCGCAAAATCATGGCACGGTCGATTTTTTGCAGGTCTTGCCGGATTTCGACGGACAGGCCGTAAGTTCCGGCGAGGGCTGCGGCAGCCGGGGCCTGGTTGATGCCGAGTTCGAGGATGGCCACGGCTTGCGGGGCCAGCAGGGCGGGCAGGCCAGCGATGATGCTGCGGTAGGCGTTCAGGCCGTCGGGTCCGCCGTCCAGGGCGGATTGGGGTTCGAAATCCTGGACTTCCGGCATGAGTTTGGTGAGGTCGGCGGCCGGGATGTAGGGCGGGTTGCTGAGGATAAGGTCGAAGGTCTGGTGCAGCGGGGCGGCCCAGCTGGCGGCGAGGAAGCTGGTGCGGGGGGCGAGGTTGAGGATTTTGGCGTTATGCGCGGCGAGGGCGGCGGCGGCGGGCGAGATATCCGTGCCGATGCCCCAGGCGGCGGGGAATTCCGTGAGGGCGGCGAGCAGCAGGCAGCCGGTGCCGGTGCCGAGGTCCAATATGCGGGTGATGCCAGGGGGGCAGGTGGCGAGGGCGGCTTCGATTAAGGTTTCGCTGTCCGGGCGCGGGATGAGCGTGGCGGGGGAGACGGCGAAATTCAGGCCCCAGAATTCGCGGTGGCCGGTGATGTAGGCCAGAGGTTCGCGCGCGGTGCGGCGGGCGAGGAAGGGCTCGAAGCGGGCGGGCTCCACACTGTCCTGCAGCAACAGGCCGGCGGCGCTGACCTGCAGGGCGGCGGCGAGGAGGAGGCGGGCTTCACGCCGGGGCGTTTCAATGCCGGCGGCGGCGAGGCGCCGGGTGATGAGGGTGAGGGCTTCGGCGAGCGGTATCATGGTGTTATTTTTACTGATCGGCGGCGAGGCGGGCGGCCTGGTCTTCGGCGATCAGCGCGTCGATGATGTCTTCGAAATCGCCGAGCATGACGCGGTCGATTTTGTGCAATGTGAGGTTGATGCGGTGATCCGTGACGCGGCCTTGCGGGAAGTTATAGGTACGGATGCGTTCCGAACGGTCGCCGGTGCCGACCTGGGATTTGCGGTCGGCCGAGCGCGTGGCGTGCAGGCTGGAGCGTTGCTGTTCATACATCCGCGCCCGCAGGATTTTCATCGCCTTGGCTTTGTTCTTGTGTTGGCTGCGCTCTTCCTGCATGGCGACAACGATGCCGGTGGGCAGATGCGTGATGCGCACGGCGGATTCGGTTTTGTTGACATGCTGGCCGCCGGCGCCGGAGGCGCGGTACACATCGATGCGCAGATCGCCGTCGTTGATGTCGACATCGACATCCTCGGCCTCCGGCAGCACGGCGACGGTGACGGTGGAGGTGTGGATGCGGCCTTGGGTTTCCGTCGCGGGGACGCGCTGCACGCGGTGCACGCCGGATTCGAATTTCAGTTTGGCGAACACCGATTTGCCGGTGATTTCGGCGATGCCTTCCTTCAAGCCGCCGAGTTCGCTTTCGCCGTATTCCAGCACTTCGAATTTCCAGTCCTGCTGCACGGCATATTTCTGGTAGGCCTGGAACAATTCGGCGGCGAACAGCCCGGCTTCATCGCCGCCGGCGGCGGGGCGGATTTCCAGGATGCCGGCGCGGTCATCGGCTTCGTCCTTCGGCAGCAGGGCGAGGCGGAGCGAGCGTTCCAGATCCGGTAGCGCCTGCCTGAGGGTTTCAAGCTCGGCCTCGGCGAGGCCTTTCATTTCCGGATCGGCGAGCATTTGTTCGGCTTCGGCTTTGGAGGTTTCCGAAGCGCGAAGTTCCAGGATGCGGGTCTCGATCGGCTCGATTTCGGCGAGTTCCTTGGAGGCTTTGACGAAGGCTTCGCCGGCGAGATGGGGGCCGGAGAGGATGTGGCGGAGTTCATCGGCGCGCGACAGGATGCGGTCCAGCTTGTGTTCGAAGCTCATTTGCCGAGATACCGGCTCAAGGCGACCGAGGGGCGCTCGACGGCGAGGTGGAAGAGGGCGGACACCGGGATGCCGATGAGGATGACGCTGGCGGTGATGATCATGATGGAGAAAAACGGGCCGATGCGGGCCGGGCAGCCGTAATACAGCACGAGGTGGCCGGCGACCATCACCACCAGCCAGTTGGTGAGGTAGAAGCTGTAGGAAATCCGGCCGAGAAACTGGATGGGCCGGCCGTTCATGACGGCGCGGAGGCGCGGGAGGGTGCCGTATGCCAGCAGGGTGACGATGATGCTGCCGAGGATGGTGACCGGGAAATCGAACGGGAGGGGATGCACCGCGTGGGTGGGGTCGTACTCGCCGGTGAGCAGCAGTAGGATGGTGGCGGCGGTGATGAGATAAACCTGCGTGCGGCTGGAGAGTTTGCCGATGGCCGCACCGTAATCGCGGATCAGCGTGCCGGCGTAGAAGATATAGAGGTAGTGGAAAACGTCGATGCCGAGCTTCTGGTGGTTGCGTAAAACGATGGCGATGACGGTGAACAGCCAGAACAGGCCGAAGCGGTAGGCGAAGGATGGGCGCAGGTTGCGCAACATGATGACGAAGGGGAAGATGGCGGAGGTGAAGATTTCCAGGCGGATGGTCCACAAAGCGGGGTTGAGCGTGTGGCGGATCAGGATGAAATTCAGGAACAGGTTCCAGGCGGGGATGAGATAGTTCTCCGCCTTGAATTGCAGATAGGCCGAGGCGGCATCCGCGAAGGCGGGCTGGCCGGAGAGAGCCAGGCGGGAGAAGATGTAGATCAACGCCACCGAGGCGATGGCGGGCGGCGCCAGACGTGCGGCGCGGCGGAGGTAGAATTTCGGCAGGCGGCGGGCGGTGGGCGTGCCGATCATGCCGGTGAGGAAAAACCCGCTCATGATGAAGAACAGATCGACCGCGATGGCGCCGTTGATGACGCCGCCGGTGGCGTTGATGACGGCGTTGGTGAGCGATGCCGAAGCCATGGCGACCACCAGGCCCATGGAATGGCCGATGCCGACCATCATCGAGGCAATGCCGCGCAAGCCGTCCAGCTCGCGGTAGCGGTGCTGGTACAGGACGTCGTAGAGTTTTTTGTCTGGTACCTGTGTATCGAGGTTGAGGTCCGGTGTCATGTCAGCAAATGCTGGGCCAGATCGGCAGGTGCGACAGCGGACTGGCTGCCATCAACGAGGTTTTTTAGGATGACGGTGGTTTCGGAGCCGACTAGTACGGCGTACCGGGCGCCGGATTTGTTGGCGCGTTCCAGGCGCTTTTTGGCGTTGCCTGAATAGGCGGTCTCCGCAGGGATGCCGGTGTCGCGCAGTGTTTTCAGGAGGGTGAGCGATGCCGTTTCAAATTCGTCCTGTAGAGCGATGATGACAACCGGCGATGCGGCGCGCGGCGGTGGGGAGATCAGCATGGAGAGCCGCTCGATACCGGCGGCCCAGCCGACACCTGGTACGGTCGGGCCGCCCATTTGTTCCACGAGGCCATCGTAACGGCCGCCGGCGAGGACGGTGCCTTGCGCGCCTAGAGCCGTGGTGACGAATTCGAAGGCGGTGTGGTTGTAGTAATCCAGGCCGCGGACGATGCGGGGGTTTTCGGTGAAGGGGACGCCGAGCAAGGTGAGGGATTGCTTCAGACCGGCATAGAAACTGGCAGCCGATTCGCTGAGGTGGTCGTGGATCATGGGGGCGCCGCTGACGAGTTGCTGGTCGGCTTCATCCTTGGAATCGAGGATGCGTAACGGGTTTTTTTCCAGGCGGGTGCGGCTTTCGGCGGAGAGTTTGGCCGCATGCTGCGTGAAGTATGCCACCAGGGCGCTGCGATAGGCGGTGCGGGATTCGGCATCGCCGAGGGTGTTGATGTTGAGGATAACATCCTGGGCGATGCCGAGCTCGTTCAGAATTTGCCAGCCGCAGGCGATGACTTCGGCATCCGCCAGGGGCACGCTGGGGCCGAGCAGTTCGATGCCGATCTGGTGGAACTGCCGGTAGCGGCCTTTTTGCGGGCGTTCGTAGCGGAACATCGGGCCGGCGTAGAACACTTTTTGCGGTAGGGTTTGCGTCAGGCCGTTGGTGATGAGGGCGCGGCAGATGCCGGCGGTCCCTTCCGGGCGCAGGGTGATGGAATCACCGCCACGGTCGTCGAAAGTATACATTTCTTTTGTTACGACATCGGATGTTTCGCCCAGGGTGCGGGAGAAGACTTTGGTGTCCTCGAAGATCGGCGTTTGCCATTCGGTGAAGCCGTACAGGCTGGTGATGCGCCGCGCGGTCTCGGCGACATGGGCGTAGCGCAGAGCGTCATCGCCAACGAGGTCTTTGGTACCGCGAACAGGTTGTAGGGGGGCAGCCATGATTATGTTTTACGGCAGGCTGACAGGGCGAACGAAGTCGACATGCTGCTTCAGTTCGGGTACGAAATGTTCGTTCGGAAAATGGATCAATACGACCTGCATTCCGGATTTTCGGGCATGCTTAAAGGCCGGAACACAATCGGTGTCGGCTGTTACGACTATAAAACGGTCGAGGCTTGAGCGGTCTGCATAGGTGGCGATATCCAAACCAATACGCATATCGACCCCTTTTTGTTCAAAATCAGGTTTGAAGTCATCGTCGCTTAAGGTGGCGGGGGTTATCGGAATCCGTTTGGGCACAAAGCCGCGAAATTTAAGAACGCCTAGCCGTACGGCGAATAAATCTTTTGCGCCAAGCTCATTTAACCAGTTCGCATTGTCGTTGAATACTTTGCTCTGACCGCTGACAGGGAGCTTTACCGTTCCGGAATAAGGGGCGCAGTCATAGTAAAGAATTCTGGTGAGGTCTTCATGTGCCGCAGCGCAGGCGTGGGCCAGGCGTTCGATGTAGTCTGGGTTATAGGTTTTTTTTGCTTTGCGAACGACAACGCGGGAATAGCCGCCATCGATCAACAAGGCCGTCTTTTTCACGTCAGTTACCCCGAAAGTAAAACCCCGCGCCAAATAGCGGGGCGCGGGGCGGTTAACATGCTCGCCTACGAGCGTAGCGGATTAGGTATAGTAATGGTGGGAAGCGGGGGTGTTGTCAACCTGATATTGATTTACTCTGCTGCCAGCTTAGCCGCTTGCTTTTCGGCTTCCAGAGCGGCGGCTTTGGCTTCGACCAAAGCGACGATGTGCTCGACCATGTCGCCGCCGTCGATGGTGTGGTCGGTTTTGCCGGCGGCGTAGATCATGTGGCGGTTGTTGCCGCCGCCGGTCAGGCCGAGATCGGTCATCAGCGCTTCGCCGGGGCCGTTGACGACGCAGCCGATGATCGACAGCGTGATCGGGGTTTTGATGGACGACAGACGCTCCTCCAGGGTTTCCACGGTTTTGATGACGTTGAAGCCCTGGCGGGCGCAGGAGGGGCAGGAGATGATGCGCACGCCGCGGTGGCGGATGCCGAGGGATTTGAGGATGTCCCAGCCGACCAGGACTTCCTCCTCCGGCTCGGCGGAGAGCGAGACGCGCATGGTGTCGCCGATGCCGGCCCATAGCAGGGAGCCGAGGCCGATCGAGGATTTCACGGTGCCGGCGCGTTTGCTGCCGGCTTCGGTGATGCCGATGTGCAAGGGGTGGTCGCAGACCTCCGCGAGCTGCTGGTAGGCGGCGACCGCCATGAACACATCCGAGGCTTTGACCGAGATTTTGAACTCGTGGAAATCGTGGTCCTGCAGGATTTTGGCGTGTTCGAGGGCGGATTCGACCAGGGCGTCGGGGTTGGGTTCGCCGTATTTTTCCAAAAGGTGGCGCTCCAGCGAGCCGGCGTTGACGCCGATGCGCATCGAGCAATTGTAATCGCGGGCGGCCTTGATGACATCGCGCACGCGCTCAGGGCTGCCGATGTTGCCGGGGTTGATGCGCAGGCAGGCGGCCCCGGCCTGCGCGGCCTCGATGCCGCGCTTGTAGTGGAAATGGATGTCGGCGACGATCGGCACGCCGACCTGCGGGACGATGTGTTTGAGGGCGGCGGTACTTTCCTCATCCGGGCAGGAGATGCGCACGATGTCCACACCGGCGGCTTCGGCCCGGCGGATTTGCGCGACCGTGGCGTCGATATCGGTGGTCAGGGTGTTGGTCATGGTTTGCACGCTGATCGGGGCATCGCCGCCGATTTTGACGTTGCCGACACTGATCTGGCGGGATTTGCGGCGGGTGATCTGCTGGTATTCGCGGTAGTTCATGAAGGGTCCTCAGTTGGCGGTCGCCGGTTTTGAGTTAGGCGGTGCCGGGGGTTTTGGCGAGGGGGGCGAGGCGGGAGACGCGGCAGGGGGTGTCAGCGGGTCATTATGGATCACGCGGCCGGCGGTACCCAGAGGGGGGCTGGCTTTGCCGTTGGTGATGATGATTGTAGCGGCGGCATTGCCGGCTGTCATGGTCAGGCCGGGCAGATTGGGGACCGGCCAGCTCTCGCCGGGGTGCAGGGTTTTGCTGAACAGGATGGCGCCGGTGGGGTCCTTGACCTCGACCCAGTCGTCGGCGGTGGCGGCGATGGCCAAGGCGGGGGCAAGGGCGGGGGTGGGCGTGGACGCGAGGGTGGACGCGGCAAGGGTGCCAACCGGGGCGGCCGGCGTCGTGGCAGCGGGGGCAACGGGCGCAAGCACCTTGGCGGGCGTTTTGGGTGCTGAGGCGGGCGGTATTTGTGACGGTTTCGGCACCGTCAGGGGCACCAGTTCGGCGGGCACGCTCATCACCGTGGTGGCGAGTTTGCGATCGCGCTCGGTGTGCCAGTACCAGGCGCCGTAGCCGGCCAGGACCAGGATGACGCCGAGCAGGATGACCGCGCCGCTGGGCACCGCGCGATCCGGCACCGGGGCCAGGAAGCTGAGTTCGGGTTTGGCGGCGAAGCTGGAGCCTTCGGCGCGGAAGCGGCGCAGGATTTCATCCGAATCGAGACCGAGGGTCTGGGCGTAGCTGCGGATGAAGCCGGTCTGGTAGGCCGGCCCCGGCAGCGCGTTCAAATCGCCTTGTTCGATGGCTTCGAGATAGGGTAGGCGGATGCGCAAGCGGGTGGCCAGGTCGGGTAGCGGCCAGCCGAGGCGCTCGCGCACCTGGCGCAGCTCGGCGCCGATACGGGCCGTGCCCGACGGCGGGGCGTCGGGCGGGAACGGCGGCGCGAAATCTGGCGTTTGGTCCATCGAGGGGTCCGGTGGCGGGTTCAGGGCGTTTCTACACTTGTGCGGGAGGGAAGGCTACGCCCGCGGGTGGGTGCGGGACCAGACATCCATAAGTTGTGTGGTCTCGACATCGGTGTAGCGCTGGGTGGTGGACAGGCTGGCGTGGCCGAGCAGCTCCTGGATGGCGCGCAGATCCGCACCGCCGGCCAGCAGATGGGTGGCGAAGGAATGGCGCAGCGCGTGCGGGGTGGCGTGTTCCGGCAGACCGTTGGCGCGGCGGAACAGGCGCAGATGTTTTTGCACGATGCCGGCATTCAGCCGGGCGCCGCGTACGCCCAGGAACAACGGGGCGTCCGGGGCAGGAGCCGGATGCAGTTGCAACCAGGCGGCGAGGGCGGCGGCGATGGCGGGCAGCAACGGGACGATGCGCTGCTTGTTGCCCTTGCCGGTGACGCGCAAGGGGGCGCCGGGCGGCGGCAGATCGCCGATGTCGAGCGACAAGGCCTCGTTGATGCGCAGGCCGGCGCCGTACAACAGATACATCAGGGCGGTGTCGCGGGCCTGGGTGGCCGGGGTGTCCGTGGTTTCACCGATGGCTTCGGCAATGTGCCGGGCGTCCGGCGCCGAGAGCGCGCGGGGCAGCGGTTTTTTGGTGCGGGGACGGGAGATCAGGTCGAGGGCGGTGGTTTCGATGCCGTGGCGTTGCCGCAGGTAGCGGAAGAAGGTGCGGGCGGCCGAGAGTTTTTTGGCGCGGGTGGCGGGGCCGGCACCGGCATTGGCCTCGGCGGCCAGCCAGGCGCGGAAATCCGCGGGAAGCAGGCTGGCCAGGGTGGCAGCGGTCGGCTCGGCGCCGGTGTGGCGGGTGAGGAAGGCGAGCCAGGCAGCGATGTCGCGGCTGTAGGTTTCAACGGTTTTGCCGGCGGCGCGGCGTTCGGCGGCGAGCCAGGTCAGCCAGGATTGGCGCAGCTGTTCAGCCGGTACATGAGTCAAGCAATCTTCATTCAAGCAATCGTCTGCCCGGTTTTGGCCCAGTCCGCCATGAAGGCGGCGAGGCCTTTATCCGTCAGCGGGTGGTTGTACAGCTGTTTGATGACGCTGGTGGGGATGGTGGCGACATCGGCGCCGAGCTTGGCGGCCTCGGTCAGGTGGATGGGGTTGCGGATGGAGGCCACCAGGACCTCGGTTTTGATGGCGGGGTAGTTGCGGTAGATTTTCACGATGTCGGCGATCAGCTCCATGCCGTTCTGGCCGATATCATCGAGGCGGCCGACGAAGGGCGAGATGAAGGCGGCACCGGCCTTGGCGGCCAGCAGGGCCTGGACGGCCGAGAAGCAGAGGGTGACGTTGACCATCACGCCGTCCTGGCTGAGCGTGTGGCAGGCGCGCAGGCCGTCCGGCGTGAGCGGCACCTTGATGGTGACGTTTTTGGCGATTTTCAGGAAGACCGCGGCTTCCTTCAGCATCTGGTGGCATTCGGTGGCGGCAACCTCCGCACTGACCGGGCCGGGGACGATGGCGCAGATTTCGGTGATGACATCGATGATGTTGCGGCCGGATTTGGCGATGAGCGAGGGGTTGGTGGTGACGCCGTCCAGCAGGCCGGTGGCGGCAAGGTCGCGGATTTCGGCGATTTCGGCGGTGTCGACGAAGAATTTCATGCAGAGCGCTCCCGGTCAGGCGGTTCGTATGCGAGCATAGAGCATGAGTCTATCGAGTCCTAGCCTAATTGCCGTACTGTTGCCGCTGCCATTCAACTTAACGTTTACCTATGCGACGGATGCCGTACTGGCGCCGGGCACACTGGTGCTTGTGCCGCTGGGGCCACGGCTGGTGGTGGGGGCGGTGTGGGATGACGCGGTGGACGCCACGGTGCCGTCCCGGCGCCTGCGGACGGTTAGCGCGGTGCTGGACCGGCCGCCGCTGCCCGAGGATTTGCGCAAATTCGTCGATTGGGTGGCGCATTACACGCTGGCAAAACGCGGCGACGTGCTGGCGCTGGGGTTGAAGGCGAGTTTGCTGGCCGAGCCCAAGGCCGGAAGGAAGACCTACAGCTTTGGCGCGGGGAGTGCGGCGCAGGCCGCACAGGGGTTAAATGCGGGGCAGGTGCCGGCGTTGAGTGCGGCGCAGGCGGCGGCGGCGGCGGCCTTGCGCGCGGCGGTGCGGGCCAGGAGTTTCGGGGTGACACTGCTGGATGGCGTGACCGGGTCCGGCAAGACCGAGGTGTATGTGGAGGCGGTGGCGGAATGCGTGGCGGCGGGGCGGCAGGCGCTGGTGCTGCTGCCGGAGATCGCGCTGTCCGTGCAGGTTTTGCAGCGCTTTGCGCAACGTTTCGGCGCGGCTCCGGCGGTCTGGCATTCCGAGCTGACGCCCGCGGTCCGGCGCGAGACCTGGCGGGCGGTGGCGGCGGGAGGCGCGCCGGTGGTGGTGGGGGCGCGCTCCGCGCTGTTCCTGCCGTTCCCGGATCTCGGGCTGGTGGTGGTGGATGAGGAGCATGAGAGCGCGTTCAAGCAGGAAGATGGGGTGATGTATCACGCCCGGGACATGGCGGTGGTGCGGGCGCGGCTGGCCGCGGCGCCCGGCGTGCTGGTGTCCGCCACACCCAGCCTGGAAACCGTGGAGAACGCGAAATCCGGGCGGTATGGGCTGCTGGAGCTACCGGCCCGGCATGGCGGGGCGAGCCTGCCGGTGGTGCAGGCGGTGGATATGCGGGAGGCGCCGCCGCCGCGCGGCCGGTTTCTCTCCCCTGTGCTGGTGGCGGCGATGCGCGAGGTGCTGGGGCGCGGCGAGCAGGCGATGCTGTTTTTGAACCGGCGGGGCTATGCGCCGCTGACCCTGTGCCGGCATTGCGGGCACCGCATGGCCTGCCCGAACTGCACAGCCTGGCTGGTGGAACATAAAAGCCGGTCGCGGTTGATCTGCCACCATTGCGGGCATGGCGTGGCGGTGCCGGAAGACTGTCCGGCCTGTGGCGCCAAAGAGAGCTTTGCCGCGATCGGGCCGGGGGTGGAGCGGATTGCCGAGGAGGTGGCAATGCTGTTCCCGGACGTGCCGTGCCTGGTGATGGCGAGCGATGTGATCACCGGGCCAAAAGAAGCCGCGGCGGCGGCGCGGCGGATCGCCGAACGGGACGTGGATATCATCATCGGTACGCAGATGGTCGCCAAGGGCTGGCATTTTCCGGGGTTGACCCTGGTGGGGGTGGTGGATGCGGATTCCGGGCTGGGCGGCGGCGATCTGCGCGCCGGCGAGCGCACCGTGCAGATGCTGCACCAGGTGGCCGGCCGCGCCGGCCGTGCCGCAGTACCCGGCATGGTAATGCTGCAAACCTACGCGCCGGACCACAAGGTCATCCAGGCCCTGCTGTCCGGCCGCCTGGCTGCCTTCATGGCACAGGAAGCCCAGGAGCGCCGGCCCGGGCACTGGCCGCCCTACGGGCGCCTCGCAGCACTGATCGTCAGCGCCCTGGATGAGGCAATGGCCGATAACGTGGCGCGCGCCCTGGCGCGGGTGGCGCCGCGTGGACCGGGAATTGAAGTGCTCGGCCCGGCACCGGCACCATTCGCTTTGTTACGAGGACGGCACCGGCGGCGGCTGCTGATGAAGACGAAACGCGAGGTGAATGTGCAGACCGTGCTGCGGGACTGGCTGGCGCAAGTGGAGGTGCCGCGATCAGTGCGCATCGAAGTGGATGTCGATCCGGTTTCGTTTATGTGAGGAAAGCAGCAGCTTTTTTGAAAAAAAGCTGCGCAAAAAACTTTTGATCCGCTTCGCCGGGTGTTATGCTGACACAGCCCCCGGCCCAGATTCATAAAGTTTTTTTGCTTCTTTTTGTTCACAAAAAGAAGTGCTTCCTTCCTTCCAACTCTAATCTAACGGGACGTGCAGGGCTTCCAGCAATTGGCGTTTCAGGCCCGGCAAAGCGGGGTCGTCGCGGCGGCGGCGGGGCAGGTATGAGAGGTCGAGGTCGACGGCGATGCGGCCGTTTTCCAGCACCAGCACGCGGTCGCCCAGGATCAGCGCTTCTTCCACGTCGTGTGTGACCATCAATACGGCGGGGCCGTGGGCTTGCCAGAGTGTGGTGACCAGGGCTTGCATGCGCAGCCTGGTCAGGGCGTCCAGTGCTGCGAAGGGTTCGTCGAGCAGCAGCAGGGCGGGTTCACGGACCAGGGCGCGGGCCAGGGCGGCGCGCTGGGCTTCGCCGCCGGAGAGGGTGAGGGGCCAGGCATCCATGCGGTGTGCCATTTCGACTTCGCGCAATGCGGCTTCGGCGGCTTGCCTGGTGGGGGCGCGCAGGCCGAGGACGACGTTTTGCCAGACGCGCTTCCAGGGCAGCAGGCGCGGTTCCTGAAACACCACGGCGCGCGAGGCGGGAACTTTCAGCACACCGGCGGGTGCGGTATCCAGCCCGGCGAGGGTGCGTAGCAGGGTGGATTTTCCCGAGCCGGAGCGCCCCAGCAGCACCACGAATTCGCCCGGCCTGATGGCCAGGTCGAGGTTTTGCAGCACCAGATTGTCGCCGAAACGCCGCTCCAGGCCGTGCAATTCGACTGCGTAATCGCGGCTGATGTGAGAATCGTTAGCCAGTGTCAGGTCTGCCATCAGGTTCATCAGATTATTCCTTGCGATGCGATGCGTGTAGGGCGCCAGCGCAGCAGCCGGCGCTCCAGCCAGCGCACCAACTGGTCGGTGGCGATGCCGAGCATGGCGTACACCAGCAGGCCGTCGAAAATGATGTCGGTGCGGAGAAAATCCCGCGCGTTCATGATGAGATAGCCGATGCCGGAGGCCGCGTTGATCTGTTCGGCGACCACCAGGCTGATCCAGGCGATGCCGAGCGCCTGGCGCAGCCCGACCAGAAAGCCCGGTACCGCCGCCGGCAGCACGACATGCCAGATCATTTCGGTCCTCGAGAGGCCAAGGGTGGAGGCGGCTTCCAGCAATTTCGGGTCGGCGCCGCGGATGGCGGAGAACAGGTTGAGATAGACCGGAAACAGGCTGCCCAGGGCGATCAGCACGATTTTCGGCGTCTCGCCGATGCCGAACCACAGGATCATCAGCGGGATCAACGCCAGATGCGGCAAAGTGCGCGCCATCTGCACGGTGGCATCCACGGCGTCTTCACCGAGCCGCGACAGGCTGGCGCACAGACCGAGGCCGACGCCGGCAGCCACGCCGAAGCCGAGCCCGGCGGTGACGCGCTCCATGGAGACCAGCAGATTCGGCCATAGCTGGCCGGTGACGATGAGCGAGAGAAAACTATTGGCAATGGTGGACGGGGCCGGCATGGTTTGCGGGTTGATCGCGCCGGAGGCGGCGAGGCCCTGCCAGACGGCAAGGATCAGCAGCGGCAGTGCGGCCCGGCGCAGCGGGATGAAACGGCGCCAGAGAGCGTCTGTGTCAGCGGCTGAGGTTGTGACTGAGGCGGACATGGTGAACTCGCAGTTTGCCTATTAAACCTATTGCATAGGTATTGTTTATGTGCAAGGTCGCACACCCGTCATACCTCAAGGATGCAATATGCGCCGCCGTACCCTGATTGCCGCAGCTACCCTCGCAACGCCCGGTATATTGCTCGCCGGCCGGCCATCCCGCGCCGCCGCCAAAGGCGTGCTCAAAATCGGCTATCAGAAATCCTCCGTTACCCTGGTGCTGGCGCGCGCCACCGGCATATTCGAAACCAGGCTGGCGCCGCTCGGCTATGACGTGGCATGGGCGGAATTTACCTCCGGGCCGCCGCTGCTGGAAGCGCTGGCCGCCGGTGCGGTGAACTTCGGTTTCACCGGCGAGCCGCCGGTGATTTTCGCGCAGGCCGCCGGCACGCCGGTGGTGTATGTCGCCGCCACCGACCCGAGCCCGCGCGCCCTCGCCATCCTCAAACCGGCCAGCAGCAAGCTGCAAACCATCGCCGACCTGGCCGGGAAAAACGTCGCGGTCGCCAAAGGCTCCTCGGCACACTACCTGCTGGTCGCCGCCCTCGCCCATGCCGGCGTGCCCTATGCCGCCGTCAACAAAGTGTTCCTGCAGCCGGCCGATGCGCGCGCCGCGTTCAGCACCGGCGCGGTGGACGCCTGGTCCATCTGGGACCCGTTCTACGCCGGTGCGCAAAACGCCGGCGCGCTGGTGCTGACCGACGGCACCGGGCTGATGCCCAACCGCTCCTTCTACTCCTCCCGCAAAGACTTCGCCACCACCCACCCGGACGCCCTGAACGCCGCCATCAGCGTGCTTAACGCCCAGGAAAGCTGGGAGAAACAAAACACCGCCAAAGCCGCCGCCGATATCTCACCCAGCATAGGGCTGCCTGTGCCGGTGCTGGAGACCTGGTTCGCCCGGCAAAAATACGGCGTGCGCAAACTGGACGCGAAAACCTTCGCCGACCAGCAGAAAATTGCTGATACATTCTACAAACTTGGCCTTATTCCCACTCCGGTAACGGTCTCGGAAGCGGCCTGGGTGGCGTAGGTGAGGAAGCGCTTCTTTTTTTGAAAAAAAAGAAGCAAAAAAAACTTCTATTAATCTGGGTCCGGGGCGTTGTCAGTATAACGCCCTCAGACCAGCATGAAATTTTAAAAACTGGGTCCGAAGGCGTTGGCAGCCTAACGCCCCAGGTCCAAAGGAATCAAAAGTTTTTTGCTGCTCGCGTTCCGATGATGGGGCGGCGTAGCCGCCGCGTCTGAATCGGACCGCGCAGAATGGTTCAAAAAAGCAGTGCTTTCTTCCCTTAACTTATCGCAATGATTTTGATGCGCTTGCCTTGTGTGGAGAGCGCGATTTCGCCGTTGATGAGGCGGCGGGCGTCGTTGCCGAACATTTCGGCGCGCCAGCCTTGCAGGGTGGGCAGGTTTGGGGAGTTGTCGAGGGCCAGGGCTTCGATGTCGTCGGCGCTGGCGATCAGGCGGGGGGCGACGTTGTTTTGTTCGGCGCGGGCGGCGAGCAGGACTTTGAGCAGGGCGACCAGGGCGGGGGAGGCGCGGGCGGCTTCGCGCGGGCGGTCGGTGCGGGGCAGGGTGTCTTCCGGCATGGTTTTGGCGGCGGCGATGGTGGCGAGCAGGCTGGCGCCGGATTTATTGGCGGCGAAGCCTGAGGAGATGCCGCGGATGCGGGTGAGGGCGTCGGCGGTGTCCGGGGCGAGGGCGGCGAGTTCGGGGATTTGTTCGTCTTTCAGCAGGCGTTGGCGGGGGATGTTGATGCGGCTGGCTTCCCGTTCGCGCCAGGCGGCGACGGCTTGCACGATGGCAAGCTGGCGGCGGTTGCCGGTGCGCAGTTTGAGGCGTTCCCAGGCGCGGGCCGGGTCCACGCGGTAGGTGGCGGGGTCTGCCAGCGCGGCCATTTCCTCGGCCACCCAGTCCTGGCGGCCATCCTGGGCCAGACGGTCCAGCAGATGGGTATAGACGCCGCGCAGATGGGTGACGTCGGCGGCGGCGTAGGTGATTTGCGCCGGGGTGAGGGGGCGGGCCGACCAGTCCGAGAAGCGGTGGGCTTTGTCGATATGGCCGCCGGTGGTGGCGGCGACCAGGGCGTCGTAGCCCACCTGGTCGCCGAAGCCGGCGACCATGGCGGCGATCTGGGTGTCGAACAGGTTGGCGGGCACGGCGCCGTAGCGCAGCAGGAAGATTTCGACGTCCTGGCGGCAGGCGTGGAAGACTTTGACGATGGCGGGTGCGGCCAGGAGCAAGCCGAGGGGGGTGAGGTCCAGGCCCTGGGCTTGTGCATCGACCACGGCGACTTCATGGGTGCCGGCGAGCTGAACCAGGCAGAGTTCCGGGTAATAGGTTTTTTCCCGCATGAATTCGGTGTCCACCGTGACGAAGCTTTCGGTGGCGAGGCGGGCGCACAGGGCGGTGAGGGCCTCGGTGGTGGTGATGAAGGCGGGGGGCGGGAAAACCGGTTCGGGGCGATTCATAACTTAGCTATATTTAGCGCGTGGCCGCCTGACTAGCCAGCGCGCCTGCGCGCAGCAGCCCCACGCGCCTGATTCACATAAGGACCGTCTTGACAGGGAGGGGGGTGTCGTTTCTTTCCGCATGCATGGAAACTTCATCCCTGCCGGCCTATCGTACCCATAATTGCGCTGCCTTGCGCGCCACGGATATGGGCGGCACGGCCCGGCTTTCCGGCTGGGTGCATGCCAAGCGGGACCATGGCGGGCTGCTGTTCATCGATTTGCGCGACCATTTCGGGCTGACGCAATGCGTGTTTGCGGCGGGTAGTGCGGCGTTTGCCGTGGCCGAGGGCGTGCGGGTGGAGAGTGTGGTGACGGTTACGGGAACCGTGGTGGCACGCGCTGCCGGCACACAGAACGCCAGGCTGCCGACCGGGGAGGTCGAACTGCGGGTCGATGACATGGTGGTGCAGTCGGCGGCCGATGTGCTGCCGATGCAGGTGGCGGGCGGTGAAAACTATCCGGACGAGCTGCGGCTGAAATACCGGTTTCTGGATTTGCGGCGCGAGGCGGTGCACCGCAACATCGTACTGCGGGCCGGGGTGATCGCGGCGTTCCGCCGCCGGATGAACGAGGCGGGTTTCACCGAATTTCAGACGCCGATCCTGACGGCGTCCTCGCCGGAAGGGGCCAGGGATTTTCTGGTGCCGGCGCGCAACCATCCGGGTAAGTTTTATGCGCTGCCGCAGGCGCCGCAGCAGTTCAAGCAGCTGCTGATGGTGGCCGGGTTCGACCGGTACTTCCAGATCGCACCGTGCTTCCGGGATGAGGCATCGCGCGCCGACCGCTCGCCGGGGGAGTTCTATCAGCTCGATTTCGAGATGAGCTTCGTCACGCAGGAGGATGTGTTCAACACCATCGAGCCGGTGATCGCCGGGGTGTTCGAGGAATTTGCCGCGGGGCGCAGCGTGACCAGGCCGCCGTTCGTGCGGATCGCCTATGACGATGCGATGCTGAAATACGGCTCGGACAAGCCGGATTTGCGCAACCCGATCGAGATACGGGATGTGACGGCGGCCTTTGCCGGCTCGGGGTTTGGGTTGTTTGCCAAAATTGTCGATGCCGGCGGGATTGTGCGGGCGATACCGGCGCCGGGGGCGGGCGGCAATCCGCGCAGTTTTTTCGACAAATTGAACGAGTGGGCGCGTAGCGAGGGCGCCGGGGGGCTTGGGTATATCACGTATAATGAGGCCGGGGCGCAGGGGCCGATTGCGAAAAACCTCGATGCGGACAGGGCCGAAGCGATCCGTGCCGCCTGCGGCCTGGCCGCCGGGGATGCGGTGTTCTTTGCTGCCGGCAAGCCGGCCGAGGTGGCGAAGTTTGCCGGGGCGGTGCGGACCCGGCTCGGTAACGATCTGGGGCTGATAAAAACAGGTGAGTTCAAATTCTGCTGGATCGTGGATTTTCCGATGTACGAGCTGGATGAGGAGACCAGGCAGATCGCCTTCAGCCATAACCCGTTTTCCATGCCGCAAGGCGGGATGGCGGCTTTGGAGGAGCAGGACCCGCTGACCATTAAGGCGTTCCAGTATGATATTATCTGCAACGGTATCGAATTATCTTCGGGCGCGATCCGTAATCACCGCCCGGAGATCATGCTCAAGGCCTTCGAGATTGCCGGCTATGGCGCCGCTGAGGTGGAGGCGCGGTTTGGCGGCATGCTGAACGCCTTCCGCTTCGGAGCACCCCCGCATGGCGGCTCGGCGCCGGGGATCGACCGGATCGTGATGCTGCTGGCCGATGAGCCGAATATCCGCGAGGTGATCGCGTTTCCGCTCAACCAGCAGGGCGAGGACGTAATGATGGGCGCACCGGCCCCCACCACCCCAGCAAGGCTGAAAGAGCTGTCACTGGCACTGGCACTGCCGCCTAAAGTAGTAAAAGGCTAGAGCGCGATATGTTGAGGTTGACGCAGGCGCGCCAACCTCAACGCGCTCCCGCTTTACAGGAGAGGCTGATTCACGCTCTCGGTTGCCGCGCTGACACGCGTCAACCTCAAACAATCAGGCTTCTAGAAGCCCGGAACAGCACTGCTTTTTTTGAAGTTGTTTGCGCGGTCCGATTCAGGTGTGGCGGCGTGCCGCCCCATCATCGGAACGCGAGCAGCAAAATACTTTTGATCCTTGAGGGCACGAGTCGTGACGCCGATAACGCCCTAAATCATTTAAATTTATACTGAGACATGGTGCGCCAAGCCGACAAAACACAGGCCCAGAATAACAACTATGGCGAGAAAAATTTGTTGTGGTGAGTCAGCTGGCGTGGCGGTTGAGAATCGGAGCGGAGCGGCCTACTGGCCGTGAGCACCGGAAGCGCAAACCGGCGCGTCAGATGGCCGCCACAGCAAGCTTTTCAGAAGCCCTCGCGTTCGATGCGTTTGCGTTCCATCTTCCGGGCCCGGCGGACCGCTTCGGCGGCTTCGCGGGCGCGGCGCTCTGAGGGTTTTTCGTAATGCCGGCGCAGCTTCATTTCGCGGAACACACCCTCACGCTGGAGCTTCTTTTTAAGCGCTTTAAGGGCCTGGTCGACGTTATTGTCGCGAACGAGAACTTGCACTTGGCAGACAACTCCTGATGGTCAAAAAAATAAAAAACACGCCGCAGCCGCAAGGCCGCGCACGCCGGATGGCGCGCTATAGCACAAATTACGGCCTCGCCAAATCTTTTGTTTACCACCATGTATCAAGGCATGGCGATCCTGAAAATAGCACGCATGGGGCACCCGGTGCTGCTGGCAACCGCTGGCCCCGTTATCAATCCGGCGGCCCCGGAGGTCGCCCGGCTGCTCCTGGACATGGCGGATACGTTGGAAGACGCCGGCGGCGTCGGCCTTGCGGCACCGCAGGTCCACAGCCCGCTGCGCCTGTTCATCTATAAAATCCCGGCCGAACGCGCCGATCAGGAAATCCCCCTCACCGCCGTCATCAACCCGATCGTGACAGCGCTTGGCGATGAAATGGCGCTCGGCTGGGAAGGCTGCCTCTCCATCCCCGGCCTGCGCGCCGCCGTGCCGCGCCACCAGCACATCCGCCTTACAGGCGCCGACGAAACCGGCCAGCCGATCGACAAAACCATCTCCGGCTTCCACGCCCGCGTGGTGCAGCACGAAACCGACCATTTGAACGGCATCCTTTACCCGATGCGCATGCAGGACTTCCGCTACTTCGGCTACACCGAGGAAACCCTTCGCTACAAACTCCCCCTCCCAGATGAAACCGAGGCAATATGAGCACCGATCCCGAACGCGACGCCGTTATCGACGCACTGCTGCCCAACGTCCCGTTCGATGGCTGGACCCTGAAATCCGTACGCGCCGCCCTCAGCGCGCTCGATCAACACCCGGACGATGCCCCGCTGATGTTCCCCGGCGGCCCCGGCGAAATGATCGAAGCCTTTTGCAGCCTCGCCGACGAACGCATGGAACAAACCGCTTCCGCCACCCCCCTCAGCGACCTGAATACCGCCGCCCGCATCCACGCCATCATCGCCATCCGCCTCGAACAAAACCGGCCGCACCGCGAAGCCATCCGCCGCGCCCTGTCCTGGCTCGCCATCCCCACCAATACCCCGCTCGCCCTGCGCATCACCGCCAATACCGTCAATGCGATCTGGCACGCCGCCGGCGATACCGCAGCCGATACCTCATGGTACACCAAACGAGCCACCCTCGCCGCCATCTACACCCCAACCCTGCTGTACTGGCTCCACAACCCCGCCGACGACAATACCGAAACCCTCGCCTTCCTCGACCGCCGCCTCGCCAGCGCCCGGCAACTCGGCAAACTCCGGGCCCGCTTTGGGTTCGGGGTATTGGGGCGGTTTAGGAAGTAAGGCCAAGGGGCGCTGCCCCTTGGAACCCCGTTAAAGGCTCAGCCTTTAAAATCCATTTTTGAGGTTTGGAATGGGCGGGCCGCCTATCGGTGTGACGGCTTCCAGCGGCCCGCCCATTCCAAACCTCAAGGGTTCTAAGGGCGAGCCCTTAGCGGGGTCCAGGGGCAGCGCCCCTGGCCTTGCTTGCTAACCGCCTCAACCCCTGAACTCAAAGGGCGTGTGGTGGTCTTTCGCTGGGGTGGTGCATTGTTTAGAGCGGTGTGCATGAGCAAGAATATTTTGGTTTGTGTGTTGTTGAGTGTGCTTGGTTTTTTTCTGTGGTCGATGCCGAACCAGAAGCAGGCTGGGGAGGTGACCATGCCGGGGGCGAAGTTCAATTCGTTGTCTTATGCGCCGTATCGCGCCTGGCAGTCTCCGCTCAGCAAGTCTTATCCGACGGCGGCAGAGGTGGCGAGCGATTTGCGGTTGATTGCCGGGCAGGCGGCGGGAATACGGACTTATTCGGCGATTGAGGGCGATTACGATATTGGGGCTTTGGCTAAGCAGGCGGGGTTGCATGTGTGGCTTGGCATTTGGCTGAGCAGTAACAAGCAGGACAATGCCCGGGAGATGGCGGCGGGGATTGCCGAGGCGAATTTGCATCCGGACAGCATTACGCGGGTGGTGGTGGGCAATGAGGTGCTGTTGCGGCGGGATTTGTCGGTCGGTGATTTGATTGCGGATATCGATTATGTAAGGGCGCGGGTGAAGCAGCCGGTGGCTTATGCGGATGTCACGGATTTCTGGGAGCAGTTCCCCGAGGTGGCGCCGCATGTGGATATCGTGATGATCCATTTCCTGCCGTACTGGGAGGACAAGCCGTTGGATGTGGGTGCGGCGATTGCCGGCATCAAAACCACCACCGATCATTTCAAAACGCTGTTTCCCGGCAAGGTGGTTTCCATTGGCGAGACCGGCTGGCCGAGCCGTGGGCGGTGGCGGCAGGGGGCGGCACCGAGCCGGGTGAACGAGGCGGTGTTCATCCGCCAGTTCGTGACGCTCGCCGACCAGGAGGGGGTGGATTACAATCTGATCGAGGCGTTCGACCAGAACTGGAAGTACGAGGATGAGGGTGTGGCGGGTGCCAACTGGGGGATATGGAATGCGCACCGCGTGCAGAAATTTCCGCTTAACGGTGGGGTGATCGAGCATCCGGATTGGCCGTGGTATGCGGCTCTCGGCGCGGTGTTCGGCAGCTTGTTGTTCGCCAGTATCGGGTTTCGCAATATCAGGCTCGCGGTGCCGGCTTTCGTGTTGGGCAATGGTTTTGCCATCGCCTGCGCCGGTACGCTGCCGATGCTGTACGATAACTGGCTGGTGCTGGACGCTGCGATCAACCTGCCGCTGCAGGCTATTTTTGCTTTCATGATACTTGAGCGCGCCGACGGCATTTTTGCGCGCCGGCCCTTGCCGCCGCATATCAGTGCTGCGGCGACGCTTGCCGCCTTGCGCCGCGGCAGATTGCTGTTCACTTACGATTCGTTATGGTTCATTTTCCTGATTGGGGCGGCGATTTTCCAGACCATGCTGGTGTTCGACCCGCGCTACCGGGATGCACCGATGGCGGTGTTCATCATTCCTGTCATCGGTGCTGTTTTCCGCTTCTGGACCAAGGACAAACCACGTTACCTCGTCTGGGAGGATTTGCTGGCCGCCAATGTGCTGGCGGTCGGTGCGCTGGCGAGCGCCATTATGGAGGGTGGGCTGAATCTCGATTTTATTACCTGGAACATTGCCGCTTTGGTGCTGGCTGCGCCGGTGGTGATGGCGCAGCAAAATCCTTCAAAAGTGAAACGCGTTGCTAAGGGACGTTAAAAGCAAGCACTGCTTTTTTGAACAATTCCGCGCGATCCGATTCAGACGTGTTGGCTCCACCACCCCGTCATCGGAACGCGAGCAGCAAAAAACTTTTGATCCCTGGGGGCATGGGCGGAGCGGCCAAGGTTCCGTGCGCGAAGCGCATGGAATGCCGCGTAGGGTGGGATGTGGACAGCGCCCCCGAACTCCAGAGTAAATTTATACTGGACCAGGGGGCGTTCGGCCAACACAGCCCCAGGTCCAGAGGATCAAAGTTTTTTTGCTGCTTTTTGTTCACAAAAAGAAGTGCTTTCTTATGCATTCGTAACTTGGCTGCAAAGTCTTAAGATATTGTAAATGACGAAAAAACCTCGATTTACAGGCTATGAGCCTGGAAGAGACGATTATCGTTGCCGTTCCTGTGAAAAACGAAGCAGCGCGCATAAGTGCGTGTCTGGACGCTTTGCTGACGCAGACCGTGCCGGCGGATGAGATTGTTTTATTACTGAATAATTGCACTGATGAAACATCCC
The DNA here is from genome assembly GCA_965231175.1 of Acetobacteraceae bacterium. GTDB lineage: Bacteria > Pseudomonadota > Alphaproteobacteria > Acetobacterales > Acetobacteraceae > Acidocella. The sequence continues at coordinate 577,684 of CBDDMJ010000004.1, read as the reverse complement.
GTATTTGCAACGGTATACGCGCCGGCGTGGGCAAAATCCGGATTGTCGAGCGGGAGATTGCGGGGCCGGTGGCGTCCGCCGGGGAGGCGCGGCGGCTGGCCATGGATTTTGCTGCCGGGCTTTCCGAAGATGGGATATTGTTGACGACCGATGCGGACGGGGTGGTGCCGCCGCACTGGATTGCCCGTAACCTGCACGCGTTTGCCAAAGGTGCTGAGGCGGTCTGCGGTATGGCGAAGATCGATCCTGTGGAAGCGTTGCAGATCACGCCGGCGATGCATCGCGACCATTTCGAGGAATGCACTTGTCTCGATCTTCTCGATGAGATCGATGCGATACTGGACCCTGATCCTTGCGATCCCTGGCCGCGCCACCAGCAGCGTTCCGGCGCCAGCATCGCGGTTCGTGCGCCGGTGTTCAGGAAGGTTGGTGGCATTCCTGCCGTGCCGGCCGGGGAGGATCGCGCCTTTATCGACAGGCTTAGATTGTTCGACGTTAAAATCCGCCACGCGCCCGAGATCATCGTCACGGTTTCCGGACGATTGGAGGGGCGGGCGGCGGGGGGCATGGCAGACACCATGAAACGGCGTTTGCAAAAGCGTGATGATTGGACCGATGAGCGCCTTGAGCCGGCCACCGATGCCTATCGGCGTTCATTGGCCAAGGCGGGGTTACGCGCGGTGTGGCAGGGGCAGGAAGAGGCTGTGCTGCTGGCCGAAGACCTGCTGATCCATCCGGCATCTCTGGCGCAGGCGTTACGCGGACCGTATTTTGGCGCGGCCTGGGCCGAGGTGCAGAGGTTGAGCCCGGTGTTGCAGCGGCGGCGGGTGCGGTATGAGGATCTGCCGCGCGAGACCGGGCAGGCGAGGCGGCTGCGCGACGATTTGTTGCTGAATGGTGCCGGCCAGCCCGTCCGTTTGATGATGGGGGACAGTTGAGCGGCGCTGCTGCGGCGGCGCGCCGCCTTTTGCTGGAGGCCATTACCGCCCGGCTGCCTGAGTTGCGGGCCGAGGCGGCGCTGCTGGATGACAAGGCAGGGTTTCCGAAGGCTGCGTTCGAGGGTTTGATCGCCGACGGGCTGTTGGTCTCGACGCTGCCAAGCGAGCTGGGCGGGCTGGCGTTCGGCGACGGTGTTGCGGGGGCTGAGGATTTGTTCCGGCTGCTGTATCTGCTGGGGGCGGCCAGCCTGCCGATGGCGCGTATTTTCGAGGCGCATGTCAACGCGCTGCAACTGATCCTGTGTTATGGCACACCGGCGCAGGGCGAGGCGGCGGCGGCGGATGCACAGGCGGGCCGGTTGTTTGCGTTATGGGTGACCGATCCGCCGCAACACGGGGCTCGGTTGGATCGCGATGGGTTTCTGCATGGCGGCAAGGCTTTCTGCTCCGGCGCCGGGGTGGTGACGCGCGCGGTCATTACCGCCGGGACGGATGACGGGGCGCAACTGCTGGTGGCCGGGCTGGCGCCGGGGGAGCGCGTGGCGCCGAGCGGGATCAGGCTCGCCGGCATGCGCGCCGCCATCACCGGCAGTGTCGATTTCGATGGCGTGCAGATCGGCAGCGAGGCGGTGCTTGGCGTCCCGGGCGATTATTTGCGGGAGCCGGTGTTTTCCGCCGGGGCCTGGCGCGGCTCGGCGGCGGCGGCCGGCGGGCTGGGGGCGCTGCTGGAGGTGCATCGCGAGGAGATCAGGCGGCGGCAACGCGATATCGACCCGCATCAGCGCGCCCGCTTCGGACAGCTGCTGATCGCCCATGAGACCGCTTGCCTATGGGCGATGCAGGCGGCCCGGCGCGGCTGCCTGCTGGACGGGCCGGATGCCGAAATCATCGCCTATATCAATCTCGCCCGCATCGCCGTGGAGGCTGCCTGTCTGGACGGCATACGCGAGGTGCAGCGCGGCCTGGGTTTGGCGGCTTTCATGGCCGGGCACACGGCGGAACGTCTGGCGCGCGACCTTGCGACCTATTTAAGGCAGCCGGCACCGGATGAGGTGCTGGATATTGCGGCGGCGTACTATTTCGACGCCACGCCGCCAGACCTGCGATGAGACCGGCGGGGGAGATACTCGGCGATTTGCGCAAGCTGCCATTCGGTTCGCGGGATGACATGCTGCAGGGGCAGCGCGCGCTGATTTTGGCGCCGCATCCGGATGACGAGACTTTGGGCTGTGGCGGGCTGATCGCCGCCTGCTGTGCCGCCGGCGCGCCGCCTCTGGTGGCGATATTGACGGATGGCGCGGCCTCGCATCCCGGCTCCGTCAGCTACCCACCGGCACGCCTGCGCGGGGTGCGCGAGGCGGAGGTGAGGCTGGCCTTGCACCGGCTTGGCCTGCCGCCGGAATGCGCGCTGTGGCTCGGTTATGAGGATACCAAATTGCCTGGCGAAGGCGCGGCGTTTCACCGGATTACCGCGACACTCGCTGACCTTGCCGTGGCACGGCATTGCGGCGTGATTATCGCGCCCTGGGCGGCCGACCCGCATGGCGACCATGAGGCCGCCGCGGCGATCGGGGCGGCGGTGGCGGTTGGGTTGGGGCTGCGGTTGTTATCCTACCCGGTTTGGGGCTGGCTGCTGGACCCTGAAGTGCCGCTGCAGGAAGTGCGGCGCGGCGGCTGGCGCCTGGATATTGCCGCGTATCTGCCGGTCAAGCGCCATGCTTTGGCGGCGCACCGGTCGCAATATGGCGGGTTGATCGAAGATGCGCCGGACGGCTTCGTGCTGCCGGCTGAACTGCTGGCCGTGTTCGATGAGCCGTACGAGGTGTTCATCGCATGACCGAGAAATCCTCGCGCGACGCTGCGCATTTCGAACGGATTTATGCCGGCAGCCCGGACCCGTGGAATTTTTCGGGCAGCGCTTATGAGGCGGAAAAATATGCCGCGACGATGGCCGCTCTGGGACAACGCCGGTTTGCTGTGGGGTTCGAGGCCGGCTGCTCGATCGGGGTTTTAACACAGCGTTTGGCAGGCTGTTGCGACCGGCTGCTGGCCGCCGATATCGTGCCGCAGGCCTTGCAGGCGGCCCGCCTGCGGTGCGCAGCCTTGCCGCATGTTACCTTCGCCGCGCTGCAAATACCGCAGGACTGGCCGGCACAGAAATTCGATCTGATCGTGCTCTCGGAAATTCTGTATTTTCTGGACCCGGCCGATATAAGCCGCGTGGCCGCACACGCTGTGCACAGCCTGAGCCCCGGCGGCACCGTGCTTCTGGTGAATTACACGGCACCGACCGACGACCCCTGCAGCGGCGAGCAAGCCGCCGCCCTGTTCATCGAGGCGACGGCTGGCATGTTGCAATCGCTGCATCAATCTCACGGGTCGACCTACCGGATTGATGTTTTGGGGATGGCAGGAAGTACTTCTTTTTTGTGAACAAAAAAGAAGCAAAAAAACTTTATTAATTTGGGTCATGGGTGTTGGCAGCCGAACGCCCCAGGTCCAGCAGGGCAAAAGTTTTTTGCTTCTTTTTTTCAAAAAAGAAGCGCTTGCTGGCGGCGCGGTATAGGAGTTTTCGATGGATCGGGTTTTGGTTTTTTATGGGTCGTATCGCGCGGATCGGGCGGGGATCAGGCTGGCGCATTATATTGTCGAGGGGTTGCGGGCGCGTGGTGCTGCGGCTGAGTTGATCGATGCGCAGAAAATCGGGTTGCCGATGCTGGACCGGATGTACAAGGAGTATGCGGCTGGCACGGCGCCTCCAGCGATGCAGCAGCTGGCGGACAGTATACGCGCTGCCGATGCTTTCGTATTCGTAACGGGGGAATATAACTGGGGCATACAGCCGGGGTTGAAGAATTTGACCGACCATTTCCTGGAGGAATGGTACTGGCGGCCGGCGGCGGTTGCGAGCTACTCGGCGGGCCGGCTGGCCGGGGCGCGGGCCGGCACGGCATGGCACGGGACTTTATCCGAGATGGGCATGGTGGTGATTTCCAGCACGCTGACAGTGGGCGGCATTACCCAGGCCCTGACGCCGGAAGGTGAACCGGCCGGGGAGGGGGGCAAGGCGTTGGAGCACAGCTTCGGGCGTTTTGCCGATGATCTGGCGTGGTGGACGGAGGCGGTTAAACTGCAACGCGCCCGCCGCGCGCCGCCGTATTGAATGGCATAAGGAAGCAGCCGCTTTTTTATAAAAAAGCGGCGCAAAAAACTTCTATTATAACGGAGCCGGGAGTTTCAGACGCCAATGGTCCAGATTAATAGAAGTCTTTTTGCTTCTTTTTCTCCAGAAAAAGAAGTGCTTGCTTAACCGCGCGGTGCCCAGATTTCGCACCAGCCGGCTGGGTTGATTGGCCCTGCGACGTATTTGCAGCGGCTGGCCGGGCTGCTGCCGCTGGCCGGGACGAAGATGAAATAGACGCATTGCGCGCAGACTTTACCTTGCGAGGGGATGTCCTGATAGCCGACCTGTTGCTTGGTGAGTGGCGCCGGGGTGAGGGTTTGGGCGCGCACGGTGAGGGCTGGGGTGGCCATAGCGGCGGCTATGGCGAGCAGGCTGCGGCGGGTGGTCATGCTGCCGGCTCGATCAGGTTGATGCGGGCGTCGAGGAACTGGCTGGAATGTTTGGGTGTTCCGGACAGCCGTAGACCGCTGAGATGGCCGCCGGTGAAAATCTCCTGGAACACCAGGTCCGCGGGGTAGGCCGTACCGTCGATTGTCATGGTGCCATGAAAGGCACCGCCGCTTTTGGCGCAGGCGCCGGCGATGATGACGGATTTTGCTGGGGCGGCGGGATCGGCGCTGCGGAAGCTGGCATTCAGCATGCAGTTGGCCTTGTCACCGAAAACTTCGACTTTGCCGGAAATATCGTTGAAATGCGCCCAGGCACCGTTGGTGTCCAGGCTCGCTTGCGTGTTGCCGGTGGAGAGCGTTGCCCAGCCGGAAGCCAGGCCGCGCGCATCGGCGACCTGGGAGGCGCTGGCGATGGCGGTACCCTTGTTGCCCCAGGCGGTTCGCAGGTAATTGGTGACGTCGGCGATCTGCTGGTCGGACAGGGTCTGGTTGAATTCCGGCATGCCGGATTGGTTTTCGTGCCAGGGCTGGTAACCGCCCAGGACCATGCTGATGACGTTTTCAGGCGCGCCGTTCCAGACCGACTGGTTGCCGGCGAGATTGGGAAAATTATTGTCTACACCTTCGCCGTTGCCGCCATGGCAACGGGCGCAATAGCCTGCATAAACCTGTGCGCCGGCCACCATCCCGCCGGTTTGGGCACCGGCAAATGCCGCCGGTTTGGCAGGTACGGCGGTTTGCAGATAGGCGGCGATGTCCTGCGCATCCGATACCGGCAGGCGGCTTAAACTATCTTCCACCACTTGTTTCATCGGTCCATACGGGCTGCCGGCGACCCCGAGCGCGCCGTCGCCGTGCAGGAAAGCGACCAGATTGCCGGCATTCCAACCGCCGACGCCGGTATTGGCATCCGAGGTGATGTTCGGGGCGTACCAGCTCTGCTCCAGTATGTGACCGCCGGCGAGATAACGCGAGGGTTCCGTCGCCATCAGCAGATTGCGCTGCGTATGGCATTCCCCGCAATGCGCGAGCGCCTGCACGAGAAACGCGCCGTTGCGGATTTGTGGCGACCAGGCGGGATCGTACTGGATGGGATTGTCGTTGAAGAACAGCAGGCGCCAGGCCAGCAGGCCGGCGCGGATGGTGAAGGGAAACACCAGTTCACTTGGCCGGTTGGGTTGCGATGCGGCGGGCAGGGTGTCGAGATAGGCTTTGATCGCCATGACATCCGTGTAGCTGAGCTTGTTGTAATCCTGCCAGGGCATGACCGGATACAGATAGCGCGGGAACACCAGCAGCGAATGTCCGGGGGCGATGCCGTCATGCAGCGCGCGATAGAATTGCCGATCGCTCCAGCCGCCGATGCCGGCCTGCCGGTCCGGGGTGATGTTGGGGCTGAACAGCGCGCCGGTGGGCATTTGCAGAGGTTGACCGCCCGCATAGGGTACGCCGCCCGGTACGCTGTGGCAGTACTGGCAATCCCCCGCGGTGGCGAGGTATTCGCCGCGCCGGACCATGGCGGCCTGATGCGGATCGGCTGGCATGACAGCAGGCTGGGCGATCGTATCCGCGCCGATCCCCGGGGGTGGTGCTGACAGGATGTTATTGGATGACGGCGGTGCGGCTTCATCATCCGCCAAGGTTACGGAGGCGGTAGCCAGCACACCGAGGACGGCCAGGGCTAACAGGGCATTGCGAAACGCAAAGTTAGTTACAGACGGCATGCTATCCCCGGACCGACCTTGAAACCTGCCGGCACTATTAAATTTTATTGCCCTTGGCATTTGATCCGTCCGCGACCTTATTCAACGTTAAGGCACCGGAAAAAGAATGTTTTTGAACTTCCTGTCGAAAGGTTCATGAATTTGTCAGATCAGGATCCGCATGACATGTCGGCAGGCTCGCCGCATCTGGAACCGCATGAACAGGAGCTGGCGGCGCGCCATGCGGTGCCGCGCGCGCTGGTGATACATGAAATCATCCGCCAGGAAGGCGAGGCCGAGCTTGAGCGCACCAACATGGCGCTGGCGCTCTCAGGTCTCGCGGCCGGGCTTTCCATGGGCTTCTCCTTTCTCACCGAGGCGTTGCTGCAGGCCGGGTTGCCGAAAACCGTCTGGCAGCCGACGCTTGCCGGTTTTGGCTACAGCATCGGTTTCATACTGGTGGTGCTGGCGCGCCAGCAACTGTTCACCGAAAGCACGCTGACGGCGATCCTGCCGGTGGTGACGCGCCGGGATGTTAAAACCCTGCTGGCTGCCGGCCGGCTCTGGGTGGTTGTGCTGGCGGCGAATTTGATCGGCACCTGGATTTTCGCAGGCCTGATGCAGGTGCATCAGATCTTCCCGGACGATGTGAACCAGGCCATGCAGACCATCGCGGCGGCAGCGGTGCCGCCTGAGGTTCTGGCGACCATGCTGCGCGCCTTTCTGGCCGGCTGGCTGATCGCGCTGATGGTTTGGATCCTGCCCAGCGCGCAGTCTGCCAGGTTGCTGACCGTGCTGCTGGTCACTTATGTGGTGGCGGTGGCGCATCTTTCCCATGTGGTGGCCGGTTCGGCCGAGGCGGCTTATGCCGTGCTCTCGCACAGTGTTACGCTGGCGCAGTATTTCGGGTTGTTTCTGTTGCCGACGTTGACCGGCAATATCATCGGCGGTGTGCTGATGGTGACGGTGCTGAACCATGGCTCGATTGCCCCGGAAATCCATGGCAGCGCTGTTTAGAATTAATTTCAAAGAATCGGTCGTAAGGAAGGACTTCTTTTCTGAAGAAAAAGCAGAAAAAAGACTTTTATTAATCTGGGCCGTTGCGGTTTGAAGCTCCCGGCTCCTGATTCAAAGAAGTTTTTTGCGCCGCTTTTTTTCAAAAAAGCGGCTTTTATCTCCGGGAAAATGGTTCCTGGTTATCCGGTTCGCGCACCATAAAATATACGATACCAAGCGACAGGATCGCCGCTGCCAAAGCAAATACCTCGGCGGCATTAGTAGCGGCGATGTCGAGGATGATGAATTTCCGGACCATCGCCAGCATGGCGATCAGGATGATCGAGCGCACCCGGATCACGCTCTCATGCCGCGACAAAACCATGATCAAGGAGTGTCTGAATTCCAGCGCGATGATGACGGTAAAAATCATCCCGAAGACGCTCTGAAATACCGCCTGATCGGTCGGGCCCATGTCGTTCGTGAAGACCACCAGCGCCACGACGATCGCCAAATGCCAGGTTGCGGAAGCTACGACGGCGATCAACAATATGGTCAGTACGATGATGATGGCGTGTTCGAATTGCTCGTAAATCGTCAGGCCAATGAATAGCCCGCGCAAATCCCGCCATTGCGCGGCCAGGCTTCGCGCTGGCTTATCCATGATATGGCCTATGTTTTGCCAAGAAAATCAGCGCCATTTGAATCCCAACATTTTAGTAAAGCGGGAAGCACTTCTTTTTGTGAACAAAAAGAAGCAAAAAAACTTTATGAGTCTGGGGCGGGGGCGTTGTCAGCCGAACGCCCATGCCCTGGCATAAAATTTATGCTGGTTCAGGGGCGTTGTCCGCATAACGCCCCACTCCCAGGGAATCAAAAGTTTTTTGCTGCTTTTTTTCAAAAAAGCAGTGCTTTCTTCCACCCAAAAAATTATGCCGCCAGGCCGATGCCTTCAAGATGGTCCTCCAGTTCTTCGCCGGCGGCGCGCAGTGCCTGCATCATGTCTTCGCCGGGGGTCCAGTAATTGCGTTCCTGGGCTTCGATCAAGCGGTTGGCCAGGCGCGCCGAGGCGGTGGGGTTCAGGGCGGCGATCCGGTCCCGCATGGTTTTGTCGAGCACGAAGGTTTCGGTGATGCGTTTGTAGACCCAGGGGTCTACGGCACCGGTGGTGGCTGACCAGCCCAGTGCGTTGGTGACCTGGGCTTCGATATTGCGAACCCCTTCATGGCCGTGGGCGAGCAGGCTTTCGACGTAATGCGGGTTCAGGGTACGGGTGCGGATTTCCAGCGCAACCTGCTCGCTCAGGGTGCGGACCAGGCCGCTGCCGCGGGTCTGATCGCCGATATAGATTGCGGGCTTCCGGCCGCTGGCGGTGCCAATGGCGCGCGCCAGGCCGCCCAGGCCGTCGAAATAATGGTCGACGGTGGTGACGCCGAGTTCGAGGGATTCGAGGTTCTGGCAGGCTGCCTGGACGGTGCCGAGGACGGCATTCAAAACGGCATCGTGGCGGGCCGGTTTGCCATCCAGCCCGTAGGCGAAGCCTTTGCGTTTGATGTAGGCGCGGCCAAGCTCGTCTTCGTCTGACCAGGCGCCGGATTCGACCAGCTGGTTGACGTTGGCGCCGTAGCTGCCTTCCTGGTTGCTGAAGACGCGCAGGGCGGCATCCTCGAGCGTGCCGCCGTTGGCCGCGCGGAATGCCAGCACGTGTCTGCGGATGAAGTTCTGGGACTCGGGCTCGTCGGCGGTGGCGGCGAGCAGGGCGGCCTCGGCCAGCAGTTTGGTTTGCAAAGGCAGCAGGTCGCGGAAAATGCCGGACAGGGTGACGATAACGTCGATGCGGGGGCGGCCGAGCGAGGCCAGCGGCAGCAGTTCCGCGCCGGCGAGGCGGCCATAGGAGTCGCGATGCGGGGTGGCGCCGAGCAGCCAGAGTGCCTGCGCGATGGGTCCGCCTTCGGATTTCATGTTGTCGCTGCCCCACAGGGTGAGGGCCACGGTTTCCGGCAGGGCGCCGGTATCGAGCCGATGCCGGGCCAGCAGCCGGTCCGCCTGGGCGGCGCCGTCCTGCACCGCGTAGACGGTCGGCATGCGGAACGGGTCGAAGCCATAGATGTTGCGGCCTGTCGGCAGGATGGCCGGGTTGCGCAGCAGGTCGCCGCCGGGGGCGGGGCGGATGTAGCGGCCATCGAGGGCGGCGATCAGCGCCGGCAGCTCATGGTCCTCTGCCAGCAGCTGGTCGATGCGGCGGCGTTCCGCGGGATCGGCGATGCCGGCGGCATCCAGGATGCTGGCGCGGGCAGCGGGGCCGGGCGGCGCGCCGATAATGTGCAGGCCTTCGGGGATGAGTGTGTATTCCAGTTCCAGCAGCGCCTCGCTGAGTTCGAGGGGGTCCCGCTGGCGCAGGTCCACCGCCTCGGCCTGGGCGTGGATCAGCTCCAGCAGGTCCGCACCTGGCGTGCCCGGCGGCAGCGCGCGGTAGCGATCGAGCGAGGTTTTGAGTTCGCTCAACCCTTTGTAGAGCCCGGCCGCGGCGACCGGCGGGGTGAGGTGGGAGATGGTGGCGGCCATGCCGCGGCGCTTGGCCAGCATCGCCTCTGACGGGTTGTTGGCCGCGTATAGGTAGAAATTCGGCAGATCGCCGATCAGCCGGTCGGGCCAGCAGCGCGCGGACAGGCCGGTTTGTTTGCCCGGCATGAATTCCAGCGCGCCATGGGTGCCGAAATGCAGAACCGCGTGGGCGCCGAAATCCCGCCGCAGCCATTGATAAAAGGCGGAGAAGGCGTGAGTGGGCGCGAAATTGCCCTCGAACAACAGGCGCATCGGGTCGCCCTCATAGCCGAAACCGGGTTGAACGCCGACGAAGACATTGCCGAAAGATGCGCCGAGAACGAAGATCGACGTGCCGTCCGTGAGTTGCTTGCCGGGGGCCGGGCCCCAGACGCGCTCGATTTCATCCAGATGCGGTTCGCGGGCGATGTGGATATCCCGGTGCAGCCTGGCCCCGACATTTGCCGGAGTGCCGTGCGAGGCCGCATTGCCGTGCAGAATTTTATCGCGCAGGGCGTCGATATCCGCCGGCAGGTCGACGCTGTAGCCGGCGGCGGCGAGTGCGCCGAGCGTGTTGAACAAGGAGGCGAAGACCGAAAGATAGGCGGCGGTGCCGGTGGCACCGGCATTCGGTGGGAAATTGAACAGCACGATGGCGAGTTTTTTGGCCGCACGCGCGGTTTTGCGCAGTTCGACCAGTGCCGCCAGCCGGGCCGCCAGCCTGGCCGCACGCTCCGGATGGGCGCACATGCGGCGGCGTTCGAGCGGGGTGCCGTGGTCGCGGCGGCCGCCGAAAATCATCGGTACGGTCGCCCCGTCGAGTTCCGGCAAGGCCACCATCATGGTGGCTTCGAGCGGGCTTAAACCGCTGTCGTTGGCCTCCCAGGATTCGATGCTCTGGAATTCCAGCGGGGTGGCGACGAGATAAGGTATGTCGAGGGCGGCCAGCGTGGTTTCAGCGGCGGCGGCGTCGTTATAGGCGGGGCCGCCGACCAGCGAGAATCCGGTGAGGGAAGCCACCGCATCGACGGTCGCCGCACCGGCATGGGTGAAATAGGTTTCGATGGCGGCACGCTGGTCCAGCCCGGTGGAGAAAATAGGCACGGCGTTGAAACCGGCGGCCTCGATGGCGCCGATTACGCCGTCGTAATGCGCGGTATCGCCGGCCAGCAGATAGGAGCGCATCAGCAGCAGGCCGATGCTGCCCTTGGCGTGCGGGCATTGCGGGATTTCATGCGGTTCGGCGGTGATGCGAGGGGTGGCGCGCGGGTGATACAGGCCGATTTGCGGGTATTCGACCGGCGGCGGAATGGCCTTCGACGTGCCGCCCGCGTAACGGCTGAGCATCAGCCGGGCCAGGCCCTCGATATTTTCAGCCGAGCCTGAGAGCCAGTATTGCAGGCCCAGCATATAGGCGCGCAGGTCCTGCGCCGTGCCGGGGATGAACTTCAGCAGCTTCGGCAGATTGCGGAGCATGCGCATCTGCGTCTCACCGGCGGAGACCTTGACCTGCGGGCCGCGCTTGGGCTTGAACTTTTTCAAAAGCCCCATCACGCCGCCAGGCTCGTTCGCCATATCCAGCCGGCCGAGCCGGGTGAGCCGGGTGATTTCCGCGGCGGACAGCGCGCAGAACATCGCCTTGCACGAGTCCCGCCGGGCGGTGAGAGCGGGGGCAACGAGTTTGGTGTGGTCTTCGAGAAACAGCATGGTGGCGATGACGATGTCGGCCTGTGAAATGGCGTCACGGCAGGACGCAAGAGCCGTTTTGTCGCCAGCGAACTGGTCGGCCGAGTGCAGGGCGAGGGTAAGGCCGGGCCAGTCCGGTTGCAGGCGGCGTTCGGCGGTGGCGGCGGCCTCGGCCAGATGACCATCCATGGTGATGATCGCTACACGGATCATTATTCGGCCCCGTTACAGAACTGCGTTGACTGGGCAAAAGTTAGGGCCGTACTGCTTCGACTGTCAATCAAAACTTACGTCAATTAACATTGACAATGAGGGCGGCGGGGCGCAATTTCGCTGGCGGGGGTCACATGATGGCGGAGACGCAATTCGATGTGGTGGTGGTGGGCGGCGGCCCGGCCGGGGCGATTGCCGCCGAGACCCTGGCGCGCGCCGGCAAGAGGGTGGCGCTGCTGGACAAGGCCGGGCGCATAAAACCCTGTGGCGGGGCCATACCGCCGCGGCTGGTCCGGGATTTCGACATCCCCGAGCATCTGATTGTGGCGCGCGCGCGCAACGCCAAAATTTTTGCGCCATCGGCCCGCACCGAGCAAATGCCGATCGGTGACGATGGTTATGTCGGCATGGTGGACCGCGACATGTTCGATGAGTTTTTGCGCGCCCGCGCGGCAACCGCCGGGGCGGTGCGCCTGATCGGCACGTTCCAGTCCATCAGCCGCGCCGGGGTAACTTCAGTGAATTATCGTAATCAAACTTGTGACCGCGAGATCACCACGAAATTGATTATCGGCGCGGACGGGGCGGTCTCGGCGGTGGCGCGTCAGGAGATTCCCGAAGCGGCAAAACCGCGCTATGTGTTTGCCTATCACGAGATCATTGCAGCGCCCGCGCATGATTTCGATGGCGGGCGCTGCGATATTTATTATCAGAGCGAGGTCTCGCCGGATTTTTACGGCTGGGTATTTCCGCATGGCAATACCGCCAGTGTGGGTACCGGAAGTGCGCGCAAGGGCTTCGCGCTGCGCGATGCCGTGGGCGCGCTGCGGGCGCAGGCCGGGTTGAGCGATGCCCAGACGCTGCGCCGGGAAGGTGCACCTTTGCCGATACGCCCGCATAAACGCTGGGATAACCGGCGGGATGTGGTGCTGGCCGGCGATGCCGCCGGGGTGGTGGCGCCGGCCTCCGGCGAGGGCATTTATTACGCGATGCTGGGCGGGCAATTGGCTGCCGAGGCGGCGGCGGCGTGCCTGGAGACCGGCGATGCGCGGGCTTTGGCCAACGCCCGCAAAAATTTCATGAAGGCGCATGGCCAGGTTTTCTGGGTGCTGAACTTCATGCAGAATTTCTGGTATGCCAATGACAGCCGCCGCGAGCGTTTCGTGCGCATCTGTGGCGACAAGGATGTGCAATATCTGACCTGGACCGCTTATATGAACAAGGCCTTGGTGCGCGCCAAACCGGCGGCGCATTTCAGGATATTCCTGAAAAACATCGCCCATCTGACCGGCCTGGCGCGGGCCTGACAGCCTTCTAAACCTGCGCGCGGCGCCGGTGCGTTCGGGGTTTTACTTGTCCTTGGCGGTACTTCTCGGCAGGTCGCGCCAACGTTGCACGGTGGCTTCGCGGGCGGGGGTTGAGTCGGCCAGGCTGGCGGCGATCAGGCGGTCGATAACGGCGTTGCGGAGTTCGGCTTCGGTTTTGATGTCGGGCTGCATTTGTGCTCTCCAATATCTTCGATAACGACAAATAACGGGCTACACGCGGCGGGATTAAGGCATCATTAATGCTATTTTGTGCAAGGCAAAAAAATTTCGCCATGATGGCTTTTATGCCTGTCTAATTTTGTAATTTTCGCCTTAAGTTGACGTTAACTTGTTGTTTTACGTGAATATGGGGGCTGGAATGGCGCGCATCCGCTGGGTTGGCGTGGCGGTTTTGAGTGCGCTGGCTGGTTGTGCGCCGGTGAGTGCGGTGGTGCCGGTGGCCGCCGTGGCGCCGGTTCAGCCGGAGTCTCTGGTGGGGGCGACGCCGGCGGTGCTGGCGGCGGCGTTCGGGCCACCGGCACTGCGCCGGGTGGATGGCGCGGCACAGGTTTGGCTGTATCACTCGCCGGTTTGCGGCCTCGACCTGATTCTATATCCTGATTCTGGCGGCACCCCCCGCGTGGCGATGGCTGCCCCTGTGGCAGTTGACACCGCACTGGCCCCAACCGCCTGCATGGCAAGCCTGGAGCGCCAGGCCGCCTCCTGATAGGCTGGCCGCAACGAGCGTTTTGAGGTGCCATGTCCAGGTTGAATGTTGCGGTCCAGATGGACCCGATGAGTACGGTCGATATCGACGGCGATTCCACCTTCGCGCTGATGCTGGAGGCGCAGAGCCGGGGGCATAGGCTCTGGCATTATGAGGTCCGGCAGATGTGGCTGGACGGCAAGATGCTGAAGGCGCGCGCGCACACCCGGTGACCGTGCGGCGCGAGGCCGGTAATTTCCATAGTTTCGGCGAACTGACGACACTCGATCTCGGCAGCATGGATGTGGTGCTGATGCGCCAGGACCCGCCATTCGACATGGCGTATATTACGGCAACGCATCTGCTGGAGCATATCCACCCCAAAACCCTGGTGGTGAACAACCCGGCGGCGGTGCGCAACGCGCCGGAAAAACTGCTGGTGATGCGGTTTCCCGAGCTGATGCCGCCGACGCTGATTTCCTGGGACCGTGGGGCGATCAAGGAATTTCGCGCGCGCCATCAGGACATCATCGTCAAGCCGCTGTTCGGCAATGGCGGTATCGGGGTGTTCCGATTGAAACCGGAGGATGAAAACCTCGGCTCGCTGCTCGACATGTTCTTTGCCGCCTCGCGCGAGCCGTTGATGGTCCAGCGCTATGAGCCGGCGGTGCGCCTGGGCGACAAGCGCATTATTCTCATCGACGGCGAGCCGCTGGGCGCGCTCAACCGCGTGCCGGCGGAAGGCGACAGCCGCTCCAACATGCACGCCGGCGGGCGGCCGGAGAAATCCACGCTGACGGCGCGGGAGCACGAAATCTGTGCGGCAATCGGGCCGGTGCTGAAGGCCGAAGGGCTGCTGTTCACTGGCATCGATGTGATCGGCGATTACCTGACCGAGATCAACGTGACATCGCCCACCGGACTGCAACAAATTGCGCGGTTCGATGGGACCAATCTGGCAGCGGCGATTTGGGAGAAAATCGAGGCACAGCGGAAGTAAAGTAAGAGCCTCCGGCGGCTGGGGCCACAGGCCCCAGACCCCTTTAATTTTACACCCTGCGATGCCCGCAAGCGGTCGTAAGAAAGCACTTCTTTTTCTGAAGAAGAAGCAGCAAAAAGACTTTTATTAATTTGGGCCATTGGCGTTTGAAACTCCCGGCTCCAGATTCATAAAAGTTTTTTGCGCAGCTTTTTTTCAAAAAAGCTGCTGCTTCCTTTGATTAATTTCCGTACCCGACAATCCCTTTGATCTCCAGGAAATCATTCAGTGCGAAATCCGCATATTCGCGGCCGTTGCCTGATTGTTTGTAGCCGCCGAACGGGGCGGTGAAATCGATGTCCGGGTAGTTTACGTACACGCTGCCGGCGCGCATCTGCGCTGCGATCGCGCGGGCCTTTGCCACATCCTTGCCCTGCACGTAGGCCGCCAGGCCGTAGACGGTGTCGTTGGCGATGTCGACGGCTTCGTCCTCGGTGTCGTAGGGCAGGATCGATAGGACCGGGCCGAAGATTTCCTCGCGCGCGATCGTCATGTGCCGCGTCACGTTGCCGAACACGGTGGGGCGGGCGTAATAGCCGCGGTTCAGACCTTCCGGACGACCGAGGCCGCCGGCGGCCAGGGTGGCGCCTTCGTCGATGCCGGTTTTGATCAGACGCTGCACCTTGTCGAACTGGGTCTGGCTGACCAGCGGGCCGAGCACCGTGCCTTCGGCGAGTGGGTCGCCGGTGATCTGCCGGGCGGCCTCGTCGGCGGCGTAGCCCAGCGCCTCGTCATGCAGCGCGCGCGGCACCAGCATTCTGGTTGCGGCGTCGCAGGATTGGCCGGAGTTGATGAAGCAGGCGCCGATGCCCTGCCGCACCGCGTGTTCCAGATCCACATCGCGCAGCAGGATGTTGGCGGATTTGCCGCCGAGCTCCTGGCAGACCCGTTTGACGGTGTCGGCTGCCGCCTTGGCGACGATGATGCCGGCGCGGGTCGAGCCGGTGAAGGACATCATGTCGACATCGGGATGTTCGGCAAGCTTCTGGCCGACCGAGGGACCGTCGCCGTTGACCAGGTTGAACACGCCTTTCGGTACCCCGGCCTCGTGCAGGATTTCGGCGAAGATGATGGCGTTGAGGGGGGCGAGTTCAGAAGGTTTCAGGATCATGGTGTTGCCGGCGGCCAGCGCCGGGGCGACCTTGCAGACGATCTGGTTGAGCGGCCAGTTCCAGGGCGTGATCAGGCCGCAGACGCCGATCGGCTCCTTCACCACCATGGTGGTGCCGCGTTTTTCGGTGAAGGGAAAGGTCTCCAGGACGTCGATCAGCGCCTGGAAATGCCCCTGCCCGACGAAGACCTGGGCGTCTTTGGAAAACTGCGCCGGGGCGCCCATTTCCTGCGTGCAGGCGGCGGCGATTTCATCGTAGCGGCGGTTGTAGATGGCGAGGCAGGCGCGCAGCAGCTCCAGCCGCTGTTGTTTGGTGGTGCGGGAGAAGGCTGGGAAGGCGCCCTTGGCGGCGGCCACCGCTTTGTTCACATCGGCCGCACTGCCGCCGGAGATTTCGGTGAATACCTCCTCGGTCGCCGGGTTGATCACCGGGAGCGGGTTGCTCACCGCCGGGTTGACCCAGGCGCCATCGATATAGAATTTCAAATGATTGGACATGCTATAAGCCTCCCATGCTGAGGCTAAAGTAGGGGCAAATACCATGCAGATAAAGGGCGGCTGTCTGTGCGGCGCGGTGCGGTATGCGGCGGCGGTGAGCGGGGAGAGGGTGGTGGATTACTGCCATTGCCGCCAGTGCCGGCAGTCCAGCGGCGCGCCGGTGCTGGCCTGGGCGCAGCTGCCGCCGGCGGATTTCCGCCTCACGCAAGGGCAGGCCAAACCATACCGGTCTTCGGCCCATGCCACTCGCTGGTTCTGCGCCGATTGCGGCAGCCCGCTCTATATGACGGACGATGCGGGCCGCTCGGTCGGCATTACGCTCGGGACGCTGGATACGCCCGGTGCCATGGCGCCCACGGTGCATGGCTGGGAGACCGAGCGTGTCAGTTGGTTCAAAATCGACGATCATCTGCCACGTCATGCCGAAGCGCCACCTTATGATCTGTAAATCAGCACAGCCCGGGACAAAATAAGCATCATGGAAGACCCTTATAAAACGCTCGGCGTGCCGAAGGACGCCAGCCAGGATGAGATACGCAAGGCCTATCGCAAGCTGGCGAAGACCCATCACCCGGACCTCAACCCCGGCAACAAAAAGGCCGAAGAGATTTTCAAGACCGTCTCCGCCGCCAACGAGCTGCTGTCTGACCCGGAGAGCCGCGGGCGCTACGATCGCGGCGAGATCGACGGCACCGGGGCCGAAAAGCCGCAGGCCCGCAGCTACCGGCATTACGCCGAGGCCGACCAATCCGGGCGCTATGGCGGCGGTGCGCCATTCAATGCAGGTCCGGCGGATTTCGACGATATTTTCAGCATGTTCCGCAACCAGGCAGGCGGCGCAGGCCGCCACCAGGCAAACGGTTCCGGCCCCGCCAAAGGGCGGGATGAGCACTACGTGCTGACCGCCGCCTTCCTGGATGCCGTGAACGGCGCCACCCGGCGCCTCACGCTGCCGGACGGCCAGACGCTGGACGTTAAAATTCCGCCCGGCACCACGGAAGGCAGCCTGTTGCGGCTGCGCGGACGCGGCGGCGCCGGGCGCAACAATGGCCCCGCCGGGGATGCGCTGATCGAAATCCACATCGAACCGCACCCGTTCTTCCACCGCGACGGCCAGAATATCCACCTCGACCTGCCCGTCACCTATGCCGAGGCGATTCTCGGCGCCAAAGTCACCGTGCCCACACCCGCCGGGCCGGTGGCGCTCACCATCAAGCCGCGCGCCGAAGCCGGGCAGGAGCTGCGGCTGCGCGGCCGCGGCGTGCCCGCCCATGGCAGCACACCCGCCGGCGATCTGCTGGTGAAACTGACGATCGTCACCGGCGGCGCGGACGAGGCGTTGGAAAGCTTTCTGCGCAGCTGGAAGCCGCAAAACCCAATCAACCCAAGAGCCGCGATGGAAGGCGCCTGAGCCATGATCGATTTCGAAACCCTGTGCCGCCAGCTGAACGATACCGAACCGCGCGATATCCGCCGCTGGATCGACAACGGCTGGATCCGCCCCGACGGCGCCCCCGAACACTACCTGTTCCGCGATATCGATATCGCCCGCATCCACCTCATCATCGACCTGCGCGACACCATGGATATAGACGAGCCAGCCCTGCCCACCGTGCTGTCCCTGCTCGACCAACTATATGAAATGCGGCGGCGAATGAGCCGGATCAACAACACCCTGACATCACTGCCCGATAATGTACGCAGCGCGGTGCTGGATAAATTTGGATAAGAAGTAAGCAAGCACTGCTTTTTTGAAAAAAAGCAGCAAAAAACTTTTGGAATGCCAGAGCATGGACGTGATGCGGACAAAGCCCTCGGCCTGGCATAAATTTTATGCTGGGCCTGGGGCGTTTGGTGGACCACGCCTCCGGCCCAGACTCATAAAGTTTTTTGCTTCTTTTTGTTCACAAAAAGAAGTTGCTTACTTGCTTGTTGCCACCGTGATGCGCGTGAGGTTTGCCAGCATTTTGCACCAGGCTTTGTCGATCCACACCAGTGGCACGGCGCATAGCAGGGTGAGGGTTATGCTGACGGTGACGGCGACGGCGATGCTGCCGGTGGTGCCGAGGGTGTTGAGGGCGGCGTTGAAGCTGGTGGTGCCGGCGGAGAGCATGATGGGGCCGTGCAGCAGGTAGATGGGGAAGGACAGCAGGCCGAGCCAGACGGCCCAGGTTTGGGAGAAGATGCGCCGCAGGGCTGGGTTGCCGAGCAGTACCAGGATGATGAAGGCGGCGCCGATGTCCCAGATGAAGTGGCTGGTGTCGCCTTGTGGCATGACGGCTTTGATTGGGGCGTGGATCAGCAGGGTTTGTTCATAGGTGAAGCTGAACAGGTACAGGCTGACGAGGGCCAGCAGGGCGGCCGCGGCGTTGGGGATGTGCGGCAATCTGTTTTCGGCGAACAGCATGGCCAGCAGGGTGCCGGTGAGAAAATCGGTGAGGTAGGTGAGGGGGTAGGCGGTGCCGGCGAGGAGCATGGCGGCGGCGATCAGGCCGAGGCGGAGGGGCCAGCTGCGCAGGGCGAACAGCAGGGGGGCGGCGAGAAAGACCGCGAAGCTGCCGAATAATTCGATGCGCATGGTCCACAGGGGGGAGTCGAAATGCACCTTGCCGAACAACAGAGCGGTGTAGAGGCCTTCGCGCAGGGCGCTGAGAATGGAGATGTCCTGGCCTTCGAGTGGCGCGTTGCCGTGGGTTGCCGTCCATTTGCTGCCGATGACATGGGCGGCGGTTTTGTAGTTGTCGTGGCTGAGCGCCATCAAGCCCCAGGCCAGCAGGCAGGCCACGGTGGTGAGGCCGGCCAGGCGCGGCCAGCGTTTCAGCAGCGAGACCAGGATGCGGGAGGCGCTGCGGTCGCGGGCGAAGGGCAGGCTGAGGATGAAGCCGGAGAGCACGAAAAAAATAGCCACCGCGGCGCCGCCGTTCAGCAGGCCTAGGCCGAACTGCAGCACGGCATCGAAGCCGCCATGGCCATGCGGCACCACGCCGACGCCTTTTTGGGTAAAGCCCAGCACCAGATGGTACAGCACCACGATGGCGGCGGCGATGCCGCGCAGGCCTTCCAAAGGGATCAGCTTGCCGGCGGCGTGGGCAGGTGAGGGTGCTTGCGCCGGTATGGACATGACCCTCATGTGGGGCACGGCCTTGGCGCAATTAAGGCAGCCCGCTACATAGCGCCGGGATTTCAGATTTTTAAGGATGGCTCCACACGTGACCGCGCCTGTGACCCTGCCGCGCTA
Source organism: Acetobacteraceae bacterium (assembly GCA_965231175.1). Classification (GTDB taxonomy): domain Bacteria; phylum Pseudomonadota; class Alphaproteobacteria; order Acetobacterales; family Acetobacteraceae; genus Acidocella. Next base: position 558,132 of record CBDDMJ010000004.1, on the reverse strand, counting down.
TGATTTTCAGGACAGCGAGACGCGCTGGCAGGCTGTTTGGGAGCAGGCCGGCTGTTTTGCCGCGGCGGATGCGCCGGCTGGCGGCAGGCCGAAATACTATGTGCTGGAGATGTTTCCCTACCCGTCGGGCAAAATCCACATGGGACATGTCCGCAATTATACGCTGGGCGATGTGGTGGCGCGCTACAAGCGGGCCTGCGGGTATGACGTACTGCATCCAATGGGCTGGGATGCTTTTGGTTTGCCGGCGGAGAATGCGGCGCGCCAGCGCCGGACCGACCCGGCCAACTGGACCTACGCCAATATCGCCACCATGCGGACCGAGTTGAAGCGCATGGGGCTGTCGATCGACTGGTCCCGGGAATTCGCTACCTGCGACCCTGAGTATTATGGCCAGCAGCAGAAACTATTCCTGGATTTCTGGGCTGGCGGGCTGGTGGAGCGGCGGATGAGTGCGGTGAACTGGGACCCGGTGGATCAGACCGTGCTGGCCAATGAGCAGGTGATCGACGGGCGCGGCTGGCTCTCCGGGGCGCTGGTCGAGAAGAAGAATCTTTCGCAATGGTTTTTGAAGATCACCGATTTCGCGCCGGATCTGCTGGCGGGGCTGCAAAACCTGCCGCGCTGGCCTGAGCGGGTGCGGCTGATGCAGGAGAACTGGATCGGCCGGTCCGAGGGGGCGGAGGTGAGTTTTGCCCTGAACCATCCCATGGCGGGGCTTGCGGCGGTTACGGTCTATACCACCCGTCCGGATACGTTGTTCGGCATGTCCTTCCTGGCCATCGCGCCGGAGCATCCGCTGGCTGCCGCGGTGGCGGCGCAAAACCCGGCAGCGGCGGCGTTCATTGCCGCCTGTCAGTCGCGCGGCACGTCCGAGGCGGCGATCGAGACCGCGGAGAAGCAGGGTTTTGAGACCGGTCTTACGGTCGCGCATCCGTTTCTCGAAGGCGCGGCGTTGCCGGTCTGGATCGCCAATTTCGTGCTGATGGACTATGGCACCGGGGCGATTTTCGGCTGCCCGGATGGCGATGAGCGGGATGAGGAGTTTGCGGCCAAATATGGCTTGCCGGTGCCTGTGGTGATCGACAAAACCGCCGGCCGGATCGTCAATTCGGATTTCCTCTCGGGCCTGGATTTCACCGCCGCCAAAGCCAGCGCCATCGCCGCCCTGATGGCCTCCGGTCAGGGCAAATCCGTGGTCAACTGGCGCTTACGGGACTGGGGCATTTCGCGCCAGCGTTACTGGGGCTGCCCGATCCCGGTGATCCACTGCCCTGACTGCGGGCCGCAGCCGGTGCCGGCGGCGGCGCTGCCGATCCGGCTGCCGGAGGACGTGACGTTCGACCGGCCCGGCAACCCGCTGGACCATCACCCCACGTGGAAACACACGAAGTGCCCGCAATGCGGCGGCAGTGCTGTGCGCGAGACCGACACTTTCGATACGTTTATCGACTCATCCTGGTATTTTGCGCGTTTCTGCGCGCCGCGCGAAGCGACGCCCACCAGCCTGGCCGCCGTCAGCCACTGGCTGCCGGTGGACCAGTATGTCGGCGGCATCGAGCACGCGATTTTGCACCTGCTGTATGCCCGCTTTTTCACCCGCGCCTTGCACCAGACCGGCCATGTGACGGTGGATGAGCCGTTCGCCGGGCTGTTCACCCAGGGCATGGTGACGCATGAGAGCTACAAGGCCGAGGATGGCAGCTGGCTGTACCCGGAGGAGGTGGTGAAGACCGCGCCGGATGCCGCCGTGCACGCCGTTACCGGGGCGCCGGTGACGGTCGGGCGGATCGAAAAAATGTCCAAATCCAAGCGCAATACGGTGGACCCCGGGGTGATCATCGAACGCTACGGCGCCGATACCGCGCGCTGGTTCGTGCTTTCCGACAATCCGCCGGAGCGCGATGTGGAATGGACCGAAACCGGGGTGCAGGGCGCGCAGCGGTTTATCCAGCGGTTGTATCGCATCGCCGAGACCATCGCATCCGAGCCTTTGACGGCGCCCGGAAGTTTTACCGGCACGGCGAAAAAGCTGCGTCAGCTGACCCACCGCACCATCGCCGCTGTCACCGAGGCGCTGGAGACCTTCGCCTTCAACGTCGGTGTGGCCCGGCTCTATGAACTCGCTGGCAGCCTGACCGGGGACAGCCCCACCGAGCCGGACCTGTTGTTCGCGCGCCGCGAGGCGATGCTCGCCATCACCCGGCTGATCGCGCCGATGATGCCGCATCTGGCCGAGGAACTGGGCCATTTGTTGATGCCGGACGCACCGCTGGTGGCGTTGCAGCCCTGGCCGGTTACCGACCCTGATTTGCTGGTGAAGGACGAGGTCACCATTGCCGTGCAAGTGATGGGTAAGTTGCGCGGCACCATTACCGTGCCGGCCGGCAATACCAGGGAAGCCAATGTGGCAATTGCCAGAACCGCCATATCGGGCTCATTGAAAGGCAGCACCATCGTCAAGGAAATCTATGTCCCGGAGCGCATCATCAATTTTGTCGTCAAAACATAGAGCCGCCAGCCTGTGCTTTCTGTTGCTGCTGTCCGCCTGCGGCTTCTCGCCGTTATACGGCCAGCCGGGTGCCGATGTCGCGATCCAATTGGACCAGGTGCAGGTTGCCAATATCCCCGAACGCAACGGGCAGATGCTGCGTCAGTCCCTGGAGACCCAGTTCCAGGCCGCCGGCGCGCCGACGGTTCAGCGGTATGTGCTGCAGGTGAATTACAGCATCAACGTCGCCGGTATCGGCATCCAGACCGATACTTCCGTCACCCGCAACCGCTTCATCGCCACCGCCAGTTGGACCCTTGCCCCGGTCGGCACGCCTGCCACGCCGCTCACCACCGGCTTCGCCAGTACTGAAAACGCCGCCAACGTGATCGACCAGCAATATTTCGCCTTGACGCTGGAGACCACCACGATCGACCAGCAACTGGCCGACACCATCGCCGCGCAGATTTCCACGCAGGTGGCGGCGTATTTCAAAACGCACCAAGCTTAGGAAGCGGTGCTTTTTTGAACCTCTTTGCGCGATCCGATTCAGACGTGGCGGCTGCGCCGCCCCATCATCGGAGCGCGAGCACCAAAAAACTTTTGCCCTGCCAGGACAAGGGACGTGATATTGCCAGCGCCTCCAAACCCAGCATAGAATTATGTTGGTTCAGAGCCGTTATGCTGGCCAAGCCCCAGGCCCTGACTCATAAAAGTTTTTTACGCAGCTTTTTTTCAAAAAAGCTGCTGCTTGCTTCATGAAAATCGACGCTGCCAGGGTCGATGGATTTTTAAAAACGCCCACGGCCAATTTGATCCTGTTGTATGGCCCGGATGCAGGGCTGGTTTCCGAGCGGGCGGTGGCTTTGGTGCGGGCGGTGCTTGGCGGGGTGGATGATCCGTTCCGGTTTGCCGAGCTGGGGGGTGGCGATGCGGCGCGGTTGCTGGAGGAGGCGACGGCTGCGTCTTTGACCGGCGGGCGGCGGGTGGTGCGGGTGCGGGATGCGGGGGAGGGGTTTGCCAAGCCGGCGGAGGCGCTGCTGAAGGAGCTGCCGGAGGCGCTGGTGATATTGGAGGCGGGGGATTTGACGCCGAAATCCAAGTTGCGGGCGTTGGCGGAGAAGAGCCAGGCGGCGGCGGCGATTGTCTGCTACAAGGCCGATGCGGTGCGGCTGCCGCGCATTATCACCGACCGGCTGCGCGCCGAGGGAGTGGCGGTTGCGGCGGACGCGGCGGCCTGGGTGGCCGGCAACATCGCCGGCGAGGAAGGGGTGATCCGCCAGACCGTGGAACTGCTGGTCCTGTATGCCGGGGCGGCGAAAACCCTGAGTTTGGAAGATGTCATGGCCGGTCTAGCCGATGGCGGGCAGACCAGCATACAGGATGCCATCGATGCCACCCTGACCGGAGACACCGCGGCGGCCGACCGGGCGCTGGCGCTGGCTTACGACGAAGGGGTGTCGCCGGTTGCCATATTGCGCGTATTGCTGGCGGATTTGATGCGGCTGCGGCTGGCTGCCGGTTCCGGTCTGCCGCCGGGTGAGGCCGTGGCAGCCATGCGCCCCCCGGTATTTTTCCGTCGCGCGCCGTTGCTCACTCGCGCGCTCTCACTATGGCCGGAGACCGCATTGATGGAAGCCATCCGCGCCGCCCTGGCCGCTGAAGCCGCTTGCAAGCAGACCCTGACGCCGGATGAAGCCTATTGCCGCCAGCTCATGCTCGGGCTGGCCAGCCGTGCCCGCAACGCGGGGCGACGGCTTTGAGGAAGCAAGCAGCAGCTTTTTTGAAAAAAAGCTGCGCCAAAAAACTTTTGCTCCTCGGGACATGGGATGTGATGCTGACTGCGCCCCCGGACCAGCAAAATTTCTGCTGGGGCATGGGCGTTGTTGGGGCAACGCCCATACCCCAGACTCATAAAAGTTTTTTGCTGCTTTTTTTCAAAAAAGCAGTGCTTTCTTCTGCTCATCCATGGACTTATCATGCGCTTGTTCTTGACACGTCCTGGGGGGGTGGGTAGCAACCGGGCCAACTCTCGGCGGTATAAAAACTGCTGGAAACAGGTGTATGGACGGTTTGGGCGACGAAGATTTCGAGCAGCGGCTTGCCAAGGCGCAAGGTGAGGCTGGCCTGGACCGGAAGACGCAGGCGGCGGCGACGCAGTCTGCGAGGGCGGGTCATAAAGCCGTCAATCTTGCCATGCGTCTTGGAGTTGAGCTGGTGGCCGCCATGGTCATCGCCGTGATGATCGGGTGGGGCCTGGACCGGCTGTTCCACACAACCCCATGGCTGATGGTGATGATGGTCCCGGTTGGAATGGCGGCTGGCTTGCGCAATCTGATCCGCGCGACCGGCCAAAGTTCGAACGGTAATGGCAACGGGAACTGAGAATGGCTGGCCCAGCAATCGACGCACTTGGACAATTCCAGCTCACGACGGGCCTCGGCGCGGTGGGTGCGAGGCTGCATTTCACCAACTCCAATGAGGCGATGCTGGCTGCCGCCGTTATCATCATCGCGGTGTTTGCCCTGGGTTCGCGCTCGAGCTCGATCGTTCCCGGCCGCCTGCAGGCGCTGGTCGAGCTATTGTACGAGTTTGTCCATAAAATGTGTGTGGATACCATTGGCGAGGAAGGCCTGCGGTATTTTCCGCTGGTGTTCACCTTGTTCAGCTTCATTCTGCTTGGCAATCTGATCGGCCTGTTTCCGTATTTCTTCGCCTTCACCAGCCATATTGCCGTGACGCTGGCGCTGGCGCTGTTTGTTTTCGTGTTCTCGACCGGCGTCGGGTTTTACACGCACGGCTTGCGGTTTTTCAAATTTTTCGTGCCCGCCGGTGTGCCGGCCTGGCTGCTGCCGTTGCTGGTGCCGATCGAGATCATTTCCTACCTGTCGCGTCCGGTTTCGCTCTCGGTGCGTCTGTTCGCCAACATGACCGCGGGACATGTGATGTGGGAGGTGTTTGCCGGCTTCATGCTGTTGCTGACCGCCGGGCTCGGCGTGTATGGCATCGCCGCCGCTATCCTGCCGCTGGGCCTGAATATCGCGCTGGCCGGACTCGAGCTGCTGGTGGCCGGTTTGCAGGCCTATGTGTTCGCCATTCTCACCTGCCTGTATCTGCACGACGCCGTGCATATGCACTGATGTTTAACGTTTACCGAAAGGACAAATAATGGACCCGCAATCAGCCGCCCTGCTCGCCAAGGATATCGGTGCCGGACTTGCCACCATCGGTGTTGCCGGCGCCGGTGTCGGCATCGGCAATCTGTTCGGCGCTTTCGTCTCCTCGGTGGGCCGCAACCCCGCCGCGCGCGACAAGATGTTCGGCGACGTGCTGCTGGGCTTCGCGCTGACCGAAGCGGTGGCGCTGTACGCCCTGGTCATCGCGCTCGTGATCCTGTTCACCTGATCCGCATGCTCCGCCTGCTGACCGCTACGGCCGTAATTCTGGCTCCCGCGAGCGCCTTCGCCGAGGGCCAGACCATGCCGCAGATGGATTTCAAGAATCCGCTCACCGCCGATCAGGTGGGGTGGATGGTGGTGATCCTGGTGGTATTGTACCTGCTGCTGTCGCGCTGGGCGCTGCCGCAGATCGGCGGGGTGCTGGCCGACCGGGCCGGGGTGATCGCCCGCGACCTGCAAACCGCGCAACTGGCCAAATCCCAGGCGGATGCCGCGGTGGCCGCCCTTAACGCCACCATGCGGGACGCCCGCGCCAAGGCGCAGGCCGAGATTGCCGAAGCCGCGGCCAAAGCCAAGGCCGAAGCCTTCGCGCGATCCCAGGAGTTGGCGGCCAGGCTGGACGCGCAGCTCGAAGCTGCCGAAGCGCAGATCAGGCAGGCCCAGACCAGCGCGATGGCGGCGATCAAACCGGTTGCCGAACAGGCCGCCACGCAGCTGCTGACCCGCATGACCGGCACGACCCCGGAAGCCGCTGCGCTGGATCGCCGGATCGACGAGGCCCTCGCCGCGCGCCAGGCCGCCTGACACACATATGGAATATCACGCTCTTATCCTGCAGCCCTGGCACACCGGCACCTTCTGGGTCGCCATCGCCATCGTTATCTTTCTGCTCATCTTCGGGCGGCGGCTCAGCGGGGCGCTACTGCCCATGCTGGATAACCGCGCCGCCACCATCCGCGCCGCGCTGGATGAAGCCGCCCAGCTGAAAGCCGAAGCCGAAGCCCTGCTGGCCGATGCCCGCAGCCGGCAGACCGCCGCCACCGAAGACGCCAAACAGATACTCGCCTTCGCCCATGCCGAAGCCGTGCGCATCGCCGAGGAACTTGCCAAAGAGGCCGAAGCCACCGCTAAACGCCGCGAACGCATGGCCCTGGACCGCATCACCGCCGCTGAAAAAGCCGCCCTGCATGAAGTACGCGCTGCCGCGATCGACATCGCCGCCGCCGCCAGCGCGGCATTGCTGCGCGACAGCCTGAGTCCGGAAGCTGACGCCGCCATGATCGACCACGCCATCGCCGGCGTGCCGGCGGCACTGCGGGCGGCGGTTTAGGGGCGTAAGGAAGGCAAGGAAGCGTCTTCTTTTTGTGAACAAAAAGAAGCAAAAAAACTTTATTAGTTTGGGTTATTGGCGTTGGCGGCCGAAACGCCCATGGCCCAGCGTAAAATTTATGCCGGGTCATGGGCGTTATGCCGCCAACGCCCATGGCCCCAGGAGCAAAAGTTTTTTGCTTCTTTTTTTCCAAAAAAGAAGCGCTTCCTTGCTTCGCTTTTTAAATACAGTAATGTGTGGTCAGTCATGTCCTGCGCGCATGCGGGGCGGGCAACAGGATCAATTTAGGAGACCGTTATGAAACGAATTTTCGCCGCCGCCGTTCTGGCGTTTTCGGCTTTGGGGGCCGCTGGGCATGTCCCGGCTGAGGCAAAAACCTATCATGTCATCAAATTCGGCGTCGATGCGACCTATCCGCCGTTTGAAAGCATGTCGCCGGGCGGCGAGTTTGTCGGGTTCGACATCGATCTCGGCAAAGCGATCTGTGCCGAGGTGAAAGCCAAATGCGTGTTCGTCAGCCAGGGTTTCGATGGTATTATACCGGCGCTGCAGGCCCGCAAGTTCGACGCCATCCTGTCTTCGATGACCGTGACGCCGGAGCGTTCGCAGCAGATCGATTTTTCCTCCAAAATGTATAACGAGCCGACCAGCCTGATTACCAAAAAAGGCGCCGGCCTGACGCCGACTGCAGCCAGCCTGAAGGGCAAGACAGTGGGTGTGGAATCCGGTACAATCCAGGAGACCTATGCCAACCATTACTGGAAGCCGAACGGGGTGACGGTTGTCTCATACCCCGGGCAGGACCAGGTTTATGCCGATTTGCTGTCGGGCCGTCTCGATGCCTCGCTGCAGGATTCGGTTGAAGCCGATTACGGTTTTCTTAAAACCCCTAAAGGCTCGGGTTACGAACTGGCAGGCAACGTGACCTACGATCCGGATGACCAGCTCGGCTCCTACATTGCCATCGGCATACGCAAGAACGAGCCGGATTTGAAGGTGCTGATCGACAAGGGCATCGCCGGTATTATCAAGGACGGCACCTACAAGAAGCTTGAAGCCAAGTATTTCAACTTCGACGTTTACGGATCGTAATCACCTGAGCCCGGGCTGCTGGACGGCAGCCCGGCCTTTTCACGCCGTGAACCGGAGCAGGCATGTTTTCACTTGATGGTTATGGACCGCAGATCCTTTCCGGTACCATAACGACGGTTGAGCTTTCAGTATTATCCTTACTGGTTTCCTTTCTGATCGGTCTGCTCGGGGCATCCGCCAAACTTTCCAAAAATCGTATCATTTCCGGCGCCGGCACGGTTTATACCACCATCATACGCGGGGTGCCGGACCTCGTGCTGATGCTGCTGTTGTTCTACAGTATCCAGATCTGGCTGAACGACCTGACCGATGCGCTGAACCTGGACCAGGTCAATCTCAACCCCTTTACCAGCGGCGTCATCACCCTCGGTTTTATTTACGGCGCCTATTTCACGGAGACCTTCCGGGGCGCCTTTCTCGCGGTGCCGCGCGGCCAGCTCGAAGCCGCGCGCTCCTTCGGCATGAAGCCGATGCTGGTGTTCCGCCGGGTGCTGTTCCCGCAGATGATGCGCTTCGCATTGCCGGGACTTGCCAACAACTGGCAGGTGATTTTGAAAGCCACCGCGCTGGTCTCCATCATCGGCCTGTCGGATGTCATCAAAGCGACGCAGGATGCCGGAAAGGGCACGTTCCGCATGTTCTATTTCTCGGTGATCGCCGCCGTGGTGTATCTCATCCTCACCACCGCCTCCAACGGCGTGCTGTACTACCTCAATAAAAAATACGCCGTCGGCGTCCGGCGGGCCGCGTTATGATTTCCATCATGCAACAATACTGGCGGCCGTTCCTGTATTCGGACGGCTATAACATGACCGGTGTGGCAATGACGCTGTGGCTGCTGGTGATTTCCTGCGGCCTCGGTTTCTGCCTGGCGCTGCCGCTCGCCATCGCGCGCAATTCCCGCAACCCCGTGCTGTGGAGCCCGGTCTGGGTCTATACCTTCGTGTTCCGTGGCACGCCTTTATACGTCCAGCTGCTGATCATCTATACCGGCGTGTACAGCCTCAGCATCGTGCAGCATACGCATTTTCTGAACGTGTTCTTCAAGCAAGGCATAGATTGCACCCTGCTCGCCTTCGCCCTCAACACCGGCGCCTACACCACCGAGATTTTCGCCGGCGCCATTAAGGACACCAATTTCGGCGAGGTCGACGCCGCCCGCGCCTACGGCATGTCGCAGTTTACCCTGTACCGGCGCATCATCATCCCCGCAGCCCTGCGCCGCGCCCTGCCGGTGTACAGCAACGAAGTCATCCTCATGCTGCACGCCACCACCCTCGCCTTTACCGCAACCGTCCCGGATATCCTGAAAATCGCCAACGACGCCAACTCCGCAACCTACAACTCCTTCGCCGCCTTCAGCATCGCCGCCCTGCTGTACCTGTGCATTTCCTTCGCGCTGATCTACAGCTTCCGCAAAGCCGAGCAGCATTTTCTGGCGTTTCAAAGGACGTAAGGAAGACAGCAGTTCTTTTTTGAAAAAAAGAACCAAAAAACTTTTGCCATGCTGGGGATGGGGCGTTGGCGAGGACAACGCCCCAGGCCCAGCATAAATATTATGCCGGGCCATGGGCTTTGGCGATGACAACGCCTCCGGACCAAGTATAAAATTTATGCCGGGCCATGGGCGGAGCGGCCAAGGTTCCGTACGCAAAGCGTATGGAATGCTGCGGAGGGGTTCGGCTGCAAACGCCCCAGGCCCAGATTCATAAAGTTTTTTTGCTTCTTTTTGTTCACAAAAAGAAGACGCTTCCCTTCTGTATTTGACACTCACCCCATACTGGCGTTTTTCTGTTCCTGGAACCAACCACCATGCATCAATTTCTTGCAAAATGTGACGAGGCTTTGGCGCGGATTGCGGCTCAGGGCCGGTATCGCCGGTTTGTGGCGCTGGAGAAGCTTGCGGACCGGTTTCCGTATTATCAGGTGACGATGGAGGGTGTGACCAGGGATGTGCTGGTGTGGTCTTCCAACGATTACATGGCGATGGGCACGGACCCGGCGGTGATTGAGGCGAGTGTTGCGGCGGCGCGGCGCATGGGGGCGGGGGCCGGGGGCACGCGCAATATTGCCGGGTCTTCGCCGTTGCATGTGGCGCTGGAGGAGGAGCTGGCGCATCTGCATGGCAAGGATGCGGCACTGCTCTTTACATCCGGGTATGTGTCGAACCAGGCAAGTCTGAGCGCGATTTTGAATTCGCTGCCGGATTGGCAGGTGTTTTCGGATGCCGCCAATCATAATTCGATGATTACCGGCATCAAGGATGCGCGGCAGGCGGTGGTGCATGTTTTCAAGCATAACGATGTTGCGGATTTGCGGCGGCTGCTGGCGGCGGCACCGGTTGGGGCGCCGAAACTGATTGCGTTCGAGAGCGTTTATTCAATGGATGGTGATGTGGCGCCGATCCGGGCGATTTGCGATCTCGCGGATGAGTATGATGCGATGACTTATCTCGATGAGGTGCATGCGGTCGGCATGTATGGCGCGCAGGGCGGCGGGGTTTCCGAGCGTGACGGGGTGGCGCACCGGGTGACGATCATCGAGGGCACGCTGGCCAAGGCGTATGGCTGCCATGGCGGGTATATCACCGGGGATTTCAAGGTGCTGGACTATATACGTTCGGTCGCCCCTGGTTTTATTTTCACCACGGCGCTCCCGCCGCCGACGGTTGCCGCGGCGCTTGCATCCGTGCGTATTTTGAAATCGGATCATGCGCGGCGGGCTTTACTGTTCGACCGGGCCGAGACGCTCAAGCGCAAACTGGGTGCGGCCGGGCTGCCGGTGATGCCGAGTGCCAGCCACATCGTGCCGCTGATGATCGGCGATGCCAGACATGCCACCGAGGTGAGCATGCGTCTGATTCGCGAGTTTGGCATGTATGCCACGCCGATCAATTACCCCACCGTGCCCGCCGGTACCGAACGCCTGCGGTTTACCCCAGGGCCTAAACATACCGATGCCATGATGGACGATCTGGTGCGGGCCTTAAGCCATATACTGGCGCCGGTGGTGGTGGCGGAGCTGTAGGAAGGAAGCACTACTTTTTGAAAAAAAGCAGCAAAAAACTTTTATGAGTCAGGGCTATGGCGGAGCGGCCTAGGTTCCGGGCCAATGCCCGGGGGGGGGGGTTATCAACAAAACGCCTCAGGTCCAGCATAAATTTTACACTGGGTTCGGGGGCGTTGTCAGCCTCACGCCTCTGTCCAGCATGGCAAAAGTTTTTCTGCTCGCGTTCCGATGACGGGGCGGTACAGCCGCCACGTCTGAATCGGACCGCGCAGAAAGGTTCAAAAAGCTGCTGCTTGCTTTTAGCTCTAGCCGGGCTTTTTTTCTTCGGGCCGCGGCGCTTGCGGGTGGTTTGGCGCTGGCTGATGTGCCGGCTGCGATGGATGGGATGGCTGTGCCTCCGGGTGGTAGGCCGGCATTGCCGGTTGATGGTACGGCTGTGCCTCCGGATGATAGGCCGGCATTGCGGGCGGATGATAGGTTTGGACCTGCGGGTGGACCTGCATTGCCGATGGGTGGGGCTGAGTTTCAGGGGCGTAGCTGGGCCGGTTTTGCGGGTGGTTGGGCGCCGGCATGGCTGGCTGGCGCGCCATCGCCGGTGCGGGCTGGGCTTCATGCGGACCGGCGGGCGGCGGGGGCGGGGCATGGTACCCTGGCGCGGCGGCAAAACCGGGATGTTGTTCGGCCAGCGGTGCCGGGGCGTTGGGCCTGTGTGACGGCGGCAAGCCTGCCTCGCCGGTATGCGCGGCCAGGCCGGGTGGCGGCGGTTCACGCGTTGTCACCGGCGGCAATTGCCGGCGTTGTGCGAATTCGGTGGGGTGGGGGGCTGCCCCGGCGCGGTGTTGGACCTGTGGCGGCGGCAGCGCCATGGCGGCGGGTTGGCCAGGCTCAGCTGGGTGGAAGTTTTGCGGCGCCACCGGATGGGCTGCGGCCAGCATGGTTGGCGGCGCCGCGCGGCCGTAATGGCCCACCGGGCCGCCCCGGCTCATCTGGTCGGCCTGCATGTAGGTGGCACCTCTGGCATTGGCCAGACCGGCGTAATTGTAATTGTTGATGGTGGTGTTGTGGATGTTCACCGTGTCGATATTGCGGACATTCACCTGGTTGATCTGCCTGATGTAATTCGGCGGGCAGTGGTAGGTTGGGTAATACGGCTCGTTCGGGGCCAGCGGCACCCAGCCGATGTTGCCGTGGTTGAGGGCCGCGACGGTAAGGCCGACCGCCAGCCCGGCGCCGAAAAACCCGACCACCGCCGGCGCGTAAACAGGCTGGTAGGCCGCGCCGCCGCCATAGGCCGGTACCCAGCCCCAGCGGCCGCCATCGTCGATCCAGCGGCCGTAATGCGAGGGCGCGAAACCCCAGGGCTCGCTATCCACCCAGGTGTAACCCCAGGGCGCGACATATTGCCAGGAACCGTCCCGGTATGGTGTCCACCCGGAGGAGACGCTGGGGTACCAGACTGCCCCGTATTGCGGATTCTGGTTCCAGCTGCCGTAATTGCCGAGCTGGCTTATCCCGGTCATCTGCTGCACCACAGGGGGTGCATAGCTTGGCGGTGCCGCAGCGGCCTGCGCCAGCATCGCGGAGATAAATTCGTCCTGTTGCACGGGTTCGATCTGGGCTGTGGTCTGGCCGCTGCCGCTCAGCACGGCGGCCTGATTGGCCTGCACCTGCAATACTGTGCCCGGATCGGTCACTGTGGCAGCGCCGGCCAATACGTTGACCATTGTCGGGGTTCCGGCATCCCCGGCCTGGATGTCATAGCTGCCGTTTTGGCTGATGGTGACCACGCCGCGTGGCGTGGTCATGACAAAGCTCTCGCCGGGCCGCAGGTAATTCAGGGCGAGGAAAATCTCACCCTGGCTCTCGGTGGCGGCCAGCGTGTCGTTGTCGAGCGCGGTCATCTGCAGTTCGGTATTGCCGGATAGGTTGATGCGGCTGGAGTCCACCGCCAGAGCGGCCTGCGCGTCCGGCTGGGTGAACACCGAATCGCCTGCGGAGATCGGGTAATTCGGGGTGGCGGCGATCCACTGGCCGTTGGAGCCGGCGCCGTTGAACGACACGTTGCCGGTCAGCGCGGCAATTTCGCCGACCCGTGCCGGTGGGGCGCCGGCATCCTGCGCCAAAGCCGGCGACAGCGGTGCGACCATGCTGAGTGCCGTGGTAACCGCGAGGAGACGGCGTAAATAAAGGGATCGGGTTAACACGGGGTTGTGCTCCTGCTGGTTGGTTCAGCTGTAGATTAGGATGCTGGGTGGCCCGTAACAGGGGCCTTCCCGTGGCGAAATCAGGGCAGAGTGTCGCTTAATGTTACAGAGCCGGATTATTTTTAAAGGAGTCGGTCGTAAGGAAGCACTTCTTTTTCTGGAGAAAAAGAAGCAAAAAGACTTTTATTAATCTGGGTTACAGGCGTTTAAAGCTCCCGGCTCCAGACTCGTAAAAGTTTTTTGCGCCGCTTTTTTTCAAAAAAGCGGCTGCTTCCTTTGATTTAATTTAGTGCCATCCTGCTCTGGTGCCGTTTCTGCGGGCACGCCTGTCAGCGCATTGACCAGGCATCGGACGTCGCTGTTGAGGCGGATGATTTCATCGGCGGATAATCCGGATTGGGCGATCATCTGGTCCTTCATGCAGCCGGTGCCGGCCTGTACCTCCCGGCCTTTTTGCGTCAGTTGCACATGCACCTGGCGTTCATCGCTGGTGTTGCGGTGCCGTGTCATGAAGCCGGCTTGTTCCAGCCGTTTGACCAGAGGGGTTATGGTGCTGGATTCCAAGGACAGCCGGTCGGCGATGGCGCCGATGCTTTGGCCATCTTTTTCCCACAGCGCGCTCAATACCAGGAATTGCGGGTAGGTAATGCCGAGCTGATCGAGCAGTGGCTTGTACATGCGGTTGATGGCGATGCTGGCGGAATAGAAAGCAAAGCAGATGTGGTCATCGAGGGTTTTGGCCTCGGATGGACCGTCGGTTGCAACGTCTGACATGGCAGCCATTCTTTCAGCGATTGAGGTTATGCGCATAATATGTATATCGCGATAAGTTTATTGTTGACAATAATTATTATAGCTCGTAGACGATATTTATCGTGATAACAGTTATTATAGATTAGATTATCGGGATTTATTCAAATGGTTAAAGCTCATAAATTACTCCCCGCCGCCGCGCTGATCTTGTCGCTGGCGCCGTTTGCTGCCGGTGCTTATGCGTATGAGACGTCGCTAAGGATGGCGCTCGAGACCATTGCCGCCGCGCCTGTCTCCACTCAGTTCGCTGCCAATTCGCTTGGCCGTCCGGGTGAAAATCATCACCAGCTGGCTGAGAATTCCAAAGGCCGCCCGGGTGAGAACCATCAGATTGCCGAGAATTCCAAGGGGCGGCCTGGTGAAAACCATCAGGTAGCCGATCAAGCCTAACCTGTTGATCTGGAGCGGCCCGGCTTCGCCCGGGCCGCTTCCGTTCTGGACGCCGTATACCGGGCCGGTGACGCCTAACTGCCGCTTATAATGTGGCTGCGTCCTGGCGATGATTGCCGGATAAGAATACATGATTTATAGGCATAGCGTGGTCCTGCTTAGGAGATGATGCCAGGTGACCCCGTCTGATCTGCCCGCCCCGTCAAACCTCAACATGTTCTGGTTTCTGCCGACCCATGGCGATGGCCGTTACCTCGGCACCGCAGAAGGCGGGCGGGCGGTGGATCTGGCCTATTTGAAGCAGGTGGCGCAGGCCGCCGATGCTTTGGGTTATTACGGGGTGCTGTTGCCGACCGGCAGAAGCTGCGAGGATTCCTGGGTGGTCGCCGCCGCCATGGCGCCGCTGACCGAAAAACTGCGGTATCTGGTGGCCTTCCGGCCAGGGTTGCAGCCGCCGTCTCTGGCGGCGCGCATGGCTTCCACGCTGGACCGATTGTCCAATGGCCGGGTGCTCATCAACATCGTCACCGGCGGCGATCCGGTGGAAAACCGCGGCGACGGCCTGTTTCTCGACCATGCCGAACGCTATGTCCTGACCAACGAGTTTCTCGACATCTACCGCCGGCTGATGAACGGCGAGACGGTCGATTACCAGGGCAGGCTGTTGCAGGTTGAAGGCGCGCACAACATGTTTCCGCCGGTCCAATCGGGCGGGCCGGCGCTGTACTTCGGCGGCTCCTCCTCTGAGGCGGTGGATGTGGCGGCACGGCACGTCGATAAATACCTGACCTGGGGCGAACCACCGGCGGATGTGGCCGAGAAGATCGCGCTGGTGCGCAGCCGCGCCGCCGCCGCCGGACGAACACTCAGCTTCGGCATACGCCTGCACGTGATTGTGCGCGAGACCAGTGCCGAGGCCTGGGCGGCAGCGGACCGCCTGATCAGCCATGTTTCCGACGACACCATCGCCGCGGCGCAGAAGATATTCTCCCGCATGGATTCCGCCGGCCAGCAACGCATGAGCGCGCTGCACCAGGGGCGGCGTGACCAGCTGGTGGTATCGCCAAATCTGTGGGCCGGGGTGGGGCTGGTGCGCGGCGGCGCCGGCACCGCCCTGGTTGGCAACCCCGCCGAAGTCGCGGCACGCATCCGGGAATACCAGGATCTCGGGATCGATAGTTTCATACTCTCCGGCTATCCGCATCTGGAGGAAGCCTACCGCTTCGCCGAGTTGGTCATGCCCTTGCTGCCACTGGCCGCAGCGAACGCGCGCCTCGATGTCCGTGGCAATCATACCGGGCCATTCGGGGAAACCATTGCCAACGACCTGCGCCCGCGTGCCGCGCAATCGTAAGTAAGAACTTCTTTTTCTGAAGAAAAAGAAGCAAAAAGACTTTTGTTAATCTGGGCCATTGGTGCTTGAAACTCCCGGCTCCAGATTCATAAAAGTTTTTTGCGCCGCTTTTTTCAAAAAAGCGGCTGCTTTGAGGACCATTTCAGGGAGATTTCATGACTAAATGGTCGACAGATGATATGCCGGATTTGTCCGGGCGGGTTGCCGTGGTTACCGGGGCCAGCAGCGGGCTCGGGTTTTGGACGGCGCGTGTGCTGGCGGCGCACGGTGCCGAGGTGGTTCTTGCGGTACGCAATATTGCGCGGGGGGAGGCGGCGGCAGCGGAAATCCGTGCCGCGCACCAGCAGGCCAGATTATCCGTTGGGCAGGTGGATCTGTCCAACCTCGGCAGCGTGGCAGCGTTCGCGGCGCGCCTCGCAGCGGAACTGCCGCGGCTCGACATACTGGTCAATAATGCCGGGCTGGGCATGCAGCCTGCCCGTGCGGTGACCGCGGAAGGTTTTGAGACGCAGCTGGCGACCAATTATCTTGGTCCCTTCGCGCTGACCGGGCGGTTGATACCGCTGCTGTTGCAGGCGCCGGCGCCGCGCGTGGTGGTGGTCTCCAGCCGAATTCATAAACAGGGCCGCATCGATTTCGGCGATTTGCAGGCGGCGCGCGGCTACCGGGGCATTCCGGCCTATGCCCAGTCCAAGCTCGCGGATTTGATGTTCATGCTGGAGCTGGCGAGACGGGCGCAGGAACAGGGGTCCCGGCTGGCGGTGCTGGGCGCCCATCCCGGATTGTCACGCACCGGTTTCGTCAAGGCGACGGCGTTGCCCGGCCCGGTGCAGGCGCTGATGAACGCGGCGTTTCAGCTGTTCGGGCAAGATGCCCGTGCCGGGGCCTGGCCCAGCCTGTATGCGGCGGCCATGCCGGATGCCGGGAATGGCGATTACTGGGGCCCCGGCGGCTTGCTGGAATTGCACGGCAGACCAGTGCGCGTGAAGCCAGCCGCGCGGGCGTTGGATCGTGAAACAGGGCGACGCTTATGGGAGGTTTCCGAGACGCTGACCGGCGTGCGGTTTCCCGCCCTGTCGTAAGGAAGCACTTCTTTTTGTGAACAAAAAGAAGCAAAAAAACTTTATGAGTCTGGGCCGGAGGCGTGCTCCACCAAACGCCCCAGGCCCAGCATAAAATTCATGCCGGGTCCGGCGGCGTTGTCCGCATCACGTCCCGTGCCCAGCATGGCAAAAGTTTTTTGCGCCGCTTTTTTTCAAAAAAGCGGCTGCTTCCTTTGATATGGCTCTAGATCAGTTTTGCTTCAAAAGGCGGCAAATAGTCCGGTGCATCGAATTCTATGACCCATAAGTCAGGGTCGTATTTTACCTGTCGCGCGATATAGGCATCGGCTACCGGGTCTTCGACTGGGGTGTCTCCGGTGCCGCGCAGCCAGGCGGTCTCGCCGGTGGAATCCGTGATGCGGCTTAGGATCATCATGCCACCATGGCCGCGTAAAGCCACCAGCACGCCCCCGGCATCGGGGTCGCCTTTGCGGATTACCATGCCGTGACGGGCATCGGCATTGCCGAGGCGCAGCGCTGCCTGGACCCACATGCCTGCCTTGATCCGCGGTGTAACCATGCTAATCCCTCCGGCGTAGAGCATAATCGGCTGGTTTGATATCGCTGAATACCAGCAAGCCGGGACGGCTCGTTAACCTAGGTAACGAGGAGACATCAACATGGGCCGCATGGTTCAGATTGCACCCGTTCTCGCCGCCTGCCTCATGCTGGTGCCCCAGGCCCGTGCTGCCGACAAGGTGACATTCGGGCTGGACTGGGTCGCGGAGCCTGAATATGGCGGGTATTATCAGGCGCTGGCGACCGGCATTTACAAGAAATACGGGCTCGACGTGTCGATTGTCGAGGGGGGTCCGCAGGTCAACAATGCGCAACGGCTGATCGGTGGCCAGTTGACTTTCGATATCACCTCCAACTCGTTTCTGGCGCTGAATTTCGCGCAGGAGAGCATACCGTACGAGGTGGTGGCGGCGGGCTTTCAGAAGGACCCGGATATACTGATGGCGCATCCGGGTGCCGGGACCGATAATTTCGAGGAGCTCAAAGGCAAGCCGATCGCGGTGAGTGCCGATACGCGCGCCAGTTGGTGGCTGTATCTGAAGGCCAGGTATGGCTACTCGGATACGCAGCTACGGGCCTATGGGTTTTCCCTGACGCCGTTTTTCAACGATCCCACTGCGGTGCAGGAGGCCTACGTTACCTCCGAGCCGTATCTGGTGCATCAGCAGACCGGCAAAATGCCGGTGGTGATGATGATTTCCGATGCCGGATTCGACGGCTATGCGAGTTTGATCGCCACCAGCAAACATCTGGTGGCAACCAACCCGGCGCTGGTGCAACGCTTTATCGATGCCTCCATCGAAGGTTGGTATGCTTTCCTGTACGGCAACCCGGCACCGGGCTTTGCCGCCATCGAGGCCGCCAACCCGGATATGACGCCGGGGTTGATGGCCTATGGCTATGCGCAGCTGAAGCAGCGCGGGATCGTCGATTCCGGTGATGCCAAGACCGGCGGCATCGGCGCCATGACGGATGCCAGGTGGCAGGCGTTTTTCCAGCAGATGGCGGCCACCGGCCTGTACGACAAAACGCTGGACTACAAGCAGGGCTATACGCTGCAATTCGTCGACCATAAATATGGGATGCCGAAGCCCGCGCCATGATGGACCTCATAGGGGTATCCAAGCGATTCCCCAACGGCACCACAGCACTCGAGGAGATTTCCACGCCTATCGATGCGGGCGAGCTGGTGGCGCTGCTCGGCCCTTCAGGCTGCGGAAAATCGACGCTGCTGCGCCTGCTGGCGGGGCTGGACGACCCCACCGGCGGGCGCATCACCTGGCGTGGCGGGCGTCCGGCCCCGGGGCAGATCGGCTTTGTTTTTCAGGACGCCACGCTGCTGCCCTGGGCCAGTGCGGCAGAGAACGTCGCCCTGCCGCTGCGCCTGCGCGGCACCAGACGCGCGGAGATCGACCAAGCCGTCGGCGCGGTGCTGGCGCAGGTGGGGCTGGCGGATTTTGCCGATGCGAAACCGGCGGGCCTTTCCGGCGGGATGCGCATGCGGGTTTCGCTGGCGCGGGCTTTGGTATCTGCGCCAAAACTGCTGCTGATGGACGAGCCGTTCGCAGCCCTCGACGAATTTACCCGCCATAGGCTGCAAGAGGATCTACGGCAACTGTGGCAGGGCCGGCGCCATACCATCGTGTTCGTTACGCATTCGATTTACGAGGCCGCCTATCTGGCGAGCCGGATCGTCGTGATGTCGCCGCGGCCCGGGCGGATCGCCGCCGTCATCCCCGGGCTGGCCGGGGATGTGCCGGAGCGCCGCAGCGCCCTGGCCTATACCGCACTGGTCGCCCAGATAACCGAGACGCTGCGCCAGGTGATGCCGGCGTGAAGACCGGGCTGGAGCGGACCGCGCCGTTTCTGTTTGGCCTGCTCGGTCTTGCCCTCTGGCAGGGCGCGGTATCGGGCCTCGGGATCGCGCCCTACATCCTGCCGGGTCCGCTGGCGATTTTGCAGGCCTATGCCGGCGATTTCAATACGCTGAACACCGCCCTGGCATCGACTTTAACGGTGACGCTGGCCGCCTTGCTGGTCTCCGCCGGCCTCGGGGTGGTGCTGGCGCTGGCGATGGCCGCAAGCCCGTTGCTGCGGGCTGCCATCCAGCCCTGGGCGGTGATTTTGCAGGTGACGCCGGTGGTTGCGATTGCCCCGCTCATCATTATCTGGGTCAACCAGCCGTTCCTGGCCCTGGTGGTGTGCGCCACCATCATCGCGTTTTTCCCGGTGCTTTCCAACACTGCGGCTGGCCTGGCGGCCACACCTGAGGATCTGCTCGACCTGTTCCGGCTGAACGGCGCCACGCGATGGCAAACGCTGGTGCTGTTGCGGCTGCCGATGGCAGTGCCGTTTTTCCTGGCCGGTTTGCGGATTTCCGGCACCCTTGCTTTGGTCGGCGCGGTGGTGGCGGAATTCGTTGCCGGCTCCGGCGGATTTGCCTCCGGCCTCGCCTATCGGATATTGGAGGCCGGCTACCGGTTGCAGATCCCCCGCATGTTTGCCGCCCTGGTGCTGCTGGCGGTCGCCGGTATAACGATATATGCGGCGCTGGGGCTGCTATCCTTCCTGGTGCTGCGTCGGCGCGGTGGTATTTAAGACGGAGTTTTGAGTGATGGCTTTGAAGGCAAAGGCGAACGTAAACGCAAACGCAAAACCAGCCGAGACGCCGGAGCCCAAACGTCTGAGCGACGGCCAGCTGGCCTATGAAAAGCAGCGCGCCGCCAAAGCCGGGAAATCGCTGGATGAATGGCTGAAACTGAAGGCCAGGACCGAAGCCGCGCAGGCCAAAAAAACCGTTGCCAAACCGCTGAAAAAACCAGGATTGATCAGCCGTTTGATCGACAAGGCGCACAAGCCGTTATGAGCGGGCCCAGCAACCCCGTCATCGTCATCGCCGGCGGCGGCCAGGCCGGTAGCGATGCGGCGGTGCAACTCCGCCAGTTCGGCTTCACCGGCAGCATCATCCTGATCTGTGAGGAGCCGGTCCTGCCATACCAGCGCCCGCCTTTATCAAAGGCCTTCCTGGCGGGCGAGATTTCCGGCGAAGCCCTCACGCTGCGCAGTGCTGCGGCCTATGAGAAAGCCGCGGTCGAGGTGAGATGCGGCACACGGGTCGAGCGGATCGACCGGCACGGCAAGCAGCTCGACCTCAGTACAGGCGAGGTAATTCATTACGATTTGTTGATACTGGCGACCGGCGGCCGGCCACGGCGCATCAAAGTGCCGGGGGCCGAGCTTGGCAACATCTTCTACCTGCGCACGGTCGCCGATGTGACGGCCATCCAACCCGCCTTCGTGCCGGGACGGCGGCTGGTGATCGTCGGCGGCGGCTATATCGGCCTCGAGGTTGCCGCGGTGGCAATCAAACGCGGTATGGACGTGACGGTGCTGGAAGGTGCCCCGCGTGTGCTCGCGCGGGTCACCTCGCCCGAAATGTCGGCATTTTATGAACGCGTGCATCGTGCCGAGGGGGTTAAAATCCATACCGGGGTCGCCGTCAGCGGATTTGCCGCCACGGCAGCGGGCGATGCCGTTGGGTTGGTGGAATGCGGCGAAGCTCAGTCGATCCCCGCCGATCTGGTGATCGTCGGCATCGGTCTGATCCCCGATACCGCGCTGGCCGAAACCGCCGGCCTCGTGGTGGATAACGGGATCGTGGTGAATGAGCACGCGCAATCCTCCGACCCGCATATCTACGCCATCGGCGATTGCGCGGCACATGCGCATCACGGCTATCTGCACAGCAAAATCAGGCTGGAATCCGTGCCCAACGCCTCCGAACAGGCGCGCACCGCAGCCGCCGCGATCTGCGGCAAACCGCTGCCGGCGGTGACAGCCCCGTGGTTCTGGTCCGACCAGTATAAATTGAAACTGCAAATGGTCGGCCTGTCAGACGGCTACGACGAGCTGGTGCTGCGCGGCGACCCGCAAAGCGCTTCCTTCATCGCCTTTTATTTCAAGAACCACGAAATCATCGCCGCCGACGCAGTCAACCGCATTACCGATTTCATGATGGCCAAACGCCTGGTCGGCGAACGTAAAACCATCCCCGCCGCGGCACTGGCCGACGATACACAGCCGCTGAAGACAATCGCCGCTGGTTATTGAAGGAAGCGGAAGGAAGAGGAAGGAAGCCCTTCTTTTTGTGAACAAAAAGAAGCAAAAAAACTTTATGAGTCTGGGCCTGGAGCCGTGAGGCTGTAAACGCCCATGGCCCAGCATAAAATTTATGCCGGGTTCAGGGGCGTTGTCGGCATCACGCCCCATGTCCCTGCATGGCAAAAGTTTTTTGCGCAGCTTTTTTTCAAAAAAGCTGCTGCTTGCTAAACCTTCTTCATAGCCGCGGCGAGGGTGGGGTTTTCCTGTTCTTGCCCGGCGATGACTCCGGCCTGGTCTGCCGGGGTTTTGTTTTGGCTGAGTTTGCGGGCACCTTCCAGGCGCGACACGTGCAGCACGATACCGACGATGCCTTTCAGTTGTGCGGCAAGGTAATCCGCGGGGGCATCCTGCACGGCCCATGGCTTTGGGCGGCCGGCTTCGTATCGTTTGGTCAGTGCGGTTACGATCGGCAGCAGGTCGTCGGCGCTCTGCAAAATCTCGAGCCGCCCATAGGCGTGCACGGCTTCGTAATTCCAGGTCGGCACCACGCGGCCGGTCTCGGCTTTGGTGGCGTAGAGCGAGGGGCTGATGTAGCCGTCCACGCCGGCGAAAATCGCCATCGCTTCGGCGGTGGCATCGTACGCCTGCCATTGCTTGTTGGCCCGCGCGATGTGACCGATCAGGAGACGGGGCTGTGCCAGTGTCAGCGGCAAATGCGTTGCCATTATGCCGCCGCCGTGGGCTTGCGTTACCAGCACCGGCAAGGAGGCTGCCTGCATGATGGCCTGCGCCTCGTCTTCATCTATGGCAAATGCCGGCGGCACGTACATTATTTAGCCTTTCGGTAGCCGATTGCGGAGTGGCATTCCGATGTTGGTTTAGCTGCGATATGATCCATCATTTGCCGCCACAGCATGCGGGTGACTGGACCGATTTTGCCATCCGCTACTGCCGTACCGTCGATGTCTGTGACCGGCCGCACAAAGGCTGTGGCGCTGGTCAGAAATACCTCGCGCGCCGTGCGCAATGCAGCAACTTGGAACGCGCCTTCCGCCACGGTCATTCCGCATGCCGCC
This sequence comes from Acetobacteraceae bacterium, assembly GCA_965231175.1. Classification (GTDB taxonomy): domain Bacteria; phylum Pseudomonadota; class Alphaproteobacteria; order Acetobacterales; family Acetobacteraceae; genus Acidocella. Next base: position 535,471 of record CBDDMJ010000004.1, on the reverse strand, counting down.
GTCAGCGTCAGCAGTGCTGCCCGCGTACAGCCAGGCAGGATATGCCGGTCGAGCTGGCGGGTCCGTAACACGCCTGCCGCATCGACGATCCATACGGTGGTTGACGCGCCTTCCGTCACAAAATCCTGGTCGTCGTATAACACCGCCTCGAAGGCTCCGGACTGGCGGGCGGCCTGTTTGGCCAGCACATTCGGCAAAAGATTGGTGGATTTGATATCGCAGCGCGCCCAGCGCTGGTCCGGGGCCGTTATGACCTGCACTGCCCAGCTTTCAGGGTCAGCCGGCAGCGCCGGCCCGTGGCGGGCGGTTACCACCAGGGATGGCCGCACCGGGCGCAGCGGAAACCCATGGTCACGCCGCGCCACGCCGCGGGTGATCTGGGTATACACCAGCCCGGTCCGCACCCGGTTGCGCCGCACGACCTCCCGCAGCACCACCGGCAAGGCGGCCAGTTCCTGGTCGATTTTTATTTCGTCCAGGCTGCGCCGCAGCCGCGTCAGATGCAAAGCGATGTCGATCAGCCGGTGCTCATGAACGTAAATCACCTCGTAAACGCCGTCGCCGAACTGATAGCCGCGATCCTCGACATTGACCGCCGCTGCCGGCAGCGGGCGATAACGCCCGTTTACATAAGCCACTCTGCTCATCGGCCCCGCTCTATCAAACCGCCTGCACCCGGCGGCCCAGCAAGGCGGCGCGCACCCGCCCTGCCATGGCCCGGAGGCGCCCCGGTGCGGCCAGCGCCACCACCAGCAGAAACACCGCGGCTGCAACCCCGCCGCCGGTAAAAAACCTTTGGTACAAGACAAGGTTCGGCAATTGCCATAGCGCCAGCATGGCAGCACCGCGGGCCGTCATCAATGCCGCACCTGGCAATATCAGCAGCCGCAGCAAGGGCATCACCGGCCGGTCCAGCCCGATTTTCAAAGCCGGAACAAACAGCAACACCGACAGCAGCCCGCGCCCGGCCAGCGCCCAGGCCAGTGCCTCCAGACCATAAGGGGCGGCGAACCAGACCGCGGCCACGATCAGCAGCGCATTGGCGATGGAGAATACCGAAACCAGCTGGGTGCGCCCCACCGCCGTCAACAACGGATTGATGAGCCCGTACAATGCCGTTACCGGCGCCATCAGCGTCAACACGGCGAATACCGGCCCCGCCGCCGCCCATTTTGCACCGAACATCAGAATCACCAAAGGCGATGCCGCTGACCCCGCCACGGCGGCGAGAAAAAACATCGCCATCGACAATACATCCAGCATCTGTACCGTGATTTCAAAGCGCCGCGCCGCATCCTCCCGCACCGCCACGAAAACCGGCATGAACACCTTGCGCGCCGGTAGAAACGCGATTTCCTGCAACACTTCGATCAGGCGCTGGGCGATGCGGAATTGCCCTACGGCGGCCAGCGGCATGCGCAAGCCCACCAGCATCACGTAGCCCGTCATCGAAATATAATCGACCATCGCCGCCTGCATGAGCGGCAGGGAAAACCTGAAGGACCGCCGCAGGACCGCCCAGCCCGGCAGGCGTGGCGGCACCCAGCGGGTTACCGCGCAGGATACCAACGCATAAAACCCGACGCCGACCATGCGCTGATAGATCAACGCATCGATGCCATGGCCGGCGAACGCAAACGGCAGCGCTGCCAACCCGCCCGCCACCGTGCTGCCGACAGACATCAGCCCCAGCGCCGGGAACCGGAAATCCTGCATCAGCCGCGCTGCCGGGACCACCAGAAAACTCGTCATCAGCACATTGAGGGCCATCATCTGCACGATAAACGTCAGGATCGGCGCGCCATAAGCCCGCCCCAGCCAAGGTGCTGCGGCCAGCAATCCGGCCATGAACACCAGGCACGCCAGAAATTGCGACCAGAACGCCCCGGCTTCCACCTGCTTGTCGCCCGGATAGGCCTGCACCTGTTCGATTGACCCGCCGACCGCGATCAGCCGTGCCACGTCCGAAATCGCCGAGCCGATTGCCACGATGCCGACCGAGGCCGCCGGCACGTAGCGCAGCATGATGCCGAGGATGACAAAACCGAAGGCGCGTTCCGCGACCACCGTCACGAGGTTCCAGGTGGCCCCCCGTGCCGCGCCCCGTGCCAGGCTCCTGTGTTCCATGGGGCGAGTTTAAAACAAAATTACCTGTAGTTGAATCGGAAACTGCAGCGCCCCTTGGGACAGCCCCTTGGATTTGTCCCGTACCTTGACCATTGGCCCCGTTTCCGCCAATCCGCAGCGTTCCAGCTGCGGCGACAAGAGGAACCTACGTATATGCGCGATAGAGGCGAGTTTCTGTTTACCTCCGAATCGGTCTCCGAAGGCCATCCGGACAAGGTGGCGGACCGTATTTCGGACACCGTGGTCGACGCCTTTCTGGCGGCCGACCCTTATGCGCGCGTCGCCTGCGAGACCCTCGTCACTACCAATAAAATCGTCCTGGCCGGGGAGACCCGCGGGCCGGACACCATTACCCACGAACATCTCGCCCATCTGGCGCGGTTGGCGGTGCATGATATCGGCTATGACCAGCCCGGCTTCTCCTGGCGCACCGCCGAGGTCGATGTGCATCTGCACGCGCAATCCACGGATATCGCCGCCGGCGTCGATGCCGCCGGCAACAAGGATGAAGGTGCTGGCGATCAGGGCATCATGTTCGGCTACGCCTGCACCGAGACCGAAGCCCTGATGCCGGCGCCGATTTTTTACTCCCATCTGATCCTGCGCCGCATTTCCGAACTGCGCCGGGCCCGCGACGAGCAAGCGAAAGGCCTGCTGCCGGACGCCAAAAGCCAGGTTACGCTGAAATATGTCGACGGCAAACCGGTCGGCGCCACCTCGATCGTCGTCTCGATCCAGCACGAAGAGGGCATGACCGCAGCACAGATCAAGGAGATGCTGAACCCGATCATTAAAGCCGCGCTGCCGGCCGGCTGGATGCCGGGTCAGGACCAGATTTATGTCAACCCGACCGGCAACTTCGTCATCGGCGGGCCGGACGGCGATTGCGGCCTCACCGGGCGTAAAATCATCGTCGACACATATGGTGGTGCGGCCCCCCATGGCGGCGGCGCTTTCTCCGGCAAGGACCCCACGAAAGTCGACCGCTCCGCCGCCTATGCCTGCCGCTACCTCGCCAAAAACGTCGTCGCCGCCGGTCTTGCCGAACGCTGCACGCTGCAGGTCAGCTACGCCATCGGCGTCAGCGAGCCGCTTTCGCTGTATGTCGACCTTGCCGGCACCGGGATGGATATCGACGAAGCCAAACTCGCCCGCACCCTGCGCAGCCTGATGGACCTCAGCCCGCGCGGCATCCGCGAGCATCTGCAACTCAACCGGCCGATTTATGCCGTTACCTCCGCCTTCGGCCATTTCGGCCGCACCCCGGATGCCGACCTTGGCACCTTTACCTGGGAGAAGACCGATCTGGTGCCGTCGCTCAAATCGGCGTTTGGGCGGTAGGCAAGGAAGCGGCAGCTTTTTTGAAAAAAAGCTGCACAAAAAACTTTTACTACTATGGACCTGGGGTTGGGGAATTTTGTGCTTTGAAGCCGCCGCCGGACCGGCTGTACGGGCGTATACGCGGGCATAAATTGCGGCCGCGTCAGGAATTTCTGCTGCAAGCGTTTCTGCCGCAAATGCTTTACCCCGGCATCCCCTTCGGCATCGTGGCCCGCGAATTATGGCTGGAAGTCGGCTTCGGCGGCGGCGAACACGCCCAATCCCTCGCCGCAACCAACCCCGAGATCGCGCTGATCGCCGCCGAAGTCTTCGAGCCCGGCATCTGCTCGCTGCTGTCCCGCCTGGCACCCGAAACCAGCACCAATCCGACCCCCCCGCCCAACCTGCGCCTGTACACCGACGATGCCCGCACCCTGCTGCGCAGCCTACCGGACCACGCCCTCTCCAAACTGTTTCTGATGTTCCCGGACCCCTGGCCCAAAGCCCGCCACGCCAAACGCCGCTTCGTCCACCCGGACCTTCTCACCGAAGCCGCCCGCGCCCTGCGCCCCGGCGGACAATGGCGCATCGCCTCCGACGATCCCACCTATCAAAACTGGACCGACGACGTTCTCACCACCCAAACACATTTCGAAATCACCACCCGCACCAACACCCGCCCCGCCGGCTGGCCACCCACCCGTTACGAAGCCAAAGCCATCGCCGCCGGGCGTCAGCCGGTGTATTGGACGCTAACTAAAGGTTAGGAAGGGAAGCACTTCTTTTTTGTGAACAAAAAAGAAGCAAAAAAACTTTATGAGTCTGGGCCATGGGCGGAGGCGGCCGAACGCACCAAGCCCAGCATAATATTTATGCCGGGTCATGGGCGTTGTCTGCATCACGGCCCATGTCCCGGCATGGCAAAAGTTTTTTGCGCTCGCGTTCCGATGACGGGGCAGCGTAGCCGCCACGTCTGAATCGGACCGCGCGGAAAGGTTCAAAAAAGCAGCGCTTACTTTCTTAAGCCATACGGCTTTTCACTAAATCCTCGACCACGCCTGGGTCTGCCAGTGTCGATGTATCTCCCAGGGCGTCGGTTTCATTGGCGGCGATTTTTCTCAGGATACGTCTCATGATTTTGCCGGAGCGGGTTTTTGGCAGGCCGGGTGCCCAGTGGATGACGTCCGGGGCGGCGATCGGGCCGATTTCCTTGCGGACCCAGGCGATCAGTTCCTTGCGGAGTGTTTCGCTCGGTTCGGTATCGGCGATCAGTGTCACGTAGGCGTAGATGCCTTGGCCTTTGATGTCGTGCGGGTAGCCGACGACGGCGGCTTCGGCGACATGCGGGTGTGCGACCAGGGCGGATTCCACTTCGGCGGTGCCCATGCGGTGGCCGGAGACGTTGATGACGTCATCGACGCGGCCGGTGATCCAGTAATAGCCGTCGGCGTCGCGGCGGGCGCCGTCGCCGGTGAAGTACAGGCCTTTGAAGGTGGAGAAATAGGTTTGGATGAAGCGGTCGTGATCGCCGTAGACGGTGCGCATTTGTCCTGGCCAGCTGTCGCTGATGCATAGATTGCCGTCGGCTTGCCCGTGCAGTTCCTTACCGTCGCCATCCACCAGCAGCGGCCGCACGCCGGGCAGCGGCAGGGTTGCCGAGCCTGGTTTCAGCAAGGTGGCGCCTGGCAGTGGGGAGATCAGGATGCCGCCGGTTTCGGTCTGCCACCAGGTATCGACGATCGGGCAGCGTTCCTCGCCGACCACCCGGTAGTACCAGTTCCAGGCTTCGGGGTTGATCGGCTCGCCGACCGAGCCGAGGATGCGCAGCGAGCGGCGGGAGGTTTTGCGCACCGGGGCTTCGCCGTCGCGCATCAGGGCGCGGACGGCGGTGGGGGCGGTGTAGAAGATATTCACCTGGTGTTTGTCGACCACTTGCCAGAAGCGCGAACTGTCGGGGTAATTCGGTACACCTTCGAACATCAAGGTGGTCGCCCCGTTGGCCAGTGGCCCGTACACGATATAGCTGTGGCCGGTTACCCAGCCGACATCGGCGGTGCACCAAAAAATCTCGCCGGGCCGGTAGTCGAAGACGTATTGATGGGTGAAGCTGGCCCAGACCATGTAGCCGCCGGTGGTGTGCAAAACGCCTTTCGGCTTGCCGGTCGAGCCGGAGGTGTAGAGGATGAACAACGGGTCTTCCGCGTTCATCTCCGCCGGCTGGTGATCCGGTGCCGCGGCGGCGCAGAGTTCGGCGTAGTCATGGTCGCGCCCGGGGTTCATCGGCACGTCAGCGCCGGTCGATCCGACGACGATCACGGATTTGACGGCGGGGCAAGTCTTCAGGGCGATATCTGCATTGGTTTTAAGGGCGATTTTTTTGCCGCCGCGCCGGCCCTCATCGGCGGTGATCAGCGCCACGGAGCCGCAATCCTGCATGCGGCTGGCCAGGCTGTCCGGCGAAAACCCGCCGAACACCACCGAATGCACGGCGCCGATCCGCGCACAGGCCAGCAAAGCCACGGCGGCCTCGACGATCATCGGCAGGTAGATGGTCACCACATCGCCTTTTTTTATGCCCAGCGTGGCCATGGCATTGGACAGGCGGCAGACCTTTTCATGCAGCTGCCGGTAGGTCACATGTTCGGAGGTGCCGGGATCATCCCCCTCCCAGATGATCGCCGTCTGTTCGCCGCGCGAGGCCAGATGGCGGTCCAGACAATTGGCGGCGGCATTCAGCGTGCCGTCCTCGAACCATTTGATCGAAACATCGCCGGTGAAGGAGGTGTTCTTGATTTTGGTCGGTGGTTTGATCCACTCCAGGCGCCGGCATTCCTCGCGCCAGAATGCGTCGGGCTCGGCTGCCGCGCGTTCGGCCATTTCCTGATAGCGGGCGGTGCTGACCAAGGCGCTCTGGGCAATTCCGGGCTTGATCGCGATCATGTCCATAACCGACATTTTATCCTCCATTATTTTTCTTGGCGTAACCATATTATGGGGCCGGGCGCCCGTCTCTGAAAGGGTGCCTCAAAATCAAGGTTATCGTTGACATTTCCGGGTGTTTCTGCGTGAGTTTATCAGCAATCGACTTTGGCTTGACTTGGCTTGCGCTCCGGGACTGGACGCTTCAAGACTTCCAACGCTCCGGTTGTCCCTCTTAGCCGCGCGGCGGGCGTGCGGTTGGGTAAGTTTAAGGAGCGACGACGAAGTAATGGCGACCGGAACTGTCAAGTGGTTCAACACCACCAAGGGATTTGGATTCATCGTACCACAGGATGGCGGCAAGGATGTATTCGTGCACATCACGGCTGTACAGGCTGCCGGACTGCGTGGCTTGAACGAAGGCCAGAAAGTCACCTTCGACATCGCCATGGAGCGTGGCAAAGCCGCCGCTATCAACCTGAAAGCGGTTTGAGCCGCGCGCCGGCAAATTTAAAAACATTTTGAGGGACGGTCTGCCGGCATGTTATGATCATGCCGGCAACTTGATGTTTATCCTATGAAATGCCACTTGACGTAAAAGTCGTGGAGGAAACCATGGACGGTATAACGTCCGGTATTTCGCAAGCCCCGTTCAAATATGCCGCGGTGCCGGCGTTCGATATGCTGGATCAGGCGGTGCGGCGCCATCCAGACCGTCCGGCGGTCGATTTTTTTGGCCGGGTCTGGACCTGGTCCGAAATCGGCGCGCTGGCAGACCGTGCGGCGGCCGGTTTGCAGAAGCTGGGCGTTGCCAAAGGCGTGAATGTGGGCCTGTGCCTGCCCAACACGCATTATTTCATCGTCATGTATTACGCCATCCTGAAAGCCGGCGGCACTGTCGTGAACTTCAATCCGCTTTATACCGAGCGGGAAATCGCCAGCCAGGCCAAGGATGCCGAGGTCGAGATCATGGTGTCGATCGACCTCGCTCTCATTCAGGACAAAATCAGCAACCTGGTGGCGCGGAATGCCTTCAAACGCGTCATCATCTGCCGCATGGCAGCCGCCCTGCCGCGGGTGAAGGCGCTGTTGTACCTTCTGTTGAAGGCCAAGGATCTGGCCAGCATTCCAAAACTGTCGCCTTATATCGGCTTTGAAACGATCATCGCCGGTGCGGCGCGCGCCAGCCCGGTGCAGATCGACCCCGAGCATGATCTGGCGGCCCTGCAATTTACCGGCGGCACCACCGGTGTTCCGAAGGCGGCGATGCTGACGCATGCCAATATCACCGCCAATGTTCAGCAATTGCTGGCGTCGCGGCCGGATATCCAGGCGGGGCGTGAGCGTATTCTGGCGGTGCTGCCGTTTTTCCACGTGTTTGCCATGACCGCCATCATGAATCTGGGCATCGCCATTGGCGCCGAGCTGATCGTGCTGCCCCGGCTCGACCTGAAGCAACTGATGGCGGCCATTTATCGCTGCCGCCCGACCATCATGACCGGTGTTCCGACACTTTACACGGCCATCAGCAATACCCTGGAGGCCGGGCCGCCTGAGCGGCGGGATCTCAGTTTCATGAAACACTGCATGTCGGGCGGTGCCCCAATAGCTGCTGAAACGGCCGAACGCTTCGAGCGTGTCGCCCATTGTCATATACTGGAGGGCTATGGCCTGTCGGAAGCCTCGCCGGTGGTTTGCGCGACGCCGACGGATGGCGTCAAACACGGCTCCGTCGGCCCGGCCATTAGCGGCACGATTGTGGAAATCCGCGATCTGGCCGACCCATCGGTGATCCTGCCATCGGGGGAACGCGGCGAGATTTGTGTCCGTGGTCCGCAAGTGATGCGCGGCTATTGGCAGCGTGCCGCCGAGACGCAGGATGTTTTCATCGACGGCGCCCTGCGCACCGGAGATATCGGCTATCTGGACGCGGATGGTTACCTTTTCATCGTCGATCGCATCAAGGATTTGATCCTGTGCGGTGGCTATAACGTCTACCCGCGCATCATCGAGGAGGCTGCCTATCTGCATACGGCGGTGCAGGATGCCACAGCGATCGGCATACCGGACGCCTATCGCGGCCAGACCCCCAAGCTGTTCGTGGCGCTGCGGCCGGGGGCCACGGCGACCGTGGCTGAGCTGAAGGCGTTTCTGGCTCTGCATCTGAACAAGATCGAACTCCCCAGGGATGTGGAGATACGTGAATCGCTGCCGAAAACCATGGTCGGCAAGCTTTCCAAAAAAGAGCTGGTGGCGGAGGAACTGGCAAAATCCGTTGCTGCGGCGCGGTAATTCATGAGTTTACTGGACAACAGGCTAAGCATGCCCTATACGTTATATTAAAGCCCAATACGTCAACAAAATTCCATAAATTGGAAGTTCAGATTATTATGCCAGCCACCACCTTATTTGCCGAACCAGAGGCAGCCGTGGCGCCTGCAGCGCCGCTGTTTTCGGTCAGTCAGTTAGGCCGTCAACTCGGCATTACGGCCCGCACCATCAGGTTCTACGAAGACAAGCATCTGATCGCGCCGCAGCGCGCCGGCACCACCAGGGTTTATACACATCGCGACCGGGCCCGCCTGGTGCTGATTTTGCGCGGCAAACGGCTCGGCTTTTCCTTACGCGAGATCAAGGAGTTCCTGGACCTTTATGATGTGGACCCGACACAGCACGCGCAATCCAGGCAATTGCTGGCGGCGGTACAAAAGCGCCTCACCAGGCTCAACGATCAACGCAAGGCCATAGATGAAAGTCTTGCCGAATTACGGCTGATCGAACGCCAGTGCGAAAGCGTGCTGCTGAGCCGGGGGACCCATGAATAAAAGACAGCGCATTGCCGATTTCTGCGCCAAACGGAGCGTTTCATGATCGATGTCGTCATCGCCGGCTACACAAGGTCGCCGTTCACCCCTGCCAAAAAAGGCAGCCTGGCCAGGGTGCGGCCGCTTGAGCTTACCGCCGAGGTGGTGCGCGCGCTGATCGCCGGTTCAGGCGTCACGCAAGCGGATATCGAGGATATCATCGTCGGCTGTGCCTTTCCGGAAGGCGAGCAGGGTTTGAACATTGCCCGACTGGCCGGGCTGCTGGCGGAACTGCCGCTCGGCGTCGCCGGGCAGACCGTCAACCGCTTCTGCGGCTCGTCGATGTCGGCCATTCATATCGCCGCCGGCGCCATTCAGATGAACGCCGGCGAGGTTTTCATCTGCGCCGGTATCGAGAGCATGAGCCGGGTGCCGATGATGGGGTTCAATCCGCTACCCTCGCCGAAGCTCTATGCAGCGCGCCCTGGTGCCTACATCTCGATGGGCGACACTGCTGAGAACGTTGCGCAGAAATGGCAGATCACCCGTGCCGAGCAGGAAGATTTCGCTGTGCAAAGCCACCGCAAGGCGGCCGCCGCGCAGGTCGATGGCCGTTTTGCAGCCGAAATCGCGCCGGTTTCCAACGGCAAAACCATGGTCGAGCGCGACGAGTGCATCCGCCCTGCCAGCACCGCCGCGGACCTGGCTGCCCTCAAGCCCGCCTTCAGCGAGGGTGGCACCGTTACCGCCGGCACTGCCTCGCCGCTGACGGACGGCGCTTCAGCCGTGCTTGTCTGTTCGCTGGATTACGCGAAATCCCACGGTCTCAGCATTCTGGCCCGGATCCGGTCCATCGCGGTTGCCGGCTGCGCGCCGGAGATCATGGGGATCGGCCCGGTTGGTGCTACGCAGAAGGCCCTGGCGCGCGCCGGTATTACCACCAAGGATCTCAGCGTGGTCGAGCTGAACGAGGCGTTTGCCAGCCAGGCTCTGGCCTGCATGCGCGATCTCGAACTCGATCCCGCCACCGTCAACATCGATGGCGGGGCCATCGCCCTGGGCCACCCGCTCGGCGCCACCGGGGCGCGCATCACCGGCAAGGCGGCATCCCTGCTGCATCGCAATGGCGGTCAGTTCGCCTTGGCGACCCAGTGCATCGGCGGCGGCCAGGGTATCGCCACGGTTCTGGAGGCTGTGTAACATGGCCGTGCACGGCCACCCCACAGCGATAAAATCCGTCGCCGTCATCGGCGCCGGGGTGATGGGTGCCGGGATCGCCGCCCATGTCGCCAATGCCGGTGTCAAGGTTCACTTGCTGGACGTCGCGAGGTCAGGTGAAACACGCAGCGCGATTGCCATCGCCGCCATCGAGGCGTTGCAAAAAGCCAACCCCGCCCCGCTGATGAGCCGGGGTGCGGCCCGGCTGATCACTCCCGGCAACATCGAGGACGATCTGGCGGCTTTGGGGGATTGCGACTGGATCATCGAAGCCGTGGTCGAGCGGCTCGACATCAAACAGGCGTTGTACCGCCAGCTGGATGCGGTGCGCAAACCTGGTTCGGTGCTGTCGTCCAACACCTCCACGATCCCTTTGCATGAGCTGATCGCCGGGCTGCCCGCCAGCATCGCGCAGGATTTCTGCATCACCCATTTCTTCAATCCGCCGCGCTACATGCGTCTGCTGGAAGTCGTCGGCGGCCCTGCCACAAACGCGTCGGTCATCGACAGCGTGAGTCATTTCGCGGATTACGCGCTCGGCAAATCGGTTATCCGCTGCCATGATACCCCCGGTTTCATCGCCAACCGCATCGGCACCTACTGGATACAATCCGCCATGGTGCTGGCTGCGGAGATGGAGCTGACCGTCGAGGAGGCCGATGCCATCATGGGCAAAGCGCTCGGTTTTCCCTCAACCGGCGTGTTCGGTCTGATGGACCTGGTCGGTCTCGATCTCGGCAAACATGTCAATGCCTCGCTGGCCCGTCTGTTGCCGGCGGACGATCCCTTCCATGCCGTCAATCGCGACGCCGCGTTGATCGAAACGCTGATCGCGCAAGGCTATACCGGCAATAAAGGCAAAGGCGGTTTCTACCGCACCACACGCGGGCCGGACGGCAAGCGTGAGAAGACCGCGCTTAACCTGAAAGCCGCCCTTGGCGGCACGCTCGCATGGCAGCCTGCCGCCAGACCTGAATTCGCCGAGGTCAAGGACGCCCGCCACGACCTCAAAAACCTGCTCGGCGCCAACAGCAAGGCCGGACGCTACGCCTGGGGGGTTCTTGGCCGGGTGCTGGCCTATGCCGCCAGTGTGGCGCCGGAGATTGCCGATAGCATCGCCGATATCGATGAGGCGATGCGCCTCGGCTACACCTGGAAATACGGCCCGTTCGAGCTGATCGATAGGCTCGGGCCTGCCTGGGTGGCTGAACATATCGCGGCGCTGAACCTGCCGGTTCCGCCGCTGCTGCGGCAAATCGGTACGGGAAGTTTCTACAAAATCGCCGGTGCCGACATTCTGCGGTTCACGCCGGATGGCGATTACCGCAAAATTCCGGTGCCGGAAGGTGCATTGCTGCTCGACCGCATCAAGCGTGTTTCCAAACCGGTGCTCGGCAGTAAAAACGCCTCGGTCTGGGATATCGGCGACGGTGTGCTGTGCTTTGAAATCCACGCCAAGATGCGCGGCAATCTGCTGAACATGCTGGATGGCGACATCATCGGCCTGATGGATAAAACCATCGCGCTGACCGCGAAAAGCTATAAAGCCCTGGTGTTCTACAATGACGATCTGAACCAACCGCCGCACAAGACCAATTTCTCGATCGGCGCCAATATCGGCATGGCGCAGTTCGCCGCCAATATCCGCATGTGGGGACAGATCGAGAAAATCATCAGACAAGGCCAGTCCACCTATCTGGCGCTACGCTATGCGCCGTTTCCGATCGTTGCCGCACCGGCGGGCCGTGCTCTTGGTGGCGGCTGCGAGCTGCTGCTGCATTGCGCCGCGGTGCAGGCCTATGCCGAGAGCTATATCGGGCTGGTGGAGACCGGTGTCGGCCTGGTTCCCGGCTGGGGCGGCTGTGCCACCATGCTGACCCGCTGGCAACAGGACAAGCAGATGCCGAAAGGCCCGATGCCGGCGGTTGCCAAGGTATTTGAAACCATTTCGACCGCCACCGTATCGCGTTCCGCCGCCGAGGCCCAGGAGCTGAAATTCCTGCGCCCGACCGATGGCATCACCATGAACCGCACCCGCCTGCTCGCCGATGCCAAAGCCCGTGCGATTTCCATGGTCGATGGCTACCAGGCTCCCGAACCAGTCCCCCTGCGCCTGCCCGGCCCGAGTGCGCGCATCGGCCTGCAAATGGTCGTCGCTGGCTTCCATAGACGCGGCATCGCCACGGATCACGACGTTATCGTCGCCGACCAGCTGGCCATGGTGCTCTCCGGGGATACTGCCGATTATCTCGATATAGTGCAGGAGACCGATGTCATGGATTTGGAACGCCAGGCCTTCATGACCTTGATCCGTACCAAGGAAAGCCTGGCGCGCATCAAAAGCATCGTCGACACCGGTAAACCATTGCGTAACTGAACAGAGAAATCGCCATGCCCATTTATAAAGCGCCACTTGCCGATATGCGTTTCGTCCTGCACGAACTCTACGACAGCAAGACCATCGCCGAACTTCCCGATACCGGGGATTTCACGCCGGAACTGATGGATAGCGTGCTCGAAGAGGCCGCCAGGCTGACCGAGGAGGTGCTGTTCCCGCTCAACCAATCCGGCGATCTTGAAGGCTGTACCTATGAAAACGGCGTGGTGCGCACCCCCAAAGGCTTCAGGGAGGCGTATGAAGCCTTCCGCGGCGGCGGCTGGACGGCGATGAGCGCTGCGCCGGAATATGGCGGGCAAGGCATGCCGGTGGCGCCCGCCATGCTGGTTGAGGAAATGCTGTGCGCCGCCAACATGGCCTTCGGCTTGTATCCCGGCCTGTCGCACGGCGCCTATCTGGCTTTGTATCATCATGGCAGCGAGGAGCAGAAGCAAACCTACCTGCCCAACCTGGTCTCCGGCAAATGGTCCGGCACCATGTGCCTGACCGAGCCGCAATGCGGCACCGACCTCGGCATGCTGCGGACCCGTGCCGTGCCTGCCGATGACGGCGCTTACACGCTCACCGGCAACAAGATTTTCATCTCCGCCGGCGAGCATGATCTGACCGAAAACATCATCCATCTGGTGCTGGCCCGCCTGCCGGGCGCGCCCGCGGGCGTCAAAGGCATCTCGTTATTCGTGGTGCCGAAATTCCTGGTCAAGGAAGATGGCAGTCTCGGTGCCCGCAACGGCGTTACCTGCACCGCCATCGAGCACAAAATGGGCATCAAGGCGTCTGCCACCTGTTCGCTCAGCTTCGAAGATGCCAAAGCCTGGCTGGTCGGTGAGCCGCATAAGGGTTTGCGCGCCATGTTCACCATGATGAATACCGAACGCCTCTCGGTCGGTATCCAAGGCCTTGGCGTCGCCGAGATCGCCTATCAGAACGCCGTCAACTACGCCCGCGAACGCATCCAGGGCCGCGCCCTTAGTGGCGCCAAAAACCCTGGCCAGCAGGCCGACCCGATCATCGTCCACCCGGATATCCGCCGCATGCTGCTGACCATGCGCGCCTATATCGAAGGCTGCCGCGCGCTCTCCGGCTGGGTGGCGCGCGAGGTGGATATTCTGCAACGCTCGACCGATGAAGACGCCAGGCTGATCGCCGACGATTTCACCGCTTTGCTGACGCCGGTCGTCAAAGCCCTGTTCACCGATCTCGGCTTCGAGGTGACCTCCACCGCGCTGCAATGCTACGGCGGCCACGGCTACATCCGCGATCACGGCATGGAACAATATGTCCGCGATGCCCGCATCTCCATGGTTTACGAAGGCACCAACGGCATCCAGGCGCTCGACCTAGTCGGCCGCAAACTGCCGCAGGACGGCGGCCGGCTGTTCACCCGCTTCCTCGACCCCGTACTGGAATTCATCGACGCCAATGGCGATGACCCCGCTCTGGAACCCTTCATCCAAAAGCTGCAAACCAGCCTGGAGCATCTGCAAATCGCCACCGGCCATATCATGGAAGCCGGCATAACCAACCACGACGAAATCGGCGCCGCCGCCACCGACTACCTGCGCCTGTTCGGCCTCGTCGCCCTCGGCTTCATGTGGGCCCGCATGGCCGCCATCGCACTGCCCAAAGCTGGACAAGACAATTTCTACGCTGCCAAAGTAGGTACCGCTAAATTCTATATGGAACGCCTGCTGCCGCAGACCGGCGCATTGTTGAGCGCTATTCAGTCCGGCTCCGAGACCATGATGGAATTTGCCGAAGAGGCATTTTGAATGAGTCAGGAAGCGCTTCTTTTTGTGAACAAAAAGAAGCAAAAAAACATTATGAGTCTGGACATGGGGCGTTATTCGGACAAAGCCTCCGGACCCGGTATAAATTTTATGCTGGGCCATGGGCGTTGGCCCCATCACGGCCCATGCCCTAGCATGGCAAAAGTTTTTTGCGCGGAAAGATTCAAAAAAGAAGCACTTGCTTTCTACGCAACTTTAAGTTGCACATCCACGTTGCCGCGGGTTGCGTTGGAGTAGGGGCAGACGATATGGGCTTTTTGGACGAGGTCCTCGGCCTGGGCTTTTTCCATGCCGGGGATGGTGATGGTCAGGCTGGCGGTAATGCCGAAGCCGCCGCCGTCGTCGCGGGGGCCGATGCCGATATCGGCGTCGATGCGGGCGTCTTCAGGAATTTTCACCTTTTCCTGGCCGGCGACGTATTTCAGCGCGCCGAGAAAGCAGGCCGAGTAGCCGATGCCGAATAGCTGTTCGGGGTTGGTGCCGGGGCCGCCATCGCCGCCCATTTCCTTCGGTGTGCTGAGTTTGACGGACAGGCGGTTGTCATCGGTGGCGCCGTCACCGGTACGGCCGCCGGTGGCATGGGCATGGGCGTGATATAGCGTTTTCATAGGACCTCCTGTGATTTTTACAGAGCTTCAAACGTAGGTGTACTGCCGGGCTGGATCAACCATCAAAGAAAGCAGCCGCTTTTTGACATTGGAGCCGGGAGTTTCAAACACCAATGCCCCAGATTAATAAAAGTCTTTTTGCTTCTTTTTCTTCAGAAAAAGAAGTGCTTCATTACGCTACCGCAATGCAGCGCAAAATCCGGCGATGCGGTTGCAGGCTTTGGCCAGGGTTGCATCGGCGGTGGCGGTGCTGATGCGGATATGTCCGCTCATGGCAAATGCCGAGCCAGGCACTACCGCCACCAGGGCTTCATCGAGCAGGGCGGCGGTGAAATCGGTGTCGGTGGCGATGTGAAATCCACGGGGCGAGGTTTTGCCGAGGCAGCCGGCGATTGACGGAAACACATAGAAGGCGCCGTCAGGTTTGTGGCATTCGATGCCTTGTATGAGGTTCAGCGCGGTACAGACCGCATCGCGCCGCCGGCGGTAGATGTCCGCTCGCGCTGCCAGCTCATCCTGCGGGCCGTTAAGTGCGGCAAGTGCGGCTGCCTGGCCGATGCTGGAAACCCCGGAGGTGGCCGTACCTTGCACCAGGATCATCGCCTTGATGATTTTGGCCGGGCCGGCGGCAAAGCCGATCCGCCAGCCGGTCATGGCATAGGATTTGGATACGCCCGTCAGCGTGACGATCCGGTCTGCGAGGTCCGGCGCCACTGCCGCCAGCGTGGCGTATTTGCCTTCGAACAGCAGATGTTCATAGATATCATCGGATAGAACGAGCACATCCGGGTGGCGGCGCAGCACCGCCGCAATCCCCCGCAGCTCTTCGGCATCCATCGCCGCGCCGCTCGGGTTGTTCGGATAGTTCAGGATCAAGAGCCGGGTCCGCGGGGTGATGGCCGCCGCCAGCGCTGCCGGCGCCAGGCGGAAGCCGGTGGCCGGCGTGCCGTGCACGAACACCGGCGTGCCGCCGGCAAACTGCACCACCTGGATATACCCGGCCCAGGCCGGGGCAGGGATGATCACCTCGTCGTCGGCGCTGATCAGCGCCATCACCAGGTTGAAAATCCCCTGCTTGCCGCCGTTGGTAATGCACACCTCATCCAAACCGAAGGCGAGTTTCTGGTCGCGCGCATATTTGCGGACCACCGCCTCCCGCAGCGCCAGCGTGCCGGCCAGCGGCGGGTATTTGGTTTGCCCCTGCAATGCGGCCTCATGTGCCGCCGCCACTACATGTGGGGGCGTGGCGAAATCCGGCTCGCCGATCGACAGAGAGATGACATCCTGCCCGGCTGCCCGCAACGCCCGCGCCCGTTGCGCCATGGCGAAGGTGGCGGCCTCATGCGTGCGGCCGATCCGGGGGGCAAAGCGCGTCATGACGCTGCGATAGGTCGAAAGCCCGGTTCCTGCAAATGCCGCTGGCTTGCCTTCCCACCTGCAACGAAAGGGTTTATTTGCCCCCCTATGAGCTGGCTCACCGAATTCGTCCGCCCCAAAATACGCACTTTGCTCGGCCGCAAGGAGGTACCGGACAATTTATGGACCCAGTGCCCGCAATGCCAGCAGATGATTTTTCACCGCGAGCTGGAGGCGAGTTTGAAGGTGTGCCCGCATTGCGGCTACCACATGCGCGCCGGGGCTGCCGAGCGTCTGGCCTGGACCTTCGATGCCGGCAGCTATACCCGCATCGATTTGCCGAAGGCGGTGGCGGACCCGCTGCGCTTCCGCGACCAGAAAAAATACACCGACCGCCTGCGCGATGCGCGCGAGGCCACCAGGCTCGATGACGGGTTGCTGGTGGCCCATGGAACGATCGGCGGCGGCAAGGCGGTGGTCGCCGCCATGGAATTCACCTTCATGGCCGGTTCCATGGGGGCGGCCATGGGTGATGGCCTGGTCGCCGCCGCCAAGCTGGCGGTGCTGCAGGCCGCGCCGTTGATCGTCTACACCGCCTCCGGCGGGGCGCGCATGCAGGAGGGCGCGATCAGCCTGATGCAGATGCCGCGCACCACCATCGCCGCCCAGATGGTCAAGGAGGCTGGGCTGCCCTTCATCACCGTGCTGACGGACCCCACCACCGGCGGCGTCACCGCGTCTTTCGCCATGCTGGGCGACATCCAGATCGCCGAGCCGAATGCGCTGATCGGCTTTGCCGGGGCCCGTGTTATCGAGCAGACGGTAAGGGAAAAACTTCCCGATGGTTTCCAGCGCGCCGAATACCTGCACAGGCATGGCATCATCGACATGGTGGTCAAGCGCGGCGAGATGGCCGCAACGCTGGCCCGGCTGATCGGCCTGCTGACCGCGCACCCGCATCAGGATGCCGCTTGAGCCGGTACGACGCTCATCTCAACCGGTTGCACGATCTCTACCCTAAACTGATCGACCTGAGCCTGGAGCGTTTGTTTCGTCTGCTTTCGGCGTTGGGCGATCCGCATCTGCAGCTGCCGCCGGTTATTCATGTGGCCGGGACCAACGGCAAGGGCAGCTGCTGCGCCTTCATGCGCGCCATCGCCGAGGCGGCGGGCCTGCGTGTGCATGTCTATACCTCGCCGCATCTGGTGCGCTTCAATGAACGCATCCGCATCGCCGGGGTGCTGGTCTCGGATGAGGCGCTTGCCGAGGTTCTGGGCGAGATCGAGGAGGCGAACGCCGGTAACCAGATCACGGTATTCGAGGCCATCACCGCGGCCAGCTTCCTGCTGTTCTCACGCACGCCGGCGGATTTGTGCCTGCTGGAGGTGGGCCTCGGCGGCCGGTTCGACGCCACCAATGTCATTGCCACCGCTGCCGCTTCCGTCATCACCGCGATTTCGCTCGATCATCAGGAATTTCTGGGTGACACGCTGAGCGCCATCGCCGGTGAAAAAGCCGGCATCATGCGCGGCCATGTGCCGGTGGTGACCGGGCGGCAGGAGCCTGTGGTGCTGGCGGCACTGCAACGAAATGCCGCTGAAACAGGCGCTGTGCTGCTGGCGCGCGATGCTGCCTGGGACATCGCGCAAACCAAGGACGGGTTGCTGTTCAACGGCACGCTGGCCTTGCCGAACCCAGCGCTGCCCGGTGCGCATCAGGTCGATAATGCCGGGATCGCCATCGCAGCTCTGCGCGCCGCCGGCCTCGCCATCCCGGATGCCGCGATCCGCACGGGGCTGCAACGCGCCGAATGGCCGGCGCGACTGCAACATCTGCACGGCGCACTGGCGGCCCTGCTGCCGCCCGGCTCTTCGCTGTGGCTGGATGGCGCCCATAACCCCGGCGGCGGCCTTGCCATCGCCGAGCAGCTGGCGGCCTGGGAGGGCCCGACCACGCTGATCCTGGGGATGAAACAATCCAAGGATATCCATACTTTTCTGCGCCCGTTGCTGCCGCGCGCCGAGCGGATCTACGCGGTGGCAGAACCGGCGCAGCATCTGGCGCTGCCGGTTGCCGCTATCGTCGCGGCCTCCGGCGGCATCGCCATCCCCGGCCCGGATGTTGCCGGCGCGTTGCGCCAGATCACCGCCCCGACGCGGGTGCTGATCTGCGGCAGCCTGTACCTGGCCGGCGAGGTTTTGAAACTGGATGAAGTCAACCTGCGTTAAGGAAGCGCTTCTTTTTCTGAAGAAAAAGAAGCAAAAAGACTTTTATTAATCTGGGCCATTGGCGCTTGAAACTCCCGGCACCAGTTTCAAAAAAGTTTTTTGCGCCGCTTTTTTTCAAAAAAGCGGCTGCTTGCTTTAAAGCGGCTGCTTGCTTTCCATCGGCACGCCCCCACGCCGGGCTTCAATACATATGTTGGCCGCCGTTGATCGACAATGTCGAGCCGGTGATGAAATCCGCATCGTCGCCGGTCAGGAACAATACGCCGCGGGCGATGTCATCGGCGGTACCGAGGCGCCCGCGCGGGATTTTGGCGATGATTTTCTCCAGGACATCCGGTGGCACTGCGCGCACCATTTCGGTATCCACATAGCCCGGCGCGATGGCGTTGGCGGTGATGTGAAACCGCGCCCCTTCCTGCGCCAGGGCTTTGGTCAGCCCGTGGATGCCCGATTTCGCGGCGGCATAATTGACCTGGCCGTATTGCCCGGCCTGGCCGTTGATGGAGCCTATATTGACGATCCGGCCGAATTTGCCCGCCTTCATGCCGTCGAAGGTGAGCTTGCAGAGATTGAAACAGGAGCCAAGGTTGGTGTCGATCACGGCATCCCACATGTCGCGTGTCATGCGCGGCAAGGTCGCATCGCGCGTGATGCCGGCATTGTTGATGAGGATTTCGACCGGTCCGTATTGTTCGGTAATGCGCGAAACCGCGGTGGCGCATTGTTCGTAATCGGCGGCGTCGAAACGGATCGACTCGATCCCGGTGGTTTTGGTGAAGGCCTCTGCCGCCTCCACATTGCCGGCGTAAGTGGCGATCACATGACGGCCGGCTTTTTGCAAAGCCACGCTGATCGCCTCGCCAATGCCGCGTGTTCCACCTGTCACCAATGCAATGCGCGCCATGATCATTTCCCCCTGGAGAAGATATTTTTACCCAACTTAACCCTGCGCCGCAAATACCGCCATGCTAAAAAACATTACCATTTACCAAGATCCGCCTGCCCGGCGCGGCGCATGACATACCACAGCCAGACCATCTGCAGGGCGACCGGTGCGGCCATCAGCGGCAGTTTCCAGAGGCTGGGAGCCGCCACGAACAAAATGGCGACGAGGCCGCCGAACGCCGCAAACCCCCAATGTATCAACGCCACCACAGGGGCGGCCACCCCGGTGCGCTGCGCCAGTTGATACAGATGGCTGCGATGCGGGCTGGCGATATTCTCCCCCCGCAGCGCCCGGCGCGCCAGGGTGAATGCGACATCGAACAGCACGCCGGAGAGCAGCAGCGGCACCAGCAGGAAGGATAGCGGGGCCGCTTCATAATGCGCCGCGGCGATGCCGAGCAGCGCCAGGATGAACCCGCAGAACTGGCTGCCGACATCGCCCATGAAAATTTTGGCCTGCGGATAATTGAACGGCAGAAACCCGAGGACGCCGCCGGCCAGCAGCAAAGACGCGGTATAGACGAAATAACCGCCGTAGAGCCCGGCAATTCCGGCCAGGAACAGGCAGGTGATGAGGGTCACCCCGGCCGCCAGCCCGTTCAGCCCGTCGATGAAGTTCATCGCGTTGGTGATGAACAGAATAAAACCGAAGGTCAGCGGCACGCCGCACCAGCCGAGCCCGACGATGCCGAAATACGGCAATGCCAGCTCATGAATCCACAGCCCGGCGGCCACCGCGACCGCCGAGGCGACCATCTGGGTGCCGAGTTTGAGCAGAAACGAAACATCGAACAGATCGTCCAGAAACGACACCGCCGCCATCAGCACCGCAGCACCGATGATGCCGATAAACCGTCCCTCCTGCAGCCGGGAGACCTGCCCGTAGCGGTACAGCAGCAGCACCCCGAGCAGAAACGCCGCGACGATGCCCACACCGCCCGATTTCGGCGTGACCTGGGTATGCGCCTTGCGCGCGTCCGGGTGATCCGGCACCCCGATTGCGATCATGATCCGCACGATAATGCCGGAAAACAGCGCCAGACCGGCCAGCAGAGCCAGATGCCGGGGGATTGCGAGATAAGCCAGAGACGGGGTGATGGTCATGCGCGGCGGACCATGGCCGAAACCGCGGCAAAATTGAAGATGCCGATGATGCTGCTATGCGCGGTTGCAGAATTGCTTAATATGACGTTACGCGCAGTAGGGCTCTGGTAAAATGGACGACATGATCACCGCATCGCCGGCCTCGGAGACCATTGCTGAACCCAGGCGGCTCTCGACGCATCATTATCCCGACTACGCCAATCCAGAACTCCTGGACAAAATTCCGCTGACCGCCCGCACGGTCCTGGATGTCGGCTGCGCCCAGGGCGCCCTTGGCGTGGCTTACCTGCGGCGTAACCCGAACGCGCGCATGCTCGGCATCGAGCTCGACCCTGAGGCTGCCGGGCACGCTGCCGCCCGGCTTACCGAGGTGGCGGCTTGCGATGTCGAAGCCACACCGATGCCGTTCGCGGTGCCGGACGGGATCGACTGCCTGATCTATGGCGATGTGCTGGAGCATCTGCGCGACCCCTGGACGCTGCTGCGCCGTCACGCCGAATACCTGAGCCCGGACGGCACGGTGCTGGTGTGCATGCCGAATGTCGAGCACTGGTCGTTCGCCTACCGCCTGCTGAGCGCCACTTTCGACTACGAGGATGAAGGTCTGCTGGACCGCACCCATTTGCGCTGGTTCACCCCGCGCACCATGGCAAAGGCGCTTACCGCGGCTGGGCTGCAGCTTTCCGATGTCGCGCCGCGCGCCATCGATCAGCGCCAGGCGCAGAATTTCGCCGCTGCCCTGGCTCCCGGCCTGAAGGCCATGGACATCGATCCGGCAGATTATCTCAACCGCGCCGCACCCTTGCAGTTCATCTGGCGCGCCCGCAAAGCCGCCCCGGCCCGCATGGTGATCAGCGCCACCATGCTGCCGCCCCAGGGCGGCGTTTCGGATGTCCGGGTCATCGAACCGATGCGCGCGCTGGCCACCGACAGCGCCATACTGACCGCCGTCCTGTCGGAACCCGATATCGCCCCGCCGCTTGCCGATGCACCGAAGATCGCCGTGCTGCACCGGCCCTTGCTGGTGGGTGATTCCGGCCTCGCCCGCATCCGCACATTGTTGCAGAAAGACTACGTCATCGTCAGCGAGTTCGACGACCATCCGGTGTTCATGCAGGAGCGCGGGGTGGACCTCGAGCAGCTGCTGACCTTCAAAGCCGTGCACGCCGTGCAAACCAGCACGCCGGCACTCAGCGACATATTGCGCGCCGAAAACCCGGAAATCGGGATGTTCCGAAATGCCGTTTTCGAGCTTGCCGCCGTGCAGAATTTTGCCGACCCGCAAACCATCACCATGTTCTTCGGCGCCATCAACCGCGCCGGCGATTGGGCGCCGCTGATGCCGGTGCTGAACGAGGTGGCGCGGGCGGTCGGCGGGCGCCTGCATTTCACCGTGGTTCATGACCAGGATTTTTTCGACGCGCTCGAAACCCCGCACAAGGATTTTACGCCGATCTGCGATTACGCCGCTTACAAAACCCTGCTCGCCAAAGCCGACATCGCCTTCATGCCGCTCGCCGACACCCCGTTCAACCGCGCCAAATCCGACCTGAAATTCATCGAAGCCAGTGCCGCGCGCGTCGCCGCCCTGGCCAGCCCCGTGGTGTATGAACACAGTATCGAGGACGGCCGCACCGGCCTGATCTTCCGCAATCCGGACGAGCTGCGCTCCAAGCTGCTGCGCCTGCTGGCCTATCCGGAGGCCACCCGCCGGCTTGCCGATGCCGCCCGCCTGTATGTTACCAACGAACGCATGCTGGCCTACCAGGTGGCCGCGCGCACCGCCTGGTACCGCGATTTATGGGACCGCCGGGCCGCGCTGAACGAGGCCTTGCGCGCCCGCGTCCCTCGCCTGTTCATGTAAATGACACCGCGGTTTTCATGAGGCGCATCGTTCGCGCCATGGTCTGGAAACTCCGGACGTTATGGCAGTTGATCTTCATTATCCCGCCGGCCCGGCTGATCGGGGCGCTGCGCAATACCAGGCAGATCATCTCGGTCTGGCCGGACGCGCCGGTGCTCGGCCCCCGGCTGGTTTTATTCATGCATTACGACGCCGCAGGCGCGGTGCGGCCGCAAATTCTGGCCTATATCAGCGAACTCGCGGCCTCAGGCCGCGCCATCGTGTTCGTGACCAATAGCGGCAAACTGAATCCGATCGCCACCCAGTCATTACGCAAACTCTGTGCTTCCATCGTCATCCGCCGCAATGTCGGCTATGATTTCGGGGCCTGGCGGGATACGCTCGATCATCTTGGCCTGCCGCGCGCCGAAACCGAGGAAATCATCTTTGCCAACGACAGCGTGTTCGGCCCGCTGCATCCTCTGAATACCATTCTGGATAAATTCGATTACAGCGTGGCGGATATCTGGGGCCTCACCGAAAGCTGGCAGACCCGCTACCATCTGCAATCGTTCTTCATGGCATTCGGCCCGAAAGCCCTGCATGCCGAAGCCTTCAAAAAATTCTGGCGCAGCGTACGGCCGGTGCCGGCCAAAACCTATATCATCAAAATCTACGAAATCGGCGTGACGCAGACCATGCTGAAGGGCGGTCTGCATTGCGCCGCACTCTGGCCGTATGAAACCCTGGTCAATCAGGTCACTCAGGAGGAATTCGATCGCGTGACGCTGGCCGATGAAAGCGAGGCCAGCCGCGCGGACCCGATCCTGATGACCCGCAGGCTGCAAATCCTACGCATCCGCGACGCCGTGGCGCGCCGGATCGCCCTCAACCCGACAGCGGACCTGTGGCGCCAGCTGCTGATCTCCGGTTTTCCCTTCATCAAACGCGAATTGCTGCGCTACAATCCATCCCATGTGCAGGATGTCGGCGACTGGGTGGCGGTGGTGCGCGAAACCGTCGGGTCGGACCCGGCCCCGATCCTGCGCGACCTGCGCTTGATGCTGAAAGACAGCGCACCGTAAACATCAACGCATGATCGATTTTACCCGCATGGCCCTTCGCCTGCTCCTGGTGCTGGTCTGGACGCTGCTCGCCATGCCGCTGCAGGCCCTGCTGCTGCTGCTGCCCGGCCGCGCCAAGGAATTGTTTGCCCGCACCTACTGGACCATCGTCCGCGTCATCCTCGGCATCCGCCTGACCATCATCGGCGACCTTAACCAGGGCCGCCCCACCTTGTTCATTGCCAACCATTGTTCCTGGATCGACATCGTCACACTCGGCAGCGTACTGCCCGGCTGCTTCGTCGCCAAAGCCGCCATCGACCATTGGCCGGTGATCAACCTCGTCGCCCGTCTCGGCCGCACCATTTTTGTCTCCCGGACCCGTACCGGCACCAGCCAGGAGCGCAACCAGCTCGAAGACCGCCTGCAAAAGGGAGACAACATCATCCTGTTCCCGGAAGGCACAACCTCGGACGGGGGCCGGATCCTGCGCTTCCAATCCGCCTTTCTGGCCCTGGCCGCCTCCCCCGCCAAACCCGCGATCCAACCGGTCACCCTGGTCTACGACCGCCTCGACGGGCTGCCGGTCCGCCGCCGCGATCGCCCGCTGATCTCCTGGTACGGGGACATGGCCATCGCCCCGCATTTTACCCGCATCGGCGGCCATAAACTGCACGCCACGTTAGTATTAAACCCTCCGCTGCCCGTAGAAGCCACGCAAAATCGTAAGGCTCTGTCAGCAAGTTTAGAAATTATGCTGGCCGCCCAAGCGGCTAATTTAAGACAAGGACGTAAGCCAGAAGGCAAGTGAAAGCATTGCTTTTTGTGAACAAAAAGCAGCAAATAAACTTTATGAGTCTGGGCCTGGGGCTTGGTCAGCTAAACGCCTATGGCCCAGCATAAATTTATACTGGGTCCGGGGGCGTTGCTCGCATCACGCCCCATGCCAGCAGGGCAAAAGTTTTTTGCTGCTTTTTTTCAAAAAAGCAGGGCTTACTTTCTACTTGTCTAAAAGCGGTGCCAAGGCGTCCATGATGCCGAATTCACCGGGTAATCCGTCTTTTGGGAACAATTTGGTTACGTGGCCCATTTTGCGCCCCTGCCGGGCTTCGGTTTTGCCGTAATGGTGGGGGATCAGGCCTGGGGTGGCGAGGATTTGCGGCCAAAGTGTCATGTCTTCGGGGCCGATCAGGTTTTTCATGACGGCGTCGGCGTGGCGGGTGGCGGGTGGCAGGGGCAGGCCGCAGACGGCGCGGATGTGCATTTCGAACTGGCTGACGGCGCAGGCTTCGATTGTCCAGTGGCCGGAGTTATGCGGGCGCGGGGCGAGTTCGTTGACCAGGAGGCGGCCATCGGCGGCGACGAACATTTCGACGGCCAGCAGGCCGACGAGTTGCAGTTCGGCGGCGATGCTGCGGGCGATGTCGCCGGCTTCGGTCAAAAGTTGAAGGGGCAGCGGGGCAGGGGCCAGCGTGAGATCGAGGATATGGTTTTTATGGCGGTTCTGTACGGCGTCGAAGGCTGTTGTGGTGCCATCCAGGCTGCGGGCCACGATCACCGATATTTCGGCGGCGAAATCGACGAATTGTTCCAGCACCAGCGGTTTCGGCGCGAGTTTGATAAAAGCGGCTGCGGCATCGGCGGGTTCCCGCAGCATGGCCTGGCCTTTGCCGTCATAGCCGAGTGTGGTGGTCTTCAGCACTGCCGGCAGCCCGAGTGTGGCCAGGGCCGCGGTTAACGCCGCTGCGGAGTCTACCGGCACCCAGGCGGCAGTGGCGATGCCGGCATCGTTCAGGAATTGCTTTTCGCGCAGCCGGTCCTGGCTGATGCGCAATATGTCGGGGCTGGGCCGCACTGGGCGTAAGTCCGCGAGCAGGTCGAGGGCGGCCGCCGGCAGGTTTTCGAACTCGAATGTGATGACATCCACGGCACCGGCAAACCGCCGCAACGCGTCATGGTCGGCATAATCGGCGATGGTTGCAGCGGTTGCGACCTGTGCGGCTGGGCTATCGGCTTCCGGGGTAAACACATGGCATTTATAGCCGAGGCGCGCCGCCGCCATTGCTGACATCCGGCCAAGCTGGCCGCCGCCGATCATGCCGATCACAGCGCCCGGCGGCAGGGCTTCTGTGCCGCCCGGCGGCAGGGCGGATGTCATGGGTTGGTTTCGGGCATTTCCGGCACCGCTGCGGTTTGCGCGGCGCGGTAAGCCACCAGCCGTTCGCTTAAAGCCGCATCGGCAAGGGCGAGGATTGCCGCCGCCAGCAGCCCGGCATTGATGGCTCCCGGTTTGCCGATGGCCAGCGTCGCCACCGGCACGCCGGCCGGCATTTGCACAATGGAATACAGGCTGTCCATGCCGTTCAGCGCGGTACCTGCCATGGGTACCCCGAGCACCGGCAGGGCGGTGAGGGCAGCCACCATGCCCGGCAGATGTGCAGCACCGCCGGCGCCGGCAATGATCAGTTTCAGTCCGCGCGCTGCCGCCGACTGGGCGTAATCGTACAGCCGTTGCGGGGTGCGGTGCGCTGACACCACTTTTGTTTCATACGCCACGCCCAGTTGTTCGAGAGTTTCAGCGGCATGCAGGAGTACTGGCCAGTCCGACCGGCTGCCCATGATGATGCCGACCAGCGGCGCTGTCATGCCGTTTGGTCCGGGATCAGCCGGCTCTCCATCCAGGCGATTTCATCCTTCAGCACCAGTTTGCGCTTTTTGAGCCGTTGCAACTGCAATTGGTCGATCGGCCCGTGCTCGGCCATGCGGGCGATGACGGTGTCAAGATCCCGATGTTCGCTACGCAGCGCGTGCAGGCGGCGTAGCAGATTATCCTTATCGGTCAGCATAAGCAGGCTTTAGCCCCTATCTGGCCGCGCTGGAACCGCAATTTCATCAGACGCCCGGCGGGTAAAAAACGTGATCGCTTATTCAGGTGACATTGCCGTGGCAATGGCGTTAGCTTGCCGGTGTTGGGAGGCTGCCCAGCCGGGTGCACCCAAGCTTTGATCTGGCAACATATCAAGGAGGTCATATGAACCTGCAATCGCACATCGAAGCCTTGAAAGAACGTCATGCCAATCTCGATACGAGAATTCTGGCAGAAGACCGCCGGCCGCGCCCGGATGACGGCGAGATCATGCGCATGAAGCTCCAAAAGCTGCGGTTAAAGGAAGAGATGGAACGTCTCAGCATCCCTGCGTCAGGCAGCAACTAGGCCGTATCAGGCCGCTTCACTGGAAAGTGGTGCCGGCGGCGGGGGTGGCGTCAGCCCCTCCCGCGTCAGCCGCTCGTTCGCAGCCGCTACCGCATCGTTCAGATCGGATTGTTTGCACAACCCCAGGATCACCGGATCGCGCGGTTTGATGTTGGCGCTGTTCCAATGCGAGCGCTCGCGGATTTTCTGGATGGTATCCTTGGTGGTGCCCAGCAGCTTGATGATCTGCGCGTCGGTCAGGTGCGGGTAGTTGCGCAGGATGAAGGTGATGGCGTCCGGCCGGTCATTGCGTTTGGCAACCGGCGTATAACGTCCGCCCTTGGTCTTTTTCGGCAGCGGATCGGTCGGCGCCAGCAGTTTCAGCCTGGCTTCGGGATTGGCTTCGCAACGGGCGATATCCTCGGCGGCCACCTGTTTATTGGTTACCGGATCATATCCGTTGATGCCTTGCGCCACTTCGCCATCGGCGATCGCCTGAATTTCCAGCGGGTGCATGCCGCAAAAATCGGCAATCTGATCGAATGTCAGAGCGGTCTTGTCGATCAGCCAGACGGCGGTGGCTTTTGGCATCAAGGGGAGCGACATGGCGAAATACCTTATTGAATGCTCGCTGTCTCGGCATGGAGCATCATGTTATGTGGTAATGAAGTTAAAGGCGGGGTATGGAACCCGGCGCGCCCCCCGGTCAAGATAGTTTCATGATAAATCCTGATGAAGACCTGCCGAAACCTGCCAAAAACCTGCTGACGCCGCTGTCTTTGGAAACGCTCGGCGTTGCCGAACTCCAGGCCTATATCGGGGTTCTGCAAGCCGAAATAGCCCGCGTACAGGCGCAAATCGCTGCCAAAGCCGCGCATAAATCCGCTGCTGCGGCATTTTTTAAAACAGCCGATCGTGAATCATAATAATCTGCCGCATGCAGCCCAACCGATTATGCAGGGCAGAGATGAGGTTTTTCATCGCGAACCCTCGCCACGCTGATGGCCAAGGGCAAAGCCTTGTCCCGCGCCGATGTGCAGCAGTGGGCGGCTTACAGCCAGACCCTGGACCTGCTGCCCGGCCGCGCCCGTTTGGCATTGGCTGAAACCGTATCACCGCGGCCTGCGGCAACACCCGCCATGCCTGGCCCTGGCCCCAGCCCGCCACGCTACCACCCGGTCATCCGTCTGGATACGCCGCCCTCCGGCCTGGACCGCGCCACCTTTCAAAAATTCCGCAAAGGCCAGATGCCGGCGGAACGCCGGTTGGATCTGCATGGCCTGAGTGCGGCGCGGGCCCATGCCGTGACCGCAGCACTGATCCACCGGGCCTACGCGGAGCATTTGCGTTGCGTTGAAATCATTACCGGCAAAGGCGAGGTGCTGGCCCGCGAATTGCCGCTCTGGCTGAATGCCGCCGAACTCCGCCCCTATATTCTGGCTTTGGCGCACCCGCATGCCGCCAATACCGGCGCCGTGCGCGTGTTGCTGCGGCGGCTGAGGTGACCCCGTTCGGGGCCAGGCTACGCAGCCTGCGCGCCGAACGCGGCGTGCTGCAACGCGACCTTGCCGCCGCCATCCAGGTCTCTCCCGCCTATCTTTCGGCCCTTGAGCATGGCCGGCGCGGCACACCTTCGGTTGGCCTGATCCACCAGATATGCGATTTTTTTGGCCTGATCTGGGACGACGCCGATGAGCTGAAAACCTTGGCGCGATTGTCCCGTCCGCGCCCCAGCATGAATGCGGCCGGCCTTACCCCGGAACAGACGGCTCTGGCCAACCGCATGGCCCGCCAGCTGCGCAAGCTCGATCCCGCCACCGTTACCGCCATCCAGGCGCTGCTCGACGAGGCGTTGCCGGTCACACCGGCGCTGTCTCATAAGCCCGCAAAAACCCGGCAAAAAACAATAATTTCGGCCCGGGGATCGTCAGCAAAGCGCAGAGGGCGATGAAATTATCCCTGTAAATCGCGCGCGACATGCATATTTAATACCAGCAGCGTACTCACATAAAAAGTTAGCCGGAAACAACGACAGGAGTGTCCGATGCATATCCGCAACCCCGTTGAATGGTTCTTTACCGAATTCGATCCAGCCGCCTCCGGCCTCGGGGCCGCCGCGCCGACCGATTACTGGACGGCCCCAATACAGGTGCCCATCGTCAATAAAATCACCCGCGCCGATTTAACCACGGCCTTGCGCGCCGGTGTGCAGGATTTTGCCGCGGCCCGCACGGATGTCATTTTCGTCTGCCTGATCTATCCGATCATGGGTCTGCTGCTGGCCGCACTCGCAGCGCATCATGAACTCCTGCAACTGCTCTTCCCGATCGCCTCCGGTTTCGCCCTCATCGGCCCGTTCGCCGCGATTGGCTTGTACGAGATGTCGCGCCGCCGCGAGCTGACCGGCCGCATTTCCTGGTTTGACGCGTTCGCGGTTCTCCGCTCACCGTCTCTCGGCGCCATATGTCTGCTCGGCGCCATATTGATGGCGGTGTTTCTGCTCTGGCTCGCCGTCGCCGAAGGCCTGTATGACGTAACACTCGGCCCGCAGCCGCCGGCTTCCGCCGCTGACTTTCTCATTGCGGTGTTTACCACCGGGGCGGGTGTTTTGATGGCGCTCTGCGGTCTGGCGGCCGGCGCCGTCTTCGCCGTGGCCGTGCTCGCCATCAGCGTGGTCTCCTTCCCGCTATTGCTGGACCGCCCGGCCGGTATCGGCACCGCCATGCGCACCTCGGTCCGCGCCGTGCGGAAAAATCCCGGGGTGATGGCTCTATGGGGGTTCATCGTCGCCGCCGGGCTGGTGCTCGGCTCGCTGCCGGCACTCATTGGCCTGGTCGTCGTCCTGCCTATTCTTGGCCATTCGACATGGCACCTCTACCGCCGCCTTATCACGTAGCTTGACGCTTTACCGCAAAGGGGCCGCTGGCCTGGCAGGTCGGCATCAACTCTATGCGGTTGACATTCACATGCGCCGGCAAACCGACGAGCCAGGACGCTGTTTCGGCAATATCTTCGGGGTTCAGGGATACCGTGCCGGCATAAACCGCATCCGCCTTGTTTTCATCGCCGCCAAACCGCACCTTGCTGAATTCGCTGCCGCTCACCATCCCTGGTTCGATGCTGGTCACCCGTATGTTTCTGCCCACCAAATCGGCCCGCAGGTTCAATGAAAACTGTTCGACGAACGCCTTGCTGGCGCCGTAAACATGGCCGCCGGGATAGGGGTATGTCCCGGCCACGCTGCCCAAATTCAGGATCGTGCCGCGATTGCGCTCAACCATCCCCGGCAGTACTGCGCGCGTGACATGCACCAGCCCGGAAATATTGGTGGCGATCATGGTGTTCCAATCTTCAAGATCGGCCTCCCAGGCCGGCCCCAGCCCCAAGGCCAGCCCCGCATTGTTCACTAGCACATCGATCGCCCGCCACGCCTCCGGCAGCCCCTGAACAAACCCCGCGACCGCCGCCGCATCCGTCACATCCAACGGTACCGTCAGTACCGCCGCACCCAGCTCAGCCCGCAACCCCTCCAGCCGCTCCACCCGCCGCCCGGTGGCGATCACCCGGTGGCCATCCCGCACAAACCGCTTGGCAAACGCCGCCCCAAAGCCCGCGGTTGCGCCGGTAATCAAAATAATCTGCTGCATGAAATCTCCTGAAAGAAGGAAGCCCTCGACAAGGAAGCCCTGCTTTTTTTGAAAAAAAAGCAGCAAAAAAAACTTTTATGAGTCTGGGCCTGGGGCGGTGTCGGCAAAACGTCCCATGGCCACGTATAAATATTCTGCTGGTCCGGAGGCGTGATGCCGACACCGCCCCAGGCCCAGCATAAAATTATGCCGGGGCGAGGGCGTTATGCCGCCAACCCCTCCGCGGCATTCCATACGCTTTGCGTACGGAACCTTGGCCGCTCCGCCCATGCCCTGAAGGACCAAAAGTTTTTTGCTGCTTTTTTTCAAAAAAGCAGTGCTTGCTTTTCTAAATTCTCTTTAGTGAAATCCACATGCTGCGTGGCTTCGCCCATCGTTACGGTACTCGTTCGTGGTGTGCCTTGCGCTAAAATCCGGCCGCGGCGGATCACGTAGAGGCGTTCGGCGTGCAGGCGGATGGCTTCGATGGGGTCGGCGGCCTGCAGAATGACCAGATCGGCGGATTTGCCTGGTGCGATGCCGTAATTCGGCAGGTTGAGGGTTTTGGCGGCGTTGGAGGTTACGGCTTCGAAACATGATTTTATTTCGGCGACGCCGGTCATTTGGCCGACGTGCAGCGCCATGTTGGCGACTTCCAGCATGTCGTGGCTGCCCATCGGGTACCAGGGGTCCATGACGCAGTCATGGCCGAAGGCGACGGTGACGCCGGCGGCCATCAGCTCCTTGACGCGGGTCATGCCGCGGCGTTTCGGGTAGGTATCGTGGCGGCCTTGCAGGGTGATGTTGATCAGCGGATTGGCGATGGCGGCGACGCCGGCTGTGGCGATCAGCGGGATGAGTTTGCTGACGTAGTAATTATCCATGCTGTGCATCGAGGTCAGGTGAGATCCGGCAACGCGCCCCTGCAACCCGTGATCGATGGTTTCGGCAGCCAGGGTTTCGATATGGCGGGACCAGGGATCGTCGCTTTCGTCGCAATGCATATCGACCATCAGCCCGCGCTCGGCGGCGATGCGCATCAGGGCTTTTACGGACGCAGCGCCCTCGTCCATGGTGCGCTCGAAATGCGGGATGCCGCCGACCACATCGACCCCTTTGTGCAGGGCGCGGCGCAGATTTTCATGAGAATTCGCGTAACGGAAATAGCCATCCTGCGGAAACGCCACCAGCTGGATATCCAGATAGGGCTGCATTTCCGCGCGCAGGCTCAGCAGGGCATCCACCGCCAGCAGCCGGTCGTCGCAAATATCCACATGGCTGCGGATTGCCAGCGTGCCGCGCGCCATCGCCCACAGGCACAGCGCCTTGGCACGCCGGTAGATGGCGTCCTGGGTCAGCGACGGCTTCAGCTCGCCCCACAGAGCGATACCTTCCAGCAGCGTGCCGCTCTCGTTCAGCCGGGGCAGACCGAGGCTGAGTGTGGAATCCAGATGCAGATGCGAGTCTATGAAGGGCGCGCTCACCAGCCGGCCGGTGGCATCGATCTCGTGGGCGGCGGCGGCGGCAAGGCTGGGCTCGACCGCGGCGATGGCCTCGCCCTGGATGCCGATATCGATGCCGGTCCGTCCATCCGCAAGGGTGGCGCCGCGTATGATCAGATCAAGCATGGGCCGCTCCTGTTGTCATTGCAGTGGAATACCGGGCCAGCTTGCAGGCGGCGTTATTGCGGCGCAAGCCCGCAATCTCTACATCTCGGGTCATGCGCTTTATCTTGATTTTGCCGCTTTGCCTGGCCGCCTGCGCGCTGCCCAGCCGTACCAGTTTCGCCCCGACGCCGATCGCGCCGGACACCGCCAGTATTGCCGCCACCAAGGCCTTTGCCGGGCGCGTTCCGCTGGTCACCATTCTGCCGGATACCACGGATTTCCAGGCGCCGGTCGCCACGGCGGTCAAGCAGGCGCTGGAAATCAAGCCGGGGGCGGCATTCGAGGTGCAGGCCGCCGCCCCTGCCGGTGCCACGCCAGATGCCAGTGCTGCCGCGCTCACGGCGCTGTCCGGCACCGCCAAGGCTGTGGCGCAATCCATCGTTGCGGATGGCGTGGCGCCGGATCATGTCACCCTTACCGCCAAAAATGCCGGCCTCGACCCGGGTATATTTGTTTTCGTGAAATGACGCACCGCGTGTCGTGTCAAATGACGCGCCTAGTCTCGGTTAAATGAGGCTAGCGGCGGCGTCTGCGCTGATGCCGCTGGCGCGCCTGCTGGACCCGGAAACCGCGCACAGGCTTTCCCTCAGGGCTTTAGCACTTGGCCTGGCGGGACAGGACCGTAGTATTGATGACCCTGTGCTGGCGGTTCTAGCCTTCAACCGCCGGCTTCCCAACCCGATCGGCCTTGCCGCCGGCTTCGATAAGGATGCCATCGCCATCAACCCGCTGGCCCGCCTCGGTTTTGGCTTTATCGAAGCCGGTACCGTCACCCTGCGCCCGCAAACCGGCAATCCCAGGCCCCGGCTGTTCCGCCTCGCTGCCGATCGCGCCGTCATCAACCGCATGGGCTTCAATAACAACGGCATCGAAGCGTTCGTGCCGCATTTACAGCAGGCCGACCGGGTGATCGCGCTTGGCGCCAATCTCGGCATCAACAAGGATGGCGCCGTGCCGGAGCGCGATTACCCGGCCCTGATCAACAAACTCGGCACATCGGCGGATTACGTCACCATCAACGTGTCCTCGCCCAACACCCAGGGTTTGCGCGACCTGCAAAGCGAAGAGCGGCTGGCCCGCATTTTGGATGAAATCGCCGGATGCTGTCCGCAGCACCCGCCTGTTTTCGTGAAGATCGCGCCGGACCTCAGCGCTGACGGGCTGGCCGCCGTGGTGGAGACCTGCCTGGCGCGGGGGGTTACCGGGCTGGTCATTTCCAACACCACGATTGCCCGTCCGGACACCCTGCGCAGCCCCTATAAATCGGAAGCCGGGGGGCTTTCCGGCGCGCCGCTGTTTGCCGCTTCCACCGCCATGCTGGCGCGCGCCTACCGCCTCAGCCAAGGCCGGCTGATGCTGATCGGCGCTGGCGGTATTTTCACCGCGGCGGATGCTTTTGCCAAAATCCGGGCCGGCGCCACGCTGGTGCAGCTCTACACCGCCTTTGCCTATCACGGCCCGGCGCTGATCCCCCACCTCAAAGCCGATCTTGCCACACTGCTCAAAACCAACGGCTATGCAACCGTGGCCGAGGCCATCGGTACTGCCGCATGACCGGCTTTGCCGCTTTGGCCGCGCAGTATGACGGCTTTATCGTCGACCTCTGGGGCGTGGTGCATGACGGGGTCACCCCTTATCCCGGCGCCGTAGACTGCCTTACCCGGCTGCGGGCGGCTGGCAAACCGGCGGTGTTCCTTTCCAATGCGCCGCGCCGCTCTGCACCCATCGCCGCGGCGCTGGCGTCCATGGGCATCCCGCATAGTCTTTACACCGGCATCGTTTCCAGCGGTGAAGCCGTTCATGATGCCCTGAAACACCGCACCGACCCGGCGTTCGCGGAACTCGGCACAAAATTCTACCATCTGGGCCCCGAGCGCGACCGCAATGTTTTTGCGGCATTGCCGCTGATCCAGGTGGCCAGCCCCGGCGCTGCCGAATTTGTCCTTAACACCGGGCCGGATGATTATCTCAGCCCGCATGACGAGGCCGTGTATATGCCGGTGCTGAATGCCTGCCTGGCCGCCCGGCTCCCGATGATTTGCGCCAATCCCGATCTGGAGGTGATCCGCGACGGGAAGCGCCTGATCTGCGCCGGCCTGCTGGCGCAATATTACGAGGCCCAGGGCGGTACCGTCATCATGCGCGGCAAGCCCGACCCTGCCATCTATAGCCCGACGCTGGCCATGCTCGGCACCGATCCCTCCCGCACTCTGGCCATCGGCGACTCGCTGCGCACCGATATCGCGGGCGCTCAGGCTGCCGGCATCGCCTCATGCTGGGTGTTATCCGGCATACATGCTCTGAATGCCGCCGACGCGCCGGCCGTCGCCGCCGAGGCCGGTTTTGCGCCGGTGGCCATCCTGCCGGGTTTCGCCTGGTAGGCTATTTGGCCGCCGTGACCGTGGTGACCGGATCAGCCCGGTAGAATGCCGGGAACAACGCCTGCAGCTGGGCTACCTTGGGCTGATCGTTGATGGCGATGTACGGGTAATCCGGATGGTTCACCAGAAAATCCTGATGGTAGCCCTCCGCATTGTAGAACGGCCTAGCCGGGTCGATGCGTGTGACGATCGGCTGCCCGAACGCATGCGCCGCCGTCAACTGCGCCAGATACGCCGTGGCCACCTTCTGCTGCACCGGCGTGGTGTACCAGATTTCCGAGCGATACTGCGTTCCGCTATCCGGTCCCTGATAATTCAGCTCTGTCGGATCGGCTCCCACGGTGAGGAAAATCTGCAAAATCCGGCCGTATGAGATGATTTTCGGATCGAAGATTATGTTGACGGATTCCGCATGCCCGGTCGCCCCGGTGCTGACGATTTCATAAACCGCCGTCTGTGCGCCGCCACCGGTATACCCGGCATACACGGAATTCACACCTTTCACGTGCTCGAACACGCCTTGTATACCCCAGAAGCAGCCGCCGGAAAGCCGCGCTGTTTCGCTGCTGGCCGCCTCAGGCGGGTCATAAGCCGCGGCCGGCAGCACCACCGCGGGGTCCGCATGGGCGGGATGGTGGTTCAGCGCGACAACGCCTGCTGCCGCGATAATGGCGGCGGTGAAGAGCCAGTGTTTATATGACATCGTTATTTCCTGTTTGGGATGCTTAGCTGCTTGGGATGCTTAGACTGAGACCTATATAGGCGGTGAGCGGGGGCTCTATAGTCATTTTCCCGCGAGTTTCATGGAGACGGATATGAGCCAGCTGGCAGAACAATTCCCGGTTACGCATACGGATGCCGAATGGCGCCAGATACTCACCCCCGAACAATATGATGTGCTGCGCCGCCATGCCACCGAACGCCCCGGCAGTTGCGCCCTGAACCATGAGCATCGCCCCGGCAGCTTTGCCTGCGCCGGCTGCGGCCAGAAGCTGTTCAGCTCCCACGGCAAATTCGACAGCCGCACGGGCTGGCCGAGCTTCAACGACCCGCTGCCAGGGGCGGTCGCCACTACGGTCGATAAAACCCTCGGCATGATACGCATCGAGGTGCATTGCAGCCAATGCGGCGGCCATCTCGGCCATGTTTTCGAGGATGGCCCAGCCCCCACCGGCCTGCGCTACTGTATCAACGGTGTGGCCATGAACTTTACACCGGAGGCCGCATGAGCGGGGTGCTCGCGGGCCGCGTGGCACTGGTCACCGGCGCGTCCTCCGGCATCGGTGAAGCCACCGCCCTTACCCTCGCCAAAGCCGGCGCCAAAATCGCCATCGCCGCCCGGCGCGAGGACCGGCTGCACGCACTGGCGGCAACGATAACCGCCGTGGGCGGTGAAGCCTTCGTCGTCGTCACGGATTTCGCCGACGAACACGCCGCTCAGAAAGCCGTGCACGATACCGAGGCGCATTTCGGCAGGCTCGACATCCTGATTAACAATGCCGGGGTCATGTATCTCGAACCCGTGGCCGAAGCCGACCTGGGACGCTGGCGACATATGCTGGAACTCAATGTGCTCGGCCTCATCGCCACCAGCCAGGCCGCCCTTGCCGGTATGCAGGCCCGAAAGGACGGACATATCGTCAACATCGCCTCCACCGCCGGGCGCATCGCCAACCCGAACGGGGGCGGCTATTCCGCCACCAAATTCGCCGTTGTCGCTTTCTCGGAATCGTTGCGCAAGGAAGTGGTCAAGGATAAAATCCGCGTCACCGTGATCGAACCCGGCCTCGTGGATACCGAATTGCGCAACCATATCGCCCACGTCGAAACCCAGCAGTTCGCCAACAACTGGGCGGCAAGCATCCGCCAACTGCAAAGCCAGGATATTGCCAACGCCATATTATACGCCGTCTCGCAGCCGGATCATGTGTGTATCAACGAGATTCTGATGCGGCCGACGGACCAGGAACGCTAGAGTGGAATCGTTTACAAGGAAGCACTTGTATTAATCTTGGTGTTTGAAACTCCCGGCTCCAGTTTCAAAAAAGCGGCTGCTTGCTTATTATTACTTGACAGGCGAAGTTTTCAGTAAATCACGGATTTCCGCCAGCAGTGATTCCGTGGCCGTTGGCGCGGTGACCACGGGCGGGGTTTTGTAGAGTTTGGAGATCAGCCGGACCATCCAGAAGATGGCGAAGCCGACGATCATGAAATTGATGACCGCGTTTAAGAACACGCCGTAGTTCAGGGTCACCGCGCCGGCCTTGGTGGCGGCGTCCAGCGTCGGTTCGACCGGGCCTTTGAGGGTGATGAACAGGTTGGAGAAATCCACGCCGCCGGTGATCAGGCCGATCACCGGGGTGATCATATCCTTCACCAGACTGCCGACGATGCCGGTGAAGGCGGCACCGATCACCACGCCGACCGCGAGGTCGACGACATTGCCGCGCATGATGAAGGCTTTGAAATCGTCGAGCCAGGCCGGCTTCGGAACTTTCGGAACATGGACGTGCAAAATGTCTGACATGATTTCCCCTGCTATCTTGCGGTGAGGCTAACGCCGGATGATCAGCGCGCCAACCCTTAGGTAATGTTACGGCACCATGCCGAAATTCAACACTCATTTTAAGGTGACCGGCGGGAAAGATGAACGATCCTGAAAATACTCTTGGCGTTTGGCGGATTTGTTCTACTCTGGCGGGCATGAGACATTTCAAAATCGCCCTGTATCAGGGACCCGGTTGCATTGCCGATCCGGCCGGCGCCCTGGCATTGATGGACGCCAAAGCCGCCGAAGCCAAGGCTGCCGGTGCCGATGTTCTGCTGCTGCCGGAGATGTATTTTTCCGGCTATAATATCGGGCCGGAACTGGCACTTCGCTTCGCCGAAGCGCCAGGCGGCGAGAGCCTGGGGCAAGCCCAGGCCATCGCCAAAGCGCACGGCATCGCTCTGGTGTTCGGCTATCCGGAACTGGTGGGGGAGGCCGTCGCCAATGCCGCCATACTGATCGGCCCCGATGGCGAGACCCTGCTGAACTACCGCAAGACCCATTTGTTCGGTGAGCTTGACCGCAGCATGTTCAAAGCTCTCGGCGGCAGTTTCGGCATCGCCGAACTCGGCGGTTTCAAGATCGGCCTGTTGATCTGCTACGACATCGAATTCCCGGAACCCGCGCGCCTCCTGGCTCTGCAGGGTGCCGACATTTTGTTGATCCCGACCGCGCAGATGGAGCCCTACGACCAGGTTGCCCGCTACGTCATTCCAAGCCGCGCCTACGAAAACCAGCTCTATGTCGCCTATGCCAATCATTCCGGCAGCGGCGACGGCCTGGATTATATCGGACTGTCCAGCATCTGCGGTCCGGACGGCAAGGTTCTTGCCATCGCCGGCCGTGGCGAGGACATGCTGTATGCCACCTGCGAACACACGCACCACGCCAAGGTACGCGCCACCGACCCGCTGCTGCGCGACCGCCGGCCGGAGCTTTACGGCCCGCTGGCGTCGTGACAGGCAAGTACTGCTTTTTTGAAAAAAAGCAGCAAAAAACTTTTGCCCTGCCGTGGCATGGGCGGTGTCCGCATAACGCCCATGCCCCAGATTCAAAAAGTTTTTTTGCTGCTTTTTGTTCACAAAAAGCAGTGCTTCCTTCCTAAATGCGCCCCCTGACCATGTTCGGGCCGGACTTCCCGTTCGGCTATGATGAGTTTTTAAAGCATCCGGCGGGGTTAGGCTCTGTGCCAACCGTGGCTCATGGTACCGAGGTGGCGATTATCGGCGCCGGCATTGCCGGGATTGTGGCGGCTTATGAGCTGATGAAGCTTGGGCTGCGGCCGCAGATTTATGAGGCGGACCGGATTGGCGGGCGGTTGCGTTCCGAGCCGTTCAGGGATGGGGATGGCGCGTTTGCCGAGCTGGGCGCCATGCGGTTTCCGCCGAGTTCGGCGACTTTGTTCCACTACATCGATCTGGCCGGCCTGCGCTGCGAACCGTTTCCGAATCCGCTGACCAAGGCTGCGCATTCGACGCTGATCGAGCTGGGCGGGCAGGGCTATTATGCGCGGCGGCCGACCGATCTGCCGCCGGTGTTTCAGGAGGTTGAGCAGGCCTGGCAGATGGCGCTGGACGAGGGCGCGCATTTCGCTGCCCTGCACGCCGCCATACTGGCGCGCAACCCGCGCGCCATCAAATCCATCTGGAATCCGCTGGTAAAGCGGCTGGATGAGGAGAGTTTCTATAGTTTCGTTGCCAAATCTGCGGCCTTCAAGCGGCTGGGGTTTCGGCATCGGGAAATTTTCGGCCAGGTCGGTTTCGGCACCGGCGGCTGGGATACCGATTTTCCGAATTCGATTCTAGAAATATTGCGCGTGGTGGCGACCGGGGCGGATGAGGATCATCAATCCATCATCGGCGGGATCGAGCAGCTGCCGCGCCGCCTGTGGGCGCATGCGCCTGATGACATCGTGCATTGGCCGAAGGGCACTTCGCTGGCATCCCTGCATGGCAACACGCCGCGCCCCGGTGTGCAGCGCATCGGCAAGGCCATGGCCGGCGGCTTCGACATTACCGACCGCTACGGCAATACCGCTAATTTCGCCGCCGCCATCGTCACCTGCCAGGTCTGGCTGCTGTCGACGCGCATCGATTGCGACGAGACGCTGTTCAACCACGATATGTGGATGGCCATGGAGCGCAGCCATTACATGTCGTCCTCGAAAACCTTCGTGATGGTGGACCGTCCGTTCTGGCGCGATGCGGATGAGCAGACCGGCCGCGATCTGATGAGCATGACATTGTCGGACCGGCTGACGCGCGGCACCTATTTACTGGATAACGGTCCTGGCAAGCGCGGGGTGATCTGCCTGTCCTATACCTGGAACGACGATGCGATGAAATGGATTTCGCTGCCGCTGGATGAGCGCGTGCGGCTGATGCTGCATTCTTTGAAACAAATTTACCCGAAGGTAAACATTGCCGAGCATATCATCGGGTCACCGATCACGGTTTCCTGGGAGTCCGATCCGAATTTCATGGGTGCGTTCAAGGCCAATCTGCCGGGCCATTACCGCTACCAGCGGCGGCTGTTCAGCCATTTCATGCAAGCGGAATTGCCGGCGCACCAGCGCGGTATTTTTCTTGCCGGCGACGATATTTCCTGGACTGCCGGCTGGGCCGAGGGCGCTGTCACCTCGGCGCTGAACGCAGTGGCCGGTGCGGTCCGCCATCTCGGCGGACAGGACGCGGCGGCCAACCCTGATCCGGTGACTTGCTGGGCAGCGCTGCAACCGATCGAACTGCAGGAGTGAGTCGTATTTTTGCCGCAAATCTTTTTCTATAATACGGCATGAATTTCCTGACCATCTATACGCGTGTGCTGGGGCTGTTGCGCGCCGACCGGCGCATCGCCATCGGCCTGGCGGCCGCCAATCTGCTGGTCATGGGGTTTCAGTTTACCGAACCCGTATTGTTCGGGCGGCTGATCAACCTGCTGACGCAGTCGAGCCACATGACCAACGCTGCCCTGTGGTCATCAGCCGAACGGCTTTTGACGTTGTGGGCGTTCATCGGCATGGCCGGCATCGGCGCTAACATTATCGTGGCGATGCAGGCCGAGCGCCTGGCGCACCGCAACCGCCTGGCCGCGATGGCGCGTTTCTTCCGCCATGTATTATCGCTGCCGCCAGCGTTCCACCGCGACCGGCAATCCGGCAAGCTGTTGAAAATGATGCTGTCGGGGGCGGATAATCTGTTCTGGATGTGGTTGTCGTTTTTTCGTGAACATCTCTCCACCTTTCTTGCCGTCATCGTGCTTCTGCCGCTCACAATCATGCTGAACTGGCAGCTCGCCATCGCGCTGATCGTGCTGGTCGCGGTGTTCTGTATCTTCACCGTGCTGGTGATCCGCCATACCGAATCCGCGCAACAGCAGGTCGAAGGCTATCACTCCACGCTGGCCGGCACCGCGCAGGATGCGCTGGCCAATGTGATGGTGGTGCAGGCCTTTACCCGGCTGGGTACCGAAGCCCGGAACTTCCGCGCCACCACCGATCTGGTGCTGGAAAAACAAATTCCCGTGATGAACTGGTGGGCCGTGCTGGCGGTCGTCACCTCGGCTGCCAGCACCATCACCGTGATGTCGATTTTCATCATCGGCACCATATTGCACCTGCAAGGGGCCGCCAGCATCGGCGCGATCGTCTCCTTCATGGGTTTCGCCACCTTGCTGATCGGGCGGCTGACCGGTGCCATGGGTTTTGCCTTGCGGCTGTTCCTGCAAATGCCGGCGCTCGCGGATTTCTTCGCGGTGCTGGATGCCGAAACCACTCTGCCCGAGGCCAATGGTGCGGTGCTGCTGGCGGTGCGGCGCGGCCGGGTGACGTTCGAGGATGTCGGCTTTTCCTATGTTCCCGGGCTGCCGACCGTGGAAAACCTGTCCTTTACGGCTGAACCAGGGACGGTGGTGGCGTTGGTGGGTGCCACCGGCGCTGGTAAATCCAGCACCATGGCGCTGCTGCAGCGCTACTGGGACCCGACCGAGGGACGCATTCTGATAGACGGCCAGGATATACGCGATGTGACGCTGGACAGTCTGCGCGGCGCCATCGGCGTGGTGTTTCAGGACAGTCTGCTGTTCAACCGCTCGATCCGCGAAAACCTGCTGGTCGGCAAGCCGGATGCAACCGAGGCCGAATTGTTGGCCGCCTGCAAAAAAGCCGAGGCTCTGGATTTTATTCTTGTCCAACCCAAGGGCTTCGACACCATGATCGGCGAACGCGGCGCCAACCTCTCCGGCGGCCAGCGCCAACGCCTGGCGATCGCCCGCGCCATTCTGAAGGATCCGCCGATACTGGTACTGGACGAAGCCACCAGTGCGCTGGACGCCGCCACCGAGGCCAAGGTGAGCCGCGCCCTGCGCCAGTTGATGGTCGGGCGCACCAGCTTCATCATTGCCCATCGCCTCTCCACCATACGCGATGCCGACGGCATATTGGTGTTCGAAAATGGCCGGA
Source organism: Acetobacteraceae bacterium (assembly GCA_965231175.1). Taxonomy (GTDB): domain Bacteria; phylum Pseudomonadota; class Alphaproteobacteria; order Acetobacterales; family Acetobacteraceae; genus Acidocella. The sequence goes on along the minus strand of CBDDMJ010000004.1, from coordinate 493,873 downwards.
TCGTCGAGCGCGGCAGCTTCGCTCATCTGCTCCGCGCCGACGGTATTTTCGCCAATCTGGTGGAAACCCAGCTTATGACCAACGCCGCGGCCTAAACAAAGACGCCTTACGGCAGAGCGGGCAAACCCATTTCAACAAATTAATTGCTAGAGGCGGAAACAGCCACCATAATAGCTGTCTTAGGAGGAGCGTAAGATGACTCTTGCAGGAATTTTGAAAGGCAAACCTGCCGGTTCCATAACCATAATCCCGGAAACCCGGATCGACGACGTTGTTAAACTGCTGGCGGAAAAAAGTATCGGCGCCTTACCGGTGATGAATGCGACCGGTGGTCTGCTCGGGATACTCAGTGAGCGCGATATCGTTCGCAGCCTGGCCACCAAAGGGGCGGCCACGCTGGACATGACCGCCAGTGAGCTGATGACCGCCTCGCCCACAAGTGCGACGCGGCATATAAGCGTGGCCGACGCCATGGAAATGATGACGAACGGCCGCTTCCGGCATCTGCCGATTGTCGAAGACGGGCAATTGATCGGCATCGTCAGCATCGGCGACGTGGTGAAAGCCCGTCTCAGCCAGCAGGAATACGAAGTTGACAGCTTGCGCGCTTATGTCGCGGGAGCCGCATAAGGCAGGATTACCATAGAGAGGAAGCAGCCGCTTTTTTGAAAAAAAGCGGCGCAAAAAACTTTTTTGACACTGGAGCCGTGAGTTTAAAACGCCAATGGCTCAGATTAATAAAAGTTTTTTGCTTCTTTTTTTCAAAAAAGAAGTGCTTTCTTCCAAACGATCCTTTTAATAGTTATCTGACTCTAGCTGCCTTTTTGCCAAACGGGTTTTCCGAGATCGACCTGCTGCGGCGACGTGCTGGTGGATGTCAGCGCCCCGGCTCCGGCGCCGATCGCCGCTCCCAGCGCCACGCCGATTGGCCCGCCGATCAGCCCGATTGTGGCGCCGGTCGCAGCACCGCCGGCGGTGCCGCCCTGCAGACGTCCGGGCTGGCTGCTGCCGCATCCGGCCAGCAACATGGCTGCAGCGATAACGCAAAAAACCCTGTTCATGACCGGTACTCCTGAAGCTTGCAGGGTATTATCCCCGATCAGCGTCGAGCCGGGCAAGCTTTACACGTTGAACCTGAATAACAGGACGTCGCCGTCCTTCACGATGTAGTCTTTGCCTTCAACCCGCAGTTTGCCTGCTTCCCGCGCGCCGGTTTCGCCTTTACAGGCGACGTAATCCTCATAGGCTGTGGTCTCGCAGGCAATGAACCCGCGCTCGAAATCGCCGTGGATTACCCCTGCAGCACCTGGCCCCTTGGTCCCTTTGATGATGGTCCAGGCGCGCGTTTCCTTCGGCCCGACGGTAAAATAGGTGATCAGCCCCAGCAGCCCGTAGCCGGCCCTGATCACCCGGTCCAACCCGCTATCCTCGAGCCCCAGATCGGCCAGAAACCCTGGTTGATCCTCCCCAGCCAGTTGGCTGACCTCGGCTTCGATGGCTGCCGATACCACCACGCAGGCGGCACCGTTTTGAGCGGCCATGGCCGCCACCAGCGCGCTCTGGGCGTTGCCGGTGGCGGTTGCGGCTTCCTCCACGTTGCACACATATAAAACCGGTTTGGCGGTCAGCAGATTCAGCCGCTTCACGGCTTCCGCATCGGCTGGCTGTACCGCCGTGCGCGCCTGCCTGCCCGCTTCAAGAGCCGCCAATATCGGCTCCATTAGTGCGACCTCAGCGGCCGCGGTTTTGTCGTTGCCTTTGGCCTTTTTCTGCAAGGCCGGCAGCCGTTTCTGCAGGCTTTCCAGATCCGCCAGCATCAACTCGGTCTCCACCGTTTCGGCGTCCCGCAGCGGGTCCACAGAGCCTTCCACATGCGTGACGTCGCCATCCTCGAAGCAGCGCAGCACATGCACGATGGCATCCACCTCGCGGATATTGGCGAGAAACTGGTTGCCCAACCCTTCGCCCCTGGAGGCCCCGCGCACCAGCCCGGCAATATCCACGAATTCCAGGCTGGTTGGCACGATCTTCGCGGATTTGCCGATCGCCGCCAGCGTTTGCAGCCGTTTGTCCGGCACGGCGACGCGCCCGACATTCGGCTCGATCGTACAAAACGGATAATTCGCCGCCTGGGCTGCCACGGTTGCCGTCAGCGCGTTGAACAATGTGGATTTGCCGACATTCGGCAACCCCACGATCCCGCAATTAAATCCCATTTTTTTGCTCCAAAAACGCCACCCGCGTCATGAACGCCTCTGGCTCGCCGCCGGCGAGCAGGGCTGCCGCATCCGCCACCGCATCCAGGCACGGCAACAGCCAGTCCAGCTCGGTTTTGCTAAAATCGCTCAGCACATGCCCGGTCACCCGCTCCTTATGGCCGGGATGGCCGATGCCGAGCCGCACGCGCTGATAATCCGGCGTGCCTAAATGCTGATCCATGCTGCGCAGCCCGTTATGCCCCGCAGCACTACCGCCGCGCTTTGCCCGTACCTTGCCGGGCGCCAGGTCCAGCTCATCATGAAACACGCAGATCGATGCCGGCGGCATTTTATAAAACGCCGCCGCCGCCTGCACGCTCTCGCCGGAAGCATTCATATATGTCAGCGGCTTCAAGGCTAAAATTTTTTCAGCCCCCACCATGCCCTCGGCCGTCAGCCCTTTGAAGCGCTGACGCCAGGGTGAAAACCGGTGGCGGATGGCGATCACATCCAGCGCCATGAAGCCGATATTATGACGCTGCCGCGCCATTGCCGGCTCCGGGTTGCCAAGCCCAACCCATAACTGCATGGCGCGGCCTCGTGCGGGGTGTTACTTCTTCTTCGCCGCCGCCGGTTTCGGTGCTGCCTTGGCCGGTGCCGCCGCTGCCTTGGCAGGGGCCTTGCCGCCCTTGGCGGGTGCCGCAGGGGCGGCAGCGGCTGCCGGGTCGGCCGCCACATCGGTAATCACCGTCGGCGGGGCGATCGTCGCGATGACGAAATCGCGGTCCAAAATCACCGGTTTGGACTCGCCGATTCCCAGCAGATTATGCCAGCGGACATTGTCGTTGATATCGAGCTGGCCGAGATCGGCCTCGAACTTCTCCGGAATATGGTCCGGATCGCACGCCACTTCGACCGTATGGCGCACCACGTTCAGCACCCCGCCGCGCTTCAAACCGGGGCTGGTTGCCTCGTTCAGAAACACCACCTGCACCGCCACCTTGATCGCCTCGCCAGCCGCCAGGCGCTGGAAATCCACGTGCTCCGGGGCATCCGTAACCGGATGAAACTGCACATCGCGCATCAAGGCGCGGGTCCGCTGACCGCTGAGCTCGATCTCATACAACCGGGACCGCCAGCCGCCGCGCTTCAACTCGCGCAACACGGCTCTAGGGTCCAGCGCGATCAGCGCCGGCTCCTGCTTGGCGCCATAAATCACCGCAGGCACCTTGCCTGCCCGCCGAACCGCCCGCGCCACCCCCTTGCCGGCACGCGCGCGATCCTCGGCCTCGATCACTTCAAAATTGGCCATCATGCGCTCCTACAAATACCAAAAGCCGGCCTCCAGGGGTGCCGGCGAGGCGGGTGATAGCTTGAAGTATGGGTTGAAAGCAAGAATGCAGGGCGCTGCCCTGCACCCGCCAGGGAAATAATTCACCCAGACCCTTGTTTGTTTTATTTGGCGGGGTGGGCTGCCTGCCAGGTCTTCATTTGCAGAATTTCCTGGTCCTGCGAGGCGATGATGTCCTGGGCCATCTTCCGCAGCATCGGGTCTTTGCCGTAGCGCAGCTCGGTTTTTGCCATTGCCACCGCGCCTTCATGATGCGGCAGCATCATCGTCACGAAATCATGGTCGGTATTTGCGCTCATCGGCGTGCCCGACATGCTGGTGCTCATCTGGCCCATTTCGGCGGAAAATGCCTGATCCGCCGGGTTACTGCCCGGCATTATCATCTGCTGGGCAAACGCCGGGAGCGCGATGGTCAGGCCTGCCGCGGCCAGAAGCGTGGATTTGATCCTGCTTTGCATGTCACTCATCCCTTAAATTGCGTTGCATGAGACCCTTGATAGCCTGGCCAAGCGTCATCGTGCCAGCCAATAGCGCGGCTACGCCAGCGGTGACCGGCATGTCCACGCCGGCGGCAACCGCCCGGGCCAGCAGCGCCGGCGCGGTCGCGACACCTTCCGTCACCGCGGTTCTGCCGCGCAGGATCTCGTTGAGCGGTATATTACCCCCGAGCGCCAGGCCGAGCGAGTAATTGCGGCTTGACGTGCCGGTGCAGGTCAGCAGCAGATCGCCCAGGCCGGAGAGGCCGGACACCGTCTCCGCCTTGCCGCCGAGGGCAGCCGCCAGCCTGGCAATTTCCGCCAGCCCGCGTGTCACCAGCGCCGCCCTGGCGTTTTCACCAAGTCCGGCACCCATCACCGTGCCGGCGGCGATCGCGATGACGTTTTTCGCCGCCCCGCCGAGGGCCGCCCCGGTCATGTCGGCACTGCCGTAGAGCCGCAGATTGCGGCCCGGCAACGCCGCCATCAGCCGTGCCCGCTGGATCGCCGAAGGGGTTGCCAATACCGCCGCTGCCGGCAGGCCGTGTGCGATCTCGCCGGCAAAATTCGGTCCGGTCAGCACCGCAATCGTCTGCGCTGGCCGCAATGTTGCCGCCACCTCATGGGGTAATAACAATGTTCCCGCTTCCAGCCCCTTGCAGCACAATACCAGCGCTGCATCGCTCTCCGGCAGGGCCGTCAGCACGGCGCGCATATGCTGTACCGGCACAGCGATCAAAAATACCTCGGCATCCGGAAAGCTGCTGACGACATCGAGGGTTTCCGGCAGTACCACACCATCCAGCCGGGGATTTTGCCGGGATTGCCGCATGGTTTCGGCGCGTCCTGCATCGCGCGCCCAGAGTGCGGTATGCTGGCCGGCCTGGGCCGCCAGTACCGCGAGCGCGGTGCCCCAGGCCCCGTCGCCGATCACGCCGATTTCGTATCTATTCATCGATCAACCGCCGCACCGCAGAGCTGCCGCCGGCCTGCCCCAGAATAGTCCGCAGGCTCGCGAGAATGAGTTCCGCTTCCACAACAAAACCGTAAGGCGGATTGATCACCATCACCCCGCAGCCATTCAGTTGCAGCGGGTCCACCGGCTCGCGCAGGCAAAGTTCCATCGTCACCACATCCCGTATTCTGGTGTATTTCAAGGTCTCGAAAAAATCCCTGGACGCCGTCCGCGTCTTGAGAGGATACCATAACATGACCACGCCGGCGGCAAACCGCTCATGGCCGGTTTGCAGGGCCGCCAGCGCCTGCGCGTATTCATCGGCGGCCTCGAACGGCGGATCGATCAAAATCAATGCGCGCCGCTCCGGCGGCGGCAAAAACGCCCGCAGTGCCGCATAACCGTCGCGCTCATGCACCGCGATCTGCCGGCGTCCGGCAAGATTGGCTTTCAGGAGGCGCGCCTCCTCAGGGTGCAGCTCGCACGCCACCAGCCGGTCGTGCGGGCGCAGCAGCGCCGCAGTGAGCGCCGGCGAGCCTGGATACAGGCCCAGCTTTTGCACCATGTCGGTATAATCTGCGAGCACCGGTGCGCCGGCGGCTAGGACCGCGGCGATGCCATGCTGCCATTCCCCGGTTCTGGCCGCCGGGCCGGTGGTCAGGTCGTAACGCCCGGCCCCGGCATGGGTATCCAGGACCAATAACGGTTTCGGCTTACGCTGCATCGCTCTCAAGACGGCGATCAGCAGCGCGTGCTTCAGGCAATCGGCAAAATTCCCGGCATGATAGGCATGGCGGTAATTCACAGCGCCTCCAGCGGCCAGCGCGGCCGGCACGGCGCGTTAAGACCGCTGATCAGACCCAGCCGGAACCGCTCGATCCCGGCCCAGGCCACCATCACGGCGTTATCGGTGCATAGCCGTAATGGCGGCGCGATCAGAATTTTGCCGCGTAACGCTGCCATCTCCGCCAGCCGCGCGCGGATGGCGGCATTTGCGGCCACCCCGCCGGCGATGACAATGGCGGTTGCCTCAGGCAGCCTATCCAGCGCATGGCCCAGCCGGTCGGCCATGATATCGGTTACCGCCGCCTGAAAACTTGCCGCGATATCCGCTGCCACGGTCCGTGGCAGTGCGCCCGTTCCGTACCCTGCCACCAGCTGCGCCACCGCGGTTTTCAGGCCGGAGAAGGAAAAATCACATCCCTCGCGCCGCAGCAAAGGCCGTGGCAAAGCAAAACGCGGGCGGCCCTCGCGCGCCAGCGCCTCCAGCGCCGGGCCGCCGGGATAGGGCAGTCCGAGCAGCTTGGCGGTCTTGTCGAAAGCTTCGCCGACCGCATCGTCCAGCGTGGTGCCGAGGCGGCGGTACCGGCCGACCCCCTGCACCGCCACGCATTGGCAATGCCCGCCGGAGACCAGCAGCAGCAGATATGGAAATTCAGGCGCCACGCCGCGGCCGGGCAGCCGCGCCGTCAGGGCATGCGCTTCCAGATGGTTGATGGCGAGATACGGCTTGCCGGAAGCGAGTGCCGCACCCTTGGCAAAGCCGGTGCCCACCAGCAACCCGCCGGCCAGGCCCGGTCCGGCGGTGGCAGCGATGCCGGCGAGATCGCCAAACGCCAAACCCGCTTCCTGCAAGGCGCTTACAACCAAGGCGGGCAGCACCGCCAGATGCGCCCGTGCTGCGATCTCCGGCACCACGCCGCCATAGGCCGCATGATCGGCAATCTGGCTCAGCACACGCTCGGCCAGTATCGTGCCGTCGGCGGCGAGGATGGCAGCCGCCGTCTCGTCGCAGGAACTCTCGATCCCGAGCATGGCTTTTCTTTCCATAGGGGTGGTTCTAGATCACCCGCATGAATTCCGCGACGCCCGGGCCAGGCCCTTTGCTGAAGCCGCACCGGCGGTCCTTGCCGTTGAAAGTCGGCACCCGCGGCTCGCCTTTGGCGCGCGCGCAGACCAAGCTGTTCCTTGGCATTCTGACGCAGTTCTGCCCGGTGCTGCGCGGCATGGATGTGTTCGAGGAGCATATCATCAAGACCACCGGCGATGCGGTGCAGGACCGTGCGCTGGCGGAGATCGGCGGCAAGGGCCTGTTCGCCAAGGAAATTCATGAGGCGCTGGCAGCCGGCATCATCGATTTCGCGGTCCACAGCCTGAAGGATCTGGAAACCGCGCTGCCGCCCGGCATCGCGCTGGCCTGCACCCTGCGCCGGGAGGATGCGCGCGATGCGCTGATTTTGCCGCCCGGGATCACCGGCGATGCCGCCGACCCTTACGCCGCCATCCCTAAAAATGCCGTGATCGGCTCGGCCTCGGTACGGCGCCGGGCGCAGATGCAGCACGCCCGGCCCGATTTGAATTTCGCGCTGCTGCGCGGCAATATCGGGACCCGTCTGGCCCGCATCGATAGCGGAGACATGGCGGGCACGCTGCTGGCCTATGCCGGGCTGCGCCGCCTGGGCCTGCAGGACCGCGCCAGCGTGGTGCTGAGCCCGGAGATCATGGTGCCCTCGGCCTGCCAGGGTATCATCGGCATCACCGTCCGCAGCGCCGATACCGAACTCTGCGCCATGCTGGCGGCCATCGAGGATAGCGAAGCCAAAGCGGTGGCCACTGCCGAGCGGGCGCTGCTGGCCGCCCTGGACGGTTCCTGCCGCACGCCGGTCGGCGGCTATGCGCGTCTCGACGGGGGGCTGGTGCATCTGACGGGGCTGGTGGCGCGCATCGATGGCAGTTTTCTGCTCAAAACAGCGGCAAGCGCCCCGGCGGCGGATGCCGAGCGGCTTGGGCGCGAACTCGGCCAGACTCTCAGGGCGAACAGCCCGGCGGATATTTTCGCGTCTTGAAGGTGCTGGTGACCCGGCCGGAACCGGGCGCTGCGGCGACCGCGCAACGGCTGGTGGCGCTGGGCTATACGCCAGTGGTGGCGCCCTGCCTGGTGATCTCCCGGCGTGGCTTCACGCTGCCGGAGGCGGTTGCCGCGGTGGTGATAACCAGCGCTCAGGCGGTCCCGGCGCTGGCGGAGGTGGACCGCAACATACCGGTGTTCTGCGTCGGCGACGCCACGGCGGGGCGGTTGCGCGAAGCCGGTTTCTGCTCGGTGGCCAGTGCCGGCGGCACCGCAAGGGAATTGGAGGTTCTGGTGCTGAGCCGCCGCCTGCCGGGCGTGCATCTGCTGGCGGCCGGCCAGCGCCACGGCCAGGCGCTGACGCGCCGCCTGCGCGCCGGCGGTATCACCGTCGAGCGGCGGGCGGTGTATGCGGCATCGCCGGTGCGGGCGCTGCCGGACGAGGTTCAGGCCAGCCTGGCGGCGGGGGAGATTACCCAGGCTTTGTTCTATTCGGCCGAGACGGCACGGGCGTTCAAGCGGTTGCAACCGCAGGGTACAAACAGCATGAGCGCGCTGGCTTTGAGTGCCGCCGTGGCGCACAGCCTGGACGGCTTGCCCTGGGCGCAAATCCATGTCGCAGTGGCGCCGACAGAAGCGGATTTATTGGCATTGCTGAGATGAGTGAAACGGAAACCCTGCCTCCACCCGCCGCAGTGCAGCCCCCGGCTTTGCCGGTGCCCCCGCCACGCCGCCGCCGCAGCCTGTGGCCGTGGCTCGGCGTCATCGGCTTCCTGCTGCTGGCGGCGGGCGAGGTTTATTTGTGGCGGCTTTACCAGACCGTGCCGGGCCAGTTGGCGTCCGTGCAGGCGCAGCAGACGGCACTCGGGGCGGTGGTGACCAAGATAGAGCCGGCACCTGACAGCGTGGGCGTGCAAGCCGACCTGGGTATGAAACTCGCCGATCTGGCGGCCCAGATGAACGCCATCCAGGCGCAGGTGGCGGCCGATCACGGCAGTATCGGCATGATCCAGGCGAATAGTCAGGACCTGACCAAATTGACCGCCCGGATCGAGTTGTTGAACCGTCTGGAGACGGCGCGCATGGCGCTGGAGGCCGGGCAGGCTTTGGGTGAAATCCCAAATGCGCCGCCGGCTTTGGCGATGTTCACCAGCACGCCGCCGCCGACCCAAGCAGCACTGGAGCTGGGCTTTCCGGCAGCCGCCCGGGCCGCCGAAGCCGCCAGCGTCGCCGGCGATGCGCATGGCGGTTATTGGTCGCGGGTCGAGGCGCGGTTTGAAAATCTGGTGACGGTGAGCGACGGCACCCATGTGCTGATCGGCGCGCCGGCTGCCGGGGTGATCGTGCAGGCGCAAACCCTGCTGGACGCCGGCGATCTGGCCGGGGCGGTGGCGAAACTGGACACGCTGAGCCTGACCACGCAGGCGGCGATGGGAAACTGGCTGGTGCAGGCGCGCGCGCTGGTGGCCGCGCGCGCTGCCCTGACGGCAATGGCCGGCTGATGCTGCGAGCCTTGCGGTTCATGGTGATCGCGGCGGTGCTGCTTGGCGGCACCTGGTGGATCGGCACGATCCCAGGGTCGGTGACGGCGCATTCCGGCAATTATGTCGTTACTGCATCGGTGCCGGTGGCGATTGTTTTGTTGTTGCTGGTTGCTGCCCTGTTTGTGCTGTTGCTGCGGCTACTGGGTGGGGTGAGACGCGCGCCGGCAGGCATCGGGGCTTGGCGCGGCGGGCGCCGGCAGAAGCTGGGGGAGGTGGCGTTGCAGCGCGGGCTGGTGGCGCTGGCGGCCGGTGACGCCGCGGCGGCGGCAAAAGAGGCGAAGCGGGCTGAAAAACTGGCAGGAGAGACGCCGCTGGTGCTGCTGCTGACGGCGGAGTCGGCACGGTTGCAGGGCCGGCATGAACAGGCCGAGGCGGCGTTCCGCAAGCTCACCGACGTCAAAGATATGGCGTTTCTTGGTCATAAAGGTTTGCTTGAACATCATCTGGCGCTGGGTCATCAGGAGAGTGCCGATGCGCATGCGCTGGCGGCGGGGCAGCATTATGCGGGCGGGGTCTGGCTGCGGGACAAACGGCTCGGCATGGCGGTGCAGAAACGCGATTGGCCGGCGGCGCTGACGTTAACCAAACAACCCGCCGAGATTGCCGCTTTTGCCACCGCGGCTGCGCAAAGTGCCGAGCCGAAGGCTGGCCTGGCGTATGCGCAGCAGGCGTTGAAAGCGGTGCCGGGTTTTGCCCCTGCGCTGGCGGAATATGCGCGGCTGGCGCCGGGCGTTGCCAAGGAAAATGCCGCCAAGAAAGCGCTGCTGGAGGGCTGGCGGCAGCGGCCGAACCCGTTGATCGCCGCAGCCTATCTGGGATTTTATCCAACACCCATAGAGCGCGCCCAGGCGGCGGCGGCGCTGGCGGCGGCCAGGCCCGGCGATGCGGAATCCGAGCTGGTGCAGGCCGAGACCGCGTTGGCAGCGAAACTGACCGGCGAGGCCAGGCGCCATGCCGAGGCGGCGCTGACGGCGGGCTTGCGCGATACCAGGGTTTACGCGGTGCTGGCCACACTCGATAACAGCCGGGAGGCGCTGGAATTTGCGGTGCCGGCACCAGCCTGGTTCTGCGACAACTGCAAAGCGCGTAGCGAGACCTGGGCGCCGGTTTGCCCGCATTGCGGCAAGGCCGGGCAGATAGACTGGCAAGGCTGAAGAGGTTTCCCCCAGGTTGCCGGTGAGACGCGATTACGATGCGGATACCTGCACTTTAGATCAAAGGAGTAGCAGCTTTTTTGAAAAAAAGCTGCGCAAAAAACTTTTATGAATCTGGAGCCGGGAGTTTCAAACACCAATAGCCCAGATTAATAAAAGTGCTTTCTTACGTCTACGACAGGCTGTACAGCAGGATGGCTTTCTGCGCGTGCAGGCGGTTTTCGGCTTCGTCGAACACCACCGAGGCCGGGCCGTCGATGACCTCGCCGGCGACTTCCTCGCCGCGATGGGCCGGCAGGCAGTGCATGAAAATGGCGCCGGGGGCAGCCAGCTGCATGAGGGCCGGGGTGACCTGATAGGAGGCGAAGGCGGCCATGCGGGCGGCGGATTCGGTTTCTGAATCCGCCATGCTGAGCCAGGTGTCGGTGATGACGGCGGCAGCGCCGGCGGCGGCGATGGCGGGGTCGGTGGTGACGGTGATTTCGGCCCCCTGGCCGCGCGCCCAGGCGATGGCGGCCGCACTAGGGGCAAACGCTGCGGGACCGGCGAGGCGCAGCGGAAAGGCGAAGCGGGCGGCGGCCTCGATCAGCGAGGTAGCGACGTTGTTGCCGTCGCCGATCCAGGCGATCTTCTGGCCGGCGATCGGCCCGCGATGCTCCTCGAAGGTCAGGATGTCGGCCATGATCTGGCAGGGGTGCGAAATTTCGGTCAGGCCGTTGATGATGGGGATGCTGGCGTGGTGCGCCAGCTCATGCAGTTTGGCGGCGGCATCGGTGCGGAACATGATGGCATCGACATAGCGCGACAGCACGCCGGCGGTGTCCGCCACGGTTTCGCCGCGGCCGATCTGCATGTCGCGGGCCGACAACACGATGACGTCGCCGCCCAGTTCGCGCATCGCGACCTCGAAGGAGACGCGGGTACGGGTCGAGGGTTTTTCAAAAATAAGCGCGAGGGTTTTGCCGGAAAGCGGTTTTTTATGGGTGCGGCGGGTGCGTTTGAGGCGGGCGGCCTCGGTGACCATGCCGCGCAACTGCGGGGCCGTGAAATCCCTGAGGTCGAGGAAGTGTTTGGGGCCGGGGGCGGCGAGGTCGATGGCGGCACTCATGGAACAGCCTCAAGCGGGACGGCTTCGAGCAAAACGGCGGCGGTTTGCCGGGCGGCGGCATCGAGGCGGCCGATGGCGTCGTCAACCTCCTGGCGGGTGATGATGAGCGGCGGCACCAGGCGCAGCACATTATCGCCGGCGGCAATGGTCAACAGGCCTTGCGCCAGGGCGGCGGTCTGCATCTGCGTATTCGGTATGGCGCATTTCAGCCCGAGGATGAGTCCGGCGCCGCGGGCTTCGGTAAAGATGGCGGGGTGGCGGCGGGCCAGGCCAGCCAGGCCGGCCCAGAGATAGCGGGCGGTGTCATTGAGGTGGTCAAGAAAGCCGGGGGCGAGGATGACGTCCAGCACCGCATTGGCGGCGGCGGCGGCGAGCGGGCCGCCGCCGAAGGTGGTGCCGTGACTGCCGGGGGTGAGGGCGCGGCCGGCCTGTTCACTGGCCAGCAATGCGCCCATCGGCATGCCGCCGGCCATACCCTTGGCGATGCTGAGCAAATCCGGCGTGATGCCGGCCCATTCATGGGCGAATAATTTGCCGGTGCGGCCCATGCCGCATTGCACCTCGTCCAGGCCGAGCAGCAAACCCTGTTCGTCGCATAAGGCGCGCAAATCCCGCAGATAGGCCAGGGAAGCCGGGCGCACGCCGCCTTCGCCTTGCACCGGTTCGATCAGGATGCCGGCGGTGTGCGGCGTGATGGCGGCGCGCATGGCGGTGATATCGTCGTACGGCACATGGTCGAAGCCTTCGACAACGGGCCCGAAGCCGGCCAGGTATTTCGGGTTTCCGGTGGCGGCGATCATCGCCAGCGTGCGGCCGTGGAAGGCACCCTCGCAGCAGATGACGCGGGTGCGCGCCGGCTGGCCGGCATCGGCCATGGTTTTGCGCATGGCCTTTACCAGGGCTTCATTGGCCTCGGCACCGGAATTACAGAAAAACACGGTATCGGCGAAACTGGCATCGACCAGGCGCTGCGCCAGAGTTTCGGTGGCGAGGCAGCGGTACAGGTTGGAAATATGGATGACGCGGGCGGCCTGGCCGGCGATGGCGGCGGTGAGATGCGGATGGCCGTGGCCGAGCGAGGAGGTGGCGATGCCGGCGCCGAAATCCAGATAGCGCTCGCCGGTGGTGCTGAACAGCCAGGCGCCTTCGCCATGGGTGAAGGCAAGGTCGGCGCGGGCATAGTTCGGCATCAGGGCGGGGATCATGACGGGCTTCCGGACGGCAAGCCGGGAATAATGAAGCGGCGGGCGCGGGAAGTCAATTGAACGGCGGGTATACAGCGGGTTGCAGCCGGTTGTTGTTGCCGGTTGTTGTTGCTGGGGGCGCGTGGTGAAATGCGGCATGCGACTCCTTGATGGTACGGCGCGGCTGGCGGGTGTGGTGGGGTGGCCGGTGGCGCAGTCGCGCTCGCCCCGGCTGCACGGGCATTGGCTGGAACGCTATGGGATCAACGGCGCCTATGTGCCGCTGGCGGTGCGGCCGGAGGATTTGCCGGCGGTGCTGACGGGGTTGCGCAAGGCCGGATTTGCCGGGGTTAACATGACGATCCCGCATAAGGAGGCGGTGGTGTTGTTATGCGACCGGTTGGCGGCGAGCGCGGCTCGGGCCGGGGCGGTGAATACCATCGTCTTCGAAGGCGGTGAGGTTGTTGGCCATAATACCGATGGGGCAGGATTCATTGCCAATTTGCAGGCGCAGGGGGTGGCGTTGCAGGGGGCGGCGCTGATTTTGGGGGCAGGCGGTGCGGCGCGGGCGATCGGCGCGGCGCTGCAGGATGCCGGCATGGCGGTGAGCTTTTGCAATCGCACCAAGGCGCGGGCCGCCGCGCTGGCGCAGGCTCTGGCGCCGGCGGGGGTAGTGGATTGGGCGGACAAGGCGGGCGCGCTGGGTGAATTTTCCCTGCTGGTGAACACCACGTCGCTCGGCATGACCGGGCAGCCGGCGCTCGATATATCGCTGGCACAGGCGTCCGGGCTGGTGGTGGCGGAGATTGTGTACACGCCGCTGCAGACGCCGTTGCTGGCCGCGGCAGAGGTGCTGGGGCTGAAGACGGTGGCAGGACTTGGGATGCTGCTGCACCAGGCCGTCCCCGGGTTTGCCGCCTGGTTCGGGGTGACGCCGGTGGTGGATGAGGAATTATACCGCGTGGTGGCGGGATGATGGTGATCGGGCTGACCGGCGGAATCGGCATGGGCAAATCCACGGTGGCGAAGATGTTTGCGCAGGCCGGGGTGCCGGGGTTCAATGCCGACGATGCGGTGCATGAATTGCAGGCGCCGGGCGGGCAGGCGATACCGGCGTTGGCACGGGCATTTCCGGGTATGGTAACGGGTGGCGTGCTGGATCGGGCCGGCTTGCGGCAGATGGTATTTTCCGATCCGGCGGCGCTGACGCGGCTGGAGGCGATCATGCATCCGCTGGTGCGTAAGGCCGAAACCAGCTTCCGGACGGCAGCGCTGCGGCGGCGCGCGCGGGCGGTGCTGCTGGATATCCCTTTGCTGTTCGAGACCGGGGCCGAGCTGCGGGTGCAGCAGACCATTACGGTCTCGGCACCGCACGATGTGCAGGTGATGCGGGTGCGCCGCCGTGGCCTGGAGACCGCGCAGATCGAGCAGATCATCGCCAGCCAGATGCCGGATGCGATGCGCCGTGCCAGAGCCGATTTCGTGATCCATACCGGGTTGTCGAAATTCCATACGTTGCAGGCGGTACGGCGGATTATCGAGGCGTTGCTGTGAGCCGGGCGGTTTTATTCGATACCGAGACGACCGGGCTGGACCCGCTGACCGGCGATCGGGTGATCGAGATCGCGGCGATCGAGCTTGAGAACGATCTTAGCACCGGCAGGAGCTTTCATGCTTTGCTGGACCCTGAGCGGGATATCCCCGGCGATAGCACGCGTATCCATGGCATCAGTAATGCCGATGTGGAAGGCAAGCCGAAATTTGCCGAGGTGGTTGACGAGATGCTGGCGTTTTTTGGCGACGCGCCGCTGATCGCGCATAACGCGGCGTTCGACTTCGGCTTTATCGATGCCGAACTGGCGCGGCTGCGACGGCCGGGACTGGCGCCCTCACGGATGATCGACACGCTGGCGATGGCCAAGACGCGATTTCCCGGCATGCCGAACAGCCTAGACTCGCTATGCCGCCGCTTCGAAATCGACCTTTCGGCACGCACGACGCATAATGCGCTGCTGGACTGCAAGCTGCTGGCGGAAGTCTATGTCGAGCTCACCGGCGGCCGGCAACGGGGGTTGGTGCTGGAAATCGAACAAGGACTGACCTATGCAGTCTACCAACGGGCCGAGCAGCGCACCCCACGGTTGATGGCAGTGAGCGAAGACAGGCTAGCGGCGCATGCGGCATTCGTGGCGCGGTTGAAGGATCCGGTTTGGGGGATGGTTTAGGAAAGCAAGTCCTGCTTTTTTGAAAAAAAGCAGCAAAAAACTTTTGGAATGCCGGGGCATGGGCTGTGGCGCTGACAATACTCAGGAACCAGCATAAATTTTATGCTGGGATATGGGCGTTGACGGCATCCCGCCCATGACCCAGACTCATAAAGTTTTTTTGCTGCTTTTTGTTCACAAAAAGCAGGGCTTCCTTGGCTTGGCTTCTTGCCCGCCTCTTGAGGCACATCATGACATTGACCATATCTTTGAGGCAGCTTGTGCCGATTGCCTTTTGAGGGATGGGTACGGCGGTTGCTCTGAGAGGGGACCAGCTATGGATTTTGAGAAGTTTACCGAGCGGGCGCGTGGGTTTGTTCAGGCGGCGCAGACGATCGCGGTGCGCGAGTATAATCAGACGATTACGCCGGAGCATTTGCTGAAGGCGTTTCTGGACGACGAGGACGGGGCGGCGACTGGGCTGATACGGGCGGCGGGCGGTGACCCGGCGGGTGTTAAGCTGGCGGTGGATACGGCGGTGACGCGGCTGCCGAAGGTGCAGGGTGCGGGGGCTGGGCAGCCGCAGATTACGCCGGATTTGGTGCGTGTGCTGGATGCCGCACAGCAGCAGGCGGCCAAGGCTGGCGATGACTATGTGGCGCAGGACCGGTTGCTGGTGGCGCTGGCGGCGAGCGATACGGCGGCCGGGCGGGCCTTGAAGGCGGCGCGTGCCAGCGCGCAGGCGGTGGAACGGGCGGTGAATGAGATACGCAAGGGCCGCAAGGTGGATAGCGCGACGGCGGAGCAGCAGTTCGATGCGCTGAAGAAATATGCGCGGGACGTGACGGCTTTGGCGCGGGAACAGAAGCTGGACCCGGTGATCGGGCGTGATGAGGAGATACGGCGCACCATACAGGTGCTGGCGCGACGGACCAAGAATAATCCGGTGCTGATTGGCGAACCTGGGGTGGGTAAGACTGCGATTGTCGAGGGTCTGGCGCTGCGGATCGTGAATGGGGATGTGCCGGAATCGCTGAAGAATAAGCGGGTGCTGGCGCTGGATTTGGGTGCGCTGGTGGCGGGGGCCAAATTCCGCGGCGAGTTCGAGGAGCGGCTGAAAGCGGTTTTGAAGGAGATCGAAAGCGCTGAGGGCGAGGTGATATTATTTATCGATGAGATGCATACCCTGATCGGCGCCGGCAAGGCGGATGGCGCGATGGATGCCTCGAATCTGTTGAAGCCGGAGCTGGCAAGGGGGGCTTTGCACTGCGTTGGGGCAACCACGCTCGATGAATATCGCAAACATGTGGAGAAGGATGCGGCCCTGGCGCGGCGGTTTCAGCCGGTGTTC
>CBDDMJ010000004.1:0-472500 GCA_965231175.1 Acetobacteraceae bacterium | reverse complement strand
CCGAATGGGGCAACCCACTCAGCAATGAGTATCATCATCTGAATACATAGGGTGATGAGGCAAACCCGGGGAACTGAAACATCTCAGTACCTGGAGGAACAGACATCAACAGAGATTCCGCTAGTAGTGGCGAGCGAACGCGGAACAGGCCAGCGCCTTATTTTGATTTAGCAGAACGGATTGGAAACTCCGGCGAGATGGGTGATAGCCCCGTATGTGAAGGATCTGAATAGGGACTTGAGTAAGGCGGGACACGTGAAATCCTGTCTGAACATGGGGGGACCACCCTCCAAGCCTAAATACTCCCTGGTGACCGATAGTGAACAAGTACCGTGAGGGAAAGGTGAAAAGCACCCCGACAAGGGGAGTGAAAAAGACCTGAAACCGGATGCCTACAAGCAGTCGGAGCAGATTGTTCTGTGACGGCGTACCTTTTGTATAATGGGTCAGCGAGTTTCTGTTCGCGGCAAGCTTAAGCCGTTAGGCGTAGGCGCAGCGAAAGCGAGTCTGAACAGGGCGTTCAGTCGCGGGCAGAAGACCCGAAACCAAGTGATCTAGCCATGGCCAGGCTGAAGGTGGGGTAACACCCACTGGAGGGCCGAACCCACGCCTGTTGAAAAAGTCGGGGATGAGCTGTGGCTAGGGGTGAAAGGCCAATCAAACTTGGAGATAGCTGGTTCTCCGCGAAATCTATTTAGGTAGATCGTCGTATGTATACCTTCGGGGGTAGAGCACTGGATGGGCTAGGGGGTCCCAAAGACTTACCAAACCTAACCAAACTCCGAATACCGAAGAGTTTTGTACGGCAGACAGACGGTGGGTGCTAAGGTCCATCGTCGAGAGGGAAACAGCCCAGACCGCCAGCTAAGGTCCCCAAATTGTGGCTAAGTGTGAAAGGATGTGGGAATTCCAAAACAACCAGGAGGTTGGCTTAGAAGCAGCCATCCTTTAAAGAAAGCGTAATAGCTCACTGGTCTAATTAAGAAATCCTGCGCCGAAAATGTAACGGGGCTAAAGCCACATACCGAAGCTGCGGGTGTGAATATTTATATTCACGCGGTAGCGGAGCGTTCCGTAAGCCTGTGAAGGGGTACTCGTGAGAGGCCTTGGAGGTATCGGAAGTGCGAATGCTGACATGAGTAGCGACAAACACTGTGAGAAACAGTGTCGCCGTAAGTCCAAGGGTTCCTGCGCAAGGTTAATCCGCGCAGGGTGAGCCGGCTCCTAAGGCGAGGGCGACAGCCGTAGTCGATGGGAAACAGGTGAATATTCCTGTGCCTGCTGGAAGTGACGAATGCGAGATGTTGTTCGGTCTTATTGGATTGACCGGGCTTTTTGAGCATTCCAGGAAATAGCTCCAGCGTATAGACCGTACCCTAAACCGACACAGGTGGACTGGTAGAGCATACCAAGGCGCTTGAGAGAACGATGTTGAAGGAACTAGGCAAATTACTTGCGTAACTTCGGGATAAGCAAGACCCAATGGTGGGCAACCATGGTTGGGTGTCACAAAAGAGGGGGTAGCGACTGTTTAGTAAAAACACAGGGCTGTGCGAAGTCGAGAGACGACGTATACGGTCTGACGCCTGCCCGGTGCCGGAAGGTTAAGAGGAGGTGTGCAAGCACTGAATTGAAGCCCCGGTAAACGGCGGCCGTAACTATAACGGTCCTAAGGTAGCGAAATTCCTTGTCGGGTAAGTTCCGACCTGCACGAATGGCGTAACGACTTCCCCACTGTCTCCAGCATCGGCTCAGCGAAATTGAATTCCCCGTGAAGATGCGGGGTACCCGCGGTCAGACGGAAAGACCCTATGAACCTTTACTGCAACTTTGCAGTGGTATTAGGAGAGTGCTGTGTAGGATAGGCGGGAGGCATTGAAGCATGGGCGCTAGCTCGTGTGGAGCCAACCTTGAAATACCGCCCTGAACTCTTCTGATATCTAACCGCGACCGGTTATCCCGGTCCGGGACCCTGCATGGTGGGCAGTTTGACTGGGGCGGTCGCCTCCCAAAAAGTAACGGAGGCGCGCGATGGTGGGCTCAAGCCGGTCGGACATCGGCTGCTGAGTGCAATGGCATAAGCCCGCCTGACTGCGAGAGCGACAGTTCGAGCAGAGACGAAAGTCGGCCATAGTGATCCGGTGGTTCCACGTGGAAGGGCCATCGCTCAACGGATAAAAGGTACTCTAGGGATAACAGGCTGATCTCCCCCAAGAGTCCACATCGACGGGGAGGTTTGGCACCTCGATGTCGGCTCATCACATCCTGGGGCTGGAGCAGGTCCCAAGGGTTCGGCTGTTCGCCGATTAAAGTGGTACGTGAGCTGGGTTTAGAACGTCGTGAGACAGTTCGGTCCCTATCTGCCGTGGGTGTTGGAGGCTTGAGAGGATCTGTCCCTAGTACGAGAGGACCGGGATGGACATACCTCTGGTGTACCGGTTGTCGCGCCAGCGGCATAGCCGGGTAGCTATGTATGGACAAGATAACCGCTGAAAGCATCTAAGCGGGAAACTTACCTCAAAACGAGGCCTCCCTAAGGGTCGTGGTAGACCACCACGTTAATAGGCCAGGTGTGTAAATCCGGTAACGGACTCAGCTAACTGGTACTAATCACCCATATGAGTTCAATACAAAAAACCTCATCACACCCATCATACACAGCAATCAACCATCAGGTGGTGCCAGCCAAACGCCAAAAACAGCGCAGACGCATGACACCACAGATTGCCCCCAATACGCACCAAAACCGCTCACTCGTCACCATAACCGACGACTGAAGACTGAAGACTGATAAACGCAACCAATCCATAGCTTGGACGACCTGGTGGCTCTGGCGGGGAGCCTACACCCGATCCCATCCCGAACTCGGCCGTGAAAATCCCCAGCGCCCATGGTACTGTGTCTTAAGGCACGGGAGAGTAGGTCGCCGCCAGGTCATCCAAACTATGAAAACAAACACACGCAAAATTCAGCAACAGTCACAATAAACGCCAAACCATAAACGCCATTAAACCAAAACCAATCACAACTAATAAAAATAACCAAAAACCAATACCAACGCGGGGTGGAGCAGCCCGGTAGCTCGTCAGGCTCATAACCTGAAGGTCCCTGGTTCAAATCCAGGTCCCGCAACCAGAAAATCAAACGAAATCAACGTACAACGGCCCCTACCAAGGGGCCGTTCGCGTATCAATACCCTAGTGTAGCATTAGTGTTGACGTGCACCCCTGAAATGTATTGACGTGCACCCCTGAAATGTATCCGTTTTGAGGTAGAGTCTGTCTCGAGGAGGAGCGGCTACCGGCGGCTGGGCTATCTGCTGGCACGGGAGGGCTTGCGGCCGAACCATAAGAAGCTGTTGCGGATTTACCATGAGGAAGGTCTGAAAGTGCGCCGCCGAGGTGGCGTAAGCGTGCTTTGGCTAACCGCTACCACGCGCAGACGCAAGCAGGGCGCGTTTGGAGAGCAAAAGCAATCGATTATGTATTCAGATCATATTATAGGATAATCCTATAAACCTGATGCTAAATTTATAATTCTCAGGGCATATCAAATTCAATTGAGTTTATCTTGTAATTGCAACGACAAAAATCTGTCGCTTTATCAGATTTAATAAATTTGTTTGATTGAAGAAGAAGCCTGCAAACATGTGCTTGTGAAGCAACGCTCAACAATCCATTGGAATTATTTAGTTTAGATTGCCTGGTAGCTATCTTATCGATACACCTATCGGCGGCGTATTTACATTTACGACTAAATGACTAGAGATATAGACCAAGCCGATAAAGAGAGATCGATTGATGGACGCGTATGATGCCTCTGTGGCGACCAGCCTGGATAATGTAACACGCAAGGTTGATGCTGCCTTGCTGGCCCAGATCACTGCCGAACTGGCAAAAACCGCCGCTTTGTATGACCGTTCGGGAGCCTTCCCGCACGACAATATCGCATTGTTGCGCCGGCACGGCATTATTGGTTTGCAGGCTGCGGGTGCCCTGGCCGATGGTCCGCTGGATCTGGCGCAAGCACGCCAGGTGGTGGCCGCCATTGCCCGTGGAGAGCCTTCAACCGCATTGGTTCTCATCATGACCTGGCTGTTCGGTCTGCAGATTGCCCGCAACACGCATTGGCCCGAAGCGCTACGCCAGCATGTATTGCGCGATATTGCCATCAATGGCGCCCTTGCCAATGCGCTGCGGGTGGAACCATCCCTGGGCACGCCGGTGCGTGGCGGATTACCTGAAACCACGGCCAGGCGTGTGGCGGGGGGGTGGCTGATCTCCGGACACAAACTTTATTCCACCGGCATTCCGGCGCTGGACTGGCTTGCTGTCTGGGGCCGGACGGAAGACGCCGAACCATTGGTTGGCACTTTCCTGGTTCCCGGCAATGCGGCCGGGGTACGGATCGAGGAGACCTGGGATCAGCTCGGCATGAGGGCTTCCGGCAGCCATGATGCAATTCTTGAAAATGTTTTTATTCCGGAGGCGTATGCTGTCGATATTCGGACGCTGAAGGCCTGGGAAGGCGAGCGTGCGCCGGAAGTGCTGGCCTGGATGTCGGTGTTGCTTTCGGCACTTTACGACGCGGTGGCGCGCAATGCGCGCGACTGGTTGGTGCGGTTTGCGCTGGAGCGCAAGCCGGCCAATCTGGGAGCGGCACTTTCCACGCTGCCGCGCTACCAGGAAGCCATCGGCGAGATTGACGCCCTGCTCTATACCAATACCGCGTTGCTCGATCGTTTGACGTATGCGCCACGTGGCGAAACTTCAGCCATCGACTGCAATTTCGTTAAACTCACGGTCACCAATAATGCCGTGAAAGTGGCGGAGAAGGCGCTGTCACTCACCGGCAATCCGGCACTCAGCCGCGCCAATCCGGTTGAGCGGCATTTCCGTGATACCCTGTCCGGCCGTGTGCATTCGCCGCAGGAAGACACGATACTGACGACGGCTGGACGGTTTGCCTTTGCATCCTTTGCGCCGGCCTCGGCATAATGTTGAATTTGCAAACCGAGGTTTTGGTTATTGGCGGCGGCATGGCCGCAGCCTGGGCGGCCATCGGGGCTGCCCAGGCCGGCGCCTCGGTCATTTTGGCCGATAAAGGGTATGTGGGCACCAGCGGTGTTACCGCCACCGCCGGCCCGAATCACTGGTTCGTCCCGCCGGATGCTGGAAAACGTGCCGGCGCGATCGCCCAACGCCAGGCGATCGCCTGCGGCCTTGGCGAGCCTGAATGGATGGCGCGCGTTCTTGAGCAAACCTGGCGGCTGCTGCCCGGTTTGGAAAAATTCTACAAATTCTACCCCAATGATGCGGGCATAAAGCCCTATGGCGCCGTGCGTGGACCGGAATATATGCGGGCCTTGCGGCAATGGGTGGAAAGCCTCGGGGTTCGCATTATGGACCACAGCCCGGCTTTGGAATTGTTGCGCCACCAGGATGGTTCGATTGCCGGTGCACAAGGCCTATGCCGGCAGATCGGCGAGGAGTGGCACATTCGTGCCGGTGGCGTGGTGCTGGCAACCGGCGGCTGCGCATTTTATTCGCGGCTTTTGGGCAGCCAGACCAATACCGGCGATGGTTATCTGATGGCTGCTGAAGCCGGAGTCCCGCTTTCCGGGATGGAGTTTTCCAGCGGTTATACGGTCGCGCCGGCGTTTTCCACCATGGCGCGCGGCATGTCCTATGTATATGCGACCTATTACGGGCCGGACAAAAAGCCGCTGGATATGCCGCCCATGGCCGAGCGCAACCGGCCTTTGGCGAAAGCCTTGCTGGAAGGGCCGGTTTATTGCGACCTTGGCTTGATGCCGCAGGATATCCGCGACCGCTTGCCCTATATATCGCCCAACGTCATGCCGCCTTTCATTCGGCGCGGCATAGATCCGTTCACCGACAAGTTTCCCGTAACGCTACTTGCGGAAGGGACCATACGCGGCATGGGTGGTATCAAAATCGAAGATGCGGATTGCCAGACCTGCGTGGCCGGGCTTTTCGCGGCCGGCGACGCGGCGTCCCGGGAAATTGTTACGGGAGCGGTATCAGGGGGCGGTTCGGTCAATTCCGCCTGGGCATTGTCCTCGGGAAACTGGGCCGGGCAGGCGGCGGCAAAGCGCGCCCGCCAACTCGGCATTGGCGCTGAGAAACCGGTCCATGCCTTGGGCGAAGCGGGTTTGCGCCCGTCCGGTTTCGCGCAAAAAATCGACCCTATGGAAGTCATTAAAATCGCCCGTCATGAGGCGATCCATTTCGACCGCAATTACTTCGCCACTGAACAGAAACTGACGCGGTCCTTGAGTTTACTGGATGGTCTTTGGCAGACCGTAAGGCATTCGCTGCATGGCGATGGCGTGGCAGCACTGCGTGCCCGCGAGGCCGCGGCGATTACCGCTACCGCCCGCTGGAGTTTTACCGCAGCACTCAATCGCCGGGAGAGCCGCGGCATGCATGCCCGGATCGATTTTCCAGAGGTGAATCCCATTTATCAGCAGCGTCAGATCGTCAGCGGACTCGATGCTATCCGCTCAAGTTTCAAATCTATCGGGATGACAGAGGCGTTGGTTGCATGATCGAACTCATCGTCGAAGACCGCTGCACGCAATGCAACGCCTGCGTTGCCGTTTGCCCGACCAACGTGTTCGATGCCGTGCCGGGAAATTTTCCTGTCATCGCCCGGCAAAGCGATTGCCAGACCTGCTATATGTGCGAGCTCTACTGCCCGGCTGACGCGCTTTTTGTCGGCTCGGATTGCGAACATCCTGAAACGGTCGATGAGGCCAAGATCATCGCTTCCGGACAGCTTGGGCAAATCCGCCGTGATAGCGGTTGGGGCGAGTGGGCGGATGATCCGAAATACCAAAATCAGCAATGGTATATGGGTGAGGTTTTCAAGCGCGGCCTTGGTTTTGGATAACCGATGCGCAATCCTTTTAAAGGAGTCGGTCGTAAGGAAGCATTGCTTTTTCTGAAGAAAAAGCAGCAAAAAGACTTTTATTAATCTGGGCCAATGGCGTTTGAAACTCCCGGCTCCTACTCATAAAAGTTTTTGATTTAATCCAGGGTAATCGCGCTTGTTTTTCAAGCCGTTAGTCAAATAGTCTTCAAAAAACTTTTGTTAAAAGCAACGCCAACTTGAAATGATTGCGGAAGCAGCTTCGCTTCGGCATATAAATCGGTCAAGTTTTGGACCGACGCAATCTGACTATCGTCGATTGGCACAACGTTACCGGCGGTGTTAGCAACAAAGGATTGGGCAACGTCCAGCGGTACGCCCGTGTCCTTCGCAAAGGCGGCGGCATAATCACCGGGGTGACTTGCAATCCAGTCATGTGCCTTGCCAAATCGCGCTAGAAAATCCTGCAAAGCGGCCGTCTTGTTTTGAATCGCCGCATCTGTCGCCACAATAAATCCAAGCCCTTGTATCAGGTTATCGGGCAGTTGGATCGCCTGCAGGCTGTTATGCAGTTCCCCAACGGCGGTGTAGGGCTCCCAGGTGGCCCAGGCATCTACGCCGCCGTTCAACAAGGCGGTCATGCCGTCACTTGGCAACAGATAGGTGAAATTAATTGAATCCAGAGGCAAAGATGCCTGTTGCAGAGCCGCAAGCACGATATATTGCCCGGTGGAACCGCGAACCACGGCGACGTGCTTGCCAACCAGATCGTGAATGGTTTTGAAGCCGGAACCAGGGCGCACTAAAATCGCGCTAAACTGCTCGGAAGGGGATGTAAATTTCAACGCGGCGATTGCCTGTACCGGTGGTTTCGTTGCCATGAAAAACACAAATGGCCCATCACCGGTAATGCCGGCATCTATGGCGCCGGCATTCATAGCCTCGAACAACGGTGCGGACGCGCCAAATTCTGCCCATTTGATCGCGTAATTCAAATTTTCGAGTTGACCTGAAACCTCAAGCAATGACTGCAGGCCACCTTTCTGGTCGCCGATCGTCAGCGTCACGCTGGGGCTGGATTTTTTGCAGCCCGCGAGCAGCAATACCGAGCAGGATGCGCCTGTCTGTAGCATCTGGCGGCGCGACAGCATGTAGGGTTTTCCAGTCATTTCATTTAGCACAATCATATCCAGTGAAGTTAAGGCGAATGAACGCCGATAGCCGCAAGCATCACCGTCTTATTCGGCCGCGATGCTCTGTGGTGCTGCCGCCGCATAGCGGTTTTCCGGGAACGGCAGACCCAGCCGGTCGCGGAACGTCGTCCCTTCATAGTCCTGCCGATAAATACCGCGCGCCTGCAAAATCGGCACCACGGTTTCGACAAAAAGATCCAACTGGCCGGGCAGCGATTCGAAGGTCACAAATCCGTCCACCGCACGGTCTTCAAACCAGGTCTGCAACGCATCCGCAACCTGCTCCGGCGTGCCGGTAAACACGTTGCGCGGTGTGGCAAAGCGCAGGGCGACCTGCCGCAACGTCAAGCCTTCCGCCGCCGCCGCCTTGGTGATTTTCAGCGTGGCACTTTGCTGGCTGTTCACACCGATATGCGCCACATCGGGAAATGGCGCATCAAGCGGATAGACCGAAAAATCATGATCGTTGAAGGGCCGGCCCAGCATGCTGAGCGCATTTTCGATCGATACCAAAGAAATGAATTCCTGATATTTTTGCTCTGCTTCTGCCTCTGTACGCCCGATCAACGGGCGAATGCCGGGCATGATCAGCACCTCATCCGGGTTCCGCCCGAAGCCGGCGGCGCGCGCCTTCACATCCTTATAATAGGTCTTGGCTTCCTCGATATTGCTGTGCCCGACAAAAATCGCATCGGCGCGTTTTGCCGCGAAATTCATCCCATCTTCCGATGCACCGGCTTGAAAAATAACCGGCTGTCCCTGCGCGGAGCGTGCAATGTTCAGCGGACCGCGCACTGAAAAATATGTACCTTTATGGTCTAATTGATGAAGCTTGGCGGGGTTGAAAAATTCACCCGTCGATTTGTCATGCGTCAGCGCATCGTCTTCCCAGCTATCCCATAGGCCCTGCACAACATCGAGATATTCGGCGGCAATCTTATACCGCACATCATGTGCCGGGTGCTCAGTCTTGCCGTAATTGCTGGCACTGCCTTCCAGCCAGGACGTCACCACGTTCCAGCCCGCCCGGCCACCGCTGATATGATCCAGCGAGGCGAATTGCCGGGCCACGGTGTAAGGCTCGCTGTAGCTAACGGTCAGCGTCGCCACCAGGCCGATATGTTCGGTTACCGCCGCGAGGCCGGAAAGCACGGTCAGCGGCTCGAACCGGTTGAGATAATGGGGGCTGGATTGCGGCGTAATGAATACACTATCCGCGACAAACAGGAAGTCGAACTTACCGGCTTCGGCAAGCTGTGCCTGCCGTTTGTAGAGCTTGAAATCCGTGCTCCCGGCCGGGTTCGCATCCGGATGGCGCCAGTCACCCCAGCCGACGCCGTTGCCGTGCAGAATAAAACCAAGTTTGAGTTGTCGCGCTGCGGTCATGTGAAAACCCTTGTATGATTAGCTACCTAATAGGATAATCCCATGAATTCCAGTCAATTTATTTTTATTATCCTATTTGCGCCGCTCATAGTTTATCCTACCTTACGAGCGGCAAAGAGGCGCATATATTTCTAATATTATCCTGTAAAATAGCATAAACTATCAATTCAACGCTGCCATTTTCGGGCTTGAGTTCAAGCCACGCGAAAGACTGGATCGATTAATACCCGCTGCCGATAAAAAATCCTATTAATTGAATAGACAAAACTATCCGCGTCCCATATCTACGCCCCATCATTCCCGGTACCCGTATCTGTTGCCGGGCAGATTGGAGTGTTCTTGTGGACTACGCCGAGCAGAGATTTTCGTCGCGTCAGGCAGCCGGCATCGCCTTTGTGGTGCTGCTACATGTCGTGATTATCTATGCGTTGGTCAGCGGCCTTGGCGAGCAGGCCATCCAGGTGTTGCGGCAGCCATTGGTGGCTAAAATCATCGAGCAGGCGAAGCTCCCGCCGCCGGAGGCGCCACCACCCCCGCCACCGCCAATGCTGGCCCCGCCGCCGCCCTTCATTCCACCGCCTTTGGTGCAGATCGCGCAGCCGCCGCCAACGCCCGTCATCGCTACAGTGACGCATGTGGCACCGGCCACCCCCCGGCCTCCCACCCCGGCGCCGCAGCCGGTGGTGCGCAGCGGCGCATCGCTGGACCCAAACCAGACCTGCGCGCCGCCGCAATATCCTGAGGCGGCGGAGGATATGGAGCAGACCGGCACCTCGGTTCTGCAGTTCCTCATCTCGGCCAGCGGTGCGGTGATCGACAGCCGGGTCGCCGCCTCCAGTGGCCATGCCTCGCTGGATGAAGCCGCTGCCAGCGCGCTTTCGCAGTGTAAGTTCCGCCCCGCGATTGGGGCCGACGGGAAACCGCAGGAATCCTGGACCAGCATCCGCTACGTCTGGCAGCTCAACTGAATTTAATACGCAAACCGTTCGCCTTTGAAGTCTGGAGTTTCTAAAATGCAAGTTTTCAAGCGCCCTCTCATAGCCGCCGTTTTAGGTCTTGGCCTGGCAGTTCTGACCGCTGCACCCCATGCCGCACGTGCGCAGGATGCTGCATCTACGCCGGTCGCAGCCACGCCAACCGTATCGCCCCCCGCCCCCGCCCCCGCCCCCGCCCCGGCTTTGCAAGGCCCGGCACCAGCCACCGCCGAAATTGCTAATCCTTACGGTCTCAGCGCACTGTGGGGCCAGGGTGACTTCATCGCCCGCGGCACTTTGGTGGCACTGGCACTGATGTCCGCCAGCACCTGGTATATTCTGGTGACCAAACTGCTCGAACAAAGCCAGCTCCTGCGCCAGGCCCGCAAAGCAAATCTGAGCTTCTGGAAAGCTAGCTCCGTCGCTGAAGGCGTTAAAACACTGCCGGAAAAAAGCCCGTTCCACGCCATTGCCGCTGCCGGTGTCAGCGCGCTGGAGCATCATGAAGGCTCGCTGGTCGAGAGCATTGATCTCAACACCTGGGTGACGCTCTCCATCCAGCGGGTCGTTGAGCAGATCGTCAACCGGTTGCAAGGCGGCCTGGCGGTGCTGGCGACCGTCGGCTCTACCGCCCCCTTCGTCGGCCTGTTCGGCACGGTGTGGGGCATCTACCACGCCCTGGTCGCCATCGGCATTGCCGGCCAGGCGTCCATCGACAAGGTGGCCGGCCCGGTCGGCGAGGCGCTGATCATGACCGCACTCGGCCTGGCCACCGCTGTGCCAGCCGTGCTGGGCTATAACTGGCTGGTCCGCCGTAACAAGCTGGCGGTTGAGAAACTTCGCGGCTTCGCCAACGACCTGCATTCGGTGCTGATCAGCGGCAAGGCGTTGGGCCGCGCCAGCGCCCCTGTTAACGTCGTTGCTGCCCCCACGCGGCCCGTGGCCGTCGCCCAGAGCTTCTGACGTGGCAATCTCCCTTGGCCCGGCTGGCGGTGAGGACGAGCTGCTCAGCGCCATCAATACCACCCCGCTGGTGGATGTGATGCTGGTGCTGCTGATCATCTTCCTCATCACCGTGCCGGTCGTCACCCATACCGTGCCGGTTTCGCTGCCGCGCGAGATCAATCAGCCTACCCAGACCAAACCGCAGAATATCAATATTTCGGTCGACAAAAATGGCGTGATCTACTGGAACCAGGCGAAGCTTCCCAGCCTGCAGGCACTGCAGGCCAAATTGCTCGCGGTTTCCGCCAATGTGCCACAGCCGGAGGTGCAAATCTGGGGGGACCAGAACGCGCATTACCAAAGCGTCGGCGAAGTTCTGCTCGCCTGCCAGCGTTCCGGCATTCAAAAAGTTGGCTTCATCACGCAACCTCCCGCACCAGGCACGGACTGAAGGAGCGCTTCCATGGCAATGACAATCGGCCCTGCTATCAGCGTTGATGAACCGGAGATGATGATCGACATCAACACCACGCCGTTGATCGACGTGATGCTGGTGCTGCTGATCATGTTGATCATTACGATACCAATGCAAACCCATGCGGTGAAACTCAACCTGCCAACCGCCAATCCGCCGCCGGCTTCGGTGCAGCCGCAGGTGGTGGAGGTGGATATCGACTTTGACGGCACCATCCTGTGGAACGGCACCGTCGTTCCCGATCGCCAAACCCTGAACGCCGATCTGGCCGGTCTGGCGGCACAGCCCAGCCAGGCAGAGTTGCATGTCCGCCCCGATAAACTCACCGATTATAAATATGTGGCTGAAGTCCTTGCCACAGCGCAACGCCTGGGCGTGCAAAAAATCGGTATTATCGGCGATGACCAGTTTACAAATTGAACGGCAGACCCATGAAATTTCCTCTCCTGATTGGTGCGGCACTACTCGTGCTGCCTTGCTTTGCTGGCGCCGGTACGGTGCGCCCTGCCGTGGGAAAACCGCTGCAACAAGCCGAGGCCCTGATGCAGCAGGGCAATTACCATGCCGCCTTGCTACAGGTGAACAAGGCAAGTGCTGTTGATCACCTCACGGCCTATGAAACATTGATCGTTGCCCAGTTGCGCGGCGCAGCGGCGGCCGGAGCAGGAGACTACGCGCAGGCCGCCGGCGCTTACCAGATTGTGCTGGCATCCGGCCTCGAGCCGCCTGCCACGCAATTACAACTGACCCAGGCGATTGCCGGGTTCTATTACCAGGCCGCGGATTACGCGCATGCCGCCATCTGGGTAAACCGCTACATTTCAGCGCATGGAAACGATCCGCGCACCCGCGCCTTGCTGGCACAGGCCTATTATGCCCAGGGCAATTACCCGCAGGCCGAACAGGCAGTGTTGCGCGAGCAACAAGCCGCACAGTCGAGCGGTGTGATACTTCCCGAAGCCGAGTTACAGCTGTTTGGCAGTGCGGCTGAGAAATCCGGCGACCATGCCGGGTATTTCGCGGCACTGACCGCCTTGCTGAGACATTATCCGAACCCGCAATACTGGTCGGCTGCCATTGCTCTTGTCACCGCAGCGCCCGGTTTTTCGGACGTCCTTACCCTGGACGTCTATCGGCTGCGTTTTGCCACCGGCACGCTGAGCCAGCCAGCGGATTATGAGGATTATACCGAGCGCGCCATTCTTGCGGGCTATGATACCGAGGCCAACGATGTGATCGACCAAGGTTTTTCCTCAGGTGTTTTGAATAACAACACAGATTCAGGACATGCCAGCCGATTGAAAACCTTGGCTGCCAAAGATGCCAGCGCCGCGCCGCAGACGCCGGCTGATTTTATCCAACAGGCAAAAACCGGCGGGACGCCGCTGGATATCGGCATCGCCTATTTCAAAGCCGGCGATACAGCGAGCGCAGTCAAAACGTTTCAGAGTATTCAAAATGACGAAGCAAATGCGCTATCAAATCCGGTATCGGCATTGGCAGTGCTGTGGCAAATTCGTGCTCAAAATGCCGCGAAATAAACTGAAAAATCAGATAGTGATTTCGAGTGCCGTACGACAACAGAATTTACGTTCATTGAGACTATAAAAGGCAATTCGTGGCCATGATCAACCAACACCTGCTCGATCGCGGCGCACTGCATTTCTGGGAGATTTGCATGTTGAGCTGTTGACCTGGGTCAGCATTAAGAAAAGTCTCTACTTAAACTTTCAAGTCAACAGGGTAAAATAATGTTTTCTAATATAAATATAAGCGTCATTACGCACATGCGTTTTAAGCATCGGTTACTGCTTGGTGCATCACTTTTCCTCGCGCCCTCTTTTAGCTGGGCACAGACCGTTACGGCAGCTCCGCCACCTGCATCGACCATCACGTTTCCGGCGCCGCCGCCGGTAAAAATCACCAGCCTGCAGGATGTTTTCATCACCGCCCGTCACCGCGCTGAACGTGCGCAATCCGTGCCGATTTCCCTCACCACGATCGACGCCGCGCAGCTCAAAAATCTGGGCTCCATCAACCTGAATCAAATCAAGCAATTGGTGCCGACGCTGACCATCAATGCCTTCAATCCCCGCAATGCCGGGCTCGATATACGCGGCCTCGGCAGTGTCGGGTTTATCGGCTATGATGGGCTGGAAGGCGGCGTTGGCATATATGTCGATGGCGTGCTGCTCGGCCGCTCGACAGAATCAAATTTTGATCTGCCGGATTTGCAGGACATTGAAGTCTTACGTGGCCCGCAGGGCACGCTGTTTGGTAAAAACACGGTTGCCGGTGCGGTCAATATCACCACCAAACTACCGAGTTTCAAGCCGGAGGCTGATTTCTCGGCTTCGCTCGGCAACTATAACTACTGGCAGTTACAAGGCTACGCAACCAGTGCCCTTGGCAACAGCGATAAGGCTGCCGTCAGCCTCTCTGTACACGCTACACAGAATGAAGGTTTTACGAAAAATATCGTCACCGGGCAGCGCTACGGAAATACCGACGATAAAGGTGTACGCAGCCAGATTTTGCTGGAACCGAACGACCGTCTGACGGTACGCATCATCGCGAATTATGACCATAGCGATGCGAATTGCTGCGTCACCGTGCCCACCGGTATCGTTACACAATTCGCCAACGGCATTTCTGTCAAACCCAGCCTCGCCACCCGTTACGCTGCCGCCGGTTACACGCTGCCGCCGGTCAATGCTTTCGGGCGCACCACGGATATTGATAGCTGGAATCATTACGCCATGGAGACAGCTGGACTTTCATTGCAGGCGGATTATGATCTTTCCGGCTACACACTCACATCGATCACTGCCGGCAGCTACTATAATTGGTATCCGCATTTGGATCTCGATGATGTCGGTATTCCCATCTTTACCACAGCAAACAACCCGACACATCAACGCCAGTTCAGCCAGGAACTGCGCGTCGCCTCGCCGCTTGGCGGCAAGGTCGATTATACGGGTGGCCTGTTTTTCTTCTATCAGCAGTTGAACGACGGCGGCCTGCAGACTTTCGGCTCGGACGCCTCAGCAGTGCTTAACGGCACAAATACCGGCTTCATCTACAAAGCGACACAGGCAGCGATTAGCGGCGTGGCCTCGGCGCAGACCGATATCCCCGAAACCTATAGTACTGCTGCTTACGGCCAGGCAACCTGGCATATTACACCCAAGCTCGATCTCACCGGCGGCGCCCGCCTGACATATGAAGACAAAACGGGCGATTTCTATTCGGTACAGGAAGGTGGCGTGCCGTATGCGTCTTTAACGTCGGTTGAACGTTCTTTGCGCAATGGCTATGCGCCGATCACCTCCTACCAGCTTCAGCATTCGGACATCCTGCCTGGCGGTATCGTGACCCTGTCATATAAACCACAGACGCAAATTCTCACCTATGCCACCTATTCGCATGGTGAAAAATCCGCTGGCCTGAATCTGATCGCTTCACCACTAGTACCTAAAATCGTGGCTCCGGAAAAAGTGGACAATTACGAGATCGGCGCCAAAACCACTTTGTTGGACAGCCGTTTGTTGCTGAACGGCGATGCATTCTGGGATGAAGATACCAATTACCAGAGCACGGTCACAGGCCAACTCGGTCAAACTTTTACAATATATCTCGCCAATGTTCCCAAAGTCCGCTCCCGCGGCATGGAGTTGGACGCGCGGGCACAGGTCACGTCTGGACTGTCCGTTTTCACCTCCGGTGTGTTCAATGAAGCCTATTACGTGTCCGACCCCACTGGTACTTGCCCGTTTGAGCAAACCTATGCAGGCCACAGTAAAACTTGCAATCTTTCCGGACGGCCGCTTGCAGGCGCTTCCAAATGGACGCTTTCCTTTGGTGGCGAATACGACCATCCGCTGGCCCCGATACACGGCCATGACACGGTGGCTTATTTAGGCGGCAACGTTTTGCTGCGGACAGGCTTCTACTCTACCGGCGATGACTCGCAGTATTCGTACGTGCCCAGCTACGGCATCGGCAACATCAGCTTCGGCATACGTCAGGCCAATGGTGTTTGGGACCTTTCAGGATGGATACATAACGTAACGAACGAACATTATTACCTCTTCCGCCAGGTTACGGGCACTTTCCCGACCTATAACCTTGTTGTTGGCGAAGTCGGTGATCCGCTGACCTTCGGCGTTACGCTGCGCGCAAAATTCGAGTAGGAACCAAGGGAGTTTATCATGTCAGTTGAATTCATCGGAATGCTCGGCACACAGAGCGGCTCGGAAATCCACCCGCCTTCCGGCCCGCTGGTCGACAAGACCTATATCCGCGCGATGGCGCAGACGCATGAAAAATCCGGCTTCGACCGTGTGCTGATCGGCTATGGCAGCATCGCCCCGGACGGATTTTTACTCGCCTCCTACGTCGCAGGGGTCACGGAGCAGCTGAAGCTTCTGCTCGCCCATCGACCCGGTTTCATCGCGCCCACATTGGCGGCGCGCAAACTCGCTACGTTGGATCATTTCAGCGATGGCCGCGCCGCCGTGCATATCATCACCGGCGGCAGTAACGCCGAACAGCAGCGCGATGGCGATTATCTCCATCATGATGAACGCTATGCGCGCTCCGATGAATATCTGGATGTCGTCAAAAAAGTTTGGAATGCCACAGCACCTGTCGACCACGAAGGCCCGTATTATAAATTCCAGGGACTTATCTCCGTCGTCAAACCGCTGCATACCCCGCAAATCCCAATCTATTTCGGTGGCTCCTCGGATGCCGCCATCGAAGTTGCCGGCAAACATGCGGATGTTTACGCATTATGGGGTGAATCCCTTGCCCAGGTACAGGAAACCTTAAACAAGGTACGGGCCGCCGCCGCCCGGCACGGCAGGGCCGATAAAATCCGCTTCAGCCTCTCGCTCCGCCCGGTTCTGGCGGCAACCGAGGCGCAGGCCTGGGCGCGTGCGGATACCATCCTCCAGCGCGCAAAAGCCAACCATGCGAAACTTTTCCGCTTCAGCAATAACGCCCCGGAAAATATCGGCTCTAAACGCCTGCTCGAGGCCGCCGCAAATGGCCGCGTGTTGGACAAACGCTTATGGACGGAAATCGCCGGCGTCACCGGCGCGCAAGGCAATTCCACCGGACTGGTCGGCACACCTGAACAGGTGGCGGAGGCGCTCCTCGAATACTACAATATCGGCATCACCACGTTCCTGATCCGCGGCTTCGATCCGCTGGAAGATGCCACAGATTATGGCCGTGAGCTTATCCCGCTTGTACGCCAGGAAATCGGCCGCCGGGAAGCGCAGGCAAATCTGGCAGCTGAATAATTGAAGAAAGCGAAGCACTGCTTTTTTGAAAAAAAGCAGCAAAAAACTTTTGGAACTCTGGGCCATGGACTGTGAGACGCCAACGCCCCAGGCCCAGATTCAAAAAGTTTTTTTTGCTGCTTTTTGTTCACAAAAAGCAGTGCTTACTTTCAGCCTTTGGGCCTGATTTCAAGCCTTAATTGATAAAGGAAGGCCGCCAGGCCAGGGTGTAGCGTTCCAGCGTGCGGACGATGAAATCCGTGGTCAGGCCGAGTATGGAATAAACCAGCAGGCAGACCACGATGATATCGGTCCGCATATAGTCCCGCGCATTATCGATCAGATAGCCAATCCCGGCATTGGCGTTCACCTGCTCCGCCACTACCAGGGAAAGCCAGGAAATGCCTAAGGAATATCGCAATCCAACCAGAAAGGACGGCAATGCTCCTGGTAGAATCACGTGTTTTATCAAAGCTGCATGGTTCAAACCGAAGCAGTTCCCAGCTTCCACCAGTTTTTTATCCACCGCCCGGATGCCCGAAAACAGATTGAGGTAGATCGGGAATGTTCCGCCCAGCGCGATCAGGGCAATTTTCGGTGTCTCGCCAATGCCGAACCACAAAATGAACAGCGGGACCAGGGCGAGAAACGGCATTGTCCGCAGCATTTGCATCGGCGCGTCCACCGCCATTTCGCCCGCCCGTGAAAGCCCGGCAATCAGCGCCAGGCTCGTGCCGGTGAAAATGGAGATGGACAGCCCGGTCAGCACCCGGCCCAGCGAAACCAGCAGATTGGATTCAAGTTCGCCGGATGCCAGCAGATCCCAAAACGTGCCGGCGACCGCGGAAGGTGCTGCCAGTATCCGTGGGGGGATCAGCCCGGCGAGAGATGCGGCTTCCCAGGCCAGAAGCAGCGCGACCGTGGTTGCGGATCGCTGTATCCAGATCGGCATGCGGAAGTTTGATGGTATGATCCTGACTGGCACAGATGGCTCTCACAATTGATGATAATTGTATAAGACTACAAATTCAGTAGAAAATAAAGAGCGGAGATAACTTTAACTGGACCTCAAACGCATAACATGTTTCTAGATCAGGGCGGTGGTAATGCCGGCGCATTGCAAAAACGATTTATATAAACTATCAAATCACTATACTTATTAGTATTATTGGTAGCACTCATACCTTGATGATCGAGACTGATCCAACATGGCGGTAAATCTGCCCATGGAATTGCTGCGCAGTTTTGTGGCCATCAGCGAAACCGGATCGATGAGCCAGGCAACGGAGCGGGTATTCGTTACGCAATCCGCGCTCAGTTTGCAGATGCGCCGGCTGGAGGAGATCGTTCGGCAACCTTTGTTCAATCGGCAAGGCCGTAAATTGCGCCTGGCCCCGGCGGGCGAGCATCTCTTAAGCACGGCACGGCAAATCCTTGAGATGAACGATCGCGTGTTTTCCACTTTGCAAGGACAGGCTTTGTCCGGGCATATTCGCATCGGCTTCAATCAGGATTTTGCCGAGATATTTCTACCGGGGGTGCTCAACGATTTTGTCATCACGCATCCTCAGATCCAGCTGCAGGCCAGGGTTGGTGCAAGCCAGGACTTGCTGGAAGCTCTGAAGATCGGGCAGATCGACGTTGTCTGCTGCGTGCGCCCGGAAACGGAGCCGCAAAACGTCAAAATCGTGCCGATGCAATGGATCGGCCAGCCCCATCTGCTGAAGCGCGATATTCTGCCTTTGGCGTTGCTGGAAGAACCTTGCCTGTTTCGTGCCGCCGCATTGTCAGAGCTGGAAAAAGCCAATATTCCGTTCCGCATGGTGGTGGAAACCGCCAGTCTCTCGGTGGTCCGTGCAGCAGTGCAGGCTGGTCTTGCGATCACCTGCCGTAATCAGCTTTTTATTGAATCCGGGCTGATCCCGGTTTCGCCGGAGGCCAGCTTGCCGCTGCTGCCGCGTCACGGCTATGCGCTGTTCATCGCGGAACAACCTTCGCCGGCAGCTTTGCGTTTGGCTGATCTAATGCAACAATCCGTCTCACAGCTAAAATGAAAGATAAATTTTATGAGCAATCCGGAAACCTCTGAAGATTGGAAACATGGCGGTGTGCGCGTTATCCCTGCCGATCGGCTGGACAGTAACACCGCCCAGACGCCGGGCATGAGCCGCGCCGCCGCCATTAATTTTGCTCGCGTCGGCGCCCAAAAAATCTGGGCTGGTACCGTCACCATCCACCCGAATGCCAAAACCGGCGCGCATCATCATGGCCATGTGGAAAGCGTGATATATGTCGTCAAAGGCCGTGCCCGCATGCGTTGGGGCGAGGCGTTGGAATACACCGCTGAAGCCGGCCCCGGCGATTTCATTTATGTGCCGCCTTACGTACCGCATCAGGAAATCAATGCGCTGGAAGGCGAAGATCTGGATTGCGTGCTGGTCCGCAGCGATCAGGAGCCGGTTGTCGTTAATCTGGATATTGCCCCGGTGGAAAAGCCGGAATCGGTATTTTGGGTAGATCACGGCCATCCGCACCCGCATAAGCCGTAAGCTGCATCGGTTACGTGGCCGAACCAGGTTTCTGGCTCACCTTCCCCACAACCCCTTCACCATCAACAACCCCAGCGTTGCAACCGTAGTTCCATCTTTAATCTCGCCGTCGCTGATCATGCGCAGAAATTCAGCAGCGCTGAATTTGGACGTGATCAAACCTTGTTCTTCGTGGTCGAGAAGGCGTTCCACCTGGTGCAGCTCCTGCGCGAGATAAACCTCATAGCGCTGCGTCGAAAACCCGTAACCCTGAAATAGCTGCCCGGCATGGGTCATCTTTGCTGCCATCAACCCGGTTTCCTCGGCAAGTTCGCCACGGGCAACGTCCAGCGGGTCGGCATCCGGGGTTTGTTCCCAGGCACCTTGCGGAAATTCCCAATAACGCGCGCCCACGGGGTAGCGGTACTGCTCAACCAGATGCACCGCACCATCCAGCTCGACCGGGACGATGACGACGAAATGCGGTTTCTCGACCACGCCGTAAATACCCTCCGAGCCGTCCGGCAGGCGAATGACGTCTTCGCGCAGTTTCATCCAGCGATTGGTATAAATGACCTGGCTCGATACGGTGGTGATTTCGCTCAATTTGATCTCCTGCAAAAAAGCTACCGGCGAAAGCTGAAAATGTTTACCTTGCCGTAAGTTTCGTCTTGAAGGATCGCAGGAGCAACATGAACTTACCGCGCCATTGCACATTCGACCCCTCGGACTGGCAGATTTTATCGCGCAGCTGGTTCCCGGTGGCCATCGCCGCCGAATTGGCCGATGCGCCGCTGGCGGCGGTGTTGTTGGATCAGCCTTTGGTGGTGTATCGGGCGGGCAGTGAAATCGTGGTGGCGGATGATTTATGCCCGCATCGCGGCGTGCCGCTGAGCATGGGATTGCCAGCAGAAAATTCCATCCGTTGCACGTATCACGGTCTGCGCTTTGGCGCTGGTGGGCGGTGCATCGAGGTGCCGGCCAATCCGGAGATGGCGATCCCGGACCGGCTGAACCTGAAAACCTATGAGGTGGCGCAGAAATACGGCCTGATCTGGACCCGGCTGCAGACGCCCGAAACGCTGGGGCCGCTGACGGATATTCCGGTTTTGCCGCATTGGAATGATGCCGGGTTTCAACAGATCAATTGCCCCAGCATCGACATCGCCGGGTTCGCCGGCCGGCAGGTGGAAGGGTTTCTCGACGTTGCGCATTTCGGCTGGGTGCATACCGCGAGCTTTGCCGATTCCATGAATACGGTGGTGCCGTCCTATGTGCCGGTGAAAAACGAAGTTGGATTTGCCGTGGATTATCGCAGCACGGTGGCGAACTACCCGGTCGGCGCTTCAACCACAACGCCGGAAGGCTTCGTATGGCTGCGGCATTTCGAGGTGCATCTGCCGTTTACGGCAACGCTGACGGTGCATTTTCCGGGCGGCGGCCGCCTCGCGATCATGAATGCGGCCTCGCCCGTGTCCTCGCGTATGACGCGGCTGTTCGTGCCGCTCGCGCGTAATTTCGACCTGCATATTCCGGTCGCCGATATCCACGCCTTCAACCGCCAGGTGTTCGAGGAGGACCGGCGCGTGGTGGAGGCGCAGAAGCCGGAATACCTGCCGCTCGACCCACGGCTTGAAGGACATATCGCGGCGGACCGCAGCTCGATTGCCTACAGGCGCGGATTGACCGCAATGGGGTTCAGCCCGATTTTCGCCGCTTGATCCAGGTTACGCCACGCCTTGCAATTTCCGAAGACGATCTAAGCGAGACCTTCATCACCGCCTCCGGCCCGGGCGGCCAAAACGTCAACAAGGTTGCAACCGCAGTGCAATTACGTTTCAATCTTACCGGCTGCGCAACCTTGCCGGAAGCCGTGAAAACCCGTCTGGCAGGCCTCGCCGGACGCCGGCTCTCCAACGGCGGCGTGATCGTCATTACCGCCAACCAATACCGCACACAAAGCCGTAACCGGGAAGATGCGCGGGAACGGTTGAAGGAGATGATCCGGGCAGCAGCAACGGCACCCATGTTTCGTAAACCGACACGGCCAACCAAGGCTTCAAAAACCAGGCGGCTGGAAACGAAAAGCCAGCGCGCCGTAACCAAAAAATTGCGGCGTGGGACGGGGGATGAGTAAAAAATTTTTGCTCCTGGGGGACATGGGCCGTGATGCGGATAGCGCCCAGAATCTGGCAGAAAATTATGCCGGGCCATTGGCGTTCGGCCATAAAAGCCCCAGGCCCAGATTCACTTAACTCAAATAACGCTTTGTCAGATGGGCTTCAAAATCGTCCAGGCTGAGTGGTTTGCCGGTGGCGGTGCGCAGCAAATCGTTGAAGCCGAGGGTGGCGCCGTGGGTGTGGACATTGTGGTGCAGCCAGTGGGTGAGGGGGGTGAAATCGCCTTGCGACAGGGCCTCCTCCAGGGTGGGAAGCGCCAGGCGGGCGGCTTGCATGAGCTGGGCGGCGGCGATGGCGCCGAGCGTATAGCTGGGGAAGTAGCCGATCAGGCCGTCGTACCAATGGATGTCTTGCAGGCAGCCATGGCGGTCGTTGGACGGGGTGATGCCGAGGAGGGCGTGCAGCCCGTCGTTCCAGGCCCCGGGCAGGTCGCGTACGGCGA
The DNA here is from genome assembly GCA_965231175.1 of Acetobacteraceae bacterium. Taxonomy (GTDB): domain Bacteria; phylum Pseudomonadota; class Alphaproteobacteria; order Acetobacterales; family Acetobacteraceae; genus Acidocella. Next base: position 450,195 of record CBDDMJ010000004.1, on the reverse strand, counting down.
GGTCACCGGACATCAAAGCTTGCTCCAGGCGGAAACGCAGCAGGACATGGGCGGGGTAGGTGAGTTCATCGGCTTCGACGCGGATGAAGCTACGCTCGACCCGGCGCAAGCGGGATTTCAGCGCATCGTGGCTGATGGTGTGGCCGAAGGTTTTGGTGAGCAGAGAGCCGAGGTAAGAGAGGTAGGCATCCGAGCGGGCGGCCTGCATTTCGATGATCAGGGACTGGCTTTCATGCGCGGCCATGCCGGCGGCAAAGCCGGCCGGTTGGCGAGCCAGGGCTTTGGGCAGATCAGCCTCGTACAGGCCGTGGCCGCTTTCGTGCAACACGCCCATCAAGGCCGAGGTGCAGTCCTGCTCATCGTAGCGCAACGTGATGCGGATATCGCTGGGAATGCCGCCGCAGGCAGGATGGGCGGAGCGGTCCAGCCGGGCGCCGGAAAACTTCAACCCCACGGCGGCGGCGAGGCGGTGGCAGAGTTCTTCCTGCAAGGCCGCCGGGTAAGGGCCGGGTGGCAGGCTTTCCGGTGCGGCCTGCCGGGCTTCGGCGGCGGGTAAAGCGGCGGCGAGAAAGGTTTCATAGCGGGCGAAGATGGGCGTGACATCGGCGGCGGTGATGCCGTGCTGGAATTGCGTCAACAGCGCGTCATAAGGGGTAAGGCCGAGGGCTTCGCCGAGAATACCGGCGGATTGGCGGGCGAGGTTGAACACCTCCGTCAAAGCCGGCGCGACCATGGCAAAATCGCTGGCCGGGCGGGCCTGCCGCCAGATGGTTTCGCAAGCAGTATTGGCAATACTGGCAGCTTCCACGAGGTCGCGCGGCAGTGCCGAAGCGCGTTTCTGGGCCTCGCGCATCAAAGCGAGGTTCATTTGAGCAACAGGCTCGTCCGGGGCTTCGGCGGCGGCGAGGTCATCGGCGAGGCCGGGTGCCGTCAGAAGCTCGTGGGACAGGCCGGCGAGCACCGCCATCTGTTCGCCGCGGGCGGCAGCACCCCCGGGCGGCATCATCGCCGAGGCGTCCCAGGACAGCAGCCCGGCGGCCTCATCCAGGGTGGCGATCCGGGCGAAGCGGGATTTCAGGCTGGTATAAGCGGTTTGTGCGGTCGTTTGTGCGATCATGGGTCACGGAGCCTTTTGCGGGCAAAGAAAAAGAATTCAAACACCAGGACGCCGGCGAAGCCGAACCAGGTGAGGGCGTATTGGTAATGGTTGTTGGGCGGGTGTGGTAGGTCCTGCGCCGGTTGCGGCAAGGGTGAGCCTGGCGGCGGAGCCGGGCCCATGCCGATGAGGATGAATGGGGCAACCGGGCCGAGGCCCATGCCGGCTGCGATATGTGCCGGGTTTAAGGTGTAATAAATGCCGTGGGCGGGGTCATCGGTACCGGCGAACAGGCCGGGGGTGATGGGATCGTGCAGATAGCCAACGGCCTGGGCAGGTCCGAGGGGGACCACGGCCGGGTGCGGTGCGGTTTGCGGCACCCAGCCGAGATCCACCAGCACCAGCGTGCCGTTCCATTCACGGAACGGCATGATCAGTTCGCCGCCCTGCACCGGACCGTTGGGTGTGTCGTGGACCTCATCCCCATACAGCGCGGCTTTACCGGCGAGCCAACTGCCGGTCAGGTAGACTTTCTCAAACGGTGTGGGGTGCGCCGGCAGCGGCACCGGTTGGGAAATAGCGGCGTGGTGGATGGCTGCAAGTATGCCTTCCTTCCATTTCAAACGCTGTAGCTGCCAGATGCCAAGGGCGATCAAGAGCCAGAAGCAGATAAACGCCGCGATGCCTGGGGCGATCAGTCGCCGATAATGGGAAGCCAAATAGACTCAGCCAGCCACGATTGCCGACCGGCCCAAAAAGTAGATGCAGACAAACAGAAACAGCCAGACCACGTCGACAAAATGCCAGTACCAGGCGGCGGCCTCGAAGCCGAAATGGCGCTGCGGGTTGAACTGGCCGCGCATGGCACGGAACAGGCAGACGGTCAGGAAAATCGTGCCGACGATGACGTGAAACCCGTGAAAGCCGGTAGCGATGAAAAACGACGAGGCGAAAATACCGCCATGGTAAAAATTGAACGGCGAATGGGTGTATTCCCAGGCCTGGCCGCATAAAAACGCCACGCCGAGGAACACGGTAACGGCAAGGCCGCGCACGGTGCCCTTATTGTCGCCCTCGATCAAACAATGATGCGCCCAGGTGATGGTGGTGCCGGACAGCAGCAGCACCATGGTGTTGAATAGCGGGATGGCAAATGGGTCGATGGTGGTGACGCCCATCGGCGGCCAGACCGGCGCAAAAGCCGTACCCATTTTATCCGGAAAGAAGAAATAGTTGAAATAATTCCAGAAGAAGGAGACGAAAAACATCACCTCCGAGGTAATGAACAGCGCCATCCCGTAACGCAGGCCGATCTGCGTGATCAGCTTGTGCAGGCCCGGCACACGCGTCTCCCGTACCACGTCCCGCCACCACACGAACATCGTAAAGGCGGTGCCGCAGAGACCGATGCCGAGTAAAATATAATTATGAAAATGCGCCGCCAGAATAATCCCGCCGGCAATGCTCATGGCAGACAAGGCACCGCAAACCGGCCAGATGCTGGGCGTCACCAGATGATACGGATGCGGCGCCGTGGTCTTGATCTGGTCGGTCGCTGTATGGACTGTGCCGCTCATGCTGTGTGCCTCTCAAGGGTAGTTAAGCAAGCCCTGCTTTTTTGAAAAAAAGCAGCAAAAAACTTTTGCTCCTTTGGGACAGGGGCGCGATGCCGACAACGCCTCCAGACCCAGAGTAAAATTTTATGCTGGACCATGGGGCGATTGGCTGACAGCGCCCCAGGTGCAGATTCAAAAAGTTTTTTTGCTTCTTTTTGTTCACAAAAAGAAGTCCTGTCTTGCTTTACCACATCTGCCCGTATTCGTGGAGCTTCACCACGACAATCGCATAGATAATCACGGAAAATCCGGCGAGGGCGGCCAGCAGAGCTATATTGCGGCTGCGGCGGCGGCGGCGGAATTCGGCGACCATTTGCGGTGTCCAGGCCGGGGGCGCGATGGGCGGCAAGGGCATGGGGTCGAGGTCGCGCGCCATCACCGCACCAACCGGTCGAGCGGGCAAGCGGCGAACAGCAGGAAGAGGTAGAGGATGGAATATTTAAAGTTCGTGCGCGCCGCGCCGTCTTTGGTCAGGCTGGCGCCTGCGGCAGTTTGGCGGTCGGTCAGGACGCGCCAGGATTGAAACAGGAAAATAGCACCGAGGCTGGCGGCGGTGATGGCGTAGAACAGGCCGAGCAGGCCAAGCGCATACGGCAGCAAGGTGAAAAGCACCAAAATAATGGTGTAAGCCATGATGTTGCGGCGGGTATGGCGGAGGCCACGGACCACCGGCAGCATGGGGACACCGGCGCGCTGGTAGTCGTTCGAGGCGTACAGGGCGAGCGACCAGAAATGCGGCGGCGTCCAGAAGAACACGATGCCGAAGAGCAGAATGGGGAGCAGGGTGACGGAGCCGGTGGAGGCGGCCCAGCCGATGATGGGCGGAAAGGCACCGGCCGCACCGCCGATGACAATGTTCTGCGGGGTCCGGCGTTTTAACCACATGGTGTATATGAAAACGTAAAAGCAGATCGAGAGGGCGAGCAGCCCGGCGGCGGCAAGGTTGGTGGCCATGCCCATCAGCATGACGGAGAAGACCGCGAGCACGATGCCGAAGCCGAGGGCGGATTCCGGCGCGATGCGGCCGGCAGGAATGGGCCGGCTGGCCGTGCGCGCCATCAGGGCGTCGATATCGCGGTCGTACCACATGTTGATGGCGCCGGCGGCCCCGGCACCGGTAGCGATGCACAGGACGGCGATGCAGGCGAGGACGATGTTGAGATGGGCCGGCGCGATGATCAGGCCGATCGCACCGGTGAACACCACCAGCGACATCACACGGGGTTTCAGCAGCGCCACCCAGTCGGACGCCGTCGCGCCGAGCTGGGTGGATTCAAGGGTTAATATTTCACTCATAAGGTTTACCGGATGACCGGCACATCCTCAAACGTGTGGTGCGGCGCCGGGGACGGTACGGCCCATTCGAGGGTGGTAGCACCTTCGCCCCAGTAATTATCCGCAAGTTTTTCCTTCGAGGTGAAGATCCGGTACAGCACGTAGAAGAACACCATGGTCGAAGCGCCGGAGATCAGTGCACCGACCGAGGAGACGAAATTCCAGCCGGCAAAGGCGTCAGGGTAATCCGGATAGCGGCGCGGCATGCCGGCGAGGCCGAGGAAATGTTGTGGGAAGAAGGTGAGATTGACGCCGATGAAGGTGGTCCAGAAATGCACCTTGCCCCAGAATTCAGGATACGGATGGCCGGACATCTTGCCGATCCAGTAATAGAATCCGGCGAAAATGCCGAACACCGCGCCAAGTGACAGCACATAGTGAAAATGCGCGATCAGGAAGTAGTCGTTGTGCAATTCCTGGTCCAGGCCGGCATTGGCCAGCACGATGCCGGTGGCGCCGCCGATGACGAACAGAAAGATGAACCCGACCGCCCACAGCATCGGCGTCGCGAATTCGATGGACCCACCCCACATGGTGGCGATCCAGGAGAATACCTTGATGCCGGTGGGCACGGCAATCACCAGTGTCGCGACCTCGAAATAGATACGGCTATCGGTGGAGATGCCGGAGATGAACATATGGTGCGCCCATACCACAAACCCGACAAAGCCGATGACCACCATGGCATAGGCCATGCCGAGATAGCCGAACACGGGCTTTTTGGAAAAGGTGCTGACCACATGGCTGACGATGCCGAAGGCCGGCAGGATCATGATGTAGACTTCCGGATGGCCGAAGAACCAGAACAGATGCTGGAACAGCACCGGGTCGCCGCCGCCGGACGGCTCGAAGAACGAGGTGCCGAAATTGCGGTCCATGATCAGCATGGTGACCGCACCGGCCAGCACCGGAATGGCGAGCAGCAGCAGGAAGGCGGTCACCAGTATCGCCCAGACGAACAGCGGCATCTTGTGCATGGTCATGCCGGGGGCGCGCATATTCAGGATGGTGGCGATGAAATTGATGGCGCCGAGCAGCGAGGAGATGCCGGCGAGATGCAGCGAGAACAGCGAGAAATCGGTGGCGATGCCGGGGGAGTATTGCGCGTTGATGAGCGGCGGGTAGAGCGTCCAGCCGGCCCCGGCGCCGTTGCCGAGCAAAAGCCCGAGCATGACGAAAATGAGGCCCATGATGAGGAACCAGAAGCTCATGTTGTTGAGCCGCGGGAAGGCCATATCCGGCGCGCCGATCATCATCGGTACGAACCAGTTGCCGAAACCGCCGATCAATGCCGGCATTACCATGAAGAAGATCATGATCAGGCCGTGCGCGGTAATGATGGCATTCCACTCGTTGCCGTTGGTGATAAGGGTATTATGCGGATACATCAGCTGCAGGCGCATGATCATCGAGAGCAGGCCGCCGATGCAGCCCGCCACCACCGCCTCGGTGATGTAGAGCGTGCCGATATCCTTGTGGTTGGTGCTCATCATCCAGCGGCGGAAGAAGCCGGGCGGGGCGTGGCCATGCGCGTCGTGCGCATCATGGGACTCATGGGCGGTGGAAGACATCGCGTCCTGCTCCTTCAATTCTGCCGGCAGGTCATTTGATGACCGCGGCGGATGCGTATTGGTTGACCGGCGCGGGCGATGAGATGGCCGCGTAATTGGTCTGCGCCTGTTTCACCCAGGCCAGATAATCGGCCATCGGCACGGCTTTGATCTCGATCGGCATGGCATCGTGATTGATGCCGCAGATCTGGTTGCATTCACCGTAATAGGTGCCGGCCCGGGGGATCAGGGTCCAGCTGGTGACAATGGTGCCGGGGATGGCGTAGCGCTGCACGCCGAGCGAGGGCAGGTAGAAGCCGTGCAGCACATCGGCGCTGGTGATGTTGAATTTGATCTTCTCGCCGATGGGTATGACCAGCGGATGGTCAACCGAGAGACGGCGGATCTGCCCTGGCTGCAACTGATTATCAGGGATCATGTAGCTGGTGTAGTCGAGGCCGCCCTGGACATTGTTGTAGCTGTATTCCCAATACCATTGATGGCCGGTGACCGTGACAGTCATGTACGGGTTGCTGTCATCGGCCTCGTAATAGATCAGGCTGATCGAAGGGAAGATGATGATGGCGAGGATAATGATAGGAATGACGATCCAGATCACCTCGATCAGCGTGTTATGGGTCACATAATTCGGGGTTTTATTGGCTTTATGGTTGAATTTGACGATGACATAGGCCATCAGCAGGCCGACAAAACCGACTACCGCGGCCATGATCCACAATACGAATTTCATCAGCCAGTCGACGCGCTGCTGCATCGGGCTGCCGGCCACCGGGAACCACATCTGCCAGTTATGCGGAGCGTTGATATAGGCGTTGGCAGCCGCTGTCGGGTCAGGTGTCTGCGCGAATGCTGCGTGGCTCACGGCAGCGCCAACAATGATCGCGCCAATACCCCAACTCAAAACCCGCTTCATACAGTCATTCCCGCTGCTGTCAGGACCCAACCACCGTCGTTTTGGTCCTGCCAGACTGATATAAGCGCAGGCCATTAAGATCAAGCCATGCGAAGCCGGCGATCAAGGCATTTGGCTGGGTGTACCCGCTGGTTCACATTGTGTTTGGCAGGACGGCCCGGTAACGTTGGGTTGCGGAGAGTCAGGAGATCGGCATAGCAGGTAATTTAAACGACGATCTCGCGGTGCTTACAGCCGCCCAACAGGCGGTGATCAGCTTTGAATCCGGTGCCAATCCGGATTTGACGGCGTCTGAGCCGTCCTTCGATACCTATATCGGCATGCCGGGCATCGTGACCACGCAAAGCCAGTTGCAAACCGGGGCGGTGGTTACCTATACGTTTGAGCCGGACAGTTTCACCAGCAGCCAGCAGGCGGATATCGAACAGGCAATGGCGGTGTGGTCGGGCGTTTGCAACGTCAGCTTCCGCTATGTCGCCGCCTATAACGCGACGGAGGATGGCACCTCGACCACCGCCTCGCTGACCTTCATCGGCAATGACGGCAGCGGTGAATACGAACAATCCGATGGATTTGCAGCGACCGGGCAGGCCGGTGTGTACCGTTCAGACCGGGAGGGGGTGTATCTCGATGAAGGCGGCAATTACGGAACATTGGGGGATTATGCCACCGGCGGCTATGGCCAATCCTCGGTGCTGCATGAAATCGGGCATGCGCTCGGGCTTGGCCATACCGGGCCTTATAATGGCGGCAGTACAGCCAGTGTGGATGCCGCACAGCTGAACGCTTACGATAACCGGGCCTGGTCGGTGATGTCCTATATCAATCCAGACGATACAAAAGCCGCTTATTATGCCGGCTCGCCGGTACCAACGGCGAATTATGCCGGCTACCCGGGCACGGTGCCCATGGGCCTCGATATCTATGCGGTGCAGCGCCTGTATGGCGCACCGGTGAGTGCGATGTTCGGCGGTGGCCAGATTTTCGGCTTTGGCAGCAATATCACCTATACCACGCCGGGCGGTGCGGCAGCACCGGTGGCGATGTTCGACTTTGCGGTGAACACCAAGCCGGTCGTGACACTGTATGATTACGGTGCCGGCAACACGCTCGACCTCGCAGGGTTCACCAGCAACGATACGATCAATCTCAACCCCGGCTCGTTCAGCAGTGCCGGCGGCTATACCGATAATATTTTCATCGAATACGGCACCGCCATCGATACGCTGGTGGCGGGGTCCGGCAATGACGTCATTACGGTAAATTCCCAGGCCGACGACATCATCGGCGGGGCCGGACATGATACCGTGGTGTTTGCCGATGCCGCCGCCATGTACAATTTGACGCGGCAAAGCGATGTGGTGGACGTGACCGGGCTTGGTGTGACCGATGTGCTGGATGGCGTCACCACCTTGCAGTTCGCCGATCGCCGCGAGGCGGCCATGGATATTGCCTGCTTTGCCGACGACACGATGATTTTGAGCGCGGATGGCCCGGCGCCGGTCCAGGCGCTCACGGTAGGGGATTTACTGGTGACCTCGTCGGGCGTGCTGCGGCCGATTATCTGGCGCGGCCGGCGCAGCATCGATTGCCGGCGGCATCCGAACCCTGCCGCGGTATGGCCGGTGGAAATCGCTGCCGGGGCGCTCGGCCCAGGCCTGCCGGAGCGGGCGCTGCGGCTGTCGATGGATCATGCGGTGCTGCTGGCCGGCGCGCTGGTGCCGGTACGGCTGCTGGTGAACGGGGTGTCGATCCGGCAGGTCGCGGTGGCCACCGTCACCTATCATCACATCGAGCTGGCGGCGCATGATATGATTTTCGCCAACGCGGCAGCTTGCGAAAGCTACCTTGATTGCGGCAACCGGTGGCAGTTTGCCGGTGGCGGGATAACGGCATTGCACGCGGATTTTACCGCACCGGTCTGGGATGCGGCCCGCGCCTGCGCGCCATTGATCACCGGCGGCGCAGCGCTGGCGGCGCGCCGCCGGGTGATCCATGAAAATCTCTTGCGTCACGGCTATGCAATCGAAACGGCTGCGCCCTGTCAGCTGTTCGCCGATCTGGCGCCGCTGCCGTACGCGGATGAGATTGCTTTGCCGCCGGGCATAAGGGCGCTGCATTTGATTTCCCCTGCCGCGGCCCCCGCCGAAGCCGATCCGGAAAGTGAGGACCGGCGTTGCCTTGGCCTGGCGGTGCAGGAGGTGCGGCTGGACGGGGTGATGCTGCGCCTCGATGATCCACGCCTCGCCGGCGGGTTTTACCCAGCCGAGGGCGATGCGGCATGGCGTTGGACCGACGGTCATGCGGTGATCCTGCCACAAGGGGCGGCTCGCCTGGCCTTGCGGCTACAGGGCGTGCGGCGCTGGCGTCAGAAAGACCTAGCGGGCGACTTAAATTTGGGAAATAAAGCGCTGCGCCGCACCAGTTAGCCCCTATGTCCTTGCAAAGATTTGTAACGGCTGAAGAGGCAAAACCATGGTTGAACAATCTGCGGGGGCCGTGCAAAAGCCGTTGAAACGCTCGCCCCATGCGGGGATGAAGGATAATGTCGACGCCACCCAGGAAGAAAAGGACGCTGGCTCTAAGGCCGAAACGCCAGCGCAAATACCGGCCCAAGGCTGGTGGTACGTTCTGAAACGCGCCGGTACTGGGTTTATGGAAGACCGCGTGATGACGGAGGCCGCCGGCGTGACCTTCTACGCGCTGCTGGCGCTGTTCCCCGCCATTGCCGCCTTCATTTCGATCTATGGATTGTTCACCAATACAGATAGTCTCGGCAACGAGCTGAATAGTTTTCGCGGCATCGTGCCCGCCGGCGGTCTGAGCATCGTCAGCGACCAGATCACGGCGCTCACCTCCAACGGCCATCAGGCCCTGGGTTTTGCCGCCATCACCGGCCTGCTGATTTCGCTCTGGAGTGCAAATTCCGGCATCAAATCATTGTTCGACGCCCTCAACGTGGTGTATCACGAACATGAAAAACGCAGCTATTTCCGCCGGACTTTGATTTCCTTCGCATTCACGCTCGGCACCATAGGGTTCATGATCGTCGCCCTCTCGGCCGTGGTGGCGGTGCCGATCATCCTCAACTTCGCCGGCTTCGGCAGCTTCTCCGCGGTCCTGCTCAGCCTGCTGCGCTGGCCGTTCCTGCTGGTTGTGGTGCTCTTCGCGCTGGCATTAATCTACCGCTATGGACCCAGCCGCAACAAGGCGCGCTGGCAATGGGTAAGCTGGGGTAGTGCCGCAGCCACCATCGGTTGGATACTCGCCTCGATCGGCTTCTCCTTCTACGTCTCCAACTTCAGCAACTACAACAAAACCTACGGCTCGCTCGGCGCCGTGGTCGGCTTCATGACCTGGATCTGGATCTCCAGCATGGTGGTGCTGATGGGCGCTGAACTGAACGCCGAGCTCGAACAACAAACCGATAAAGACTCGACAATCGGCCCTGATAAGCCGATCGGCCAGCGCGGTGCGTTTAAAGCGGATGTGAAAAGTTGAAATAAGGAAGCAGTGCTTTTTTGAAAAAAAGCACCAAAAAACTTTTGCCCTGCTGGGCATGGGTGGGGAAGCCGACAACCCCTCCGCGGCATTCCATGCGCTTTGCGCACGAAACCTTGGCCGCTCCGCCCATGAACCAGCATAAATTTTATGCCGGGTCTGGGGCGTTTAGCGGACCACGCCCATGGCCCAGACTCATAAAGTTTTATTGCTTCTTTTTGTTCACAAAAAGAAGTGCTTAAAATCCATACCTCACATTTTTATCATTACTAGCCAGCAGATTTCTGTACCGGCTTAAAGCCAGCAATGGAAAAAATCTCGGATAGCCGTGGTATTTCAGGTAGAAGACGCGGGGGAAGCCGACGGCGTTGTATGGGGCTTCGGTCCAGCTGCCGTCCGGGCCTTGTGTGGTTTGCAGATGGGCGATGCCGCGGCGCACGGCCTGGTGGTTGGCAAGGCCGGCGGCCATCAGACCAAGCAGGGCCCAGGCGGTTTGGCTGGGCAGGCTTTGCGCGGCCTGGCCGTGGAATTCGCCGGCGGTGGCATCGCCATAGGTTTCGCAATCCTCGCCCCAGCCGCCATCTTCGCGCTGTTTATTGATCAGCCAGTTGGTGGCGCGCCGGACCATGATGTCGGCGGGTGGAATGTCGGCGGCGTTGAGGGCGCACAGGACCGACCAGGTGCCATAGATATAATTGGTGCCCCAGCGGCCGAACCATGAGCCGTCCGGCTGCTGGGTAGCGCGCAGGTAGGAGAGACCGCGATTGATGGCGGGGCGGTCGGCGGCGTGGCCGCGTTGCGCCAGGAAGCTGATGCAACGCGCGGTGACGTCTTCGGTCGGCGGGTCGAGCAAGGCGCCATGATCGGCGAAAGGGATATGGTTGAGATATTCGTTATTGTTGTTGATGTCGAAGGCGCCCCAGCCGCCGTTCGAGGACTGCATGCCGAGTATCCAGACACGGGCGCGTTCGATGGCGTGGTGGTGGCTGGGGTCCTGGGTCCGGTGCAACAGCATGGCGACAACGGCGGTATCGTCGACATCCGGGTAATGCGGGTTGTTGTACTGGAAGGCCCAGCCGCCGGGGGCGGTGCCTGGGGTGTTGTCCGCCCAGTCGCCGGCGACCTCCAGAATTTGTTTCGGCTTCAGCCAGGCGCAGGCATTGGCGGTGAGCGGGTCCTCGGCCGCGTTATGAGCCTCACCCTGAGCCTCGGCACTTTCAGCCAGGGCGTGGCCGGCAAGGGCCGTATCCCAGATCGGCGACAGGCAGGGTTGGCAATAGGCGCGGTCTTCCTGGATCACCAGCAGGTTGCGGACGGCCTGCCAGGCGGTGGCGGCGTGCGGGTGTTCCGGGGCATGGCCAAGAGCATCATACATCATCACGGTATTGGCCATGGCGGGGTAGATGGCGCCAAGACCGTCCTCGCCGTTCAGCCGTTCGGTAATGAAGGCAACAGCTTTGGCGATGGCACGGGTGCGGGCCGATTTCGGGAAATAGGGTTCGGCGTGGCGCAGCAGGGTATCCAGATGTTTGAAGATGACACCCCAGGGGGATTTGAAAGGGCCGCGATTCCAATCGGCAATCTGCGCCGGCGGCGTGCGGAATAATTCGTCGATGCGTATGTCGCTTGGGTTGCGCGCCAGAGGTTTCAGGGCCGTGAGCACCATCAGCGGCGTCATGACGGTGCGCGACCAGTAGGACACCTTGCGCATGGTGATGGGAAACCATTTCGGTACCAGCATAAGCTCGACGGGAACCACCGGGCAGGCACGCCAGGGGATAGCGCCGAACAAGGCCAGCTGGATGCGGGTAAAAACATTGCTGCGCTCCGCACCGCCGGCCGCCAGTATGGCGTTACGGGCGCGGACCATATGCGGAGCCTCTGCGGCATCGCCGATGGCACGCAAGGCGAAATAGGCTTTGACACTGGCCGAAAGGTCGAGCTTGCCGCCGTGGAACAACGGCCAGCCACCCGGATTGGTGGCGTGGTCGCCCTGGATGGCGCGCAGATAGACGCCAATTTTGGCTTCCAATCCGGGGTCGATGCGGTCGAGATAATGCTCCAGCAGGACGTATTCGGCGGGAATGGTGGCGTCGGCTTCCAATTCATAGACGAAATGACCGTCCGGCTGCTGTTCGGCGGCGAGGCTGGCGCGGGCGGCAGCGATGCTGTCTGTGAGAAACGCGTTCATCAGGACGCTATACTCAATTCCGGCCGAGCAAGGCCAGGGCGGCGGCATTGCCCGACCGGATCGCCCCTTCGATGGTGGCGGGCAGGCCGGTTGCGGTCCAGTCGCCGGCCAGCATAAGGTTTGGCTGGGCGGTGCGGGTGGCGGGGCGGCGGCCAAGCTGTGCCGGCGTCGCCACGAAGGTCGCGCGCTTTTCGCGCACCACACGGTGCGGCGGGATTTCTGGCGGCAGGTCGAAGGCAGCTGCCAGCTCGGACCAGACGCGTCTTGTCAGGGTCTCGGTCGGTATTTCGGCGTAGCGGTTGGCGGCGGATATCGTGACGGAGAGGATCTCGCCTTTGGCGAAGGCCCATTCGGTAAGGCCGCCGGTGAAACCCCAGAAACCGGCAGGGCCGGGCGGCACGCGGCATTTGAAATGCAGATTGTAAATGGCCTCGAATTCGCGCGGGGCGATCAGCTCAGGCAACAGGTCCAAGGCGATCCAGGGTGGCACCGCGAGGATGGTTTTTTGCGTGACATCAAGCGCGGTGACGCGGTCGTTAAGGCGGAGTTCCGCGCCATGGGCAGCCAGCCAGGTGATGGCGGGGTCGATGAAGCTTTCGGAAAGGCCGAGGCGGGGAAAGCGAGGCATGCTGGCACTGCCGCCGCGCTCAATGGTCTCTGCGATGACGGCTTGAAACGGGCCGGCGGCGGCGATCCCAGGCATGGTGTTGAGAGCGGCGATGGCGAAGGGTTCGAGCAGGTTGCGGGCCAGATCGCCGCTGCCGATCAAGGGGGCAAGCAAATCATCCGGCGCGGCACGGCGGAGTTTCAAAAGGGCGAGGTAGTCGGCGGCACCGGTGCCGGGCGCGCGGCGGGTGGTCGAAAATATCCACCAGGGCAGGCGGCCGGCATTCAGATGCAGGCTCCAGGACCGGCCGGTGGCAAGGTCATGAAACGGAAACAGCGCGGTGGCGGGGCCGGTGAGACTGTCCGCGGTGCCGATGCGGGCGAGATAGGCCATGGTGGCGGTATTGCCGGAGAGCAGCAGGTGATTGCCGTTGTCGATGCGGGCATCGAGCTGGGGGTCGTAATAGGAGCGGCAGCGGCCGCCGGCGGCTTTGGCGGCTTCGTGCAGGATCACCGGCTCGCCGGCTTCCGTGAGAGTGCAGGCGGCGGCAAGACCGGCGATGCCGCCGCCGATGATGTGGGTGGTCACTGGATGGTCAAGGTAGTAACATTTGCGCCGCTAACAGCAATTTGCGCCATTTCGGCAGGCTGGGGCGGCGCTCGGGATGGGCGAAGTTCACGGCGCGCATTTGTTTCAGCAACGGCCGGTAGCTGGCGGCCATCAGCCGGGCCGGGCGCATCGCCCGGGCGTTGCAGTCCTGCATGGCGCGGCTGGCCTGGTCGAAATAATTCTCAGCGCGGGCGGCGAGGCGGGCGCATAGCTGCGGTAGGGCAGCGGCGTGCAGGGCGGCCTGCGGGTCCGGTGGGATGCCTGCCTCATCCAGAAACTCGCGCGGCAGATACAGCCGGCCGCGCGCCGCATCCTCACCGAGGTCGCGCAGGATATTGGTGAGCTGCAGCGCGCGCCCGAGAGCATAGGCGACTTGCTGGGCCGGGGCGGAGGCATCGCCGAAGACGCGGACCGAAAGGCGGCCGACGGCGGCGGCAACGCGGTCGCAGTACAAATCAAGCGCTGCGAGGCTGGGGGCGACAATCGGGTCGCCGGCATCCATCGCCATGCCGTCGATGATGGCGATGAAATCGGTCTGCGTAAGTCCATAAGTTATGACAGCGTCTTTAAGGACACGGGTAATGGCGTCATCGGCAATGCCGGCATACAGGCCGGCGATGCGTTGCCGCCAGGTTTCAAGGGCGATCATTTTTTCCGCGTAGGGCACAATGTCATCATCGGCAATGTCATCGACCACGCGGCAGAAGGCGTAGATGCCATACATGGCGTCGCGGCGCTGCGGTTCCAGAATTTTCATGCCGCGGTAGAAGGAGGTGCCGGATTGGCGCACCAGCGCTGTAACGGCGGCGATATCGGCGGTCGCGATCATGCGAAGCGGGGCAGGGCGGTGAGTACGGCGGCCAGCAGATCAGGGGCGCGCAGTTTGACGCGCATTGCCAACGGGTCCTGATGCTGCAAACGGCGGGTCAGGCGGCGCGCCAAACCGGCTATGAGCGCGGTTTCGACGCGCAGGCGGCGCGCCTGTACCAGGCCCGGCAAGGCAGCAGCGGCGGTGTTCAGGTCAGCGGTTTCGGCCAGCATGCGGTCGAACACCTGGCGCAGGCCGGAGGAGGATTGCGGGCGGGCCAGATCGTCGGTGGCAAGACCGCGCGCGGCGAGCCAGTCTTGCGGAATATAGCAACGGTCCAGGCTGCGCAGGTCGCCGGCGCAATCCTGCATATGGTTGAGAACCTGCAAGGCGGTGCACAGCGCGTCCGAAGCGGGCCAGGTACCCCGGCTCTCGCCGTGCAGTTCCAGCACATAGCGGCCGACCGGGGCGGCGGAATAACGGCAGTAATCCATCAGCGCGGCCCAGTTCTCATAACGTGTCACGGTGGCGTCCTGACGGAAGGCGACCAGCAATTCGCGGGCATGGATGGCCGAGACGCGGCTTTCTGCCAAGGCGTTTCGCAACGCCAGCGCGCTCGCAGCGCCATCGTCGCGCTTGCCGGTCAGCACCGCTTCCATCACGTCGAGCCGCGCGATCTTCTCATCGGGGCTTAAGGTTTCATGGTCGGCGATATCATCGGCATTGCGGGCGAAATTGTAATAAGCGTGGATATGCCGGCGTAAATCCTTGCGGATCAGCCAGGAGCCGACGGGAAAATTCTCATCGCCGCGATCCTTGCCGGACCAGGCCTCGGCGGTGCCGCTCATGAGCCAAGCTCCGCATAGGCACGGTTTTTCCACCCCACCCCTTTGCCGCGCCAATGGTTCCAGGCCGAGCCAAGAGTCGCGGCCATGTAGAACAGGGCAATCAGCGGGAGTGCCAAGGCCCATAGGCGGCTGCGGGCATAGCGGCGTAAACTCGGCATATAGCTGGCGGCGGCAAGGGCATAAGCCGCCAGGCCGCAGATGAAATGCCAGCCATGACCGAAGATGATCTCATAAGGCGGCACCAGCCAGACGAGCGTGAGGCCGAGCAAGGTGGCTGCCAGCATGTAGGGAGAGTAGCGCAACTGCGTGTAGGCGGTGCGGGCCACCATGTCCCAGATGTCGCGCCCGTGCGGGTACGGGCGGATCGAAGTGGCGAGGCCGGAATGGCCGAGATAGATGGGGCCTTTGCGTTTGACCGCTTGTGCCAGCGCAACATCGTCGATAAGGGCGGATTTGATGCTGGCGATGCCGCCGATCCGCTCCAGTGCTTCGCGGCGGATCAGCACGGTGCCGCCGGCGGCAGCGGCCAACCGATGGCTCGGGTCGTTCACGCGGGCAAAAGGGTAGAGCATCTGAAAGAAATACACGAAGGCCGGGATCAGCGCGCGCTCGGCCAGGCTCGTGCAGTTCAGCCGCACCATTTCGCTCACCATGTCGACGCGCGGCGTGTTCAGCCTGGTCACCAAAGTGGCAAGATGACGCGGATCATGGACGATATCGGCGTCCGCCAGCAGCAACACCGGTGCGGTGCTGCGTGCGACGCCCTGCGCGACCGCCCATAATTTGCCGGACCAGTCAGGAGGTTTTTCCGCACCCGTGATGATGGTGAGCTTATCGTGGCTGCCGGCCTTGTCAGCCGTGCCATCGGTCGAATTATCGTCGACCAGGAAGATGTGGAAGCGGCCGGCGTAATCCTGCGCCAGCAATGAGGCGATGACAGGGGCGATGGTCGCCGCCTCGTCGCGCGCCGGTATGATCATGTCGACATCCGGCAGCAAGGACGGCAGGCTGGGCGGCAGTTCCGGGGCGGACTGCCAGAAGCGGCCGTGCGCGAACACCAAATATAGCCAGATCAGCAGGGCCAGCAGCGCCATCATAGGAGCTGGCCGTGGGCGCGGAACCAGGCGAGGGCATCGGCCACGGCGGCGCCAGCCGGTCGCGGGGCGTAGCCGAGTTCGCGCATCGCCTTGGCCGAGGAGAAGAACATCCTGTGGCGCGCCATGCGCAGCATATCCGGGGTCATCAGCGGGGGCTTGCCGGTGAAACGGGCGGCGGCTTCCATAACGGCGGCGACCGGCATCAAAGGCGCGATGGGCAGACGCAGGCGAGGTGGTTTACGATGGCTCTGGCTGGCGATCATGGCGAAAAACGCGCCGAGCATCAGGTTCTCCGAGCCCAGTATATAGGCCTCGCCGCCACGGCCATGCTCGAGCGCCAAAGCATGGCCTTCGGCAACGTCGTCCACATGCACGACATTAAGGCCGGTATCGACATAGGCCGGCAGCTTGCCGTTGGCGGCGTCCAGCACCATCTGGCCGGTCGGGGTCGGCTTGACATCGCCGGGCCCGACCGGGGCGGCGGGGTTGACGATCACCACATCGAGGCCCTCGGCAGCCAGCCCGCGGACTGCCTGCTCGGCCTCATATTTAGAGCGTTTATAGGCACCCGGTATATGCGTGGCATCGACTTTGGTGGTTTCATCGGCCGGGCTGCCATCGGTGGTGAGTCCGAGGGCGGCAACGCTGCTGGTATACACTACGCGATCGACGCCGGCTTGCCTGGCTGCTTTCAGCAGCGCCACCGTGCCGTCGATATTGACCCGGCGCATGGCGGCAACATCGGGCACCCAGAGCCGGTAGTCGGCAGCGACATGGATGAGGTAACGGCAGCCGGCGACGGCAGAAGGCAGGCTTGGCGGGTCGGCGAGGTCAGCCACCACCAGCTCGGCGCCGAAGCCGGCAACGCCGGAAATGTCACTGCCGCGGCGGTGCATCAGGCGCAGCCGGTGGCCGCGGCGGGCCAGCGCCCGCGCCACCGCGGCGCCGATGAAACCGGTGGCGCCGGTGATGAGCACCGTGTCAGACGCCAAATACCGCTCCGGTGTTCACAGCCATGTATCCTGCCCATATAAAGGTTGCGCTTGTCGATCGTGCGTAGATATTGCGCGTGCCGGGCTGTGTAAAACCTATTGCCAGCCGCCGCGCAACTACAGGGGTTTTAAGGGGACTATGGAAGACGCTGCGATCGCCACTGCCGACTTCAACGCGCGGCACTGGGATTACCCGGCCCCGGGGCCGATTAAAATCGGTGGTCCCACGCATTTCGCCATGCTGACCAGGCTGTTGGCCGAGACCTATAATCCTTATAAGCCGGCGGTGCTGGATTGGCCGTTGCTGGCACCGGAGACGCTGGCGCGAATCACCTCGCTGCCGATCTGGGACATTGCGGTGCAGACCGAGATCAAGGCCAGCATGCGGATTGCGAACTTTGCGGAGACCGTCAAGCATCCGGCACTCAAGGCGGCTTTGCTGCATATGGCCGCCGAAGAGTCGCGGCATCGGGATGTATTGTCCCGGCTCATTGCGGCTTATGCGATACCGATGCAGCCGGAGCCGGTCTATGCCTTGCCGCGCGATGCGGAATGGGCCTTCATGGTGACCGGCTATTCCGAATGCGTGGATAGTTTTTTTGCTTACGGATTGTTTGAGATGGCCCGCCGCTCAGGATATTTTCCGCCGGAGCTGGTCGAGACCTTCGAGCCCGTGGTGCAGGAGGAAGGACGTCATATTCTGTTCTTCATCAACTGGATTGCCTGGCACAAGGCGACCATGCCGTGGTGGCGACGCCCCTATTTTGCTTTGAAAACCGCGGCGGTGTGGGGATTTTTGTTCTGGGAGCGCTTCGGCATGGCGCGCGGCCTCGATGACGGCAACGCCAACGATGCGAATTTTACCGTCAACGGCTCAAAGGCGCTCTCCGCGGAGATGGATCCGGCAACGCTGATCGATATCTGCCTCGAGGAAGACCTCAAGCGCATGGCAGGATACGATGCACGGTTGCTGCGGCCGACCACCATGCCTAAACTGGCGCGTCTGGCGCGCCGGTTTATCAGACCTAAAAAAGCCGCTTGAGCAAGCGGCTGCCCCTGGCGCCGGCCGGCTTTGCGCTGGCCGGCGCGGCTGTGGTGACCGCTTTGGTGATTTATTACGGCGCCGGCGAGGTGGGCAAGGCGCTGGTCTCGGTCAGGTTCCTCAATTTCGCGCTGTATATTGCCGCGCAGCTGGTGATTACGCTGGGTCTGGCCTTGTGCTGGCGGATGCTGCTGCGCAGCCGCAGCCGGGGCAGTTTTCTGCTGCTGGTGTGGGGGCGGCTGGTGCGCGATGCCACGGGTGAGTTCCTGCCGTTCAGCCAGGTAGGGGGCTATGTGCTGGGGGCGCGGGTAATTACGCTCAGCGGTGTCGATGCCGCCGATGCCGCGGCTTCAACGCTTGGCGACGTGACGACGGAGTTCCTCGCCGAATTGGTGTTCATCGGCATGGGGCTGGCGATCCTGACGCATCTGGCACCCTCCAGCGCGCTGCTGCTGCCGATTGCCATTGGGCTGTGCATCGCCATCTGCATGGGGGTTGGGCTGGTGCTGATGCAGCGCAGCAGCGGCAAAATGTTTCGTAAAGTGGTGCTGAAAATTGCCGGGCAGGCGGGGCAAGGGGCGGCCCTGCAGATCGACCGTCTGCAGGCCGCGCTCGATCGAATGTATACGGCACGCGGCCGCTTGGCACTGGCGGCGTTTTTTCATCTGCTGTGCTGGTTCGGCACCGCGACGGCATCCTACATCGGTTTTCATGCATTGGGCGTACCGGTGCCGTTCAGCACCGCCTTCGCCATCGAGGCGATGCTGCATGCGATCATGGCGCTGGCATTTTTTGTGCCCGGCCGGGTCGGCATTCAGGAAGCAGCCTATGCCTTGCTGGCAACCATATTCGGGATACCGCCGGAGATCGCACTGTCGCTCTCACTGCTCAGGCGGGCTCGGGATTTTGTCATCGCGGTGCCGGTGCTGCTGGCGTGGCAAAGTGTGGAGGCAAGGCGTTTGACAGCAGGGTAGCGCGATATTGTGACCTCGGGGTGAAGAAGCGGGCTGCCTCTTGATTGCTCATTCCCGCGCCCATACTTCTTATCCATCAACAAAAAGGGACTGGTCATATGCCAATTATCGGGTGGATCATACTGGGTATCATCGCGGGTTATATCGCAAGTCATATTGTGGATAACGGTGGCAAAGGGCCGCTGCTGGACATGGTGCTCGGCATTGTGGGTGCGTTGGTGGGTGGTTCGATTTTCACCGCCCTGGGTGCAGCGCCGGTAACCGGGTTCAATCTTTATAGCCTGTTTATCGCGGTCGTAGGTGCGGTGGTTATTCTGGTGATCTACCACGCGCTGATGGGACGGCGCCGGGTTTAGTCACGCGGGCTGCTGCTCATGACGAGCGAGACGTCGCGCATCCAGGAATTGCTGTGGCGGCGGTACCGGCAACCGAGGCCGGTGCCGCCGGCATGGAATGCTACATTGGATGTTTTGTTGTCGCATCGCTCGGTGCGGTCGTATTTGGATAAGCCAATCCCGCCAGGCACGGTCGAGACGATGCTGGCGGCAGCGCAATCGGCATCGTCATCTTCCAATCTGCAGGCCTGGAGCGTGGTGGCGATAGAGGATGCGGCACGCAAAGCGCGGCTGGCGGTGCTGGCGGGCAATCAGGCGCATATTGCCGCCGCACCCTTGTTCATGGTGTGGCTGATCGACCTGCACCGGCTGCGTCAGGTGGCATCGCAGCGGGGCGAGGCCGCGGATGGGTTGAATTACCTTGAAAGCTTTTTGCTGGGGGCGGTGGATGCAGCACTGGCCGCGCAGAATGCCGTGGTGGCACTGGAATCCCTGGGGCTGGGGTCGGTCTATATCGGGGCCATGCGCAATCAGCCGGAGGCAGTAGCGGCCGAACTCGGGCTGCCGCCTCATGTCGTCGCGGTATTCGGGTTGGCGGTCGGATGGCCAGAGCCGGACAGCCCGGTCGACGTCAAGCCGCGGCTGCCGCCGGAGGCGGTCCTGTTCCGCGAGCAATATGAATTCGGCGAAACACAGCGGGCGGCGATTACCGCCTATGATGAACGCTTCAAGACATTCCAGCAGGAACAGGCATTGCCGGACCAGGGTTGGTCAGTGCAGGCCAGCAGGCGGGTGCGCGACGGCAAGTCCTTGAGCGGGCGCGACAAATTGCGCCAGGTGCTGGAGACGCTCGGCTTCGAGCTGCGCTGAAGCTGTATAAACTGCTTATTGTCTGAATCGCCGGCTCTAACGATTGCCGAAAATATCGTTGAGAAAGCCACCGGCCACCGCACCGGCGCCGACGCCGCCGGCGGTTGAGGTGAATTGCTCGCCGCTGAGATAAGGTGAGAGGGCATGGGCCAGGTTGGGCATGGTGAGGCTCTGCAGCCAGACCTTGCCGGGCCCGGTAAGGCGGGCGATGAACAGACCGTCGGCACCAAACAGCGCATTGCGGATGCCGCGCATCAGGGTCATTTCAAAATTCACACTGTCCTGGAACATGCCGATATGCCCAGGGTGGACGCGCAGGGATTCACCTGGCCGCAAATCATACATCACACTCTCGCCGCCAAGTTCGACGAAAGCGGTGCAGGGGCCGGTGAGGCGCTGCATAATGAAGCCATCGCCGCCGAACAGCCCGGCGCCAAGCCGACGCTGGAATCCGATGGAGAGACCGACGCCGGGCGTGGCGCACAGAAAGCCGTGTTTGTGGATCATGTAGCCATGGCCGGGCAATACATCGAGCTGCTGGATCGAGCCGGGGATTTTGGCAGAAAATGCGATCAGACCAGGCTGGCCGGCAGGGGTATATTCGGTCATGAACAGACCACCGCCGGATAAGGCCCGGCCAATGGCGCCGAACAGGCCACGGGCGCCGGCGGTCTGCGTCGTTGTGTGCAGCTGCATATTATCGCTCATCCAGGAAAACTCGCCCGGCTCGGCGATTATTTTTTCGCCGGGGTCCAATTTGATCTGCAGGACCGGCATCGTGGTGCCTGTAACGGTGTGTTGCATGACGGCATCCTCCGCACCGAGTGTGACACCAAGGCTTTGGATTTGTCGAATAAAACATCGTTATTACAAATGTTTACGCTATGTTCTTGTGCATTCGCGCCGGTATTGCAACTGGTTTCTATAGAAGGTCTTAAATTAAAGACAATTCTGGCGTGTATTCAATAAAAAGATTGACAAATACTTCCTGTGGTTGCATGTATGCCTCATTATAATGGAGGCTCTAATGAAAATCCTATCTTTTGAGACGTTTTCAACTAAATCTGACTTACTAACGCCGTTTCTGCGTTCGCGTCTGGCCATCGTGGATGAAACCAATGATCCGGAAGAAGCGTTGGATTTGGTAAAATTCTACGAATACGATGTTATTCTGCTGCGCCTGTCGGAGGAGCGGTTGGGCGATATCGAGATCATCAAAAAGCTGCGCCTGGCACGGGTCCGGGCACCGCTGGTGGCAATGGCGCGCAGCATGAGCGAAGCCTCGCGCTTGCGGATTTTGCAAGCCGGCGCGGACGACCTCATCGTCAATGCCTTGTCGCATGAGGAGGTATTCATGAAGATACAGAATCTGGTGCGGCGCAGCCGCGGCTTCCAGGAAAACGCCCTGAAAATCGGCGCCGTAGAAATCAACATGAACGCCAAGAAAATCTTCGCCAAGGGCCAGCAGGTGACGCTGACCAAAAAGGAATACCAGATCGCTGAGATACTGGCGCTGCGCAAAGGTGCGGTGCTCAGCAAGGAGGCGATCCTCGACCATTTATATGGCGGGCTGGATGAGCCTAATCCGAAGATCATCGATGTATTCATCTGCAAGATACGCAAAAAGCTGATGTCGCTTGGGGTGGATGATTTTATCGAAACCAACTGGGGACGCGGCTATATGGTGATCGACCATAAGACTGAGGCCATGAAGGAGGCGTCCGCAAGCCTGAAGCGCGCGCCGGTGCGGGCTGCGGTTTAGGGACAGGAAGTGCTGTTTTTAAAGCCAGCAGCAAAAGACTTCATTTGCCGGCAGGCACTGGTTTTTGCTTACGGACCGATGAGCTGGAAATGCGCGCGATATGTGACGACAGTGGTTTTGTCTTTGGTGCCGGGTGGAAACGGCGGCAGCTGAGCCCCTTGGAAAATGCCTTGCCAGGCCTGGTCCAGGAAGGGTGAGCCGGAGCTGGACAGCATGTGCAAAGCGGAGACCTTGCCGGCGCGGTTAACGGTGAACTGCACCGTGACATCACCCTGCTGGCCCTGTTCAACGGCGGCGTTCGGGTAATAGCCGTGTTGATTAACCCATTTTACCAGCTCCGCCCCCCAATCCGCACCGACATCACCCTGGATGGTCATATCCTGGCCGATGGCGCCATTCAGGTCGGACTGGCTGAGCTGCAGGTTCACGCCGTTCTTGAAATTGCTGGGCGGCGCCGGATTACCGTAGGACATGTTGTTCATGACGATATAGTGCTGCGGCGCCGGGCGATGCGGGGCGGCGTGTGCATGTGCAGGCCGTGGCGCGGGCGGGGCAGGGGCCTGCGATAATTCGGCATCCGGCAGGGATGGCAGGTTGAGGTTGACCTCCGGCTGCTGATCGGCCTGATCCGGGGGCGGCGGGGCGGCGGGTGGCGGCGCCTGGGCCTCTGTCGGTGGCCCCTGGCGTTGCGCGGGCGGCGAGACGGTCTGCGGCGCTCCGCCATTTTGAAACACCACCGATACGCCCGGCGGGCTTTGCGCATCCGGCGCGGGCTGGCGTTTAATGACGACAAGGAACACCGCAATAACCACAGCGTGCAACAGCAAAGCGGTGATCCAGGCTGCGGTCATGCGGCGCTGCGTCCACCAGCGCGGTGCTGTGTTAGCGGGCAGGCGGGCGTCCGCCGTCAGCTCAAGAGTGCGCTCCATCAAGCCCGGGATACTCTGCCTAGCTGGCGCCGGGCAAATGGTCTGCCGCAGCCCAGCGGATCAGATTAGAGCCTGATCGTTTGAGGTTGACGCGTGTCAACGCGGCAACCGAGAGCGTGAATCAGCCTCTCTTGTAAAGCGGGAGCGCGTTGAGGTTGGCGCGCCTGTGTCAACCTCAACATATCGCGCTCTAATAGCCGGGAGAGGGGGTGTAATACATCGGCTGCGGCGCGGTCTGGATGCTTTCGCCATTACCGACCATGCATTGCGCATAGGCCATGTCGTAGCGGCCTTGCAACGAGTTGGAGGCATCCTGCGCCTGTCCGCCAGCCACAGCGCCACCGCCCAGCAACCCGGCACCGGCGCCGATGCCGGCCCCGGCACCGACATTGCCACTGAGCGAACCAAGGGCGGCACCGGCCGCAGCACCGATGAGCGTGCCGATAACAGCGGTGCCGGCGGTGCTGTTCTGGGTGTTGCCGGCGACCTGAGCGGCATTGGACCGCGATTGCGCATAGTTGCGGCAGTTTTGATCGTCATACTGGAACTGCTGAAAGCTTTTACCCTGGCCGGGCAGGGCCATGATGGTCGGTCCGGTCGGGGTGGCCGGCGTGCAGGCGCCGAGCGCCAGCAAGGGCAGCAAACCGATGGCGATGAATTTTGTGGTCCGTGGCATATCTGTGCTCCTGCACCAGGTTTATTATTGTACCGCGTAATTTTCCTGAATTCACGCCGAAATCAACCGGCCTTAACAATTCGTCACAACATGGTGCCATTTACGGCCGAAACATGGCTCAACTGCGGCCTTCGAAAAACTCCTTCACCCTGGCGAAAAACCCCTCATGCTCCGGACTGCCGGTAGCGTGGGATCGACCTTCGGTTTCAAATTCCTCGAGCAATTCGCGCTGGCGCCGTGTCAGGTTCTGCGGGGTTTCCACCGCGACCTGGATATACATATCACCGCGCTGGGCACTGCGCAGCACGGAAAAACCCTTGTTACGCAGGCGGAATTGATCGCCGGTCTGCGTGCCGGCGGGGATTTTTACCTTGGCGGCGGAGCCATCAATGGCCGGAACCTCGACCTCGCCGCCCATCGCGGCCTGGGTCATGCGCAGCGGCACGCGGCAGAAAATATTGGCGCCATCGCGCTGGAAAATATCGTGGGCGCGGATGGCAACATGGACATAAAGGTCGCCAGCTGCGGCACCGCGACTGCCGGCCTCGCCCTCGCCGGACAGGCGGATGCGGGTGCCATCCTCGACACCGGCCGGGATTTGCACTGCAAGACTGCGGTCGCGCGGCACGGTGCCGGCGCCGGCGCAGACCCGGCACGGGTTGCGCACGGTGCGGCCGGAGCCGCCGCATGTCGGGCAGGTGCGTTCGACCAGAAAAAAACCCTGCTGGGCGCGCACCCGACCGGCACCGCCACAGGTGCCGCAGGTATCGGCGCTAGCGGCCTTGTCGGCCGAGCCGGTGCCGTTGCAGGCATCGCAGCTGACGCGCGTCGGCACGCGGACCGTGGTCTTGATACCGGCGAAGGCCTGTTCAAGCGTGATCTCGACCTGGGCCCGGACATCTGCACCGGTCGGGCGTTCAGCAGCTCCGCTGCGGCGGCCGCCACCGAACATCTGGTCGAAAATATCGCCAAGCCCGCCTTCAAACCCGAAACCGCCGGCGCCTGCGCCAGCCCCGCCATTTTCGAAAGCAGCGTGGCCGAAGCGGTCATAGGCGCCGCGTTTCTGATCGTCCTTCAGAACGTCGTAGGCCTCGTTCAGCTCCTTGAAATTATGCTCGGCCTTGGCGTCATTGGGGTTGCGGTCCGGGTGATACTGCATCGCCAGCTTGCGATAGGCTTTTTTCATTTCCTCGGCGCTGGCACCGCGCTGTACGCCCAGAATCGCGTAATAATCCTGTTTCGCCATACCCTGGTCTCAATCCTTCACACACAGAGAACCCGGGATGCGCACATCCCGGGTCAGTACTCTATAATGAAATCTACGAATTACGCAGATTTTTTCTTGTCATCGACATCTTCAAACTCGGCATCGACGATTTTCTCGCCATTCGGCCCGGCTTCCGGCTGGCCTTGCGAGCTCCCCGCATCGGCGCCATCACGGGCAGCGGCTTCGGCTTGTGATTTGTACATCGCTTCGCCGAGTTTCATCGAAGCCTGGGTGAGCCGCTCGGCGGCCTGTTTCAGCGCTTCGGCATCGTTGCCTTCAAGCGCTGCCTTGGCCGCGGCGATGGCGGATTCGGCGTCGCCCTTATCCTGTGCCGAAACATTGTCCCCGGCTTCCTTCAGGGTTTTTTCGACCTGATTGACCAGCCCCTCGGTCTGGTTGCGGGCTTCGACGGCTTCACGCTTGGCTTTGTCGGCCACCGCGTTTTCCTCCGCCTCTTTCACCATGCGCTCGATATCCGCATCCGAGAGGCCGCCGGAGGCCTGGATGCGGATTTGCTGCTCCTTGCCGGTCGCCTTATCCTTGGCCTGGACCGAGACGATGCCATTGGCATCGATGTCGAACGTCACCTCGATCTGCGGCACGCCACGAGGTGCGGAGGGAATGCCGGTCAGGTCGAAATTGCCGAGCAGCTTGTTGTCGGCGGCCATTTCGCGCTCACCTTGCATCACCTTGATCGTCACCGCGGTCTGGCCGTCATCCGCCGTGGAAAAGGTCTGGCTCTTTTTGGTCGGGATCGTGGTGTTACGGTCGATCAGCCGGGTGAATACGCCGCCCAGGGTTTCGATGCCGAGCGACAAAGGCGTCACATCGAGCAGCAGCACGTCTTTCACATCGCCCTTCAGCACCGCGCCCTGGATGCCGGCGCCGATGGCGACAACTTCGTCGGGGTTGACGTTGCGGGCCGGTTCCTTGCCGAAGAAGTTTTTCACCAGCTCGATGACCTTGGGCATGCGGGTCATGCCGCCGACCAGGATCACCTCGTTGATCTCACCGGCGGTCACGCCGGCATCCTTCAAGGCAGCACGGCACGGGCCGAGCGTGCGTTCGATCAGATCGTCGACCAGCGATTCGAGTTTGGCGCGTGTCAGTTTCAGCACCATGTGCTTCGGCCCCGAGGCATCGGCGGTGATGAAGGGCAGGTTGATCTCGGTCTCCTTGGAGGAAGACAGTTCGATCTTGGCTTTTTCCGCGGCCTCTTTCAGGCGCTGCAAGGCCAGCTTGTCCTTGCGCAGATCGATACCCTGCTCGCGCTTGAACTCGTCGGCGAGGTAGTCGATGACGCGGGCGTCGAAATCCTCACCACCGAGGAAGGTGTCACCGTTGGTGGATTTCACCTCGAACACGCCATCGCCGAGTTCGAGTACGGAAATATCGAAGGTGCCGCCGCCGAGATCGTATACCGCGATGGTGCCGGCGTTCTTTTTATCCATGCCGTAAGCCAGCGCTGCGGCGGTCGGTTCATTGATGATGCGCAGCACCTCGAGACCGGCGATCTTGCCGGCATCCTTGGTGGCCTGGCGTTGGGCATCGTTGAAATAGGCCGGCACGGTAATCACCGCCTCGGTGACGGACTCGCCGAGATAGGCTTCGGCGGTTTCCTTCATTTTGGTGAGGATGTAGGAGCTGATCTGCGAGGGCGAATATTTCTGGCCCTTGGCTTCCACCCAGGCATCGCCATTATCGCCGCGCACGATCGGGTACGGCACCAGACCCTTGTCCTTGCCGACCATCGGGTCATCGAAACGGCGGCCGATCAGGCGCTTGACGGCGTAGAGCGTATTGGTCGGGTTGGTGACCGCCTGGCGTTTGGCCGATTGACCGACCAGACGCTCGCCACTGTCGCTGAAGGCAACCATCGACGGCGTGGTGCGCGCGCCTTCGGAATTTTCGATCACGCGGACATCCTTGCCCTCCATGACCGCCACGCAAGAATTTGTGGTACCTAAATCGATACCGATGACTTTACCCATAAAACTCTCCTTTGCAGCGGATTTGCCCGGCCCGTAGCACCGGATAAACCCCTTGGATGACGCTTCCGATGTATTCAAGCAGAGCGCCGGGCACAAGGGGCTACCGACAGTTTTCAGCTTTAATACCAGAGGTCGTAAACGACCTCTGGTATTAAAGTCTTTATCCGGCGCAGCCGCCCCATCAGCCCCGCGTTGATATTAGTCCGCAGGTTGTTTCTGCTGAGCGGCACGGTAGCGGGCGACGTTTTGCAGATGTTGCTGGTAGGTGGCGGCAAAAACATGGCCGCCAGTGCCGGTGGCGACGAAATACAGATCATCGGTAGCGGCTGGATGCAACACGGCATTCAGAGCGGCAAGGCCGGGGGCGCAGATCGGCCCCGGCGGCAGGCCCGGGTATAGATACGTGTTATAGGGCGAGGCGGTGGCGAGCGCGGTGCGGGTAATCATGCCACCGCTGGCCAGAGCGCCATGGCTCGCGGCAAAAATCACCGTCGGGTCGGCCTGTAGTTTCATACCCTGGCGCAGACGATTCTCGTAAACCGCGGCAATCAGCGGCAGTTCGGCAGGCAGCGGGGTTTCCTCCTGCACGATGGCGGCTAAAGTGAGCGCCTGTGCCGGCGTTGCGATGATGAGTCCCGGGGCGCGGCTGGCCCAGGCGGCGGCCAGGCTGCCGGCCATGGCTGCACCGGCGCGGTGCAGGATGTCCGCGCGCGGGGTGGCATAAATGTAGTCATAGGTTTGCGGCAGAACACTGCCTTCCGCCGGGTCAGCTACGGTGCCGGTGGCCGCTGGGGCGGCGTTCAGCAGTTTGGCGATCTGGCTGCCGGTCAGGCCTTCGGGGATGGTAACCTGGTGCTGCACCACCGCGCCGAAGCGCAAGATTTGCAGAATGTCCCGCAGGGATGAATGGGCGCGGATGACAAATTCGCCGGCATGAACCGGGCCCTGCTGGCGCGTCAGCCAGACGGCGGCGCGAAAAATCAAAGCATAATCGATCGCGCCATCGGTTTTGAGGATACGCGCCGCGCCGCGCGTGCCGTCAGGGGGGATGACGATGCTGCGCGTCATCTGCAGCGGTCCTGGATACAGATAGGTTTGATCGATGGCGCGTTTGCCTAGGCTGATGGTGACGTTGAACACAATCAGGATCAGGATCAGCCGCCCGCGATTGCGGCGAAACCAGGCGCCCAAAGCTGCCTAAGCTGCCTTTTTGAAAATGATCGAGGCGTTGGTGCCGCCGAAGCCGAAGCTGTTGGACAACACGTTGGTCACTTTGCGCGTCTGCGCGGTCAACGCCACCCGGTCGATCACGCTGTCCCGGCTGGGGTTGTGCAGATTCAGCGTCGGCGGCACCACGCCGTCGCGGATCGCCAGGATGGAAAAGATCGCCTCGATCGCACCGGCAGCACCCAGTAGATGGCCGGTCGCGGATTTGGTGGAGGACATGGCAAGACCGCGCGCGGCATCGCCGAACATGTTTTCCACGGCTTCCAGCTCGAGGTCATCGCCCATCGGCGTCGAGGTGCCGTGCGCGTTGACATATTGCACATCTTCCGGCTCCATCCCGCCGGAGCGGAAGGCCGCCTGCATGGCGCGATAGGCGCCTTCATGATGCTCAGCCGGGGCGGTGATGTGGTTGGCGTCGCCCGACATGCCGTAGCCGCCGATTTCGGCGTAGATTTTAGCGCCGCGTTTCCTGGCGTGTTCGTATTCCTCCAGCACCACCACACCGGCACCTTCGCCCATCACGAAACCGTCGCGATCCTTGTCCCAGGGGCGGGAGGCCTCGGTGGGACGGTCGTTGAAGCCGGTGGATAACGCGCGCGAGGCGCAGAAGCCGGCAATACCGAGCGGGTTCACCGTAGCCTCAGCGCCGCCGGCGATCATGACATCGGCATCGCCAAAGCTGATCAGCCGAGCGGCATCGCCGATGGCATGCACCCCGGTGGCGCAGGCGGTAACCGCGGAATGGTTGGGACCTTTAAGACCATACCGGATGGAGACCTGACCGGACAGCAGGTTGATGAGCGCGGACGGGATGAAGAAGGGCGACAAGCGCTTGGCCTTGCCTTCATGCACCAGCACCGCACCGTCATAAATGGTCTGCAGACCGCCGATACCCGAACCGATCATCACGCCGGAGGCCCATTTTTCTTCATCGGTTGCCGGTACCCAGCCGGAATCCTCAACCGCCTCGGCGGCGGCCACCAGACCGAGATGGATAAAGCGATCCATCTTCTTGATGTCCTTGACAGCGATCCACTCGGCGAGATCGAGACCGCCTTCAGCACGGGTGCCGGCCGGCACCTGGCCCGCGACTTTCGCGGTAAGCTCGGTGGTGTCGAAGGATTGTACGGCGCCGATACCGGATTCACCGTTGATCAGCCGCCGCCAGACATGCTCGACGCCCAGCCCTAACGGGCTGACAATCCCCATCCCCGTCACCACCACACGTCTCATGTGTTTACTCGGCTTTTTGCTTCTCGATATAGTCGATAGCGTCCTTGACCGTGGTGATCTTCTCTGCCGCGTCTTCCGGAATTTCCACGCCGAAGGCTTCTTCGAATGCCATCACCAACTCGACCGTATCCAGGCTGTCTGCCCCCAGATCATCGATGAACGAGGCTTCCGGCGTCACTTTGGCTTCATCGACGCCCAAATGCTCGACAACAATTTTCTTAACCTTGTCGGCGATCTCAGTCATTTAGTTTCACTTTCCTGTAGCTGGTGGTGGGTGAACGCTGCGCGATCCTGCGCAGCCTCTGGAGATTATATTGGCAAACCTTAATCAACGGGCGCTTAGCATGGTTCTGTTAACGCCGCCAACCGCTGCACCGCAACCCTTACAACATCGCCATGCCGCCATTTATGTGCAGCGTCATGCCGGTGACCCAGGCAGCTTCCGGGGCGGCGAGATACGCCACGGCGGCGGCGACATCGGCGGGCGTGCCGAGGCGCCCAAGCGGGATCCTGCCGGCAAGATCGGCGCGTTGCGCATCGGTCAGCGCATCCGTCATGGCGGTGGCGATAAAGCCCGGGGCAACCAGATTGACCGTAATGCCGCGCGAGGCAACCTCTTGCGCCAGGGCTTTGGTGAGGCCGCTGAGGCCAGCCTTGGCGGCGGCGTAATTGGCCTGGCCGGCATTGCCGGTGCTGCCGACCACCGAGCCGATATTGATGATGCGGCCGGCCTTGCGGCGCAGCATGAACTTCAAAACGGCGCGGCTGAGGCGGAACGGCGCCCCCAGATCGACATCCAGCACCTTGTCCCAATCCGCATCCGTCATGCGCAGAGCCAGGCCATCCTTGGTCAGCCCGGCATTGTTGACCAAGATGTCGGTGCCCCCCAAAGCTTCCACCGTGGCGATCAGGCCAGTGGCGGCGGCAGGGTCAGCGAGATCGGCTGGGCAGACATGGGCGCGGTCGCCTAATTCCGCGGCCAGTGTTTGCAGCGCCTCGGTGCGGGTGCCGGAAAGTGCCACCGCCGCCCCTTGAGCATGCAAAGCGCGGGCGATCGCAGCACCGATGCCGCCCGAAGCACCGGTGATCAGAGCGGTTTTGCCGGCGAGCGAAAACATCAGAGATTTTTCAACAAAGTTTCGATCTCCGCCGGCGAACCGGCAGACAGGGCGGCGGCGTCCGGCGCGATGCGCTTGACCAGCCCGGCCAGCACCTTGCCGGCGCCAAGCTCGATGAAGCTGTCGATGCCGAGTTCACCCATCGCGAGGACGCTTTCGCGCCAGCGCACCGTAGCCGTGACCTGGGCCACCAGCAGGCTGCGTATGTCGTCCGGCGCAATGGCCTTGGCAGCGCTGACATTGGCGATCAACGGAACAATGGGTGCGCGCGGCGGCGTATGGGTGAACGCTTCAGCCATCGCTAACGCCGCCGGCGCCATTAAGGCACAATGAAACGGTGCGGAGACCGGCAGCAGCATGGCCCGTTTGACGCCACGGGTTTTGGCGATGGCGATGGCGCGTTCCACCGCAGCCTTATGGCCGGAGATGACGACCTGACCACCGCCATTGTCATTGGCGCAGGCAACCACCTCGGGGCCATCCGGACCGTCCTCGGCTACCGTGCAGATTTCGCGCGCGGCTGCCATCTCCACCCCCAGCAAAGCCGCCATGGCGCCGATGCCGGAAGGTATGGCGGCCTGCATGGAGCGGCCGCGCAACTTCAGCAAGGCGGCCGATTCCGCGACCGTAAACGCGCCCGCCGCGGCCAAAGCGGAATATTCCCCCAGGGAATGACCGGCGACCACCGCCGCTCTATCCTTCAATACTATGCCGCCTTCCGCCTCCAGCACCCGCAGCACCGCCAGAGATACCGCCATCAGAGCCGGCTGGGCATTTTCCGTCAGCGTCAGCTCTTCGATCGGACCTTCAAACATCAGCTTGCTCAGCTTCTGCTTCAAAACCTCATCGACTTCCTCGAACACCGCCCGCGCCGGGGCAAAGGCCGCCGCCAGATCGCGCCCCATGCCGACCGCCTGGCTGCCCTGACCGGGGAAAATAAAGGCGTGTACCGCCATAATGATACTCCTGATTGGAGCGCGGCGTAGCTACGGCCTGCGTTGCTGTCAATTCGAGACGGGTAAGGGGCTCTGCCTCCAAGTCAAGAAGGGCAAGGGCCTCTGCCCCTTGCGACCCCGCTAAAGGCTCAGCCTTTAGAATCCATTTTTTTATAACAGAGCTAATTCCATTAGCGCTCTGCGCATTGCCAAAGGCAGGTCGTCTTCGCCTAGTGCGGCGTTGGCGGCATCCAGGTCGGCGGGGGCGTCGGCGGGGTTTAGGTAGCGCCAGCCTTGGAACGGTTTCATGCTGCGTCCGGCGACACGGATAAGGGCCGGGTCCAGCACCAGGCCAGTGCAGGCAGAGCCGTCATCCCAGTGATCCTTGATGATTTCAGTGATGCGCTGGCGGACCAGAATAACGCCTTTGATCACCCAGTACAGTGAGCCGCCATCGGTAATTTCAGCGGCGCGTTTCGGCATGTTGCGGGTTTGGGTACGCAGCGGCGGGGCGCTGGCCAGGCGGGCCTGATGGATGGCCGAGAGATGCTCAATGTCGCGCACCCCCACAGCCATTTTAATCATATGAAGCATAGCGTTTATATAACGCCTCATGGCAAACTAATGAGGGTCCAGGGAAATCATTTCCCTGGCAGGGGTCCTAGGGGACAGCGTCCCCTAGTTTTTTGCCTTATCGACAAGCGCGTTCTTGGAAATCCAAGGCATCATGGCCCGCAGTTTGGCGCCCACCTCCTCGACCGGATGGGCCGCGGTGGCACGGCGCATGGCTTTGAAATTGGTTTGCCCGACCTTGTTTTCCAGCATCCAATCGCGAGTGAAGCGGCCGGTCTGGATATCGCTCAATACCGCTTTCATGGCGGCTTTGGTGTCGGCGGTGATGATGCGCGGGCCGGTGACATATTCGCCGTATTCCGCGGTATTGCTGATGGAGTAGTTCATGTTGGCGATGCCGCCTTCGAAAATCAGGTCGACGATCAGCTTGACCTCGTGCAGACACTCGAAATAGGCCATTTCAGGGGCGTAACCGGCTTCCACCAGGGTTTCGAAACCGGCTTTGATGAGGTCCACCACGCCGCCGCACAGCACCGCCTGCTCGCCGAACAAATCGGTTTCGCATTCTTCCTTGAAGGTGGTTTCGATAATACCGGCGCGCCCGCCGCCATTGGCCGAGGCGTAGGATAAAGCGATGTCGAGCGCGTTGCCGGAGGCATCCTGCGCCACCGCCACCAGGCTCGGCACCCCGCCGCCGCGCAGGTATTCGCTGCGCACGGTATGCCCAGGACCTTTGGGGGCGATCATGAACACGTCGATATCCGGGCGCGGTTCGATCAGATTGAAATGGATGTTCAGGCCATGGGCGAAAGCCAGCGCGGCGCCGGGCTTCATGTTCGGGCCCAGATGGTCCTTATACAAATCCCCCTGGCCTTCATCAGGCGTGAGCACCATGATCACATCCGCCCATTTGGCGGCGGCAGTCGGGTCCATGACTTTCAGGCCCGCAGCTTCGGCTTTGGCAGCGCTTACAGAGCCGGGGCGCAACGCCACGGCCAATTCCTTGACGCCGCTGTCCTTGAGGTTAAGGGCATGGGCGTGGCCCTGGCTGCCGTAGCCGACAATGGCGACCTTCTTGCCTTTGATGAGGTTTACATCGGCATCCCGGTCGTAATAAACGCGCATGATCTGATTTCCCTGGTATTTTAGATCGATAGATGGCGCACCCGTAGAGATTTTTGCAGGGAATGTCACGCCAGGGCAAGGTTGATAAAAATTCGAAAAATTTCCTCACCCATGTCCGCACCGCACCCCCGCCTACCAAAATAACATACCTGCTCAAAAACCATCTGTCCTATATCCCGCTTCCGCTTGGCCCCGGGAGGGGAAAAGCTAGATGCATTCGCACGTGCCGCGAATTTGGTGTTTGCCAGATACAGCAACGACGAGACGCATCCTGGTAGGTCGAGAGTCGGGCCGCGAGGTCCGGGATCAATTGGGAGACGCCTATGTTAGCTGAACGGTCCGTTGCGATGCGAAGTCCGCGCATCACCTTTTGAACCGCCGCGCCGTTGCCGGCGCGGTCGCTTCTTTTGTGTTTAATTTTGCCTCAGCCGAAGTGCTGAGACAAATGCCATGCGAGGATTTATCTAAAATGAGCCTGATCCAGAATCGTGCTGCCGCCGCACCCCTGCATCGCCATATCTCGCTGTCGGAAACGGCGGTTGTGATGCCCTTGGTTGCAGAGATCGTCGCCGCCCTGCGCCCGGAGGAGCCGCTGCACTGCATCCGCCCGGATAGCATCGCCGCCGCCTCCAGCACCTTTGTACAGAGCTTCAATGGCGAGGTGCTGTATGCCGTGAAATGCAATCCTGAGCCGGCGGTGCTGCGCGCGGTCTGGGCTGGTGGCGTGCGCCATTTCGATTGCGCGTCGATCGTGGAAGTTTCACTGATCCGCAGGATGTTCCCGGGCGCTGCGATACATTTCATGCACCCGGTAAAATCCCGTTCTGCGATCCGCGAGGCCTATGCCATCAACGGCGTGCGCGACTTCGTGTTCGATGCCGAGGGTGAGCTTGGCAAGATCGTTGCGGAAACGGGTCACGACCGTAATATCGGCCTGTTCGTACGCCTTGCCTTGCCGAAATCCGGTGCCGCCATCGATCTGTCCAGCAAATTCGGCGCCGATGAGGAAACCGCGGTGGCGCTGCTGCGCGCCGCGCGCCCGCTGGCCGGCAAACTCGGCATCGCCTTTCATGTCGGCTCGCAATGCATGGACCCGCTGGCCTGGCGGGATGCCATGGCGCTCGCCGGGGATGTCATCGCGCGCTCCGGCGTGGCGGTGGATATTATCGATGTCGGCGGCGGCTTTCCGGTGGCCTATCCGGATATCGACCCGCCGCCGCTCGGCGCCTTCATGGCGGAGATCGACGCTGCGTTCGACCGGCTGAACCTGCCCAACACCAAGTTATGGGCAGAGCCGGGCCGTGCGCTGGTGGCCGGCGGCGGCTCCGTCGTTGTGCAGGTGCAATTGCGCAAAGGCAACGTGCTGTACGTCAACGACGGCGTGTACGGCAGCCTGTCGGATGCCGGCGCGCTCGGCTTCCGCTTTCCGGCCCGTTTGATCCGTGCAGCAAAAACCGGCATCGCGGCACCGGCCCGCGCCTTCTCCTTCTTCGGCCCGACCTGCGATTCGACCGATGTCATGCGCGGACCGTTCATGCTGCCCGATGATGTGGCGGAAGGCGACTGGATCGAGATCGGCCAGCTCGGCGCCTATGGCGCCTGCCTGCGCACCGCCTTCAACGGTTTCGACCGGGCGGCAATCGTGGACGTGCGGGACCGCGCGATGCTGGAGACGGCCGGTTATGAGCCGGTGAACGAGCCGCTGCGGCGCGCTGCTTAATAGTAAGGCAAGCACTGCTTTTTTGTAAAAAAGCAGCAAAAAACTTTTGATTCTGAGGGCCATGGGCTGTGGCCTTTCCACGTCCAGCGCCAGCAGCGAAGTGTTTTTTAATTTTATTATCGAAAAGAAAATCTTTTCGGTCTTATTTATTTGTTTTGAGGAGTTTCCGATGCAAAAACATGTTGCGTTCACCGGCCGTCTGCTCATGCTGGGTTGCGGCAGCATTGGCCAGGGCGTGCTGCCGCTGATTTTGCGGCATATCGATATGCCGCGTGACAGAATTTCCATCCTTACGTCGGATCGGCGGGGCAGCGCTGTGGCGGCAGACTATGGCATTGCGGAAGAAATACTGACGGTTACGCGGGAGAATTTCCGCGATGTGCTGACGCAGCGGCTGCAGGCCGGAGATTTTCTGCTGAACTTGTCGGTGGATATTTCGTCGGTGGCACTCGTTACGCTATGCCGCGAACTGGGGGTGCTGTATCTGGATACCTGCATCGAGCCCTGGGCCGGCGGCTATACGGATTTGTCGTTGTCGCCGTCGCAACGTTCCAATTATGCATTGCGGGAAACCGCGCTGGCCTTGATGACGGACTCCACGTCACCCACCGCGGTGATCGCCCATGGCGCGAATCCGGGCCTGGTTTCACATTTCGTCAAGCAGGCGCTGTTGAATCTGGCAGCAGATAGCGGTGCGCCGGTTGAAACCCCCGCATCGCGCGAGGCCTGGGCGCAGCTTGCGCAAAACCTGGGGGTGAAGGTTATCCATATCGCCGAACGCGATACGCAAGTGGCGAATATCCCGAAGCAGCGCGGCGAGTTTGTGAACACCTGGTCGATCGACGGCTTCGTGGGCGAGGGATGCCAGCCGGCGGAGCTGGGGTGGGGCACCCATGAAACTTCACTCCCGGCAGATGGGCGGCACCACGAATTCGGCGGCGGTGCGGCGATCTATCTGAACCGGCCCGGGGCCTCAACACGGGTTCGCAGTTGGACCCCGATGGAAGGGGCTTTTCACGGGTTTCTGATTACGCATAATGAGGCCATTTCGATTGCCGATTATTTTACCTTGCGTGACGGCAGCAGCGTTTCATACCGGCCGACCGTGCATTATGCCTATCACCCTTGCGACGATGCGGTGCTCTCGATACATGAACTTGCCGGCAAGAACTGGAATATGCAAAACAGCCAGCGCTTGATGCAGGATGAGATCATCAGCGGGGTCGACGAACTGGGCGTGCTGTTGATGGGGCATGCTAAAGGTGCCTATTGGTATGGCTCGCAGCTTTCCATCGAACAGGCGCGCGCTTTGTGCCCATATAATAACGCCACCAGCCTGCAGGTAACAGCAGCCGTGCTTGGCGGGGTGATCTGGGCCATGGAGCATCCACGCGCGGGCGTGGTGGAGGCCGATGCGCTGGACCACGCGCGTATATTGGAAATCGCGATGCCGTATCTCGGCACCATGGCCGGCGAATATTCGGACTGGACGCCGCTTGAACAACGGGGTGTGCTGTTTGCCGAGGCGGTCGATGCAGACCCGTGGCAATTCGGGAATTTTCGCGTAAGCTGAAACACCAATGGACCAAATTAACAAAAGTCTTTTTGCTTCTTTTTCTTCAGAAAAAGAAGCGCTTCCTTAAGACCAACTCTCTAAATCGGCAACGCGCCTTCCTTCATGCGTTCCATGGCAAAGCGCGACGATACGTTGCGCAGATGCACCGCGGCGATCAGCTTGCGGTAAAACGCGTCATAGGCGGCGATGTCCGGGACGATGACGTGTAGCAGGTAGTCGACATCCCCACTCATGCGCCAGGCCCCGACAATCTCCGGCGTGCCGGCGATAGTGCTGGCGAAGCTGGTCAGCCATTCGGCTGAGTGATCGGCGGTTTCGACCGAGACAAATACCGAGACCGGCAGGCCGAGCTTGTCCGCATCCAGCACCGCGACCCGTTGTTTGATGACACCGGTTTCCTCCATGCGCTTGATGCGTTTCCAGCACGGTGTCGCGGTCAGGCCGACCTTGTCGGCGATGTCGTTCAAGGAGAGTGAGGCATCGACCGCAATCAGGCGGAGGATGGCGCGGTCTATGGTGTCCAGTTCGATCATGCCGGCAAGACTGCCACGAAGCGGCCCGGCTGACTATTGCGGCGGTGCCGGTTTGGGATTACAGGCACCGCCGGGTCACGCCCCCCCAATGGGGCGCTTGTCTTCTGTAAGGGAGAGTGTTTATGCTGAAGCCAGAAATACCGGCGGTCCGCCCGGAAAATCCGCAATTTTCATCAGGCCCCTGCACCAAACGCCCTGGTTGGCACCTGGATGCGCTTGCAGGCGCCTTGCTCGGACGCAGCCACCGTGCCGCTGCCCCGAAAGCGCGCCTCAACGAAGTGATTACCCGCTCCAAGGCGATATTGGGCATGCCGCAGGGGTGGCGGCTCGGCATCGTGCCGGCTTCGGACACCGGCGCCATCGAGATGGCGCTGTGGTCCATGCTCGGCGTGCGTCCGGTGGATGTGCTGGCGTTCGAGAGTTTTTCCGAAGCCTGGGCGACCGATGTGATCAAGCAGTTGAAACTGCCCGGCGCACGGGTGATCGCCGCCGATTACGGCCGATTGCCGGATCTGGCGCAAGTGGATTTCTCGCATGACGTGGTGCTGACCTGGAACGGCACCACCTCCGGCGTGCGCTTCGCCAGCGGGGATTTCATTCCGGATGACCGCGCCGGGCTGGTGTTTGCGGATTCCACCTCTGCGGCGTTTGCGATGGATCTGCCTTGGAACAAGCTGGATGTGGTGACCTGGTCCTGGCAAAAAGTGCTGGGCGGCGAAGCCGGGCATGGCATGCTGGCACTTTCGCCCCGCGCCGTGGAACGCCTGCTGAGCTACAAACCGGCATGGCCACTGCCAAAAATTTTCCGGCTGACCTCCGGCGGCAAGCTGATCGAAGGCATTTTCGCCGGCGAGACCATCAACACCCCCTCCATGCTCTGTGTCGAGGACGCGCTGGACGGTCTGCGCTGGGCGGAGTCGGTCGGCGGCTTGCCGGGATTGATGGCGCGCAGCGAGGGCAATCTGGCGGCGGTGGCGGCCTGGGTCGAGGGCAATCAGCGGGTGAAGTTTCTGGCTGAAGCGCCACAGACGCGCTCCTGCACCTCGATCTGCCTGGTGATCGCCGCACCCTGGTTTGCCGCGCTGGATACGGAGGGCCGCACCAAGTCAGCCAAGGCGGTGGCGTCGCTACTGGAAAAACACAGCGTGGCGCTGGATGCGGCGGCGTACCGGGATGCCCCCCCGGGCTTGCGCATCTGGGGCGGGGCGACGGTAGAGCGGTCCGATATCGAGGCTCTGCTGCCGTGGATCGATTGGGCGATCGATACGGTTGCGCAAGACTTTGAGGGTGCAAAATAATGGTTAAGGTTCTGATCAGCGATAAACTTTCGCCTGCGGCCATTGAGATTTTCAAAAACCGCGGTATCGAAGCGGATGTCCAAACCGGCCTCACGCCGGCGGAATTGCGGGCGATCATCGGCAACTATGACGGCCTGGCGATTCGTTCCGCCACCAAGGTGACGCGTGAAGTGCTGGATGCGGCACCCAACCTTAAAGTCGTCGGCCGCGCCGGGATCGGCGTCGATAATGTGGATGTGAAATCCGCCACCTCACGCGGCGTGGTGGTGATGAATACACCGTTCGGCAACGCCATCACCACAGCGGAACATGCCATTGCGTTGATGTTCGCACTGGCCCGGCAACTGCCGGAAGCCACCGCCTCCACCAAGGCCGGGAAGTGGGAGAAGAACCGCTTCATGGGTGTGGAACTCACCAACAAAATACTGGGGCTGATCGGCTGCGGCAATATCGGCTCGATCGTCGCGGACCGCGCCGTGGGTTTGAAGATGAAGGTGCTGGCTTACGATCCGTATCTGACCGAAGCCCGGGCGCTGCAGCTCGGGGTCGAGAAAGTGGAGCTGGAGGCGCTGCTGCCGCGTGCCGATTTCATTACGATCCACACGCCATTGACGGATGCGACGCGCAACATCCTCTCAGCCGAAGCTTTGAGCAAGACCAAGCCAGGGGTGCGTATTGTGAACTGCGCGCGCGGCGGGCTTTTGGATGAAACGGCTCTGTACGAGGCTTTGAAATCCGGCCATGTGGCGGGTGCTGCTTTGGACGTTTTCGTGACCGAACCGGCGACGGAAAGCCCGCTCTTCGCGTTGGATAATGTCATCTGCACTCCGCATCTGGGGGCGGCGACCACTGAGGCGCAGGAGAATGTGGCGCTGCAAGTGGCAGAACAAATCAGCGATTTCCTGCTGAGCGGTGCGGTGACCAACGCGCTGAACATGCCGAGCGTAAGTGCAGAGGATGCGCCGCGGCTAAAACCCTATATGGATTTGTGCCGGCTGCTTGGCGCCTTCGCCGGACAACTCACGCAGGCCAAGGATGGCGTCATCCAGCGCGTGCTGATCGAATACGAAGGGGCCGCCGCCAGCGTCAACCACCGCCCGCTTTCCGCCGCCGCCCTTGCCGGGCTCCTGGGGCCAGTAATGGAAGGTGTCAACATGGTTAGCGCACCGGTGCTGGCGCGCGACCACGGTATCGAGGTCTCCGAAGCCGTGCACGACCGCCCCAGCGAATACCAGACGCTGGTGCGCATCACCGTCACCACCGAAGGTCTGGTACGCGCCGTCGCCGGCACGCTGATCGGCAACGGCAAGCCGCGCCTGGTCGAAATCAAAGGCATCAAAGTCGAAGCCGACTTCGCCCCCCACATGCTATACGTCACCAATGAAGACAAACCAGGCTTCATCGGCCGCTTCGGCACGCTGCTCTCCGAAGCCGGCGTAAACATCGCCACCTTCCACCTCGGCCGCGCCAAAGAAGGCTCAGACGCAATCTGCCTGGTCTCAATCGATGGCGACCTGCCCAGCAAAGTTCTGCACGACGTGCAGAAATTGCCATTGGTGAAGCAAGCGACGGTATTGAGTTTTTAAGGAAGTGAAGCACTTCTTTTTGTGAACAAAAAGAAGCAAAAAAACTTTATGAGTCTGGGCCGGTGGCGTGGTCTACTCAACGCCCATGACCCGGCATAAATTTTATGCCGGGACTGGGGCGTTTAGATGCCAACGCCCATGCCCCGGCATTCCAAAAGTTTTTTGCTTCTCGCGTTCCGATGATGGGGCGGCGTAGCCGTCACGTCTGAATCGGACCGCGCCAAAAGGTTCAAAAAAGAAGCGCTTCCTTGCTTACGCTTCCTTCAGATCAATTCCCAAAGCAATCGCGCTCGCTACGATAGCCGGGCGTTCCTTCGCCAGATTTACGTTACGCATCAGTATGTAATAGGCCAATGCCGAGACCGCGAGGCCGGGGGCCCAGGAGATATCGACATCGCCGAGGGCTTTGGCGATGGGGCCTTCGTAGATGCCGGCGAGGTTGAAGAATGGAATGCTGGCGATGAAGCCGATCAGGTAGGCGGCGATGCCGTTTCTGTTCCAGGCGCCGTAGATGCCTGATGGCGTGAAGAAATCGGTGATGGCGTAATGGCCTTTGCGGACGAAGAAGTAATCCATCAGATTGACGGCGGTCCAGGGTACCAGAAGATACAGCATGATGGAGAGGCTGGCGTACAGCGCGTTTATGGCGTTGCCGGTGAGTGAGAGCGAGATGGCGAGCCAGATCGCGGCGAGGATGACGATGCCGATGATGCGTGTGGCTTTGGTGGTGCGGATTTTGACGATCGAGTCGATGCCGGTGACGATAGTAAGCATGCCGGAATAGGCGTTCAGCCCCATGGTGGCGGTGAGCGCTGCCACTGAGACCAGGACGGTAAGGGTGCCGAAATGCGGAAACACGCTGTTGCCGGCGGTGCTGGTCGCCACCATGCCGTCGGAGGCGCCGAGATAGGTGGCGAGCCAGGCGCCCATGATGATGAGCCAGATGGCGGCGAGCGAGGCGCCGAGATAGACGCTGAGCACGAGTTCGGTGCGGGACTTCCCGCGCGGCAGGTAGCGCGTGTAGTCCGAGACGTAGGGCGCGTAGGTGATGTTATAGCTGGCGCAGGCGGCGAACTGCGCAGCGAAGGCGACCCAGGTGAAGGCGATATGGCCTGGGGGGTGCGGGGCGATGGTGCCGTGGAAAATGGCGAAGCTGAGGACGATGTATAGCGGCAGGCTGATCCAGAACAGGATGCGGAAGATGATATGCAGCCAGTCATGGCCATAGATGGCGATGATGGCGGCGATGATGCCGAGGCCGAGCGAGACCGCGGCAATGCCCCAGCCGAACAGATGGTTCAGGCCCTGGGAGATCAGCACGGTATCCACCACATTGAAGCCGGCGAAGGTGAACAGCGTGCCGAGCAAAGGCAGAATGACGCCGCGATAGCCGAACTGGGCGCGCGACTGGATCATTTGCGGCAGGCCGAGATCCGGCCCCTGGCTGGCGTGGAAGGCCATGAACAATGTGCCGAACAAGATGCCGAGGGTGCTGGCGATGGCGGTGCTGGCAAAGCTGAGGCCCATGCCGGGGCCGATAAAACCGATGGCGATGGTGAAGAACTGAAAATTACCGAGAAACCAGAAAGGTCCCTGGTTCAGGGTTTTCCCGTGGCGTTCGGCAGCAGGAACGTAGTCGATCGAGTGTGATTCGATGCCGAGATTAGCGCCAGCCATTCATGCCCCCATTTTACGACAATATTGTGGGAACCGATGGCGTGGCGTCAAGCAATGATAGCCTGGCGGATCGCCTCCAATGCGGCTTCGGCGTTGGCACCGTCCGGGCCGCCGGCTTGCGCCATTTCCGGTTTGCCGCCGCCGCCGGCACCACCGACCGCTGCGGCGGCGGCACGGGCCAGGGTGACGGCGCTATAGATATCGGTGAGTTCTGGCGAGATCGCGACGACGATACTGGCCTTGCCCTCGGCGGTGGAAACCACAGCCGCGATGCCGGTGCCAAGCTCGGCGAGAATGGCACCGGCGAGCGGCCGCAGCTCCTTGGGCGCCACATCGCCCAGGTTGCGGGCGGCAAGCTTGATGCCGGCGATGTCTTCCACCGCGCCCGCGGCACCGCCCATGGCGAGTTTGCGTTGCAGTTCCGAGACCTGGCGTTCCAGGCGGCGGCGGTCTTCCAGCAGCGCGTTGATGCGGGCGGCCAAGTCGGCCGGGGTGGTTTTGATGGCGGCGGCGGCCTCATCAAGCAGGCGGGAGTCCGCTTCGATAGCGGTGATGGCGGCTTCACCGGCCAAGGCCTCGATACGGCGGATACCGGAGGCGACGGCAGCTTCGGAGACGATGCGAAACGCGCCGATATCGCCGGTGCGAACCACGTGGGTG
Organism: Acetobacteraceae bacterium; assembly: GCA_965231175.1. Lineage (GTDB taxonomy): Bacteria > Pseudomonadota > Alphaproteobacteria > Acetobacterales > Acetobacteraceae > Acidocella. The sequence continues at coordinate 407,904 of CBDDMJ010000004.1, read as the reverse complement.
CCGCCGCAGAGCTCGATGGAATAGGCGGATTTTTCGTCCGGGTCCAGCGGCGCGCCCATCGCCACCACGCGCACCTCGTCGCCGTATTTTTCGCCGAACAGCGCCATGGCACCCAGCTTCACCGCCTGGTCCGGGGTCATCAGCCGTGTGGTGACCTCGGCGTTTTCGCGGATACGGGCGTTGACCTCGCGCTCCACTGCGCTGAGTTCCTCAGGGGTGACGGGACGCGGCTGAGAGATGTCGAAGCGCAGCCGGTCCGGTGCGTTCAGGCTGCCTTTTTGCGTGACATGGGTGCCGAGATGGCGACGCAGGGATTCATGCAACAAATGGGTTGCAGAATGATGCGCCCGGATTTTGCCGCGCCGCTCATGGTCCACCTCCGCCAGCACCGGTTCATGCAGGCGCGCGGTGCCGGATTCTACGGTGCCGAGATGGACGAACAAATCCCCGAGCTTCTTTTGCGTATCGTGAATGCGGATGCGCAGATTATCGGGGCCGGTAATGGTACCGGTATCCCCGACCTGGCCACCGGATTCGGCGTAGAACGGCGTTTGGTTCAGCAGAATCGCGACGGCCTGGCCTGGGCTCGCCACGTCCACGCTCTCACCATCCACGATCAGGGCGGTAATTTCCGCTTCGGCAGCCTCGGTGGCATAGCCGAGGAATTCGGTCGCCCCTTCGGCTTCCTTCAACTCGAACCAGATGATTTCGGTGGCGGCATCCCCGGAACCGGACCACGCGGCGCGGGCCCGGGCGCGCTGCTCGGCCATGGCTGCGTTGAAGCCGGCAAGATCGACCGCCCTGCCTTGATCGCGCAGTGCATCCTGCGTCAGGTCCAACGGGAAGCCGAACGTGTCGTAAAGCTTGAAGGCCACAATCCCGGGCAGGCTTTCGCCGGTGCCGAGCTTTGAGGTTTCATCATTGAGCAGAAACATGCCGCGTTCCAGCATGGCGCGGAAACGGGTTTCCTCCAGTCTCAGGGTCTCGATAATCAGCGGCTCCGCATAGTTCAGCTCAGGATAGGCCTGCCCCATCTGGCGCGTCAGCGCCGGTACCAGCCGGTACATCAGCGGCTCGGTTGCACCCATCAGGTAGGCGTGGCGCATGGCGCGGCGCATGATCCGCCGCAGCACGTAGCCGCGGCCTTCATTGGAGGGCAGCACGCCATCGGCCATCAGGAAGGATGTACTTCGTAGATGGTCCGCCACCACACGGTGGCTGGTTTTGAACGGACCGTCAGGGTCCAGGCCGGTGGCTTCCGCGCAAGCCAGGATGAGGGCGCGCAAAGTATCGGTGTCGTAATTATCGCTTTTGCCTTGCAGGATCGCCACAAAACGCTCCAGGCCCATACCGGTGTCGATCGACGGTTTCGGCAAAGCGTTGCGTGTGCCAGGGGGATCTTCCAGGTATTGCATGAATACGAGGTTCCAGATTTCGATGAAACGGTCGCCGTCTTCATCAGGGCTGCCGGGCGGGCCGCCGGGAATGCCCGGCCCGTGGTCGTAGAAGATTTCCGAGGAAGGGCCGCAGGGGCCGGTATCGCCCATTTTCCAGAAATTATCGTCGGTGGGAATGCGGATGATTTTTTGCTCCGGCAGACCCGCGATTTTTTTCCAAAGTGCGGCAGCGTCATCGTCGGTATGGTACACCGTAACGAGCAGCTTTTCCTTCGGCAGAGCGAAATCCTTGGTCAGCAGGGTCCAGGCATGGGTGATCGCCTGTTCCTTGAAATAATCGCCGAAGGAGAAATTGCCGAGCATTTCGAAAAACGTATGGTGGCGGGCGGTATAACCCACATTATCGAGATCATTATGCTTGCCGCCGGCGCGCACGCATTTCTGTGCCGTTGTGGCGCGGGAATAGGGGCGTTTTTCTTGGCCGGTGAAAACATTCTTGAACGGCACCATGCCGGAATTGGTGAACAGCAAAGTCGGGTCGTTATGCGGAACCAAAGACGAACTCGGCACCACCTGATGCCCGGCCTGGGCAAAATAATTCAGGAAAACGGCGCGGATATCGTTGCTGCTGGTCATGCCTACCGATTACCGCAGGGCGCTCAGCCTGTCATCTGGCGCTGGATCAGAGGGCCAGCTGCGCCAGATATGCGGCCAGGCCGGTGGTGGAAGGGTCGTGCGCGGTATGAGGGGTGAGCAGCTTGGTCGCCAGCTCCTTGCCAAGCTCCACCCCCCATTGGTCGAACGGATTGATGTCCCAGATCGCCGCTTCGGTAAACACGCGGTGTTCATACAGCGCGATCAGCCTGCCGAGCGTGTGCGGGGTCAGCTGCCGGTAAGCCAGAGTGATGGAGGGGCGATTACCGGGGAAGATTTTATGGGGCGCGAGGGAAGCCGCCGCATTTGCGGATTTGCCGGCAGCGTGCAGCTGCGCGGTGGCTTCCTCTCTGGATCGTCCTACCATCAGGGCCTGCGATTGCGCGAGGCAGTTGGCGATCAGCAGGCGGTGATGTTCGGCAAGCTCCGGCTCATGGCCGGTGGCGGCGATCAGAAATTCGCAAGGGATGATGTCGGTGCCCTGGTGCAGCAACTGGTAGAAGGCATGCTGGCCGTTGGTACCGGGTTCGCCCCAGACCAGCGGGCCGGTAGGGCGCGCAACGGGCGCGCCATCCCGGGTCACGCTCTTGCCGTTGGATTCCATGTCGAGCTGCTGCAGATAGGCCGGCAGGCGGGCCAGGCGCTGGTCATAGGGCAAAATGGCGCGGGCCGGATAACCGCAGATATCGCGATGCCAGATGCCGATCAGCGCCAGCAGCACCGGCAGGTTTTCACCCCAGGGGGCGGTCCGGAAATGCTGGTCCATGGTCTCAGCACCTGCCAGAAAGTCCCGGAAATTCCCGGCGCCAACGGCGATCATCACAGCCAGGCCGATCGCCGACCACACCGAATAACGCCCGCCTACCCAGTCCCAAAAGCCGAAAATCCGCTCAGGCAGGATGCCAAAGGCCGAAACCTTGTCCAAAGCCGTCGAGACCGCAACGAAATGCCGGTTCACCGCCGCCTCGCCCAGCGCCTCGACGATCCAGCGCCGGGCGGACTGGGCGTTGGTCATGGTCTCTATGGTGGTGAAGGTTTTGGAGGCGATGATGACGAGGGTGCGCGCCGGGTCGAGATGGCGGATGGTGTCGGCCAGATGCGCGCCATCGACATTGGAGACGAAATGAATACGCGGGCCATCATGGTACGGGGCGAGGGCGGCGGTGACCATCACCGGGCCGAGATCGGACCCGCCGATGCCGATATTGATGACGTCGTCGAATTGCCCGCCGGCGCGAATGGCCTCGGCGAAACCGAACAGCCGCGTAAAACTCTCATCGATCGCCGGCATCACATCCGTGCCGTCGACCAGCACGGCCTTACCGGAGGGGTTGCGCAGCGCGGTGTGCAAGGCCGGGCGGGATTCGGTGTTGTTGATCACGGCGCCGGTGAACATCTGCTCGCGAAACGCGGCGAGACTGGATTGTTCGGCAAGCTGCAACAGCAGCTCACGGGTAGGTGCCGTGATAGCGGTTTTTGAATAATCCAGCAGCATGTCGTCGAAGCGCGCGGTAAAGCTGGAAAACCGCGTGGCATCGGCGGCAAACAAAGCTGTCAAACTTATGCTTTGGGAACCCTTGCGGGCTGTGGCAAGTGCCTCCCACGCCGTCATGGGCAGGGTGCCGAAAGATCGTTGCAGAGATTTATCATCAACTTCAAGTTCCTGACTGCCGGTTGACTGTTCTTACTCAAATTCATTTTTGGTTCAAGAACTTTGCCGGAAGGCGCGCCAGCCGCCGAAATGGGTGATCTCGGTGGCGGTATCCAGCATATGAGTTTCGCAAACAAAGCCCGGATGTTCACTGCCATCCGCCAAAGTGACCTTGCCGATGCCCATCGGCGGCGGCAGAGCGGCGACAAAGCGTCCGAACGCTTCGGGTGAAAGCGCCCAGACCTCGACCGCGATCCCGCCACCGGCAAAACCCGGGGCGCGCACCAGCCCGGGTTTGGGCGGTGTGGTGGCCAGGGCGAACAGTCTGTAATCCGGCGCGGTTTTTGTAGCGCTGACGAACCGGGCGCCGAGATCCAATAATTCATGGTTCAGCACCATGCCGGAGAGATGCGCCCCGGCGACCACCACGGTAACCTCGTCCGCCGGTGGTGCTGCAAGCCGGGCATGGGGAAGGCCGCGGGATTTGCCGGAACCGGCGCCGAGGGTCTGGTGCAGGCGGTCCGCATAATAGGCCAGCGATCGCTCGGAGAAGGCCGGGCCGATCAAGGTGATGCCGAAGGGCAGACCATCGACGCGAAAGCCGGCAGGCAGCGCGATGGCGGCGAGGTCCATCAGATTCACGAAATTGGTGTAGAGGCCAAGTTTAGAGTTCAACGCCAAAGGCTGCACCAGCATGGCTTCGACCGTGTAGATCGTCGGCGCGGTAGGGAGCAGCATGGCATCGCAGGTCAGGAGTTCCTGCTCGGCGTGCCGCTTCAAACCTTCGATGCGATAGAGGTCGTCATATACATCCGCCCCGGTTACGGACGCGGCATTTTGCAAAATCTCCCGCACCACCGGATGAATATCGGCGGCATTGGTGGTGAAAAAGGCCCGCAATGCCGCCAGACGCTCGGCCACGAACGAGCTGCCGTACAGCAAGCCAGCGATGCCCCGGAACGGCGCGTAATCTATCTCTACCACCTGCCAGCCCAATGCCGCCGCCGCTTGCACCGCTTTCTCATACAGAACCGCCATCTGCTCATCGCCGGCAAAATCACGGTCCCGCGCTGCCAGCACACCGAGGCGCGGCACCACAGGCAGGACGATATTGGCCGGTTTGCGCGAATATTCGTCAGCCGGATCAAGCCCTTCGGCAACCCGCAGCACACGCCAGGCATCGGCAGCGGAATTGGCGAAAATACTCACACAATCCAGGCTTTTACAGGCTTTTACCACGCCGTAGGCGCTAATCCGGCCGATACTGGGCTTCAATCCGATCAGATTGTTGAACATCGCCGGCACGCGGCCGGAGCCGGCGGTATCGGTGCCCAGAGCGAACACCGCCAGACCGGCGGCGGTCGCGACCGCCGAACCGGACGAAGAGCCGCCTGAGATGTAATCGGCATTGAACACCGAGCGCGGGGCGCCGTAGGGCGAGCGGGTGCCGTTCAGCCCGGTGGCGAACTGATCGAGGTTGGTCTTGCCCAGCACCAGCGCACCCGCCGCCCGCAGCCGCGCCACCACGCTGGCATCGGCGGCCGGCCTATAGGCAAAAGCCGGGCAGGCCGCCGTGGTCGGCAATCCGGCAACGTCGATATTATCCTTTACCGCAAACGGAATGCCGTACAGCGGCAGGTCATCGATCGCCGTCACATCCAGCGCCGCCGCCTGCGCCAGCAACACCTCCCGCTCCGCCAGACTGATAAACACCGCCTGGTCCGCATACGCCTCGACCCGCGCCAACAGCGCTTCAACCAACTTCAAAGGCGTCAACCACCCCGCCCGATAAGCGGCATGAACAGCATCGATCTCAAGCAGGTCAGGAAGAATCATCCTCCCTTTTTATACAGGCGGAGACAACTGGCTAGGGTGAGTTATATGGCGTGGCTGCCGAGACCCGCAGCGGAGCGGACTTAATGTCCGTGAGCACCGGAAGCGCAGAAACGCGCGCCAGATGGCCACCCTAGCCAGTTTTCTGCGGGTGGGGGGAGTTGAACCCCCACGGGTCCAGGACCCAACGGATTTTCTTGCCACTTCGGCTTTCGCCGCCCCGCAGCATCATGGCGGGTTCGTGGTCTGGACTATCCCTTCACCCTGGCCACACGCGACCGTGCGCTTTAGGTGCTGCCCGTCTAGTCTCTACACCGTCCCGGCGCGGCGCCGGGCTTGGCTCGGGATTGCCATTTTAAAGGTTTCCCCGAATTTGAGCAGTTCTGCACCGCCGGTTTCCCGCCGGGCACTCAAGTTTTAAGTCCGGTGCGTCTACCATTCCGCCACACCCGCATGCGCTGGCTCTATAACCAGTTGGACAGGCGAAGCAAAGCGGCTGGCTTGAAACACGTCAGGCGCCGGTGCGATAAGGTGCTATGAGGATTTTATACCATCTGCCGTTGTCTCCTTATGCCCGCAAGGTCCGGCTGGTGCTGGCCGAGAAGCGCCTGCCGTTCGAGCTGATGGTCGAAAAGGTCTGGCAGCGCCGTCCTGAATACCTTGCCATCAACCCGGCCTGCACGGTGCCGGTCCTGATCGAAGATAACGGTCTGGTCATCCCGGACTCGATGGTGATCTGCGAATATCTGGACGAAGCCTATCCGGACCTGGCACTATTAGGCCGCACCATCGGCGAGCGCGTCGAGGTGCGTCGTCTGGTGCGCTGGTTCGACGAGAAATTCGCCGCCGAAGTGATCCGTAACCTGCTCTGGGAAAAAACCATGAAACAATTGCTGGGCCGCGGCGCGCCGGAAGCCGGGGCCCTGCGCGCCGGTTATGCCAATCTGAAGACGCATCTGACCTATATCGGCTGGCTCGCCGAGCACCGCACCTGGCTCGCCGGTGCCAATCTGTCGCTCGCGGATTTCACCGCCGCCGCCTGCCTGTCGTCGCTCGATTTCATCAGCGACGTGGATTGGAACGCCGCCCCTGCGGCCAAAGACTGGTACGCGCGCATGAAATCCCGGCCGTCCTTCCGGGCCATTCTGGCGGATCGTGTCAACGGCATGGCGCCGCCGCCGCATTATGCGGATTTGGATTTTTAGGAAGCGCTGCTTTTTTGAACCTCTTTGCGCAATTCGATTCAGACGTGGCAGTTGCGCTGCCCCGTCATCGAAATGCGAATAGCAAAAAACTTTTGCCCTGCTGGACCATGGGGCGTTCGGCCGGCAGCGCCCCAATCCCAAAGACTCAAAGTTTTTTTGCTGCTTTTTGTTCACAAAAAGCAGTGCTTTGACTTTATCCTTGCTTATCTTTGGTTTCGGGTATTCCGGCCGCGCAGTGGCGCGGCAGGCCCGCCAAGCCGGGTATCATGTTATCGCAACCTCACGCGCCCCGGCGTCCTTAACGCCGGAACCGGGGGTTGAGCTTGTCGATTTTCTAAATGCCGAAGCCGCCATCGGCCGTGCTACGCATATCCTGGCCACGGCTGCCCCGGATGAGGCAGGCGATCCGGTTCTGGCGCGTTACGCAACGGCGATGGCGGCGGCGCCAAAACTTCGCTGGATCGGTTATCTCTCCACCACCGGCGTCTATGGCAACCGCGACGGCGGCTGGGTGGACGAGGCGACGGACCCAGACCCGGTCTCACCCCGGGCGCGGCGGCGGGTGGCGGCGGAAGCGCAATGGCGCCGGTTCGGCACCTCACACGCGGTCGATATCTTCCGGCTGGCTGGAATTTATGGCCCAGGGCGCTCGGTGTTCGATGATCTGCGGGCCGGTTCGGCGCGGCGTGTGGTCAAGCCTGGCCATCTGTTCTCCCGCATCCATGTTGCCGATATCGCCCGTGGCCTGCTGGCGGCGATGCAGCGGGACACCGGAACAGGCTGCAGCGTATTCAATTTTGCCGATGACGAGCCGGCGGCGAGTGCGGATGTAGTGGAAGAAGCGGCGCGGTTGCTCGGCATGGCGCCGCCTCCGCCCGTGGATTTTGCCGAAGCGATGCCGCGCATGAGCGAGATGGCTCTCAGCTTCTGGTCGGAAAACCGCCGTGTTGCTTGCGAAACGACCAAAAAAACTTTGCGGCTGGCATGGAAATACCCGGATTACCGCGCCGGCTTACGCGGTATTCTGGCCGAGGAGATCGGACAAGGTTTCTAGGAGAAGCTGCAGGTCTTGTTGTTTTGAAAGTCTGTGATCGCCGTTTTTAACGAAAACCAGCCGCACGTCCTGGCTGCGCAGCTGGGCCGCAAGTTTCAAACTATGCGTCCACGGGACCGCTTTGTCGGCCATGCCATGCAGGATACGAACCGGGCAGTCGAGGGCGATCTCCTGCTCCAGCAACAGGTGCTGGCGGCCATCCTCGATCAGTTTCAGAGTGAGCGGCACCGGCGGTCCATAATCGCTGGGTGGCAGCAGAAAACCCTCGGCGATGAGTTGCGCCCGCTGCGCTTCACCCATCTGGCTCCATAACAGGGCCTCCGTAAAATCCGTCGCCGGGGCGATCAACAACATACCGGCGAGCCGCCCTGCAGACCGCAAGCCGAGCAGCAGCGCGATCCAGCCGCCCATCGAAGACCCGGCCAGCACTAACGGCCTGTCACCGGCAACGGCGTCGATCACGGCGGCCGCATCCGCGGTCCAGAGGCTGATACAACCGTCCTCAAAGCGTCCGCCCGAGGCGCCATGGCCGGAATAATCCAGCCGCAGCGTGGCTTGGCCTCGTTTCTGACAATATTCATGGATTATTATGGCTTTTGTGCCATTCATGTCAGATGCAAATCCAGGTAGAAACACCACCAGCGGCCCCTCGCCATCGGCGAATTCAAAAGCCAGTTTTACGCCGTCCCCCCGCTCCAGATGCAGCATTTGCCCTCCCCATCACCGCCATATTGTGATAGCGCGCGCAGCATGAATGATCGAGCCTGCACGATTCTACAGCTCCTGCCGAAGCTGGATACCGGCGGCGCCGAGCGTGTGGCCATTGAAATCAGCGAGGCGGTGGCCGCCACCGGGCAGACCGCGCTGATCGCCTGCAACGGCGGCGCGCTGGTGCCGGCCGCCTTGCGCGCCGGGGCGGAAATCATTGCGCTGCCGTTGGACAGCAAGTCGCCGTTCACGCTGCGCCGGAATGCCGTCTCGCTCGCCCGGCTGGTCACGGCGCGGCAGGTCAGCATGATCCACGCCCACTCGCGCGCGCCCGCCTGGTCCGGCTACTGGGCGGCACGGCGAACCGGCGTTCGATTCGTTACAACCTATCATGGTATTTATAACGAAAACGCACCTTTTAAGCGCCGTTATAACGCGATTATGGCGAAGGGCGAGCGCGTGATTGCGGTCAGCCATTATGTCGCCGAGCTGATCGCGCGGCGTCACCCCGCCGCGGCGCCGCGTATCCGCACCATACCGGGGGGTGTGGATACGGTTAAATTCAACCCGGCCGCGGTGCTGGGGGACCGCGCGGTACGCCTGGCGCAGGCCTGGCGGCTGCCGCTGGCCGCACCCACCATCATGCTGCCGGGCCGCTTGACGTCCTGGAAGGGCCATAGTCTGCTGATCACGGCGCTGGCGATGATGCGCAACCGGCAGGCGGTGGTGATATTGGCCGGCGGCGATCAGGGACGGGAGCAGTACACCAGACGCCTGATCCGTCACGCGGAATCACTCGGGGTGGCAAACCGGCTGCGCCTTGCAGGAAATGTCGAAGACATGCCGGCAGCGATGATGCTGGCTGATATCGTGGTCAATGCCTCGACCGACCCGGAAGCCTTTGGGCGCACCATCGTCGAAGCCCAGGCAATGGCGCGCATCGTGGTGGCGGCGGATCATGGCGGGGCCGCGGAGACGATCATCGACCATGAGACCGGGCTGTTGTTCCCCCCCGGCGATGCGGCGGCGCTGGCGGCACGTCTGGATGCGGTACTCGAAATGCCGGCCGAGGCCCGCCTGGCTTTCGGGCGTCATAGCCGGGCGGTGGTTGCCAGCCGGTATTCGATGGCCGCGATGCAGAGCGCCAATCTCGCGGTTTATGCGGAGCTGCTGGAGGCACCAGCGCCTTTGCAGGCGCCATCCGTGGCCCCGATGGTTACGGTGACCCATTAACGCATGAATATTCTGGTCATCAAACACGGCGCGCTTGGAGATATCGTCCTCGCTTTTCCTGCCTTTGCGGCCATCCGCAAGCATCATCCCGGGGCGCGTATCACCTTGCTCACCACCCAGCCTTATGTGGCGGTCCTGGCGGCTTCGCGTTGGTTCGACTCCATCGATGTCGATCTCACCCCGCCGATCTGGAACCTGCCGGCCTTGCGGGCGCTGATCCAGCAGCTGCAGGGTTATGACATGGTATATGACCTGCAAACCTCATCGCGCACCACGAAATACTACCGGCTCGCCGGCAAACCGCCCTGGAGCGGGATCGCCCGTGGCACCGAATTCCGTCATGCCAACCCGAAGCGCAATACGCTGCATACGCGTGAGCGTTTAGCCGATCAGCTGAAGGTGGCGGGAATTACCGAGCTGCCAAACCCCAACCTGTCTTGGCTGACTGCCGATATCAGCCGTTTCGGCCTGCCCGGCACGTATACCATCCTGGTGCCGGGAGCGGCAGCGCACCGGCCGGCCAAGCGATGGCCGGTGGAACGGTTTGCGGCTCTGGCCTCGGCGTTGCCGACGCCGGTGGTGATCGTGGGAGCGGAAAACGAGCAGCGTCTGGCGCGCGCCATCCGTTCCACCGTGCCCTCGGCGATCGACCTGACCGGGCTGACCAATCTGTTCGAACTGGCAGCCATCATCAAGCGCGCCAAGCTGGCCGTCGGCAACGATACCGGGCCCATGCATCTGGCAGCGCTGTTGAACGTGCCGTGCCTCGTGCTGTTTTCGCGCGAGAGCGAACCGTCTTACACCGCACCGCGCATGCCGGACGGCAGCTGGCCGGTAATCCTGCGCAAGCCCAACCTCAAGGACCTTGCGGTTGCGCAGGTGCTGGCTGCCCTGCCATAAGGCGGCTTTGCAGCCGGGAGCCTGACATGCCTGCGATCACACTGCCCGACGGTTCGATCCGCCAGTTCGACGGCGCGGTGACCGGCCGTGAAATCGCCGCGGCGATCGGCCCTGGTCTGGCCCGCGCCGCATTGGCGATGGAGGTCGATGGGCAGGCGCAGGATCTCTCGCGCCAGATCAACGCCGATGCCGCGGTGCGCTTCATCACCCGCAAGGACGAGGCAGCCCTGGGCTTGATCCGTCACGACACCGCTCATGTCCTGGCCGAGGCGGTGCAGGCGCTGTTTCCCGGCACCCAGGTCACGATCGGCCCGGCGATCGAGAATGGATTCTACTATGATTTTGCGCGCAACGAGCCATTCACGCCGGAGGATTTTCCGGCGATCGAGGCCAAAATGCGCGAAATCATCGCCGCCGATGCGTCGTTTACCCGCGAGGTGTGGGATCGCACCGAGGCGATGGCGTTTTTCGAGGCACGCGGCGAGCGCTTCAAAGCCGAGCTGATCCGGGATTTGCCGGCAGGCGAGACGATTACCATCTACCGGCAGGGCGCCTGGCTGGATCTGTGCCGCGGCCCGCATATGCGCTCGACCGCGGATATCGGCCCCGCCTTTAAGCTCACCAAAACCGCCGGCGCCTATTGGCGCGGCGATCACCGCAACCCGATGCTGTCGCGCATCTACGGCACGGCCTGGCGCGACGCCCGCGAGCTTGAAGCCTATCTACAGCAGATCGAGGAAGCGGAACGCCGCGATCACCGCCGCATCGGCCGCGAGATGGATTTGTTTCACATCCAGGAGGAAGCCACCGGCAGCGTGTTCTGGCACCCGAAAGGCTGGAAACTGTACCGCACGGTGGAGGCCTATATCCGCCGCCGCCAGGAAGCCAATGGCTACGAAGAGGTACGCACACCGCAGCTGGTGGATCGAACCTTGTGGGAAAAATCCGGGCATTGGGAAAAATTCCGCAAGAGCATGTTCATCGCGGAGGTGGAGGACGAAGATAAAACCCTGGCCCTGAAGCCGATGAACTGCCCCTGCCATATCCAGATCTTCAACCAGGGCCTGCGCTCTTATCGGCAACTGCCGTTGCGCATGGCCGAATTCGGCGCCTGCCACCGTTACGAGCCCTCAGGCGCTTTGCACGGCATCATGCGCGTGCGCGCCTTTACCCAGGATGACGCGCATATTTTCTGCACCGATGAGCAGATCGGCGCCGAAACGATCAAATTCGTCGAGTTGCTGTCATCGGTGTATCGCGATTTCGGTTTCGATGAGTTTCGCGTTAAATTCGCGGACCGCCCTGAAGTCCGCGCCGGTGCCGACGCGGTGTGGGATCGCGCCGAAGCAACCTTGCAGGCGGCCTGCAAGCAAGCCGGCATCGCCTATGATCCTAATCCGGGGGAAGGTGCGTTTTACGGACCTAAGCTCGAATTCGTGCTGCGCGATGCGATCGGGCGCGATTGGCAATGCGGGACCCTGCAAGTGGATTATTTCATGCCGGAACGGCTGGACGCCAGCTATGTCACGCCGGACTCCACGCGCGCGCGGCCGGTGATGCTACACCGGGCGATCCTCGGCAGCTTCGAGCGATTTCTCGGTATTTTAATCGAAAATTACGCCGGGCGCTTCCCGCTCTGGCTGGCGCCGGTGCAGGCCGTGGTCGCCACCATCGTTTCGGACGCGGATGACTACGCACTGGAAGTAACGGCAGCGCTGACAGCTGCCGGCCTCGCCGTCATCGCCGATACCTCAAACCAGAAAATCAACGCCAAAATCCGCGACCACAGCCTCGCGCATATACCAAACATCATCGTGGTGGGCCGCAAGGAAGCGGAGGAACGGACCGTCGCACTGCGCCGCCTGGGCGGCGCCAATCAGGACATCATGTCATTGGATGATGCCGTGGCAGCTTTGAAGCTGGAAGCCACACCGCCTGATCTGCGCTGAAGGCGTTAGGCAAGGCAGTACTTCTTTTTGTGAACAAAAAGAAGCAAAAAACTTTATGAGTCTGGGACTGGGGCTTTGTCCGCTGAACGCACCATGACCCGGCATAATATTATGCTGGAACTGGGGCGTTGTTTATCTCAACGCCAATGCCCAGCAGGGCAAAAGCTTTTTGCTTCTTTTTTTTCAAAAAAGAAGCGCTTGCTTTCTTTAGGAAAACAAACGCGCTGTTCTCGTATCGAAATAGCGTTCGATCTCATCATCGCTGACCGCTGCCAATGAGGCGGGCGACCATTTTGGCTGGCGATCCTTGTCGATGATGGCGGCACGCACGCCTTCGTAGAATTCACCGCCGCGCAGCATGGTCTGTGCTGCGGTAAAATCGCGTTCGAGGCAGGCCTCCAGCGAGGCGCTGTGGCGCGCCAGGCGCAGCAGGCGCAGTGTAAGTTTCAAATTGGTGGGCGATCTGGCGGCGAGACTGTTCAGGGTCGATGCCGCGAAATCGGTTTTAGATTGTTGCAGTGCCAGCACGATGTCTTCCACGGTATCCGAGGCGAAGACCAGGTCGATTTCGGCGGCGTTGGCGTGCAAAATACCCGGCTCCGGGGCGCGTGTATGGGGCGCGATGATGTGTTCCATGTCATCACGTTTGGCGGTGTGCGGCAGAGCGCCGAGGGCCTCGATCATCGGCGCCAGGTTTGAAGTGGGAACCATGACATCGGCGAGACCCGCATAGATGGCATCCGCAGCACCCACCGTTGTGCCGGTAAGGCCTAAATACGTGCCGGACTCCCCGGCCTTGCGCGTCAGCAACCAGGTCGAGCCGATATCCGGGAAGAAGCCGATGGCAGTCTCCGGCATGGCCAGGATGGTGCGTTCGGTGACGATGCGCAAATCCCCGTGTGCTGAAATCCCCACGCCACCGCCCAGGGTGAAGCCGTCCATGATGGCGATATAAGGCTTGGCAAACCGGGCGATGCGGGCATTCAGACGATATTCTTCACGAAAAAATTCATCGCTCAAAGCCGCGCCGGCGCAGCCGTTTTCATACAGCGCGCGGATATCACCGCCGGCGCAAAAGCCCCGTTCGCCGGCTCCGGAAATCAGCACCGCCGCCACTGTTGCATCCGCCTCGAATGCGTCCAACGCGGCGCCGATGCCGCGGATCATCTCCAGGGTCAGGCTGTTCAGCGCTTTCGGCCGGTTCAGCCGGATACGGCCAAGCGCGCCGGTACGCCCGGTGAGTATCGGCTCGTCCGGCACGGTTTATTTCATCGTCGGGATGACGAATTCCGCGCCGTTTTTAATGCCGGAGGGCCAGCGCGACGTCACGGTTTTGGTTTTCGTATAGAAGCGGATGGAATCCGGACCGTGCTGGTTGAGATCGCCGAAGCCGGAGCGCTTCCAGCCGCCGAAGGTATGATAGGCGATGGGGACGGGGATCGGCACATTGATGCCGACCATGCCAACCTGCACGCGCGCGGCGAAATCCCGCGCGGCATCGCCGTCGCGCGTGAAGATGGCGACGCCATTGCCGTATTCATGGTCAGACGCCAGTGCTAGAGCGTCCTCATAGGTCCCGGCCCGGACCACCGAGAGCACGGGGCCGAAAATTTCTTCCCGGTAGATTTTCATCTCCGGCGTCACGCGGTCGAACAATGTGCCGCCGATATAGAAGCCGTTTTCATAGCCTTGCAGCGTAAAGCCGCGGCCGTCGACGGCTAAAACCGCCCCTTCCTCGACGCCCGAGCCGATATAATTTGTGACTTTTTCCAGCGCCTGGCGGGTTACCAGCGGGCCGTAATCCGCACTGGCATCGGTGGCCGGGCCAATTTTCAGGGCCTCGACGCGCGGGATGAGCTTTTGCATCAGCCGGTCAGCAGTTGCCTCACCCACCGGCACCGCTACGGAAATCGCCATGCAGCGCTCACCTGCCGAGCCATAACCGGCGCCGATCAGCGCATCCACCGTCTGGTCGAGGTCTGCATCTGGCAGGATGATGGCGTGGTTCTTGGCCCCGCCGAAGCATTGCGAGCGTTTGCCGGTGGCGGCGGCGCGGGCATAGATATACTGCGCGATGTCCGAGGAGCCGACAAAGCCGACCGCCCTGATGTGCGGGTCATCCAGTATGGCATCCACGGCTATCTTGTCGCCGTTCACAACATTCAGCACGCCGGGCGGCAGGCCGGCTTCCAGGAACAGCTCGGCAAGGCGCAACGGCACTGATGGGGCGCGTTCCGATGGTTTCAGTATGAAGGCATTGCCGCAGGCCAGCGCCGGCGCGCATTTCCATAACGGGATCATCGCCGGAAAATTGAACGGCGTGATGCCGGCGACCACGCCGAGCGGCTGGCGCATGGAATACACATCGATACCGGTGCCGGCGTTGTCGCTATATTCGCCTTTCAGCAAATGCGGAATGCCGGTGGCGAATTCCACAACCTCCAAACCGCGCTGCAAATCCCCTTTGGCGTCCGGCACGGTTTTGCCATGTTCGCTGGCCAGCAGCTCGGCCAGCGCCTGGTAATCCCGGTGGGCGAGTTCAAGAAATTTCATCATCACCCGGGCGCGCTTCTGCGGGTTCTGGGCGGCCCAGCCTGGCTGTGCGGCTTGTGCGGTCTCCACTGCCTGGCGCAGCTCGCCGGCATCCGCCAGCGCCACCCGCGCCTGGACCTCCCCGGTGGAGGGGTTGAACACATCGGCAAAGCGTCCGCTGCGGCCGTGCACCATCTTGCCGCCGATGAAATGTCCAATATCACGCATGTTGTTTTCCTCCTGCTATTGCGGCTCTGGTGGCACCAATTGCCGTATTGTCATAGCGTGCTGCCGTTCAACAAAAAAGCTGCGGAAGTTTCCTTCCGCAGCCTTCTTGGCAAGCGCAACAGCGTTTGGGCTGGATCAGAAATCCATATCGCCCATGCCGCCCATGCCGCCCATACCGCCGCCGCCCGGCATGCCGCCGGCCGGTTTTTTCTCGACGCGCTCGACCACACCGGCTTCGGTGGTGATGATCAGGGCCGCAACCGAGGCCGCGTCCTGCAAGGCAGCACGCACCACCTTGGTCGGGTCGATGATGCCGGCTTTTACCAGATCCTTGAACTCGCCGGACTGGGCATCGAAGCCATAGGTGTAGGTATCGTTTTCCAGCACCTTGCCGGAAATGACCGCACCGTCTTCACCAGAGTTTTCGGCGATCTGACGCAGCGGGACCTGGATCGCCTTGCGGACGATCTCGATGCCGACGCGCTGGTCGTCATTCTCGACCTTCAGCTTGGAGAGGACCAGCGAGGCGCGGGCCAGAGCCACGCCGCCGCCCGGAACGATGCCTTCCTCAACCGCTGCGCGCGTTGCGTGCAGGGCGTCGTCGACGCGGTCCTTGCGTTCCTTCACTTCAACCTCGGAAGCCCCGCCGACGCGGATCACCGCGACGCCACCGGCGAGTTTCGCCAGACGCTCCTGCAGCTTCTCACGGTCGTAATCGGAGGTGGTTTCCTCGATCTGCGCGCGGATCTGGTTGACGCGGCCGGTAATGTCGGCCTTCTTGCCAGCGCCTTCGATGATCGTGGTGTTTTCCTTCTCGATCAGGATCTTCTTCGCCTTGCCGAGCATGGCAAGGGTCACGGTCTCGAGCTTGATGCCGAGGTCTTCGGAAATCACCTGGCCGCCGGTCAGGATGGCAATGTCTTCCAGGATCGCCTTGCGGCGGTCACCGAAGCCAGGCGCCTTCACGGCGGCGATCTTCAACCCGCCACGCAGCTTGTTCACCACCAGGGTCGCCAGGGCCTCGCCCTCGACATCCTCGGCGATGATCAGCAACGGCTTGCCGGTCTGCACGATGGCTTCGAGCAGCGGCAGCATCGGCTGCAGGCCGGAGAGCTTCTTCTCGAAAATCAGGATGTAAGGCGCATCCAGATCGGCGATCATCTTCTCCGGGTTGGTGATGAAATAGGGGCTCACATAGCCGCGGTCGAACTGCATGCCCTCGACGACGTCGAGTTCGGTCTGGATGCCCTTGGCTTCCTCGACCGTGATCACGCCCTCATTGCCAACCTTCTGCATGGCTTTGGAGATCATCTCGCCGATCTCGGTCTCGCCATTGGCGGAAATGGTGCCAACCTGCGAGGTCTCGGACGGGGTGGTGATCTTCTTCGAACGCTTTTTCAGCTCTTCGACGACGGCGATCACCGCCTTGTCGATACCGCGGCGCAGATCCATCGGGTTCAACCCGGCGGCCACGGCTTTAACGCCCTCACGCACGATGGCCTGGGCCAGCACGGTGGCGGTGGTGGTGCCGTCACCGGCAAGGTCGTTGGTCTTGGAGGCGACTTCGCGGATCAGCTGGGCGCCGAGATTTTCGAACTTGTCGGACAGCTCGATTTCCTTCGCCACGGTAACACCGTCTTTGGTGATACGGGGGGCGCCGAAGGATTTTTCGATGACCACGTTACGGCCTTTCGGGCCGAGCGTGACTTTGACAGCGTTGGCAAGGATGTCGACGCCGCGCAGCATGCGGTCGCGGGCATCCGGCCCAAAACGTACGTCTTTGGAAGCCATGGTTTTAGTTCCCTATGAAAATGATGATGTTTGGTGTCTCAGGCAGCTTTTTTCTTCGTGGCGGGAGTGCCTTCGATGATGCCGAGAATGTCGGATTCCTTCATGATCAACAGGTCTTCGCCGTCGATCTTGACCTCGGTGCCGGACCATTTGCCGAACAGCACGCGGTCGCCGGCCTTGACTTCGAGGGCGGCGAGCACGCCGGCTTCGTTGCGCGCACCCGGGCCGGCGGCGACGATTTCACCTTCCATCGGCTTTTCCTTGGCGGTGTCGGGGATGATGATCCCGCCCGCGGTCTTTTCCTCGGCGTTCAGCCGGCGGACCACGACGCGGTCATGCAGGGGACGAAACTTCATATGGATAACTCCATTCATTGGGTTTCCGATTTCAGGCCAACAGCACATTTCGGCCCGGCAGGCGGCGCCGCGGCTGTTGGCACTCTCACATGGAGAGTGCCAAAGGTTTAGGTTTTCGAGATTTGAATGTCAAGCGCGGCAGCACTCTCACCGTAAGAGTGCCAAATTGCGGCAGGCGCAAGCTTTTTACTTGCGGTAAGGGGTCGGGTCCATGGCAGATTTATGAACCTGAACACGATCATACGGAGTGACCTATGAGTCTTGCCCAGCAATTGCGCGATTACCGGCTGACCACGGCGGAGATATTGTATCATTTGCCGGATCACCCGGCGGTACTGCAATCCTACATATGGCAGGACCTGGACCTCGCCCCGAAATTTCCGCAACTCCATAAATTCCTGGATTTCTGGACCACTAAACTGGATGGCAGGCTGCATTCGGTGCGCGTCGGCTCCGCCACCCTCATCACCCCGCCTAAATGGCGCCATGCTACGGTATTGACGCTGCAGTAAAACCTGCCGTCAGCCTTCGTTTGTCAGGGGCACGCAGTCCGGCTCGATAAGGCGCAGAAAATAATCCTGGGAGCTGTGACGGTCGATGAAATCCACCTTCCAGGGTAAATCACTCTCCGAGAAGGCGTCCCGCAAATCACCGGACTCGGACAAGGTCAAGGGTCGCCCGGCATCGATCAAAAGATCGAGGTCTGAGTATTGGCGGTTCCGCCCGGTAACGCGGGAGCCGAAAGCGGCAATTTTTGCCTCCGGCGGGAGGTAAGTATGTAATATCTCAACAACCATAGCAAGATGTTGCGGTGTGACGGCAATATTGCTGGTAAAATTCATAAAGTCTTTTTGATAAGCTGGTCACGTAAAAAAATAACTTCCAGCAAAAAGCCTGGAATACCCTCTACAACTTTCATTGCCTGCCGCTCATCGTAAGTATGGCTGGTGATGCTTCGCATGTCGCGGAACTGTTTCCAGGATGGCCAGCCGAGATACAGCAGCCCGGCTTTGCTGCCGGAACGAATGAGATCGGGGAAATTCATGCTGTCGTAGTCTGCAGGAGATGCAGATAATGCCTGCAGTGCCCGCCGTAGCGTTTTATGCGATATCTCATAGGTAAATTCAAAGCGCTGGATCAAGCCATCACGGATGATGGTATGCTGTTTATCCTGCCGGTATAGAGCAACCCCCTCCTCCAGCCGGGCAATGGAATTGCTGAGGGGGGTCACATCCAGGGCCATGATATATCCTGCCACAGCTTGTCAAAATCCGGAAGTAATGCCACCTCGCCTGCAAAGGAGATGCCATGTCTGATGTGATCATGGGCGTGAGGGCCGTAGGCGAGCCGCCCAAACCGGCGCCACAGCCCGCTGTAGCGGTCTGGTTGTTCGTGGTCTGCGCGATGATCTGGGTGATGGTCGGCATCGGCGGCTATACGCGTGACGCCGGGGCCGGCTTGTCGATCATGGATTGGGACCCGATCATCGGCACGCTGCCGCCCATGAGCACCGCCGCCTGGAACCGGATCTTCACGCTATACCAGACCATCCCGCAGGCGCAGATCCTGCACCACGGCATGGACCTCGCCGGATTCAAGCAGCTGTTCTGGCCGGAATACATCCACCGGCTGTGGGGCCGGCTGATCGGCGCGGTGTTCTTCATCCCTCTGGTGTGGTTTGCGGCAACCGGCCGGATCGGGCGGCGGCTGATCCCGTGGCTGGCGCTGCTGTTCATCCTCGGCGGGCTGCAAGGGGCGATCGGCTGGTTCATGGTGGCCTCCGGCTTCGACCCCAATTCGGTGGCGGTGGAACCCTGGCGTCTGTCACTGCATTTCAGCTTCGCGATGTTCCTGTATATCGCGGTGTTCTGGACCGGTCTGACCGTCTTGAGCCCGCAGGCACAGCCGGTGCCGCGCGCTGCGCTGCTGAAATTTCTGCTGGTGGCGGCGGTCATTTGCATCGCCATGACCATGGTCGCCGGCACCTTCGTCTCCGGCACCGGTGCTGACGACATCGACAAAACCTGGCCGCTGATCGCCGGTCACTGGCTGCCGCCGGATGCCAATGCTCTGCAGCCTGGCTGGCTGAACATGTTCGCCAACCGGCCGGTGGTGCAATGGGACCACCGCGTCATGGGCACGGTCACCCTCATCACTGTGCTCGGCGTGGTATTTTATGGCCTGCTGGGAGAGTTGCCGCGGCGGGTACGGCTGCCGATACTCGTCATGGCGATGCTGGTGGTCCTACAATTCGCCCTCGGCATAACCGCGCTGGTATCCGATGTGGATAATGTCGGCTTGATACACCAGATGAATGCAGTATTGTTGCTGACGGCGGCGTTCTGGACGCTGCATAGCCTGCGCGGTGCCTCATTTAAGAAAGTATAAACATGAGCGACTCCTTAAGCGTCACCGAACGGCTGTTTCATGCGGATGGCGGCCTCGACCCGGCAGCCGCGGTGCGCCATCTCGGTACCGCGCTTGAAGGGGCGGATGACGGCGAGCTGTTCCTGGAATATCGGGAAAGCGAGTCGATCAGCCTGGAAGACGGCCGCATCCGCGCCGCGAGCTTTGACACTAGGCGCGGCTTCGGCCTGCGCGCCGTGCTGGGGGAGGCGAGCTATTACGCGCATGCCGGCGAAATTACCGATGCCGCCCTGGCGCGGGCGGCGGCTACCATCAAGGCCGCCAAGGCGGTCGAGCATGGGGTCAGCTCCGGCGCACCTGCACAGGCCGCCGCACCGCTTTACATCGGCCTGAACCCGCTCGCGGAGATGCCGTTTGCCGTTCGCGCCGGGCTGTTGAGTGAAATCGATGCCTTCGCGCGCGGCGTGGATACCAGGGTGACACAGGTCATGGCGAGCATCGCCGGCGAATGGCAGGCGGTGGAGATTTTGCGCGGCGACGGCGCGCGCCTGGCGGATTTGCGGCCGCTGGTGCGGCTGAACGTCTCGGTGGTGATGGAACATGACGGCCGCCGCGAATCCGGCAGCTACGGTGCCGGCGGCCGCTCCACCTATGCGGCACTGGTGGAACCGGGCTTCTGGCAGGCGGCGGTCCGCGAGGCGGTGCGTCAGGCCGTGGTGAATCTTGAAAGCATCCCGGCACCGGCAGGCGAAATGCCGGTAGTGCTCGGCGCCGGCTGGCCCGGCATTCTGCTGCATGAGGCGATCGGCCATGGGCTGGAAGGTGATTTCAACCGCAAGCAGACCTCGGCCTTCGCCGGGCTGATGGGCAGCCGCGTGGCTGCCAAAGGTGTGACGGTGGTGGATGACGGCACGCTGGCGGACCGCCGCGGTAGCCTGACGATCGACGATGAAGGCACACCCACCTCGCGCACCACGCTGATCGAAGACGGCATACTGGTCGGCTTTATCCAGGACCGGCAGAATGCAAGGCTGATGAACATGCGCGCCACCGGCAATGGCCGCCGCCAGTCCTACGCCCATGCGCCGATGCCGCGCATGACCAACACCATCATGCTGGGCGGCGAGGCAAACGCTGCCGACATGATCAAATCCGTGCAGCGCGGCCTGTATGCGGTGAATTTCGGCGGCGGCCAGGTGGATATCACCTCCGGCAAATTCGTGTTTTCGGCTTCCGAAGCCTATATGATCGAGGACGGCAAAATCGGTGCTGCCGTAAAAGGCGCCACTTTGATCGGCAATGGGCCTGATGCGCTGACCAAGGTCGAGATGATCGGCAATGATTTCGCCCTCGACCCCGGCGTCGGCACCTGCGGCAAAAACGGCCAGGGCGTACCGGTGGGCGTCGGCCAGCCGACAATGAAACTATCCGGCCTGACGGTCGGCGGCACGGCGGCTTAATTCTTTAAAGTCGATTTGATAAAATGATACGCATAATCGAGCTTCTCCCGGTAATTGCGGTCACCATGGCCGTTGTAGAGGCGTGCGATATCGTCCACGCTTAGCGATTGCCAGCCAATGATCGCATCGGTTATTTTTGCCTTTTGGTATTTCAATACCATACCCGGCTTCAAGAAATGAGGGTTTACAGAAGGATTCATCTGCTTGAGGATCTTCTCGGTCGTGCCGACGGCTTTGGCGATGCTCGAGAAACTGTCGGTTTTCTTCACTATGACCTGGCTGACCGTTTTATCCGTTACTGTAATCCTTCCAAACTTTGCTGCACGCAGCAGAAGATAACCCACTCCCGCTATGATGTTACCCGCTGGACTTGAACAATTTATCTGGTCAACTTATAACTAGGGTTTCTCGTATTCAGGTAGCTCGCAAACTAATATAGGCAACGGAACAGGAGAAAATCCGACAATAACAGCCTTATAATCAAAATTTTGATAATCTTTGTACCTCGGAAAACCCGCAACGGCCCATTTATCTTGGTCTGAATAATGATCGTAGTATAAACCTATGTATTGAAATGAGCATTTACTGTTTTGATGATCCAATTTGTAAATTATCTGATCACCATTTTGGGTTGGCATTTTTGTAAACGTTTGTTTAATAATGGTGTACTTAGTGCTTTCGCAGAGCGAGTATGGCGTATTCCATTCGATCGTTCTTGTGCGGATATACAAATTGCCCCAACACCCTTCCCCCTGGCCGCCAAAGGCACCGGTAAATGTGCTGGCCGAACACGGTTCAAGAACCACTGAAAAACCAAAGCATACCATAAATATGGTTTTCAAAAACTGATCAAACGCCATTTTCATCATCAATGTTTTTTACGTAACCGCTATTAATATATGGGTGCCAATCCTATTGCCCATTATTCTGTGGCGGCGTCTGCGGTGGCGCCTGTGAAGCGGGAGGGTTTTCCAAAGCGGTCCAATCCAGCTTCTCCATCTCCGAGATTTTCTTGCCGTTCACCATCACCCCCGCCGCACCATACATCGCGTGCATCGCAAGGGTCTGGCCGCCCTGATCGGTGCTGCTGATATAATCCGACAACATCGCCTCGCCCTGCAACACATAGGCCTGCAGCGCCGGGTAAGCTGCCGTCAGCGCGCCGGTAAATTCGTCGATATGGTCGGCAGTCAGGTTGGCGGTGCCGGCTGGCTGAACATTGGCATCGAACGCCACGGCGGCATCGGCGGCCAGGGTCGAGGGGCCGACCACAGCGTTCACGGTCACTGCACCGTTGCCGCCCTGCACCGCCCATTGATGCACCAGCGGCGCCAGCAGCTTTTGCTGATCGGCAAAATCATCATGCGGTATCGCCTCGAACTGATCTGCGATACCGGCCAGATGATCCGGCACCGGCCCGGATAATTTGAGGCCAAAAGCCAGATGGCTGATCTTGCCGTCGAACGGGATCGAGGCCAGACGGGTGAGAATCGGCGACAGCGCAAATCCGTCGACGGTCTCGCTGGAGTTCAGGGCGGGTGCGGCAGCACCCGCATCCGGATTGAAGGCGAAATGCGTATCGATGGCGTCCACATGCAGCACCAGCAGGCTGCCGCTTGCCAGCACATCGACATTGCTCGCGGTGAAACGGCCGCTGCGATACGGATCGCCGGTTTTGGAAAACACCGCATGCGGGTCCAGCGTGGCGCTGGCCGCCGCCGCGCCGAAGGTCACCGCGATATCGGCATTATTCGGGCTGATGCTGGCCAGGATTTTCGGCGGCAGATCCGTGTGCAGTACCAGCGGGTCCAGCGCATCGATACGCAGGGTCACGGACGGCAAGGTGATGGTGCCGGTCAGCCCTTCCACATCCGGTGGCGGGCTGAGGATCAGGTTGTCGATCTGCAACGTGGCGGCCAGCGGCGATGTGCCTTTGTGCATGCCGTCATAAGCAATCTTCCAGCCTTTGCTGGCATATAGATCGCCCCAGGCGGTAAAGCCGCTTTGCAGCCGGCCTTCGGCATACCACCACAGCCCACCCCAGATGATCGCCAGAATGACGATAAGGCCGGAAAAAAACCTAATTAAACCACGCATGTAAAGTCCGTCCTCATCACCCACCAGAGCACCACCATGCCCCTCCCTTGACCAGACGCCAAGGGTTGGGGTTGTTGTGTGCCATGCAAATCTTCCGTGATTGGCGGGTCCCGGTGGCGGCGCGCGGCGCCACCATTGCCCTCGGGAATTTCGATGGCGTGCATCTCGGCCACGCCGGTGTGGTGCGCGCTGCCCACGCCGCCCGGCCGGACCTTCCTTTGGCGGTGCTCACCTTCGAGCCGCATCCGCGCGCGTTTTTCCGGCCCGACGATCCGCCGTTCCGGTTGATGCTCTCGGCCGAGCGGGCGGACAGCCTGGCCGCGCTCAATGTCGGCATGGTGTATGAGCTGGCCTTCGACGCGGCGTTCTCACATCTCACGGCTGCCTACTTCCTGGAGGAAATTCTGCACCGCGGCCTCAGGGCGGCGCATCTGGCCTGCGGTGCGGATTTCGCCTTCGGGCACCGCCGCGGCGGGGATACCGCCTGGCTGGCGGCGCAGGCGGAGATGCTGGGGATCGGCCTGACCATCGTCCCGCCGGTGGTGGACGCGCTGGGCCCCATCACCTCCTCGCGCATCCGCCGCCTGTTGCAGGACGGTTATCCGGAGCGCGCCGCGAGGCTGCTCGGGCGGCCGCACACCATCCGGGGCGTGGTGGCGCATGGCGACAAGCGCGGCCGCGCCATCGGTTTTCCCACGGCTAATATCGCGCTCGGGGCCCATCTGGAGCCGGCGCGCGGGGTTTATGCCGTCACAGCCCGGCTGCCGGATGGCACGGTCATACCAGGTGTCGCGAATATCGGCCGCCGCCCGACTGTAAACGAGGGCACGTTATCCCGGCTGGAAGTGCATCTGTTTGACTATACCGGCGACCTTTACGGCGCGGAGCTGACGGTGGCGCTGCATGAATTCATCCGCGAGGAGCAGAAATTCAAAAATTTTGCCGCCCTGCATCAGCGGATCATCCAGGATGCCGCCGCCGCCCGCACGCTGCTGAACGCTTGACAGGCGGCTGAAACCCTTCGATCCCACGGCCATGAGCGACACGACAGACATCAAATCCACCGTCTTCCTGCCCCGCACGGATTTCCCGATGCGCGGGGAATTGCCGAAGCGCGAACCGGAGATGCTGGCGCGCTGGTCTGCTATGGGCCTGTTTGCCCGGCTACGCGCCGCCAGTGCCGGGCGCATGCCGTTCATCCTGCATGACGGCCCGCCTTACGCCAACGGCAATCTGCATATCGGCCACGCCCTGAACAAAATCCATAAGGACGTCATCAACCGCGCCCAGCAGATGGCGGGCCGGAACGCTCATTACATTCCAGGCTGGGACTGCCACGGCCTGCCGATCGAATGGAAGGTGGAAGAAGCCTACCGGGCCAAGAAACAGAACAAGGACGACGTGCCGGTGCTGGAATTCCGCGCCGAATGCCGCGCCTATGCGCAGCACTGGCTGGATGTGCAATCGGCGGAGTTCCAGCGCCTCGGCGTGCTGGGCGATTGGGCCAACCGTTATGCGACGATGGATTTTGCCGCCGAGACGGCGATCGCCGCGGAGGTGCATAAATTCCTCACCAATGGCGCGCTGTACCGTGGCCTGCGCCCGGTGATGTGGAGCCCGGTCGAAAAAACCGCTTTGGCTGAGGCGGAAGTTGAGTATTACGACAAGAAGGACACTGCGATTTATGTACGGTTTCCGGTGCTCTCGGGCGAATTTGCCGGTGCGGCGATCGTCATCTGGACCACCACGCCTTGGACCATCCCCGGCAATCGCGGCCTCGCCGCCGGAGCGGAAATTGAATACGCGCTCATCCGTGTCGATGGCATCGCCGAAGGCAGTCTGGCGCGCCTGGGTGAGACTTTGTTCATGGCAGAAGCCCTGGCGCCGCGGGCCACGCGCGAAACCGGCATCACAGCTTACACCATATTGCGTAACGTAAAAGGCGCGGCGTTGGATGGCCTGCACGCGGCGCACCCGCTGCGCGGCCAAGGCTATGAGTTCGACGTGCCGCTGATGCTGGGCGATTTCGTAAACACTGAGGCTGGAACAGGGTTTGTGCATATGGCGCCAAGTCACGGCGAAGATGATTTTGCTTTGGCGCGGGCCCACGGCATCGAGGTTCCGGAGACGGTAGCTGATGATGGCACATATTACCCTTACGTGCCGCTGTTTGCCGGCATACATGTGTATAAAGCCGCGGCACCGGTTAATGCCGCACTGAAGGCAGCGGGCGCATTGCTGCACGCTCAGGAATTTCTGCACTCCTACCCGCATTCCTGGCGCTCCAAAGCCCCGCTAATCTACCGCGCCACGCCGCAATGGTTCATCCGTATGGATGGCGAAGACCAGATCCGCACCAAGGCGCTGACGGCGATCGAGGAAACGTTGTTCGTGCCGGCGCAAGGCAAAAACCGCATCCGCTCCATGGTGGAATCCCGGCCCGATTGGTGCATCTCCCGCCAGCGCGCCTGGGGCGTGCCGATTGCGGTATTCGTCAACAAACATACCCGCGAGCCGTTGCGCGATGCCGAAGTCCTAAGCCGCATCCAGGAGATTTTCGCGCGTGAGGGTGCGGATGCCTGGTACGCCCGCTCAGCACAGGATTTTCTCGGCAATGATTACGACGCCGCCGATTACGAACAGGTAAAGGACATCGTCGATGTCTGGTTCGAATCCGGCTCGACCCACGCCTTCGTGCTGGAAACGCGCGGCCTGCCGACGCCGGCGGACATCTACCTCGAAGGCTCGGACCAGCATCGCGGCTGGTTTCAGGCATCGCTGCTGGAATCCGTCGGCACGCGCGGCGTGGCACCGTTCAAGGCAGTGGTGACGGACGGCTTTGTGCTGGACGAGCAAGGCCGTAAAATGTCGAAATCGCTCGGCAACGTGACGTCACCGCAGGAGGTGAACGACAAATACGGCGCGGATATTCTCAGGCTCTGGGTGATGAACGCCGACACCTCGGAAGATTTGCGCATCGGCCCGGAAATCCTCAAGCAGCAGGCCGAGCTTTACCGCCGCCTGCGCAATACCTTGCGCTGGATCCTCGGCTCGCTCGATGGATTTACCGAAGCGGAAAAACTGCCGGAGGCAGAATTTCCCGAACTGGAGCGGCTGATCCTGCACCGGTTGTGGGAGCTGTATGCGCTGGTACAACGCGCCGTGGCAAGTCACGACTGGACCGGTGTGTATCCCGCCATCCATAATTTCTGCGCCACCGATCTCTCGGCATTCTACTTCGACATCCGCAAGGATACCCTGTATTGCGACCGCCCTGACGCCAAAAAACGCCGCGCCTGCCGCACCGTGCTGGATATTTTACACCGCTGCCTGACAACCTGGCTGGCGCCGGCTCTGCCGTTTACCGCCGAGGAGGCGTGGGCAAGCCGGTTTGGCGAAGATGTCAGTGTGCATGAAGAAGAGTTTGTGCAAATTCCGGCGGCGTGGCGGAATGACAATCTGGCTGATAAATGGAAAGAAATTCGTACTAAGCGTTCCGAAGTGACAAATATGATTGAGGGAATGCGTACTAGGAAAGAAGTTGGTTCTTCTCTGCAGGTGTGTCTTTTTCTTATAAAAAATTCTGCCTCTTTTCTTACTAAAGAAGAATGGGCTGATGTTTGTATTGTTTCAGATGTTGAATTTGTTCCTCACAGTGATCTTATAGAAAATGTTTTTGCAGCCGAACTCGCCCCCGGCACAAAATGCGAACGCTGCTGGCGTGTCCTGGAAGAAGTCGGCACCGACCACACCCACCCCACCCTTTGCCTGCGCTGCGCGGATGCCGTCGAGGCGCTGGCGTGAATCTCCTTATCGGCCTCCTTTTCGGCGCTTTCATCCTGCTCGCTGACCAGTCCAGCAAATACTGGGTCCTGCACGGCACCACCCTGCCGGAAGGCCAGATGCTCCCCCTGTTGCCGGTGCTGAACTTCGTGCTGGTATGGAACCACGGCATTACCTTCGGCATGTTCGCCGGCCCGGGGAGCAAGATCATCCTCGCCGCACTGGCCATCGCCGTCATCGCTGTGCTGCTGATCTGGCTGTGGCGCGCTGAGAACCGTATCACCGCCCTGGCCATCGGCGCCATCACCGGCGGCGCCATCGGCAACGTCGCGGACCGGGTGCGTTACGGCGCGGTGGTGGATTTCATCCAGGCCCATATCGGCGCCTATTCCTGGTATGTGTTCAACATCGGGGATGCCGCCATCGTCTGCGGCGTGCTCACCCTGATGGCCGAGAGCCTGTTGCGGCAAAACACCGGCAGCGATAGGAAGACCACATGAACCGCATTCTTGCCCCAAGCCTGGCGCTCGCCGCCGCCCTTGCCCTCGCCGGCTGCGGCAACGGGTTTAAAAAGACCTTCGGCCTCACCGCCACGCCGCCGGATGCCTTCCAGGTCGGCACCCAGGCCCCGCTTTCACTGCCGCCGGAACTCGGGGTGCTGCCACAGCCAAACCCCGGTGAACCGCGGCCACAGCAGGTGGATGCCGCCCAGGACGGTGCCAACATCATCTCCGCCAGCTCCGCCATCGCCGCCCCGGACACCGCCAGCACGCCGGGCCAAAGCGCCTTGCTGGATGCCGCAGGCCCCACCCCGCCCGCCAGCATCCGTGCCGATGTCAACCAGAACGCGCTGATCGCCTCCAAGCCACAGGGTTTCGTCAACCAGCTCATGGGCACCCCCCCAGCCCCTGAACCAACCGTCGATGCCGCCGCCGAGGCCCGCCGCCTGCAGGAAAACGCCGCGATGGGCCAGCCCGTAACCACCGGCTCAACCCCGCAGCAATCCAACGCCAAACCGGGGTTTTTTCAGCGGGTGCTGAATATTTTCTGAGCGCGAACCAATCGCACGCTAAGCGTCGCTACTGTAGCCCAAACACCACCACACTCTCCACATTCGCCGAATAGGCGAACTGGTCGATCGCCACCGCACTCATCACCGCATACCCTGCCCGCTGCAACACCACAGCGTCATGCGCCAAGGCCTCCGGGTTGCAGCTCACGTAAATCACCCGCGCCACCTTGCTTGCCGCGATGTTGCGCATCTGTGCCCCGGCCCCGGCGTAAGGCGGGTCCAGCACCACCGCGGCACGTCCTGCCAGTTCAGTCGCCTGCAAGGGCCGCCGGGTCAAATCCCGCAGGCTCGCGCTCACCCGTCCCGCCAGGCCATGGCCCCGCACCGCCGCATCCAGTGCCGCCACCGCCAGCACCTCCCCTTCATAAGCCTCCACCCGCGCGTGCCGTGCCAGCGCAAAAGTCAGCGTGCCGGCGCCGGCATAAAGTTCAACAATCCGCGCTTTGCTGCCCAGTTTCGGCAGCCCCGCCAGCACCGCCTGTATGATAGCCGCCTCGCCTGGCGCGCTGGCCTGCAAAAACCCGCCCGGCGGCACCGTAACAGCTACGCCCGTAAGGGTAATCACGGGTGGCGACAACATCACCACCAGCTCGGCCTCTGCCTTCGGTTCGGCGGCACTCATGCGCAAAACGCCGTGACTGCGGGCAAACGCAATCAGCCGGTTGCGGTCCGGTCCGGTCAACGCGCCGTCCAAACGCAGCAAAATATCCGGCCCGCGGTCCAGCAAATTGATGACCACCGAGGCTTCGCGCCGAAAGCCTTCCAGGCTGCGCAACAGCACCCGCAACGGCGGCAGCAACGCCACCAAAGGCGGTGCCAGCAGCACGCATTCCTGCATGTCGATCACGTCGCTGCTGCGCGCGCGGTGCAGGCCGAGCGTGATATTCCCCTCCACGCGCCCCGCCACGCGCCGTGTGGCCAAATCCACGCGCCGCCTGGTACCGGCAGGGATGCTCACCAGCGGCGGCCTCGCCACATCGAACCCGGCTTTTCGCAGAGCAGCGTGCAGCAGGCCGGCTTTATCGATCGCCTCCGGCGCCGCCACAGCGCAGCCGCCGCAGGCCCCGAAATGCCGGCAATGGCTCACCATATTCGGCGCGGCACTGCCAACAGCGGAGTGAGTGCCCGTGGCACTCAATCCGGCAGCTTGACCGGCGCGATCTGGTCGAACAAATCCCCCGGCCCCGGATTATCCGGATGCGTCGCGCCGCCGAAATGATGCATGATCCCCCACACCGCGTTCAGCGCGGTCTGTACCGCCCCTTCGGCCCAGGCCGGCGTCCAGGAAATATCGTCGCCGGCGAGAAAAATGCCTTTTTCCGCCGCCGGCAGCTCGCTCTGCATGAACTGGCAATACATGCGCCGGTTATAGCGGTAATGCCCCGGCAACGCGCCTTTGAAAGCCCCGAGAAAACCAGGATCGTTCTCCCAGGAGACGGTGATCGGGTCGCCGACGATATGCTTGGTGAGATCGAGATCGGGATAGATATTCTTCAAAGCCCCCAGCATCAAATTCACCCGCTGGTCAGCGGAAAGCGGCAGCACTTTCATCGCGTCGGACATCCAGGAATACGACAGGCAGATCACCCCAGGCTGGTCCGGTCCATTATCGAATAAATAGGTTCCGCGCGTCAGCCGGTCGGACAATGTGGTGCTCATGCGGTAGCGATTGGTCATGGCATCGCGTTCGCGCCAGAACGGCCGGTCGACCATCACGAAAGTTTTGGAGGATTGCATGTAGCGCGTACGGTCCAGCGCCATCCACAGTTTCTGTGAAAACAATTCCTCGCTGCAGGAAATCGAGGTGGTAAGCAGCCAGGACTGGCAGGTCGCCAGCACTGCCGGGTACAGCCGCACATCGCCCCAACGGTCCGTCACGGCGATGCGGTCCGCCGAGGCGCGCGCCAGACGCACCACGCCAGGCCGCGCCGCGCCGCCATGCAGCGAATTCAAGGATGTACCCGCCGGCCAATGCGCCATGGCCTCCGGCGCATGCGCCCACAGCCGCCGCGGCAACTGCTCCACCCCGCCGACGATCAGCCGCTGCCCGTCATCCAGCGCGGTCGCCACCACCCGCAAAATCTCCAGCATGGAGTTGGGGAAATCACTGTCCCAGCCGCCGGTACCGAAGCCGACCTGGCCGAACACTTCGCGATGCCGGAACGACAGTTTCTGGAAGGCCGGCGCACTGGCGACGAAATCGTAGAACGTCCGCTCATCCCATAGCGGCACCAGCCGGTTCCATATCTCTTTCAGGGCGGCCACGTCGCGGCTGCGGATCGCCGCCTGCAATGCGGCAAAATCAGCCCCGGCGGCCAATGCTTCGGCCCAGGCGGCGGAGACCTCACGCAGCAAGGGCGGCACATCGTCAGCCGTCTCGATATAAGCAAGCTCGCCCTCAAGATCGATCATCGTGCTGGGCGACGCCTCATCCAGCGGGTTCGGGAAGGGCTGGGTCTGCAACCCGGCCAGCCCGACATAATGGTAGAAGCCGGTAGAGGAAACCGGAAACCGCATCCCGCCCAGCTCGGCGATAATACCCTCGGCCCCTTGAAACGATTGCGAGCGCAAACGCCCGCCGAGCCGGCCCTGCTCATACACCACCGGTTTCAGGCCCAGTTTCATCAGTTCATACGCCGCGACAATCCCGGCAAGCCCGCCGCCGATGATCGCAACCTCCGCCCCCAGCGCCTCGGCCGGAATACTGCCGAGGCCGCCAGGATGGCTCAGCCAGTCATCATAGGCGAACGGAAAATCCGGGCCGAAGGCGGTAATCGGCAGCGTCATTTACGCTGCCCTCAAGCGGCGATTTCGGCATCGTCACCCGGCAGCTGGTCCGGCAGTTCCTCTTCGGCAAGCTCAGCCGCCTCGGCCGTGTCGGCCATATCCTGGGCCAGCACCTCGGCGCGGCGGCGGATCATCATGAAGGCCGGAACGTCCTTGCCAAACCCAACCACCACCGGGCCGCTATCCTGGTGGTTTTCGGAACGGCGGCGGTATTCGTCACGGCGCGGCGGTGCTGCGGCCAACGGCTCAGCCGGTTTTACCTCCACAGGTTTTTTTTCGGACCGCGACGGCCGCGCGCGGGGTTCTTCGGCATGAGATTCCGCAATGCGTGGTTCTTCAGAACGGCCGCGCGGCGCTGGCCTCGCCGCACGCGGCGCCGGTTTGCCCCGGCCCCGGCCACGCCCGCGCTTGCCATCGCCTTCGGCCCATGCCACCGGGTCCAGCCCCTCGATGCTGATGCGCGGGATCGCCATGCCGATCAGCCGCTCGATCGCCTCAACCGCCAGGCGGTCCTCCGGTGTGGCGATGGTGAACGCCTTGCCGTCACGCCCGGCGCGCCCGGTGCGGCCAATGCGATGCACGTAATCTTCGGCATGATGCGGCACATCGAAATTGAACACATGGGACAACCCGCCGATATCGATTCCGCGGGCTGCCACGTCCGAGCACACCAGCAGGCGGATTTCCCCGGCCTTGAATTTCTCCAGCGTGGCGAAACGCACAGATTGTGTGAGATCCCCGTGCAGCGCGCCGGCGGAGAATTTATGCTTCACCAGGGATTTCAGCAGAATATCGACTTCGCTCTTGCGATTGCAGAAAATCAGCGCGCTCTGCACTTCCTCGGAGCGGATCATCCGCCGCAGCGCTTCGCGCTTGTCGGTCTCGCCCACCAGCACCAGGCCGGAGGTGATGGTGGTGGCCACCGTGGCGGGGCGGGAGACGGTAATTTCCTTCGGGTTGCTCAAAAACGCATCGGCCAGGCGCTTGATCTCGGGCGCCATGGTGGCGGAGAAAAACAGCGTCTGCCGGCTCTTCGGCAGCATGGCCACAATGCGTTCGATGTCAGGTATAAAACCCATGTCCAGCATGCGGTCAGCCTCGTCGATCACCAGCACCCGCACATCCGTCAGCAGCAGCCCGCCGCGTTCGAACAAGTCGATCAGCCGGCCCGGCGTTGCGATCAGAACGTCCACGCCTTTGGTCAGCGCCTCCTTCTGATCGTTCATGCTCTCCCCGCCGATCAACAGCGCGTGGTTGAGCTTCTGATATTTGCCATAGGCGACAAAATTTTCCGCCACCTGCAAGGCCAGTTCACGGGTCGGCTCCAAGATCAGCGAGCGCGGCATGCGGGCCCGCGATCGTGAGCCGGAGAGTATGTCGATCATCGGCAGGGTAAACCCGGCGGTCTTGCCGGTGCCGGTCTGCGCCACCGCCATCACATCCCGGCCCATCAGCACGGTCGGTATGGCCTGGGCCTGGATCGGCGTCGGCTGCAAATAGCCCTTATCGGCCAGCGCCCGTAAAATCGGCTCGGACAATCCAAGCGGCGCGAAACCGCTTTCGGCGATCACGTCAAGTTCCGCTGCCGGTTCTGTGGGGATATCAACAGCCGCAGCTTCGGTATCGATAATATCCGGCACGGTGGCATCCGGCACGGTGGTTTCGTTGTCTGACAAAAATATGAACCCGTTCGTTATGAAGCGCATTGTCGTTAAGCGCATACAAGCAGCCAAAGCGGCGCAAGCGCCGGTTCGGTTCCCGCCGTATCGGCAAAAACCGCATAAAAGTCAAGGATTATGGGAGAAGGGCAGCGGCCATGCAGGCTTGTTTCAACCTGGGCACAGGCCCATATCCCGGCGAATAAGGGAGAAATGCCAATGGCCCAATCAACACCTCTGCAATTCGTTGTCCCCGGCATGGCAACCGACGACAGCGTCACCGATATTTCGCAAGCGATCAAAGCCGTTGACCCCAAAGCCTCGATCACCGCCGATCTGAAAAGCAAACGTATCGTTATCGGCAGTTGCATGGAATCCCATGAAGTCGCCGGCGCGATCGAGAAGGCCGGGTTTAAAGTCGAGGCAGCGTAGGAAGCAAGCAGCAGCTTTTTTGGAAAAAAAGCTGCGCAAAAAACTTTTGATCCTTGGGGATTTGGGCGGGATACAGACAACGCCTAGAACCCAATATAAAATATGTCTTTCCTTCGGGCATTTGGCTCACAACGCCCCAGGCCCAGACTCATAAAGTTTTTTTGCTTCTTTTTGTTCACAAAAAGAAGTGCTTTCTTCCCTAAACATACGCGCCGCTACCCGACGCGCATGCCTGACAATACGGCGAACAATACGATCAGCAACACTACCAGCACCACGATCGAGAGGCCCCAGCGCAGCACCAGATAGTCGCTGGGAACGATATTCTTGCCTTTGCCGATGGTCTCGGCCACCACGGTCGAAAAAAACCCGGCCAGGAGGATGAAAACGGCGAGCGCCGGCTTGCCGCCCATGATCAAAGCCAGCAGGGCCACCCAGCCGATGATCGCCGGCCCGACTCCGAACAGCAGCAATTGCCGCTCGGCGCCCAAAGGCAAAGCTGCCGCACCTTCACGCAAGGCGAAGCCCCAGTGCACGGCGCCGGTGAAGGATAGGATGATCGCGCCGTAGGAGATCAACAGCAAAATGGCGTTGGGCGATGCCGTCGGATTGAACAGCACCGCCGCGCCGAAGGCGAGGAAGGGCACGAGGCCAAGAACCCCGAGCAGGATGGCGTATCGGAATGGATGGCGCGACATAACCCCTCACCGCAGTTGGCGATTGCTCTAAATCAGCCGGTGGATCGCTGCAAACGCCCTACCAGCGGCGGCGTTGAAACTGCGCCGCGGCATAGCCTGTCAGACCGAGGATCAGCAGCACGGGAATGATGAACAAGGCAAACCAGAAAGCCGCGGCACCGACGGCGAGAATGACGCCCAAGGCGGCCAGCCGGGCGGCGATGACACTGAGGGAAGGCTTTGGCCGATCGATGAAATAGCCATCAGGCGTCATGTCGATCACCGGTGCGTCGCGTTTGCTCATTCTCGGTAAATAACCATTCGGCAGCGCCATGCAAGGATTGCCAGGGCAATTATTCAGCAAATGGCGGGATGCGGTAGTGCTTGCCCTCAAGCTGCGACACCTGCCGTAGGCCCAGGGCATTGCTCATAAACATTTCATCGGCGGCATGCAGGTCATCGACGCTCAACGAAGCCTCCAGCACCTGAAGCTGCGCCATAAGCACGCCCCGCATGATGCCCGGCAACGCGCCATCTGCCACCGGCGGCGTAATGGTGCGGCCGCCGGTCACGATGAAGAGATTCGCCGATGTCGCCCCGGCCGCCATGCCGCGGCTGTTCAGCATCACGGCATCGTCCGCCCCAGCCTGTTCGGCCTCGGCCCGCGCCAGTATGTTGTCGCCGTAATTCAAGGATTTGATACGCGACAGCGGCGACCACTCGTTGCGCCGCGTGCGGCGGCTGATGATCATGCGTGCCGGCGGCAGGGCAGGGGGCAGGGGTGCTGCCGTCATCAATAGGGTCGGTGCCGCCCCCCTGACAGGCAGAATGCCGCGTACTGCCGGGCCGCGCGTCACCGTCAGGCGCAGCACTGCATCCGCCAACTCGTTGGCGGCCAGCAACGCTGGAATAGCCTGGCCCAGCCATGTTATCTCCGGCAACGCAATATCCAGGCAAGCCGCGCCGTCCTGTAGCCGATCGAGATGTGCCGGAAGATGTTCCGGCTGTCCCGCGCTGACCCGGATCGTCTCGAAAATGCCATCGCCCAGCATCAAACCGCGATCGGCGGGGTCGAGGCGCGCGGTTTCTGCCTCCTGCAGCGCGCCGTTCAGCCAGAGTTTCATGTCCAGCCGCCAAACGGGCGCAGCAGCGGCCGCAGCTTCACCATCATTTCCTCATATTCCGCTGCCGGGTCGGAATCCGCGACAATGCCGCCGCCGGCCTGCGCCATCAGCGCGCCACCTGTCATCGAGATCGTGCGGATGATAATGCTGGTATCCATCGCCCCGTCGAAGCCGATCCAGCCGATGATCCCACAATAGGCGCCGCGTGGGCTGGCTTCCTGCTCATCGATGATCTCCATGGCACGCCGCTTGGGCGCCCCGGTGATGGAGCCGCCGGGCAGACAGGCGCGCAGCACATCCACCGGGCCGAGCAGCGGCCGCAGCTGTGCGGTAATCACCGAGACCAGATGATGGACGCTCGCATGGCTCTCCACTTGCCACAGCGCCGGGACCGCCACGCTGCCGGTGACAGCCACACGACCGAGATCGCTGCGCATCAGATCGACGATCATCAGGTTCTCGGCGCGGTCTTTCTCACTGTTCCATAATTCTTCCCGCAATCTGTCATCCGCTGCCTGACCAGCCCCGCGCGGCCGCGTGCCTTTGATCGGCCGGGTCTCGATCGCGCCGCTGGCATCGAGGCTGATGAAACGCTCCGGCGAGGCGCTGGCCAAAGCGAAATCGCCACAGTTGATGAAGGCTGCGAACGGCGCCGGATTGGCGGCGCGTAAAGCGGTATGGATATCGAAAGCCGTGAGGTCCGGTGGCCGTTCGGCGGTAAACCGCGTGGTGAAGTTGGCCTGGTAGATGTCCCCGGCACGAATATATTCCAGAATACGCCGCACGCGGTCTTCATAGGCGGCCTGGCTCAACTCTGGCGTCCACCGCAATTCTGGCACCGCGGCAGATCTGGCGCGGCAGGTCTGCAACCGCGCCAGGGTTGCCTCGGCCCGGCGCTGCGCGCGCCGCCCCCGCGCCGCCCCTTGCTCGGGAAAGCCCGAAGACAGCAGGAAACACCGCTGTTCCTGCCGGTCGAAGGCCAGCAGCACATCGTAAAAACCCATCGTCATGGCAGGATGCGGCATGACGTGCCGGTCCGGCAAGTGATGCAGGCGGCGTGCCATGCCATAGCCGATAAAACCGATGGCCCCGCCGCCAAACGGCACCGGCCCGGCCTGCGGCGGCAGCCGCCATTTCGCCAACCCGGCTTCCAGTGCTGCCAAACCCGCCGCCAGGGCAAAGGGCTCGGCGGCGATATAGCTGTACCGGTTTAAACGCCCGGGTCCGCCTCCGCTATCCAGCCAGGCCAGATACGGCTCATCGGCCCAGGCCGTCACCGCCAATGCCGGCTCGATCCAGGGGATTTCCTGCACCAAAATGTCACATGGCGGCATTAAAGACATGCTCATGGTAGCGTTTTAGCCAAAGCCCCCCAAATAACCACCAATAATAGTCCAGGAGCGACCATGCGCAGTCCCGTCATCGCCTATATCACGGCCTTCCTCACCATGGCGGTGCTGGACGGCAGCTGGATCGCCATCATGGCCGGCCGGCTGTACCGGCCGCAAATCGGCGCGCTGATGCTGGACAAACCTGCCCTGGTCCCGGCGGTGCTGTTCTATCTGCTTTACGTGACCGGCGTCACGGCACTCGTCACCCTGCCGGCGGTCCACGCCGGTAGTCTCGGCATGGCGGCGGCCCGCGGGGCTTTGCTCGGCGTGGTGGCCTATGGCACTTACGACCTCACCAATCTTGCCACAATCCGCGGCTGGACCACCACGGTCTGCGTCGCCGATATGGTCTGGGGTCTGGTGCTCACCGCCGTCGCATCTTCGGTCGCTTATTTCGTCACCAGCAAATTTGGGTAATGGCCCAGTTCGGCTTACATGAACAGCCATGCCCGATGACGATCTCTTTGGCCCCGGCGCGGCATCCGCCCCGGTAGCACCACCCCTGGCCGAAAGACTGCGGCCAAAAACCCTCGGGGACATTGCCGGCCAGTCGCATCTATTGGGACCGAAGGGCAGCCTGACCGCCATGCTGGCGCGCGGCACGCTGGCCTCGTTGATCCTCTGGGGGCCGCCGGGCGTCGGCAAGACCACCATCGCCCGCCTGCTGGCGGCGCAGGCCGGGCTGCATTTCACGCAAATTTCCGCGGTGTTTTCAGGCGTCGCCGACCTCAAGCGGGTATTCGAGGATGCCGGCAAATTAAAGCGGGCAGGGCGCACCACCCTGCTGTTCGTCGATGAAATCCACCGTTTCAACCGCGCCCAGCAGGACGCGTTTCTGCCGGTGGTCGAGGCCGGCACCATTATCCTGGTCGGCGCCACTACGGAAAACCCATCATTTGAGCTGAACGGCGCGTTGCTGTCGCGTTGCCAGGTGCTGGTGCTGCGGCGGCTCGATGAAGACGCCATGGAATTCCTGCTGCGCCGTGCCGAGGCGGATGCGGACCAGGCCCTGCCGCTGGACGTCCAGGCCCGCGCCACCCTGCGCGCCATGGCCGACGGCGATGGCCGCGCTTTGCTCAACATTGCCGAGCAGCTGCTGGCGTTGCCGCCGCAACCCCTGCTCACCCCGGACACGCTCTCCGGCCTGCTGTCCCGCCGCGCCGCCCTTTATGACAAGAACCGCGAAGAACATTACAACCTGATCTCGGCGTTGCATAAATCCATGCGTGGCTCGGATGCCGATGCGGCTTTGTACTGGCTGGCCCGCATGCTGGCCGGCGGCGAGGACCCGCGCTTCATCGCGCGGCGCATCACCCGTTTCGCCTCGGAAGATATTGGCCTCGCCGACCCGCAGGCCTTGGTGCAGGCGCTGGCGGCCTGGGAGGGCTATGAGCGCCTCGGCTCGCCGGAGGGCGAACTCTGCATCGCCCAGGCCGTGCTGTATCTCGCCACCGCGCCCAAATCCAACGCCGCCTACAAAGCGCTCAGTGCAGCCAGCCGCGCCGCCCGTGAAACCGGCAGCCTGATGCCGCCGGCGCATATCCTGAACGCGCCGACCAAGCTAATGAAAAACCTCGGCTACGGTGCCGGGTATGAATACGATCATGAGACCGAGGCGGCGTTTTCCGGGCAGAACTACTTTCCGGACGGCATGCCGCGCGCCGCTCTGTACCGCCCGGTGGATCGCGGCTTCGAGCGCGACATCGGCAAGCGCCTCGCTTATTGGGCCAAATTGCGCGAAGACGGCGCATGACCCAGCAATTCGAAGTCTCGGCCGACCAGGCCGACACCCGCCTCGACCGCTATCTGCGCCGCCAGGTCGAGGGGCTCAATCAAGGCATCATCCAGAAACACCTGCGCACCGGCAAAATCCGCGTCAATGGCGGCAAGGCGGCGGCCAATACGCGCCTGGCCGCCGGCGATGTCGTCCTCATCCCCGCCATCACGCCGCCAGCGGACATGCCGAAGCAGCGCCATGTCATGGTTATGGACCCGCACAGCCAGCGCGACCTCGAGGCCCTGATCCTGTACCGTGACGATGCCGTGATCGTGCTGAACAAGCCGGCCGGCCTCGCCAGCCAGGGCGGCAAAGGCATCGCCGTGCATCTGGACGGCATGCTCGATGCGCTGCGCTTTGCCGGCACCGAACGCCCCAAGCTGGTGCATCGGCTGGACCGCGACACCTCCGGCGTGCTGTTGCTGGCGCGCGGTGTGAAGGCAGCCTCCAAACTCGCCGCCGCCTTCCGCGGCCGCGATGTCGAAAAAACCTACTGGGCGCTCACCGTCGGCCGCCCGGACGTGCTGGAAGGCCGTATCGATCTGCCGCTGGCGCGCGAGCAATACGCCGGCACCTCGCGTTCAGCCCCCGCCGCACGGGACGATCAGGAAGCCAGCCGCGCCGTCACCGAATACCGCGTAGTGGATTACGCCGGCCGCAAATTCGGCTGGCTGGAGCTGAACCCGCTGACCGGGCGCATGCACCAGCTGCGGGTGCACTGCCTGGCCCTCGGCACACCGATCCTGGGAGATGCCGCCTATGGTGCCGCCTATGCCGATGGCTTTGCCCCGCAGCTGCATCTGCATGCCCGCCGCCTGACCATCCCGCATCCCGAAGGTGGCAGTCTGACGGTGGAAGCCGCCTTACCGCCGCATATGCAGGACAGCTTCGCCCATCTCGGCTTCACCGTCCCGCCCGCCGCCAAACCATTGCGCTTATAGGAGAGGCTGATTCGCGCCTCCTGCCCTTGGTGGGTGCGCAGTTATCTGGCATAACAAGGCCACCATCTCGGCAACTCCTTGCCCGGACAGCGTAGGAGCCTGACAGATGCTGGTTGCAGACCTTTCTGCCCCGCCGAAACTTGACGCCCGCAGCTGGGCGCGCGTGTTCAGCCGCTACCGCGGCGCCGATGGTTGGCGCGCCGGTGCTGAGCTGGCGATCACCGCGGCTCCGTTCATCGCCATCTGGCTGGTGATGGCCTGGGCCCTGCATGCCGCGGTGTTCTGGCTATATGCGCTTTGCCTACCCGCCGCCGCCTTGCTGCTGGTGCGTTTGTTCATGATCCAGCATGATTGCGGGCATGGCTCTTTCCTGCCGGGGCGGGCCAGCAACCACTGGCTGGGCCGCACCATCAGTATTTTTACCCTGACCCCCTACGATCTCTGGCGGCGCAGCCACAACATCCACCATGCCACCTCCGGCAATCTCGGCAGTCGCGGCATCGGCGATATCGATACCCTCACTGTGGCCGAATATCTGGCGCGCTCGCGCCGGGGCCGCTGGCGTTATCGTGCCTACCGGCACCCCGTGGTCATGTTCGGTATCGGCCCGGCCTATCTGTTTCTGCTGCAGAACCGCCTGCCATCCGGCTTCATGCGCAAAGGCTGGCGGCCCTGGTTTTCCACCATGGCGACCAATCTCGCCATCCTTCTGGCGGCGGGA
Organism: Acetobacteraceae bacterium; assembly: GCA_965231175.1. Classification (GTDB taxonomy): domain Bacteria; phylum Pseudomonadota; class Alphaproteobacteria; order Acetobacterales; family Acetobacteraceae; genus Acidocella. The sequence continues at coordinate 368,126 of CBDDMJ010000004.1, read as the reverse complement.
CTCACCGCATGGGCCACCGGCTGGCAGATATTCCTGCTGATCCAACTGCCGGTGGTGCTGCTGGGCGCTGCCGCCGGCGTCTGGCTGTTCTATGTGCAGCACCAGTTTCAGGAAACCTTCTGGGCCAGAGGCGAAGCCTGGACCGCACATGACGCTGCCCTGCAAGGCAGTTCCCATTACGACCTGCCCTGGCCGCTCAACTGGTTTACCGCCAATATCGGCATCCATCATGTCCATCATCTATCCAACCAGATCCCGTATTACCGCCTGCCGCAGGTGCTGCAGGACCACCCGGCTTTCCACGCGCTGGGGCGGCTCACCTTACGGCGCAGCCTGCACTGCGTCCGCCTCGTGCTATGGGACGAACAGCTGCAACGGCTGATTTCCTTCAAGGATTTAGGCCAGATTAAATTAAAGGAAGCAGCCGCTTTTTGAAAAAAGCGGCGTAAAAACTTTTGGACACTTGAGCCGGAAGTTCCAAACACCGATGGCCCAGATTAATAAAAGTTTTTTGCTTCTTTTTTTCAAAAAAGAAGCGCTTCCTTACACTCTAAGGCGCCTCGCCGTTCAATGAAATATCATTGGTAACGCCGATCATTTTGCCGATCGTCATCGCATGCCCGGTCAGACCCCAGTCATAGCGATCGAAGGCGCCCGCCGCGTGGATGGCGGTAATTTCGGCACCGGCACCTGTGTAGGTCAGCGACATGTCGAACGCGTGGGTTTGCCCATGCAGCGTCAGCTGCCCGACCAGCCGGCCGCCCTGGCAGGTGGCGGCATAATGCGTCAGCGGATAATCCGCAGGATCCAGAAAATCTTTTGACATGACCTGCGCGTGGATCAAGGCGTTCGGCGATGACAGGCTGGCGACCGTGAAGGTGACGTCGATCCTGCAGGCTTTGGTCGCCGGATCGAACATCAATGTGCCGGTCAGCTGCCGATAGGTACCGGTAACGGTCATGATCATGGCATGGGAATGCGTCTCGGCCCGCATATTACCCGGTGTGAGCGGCATGGTCTCCGGCGCCGCCTGCGCAGCGACACCGGACAACAGCATCATCGCCGCCGCAAACTCTTGTATCATAAGCTTCATAGTTTCAGCACATGCAACAAAACCGGCAGCGCGATCGAGGTGATCAATCCGTTCAGCCCGATCGCCAGCCCGCTGAACGCGCCAGCGGTTTCATTCAATGTCAGCATGCGGGCGGTGGCAATGCCATGCGCCGCGGTGCCGGCCGCCAGCCCCTTGGCGCGCCAGTCCCGCACCCGCGCGAGGTGAAAAACGCCGGTGCAGGTCAGCGCGCCGAACATCCCGGTGATCATCACGAATACCGCGGCCAGCGGCGCCTGGCTGCCAAGGTTCTGCGCGATCGCCATGGCGATCGGCGTGGTCACGGATTTCGGGCCCAGCGCGATGATGATCGGCCGGGTTGCGCCCAGCGCCCGCGCGATCAGCATGGCCGAGGCCGCGGCGACGATCGAGCCGGCGCTGAGCGATATAACGATCGCCGCGGCATGGCGCCGGATCGCCGGCAGATTGGCGTACATCGGCACGGCGAGCGCGACCGTCGCCGGACCCAGCAGAAAATGCACGTATTGCGCGCCGCTGAAATACGCCGCGTAGCTCGTGCGGGTAGCCAGCAGGATCGCCACCAGCAACAGGATTGCCAGCACGGTTGGCATGGTAAAGGCTTTGCGTCCGGCGCGCGTGTCGATCATCACCGCGAGTTCCCAGACGCATAATGTGGCGGTCAGCCAGAGCAGCGGCTGGGTCTGCAGATAGACCCAGAGATGAAATAGATTATGCATCCTGGCTGGTCTTCAACAGCAACTGCATGAGTGTACCGGTGACCAGCAGCGCCAGCACGGTGGAAACCGGTATCGCGATGGCGATCGCCAGCGCATTCTCCCGCAACGCCTGCCACTCGGCCATCACGCCAACCCCTGCCGGGACGTATAGCAGCCCGAAATAACGCAAAAGCCCATGCACCGTGCCGCGCAGTTCGGCATCCGGCCCGCCGGTCAACACCAATATGCCAAGCAACAGCACCATGCCGAGCACCGGGCCCGGCACCGGCAGGCCGAACGCCTGCTGCAACACCGTGCCGGCGAGCTGACACGACAACAAAACCGCCAACGCCCGTACCATGCCGCCTCCTACTGTCGGCAACATCATAAAGCCCGCCCTGCTGCCGTGGCCAGCCCGGTTGGCAATTGCCGGAGCCAGGCATACATTATCGCCATGACCGATGATGAATTCGACGCAGCACTGGTGGGCGCGGCTTTTGAACTGGGGGCTGAGGCCGGCTGGCGCGGTGTTTCGGCTGCTGCTGCGGCGCGTCATGCCGGGCTGGATCTGGCAGCGGCACGCCACCGCTTTACCGGGCGCTATGCAGTACTGCGCCGGTTCGGCCAACTGGCGGATGCTTATGCACTCACCGGCGCCTTGCAGGATGGAACACCCCGGGACCGGCTGTTCGATAGTCTGCTGCGGCGTTTCGATTTTCTGCAACGGCACCGTGCCGGGGTGAGCGCCTTGCTGCGCGGCCTGCCGTTCGATCCGGCGCTGGCGGCCTGGCTGGCGCGCGCCAATCTGCTCTCCATGGGCTGGCTGCTGGAAGGGGCGGGCATCTCCGCGCAAGGTGTCCGGGGCGAGCTGCGCAAACGCGGCCTGCTGGCGGTTTGGGCCTGGAGCCTGCGAACCTGGCTGAACGACGACAGCACCGATTTATCGGCCACCATGGCGGCGGTGGACGCCGCTTTGACACGGGCCGATCAAATCGCCTCCCGTTTCCTGCCGGACCCTGCCGCCCCCGTGCACATCGAGCCTGAATCGCCGTTGGAAGTTAGCGACAGCAACGCCCAACTGGACTAAGCTTACATCACGCCAACTGGAATCTAAAATAGCAAAGGATGCAAGACATGGACGAAATCATACCGCCGCTTGCCGAACCCTCCATCGTTGCTGCCGCCGCGGCTAAAAATGCCTCGGACGTTGCCAAAGATTTTGATTTCTCCAAGGTGTTCAAGGACATGAAAATTCCGCCGATGCCGGATATGGAGGTTGTTCTGGCAGCGCATAAACGCAACCTTGAGGCGCTGACCGAAGCCAATCGCGTCGCGCTGGAAGGGGCTCAGGCGGTGGCCAAACGTCATCTCGAAATCATGCAATCCACCATGAGCGGGTTGACCGAGACCATGAAATCCATGAGCGTGAGCGAGCCGCCGGCAGCGCGTGCCGCCAAACAGGCAGATATGTTGAAGCAGGCCTACGAGAATGCGGTGGCCAACACCCGCGAGCTCGGTGACCTGATCCAGAAAGCCAACAGCGAGGCGATGCAGAAGTTGAACAATCGGTTCTCCGAGGCAATGACCGAAATGAAGTCATTGTTCAAAAAATAACCGGTGATACGGGCCGTCAGGTACGGTCTGCGTCCTGCGCTGCCTGACGCCTAGCAGCTGATGACGGTACCGCTGCTCTTTACCCCCACCAACCCAACGCCGCGCAAAGCGTTGAAGCCGCTGCGCGTGGTGTCGGAATTTGCGCCGAGCGGGGATCAGCCGCAGGCGATCAAACAATTGCTCGCCGGCATCGCCGAGCAGGAGCGCGACCAGGTGCTGCTCGGCGTCACCGGCTCCGGCAAAACCTTCACCATGGCCAAGGTGATCGAAAGCATCCAGCGCCCAACCTTGGTGCTGGCGCCGAACAAAACCCTGGCGGCCCAGCTCTATGCCGAGATGAAATCGTTTTTCCCGGATAACGCGGTCGAGTATTTCGTCAGCTATTACGATTATTATCAGCCGGAAGCCTATGTGCCGCGCTCGGACACCTATATCGAAAAAGATTCCGCGATCAACGAAACCATCGACCGCATGCGCCACGCCGCCACCCAGGCCCTTCTCGAACGCTCGGATGTCGTGATCGTCGCTTCGGTATCCTGCATCTACGGCATCGGCTCGGTCGAGACCTATTCCAAAATGGTGGTGCGGCTGGAAACCGGCGGCCGCATCGACCGCGATACGCTCGCCCAGGCGCTGGTCAACCTGCAATACCGCCGCAACGATATCGCTTTCGCGCGCGGTGCCTTCCGGTTGCGCGGCGAGGTGGTGGATGTGTTTCCGAGCCAGTACGAGGACCGCGCCTGGCGCATTACGTTATTCGGCGACGAGATCGAGAAAATCTCCGAATTCGACCCGCTGACCGGCGAGCAGACCGCGGTGCTGAATGAGATCAGCATCTATGCCAACAGCCATTACGTCACCCCGCGCCCCACGCTCACCCAGGCCGTCGCCGCCATCAAGCAGGAGCTGAAAACCACGCTTGACGGCTTCGTCGCCGCCGGCAAGCTGCTGGAAGCCGAACGGCTGCAGCAGCGTACCACTTTCGACATCGAAATGATGGAAACCACCGGTCATTGCAAAGGCATCGAGAATTACTCGCGCTACCTCTCCGGCCGCAACGCCGGCGACCCACCGCCGACGCTGTTCGAATACCTGCCGGAAAACGCTCTGCTGGTGGTGGATGAAAGCCATGTCACGGTACCGCAGATCGGCGGCATGTATAAAGGCGACTTTGCGCGCAAATCCATCCTGTCGGAATACGGCTTCCGCCTGCCGAGCTGCATCGACAACCGGCCTCTGAAATTCGAGGAATGGGAACGCTTCCGCCCGCAAAGCGTGTTCGTCTCCGCCACACCGGGGCCCTGGGAATTGGAGCGCACGCAAGGCGTGTTCGCCGAACAGATCATCCGCCCGACCGGCCTCGTCGATCCGGTCACGGAAATCCGCCCGGTGGAGCATCAGGTCGATGACCTGCTCGGCGAATGCAAGCTGATCGCCTCCAAAGGCGGCCGCGTCCTGGTGACGGTACTGACCAAGCGCATGGCCGAGGACCTCACCGAATACCTCACCGAACAGGGTATTCGCGTGCGCTATCTGCATTCGGAGGTCGACACGCTGGAGCGTATCGAAATCATCCGTGACCTGCGCCTTGGCGCCTACGATGTACTGGTCGGCATCAACCTGCTGCGCGAGGGGCTGGATATTCCCGAATGCATGCTGGTGGCCATATTGGACGCCGATAAGGAAGGCTTCCTGCGCTCCGTCACCTCGCTGGTGCAAACCATCGGCCGCGCCGCCCGCAACGTCGATGGCCGCGTCATCCTGTATGCCGATGTGATAACCAGAAGCCTGAAGCAGGCACTGGAAGAAACCGATCGCCGCCGCACCAGGCAGACGGCCTGGAATGCCGCCCACGGCATCACCCCGCAAAGCATCCGCAAGAATATCGGCGAGGTGATCCATTCGGTATTCGAACAGGATTACGTTACGGTCTCGCCGGTAAAAAATTCCAGCGTCGACGAATTCGTCGGCAAGGATCTCGCCGGCAGCATCAAAACCCTGGAAACCCGCATGCGCAACGCCGCCGCCAATCTCGAATTCGAGGAAGCCGCCCGGCTGCGCGATGAAATCAAGCGGCTGGAAGCGCTGGCCCTGGGGCTTGCGCCGCCGCCGCCGCGCAGCCAGCCGAAAGACCGCACCCCGCAGCCACTCGGCCCGGGTGGCGGCGGCTACGACCCGGCGCTGCGCCGCGGCGGCCGCAAACGCAGAGGATGAAGCACCAACCGATGAAACGCCTGCTCGCCACCATGTTGATCCTCGGCACGGCCGCCACCGCCCATGCCACGGCAATCACCGGACAGGATGCCCTGTACGACCTCTCATTGGCCAAGGTCCGCACCCATGATGTCACCGGCGCCACCGGCCAGATGCGTTTTTCGGTCGTGGATGGTTGCACCGGCTGGGGCACCACACAGCACATGACATTGCTGATCCGCAACATCGACGGCTCGCTGACCAAAACCGTTACAGATTACATTACCTGGGAAACCAAGGACGGCAGCACGCTCACCTTCAATTTGTTTGAAAGGGACAATGACGGTAAAATCACCATCGATGAGGCCGGCACCGCCGCCCGCAAGCCGGACGGCACCGGCAGCATCACCTACTCAACCCCGGCCGGCCGCATCATGAAACTGCCGCCCGGCACGCTGTTCCCCACCGCCCATACCGAAGCGCTGATCCAGGCCGCCATCGCCGGCCAAAAATTCATCGCACCGCCGCTGTTCGACGGCACCACCGATGACGGCGCCCAACACACCTTTGTTGCCATCCTCAGCCGCCAAGGCACCGCCCCCAACAAATTTCCTTCGCTGGCAGCTCTGCCCAGCACAGATGTGGATATCGCTTTCTACGACATCAAAAACGCCGACCAGACCCCGGACTTCCGCAGCCAGATGCGCTATTACGATAACGGCGTCGCCGACAACATCATGCTGGATTTCGGCGATTTCGCCATGCAGGGAAAATTGACGAAACTGAGTATACCGGTGGCTTTGTGTAAGTAAGCACTGCTTTTTTGAATCTTTCTGCGCGGTCCGATTCAGACGTGGCGGCTGCCCCGCCACGTCATCGGAACGCGAGCAGCAAAAACTTTTGCCCTGCTGGGTATGGGCCGTGATGCGGACAACGCCCCAGGCCCAGACTCGTAAAGTTTTTTGCTTCTTTTTTGTTCACAAAAAAGAAGGGCTTCCTCAAACCTGCCCCTTCAATACCGCCCCTGCCAATGTCTTGGCATCCAAAATCGTTACAATATCAGCATCAGGCAACGCCACCATAGCCAGCTCACGAATCGTGCGCCCGGTTGCCAGCGCTTCCTTGGCCAGGCCGACCGCGCGTTCGTAGCCGATCAGGGGGACGAGAGCGGTCACGGTGGCGGTACTGGCTTCCAGATTGGCCAGGCATTTTTCCGGCTGCGCCTTGATGCCGTCGATGCAGAGTGTGGTGAACGTACTCACCGCATTGTTCAAAAGCGAAATGCTGTCCAGCGTATTATGCGCAATCAGCGGCTCGAAGGCATTGAGTTGCAGCTGCCCGCCTTCGGCTGCCATGGTGATGGCAAGATCGTGCCCGATCACCTGAAAGCAGACGATATTGACCATCTCCGGGATCACCGGATTGACCTTGCCCGGCATGATGGAGGAGCCGGGCTGGCGGGGCGGCAAGGCAATTTCACCGAACCCGCCGCGCGGACCGGAAGACAGCAGGCGCAGATCGTTGGCGATTTTCGAAAGCTTGGTGGCGATGCGTTTCAGCACCCCGGAAAACATCACGAACGCCCCCATATCCCAGCTCGCCTGCAGCAGGTTTTTGGATTGCGTCAGTTTGATGCCGGAGAGCATCGACAGTTGCTCGATGGCGATCGGCCCATAAGCCGGGTCTGCATTGATGCGGGTACCGATGGCGGTGCCGCCGAGATTGACATCCATCAGCAATTCCGCAGCGTCGTGCAGGCGGTCTATATCCTCGCGTATGGTGGTGGCGAAGGCGCCGAATTCCTGGCCGAGCGTCATCGGCACGGCATCCTGCATTTCGGTGCGGCCGAGTTTCACCACATCGTAAAATTCCGCCGCCTTGCGCTCCAAGGCCAGCGCCAAACTGTCCAGCGCCTGGCTCAGCGAGTCCTGCGCCAGAATAATCGCCAGCCGCACCGCGGTCGGGTAGGTATCGTTGGTCGATTGGCTGAGATTCACATGGTCGTTCGGGTGGATAAACTGATACTCCCCCCGCTCATGCCCGCGCAGTTCCAGCGCACGGTTCGCCAGCACCTCGTTGAAATTCATATTGGTGGACGTGCCGGCGCCGCCTTGGATCACATCCACCGGAAATTGTTCATGCAGGCGTCCGGCGAGGATTTCATTGGCAGCCTGTTCGATCGCCGTGGCAATCTCAGGGTCGAGTTTGCCGAGCTTCACATTGGCGCGTGCTGCCGCGATCTTCACCATCGCAAAGCCGCGCAACAGATGTTCGTGGTGCAGTATGGGAATTCCGGAGATCGGGAAATTGGCGATCGCCCGCGCCGTCTGCGCGCCCCAATAAGCCTCATCGGGAACCCCGATCTCGCCGATCGAATCATGTTCATGCCGCATGGTTTTTTACTCCAATACCCTCGAAATGCCCGTCGAAATATCTAATCGCTCAAACCATCGAGTGAACCCGCCAGGGCAGCGGCAAGAATTTTGCGCATCGCCGCGGTGTCGGCGGTGCGTGGATTATCCGGTGTGTTGGGATCGATGAACGCCTCGGCTGCCAAATGGTCAAACGACTCTGCCGTCACCTTCAAGGCGCCGATGCTGTGCGGTATGCCAAGCTGCTCACGCAACGCAAGCACCCAGTCGAGAAAACCATCGAAACCGTCAAGCCCGAGGCTTTGCGCTACGATGCCGATACCGGTCTCGATCGCCGGGCGATTATAGGCCAGCACATAAGGCATCAGCACGCCGTTGGTCAGGCCATGATGGGAATGAAACCGTGCGCCGATCGGGTGGCTCAGCGAATGGATGGCCCCAAGACCCTTGTTGAAGGCGGTCGCACCCATGGCGGCGGCAGACAGCATATGGCTGCGCGCGATGATATCGCGCGGCTCGCGCGCGGCAGTGACCAGCGAGGTTTTGATCAACCGCATGCCCTCCACCGCAATGCCATCGGCCATCGGGTGATAGGCCTTCACGCAATAGGCTTCGAGATTATGCGCCAGCGCGTCCATGCCGGTCCAGGCGGTGAGCGTGGCAGGCAGACCAAACGTCAGTTCCGGGTCGAGGATCACCAGGCGCGGCAACATCCCGGGATGCAGCAGGATGATTTTGCGCCCTGCTTCGGTGTCCGTAATCACCGTAGCCCGCCCGACCTCGGAGCCGGTGCCGGCGGTGGTTGGAATCGCAAAAATCGGCGGGATCGTGCGGTCCAGTTTGGGCAAGGTTTTGGTGATTTCGAATTCCCACAGCGGCCGGCTGGTCGCGGTGGCGAGCGCGATGGATTTGCCGCAATCAAGACCGCTGCCGCCACCAATAGCGATCACCATTTCGGCCTCATGCGCTTCAAACGCCCGCAGACCGGCCAGAACATCGTCCAATACCGGGTCCGGATGCACATCCTTGAAAATAGCGGTCTTAATGCCCTCGGCCTCGAGCGAGGCGACGATGCCGGCCATGAACGGCAGGGCAGCAACGCCGGCATCCGTCACAATCAGCGCGCGCTTCACCCGCAAATCCCGCACCCGCCCGGCGAGTTGATCGACCTGCCCGGGACCGCTCAAAATATTGGTGGGAAAGCGCCAGTTGCCAGTCAAATCCATGGTGTTACCCTACATCCTTTCAAAAGACCGGAAGCGTTCCCAGTCCGTTACGGCGGCGTTGAAGGCATCCAGCTCCACCTGCGCCATGTTGGTATAATGCCGCACCACATCTGTGCCAAAAGCCGCCTTGGTGAACGCGCTTTCACTGAACAGTGTGGCCGCTTGCGCCAGCGTTTCCGGCACGCGCGGCAAATCCGCCGCATAGGCATTGCCGGCGAACACCGGTACCGGCGCCAGCTCTTTCTCGATACCATCCAGCCCGGCGGCGATCATCGCCGCCAGCGCCAGATACGGGTTCACATCCCCGCCCGGCAGCCGGTTTTCCACGCGCAATGATTTGCCATGCCCCAGCACGCGGAAGGCGCAGGTGCGGTTATCCATCCCCCAGGCCAGCGCCGTCGGCGCAAAGCTTCCCGCCGCATAGCGTTTGTAGGAGTTGATGTTGGGCGCAAAGAAAAACGCGATCTCCGCGGCATGCGCCAGCAGACCGGCCAGGAACTGCTGGAACAACGGCGAGGGGCTGTGGCCGTCTTGGTCCAGAAACACAGGCTTGCCGCCGGCATCGCGCAGGCTGAGATGGGTGTGGCAGGAATTGCCCTCGCGCTCGTTGAATTTCGCCATGAAGGTCAGTGCGCAGCCGGCCTCCGCGGCAATCTCCTTGGCGGCTTCCTTGTATATCACATGCCCATCGGCGGCCTGCACCGCCGGGCCGTAAGCGAAATTAATCTCATGCTGGCCGAGATTGCATTCGCCTTTGGAATTTTCCACCTGTATGCCGGCTGCCTCCATGGCGTTGCGTATGCGCCGGATCACCGGCTCCACGCGCGCCGTGCCCAGTATCGAATAATCGCAATTATACTGGTTGCCCGGCGTCAGATCGCGATAGGCGTTTTTCCACGCCTCTTCATAACTGGTGCGGAACAGAATGAATTCCAGCTCGGTCGCAGCAAAGGCGGTCAACCCATGGCCCGCCAGCCGCGCCAGTTGCATCTTCAGCATGGTGCGTGGCGACATGTCTGCCACCTGGTGCCCCTGCAACTCAATATCGCACAGTACGATTGCTGCCCCCGCCTGCCAGGGTGCCAGGCGCAGTGTCGTCATATCCGGCACGAACACGAAATCGCCATAACCCCGGTCCCAGGAGGTCAGGTCATAACCGCTCACCGGCGCGCATTCGATATCGGTCGCCAGTAGATAGGAACAACCTTCGGCTGCGTCCTGCGTCACCGATTCAAAAAAGAATCGCGGCATCACGCGCTTGCCCTGCAGCCGTCCCTGCATGTCCGTCGCCGCCATGATGATCGTATCGACCTCACCGGCATCCGTCAGCGCCCGCAACTGCGGCAATGTCAAAGTTCCAGGTTGCGCCATGGCTGCCTCCTTATCCATCCCGGCAGCAACAAACTAGCCCTGCGGTGAAAAGTCAAAAACCAGGATGTTGCGCTGCAAAAACATGTGCGTTGGAAGTTTCGCTTGGCACAGCGTGGCAGTGCGGCTAACATTGCAAAAACAACAAGCGCCGGAGACCATAATGGCACAGCCGACCGATCAGGACATTCTCGCCGCCGATGCCGCCACACTGCACCGCATGGGTTATGCGCAGGAGCTGTCCCGCCGGATGGGCGGGTTTTCCAATTTCGCGGTGGCGTTTTCCATCATCTGCATCCTGGCCGGCGGCATCACCTCGTTTCAGGTCGGGTTTTCAACCGGCGGCGGTTTCGGCGCCGTGGTCGGCTGGCTGGTCGGCGGCGCCTTTGCCGTCATCGTGTCGCTATCCATGGCGCAGATCGCCTCGGCCTATCCCACCGCCGGCGGCCTGTATCACTGGTCTTCCATCCTTGGCGGCCGCGGCTGGGGCTGGGCCACCGCCTGGTTCAACATGCTGGGGCTGATCTTCGTCATCGCCTCGGTGAATGTCGGCGTCTACAACCTCTTCATCGGGTTGATCCTCGGCAACATCTTCGCCATCGACACCTCGCATTGGGGGTTTGCACAGCAGACCATCGCGGTCATCCTCATCACCGGCGCGCAGGGCCTGTTCAACCATTTCGGCATCCGCACCACCACCAGGCTGATCGATTTTTCAGGCTATCTGATCTTTCTGGTCGCCACCGTCCTCACGCTCACCATGTTGTACAGCATCCAGCACCTGGACCTCGCGCGGCTCGTCACCTTCACGAATTTTTCCGGCGCGCCGGGCGGCGGCGTGGTGCCGCAAAGCAACAGCCATCTCTACGTGTTTCTGCTCGGCCTGTTGCTGCCGCTGTACACCATCACCGGCTTCGACGGTTCGGCCCACACCTCGGAAGAAACCGTGGATGCCAGGCGCAACGTGCCGAAGGGCATCATCAACTCGGTGGTCTGGTCCTTGATCTTCGGCTTCGTGATGATCTGTTCCTTCATCCTCGCGATGCCGGATATCGGCAAGGCGGCAGCCGCCGGCGGTGCCGTGATCCTGAATCTTATGGCCGCCCTGCCGGTGCCGAATGCCTTGAAGGATTTTCTCTACATCGGCATCGTGCTGTCGAATTTCCTGTGCGCCCTGGCCGGCGTCACCTCCACGTCGCGCATGGTCTATGCCTTCTCGCGGGATGGCGGCCTGCCGGGGCATAAACTCTGGCGGCATGTCAGCGCCACGCATCGCTCACCGGTGGCCGCCATCTGGCTAACCGTCGCACTCGCCATCGCCGCGACCCTGTATTCACCGGCTTTCGCCGCCCTGGCCGCCGGCTGCGCGATGTTCCTCTACATCTCTTACGCCATGCCGGTTGCCGCCGGCCTGTTCGCCGAGGGCAAAACCTGGACCGAATTCGGCCCCTTCCGCCTTGGCGCGCTATCCAAACCGCTCGCCCTCATCACACTGCTCGGCGGCCTGGCCATCATCTATATCGGCACCAGACCCCCCAACGACATTCTGGACAATTACTTCATCGGCCTCCTGGTGCTGCTGGCGGTGGTCTGGTTCGCCGTGGCGCGCCGGCATTTCCCCGGCCCGCCGATCGGCGATGCCGCTATCAATGCCCGCGCCGCTGAAATCGCCGCTGAAGAACGGGCTTTGGCGGGGTAATATTTAAAGCAGGAAGCACTTCTTTTTGTGAACAAAAAGAAGCAATAAAACTTTATGAATTTGGGCCTGGGGCGTTGGCCCCTACACGCCCGAAGCGCGGCTTTTTTACAAAAAAAGTTGCTGCTTTCTTCACCACAGCTTAGGGTGTGCTGAGCGTATCCAGCGTGGTCTCGGTCGGTGCCAGAGACTTCATCAGATCGAACATGCGCTTGCGCACGGCGGGGTCTGTAATCCGGTAATACGCCCGCACCAGCTCCAGAGTTTCGCGTTTGGTCAACTGGTCGTCGATCCCGGCGGCAAACGGCTCCTGGGCTTCGGCAAAGCCATACATCCGGCCGCGCGGTCCGGACAGCGGCGTCTCGCTCATGCCTTCCGGCATATCGTCGAAAAAGAACGAAATCGGTACATCGAGGACGCGGGAAATGTCGAACAAGCGTGAAGCGCCCACGCGATTCACCCCACGTTCATATTTCTGCACCTGCTGAAAGGTCAGACCAAGCGCATCGCCCAGCCGTTCCTGCGACATGCCGAGCAGCGTGCGCCGCAGGCGAACGCGGGATCCAACATGAATATCGATCGGGCTGGGGCGGCTTTCCCGTTCGGGCCGCTCGAGGTTTTCAGCAGACATAAATAACAACATCTCCAAATAAGCGGATCAAGCACCGCTCCTGACAGACTCAAAAAGTAAGGGACATATCCGCGTATCCCGCAGGCTTAGCCGTGTTCCGAAAACCGCCTTAGCTTTTGTAGCGCCAGTTTCACGTGCATCTTCATAAATCTTGAATACCAGAGGTTAATTCAGAAAACAATACAAAACAGTTGCTAATGACTTATTAAATAGACATTACGCAGAGTCGTCTAGGATATTATGCTTGTTTCGACGAGAAAAAAGCATACCGTTAAATAACGCCAAGATTGCAAGTCCGGCCGGCAGCGCCAAACCAGACCGTGCATAGATGGTAGGCGGCCTGGCCGCCGGCAAGGGCACAAGCAGCACGCCCGTGGCATTCAGCGGCAGCAGCGCCACTACCCGGCCGAACGGGTCGATCATCGCCGAAATCCCGGAATTGGCGGCTCGCGCCAATGGCAACCCCTCTTCCACGGCGCGCAGGCGGGCGTCAGCAAAATGCTGGCGCGGCCCGGCGCTGTCGCCGAACCAGGCATCATCGGTGATATTCACAAGCCAGGCCGGGCGGTCCTTTTCATCCACCGTCTGGCCGGAAAAAATCGCTTCATAACAGATCAGCACCCCCACCGGTGGCAACCCGGTAATATGCAAGGTTCTGGGGCCAGGACCAGGCGTAAATCCGCCGGGCGCCAGGCCGAGATCGGGGGTAATCTTCACCGGTATCCATTGCGGCGTGTATTCGCCAAACGGCACCAGCTTCCATTTGTCATACCACGCCGCCGCCGGCAGCGGCCCATCCACCACCACCAAAGCATTACGGGCATCCGCAGGGCCGTTGAGGCGCAGGCTGCCGGCCAGCACCGGGGCTGTGCCGGTTACGGCACTTAGCTGCTGGCGCGCCACCGTATCGCTTGCCAGCAGCCAGGGGCTGGCGGCCTCCGGCCACACCACGGCGGTAGCGCCTTCCCGCAAACCGGCAGCGCTCATCCCCAGCAAACGTTGCCACCGTGCCTCCAGCGAGGCCCGGTCATACTGGCCAGGCACCGCAAAATCCGGCTGCACCAGCGCAATGGTCACACCGCTGCCCCTAACCGGCAACGACAATCGCCAGACCCCGAACCCGCCCCAGGCGGCCAGTAATACCAAAGCGGCACCCAGCCCGCGGCGGCCCAGCAAAGGCAGGCCAGCGATAAACACCGTCAGCAACGTCAGCCCATGCACCCCCGCCACCGCCGCCGCCTGAATGAAAACATCCCCGGCATAGCCTGGCATCGCCCAATCGGTGCCCCAGAGATTCCAGGGAAACCCGCTGAAGGCGAATTGCTGCAATAGGTTGGACAAAACCCAAGCCCCGGCAAACACCAGCAAACGCCCCAACCCCGGCGGCACGGCATACGCCGCCACAGCCGGAACGATCGTATAAAACGCCACCGCAAATGCCAGCAGAGGATCGGCGAACGGCACCAGCCACCAGAAATTCTGCACCTCGGTCAAAATCGGCTCGGTAATCCAGTACAGCCCGGCAAGATTCAGCCCAAAGCCGAACAGCCACCCCCACCACGCCACCTGCCGCCACCCCTTGGCCTGGCCGATCAGCCGCAGAAACGCCGGCACACTGAACAGCAACACCGGCAGCAAATGCACCGGCGGCAAAGCCAGCGCCGAGGCCAGGCCCCATAAAAAAGCCCGCAGGCTGGGGCGTTTGAGTTTAAGCAAGGAAGCACTTCTTTTTGTGAACAAAAAGAAGCAAAAAAACTTTGACCCTCTGGGCCTGGGGCGGTGTCAGCCAAACGCCCATGGCCCAGCAGGGCAAAAGTTTTCGGCACGGCTTTTTTTCAAAAAAGCTGTTGCTTGCTGTAAGCGTTCTCAATTGGCGTAAGGCAGGGCGAACTGCGCGGCAACGTCGTTGAAATCCGCTGCCGTGGTGTGGGCCGGCGCGGCTATTGTGCCATCCTGGGCACGCACCAGTTGGCACGTCCGCAGACCGCTGGCCGCGGCGGCGTCCAGTTCCGCCGCGATATCGGACAGAAACAGGCATTCGCCGGGGCTGGTATTGGTGGCGCGGCAGATCCCCGCATAGCTGGCGGCGGCGCGTTTGGCACCGGCGCCGGTATCGAAAAACCCCTGAAACAGCCCGGTTAAATCACCGGCTCCGGTATGTTTGAACAGCAGTTTCTGCGCCGCGACGGAACCTGAGGAATAAACGTAAAGCCGCACACCCGCTTTGGCCCAGCGCCGCAACGCCGGCGGCACATCGGGGTAGATATCGGCGGTAATCTCCCCGTTGGCGTAGCCTTCCGCCCAGATTTCGCCCTGGATGGTTTTCAATTCGGTGATCTTGGCATCCTCATCCATCCACGCCAGCAATATCGCCAAAGGCAGCGCTAGCGGATGCTGTGCGCAATAATCCGGCAGCCGCGCCCGCGCATAAGGAAATAGCACGTCATGGACAAACCGTACCGGCGTGATGGTGCCTTCGATATCCGTCAGCACCGCGGCAGGCGGGATCATTCAGGCGACGGGAAAGCGTTGCGCGATCGTATCGCCGGTGAAATGCGCGACCCAGCCGGAGGTGTCGGTAAACACCCGCAAAGCGGTGAAAAACGGCTCTGCCCCGGCATCGAACCAATGCGGCGTGTTGGCCGGTACCGAAATCAGATCACCGGCCGTGCAATACGCATCATACACCCGGCCATTCACATGCATCACGAAATGCCCTGCACCATGAACGAAGAAACGTATTTCATCCTCGGTGTGAATATGCTCGGCCAGAAATTTCTCGCGCAACGCCGCAGCCTGCGGATGGTCCGGCGTGAGTTTGATGACATCTGCCGAACCGGCGCCGGTCTCGCCCATCAGCTGGTCGAGATACGGCTGATAAGCCTCCAGTATCACCGCCGCTTCGGCATCCGGCGCCAGCGCCACCGGGCTTTCCCAGCGCTCGAACTGCACGCCGATGGCCGCCAGCTCACGCGCCATCGCCGGGGCATCCTCGGTAACCGCTACTGTCTGCTCCGGTCGCAGATCGTCATATATGGTCAGGCGGCTCATTTCATCCGTCTCCGCTCCAGCTCGCAGGTCAACAGGAATTCGAGCGCCTCCAGCCGCCAGTAGGCATGTTCCACATTGCTGCCCCAGGCATAGGCGCCGTGGCCGCGTATCACATAGCCAAGCGGCACTTCGGTGGCGAGATAGGGTTCCACAACGCCTGCCAGCCGGGCGATATCCTGATCGTTCTCGAACACCGGGAGTGCCGCATCGGCCTCATGCGTGGCGTAGCCAAAGGCTTTGAGAACTTCGTAATCCGAAAACACGATCTCCCGCCCGCCCGCCATGGAGAGCACGGTGGCGGCCACCGAATGCCCGTGCAGCACCGCGCCCACTTCCGGAAACAGCCGGTACAGCTGGCAATGCAGCAGCGTCTCGGCACTCGGCCTGGCATTCGTGTTCACCGCCAGCCCGTTCAGCCCGACCTCGATTATATCGCTGGTCTGCAGCCGCGCCTTGTGCACGCCGGAGCGGGTAATCGCCACACTCGTCTCATCGAGGCGCGCCGATAGATTGCCGGCCGATCCCGCCACCCAGCCATGCCGGTCCATCCGCTGCCCGATCTCGACCAGGGCCGGCGCCAGTTCAGTCAGGCTCGGCATGTCAGCCCTGGTTGACGGGAGTCGTGGTCTTGGCCGGGTCCGGTTGCGGCACATGCGGCGGGCTCAATGAGCCGGTGGCCGCCATCGAAGCATCCTTCGGCTTGCCGTCTTCCTCGTTGACATTCGCCTTGAATGTTTTGATCCCCTTGCCGAGCTCGCCCATCAGATTGCTCACCCTGCCGGTGCCAAATAGCAACATGACCACCACCAGAACGATCAGCCAATGCCAAATGCTCAAACCACCCATGATAACTCTCCAACCCCTAGATCAATATTCATAAGGATGAACTTGATCGCCAAAACATCGGTATTTTTGCCATCCTACTGCGTTCATGGGTTCCTGCCAAATCATCCATGATATCGGCAGCCCGGATACCAGCCTCGCGCAAGGCGCGCAGCGTCACGGCTTTATCCCGCTTGGCCAGCCGGCGGCCGCTGGTATCCATAATCAACCGGTGATGCGCATAAGCCGGCGCCGGCAGGTCCAGAAGCCGCCCCAGCAGCACCTGCACCGGCGTTGCCGCACGCAGATCCTCACCCCGGGTCACCAATGTCACACCCTGTGCGGCATCGTCATGCACCACGCATAGATGATAACTGGCAGCCACGTCCTTGCGCCCCAGCACGGCATCGTCCAACGCCGTGGGATCGATCTCGATCCATCCTTCATCGGCCTCGAAATAGCGCAAAGCCCCGGCCTGGCGGCTGGCGCGCTGTGCATCCAGCCGCCAGGCATAGGCGGCACCGCTCGCAGCCCTTGCCGCCGCCTCGGCCGCCGGCAAATGCCGGCAGGTGCCGGGATAGGCGGGCACCGTGCCATGCGGCGCGCTGTGTGCCGCGGCAATTTCAGCACGGGTGCAGAAACATTGATACAGCACGCCACGGTCCCGCAACCGCTCCAGCGCTGCCTGGTACGCGGCCAAATGCGCAGATTGCACCCGTATGTCACCGTCCCAGTCCAGCCCCAGCCAGCGCAAATCCTGTTGTATGGCATCGGCATAATCCGAGCGGCAGCGCGTGGTATCGATATCCTCGACCCGCAGCAGAAACCGCCCGCCGGTGTCCCGCGCCCGCTGCCAGGCGAACCAGGCCGCATAGGCATGACCTGCATGCAGCAGCCCGGTCGGGCTCGGCGCGAACCGCGTCACCAATGGTGTCACCGCCATGGCTAGATCACGCGGACCGCACTCAGCCCGGCCGCCAGGCAGGCCAGTAACTCGGGTTTCATCAGCGCCACGCAGCCCGCAGTTGGCGCATAATCCGCCGTCGCGACATGCAGGAAAATCGCCGAACCGCGGCCTGCCGCCACCGGATCGTAATTCCAGTCCAGCACGCCGATCACATCATAGGCAGGATCATCGCGCCATAGCGCCTCATGGCCGGCTGCGTCAGGCAGGGTGAGGCGGCGGTTATACCTGGCATCGGCAACATCGTCGCACCAGCCATCGCCTGGACTCAGCGGCTCGACCGGTGCGATGCAACGCGGAGCGGCCAGCCGGTCCGCCCGGTACAGCACCCGTAGCAGGCGATGCAACCCCGCCGGCGTCGCACCATCGCCCTCGGTCTTGTTGTAGCTAACACCGCCCCTGCCGATAGCGGCCCGCAGGCGCAACCCGCCGCCGGACAGCGCGCCATCGCTAAGCACGAATTCAACCAAGCAGATGGCCGAAGCGCAGCGCCTTGGTCGAAAGATAGTCGTTGTTCACGCCGTTCGGCGCAAACACATGCGGTACCCGTTCCACCACCTCGACCCCGCAGGCGGTCAGAGACGCGACCTTCTCGGGATTATTGGTCAACAGCCGGATGCGCGGCATGTCCAGCGCCTGCAGCATGGCGGCGGCGATATGGAAATTCCGCTCATCGGCGTCCCAGCCGAGGGCACGGTTGGCATCCACGGTATCCAGCCCCTGATCCTGCAACGTATAAGCCCGCAGCTTGTTGATCAGGCCGATGCCGCGCCCTTCCTGGCTGAGATACAGCACCGCCCCGGCGCCCTCCGCCGCCATACGGGAGATCGCCCCGCGCAGCTGCGGCCCGCAATCGCAGCGCAGCGACCCCAGAAGATCGCCGGTAAAACATTCCGAATGCACCCGCACCAGCGGCGCCGTCTGTGCTGCCGGATCGCCGATCAGGATCGCCATATGCTCGATCCCCTGATCGAGCGCCCGGAAGGCGATCAGCCGCGCATCCGGCGCATCATCCAGCGGAATCGCCACCTCGGCGACCTTGCTGAGCGAGGCGGCCAGCAGGCTTGGATAGACCAGCAGATCATCCGCCGGCACCGAGAGCAGATCCGCCCCCGCTGGCAGGGAGGCCCAGCCGGGCCGTACCGGTGCCACAACCATCGCGGGTAACAGCCGTGCCAGCTTGCCCAGCGCCAGTGCCGCTTCCGCTGCTGCCGGCGCCGTCGTGCGCTCAAAATCCGGTAGTATTTGCTCCATCGTCGGGTCCGCCGCGCGCCGCAGATGATCGGCATCGATCAACGGCCGCGCCAGTTTCAACGCCACTGCAGGGGCCGCGTCGTCGATGTCATGTTGCAGCACCGCCGCGGCGCGCGACGGCGCCAGCAGCAGGCAAGCCTGACCGTTCGACAGCAGATCGATCAGCCTTAACCCTTCAGCACCCACGGTTTCCGCCGGCACGATGATCTGCGAATGGCGCGCCGCCAGCACCACCGGCACCCCGCGCCGGGCTTCGGCAATGGCTCTGTGCACGGCGCGCGTCCGCGGCGTGCCAAGGCTGGCCCCGGGATTTTGGGAAGAGAGCATCATGAGTTTCAGATAAGCCGCCGCCGCCGCCTTTGCCAGTCCAAACATTACGGGTGGCGACACGGGCTGGCGTGTTCTACCATGACGGTCAGAACACAGATGCGGAGGCCAAGCATGACCACCCAGCACCCTATACTTGTGGTTGACGACGACCAGGCCCTGCGCCAGGCGTTGATCGAGCAACTGGTGCTGGACGGCGAGTTTGCGCCGATGCAGGCCGGGTCGATCGCCGAAGCCGAACAACAGCTTGCCGTGGCGGATGTGCGGTTCGATGCGCTGCTGCTGGATGTCGGCCTGCCGGATGGCGACGGCCGGGATCTGTGTAAAAAACTGCGCCAGCAGGGGCTGAAATTCCCCATCATCATGCTGACCGGCTCGGCCGAGGAAACCGACGTCATCCGCGGCCTGGATTCCGGTGCCAACGACTATATCGCCAAACCGTTTCGTTTGAATGAGCTGCTGGCCCGCCTACGCGCCCAGCTGCGCAGCTTCGAGAACAGCGAGGATGCGGTATTCACCATCGGCCCGTATGTGTTCCGCCCGGCGGCCAAGCAGTTGCTGGAGCCGGTCAAGAACAAGCGCATCCGCTTGACCGACAAGGAATCCGCGATTTTGAAATTCCTGTACCGCGCCGCCGGCAAGCCGGTAGCCCGTCAGGTCCTGCTCAATGAAGTCTGGGGCTACAACGCCGCCGTCACCACCCATACGCTGGAAACCCATGTCTATCGCCTGCGCCAGAAAATCGAGCTCGACCCCGCCGCCGCCCGCCTGCTGCTAACCTCAGGCGGCGGCTACCGGCTCGACGTCACAGGTATTTAGGTCGCTTTGGCCGCCTTCACGGCAATTCCAACCAGTTCGATATTGCTCTAAAGCATCAGGCACGTCTCCGTAGCTCAGCCGGATAGAGCACAGGATTCCTAATCCTGGGGCCGTGGGTTCGAATCCCGCCGGGGACGCCAGTTCCCTCACGCCGGAATGTTCAGCCCGGCTTACAACGATCCTCTGGAAATAACTGCCCGATCGATTTTGTTTTAGTAGAATAATAACCTTTACGTGAGCATCCCGGGCTCATGCTCAATTTAACATTGAAAATGCTGACCTTTGCGGCACAATCACCAGTAGTATGAAATCTCATTCCGTAAAGGCCGTTGCATGAAAATTCTTCTCACTGGCGGCTGTGGCTTTATTGGGTCTGCGGTGGTGCGCCGCGCCATCCGCCTGACCGGGCATGAGATCGTCAATCTTGACAGCCTGACCTATGCCGCCTCGCCGGCCGCACTGGAGGAGGCTGGCCAGCATGCGCGCTACCGGCATCTGGCGGTCGACATCACCGATGCCGCCGCGGTGCGCGCGGCGTTTGCCGTCCACCAGCCGGATGCCGTCATGCATCTGGCCGCGGAAAGCCATGTCGACCGCTCGATCGACGGGCCCGGCGACTTCATCCACACCAACATCACCGGCACTTACGTGCTGCTGGAAGCCGCCAGGGCCTATTACGCCACCCTGCCGCCGGCGCGCCGTGCCGGCTTTCGCTTCCACCACATCTCCACCGATGAAGTGTTCGGCACCCTGACCGAGACCGACCCGCCGTTCACCGAAACCACCGCCTACGATCCGCGCAGCCCGTATGCCGCCAGCAAGGCCGCCTCGGACCATCTCACCCGCGCCTGGCACCACACCTACGGCCTGCCGGTCATCGTCTCCAACACCACCAATAACTACGGCCCCTGGCAGTTCCCGGAAAAACTCATCCCGCTGGTGCTGCTGAACGCGCTGGAGGACAAACCCCTGCCGGTATACGGCACCGGTGCCAACACCCGCGACTGGCTGTTCGTCGAGGACCATGCCGAGGCGCTGCTGCGCGTCGTGGAAACCGGCACGCCCGGCGCCACCTATTGCATCGGCGCCCGCCAGCCGCGCCGCAATATCGATGTCGTCAAAACCATCTGCGCCCTGCTGGACGCCAAACGCCCCAGCGCCAAAGGCGCCTACGAACGGCTGATCACCCATGTGCACGACCGCCCCGGCCATGACCTGCGCTACGAGATCGACCCCACCCGCGCCGAAGCCGCGCTGCACTGGACCGCGGCGCATGATTTCGAGCGCGGCCTCGCCGCCACCATCGACTGGTACCTGAACCACCAGCCCTGGTGGCAGGCGATCCGCGCGCAGACCTACCAGGGCCAGCGTCTCGGCGGCGGCGCCAATAGTTTGGGAGCCGCGGCATGATCACCAAGGGCATCCTCCTGGCCGGCGGCTTCGGCACCCGCCTGCACCCGATCACCCAGGCGATCTCCAAGCAACTGCTGCCGGTGTACGACAAGCCGATGGTGTACTACCCGCTCTGCACCCTGCTGCTGGCCGGCATCCGCGACATTCTGATCATCTCCACCTCGGCCGATCTGCCGCAGTTCCAGCGGCTGTTCCACGACGGCGCGCATCTTGGCATCCGCATCACCTACGCCCAGCAGGAAAAGCCGGACGGCATCGCCCAGGCCTTTCTGATCGGCGAGGACTGGATCGACGGCCAAGCCTGCGCGCTGGCACTCGGCGACAACATGATCCACGGCGACCACCTCTCCACCATGCTGCGCGCCGCCGCCGCCCGCCCGATCGGCGCTACGGTGTTCGCCTATCAGGTGCGGGACCCGGAACGCTACGGTGTCGTCACCTTCAACGAGGACGGCCGCGCCATCGAGCTGGTCGAAAAGCCGGACCACCCGAAATCCAACTGGGCGGTCACCGGCCTGTATTTCTACGACCGCCGCGTCACCGCCCTGGCCCGCGCCATCAAACCCTCGGCCCGCAACGAGCTGGAGATCACCGATCTCAACCGGCTATACCTGGAGGAAGGCACGCTCAACGTCGAACGCCTCGGCCGCGGCACCGCCTGGCTCGACGCCGGCACCCCGGACTCCCTCCTGCAAGCCGCCACCTTCGTACAAACCATCCAAACCAGACAAGGAAACCTCGTCGGAAGCCCAGAAGAAGTCGCCTACAGAATGGGATATATCGATGCCGCCGACCTGCGCGGGCGAGCCAAAACCATCGGCAAAACCGATCTCGGCCGCGCGTTGCGGGAGCTTGCCGATGGGGTACATGCTTAAGGAATAAAAGTAAGCAGGAAGCACTTCTTTTTGTGAACAAAAAGAAGCAAAAAAACTTTATGAATCTAGGTCGGGGGCGGTGATGGTAGAACGCCTATGTCCCATGCATAAATTTTATGCTGGGTCCGGAGATGTTGTCATTGCCACAGCCCATGTCCCAAATTCATAAAAGTGTTTTGCGCAGCTTTTTTTAAAAAAACTGCTGCTTGCTTTCTACATCGAGAAATGCTGCAGCTTCCATGCCATGCGCTTGAAGAACGCGGCGTCGAACACTGCATCCCAGTCCGTCGGCCAGTCAAACGCGGCATTCGCCAGCCGTTCCTCAGGGTTACCGGCTTTTGCCACGGCCCGCCGCAGCCCGTCGACTATGCTTTCCAAATCTGCTGCGGCCGGAACGATGTTGGCGCCGAATATCGCGAGCGACGGCTCATCGCGTATGCCGTAGGTATTCGTGACCGTCACCACGCCGGCTTTGGCAAGTTCAAATGGTATCACGCTGGGATGCGGCGCCCACATCAGGGACAGACCGACATCGAAAGATTGTAGCAATCTCTCATAATCCGCTTGCGCAACCCGCGAGACGATTTGCATGCTTTGTGTGTTGCTTAAGGGGATTTCGTAATCCTTGCCGAGCGAGCCGATGCCGAAAAACGCCCAGTCATCATCGAAAACATGCTTCTCGATCGCGCTTCGTAAAGCCAGGATACAAACTTCAAAAAGGTTGCGCGCTGCATGTTTTTCCGGTCTGGCATAGCAAATCAGCCGCCGCTGCCGGTTGCCCCGCATCACATGGGCAGGGTTAGGCTTCACATCTGCCAAAGCATGACGAAACGATAAAAACGGCATCGGCTCTGCTGTCGAAAACACCCCAAGCCTGTTGGACCTGAAGTATTGCATGAGAAAATCAGAATTGAAGATGGCCAGATGAGGAATGTCGTAAAACGACGACATCATGAAATGCACGGAATCATTCTCATGAAACACCGGCTCATATTCCTGGATAAAAAATATGATGAAAGCATGGTTGAGATGGCGCGCGACACTCCACGCATCATGCGCTGTCCAGCATGAATAAGCGATGCAAATATCACCAGGATTGAACTCTATCTCATTTAACCTCGTTGTTGCGTTGACAACCTCTTGGTCTGCCAACGCCGCATTCCACCGCGGCCGTGCCGCCAGGAATTTTTTAAACCAGCCGGCGCTGCCATACTGATCTTCCATGATAATGAATCGCAACACCTGGCCTTGTTCGGCCAGGCGGCATAAAAAATGCAGAAATGCGATATAACCGCCAAACATGATGTCGCCATCCAGGGTCGGGATAAACACATTCATAACAACCGGCCGCGCGGGGTTGACGGTAAACGGCACGGGCCGAAGCCTGTTGCCGATATCACGGACGCGGGACAGCCCCACCGGCTCTGCGGCATCGCCCAGCTTGAGGCTCAGTAATTTGCCCATGTTGTATATCGGTTGACGATTTTCAGCACGCCCGGCCAGAACATAATGATAATATCCAGACGGTATCAGGCCACCGGATTTGGCCGCCGCCACATCGGCATAATACAGCGTATAAAATGATTCATCAAAAATGGAGGGATCAACCGGCACCATGCCGGACATCAGATCCTCCTGAAGAAAGCGCTCGAACGCCGCCGCTTCCGTCAAAACCTCTCCTTCGAGACCTTTCTGCCTGATATAATAGTTGAACTGGAATAAAGCGCGAAACCGCGCCGCCTCAAAGCCGCCCATCGTCAGCAGGCGGGTCTGGCTTATCTGCACCGCCAGGTGATTATTGTAAGCCCGGTTTTCACCTTGGCCATGCAGCGCCCAATGTTCGAACCCGCAACGATAGGCCCCCGCACTTACCGCCTCACGCACATCCGGGTTATGTAGAAAATAATAATCCTCTGAAAACTGCGGGCTCGGATTAAGCGACCGGCTGCCGGCATTCAGCAGATAAAGATCGAACACCAGGTCAAGCTCGGCCTCAGGGTTTATCATCAGCTGCATGGCATAATGATCGTAAAAAAACTCCAGATCGAAGAGTGACAGCATCAGCTCATCGCTGTCTGGCTCCTCCGCAACACCCTCGTTACGGAGCGATGATTTGCGCTCCAGCTCGGGCGTGACGCCGTCTACCGCATCCGCCACCTGAAAAATTCTGCGGCCTTCAACGCGGCCATAATGTAGCCAATGCTGAAAGCCACAAAGCAGACCTTCATCCTGAACCACCATCTGGACATCGGGATACGCCAGCAGATAGAAGTTCTCGGAAAATCCAGGGTTAGGATCGAGCCTGTCGATGCCGACAAATCTTTGATAGATCGAAAATGCGATTTCAAAATTATTGAGATCGATATTTCTGAACCTGTCACGGTATTTGTCTTTGAAAAAACCGTGGTCGAAATTTTCCCGCACCAGATCGTGTTCATTTACCCTGAGTTCGGCAAACCTGGCGGGATGCTGGTTCATACTACCTGCTGCCTGAAATTTTGAACTGCTGCGTATATTTTTTCAAATTATCGGCCCGGCTCATTTTCCCGCTTGTGGTCTTTATCAGCCAACCGCTCTCGACAATTCGTATATCCCCGCAGGCGATACCCACTTGTTCGCTCACCGTGCGGTTGATCAGCCGGATCACCTCATCTGCATCGGCATCGGTGGGCGCAGGTTCGGCCATCACGATTAACTCTTCGGTTCCCATACGCTCGACATATGACCCAAAGGCGGCCACTCTGCCTGGTTTGACGCCGGGCAAAGTTGAAACCGCGGCCTCGACATCATGGGCAAAAATATTTTTGCCGTTGATGATAATCACATCCTTCAGCCGCCCGACGATGAACAGCTCTCCCTGGTCGATGCAGCCCAGATCGCCGGTTCTGAACCATGGTCCATGAAACGCGGTTCTGGTGGTTTCCGGATTTTTATAATAGCCCTCGAAAAGGCAGGTAGACCGGACACAGATTTCGCCGATCTGGCCCTCGGTCTGAAAACTTCCATCGCGCAATATGTTGATCTCGCAACCCGCAATCGGCTTGCCGTTGGAGAGCAAGGTGAGTGCGGTAGATGGCGATTTTGCCGGGATGATCCCGCCGCCCGCTTCGATGCTGGCCCGGTCGATCGTCAGCCGCCGCACCGTGGCACCGGGTGTTGATTGCGTGACGGCAAACACGGTCTCGGCCATGGCGTAACATGTTTGCAAGGTCTCTGCTGTAATGCCGCAGGCGGCGAACTTTGTAACAAAGGCATCGAATGAAGCCGGCTTACAGGGCTCCGAACAGCTGATCAGCGCGGCCAGAGAGCTTAGATCCCATGGCGTCGCCTGGCGTGCCGTGCGCACCTGATGCAACAAAGCAAAATTCGGCACCCAGGCATGGGTGGCGCGGTACGTCTCGATGGCCTCGAAGAACAAAGCCGGCCGCGCCGTCCATTCAAACGGGTCGATCGATATGATGGGTATGCCAAGCCAGACCGGCATCAGAAAACTGCTGATCAACCCCATGTCATGGTACAGCGGCAGCCAGGAGGCAAAGCGCGCCTCTGCAACCCCATCCAGCCCCAAAGCCGCAGCATAGGACAGGATCTGTTTGCAAATCGCCTCATAGCTCAGCTGCACGCCTTTTTTCAAGCCGGTGGTCCCGGAGCTGTGCTGCAACAGCGCCACAGACCTGCCTTCCGGCAGCGTGGCAACCGGCATCGCCTGATGAGACGCCACGCCGGACATGCCCAACAGGATCGTTTTAAAATCAGAACAATAACCTGCCAGAGACGATTTTATACCGTCCTCCACCAGCATCGCCGCCGGTCGAATATGCGCAAATACGTCCCGATGCTGCTGCCAGTACACAGCCGCATCCTGCTTGATGCTGGGAAGCGGCAGAAAACTCGGCACCGCCCCCAGCAGCATGGTGCCGATGAAAGCCGCATAGGCGTCCGGCCCATGCGGGAGGATCAACAAAACCACATCCTGCCGTCCTACGCCGGCGGCCTGCAAATAGGCAGCAAAGCAGCACGCGCGGTCCATGAAGCTCTGCTGGTCCAGGGCCTGCCAGGTCTCGCCGTCATGAAACACGCCCATCAGCTGTGCCGGTGTCTCAACCGCGCGCGCCAGAATACGATCGAGAAACGGATTGAACGCAGCCACGGCGGGGCTTTGAGAGGATAAACTCATGTTTTGGCAATCTCGTATTTCTGCTGCACCAGCCGTACCAGATCACCGACATTGGCCACCGCTGTCAGCTCCTTGATGCGGATCCGGATATTGAATTGCTCCTCCAAAGCCAAGGTGATCTCGACCTGCTTGAAGGAGTCCCAGCCAAGCACATCCTTGGCTGCCAGTGCCGGGTATAGCTCAATCTTGCGGCCAAAAATATCCTCGAATGCAGCATCGAGAAACGCATACACCACCGTCTCATCCATCATTTCCGGTTCCTTTCATGCCGCCAAAAACCGTGAATAATGACCGGCAATTTCGTCATTTTCCGGGGCCAGCTCAAAGGCCCGCAAGGCGGCAGTCTGCGCCTCGCCCTTGCGTCCAAAAGCGCTCTCCACCAGGCTCAGCACATAAAACACGGCCGGCGACATATGGCCTTTCTGCAACACCAGTTTCGCCAGCAGATGCGCTTCGGCAATTCGCGCCGACCGTATCATCAAACCGAGCAGATTACCCATAATCGTCTCATTGGCAGGATATAACTCAGCCGCGATCATCGCCACCTGCAGTGCCTTGGCCAGCGCCCCTTCTTCGGCCAGGGCCACGCTGCGCCGGTAGATCATAATGCTCTGCTCCTGTATGGCTGGCGGCGGCATTTCGTCCAGCCCTTCCAAATTCGGCAGCTGCCGTCTCTCTTTCAGTATTTCAAGGCATTTTCCAGCTATATCGGCATGGTCAGGGTCGCCCTGATATGCCGTCAGCAACACCGGTAAAACCACCTCGTTTTCATTCAACCGTTGCGCTAGTGTACAGGCATCCAGCGCCATGCCGGCATGGGACGGATGCCGCTCAAGAAATTCCAGATATGTCGTCAACGCCTCGCGTTCATGGTGGTTCGCCACCAGCAGGTTTGCCAGATGCCTGCACACGCCTGCATCGTTGCGGTCGGTCTTAACCGCCAGCCGGGCCCAATGAAGCGCTGCAGCCTCATCCTGGCGCTGCCGTGCAATCAGGCTCATGACAAAATAATTTCCCGCCACGGCGTAGCCACGCTCAATCAAGCCCAGCAGCAATGCCTCCGCCTCATCCAACCTGTGCAGCCGAAACAACACGATCGCCAGTTGATTGACATACGCGGGGTCATCGGGCGCGTAGGCAACCGCCGCCGCACCGGCCTTAACCGCCGCGTCGTAATCTTGAAATTCATCTCTGATCAGGCTGATGTAATATAGCAGCTGAGCATCTTCCGCGGTTTGCGCGTACGTAATCGCGGCGCCATGCTGCTCCAGCAAGGCATTCGCCGAAACCGCCCCCTCGAATTTCAGCAACAGCGCCGCGGCGTGGCACAAAATGGTACGATTTTCAGGGCTGAGTTCCGCCGCCTGTAAAGCAGAAGCTAAAGCTGAAAGCTGCGGCACGCTGCTGCCGTCATCGGCCAGCTGGTGATGAAACCGTATCTGACTTTCGGTAAAATGCCACCAGGCGGCATATTCGGTATCAAGATTGTCGCGGCCCGCATCCGGCAGCGATGCCATGCCATGAGCCGCGCCGGCGATCAAACCCTGCTCACGCAAAAAACCCAAACTGCGGTCAAGGTCCAGCAGGAACGGTCCGCGTATCGGTTTCGACGGCAGTTCATGGCTGCGCATGGCATTGAAATAGGTGGCGTCGGCATTCATCAGATCATCCAGGATGTAATATCCCCGATAACCAAGACCACGGCATAAATGCACCACCCGCCGGTGTTCCGGCGCGAACAGGCCAAGATGCATCGCACTGCCTTGTAGGCCAAGCACGATATTATCGTCGCGGAAAATGGCGGCCTGCGCTTGCGCCGGCAACGTCTCCGGATAAACGATATCCCAGCCGTTCTGCGCCAATACGTCTTCGAGTTCCTTTTCGCCCACGGTGAGCGCCAGCGTGGTGTTGACGCGCGACAGAAATACCCTGCGCCCGGCCCCATCCTGCGGGGCCAGGGGGGCTTTTCTGAAAGTGTCCCGGTAGCCATGCGCAACGTGATGGTGATAGACGAATGAGGGTTCAGGAATGATCAGCTCACCGATTTCTAGCCAGTCCGATACAGAAATGATCTGCTCCTCTGCAAGCCCCAGCACCATCAGGAAATCACGCTGATAGCGTTTCATTTCGGGGCGCCCGTCGGTCAGGAACAGCCAGGGCAATGTCTTGTATTCGTCGCGGCACCACAGCCGCGCTGAGGCCTCCAGCAGGAAATGTCCGAAATGGTCGAAGGCGATGCCGCCAAACACGGCTTTTTCCAACCGCCCGGCCAAATGCGAGGGAATGGTAACGATCTGGTTGGTGAGAACGGCGTTATGCCCGTCGGAACGCGGCTGCGCTGCCGCCGCCAAAAAGCGGCCGCGTTCATCGAACGCACCGCCGGCCAGTTCCTCCAGAAAATTCCCCTCCACACTGGGCCAGATCGGCGACACATAGGCGTTCGGGTTGGAGGTAATTTTCAACGGTTCATCGGTGATCGTATATGAACGATTGAATCGCAAGGCTGCATCATCAAAACCGATGAAGCTCTGCATCTACACGCAGCTTCTCACCAAATGGCGCAAATGGTCCTTACACCTGAAATCATTCATCACAAAACCGTTACAATTACCACGCAATCGCTTTGACCATGAACAGGATGATTTTAAATCTAGACTACCTAAAATAGTAATGCTAACCATTAATTTACTTTAGGATGTAGATCTATTTCTGGCAATCAAATTGCAGTGCCAGCCTCTTGAGGCGGATCGATAACTTGACGGGATCTCAGATTTTACCGGTTGAGAGAAAGTGATCGCCAAAATGCGCCTGTACGAAAATGAACAGGAGGTTTGTTTATCTGAAACGCACACGGCGTACGCTCATCAAGCTATCCAGAACGATCTGCCAGGCATGCCTGCGCCCTTTACGCTGAATAGCTCACCAGCCCTGCCAGCCGCCTTCAAAGCCTGTTACCATAAATCACTTTTACGTGAGGCAGCCAGGGCGTTCGGCTTCGAACTTGCCGGCGAAACCGATGAAAAGCTGTTCCAGCTTTATTTGAATGAGCCGCAACTACGGTTGATCAGTCCAAATCCTGGTTTCGATGAATTGTGGTATCGCGGACAAAATCCTGATGTCATCGTCGCCATCAAGGAGGGTCAGGTCTATTCCGGCTTCACCCATTATATCAGCTTCGGCATTTTTGAAGGCAGATGGCCGAACCAAATCTTGCAATCCCGCGCGCTGCACACGGCGTCATTTGAACCAGAGGTTCAGGCCATCGATGTAGCAGGCTATCTCGCGGCATATCCAGCCGCCAAGGATTTTCTGCAGAATTTTCCGCTCATCACGGCACTCGAGCATTATAATTTGTTCGGCCGTTTTCTGGGCTACCGCGCACCGCCGCCTGGCGGCCTGCCGGCTATGCAGGACAGGATCGTCTTCGACCAGATGGCCAGGGAGTTCGACGCCGCTTTCTACCGCAACACCTACCTGAAGGATGTAGACCTGCCCTTGTTTGGCGACGATCCGTTCACGCATTACCTGCTGGAAGGTATCAAAAAATCCTATTCGCCGAGCGGTGATTTCGACGAGACGTGGTATCGCGCCTTTTACGGCGAGGTGCGCGTCGCCATACAGCGCGGTGACATCATCAGCGGCTTTTATCATTACATCGCCGCCGGCCGCGCCGAAGGCCGGTTGCCGGCCTTCGACAGAAAACTGGCGCTTGAGGCACGCATGCCGGGCGTCACGCGGCCGGTTCTGTTGCATCGCGTGGCTGAGATCAGCCGCCGCATGATGCCGCGCGGCATCGTCTTCGAAGCCTCGCCGCCACGCTTATGGTTTCTTATGCCGACGATGAATCCGGACATCACATTCGGCGGCTATCGCGGCGCTTTTGAGCTGATCAATGCCGCTCATAAATCCGGCTATGCAGTCGGCATCATCTGCACGGAAGACGCGCAAGCCGATAAAGATTATTTTCTATGGCGGGAAACCTCAAAAGCGCTTCGCCAGCTGGTGCTCGATATCCCGATTTTAAATGCCATCGAGCAGACCGAACTGAAAATCGGCGTCAACGATACCATCATCGCCTATTCGGTATGGGATTTATATACCGCGCATGACATGCGCAAGGTAGCACCTGATCTGCGCGTTGTTCTGCTGACACAGGAATACGAGCCGATCTTCTACGATAATTGTTCCTCCCGCGCGATCGCCGAGGAAGCCTATGCGTTGCCGCATTTTCCGATCATCAACAGCCAGCTTCTGTGCAAATTCCTGAAGGCCCATAAAGTCGGCGTCTTCGGCAAGACCAAATCGCCCGTCCTCGGCAAGGATTATGCTGTATTCGAACATCGCATCAATATCCTGCCGTCGCAAACCGTCGCTGCCCTGCGCGCCCGGCGCGAAAAAGTGCTCGTCGCCTATGCCAGGCCGGAAGGCCATGCCGCCCGCAACATGTTTGAAATTCTCATCCTCGCCCTGCAAACCGTCTGCGCCGAAGGCTTGTTCGATGCCGATTGGAGCTTTGTCGGGCTGGGGGCGCTGACGGAGACCGATCCGGTGCCGCTCGGTGGCGGCCATGAGCTGGTGCTGCACCCTAAAATGACCGAGGAACAATATACCGGCTACATCGCCTGCATGGATATCGGCGTCAGCCTGATGTTCGCGCCGCATCCCAGCGTGGTGCCTTTTGAATTCGCCACCACCGGGGCGATCGTCGTCACCAATACCTATGAAAACAGATCGGCCGCCGAGTTGGCCGCGATCTCGAAAAACATCGTAGCCGGGCCGCCAAGCATTGCCGGCATTGCCGAAACCTTGCGGCGGGCGCTCCAGCTGATCGCGGACGCTGAAACGCGCGTGGCAAATATCTACCAGCCGGAAAACACTTCCTGGAGCGCCATTTTCAACGCTGAGTTTTTGCAAACCATATTCGGTCCGCCGGCAAAGGCAGCAGCGTAATGCTTAACACTCTGCAAGGACAGCCGGTTTGACGCTATTGTTGGACACCGCCGCCACCACATCACGCCCATCGGCCGCCACCGCGCGCGAAGCCGCGGCGCGCGGCGATTGGCCGGCAGCTCTCGCCGCCTGGCAAGACTATGGCGCGTTGCATGGTGGCGACCCCGAAGCGCAGCTCGGCCAGGCGGAAGCCTACCGCGCCCTCGATAATGCCGCCGGCGCCGATGCGGTGTTGAGCCATCTGGATGCACACAGAAAAAGCCCTGGCAGCCGCCATCAGCTTTGCCCTGAACGCCCAGGTTGCCGCCAACTGGGCCGATGCCTTGGCGCGTTGGCGCGCGGCGCGCGAACAGTTTCCGGATGTGCCGGCAACCTGGGCAGGTGAAGCTGCCCTGCTGCAAATCTTCAACCAGTTCGACCAGGCCGACCAGCTGACAAGCCAGGCCATCAGGCACTTTCCTGACAGCATCGACGTGCTGGCGCAGCATTTCAACGTCGCTCTGGCGCTGCAGGATTGGCAGGAAGCGGATCGCCGCCTATCGGCCATCGAGCGATTGCACCCTCAGCATGCCTACACGCTGCGCGATGTCCCGCCGCTGCGCGAGCGGGTAAAATCCGGTCTTGCCGGTATGGAGGATATTAAGCTTATCAAGCTCGCACTCGAATCCGAAAACCAGACAGCCTGGGATCAATCCGCCAGGCTATGGAGAATCCTCTACGAGCGTAACCCGACAACGTCGTTGGTCATCATGCATTTCGGTCACGCGCTGCGCGAGAGCGGGCAATTCGCCGAGGCCGAAACCATATTGTCACGCGGCATCGCCGCGTTTCCGGAAGACCTCGAAATGCGGGCGCATCATTCGCTGGTTCCTGCGGCCCAGCATCGCTGGGCCGAAGCCGCCGCCCGCTGGCAGCAGACCCTGCAGAAATTCCCCGCCGCCTCCGTGCTATGGCCAATGGCCGCCGCGGCCTACACCGAAGCCGGGCTGACCCGGGCGGCAGAGTTGTTGCTCGAACAGGCAATCCTGCTTGAGCCGGCGCGTGTCGAACTCCATGTCCTGCATGCCAAAGCCGCCGAACATGCGGAGGAATGGACAGCCGCGGTAGCGCGTTGGAACACCGCATTGCACCTCCGGCCAGACGACCAGAATTTACAGAATTCCCGCGGCGACGCCATCTGGCAGGAAACGCTGTCACGTCTGGAACATGGCCTGCCGGAGGGTGCGGCCCCCGCCGAACCGGTGCTGCAGGAGCCGCAGGTGGCCAGCTCCGCCGCCCTCAAACAGCTTGCCCTCAACTTTGAAGGTCTCGGCGATAATTGCGAATTCGGTATCGTGCAGCGCCGCTTCGGCGCTGACCCCATCGGCCTGTTCCGCTTCGCCGCCACCCAGGCGGCAGCACTGATCAAACTGCTGAACGAAGACCTTGAACCTTTAGGCGATCCTGCCCACACGGAACTCGGCCTCACCGCCGGTGATGAATACATGATCCGGGATCACCGCCTTATATACCACATGCACTGCTTTGTGCGTAAGGATGCCGTAGAGCCTCAGGCGTTTCTTAAAAAACAGGTCACGCGCCTCGGTTATCTGAAACGCAAAATGCTGGAGGATCTTGAACACGCGGAGAAAATCTTCGTCTTCAAATCCTCCTTCGGGATTCTGCGTGCAGAAATCGACCTGCTGCATCAGGCCATCAACCGCCATGGCCGTAACACCCTTCTGGTCGTCACCCGCGCGCAGAACGGTGAAAGCCCCGGCACCTTGCACATTCTCGCGGACCGTCTGTGCATCGGCTATGTCGGCACGCTGTATGATTCAGACGACAGCGAAATAGATTTCGCCGCCTGGCAGCAGATACTTGAAGCCGCCGAGCGCTATAAAAATACCCTGGACGGCAATTCCTGATGACCCTGCTCGATACGCCGGATGACCTGCAAATCAGCGATACGCCGGCCGCCGCACAGGCTGCTGAACAGGCCGGGGACTGGCGCCATGCGCTTTCCATCTGGTCGGCGCTGCGCCACACCGCAGTCTATGAGCGCGAAGCGCTGATCGGCATCAGCACCGCCTTGTGGCAAACCGGCAGGTTTACGGAGGCAAAAGCGGAGCTGGAAGCCGCCACGGAGCGCTTCCACGACTACCTTGATTTCTCCATCGCGCGGGCGCTGGCTGCGGAGCAGGCAGGCCATCATGACGAGGCTTTGGCGCTGTGGCGCGATCTTCAGGAGCGTTTCCCGGCATATCCGCTGGCCTACGCCAAAATCACCGAAGCCCTGCTGAAAAATCATGATTACGCTGCGGCGGAGCAAGTCGTTTCGTCGGCGCTGACAAGATTTCCATCGGATCTGAATCTGCTGGTCAACGCCATACTGGTATCCATTGCACAATCACAATGGTATGAAGCCTCCCTGCGGCTCAATCATCTTGAAGCAGCCTGGCCGGAGCATTCCTTCACCCGCATTTCGGCACCCGATCTACGCCGGACCATAAAAACCGGCCAGCAGATCATGCAACAAAATGCGCTCTGCGGCCAGGCGTATGAGGCCGAGCGCCAGGGCCAATGGGCGGCAGCACAGCACCTGTGGCAGCAATTGCATGACAGCGGTTTCGATGAGCGCGGCACGCTGCTGGGTCTTGGCCGCAGCAGCCGCGAAGGCGGGGATTTCGTTACCGCCGAGGCAGTGCTGGGCCGTGCCTCACAGCGGTTTCCGGACGATCTCGAAATCCTCGCCCATCACGCCCAGGCCGCCGCCAAAGCGGAGATCTGGCCGGTGGCAGCGCAGCGCTGGCAATATATTTTCAGCCGTTTTGAAATAGCATCGGAATTATTCGCCGACCTCGCGGCGAATGCCTATTACAATGCCGGTGAAACGGAAACCGCGGAAACCTTCATAAAAGCCGCCGCCCGCGCTCACCCGGGTCGCGGCGAATACCACATCACCTGCGCCACGTTCGCCCAACGTGCTGAGCACTGGCCGGAGGCCATCGCCGCCTGGGATGAGGTTATCAAGCTGCACCCGGATGCCGAATTGTTCAAAAGCCATCGCGGCGAAGCTTTGTATAAAGCCAGCCAATCCGGTGCGGCAGCGCCCCGCCTGCCGGACGCAGAGGACGAACTCTCGGCATTACGGCAAAAATTACTAGTCTTTGAATCGCTCGGCGATAATTGCGAAATGGGCATGGTGCAGCGCCATTACGGCGTAGAGCCGCTCGGCCTGCTGCGCTTCGCCGCCATCCGGCTGGACAAGGTGGTGCAACTCTTGAACCAGAACTTCGCCGGCGTCGGCGACCCGCAATACACCATCATCGAGGAAACCCCTGTCGAATTCATCATCAAGGATAATCGCGATCTGTTCCTCATGCACACATACCTGCAGACGCATGATATTACCGCGGAAAAACTTCTGGCTCAGCAGATCAAACGCATCGGCTTCCTGCGGCGCGAATTGCTGGAGGAGCTGGAAACGGGAGACCGCATTTTCGTCTGCAAAAACTCGGACTGGGCGATCCCGGATGACCAGCTCGCGGAAATCTCCACCTGCATCAACAAATATGGCCGCAATCTTCTGCTCGGCATCCGCCTGGCCGATGAGCACAACCCGCCCGGCTCACTCAAATGCGTGCAGGCGGACATATTGGTCGGCTACGTCGCTTCCATGCAAGGCAATAGCGGCTTCCTCGGCGGTGCTACGTATGATTACGCATCCTGGCGCCTCATCCTGGAGGCCGCTTACGACTACAAACAAGCGCTGCAATAGAGACCCCTATGGCAAAACCGTCTTTATACTGGCTGCCTCACCCTAAGGATTTCCGCACCGCCGCCAAATCGCTGAAATCCGCCCGTCTGCCTTCGGCCTGGGCGCAAGCCACCGCCATCGCCAATCACAATCTGGATTTCGTGCAAACCAATATGCTGGACCAGATCGTGCAGTCTCTGGGCGCGCTTGCCGGTCCGATCAAAACCATCCGCCTTGCCATCCTCGCCTCCTGCACGGTCCGGCATCTGCATCCGGCGTTACGCATCGCCGCCTTGCGGCGCGGCATGAACCTTCTGATCTATGAAGCCGAATACGGGCAGTATCGCCAGGAGTTGATGGACCCAGGCTCGCCGCTGCATGAATTCGCACCGGACACCATCCTGTTCGCCTATGATGCCCACCATATCGCCCGCGGCCTGCACCCGCACATGACAGAAACTGAGGCCGCAGAGGTATTGCACACGGCGATGGCCGGCATCACCTCCTGCTGGTCCCTGGCCAAGGCCGCGTTCAAATGCACCATCCTGCAACAAACCATCCTGCCCAGCCTTCCGGACCTGCTGGGCAGCAATGAGCATCGTCTGCCAGGCGCGCCGGCCAGCTTCATAGGCCGCGTCAATTTCGCCTTGCGCGCTGCCGCGGATGCTGAAGGCGCGCATCTCATCGCCATAGACCGCTATGCTGGCAAGGACGGTATCCTGGCCTGGCACGACCCCGCCAACTGGCATCGCAGCAAGCAGGACATCACCCTCGCCGCAGCCCCGCTATACGGGGATCTCGTGGTCCGCGTCATCGCAGCCCTGGCCGGCCGCACCGCCAAATGCCTGGTGCTGGACCTCGATAATACAATATGGGGCGGCGTCATCGGCGATGACGGCATGGATGGCATCGTCCTCGGCCAGGGCAGCACGGAAGGTGAAGCCTTTGCGTCATTCCAACGCTACGCCGCCGCACTCTCGGCGCGCGGCATCATTCTCGCCGTGTGCTCAAAAAACGACCACGCCGTCGCCATGCAGGCCTTTGCGGAACATCCGGAAATGGTGCTCAAACCGGCGCAAATCGCCCAGTTCACGGCAAACTGGAACGATAAAGCAACAAATATCCGTCACATCGCCGCAGCTTTGAACATCGGTCTGGATGCAATGGTGTTCGCCGATGACAACCCGTTCGAACGCAGCCTGGTGCGCACGGAGCTGCCCATGGTCGCGGTGCCGGAACTGCCGGAAGACCCGGCACTGGCCGCAAGCTGCCTCGCCAATGCCGGATATTTCGAAGCCGTCACGATTACCGAGGAGGACCGCGGCCGCACCGCGCAATACCAGGTCCAGCAGGCCCGCGCCGCCTTGCTGGGCGAGGCGACGGACATGAACAGCTACCTGCGCAACCTCGAAATGCGCCTGCAATGGCGGCCATTCGACCGCATCGGGCTGCAAAGAACCGTTCAGCTCATCAACAAGACCAATCAGTTCAACCTGACCACGCAGCGCTATACCGAGGACGATGTCGTAGCGGTGATGGAGGACGAACACGCCTTCGGCATCCAGCTCCGCCTGTTGGACCGTTTCGGCGACAACGGCATCATCGCCGTGCTGATCGGCCACCTGCGCGGTGCGGATGTCGTGCTCGATTGCTGGCTGATGAGCTGCCGCGTTCTCGGCCGCCAGGTCGAGGCAGCAACGCTCGCGGTCGCCGTCAGCGAAGCCAAACGCTTAGGCGGCGCCAAGCTCATCGGCTATTACAGGCCCACGCCCAAAAACTCCATGGTCAAAAATCATTACAGCAACCTCGGGTTCGCTCCGCTGCCGGATTTCGAGGACGGCAAAGCCTATGCCTTGCCGCTGCAAACCTTCGCACCCGCTCCAAACTTCATCACCATTGAAAGAACCTGACATGGCAGACGCTGCAGTTTACGCCCAACTCACCGAAATCATCGGCGATGTCCTGATGGCCGACGATCTCATCCTCACGCCCGCCACCACCGCCCAGGACGTCGAGGGCTGGGATTCCTTCAAAATGATCGAAATCATCATGGCGATCGAAGCTCATTACGATATCAAAATCCCGTCCCGTCAGATCGACAGCCTGGAAAGCGTGGGCGATCTTGCCGCCCTCATCGGCGCCAAGACAAAATCCGCGGCCTGACCCGTGAACGCCGTGCTGCCACCCGATACCCGCCGCTTCACGGCGCATGACCAGAAGATTTTCGCCGCCGCCTCCGGGGATTACAACCCGGTTCATATGGATCCGGTCGCAGCGCGCCGTACCGCCGCCGGCGCCTGCGTGGTGCACGGCGTTCACGGCCTGCTGTGGTCCCTGGAGCAACTCGCGGACCATCTGCCCTTGCAGCATCTCACTGCCATCAGTGCCGATTTCGCGCAATTTCTCTATCTGAACGAGGCCGTCACACCGCACCTTACCAAACTCACGGCACAGGATGCCCGCATCGAACTGCGCGCCGGCGAGATGCGGCTCGCCCAATACGCCTTGAAATTCGGCACCCGCACCCACGCCGCCCCGCCTGACCCCGTAACCGGCCCAAATTACCCCGTCACCGCCCGCACCGCCTTGCCGCTGGGCTGGGAGGCCATCGCCGCCGCCGCCGGCACCGTCGCTTATTTCGATACAAGCACCAGCCTCGCGCCCCGTCTCACCCCCCGCCTCACGCAGGCCATCGGTGCGGAACGGGTGGTATCCATCCTGGCCTCAACCCGCCTCGTCGGCATGGTCTGCCCCGGCCTGCACTCCATCTTCCACCGCCTCGCCATCACGCTGGTCGAAGACACCAGCCCGGTAGACCGCCTCACGTACAAGGCGGCCAGCAGCGACGCACGCTACGCGGTGGTAACCCTGAATATCCGCGCCACCGGTGTCGCCGGCAGCCTTACCGCCTCCCGCCGCCCACCGCCCACCGCCCAACCCAGCGCCGCCGCCCTGCGCCCACTGGTCGCCCCTGGCCAGTTCCACGGCCACCAGGCCCTCGTCATCGGCGGCTCGCGCGGCCTGGGCGAAGTCACCGCCAAACTGCTCGCCCTCGGCGGCGCCCATGCCGTCATCACCTATGCGCAAGGCCAGGCCGAAGCCGAAACCGTCATCGCCGACATCGCCGCCGCCGGCGGCAGTGCCGCCGCCCTCAAGCTGGATGTCAACCAACCCATCGCCCCGCAGCTCGCCGCCCTGACGCCGCCAACCTCCGCTTATTTCTTCGCCACCCCCCGCATCTCCACCCGCAGCGCCAAAAGCTTTTCCTACAGCCTGTTCAACGACTTCAGCCGCTTCTACATCGCTGCCTTCCATGAGCTCTGCACAGTATTAGCCGCCAACCGCAAAACACCCGTCCACATCCTCTACCCCTCCTCCATTTTCGTGGCGCAGCCCGTCAAGAACATGGCCGAATACGCCATGGCAAAAGCCGCCGGCGAAGTGCTCTGCCAGGACCTCACCCGCTTCTCGCCCAACCTGCAAATCGAAGCCGTCCGCCTGCCGCGCCTGCAAACCGACCAAACCGCCACCATAATCGACCAAAATACCCAATCCGCAGCCGAAATCATGCTACCCATCATCAGCAGCCTCGAAGCGCGTGTTGCATAAGCAAGCCAGTAAGCAAGCAGCAGCTTTTTTGAAAAAAAGCTGCCCAAAAAACTTTTGCCATGCCGGGGCATGGGCGTTTAGCAGCCCGCGCCCCAGGCCCAGACTCAATAAAGTTTTTTTGCTTCTTTTTGTTCACAAAAAGAAGGGCTTCCTGTTACTTTAATACCAACCTATATGGCGCCGCATTTTGACCCTCGATCCAACCATCATCAAAACCGCCGTGATCGACGCGCATAGTGCCGCTTCCAGGATTACCGGCGGTGAGAATGCCAGCTACATACCGTATCTCGCCGCCGTGCCGCCGGAGTTGTTCGGGCTGGCCGCCGTCACCACCGATGGGCAGATTTTCGAAGCCGGCGACACCAGGATCGAATTCCCGATCGAATCGCTATCCAAAATCGTCACGATGGCGCTGGTGATCGAGACGCTGGGTGCAGAAACTTTGCGCGCCAAGGTCGGCACTGATTCCACCGGCATGTCGTTCAATTCCGTCATCGCGATGGAGCTGAACGGCGGCCATCCGCAGTCGCCTTTGGTGAATGCCGGCGCCATGACGACCGTCAGCCTGGTGCCGGCCGAGAGCAGCGAAGCGCGCTGGCAGACCATTCTCGCCTTCACCAGCCGCATGGCCGGCCGGCCGCTCACCATGAGCGAGGAGATCAACCAGTCCGAACAGGCCAGCAATTTCCGCAACCGGGCCATCGCTTGGCTGCTATGCGGCGGCGGCTCGCTTTATGCGGACCCGATGGAGGTTTGCGACGTTTACACACGGCAATGCTCGGTACTGGTCAACACCGTGGATCTCGCAATCATCGGCGCCACACTGGCCGGTGGCGGCGTCAACCCGCTCACCCATGAGCGGATACTCACCGCGTCCAACGTAAAGTTCATCCTGGCTGAAATGACCATGGAGGGATTGTACGAGCGCTCCGGCGACTGGGCTTTCGAGGTCGGGCTGCCGGCCAAGACCGGCGTCGGCGGCGGCATTCTCGCGGTCGCACCCGGCCAGCTCGCCATCGCGGGCTTCGCCCCGCCGCTGGATGCCATGGGCAACACTGTCAGGGGCCAGGCCGGCGTCGCTGCTGTGGCGCGTACCCTGGGGCTGAACATATTCGCCACCTGACTTGCCAATCCACCCGGTTGCAGTGGCGGTCACCATCATCGGCGCCGGGCAGCTCTTCGACACCTTGCACGAGGCCATCGCCGCCATAACATGAAGCAAGCAGCAGCTTTTTTGAAAAAAAGATGCGCAAAAAACTTTAATGAGTCTGGGCCATGGATGTTTGAAACTCCCGGCGCCAATATCAAAAAAGTTTTTTGTGCCACTTTTTTTCAAAAAAGTGGCTGCTTCCTTTTGATTTCTCTAAACCATCTCCCGCCAGATCTTGCGTTTGGTGGCAATCGCCAACCCCGCCAGGAAAATCAGGAACAGCACAGCCCTGAGCCCGATCTCCTTGCGCGACGCCAAATTCGGCTCCGCCGCCCAGGTCAGAAACGCCGCCACGTCGGAAGCCTCCTGCGCCGCCGTCGCCTTGGTGCCATCGGCATAAGTCACCTGGCCGTCCTTCAACGGCGGCGGCATGGCAATCTGCTCACCAGGATAGGCAGTATTGAAATAATGCCCCGCCAGCAAACTCAAATCCTGCGGCGCCGTTGCGTAACCGGTGAGAATATCGAACACATAATGCGTGCCCCCCGGCCGCGCCGTAACGATGGTGGAAAGATCGGGCGGTACCGCACCGGCAAACGCCGCCGCCGCGGCACCTGGGTCCGGATACGGGTTCTTGAAACGATCATCCAAACTCGCCGGACCAGACGCCAGCTTCACGTTGGACGCTATTGCCGCGATCTGCTCGGTCGAAAACCCGATTGCAGCAAGGTCCCGGTAATGCAACTGCCCTGCCGCATGGCAGCTCGCGCACACCGTCTGATACACCAGAAACCCACGCTGCAGCGCCGCCACATCGTAAGACCCGAACACCCCCTGGGACTGCCAATGCGGCGGGTTCAGCGTATCTTCGGCCCGCGCGGCCGGGCTCAGCAGGGTCGCGGCAAGCAGCAAGCTCGGCAGCAGCGCACGGCGCATCAACGGGACTCCATCGCGGTGGTGAGCGGAACCAGCACGAGAAAGTGCAGGACGTAATAAGCCACAAACAAAAAGCTCAGTATTTCAGTAACCACACTCGGCCCTGCATCCGCAGCAACCG
This sequence comes from Acetobacteraceae bacterium, assembly GCA_965231175.1. Classification (GTDB taxonomy): domain Bacteria; phylum Pseudomonadota; class Alphaproteobacteria; order Acetobacterales; family Acetobacteraceae; genus Acidocella. The sequence goes on along the minus strand of CBDDMJ010000004.1, from coordinate 327,031 downwards.
CCAGCGCGATCACATCGAGCCCCAGAACCCAGGTAAAAAACCGGTAGCCGAACCGGGCAGTTTGCCCCGGCGCCGAACGGTCCAGCCAGGGCAGCGCCACCAGCAGCCCGATCGCAATCGCAAACCCGATGATCGCCCCGCCGGAACCCGGCAAAAACCCTGCCAAAGCCGATACCGGCAGCAGATACCAGGGTGGCGTCAGCACCACCGGCACCACCAGCGGGTCTGCCGGCAACGCATTCAGCCGGCTTTGCCCCAGATGCGGCGCAAAAAACACCAGGATCGCAAAAATCAGCGCATAGACCACGAACGCCACGAAATACTGGCTGGTATAATACGGATGAAACCGCACCGGGCGCACCGCGGCTGCCACCGGCAGCGCGCGTTTGGCCACATAATGCAGCGCGACCAGCCCAAAAATCGCCAGCGCCAGTACGGTGTGAAACGCCGCCAGACGCAGCAGTGTGCCCGGCCCGGCAATGCCGCCAAAAAACCAGCTGCCCACAGCCCCCGGCAAACCTGCTAGCCCGGCGGCACCAAGGGCGGCCTGATGCAGGCTCCAAAAGCTCAGCGCGCCATCGGCCATCAGATAACCGAGATACCCCACCAGCAGCAGCAGCAGAAATTGCGCCAGCGTGATGAACCACAACAGTTCCCCTGGCGCACGCCAACCTTGCGTCAACAGCCCGCGAAACAGCAGCAGATACACCGTGGCAAAAATCATCGTGGTGCCGGTGGTATGGAAAGACTGGATCAGCCAGCCGAAATTCACGCTGCGGTCGACCAGCTGGATCGAATCATAGCCCCCGCCATGCGCCGCCGCATAATAAACTGAAAGTACAAAGCCGGAGGCCGTCAGAAACACCAAAGTCGCGGCCAGCAAAGCTGGCAGGATCGCCAGATACGGCGCCTCGCGCGCCAGCACAGGGTTGGCCGCAGCACTCTGCAACGGCAGCCGCGCGCCAAGCCAGGTTTTGGTCTGTGTCGCCATATCGTATGCTCCTCCGGCTCAGCCGAACTGAATTTGGGTATCGTTGAGGAAGGTGAAGCGCGGTATCGCGAGGTTGCGTTGCGCGGGCCCGCTGCGCACCCGCCCCAGCACATCGTAAACGCTGCCGTCGCAAGGCGCGGTCCAGCCGCCAAACGCGCCGCGCGGATCGGCCGGATCATTGCCCAGCAACTGGCAGGGTGCTGCGGTATTGATGCCGATCACCACCACGAAATGCTCATAGCCGGGATGCACGCGCGCGGTGAAATCCGCCGGGTCCGGCAGGCTCGCCGGCACCACCGCCTGGGCATCGATAATCTGCTGGTCGGTCAGCTTGCGAATCAACACCGGCAGCCCGTTCCAGTTGTAGGAAATCGCCGTATCCGGCGCGATCCCGCCGACCTCGACGATCGGGTTTTCCCGCGCCGCCGCATCCTGCCCCGGGTTCAGAGCGTCCACGAACGGCCAGGCGATGGCGGCCACGGCCACGCTGCCGGTCGCGATGGTGAGGATTTTCAAAAAATCGCGTTTGGTCTCAACCACCGCGCCACCCGCCACGCTCTCGGCCACGCTTTCAGCCATCATATCCCCTGTGCCTCTGCTTCAGCTTACGCATGGCCGGAAGTGCCGTAAATTTCAAGAGTGGCCGCCGGCTCTTTTCCGGCTATGAAGCCGCACATGGATAAAACCGACAATCTGACCGCCTATGCGGCACTGCAACCGGATGCCACTGCCTGGTTCGCTGATCTGCGCGACCGGATTTGCGGCTGTTTTGAAACCATCGAGGATGAAGCCGCCGGTGCCGCCCCCGCCGGCCGCTTCACCCGCACCGCCTGGCAACGGCCGGAAGGCGGCGGTGGCGTTATGAGCCTTATGAAAGGCCGGGTCTTCGAGAAAGTCGGCGTCAACATCTCGGTGGTCGACGGCGCCTTCAGTCAGGATTTCGCCAAAAACATCCCCGGTGCGGAGGCCGACGGCAAATTCTGGGCCGCCGGCATCAGCCTGGTGGCGCATCTGCACAGCCCCCGCATCCCCGCGGTGCACCTGAACACCCGCATGATCGTCACCAGCAAAGCCTGGTTCGGCGGCGGCGGCGACCTCACCCCCTTGCAGCCTGGCACCCCGCAAGCCGCGGCAGACGCCGCCGCCTTCCACGCCGCCATGCAGGCCGCCTGCGACGCCCACGACCCCGGCTACTACGCAAAATTCAAGCAATGGTGCGACGAATACTTCTATCTCCCGCACCGGGCGGAGCCGCGCGGTGCCGGCGGCATCTTCTACGATTACGTCAATTCAGGCGACCCGGAAAAGGATTTCGCCTTCACCCGCGCCGTCGGCACCGCCTTCTTGGAGGTCTATCCGCAAATCGTCCGCCGCCGCATGGCCGAGCCCTGGACTGCCGCCGAGCGCGAAGCCCAGTTGATCCGCCGCGGCCGCTATGTCGAATTCAACCTGCTCTATGATCGCGGCACCACCTTCGGCCTGAAAACCGGCGGCAACACCGAAGCCATCCTGATGAGCCTGCCCCCTGAAGTAAAATGGCCTTAGGAAGCGCCAGGCAAGCACTGCTTTTTTGAAAAAAAGCAGCAAAAAACTTTTGCTCCTTGGGGACACGGGCCGTGATGCGACAATGCCTATTTTCTTAAGTAGCCAAATCGCTGCATCATGTTGCGATGATCCGCTTCGATGCGCTGTTGCTGGGTAGCTGTCAGTATTTCACGCCAGGTCCCGGCGCTTCCATTGCGGAAAAACCGTGAAATGGCATCGGGCGCGCGCGCGTTGTAGCCCTCGGCGTCTTCCTGTGCTTGCAGTGTTTCGAAGGCGCTGAACCGGATGGCGGTCTGCAGACGTTGCAAATCCGGCGTCCGGCCCAGAAAGTTTATTACAGTTTCAAAACTTACTGCCGGCGTTGCCAGCATGTCTTCGTAGCGCAACACCAACAGGTTCGGACTGCCTGCCCAACTTGCGACATGTCCAGACCAGGGGCCGAGATAATCGAACACCTGCGTTGCCGTGGCGCGCAGCGCTGAAGCAGCGTTCATGAAGGTAATGATCTCATCGATGCTGCGCCCGGTGTGATGAGCAAAGGACACCGCAACGTCGCGTGGGTCGCGAATGATGTAGATCGCGGCAGCGGTCACCGCCGGGGTGCATAGCTGAATCCCGTGCATGGCGAGCCGCGCGTTATGGGTTTTCACGAATACCGGCCCGTCATGCAGCCGCGTCAAATCCCGGTGCACCAGCGGCCGCAACGCCTGCACGGCGGCGGTGGTGTAGGTGGTCGCCGGCCGCGGGTCATGCACGGCAAAAAACGCCGCGGCATTCTCCACCGCCGAGACCTCCGTCAATCGGTTGATGCTGTAAGGGGTTGCAGGCTGCAGCAGGTAATTATGCAAAAACACCCGCAGCCAGGTATTGCCGGATTTTGGGTAGGAGGCCAGCCAGATCAGGTTGCGCCGCAATGGCCTTACTGTCCTGTGCGGGTCGGCAGCCAGACCAGGAAAATCGTGCCCTGGCCTTCGACGCTGTCGATCACCAGCCGCCCGCGATGGCGGTTGATGATATGCTTGACGATGGCCAGCCCAAGTCCGGTGCCGCCGACGGCCCGCGAACGTCCCTTGTCCACCCGGTAGAACCGCTCGGTCAGCCGCGGGATGTGCTGGCGCGCGATCCCCGCGCCATCATCGGCCACCGCGATAATCACCCCGTTCGGATCGAACCGCACATCGGCCTTGGCCGGGCTCGCGGTAAAGCGGATGGTGCCGCCGCGTTTGCCGTATTTGATGGCGTTGTCGAGCAAATTGGTGAAAACCTGGGTCAACTGGTCGGCATCGGCGCGCAGCCGCGGCAAATCCGCCGGGATGTCCAGTTCGAGTACGGTCCCCGCCAGCATCGGTTCCATCGCCGCGGCGATACGGCTCAGCAGCGGTGGCAGATGCAGGATCTCGGCCGGCGGCTGGTGCTCGTTGATCTCGATGCGCGACAGGCTGAGCAGATCGGCGATCACCCGCTGCATGCGCTGCGCCTGTTCGGCCATGATGCCGAGAAAATTTTCCTGCGCCACCGGATCATCCGCCGCCGGCCCGCGCAGGGTTTCGATAAAGCCGATCAGGCTGGCCAGCGGCGTGCGCAGCTCATGGCTGGAATTGGCGATGAAATCGGTACGCATTTTCTCCAGCGCGCGCTCCCGCGTGCGGTCGGTGATGAGAATATACGTACTGCCGCCGGCTCGCGCGGCGGCGACCGGTATGATGGTGGCATCCAGATCGCGGGCCACCGGTGCGCCGAGCGACAGGCTGCGGCGGATCGGCCGTGCGGTCTGCCGCGCCTCGCCCACCGCCTCGCGCAATTCCGGATGCCGCAACAGAGAGGCCGTCTCCAGCCCGAAGGCGGAATCCGCACTGGCATTGCGCCAGTGCACCATACCGGCGGCATCCAGGCGCAGCAGCGGGTCCGGCAGGCTTTCCAGCAAGGCCCGATCGGCGGCGGCGCGTTCCAGCAAGGTGCTGTGAGTCTGCCGCTCGGCGCGCACCAAAGCGATCGCCTGCTGGGCCAGCGCCCGCATGCCCGGCACTAGGAGAAACTTATCGATCGGCTGGCTCTCCGCCCCGCTGCGCAGGATTGTCAGCAGCCGTGTCATCACCGCCATGTCGCGCCCCAGCAGCAGGCCGAACCCCAGCGCCACGACGATGCATAGTCCCCAGCCGATCAACCCCGGAAACACCGCAACCTCGCCGAAGCCGATCAGCAGGGCAAACACCAGCGTCGGCAGCGCCCCCAGCGCCAGGATAAAGGCCAAAGCTGCCGGCCATACGGCCTTGGTCAGCGCGCTATCGATCAGCGGCGCTTCGGCCATCAAATTACCATCAACTGACCGGGACGGAGAGCTGCGCCGGGGCAGGGGAGGTGATGGTGGGAGCACCGGGGGCGATCTGGAATACCGCAAGGCCGCGCTGCACCTCACCGTCCGGCAACAGCAGCAGCACACCGTCGGTGCCGGTAAAGCCGGAGGGGGCGGTCAGCACCGTACTGGTAAACCCGCCCTGGCTGCTGGCCAGCACGGCGATCGCGGCGGCGTCGAACCCGATATCGGCGATCGCCGGCGGTGCGGCGCCATAGGCCGTTTGATATTTGGCAGCGAAGGCAGAGGCGGCAGCCGGGTCCGGGGCGGCGTAAAGCGCGCCATTATAAACCCCTTGATGCGCCATCTGTACCGCGATCGGCGCCCATAATGCCGGGCCCAGCAGCTGCACTTGCGGCGCACCCACCGCATAAAACGGCAGCAGCGTGGCGATTTCGGCCAGGGTATCGCCATCGGTCGCGCCGATGAACATGGCGTTGAAAGCCGGCGGCGGGATCGGCTGGTGCTGCAACTGGCGGGCCGTCTCGCGTCCCGCTTCGGTGCCCAATTCCTGCGCGGCCTTGATCTGCGCCTCCAGGCTCTGGCCGCGATCGGCAAAATCGGAGAGGCCGCGCACCGTGTCGTTGAGGTCGCTGAAATCCGCCGCCACCGGGTAGAAGGCGACGTTGGGGGCCGGCTCGCTCAAACGCGCGGTGGCGGTGGCGATGGCGGTCGCCAAAGCGTGGCCGAACACGTCATCCGGCAGCAGAGCGGCCAGCTGGGTGCGCCCGGCGCCGGCCGCCGCTTGCACCACCCGGCTGACCTGCTGCTCCGGTGTGATGCCTAGGGTCCACAGGCCAGGTGCGGCATTGCGGCTATCATTGGTGAAGGCCAGCACGTTCACCCCCGCCGCCTTGGCCAAGGGTGCGACGCTCTGCGTCTCCGCCCCAGTCAACGGGCCTAAGATGATGCCGTCGCCGGCGGTGATGGCGGCCTCGGCGGCAGCGGCGGCCCCGGTGGCGGTGCCGGTGGTATCGCGGATATCGAGCGTGACCGTACTACCGGTAAACGCCAGTTTGGCGGCGTTCTCCAAAGCCTGCCCGACCGGGGCGAGTGCGCCGGTGAGCGGCACCAGAAGTGCCACCGCCCCGCCGGTTTTACCGGTGGCGGGGCTGGCTTGCGTGCCGGGTAAGCTGAAGATCGACGGCAGCGGTGGGCTGTTGGGTGCGGTTTGTTGACTGACGCAACCGGCAAGCGCCAGAACCAAAGCGAGGTGACGTGATGAGCGAAGAGATTTCGGCAGGGACAAATGCTGCTCTCCAGAATGGCACGGCGACGGCTGCCCTTGTGCTGGTTTCCACCCCGGTGGGCAACCTCAAAGATATCTCGATCCGGGCGCTTGAAGCGCTGGCGGCGGCGGATGCGGTGCTGTGCGAGGATACCCGCACCAGTGCGGTGCTGCTGGCCGCCCATGGCCTTAAAACCCGCATGATCGCGCTGCACGACCATAATGAGGAGGCCAGGCTGCCAGGGCTGATTGCCGCCATGCAAGGCGGCGCGCATTACGCGTTGATCTCCGATGCCGGCACGCCGCTGATCTCCGACCCTGGCTATCGGCTGGTGCGGGCTGCGATTGCGGCGGGGCTGGAGGTGGGGGCGGTGCCAGGGCCGAATGCGGCGATGCTAGCGCTGACCCTCTCCGGGCTGCCGCCACAGCCGTTTTTATTCCTGGGGTTTCTCCCCGTTCGTGGCGGGCCGCGGCAGGCGGCTTTGGCGAACCTGCGTAACGCCGAGGCGGCGGGGCTGAGTGCGACCATTATTTTATATGAAGCGCCGCACCGCATTGCCGAAACCCTAGCCGATGCGGCGGCGATCCTGGGCGCGCGGCCGGCGGCGGTGTGCCGGGAGCTGACCAAGCATTACGAGGAAATCCGGCGCGGCGATCTGGCCAGTTTGGCAGCGCATTACGCTGACCATGCCGCCCGCGGTGAAATAACCCTGGTTATCGGGCCTGCCGAGGCCGAGATCGTAACCGCGGCGGCGGTGGACGAACAATTGCGCGCAGCGCTGGGGCAGATGAGCATGAAAGATGCGGTGGATGCGGTAACGGCGGCGACAGGCCTGTCCCGGCGGCAGATTTATGCGCGGGCGCTGGAGGCAAAACAGAGGTAAATATAACGTGATGTTAGAAATATTCCACGGGGAACATTTTGGTTCTAACTGTTTGTAATCACTTGTTAATTTGAAAGTTATACACAGATTTCGTGAATCAGGCGGTATTTCTATTCTTTATTCTTTGAGGCTTCGTTCTGCACCGTATGCTGATGCCGCGTAAAATGACCTATGGCAGCTATGCGGCGCGCCGCATTATTCGGCTTTGGCTGCCCTATGCCGTGCTTATCGTTCTGGCGGCAGCCGCAATATATTTTACCGGGGGCCGGAAGATTACTGGCCAAAGCGCATGGTTGAATGGGTTTCTGGCGTCGGGATTATCCTGGCATCTTCTGGCTCAGCATTTTTTGATGCTTGGCGTTTTCGATACGGCATCTTTGGATTTCGTAATCTGGTCGCTGGTTCAGGAGATGCGGCTATCGCTTTTATTCCCCCTGATATTTTGGGCTGTAGAGAGTGGCAAACCGTGGGTGGTGCTACTGGCCAGTCTTTTGATAGAAGTTATGGCAACTTATATTTCTCATCATTTTCGCTCTGTCATCGGGAACGACAGTAAAGGTTTTGCATCTACCGATCATACAATGGTTTGGCAAAATTTCTTACAGTCTTTATTTATGCCATACGGTCATCCTGCTTTTGATGATCAAATTGCTGTATCCGCTGATGCCTTTCACAGTGATTGTCATGCTTTGCATCCCGGCAGCATTAATTTCTGCGGTGATCCTGAATTACTGTGTAGAGCAGCCGGCGATTATGTTGAGCAGAAAGGCGGGCCAGGCGCTGCGGTCGCCGTCAATTAATTACGCAACGGCTGGTGCGGGTGATTAGGCGGTTGCGCGAAACAGCCAATCATTGATCGCAGAGCGATTCGATCTATGTCATCCGGTTCCAGCTAAGTTGGCAACAACAGGATGGGTGCAAGGGCAGCCCATTCCGCACTGCCTCAAGCGGCCCGCAGGGCGTGTTGTTTTAGCAATTCAGCTGCACAGGCCCGCAGATGCGCGCGGACTGCGTATGGCATTTGCCGGGCGGCTTTGGCGCGCGGGTACTGCATTTCCATAACCGGTTCCGCGATGCCGAGGGCCTGGTATTCCGGCCAGTTGTCAAAACTCATGCGGTCCGCGTTGTCCACAAAACTTTCGGTCCAGGCGCCTTCCGCAAGGATTAGCTCATGGCTGGCAAGTTCGATGTGATAATAAGTGAAAATTTCCGGCACATTCGGTTCGCGGACGATGGTCGTGCCGTTAACCAGCGCACCGGCCTGGATCAGGCCGGCGCTTGCACTGTAGGTCGTCACGGTCTGTTTTCCCTCCTGGATATCAGTCCATCTGCTGGCCTTGATATGCATTTATTGCGGCATGATTTATCTTAGACAAAATAATATTCGGCACAACAACGAAATATTATCATAACAAAATGAATATCCTGGGTTTTGTGTTCTGCTCTAAAGCAGTGCCGTACCACTACAGGTTTTATGAAAATCTGTATGTTACAGGTGGGCGTTTGGCCGGGCGGTCACGGCTGGCCTGCCGCGCTGCGCTTGCAACGACGATTGGGGGGTTGAGCCGTAATGAGCGTATGCCCATAGCCCAGACTCAAAAAGTTTTTTTGCTGCTTTTTGTTCACAAAAACAGGCGCTTGCTTTCTTCCCTTAATCCAGCACCCGGTTCGCCCGGGCCAGCACCGCCTCGAACAGCACCTGCGTCCCGGCTTCGGCTTCTTCTGGTTTGATGGATTCGGCTTCGTTGTGGGAGAGGCCGTCTTTGCAGGGGGTGAAGATCATCGCGGTGGGGATGCGCGTTGCGGTGTGCACGGCGTCGTGGCCGGCGCCGGAGACGATGTTCCGTGACGTATAGCCGAGTTTTTGCGCGGCATTGCGGACCAGGGCGACGCAGCCGGGATCGAAGGGTTGTTCCTTGACGCGGAATACGGTTTTCAGATCCAGGGTGGTGTGATTGGCGGTGGCGATTTCGCTGGCGGCGGCCGGGAAGGTTTCGGCGATGGCGATGATTTCGCTGTCCTGCTCATGGCGGAAGTCGATGGTGAACCGCACCTCGCCGGGAATGACATTGGGGGAGTTCGGCAGCACGTACAGCCGCCCGACGGTGCCGCGGCCCAGGCTGCCGCGCTCACGCATGGTGGCGTCCACCAGCGCGACGATGCGGGCGGCGGTGAGCAGGGCGTCGCGGCGGGCGGCGGGGGGTGTGGTACCGGCGTGGGAGTCCTGGCCGGTGACGGTGGCCTCGTACCAGATCTGTGCCTGGGCGCCGGTGACGATGCCGATCTGTTTGTCCTCGGCCTCCAGGATCGGGCCTTGCTCGATATGCAGTTCGAACAGCGCGTCGGCGGGGAAGGCGGCAGCAGGGGCAGCACCTTGATAGCCGATGGCGTTCAGCGCCTCGCCCACGGTGATGCCGTCCTCGTCTTTCAGGGCTTTGACGGCGGCTTCCTCGAACAGTCCGGCCCAGACGCCGCTGCCCATCATGGCGCGGCCGAAGCGTGTGCCTTCCTCATCGGTCCAGTTCACCAGCTCGAGCGGGGCCTCGGTGGTGATGTTGAGATCGTTGAGGGTGCGCATCACTTCGAGGCCGGCGATGACGCCGAGGGCGCCGTCGAATTTGCCGCCGGTGGGCTGGCTGTCCAGATGCGAGCCGAACAGCACCGGCAGGCGGGTGGGGTCGCGGCCTTCGCGGCGGGCGAACATGTTGCCCATGCTGTCCATGCGAACCGTTAGGCCCAAAGCCTCGCACCAGGATTTATAGAGGTCGCGGCCGGCGCGGTCGGTTTCGGTAAGGGTGATGCGCTTGACCCCGCCTTTGGGCGTGGCGCCGATTTGGGCGATTTCCATCAACGTGTCCCATAACCGGGTGCCGGAGATGCGCTGGTTGGTCTGGGCCGCCATTAATTGCTCCTTAATCAGGGTTGCCGCAGCGCACCAAGGGCTTTATGCACGCAGTGGTTTAACAGGATTGAAAATGCATGGCCAGTTTGGCGGATATTTCAGGTAACGAGGCGGCGTTGTCGCGCCAGGCTGCGTTGCTTGCAGAACCGCTGCTGCCGGAACGGGTTCTGGCCAACGCCATCCGGGCACTGGCGATCGATGCCGTAGAGGCGGCGAATTCCGGCCATCCCGGCATGCCGATGGGCATGGCGGATGTGGCGAGCGTGCTATGGACCAAATATCTGAAATACGACGCCGCGGACCCGAGCTGGGCGGATCGTGACCGGTTTGTGCTGTCGGCCGGGCACGGTTCCATGCTGTTGTATGCCCTGCTGCACCTCACCGGGCACAAAGGCATGGGCATCGACCAGCTGAAACGCTTCCGCCAGCTGCATTCGCCGGCTGCCGGGCATCCGGAATATCACGAGCATCCGGCGATCGAGATGACCACCGGGCCGCTTGGCCAGGGCCTCGGCAGCGCTGTGGGAATGGCGATCGCCGAGCGCCTGCTGGCGGCGAAATACGGCCGCAGCCTGGTCGACCACCGGGTCTGGGTGATCGCCGGGGATGGCTGCCTGATGGAGGGTATCAGCCATGAGGCCGGGGCACTGGCCGGCCATCTCAAGCTGGACCGGCTGGTGGTGCTGTTCGACGACAACAGCATTTCCATCGACGGCGGCACCGAGATGGCGACCTCCGAGGACCCCCTGAAACGGTTTGCCGCCTATGGCTGGGCGACCCGGCGGATCAACGGGCATGATTTCGCGGAAATCGAGGCCGCGCTGAAATTCGCGGTGCGGCAGAACAAGCCGGTGATGATCGCCTGCAAAACCATCATCGGCTTCGGCGCGCCGAGCAAGGCCGGGACAGCCGGCAGTCATGGCTCGGCGCTGGGCGGGGCCGAGGCCGAAGCCGCCAAGCGTGCTCTCGGCTGGCCGCATCTGCCGTTCACCGTGCCGCCGGAGGTCGCCGAACCCTGGGCTGCCGCCGGCAAACGCGGTGCCGCGCCGCGCCGCGCATGGCTGAAGCGCCTGGCCAAACATGGGTTGCGCGCCGAGTTCGAGCGCGTCACGGCGGGCAAGCTGCCGGACGGCTGGACCGAAGCGATGGCCGCCTACAAGGCCCAGCTCGTCGAGCAGAAACCGAACCTCGCGACCCGCCAGGCCAGCCAGAAGGCGCTGGAGGTGCTGGTGCCGGCGATCCCGGAACTCACCGGCGGCTCGGCTGATCTCACCGGCTCCAACCTGACGCTCATCAAAAACATGGGCGGGGTGCGGCCGGATAATTTCAGCGGGCGGTACATCTATTACGGGGTGCGCGAACACGGCATGGCGGCGGCGATGAACGGCATCGCGCTGCATGGCGGGTTGATCCCGTATGGCGGCACGTTTTTCGTGTTCAGCGATTACCTGCGCCCGTCGCTCCGGCTGGCCGCGCTGATGGGCATTCGCGTTATCCATGTGCTGACGCATGACAGCATCGGCCTCGGCGAGGATGGCCCGACACACCAGCCGGTCGAGCATCTGGCCGCCCTGCGCGCCATGCCCAATGTGCTGGTACTGCGCCCGGCCGATGCCATGGAGACCGCGGAATGCTGGGAGCTGGCGATCCGCAATACCACCGGCCCCAGCCTGCTGGTGTTGTCGCGCCAGGCGGTGCCGGCTTTGCGCGATGATGCCAACGGCAATAAAGCCGCCCGCGGCATGTATGTGCTGGCGGAGGCGGAGGGCGAGCGTGCGGCGACTTTGATCGCCAGCGGCACCGAGGTCAGCCTTGCCATGGCGGCGCGGGCTGCTTTGGCCGCTGAGGGCATCGAGGTCGCGGTGGTCTCGGCGCCGAGCTTCGAGCTGTTTGCCCGCCAGGATGCCGCCTACCGCAAACAGGTGCTGGGCAGCGCCCGGCGGATCGGCATCGAGGCGGCCGGCGGCTTCGGCTGGGAGCGCTGGCTCGGCGATGACGGCCTGTTCATCGGCATGCAAGGTTTCGGCGCCAGCGCCCCGGCGGCGGTTTTATACGAGCATTTCGGCATTACCGAAGCGGCGATTGTTGCCGCTGTGAAACAGTAGCGGCGGTCGCCGCTATGAACCAGTAGCGGCGGTTGCCGCTGGGAAACAATAGAGGAGTAAAGCATGGCGGTTAAAATTGCGATCAACGGGTTCGGGCGTATTGGCCGGCTGGTGTTGCGGGCGATGATTGAATCCGGCCGGACCGATATCGAGCCGGTGCTGATCAACGATCTCGGCTCGGTCGAGGATAATGCGCATATGTTCCGCTATGACTCCGTGCATGGCCGCTTCCCCGGCACCGTGGAAGTGCAGGGCGACAGCCTGCTGATCACGATGAACGGCCGCAGCTACGGGCCGATCAAGGTCTCCGCCGAGCGCGACCCCGCCAAAGTGCCGCTGCAAGGGGTGGATGTGGCGCTGGAATGCACCGGGCTGTTCACCAAGCGCGAAACCGCGGCGGCTTTGCTGACCGCCGGTGCTCGCAAGGTGATCGTCTCCGCCCCGGCCGATGGCGTGGACGCCACCATCGTCTACGGCGTCAACCACAAATCCCTGACCAAAGACATGCAGGTGATTTCCAACGCCTCCTGCACCACCAACTGCCTGGCGCCGGTGGCCAAGGTGCTGCATGAGAGCTTCGGCATCGAGCGCGGCTATATGGTCACCATCCATTCCTATACCGGCGACCAGAAGACCGTGGACACGCTGCACAAGGATCTGCACCGCGCCCGTGCCGCCGCACTTTCCATGATCCCGACCAGCACGGGCGCGGCCAAGGCCGTCGGCCTGGTGCTGCCGGAGCTGAAAGGCAAGCTGGACGGCACCGCGATCCGGGTGCCGACCCCGAATGTCTCGCTGATCTCGCTCGACGTGAACCTGAAAAAACACGCCACCGCCGAGGAGATCAACGCCGCCATGAAGACCGCCTCGGAAGGCGAGCTGAAAGGCATCCTGGCCTACACCACCGCCAAGCTGGTCAGTGCCGATTTCAACCATGTCGCCTATTCCAGCAATTTCGACGCCCCGCAGACCACGGTGGTGGACGGCGCGCTGGCGCGGGTGCTGTCCTGGTACGACAATGAATGGGGCTTCTCCAACCGCATGAGCGACACCGCCGCCTTGTTCGGCTCGCTGTAATGGCCGCGCGCACGCTGGATGATGTCAACGTCAAAGGCCAGCGTGTGCTGCTGCGCGCCGACCTCAACGTGCCGGTGCAGGACGGCAAAATCTCCGACCTGACCCGGCTCGAGCGGCTCTCCCCGACCATCAGGGAGCTTTCGGATAAGGGTGCCCGCGTGATCGTGTGCAGCCATTTCGACCGGCCGAAGGGCAAGCGGGTGCCCGCCATGTCGCTGCGCCCGATCGCCGCCGCTTTGGCTGAGGTTTTGGGCCAGCCGGTCGCCTTCGCCGATGATTGCGTCGGGCCGGATGCCACGGCGGCGGTGGCCGGCCTCGCTAATGGCGATGTGCTGGTGCTGGAAAACACCCGCTACCATAACGGCGAGGAAGCCAACGACCCGGCGATGGCCGCGGAGCTCGCTGCTCTCGCCGATCTCTATGTCAACGACGCCTTCTCCGCCGCACACCGCGCCCATGCCAGCACGGAAGGGGTGGCGCATCTGCGGCCCGCCTACGCCGGCCGCCTGATGCAGGCCGAGTTGTCCGCGCTGGAAGCCGCGCTCGGCGCGCCGCAGCGCTCGGTGATGGCGATCGTCGCCGGTTCCAAGGTCTCGACCAAGCTCGACCTGCTGGGCAATCTGGTGGGCCGTGTCGATGTGCTGGTGATCGGCGGCGCCATGGCCAACACGTTCCTGGCCGCCCAGGGCTACAACCTCGGCAAATCCCTGCAAGAGGCCGAGCTGCATAATACCGCCCGCGACATACTGGCCACCGCCAAAGCCAAGGGCTGCGAAATCCTGCTGCCGGTCGATATGGTGGTTTCGGAAATCTTTGCGGCCAACCCGCCAACCCAGACCGTCGGCATCGAGGCCATACCGCCCAACACCATGGCGCTTGATGTCGGCCCGCGAACCGCCGCCAGCCTGATCGCGCGCCTGCCTGGCATCAAAACCCTGATCTGGAACGGCCCGCTCGGCGCCTTTGAAACCAAACCGTTCGATGCCGCCACCAATGCGCTGGCCGCGGCGGTTGCAAAAGCCACCGCTGCCGGCACGCTGATTTCGGTCGGTGGCGGCGGCGATACCGTCTCCGCCCTGCGCCTGGCCGGTGTGGCCGAGCAGCTGACCTATCTCTCCAGTGCCGGTGGCGCGTTTCTGGAATGGATGGAGGGGAAGACCCTTCCCGGCGTCGCCGCCCTCGAGACTGTTTGAAACACGCTGAGGCGCTGCTGAAGCCTTGACGCAAGGCAGTGGCGCGACTAGACCGCGCTTTCATTTGAACGGATTTGTGACAGGTTTTCATGGCGAATATAGCATCCGCGCAGAAGCGCATACGGCAGACGATCAAGATCACGGCGCGTAACAAGGCGCGTAAATCGCGCGTTCATGGCGCCATTCGCAAAATCGAAGAGGCCGTCGCCGCCGGCGACAAGGCCGCGGCGACCGCGGCGTTTCAGGCCGGCCAGCCGGAGCTGCAGCGCGCCGTGACCAAGGGTGTGCTGAAAGCCAACACCGTCTCGCGCACCTTGTCGCGTCTCTCGGCCCGGGTGAAAGCCGTAGCTGCCGCGTAAGCCGGCCAGCGCTATTTGAATTTACATGCGCGGTCCGATGGACGGCGGCGGGGCCGCCCATCATTCAAAAACGCCAGGAGGCCTGAGGTTGTCGGCTCACATCAAGCGGTGCGCTGACTGATAAATTTTCTGTTGTTTGTTTACAAAATAGACCTTGCTTTCATTTCGCGGATTGCCTGTTCCAGAAACGGAGCAGGTTTTTTTATTTATAGGGTAGGCCAGTAAGCTTGGCATTTTTGTTTGCAACGAAAGAAAGTATTTGACGTATTTTTGGAGTTTGTTTAGGTATTTGTACAAGTGCTGTATGGATGCGACATGTGCCGTTTATTGCACCACGAGTTTGAATAGTTTTTTCGCTCGAGCATAGCGCTGTATTTACTGCTTATTTTTCGCCGCTCAACAGCTTAGCCGTAAAGCTGTATCCATTGATTGCTTGCGTGGGCTGGCTGAACTGACGTACTGTCCCCGGCTAACGATAACGTCTGGGATTGATCCGTTATCCAAAATATACGGGCTTTATCAAAAGCTTGTGAAGTTTTTTGGCTGCCGGATTTTTGGTGTTTGGATTTTAGCGGGGTTGGACAATGAGTTTGAGGATCAATTCCGTAATACAAGACGAGACCATGCCAGACACCATGCAAGCCGCCCCCGCCGCCGATCAATGGGGCAATGTACGCGCCCGCCTGCAAGCCGAAGTGGGCGATGTGGAATACCGCACCTGGCTGAAACAAGTCGCCTACGGCGGCCAGAACGGCGATGAAGTGACTCTGGTTCTCCCCACGCGTTTTTTGCGCGACTGGGTGAGCAAGGAATACGGCACGCTGATCGCAGCCCTCTGGCAGAGCGAGAACGCCGCCGTCAGACGTGTCGATATCCGTACCGCGCCGGCCCGTGGCACCGCCCCCAACCTCGCCGAACCGCTCAGCGCGGCCGCTGTGCCTGTGCGTGCCGAAACGCGTGTCGATGCCGCCGCACCGCTCGACCAGCGCTTTACCTTCGATACGTTTGTTGTAGGAAAACCCAACGAGTTTGCCTATGCCTGCGCGCGCCGCGTGGCCGAATCACCGGCCAGTCCGGATTTCAATCCGCTGTTCCTGTACGGCGGCGTCGGCCTCGGCAAAACCCATCTGATGCACGGCATCGCCTGGGAAATTTCCCGCGCCCGCACCGGCCGGGCCGACGCCCCCTGCAAAGCTCTGAGTGTGGCCTACATGTCGGCGGAAAAATTCATGTACCGCTTCATCAACGCGCTGCGCAATCAATCCACGCTCGACTTCAAGAACGAGCTGCGCAGCGTCGACGTGCTGATGATCGACGACCTGCAATTCCTGATCGGCAAAGACAACACCCAGGAAGAATTTTTTCATACCTTCAACGCGCTGATCGACGCCGGCAAACAAATCGTCGTCTCGGCGGATAAATCGCCGTCCGATCTGTCCGGCATCGAAGACCGTCTGCGGACCCGCCTCGGCTGCGGCATGGTCGCGGACCTGCATGCCACCACCTACGAACTTCGTATCTCCATCCTCGAAGCCAAAGCCCAGCGCGCCGGCGTGAACGTGCCCGGCAAGGTGATGGAATTCCTCGCCCATAAAATCACCTCCAACGTGCGCGAACTGGAAGGCGCACTCAACCGGCTGATCGCCCACGCCAATCTGTTCGACCGCCAGATCACCATGGAAACCGCCCAGGAAGTGCTGCACGACGTGCTGCGCGCCTACGACCGCCGCGTCACCATTCAGGAAATCCAGAAAAAAGTCGCCGAACACTGGAACATCCGCGTCTCGGAAATGTCCTCAGCCCGGCGCTCCCGTAACATCGCACGGCCGCGCCAAGTCGCCATGTACCTCGCCAAACAACTCACCAGCAAATCCCTGCCAGACATCGGCCGCCACTTCGGCGACCGCGACCATACCACAGTGATGCACGCCGTCTCCCGCGTCACGGAACTGATGGCCCAAGACGTGCCATTCTCCGAAGATGTGGAATTACTGAGGCGTATGCTGGAGACTTGAGAAAGTAAGAAAGTAAGAATCTTCTTTTTGTGAACAAAAAGAAGCAAAAAACTTTATTAATCTGGGCCATCGGCGTTGGCTGCAAAACGCCCATGAGCTGGCATAATATTATGCTTGGTTCGGAGGCGCTATCCGCATCCCGCCCATGCCCAGCAGGGCAAAAGTTTTTTGGTTCTTTTTTTCAAAAAAGAACTGCTTATTCTTCCCTGAAATAAGCCTCCACAATGCCCTTCAGTTTCATTGTCATGGGCTTGCCTTTGCGGTCCACGGTTTTGCCGAGGCCGACGCGTACCCAGCCTTCGCTGATGCAATATTCTTCTATGTTGGTTTTTTCGGCGCCGTTGAGGCGGATGCCGATGCCGCGTTCCAGCACGGCTTCGTTGTGGAATGGGCTGTCGGGGTCCAGGGCGAGGCGGTCTGGCGGGGTCTGGCTCATAGCATGGCTTTCAGCTTGCGTGTCATTCTGGTGGTGAAGCTGGCGGCGGGGGCGTCTGTCAGGGCCACGGCGGGCACGGTGGCGAGGGTTTTACCGGCCAGTGTGTAGGTGATGGTGCCGAGCGTCTGGTTTTTGGTGACGCCGTTATCCAGGCTCGCGGTGTAGGCGATGCTGTGCGTGATTTTGCTGGCGGCGTCGTCCGGCAGGGTCATGGATACGGCGGTGCCGGCACCGATGTCGACGCTGCCGGCATCCAGTGCGGGGCTGGTGAGGGTGGCGAGTTTCGCCCCTGGTACGGCCACCGGCATTGCGTTGTAGAAGGTGGCGCCGTAATTCAGCAGTGATTCGATGGCGGCGGTGCTGGCGTGCCAGGTCGGGCCGCCCATCACCACGGCGATCAGCCGGCCGCCTTTGCGGAGGGCGGTGGCGTCTATGCAATGGCCGGATTCCTTGGTCAGCCCGGTTTTCAGCCCGTCTACCGTGGAATCATGCCGCAGCACCGGGTTCCAACTGGCCTGGGTGATGTTGTTGAAGCTGTAGCTCTGTTGTTTGGAGATATCGAGGATCTCCGGCTCGTCCTGCAAAATCACCTTGGTCAGTGTGGCGACATCCATGGCGGTGGTGTGCAGGGCGGGGTCCGGCAGGCCGGTGACGTTGACGTAATTGGTATCGGTGAGGCCGATCTGTGCGGCCTGTTTGTTCATTAACTGCACGAAGCCATCCTGGCTGCCGCCGATCTGCTCGGCCAGCGCCACCGCGGCGTCGTTGCCGGAGTCGATGATCAGCCCATGCAGCAGCTCATCCACCGTCACCACGGAGGTCGGGTCGATGAACATGCGCGAGCCGCCGGCTTTCCACGCCTCCGGGCTCACCGGCACGGTCTGGTCAGGTTTCAGGGCACCGTGATGGATGGCCTGGAACGCCAGATGCGCCGTCATCAGCTTGGCGAGGCTCGCCGGCGGCACGGCCAGGTCCGGCGCGGCGGCGGCGATCACGGCACCGGTCGTGGCGTCCATCAGCACATAGGCGGTCATTCCCGGGAGCACCGGCGCGCCGGGGGTTGTGGCATCCGCCAACGGCGCCACCGGTGTCGGCGGGGCGCCTTTCGGCACGGCGGTTGCGGTATCGTTGGCGGTCGGGTCTTTTGCCGCCGCCACGGCAGCGCGTGACAAAGCCGCGTTTGCACCAAGAACCAGAGCGGCGGCGGTCAACAGGCGTAGGTATTTCATCGCAACAACTCCCCGGCTGGCCTGTGTTTTGCCGATCGGCACAGAGTCCGGTCAATCCCGGTTTCTTGACAAGCCGCCGGACGCAGGCTTGATGCCGCAACCTCTCTAACAAGGTCAGTCATGGCGTCGCGTAAGCAAAAATCCTCGGGCCTCGCCGAAAATGTCAAAACCATCATCTATGCCGCGCTGATTGCGGTGGTGATCCGCACGTTTCTGTTCGAGCCGTTTTTCATCCCCTCCGGCAGTCTGGTGCCTACCCTGCTGATCGGCGACTATATTTTCGTCGACAAATTCGCCTATGGCTACACGCATTTCTCGTTTCCCTTCTCGCCGCCGCTGTTTCATGGCCGTATCCCGGCGGGGATGCCCAAGCGCGGCGCCGTGGTGGTGTTCCGCCTGCCGCGCGACACCAGCATCGACTATGTGAAACGCGTCATCGGCCTGCCGGGCGACCGGATCCAGGTGACCGGCGGTGAGCTGTTCATCAATGGCGTGCAGGTGCCGCGGTCCGAGGTTGGGCCTTATACCGATACCAGCGACGGCTACCCGATCGTGGTACAGCAATTCAGCGAGACCCTGCCGGGCGGGCGCACCCATGCGATCCTGAAAGCCACCAGCGAGGGTTTCATGAACAACACGCCGGTGTACACCGTGCCGCCGGGCGATTTGTTCATGATGGGCGACAACCGCGACAACAGCCTGGATTCCCGCGTGCTGGACGATGTCGGCTATGTGCCGGTCGAGAATGTTCTTGGCCCCGCCTCGATCATATTCTTCTCAATCGATTTGCAGCACCCGTGGTACCAGTTCTGGGAATGGCCTTTCGAGATACGCTGGAACCGGCTGCTGCACCACGTCTCATGACCAGCCTCATGTCATGACCAATCTCAGCGCCGCCGCCGCACTGATGGGCCATGACTTCAGCCGGCCCGGCCTGCTCGCCGAAGCGCTGACCCATCGTTCCGCCGCCGGTGCTAAGGGTAAGGGCTCGAACGAACGTCTGGAATTTATCGGCGACCGTGTGCTCGGCCTCGTCATTGCCGAATGGCTGATCGAGAAATTCCCCGCCGAACAGGAAGGCGCACTGGGCCAGCGGCTTGCCGCCTTGGTATCCCGCCCGGCACTGGCCGGTATCGCCGAGGCCAACGGTCTGCCGGCTTTGCTCTCGGTGGCCCCCGGCGAGGCCAAACGCGGCGTGCGGCAGCGCGCGACCGTGCTGGCGGACGCGCTGGAAGCTCTGATCGGCGCGCTGTACCTGGATGCCGGCCTGGTGCCGGTCCGAAATTTCATCCGCCGCGTCTATCACGACATATTGGACCGCCAGTTCCTGCCGCCCAAGGACCCCAAGACCGCCTTGCAGGAATGGGCGCTGCAACGCAGCACTGTTTTGCCGTTGTATGAGCTGGCCAGCCAGTCCGGCCCTTCCCATGCGCCGAGCTTCACCATACGCGTCACCATCGGGACGGCCTTTGCCGAGGGCACCGCCGGTTCCAAACGCGCCGCCGAGCAGATCGCCGCCGGCACCCTGCTGGAGCGGCTGGCCTCATGAGCGAGGCCACGCGCTGCGGATTCGTTGCCATCATCGGCGCGCCCAATGCCGGTAAATCGACACTGCTGAACCGCCTGACCGGCGCCAAGCTCTCCATCGTCACGCCCAAGGCGCAAACCACCCGCGCCCGCATTCTCGGCATATTGATGCGCGGCAGCGCGCAGATATTGCTGGTCGATACGCCCGGCATCTTCGCGCCGAAACGCCGCCTGGACCGCGCCATGGTAGCCGCCGCCTGGACCGGTGCGGAGGATGCCGATTACGCGCTGTTGATCGTCGATGCCAAAACCGGCCTCACCGCAGCGGTGCGCGACATCGCCGCCAGGCTCGGCGCCACCGGCCGCCGCCTCAGCCTGGTGCTGAACAAGGCCGATCTGGTGCCGCGGCTCAACCTGCTGCCGCTGGCGCAGGAGCTTGCTGCCCTGGTGCCCTTCGAGCGCGTGTTCATGATCAGTGCGGCCACCGGCGACGGTATCGACGTATTGCTGGATTTTTTGCAGGTCACGGTCCCGGCCGGCCCGTATCTATACCCTGAGGACGAGCTGACCGACCTGCCGGAACGGTTGATGGCCGCCGAGATCGTGCGCGAACAGATTTTCCTGCAAACCCGTGACGAGGTGCCGTACGGTGCCACAGTGGAAACCGAAAGTTTCAAGGAACAAAAAGACGGCTCGGCGCGCATCGACGCCATCATCTACGTCACCAAATCGGGCCACAAAGCCATTCTCATCGGCGCCGGGGGTGCCCGCATCAAGGACATCGGCGCGCGCGCCCGCCGCGAGCTGTCGGTGCTGCTGGACCGCAATATTCATCTGTTCCTGCGCGTCAAGGAACGTCCGGGCTGGGATGAGGAAGCCGCCCGCATCCGCGCCACCGGCCTGTCCGACCCCGCATGAGCCGTCTGGTCTCCCTGGTTGTGCCCTGCTTCAACGAGGCTGACACCATCGGCAAATTCCGCGACCGGCTGTTCACCGCCCTGGACCCCATCACCGATACGGATTTCGAGATTATCTGCGTCGATGACGGCAGCACCGATGGCACGATCGATGCCCTGATCAGCCTTGCCGCCCAGGACGCGCGTTTCCGCATCCTCGAACTGTCGCGCAATTTCGGCAAGGAAGCCGCCCTTACCGCCGGGCTGGACGCCGCGCGCGGCGACGCCGTGATCCCCATCGATGCCGATTTGCAAGACCCCCCCGCCGTTATTCCGCTGATGATCGCGGCCTGGCGGGATGGTGCTGAAGTGGTCCTGGGCCGCCGCGCCGACCGCTCCAGCGATGCGTTTCTCAAGCGCAAATCCGCGGCCTGGTTCTACAGCCTGCATCACCGGCTTTCGAAGACCAACATCCCCGACGATGTCGGTGATTTCCGCCTGCTCGACCGCATCGTCGTCGATGCCTTGAAACGCCTGCCGGAACGCCAGCGCTTCATGAAGGGTCTGTTCGCCTGGGTCGGTTTCCGTACCGTGACGGTGGATTACATGCGCGCGCCGCGCAGTGGCGGCGCTTCCAAATTCTCCGGCTTCGCGCTGTGGAATTTCGCCATGGAAGGCTTCACCAGTTTCAGCACGGCCCCTTTGAAAATCTGGACCTATGTCGGCGCCACCAGCGCGCTCGTCACCCTGGCTTACGCCGCCTACATCATCATCCGCACCATCATCAACGGCAACAACGTTCCGGGTTACGCCTCTCTGCTGGTCGCCATACTGTTTTTCGGCAGCGTCCAGCTGATGAGCATCGGCCTGCTTGGTGAATATATCGGCCGTATCTATATCGAAACAAAGCAGCGCCCCACATATATTGTCAGACGGCAATACGGGCCACCGGATGCATCCTGACGCCTATCTGGAGATGGCGGCAACCGAAGACCGGCACTGGTGGTTTCGCGGCCGCCGGCAGATACTCAACCAGCTGATCGCCCAGCTGCAACTGGCCCACGGCAGCCGCATACTGGAACTCGGCGCCGGCACCGGCGGCAATCTCGCCATGCTGGCCCGTTACGGCACCGTCACCGCGGTCGAGCGGGATGCCACGGCGCGCGCCATGTCCTTGCGCAAAACCGCCATGGTCACGGATATCCGCGCCGGATCGATGCCGGACCAACTGCCGCTTGACGGCGAGCGGTTCGACCTGGTCTGCATGTTCGATGTGCTGGAGCATGTCGAGGCGGACCAGGAAACGCTCGACCACAGCAGGCGTTTCCTGGCACCAGGCGGCACCCTGATCGTCACGGTGCCCGCCTACCGCCGCCTGTGGGGCCCGCACGACATCGTTTTGCACCATAAGCGCCGTTACGAAAAAGCCGAGCTGCGCGCCAAGCTGACGCTGGCCGGTTTCACCATCAGCCGCCTGTCCTATGCCAATATGTTCCTGCTGCCGGTCGCCATATTGATGCGCCTGAAGGAGCGCGTGCTGGGCCAGCATGAGGCCAGCGGCACCGGCCTGCCGCCACATCGGGTGAATGAAATCTTCGCCCGCCTGTTCGGTGCGGAACGCCATCTGCTGACGCGCATGACGCTGCCCTTCGGCCTGTCGCTTGTCGCCATTGCCAAGGCCGCGGAGATTGCAGCACCGGCATTTGGCGCTACATTGCATGACGCCGCCAGATAAGGACAGGTCCATGCGTGTCAGCGTCATCCAAATGTCGCCCGGTGCCGGCAAGGCCGAAAACATCGCCGAGGCGTTGCGGCTGATCGATGCCGCCGTCACCGCCGATGCCCCGGACCTGATCGCCTTGCCGGAAATATGGACCTGCCTCGGCGGCGACCGGGCCGGCAAATTCGCCGCCGCCGAAACCCTGCCGGCGCCTGGTGAGACCGGCGGCGAGGCTTATGAATTTCTGCGCCATACCGCGATGCGCCACCACATCCACCTGCATGGCGGCTCGATCGGCGAGCTGGCGGATGGCGTATTGTACAACACCACGCTGGTGTTCTCCCCCGCTGGTGCCGAGCTGGCGCGCTACCGCAAAATCCATCTGTTCGACATCACCACCCCGGACGGCCAGGGCTACCGCGAAAGTGCGACCTACGGCGCCGGCGATGCCGTGGTGAGCGTGGACATCGCGGGTATTCGCACCGGTCTTGCCATCTGCTACGATCTGCGCTTTGCCGAACTCTTCCTCGCATTGCGCCGCCAGGGTGCCGAGCTGATCATCCTGCCCGCCGCCTTCACCTTGCAGACCGGCAAGGACCATTGGGAGGTTCTGCTGCGCGCCCGGGCCATCGAAACCCAGTGCTGGTTTGCCGCCCCCGCCTGCACCGGCGCCTACCGGGAGCGTGGCGAAACCCGCTACACCTACGGCCATGCGCTGATTGCCGACCCCTGGGGCCATATCGTCGCCAAAGCCTCGGACGGCCCCGGTCACGCCACCGCTACACTGGACCAGGATTTCACCGCGCGCATCCGCGCCAATATGCCCGTGCTTGAGCATAGAGTTTTGATCTAATGGCGCGCGGGGGTGGCGGGGCGGCCGCGCGCTCTGAAAATCTGGCGCGCGGGGGTGGCGGGGCGGCCGCGCGCTCTGAAAATCTGGCGCGTGGGGGTGGCGGGGCATGACCTCGATCGCCTTCATTGCAGCAGCCACGGATACTGCCACCGCAGCCAAGTCGCGTCTGGTCGCCCGTTACGGCGACGCCAGGCCCGAAGCCGCCGATATCCTGGTCGCCTTGGGCGGCGACGGCGTGATGCTGGAATGCCTGCACAAGGTTCTCGGCACCACCAAACCGGTATACGGCATGAACTGCGGTTCGGTCGGCTTTTTGATGAACGAATTCCAGGAAACCAACTTGATCGAACGCCTGGCTGCCGCGCAGGCCAGCACGCTTCACCCTTTGCGCATGCACGCCATCACCGCCGCCGGCGCGGTTGAGGAGGCCCTGGCCCTCAACGAAGTCAGCCTGCTGCGTCAATTGCGCCAGGCCGCTAAAATCCGCATCTCGGTGGACCACCGGGAACGCCTTGCCGAATTGATCTGTGACGGCGTTCTCATCTCAACGCCGGCCGGCTCCACCGCCTATAACCTCTCCGCCCACGGCCCGATCATCCCGCTTTCGGCCAACCTGCTACCGCTCACCCCCATCTCGGCCTTCCGCCCCCGGCGCTGGCGCGGCGCTTTGCTGCCTGCCACCGTCGAGGTTCTGTTCGAAATCCTGGAGCCCGGCAAACGCCCGGTTGCCGCGGTTGCCGATTTCACCGAAGTCCGCAACGTCGTTTCGGTCGCTGTCAGCGAAGACCGCAGCATCAACGTCACTGTTTTGTTCGATCCTGACCGTGCCTTATCGGAACGAATTATTACCGAGCAGTTTACGGTTTAAGGTAAAAGCACCGCTTTTTTGAACCATTAGCGCGGTCCAGTTTAAACGTGAGCGCTGCGCAGCCCCAGGCCCGGATTCATAAAAGTTTTTTGCGCAGCTTTTTTTCAAAAAAGCTGCTGCTTTCTAACTTTCAGTGCACACTGAAGCCGAAGGTCACCACCGGCGGCGCATAATATACCGGCGGCGGTGCGTAATAGACCGGTGGCGGCGCATAATATACGGGCGGTGGTGCGTAATATACCGGGGGCGGGGGGTAATAACCACCGCCAAAGGCGAAGCCGCCGTGCCAATGGTCGTCGTCATGGTGCCAGCCACCGCCGTGGCCGCCCCAGCCGCCACCCGGACCACCCTGGCCGCCGCCGTTCCAGCCGCCGCCGTGGTCACCCCAATCGGCTCTGGCGGCATGGCTGCCGGCCATTGCGAAAGACAGCACGCAGGCGGCAAGCATTATATGTTTCAGTGACATCGAATGTCCCCTTTCAATCATTGCAATCTGGGCGGCAAACAAGGCAGGGTCATGCCCGCAAAAAGGTCAAATAATGGCCGTTACTGTCAGAAGACTCTTGCGAAACGCCCTGAAATCGCTACAAACCCATATTCATCCAACCGCTGGAGAGCCTGGTGCTACGGCAGATCAAGTTGCGTATCCGTGCCCTGATACCGCCGGCGATCTTCCTCGCCATCACCTGGTATTTTGCCTGGAACGCGTTGCACGGCGCCCGCGGGCTGGAAGCGCAACGCGCTGAACATGCCGATCTGCTCCGGGCCGCCCAAAGCTATATGGCGATTGACGCCGCGCGCACCCGCTGGGAGACCCAGGTAGCCGATCTCAACAGCCGGTCGGTGGCGCCGGATATGCTCGATCAACAATCCCGCACGGTACTCAACCTTGCAGACCCGGGGGATCTGGTGCTGCAACTTCCCGCCGCGGCCAAATAATCACGCAAAACCGGCGTCACACGCCTTATTAGATGTCTTTGCCGATGCGTTTTACGCAATTTCATGATGCGTTCAATGGTCTCCCGTAACAGAGAACAATAACTTAACCAGATTTGAGTTAATTTAAAATATCGCAGTGCAGCAATGGTAATTTATTGTCCGCGCCCTTGTGAGGCAGGGAATAATGCGGCAAGGAGGGGCCCGTATCATCCAGTTTGTGGAGACCGGCATGGCGGCAGTACAGGACAAACCCGGCAAGGCTAAGCCGAGGAAATCAACCCCCTCCATGGACCGCGACGAATTGCTGCAAGCCTATAAAACCATGCTGCTGATCCGCCGGTTCGAGGAAAAAGCCGGCCAGCTTTACGGCATGGGTCTGATCGCCGGGTTCTGCCATTTGTATATCGGGCAGGAAGCCGTGGTGGTCGGCATGCAGCATGCGATCGATACCGGCGATGAGGTCATCACCTCGTACCGCGACCATGGCCATATGCTGGCCTGCGACATGGACCCGAAAGGCGTGATGGCCGAGCTCACCGGCCGCAGCACCGGCTACAGCCGCGGCAAGGGCGGCTCCATGCACATGTTTTCCAAGGAAAAGGGCTTCTTCGGCGGCCATGGCATCGTCGGCGCCCAGGTCAGCCTCGGCACCGGGCTTGGCTTCTCCAACTGGTACCGGGACACCGACCGTGTCAGCCTGACCTATTTCGGTGAGGGCGCGTCCAACCAGGGCCAGGTGTACGAGAGTTTCAACCTCGCCAGCCTGATGAAGCTGCCGGTGGTCTATGTCATCGAAAACAATCGCTACAGCATGGGCACCAGCATCGAGCGTTCCTCGGCCTCGCGCGATCTCTCGCAAAACGGCGCGCCCTGGGGCATGCCGAGCCTGGTGGTGGACGGCATGGATGTGATGGCGGTGAAAGCCGCCGGCGAGGAAGCCGTGGCGCATTGTCGCGCCGGCAAGGGCCCGTTCCTTTTGGAAATGAAGACCTACCGCTATCGCGGCCATTCGATGTCCGACCCCGCCAAATACCGTACCCGCGAGGAAGTACAGAAAATGCGCGCCGAGCATGACAGCCTGGATCTCGTGAAGAAATCCCTTGAAGACCAGGGCATGACCGAGGCCGAACTGAAAAAGATCGACGATGAGGTGAAAGCCCGCGTCGCCGAGGCCGCCGAGTTCGCGCAAACCTCGCCGGAACCGGACGAGGCGGAACTCTGGACCGATATTCTGGTGGAGCGCTGAACGATATGCCGACCGAAATCCTGATGCCGGCCCTGTCCCCCACCATGACCGAGGGCAAGCTCTCCAAATGGTTGAAAAATGTCGGCGACGACGTGAAATCCGGCGATGTCATCGCCGAAATCGAGACCGACAAGGCGACCATGGAGGTCGAAGCCGTCGATGAGGGCAAGATCCTCTCCATCCTGATCGCCGAAGGCACCGATGGCGTGGCCGTCAACACCGTGATCGCCACGCTCGGCGCCGAAGGTGAGACCGCCGCACCCGCTGCCGCGCCGGCGCAAGCCGAGGCAGCACCCCCGAAAGCCCCTGCCGAAGCCAAAGCTGAGGCCAAAGCCGAAGCAACCCCGGCCAAACCAGCCCATACCACCCCGCAGGAAGCCCCGGATAAGGACTGGGGCGAGGTGAAGCCCACCACCGTCCGCGAAGCCCTGCGCGATGCCATGTCGCTGGAAATGCGCGCCGATAAGGACGTGTTCTTGATGGGCGAGGAAGTCGCGCAATATCAGGGTGCCTATAAAATCAGCCAGGGCATGCTGGACGAATTCGGCGCGCGCCGCGTCATCGACACCCCGATCACCGAGCACGGCTTCACCGGCATGGCGGTTGGCGCGGCGATGAACGGGTTGAAGCCGATCGTCGAATTCATGACCTTCAACTTCGCCATGCAGGCGATCGACCAGATCATCAACTCCGCCGCCAAAACCCTGTACATGTCCGGCGGCCAGATGGGCTGCCCGATCGTATTTCGCGGCCCGAACGGTGCGGCCGCCCGCGTCGGCGCCCAGCACAGCCAGTGCTATGCCAGCTGGTACGCGCATTGCCCCGGCCTGAAAGTTGTCGCCCCGTGGTCGGCGGCGGATGCCAAGGGCCTGCTGCGCGCCGCCATCCGCGACCCCAACCCGGTCATTTTCCTCGAAAACGAAATCCTGTACGGCCATACCTTCGATTGCCCGGTCTCGGATGACTTCATCCTGCCGCTCGGCAAAGCCAAGGTGGAACGGCAGGGCGATGCCGTCACCATCGTCGCCTTCTCCATCATGGTCGACACCGCGATGAAGGCCGCGGAAATCCTGGCAGGGCAGGGGATCGAGGCCGAGGTCATCAACCTGCGTACCATCCGCCCGCTCGACATCGACACCATCGTCGCATCGGTGAAAAAAACCGGCCGCGTCGTCAGCGTCGAGGAAGGCTGGCCGTTCGCCGGCATCGGCGCCGAGATCGCTATGACCGTCACCGAGCATTGCTTCGACTGGCTGGACGCGCCGCCAGTGCGTGTCGCCGGCCTCGATGTGCCGATGCCGTATGCCGCCAATCTTGAAAAACTGGCGCTGCCGCAGCCGGGCTGGATCGTCGATGCCGTGAAGAAGCTGTTCTAAGGGAGCATAAAATGGCGACCAACATCACCATGCCGGCTTTGTCTCCCACCATGACGGAAGGCACCCTGGCGCGCTGGCTGAAAAAAGAAGGCGACACCGTCAAATCCGGCGACGTGCTCGCTGAAATCGAGACCGACAAGGCGACCATGGAGGTCGAAGCCGTCGATGAGGGCATATTGTCAAAAATCCTGGTCCCGGACGGCACCGCCGGGGTCGAGGTCAACGCCGTCATCGGCATCCTGACCGAAGCGGGCGAAGCCCCAGCAGAAGCCCCCGCCGCGAAACCGGCCGCGCCTGGTGCTGCCAAGCCCGCCGCCCCCGCCGCCAAATCCGAAACCGCCCCCGCTCCTGCCCCCGCCCCGCAGACTGTCAACGGCGAGGCCAAGGGCGAGCGCATCTTCGCCTCCCCGCTGGCGCGCGCCATGGCCAAGCAGAGCGGCCTTGATCTGGCCACGCTCAAAGGCTCCGGCCCGCATGGCCGCATCGTCAAAGCCGATATCGAAAATGCTGCCAAAGCCGCACCCGCTGCCGCCAGCGCTGCAAAGCCTGCTGCCGCGCAGGCCGCTGGCGCGCCGGCCCCAACCGAAAAGCCCGCCGCCAAGCCAGCTCCGGACATCACCGCCCCGCATCAGGTCATCCCGAACTCCACCATGCGCAAGGTGATTGCCAAGCGCCTCTCGGAATCCAAACAGACCGTCCCGCATTTCTACGTGGTCGGTCATTTCGAGATCGACGCTTTGCTTAAGCTGCGCGGCGAGCTCAACGCCAAATCCGCGAAGGACGGCCCCGCGGCCTTCAAACTCTCGGTTAACGATCTCATCATCAAGGCCTGCGCTGCCGCCCTGCGCCGCCACCCCAATGTCAACGCCAGCTATACCGACGCTGCCATCCTGCAATACAACGATGTCGACATTTCGATCGCCGTCGCCATTCCGGACGGTTTGATCACGCCGATCATCCGCAAGGCCGACCAGCTGGGCCTCGCCGCCATTAGCCGGCAGATGAAGGACCTCGGCGCCCGCGCCAAAACCGGCAAGCTCAAGCCCGAGGAATTCCAGGGCGGCGGCTTCTCGATCTCCAACCTCGGCATGTTCGGCACCCCGGAATTCTCCGCCATCATCAACCCGCCGCAAGCCTGCATCCTGGCCGTCGGCGCCGGCGAAAAACGCCCGGTGGTGAAAAACAACGAACTCGCCATCGCCACCATGATGAGCTGCACCCTGTCCTGTGACCACCGCGTGGTGGACGGTGCCCTGGGTGCCGAGTTCATGGCGACACTGAAGAGCATCATCGAAGACCCGCTAAGCCTGATGCTGTGAAGCTGCGCGCGGCAAACCCGGCGGATGTCCCGGTGATCCTCCGGTTCATCCACGACCTTGCCGCCTTTGAGCGCGAACCGGACGCCGTGCAAATGACCGAAGCCCAACTGCTCGATGCCCTGTTCGGCCCAAAACCCCGCGCCGAAGCCCTGCTGGCCGAGCATGACGGCGCCCCCCAGGGAGTGGCCCTGTGGTCGGAAAGCTTTAACACCTGGACCGGCCGTCCTGGCCTCGCCATCGAGGATGTCTACGTGACCCCCGAAGCCCGCGGTGCTGGCATCGGCCGGACCATTTTCACCCATCTGGCCAGGCTGGCGGTCGAACGCGGCTGCGCCCGCATGGAATGGTCGGTGCTGGACTGGAACGAACAGGCGATCGAATTCTACCAGAAACTAGGCGCTGCCGCGCAGTCGCACTGGCATAAATACCGGCTCAGCGGCAATGCGCTGTACGCCCTGGCAAATGAGGAGCAGGCACATGGCTGAGGACCAAACATTCGATCTCATCGTCGTCGGCGGCGGTCCCGGCGGTTACGTCGCCGCGATCCGCGCCGCCCAGCTGAAACTGAAAGTGGCACTGGTCGAAGGCAAACATCTCGGCGGCATCTGTCTGAACTGGGGCTGCATCCCGACCAAGGCGCTGCTGCGCAGCTCGGAAATCTCGCATTTGTTGCAACATCTGGATGAATTCGGCTTCTCTGCCGATAACATCAAGTTCGATCTCGACAAGGTGGTGAAACGCTCGCGCGGTGTCGCCAAGCAGCTCGCCTCCGGCGTCGGCTATCTTTTGAAAAAAAACAAGGTCACGGTGTTCGACGGCCACGGCAAACTCGCCGGGTCCGGCAAACTCACCGTCACCAAGGACGACAAACCAGTCGCCACCCTGTCGGCCAAACACATCATCCTCGCCACCGGCGCCCGCCCGCGCCAGATCCCCGGCATCGAGGTCGATGGCAAACTGATTTGGAGCTATTTCGAAGCGATGGTGCCGCCTGCCATGCCGAAATCCATCCTGGTCATCGGCTCCGGCGCCATCGGCATCGAATTCGCCAGCTTCTACCGCAATATGGGCACTGAGGTCACGGTGGTCGAAATGCTGGATCGTGTGTTGCCGGTGGAAGACGCTGAAATCTCCGCCTTCGCGCAAAAAGCCTTTGAAAAACAGGGGATGAAAATCATCACCTCGGCCACCGTCAAAGGTGTGAAAAAAGCCGCGGACAGCGTTACCGTCACCGTCGAGACCGGCGGCAAAACCCAGGACATCACCGTCGACCGTGTCATCTCCGCGGTTGGCATCGTCGGCAATACCGAAAACCTCGGTCTTGAAGGGACCAAAATCAAGGTCGACCGCACCCATGTCGTGATCGACGAATTCTGCCGTACCGGCGAGCCCGGCATTTACGCCATCGGCGATCTCGCCGGCCCGCCCTGGCTTGCCCATAAAGCCAGCCATGAAGGCGTCATCTGCGTTGAAGCCATCGCTGGCCGGCACCCACACCCGCTCGATACCGCCAACATCCCCGGTTGCACCTATTGCCGCCCGCAGGTCGCCTCCGTCGGCATGACCGAGGCGAAGGCGAAGGAAACCGGCCGCGAGATCAAAGTCGGCCGCTTCCCCTTCATCGGCAACGGCAAAGCCATCGCCATGGGCGAACCCGACGGCTTCGTTAAAACCATCTTCGACGCCAAAACCGGCGAAATGCTAGGGGCCCATATGGTCGGCGCCGAGGTTACGGAAATGATCCAGGGCTATGTCGTGGCCCGCACACTGGAGACCACCGAAACCGAGCTGATGAATTCGATCTTCCCGCATCCCACGGTCAGCGAAACCATGCATGAGTCGGTGCTTGACGCCTACGGCCAGGCGATCCACTTCTAGGAGCAAGACCTGCTTTTTTGAAAAAAAGCAGCAAAAAACTTTTGCTCCTCCAGGACCTGGGCCGTGACGCTGCCAGCGCCCCCGGACCCAGAGTGGCAAAGTTTTTTTGCTTCTTTTTGTTCACAAAAAGAAGTGCTTCTCTAAAGTGAGCCCCATGAACCGCATAGAAATCGACCACCGCACCCGCCACCCGGAAAAGCAGCATCGGGCCGACAACCCCATCCAGCGCAAACCCGCCTGGATCCGGGTCAAGGCGCCGTCGCATCCGGTATACTACGAAACCCGCGACCTGATGCGCAGCAAAAATCTGGTGACGGTGTGCGAGGAAGCCGCCTGCCCGAATATCGGCGAATGCTGGTCGCAGCGCCACGCCACCATGATGATCATGGGCGAAATCTGTACCCGCGCCTGCAGTTTCTGCAACGTCGCCACCGGCCTGCCGAACGCGCTGGACACCACCGAGCCTGGCCGCGTGGCGGAAGCCGTCGCCACCCTGGGCCTGCGCCATGTCGTCATCACCTCGGTCGACCGTGACGATCTGGCCGATGGCGGGGCCGCGCATTTCGCCGCCGTCATTGCCGCCATCCGCGCCGCCGCCCCGGGCACCACCATCGAAATCCTCACCCCCGATTTCCTGCGCAAATCTGGCGCCATCGAAACCGTGACGGCGGCGGCCCCCGATGTCTTCAACCATAATCTTGAAACCGTGCCGCGGCTGTATCCAACCATCCGTCCCGGTGCCCGCTATTTCCAGTCGCTCCGCCTGCTCGACACCGTGAGGCAACTCGACCCCGGCATTTTCACTAAATCCGGCCTGATGGTCGGCCTCGGTGAATCCCGCGCTGAAATCGGCCAGGTAATGGACGATCTGCGCATCGCCGACGTGGATTTCCTCACCATCGGCCAATATCTGCAACCGAGCGTCAAACACGCCGCGGTGGAACGCTTTGTGCCGCCGGAGGAATTCGCCGATTACACCGCCATGGCCCGCGCCAAAGGCTTCCTGATGGTCTCCGCCACCCCGCTTACCCGCTCCTCCTACCATGCCGATGCGGATTTCGCGTCCCTGAGGGATGCCCGCGCCAAGCTGCTGGCAGCCTAAAATTGACCAGCTATACTGAACGCAAGCTGGTGGCGTACCGTTCTGACCAGCTGTTCGACCTGGTCGCGGACGTCGCCAAATACCCGAGCTTCCTGCCCTGGTGCATCGGCGCCCGCATCCGCAGCCATCAGGAAAATGAACTGGTGGCCGACCTCACCATCGGCTTCGGCCCGTTCCGCGAAAGCTTCACCAGCCGCGCCTCCTTGCAACACGCAGACGAAACAGGCTTCTGCATCATCAAAACCAAATACGAAAACGGCCCGTTCAAATACCTGCATAACCAATGGAAATTCACGCCCGACCCTAAAGGCTGCACGGTCGACTTTTATGTCGATTTTGAATTCCGCAATATCGTCCTGCAGAAAGCCATCGGCACGGTCTTCACCGAAGCCGTCCGCCGCATGGTCGCCGCCTTCCTTAAACGCGCCGAAACCCTTTATGGCCCCGCCACCCTGCCGGTAACTGAACAGCAGAAAGCGATTATTTAAGCACTTCTTTTTGTGAACAAAAAGAAGCAAAAAAACTTTGTGAATCTGGGGCATGGGTGGTGTCTCGAACAATGCCATGCTGGGAATTGCAAGCGTATGAATATTATTAATATACACGAAGCGAAAACCCATTTGTCGCGGCTGCTTGGTAGCCAAGCTTTTGCCTTTGGATACGCTGGTGCTGAATATCCCGCAGCGCCTCGGCTTTATGGCGGGGCACGGTGCCGTACCGGATGATTTCGATCGCATGGCATTGCTTTGGAGTGCCTTGCAGCTGGACCGGCTTTCTGCTGTGGCCGCCGGCCATATCACCGATCCGCAAAACCAGTCCATTTTCAGCGCTGCCACCCATTAGGTCTTAAGGCGTTTGAAAACCAGCGCCCGCGGTCAGCATGGCAAAAGTTTTTGGCGGCTTTTTTTCAAAAAAGCAGTGCTTGCTTTTTCACCCAAAAATAACGCTTTCCAAAGCCAACCCCAGGTTTGTGACAAATGTCATAAAACTGCAACGCAAACCCTGTCGTATTTGTCATGTCGATGAATTAGGAGCGGCGGTGAGTGAAGTTTCGGCACTTCACGCAACAGGTCCGGCTTTTTGAACCAAAAAGGAAACCAACCGTGCGCATCACCCTCAATTTTCGTAGCACCTCCGTCTTCAGGGCGAGCCTGGCGGTCCTGGCCATCGCCAGCTTTTCCAGCATCTCCGGCACCGCCATGGCGCAGGTCGACGTTCCGCTGGTGGAAAGCGGCTCCAGCCTGCTGTACCCGCTGTTCAACCTCTGGGTCCCGGCCTATTCGGCTGACCATCCAGGCACCGACATCACCACCACCTCGACCGGCTCCGGTGCCGGCATCGCCCAGGCGATCAAAGGTCTGGTCGATATCGGCGCCTCCGATGCGTATCTTTCCAACGCTCTGGCGACCAAAAACCCGAACATGCTGAGCATCCCGCTTGCCATCTCGGCCCAGGCCATCAACTACAATCTGCCCGGCCTGAACAACCAAAGTCTTAAGCTCTCCGGTCCGATCCTTGCCGGTATTTTCAGCGGCAGCATCACCAAATGGAATGACCCGCAGATCGCGGCAGCCAATCCTGGCGTAACCTTGCCCGGCAACACCATCATCCCCATCCATCGTCTGGACGGTTCGGGCGATACGTTCATTTTCACCCAGTATCTCTCCGCTTCCACCCCCTCCTGGAAGAGCAGCACCGGCTTCGGCACCACGATTTCCTGGGCGCCTATCCCCGGTGAAATCGGCGCCAAGGGCAATGCCGGCATGCTCGCCGCCGCCGCCGCCAACCCGTATTCCGTGACCTATATCGGCGTCAGCTATGCCGCCAAGGTCGCCGCCGCCGGTCTCGGCACCGCGCAGCTGGAAAACGCCGCCGGTAATTACGTCCTGCCGACGCCGGACACCATCGGTGCCGCCGCCGCATCCGTCGCCGCCACCACGCCGCCGGATGAGCGCATCAGCATGATCTTCACCGCCGCCCCGAACGCCTACCCGATCGTCAACTACGAATATGCGGTCGTGAACAGCACCCAGCCGAGCCCCCCCGTGGCGGAAGCCATCCGTGGCTTCCTGAGTTGGGCGATCACCGAGGGCAACAGCCCGAGCTTCCTCGACAAGGTCCACTTCCTGCCGCTGCCGCCGGCCGTGCAGGCACTCTCGACCACGCAAATCAACAAAATCCAGTAGCTGTCTTCCACCCCTTCCGGTTCTGCCGGAAGGGGTTTCTCCTTGGTGATCACTCCATGAAACTCCAGCCATTCCGCTTCACCCTATTGGGCTTGAGCCTGCTGATCCCGGCATCGCTGGCCGCCGTCACCTTGTTTTTGCTGATCTTCTCTGCCCAGGCCATCGGCTTCAACGGTCTCGGCTTCATCACCCGCATCACCTGGGATTTAGGCAATCTGTACGGTGACCCGGTCACCACCCGTGGTGTTCTGGTACCGCCGGGCGCCAGCTACGGCATCCTGGTTTTCATCGCCGGCACGCTACTCAGCTCCTTCATCGCCATCTGCATCGCCGTGCCGCTCAGCGTCGGCGCTGCCATCTTCCTCGCCGAGGCGGTGCCGCCGCGCATCCGCCCGGTGCTCTCCATGCTGGTGGAACTCGTCGCCGTGGTGCCGAGCGTGGTATTCGGCCTGTGGGGTGTTGCCGTGCTGGTGCCCTTTATTGGCAACATCCTTGGCCCGGCTTTGTCGGACACCCTTGGCTTTATTCCCCTCTTCGCCGGCGGCCATTCCGGCGGCGGCTACGGCCTGCTCGCCGCCTCGGTGGTCCTGGCCCTGATGATCACCCCGATCATCGCCACCACCCTGCTGGACGCACTGCTCCAGGTGCCGAAGGAAAACCGCGAATCCGCTTTCGCCCTCGGCGCCACGCATTTTGAGGTCGTCTCCAAAGCCATGATGCCGATGGTCCGCAGCACCCTGATCGGCGGCATCGTCCTCGCCCTCGGCCGTGCCCTGGGAGAAACCATGGCGGTGCTGATGGTCTCCGGCGGCGGCATCAACATCCTGCCCACCTCGCTGTTCTCCCCCATCTCCACCATCGCCTCCTTCATCGTCAGCCAGCTCGACAGCGCCGAGGGCGACGCCACCAACATGGCCGTCCGGTCCCTGGCGGAAATCGCCCTGGTGCTGTTCATCATCACGCTCATCACCAATACCGGCGCCAAGCTGCTGTCCTCCGGGGTCCTCAATGTCCGCAACCACAAGCACTAGACCCGCTCCCGCCGCGCGCACCGCGCAGGAGCTGCGCCGCGTCGTCACCAGCCGCATCGGCTGGGTGGCCTGCGGCATTGCCCTCGTCTGCGTCATCGGCCCGCTGCTCGATATCGTCTGGGTAGTCGCCTATAACGGCATCTCCGCCTTCTCCCCCAAACTCTTCACCTCCTCCACGCCGCCTACCGGCGTCGGCCTGTGGAACGCCATCGAAGGCACCATCGTCATCTCCTTCGCCGCCATGCTGATCGCCGTGCCCATCGGCATCGGCGCCGGCATCTACCTTTCCGAATACGGCAACAACAAACTCGGCGGCACCATCCGCTTCCTCTCGGACGTCCTCACCGGCACCCCCTCCATCGTACTCGGCTATTTCTCATACATCTGCCTCGTTGGGGCACTCGGCTGGGGCCTCTGCGCGCCCGCCGGCGCGGTCACCATCGCCATCCTCATTGTCCCCTACCTCGCTCGCATCACCGAACTCGCCCTGCGCCAGGTGCCCAACAACATGCGCGAAGCCGGCTTCGCCCTCGGCGCCACCGAACCCACCGTGGTCTTCAAAATCATCCTGCCCGGCGCCCTCTCCGGCGTCATCACCGGCGCCCTCCTGGCGCTCGCCATCTCGGTCGGCGAAACCGCCCCCCTCATCTACACCGCCGGCTTCTCGAGCTTCCCGCTGAACATCCACGACCCGGTCCACAGCTTCCTGCACAGCCAGATCGGCTACCTCACCTACGTCATCTGGAGCTTCATCGAACAGCCGGACGCTGCCTCCCACGCCCTGGCCTTCGCCGCCGCTTTTCTGGTCATGCTGTTCGTGCTGATCATTAACATCGGCGTCCGCCTGATCATCCGGCGGAAAAAATTCGTTTGAGAGCGGGAGTAAGGAAGCCCTTCTTTTTGTGAACAAAAAGAAGCAAAAAAACTTTATGAATCTGGGCCATGGGCGCTGTCACTCAACCGGCCCCTGTCTATTGGGAGCAAAAGTTTTTTGCCCAGAAAGGTTCAAAAAAGTAGCGCTTGCTCCTCATCTAATTGCAATCATTCCCCACCAGCGTAAACGTCGAGACCTTCCCATCCCGCAGCATGAACGTGATGGTGCACTGGTAATCCGTCACCGTCGGCGGAATGCCGGCGAGCAGCAGCGGGCCGCCGCCGCCCCAGTACGGACCCCCGCCAAACCCGCCAAACCCGCCATAGCCCAGCGAACCGGGAATCACCTCGGTATGCCGCTGCACATAGGCCAGATACTGCACGCCGCCCACGGTGATCTGCTTATCCGGCACACCCAGCCCCTGCACCAGGGCGGTCGGCGTGGCGCCGATATAACTGGACATCCGGCTCTCCAGACTAGGCCCGGTGGCACAGCCAGCCATCGCCAGCAGGGGCAGAAAGACATAAGCGCGTATGATCGATCTCTTCATCCCCTATAAATAAGCATTGTCTGGCTCATTTGCAGGCAGCCACAACACATCCGTAATCCGCGGCGCACCGGTTGCCAGCATCGCCAACCGGTCGAAGCCGAGCGCAATACCGGCGCAAGGCGGCAAGCAGGGCAGGGCGGCCAGCAACCCCTCATCCATCGCCCAATCCGCGCCGTAAAGCGCATGCCGCCGCGCCCGATCAACCACAAACCGCTGCCGTTGCTCCGCCGCATCGGTCAGTTCGGCAAACGCATTCGCCAACTCGATCCCGCATATATAAAGCTCGAACCGCTCCGCAACGCGCGGATCATTGGGAGCGCGCCGCGCCAGTGCGGCCAGCGCCGCCGGCCAATGCGTCAAAAACACCGGTCCGTCCTGCCCCAGATGCGGCTCCACCCGCTCCAGCAGCAGCCGGAAGAACAAATCCTCCCAATCCTCGCCATCCCGCAACGCCACCCCGGCAGCGCGCGCCAGTGCTGCCGCATCCCCGGCGCTGGCCAGCACATCCAGCCCCGCATACCGCGCAAACGCTGCCTGCATCGTCAGCCGCTCGAACCGCGCCAGCCCGTTAACAACCCCGCCCCACGATACAAGCGGCGGCAGCACGGACCGCAAGTACAGCTCCACCTCGTCCATCAGCCCGCTCAAACCGGCATCCGGCCGGTACCATTCCAGCATGGTGAATTCCGGCGCGTGCGTCGGGCTATGCGGCTCGTCCCGCCACACCCTCGCCAACTGAAAAATCCGCCCCGCCCCGCCGGCCAGCAATTTCTTCATGGCGAATTCCGGGCTGGTATGCAGCCAGGCTCCATTGCTCACGCCCAGCGCCCGCAGATGCACCTCCTCGCCGGGAGCTGCCACCGCATAAGGTGTCTCCACCTCCATATACGAGCGCGCATTGAAAAACGCCCGGGTCGCCGCCATCAACTGCGCCCGCCGCCGCAAATACGGCAACCGTGCCGCCAGCCGTTCCGTCTCCCAGGGTTGAGACATCCCCACTCCAAGCCTAAAGCCTCTCTATGCGCTCAATCGACGATCTGGTGAAGGCAGGCCTGGTGCCAGCCACCGCGGCCGCTGACCTCACTGCCGTCGCCGCGCGTTACGCCGTCGCCTTGCCACCCGCTCTGGCCAGCCTGATCCAGCACCCGCACGATCCCATCGCCCGCCAGTTCATCCCGCACCCGGACGAGCTGATCACCGCCCCGCACGAACTATCCGATCCGGTCGCCGACGAAGCGCTGTCCCCCGTCAAAGGCATCGTCCACCGCTACCCGGACCGCGCCTTGCTCAAACCACTGCTGGCCTGCCCGGTATATTGCCGCTTCTGCTTCCGCCGCGAACAGATCGGCCCCGATGGCGGCGTCCTCACCGGCACTGAGCTGGAAACCGCCTACGCCTATCTCGCCGCCCATCCCGGTATCCGCGAAGTCA
The DNA here is from genome assembly GCA_965231175.1 of Acetobacteraceae bacterium. GTDB lineage: Bacteria > Pseudomonadota > Alphaproteobacteria > Acetobacterales > Acetobacteraceae > Acidocella. Next base: position 288,918 of record CBDDMJ010000004.1, on the reverse strand, counting down.
TCCTCACCGGCGGCGACCCGCTGATCCTGTCCCCCCGCCGCCTTGCCGCCATCCTCGCCCGCCTCGCCGCCATCCCGCATATCGAGATTTTACGTATCCACACCCGCACCCCCACCGCCGACCCCAGCCTCATTACCGACGCCCTGGCCGCCGCCCTGGATATCGCCGCCCCGCTGTTCATCTGCCTGCACGTCAACCACGCGCGCGAACTCACCCCCGCCGCCGTCGCCGCCCTGAAAAAGCTGCAACGCCGCGGCATCCCGATCCTCGGCCAGACCGTCCTGCTCGCCGGCGTCAACGATAACGAAACCGCCCTCAGCGAGTTGTTCCGCGCCATGCTGCGCGCCCGCATCAAACCCTATTACCTGCACCAGCTGGACGCCGCCCCCGGCACCGCCCGCTTCCACGTCCCCCCGGCGCGCGGCCGAGAACTCCTGGCCAATCTGCGCGGCACCATCAGCGGCACCGCGCTGCCCACCTATATCTATGACCAACCCGGCGGCCTCGGAAAAATCCCGCTTTAATTAAATCAAAAGGAAGCAGCCGCTTTTTTGAAAAAAAGCGGCGCAAAAAACTTTTTTGACACTGGAGCCGGGAGTTTCAAACGCCAATGGCTCAAATTAACAAAAGTCTTTTTGCTTCTTTTTCTTCAGAAAAAGAAGTGCTTCCTTGTGACCGGAAGCGCAGAGACGCGCGTCAGATGGCCGGCCTAGCGAGTTAGAAATGCGCATTCAGCTGAATGTGGCTGCGGCCTGCTATATGCAGCGTAATCTCGTAATTCCCCGCCGGCCGCGTAATATCCGCTGAGAAAAAATTGCTGCCCTGCCGGGTCCGCCGCGGCTCCGTGCGCATCATGTCCGCACTGATCAGCCCATCCACGATCACATGCACCGCGAGACGCTCCGGTGGCACATCCGCCACTACCTCCACCGGGATGCACACCGTATGCGACCCATCCGCGTGATCGGTCTCCCGCTGCCCTAGTATCTGCAACTCCGGCGCTCGTATTTCATTATGGCTGCATGTACCGGGCTTGGTGGCATTCCCCGTGCCGGTAATAAAAATGGGTGGCTTATAGGCGTCGCTTGCCATGAACATCCCCTTTTTTGTTTTGAGCGGCCACACAACACCTAAACGTGTAAAATAGCCAGAGCTTTTGTCCGCGCCTTCCACCCCCCTGGATCATCCGGCCCCCCGCTGCTACAGGGGCGCACATCGTAAATAGAGTGAATCATGAAGCAACAGGCCAATCTCATCCGCGCCGGCCAGGTCATCGAACATGACGGCAACCGCTGGACCATCCTCAAACAACAAATCATCACCCCCGGTAAAGGCGGCGCCTTCATCCAGGTGGAAATGCGCAACCTCAAAACCGGCAATAAAACCAACGAACGCTGGCGCACCGCCGATACCGTGGAACGCCTCACTACCGAAGATAAAGACTACACCTATTCCTACACAGACGGTGACAACCTGGTCCTGATGGACCCGGAAAGCTTCGAACAATTCATGGTCCCCACCGCCATCCTGGGAGACATGGCGCCCTTCCTGCAAGACAATATGCCGGTCTCCGTCGCATTGGTCGAAGGCGACCCCGTTGGCATCTCCCTGCCGCCCCACGTCACCCTCGAAATCATCGAAGCCGACCCCGTCGTCAAAGGTCAAACCGCCTCCTCATCCTACAAACCCGCCAAACTCTCCAACGGCGTCAAAACCATGGTCCCCCCCTTCATCGAAGCCGGCGAACGCGTCGTCATCCGCACCGATGATGCGTCATACGTGGAACGCGCTAAAGGTTAAGTAAGGCCAGGGGCTCTGCCCCTGGACCCCGCTAAAGGCTCAGCCTTTAGAATCCATTTTTAAAGGTTCAGGAATATGGGGGCCTCTTAGGCCCCCATATTCCTGAACCTACAAGGGTTCTAAGGGCAAGCCCTTAGTGGGGGTCCAGGGGGCAAAGCCCCTTGGCCTTACTTAACTTTTAGGAGCGCGTTCCATGATGCCACGTCTATCGGCGCATATGACGGTTATGCAGGCGGCGGCGCAGAAAGCGGCGAAGCGGTTGTTGCGGGATTTCAATGAGGTGGAGAATTTGCAGGTCAGCATGAAGGGGCCTGGGGATTTTGTCAGCCAGGCGGATTTGCGGGCTGAGGCGAGTTTGCGCGACGATTTGGAGAAGGCGCGGCCTGGTTATGCGTTGTTGATGGAGGAGAGCGGGGCCAGCGGGAGCGAGAAATGGGCGTGGCGTTGGGTGGTGGACCCGTTGGATGGCACGACGAATTTTCTGCATGGGATACCGCATTGGGCGATTTCCATCGCGCTGGAGCGGCGGCTGCCGGATGGCGGTTCGGAGGTGGCGGCGGGTGTGGTGTATTCGCCGGTGAACAATGAGATGTTCTGGGCGGAGAAGGGTGTTGGCGCTTATGTGAATGACAAGCGTTTGCGGGTTTCGGCACGGCGCGAGTTGAAGGATGCGGTGTTTGCGACCGGTGTGCCGTTTGCCTCCACATCGGGCGCCAATCGGCTGGCTTTTGCCCGCACTTTGAGTGTGCTGATGCCGCAGATCGCCGGCGTCCGCCGTTTCGGCGCGGCGGCTCTGGACCTCGCCTGGGTCGCCGCCGGGCGGTATGACGGCTATTGGGAAATGGGCATCAAGCCGTGGGACATTGCGGCCGGCATGTTGATCGTTCGCGAAGCCGGCGGTTACGCCACGGATGAGCACGGCAAGGATACTTTGGCCAACACCGTGGTCGCCGCCAACCCGCATATGCACCCCAAGCTGCTGGACGTCGTGGTGGACGGGCTGGCGGCACGCTGAGGGCAAACCATCCGGCTCGCCGTATCATCGGCCATAGACCTCTCCCGATAATCAGCTCTATTTGAGTAACCGCATCGGCTTCCTGTAAAGCTTTGCCGGTGAGATATTTATATATTGTTCTTCTGTTGCTGCCCGTATTGGCCCGTGCTCAGGTTAACGTGAATCCGAACGCGCTGGACCAGCTGAACGGCGCCCCGCCGCCCATTCCATCTGCACCCGCGCCCGTCGAACCGCCGCCAAAGCTCAAACCGGCGCACCACCACATCGCCAAATCCGTTCCGCTGAAACCGGCTCACAGTCCCGCTCCCGCACCCACGGCCGCCAAACCGTCAACCCCGCCGCCCGTGCCCGTAATCAAACCCCTGCCGCCCGCCATCATCACCTTCGCCCTCGGCAGTGCCGCCCTGCCGCCTGCTGCTGCCCAAATCCTCAAACCCTACTGCACCGCCACCCGCCAGATCGTCATAGACGCCTACGCCCCCGGACCCGCCGCCGACCCTTCCATCGCGCTCCGCCTTGCCTTCAACCGGGCCTTCGCCGTGCAAGCTGCCTTGACCGCTTGCGGCGTCCCCGCCACCGGGATAATTCCGCGCGCATTAGGCGCTGTCCCGGGCCAGGATACCGCCACCACCCATATATATTTCAGCGGGAGCAACTGAATGACCCGGCCGACCAACTACCTGCTGCGCATGGTGGTCTTCATTATCCTGGTCTACGGCACGGCTGCCCTCATCTCCCCGCAGCTAGCGCGGTTTTACCTCGCCAACCCGCTCATCAACACCGTCATCGTCGTCGTCGAATTGTTCGGCGTGTTCTGGAACCTCCGCCAGGTGCAGCGCCTCAACCCGGAAGTCGCCTGGGTCGAACACTTCCGCCGCCCCCGCCAGGCCCTCGAGCAAGCCGCCCCGCCCATCCTGCTCGCCCCCATGGCCCGCATGCTCGCCGGCCGCGCGGATGGCGAACGCCGCATAACTTTGTCCGGCCAGGCCATGCGCACTTTGCTGGACGGCATCGCCAGCCGTCTCGACGAAAGCCGCGAAACCTCCCGCTACGTCACCGGCGTCATGATCTTCTTAGGGTTGCTCGGCACCTTCTGGGGCCTGCTGCACACCGTCTCCTCGGTCGCCGCCGTCATCAACGGCATGACCCTGTCCGGCGGCGACGTGAACGCCATGTTCGCCCAGCTGAAATCCGGCCTCGCCGGCCCGCTCGCCGGCATGGGCACCGCCTTCTCCTCCTCCATGTTCGGCCTCTCCGGCGCCCTCATCCTCGGCTTCCTGGACCTCACCGCCGGCCAGGCCATGAATCGCTTCTTCAACGAGCTGGAGGAATGGCTCGCCGGCCTCACCCGCCTGTCTTCCGGCGCCATGGCCGGCGACGGCGAGGCCGGCATCCCCGCCTACGTGCAGGCCCTGCTGGAACAGACCGCGGAAAACATGGAAGCCCTGCAGCGCGTCCTCGGCCGCGGGGAGGACGCCCGCGCCCAATCCAACACCACCATGCAAACCCTCGCCGAACGCCTCGGCAACCTTGCCGACACTCTGCGCACCAACCAGCAGTTGATGCTCAAACTCGCCGAAACCCAATCCACCATCGCCCCGGCTCTGGCACGCCTCACCACCCGCCCGGAAGTGCCGGATGAAATCGCCCGCGCCCATTTCCGCAACATCGAAATGCTGCTCAACCGCCTGCTCATCGAGGCCGAACAAGGCCGCACCCAAACCACCGCCGAGCTGCGCAGCGACATCAAAATCCTCACCCGCACGCTCGCCGCCTTTGCCGACTCCAACACCAACAGGCCCGCCTGATGGCCCTGCGCCGCCGCGCCGGCAACGGGCTGGACGCCTGGCCCGGCTATGTCGACGCCCTCTCCACCCTGCTGATGGTCACCATCTTCGTGCTCTTGGTCTTCGTCCTCGCCGAAGCCTTCCTCTCCTCCGCCCTCACCGGCAGCGACAACACCATCACCCAGCTGCGCAACCAGATCGCCGAACTCTCCAACGCGTTATCCTTGCAGGCAGGCAAAGCCGCCTCCTTGCAACAGGAGCTCGCCGCCCTGAACGCCCAGCTCGCCGCCGCCACCGCCGCCAATGCCAGCCTCACCCAGCAGCTAACTACTGCCCAAGCGACCGCCCAAGCCGCCACCCAAACCGCGCAATCCGCGCAATCCGCCCTGCAAGCCCAGCTCTCGGACGCCAGATCCAGCCTCGCCGCCGCCCAATCCCGCCTCGCTGCCCTGCAAACCCAAATGACCACCCAGGCCCAGACCGGTGCTGCCGCTGCCCCCTCCCTGCAGGACCAGCTCACCGACACGAAATCCCGCCTCGCCGCGCAAACCGCCATCAGCCAGACCGCCCTGGCCGAGGCCGATCTCCTCAACCAGCAACTCGCCGCACTCCGCCTGCAACTCGCCATGCTCGCCCAGGCGCTGGACGCCGCCCAGGCCGCCGACGCCCACGACAACATCCAGATCACCGACCTCGGCAAACAACTCAACGAAGCCCTGGCCCGCAAAGTCGAGGAACTCCAGCAATACCGCAGCGAATTCTTCGGCACCCTGCGTCAGGTGCTGGCAGACAACCCCAACATCCGCATCGTTGGAGACCGTTTCGTGTTCGAAAGCGACGTCCTCTTCCCCGTCGACCAGGCCACCCTGACCCCGGCCGGCCAGGCCGAAATCGCCGACGTCGCCAAAGCCATCAAAGACATCGCCAGCAAAATCCCGCCCAACATCAACTGGGTCCTCAGCGTAGACGGCTACGCCGACGCCCAACCCATCACCGGCGGCCCCTTCACCTCGAACTTCGACCTCTCCGCCGCCCGAGCCCTCGCCGTCCTCCATTTGCTGGTCACAGACGGCGTCCCCGAACCCCGCCTCTCCGCCACCGCCTACGGCAGCAGCAACCCCATAACCCCCGGAACCACCAAACCCGACTACGCCCAAAACCGCCGCATCGAATTTCGGCTGACGGCGCCTTAAGAAAAGGAAGAAAGCGCTTCTTTTTGTGAACAAAAAGAAGCAAAAGAACTTTGCTCCTTAAAACCTCGGCTGAAACCTCTTATCCCCAAACTGCCAAAGCAAAAACGCCAACCCATCCGTTTCCTCATCCACATCCTGCTCGGTTGTCGAGCCGATCCCATGCCCGGAATCATAACTGACGTTCAGCAGCACCGGCCGGCCGGACCCAGTTGCCGCCTGCATCGCCGCGACCATTTTCGCCACCTCCCACGGCGCCACCCGCGGGTCGTTCGTCCCGGTAAACCCCATCACCCCAGGGTATTTCACCCCCGCCCGCACATGCGCCTGCGCGCTCATCGCATACAGCCCATGAAATCCATCCTCGGTCGTCACCGACCCGAATTCGGATATGTTCGGCGGCCCGTTCGGTGTGAACTCGGAACGTAAATTATCGGTCTCGCCATGGCTGTCCAACACGGCTGCAAACAGCTCCGGGGCCATCTCCGCCGCCCGCATGATCGTAATCCCGCCGGCACTTCCGCCCTCGCCACCCAGCAGCGCGGGCCTGGTATAATGATGGTCGATCAAATACTGCGCACAGAAGATAAAATCATACACCGTGTTCAACTTGGTCAGTTTCATCCCGGCCTGGTGCCAGCCCTCGCCATACCACCCGCCGCCCCGTGAATGCGCAAACGCAACAATGCCGCCAAGATCGAACCAGGGTTTGAACTCAGCGAGAAAATACGGATTCAAGGTAATCCCGTAACTGCCATACCCCACCAGCAATGTCGGATGGCTGCCGTCCATCTTCATGTCTTTCGGCCCGATGATGGAAAGCGGCACCATCGTCCCATCATAGGAAACCGCCTTCACTTCCACGGCGGCGATACCTGAAAAATCCACACCCGGTGCCGGTTGAATTTGCGTATTCACAACCGCATCCGTAGCGGGATCATAGCCAAGCCACACCGGCGCCTCGGTCCACGCACTGGTATGGATCAGCGCACCGGCCAGCGCCGGATTGGTGGCAATCACCCGTATATTTCCCGGCACCGGCAGCAGGCTGGCCTTGCCGCCGCCATACGGCAGGCGCAGAATTTTACCGTAGCCATCCAGCATGCCGTAAACATAAAGCGCATCCTTCGCCGCCCCCATGCCCGCCAGCACCTTGTCGGATTGCGCCAGAATAAGCTTGGCATGTTGCAAATCCGGATGGCTCAGCGGCGTCGCCAGCACCTCATAACGCGGTGCATTGGCGGAGGTCATCAAATAAAGCGTCCCCCCTTGCGCATCGATCGCGGCAACATGGTCGGCTGCCGCCGCGAACTGCCGCCACTGCGGATGCCCCGCCGCCAGTGGCGCCATCGGCGAGATATACAGCGCATCGATCACATTGCTGCTCTCGTTCTCGGTCAAAACCGCAAAAGCATAGGCGCAGCCAGGCACCGTCCAGACCACCGCATCCTGGTCCAGCCCGATGGAAATTTTTGGTTCAAGCCCATAGCCGAACACCGCAGCATCCCCGCCGCCATCCGGGTTGTGCCCGAGATGATGCAGGTAATCCCGGCTTTTTTGGAAATACGCGGTTTGCGGGTCTGCCGGCTGCAATTTCCGCAGCTGGTAATACACGAAACTCTTATTATCCGGCAGCCAGTACACCGGCGGAAACTCTTCGTTATCGCCTTCCACGCGCGGTATATCCACGCCGGTATCCTTACCCGTCCCCACATCGAGCACATGCAGAGACGCATTCTCGGAGCCGCCGGCGGAAACACCGTAGGCAGCATAACTGCCATCGGCGGATGGCTGATAAAAGTTGATCGCCTCCGGCACGCCATCGGTCATGTAGTGATCAGGGTCGATCAGCGTGCGGATCGCCCCGGTTTTGGCATCCTGAAATCTTAGCTTGGCGGTCTGCTGCCCCGGCGCCACTTCCATGAAAAAATTCCCGGCCGGTGTGCGCGTCATCCAGTACACGGAGGTCAGTGCGTTCATATCCTTGTTGATGGCATCGTGCAGCGCCCGGCGCCCGGGCAGGGCTGCCAGCATCGCCTGCGTATAGTCGTTCTGCGCCCGCATATAACTCGCGAGTGCGCTGCTGCCGGGCGTCTCCATCCAGGTATATGGATCAGTCACCGGCGTCCCCCAGAGCGTATGGGTTACCGGATGCAGCGGCGCGGCAGGCGGCAGCAAAGGTGCGGCAGCAAACGCCGGCAGACAAACAAAAAACACCGCCGCCGCAACTCTGATCCGCATATCTTCGATCTCCTGGGTAAGATCACGATAGCGGCGTCGCCCTGAATTGCAAAAAACCCTCAACTGCGATCATAGACGCTATCGGCCAAACGCCCACGCCCCCAAGGATCAAAAGTTATTTACTACTTTTTTACAAAAAAGTAGCGCTTCCTTTCGCTTCCTTTCACTGAAACACCGCCCGCACCCCCAGCAGCAGCGACTGCCCCGGTATCTGCAACCCGTTCACCGGCTCGAACTTGGACTCGAACAAATTCTTGCCCTCAACAAACAGCCCTAAGCCGGGCTTGATCTGGTAGCTTGCCGTCACATTCACGATCGTCCCCGGCTCTGCGGTCCCGGTCCCGGTCGGCAGCCCGTCATCGCCATACAGATAATCCTGAAACCGTCCCACGTATTGCACCTGCGGGGTAATGCTGATGCGTGGCGTGGGTGTCAGCGTCAGCGTGGCGGCGCCGGTGCTTTCCGGCCGCCGCAGCAATTGCGTATTATCCGCGCCATTCCGCGCATTGGTATAGGTATAGGTCAGGTCCGCCACTGCCCAGTCAGCCAGCGTCAGCACCAGCTCGGTCTCCACGCCGTTGATCCGCGCCTTGCCGATATTCTGTTCCGAGCCCGAACTGTAATCCGGGCTGGTATAATAAAAATTGATCAGATCGTTGATATGCGTATCGAAATAAGCCGCCGAGATACTGGCAAAATCGATCTGCCCGAACGCCGGCACATCGAACTGCCCGCCAGCTTCATAGCTGCTGCTATGCTCGGCCTTCAAATCCGGGTTCCCCGCATAGCCGGTATTATCCACCCCATGCAGGTCGAACAGGGATGGCGCCAGGAAGCCCGTCCCATACGCCGCTTTCAGGTGTAAATCCGCCGCCGGTATCGCCAGCACCGCACCCACCCGCCCGGTCACCGCACTGCCAAAGCTTGATACCGCATCATCCCGCACCGCCGCTGTCAGCGTCAGCCGGCCGAACAGCCTGGTCTGCGCCCCCACATGCCCCGCCACCGCATGCTGAGAGGCATTCACGGTTGCGATATATGGCCCGAACCCGCTGCCATCATCAACATTTTCCTTGGCCCGGTCATCGATATATTCAACCCCGAACAGCACCGATGAAAATTCGGCTACCCCCGCATCCGGCACATGCACGGTGTTGTTCCACTGCACATCGGTCCGGTAGCCATGGTAATGGTCATCGGCACTCGCCAGATTCGGGTCATCCAGATCGAGCAGATTCTTGTAATGCCGGTCATCCTGCAACCGCGCCACAAACAGCTCGGTCGTCAGCAACCCCTGCAACAAATGGCTCCGTATTCCCAGCTTGCCGAATAAATTGGTATCGTAAGTGTAATCGTTAGGATCGTCATAGATCGGGTATCCCAGATCCGGCTCTGCGGAATCGCTTTGCCGCGCCCGTATCACCGCATAAACCCGCGTCCCCGCCACCGGCGTGTAGCCAAAATTCCCGGACCCCAGCCAGCTGCGGAACGGATCGCGGTGCCCGTCGTAAACGCTCAACCGCCGCGCCGTATCGTCGAACCCCGCCTGCTGATTGATCTCCCCGGTCAGCGCGTAATCATAAGGCCCGGTGGCGCCGGAAACCGATGCACTGCCCAGCCCCTGCGCCGGCCACCCGCCGCCCGCCGTCATCGCCAGCTTCGGCGCGCCCGCCCCTTGCAGCGTAATCAGGTTGATCACCCCGCCGATCGCCCCGGAACCATACAGCCCGGACATCGGCCCCCTGACGATCTCGATGCGCGCAATATCCGCCAGCGTATCCTCGCCGAAATTGAACGCCCCATTGGGCACAGACGGATCGTTCACCGGCACCCCGTCGATCAGCACCTGTATATCCTCCGAATTGGTCCCGCGGATGAACACGCTGGTCTGCCCGCCCGGCCCGCCGGCCTGCACCACCCCCAGGCCCGGCACCGCGCCCAGCGCCTGCGCCAGCGTCACATAACCGCGCGCCGCGATCTCCTGCGCGGTAATCACCGTCACCCCCGCAGGCACATCCGGCAGCAGCGTCGGCACCCGGGTCGCCGTCACCGTCATCACCGGCACATCCGCCAGCGCAGGGCAGGGCAGTACCGCTGCCAGCACACATAATTTCACTGATAATTTCAACACACACCTCACGCGCCACCGCGCACCGCACGGCATAAAACCACGACAGAGGCTCAGGGTCTTGCTCCCTTCCGCTTACGGTGCACCCCGCCCATACGCGCGCACAAAGTCTCGATGCCGGCCGGTCTCCTGGCTCATGGCTTCTGGTCCGCAACCCCTTCTCGCCTTGGCAGGCAATGGTATCTGGCGCGGACAAGCCATTCACAGTTGCGGGGGCAGCCACGGCTTAATAGCGTCTAACTATTTTCCGCATTCCCGTTTCAATCCTTACGGATCACCGTCATCTAAGCATTCCGTAACAACCCCCCCACGCCGCGGCAATGCCCCCTCTTGCGCTCCAAGCTGAAAACCCCGATTTAGAGGACAGCACCAGTCCTGATTAGGAGCCACCATGTTCATAGAAACCGAGGGCACCCCCAACCCCGCCACCCTCAAATTTCTGCCCGGCCAGACCATCCTGCCGGCCGGCACCGCGGACTTCCCGGATGCCGATGCCGCCCTTGCCAGCCCACTGGCCCATAATCTGTTCGGCCTGCCCGGCGTCGCCCGCGTCTTCCTCGGCGCCGACTTCATCACCGTCACCAAGACCGATGAATTCTCCTGGCCCACCCTCAAACCGCAAATCATGGGCCTGATCATGGAGCACCTGCTCGCCGGCGCCCCCATCATGCTCGCCGGCCTCACCGCCACCATCGAAGACTCCGCCCCCGAAGACCAGGACATCGTCGACCAGATCAAAGACCTCCTGGAAACCCGCGTCCGCCCGGCGGTTGCCAGCGACGGCGGCGACATCATCTTCCGCGGCTACCGCAACGGCATCGTCACCCTGCAAATGCAAGGCTCCTGCTCAGGCTGCCCTTCCTCCACCGCCACCCTCAAACACGGCATCGAAAACCTGCTGAAGCACTACGTCCCGGAAGTGCAATCAGTGGTCCAGGCCGCCGCCTAACCATCTCGAAGGAGACCCCGCCATGAAACTGGACGATGCCGCCCTGGACACCTTGTTCCGTACCACCCGCACCAAATGGGAATGGACCGATCAGCCGGTCACCGATGACGACCTCACCGCTTTGTACGACCTCGTCAAACTCGGCCCCACCTCCGCCAATTCCTCCCCCGCCCGCTTCGTGTTCATCCGCACCCCGGAGGGCAAGGAAAAACTGAAACCCGCCCTCAGCGCCGGCAATCTGGAGAAAACCCTCGCCGCCCCGGTCACCGTCATCGTCGCCTACGACCCGCAATTCTACCAGCACCTGCCCACCCTGTTCCCGATGACCGACGCCAAATCGTGGTACGCCAGCAACCCGGACCTCGCCGAGGCCACCGCCTTTCGCAACAGCACCCTGCAAGGCGCCTACCTGATCCTCGCCGCCCGCGCCCTCGGTATCGACTCCGGCGCCATGTCCGGCTTCGACAACCACAAGGTGGACCGTGCCTTCTTCGTCGAGAAAGGCTGGAAATCCAATTTCCTCATCAATCTCGGCCACGGCAAACCGGAACACCCGTTCCCCCGCCTGCCCAAACTCAGCTTCGAGGAAACCGCTCTCCTGGCCTGAGCCTTGTGCATCCTGGCGATCGAGGCGGCTCTGCCCCGCCCCGGCCTTGCCATCCTCACCCCGGATGGCGAAACCCTGGCCCGCCACATCCTTGAGTCCAAAATCGGCCTGATCGAAACCCTGCCCCCGCTCCTGCAATCGGCCCTGCACGCCTTGCAGGCCGCAGGGCAGGGGCTCACCCACATCGCCGTCGGCATCGGCCCTGGCAGCTTTACCGGCCTGCGCACCGCCATCGCCCTGGCCCAGGGCGTGGCCGCGGCAGCCGGCCTGCCCCTGCACGGCATCCCCGCGTCGGAAGCCTTCGCCGCTGCCTTCCCCACCCTGCAGCGCCCGCTCTGGGTCGCCATCCGCGCCCGCCGCGACCGCATCTTCCTGATCCGCGACACCACGTCCGAAACCCGCGCCGAGGCCTACGCCGATGCCGCCATCCCCCGCCCCCCGTACCCCATCGCCCTCGCCGGCGACGCCGCCAATGAAGCCGCCGCCCATTACGCCGCCCGCAACATGGACATCATGCTCACCAACGCCCGCAACATAGACCCGGTCTGGACCGCCCGCGCCTGCCTCGCCCGCCTCACCGCCAACCTGCCCGCACACCCGGCCCAACCCCTGTACGTGGACCCGCCCGAAGCCAAACTCCCCGCCGCCGGCCTGCGCCCCGTTCCTCTATAAGCGGCCCTATAAGCGCTCACATGACGCCCATCACCCCGCACCACGCCGCCGCCTGCGCCGCCATCCACCAATCCGCCTTCCCCGAAGCCCCCTGGGACGAGACCGCCTTCCACCAGCTCCTCGCCAACCCCGCCACCTACGGCTACATCCACTCACGGGGCGGCCTCATCCTCGCCCGCACCGCCGCCGACGAAGCCGAAATCCTCACCCTCGCTGTCACCCCCGCCGCCCGCCGCCAAGGCATCGCCACCGCCCTCATCCAATCCGCCTGCACCCGCGCCCAAACCCGCGGCGCCACCACCATCTTCCTCGAAGTCGCCGCCACCAACACCGCCGCCCAAACCCTCTACAAAACCCAATCCTTCACCCAAACCGCCCACCGCCGCCGATACTACCCCGATGGCACGGATGCGTTGGTGCTGCGTAAGGAATTAGGAAGATAGGAAGCACTTCTTTTTGTGAACAAAAAGAAGCAAAAAAACTTTGATTCCCAAGCAAGCGTAGCAAACGTAGCAAGCGTGGGATGGGTGAGCGAAGCGCTACCCATCGTTTCTGCAAAACATTGATTGAAGCCGGTTTTCAAGCCTAATGCGGTTATGACTGATTATCGGCGTAACAGGGGTTCCAGCCGAAAGCGATGGGTAGCGCTGCGCTCACCCATCCTACGCTTGCTCAGACTATTTCCGTTTGCTATCGATCTCGTCGTTCTGACTTCCCAAAAGGCCCGTATCCTGATGGTTGGCCAACCGCATCATTGGTGGTCCGAGGCGCTCCCACACAGCTCGCTGGCGTTCTTCGGAGCTGAAGCCAACGTGTTCCAATAATTCGGAAAATGCGCTAATTACGTTTATTCGTTCGTGCTCAGCCTGGTTACGGAGGATATCGTTTTCGAGCAGCGCCCGTTCCTTTTCCGTCTCACCCCGCCAAGCTCTGTCCTTTGTTCGGTCATGACGATCTTTAAGATACTCGCGGATTTGTTGAAGGGGATTGAGGGAACCGAGCAACTCAATCCAACCGGGCGATTGAATGTTGATCCGAGTGATTTCAAGTTGATCCTTCGGGTAAATCTCACGCCCGCTGATTTCTGGCCAATGTCTGTAGCGTAAAGTGGACGGATCGACTCCCTGATAATCAACCAGAAAATGCCACCTGCGCGTAAAATGTCGTGCACTGTCGATAGTTGGAAGAAGGCGTAACGCCAAATACGCATTTTCTAGATCAACCAAAAAGCTCGCAAATTCGGCAATACCAGCACCACGTTGAATGTTGAGCTTCACCACTCCCCGCTCGGGCATCACTTTCCCCTATATTGACTCATCTAATTGCTAGCTTGCAACCAGGAGCTAGTCTAGGGTATTGGCCGAATGTAGCAAGCGTAGGATGGGTGAGCGAAGCGCTACCCATCGTTTATCCAAACCATTGATTAAATCCGGTATTTCAAACCTAATGTGGTTATGACCGATTATCGGCGTAACCGGGTTCCAGCCGGAACATATTTCTTCACGGTCAATCTCTACGATCGTAAACGCGAGCTTCTGACCCAGAATATGAATGCATTGCGATAGGCGGTGCGTGAGGTGCGGGCGTGGGCACCGTTCCACATCAACGCTTGGGTGATATTACCCGACCAAAGCGACATTCGAATCGGACTTTTTCAACACGTAATAGTGGGATTTATGATATATAGGCTAAAGAGTACGTTACTAGATTTGAACTAGATTTGAGGCACTCATGGTCAAGCAAATAACTATAGCAAGTGGCACCGTCTTTAGGCCCCTGTATACCGCGAACGAACATTTCAGTAAGTTGCGGGAAGGCACAACGATTGGCACCCTGCTCACTGAACCCAATAAATCAGATGTTCTGGACGTGTATAGACGCTATTGTGCCGCGACAAATTGGAAAGCCGAAGATGTCGTTGATGTAACTGTAGCATGGGAAAATTCAAAACGCGCAGATGGCACATATGCGCAAACCAAAGCCTTCGCTATCGTCACTGCGTCCGGTTCATCTCATATTTTCAGTATAGATAAGGCGCTCGCGAAGATTGCCGTTTAGCTCATAAGCACGCGTAGGAAAGATAAAGTGCTGTTTAACGCACATATTTTCAGCATCCATATAGAAGGCGTTTCGCTTTAATTGGATCGAGCGTACAATGAACTTAAATTTTCTCCCTTGTTTTAGATAACGCCAGAGCGCATAAGCCGTTACGAAAAAAAGGAAGATTAGGGCGACAGTGAGACCTCCAGCATATCAGGCTCTTGTAGAGAAATCTCGCGCCGCTTGCGTTGCCGCTGTCGAGACATACAATCGCGCAATGGTGCCCTACCGGGAAGAAAATTTCGCCATATTAATGATTAATGCCTGGGAGCTGTTACTCAAGGCACGAGTCGTTAAGGAGAACAGAGGAAAACTGTCAAGCGTGTATGCGCGCGATAAAATTAAGCTCAAAAACGGAAAATACGGGAAGCGCACAAAGTTAAGATTGACGCGCTACGGGTCGCCGCACACAATCGGTATTGTCGAAGCACGCAACCTTGTACAGAGTTACAAAAAGGATAATCTTGGAGATGTAGCCGCTGCCAACATAATGGCTATGCTTGATATACGCGATCACTCCACACACTTCGTAACCAGTGATGTAAACCTTAGAAAAACGCTAGCAGAACTCTCGCTGGCTGCCGTAAGAAATTACATCATAGCATCACAAAAATGGTTCAATGTTAGCTACGCCGACCTTAACCTTGCCGCTATCCCCATCTCATTCGCACTTAATCAAACTCATTCTGAAGCTGTAGCAAAAGGTGCACCTACCAAGGTGGCACGTTTCCTAACGTATATCAAATCGGAGGAGTCGAAGTTAAATTCAATTCATTCAGAATATTTCTACAGCGTCGTGGTGAATTTCGACATCGTAAAAAAGGCTGCGGACGGTGCAGTTCCAATCAAGCTAGCTGCACCCGGTGAGTCAGCACATTTAACAGTCTCAATCGACGATGACAAGTTGCCACCTGGAATGACTTGGACATTTGACGAGCTTGTTTCAGCACTCAGGAAAAAGTATTCCGACTTCATTCAAAACAATAAATTTTACAAAATCAAAAAGACGTTCGAAGCAAACAAGCAACTATGCCATGAACGATATCTTGTACCGAGCAATAAGAAAAGTCCCCGAGTAAAATTCTACAACCCTAACATTGTATTCGAGTTTGATAAGCATTACACTCTGAAAGTCTCAAAGACTTCACCGCCACCGCGATAAACTCTGCTACCCTCGCCGAGCATGCCAATGGCGGCTTTGATGGTGCTATGTCGGAAATGGTCGTTGTTACATGAAGCGTCTTGGCTTGGTCGACAATTGGCGAAACACTCAGTAGACGATATGTCCGTTTTCTCCATTATCGATCAAACCGACTGGTCTGTTTTCGGCCAATAATGGCTTTACCGTGAGCACCTGCGTAGGATAGTTAAGGCAGATATTGAATACCCACGCCCTCACCCCCGAAACACCCCCACCGGATACCCCTGCCCAAACAGCAACGCCCGTAAATCCGTAAACTCCACTCTATTCACCACCTCTGCCGCCACCACCGGCTTGGCATAATAAGCCACCCCCAGCCCCGCCGCTTGCAGCATGGCGATATCATTCGCCCCATCCCCCACCGCCAGGCTCGCGGATAACTTCACCCCGCGCTTGCCCGCCAACTCCGTCAGTGCCGCCAGCTTGGCGTCGCGGTCCAAAATCGGCACCGCTACCTCGCCCGTCAGCTCGGAGCCGTTATCCTGCAACACATTGGCCCGGTGCACGTCGAACCCCAGTTCGGCTGCCACCCGCGCGGTAAAATACGTAAACCCGCCGGAGACCAGTGCGGTGGTCGCGCCGAATTGCTTCATCGTCGCGACCAGCACCCGCGCCCCCGGCATGTAATCCACCTCCCGCCAGGTGCGTTCCAGCGCTGCCAGCTCCAGCCCTTTCAGCATCGCCACCCGCTCGCGCAGTGCCGTGGCGAAATCGATCTCCCCGTTCATCGACCGTTGCGTGATCGCGGCGATCTCATCTTTCAGCCCGGCCTGTGCCGCCAGCTCGTCCAGCGTCTCGGTGGTCACGATCGTGCTGTCCATATCCGCCACCAGCAGCGCCTTGCGCCGCCCGCGGAATTTCGTCACCAGCACATCCACCGCCCGGTGCGCCAGATGCGCCTTCAAGCCCTCCACATCCGGCACGGATTTGACGATAAATTCGCAAGCCTCCCCGGCAGAGAGCCAATTCAAATGCTGCCCGGCGCAAAACCCTTGCGCCCGCAGCCCATCGGCTTCAGTGAGAGGCCCGGTTTCCCGGTCGGCGATGAGGACGACAATATGAGACATAACCAAGGCTGGTAGGGCACACATGGCCGTCCAAGCAAGAGACACGCTGCTGGTCATCGCCGGCCCCACCGCCAGCGGCAAATCCGCCCTGGCGCTGGCCCTTGCTGCCCGGCTCAACGGCGTCATCATCAATGCCGATGCCATGCAGGTCTATGCCGAGCTGCGCATCCTCACCGCCCGCCCGTCACCGGCGGATGAAGCCGCCGCCCCGCACCGCCTGTACGGCATCCGCCCGGCCGCCCAGCCCGGCCATGCCGGCTGGTGGCGCCTCGCTGCCCTGGCAGCCCTGGCTGAAGCCCGCCGCGCCGGCCTCACCCCCATATTATGCGGCGGCACCGGCCTGTATCTCTCGGCTTTGCTGCACGGCATCGCCCATATCCCGGACCCCGGCACCGCCGCCCGCAATGAAGCCCGCAACCTGCTGGCGGATTTCGGCGCCCCGGCGCTGCACGCCAAACTCACCGAGGTCGACCCCGCCACCGCCGCCACCCTCATCCCCACGGACAGCCAGCGTCTGGCCCGCGCCTATGAGGTCTGGCGCGGCACCGGCCACGGCCTGGCCTATTGGCAATCCCAGCCCAAAACCCCGCTGATCGGCTGGACCTCGCGCCTGCTCCTGCTGGACCCGCCGAGAGACAGTTTGAATGCAGCCGCCACCAACCGTTTCGCTGCCATGCTGGCAGCCGGCGCCCTCGAGGAACTCAGCGCCTTGCTCGCCCAAAACCTGGACCCCAGCCTGCCGGCGATGCGCGCCCATGGCGTGCCGGAGCTCACCCCGTATCTACGTGGGCAAACCAACCTGGCCGAAGCCAGCAGCCGCGCCATCCTCGCCACCACCCAGTACACCAAGCGCCAGGCCACCTGGTTCCGCCACCAGAAATTGGTGAACGACCCTGCCATGCAAACAATACATGCGCGTATCGGCTCTCCGGCGCAACTTTCAGAAAGTTTTATGGACAATTTGGTTAATTTTATTAAACCCCCGGGTTGACGCCTACCCCCGCCCGCATTACCTCAATGCCATGGACGGCACCCTGATCACCAACGACATCATGAACTCCGGCTCGGAAGCCCTGCTGCGGGCTTTGCAGGCGCAAGGTGTCGAGGTCATCTTCGGCTATCCCGGCGGCGCGGTGCTGCCCATTTACGACGCGCTGTTCCAGCAGACCGCGATCCGCCACATACTGGTCCGCCATGAACAGGCCGCGGTGCACGCCGCCGAAGGCTATGCCCGCTCAACCGGCCGGGTCGGCGTGGTGCTCGTCACCTCCGGCCCGGGTGCCACCAATGCCGTTACCGGCCTGGTCGATGCGCTGATGGATTCCATTCCCCTGGTCTGCCTGTCCGGCCAGGTCCCCACCCATCTGATCGGCAACGACGCCTTCCAGGAAGCCGATACCACCGGCATCACCCGCCAGGCCACCAAGCATAATTACCTGGTCAAACGCCCGGAGGATCTCGCCCGGGTGGTCCACGAAGCCTTCCACGTCGCCAAAACCGGCCGCCCCGGCCCGGTCCTCATCGATCTGCCCAAGGACATACTTATCAATCCGGCCCCTTATGTGGATGCCGCCATCACCCCGCACCGTTCCTACCGGCCCCGCACCACGCCGGACCCCGCCCGCATCGCCCAGGCCGTGGATTTGCTGAAACACGCCGAACGGCCGATCGTCTACGCCGGCGGCGGCGTCATCAACGCCGGCCCGGAAGCCGCGAAGCTTCTGGCCCAACTGGTCCGCCTCACCGGCGCGCCTTGCACCTCCACGCTCATGGGTCTCGGCGGCTTCCCGGCCTCGGACCCGCAATCCCTCGGCATGCTCGGCATGCACGGCACTTACGAAGCCAATCTGGCGATGCATCAATGCGATGTCATGCTGAATATCGGCGCCCGCTTCGACGACCGGGTCACCGGCCGGCTGAACGCTTTTTCGCCTGGCTCCAAAAAAATTCACGCCGACATCGATCCTTCCAGCATCAATAAATCGGTGGCGGTCGATGTCGCCGTCGTCGGCGATGCTGCCGAGATTTTGCGTGCGTTGATCGCCGGCTGGAAGGCTGACGCGACACCGCAGAACAAACCGGCGCTGGCCAAATGGTGGCAGCAGATCGATGTGTGGCGGGCCAGGCAATCCATGCGCTTCACTCAATCCGGCTCGATCATCAAACCGCAATACGCCATCGAGCGACTGTACAAAGCCACCCGCAACCAGGCCCGCGATACCTACATCACCACCGAGGTGGGGCAGCACCAGATGTGGGCCGCACAGCATTTCAAATTCGATAAACCCAATCGCTGGATGACCTCCGGCGGGCTGGGCACCATGGGTTACGGCCTGCCGGCGGCGATGGGGGTGCAGGTGGCGCATCCGCAGGCGCTGGTGGTCGACATTGCCGGCGAGGCCAGCATATTGATGAATATCCAGGAAATGGGCACGCTGGCGCAGTACCGTTTGCCGGTGAAGATTTTCATTTTGAACAACGAATACATGGGCATGGTCCGGCAATGGCAGGAGCTGAACCATGGCGGGCGCTATTCCGAGAGTTATTCCGAGGCGCTGCCGGATTTCGTGAAGCTGGCCGAGAGTTTCCACGCGGTCGGGCTGCGGGCCGATACGGTGGATGATCTGGACCGGGTGATCGCCGAGATGCTGGCGACGGACAAGGCGGTGATTGCCGATATCCGGGTTGATAAAATGGAAAACGTGTTCCCGATGATCCCGTCAGGTGCGGCGCATAACGAGATGCTGCTGGGGCCGGAGCATGAGGGTGCTGCGGCACCGCGGCCTTCGGGGGCCGAGGATGGCATGGTTCTGGTTTGATGGCCGATACGCTGCTGGCCAACAAGACGATGCGGATCGCGACGATTTCCGTGCTGGTGGAGAACGAGGCCGGGACCTTGGCGCGGGTGATCGGGCTGTTTACCGGGCGCGGGTATAATATCGACAGTCTGACGGTGGCGCCTGTGGATGCGGATAAGCAGAAATCCCGCATTACCATCGTGACCAGCGGGACCGAGATGGTGATCGAGCAGATCAAGGCGCAGCTGGACCGACTGGTGCCGGTGTACCGGGTGGCGGATTTGTCCCGCGAGGGGCCGCATCTGGCGCGCGAGCTGGCGTTGATTAAAGTGGTGGGGACAGGGACCCACCGGCAGGAGGCGTTGCGACTGGCCGATGCGTTCCGGGCCCGGGTGATCGATGCGACAACCGAGAGTTTTGTGTTCGAACTGACCGGGGCGACGGACAAGCTCGACGCGTTCTGCGACCTGATGCGGCCCTTGGGTTTGGCTGAAGTTTCCCGCACCGGGATTGCAGCGATTGCCCGCGGTGTGCATACAATCTAACTTTTAGTTAGAAATGTTCCACGTGGAACATTTTGCCTTCAATATATTGATATCATTATGAAATTTGGAAGTTATCCACAGATTTCAGGAATCGTCTTGAAATCGTAATAGATTTTTGGGCGTTTTGTGCTAAAAATAAGATTAAGCGAGATTCGCTGGAAAAATGGTAAATAGGACTATGCCAGCGGCGTTATATATAGTAACAGACTGCGGCATAAAGATGAGCCTTGCCTGTATGCTGCGAACGGTCGTCGTCTTTATACAAATGCACTGAAAAAGGGTGTTGAAGATGAGAGATCATGATGCCGGCATATGGACCGTGGGCAACCGGTTGATTGCGCTGTTCGTGTATTGCACTATGGCGCCAATGGTATTTTTACCTTTATTTCAGATAGTTACGTGGCTGCGCTTCGGTAATTGGCCGGTTTTGACGCCGAAAACGCTGCTGGCCGGGCTGGGGGTGGGAACAGCGGTTTCCTCACGCGCCGGGGTGCAGGCGGCGGTTGATCTGCTGGCTAATCTATACCTGCCGCTGGCGGGGTTGCTGTTGTTTTCCGCGGCCGGGATGGTCGTGGTGGGAATTTACCGGGCGGTGCTGGTACTAACGGCCAGTCCGGCAAAACTGCGAGCGGCACAGCGGCAGAGACTGCTGGATAAGAGCGGTTTGCTACCTTAGGATGTTATAAATCCATTCGGTAGGCGGCCGGGTAATGCCGTCTGGCGCGGGTTTCTGCGCGCATCTAGGCTTACGCGGTGTTATGCTCGCTAGTGTTTAAGGGCGACCATGTTTGCCGGTATCCGGTTTGAGCGGGCCGCCGTGCCATGGCTGGTGGGCTTGTATATTACTGCGGCCTATTGGTTCACGGCCTCTACGCCCTTTGCCAATCCGGTGGTCGCCATTGTGCGATCTTTCAGCGACACATTTTCCAGCATAAGGCCGGCTGATATGCCTGTTTTATTATCGCCGAGTTGATGGGCGCTTTATGGGCGCTGATGTTGATGACGTGGTTGTTGCGAGTTCCGCCTCTCGCTTTGAGTGCCATGAAAGAGGAAGCCAAGTTGTGAGCATTATCATTTACCATAATCCGAGTTGCGGCACCTCGCGGAATACGTTGGCGATGATCCGGGCGACGGGCGAAGAGCCTGAGGTGATCGAGTACCTCAAAACGCCGCCGGGCGGGACAGGCTGGTTGAACTGATCGCGGCGATGGGTATTTCCGTGCGGGCGCTGCTGCGGGAAAAGGGTATGCCTTATGCAGCGCTTAGGCTTGGCGATGGTAAATGGAGCGACGATGAGTTGCTGGATTTCATGGTGGCGCATCCGATATTGATCAACCGGCCGATTGTGGTGACGGGCAAGGGCGTGCGGCTGTGCCGGCCTTCGGAGAGGGTGCTTGAGATACTTGAAGTGCCTTTGCTTGAGCCGTTTGTTAAAGAGGATGGGGAGCGGGTTTTGCGGCGAGATAGCGGGCAGGGTTGGAAATGATTGACTTGGCCATTTTATGTTCAGACGGTACATTTACTGGAATGATTGCTAGAAAGGTTGCCAATGCTTATCGTGATATTGGGTTGCTTTACTTATGATTGTGATTTTCCCGGTTGGTTGAGCTGCGGTCACGGGCCTTGAAATACTAAACTAGAAACGGCCATTGAAAATGGAAGGTGCCCCCCTACCTGGCATAACCGCCTTCCACTTTGCACCCAAAACGGACGAAGAAAGTCGCTACGGTGAAGCCTGATTTACCGGAATTCAAGAACGGCAGATTTAACTGCAAATGTGCCTTTGCGCCGCTTAGATGCTGGTTGCAAATGCATCAAATCGTTTTCGGTCTCCATTGCCGCCAGCACCTTGAGATAATGGCCCGAATGAAATGGCGTGTTCTCGACGACAAAATTTTCAACCTGCTGCACGGTTGCACGACAATTAGAAAAGCGCTCGGCAATAAGCCGACGCAATTCTCTCCGGTTGGGTTCCGGTTCAAAGAGGACTGCCTGATCGAAGTTTGTAGCATCCGAGAACATGAAACCGCCTCCTGGATCAATCTTCCACATCGCTTCTTTCATCTTGGCCAAGCCAAGCCTATTATTGCTGGCGAAATATAGGAAATAGTCGGTCGCATTTCTTTGATTCCGCATTTCAAATGAACGGACGTATTTCGCGCCAGCCAGTTTATGCAGCTGATCACGGTAAAGGTCATGAATGAACTTCTTTCGGGCGGCACCCGTCATGGCATATCCTTGGCTCCATTCTGAGCATCCAAATAGACCGTCAAAATTACCGCCCTGCTCGGGATGGCTTAGAAAACGGTTTATTTCTTCAAACATGAAATTGACAAGGATTTCTGTACTTGGACGCTTCGTTAGCTCTGCCAAGATTGACATTGGTATGCCAGTCCATCCGAAGGGATCAACAAGTGCGAACGCAGGCGCCATCGTGTTGGCTTGAAGATAAGGACGAATATATTGTTCATAAGCATTTTCGAACTTCAACCCATCATGAATATGGATTTCGAAATTATTAGGGATTTCTCCATGCTGTCTTAAATACTCGATGTTGGCCTCTAAGGATTTGGCTGGTCGGCGCTTACGCTCCACAAAGTGGAATTCGAACGTCTTAGGTGTCGGTCCATGCCCAGCACCTAACGCTGCTTTTAGCGCGATGATCGGTGAACCGCCCTCGCCCTGTTTGTATCGTCCGGGTCCGGCAAATCCATCTATATAAATAATACGGTCGAAATTCTGGCTGCGGCTAAGGATTGGAAACCAGGCGCGTAAATAGGCGCCAAGGATCGCAAGCTTCGCAGCCGTATGGGGCTCCAAATCCCAGCTGGCGGCGGTCAGATCGTCGGACAATATAGTTACTCCGCTGCAA
This sequence comes from Acetobacteraceae bacterium, assembly GCA_965231175.1. Taxonomy (GTDB): domain Bacteria; phylum Pseudomonadota; class Alphaproteobacteria; order Acetobacterales; family Acetobacteraceae; genus Acidocella. The sequence continues at coordinate 265,946 of CBDDMJ010000004.1, read as the reverse complement.
CAACAAACTCGCGCTTCTGCGGATATTCATTCCACTCCCGGTTGTCCAATAGGCGTCCGCCGCTCTTTGCACGAATGCCACCCCATTGCTTGAAAAAGAAGGACACGCCTTGTCTTAAGCACTGATCGCGGATGTCGCGCACCCAGTCCGGGTCCATAAAACGCGCGCCTGGACCACTCTCTCCCCCAGCTATCACCCAGTCGATACCGGAGAGCTCAAGCCGCCCAAGCGGTCCAAGGAGAGGTTCAAGTGACAGGAAACGGATCGATGCTGGCGCTCCCCGTAGATGTACAATGCGGGACTTTGCCTCAGCATCCTCTACTGAGACGCCACACCAGATATGGGATGGTGCCATGCCGTGCCCGTAGCGAGACTTCATGTATTTGGAAAGAAGCGAGCTGCGCTTGGTCAGCAACTGAAACATATGCCAGTCCGCTTTCTCCATTGTATCGAACACTTTATCGACGAATGTGCGCGGTACGTCCTTATGGAACAGGTCGCTCATAGAATTAACGAAAATGGTACGTGGCCGTTTCCACACCAGCGGCTGATTGAGCCGCGCTGGTCGCAACATTAGATTGAAGCCGTTCTCGAAGGGATGGTTTGGCACGCCGCGGAAGCGTTCGGAAAAGCGCTCAGCATAGCAATTATCGCAGCCACGGCTTACCTTCGTGCAACCCGTTACCGGGTTCCAAGTCGCGTCCGTCCACTCAATTGCGCTATTGTCGCCCATAGTTCACCTCGGAACAGAACATGAATCTATTATGAGTTGAATTCATTGGCAAGTTTGATCGCAGGTTGGCATAAGGCCAGCGACACTTAGGATGTTAGTAGCGTTTTGGCGCGCATATCTCGACTAAATCAGAACGTCTGCTCTCTCGGACAACAACAGCTGGCGGGGTGGTAGGCCATTTAAGATTGATAGCTGAAACTAATCTTCTTGGATCAAAGTTTTTTTGGTTCTTTTTGTTCACAAAAAGAACTGCTTTTTACTTCTTAAAATATCACCAGATCGTCCCGGTGGACGACTTCGTCGCGGCCGCGCCAGCCTAGGAGGGTTTCGAAGTCTTCGGAGCGGTGGCCGGCGATTATTTGGGCTTCGGTGCTGGAATAGGCGGAGAGGCCGCGGGCGAGGCGGGTGCCGGTGGGGGAGAGGATGTCCACGGCGTCGCCGCGCTCGAAGGTGCCGGTGATGGATTTGATGCCGGCGGGCAGCAGCGAGGAGCCGCGGGTGAGGGCGCGGGCAGCGCCGGCGTCTATGGTGTAGGCGCCTTGGGGGGCGAGGTGGCCGGCGATCCAGTTTTTGCGGGCGCTGCGGCCTTCGGGGGCGGCGAGGAACCAGGTGCAGGGGGCGCCGGCCTCGATGGCGGCGAGGGGGTTCTGCGTATGACCGAGGGCGATGGCCATGGCGCAGCCGGATTGGGTGGCGATGCGCGCCGCGGCGAGTTTGGTGCGCATGCCGCCGGAGGAATAGCCGGGCGGGGGGTCGCCGCCCATGGCGTCGATTTCCGGAGTGAGGGCGGGGACCAGGGGGATGTGCTGGGCGGCGGGGTTGGTGCGGGGGTCTGCGGTGTACAGGCCGTCGATGTCCGAGAGCAGGATGAGCTGGTCGGCCTGGGTCATTTCCGCGACGCGGGCGGCCAGGCGGTCGTTATCGCCGAAGCGGATTTCGGTGGTGGCGATGGAGTCGTTTTCATTGATGACGGGGATGCAGTGCAGGGTGAGCAGGGTGGTGAGGGTGGCGCGGGCGTTAAGGTAGCGGCGGCGGTCCTCGGTGTCCTCCAGCGTGAGGAGGAGCTGGGCGGCGGTGAGGTTGTGGCCGGCCAGGGCGTCCGACCAGGCGGCGGCGAGGCGGATTTGGCCGACGGCGGCGGCGGCCTGTTTTTCCTCCAGGCGCAGGCGGGGGGTGGTGAGGTTGAGGCGGTGGCGGGCCAAAGCGATGGCGCCGGAGGAGACCACGATGACCTGGACGCCGCGGGCGGTGAGGGCCGCGATGTCCTGTGCGATGCCGGCGAGCCAGGCGGTGCGCGGGGTGGCGGTGGCGGGGTCCACAATCAGGGCGCTGCCGATTTTGACGACGATGCGTTTGGCGGTGGTGAGGGAGGGGGTCATGAAGGAAGTTGTGAAGGAAGCCGTGAAGGAAGCAGTTCTTTTTTGAAAAAAAAGAACCAAAAAACTTTTATTAATTTGGAGCATGGGCGTTGCGCGTGCAGCGCCACGATGCAGATTAATAAAAGTTTTTTGGTGCTTTTTTTCAAAAAAGCACTGCTTTCTTGCTTCATTTCGCCCGCGCTTCGGTGATGATGTTTTGTAGGGCGCGCAGGATTTCCGGCACGCCGGCGCCGGAGACGCCGGAGGCGACCATGACTTGTGCACCTGAGGCTTTGGCGAGGGCGGCGCGGCGGGAGGCGATTTCGCGCGGGGTCATGGCGTCCGATTTGTTGAGGACGATGATTTCCGGTTTGTCGGCGAGGCCGGCGCCGTAGGAGGCGAGCTCGTGGCGGATGGTGCGCCAGGTGTCGACGACGTGGCCGGCGGCGCCGTCTATGAGGTGTAGCAGGACGGCGCAGCGTTCGACATGGCCGAGAAAGCGGTCGCCGAGGCCGGAGCCCTCGTGCGCGCCTTCGATCAGGCCGGGGATGTCGGCGATGACGAATTCCTCGGCGACGGAGAGGCGGACCACGCCGAGCTGCGGGTGCAGGGTGGTGAAGGGGTAGTCGGCGATTTTGGGGTGGGCGCCGGAGACCACGGAGAGGAAGGTGGATTTGCCGGCGTTGGGCATGCCGATGAGGCCGGCATCGGCGATGAGTTTGAGGCGCAGCCAGACCCAGCGTTCCTCGCCGGGCCAGCCTTTATCTGAGCGGCGGGGGGCGCGGTTGGTGGAGGTTTTGAATTTGGCGTTGCCGAAGCCGCCGTCGCCGCCGCGCAGCAGGGTGATGGTTTTGCCTGGGGCGTCGAGGTCGGCCAGGAGGGTTTCGCGGTCGTCGTCGAGGATCTGGGTGCCGATGGGGACTTTGATGTGCAAGGTGGCGGCGGCGGCACCGGTGCGGTCCGACCCTGAGCCGTTACCGCCTTTTTTGGCGCGGAAATGCTGGGCGTAGCGGAAGTCTATGAGGGTGTTGAGGTTTTCCACGGCCTCGAAGACGATGTCGCCGCCGCGGCCGCCGTCGCCACCGTCCGGGCCGCCGAAGGCAACGAATTTTTCACGTCGGAAGGCGGTGACGCCGTCGCCGCCGTCACCGGATTTGAGGTAGATTTTGGCCTGGTCGAGGAATTTCATGGGGGAAGCATGGGCGTGGATTCCTAAACGCCCCAGGCCCCAAGGAGCAAAAGTTTTTTGCTGCTTTTTTTCAAAAAAGCAGTGCTTGCTTTGCTTACTCGGCGGCGAGTTTTACGGGCGTTACCGAGACGTGGACGCGGTCGTCGGATTTGCGTTCGAACAGGACCTTGCCATCTGTGAGGGCAAAGATGGTGTGGTCGCGGCCGAGGCCGACATTGGCGCCTGGCTTCACCTTGGTGCCGCGCTGGCGAATGATGATGTTGCCGGCGATGACGTCTTGGCCGCCGGATTTTTTGACGCCGAGGCGGCGGCCGGCGGTGTCGCGGCCGTTGCGTGATGAACCGCCGGCTTTTTTATGTGCCATGTTTCAGGGGTCCTTTCAGGCTGCGTTGATGCTGGCGACGCGCAGGACGGTAACGCATTGACGGTGACCGTTTTTGCGGCGGCTGTTCTGGCGGCGGCGCTTTTTGAAGATGATGATCTTGTCCAGCCGGTCCTGGGCGATGACGGTGGCGGTGACGGTGGCGCCGGCGAGGGTGGGCGCGCCGATTTGCAGGGCACCTTCACCGCCGAGGGCTAGGACATCCGTGAAGGTGACGGTGGCGCCGGCTTCGGCTTCCAGTTTCTCGACCTTCAGGACGGCGTCTGGCGTGACGCGGTATTGTTTTCCGCCGGTGCGGATGACTGCGAACATGGTGACGGTCCAATCTCTAGGCGATCAAAAGCATAAGCGCGGCGAGGTTGCCCTGCCGCGAGGTTCGGGGGTTATAGCGGGGGTTGGGGGGAAGTCAATGTGGGTTGTGGCGGTGACGGGGGGTGCTTATAAGCCCTGCGGTTGAGACGCAGGAGAGGTGCCAGAGTGGCCGATTGGGACAGTCTCGAAAACTGTTGTGGGTGCAAGCCTACCGTGGGTTCGAATCCCACCCTCTCCGCCAGCAAGTTGTTGATATTATTTGAAATTTGGGCCGCCGTTAGCGTATTTGTGGGGCAGCTCTGTTGACTTGGTCAGTCATCGCGGCATCTGGAAATACATCAGTCACCGTTTTGCTGTCCGGCAGGATATAACTAACCCCTTGAGTGCCGGAAAATGTTTTGAATACGACATCGTAGTAAAATTTCGCGGGGACGTTGACGCAGCCGAAGGTGATCCGCTTATCAAGTGCTGAAGCGGTTGCAAGGCGGGCAAAGCGGTGGTCGCCGGGGGATCCTAAAACCACCGGATGCATGGCGATTGAATCATTGTAGTCGATCCAGAACACGCTCTGCGCGTTGTCGACCCCAAGCTGGCCCACAAACCGGCCGGCCGGCGTTGTGCGCTCAGCTGGTGTGATGGCAGATAGTTTCAACCTGCCGATTCCAGGCGTGCTGCTATCCCCGCGAGCCAACCCTAAGAGGGCGAAAGTAGCGCCCTGCAATCTGCCATTAGCGTCGAAGATGAAGACTTTTGCGCCAGTTTTGTCGATAATCGCAAAAGGCAAGCCGCCGTTATTTGCGGATCCCACCACCCAATTCGCCACCCGCCGCGCGTTGGCCGAGGGCGTGACGCCAAGGAAATCCGCTTGGCGTGCCGTCGTTGCCGACGATGCCAAAGGCAAAGGATCACTTCCGGCCAGCGTTGCGTTTGTATTGGCAAGGCCGAATGCATCCGGCACTGGAGCGCAGGATACGGATGAAGTTACGCCAAATATCAAAGCAATTCTAACAGCCGCAACGAGCATCGGTACAAGTGATGATGAAATTGCTCGCCAAAACAAATCCAGAGCGTTTCCGATTGATCGGAACTTTAGAAGCGGTCTTGCTTGGATGGAAGCGGGGCTGGCATCGGTGTAATCGACGGCCGAGGCATGATGGCAGGAACCGGTGCCAGCGGCATTTTCACGCCAGTTTGCAGCACCATTAGCTGAGGCAGTTCAGCCGTGATCGCGCCCACCTCCAGAGTGGGAATGGTAATTATCGGCACCAAATTATCCCGCGTTTGTGTAAGGTCTAATGTTGATGTCGATGTTGATGTCGATGTTGATGTTGATGTGAGTGTCGAGGTTGGCGTGGGTGTCGGCGTTGGTGCTGCGGTGGGTGTAGGTGTAGGCGTGGGTGTTGGCGCGGCTGTGATGGTCCCGTTCGTTCTGGCGCCGGCAACGCAGCAATTGTCAGCCAGAGCATACGCCGCGGCGTCCGGGCCGCCGAGGTTATAGCCGGTATAGGTGATGCCGATTCCGGTGCCGACACCAGAGGAATCATAAACCGCGGAAGCGCCGGGGCCGGCAACCAGAGTTACTCCGGCAGGCGCGCCATAAAATCCTGAAAGTGTGGCAGTGTCCGTCCCGTCGTCCACCTTGGCCGCTGCAGCGTATACCAGCATCTTCTCGCTAACTATGGCACCGCCGGTAAGGGTGAAATGCGATGAATAATCCGTCGGCGTTTGATAATTCACTGGATTATAGTCGATCAGGACAGGCGCATTGGGCCCGGTGACGGTGACCGGTGGCACTAGCGGCCCAAAGATCACGCTGCCACCCGCGACACCTGGTCCGGTGCCACCATTACCCGCGATCAGCACAAGGCCCGGCGTCAGGCCGAGGCTCTGCGCGGGGATCGTGGTATCACCGCGGGTCAGCGTGATGGCGCCATCAACATTTATGTTAAGCCCGGCGCAGATTGTCAGATTGCCGTCGGTTGTCGTTATCGCTCCAGTGTTATTCAGGTTTATGTTGCGCCCGCCGCTTAACAGAATACTGCCGTGGGTGGTTGTAAGTGCGGCACTGACGTTCACATCGCGCCCGCAACACGTTGCGATATTACCGTTCGTAGCGGTAATGGCCGCATTTATATTCACATCGCGAAACGCGTCTAATGTGAGTGTGGTGGTGCTGGGCGACGCTGACCACGCCACTGCTTGATTGACGTTGATATCGCCATTCCCGACCGTGGTGGAGGTCAGGCCCGTGGTTGGCGGTGTGCCGGGCGTCGTGCCGATTATTGCACCTGGCAGTGTGCTGATGACGACGTTATTGGTCACCAGCAGTGCCGAGAGGGTCGCACCTGAAATATCGCCACCAGCGCCGACGGTGAAATCCACCGGGTCGATGGTCCAGCTGCCGGTTGCACCCTGGCGTGCCGCAGTGGTGACTTTGGCCGTTGGTGCGACCAAGACATGTGCTGCCGATGTTTCGATAGACCCGCCATTGCCGCCGTTCGGCGCACTGGCATCCAGCGTTCCGCTGACCTTTACGGCGCCGCTTTCTGCATCGCCGAGAAGCTTGATGGACCCGTTTTGTGTGCCGATGGCCTGGGCTTCGACAACGCCGGTATTATTGACCACGGTGTTCAGCAACTGCCCGGCAGCCCGCGTGGTCATAACCACCTGGCCGCCATTTGCCACAATCAAACCGCCATTTTTGACCAGCGCGTTCACCATGCCTTGCGTGACCGCGACGTTCAGCAAGCCATTACCGGCCATATCCAGCGTAATTGCGGAGCCGCCGGCGAGTGCGACCGTGCCCAGCTTGGCGGTGATCACACCTTCATTATCGATCTTGGCCCCCAGCAAGGCGACGTAGCCGCCGGTGCCAGCCGCGATCGAACCATTATTGACGATCCCGGCACCGCTCGAGCCGGAAAATCTGTACTTGCCCGCCATGAAATCGCTGTTGGCGATATCAAGCGTTGAGACCACGAGCCCGCCAACATTCACCTGCGCGCCTTTTGCGAACAAGGCGCCGTTTGGGTTCACCAGAAAGACCTGACCGTTCGCCGAGAGGCGGCCAAGGATGACCGAGGGGTCGCTGCCGATGACCCGGTTGAGCGCGACCGCGCTGCCGTTAGGCTGAGCAAAAGTTACAGCCTGGTTGGTACCGATGCTGAAGCTTTGCCAGTTGATCGCCGCATTCTGGCTGGATTGGTGAATTGTCACCGTGCCCGGGGCAGTTGCAATGGTCGCAGCACCCGCGACGACCGTGCCCCCTTGGGGCAAGGTTTGCGCGTTCGATCCAGATGCCAGTGCCAGCGCCATGACCAGGCTTACGGCTGCCAGACCGCTGCGCCGGCTGCGGGTATTCGTTTCGATATGAATTGGCCGATAATTGCCGTCCATGACGATGATCCTTTATGTCTCGAACCGTGCAGCGGCTGTCGGCGCCGGCGCCTGCGTTAGAAATATTTTATGGCTTCTACCCAGAATTCGCTGCCGTGATTTGAATAGGAGGTCGCTTTGTTATTGCCGAGAGTATGGGCATAGGTAGCGGTCACTAAAAACCCGTTGGCGTTGGACCAGTCGAGGCCAACGCCTGCCCCGCTACGACTCAAGCCGTTGCGCGTGTTTGAAAACGGTGTGTGATCGATTTTAACATAACCGTTATCAATGAAGGCGATCGCCTGCATCTGGCCGGGCAGCCAAGCGGGTGTTGGCAAAAGCAGCCTTGGTTCCAGCGTCGCTATATAGCCGTCATCGCCGTAGGCTTCACCTTCCGGATAGGCGCGTACCCCTTGGGCGCCTCCCAGCTCCATCTTTTCAGATATGTCCAGGTTTTTCGATCCAAGCTGGCCGCGGACCTCCATGAACAGCGTGAGCGGGCCGGCCAAATTCTGCAGTCTTGCGGCGCTGGCGGAAAACTTCGCGTAGACACCGTTCGTGTGCGCGGTCTCGGTGTCCACCGTTCGGGCGCTGCCGGTTTCAATGGAAAGATCGCCGAGGGTAACGGTGGCCGAATAATTATTGGAGCCGCCGCCGCCGAAGCCGTCGATGAAGTCGCCGGCGACGCCGCCATTCAGGACGGAAGCCCGCTTGTCGATACTTGACGATGTGGCACCGATATTGTCCTGGAAAAATCTCTGGTCGAAATCGGTCAGGATGTAGAGGTTGCTGTTGTAAGAGCGGATCAGCGGATAGCTGGCGTAGACGCTGGCAATCGCTTCATAGCCATTGGCATTCAGGCTCCGAAACTGCTTGCCGAGGCGATAATTGAATAGGGTAAGAGCTGCGCCGACCGTGGTGTCGCCGACCAGGCTTTGATACGATACTCGGTTATATTGCAGGCCGCCCGTCGTTGATTCCAGAGTTCGGAAGCTCAGCACATCGCCATGGCCGAACGGCTCGTTCCAGTTGACGGTCCCGCCAACCCGGTAGGCGCCGGTATAGGGGTTTCCCCAGTTATCGCCTTCGATGTCGCCATCCACGCGCGGCCCCTGTGTGACATTGACCGCGAGGTCAGCTGTCCCGACCGCCGCACCCGGGGCCAGGACCGCGTTCACATGCACCCCAGGCGTATCCGAAACGATCAGCAGACGGCGTTCAAGCGGTGGGCTTTGGATCGTATCTCCGGGCTGAAGCCCGTCGAGAACGCGAAGATAGACGATATTCGAAACATTGGTCTGATTGTGCAGATCAATCTGACCGTATTGTCCTTCTATCACTGCAATCGTTACCACACCATTTGTGATATCCTGCGGTGGAAGGTAGGCACGCGCGACGAAATACCCATGCTGGTTGTAGTAATTTGTGATCCGCGCCGCCATCAACTGTAAATCTCGCAGGGTAACGTTTTGGCCGGCCTGGAAACCGGCGGCTTTGATCAGTTCGGATTGGGAATAACGCGTTTGTCCCGTGATCTGGAGTGACGTAACGGCGAAGGTAATGCCACCACTATTGGCGATGGTAGCGGCCTGGTTCTGCGGGATGGGTAAAACGGGAACAGGATTTTGTGGCGGCAGCCTGGTGGGAACCTGTTGAATTTGTCCGCCCGCACCGACAAGCACTTGCGCAAGAGCCTGATGGCTAGCTCCCAGCAAAGCAACCACGCTTAACCACCTAAAGTTGACCATTTTACTCCAATTCCCTGAGTTTTCAGATTTTTTTTGAGCTTCGGTCGTTAGATCAAGGCGATGTACTCACCTTTATTAACAGGCAGCAAGACATGTTTTCAATTTTAGATGTAGTCTAAGTTAAATTTTTTCAACTTAAACTTGTGAAAATGCTTTGCTGTATTGGAGCTTTATCAACTGAGCCGATATTACAGCCGAGATAGCAGCCTTGGCGACTATCTGCTTACAGCGAATGTCTAGGCCGGTCCTTCAAGGCAGAGGCGTCTGTCATCTGGCTCTAGGCCAGGAAGGCGTGGACGGCGGTGGTGAGCTGGCCAGCGACTTTGGCGGCGATGGCGCTGGCCTGGTGGGTGACCTGCGGGATGGCGTGCATCGTCAGATGGTAGTTCTGGCTAAGGGCGATGAACGGGGACAGTAGCACAAAGGCCCAAATCAGACGGCGCATCGTAAATTCCTTTCTCCGTAGTGAGGCTTCCGGTGACGCTTGATTAAGGCGGCTTCGAGACTTTTTACGGCACTAAATGCGACCGTATGTAACAGCCCCGGGGCAGGTGCCGAGATTTAGGCTGCGCCGGTGAGGTTCAAGAAAGCAAAGCTCGCCTGAGGCTGCCGCTGCTGGCGGTTAATGCTTCGGCAGCGAGATCGGCGGGGAGGTTTTGCGTGAGCATCACGATGGCGGTTTTGACGTGGTAGTTGCAGGCGGTGAGGGCGGCGCGGGCGGCGTCTTCGGAGGTGTCGGCTAACAGGGCGGTGGTGCGAATGGCGCGGCGGCGGAGTTTTTCGTTGGTGGCGCGCAGGTCCACCATGTGGGGGCCGTGGGTTTTGCCGAGGCGGATCATCACCGTGGAGGTAAGCGTATTGAGGGCGATTTTTTGCGTGGTGGCGGCGGATAACCGGGTCGAGCCGGCGATGATTTCGGGGCCGGAATCGATGGTGATGGCATAAGCGGCGGCGTTGGCCAAAGGCGTGTTCGGGTTGTTGATGAGGGCGGCGGTGAGCGTGCCCAGCTGGCGGGCATGGGTGATGCCGGCGAGCGTATAAGGGGTGGTGCCGGAGGCGGCGATGCCGATGACGGTGTCGGCGGCACAGAGGTGATGGCGGGTCAGGGCGGCGATGGCAGCGGTGCCGTCGTCCTCGGCTCCTTCGGCGGCTTGCAGATAAGCGGTATCGCCGCCGGCGAGCAACGGGATGATGACGCCGGCGGGAATGCCGAAAGTGGGGCCGCATTCCACGGCATCCAGCAAAGCGAGGCGGCCGGAGGTGCCGGCGCCGAGATAGAACAGCCGCCCGCCCGCCTCCATGCGGGCAGCGACGTCGTCTGCCAGTTTGGCCAGGGCAGCGGTGCAGGTGGTGAGCGCGCGTTGGGCGGTGGCTTCCTGGGCGAGGAAGGCAGCGACGATGCTTGTGGTGGGCCAGGTATCGAGGTCGTGCAACTGCGGCTGGGCGAATTCCGTGCCGCGCTGTGCTGGTGGCGGTGGCTCGATCGGGCTGCCGGCGGCCCAGCTTTGCTGGACGTTAAAGCCGTCATCCCACCACACCAGGTCGGCACGGGCGCCTTGGGTGAGGCGCCCGCGATCGGTCAGCCTTAAGGCATCGGCGGGGCGTGCGGTAGCGGCGGTGAGGGCGGTTTCGGGCGCGATGCCCGCGGCGATCAGGCGGCGGATTGCGGCATCGAGGGTGATGGCAGCGCCGGCGATGGTGCCGTCCTGGCGGCGCGCCAGACCGGCGGGGTCGAGCCGCACGGCAGCGCCGCCGAATGCTGCCGTGCTGCCGGGCGGCAGGCCGGCGAGCAGGATGGAATCCGTGACGGCGATCAGGCGCGGGCAGGCGGCGAAGGCGAGTTGCAGGATGACCGGGTCGATATGCTGGCCGTCGGCGATGATGCAGGGATGCAGACGGGGGTCGGTCAGGGCGATGCCGGGGGCGCCGGGCGCGCGGTGGTGCAAGGGCGACTGGGTGGTGAAGACATGGGTGACCATGGTGGCGCCGGCATCGGCAGCTGCGGTCATTTGCGCAGCGCTGGCGTTGGTGTGGCCGAGGCTGACGGTGTAGCCGGCCGCGGTGAGCCTGCGGATGGCTTCCAGCGCGCCGGGCCGTTCCGGGGCCAGGGTGATGAGTTTCAGGCAGGCCGCCAAAGCGGGGTTTGAAAGCAGGTGAGCGATGGCTGCAGCACTGGGGTCCTGCAGCCAGGCTGGGCGGTGGGCGCCGGGTTTTTCTGGGCTGAGAAACGGGCCTTCGAGATGCAGGCCGAGGATAGCAGGGTGGCTGGCCATGGCGGCCAGGACCCCGGCGGCGGCCTGCTGCAGGCCAGCGATGGGGGCGGTGATGATGGTGGGCAGGACGCTCAGCACGCCGTGGCGGGCCAGGCCGTCTATATAGATGGTCCAATCCTGCGGTGTCGCGGTGGCGCAGTCGATGCCGAAGGCGCCGTTATTGTGCAGGTCGATCAGGCCGGGGCTGAGGAAACCGTGCGGCAGGGTGATGTCTGGATTTGCGGGACTATGGTCGAGGACCGCGGTGATGCGGCCGTTTTCTACCACAACCGCGCCCGGGCCAGGCCCGGTGAAGCCGGCGCCCATGAAGCCAGTACCGGTGAACAGGCGCGGGGCGGCGATGATCATGGAAAAAAGCGATTGGCGGGGCGGTGCAGGCCGAGATGCTCGCGCAGGGTGCTGCCGGCATAGGCGCTGCGGAAGATGCCACGACGGGTAAGCTCCGGGATGACGGTGTCGACGAAGGCGTTGAGACCGTCCGGGACGGTGTGGAACATGACGTTGAAGCCGTCGGAGGCGCCGGCGTCCAGCCAGAGCTGCATGGTGTCGGCGATCTCGGCGGGCGTGCCGACGATCTGCAGGCCGGCATAACCACCGGCGATCTGCGCCAGCTGGCGGACCGTGAGATTGTCGCGGCGGGCCAGGGCCACCAGGGCATTCTGGCTGCTCTGGCTGGCGTTGGTTTGCGGCAGGTCCGGCAAGGGTGCGTCCAGCGCGAAGCCGGAAACATCGATACCAAGGCGCATGGAGAGGTTGGGCAGGCCGCTGTCGGGATGCACCAGGCTGTCCAGCCGGGCTTTTATCGCCTGCGCTTCGGCATTGGTAGGGGCGGTGATGACCAAAGCGGCGGATAGTATTTTGAGACTGTCCGGGGCGCGGCCGAGGGCGGCCATGCGGGCTCTGATGTCGGTGGAGAATTCGATGGCGGTCTCGATCGAGCGGGCGGACCCGAAGATCACCTCGGCGGTCTCCGCGGCGAGCTGGCGGCCGGCGGCCGAGGCGCCGGCCTGCACGATGACCGGCCAGCCCTGTACCGGGCGGGCGATGTTGAGCGGGCCGCGCACCGCATAATGCTCGCTTTTATGGTTCAGCACATGCATCCGCGCCGGATCGAAGAAAATGCCGCTGTCCTGGTCGCGTAGCCAGGCATCGTCGGCGAAGCTGTCCCATAGACCGGTGACGGCGGCGTGGAATTCCCCGGCGCGGCGGTAGCGCTCATCGTGTTCGACATGGTCGTCGAGGCCGAAATTCAGTGCGGCGTCCGGATTTGAGGTGGTGACGATGTTCCACCCCGCCCGGCCCTTGCTGAGATGGTCCAGCGAGGCGAACCGCCGGGCGACGTGATAGGGTTCCTCGAAAGTGGTGGAAGCAGTGGCGATGAGACCAATGCGGCTGGTTACCATGGCCAGTGCTGAGAGCAGGGTCAGCGGTTCAAAAGAGGTAACGGTGGCGCTGCGCCGCAATGCGTCGATCGGCATGTTGAGGACGGCCAAATGGTCGGCCATGAAAAAGGCATCGAAGCGGCCGCGCTCCAGGGTCTGGATCAGGCTGACCAGGTGTTCGAGGTTGAAATTAGCGTCTGGCCAGGCGCCGGGGTAGCGCCACCAGGCGGTGTGTATGCCGACAGGGCGCATGAAAGCGCCGAGATGGAGTTGTTTCATGAGGCACTACATACAGCCTGCGGCGGCAATTGCATAACCGCATCGAAGAGCTCTTCGGCGGATGAAATTTCAGACATGTTTTGTAAAACCAGGTTAAACGCTTGCAAAGGAGCAGTGGCATGGCAATCTCATGTTACAGAATGAAACTTAAAAACCCTAAAGGGAACCTATGAGTTATTTAGATAGCCAACTTGGACGCTATAAATTTATCACGGAGCCGGAACGTGAATTCAGCTACCGGGCACCTGGTTGCGTACAATGCGGATGTAGCCTGGAGGCAGGGGCCGGCGGTAAGATCGATGCGGCATCCAAATGCTATAATTGCCTGGGCTGGGTTTCAGACGAGGACGAGCTGGTCGAGGATTTGGAGGATTAGAACGCCTTGTTTTGCTGAGCCATCGCTCTAACAAGGCGTTGGCCTTGCTGAGAGACGGCGGCATTGTAAGTATGTAGATTAAATCGGCGCTTTTGGGGCGCTTTTTTTGTGTCCCGCAGCCAGAAAGGGCCTTTGCGCAAGGTAAATTCTGTATCAGCGACACACGTATAAGTGGTTTATCCTTTATTTAACGGCAAATTCCTTTTATTGCCTATTGCCACTTATGAGACCTCGGAGTTGTATCGGCTGATGATGGCACACGCTATGGCGGCAAGGTTTTCACGCTTTGCGCTGGTAGAATCTATTGAGTCTGTACCATGACAGCGCGTGTACTGATCGTCGACGATATTCCCGCCAATGTGCGCTTGATGGAAGTGCTGCTCGAGGCGCAGTATTACGAGGTCAAGGCGGTGCTGGATGGGGCCGAGGCGGCCTTGCTGGCGGAGAGCTGGCAGCCGGATGTAATACTGCTCGATGTCATGATGCCGGGCATGGATGGTTACCAGTTATGTAAGACGCTGAAAACTGCGCCAGCGACCGCGCATATTCCGGTGATCATGGTGACGGCGCTGACCGAGACGCCGGACCGGCTGCGAGCGCTCAGCTGCGGCGCCGATGAATTCCTGTCAAAGCCGGTCGAACACGAGATTTTGCTGGCGCGGCTGCGCGGTATTCTGCGGCTGAAAAGCGTTCTGGATGAATGGCGGGCGCGCGGGCAGGCGGCGCTGGCGCTCGGGCTGATGGTGGCAGCACCGCATAGCCTGGCGGAGCGGCCGCGGCGGGCCTTGATCGTCGACGATCTGATGATCCATGGGCCGCGGTTGCGCGCGGTGTTGCAGGAACGCGGGATCGAATGCGGGATGGTGAAGCGCGAGCCGGCGGCGCTGGCGGCAAGCGAGGAAGAGGATTTCGACCTTATCATCATCAACCTGTCGCTGCTGGCCGACGATCCGTTACGGCTGATGGCGCGCCTGCGGTCCAAGGAGGTGACACGCAACACGCCGATTCTGCTGCTGGCCGATGCCGGGCAGCGCAATCTGGTGATCAGTGCGCTGAATCTGGGGGCCAATGATTGTATCATGTTGCCGTTCGATGACAGCGAACTCCTGTTGCGGGCGGACAACCATATCAGGCGCAAGATATATCAGGATCGGTTACGTATCGACCTTGACAGCGCCTTGCAGATGTCGGTCATGGATGCGCTGACCGGGTTGTATAACCGGCGCTATCTCGATAGCCACCTTGAGGGATTTTATGCGCATCATCCCGCCATCGATTTTGCCATATTGATGATCGATATCGATCATTTCAAACTCATCAACGACCGTCATGGACACCGCATTGGCGATGAGGTGCTGCGTGCGGTGGCTGACGCGCTGCGCCGCGACCTGCGTCAGGACGACCTGATCGCCCGCTATGGCGGTGAAGAATTTGTCGTGGTCGTCAAGGGGATCGACGAGACCTATGCGCGCGAACTGGCCGAACAGCTGCGGATGGCGATCGAGCAGGTGAGCATCGAGACGGTGCAGGTGACGGCGAGCATCGGTATTGCGATCTCCGCACGGGCAGCACCCCGGCGCAATCTGATCGAGCTGGCGGATCAGGCCATGTATCAGGCCAAACGGCATGGCCGTAACCGGGTGATAGCCTATAGCGACGTGTCTGAAGGAGATGCGCCGCTGCAAAGCCTGGACGTCTGAGGGACAATATTGGGACGGCGTAATCATCGCGCGCTGCATGACGAGGAACGCAACTATGATAAAAACCGCTTTCGCCAATAACGTGAACATCATGGCCGCCGCGGCGGCCTGCCATGCGGCGCTGCAGTTGCCGGCACCCGACCTGGTGCTGGCTTTTGTCGGCGGCAAGCATGAGCCGCAGGCCGCCTTGTCGGCGTTGCGCGCGGTGTTTGGCACGGTGATGCTGACGGGCGGCTCGGCGGCGGGGATCATCTCGGTTCAGGGCACCGGCTATAGCGGCTTTGAAATCGGCGTCATTGCCTTCAAAGGGGAAGATGTGACGCCGGAGCTGGTGTCGTCCTATGGTCTGCTCGAGTCCGAATTGTCGGCCGGGCGCGCCCTGGGTGAAGCGGTGCGGGAGCGCGCCCCTGATGGGGCGGCGGTGATGCTGCTGTTCGACAGCGTGGCGGTACTGGCGCCGCTGCGGCTGCATCCGGCGAGCCAGGTGATGCGTGGCTTTCAGGAAGGCCTGGGCGACCGGGCTTTGCATGTGATCGGCGGCGGGCTGCTGACCGACATCAATTTCTCCGACGGCTGGATTTTCGCCGGCGAGCAGGTTTGCAAACATGCCATCAGCGCGCTGATTTTTCCGGCCGGCCTGCGCGCCTCGACGGTGATTTTGCATGGTTGTCGGCCGGTCAGCAGTTTTATCGAAATCACCGCGATCGATGGCGCGGAGGTGCTGGAGCTGGATGGGCAACCGGCGCTGGGGGTGATCGAGAAGATGCTGGGTCTGGAAATCGGCTCGACCAGCGGGCAGGAATTGTCCCTGGTGGCGACGCTGGGGCAAAAACAGGGCGACCCTTTTGCGCCCTATGATGAAAACAATTACGTGAACCGGCTGATCTTGCACGCCAATCCGGCACATGGTTCTATCACCATCTTCGAGCCTGATTTCAATATCGGCACCAAAGTGCAGATCATGAGCCGGGACAATACGTTGATGCTGGATTCCGTCCAGCGTGGCGTGTCTCAGCTGAAGGAGAGTCTCGTTGGCCAGGATTGCGTGGCGGCGTTTTACATCGATTGTGCCGGAAGAGCCAGCGTGATGAGCGGCTCGCCGACCGAGGAGGCGGCTTTGGTGCTCTCGGCGCTGGCCCCGGATTACCCATTCATGGGATTTTATTCCGGTGTGGAAATCGCGCCGTTTACCGGTAATTACAGCCGCCCGCTCGATTGGACCGGGGTATTGACGATACTGCAACGAGATACATGAGTGCAACGCCTCGATCTTTGCCAATCGAGCCTAAGTTAACAGGGGCTAAGCAGGCCGGGCGCGAGCCGGAAGGGGAGCAGACGGCGCGGCTGGCGCAACTGGAGCGCGAGGTTGCGTATTACAAGACCGAATACAACGATATCGGCGCGCGGTTATTCCGCTTGCAGGAGGAGCAGATACGGGTTTCGCGCGAGGCGCGGCGCAACCGGATCAGCGCCAGGTTGATCCGCGATGCGTATCAGCTGGTCAACCAGGATCTGGACGAGGCCGGCATCAGCCAGGCCATGCTGGCGATTATTGCCGATAGCTCCTTCTGCGACAGTGCGGCGATCCTGTGCGAGGAGGCTGGACGCCCCGGCTGTTTTACCGTGGATTACGCGCAAGGCATGACCGCCGGCCACAATGTCACGGTCGAGGCATCGGTACCGGATTTTTTCTTTACCGCCTCGCGTAACGCCGGGGGGGCAGCCGCACGGCAGCTGATGGCGCTGCTGGACGTGCCCTATGTGCTATGGGCCTATGATGCGGCAAATCACCGGGCGCTGCTGCTCGGCAACCGGATCGAGAGTAATATCCACCGCGCCTACGAGGCCGATGATCGTGAATTGGTGGAAGGCGCGCTGGCCGTCTACATCGATGTGCTGTTCCGCAAACATGCCGAGACCACGCTGCGGCTGGCCAAGACGGCGGCCGAAGATGCCAACAACGCGCGGGCCCGGTTCATGGCGACCCTCAACCATGAGCTGCGCAATCCGCTGAATGCGATTATCGGGTTTTCGGAGCTGCTGCTGCAGGATAATGCGCGGGTGCAGACCGCGGAGCAGCGCGCCGAGTTTCTGCACCAGATATTGGATTCCGGGAAAAGCCTGATGTCTCTGGTGCGGGATATTCTGGATTTCTCGAGCCTCAGCAATGCGCAGCCGTTACTGCGGCTGGACTGGCTGGATGCGGCGTTGTTGCTACAGGCAGCGATGCGGTCTTTTGCGGCTGAGAAGGTGCGGCGGCAGATTACCATCGAACTGCTGCCGGTCATGCCCGGGTTGCAGATTAGAGGCGATTACGAAAGGTTGCGGCAGGTTTTGTCCAATCTGATCGGCAATGCGCTTAAATTCACGCCGGCGGGCGGAGCGGTGACGCTGGCGGCAGTATCCGGGCCGCAGGGCGGGCAGATCATCATCAGCGATACCGGAGTCGGGATCGATCCGGCCGAGATACCGCGCGCCTTCGAACCGTTCGTGCAGCTGGAGAACGCCCTGAGCTGGCGCTCAGCCGGGACCGGATTGGGGCTGCCGATTTCCAAGCAACTGGTAGAGGCGCATCAGGGCCGGCTGGAAATAAACAGCGGGGACGGCTTAGGCACCGTCGTGACGATTACGCTACCGCCGGCAAATGTTCGCCATGTGACCGAGACATCGGAAACTGAGATTGAGACAACGAAGACTGGAGCAAAGGAGACTTAGCCGACGGTTGCGGCCGCGCTGCCGGAGCTTTGGCGGCAGGTTTCGCAGCGCCCAGCAGCCCGGCGGGGGTGCGGGCCATGGCGGCGAAATTTTGATCGATGGCGCTGAACAGGCCCCAGCTATCGACATAATTCAAGGGAAAGCCGGGGCAGCCGGCATCGAGGTCTTCCTGGCGCGCATGGGTATAATCGGTCCAGCGTTTGCTGGCCGGGCGCCGGTGATGGAAATCATGGCAGGGAGCATCGCCCACCAGGACAAACACCCGCACGAATAACTGCAAGGTCAGCATATCGGCCCACCAGCGGGTCCAGGCGGCGTACCGGCGCGCGGTGTTAAGGTGAGGTGACGGCAGATCGCGGCCCGGGAATACCCCGGCCGTGGCCTGGCATACGAAGGCCTGGTCACGCCGCTCGATGACTTCGACCGGCGGCAGGCGGTGTTCGCACAGGATACGGAATACGGTGGCGATTTGCAGCAGAACGGTGACCGGCAAAACCCAGGCGATCAGCAAGGTGGACAGGCTGTGGGTCAGCAGGCTGAGGGTAAGCAGGCTGATCCAGAACGAGATGCCGACGATGTTGTGCCAGGAATCATGCGATGCCAGGCTGCCCTTGAGGCGCTTGTACATGAAGCGGCCGTGGAATTGCGGGGAGACCAGGCTGAGCAGCAGATGGCGCCACAGCCGGTTTTTGCTCTCACCACTCTGCAACGCGCAGATGCCGACCACGAAGCCGCTGAATTCGTCATCATCCGTGAACAGGGTGTTGGCGCTGTGGTGCTGCATATGTTCGCGTTTGTAATGCTCGAAATGTTTGAACAGCAGCAAGGCCGATACCAGCCGGCCGGCGGTGCGGTTGGCTTTCGGGCTGCGAAACACCGTGCCATGGGCGCAGTGGTGGAAGATGACGACCTGGAACAGGCCGAGGCCTGAAGTGGTTGCGGTGAGGCCGGCCATCAGCAAAGGCCAGAAAATCAACGGATGGGCACCGGGCAGATGCAACGCCACGGCAGCGGCGGCACTGCCACCCAGGCAAAGTGCCAGCGCCTGATGGACAAAACTGAGGGGCGATTTCGCAGCGGCAGCCTCGCCTTGTGCCGGCTTGGCGGTGATGTAAGTGAGGACAGGCTGGGTCCAGCGCGGCAGGCGGATCGACATGCTGGTGCGCGGAGAGTCCTGCGTCTCGGTACTGAAGAGCATCGTCGATGGCGCCAAATCGAGGTTCGAATAATGCATCATATTACCTTGTAGTTCATCAGTAGAAATTCGTATCGCCGCGATAATCTTTTTTATCGATCATTTCTATGAACGTATATCTTATAATAGAAAAATTTACACAATTTACGCTTTACATCGTGATACACATAAACCGGCTTTTTGCTGAATCTGCAATGCAACAGGCGGATTCATGACGGGTTTAAGCGTTAAATTTGTAAGTTAAAGAAAAGTTAAATCGTAAAATATTTTTGTTTTTTTATATTTTGCCAATCTTCAGATGTGCTCTATTAGAGATATACTACCTGAAATATGCAGGCTTTATCGAGTGATTCGCTATGCGTGTCTGCGGTCGATACAACACATGATATCAAGTGATTTGTTTGCAACACCGAGTCAAAATCATTAGAGCTTATGGTTGAGAAATACTTGTTCAGTTCCCCAACAGATAGCGGGTATAGATCAGCGCCTGGGTGTCGTTCCAGTTGGCGGTGCGGTTGTAGACCAGGGAGCCGCCTACCAGGAAGGTTTTGCTGAGGCGATACTCGAAATTGCCGTGACCGCCGCCGACCACGCCGGAATTCGTCGAAGCGGGGTAGACCGATTGCAAGGTGGTTGAGCCGGCAGCGGCGACTACGAGCTTGGATTGCAAATTGGAATTGCCGGGAAAATACGGTGAGCTGTCTTCGTTATAGCTTTGCAGACCGACGGTGGCGCCGGCTGCCCAGGTGAGGTTGCCGTCGGTTTCCTTGTAATCGATGGGGATGGTGGCGGCAAAATAGGATTGCGGGCTGAAGTAGCCGCCCTGGCCGAAGGTGAAATAGCGCAGGTTTTTGTTATAGGCGAAATAGGTGAGGTTGACGCCGACATCGGTCTCGGCGTCCGCGGTTTTCATCACCGGATAAGCGCCGCCGGCGCCGAATTCGAATTCGGTATTTTTAACCACGTTCTTGCCGGTGAGCTGGTCGGCGCCGCCGCCGGCATAGATGTAGCCGGAGCCCATCGACAGGCTGAGCTGGGCGGCGGCGCGGTCCCGCAGGACGCCGCCCCATTTCACGCCGGTGCGCGGGTCGTCGACCGAGGCGTAGGACAGTAGGCTGTCGGTGACCGGCTGGCGTTCGGCGGAGACCGACAGCCGCAACAGGCTGGTCAGCTGCGGGTCCAGTTCGACCGAGCCGATCAGGTTTTGCGTGCGAAAGCCGATCGGCGTGCTGCCGAAGCTGGTTTTCAGCCAGGGCAGCTCGTAGGCCGCCTTCAGGCCGATACCGACGGCGCTCTGGCTGCCCGGCTGGGTGGTGGTGCCGAGGGCATCGGTGCCGAAGCGGGACTGGCTGGAGGCATCGCCGGAGACCTGGCCGGCCGACAGGAATGTGGGGGTGGCGGTGAGCGCCAGCGCGCCGGTGCCGAACGGGGCATAGGTGCCGGTGATCGGGGCGCCGAGGGTTTGCAACTGGTCGAGGCCGGTGCTGCCGGAGCGGCTTTCGATGCTGATGCCGGCCTGCACCGAGGGCGATTGGGATTGTTGCAGCGTGTCGATCTGCTGGGCGATCTGCAGGGTCATCGGGTCGGTCTGCAGCGGGGTGGCGGTGTAACCACCGGCGGTGCCGAGGATCGAGGCGGGGGCGTCGGCCTGCACCGCCTGGCTGGTGCCGTTGTCGAACGGGTTGACGGCGACCGGGGCGGCGGTGGCCAGAGCGACTGCGGCGCCGCCGCCGGATTGCGCGATCAACTGCTGCTGGCGCAGGGTCTGCGCGGTTCTGAGGTCGGCCAGAGCGGCGTCGTTATGGCCCTGGGCGCGGTCCAGCTCGGCGCTCATCATCCAGATGCGCGGTTCATTGGGCTGCGCGGTCTGGCCGGCCTGGACCAGCGCATTGGCGGTCTTCCAGTCGGTGGCGGCGATTGCGGCGTCGAGCGCGCCGGCGCGGGCATCCAGATTGTTCGGATCGGCTTGCAGCAGCGCCTGGTTGATCGCCAGGGCTTGTTGCGGCTGATGATTGGCCTGGTACAGCCGGGCCAGAGCGGTGTTCAGTGCCGGGTCCTGCGGGGCGGCGGCGAGACCGGGGGAGAGCTGGTCATAAGCCTGGGCGAGCTGGCCCTGGGCTGCCAGACGGTCCGAGGCGCGGATCGCCAGGCCGTCGCGCAGGGATTGCAGGGTGGCCTGCTGGTCCGCGGTCAGGCCGCCGCTGGCTTGCAGGCTTTGCACCAGCTGGCCGGCCGCCATGTCCTGGCCGTTCGACAGCAGGGCGCCGGCATAGGTCAGCCGGGCACCGGGGCCGGCCCCGGGATTGGCAGCGACCGCGGCTTCGATGGCGAGCTGCGCGCCCTGGCCGTCCTGGGCTTTGGCCAAAGCAGTGGCGATCGCCGCACCGCGGGCGCCGGTGGGATCAGGTGCGGCGGCCATGGTGACCAGCAGCTGGCGGGTGAGCGCCGGGTTGCCCGCACTTTGCGCCTGCGCGTTGGCGATCTGCTGGGCGAGCTGGCCGTTGGCCTGGATCGCCAGCATGTCCGGGGTCAGGCCGGCTGGCGGCAGCCGGGCCACCAGGGCGGCGGCATCGGCCTGGCGGCCATCCTCGGCGGCGAACAAGGCAGCGGCCTGCAGATCGGCATCCGTCGGGGTGGGGCCGGCGGTGAGGGCGGCCATCTGCTGGACCGCTTCGGGGTCCTGGCCGGCAGTGCGCAGGGCGCGGGCGAGATCCAGCCGGGCCCAGGGGTCGGAGGGCGCGGCGGCGACGGCGGCGCGGTACAGCGCGATGGCGACGGTGGGATCAGTGGCGGCCGCCGCCTGACTGCGCAGCAATTCGGCCTGGGCGCCGGCGACCAGGGCGCCCTGGCCGGTGCTTTCGGCCTGCTGGAACAGGGTTTGCGCGCCCTGCTGATCGCCCTGTTGGGACAGGATGGTGCCGAGGCCGACCAGCGCCGGGCCGTTATTGGGGTCCTGCGCCAGCACGGCGCGCCAGGCGGTGGCGGCGTCATCCAGGCGGCCCTGGCGGGTGCGGATATCGGCCAGCATGGCTTCGGCACCGGCGGTATCGCCGCCGCCGGAGATGATGCCGTTGAGCTGGGCGGCGGCCTTGCCGAGATTGCCCTGGGCGATGGCGGCCGAGGCGGTTTGATAGGCGGCACCGCGGTCGGCGCCGGCGAGGGCGGGCTGCCATTTTGCCTGTTCGGCGGGGTTGGCGGCGATCGCCTGCTGCAGCAGGCTGCGGGCGGTGGCGGTCTGGCCTTGGCGTAGCCGTACCAGGCCGAGGCCGCCGAGGGCGTCGGCGTCGTTGGGGGTGGTGGCCAGAGCGGCCTGGAACAGGGTGGCGGCCTGGGTCAGCTGGCCGGCGTTCAGGGCATCGAACCCGGCGGCGCGGTTGTCGCCCTGGGCGGCGGCGGCGCTGACCGGGTGCGGGGCACTGGCGGCGGCGAGCAGGCCGGTGACGGTGGGATCGTCCGGGTATTTGGCGAGATAGGCCTGGTAGGCCGGCACCGCGCTGGCATCCTCGGGCAGGAAGGCCAGGGCCTGTTTCCAGGCGGTGGCGGCATTATTGGCGACGGCGGGATAGGCGGTGAGGCTTTGCAGACGGGCGATGCCGGCGCTGCGGCCGGCCGGCTGGTAGGTCTGCACCTCGGCATAGGCCAGCTGGGCGTGCAAATCGTTGGGGTTGTCGGCGACCTGGCTGGCCAGAGCCGAAACCGCCTGGTTCCAGCCGTTCGGGGTGCCGGCCAGGGTCTGGTAATATTCGGTGGCGAGACCGGCCGGCGGCGTGCTGCCGTGGAAGCTTTGCTGGTACAGGCTGACGGCATCGGCGTAATGGCCGGCGGCGGCGGCGTCCCTTGCGTCGGAAAGGGCGCCGGTGTCGATCGGGTTGGCGGCTTCGGTCTGCATTTGCAGCAAGTCCGGCAAGGCGCTGCTGGCGGGCTGCACCTGCTTCAGCGTGGCGAGATCCTGGGCGGCGGTGACCGTGTCGCCCTGCGCGAGTTCTATTTTGACGCGCAGCGACAAGGCGTCGGCATTGCCGGGGTCGAGTTGCAGGAGACGGTTCAGAGCGTCCAGGGCCTGGGTGGGCTGATTTTGCGCCTGCCAGTAGCTCGCCTGAGACATCAAGGCGGTGATGGCGCTGGTCAGGCCGCCGGCTGGCGCGTTATCGGTTTGCGCCGCAGCCTGGCCGGCCGGCAGCGCCAGCAGTATAGCGGTGCAGAGCAAGGTGGAGCGGCGCATCATTTGCGGTCCCGCGCCGACAGACGGCGGGCGGCGCGGCGGCGCAGCGGCCAGTACACGCCGATGGCGGTGAGCAGGCAGGCGCCGACCAGCAATACCAGCATCAGGTCTGGACGGCCGCGCAGCAGCCAGGTCGGCCATAGCCAGGGCGGTATCCAGCCGATCCAGTAGGTCGGGCCGATCCGGTAGGAGGTGACGGCGCCGCCGGTCAGCAGCGTCAGGTCGCCCTGGATCAAGGGTTGCAAGGCCGGGTCGTCCAAGGCCCGCACCATGTTGCCGAGGCCCTGGCTGGAACCGGCGAGCAGGACGATTTCCGCCTTATGGGATTGCAGCGGCGATTGCGCGCCCATCAGCAGCGCGTCATCGCCGCCCAGCGGGGTTTGCAGCTGGGTGGTGACGGCGCGGCGGTTGCTGGCGACCGGGTCGCCGAACACCTGGCCGATTTGATCGAGCACGCCGGGCAGCGGGACGGTGAGGCCGCTGGCGTTGATCTGTACCGGGGTGGTGGTGAGCAGGGCCGAATCATCGCCGGCCTGCGCCATGGTGGCGAGTACCAGCAGATGGTCGCCGGCGACGCCGTCGAGTTCGCTGGGGCGGACCAGTGTGAAGTTGACGGCGGGAGTGCCGGTCATCCAGCCGAAGCGGCCGACCAACGTGAGATAGGCGCCGAGCTCGACGTTATCCGGCTGCGCCGGCAGCACGATGGCGGTGTTGGACAGATCGGCGAAGATGGTGAAGGGGAAACCGGAATTCTTGAAGAACCCGAGGCGCGGCTGCGGTGAGAAGTGATAGGCGCTGGACAGATCGATCGTCGAGGTGGGGTCGATGGCGTAATGGATGTCGTCCGGTATCGCTTTGCAGGCGCCGCGGCTGAGCGGCCTGGTGTCGAAGGTCATTTGCAGCTGGTTGCGGCCGAACACATCGTAAGGCGGGATGTCGACGATGAAACGATGCTGGTTGTTGCCGAGGCTGGAGAGATTGAGCTGACGGGCCAGCCAGTCCAGCAGCGACGGCTTGGGCGCCAGCGAGCTGCTGGCGAGATAGGTGCCGTTGATGGCGACGTCGAGATGCGAGGTGGCGACATCGAGTACCGGCCCTGGCGGCGCGCGGAAGGTGAGGTTCAGGGGAAACGGCTGATCGCGCCAGTTATATAGATCCGGTGCGGCCTGAAACGGCACGTTGATGACGTCCGAATAGCCGGAACCGTTCAGGGTTTGCGCTGCCACCAGCTCGCCGAGCTGGACCTTGCGGGTGGTGGGGATCCAGTTCGGGGCGTCGTAAGCCTGGCGCGGGGTGAGCAGCGGCGGATTGATGACGGCGGTGGAACCGGCGGCGAGGCGGCTGCCGAGGACCAGCGCCTGTGCGGCCTGCACCACCTCATCGCCGGTGCGGCCGCCGATGATCAGCAGGCTCGAACCCGGATCGTTGGGGTTGGCAATTTCCGCCAGCGTCGGGCCCTGGAATTGCGGCAGCGCCAGATCCGCGGCGGCATCGGTGCCGGTGGCGATGACGATGGCGTTGCCGGTGGCGGGCGCATCGTTACCGACGGTGAACGCGGCACCGCGGAAATCCGATAACTGTCCGAACCAGGAGGCGGCGATGCCGGCGGCTTTCAATTCGCTGTCGCTGGCCTGGGGTGGCAGAACGAAGGGCAGTTTCAACGGCAGGCGTTCATCGGCGTCGAAGAACGGCAGCGGCAGGCGTGACAAATCAAGCTGCGGCGGCAGTTTGGTGAGGATCAACGTCAGAGTCGACGTGTCCGAGATGGTGGCCCACAGCAGGTTGCTCAAAGGATCGTTGCAGCCTTCGGTATAGGCGCCGGCAAAGCGGAAGTTCAGGCGGTTGCCGGGCAGGAAGAAGGCCGGGTTGATGTTCATCGTCAGCGGGCCGAATTGCGGCTGGCTGGGGTTGGCCGGGATGGTGCCGACATATTGTTCGTTGAGGGTAACGGTGATGTTGCTGAGTGCCGGGATCAATGCCGGTGAGGTGGCCCCGCTCAAGGTCAGCAGGGCGCCGGTGACGACTTCGTCGGCGCGGATGCCGAACAGCAGGCCCTGGATGGTGCTGACGCCGCGCACCGTGAGCGGGCCGCCGGCGCCAAGCTGGTGCAAAGTGAGGACCAGGGTGCGGGTGCTGCCGCCGGGCGTGGTGGAGGCTGCGGGTACGGCGGCGGCTGGCATTGGGGTGGCGGCTGGCGGGGTGGCAGTTGGCGGGGTAGCGGACGGCACGGTGATCGGCGGCAGCAGCGGCAAGGGCGGGTTGGCGAGCGGCGCCGGATTCATGGTGGTGGCGCTGGCCCCCGGGCTGGCTACCGGGCTGGTTGTGGTGGCGGGCTGGGCGGCGGCGCGGGATGGCAGAGCCGGCAGCAGCAGGCAGACCAGCAGAGCGGCGGCGATAACGCTGCGCGGGCGCAGGACGGTGGCCTGCCGCACCGGGCTGGCATCCGGCAGCACGCCATCCTCGGCAACATAGGCGGTGTCTTCCTCGCCGACCACGGCGGCGGGGGGCAGCGGTTTGGGGGTATGGAACACGCCGAAGACGTTGACGAGCAGATCGCGCAGGCTGGAAAACGGGCGGTCGATGGGGTGATGATTCCAGTCCAGCCAGGCATCGGCCCGGCCAAAAGCAGCGCGCAGGGTAGCGGTTTCCTCATTCAGATCGGCGGGTTTGAAACCGATGCCGCATAGCAGTTTATCGTCCTGCGGACGGACCCAGAGGATACGCGCGGTGATCGAGGTGCGGGCGCCGCCGACCGGCAAAGTAATGCGGATGTCGCTGCGCGGCACGATGCCGGGGGCCGGGTCGATGACCATGCTGACGCCGCCGCGCGAAATATCCTCGGTGATGCCGACCACCGTGGTGCCGTTTTTGAGCTCGAGGAAAGCCGGCAGGGTGGCCGGGAAGCGCGGCTTGCGGCGCGGCTGCTCGCGCTCCTTGCCGACCGCGACGGCGGCCAGCACGGTGGTCAGGCTGAAGATCACCCAGATGCTGTTCAGCAAATAGGCCTGGAAGGACAATGCGCTGGTGGGGGTGGTGATGAGACCATACAGGCCGCGCAGCAGGCCAAGGCCGAGCAGGCCGGCCAGGATGAGATTGGCGCGCACGGCAGAATAGTCGAAATAGGTTTTGGCGATGGTGGTGCCTTTGGCGGTGACGTTGAACTTGCCCCGGCTCGGGTTGAGCAGGGCCGCGGTGGTCGGGCGGATCAGCGTGGCGGCCAGCACGGTCTCGTAAACCTCGCTCCAGAAGGAATGCCGCCAGTTGCGCTGCAGCCGGGAATTGGTGGCGACGGTATGCACCAGATGCGGCCCGGCATAAGCGAGGATGGCGAGCGGCGAGGCGGCGATGATGTTCTGGCCGAGCAGCAGGAAGGCCAGCGGCGAGGTGAGAAATACGATGCGCGGCAGCGGGAACAGAAAATGCAGCATGGCGGTCAGGTAGCAAAGCCGCTGGCCGAGCTTCAGCCCGGGGCCGAACAGCGGGTTGTCGACCCGGAAAATCTGGATCATGCCGCGCGCCCAGCGGGCCCGCTGCACGATATGCGCGGACAGCCGCTCGGTAGCGAGGCCGGCGGCCAGCGGCACGCGCAAATAGGCGCTGTTCCAGCCGGCGCGATGCAGGCGCAGCGCGGTATGGGCATCCTCGGTAACGGTTTCCACCGCGAACCCGCCGATACCCTCGACCGCCGAACGCCGCAGGATGGCGCAGGAGCCGCAGAAGAACGCGGCGTTCCAGAGATCATTGCCGGGCTGCGCCAGGCCGTAGAACATATTACCCTCGTTCGGCACGCGGGTGCCGGTGGCGAGGTTCCGCTCGAACGGGTCCGGCGTGTAGAAATGATGCGGCGTTTGTACCAGCGCCATCTGTTTGTCGCGGACCATCCAGCCCAGCGACATTTGCAGGAAGGCACGGGTCGGGATGTGGTCGCAGTCGAAGATGGTGATGTATTCGCCGTCGGTGTGGCGCAGCGCGTGGTTGAGGTTGCCGGCTTTGGCGTGGGCGTTGTCGACGCGGGCGATGTAGCCGCAGCCGCAGGCCTCGGCGAAGTCGCGGAACTGGGTACGCTTGCCGTCGTCCAATATATAGACGCGCAGCTTGTCAGCCGGATAGTCGATGGACATGGCGGCGAGCACGGTGGCGCGGACGATTTCGAGATCCTCGTTATAGGTCGGGACATACACGTCCACGCTCGGCCAGCTGGCAGTGGCGGGCGGCAGCGGCACCGGTTTGCGGTCCAGCTGCCAGGTGGTTTGCAAATAGCCGAGCGCCATGACGATGACGGCGTAGGTTTCCGCCAGCACCAGGCCGGTGCCGAGCAGGGCGGCGGGCAGGGAGTCGTAATTCAGCGTGGTGGTGGCGCGCCACACGATGTAGCGGAATGATACGGTAAACGACAGCACCACCAGGAACAGCGAAACGCCCTGGCTCGGCGATTTGTTGGCTATATAGAAAATGGCGAAACACAGCAGCCCGAAGACGAGTTGCTGGTCCGAGGTCAGCTGCGTCATGCCGATCGACCACAGTGTGAACAGGCCGATTACGCCGAGCAGGATGCCGACGCCGCGCTGGCGCGCCGGCCGGCCGAGCCAGAAGGCGAGGCGGCTGATGAAGCCGTGGCGCCGCGTGCCGCGGCGGGTTTCACGGCTGGCTTTCAGCGCTGGTTTGATCGCTGGCTTCATCGGCCGGTCTCGCGTTGCGGTGCGGCCCAGTGCGGTGCGAAATCGAAACTATCGACAATCTCCTGGGCGATATGTTTGAGGTCGCGGTCGGCGGTGCAGCCGGGGGCGAAATAGGCCAGCGGGGTTTGGCTGGCGGCGGCCTCGGCGACCATTTCGTCACGATGCACCTCCCCCAGCAGGCGGTGGCCGAGATGCGGGCGCACGGCCTGCTGGGTGGCGCGGCTGAGGCGGGAGGCGGGATCGTACTGATTTAGAATGTAGCGCAGGCGGCCGCCATTGGCGCCGGCCTGGGTGCCGGGGCCGAAGGCGCGGCCGGATTCGATGCTGGGGATCAGCGCCACCGAGACGGCATCGGCCAGCAGCACGCAAACCAGCATGTCGATAAACGGCAGCACCGCGGCGAGTGCTGCCGAAGGCCCGGGCGGGCTGTCGATCAGCAGCATCAGACGCGGGTTAGCCAGTAATTGCTGCAGGATCATGGTCAGGTGGTCCGGTCGCTGGGTCAGGGTTTCGGAGATCGCGAGAGCGCCGGCGGCGTCGGTCTGTCCGTAAGGCAGCAGGTCTATGCCCCAGGGGGTCTGGCGGATGAAGCCGGTGATGGGGCGCCAGGCGGCGGGCTGGGTGAGGGCCGGGGCGAAGCCGGCGCCATCCTGCAAAGCCACGCCAAAATGCAGGCGCAGCGTGTTCTGTGGATCGAGGTCGAGCGCGATCACCGGAAAGCCCAGCTGCGCCAGGGTGGCGGCCAGGTTGGCGGCGATAGTGGTTTTGCCGACGCCGCCTTTCGGCGAGCCGATAAAGATCAGCGGCACGGCTTGTGCTGCGCCGCGGTGGCCGGACTCAAATGCCGCGGCGCGGCGCCGCCGCGGCAGTCCCGAAGGTGGCGTTGAAAGCGGCGGCGAAAGCAGTGCCGAAGACGGTGGGATCGACGCCGGAAGCAACGGGCGCGGCTTCCGGCGCGGGTGGGCGCAGGCTGGCGCGGGCCTGCGAGAACGCGGCCGGCGGGGCTGCCGGTGCTGCTGCCGGTGCGGGGACGGCTTGCGTGAGCAAGGCAAATTCGTTGGCAGGCGGCAGCGATGGCGGCACCGGCAATGGCAACGGCAGCGGTGATGCGGAGGGGGTGATTTGTAGACGCGGCTCAGGTAGCGCGGTGGTGGCGGCTACAGGAACCGCTACAGCGGCAGGGGGTTCAGGAGCCACGGGGCGGAACGCAGGCACCGGCGCTACCTTGACTTGTGGTTCGGCAAAGCT
Source organism: Acetobacteraceae bacterium (assembly GCA_965231175.1). Taxonomy (GTDB): domain Bacteria; phylum Pseudomonadota; class Alphaproteobacteria; order Acetobacterales; family Acetobacteraceae; genus Acidocella. The sequence goes on along the minus strand of CBDDMJ010000004.1, from coordinate 236,780 downwards.
GGGGCCGGTACCCGGAAAGGCGCGGTAGGTGATGGTATCCAGTCCGAAGGCGGAATAGGCTTGAACCACGTCGCTTTCCCGGCCCGTCGCGATATCTTTCATGCTCGCCTACCTTAAGTTAACTCTACAATCTTAGGTCAGGGTAAAGAATTACTGCAAGGTGGATTTTAAGTAATCACGAAGATTTTCGTGAAACATGTTGTTTTCATCACATCATTTCCGCACGAGCGATGCGGGCCAGCAGGGTGAGTGCCGCGGAATAATAATCCGCCGCTTGCGATACTGTTGGCAGGGCGGCCTGCGCCGCGGTTGGCAGGGCGGTTACCGGAACTTGCCCAAGGGTCAGATCCGCTACCGCCAGCATGCCGGAAGGTGCTGGGTAATTCGCATAGGCGCCGGTTGTGAGATCGACCCAGGCCGGACGGTACGGCAAGGCGGATGACTGAAAATAGGCGGTAAAGGCGGCACTCAGGGCACCCGGCATCATCCCGGCCCAGGTCAGCCACAAAGGGATGCGGATGGCATCGTAGCTGAAGCGCGGGGGCCAGGCCGGGGCCGGGCTCAGGGTGAGTTCCGGGCGGCTGACATTCAACCAATCCGGCGGCAGCGACCATTGGCCGAAAACCCCTTTGTTCATCACGTAAAGACCATCGGTGACCAGCTGCGTCCATAACGGCGAAGGTACCAGGGCGGCCAGGGAGGCGAAGGCCGGCATGACGTAATAGGACAGGTTCAACGTAATGGCGTGCGGCGTCACGAAGCCATTGGCGCTGGGCAGCAGCAGGCTGCGGCCGGATTGCATGATGCAGACCTTGGCCAGAATATCGGTAGCGATGGCGGCGGCAGCGATGGCGAGGTTCGGTTCAGCCCAGCGCACGGCGCCACGGGCCAACGCCCAGGCAATGAATATATCGCCATCGGTGGCGTTGTTAGGGTCCGAAACCGGGTTGGCGGCGGCTGGATCGTAACGCCAGATATGCAGCGCATCACCGGGGCGGGCCAGATGGGTCGAGGTCCAGGCGAAGATCAGATCGAAACTGGTCTTGTCGCCGGCGCTCTCGGCAAACAGCAGGCCCCAGCCCTGGCCTTCGCTGTGCGAAATGCCGCCATTGCCGGTATCGACTATGCGGCCGTCAGGTTGCAGGAACCGGCTGCGAAACACCGCCCATTCGGCAGCAATGCCATCATCCGCAGCACAAGCCGGCAAGGCGGCACCCAACATCAACAGAGGTGCGGCATTGATGAGGGACCGTCTCTTCATAAGCGGGATGCTCCTTGAGGTTGCAGGTCAGTGATGAAGCAAGAACGGCTTGTTGTGAACAAAACAGCGCTTCCTTTCCGCACTTAATTTGCACCGGCGCGGCGTGATCAGTTAGCTGTGGTTGATGGAATTAGCGCGGGCGAGGGTGGAGACGGCGCGGCCTGAAGAACCGGATACGGTGCTGCGGTCGGTATTCGGGTTGCGCGGGTTCAGGGGTGAGCAGGCGGCGGTGGTTGGCCATGTGATGGCTGGCGGGGATGCGATTGTCCTGATGCCGACCGGCGGTGGCAAGTCGTTGTGTTATCAGCTGCCGGCACTGTGCCGGCCGGGGGTGGGGATCGTGGTGTCGCCGTTGATTGCGCTGATGCGCAACCAGGTGGCGGCGATGCGCCAGCTGGGGGTGCGGGCAGCGGCGCTGAATTCCAGCCTGACGGATGCCGAACGGGCCGGAACGCGGGCGGATTTGCGGGCCGGGCGGCTGGATTTGCTGTATGCGGCGCCGGAGCGGCTGATGATGCCGGATTTTCTGGCGATGCTGGATGACGTGCAGATTTCGCTGATCGCCATCGACGAGGCGCATTGCGTCAGCCAGTGGGGGCATGATTTCCGACCGGAATATATGCAACTGGCGGAGTTGGGCGCGCGGTTTCCCGGGGTCCCCAGAATCGCGCTGACGGCGACCGCGGATATGCAGTCGCGCGAGGACATACGGCGGCGGCTGCGGTTGGATGATGCGAGGTTGTTTCTGGCGAGTTTCGACCGGCCGAACATCCGCTATGCGGTGGTGCCGAAATCCGGGCCGCTGAGCCAGCTGCTGACGTTTTTAAAGGCGCATCAAGGCGAGAGCGGGATCGTGTATTGCCTGAGCCGGGCCACGGTGGAGGCGACGGCGGCGGCGTTGCAGGGCCAGGGGATCAAGGCGCTGCCGTATCATGCGCGGCTGGACCCCGAGACACGCTCGCGACATCAGGATGCGTTTCTCGCCGAGGACGGGCTGGTGCTGGTGGCGACGGTGGCGTTCGGCATGGGGATCGACAAGCCGGATGTGCGGTTCGTGGTGCATCTGGATCTGCCGGGGAGTTTGGAGGCGTTCTATCAGGAGACCGGGCGGGCCGGGCGGGATGGGCTGCCGGCGGAGACGCTGCTGCTGTACGGCATGCAGGATTTGGTGCTGCGGCGGCAGATGATCGAGCAGAATGCCTCGCCGCCGGAGGTCAAGCAGATCGAACGCGGCAAGCTGGATGCGCTGCTGGGGGTTTGTGAAACCTCAGCCTGCCGGCGCCAGGCGATCCTCGCGCATTTCGGCGAGGCGATGGGCCACGCCTGCGGCAATTGCGATACCTGCCTGTCGCCGGCCGAGACCTGGGATGCGACAACGGCGTGCCGCAAGGCAATGTCCGCCATGTTGCGAACCGGGCAGCGCTTCGGGGCCGGGCATCTCAGCGATATATTGCTGGGTGTGAAGACCGAGAAGGTAATGAAGTTCGGGCATGAAAATCTGCCGACCTTTGGCGTGGGCACCGAGCTGGACCGCAAAGGTTGGGGCTCGGTATTCCGGCAGTTGATCGTACGCGGGGCGATCGAGCCGGACCATGAAGCGTTTGGGGCGTTGCGGATGACGAAATCGGCAGCCGCCATTCTGCGCGGGACGGAGGTGGTGCATTTGCGGCGGGATCGCTCGACGACGGCCTCCAGCAGCGTAATGAAGAAAAAGGCTGAACGCGTGGCGGTGGCGCCGGAGTCGGCAGCGCTGTTCGAGGCGCTGCGGGCCGAGCGCAGCCGGCTGGCGAAAGAGCAGAATGTGCCGGCCTATGTGATTTTTCACGATGCGATACTGGCGGCGATCGCCAATGCAAGGCCGCGCAACAATGCCGAGCTGGCGGACATTCCGGGGATGGGGACTACCAAGATCGAGAGATATGGCGCCGTGGTTCTGGCAGCCGTGCAATCGGCGGCTGCTTAGGCGGCTGGAACCGCCTATATCTGTCTTTTGTTATCTGTCTTCTGTATTGCCAGGATGTCTGATGGTTGATTTATCGATACTCGATCTGGTGCGCGTCACCCAGGACGTGGATGCGCGCGGTGCCATGGATAATGCGCGCGATCTGGCGGCGCATGCCGAGGGCTGGGGGTACCGGCGGTTCTGGGTGGCCGAGCATCATAACATGGCAGGGATTGCCAGTGCGGCAACCTCCGTGGTGCTGGGGCATATCGCGGCGGGCAGCAAAACCATTCGTATCGGGGCGGGCGGGATCATGCTGCCGAACCATGCGCCGATCGTGATCGCCGAGCAGTTCGGCACGCTGGAACGGCTGTTCCCGGGGCGGATCGAGCTTGGCCTGGGGCGGGCGCCGGGCACCGACCAGGTGACGGTGCAGGCGCTGCGGCGGACGCTGGCGGCGACCGATACGTTTCCGCAGGATGTGCAGGAGGTGCAGGCGTATTTCAGAGCCGTGCAGCCGGGCCAGCGCGTGCAGGCGGTGCCGGCCGCCGGCACTGACGTGCCGCTGTGGATACTGGGGTCCAGCACCTATGGGGCACAGCTGGCGGCGGCACTCGGGTTGCCGTACGCCTTCGCCTCGCATTTCGCGCCAGAGCTGCTGCTGCCGGCTCTGGAAATCTACCGAGACCGATTTCAACCCTCCGAACAGCTGGCGCGGCCGCATGCGATGATGGGAGTGAATATCATCGCCGCCGAAACCGATGCCGAGGCCCGGCGGCTGGCGACCACGCAGCAGATGTCGTTCACCAATATATTTCGCGGGGCGCGCGGGCTGAGCCAGCCGCCGATTGAGGATATCGAAACCTATTGGTCGCCGCTGGAGAAAGCGCAAGCGCAGCGCATGCTGGCGCGCTCCATCATCGGCTCACAAGCCACGGTGCGGCACGGTATCGCCGCACTGGTGGCGGAGACCGGAGCCGACGAGCTGATGGTGGTATCGGATATCTATGACCACAAAGCCCGGTTGCACTCTTTCGAAACGATCGCCGCGGCGGCGCGGGCGGTGAGCCGGCAGGACGCACTGGTTTAGAGGGTGGAAGAAAGCACTTCTTTTTGTGAACAAAAAGCAGCAAAAAACTTTATTAATTTCGAACGGGGGCGTGGTCCGTGTTTAGCCTATGTCTCAGCATAATTTTATGCTGGGTTCTGGGCGCTTTCAGCTTCACGACCCGTATCTTCAGGATCAAAAGTTTTTTGCTACTTTTTTTCAAAAAAGTAGCGCTTTTCTGGCGGGTAGCGATGCAGGATGATGAGCATCAGCACCATCGCGGGTAAGGCTGCGAAAGTGGTGAGGATGAAGAAGGGGATGAAGCCGGTGGCGGCGGCGATGAAGCCGGAGAGGCCGCCGATGGTGCGCAGGGCGAGAGGGGCGAGCGAAGATAACAGCGCGTACTGGGTGGCGGTGTAGGCGCGATTGCAGAGGCCCGAGAGATAGGTGAGGAAGGCGGCGTCGGCGAAGCCTTCGGCGTAGGCTTCGATGGCGCTGGTGAGCACCAGCATATGCGGCTGACCGGGGAACAGGCCGAGCAGCGGATACATCAAAAGTGCGGCGGTTTGGAAGAAAGCAGTGATGAGCAGGGCTTTGCCGACGCCGATGCGGGCCACCAGCAGGCCGCCGAGGGCAGCGCCGAGTAATGTCATGGCGAGCGAGATGGGGCCGTTGGCGAGCGCGATGGCGGCGCGGTTGAAGCCGAGATGGGTGTAATACGGGGCGAGCATGACGCCGGCCAAAGCCTCGCCGAGGCGGAACAGGATGATGAAGGCGATGATGAGAGGTGCGCCGGGGCGGGAGAGAAATTCGGCGAGTGGGGCTTTGACGGCATCGGCGAAGCGGGCGGCAAAGCCGGTGGGTTGGCGGTGGGCGGTGAGGGCAGGCTCGGGTGCCAGCAAGGTGGCGAGGGGGCCGATGACGGCGAGGCCCGCCATCAGCAATATGGCGAGGTGCCAGCCGGTTTTGATGGAGAGCGCGATGACGCCGGCGCCGGAGATGAGCAGAGCGGCACGGTAGCCCCAGACATAGCCGGCGAGGGCCGTACCTTGCTGGCGGGGGGTGAAGGTTTCGATGCGCCAGGCGTCGATGAGGATGTCCTGGCTGGCGGAGACGAAAGCGAGGATGGCGCCGAAGATGAGGGTGGGCAGGATGCCGGTGGCGGGGTTCGAGAGAGCCAGGCCAGCGATGGCGAGGATGAGGCAGGCTTGGATGAACAGCAGCCAGCCGCGGCGGCGGCCGAGCCGGGCCAGCGGCCAGGGTGGCGACACCTCATCGAACACCGGCGCCCAGAGAAATTTCAAGGAATAGCTGAGGCCGATATTGGCGGTGAGGCCGATGATGCCGAGGCCGAGATGCTCGGAGGACAGCCACATGCGCAAGGTGAAGCCGGAGAGCGCCAAAGGCAGGCCGGAGGCGAAGCCCAAAGCCGTAATTAAACCCAATAACTTCGGCGAAAGCTTCATGATTGAACGCGGCGCGAAGCGACGCCATAAAACTCTAGTGTCTGACTAAGAACGATGCCTTGAGTCCATGGCCCAAAATAATAAGGGTGCAGGGAAATTATTTCCCTGCTTGGGGTCCAGGGGGCAATGCCCCCTGGCCTTTCCTAAGCAGCATCATCCGATTTACGGTCGTTACGCTTGCGGGCATTGGGGTCGAGGAAGCGTTTGCGGATGCGGACGGCGCTGGGGGTGACTTCCACCAGTTCGTCGTCTTCGACATAGGCGATGGCCTGTTCGAGCGACATTTTGCGGGGTGGGACCAGCAGCAGGGCTTCGTCCTTGCCGGCGGCGCGAATGTTGGTGAGTTTTTTCTCTTTGATCGGGTTGATGTCGAGGTCGTTTTCGCGGGAGTGTTCGCCGAGGATCATGCCGACATAGACTTTCTCGCCGGGGGAGACGAACATCACGCCGCGGTCCTGCAAGGCGAACAAAGCGTATTGCACGGCTTCGCCGTCTGCGGAGGAGATGAGCGCGCCGTTGCGGCGGCCTTCGATGGCGCCTTTCCAGGGGCCGTAGCCGGCGAAGATGCGGTTCATGACGCCGGTGCCGCGGGTGTCGGTGAGGAATTCGCCGTGATAGCCGATCAGGCCGCGTGAGGGGATGCGGAAGGTGAGGCGTTGTTTGCCGCCGCCGGAGGGGCGGATGTCCAGAAGCTCGCCCTTGCGGCGGGACATTTTGTCCACCACCACGCCGGCATAGGGTTCATCGACGTCGATCAGGGCTTCTTCATAGGGTTCCTCGCGCTCCTTGGTGTCTTCGTTGAGGCGGGTGAGGACTTTGGGGCGGCCGATGGTGAGCTCGAAGCCTTCGCGGCGCATCTGCTCGATCAGCACGCCGAGCTGGAGTTCGCCGCGTCCTGAGACTTCGAAGGCATCGGTTTCGGTGGAGATGGCGACGTGGATGGCGACGTTGCCTTCGGCTTCGGTCATCAGCCGGTCGCGGATCTGCCGGGAGGTGACTTTTTTGCCTTCGCGGCCGGCCAGCGGGCCGTCGTTGATGCGGAAGGTCATGGCCAGGGTCGGCGGGTCGATGGGGGTGGCGGGCAGCGGGCCGGTGAGGTCCGGCGAGCCGATGGTTTCCGGCACGGTGGCGTCCGTGAGGCCGGCGACGGCGATGATGTCGCCGGCGGAGACCTCGTCCACGGCAACGCGTTCAAGACCGCGGAAGGACAGCAGCTTGGTCAGGCGGCCGGTTTCCACCACGGTGCCGTCCAGGCGGTACACCTTGACCGGCATGTTGAGGGTGGCGCGGCCTTGCTCGACGCGGCCGGTGAGGACGCGGCCGAGGAAGGTGTCCGATTCCAGGATGGAGGCGACCATGCCGAAGGGGGCCGAGACATCGAGCGCCGGGGCGGGGACGTGGGAGAGGATGAGGTCGAATAGCGGGTTGAGGTTTTCACGTTCGTCGGTGAGGTCTTTCACCGCCCAGCCCTGGCGGCCGGAGGCGAACAGCATGGGGAAGTCCAACTGCTCGTCATTGGCGTCCAGTGCGGCGAACAGGTCGAACATCTCATTATGCACGTCGTCCGGGCGGGCGTCCTGACGGTCTATCTTGTTGACCACCACCATCGGCTTCAGGCCGCGTGCCAGGGCCTTGCCGAGCACGAATTTGGTCTGCGGCAGCACGCCTTCGGCGGCGTCCACCAAAATCACCGCGCCATCCACCATGTTGAGGATGCGCTCGACCTCGCCGCCGAAATCGGCGTGGCCAGGGGTGTCGACGATGTTGATACGGGTATCTTTCCATACCACCGAGGCCACTTTCGCCAGGATGGTGATGCCGCGCTCTTTTTCGAGGTCATTGCGGTCTAGCGCGCGCTCGGTCAGCGCCTGATGGGCGGCGAAGGCGCCGGATTGGCGCAGCAGCTGGTCCACCAGCGTGGTTTTGCCATGATCGACATGCGCGATGATGGCGATATTGCGGATATTCGGTACGGACATAATTCAACAGAGCCTGACAGTTTCGCGCTCCGCATAACCATATTGCACCGCAAAAGCGAGAGCTAAAACCGTATGGGGGCTTTGCAGGGGTTCAGGTAAGGAAAAGGAAGCGCTACTTTTTTGAAAAAAAGCAGCAAAAAACTTTTGATAATATGCCGGGTGGGCGTTGTAGCGGCAGCGCCTATGCTGTTGATACTGGCTTGCTTATTATTGCCCCATGGGTCCGCCGGGTGCGAGGACGCTGGTGCCGCTGCCGGGGTTTTTCATACCGCTATCGCTGGTGGTGTCAGGGACGTTGCCGCTGGCGCGGTCGGCGGGGGTGTCCATGCCGGTACCCATGTTGCCACTCATGCCCGTGCTGTCCTGGTCCATACTATCCTGACCGGCGCTGGACATGGCTTGCTGTGTATCCTGGGCGGCGGTGGCGAAATCGCCGGATTTCAGGGCCTGGCGGGCGTTCGATACGGCCTGGACGCCGGGAGAGGTGTCTGGCCCGGCGGCGACGGCGGCGTCGACAGAGCGGGTGAGCAGGCGGGTTTCGGCGCGGCTCAGGGCCTCGTCGGCGGTGGCGGCATCATGATGTTTGATGGCTTTCAGGGCGATGCGCAGGTATTTGCCGGCGCTGGCCTCCGCCGGCAGAGCGTGGTGCATGCGATGCATCGGGCCGGGTTGGTAGGTGGTTTTGGAAATGGAAGGTTTCGCGGTGGCTGCGGGCCCCGAGGGACTGCCAGAGGTGCCGGGGTTGGTCATGCCGCTATCATTGGTGGCGGCGGGAGCCAGAGTGTTCTTGTCATTGGTGGAGGGGGGCACCAGCACGCCGGTGCCGGAGCTTGCCATGCCGCTGCCCGAAGCGGTGGGCGGATTGGCGATGGTGCTGCCGGCGGCGTTGTTCGGCGCGGTCATGGTGGAACCGGCGGCTGAGCCGGTGGACGTGCCGCCGGCTGAGCTGGAACCCGCCGATTGGGCGAGGGCCGCGCCGGTACCGATGATGATGGCGGCTGAGGTCATGAGAAGCGTGCGCATGAGCGGTCTCCTTTGAATGTTGCTTGATGATGAGATGTGGTAACCCCTGCGTGCCGGCAAGATTTCTGCGCTGGCCATAAAATTAAACCACGGTCATCAGGTGTTCGGCCGGGCTGATTGATAAGGCTTCGCAAGATTAGGTCCGGCGCGGTTTTTGGTGTATGACACCCTTTAGTTTCGCCATTCCCGGAGCCATTGTTTTTATGACTGAATCCGCCTTGCCGACGGCGCGTCCCGAGGCGCCGAAAGACGAGTCCTACGACGCCGCATCGATCAGTGTTTTGAAAGGGCTGGATGCGGTGCGCAAACGGCCGGGTATGTATATCGGCGATACCGATGACGGCTCCGGGCTGCACCATATGGGCTTCGAAATCATCGATAATGCGGTGGATGAGGCGCAGGCGGGGTATGCAACGGTGGTTGAGGCGATTTTGAACGGCGACGGCAGCATGACGGTGCGCGACAACGGGCGCGGCATACCGACCGATATTCATATCGAGGAAGGTATTTCCGCCGCCGAGGTGGTGCTGACCAAGCTGCATGCCGGCGGCAAGTTCAACCAGAACTCATACAAGGTTTCAGGCGGGCTGCACGGTGTGGGTGCGGCGGTGGTGAATGCGCTCTCGGAATGGATGGAAGTGCGCATCTGGCGTGAGAATGTGGAGCATTTCATCCGGTTTCAGCATGGCGAGGCGGTGGCGCCGTTGCGTGTGGTGGGGCCGGCCGAACATGCCAACGGCACTGAAGTGACATTCAAGCCTTCGGCGCAGACCTTCACGCATACCGAATTCGACTACACGGTGTTCGAGCGCCGCTTGCGCGAGCTGGCGTTCCTGAATTCCGGCTTGAGCATCTTGCTGCGCGATGAGCGCCATGCGCCGCATCAGGAGGCGTTGTTCTGCTATCGCGGCGGGGTGACGGAATTCGTGCTGTGGCTGGACCGTGCCAAAAGCTCCATACTGGCACAGCCGATCACCCTGATCGGCCTGACCACGGAGAGCGGGATGCGGGTGGAATTCGCGCTGTCGTGGAATGATTCGTATCATGAAACGATGCTGTGTTTTACCAACAACATCACGCAGCGCGATGGCGGCACGCATCTGGCCGGTTTCCGTGCGGCACTGACCCGCGTGGTTTCAAAATATGCACAAGGGATGAGCAAGAAGGACAATCTGGAGCTGAATGGCGAGGATATGCGGGAGGGCATGACCGCGGTGCTGTCCGTAAAGGTGCCGGACCCGAAATTTTCCTCGCAGACCAAGGACAAGTTGATCAGCTCGGAGGTGCAGCCGGTGGTGCAGGCCGGGGTGGCGGATGCGCTGAGCCACTGGTTCGAGACGCATCCCAAGGAGGCGCGGAGTATCGTGCAGAAGGTGATGGATGCGGCTTCGGCGCGCGAGGCGGCGCGCAAGGCGCGCGAGCTGACGCGGCGCAAGGGTGTGCTGGATATTTCCACGCTGCCGGGCAAGCTGGCGGACTGCCAGGAGCGCGACCCGGCGAAATCCGAATTGTTCCTGGTCGAGGGCGACAGCGCCGGCGGCACCGCCAAGCAGGGGCGCAACCGCAAGAACCAGGCGATTTTGCCGCTAAAAGGCAAAATTTTGAACGTCGAACGGGCGCGCTTCGACAAAATGCTGGGCAGTGCCGAGATCGGTACGCTGATTACCGCCCTCGGCACCGGGATCGGCCGCGGCGAGCCGGAGCAGGGCGGCTTCGATGTGTCGAAACTGCGCTATCATCGCATCGTCATCATGACGGACGCGGATGTCGACGGTTCGCATATCCGCACGCTGCTGCTGACGTTTTTCTACCGGCAGATGCCGCAGCTGATCGACCAGGGGTTCCTGTACATCGCGCAGCCGCCATTGTACCGCGCCAAGCGCGGCAATGACGAGACGTATCTGAAGGATGATGCCGCACTCGAGATGTTTCTGCTGGAGCGCGCGCTGGGCGAAGCCTCGCTACAGGCCGCGGACGGCACGGTTTATGCCGGCGATGAGCTGCGCGCCGAGATGGGGTGGCTGGGCGAGGCGGTGTCGCGGCTGCAGGCGCTGTCGCGGCTGTTGCCGGTCCCGTATCTGGAGCAGATGGCGATTGCCGGGATCCTTTCGCCCGAAGCGCTGACCGACCCGCTGCACGCCCAGGCGTTGAGCGCGCGGCTGGACCGCCTGGCGCTGCCGGCCGAACGCGGCTGGGTGGTGGCGGCGGATGCCGGCGGGGTGAGCCTGGGGCGCATGGTGCGCGGCGTGGCCGAGCGTTACACGGTGGATGCCGCGGTGCTGCGGACCACCGAGGCGCGCTATCTTGCCGAACGCGCGCCGCGCCTGGCCGCGATGTTCGGCAACGATGCGACACTGATGCTGGACGGCCACCCGCGCCCGCTGCACGGCCCGGCGCAACTGCTGGACATCATGCTGAGCTATGGCCGCAAGGGCCTGGCGATCCAGCGCTTCAAAGGGCTGGGCGAGATGAATGCCGAACAACTGTGGAAGACCACTCTGGACCCTGAGGCAAGGCGGCTGTTGCAGGTAAAAATCGGCGATGCCGAGGATACCGACCAGATTTTTTCCACACTGATGGGCGACGTGGTGGAGCCGCGGCGCGATTTTATCGTGCAGAATGCGTTGAAGGTGGCGAATCTGGATACCTGACGGTCCGGCTCCAGGGAAGCAGCCGCTTTTTTGAAAAAAGCGGCGCAAAAAACTTTTATGAGTCTGGAGCCGCGAGTTTGTAACACCAATGGCCCAGATTAATAGAAGTCTTTTTGCTGCTTTTTCTTCAAAAAAAGAAGTGCTTCCTTGCTTCAGCCTTCCAGCCGCACGCCGGGATGGAAATGCGCATAGACCTGGCGGGCGGTGGCGCGGTTGATGCCGGGGACGGTTTCGAGGTCTTTCAGGCCGGCGGTTTTGACGCCGCGGGCCGAGCCGAAGTGCATCAGCAGGGCACGCTTGCGGACGGTGCCGATGCCGGTGATGTCGTCCAGCTCGCTCAGGGTGATTTTTCGCGAGCGGGCGTTGCGGTGGGTGGTGATGGCGAAGCGGTGGGCTTCGTCGCGCAGGCGTTGCAGAAAATACAGCACCGGGTCGCGCGGCGGCAACTGGAATGGTTCACGGCCGGTACTGTGGAACCATTCGCGCCCGGCATCGCGGTCCGGGCCTTTGGCGATGGCGATCAGCGGGATGTCGCCGAGGCCGAGATCGGCCATGATGGCGGCGGCGGCGGAGAGCTGGCCGGCGCCGCCGTCGATCAGTACCAGGCCCGGCCAGTTGGCATCGTCGCGCTCCGGATTTTCGGTGAGCGCGCGGGAGAAGCGGCGTTGCAGGACCTCGCGCATCATGGCGAAATCATCGCCTGGCGCCATCGGGCCGCGGATGGCGAATTTGCGGTAGGCGGATTTGTTGAAGCCTTCGGCGCCGGCCACTACCATCACGCCATAGGCTGAGGTGCCCATGATGTGGGAGTTGTCGTAGATTTCGATGCGGGCGGGCGGCTCGGCCAGGTTGAAGAGTTCGGCGGTGGCGGACAGCAGCTTGCCCTGGCCCGCCGATTCGGCAAGGCGGCGCTCCAGAGCTTCGCGGGCATTGGTCTGGGCATGCGCCACCACCTCTTGTTTTTCGCCGCGCTGCGGTACGGTAAGGGTGATTTTGCGTTCGGCCTTCAGGCTCAGCGCCTCGCCCAGCAGGTCTTCGTCGTCCGGCCGGTGGCTGAGCAGGATCAGTGGCGGCACCGGCTTGTCATCGTAGAACTGCGCGATGAAGGCAGTGAGCACGCCGGCCGGTTCCTCGCCTTTGGCGTGGGTGGGGAAAAAGCTGCGATTGCCGTTGTTGCGGCCGCCACGGATGAAGAACACCTGCACGCAGGTCTGTCCGGCCTCCTGGTGCAGCGCGATCACATCGGCATCGGTGATGCTGGTGGGATTGATGACGTCGTTGCCCTGGATATGCGCGAGGCCGCGGATGCGGTCCCGTATGGCGGCGGCCTGCTCGTATTCCATGCCGGTGGACGCGCGTTCCATGGCGGCGGCGAGGTCCTGCTGCACCATGCCGGATTTACCGGAGAGAAAGGCTTTGGCCTGCGCCACCAACTGCTGATAGTCCGCATCCGTGATACGGCCAACGCAGGGCGCGGAGCAGCGCTTGATCTGGTACAGCAGGCAGGGGCGGGTGCGGTTGGCGAACACGGTATCGGCACAGGTGCGCAGCAGAAATACCCGCTGCAACGCCTGTACCGTCTGGTTGACCGACCAGGCCGAGGCGAACGGCCCCCAGTAGCTGCCTTTGCGGAGCTGCGCGCCGCGATGTTTGGCAATCTGCGGGTACGGGTGGTCTTCGGTCAACATCAACCAGGGGTAGGATTTGTCGTCGCGCAGCAAAATGTTGTAGCGCGGCTTCAGGCGCTTGATGAGATTGGCCTCCAGCAGCAGCGCCTCGGCCTCGGTATGGGTGGTGACGATCTCCATGCTGGCGGTGTCGTTCACCATGCGGCGCAGGCGTTCCGGCAGGCGGGAGATTTGCGTGTAAGAGGTGACGCGTTTGTGCAGGTTGCGTGCCTTGCCAACATACAGCGCCTCACCTTTGGCATCCAGCATGCGGTACACACCAGGGTTGCCGGGCATGGTTTGCAGGGCGGTGATGATGATAGCGGCGCCAGCCGCCGGTGCCGCAGAATTATCTCCGCTCACGCCCGGCCGCCTGTGGATAAACATGTGGAGTATTGCCAAGAGTGAAGGTAATTGCAGCAACCGTCCCGCCTTGGGTATCGAGTGGCAAAAACAGTTTGAATTTCAGATAACACATTGATATAAAATGATTTTTTTATGGACATCTTGTCATGTGGATGACATAAACATGGCGCGGAAGCCGTTGACTCATCGTGGTTTTGCACCGTGGACAACTAACAATTGCGGCGTTCCACCTCAACCCCTACGGATGCCGCATCTGCGAAGACATCCAGTTTTTCAACGCGCACGCGCACGCTTTGAATCCGCGCATCCTCAAGGCAGGATTCAGCCAGACGCTCGGCCAGAGTTTCCACCAGCTGAACATGGCCGGCTTTGACAATGTAACGCACCCGTTCGACGACGGTCTGGTAATCCACCACACGCGCCAGATCGTCCTTGCCGGTGGCAGGACGCGAGAGATGGGCGGCGTGGTCGTCGGTTACCGCGAGATCGATATTGATGCGGATGCGCTGCAATTGTTCATGCTCATGCTGATACACGCCGATCGAGGCGTGCAACACCAGGTCGCGGATGAACATGTGCCGCGTGGCGCGCAGCGTATCGGCAAAACGGAGTTGATCCATGGGATATATTTGCACCGGGCGGTGCAGGGGCGCAACGTCTGACACTGGTCAGTCTAGCCAGACAGCTTATATCAGCGATGCGGATCAGCCGCCAACCAGAACGGGGACATCATCATGCGCCTTCTATCAGCCAGTCTTGCTGCCATTGCCCTTGCCGCATTTGCCATAACCGGCACCGCGATGGCCAGGACCGTCGACCTCGGCGGCAATTTCATCACGGAAAACCATGCCACCACGACGCCCTCCGGCGCCGTGAAAGCGACCCTGAATACCACCACGGATATGCTGAAATATACCATCACCTATAGCGGACTCTCCGGTCCGGTGCAGGCCGCGCATTTTCACGGGCCGGCAGCGATGGGCGTTGAGGCCGGCGTGCTGGTTCCGATACCTGGACCTTATATGAGCGGCATGAGCGGCAAGGCGCATGTGACGAAGACGGTAGCAAAAGACCTGCTGGCCGGGATGACCTATGTAAACCTGCATACCGCTATGGAGCCGATGGGCGAGGCCAGAGCGCAGATTATGGCTGTCAAATAGAGTTTACGCGCATTTACAGGGTTTGATGACGCGGCTAAGCCAGCCGCGTCATTTATGGTATAAAGGAGCCTAAGTCCATGGCCTCATCTCTCCTGACCCGGCGCTCGGCGCTGACCCTGGCCGCTGCAACAGCGCTGCTCGGCAGACCGGCGCTGGCGGATGACGACAGCTTTACCGGACCGCCTTATGCCGGGGTGAGCGGGCAGCTGCCGGACCTCGATTTCAACATGAGGCTCGCCTCCACCGGCGCGCCGGTGACCGCGGCGCATTTCGCCGGCCATCCGGTGATCATGTATTTCGGCTTTACCCGCTGCACCGATACCTGCCCGCTGACGATGTACAATGCCGGCAAGCTGGTGCAGCGCATGGGGGCGGACGGGCAAAAACTGCGCGTGCTGTTCGTCACCATCGACCCGGTTTACGACACTCTGCCCAGGCTCAAAACCTATATGCAGAATTTCGGCTCACCACCGGTGTTCGATGGGCTGCGCGGGGATAATGCCCAGCTGGCGGCGATGGCGAAACGCTACGGCGTGCAATATACCGCCGTAACCAGTGCCGATACGCCGGACCCGGTCTCCGATATCTCGCACAGCATTGCCGTATACGCGTTCGGCCGGGACGGCAGGGTGCAATATATTATTGGCTCTCTGGCCGCCCCCAACCCGCAATTCGGCAAGCTCGCCAGCATCATGAAGCCGCTTGTTTAGACTTTTGCTGACGGCGCTATGGCTGGCGGTTCCTTGTATGGCCCTGGCGGCACCGCTGAGTATCAGCAAGCCTTGGGTGCGGTATCTGCTGCCCAACCTTCCGGCGGCAGGGTACATGACCGTTTTGAATGCCGGCAGCACCGATGTGCTGATCACCGGCGCCACATCCCCGGCCTGCGGCAGCCTGATGCTGCACCAGAGCCAGGACGCCAGCGGCATGGCGATGATGATGCAAATGTCCACCCTGACCGTGCCCGCCCATGGCAGCCTGATACTGACGCCCGGCGGCTACCACTTGATGTGCATGAACCCGGTGATGAAGCTGGGCCAGCATGTTACCCTCACGTTGCAGCTGCAGGGTGGTGCCACTGTGAGCGCCAACGCCCAGGTTTACGGCGCCACCGCCCAGCCATGAAAACCGTTGCATTCGTGCTGGCAGTAATTTTGCCGTTGACGGCCTACGCCGCAACACCCGACGGCAAGGATATCGTCGAACACGGCAATAACTCGGGCGCTCTGCCATGCGCTGCCTGCCACGGCGAAAACGGTCAGGGCAATACCAGCATAGGCGCACCCGCTTTGGCCGGCCTGCCGGCCACCACCATTGAAGCCGAGCTCGCCAACCTCGCCAAAGGCGAAGGCAGCAACGCCACCATGCAATATATCGCGCAATCGCTCAGCCCGGCGGACAGCAAAGCGGTGGCTGAATATTTTTCGGGGTTGAAGAAGTAAGGAAGCCCTTCTTTTTGTGAACAAAAAGAAGCAAAAAAACTTTTGAATCTGGTTCGGGGGCTGTGTGGCGACACAGCCCATGTTTTTGCTGCTCGCGTTCCGATGACGGGGCGGCGTAGCTGCCACGTTTGAATCGGACCGCGCAAGAAGGTTCAAAAAAGCAGTGCTGGCCTTACTGTTCCGCTACATGTCGCAGGTCGGCGGTGATTCCTGCTATATCCGGGCTGATCGTATCCAGACCGGCGATCAGGAATTGAGCCTGCCCGTGGGCGTTGAAGACATAAATCGCGGCGGAGTGGGTGACTGCGTAGGGCGTGGTGGCGGTGGGTTTGGTGACGGAGAATACCACGCGGTAGCGGCGGGCCAGACGGTACAGCTGGTTCGGGGTGCCGCGCAGGCCGATGATGCGGGGGCCGAACAGGGCGGTGTATTGCGCAAGGACGGCGGCGGTGTCGCGGTCCGGGTCCACGGTGACGAACAGCACCTCGATATCGGCGGCCAGCGGGCCGAGGTTGCGCAGGATTTTGTCGAGATTGTAGAGCGTAGCCGGGCAGACATCGGGGCAATTGGTGTAGCCGAAGTACAGCAGCGTGGTTTTGCCTGTGAAATTGGCCTGCGTGATTTGCTGGCCGGTTTGCACCTCCGTCATTTGCAAGCTGAGCGGGGGCACCAGACCGGTGACGTCGACATCCTGGGCGGAGAGGTTGTGATGGCAGCCGGTCAGTAGCAGGAAGGCCAGGATCAGGGTGCGGCGCATAGGCGGCTTGTGCCTGCCGCCGCGGTGCCATGCAAGTTGATCCGGCGCGGCTGCCGCCCCATATGAAGGGCATGAGAAGAAACAGATTGATCCTCGGCATTCTTATTGGCGCCATAGCGGTTATCGCCATCGTTGCGGTGCTGCGGTTTAACGACAATTCCATACCGGCGGACGAAACGGCGTTCATCAACGGCATGAAACCGATCATGGCGCAGGTGAATAATCCGGCCGGTGTGCAGGATTTGGACGGGTTGCGGCACCAGCGCGCGGCGATGATCTGCCAGACGATTGGGAATTTGCAGATTAGCAATTGGACCGGCACTGTCGACAAGGTCGATACCAGTATCGGTGGCGCGGCGATTCTCAGTATCGCGGTGCTGCCGGATGTCGATTTCGGCACCGCGCCGAACGCGTTGAGCAATATGTCCTCGAATACGCTGATCGCCTCCGGCACGCCGTTGTTCCAAACGGTTTCCGGTTTGCAAGTGGGGCAGAAAGTGCAGTTTACCGGTCAGTTGTTTTCATCGCAGGACGATTGCGCCGAGGAAGCCTCCGTCACCGCCAACGGCAGCATGCAGCAGCCATTATTCATCACAAGATTTACCAGCATCACGCCACTGGCTCAGCCGGGGGCGTGATGCTAAAGAAAGTGCCCCCAGCCCAGACTCGCAAAAGTTTTTTTGCGCAGCTTTTTTTCAAAAAAAGCTGCCGCTTGCTTAATCTTCTTCGTGCAACTCCAGACCCAGCAGCTGGTGCGCGGTATCGGCTTCCACCATTTCCACGGTTTTCAATACGCGGTTGACGGCGCGGGTGCGGGTGCGGACTTTTTCGATATTGCTGGACATGGCTGAGGCGTTGGCTGCGAGTTTGCCGAGGATGTCGTCCATCCGCCCCATTTCGCTGCGCGTGGCGCCCAGCAGTTTGCCGATTTCGCCGGCGCGTTTTTCAAGGTCGAGCGTGATGTGGCCGAGATGGATGGTTTGCAGCATTGCCGGCAATAAGGTTGGCCCGAGGATGATGACTTTGTCGCGCAGCCTGATCTCGTCGATGAGGTTGGGGATGCGGGCGACTTCCGCGAAGAGGCCGTCGCTGGGCAGGTACATCACGCCGAATTCTACCGTCTCCGGCGGACAGATGTATTTCTCGCGGATTTTTTTGGCCTCCAGGCGCACCCGTACGGCGATGCCTTCGCGCGCCAGACGCTCGGCCTCGACATCCGCGAGCTCTGCCGCATTCAGTAGCCGCTCGTAATCCTCGGTTGGGAATTTGGAATCTATAGCTAGCCAAAGCGGGGTGCGCGACGGCATGCGGATGGCGAAATCGACGCGCTCGCGCGAACCTTCCTGGACCGCGAAATTCTTCTCGAAGGCGCCGGGCGGCAGCACCTGTTCCAGCATCGCCCCGAGCTGCGCCTCGCCCCAGCCGCCGCGGGTTTTCACGTTGGAGAAGATGCGCTTGAGGTCGCCGATCTGGGCGGCGGCGGATTGCACCTCGCCCATCGCCTGCTGTACCGCCGCGAATTGTTCCAGCACACGGGCGAAGCTGGTGGTCATCTGCTTTTCCACCGCCTCGTGCAGCTTTTCGTTTACCGAATTCTGGATCACACCAAGCCGCGTTTCGAGCAGCGTCATGGTTTTTTGCGAATCCTCGGCTGCCTGGCGCCGCAGCGCATCGACGGTGGTGGCCACGGTTTGTGTGGCCGTACCGATCTGCTCATAGGCGCGGGACAGGGCCGTGGTGGTGCCGCTCTGGATGGCCGCCAGCAGCCGTCCCTCACTGGCCGCCAGCACGGCGCGCGTGGTCTCCGCCTCGGCCCGGCCGCCGGCCAGCACCTGGTCTAGCACCAGCCGGAATTTTTCCGCCGCACCGGCCGCACTGCGCCAGGCCAGCAACGCACATACCACCGCCACCAGCAGGGCGAGAACCAAGGCGAGCAGGAGTTGATCGTTCATGCTAGAATACTACCAGCAATCCCGAGTCTCGCGGAGGACCGATATGGCTGGTTATTATTACTTCGATGATCTGCAGATCGGAACGATCAAGGAAACCTCGGCAATCACCATCACCGAGGCGGATATCATCGCCTTTGCGACCCAGTTCGATCCGCAGCCCATGCATACGGACCCCGAAGCCGCGAAAGCCATCACCGGCGGCCTGATCGCCAGCGGCTGGCACACCGCCAGCCTGACCATGCGGCTGCTGATAACCGAGGGCGGATATAACTGGGCGCCAGGCGCGCTCGGCCTCGGCTTTGAAAGCCTGAAATGGCATCAGCCGGTGCGGCCGGGAGACCAGCTCCGCCTGCGCGCCGAAGTGATCCATCTGCGGCCCAGCAACTCAAGGCCGGACCGCGGCATTCTGACCAGCAAGCTCACTACGTTGAACCAGAAAAACGAGATTGTGCAGAGCATGATCACCAATGTCATCATTCCCAGACGGCCCATGTGAACCACATACTAAGCCCATGTGAACCACATGCTGAATCGTGGTATAGGCAGCACAGTTCGGGAGACATAAAATGAATAGCGCCGTCCTGGTCATCTCGGTCATCGTCGCCGTCATCGGCGCCGCGGTCATCCAACTGCTCGGCCAGCCGATTGCCGGCGGCATCATCATCCTTGCCGCCATTTTCTTTGCCCTGACGCTGCGTACCGCCGCCGAATGGGAACGCGCCGTGGTGCTGCGCCTTGGCCGCTTCGCCGGCATACGCGGCCCCGGCCTGTACCTGCTCATCCCCGCCATCGAAACCGTGTACGCCGTGGTGGATACCCGCCGCCAAAGTACCCGCATCAGCGCCGAAGATACCCTCACCGCCGACGCCGTCTCCGTCACCATGGACTCCATCATGTTCTGGCGCGTCAGTGACGTGAAACGTGCGGCCACCGAACTGACCGATTACCGCAACATGATCGCCCAGGTCGCGCAGACATCCCTGCGCGAAGTGATCAGCGCCACCACCCTCAACGATATTCTCAGCCAACGCGAAGCCATGGACGCCAAACTGCAAGCCTATATCATGAAAAAATCCGCCGGCTGGGGCATCGGCGATATCGCGGTGGAAATCCGCGACGTCAAAATCCCGCCCGAACTCAACGACGCGATGAGCCGCAACGCCCAGGCCGAAAAAGAAAAACAGGCGCGCGTCACGCTCGCCAGCGCCGAAGTGGCGATCGCCGAACAAATCTCCGAAGCCTCGCATATCTACGCCAATAACCCGGTCGCCCTGCAAATCCGCCAAATGGGCCTGATCTACGACATGAACAAAGACCGCGGCGTCACCATCCTGGTCCCCACCGATATGGCCAACGCCCTCGGCGCCAGCATCGCCCTCAACCTCAACCCACCCAACCCCAAACCAACCACACCATTCGTCAACCCGGCGTTGGGTTCGGTGCCGCGGGTTTGAGGTAGCAAGGCCAGGGGGCGCCACCCCCTGGACCCCCGTTAAAGGCTCAGCCTTTAAAATCCTTTTTAAGGTCAGTCAGAATGGGGGCCTTTAGGCCCCCATTCTGACTGACCTTAAGGGTTCTAAGGACGAGTCCTTAGCGGGGTTCCAAGGGGCAGAGCCCCTTGGCCTTACTTACCTTACATCCGCGTCTCGAAATCGATGCGGGGGTCGATGATGGTGTACAGGAAGTCGCCGATGATTTGCATGGTGAGTCCGGTGATTGTGTAGATGTATAGGGTTCCGAACATGATGGGGTAGTCGCGGGTGAGGACGGCGTTGTAGCCGAGCAGGCCGAGGCCGTTGAGGGAGAACACGATTTCCACCAGCAGGGCGTCGGTGAAGAGGATGGCGATGAAGGCTTGCGGGAAGCCGGCGATGACCAGGAGCATGGCGTTGCGGAAGACGTGGCCGTACAGGATTTGGGTTTCGGTGGCTCCTTTGGCGCGGGCGGTGAGGACGTAGAGTTTGCGGATTTCCTCGAGGAAGGCGTTTTTGGTGAGCATGGTGAGGGAGGCGAAGCCACCGATGGTCATGGCGATGGTGGGCAGGATCATGTGCCAGGCGTAGTCGGCGATTTGCAGGGGCCAGGGGTAGGTGGCGGCGTTCGGGGAGGTGAGGCCGCGCAGTGGAAAGAGGGGGATGGTGCCGCCGCTGCCGAACAGTACGATCAGGAAGATGGCGAGCAGGAAGCCGGGGATGGCGTAGGCGGCGAGGATGGTGACGCTGCTGGCGAGGTCGAAGCGGGAGCCGTCGTGTACGGCTTTGCGGATGCCGAGCGGGATGGAGACGAGGTAGACGATGAGGGTGGACCACAGGCCGAGCGAGAGCGAGACTGGCAGGCGTTGGCCGACCAAGGAGATGACGGATTGGCCGAGAAAGAAGCTTTGGCCGAGGTTGAAGGTGAGGTAGCCGCGCAGCATGAGGGCGAAGCGGGTGAGGGGCGGTTTGTCGAAGCCGAACAGGCGGTTGAGTTGGGCGGTCATGGCGGGTTCCAGGCCCTGGGCGCCGATGTAGCGGTTGTTGGCAGGCGTGTCGGCATCGCCGGTTTGGGCGTTGTGATGTTTGAGGTTGGAGATGATGGTCTCGACCGGGCCGCCGGGGGCGAATTGCACGACTGCGAAATTGATGGCGATGATGCCGACCAGGGTGGGGATGACGAGCAGGAGGCGTTTGGCGAGGTAGCGGATCATGGTTGCTGCCACCATAGATCGTAATCATAGCCGATTTGTAAGGGGGCGGCTGGGCGCTGGAATTGCCGCCGGTAGGCCAGGCGCTCGTGGTCGGCGTGAAACCAGGGGACGATATACCAGCCGTTGAGCAGCAGCCGGTCGAGGGCGTGGATGGCGGCGGTTTTTTGCGCTGGATCGGTGGCGGCGTTCTGGGCTTTTATCATGGCGTCGATGGCTGGGGTGCAGATGCCGGCGAGGTTGTTGCTGGATTGGGTGCGGGCGGCGGTACAGCCCCAGTAATCGCCTTGTTCGGTGCCGGGGAAATCGGTTTCCGGGAACACCGAAGGTGTCATGTCGAAGTCGAAATTATCAAGCCGGCGCTGGTAGGTTGCGGGGTCGATGACGCGGACGGTGGCGGTGATGCCGAGTTTTTGCAGATCGGCGGCGTAGGCGATGGCGATGCGGTTGAAGCGCTGGTCGTCGAGCAGGATTTCGAAGGCGAGCGGGGTGCCGGCGCTGTTGACCAGGTGGAAGTTTTTCAAGCGCCAGCCGGCGGCGTTGAGCAGGTCCATCGCCTGTTTCAGCTGGGCGGTATTGTAGCCGGAGCCATCCGTGACCGGCAGGGTGTAGGGCGTGGTGAAGACCGCGTTTGGGATTTGCGCGCGGTAGGGGGCGAGCAGCTTCAGCTCGGCGGCGGATGGCAAGCCGCTCGATGCCAGCGGGGAGTTTGCGAAATAGCTCAGGGTGCGTTCGTAGGATGAATAGAACAGCACGCGGTTCATCCATTCGAAATCGAAGGCCAGCGTCAGCGCCTGGCGCAGTTTCGGGTTGGCGAATAGCGGGTGCCTGGTATTCATCACCAGCCCGTACATGCCGGCGGGCAGGCCGAGCGGCACCAGCACGCGCTGCACCGCGCCGTTGCGTGCATCTGGAAAATCATAGCCGGTGGCCCAGGTTTTGGCGCTGGTTTCGACGCGGGCGTCGATCTGTCCGGCTTTGAAGGCCTGCAAGGCGACGGCATCGCTTTGGAAAAATTGTTCCGTATAGGTGTCGAAATTATAGAAACCACGGTCTGAGGGCAGGGTTTCCGCCCACCAGTGTTGGACCCGCGTATAGGTGATGGCGCGGCCGAAGGCGACGGCGCTGATGCGGTACGGGCCGGAGCCGATCGGCGGGCTCAGCAGCGGGGCGGCGAAATCGCGGCCCTGCCAGAAATGTTCGGGCAGCACGTACATGCCGGCCAGATTGCTCGGCAGGTCGGCGCCGGCGCCGGGCTTTAGCGTGAACACGATTGTTTCGTCATCGGGGGCGCGCACCGCGGCAACCCCGGCATAGTAACCGGCGTAGAAGGGTGAGCCTTGGGTGACGAGTGTATTGAAGGTCCAGAGCACGTCGGCGGCGGTTACCTTGGTGCCATCGGAGAAGCGGGCGCGCGGGTCGAGCTGGAAGGTCACGGTCAGGTGGTCTGGGCTGATGAGGACGGCGCGTGCCAGCTCGGCATAGGCGGTGACGGTATCGGTATCCGATGATTTGAATAAGGGCTGCCAGACCCGGTAGATGCTGCTGGGCGCGGTGCCGCGCAGGATGAAGGGGTTGAGGTTGTCGAACCCGCCGACGGTGGAGATGGTGAAGGCACCGCCTTTCGGGGCGTTGGGGTTGGCATAGGGTAAGACCGTATATCCCAAAGGCGGCAGCGCGTTGGTGCTGAGGGTCAGTACATCGCTGCGCGTCACATCTCTGCGCGTCTGGGCCGTCGCGGTATGCGCCGCCAGCAGCAGCAGCGCGAGGGTTTTAAGCCAGCGCCGCAACGGCCGTGGCGTGCAACGTGGCATTGGCGGCGGCCAGCACCGTGCCGTCGCCATCGGCGCGCAGGCTATGGCCCGCCCAATCCGTCATCACCCCACCGGCAGCCGTGACCACCGGCACCAGCGCCGCCCAATCCCAGAGTTTCATCGAGCACTCGGCCACCACGTCGATCTGGCCGAGGGTGAGCAGGCCGTAGGCATAGGCATCGCCACCCCAATAGGTGCGGCGGCATTGCGCCTGCAGCCTGGCAAAGCGCGCCGCCTGGCCAGGCGAAAACATCTCCGGGGCGGTGGCCGATAGTTCCGCTGCCGCCAGGGTGCCGATTTGGCGTACCCCGGTTTGGCCGCCCAGAGGGTTGCGAAACTGCAAAGCCACGTCCCGGCCGCCGGCCCAGCGCTCGCCGGTGATCGGCTGATCGATCAAGCCCAGCACCGGCACGCCGTCTTCCAGCAGCGCCAGCAAGGTGCAGAAGCTGGGGCGGCCGGTGAGGAAGGCGCGGGTGCCGTCGATCGGGTCCATCACCCAGACGTATCTGGCGGTTTCGTTCACCGGGGGGAATTCCTCGCCCAGCAGCCCGTGGTCTGGAAATGCCGCTCCCAAAGCTTGGCGCAGGGTTTGTTCGGCCAGCCGGTCCGCCACCGTTACCGGGCTTTCGTCGCTTTTCAGCTCGGCCGATATCCCGGCCCGGAAATACGGCCGGATCGCTGCACCGGCAGCATCCAGGGCGGCCTCGGCGGTTGCAAGCAGGCTCACTTGGCCCAGGCTCACTTGGCTCCGGGCAGCTTTACCGGCGTGTCCGAATTCTGGTTCAGATAGGCGATCACATTGGCGCGCTGCTGGTCGTTCTTGATCCCGGCATAGGCCATCATGGTGCCGGAGGCGAAGGCCTGCGGGTCCTTCAGCCAGTCGCTCAAAGTATCGGCGGTCCAGGTACCGCCGGCCTTAGCTTTCACCGCATCCGAATAGCTGAACCCGGCCTGTGCGAACATTTTCTGCCCGACGATGCCGTAAATATCCGGCCCGACGCCGGCGGGGCCACCCTTGGCGAGGCTGTGGCAGGACGAACATTGCTGCTGTACCAGCGCCTGCCCCTTGGCCGGGTCCGCGCTGGCGAACAGGGTGTCGATACTGGGGGCAGCCGGTGTGGCGGCGGTGGCGCTGGGCGGGGCGGCGGGCGGCGGCGCGCTGGCGGCTTTCACCTCGGCCGGTGTGGGTAGTGGCAGCGGTGTGGCCGCCAGGCTACGCAGATAGGCCACCACATTGGCGCGGGTTTGCGTGCTCTTGATCCCGGCATAGGTCATCGCCGTGCCGGGCGCGAAGCCTGACGGGTCCAGCAGCCATTTGCTCATCGTATCATAGGTCCAGTTGCCTTTGGCCTTGGCCTTGGCGGCATCCGAATAGCCGAAATTACCGCCGAACATCACCGCACCCATAACCCCGTACAGGTTCGGACCGACACCGGCAGCACCGCCCTGGTTCAGCGTGTGGCAGGCCGAGCATTGCTGCTGCACGAAGGCCATGCCCTTGGCGGCATCAGCACCCGCCAGCAGCGGAATGATCGACGGGATGACCGCCGCCGCCGGGGCCGCCGCGGTTTGCATGCCTGCAATGGCGATCGCGGTTTTTTTCGGCGCCTCGTCCGGCACCACCACGGTGGCAATGCGGTTGGCCACCCAGAAAGCCAGACCGGCGGTAAGGATGCCGGCCATGACCTTGTTGATGAACAGCCCGTCCTTGCCCGATTCACTCATGCACAGCGTCTCCAGATTGCGCTTGCCTCTATAGCGTTTTAGATAGCCTCTACAAGCAGCAACCGCATCGTAAAAATCCTTTGAACCCGATCATTCTCATCCCGGCGCGGCTGGCCTCGACCCGGCTTCCCGGCAAGCCGCTGGCGGATATCTGCGGCCTGCCGATGATCGTCCATGTGCTGAACCGGGCGCGTGAAGCGGGCTTTGGCACGGTGGCGGTGGCCTGTGCCGAGGTAGATATCCTCGATGCCGTGACCAAGGCCGGCGGGCTGGCGGTGCTGACCGATCCGGATTTGAAGTCGGGCTCGGACCGCATCTATCAAGCCCTGCTGCAACTGGACCCACAAGGGCAGCACGACATCGTCATCAACCTGCAAGGCGATTTGCCAACCCTGCCGCCGGAGCTGCTGGCCACCGTTATGCTGCCACTTGAAAACCCGGCCTATGATATCGCGACACTGGTCGCGCCCATCACCAGCGCCGATGAAGCCGCGGCACCTTCGGTTGTGAAAGCCGCCTGTGCCTTTGCCCCCGGTGAGACCGTGGCGCCGGCCCTGTATTTCTCGCGTGCCCCGATCCCCTCCGGCAACGGTCCGCTGTGGCACCATATCGGCCTGTACGCCTATCGCCGCGCTGCCCTGGCCCGCTTCGTCGGCCTGCCGGAATCCCTGCTCGAGCAACGCGAAAAACTCGAACAGTTACGCGCTTTGGAAGCCGGTATGCGCATCGGCTGTGCGGCTGTGACCCACGCCCCGTTCGGCGTCGATACCCCGGCAGACCTCGCCCGCGCCCGCACTATGTTAGGACCAACTGTATGAGCAGCATCGCCTTCCAGGGCCAGTACGGCGCCTATTCGGACCTTGCCTGCCGCACCGCGTTTCCGGACATGACCAGCCTGCCCTGCGACACGTTTGAAACCGCCATCGAAGCCCTGCGCGCCGGGGCGGCCGAGCTGGCCATGCTGCCAACCGAAAACTCCCTGGTCGGCCGGGTGCCAGATATGCACGCGCTGCTGCCGGATTCCGGACTTTCCATCATCGGCGAATTCTTCCTGCGCATCGAACACTGCCTGCTGGCGCCAAAAGGCGCCACTCTGGAGACCATCAAACGCGTGCACTCCCACGCCGTCGCCCTTGGCCAGGTGCGCAGCATGATCCGCGAACTCGGCGCCGTGCCGGTGGTGCAAGCCGATACCGCCGGCGCTGCCGAAATCGTGGCCAAGCTCAACAGCCCGCATGACGCCGCCATCGCCTCCACTTTGGCCGCCGATATCCACGGCCTCAATATCCTGCGCCGCAACGCCGAAGACGCCGCCCATAACACCACCCGCTTCTATATCATGGCGAAAACCCCGCGCCTGCCACCACCCGACGCCCCCGACCTGATGACCAGCTTCGTATTCCGTGTGCGTAACGTTCCGGCCGCGCTGTTCAAAGCCCTCGGCGGCTTCGCCACCAACGGCGTCAATATGACCCGCCTGGAAAGCTACATGATCGGCGGCCGCTTCACCGCCACCCAGTTCCTCGCTGAAGTCGACGGGCACCCGGAAAGCCCCGCCCTGCGCCTGGCCCTGGAAGAACTCGCCTTCTTCTCCTCGGAAATCAAAATCCTCGGCGTGTATCCGGCGGCTGAATTTCGTCAATCGTTGAGGACGTAAGTAAGCAAGCACTGCTTTTTTGAAAAAAAGCAGCAAAAAACTTTTGGCCCGCTGGGACACGGGCGTTATGCGGACAACGCCTCCGGACCCAGCAGAAAATTTATGCTGGGGCATGGGCGTTGTCCGACAAACGCCCCATGCCCCAAATTCATAAAGTTTTTGCTTCTTTTTTGTTCACAAAAAAGAAGTGCTTACTTTTTTACGATGGCGTGACCCCCGCCGGTGGCCCGGCCAGGCGGCGGATGAGGTTGATGCTGGCGGTGGTGTTCCAGTTGGCAGCGCCGTCGATGCGCGCGGTGAGTTGGCCCACCTGGTTGATGATGATGGTGACGGGGATGCCTTCGGCGTTGAGGGTATCGGTGGTGTTGCTTTGCGGGTCGAGCAGGACGGGTAGATTTTGGATGTGGTGGGTGGCGTAGAAGTTTTGCACGGTCGGGGCACCGCTGAGGTCGACGGAGATGGGCAGGACCAGGATGTTGTCGGCGGCGAGGTGCGGGGCGATGGCGGCGAAGGAGGGTAGTTCGGCGACGCAGGGGCCGCACCAGGTGGCCCAGATATTGATGACGAGGCCGTGGCCGGGATAGTCGGCAAGGGTTTTGGGCGCGCCGGCGGCGTTGGTGAATTTGAGGTTGGGCGCGCTGGCCGGCATGATCTGGGTGAGCACGGTGGCGGCGTCCGGCAGGTCGTCCAGGCTGGTTTGGGCGGCCGCGGAATTGCCCCGGCTGACGGTGGCGGCTAAGCCTAAGGCGGTGGCGATAGCGGATCGCCGGGTCAGCAATAGGCGGGCGGGTGTGAGCAAGGACAAAACTCCGGTTGGGCTGCAATGGGGTGGCCGGTTTGGTGCCGGACCTGATGTGGTGATGCAAGCCATTAATAGCTCGATTGCCTTCGATGCGCGATTATGGCGCCAGGATGTCGCGGGGTCGCGCGCGCATGCGGCGATGCTGGGGGCTTGCGGGATTATTGCGGATGAGGATGCCAAGGCAATCGATACCGGGCTGGCGGGGCTGGCGGCGGAGATCGCGGCCGGCGGATTTGAATTTTCGGAAGTACTTGAGGACATCCATACCAATATCGAGGTGCGGCTGACCGAGCGCATTGGCGAGGCGGCACGGCGGCTGCATACGGCGCGCAGCCGCAACGACCAGGTGGCGACTGATTTCCGGCTGTGGGTGCGCGATGCGATCGATGCGCTGGATGGCCAGGTGAAGGGTTTGATGCAGGCTTTAGCGGCGCGCGCGGCGGAGCATGCGGCGGTGGTGATGCCGGGGTTTACGCATTTGCAGACCGCGCAGCCGGTGACGTTTGGGCATCATTTGCTGGCCTATGTGGAGATGCTGGGGCGGGACCGTGGGCGGCTTGCCGACACCAGGCGGCGGCTGAACGAGAACCCGTTGGGGGCGGCGGCTTTGGCTGGCACCTCGTTTCCGATCGACCGGGAGATGACCAGTGCGGCTTTGGGGTTCGACCGGCCGGCAGCGAATTCACTGGATGCGGTGTCGGACCGGGATTTCGCGCTGGAGTATCTGTCGGCGCTGGCGATCATGGCGGTGCATTTGTCGCGCTTTGCCGAGGAGGTGGTGATCTGGTGCTCCACCCCGTACCGGCTGATCGCGCTCAGCGATGCCTACACCACCGGCAGTTCGATCATGCCGCAGAAGCGCAATCCGGATGCCGCCGAGCTGGCGCGTGCCAAGACCGGGCGGATTACCGGCGCGCTGGTCGGGCTGCTGATGGTGATGAAGGGGCTGCCGATGGCCTATGCCAAGGACATGCAGGAGGACAAGGAGAAGGTGTTCGATGCCACCGACGCGATGGAACTTTGCCTGGCGGCGACGCTGGGCATGGTGCGGGACCTGACCGCCGACACCGCGCGCATGGCAGAGCTGGCGGGCAGCGGATTTGCGACGGCGACGGACCTGGCGGACTGGCTGGTGCGGCGGCTGGGGATGCCGTTCCGCGATGCGCATCATGTGACCGGGCGGATCGTGGCGCTGGCGGAGGGGCAAAGGGTGGATTTGGCGGGGGTGAGCCTTGAGGAGATGCAGGCGGTTGAGCCACGGATCACCGATGAGGTGTTCGAGGTGTTGACGGTGCAGGCTTCGGTGGCATCGCGCAGCAGCTATGGCGGGACCGCGCCGGTGCGGGTGGCGGCGGCGGCGGCGGCATGGATTGAGGCTTTGCGATGAGACCGTTGCTGCTGGCCATGCTGCTGGGTCTGATTCTGGCG
Organism: Acetobacteraceae bacterium; assembly: GCA_965231175.1. GTDB lineage: Bacteria > Pseudomonadota > Alphaproteobacteria > Acetobacterales > Acetobacteraceae > Acidocella. The sequence continues at coordinate 207,957 of CBDDMJ010000004.1, read as the reverse complement.
GGATGCGGGCGGCGTGGCGCGCCGTCGCCGCCCGGGCCGGCCTCGGCGGTGACCTATCCGCAAACCTATCCGGCACAATAGCGTGCCCAGCCTGCAAGACCTGCTGGCGGCGCGGCCGCGGCTTGCCATGCACGCGCAGGATGGCTTGTGTTTTGAGGACGTGCCGCTGAACGCCATTGCCGATGCCCATGGCACGCCGACCTGGGTTTACGGGGCGGCGAGCCTGCGGGCGCGTTATGCGGCGCTTGCGGAAGCTTTCATGGCGGCTGGTTTGCGGCCGCATATTCATTATGCGGTCAAGGCCAATGACCATCTGGCGATCATCTCGCGGCTGGCCGCGGTTGGGGCCGGGGCGGATGTGGTCAGTTTGGGTGAGTTTCTGCGCGCCCGTAAAGCTGGCGTAGCGGCAGCGGATATCGTGTTTTCCGGGGTCGGCAAGACGGAAGTGGAGTTGCAGACGGCACTGGCGCAAGGGATCGGGCAGATCAATGTGGAGAGTGCCGAAGAGCTGTCCATGCTGTCTGCCATTGCGGTGGGGATGGGGTTGAGGGCGCGCGTGACCTTGCGGATGAACCCGGATGTGGATGCCGGAACCCATGCCAAAATAACCACCGGGCTGGCGGACAACAAGTTCGGGATTGCCGCGGCGGATGTACCGGGAATTTACGCCCAGGCAGCGCAGCTGCCTGGCCTGCAGGTGGTGGGGATTGCGCTGCATATCGGCAGCCAGATTTTAACCCCGGCGCCCTATGCCGCGGCCTATGCCAAGGCGGCGGCGCTGGTGCGGGAGTTGCGGGCGGCGGGGCAGGTGGTGGACGTGCTCGATCTCGGCGGCGGCATCGGCATTGGCTACCAGGATGAGCCCGGGATGCCGCTGGCCGCGTTTGCCCAGATGGTGCGGCGCGAGGTGGGGGACCTTGGTGTTGAGCTGCTGCTGGAGCCGGGGCGGTATCTGGCGGGGCCGGCGGGGTTGCTGCTGGCTTCGGTGATTTTGGAGAAACGCGGCGTCAAACGATTTGTGGTACTGGACGCGGCGATGAATGATTTGCTGCGGCCGGCGCTGTATGATGCCTATCATGCCATCATGCCGGTGGGGGCTGTGGAATTTACGCGCAGCTGTACGCCGGCGGATGTGGTGGGGCCGGTTTGCGAGAGCGGCGATCGTTTTGCGATCGACCGCGCGTTGCCGCCACTGGTGCCCGGTGCGCGCGTGGCGCTCTTGGATGCCGGGGCTTATGGGGCGGTGATGAGCAGCAGCTACAACGCGCGGCCGCGCGCGGCGGCGGTGATGATTGAGGATGGCGCGTTTCATTTGATTACGCCGCGCCAGAGCCATGACCAGCTATGGGCGGACGAGACGGTCTAACGCTCGGCAGGCGGCATTTGTATTTGGCACTGCCGTTCCTAGATCACCCATATGGAAACACAAGGTACGGCACCACAGGAGGCTGCCGAGGCGGTCGGGCTGGTTTACGTCAGTGACGAGCAGCCAGGGTTCAGCCGCCGCCGTTCCGGAGATGGGTTTACCTATCACGATGTGAAGGGCCGGCTTATCAAGGATGAGAAAACCCTTGCGCGGATCAGAAAACTGGCGATCCCGCCGGCCTATGAGCAGGTGTGGGTATGTGCCAACCCAAACGGGCATTTGCAGGCCACCGGGCGCGATGCCAAGGGCCGCAAGCAGTATCGCTACCATCCGGATTTCCGTGAGGTGCGCGACAGCACGAAATACGAGCATATGCTGGAGTTTGCCGCCGCTTTGCCAGAGCTGCGGGCACGCCTGGAGGAGGATATGAGTTTACGGGGGTTGCCGCGCCGCAAAGTGCTGGCGACCATCGTGCATCTGCTGGAAACCACGATGATACGCGTGGGTAATGAAGATTACGCCAAGCAGAATAACAGCTTTGGCCTGACCACGTTGAAAAACCGCCATGTTGCGGTAAACGGCGCGGAATTGCGCTTTGCCTTCAAAGGCAAGAGCGGTAAACAATGGCGGCTGCGCGTGAAGGACCGGCGCGTGGCGCGCATTGTCAAGGCCAGCCAGGAATTGCCGGGACAGCATCTGTTCCAATACCTGGATGAGGACGGGGTGCGCCATGATGTCACGTCCGGCGACGTGAATGCGTATTTGAAGGAGATCTCCGGGCGCAACATTACCGCCAAAGACTTCCGCACCTGGACCGGCACCGTGCTGGCAGCCCTTGCCCTGTCTGAACTGGAATCTTTCGACAGCCAAGCGGCGGCCAAGAAAAACATTCGTACTGCTATTGAATCGGTTGCGACGAGGCTCGGCAATACGCCGGCGATCTGCCGCAAATGCTACGTGCATCCGCATGTTCTGGACAGCTATCTCTCACAGGAATTGGTGCTGGAAGCCAAACAGGAAGTGGACCGCGAACTGACCAGCGAACTCGCCGGCATGCGCCCTGAAGAGACGCTGGTTCTGGCATTTTTGCAGCGCCGCCTGAGAAGTAAAAGCAAAAAAATTTGATCCTTGGGGCCTGGAGCTTTGTCTTCGACAGCGCCTCAGGACCAGCAGGGCAAAAGTTTTTTGCTACTTTTTTTCATAAAAGTAGCGCTTGCTTTCTTATTCCGGCTCCGCACTGATAATCACGTTTGCGAAAGCGTAAGGATATTCATCCGTCAATGACAATGCGATATGCGCGGTGTAACCCGGCGGTGTGATGGCCTGCAGGCGTGCCAGGGCGCCGCCGTGCAGGCTGATGGTGGGCTGGCCGGAGGGCAGGTTGGTGACGCGCAGGTCGGAGAAGAACACGCTGCGACGGAAGCCGGTGCCGAGGGCTTTGGCGCAGGCTTCCTTGGCCGCGAAGCGTTTGGCGTACGAGGCGGCGCGGGCATGGGGCCGGCGGTCGGCGCGGGCGCGTTCGGCGGGCGAGAATAGCCGCAGGGTGAAGCGCTCCCCGAAGCGTGCGAGCGATTTTTCGACGCGGCGGATGTCGCAGATATCGGAGCCGGTGCCTAAAATCATGGTAAGAGGATCATGTTTTGGCGCGCTCCACCTGGGCGATGCCGGCTGCACCGCGCAATCCGGCGATGACCTGGTTGAGATGGCGTATATCGCGGACGCCGACATCGATGATCGCCTCGAAGAAATCCTGCTGGCGGTGAATGATTTTGAGATTGGCGATGGCACCGTCCTGTTTGGCGATGGCGTTGGTGAGGTTGGCGAGCGAGGCTGGCGCGTTGGCGGCGATCACGCTGACACGGCCGGTGAAAATCGCCTCGTTTTTGTCCTTCGGCTGGGCGAGATGAGTGTAATCCCAATCGACATCGATAAAACGTTCCGGTGTGGCAGCGAAAGTCTCCAGGGTGGCGCAATCTTTGGTATGTACGGTCACACCCTTGCCGGTGGCGACGATGCCGACGATTTTATCGCCGGGCAGCGGATGGCAGCAGCCGGCGTAATGCACATCCATACCGGCTACCAGACCGGTAAGCGGCATGCCGCTATCGCCCTTCGGGGCGGCGTTGCGCGGTGAGCGGGCGGTGAGCGCATTGCCCATGAAGGCCGGCATCATGCGCGGCGCGCGCGCCTCGCGCAGTTCCGGATAGGCGGCGTACACCACATCCTTCGGCCCCACGATGCCGGTGCCGACCGCGACATAGAGGTCTTCCACGCTTGCCTGTTTCAGCAATTTGGCTGCCGGTTCCAGCACTTTTTCAGAGCCGTCGACGCCTTCCTGGCGGAATGCCTTGGCCAGCGTGGCTTTGCCGTTATCGCGGTTCTGCTCGCGCATCTGCTGCGCCAGAAAGCGGCGGATGCGCGCGCGCGCCTTGCCGGTAGTAACGAACCGCTCCCATGCCGGGGACGGCGTGCCGCCGCGCGCGGTGAGGATCTCCACCTGGTCGCCGTTCTGCAATTCATAACGCAGCGGCATCAGCCGGCCATTGATACGGGCGCCGACGCAGGTATCGCCGATCTGGCTGTGCACGGCGTAAGCGAAATCCACCGAAGTGGCACCGCGCGGCAGCTGGATCAGCTGCCCCTTGGGGGTGAAGCAGAACACCTGGTCCTGATAAAGCTCGAGCTTGGTGTTTTCCAGAAACTCATCAGGCGCCGAGGAATTTTCGAGAATTTCAAGAAGATCCTGAACCCAGCGGAATTGTTTCAGTTCAGAAGGTGAGGCATCGGTTTGTTTATACAGCCAGTGGGCGGCGACACCGTTTTCCGCGATGAGCTGCATCTCGGGCGTGCGGATCTGGATTTCGATCTTCTGGTTGCGCGGATGGCGTAGCGTGACACCGGTATGCAGCGATTGGTAGCGGTTGGCCTTGGGGGTGGAGATATAATCCTTAAAGCGGCCGGCAATGACGGGAAAGCCGGCGTGGATGGCGCCAAGCGCCATGTAACACGCCTCGCGCGAGGGAACGATGATGCGAAACGCCATGATGTCCGAAAGCTGTTCGAACGCGACGTTGCGGCGTTGCATCTTTTCCCAGATCGAGTAGGGCGATTTTTCGCGACCGGCGATTTCGATGATCTCTACTTCGGCCTCCCGGCAGACGCGCAGCAGCTCCTTGCGGACATCCTCGATGACATCCGCACCCTGGCCGCGCAAGAAATTCAAACGCGCCTGGATGGTATCGAAGGCCTCAGGGTCGAGCTCGGCGAAAGATCTCGTCTGCAGCTCGGTCTTTACAGATTCCATGCCGATGCGCTCGGCCAGAGGCGCATAAATCTCCATGGTCTCGCGGGCGATGCGCTGGCGGCGCTCCACCTTCTCGACCGCGTTGATGGTGCGCATGTTGTGCAGCCGGTCGGCGAGCTTGACGATGAGCACACGGATGTCCTTGCTCATCGCCAACACCAGCTTGCGGAAATTCTCCGCCTGCTTGGTGCGGTCCGATTGCAGCTCCAGCCGGGTCAGCTTGGTGACGCCATCCACCAGCCCCGCCACCTCCGGCCCGAAATGTTTTTGTACCGATACGAGCGTGACGGAGGTATCCTCGATCACGTCGTGCAGCAAGGCAGTGATGATGCTGGAAGCATCCAGCCGGTAGCCTGCCAATATGCCGGCCACGGCCAGCGGGTGCGTGATATAAGGTTCGCCGTTGTCGCGCTTCTGCTGCGCATGCGCCTCCTGGGCAACGGCATAGGCGGCATCGATCAGCTTAGGGTCGGTCTTGCTGTCATAGGCGCCGATGCGCGACAGCAGGTCGGCAATTTCAGGATGAGCAAGACCGCCCGCAACCACGCCCTCAGGCGAAAAACTAGGGCGCGAAACGGGCCGCCCTGCCGGCATGGCGGGACTTAGCGGCGGGTCTTGCCGCCGAGCTCAGCCTCGATGGCCGCCTGAATATCCTCAGGCGTCATCTCCTCCGCCTCGGCCGCCAGCGCCGCCGCCTCTTCCTCAGCCGATACATCCTGCAGGCCGAAAATATTCTGGTCGGTCGGTATCAAATCCAGAACCTCCTCATCCACCGGCTCCGGCTCCGGAACCCGCGACAAGGACTTCACCAGATCCTGCTCCAGATCAGCCAAATTCACCGTCTCATCGGCAATTTCCCGCAGCGCCACCACCGGATTCTTGTCGTTGTCGCGATCAATCGTCAGCTGCTCGCCACGGCTGATGTTGCGGGCGCGCTGCGCACTCAACAATACCAGCTGAAACCGGTTCGGCACTCTTAATACACAATCTTCAACGGTGACACGCGCCATCCGAAGCATCTCCACAGATACAGGTCCAACCACCCAAATACCCCCCCACGCTGCGAGATGCAAGGTGATGGGGTGTTCTAAGCAAGGCCAAGGGGCGCTGCCCGTCGCGCCGAAGGCGCGCCGCAAAGCTCCTGGCGGCCCTACGGGCCGACGAACCCCGCTAAGGGCTCGCCCTTAGAACCCTTTAGCTTTTAAAAGGCGGCGGCCCCGGTTGTGAAACGCGTGTGCTGGCCGCCGCCTTTTAAAAGCTTAAAAAATGGATTCCAAAGGCTAGCCTTTGGCGGGGGTCCAGGGGGCAGCGCCCCCTGGCCTTACTTAAACAATCCCATCACGCCGCATCTTCCCAGAGTGTGACGGTTTGGCCGCCGAGGTCGGCGAGGAGGGCGGTGACGCTGCGGCGCAGGGTGGGGTGGCGCCAGCCGGGGGCGACGTCGACGAGGGGGCGCAGCACGAAGGCGCGGCGGTGGGCGCGCGGATGCGGGAGCGTGACGGGTGGGATGGCGCGGATGATATTGTTGAGGTCGATGATGTCGAGGTCGAGAGTACGGGGTGCGTTGGGTTCGGCGCGGGTACGGTTGAAGCGGGTTTCGATGGCTTGCAGGGTTTCGAGCAGGTCGAGGGGTGAGATTTCGCCGTCCATGCGGATGACGCCGTTGCAGTAATCGGGTTGGTCGGAGGCGGGGATGGGGGCGGTGCGGTACCAGGGCGAGGCGGCGATGAAGCGCAGATGGGGGAGGTTTTTTATTTCAGTGGTGGCGGCATCGCAGGTTTCGCGCGGCGTGCTGCCGTTGGGGCCGGGCAGGTTGGCGCCGATGCCAATGATGATCATGGGTTGGCGACCCAGGAGCGGCGTGGTGCGGCGATGGCGGTGTTAACGGATACGATATCCTCCTTTAAAGGTGATCAAACCAGATCCGGCGATTCTGCTCGTTGGACGAAGTTTAATATGCGATTTGGTTGACGGGAAAACAACTCCTTGTTGCAAGATGAGAATGGACCGGGATGTGATTGCCCAGCTTGTCCGCGGCTGGTGGCGTACCGGCTGGCGTGCCGGGAGCGCGAACCTGCCTGGCATAATGCGCCGGTGCCGAGTTTCGGGGGTTTAGATGCGCGGCTGCTGGTGGTGGGGCTGGCGCCGGGGGTGCGCGGGGCGAACCGCACGGGGCGGCCGTTCACCGGCGATTATGCCGGGCATCTACTGTATGCGACACTGTTGAAATTCGGCTTGGCACAGGGGGTTTATGACCAGCGGCCGGATGATGGGCTGGCGCTGGCCGAGACGCGCATCACCAATGCGGTACGCTGCGTGCCGCCGCAGAATTTGCCGACGCCTGCGGAGATACGCAACTGCAACGGATTTCTGGTGGCGGAGATCGCGGCGATGCGCGGTCTGGCCGCGATATTGACTTTGGGCACTGTGGCGCATGTGGCGGCGTTGCGGGCTTTGGGGGTAAAACCCAGCGCCTTCAAATTCCGGCATGGCGCGCTGCATCACCCGCGGCCTGGGCTGCTGCTTGCCAATAGTTTCCACGTGTCGCGCTATAATACCAGCACCAGGCGGTTGAACACCGAGATGTTCGAGGCCGTGGTGCGGGATATTAAAATGGCTTTAGGCTAGCGCGTCCTCGCCTTCGAGCGTGACCGCCACGGCGTGAACCACGGCGGCGATGCGCACGGCGGCTTGTACCTGTTCCTGGCTGAGCCCGCCTTCGCGGACCACTTTTTCATGGCTGGTCAGGCACATGCCGCAGCCGTTGACGGCGGAAACGGCGAGCGACCAGAGTTCGAAATCGACCTTCTCGATGCCCGGCTTGCCGATGACGTTCATGCGCAGGCGGGCCGGCAGGCGTTCGTAATCGCCGCCGACCAGATGTACGAAGCGGTAATAGATGTTGTTCATGCCCATGATGGCGGCCGCGGCTTTGGCGGCGTGCAGCGCTTCCGGCGACAATTGCGGCCCGTATTCCGCGGTGATCGCCTTGATCACCTCGGCATTGCGCGAAGCCAGAGCGCTGACGATAAACACCCCCGCCCGCTGCTGCGTGCTCAACACCGATTCGGCGGCGAGGCTACCCAGGTTGAGTTTAATATCCTTGGCGTACTCAGGAATTCTTTCTTTCAAGGCTTCAATGGACATAACACTCTCCATAAAAGACGCCGGAGCTCTCACCCCGGCGCTCAAACATAACAGGTAAAAGGTCGTAAATTCGTTTTGGCGAGTCAGCTGGCGTGGCTATCGAGAACCGGAGCGGAGCGGCCTCCTGGCCGTGAGCACCGGAAGCGCAGAGAGCCGCGCCAGCTGGCCGCCGAAACGGATTTACGCGGCAGGGCGGAGGAATTCGTCGCCTTTTTGCCAGTTGCACGCACAAAGCTCGTCGCTCTGCAAACCGTCGAGCACGCGCAGAACCTCGGCCGGATTGCGGCCGACATCGAGATCGTTGACGGCGACGAAGCGGATGACGTTATCCGGATCGACGATGAAGGTGGCGCGCAGCGGCACGCCTTCGGTTTTCGAGATCACGCCGAGCGCGTCCGAAAGTTCACGTCTCACATCCGCCAGCATCGGGATTGCCAGCGTCTTCAGGTCGTCATGGTGCAGGCGCCAGTTCATGTGCACGAATTCACTGTCGATCGAAACGCCGTAAACCACGGCGTCGCGGTCGGCGAAATCGCTTTTCAGCTTACCGAAAGCGACGATTTCGGTCGGACAGACGAAGGTAAAGTCTTTAGGCCAGAAGAATACGATCTTCCATTTGCCGGCATCGGTGGAATCGTTAATCTCAACGAAAGCGGTGTCGAGTTTCAGGCCGGCAGGGCCGCCTTGGACGGCTTTAAGGGAAAAACTTGGAAAACTGTCGCCAATCGTCAGCATACGGGAAAATCCTTCGATAATTTCGATGAAAATTCTATATGTCTTCTTATGGTTAATTATGCCAATGAATAATTCGCGGCATATTGATCGAATTTTACGATGACCCCTTTACCGACGCCTCAGCAATTGCGCTACCTGGTCAGCTTGGCTGAAACCGGACATTTTGGCCGTGCGGCGGGGGCCTGCGGGGTATCGCAATCGACACTTTCGGCCGGCATATTGGTGCTGGAGCGGCAACTGGATGCGCAGATACTCGACCGCGCCGCTCATAAGCATGTGGTGTTCACGCCGCTGGGGCAGGAGCTGGTGGCTAAAGCGCGTCAGGCCTTGAGCGCCTTACGCGACCTGGCAGAAGCGGCGGATGGGGCGCGGGCGCCGATGAGCGGGCCGCTTCGGCTGGGGCTGATCCCGACCATCGGGCCGTTCATGCTGCCAAGGCTGATGCCGCAACTGCGCGGCAGCTACCCGGCTTTGCGGTTGTTCCTGCGCGAGGACCAGACCGAACGGCTGATCGAGCGGCTGGATGCAGGGCTGCTGGATGTATTGCTGCTGGCCGAACCCTGCGCCTGCGCCGGCGTGGAAATGCTGGCGGTCATGCGCGATGAATTCCTGGCGGCCTTGCCGAACGGCCATCCGCTGGCGGCACTGGATGCGGTGCCGTTGGCCGCCCTGGTGGCGGAGCGGCTGCTGGTGCTGGAAGACGGCCATTGCCTGCGCGATCAGGTGCTTTCGGCCTGCGGTCAGCCCAACACGCGCAGCGACGATTTCGCTGCCACCTCCCTGCACACGCTGATCCAGATGGTGGCCGGCGGCCTCGGGGTGACGCTGGTGCCGCGCCTGGCGGTGAGTGCCGGCATTACCCAAGGGGCGGACGTTACCTTGCGGCGGCTGGACGGGACGGGGGGTTGGCGTACGCTGTGCCTGGGCTGGCGGCCGGGTTCGCCACGCGCTGCGGAATACCGCGCGCTATGGCCGCTGTTCGCCAATGCCGCGGCGGCTTTGGGTTGACACCTGAAATACCAGCCGCCATACCGCGCCACAAGTTTGCATTCGATATTTGAGAGCCTGTGATGAAGATACGTAATTCGTTGAAATCCGCCAAAGCGCGCGACAAGAACTGCCGTGTGGTACGCCGCCACGGTCGCGTGTATGTGATCAACAAAAAAAACCCCCGCATGAAAGCCCGCCAGGGGTAAATTCGATCTGCTGGCCATCTGACGCGCTTTTTTCAGCTTCCGGTGCTCACGGCCAGTAGGCCGCTCCGCTCCGGGGCTGAAAAAATCACGCCAGCTGACTCAGCATATCGAATTTACGCAGTGTGCTGGAATGCCCGGCCGTTGGCCGGGTTTTTTTGTTGCGAGACGGGCTGGTAACACAGCCTCCGTCCCAGATTAATAAAAGTTTTTTGGCTGCTTTTTTTCAAAAAAGCAGTGCTTGCTTCTGCTTACTGCACTAACTTCAATACTCCATAAATCGCAGCGCCCAGTAGGAACCCTACCAGGGTGCCGTTGACGCGGATGTATTGCAGGTCTTTGCCGACGCGCAGTTCCAGTTTTTCGGTGATGGTGGCGGCGTCCCATTGGCTGATGACGCGGCTGATGAAGGCGGATATTTCGGTCTGGGCGGCGGGGAAGATGTTCAGCACGGCGGATTGCACGGCGGCGTTGACGCGGTGGCGGGCGGCTTCATCGCCGGCGAGGACGTTGCCGAGATTGGCGAGTGCGGATTCGATGACGGCGACAGTACGGCCATGCGGACGCACGGCGTCCTGTTCCAACGCGTGGCGCAGGCGCGACCAGACATCCCAGGCCCAGGCGCGTACGGTGTCGTGCGCCAGTACGGTTCTCAAGGCCTGGCCGAGCTCGGCGGCGCGCGCCGGGTCGGTTTCGAGCTGGGATATTTCGCGGCGTACCCATTCGTTGAAAGCCTCGCGCATTTCCGAGCTGTCCGGGCTGATGCGTTCGAGCTCGATGTTGACGCCGGCGATGACGCGGCGCGCCACTGAGGCGCCGATGGCCCAGCCGACCAGGCGGCCGCCTTGTTCGCGCACGCGCTCCTTCACCGCCTCGCGCAGGGTTTCCTCGCGGGCCACCAGGGTTTCCTTGATCTGGTTGAGGATGAAGGAGAACACTTCCTGATGGCGGCCACCATCCACCAGCCCGGCCAGGGCGCGGGCCACGACAGTGCCGGCGGCAGCCCCGCCGAGCAGCCGCGGCAGCAGACGGCCCAGCAGCCGGCGGGCGCGGCCGTCCTCGATGCTGGCGAGCAGTTTGGGCAGCATGCTGGCCAGTGCCTCGGCGGCCGGACGGGTGGCGGCGGGGTCCGAGAGGAAACGGCGCAGAATGCCGGGGCTATCCAGATTGCCAAGAAAGCGGCGGACATCGGCTTCGGTGAACACATGGTTGGCAATGAAGCCGCCGAGGGCTGCACCCAGCCGGGCTTTTTGCGCCGGCAGGATGGCGGTGTGCGGGATTGGCAGGCCGAGCGGGCGGCGGAACAAAGCGGTGACGGCGAACCAGTCCGCCACGCCGCCAATGAATCCGGCTTTGGCGGCATCCCGCAACAGCCCGGTCCAGGGCGTGAGTTTAAGCCGATAGCCGACGATGGTGAGCGCCAGCATGAGAACCAGCAGCCCGGAGGCGAAGGCGCGATGCCGATTGAGAGAGCGCCGGAGCGCGGCATCGGCATTGGCGGGGCGGGTGGTCATGCTCATGGCTCATAACAGGTGATGCCGGCGCCGTGAATGAAGGGATGGGTGCGGTTTTTCTTGCTTCCAGGCAGAGTTTCGGCGCAGTATAGCTGCCGGAAACGAACGGGAGACCGCAATGGTACTTCGGGCGCCACAACATATTTCACACCGCATCCAAGGTATTTCAGCACGGCCGGACCGGCGCCGCCGGGAGCGCGACCGCCCGGGCCTGACGGCTGGTTTGCTGGGCGGGGCCTGCGTGCTTGGGTTATTTATCCTGCTGGGGCTGCTGTATAGCGCCGGATAACTGGTTTACAGGGCCGAACCGGCCAGGCCATAATGCGGGTGTGGCTTTTCTCACCGAAACCGAACCGGCTCGCGGCATCGCTTTGCCGGTGCTGACCGGCATTTCAAGGGTGGTGTGCAGAAATCCCGGAGTGATGACGTATCACGGCACCAATACCTATCTGATTGAAGCTGCCGATGGGTTGACGGTGGTGGACCCTGGCCCTGACGATGCCGTACACGTGGCGGATGTTTTGCGGGCGGCGGGCCGGCGGGCCATCCAACGGATCGTTTTGACCCATACGCATGAGGATCACTGGGGTGCGGCGGCAGCCTTGCAGGAGTCTTCTGCCTTGCAGGCGGCGGGGCAGGCGCCGATTTTTGGGTTCATCAGCAGCGCGCGGGCGGCCTTCAAAGCCGACCAGACGCTGCGTGATGGCGATACGGTGGCCGGACTAACAGCCGTCCATACCCCCGGCCATGCCTCGGACCATCTCAGCTATGGCTATGACGTGCCGGGCACCGGCCAGGTGCTGTTCAGCGGCGACCATGTGATGTCCTGGTCATCGTCGATCGTCAATCCGCCGGATGGCGACATGGTGGCGTATTACCATTCCCTGGAGCTGCTGCTGGGGCGCTCGGAGGTGCTGTATCTGCCTGGTCATGGCCCGGTTTTGCCGGCACCGCGGTCGTTTGTCGCCAGCCTGCTGGCGCACCGGCAAATGCGTGAGGCGGGGATCGTGGCAGCGTTACAGCGACAGGAATGGGCGGTCGCCGCGCTGGCGGCACAGCTTTATGCCAAGACCGATCAACTGCTTAAATTGGCAGCCGAGCGCAATGTGCTCGCGCATTTATTGAAGCTGCAACATGACGGCGTGGTGGCTGAGCTCGACCCCGAGGATGCCGCCCTGGATGATGCGCCGGCTGGCGATGACAGCAAAATGAGCGAGCAGATACGCGTGATGCGGCGCGATGGCAGGCGGCGCTTTATGTTACGGCGGGATGCCGGCTATCATGAGCCAGCCAAGGCTTAAGTGCCGGCGCCGGTAGCGGGCGGGCAAACAGAAACCCTTGCCCATGCGTGACACCCAAGGCCTGCATGGCGTTTAGCTGCTCCGGTATTTCGATCCCCTCGGCGATAAAAATCTGGTTTTTCCTGCAGGCGCAATCTCCCAGATGGGCGATGAACGCGGACGCCGCGTTGGGGCCGGCCTGCATGGCGCTGGACAGCACCGAGCGGTCCAGCTTGAGCGCGTTGAACGGTAGCTCCATCAAGGCCGAGAGATGGGGCATGTCAGGGGTGATATCGTCGAGCAGCAGATGATAGCCGCTGTCACGCAGTTGGTCGATGATCCGTCCGGCCTGTTCGATGTCGTGCACCGTGTGACGCTCGGTGAGTTCCAGATGAATGAACCGCGCCGGCACCGCCGCCTTGGATTTGGTGTTGGCGATCAGCTCCATCAGATGCGGGTGCATCATGGCATCAAGCGGCAGGTTGAAGGCGAATTGCAGATCGAGATGGGCGAAATCCTGTTCGATATATTCCGCCAGCGCTTTGGCCATGATGAACTGGGTCAGGCTCATGGAGCGCTCGGCATTGCTCATGGCATCGATCAATGCGGCCGGTCCGATGGTTCGGCCGTCATCGGTGATCAGCCGGGCCAGCACCTCGACACTCACTGGGCGCATGTCCCGCAGCCGTACGATGGGCTGGTAACGGATGCGGATTTCGCCTTTGTCGGCAAAATCATGGGCGTCGGGGGCGGCTTGCAAGGCCCTTACATTGGCGCCAGCCTGCGACAAAGCGGCCTGCAAGGCTGCTGGTGTGAACGGCAAAGCCAATTGCGCGGCGGCGGCGGATTGCGCGGGGAAGTTCTCGGACGCGCCGATCAGAACCAGAGGCGTCGGTTTCGCGGTATCGCCGATTGTGAGATCGATCAACGGATCAAGCCAGTGGCCGCAATGTGCGGCCTCGAGCACGACGGCACCGTAGGCATCCGGCGATGTCGCCAGCAGAATTACAGCGTCTTCGGGAGTCCGGGCCGTCAAGGACAAATTGCCGGTTCGCAGTGCAGCCAAGCAAATTGGCCCGGCCACAGCCAGGGTCGCTTCAAACATTTGGTGATCAAAATCCTAATGCGCCAAAATAGGCCGCTGCAGGCTAAATTATACAAATTATCTATAGACGTCTATATATTTACTTAATTAAATGTAATTTAAGCAATTTTTATAAATTGCCTATTTTTTAACCAAAGCTGAGGTGCTGCTGCGGCGTAAGCGATGCTCGCCCAGGAATAAAAGTATCGGTGCCGAAATGAAAATTGAAGATGAAGTGCCGACCACGATGCCGAACAGCATGACCCAGGCAAACCCCGACAATGCCGCGCCGCCGAACAAAGCCAGCGGCAGGGAGGCCAGAAACACCGTGCCCGAGGTCCCGAGCGTTCGGTTCAACGTTTCGTTAATAGAAAGATCGATCAACGCGCGCAGCTTCATCGTCTTGTACTTGCGCAGATTTTCCCGCACCCGGTCATACACCACCACCTTGTCGTTGGTGGAATAGCCGATGACGGTGAGAATGGCGGCTATGGTGACCAGATCGAACGGGATGCGGGTGACGACCATGAAGCCGATGGTCTTGGTGGTATCCAGGATCAGCGTGGTCACAGCCCCGACCGCGAACTGCCATTCGAAACGGAACCAGATATAGGCCAGGATCATCACGAAGCTCAAAGCCAGCGCCTCGATGCCCTGGATGAACAGTTGGTTCGAGACCGAAGCGCCGATCGCCTGGGTCGAAAGGATTTTAGCGCCCGGTGCTGCGACAATAAGCGCGGTTTCAACCTCGGCGATGGCGGTCTGGGTCGCTGACGCATTGGCCCGGCTTTCCAGGCTGATCAACACACCATGTGCAGCCGCCGGTCCGGCGCCGAAACTCTGCAGCCCGGCATCCGGCAAGCCGGCTGCCGCCAGGGCCGCCCGCAAGGCGGAAAAATTCGCCGTTTGCGGCGTTTCGATTTGCAGCACGACACCGCCGCGAAAATCCAGGCCCAGGTTCAATCCAGGATAGAAAAACAGCAGCACCGAGGCGGTGGACAGCACGGCAGAGACGATCAGCCCGGCAAACCGGCCGTTCATGAAACGGATGCTTGTGCCGTCCGGCACAAACCGGAACATCGGCTTCATCGACAGGAGGTTTTGCAACATGATGAGACCTTAAACCGGTAAAGCCGCCGGCCGGCGCGCCACATACCAGCGCGAGGTGATGAGACGCACCAGCACGGTGGCGGTGAACAAAGTGGTGACGATGCCGACGCAGATGGTGACAGCAAAACCGCGTACCGGCGGCGAGCCGAAGATGAACAGCGTGATATGCGCCAGCAGCGTGGTCACATTGCTGTCGATGATCGTGCCATAGGCGCGTTTGTACCCGGCCTCCAGCGCTGCCAGCGGCTTACGGCCGTTTTTCACCTCTTCACGCACACGCTCGTTGATCAGCACATTGGCATCCACCGCCATGCCGAGGGTGAGCAGGATGCCGGCCATGCCCGGCAGCGTCAGCGTGGCGCCCATGATGGAGAGCACCGCCAGCATGAAAATGAGGTTCATCACCAGCGCAAGATTGGCGAACCAGCCGAACAATCCGTAAAACGACGCCATGAAGACCATCACCAGCACGAAGCCGGCAGCCAGAGACAGCGCGCCGGCGCGAATCGCATCAGCCCCCAGCTCCGGCCCCACGCTCTGCTCCTCGACAATGTTAATGGGCGCCGGCAGGGCGCCGGCCCGCAGCAGCAACGCCAGATCGGTCGCCGATTGCGGCGTGTAATTGCCGCTGATCTGGCCCTGACCTTCGGTAATCGCGGTGCGGATGATCGGGGCGGAGATGATCTTGCCATCAAGTATGATGGCGAACGGCTTGCCGACATTGGCGCTGGTGACATCGCCGAAATTGCGGGCGCCGACGGAATTCAAGGTGAAATTGACCACCCATTGCCCGCTCTGCGGATCGGTCGAGGCCTGTGCC
Source organism: Acetobacteraceae bacterium (assembly GCA_965231175.1). GTDB lineage: Bacteria > Pseudomonadota > Alphaproteobacteria > Acetobacterales > Acetobacteraceae > Acidocella. The sequence goes on along the minus strand of CBDDMJ010000004.1, from coordinate 192,404 downwards.
CCTGTCAGATCGGCACCGTCGACCGCCACCGCCGCATTCACCGGCACCAGCTGACCCGGATTATCCTGCATCGGCAGCAGCTCATCGCCGAACGGCGCCACCGTGACCCCCGGCGGCGCATTGCTGTCCACCAGCTGGAAGGTCATATGCGCCGTGGTGCCGATCAGCGTGCGGATGCGAGCCGGGTCCGACACGCCCGGCAGCTGCACCACGATCTGATCCTGCCCCTGGCGCGCGATCTGCGGGTTCAGCACCCCGGACCCATCGATCCGCCGCTGGATGATGGTGATCGACTGCTCGAGCGCCTGAGACTGCCGGGCCACCAGCGCCTGATGCGGCGTGCTCAACACCACAATGCCATCCGCCCCCACCTGTAACGACAGACTCGGCCCTGCCGGACCCACCGTTATCAGCCGGGCCAAAGCCGCCTGTGCCGCTGGCGCATCCCCGGCATTCAGCAAATTCAGCGTCACCTGATGGCGCGCCGGATCGGCCCGCAAATTCAAATACCCAAGTGCCGCCCCGCGCATCGCCTGGCGGACCTGATCCACCAGAGAATTCAAATCCTGCGTTTCAACCGCCGCGAAATCCACCTGCAACAGCAGGTAACTGCCGCCGCGCAAATCCAACCCTAAATGCACCTGATTCCACGGCAGAAACCCCGGCCAAAACCCCGGCCGCGCCGCCAGATTCGGCAAACTGAACAACACCCCGAACGCACACAAAGCCGCAATCGCCCAGGTCTTGGCACGGGTAAAATACAACATGACCGATAAAACGCTCCCGTAACCCCGAAAATCGAAAGCGGTATGACCGCGCCTTCGGTTGCACGCAACCCCGGGGGGTTATAGCTAGGTTTTGGGGCAAGCAAGGCCAGGGGGCGCCGCCCCCTGGACCCCTGCCAAAGGCTCAGCCTTTGGAATCCATTAGTAAGGTTTTGGATGGGCGGGCCGCTGAAAGCCGTGACACCGATAGGCGGGCCGCCCATCCAAAACCTAATGGGTTCTAAGGGCGAGCCCTTAGCGGGGTTCGTCGGCCGAAAGGCCGCCAGGGTACTATCCGGCGCGCCTAAGGCGCGACGGGCAGCGCCCCCTGGCCTTGCTTGCTTCAAATCTAGCCATAACACCAAGGGGTTGCCGTGTTACAGATTGGGTTGATAGGGGCCGGGCATTTTGGGCGGTTTCATGCATTGAAACTGGCGGGGGCGAAGCGGGCGCGTTTGGCGGGGGTGGCGGATTTGGATGCGGAGCGGGCGCGGGTGGTGGCGCGTGAGGCTGGGGCGGTGGTGTGTTCGGTTGAGGAATTGTTGGGGGTGGCTGATGCGGTGGTGATTGCGGCACCGGCGGAGTTTCATTTTGAGCTAGCCTCCCGGGCGTTGCGGGCTGGCAAGCATGTGCTTGTGGAGAAGCCGATTGCGGCGTCGGTGGCGGAGGCGGTTGAGTTGGGGCGCCTCGCGCGTGCGGCCGGGCTGGTGTTGCAGGTCGGGCATTTGGAGCGGTTTTCAGCGGCGCATGGCGCGGTGACGGCGCGCATGGGCAAGCCGCTCTATATAGAGGCGGTGCGGATTGCGCCGTTCAAGCCACGCGGCACGGATGTTTCGGTGATACTGGATTTGATGATCCATGACCTGGATTTGATACTGGCGCTGATCGATGCGCCGATCGACCATGTGGATGCGGTGGGTGCGAGTGTGGCGAGCGCGCATGAGGACATTGCCAATGCGCGGATACGCTTTGCCAATGGCGCGGTGGCGACCATCACAGCGAGCCGGATATCGCTGAAGACCGAGCGCAAGATGCGGATTTTTTCGCAGGACAAATATCTGACGGTGGATTTCGCGATGCGCAAGCTCAGCCTGGTTGGCCGCGGCATCGGCATGAAGCTGCCGGGGCTGGAGGAGTTCGGGATCGAGCAGGCGAGCTGGAAGGACCATGACGCGCTGCAGGCCGAGCATGAGGCGTTCATCGCCTCGATACTGGATGGCGCCCCGGTGGCGGTGGATGCCGAGGCCGGCCAGCGCGCCCTGGCCGCGGCGATCGCGGTCGGCACTGCGATCGCGGAAAGCCGGGAACGGGCGGTAGCTTCGGGGTTGGCGCGTTAGAAAAGCAAGTAAGCACTGCTTTTTTGAACCATTCTGCGCGGTCCGATTCAGACGTGGTGGCTGTGCCACCCAGTCATCGGAACGCAAGCAGCAAAAAACTTTTGCCATGCTGGGGCATGGGGCGTGATGCTGACAACGCCCCTGACCCAGACTCATAAAGTTTTTTTGCTTCTTTTTGTTCACAAAAAGAAGTGCTTGCTTACCTACCCGCCGTATTTGGTCAGTGTGGCGCGCAGTGGATTGGCGCCGGGGTTGGCGCCTTGCATGCCGATGACGATTTGCCGGGCGACCAGGGGTGTGCCGTAATAGGATTGTTCGGCGTTGGAATCGTTGGCGATGATGGAGCCGGCGAGTGAGATGCCGCCGTACAGGCCCTGGCTTTTCGAGATGGTCAGGATATCGGCGTTGAGGCCGGTGGACATCGAGCCGTTCACGCCGGCGCCGAGGGTGGCGACGGTAAGTCCGGCATCGGCGCCGAATTTAAATTGCGAGTTGAGTAGCGCATTGAGGCCGCCGTCGGTCATGATCATCATGATCACCTGGGCGTTCTGGATGCCGATTTGCAGGCCGAAGCTGCCGCTGCCCATGGTGTAGAAGGCGGGGTTGGACCAGGAGTCGGAGGCGGCGCGCGCCACCATGACGCAGCCGCCGCCTTCGCCGCCGATGATGAAACCGGCGCGGAAGATGTTCGGGCAGATCACCACCGCCTTGGCGCGGCGCAGGAATTGCTGGGCCTGGCTGCCTTCATCGCCGTCCATCATGGATTCGACCGTGAGTGTGGCGTGATCGACCAACTCCTGCGGCGTATCCGCGCGGGCGGTGCGGGCCACCAACGGGCTGAGAAGTAGGCAGGCTGCGAGCAATAGGCGTTGCATGGGCGGATCCTCGAATATAGCGCTACAAGCCGTTCATATTATGGCTGATTTATGTGCGATGAGGCAGAAACTCAAGTCTGTAATTGTTCATTCAGCGAAATGAGCCGCCAATCGGCCCCGGATTTCTCCAAACGGGTGAGGGAGAGGTTCTCGATGGCGAGGCATAATGCCTGATGCGCGGTCAGGCCAAGCGCATAGGCGCAAGCGGCGCGGATGGCGCCGCCGTGAGAGATTACGATGATGTCGTGATCGATCTCGGCCAGGCGGTCCAGGGCGGCGCCGACGCGGGCGATCATTTCGTCGAAGCTTTCGCCTTCGGGCGGCAGTTCGGCGGCGTGGATCGGCCAGAACGGGTGGCGGCTGGCGAGCGGGCGGTCGTGGAAGACGGCGATGGGCAGGCCTTGCAAGCTGCCGAAATTCTGTTCCATGAAGTCCGGTTCGATCATAGGCGTTACCGGCGGGTATCCTGCCTGCATCAACGCCGCGGCGGTGCGGGCGGTTCTGGATAATGGCGTGACGACGAATTGCGCGGGGTAGGGCAGGCGGGCGGCGAGGGCGGCATAGCGGTGATACTCCGCGGCCATCGTGGTCTCGCAGACCGGTACGTCGTTATTGCCATATAGCTTGGTCAGGGATGCGGCAGCGACCAGGGCGTGACGGATGAGCCAGAACCGCAAATCTATTCTCCGATAGAGATGAGTGCGCCGCGGATGCGAGCGGCGCGGAACTGACCGGCGAAAATCCCGCCACCGACCAGCAGCCAGGCCAGGTTGAGGCCGGTGGCGGCGAGCAATTGCGGCCAGGCGATGCTGTGATGCAAAAGGGCGGCGCGCATACCCTCGAATATATGCGCTGCCGGCAGCGCCAGCGCCACCGGTTGCAGCCAGGCCGGCAGGACCGCCACCGGGTAGAACACGCAGGCGACCGGGGTGATGCCGAAGGCGATGGTCCAGGCCAGGGCCTCGGCACCGGCGCCGTAGCGGAACAACAGCGAGATGACGCCGAGTGCCACCCACCAGCCCATTACCAGCAGGTTGAGGAAGAACAGCAGCAGCACCGGGCCCATGGCGAACATATTGAAGGCGTAAAGCAGGTAGGCCAGCAGCACCGCCGGCAGGATGCCGAGGATGGTGCGGAAGGTGGCTACCACCAGCAAGGCAAGCACCATTTCGGCCGGGCGCAGCGGGCTGACGAACACATGGCCGAGATTGCGCGACCAAATTTCCTCAAGGAAGGTCAGCGTGACGCCGATCTGGCCGCGCAGCATGATTTCCCACAGCAGCACGCCGGAGATCAGCGCCGCCGCGGCGACCACCGGCGCGCCGGTCATGCCCTGGGCGAAAAACCGCGCGGTGAAGCCCCACACCACCATGTTGAGCGTCGGCCAGTAGGCGATCTCCAGCAGGCGCGGCCAGGACCGCCGGTACAGTGCCATGTGGCGATACACCATGCCCCAGACGCGTTGCATGGATTGCATCAGGCGGCCCGCGCGATGTCGAGGAAGACCTGTTCCAGGTCGTCGCGGCCGTAGCGGGAGATCAGATCGTCCGGGGTGCCCTGGTCGACGATGCGGCCCTGTTTCATCATCAGCACGGTATCGCAGAGCCGTTCGACCTCCGCCATGTTGTGCGAGGCGAGCAGGATGGCGGCGTTGCTCTCGGCCCGGTAGGTTTCGAGCGTGGTGCGCAGAAAATCCCCGGTATCGGGGTCGAGGCTGGCGGTCGGCTCATCCAGCAGCAGCAAAGCCGGTTTGTTGATGAGGGATTTGGCGAGCGCCACGCGGGTTTTTTGTCCGGCGGATAATTCGCCGGCGGGGCGTTTCAACAGGTCGCCGAGATTGAACTGCACCGTCAGCTCGGCGATGCGGTGCTCGATCCGCCGCACATTGTACAGATTGCCATAGACCCGCAGATTCTCGATGACCGAGAGCCGCTGCGGCAGGGCGATATAAGGCGAGGAGAAATTCATCCGCGCCAGGGCGGCAAAGCGGTCCCGCGCCATGTCATGGCCGAGCACCATGATGCTGCCGCTGCTGGGCACCAGCAGGCCAAGCAGCATGGAAATCGTGGTGGTCTTGCCGGCGCCGTTGCCGCCCAGCAGGCCGAGCACCTGGCCGGGCGGCAAAGTGAACGTCACATCGTCCACCGCCAGCATCTTCCGGTAGCGTTTGGTTAAAGCTTTGACCTCGATGGCGTGCATGAGCGTGGGATAGGCGCAGGTGGCGCGCCTGCCAAGCGACAGTGGCATGAAACCGGCGTAAGGGGCGGGTATGGAACCGCTCGCGCTCTACATTCATTGGCCATTCTGCCTGCGCAAATGCCCGTATTGCGATTTTAATTCCCATGTCCGTGAGCGCATGCCGGAGGTGCCGATGGTGGCAGCACTACGGGCCGAGCTGGCGCATGAAGCGGCGCGCATCGGCCCGCGGCGGTTGACCTCGATCTTCTTCGGTGGCGGCACGCCGAGTCTGCTGGACCCCGATCATGTGGCGGCGTTGATCGGCGATGCGAAGGCAGCTTTTACGCCGGCCGCGGATATTGAAATCACGCTGGAGGCCAACCCGACCAGTATCGAGGCCGGGCGGTTTCGCGGTTATGCAGCGGCGGGGGTGAACCGGGTGTCGATCGGCGTGCAGAGCCTGGATGAGACGGCGCTGCGGTTTCTGGGGCGGGAGCATACGGCGGGGCAGGCGATCGCGGCGATCGAGCTGGCGCGCGAGATTTTTCCCCGGCTGTCCTTTGACCTGATCTATGCGCGGCCCGGACAGAGTTTGCAGAGCTGGCGGGCCGAGCTGGAGGCGGCTCTCAGCCTCGCGGCCGACCATCTTTCATTATACCAGCTGACGATCGAGCCAGGCACCAAATTCGCCACCCAATATGCGCGCGGGGCGTTCGCGCTGCCGGCAGAGGATCTGGCGGCGGCGTTGTATGAGGAGACGGCAGCGGCGGCTGCGTGGTTCGGCCTCGGCCAGTATGAGATTTCCAACTACGCGCGGCCCGGGGCGGAAAGCCGGCATAATCTCAGCTATTGGCGTTATCAGGATTATCTCGGCATCGGCCCGGGTGCGCATGGCCGCATCACCTTGGACGGCACGCTGTTTGCCACGTCCCGCCACCGCGCTCCGGAACCCTGGGCGGCCCTGGTGGAAACCGCAGGCACGGGGGTGACGGTCGAGGAGGCTATAGGCCGGCAGGACCGCGCCCGCGAGGCCCTGCTGATGGGGTTGCGTCTGACCGAAGGCATCAGCCTGTCCACCTTTGAAGCCCGCACTGCCACTCGCCTGATGGACGCCATAGACCCGGTGGTGCTGCAGCAAGCCCAGGAAGAAAACTACCTTGCCCTCACGCCTACCCATCTGATTGCCTTGCCGGAAGGGCTGAAGCGCCTGGATGCCTTGCTGCCTGCCCTCGCAAGGTAAGCCGTGACCGCGTATAGACTTGATAAATTAATGGATTCCAAAGGCTGAGCCTTTGGCAGGGGTCCAGGGGACGGCGTCCCCTGGCCTTTGTAGCCTGGGATAGAAAATGCGTTACGTATCGACAAGGGGCCGGGCGCCGGTTCTGGATTTTGCCGGGGTTCTGCTGGCCGGTCTCGCCGAGGATGGTGGGCTGTATGTGCCGGAGGCGTGGCCGGTATTTACCCCCGTGGAACTGCGGGCGCTGCGTGGCCTGCCTTATGCGGAGCTGGCGGCCCGGGTGATGGCGCGGTTTGCCGGGCAGGCGATCCCGTTCGCCGACCTGCAGGCGATGTGCCGCCGCGCCTATGCCGGGTTCGGCCACCCCGCCGTCGTGCCGCTGGTGCAGCTGGATGCGGATGTGTTCGCGCTCGAATTGTTCCATGGCCCGACTCTGGCGTTCAAGGATCTGGCGCTGCAGCTGGCCGGGCATTTGTTCGATTATGTGCTGAGCGCGCGCGATGAGCGGGTGTGGATCGTCGGCGCCACCTCCGGGGATACCGGCTCGGCGGCGATCGAGGCGATGGCGGAGCGTGAGCGCATCGGCATCACGATTTTGCACCCGGAGGGCAAGACCAGCGAGGTGCAGCGCCGCCAGATGACCACGGTGCGGGCGGGCAATGTGCAGAACATCGCGATCACCGGTAATTTCGACGATTGCCAGGACGCCGTGAAGGCGATGTTCGCCGATGGCGCGTTTCGTTCGGAAATGCGGTTGTCGGCGGTGAATTCCATCAACTGGGCGCGCATCGCCGCGCAGGTGCCGTATTATGTCGCCGCCGCTCTGGCCTTGGGCGCGCCTGACCGGGAGGTCGCGGTGGCGGTGCCCACGGGCAATTTCGGCAATGTTCTGGCGGCCTGGGTGGCCAAGCAGATGGGGGTACCGATCGGGCGGTTCATCGTCGCCAGCAACCGCAACGACATACTGACGCGCTTCCTGCACAGCAACGATATGAGCCTGCGCCCGGTCGAGGCAAGCCTGTCGCCGTCGATGGATATCGGCGTCAGCTCGAATTTCGAGCGGCTGCTGTATGCGTTTCTGGGTCAGGATGCGGAGCAAACCAGCTTCCTGCTCTCACGCTTCAGGCATGGTGAGCGCCTGGCGGTGCCGGAGGCGGTATGGCGTGCGGTGCGCCGGGAATTTACCGGTTTCCGGCTGGACGATGCCTGGACTTTAGCAGAGATTTCAACCACTTATCATAACGCCTCCTATCTTGCCGACCCGCATACGGCGATTGCTCTGGCGGCGGCGCGGGCGTGCCGGCCGGTGGGGATGCCGGTGATTGTCGCGGCCACCGCGCACCCGGCCAAGTTCCCGGAGGCCATCCAGCGTGCCGTGGGGATCAGACCTGCACTACCCTCCCGCCTCGCCGACCTATATGAGAGAGACGAGGTCTACGAACGCGCGCCCAACGAGGTTACCGAAATCATGGCACGGGTGCGGAATTTTGCGAATAGGAACCATGCATGAACGAGCCAGTCGCCATCACCACATTGCCCTCCGGCCTTACCGTGCTGACCGAACGGATGGAGCGGGTGGAAACGGTGTCCTTCGGGGCGTATATCGGCGCCGGCACGCGCCATGAGATGGCGGCGGAAAATGGTGTCGCGCATTTTCTCGAACATATGGCGTTCAAAGGCACAGCACAGCGTTCGGCGGTGGATATCGCCGAGGCGATCGAGAATGTCGGCGGCCATATCAATGCCTATACCTCGCGCGAGCAGACTGCCTATTACGTCAAGCTGTTGAAGGAGGATCTCGGCCTCGGTGTCGATATCATCGGCGATATTCTCTGCCATTCCAGCTTCGATGCCGATGAGCTGGAGCGCGAGCGCGGCGTGATTTTACAGGAGATCGGCCAGGCCAACGACACGCCGGACGATATCGTGTTCGACCATTTCCAGTCCGCCGCCTATCCCAGCCAGCCGATGGGCCGCCCGGTGCTCGGCACCGAGGCGATCATCCGCGGCATGAAGCGCGATGCTTTGCCAGGCTTCATGCGGGCGCATTACACACCGGCAAACATGGTGGTGGCGGCCAGCGGCAATCTGCATCACGACCAGGTGGTGGAGCTGGTGCAGGCGCATTTCCGCGACCTGCCGGACGCCAGCCGGGACGAGCCGATGCCCGCCGACTATACCGGCGGCGAATACCGCGAGACGCGCGAGCTGGATCAGGCGCATATCGTCCTCGGGTTTTCCGCACCAGGCTATGGCGAGGCGGATTACTACCCTTCAATGCTGCTCTCCACACTGCTCGGCGGCGGCATGTCGTCGCGGCTGTTCCAGGAAATCCGGGAAAAACGCGGTCTGGTGTATTCCATCTACAGCTTTACGGCCCCGGCGCGGGATGGCGGGCTGTTCGGCATTTATGCCGGCACCGGCGAGTCCGAAGCCGCCGAGCTGATGCCGGTGACTTTGGAGGAGCTGGCCAAGGTACAGCATAACATATCGGCCGCCGAGCTGAACCGCGCCCGCGCCCAGTTGAAGGCCGGGCTGCTGATGTCGCTGGAATCCACCGGCAGCCGCTGTGAGCAGATTGCCCGGCAGTTTCAGATTTTCGGCCGCGTCATACCGGCGGCGGAAACCGTGGCGAAGATCGAGGCGGTCACCGAGGCGGATATCCGCACTGTCGCCGCGAAAATCTTCAGCACCCGCCCCACGCTCGCCACCCTCGGGCCGATCGGCCAGGTACCGAGCCTCGGCAATATCATCGACCGGCTGGCGGCGTGAGCGAAGATCTTTTAGGCCTCGCCGAAGACCTGCTGCGCGCTGCCCGCGCCGCTGGGGCGGATGTGGCGGAAACCAGCATGGGCGCCGGTGCCTCGGTGCATGTGCAACGCCGCCTCGGTAAGACCGAGGAGACCGAGCGCGCGGAATCCAGGGAACTCACCTTGCGCGTGTTCATCGGCAAGCAGAATGCCTCGGTCTCTTCCAGCGCCATCGACCCGGCAGCCTTTGCCCGCCTCGCCGAACAGGCGGTGGCGATGGCCCGTGTGGTGCCGGAAGACCTCTATGCCGAAATCCCCGAAGCCCCGCCGCCGCCGGATGCGCGCGCGCTCGACCTCGACGACCCTGTGGAACCCGGCATGGCGGTGCTGCTGAGCCGTGCCGCCGCCGCTGAAGATGCCGCGAAATCCCGCGATGGCATCACCAATTCGGAAGCCTCCGCCGGCTGGGGCCGCAGCCAGGTGATCCACGCCACCAGCCTCGGCTTTGCCGGCCAGTATACGCGCTCGCACCACAGTGTCTCCGCGACCGCCATCGCCGGCGCCGGAACCGCCATGCAACGCGACTATGATTATGCCTCAACCGTACACGGCGAAGATCTGGATGACCCCGCCGGCATCGGCCAACGTGCCGCCGAACAAGCCCTGGCACGGCTCAACCCGGTGCGGCCCAAAACCGCCAAGCTGCCGGTGGTGTATCACCCGCGTGTCTCCGGCAGCCTGCTGGGCCATCTTTCAGGCGCCATCAGCGGTGCGGCGGTGGCGCGCGGCACCTCCTTCCTGAAAGACAAAATGGGTGCGGCGCTGTTCAACCCTGCCATCAACATGATCGATGATCCGCTGCGCGTGCGCGGCCGCCGCTCCCGCGTGTTCGACGGCGAAGGCCAACCCGTAACGCAACGCGCCTTCATCGAAGCGGGCATCCTTACCAGCTGGATTTTGGCCACCCGCAGTGCCAATCAGCTCGGCCTGAAAACCACCGGTAACGCGGGCGGGGTGAGCAATTTTTATCTTACCCCCGGTGACGTTTCCGCCATGGAGCTGATCGCCGATATCAAGGAAGGCCTGCTGGTTACCGAATTGCTCGGTGGCGGTGCCAACGGCATCACCGGCGATTATTCCCGGGGTGCGGCCGGCTTCATGATCCGCGACGGCCAGGTTGCCGAACCGGTTGCCGAAATCACCATCGCCGGCCATTTGCTGGCGATGTTCGCTGCCATGCTGCCGGCCAACGACCTCGAATTCAAACGCGGCACCGACGCGCCGACCATACGGATCGATGGGATGACGATGGCGGGGGGCTGAGAAAGCAAGGAAGCAAGAACTGCTTTTTTGAAAAAAAGCAGCAAAAAACTTTTGCCATGCCGGGCATGGGGCGGGATGCGGACAACGCCTCCGGACCCAATATAAAATTTATGCTGGGCCTGAGGCATTTGGCTTACAACGCCCCAGGCCAGACTCATAAAGTTTTTTTGCTTCTTTTTGTTCACAAAAAGAAGTGCTTAAAAAAGCCTAATGTCGTTATCCATGGAAACCATCACCGGCGCGCGGATTTCTTCCGTACTGGCCGATTTGGCACGGTTGCGGATCGCCGTGTTCCGGCAATGGCCGTATCTGTATGATGGCGATGAGGCTTACGAGCGCTCATATCTCGAGGTTTATACGCGCAGTGCCGCGGCGGCGGTGATTGTGGCGCGTGATGCCGGGCGTGTGGTCGGCGCTTCCTCCTGCCTGCCGCTCGCCGATGAAGCGGCGGCCATGGGGGCGCCGTTTGTGAGTCGTGCGCTGGATTTGGGGCGTTTCTTTTATTTTGCTGAATCCGTTTTGCAGCCGGCGTATCGCGGGCAGGGTATCGGGGTACGATTTTTCGAGGCGCGTGAGCGCATCGCACGTGGCACGGCGGCTGAATTCGCGGTGTTTTGCGCAGTGCGTCGGCCGGCTGATCATCCTCTCCGGCCAGTTGGCGCGGCCTCTTTGCGCGCGTTCTGGAACAATCGCGGGTTTACCGAGCTGCCTGGTATTTCCTGTAAGTTTGCCTGGAAGGAGATACAATCCGAGGCGAATGTTTTGCATGATCTGGATTATTGGATCAAACCGCTGCGCGGTGCTGCTATCCCGCCAGCTTTGCTGAAGGCAAGCGCGGCGTGACCCGGAGCCTGCGGCTTGGTGTTCATGCCTGGGCAGTCGAGCGCGTGACGAGCCTTGAAGATTACGCAGCGCATCTCGACCGCGTTATCGCTGCCGGCGCGCCGCATGCGGATTTGCTGGTTTTGCCTGAATATTCCTGCATGGAAGTGGCGGCGGCACTGACTGAAGAGAGCGGGCCGGAGGCGGAACTGGCTGCGGCGTGTCGGCACAGCGACGCCATTCTTGCCATCATGATCGAGGCTGCCAAACGCTATCAGCTGTGGTTGCTACCCGGCACGTTACCGTGGCCGGAAGCGGGGCGTGTGCGCAACCGCGCACCTTTGATCGCCCCGGACGGCAGCGTGGCATTTCAGGACAAGCATGTCATGACCAGGTTCGAGGCTGAATCCTGGGGCGTACAGGCCGGCGACCCGCCGGGTATTTTTGCAACCCCCTGGGGCAATATCGGCATCGCGATATGTTATGATTGCGAATTTCCGATGCTGACGCGTGCTCAGATCGAGGCCGGCGCCTGGCTCATATTGGTGCCGACCTGCACGGACACCATGCACGGCTTCAACCGCGTGCGCGTTTCAGCACAGGCGCGGGCTTTGGAAAATCAATGCTTCGTCGCGGTGGCACCGTCGGTGGGCGCTGCACCCTGGCTTGCCACTCTCGATGACAACCACGGCTGTGCTGCCATCTACGGCCCCATCGACCGTGGCTTTCCGGCAGACGGCGTGATCGCCCAAGGGGCGATGGACCAGGGCGGCTGGATTTACGCGACGCTTGACCCCGCCGCACTGGATGCGGTGCGCCGGAACGGTGCTGTCAGAAATTGCATGGACTGGCCAGGTACGATCCCGCCGGCGACATCTCGACCATTCACCTGAACAAATCGGAAGGACAAATGAGTGTCTGTTGAAACTACGCGGCGCTTGATCGAAACCTATTACCGGATTTTCAACACCGGCGACCGCGACGCCTTCCTGGCACTATTGACGCCGGATGTGGTGCACGACATCAACCAGGGCGGCCAGGAGGTGGGACATGCCGCATTCCAGACCTTTCTGGCCCGCATGGACCGTTGCTACCGCGAACAGATCCGCGATGTCGTTGTCATGGTGAATGACGATGGCACAAGTGCTGCCGCGGCATTCATCGTTCATGGGGTGTATGTAAGTACCGATGACGAATTGCCGGAAGCCAGTGGCCAAACCTATGTGTTGCCGGCGGGGGCTTTTTTTACGATTAAAGACGGTAAAATTGCCCGCATTTCCAACTATTATAATCTGCCGGAATGGCTGCGTCAGGTTACCGGCAGTTGAATTAAAGACGCGTCAGGATATCTTCTCGACCCATTGCGCGCGCGAAAGCCCGGGGGTGAAAGGATCGCCGAAATACTGGGTTTCCTGCGCCACCTTGCCATTGAGGAATTCCATAATACTGACTGTGTAAGACGGAAGCCCGTCATAGGTCAGGATATACTCAGTGATCCAGAGGTCTCCCGTACCGGTGATCCGCCGTATGGTGAAGCGTTTCCGATTAGGCTGCGCTGCACGGGACGACTGAATTTTCCACCGTCCGCGAATGCGCTCGCCCGACTGTGGATATTCGAGCACTGCATCTTCATGGTAGATCTGGTGCTCGCCCTCAAAATCACTGGCGTCGGAGGCGGCCCAGTGATGGTCCAGAGCGGCTCGGATGTCGGTGTCTTCCATGGCAAATCTCCGTGAAAAACCATTGTAAGAGGGTGGCTTTCCCTTTTAATCCAACGGAAAAACTGAATTTTTGATGGTAGCGACGGACAGATTTGAACTGCCGACCAAGGGATTATGATTCCCCTGCTCTACCACTGAGCTACGCCGCCATATTGGTTGCCGAGCGGGTTAGTCCGGCGCTGGCGCAAAGTCAACTTTGATAGGGCAGGCAAGGAAACGCTGCTTTTTTATCGGCCATGTTCCTAAGGTGCAAAAGGTTTCTGCTGATTTTTTTCAAAAAAATAGCGTTTTCTGCTTTCCTCGGTATACCACCCCGTAAACATTACCGCTCCCGCCAGAGCTAGCACGATGGCGATCATCCATATCCGCCGCGGCAAATCCGGTATGACGAGCAAAGCAATTTCCGTGAGCAGCATGGCCAGGAAGGCGAGCGCCCAGGCGCTGGTGATGATATAATTGATGCGCTGAAATTCGGCGCTGTGCCAATGCTTCCAATGCGTCTGCTCACGGGCGTATTGCAGGGTGAAGGGGCGGCGCGTCACCATGGAGGCGACAACCAGCAACAGCAGCCCGCTATCGACGCAAAGCCTGATGCCGGTCACGGACCATGCGGCATGGCCGAACAGGCCGTATAATACGAGGCCGCCGAACAGCGCCAGCGTGGCGATTTCCGTTTTTTTCGGCCGCCGTCCGGGTGTGATAACGTCGCGTCCGACCATTGCCACTGCAACCAATGCGGCTGCCACCAGCCCATCCATCGGCCTGGCCACGGCGGCAAGCACGGCGAACACGATGAACGGTGCAAAGCCAAGGAGGATATTCATGGTCGTCCTTTATGGTTCCGGCACGCAATTAAGCCTGAACCAACAGGAAAATCCAGCCTAACTACCGGTTGAGCCGAAGCCGCCGGCACCGCGCGCAGTGTCATCCAGGCTGTCAACTTCCTGCCAGTCTGCCCGCACCACCGGTGCCAGCACCGCCTGGGCGATGCGCATGCCGCGGGTGATGGTGAACGGCTCGTCCCCGGCATTCAAGACGATCACCTGCACCTCCCCGCGGTAATCCTCATCGATGGTGCCGGGCGTGTTGGGCAGGGTGATGCCGTTTTTTAATGCGAGGCCGGAGCGCGGCCGGATCTGCAATTCATAGCCCGGCGGCAGCCCGATTGCGAAACCGGTGGGGATCAAGGCACGGCCGGCCGGTTTGATGGTGACGGGGTCTTTAACGGCGGCCAGTATATCCGCCCCCGCCGCACCCGCGCTGGCGTAATGCGGCAGTGCCAGGCCGGCGCCATGGGCCAGCCAGCGGATCTGCACGCCGACCGGCTTCATGAAAACGCCTGCACGATGCGCGCTGCGAGCTGCCGCGCCACCTCGGTCTTGCTGGCGCGCGCCCAGCGTTCGGTACCCGTCTCAGTTATCAGCAGCACTTCATTCTCCTCACCACCCATGATGCCCGTCTGGCCGACATTGTTGGCGACGATCCAGTCGCAGCCCTTTTTGCGCCGCTTGACGGCGGCGAATTCCTCCAGGTTTTCCGTCTCCGCGGCAAAGCCGATCACCAGCTGCGGGCGTCCCGGCGCGGCGGTGGAGAGGGTGCGCAATATGTCCTGGTTTTCCGCGAGGTGCAGCGCCGGGGGCCGGCCGCCAGTTTTTTTCAATTTCTGCTCGCTCACACTGGCGACGCGCCAATCCGCCACCGCCGCCGCACAAACCGCAATCTCCGCCGGCAGGGCTGCCTGCACGGCTGCCAGCATCTGCTCGGCCGTCTCCACATGCACGGTCGTTACACCCGCCGGATCGGCAATCGCCGCCGGGCCGGAGATCAGCGTTACCCGCGCGCCCATTGCCGCCAAAGCCGCGGCGATCGCATGGCCCTGTTTACCGGAGGACCGATTGGCGAGGTAGCGCACCGGGTCGATCGGCTCATGTGTCGGGCCTGAGGTGACGATGGCATGCCGCCCCGCCAGCGGCCCCGCCACCCCCAGCGCCCAGGCTATCGCCTGGAAAATCACCGGCGGTTCGGCCAGGCGGCCCGGCCCGTATTCCCCGCAGGCCATTGCCCCTACCGCCGGGTCCACAAACAGCACGCCGCGCGCCGTCAGCGCCGCGAGGTTCGCCGCGGTGGCCGCATGCTGCCACATCCTCACGTTCATCGCCGGTGCGGCCAGCACGCGCTTGTCGGTCGCCAGCAGCAGCGTGGTGGCCAGATCATCGGCGATCCCCGCCGCCATTTTCGCCAAAATATCCGCCGTCGCCGGCGCGATTACCACCAGGTCGGCAGCGCGTGACAGCTCGATATGCCCCATCTCGTTCTCATCGGTGAGGGAAAATAATTCGGTATAGACTTTCTCCTCGCTCAAGGCCTGCAGGGTCAGGGCGGTAACGAATTGCGCACCGGATTTGGTCAGCACACAGGTGACGCCGCAGCCGGCGCGCTTCAGCAGCCGGATCAGCTCATGCACCTTGTAGGCCGCGATGCCGCCCGCAACGATCAGCAGCAGTTTTTTACCGGCAACGCTCATAGCCGCCACCCCTGGTGGATGGCCGCTATGCCGCCCGACAGATTGCGATAGGAAACCCGCTCCAGCCCGGCGGTTTCCATCATCGCCTTCAGCGTTTCCTGATCCGGAAACATCCTGATGCTCTCGGCCAGATATCGATAACTGGCAGCATCCTGGGCGATCGCCTGGCCGAGACGCGGGAGCGCCTTGAACGACCACGCATCGTAGATTTTTTCCAAGGCATGGATCTGCAATCTGGAAAACTCGAGGCAGAAAAACATGCCCCCCGGCCGCAGCACCCGCCGTGCCTCCGCCAGCACCGCTGCCTTGTTCGTGCAGTTGCGCAGGCCGAACGCCATCGCCACCCGGTCGACCGAACCGCTGGGCAGCGCGATCGCCTCGGCATCCGTCACCATGAAGGACACCGCCCCGAGCAACCCGTTCCCTACCGCCCGGTCCCGCCCGACGCTCAGCATCGCGGCATTGATGTCC
This sequence comes from Acetobacteraceae bacterium, assembly GCA_965231175.1. Lineage (GTDB taxonomy): Bacteria > Pseudomonadota > Alphaproteobacteria > Acetobacterales > Acetobacteraceae > Acidocella. The sequence goes on along the minus strand of CBDDMJ010000004.1, from coordinate 176,402 downwards.
GACAGGATCGTTGGGCCGCCGCCAGCTTGCAGCCAGCCGAAGCTGATATCCCCGGTGCCGCCGGCGAGGTCCAACAGGCTGCGGTTGGCCTCTGGCCCCAATGCCGCGATGAACGCCCGCTTCCATAACCGGTGGATGCCGAGCGACATGACATCGTTCATCACATCGTATTTGCCGGCCACGGAATCGAACACCTCGCGCACCAGGGCCTGCTTGTCGCCCCGCGCCACCCTGCGGTAGCCGAAATCCACGTTGTCTGTGCCCGTTGTCGGATTGTCCTCGGTCATGGACTGTATATAGGCTGGTTTCTGGACATGCCGGAACTCCCCGAAGTTGAAACCGTGATGCGCGCGCTGGCGGCCAGGTTGACCGGCCGCGTCATCACCCGCGCCGTTCTGCACCGCCCCAACCTGCGGTGGCTGATCCCGCCGGAACTGCCGGCTGTGCTCACCGGCGCCACCGTCACAGGGTTTCGCCGTCGCGGCAAATACATCTTCCTGCGCCTCGGCTCCGGTCTTTCGGTGTTGATCCATCTCGGCATGTCCGGCCGTATGGTGATCGATGCGCCCTTCGCGCTGCATGAACATCTTTCGCTCGAAACCGATGACGGGGCGCGTATCGGCTTCGTCGACCCGCGCCGCTTCGGCGTGCTCGACCTGGTCGCCACCGCCGATGAGGAACGCCACCGCCTGGTGGCCGGCATGGGGCCGGAGCCGCTTGGCAACGAATTCTCTCCCCCGGTGCTGCTGGCAGCACTGGCGGGCCGCGCCGGCGCCATCAAAACCGTCTTGCTCGACCAGAGTGTGGTCGCCGGCATTGGCAACATCTACGCCAGCGAAGCCTTGTTCCGCGCCCGCATCAGCCCGCGCCGCATCGCCGGGCGCCTCGGTCCGGCCCGTATCAACCGCCTGGTGCCCGCCATCCGGGAGACGCTGACCGAAGCGATTGCCGCCGGCGGCTCCTCGCTGCGGGATTACATCCAGCCCAGCGGCGAGCTCGGCTATTTCCAGCACGCCTGGAAAGTTTACGGCAAAACCGGCGAAGCGTGCGAACGCTGCCCCGGGCTGCCGGCCTGCGCCGGCATACGCAGCCTTGTGCAAACCGGCCGCACCAGCTTCTACTGCCCGCAAACACAAAACTGAAGGAGCCACCAATGGAACATGAAATGATCCTGGTTGAAACCCAGGGCCGGGTCGGGTTGATCACCCTTAACCGTCCGGCTGCGCTGAACGCCCTGTGCGACCAGCTAATGGGCGAACTCGGGGCCCAGCTGCGCCGCTTCGACGCCGATCCGGCGATCGGCGCCATCGTGCTCACCGGTTCCGAAAAAGCCTTCGCCGCCGGTGCCGATATCAAGGAGATGCAGCACCGCACCTATCCCGGCACGCTGCTCAGCGATTTCATCGCACCGTGGGAGATCATCCGTGCCGTCGCCAAGCCGGTGATCGCCGCGGTCGCCGGCTTCGCCCTCGGCGGCGGTTGCGAGCTTGCCATGATGTGCGACCTCATCATCGCCGCCGATACCGCCAAATTCGGCCAGCCGGAAATCAATCTCGGCATCATCCCAGGCGCCGGCGGCACCCAGCGCCTGACCCGCGCCATCGGCAAATCCAAAGCCATGGAGATGATCCTGACCGGCCGCATGATGGACGCCGACGAAGCCGAACGCGCCAATCTGGTCAGCCGGATTGTCCCGGCCCAGGATTTACTGCCTGAAACCCTGAAACTCGCGGCCAAGATCGCTTCCCTCTCGCCAGCCGCCGTGCGGACCGCGAAACTGGCTGTCAACGCCGCGTTCGAGACCACCTTGGCCCAGGGTGTGACCTATGAACGCGGCGTGTTCTTGCCGCTGTTCGGCACTATGGACCAGCAGGAAGGCATGGCGGCGTTTATCGAAAAACGTAAACCAGTATTTGGCGCTGGATAGCCAGCCAGCGCGTTTTCAAATCACGTTGACAAACCGGGCTGCCTCCATTACCTAATATTCTCTAGTTAAGAATAATTCTCATTCGCATTTGGAAGGGTCGTGTAACGATGCAGGGCTACGCGGCAATCGCGGTATTTGGATTGGTGTTGAGCTGCAGCGTTGTAACGGCACGGGCCGAAACACTGACGCTGTACAGCGCGCAGCACCCGCAGGTCGATGCCATGCTGATCCAGGAATTTACCAAGCAGACCGGTATTCAGGTGCAGGTGCGGGAAGGCGAGGGGCCGGAGATTGCCGCACAGATCATCCAGGAAGGGGCGGATTCGCCGACGGATGTGTTCTTTACCGAGAATTCGCCGGAGTTGATACTGCTGGACGAGAAAGGCCTGCTGGCGCCGGTTTCACCGGCAACGTTGAAGCTGATCCCCCCAGCCTACAACGCGCCGGATGGTAGTTGGATCGGGGTGGTGGCGCGGGAAAATGTGCTGGCCTATAATCCGGGTCTGATCGGGCAGAGCGCTCTGCCCGCCTCGCTGCTGGACCTTGCCAGGCCGGAATGGCAAGGCAAGATCGGCATTGCACCGAGCGATGCGGATTTCCTGCCGCTGGTCAGCGCCGTCATCAAGCTGCACGGCAGGCCGGCTGCTCTGGCCTGGTTGCAGGGTTTGAAGGCCAATGCCAAAATTTATGACGACGATGAAGGTCTGGTCGCCGCCGTCAGCCGCGGCGCCGTCGCCACTGGCATCATCAACAATTATTACTGGGACCGTCTGGAGACCAGCCTGGGTGCGGATAATATCCACAGCAGGATTTACCATTTCCGCAACGGGGATATCGGCGGCCTCATCAACGTCTCCGGTGCGGCGATTCTGAAATCCTCGCATCACCAGGATGCGGCACAGCGATTCCTCGCTTTCATCGTCAGCCAGAAGGCGCAGAAACTGCTGGCTGCGAGCGACATCGATTACGAATATCCGCTGGCTGCCGGTGTCGGCCCCAATGCCAAGCTGACGCCTTTGCAGGATTTGCAGCCACCATCCGTCGATGTTTCCGCGCTGGGCGACGACCAGGAGGCCGGTGCGCTGCTGCAACAGGCCGGTCTGATCTAGCCATGACCATCGCCGTCAGTTTTTTCCAGCCCGCGCGGCCTGAGGTGCAGCGCCCGCATCCGGCCCTGCTGGTTGCCGGCGGGCTGGCGGCGCTGCTGGTGTTGCTGCCGCTCGGCGTGACCGCCGTCACCGCTGCCGGGGTCGGCTACCAGAACGCCGTGGCGCTGCTGTGGCGCCCGCTGGTCGGCGAGCTGCTGGAAAACACCTTGCTGCTGGTTACCGCCACGGCTTTTTGTTGCGGCATCATCGGCACCGCCACCGCCTGGTGCGTTGAGCGCACCGATCTGCCGGGCCGGCGTCTGTGGGCGGTGCTGGCCGTGGTGCCGCTGGCGGTTCCGGCCTTTGTCACCAGCTATGCCTGGGTTTCGCTCAGCTCGGCGTTCGAGACCTTCGGCGGTGCGCTGCTGGTGGTGACCCTGTCCTATTATCCGCTGGTGTATCTGCCGGTCGCGGCGGCCTTGCGTGAAATGGACCCGGCTTTGGAGGAGACCGCGCGGACCCTTGGCAACGGCGCCCCGGCGATCTTCCGCCGCGTCATCCTGCCGCAGCTGCGCCCGTCTTTGCTCGGCGGCATGCTGCTGGTGGCGCTGAACACGCTGGTCGAATTCGGCGCTTTTGCCTTGTTGCGCTTCCGCACCTTCACCACCGCGATCTACAGCGCTTACCGCGCCGGTTTTTCCGGTGCCGAACCGGCGCTGCTGGCGATGATCCTGATCGGTCTCTGCCTGGTTTGTCTGGTGGCCGAAGCTCTGGTCCGGGGCCGTGCCCGCTATGGCCGCTTGGCCTGGAGCACCCGCCGTGCTGCCGCGCATTATCCGCTGAGGCGCCTCCGCCTGCCGGCGGCCGGCGGTTTTGCGCTGCTGGCGCTGGTCAGCCTCGGCCTGCCGCTCGGTATGATCCTGTACTGGCTGACCCGGACCAACGCCGCCGCCACCGCCAGTGTGGCCGCCTCCTTTGCCGGCGTCGCCATGGCGGCTGCCGCCTCGCTGCGCCTGGGCTTTTGCGGTGCGGCGCTTACCATGGTTCTGGCGCTGCCGCTCGGTATACTGGCCACGCGCTTTGAGGGTTGGATCATCACCGCGCTGGAACGCGCCGCTTATCTGGCGCAGAGCATCCCTGGCATCGTCATCGCTTTGGCGCTGGTCACCCTCACGGTGCACGCGCTGCACCCGCTGTACCAGAGCAGCCTGCTGCTGCTGATCGCCTATGCCATATTGTTCCTGCCGCTGGCGCTGGTCAGTATCCGCGCCGCGCTGATGCAGGCGCAACGCAGCCTGGAGGATGCCGGCCGCTCGCTCGGCCTTGGCTGGTTCGCCATCCTGTGGCGCGTCATCCTGCCGCTCGCCGCCCCTGGCCTCGGCGCCGCCGCCGCCATGGTGTTCATCGCCATTGTCACGGAATTGACCGCGACCCTGTTGCTGGCGCCGATCGGCACGCAGACGCTCGCCACCCAGGTCTGGGCCGACACCTCCACCGTCGCCTTTGCCGCCGCCGCCCCTTATGCCGCGGTGATGGCGGTGCTTTCGATGGGCGCGGCCTGGCTGCTGGCCCGCCGTTTCGGCGCTGCCAGCGTGTTCAAACTGAACTGATCATGGCCAAGCTGGAAATCCGTAATCTCACCAAATCCTTCGGTGCCGCCGCCGTGCTGCGCAATATCGATTTGACTGTCGAGGTTGGCGACCTGATCGCCATCCTCGGTGCCTCCGGCAGCGGCAAAACCACCCTGCTGCGCCTGATCGCCGGCTTTGAGCAGGTCGAATCCGGCAGCATTGCCATCGATGGCGAGATCGTTTCAACACCTGGCAGGCATCGGCCGGCCGAGCAGCGCGGCATCGGTTATGTCGCCCAGGACGGCGCCTTATTCCCGCATCTATCGGTCGCCGGCAATATTACTTTTGGCCTGCCACGCGCCGCACGCCGCGCCCAGTCCCGGGTTTCCGAGCTGCTCGAACTGGTCGGCCTGCCGGCAAGCTACGCGGGCCGCGCCCCACAGCATCTCTCCGGCGGCGAGCAGCAGCGCGTCGCTCTGGCCCGGGCTCTGGCCCCCAATCCCAGGCTGATCCTGCTCGACGAACCGTTTTCGGCCCTTGATGCCGGCTTGCGGGGGGAAACCAGAGACGCCGTCGCCGCCGCCATCAAAGCCAGCGGCGCCACTGCCATACTGGTCACTCATGACCAGCCGGAGGCGCTGTCCATGGGAAGTTTCGTAGGGGTGCTGCAGCATGGCGTACTGGCCCAGCTCAGCGCGCCGGAAACCCTGTACCGCAAGCCGTTGAGCGCCGGTATCGCCGATTTCGTTGGCGACGCTGTACTGGCCCCCGGCATCGCCGCTGCTGGTCAGGTGCGTTGCGCCCTCGGTCTGCTGCCCCTGGCCGAAGATAGTCTCAGCGGCCCGGTCACGGTGATGATCCGGCCCGAACAGATCAAACTCAGCGGCACCGAGGGTATTCTCGCGATCGTCAAGGACGCGGTTTTTTACGGTCATGACGCCGTGCTGTACCTGGCGCTGCCGGGTAGCGCCGATATCACCGCCCGCGTTTTCAGCTATGATGTGCCACCGCCCGGCAGCGCTGTGCGGCTGCAGGTCGAGGGTAATGTCATCGCTTATCCTGTATCCACGGACATCGCCGCGGTTTTATGAATATCAGCCATAAAACAGTAGAACTACACTTAACAAATGAGAATGACTTGCATTATCATCTAAACAGGAGATCATTTGATATGTTGCTACGCCTTGCCGTTACGTCTCTTTCCACCCTGGCTTTGATCATCGCCGCACCGTCCGCACGCGCCGAAACCAGTTTCCTCGGCACCGGCCATGCGCATCATCTGCTCACCACCACCGAGCCCGCGAATGGCGACCAGAACCCCTATGCTCTGATCACCGCCCCGGTTTCCAGCGGCAATATCCAGAAAGACGATGTATTGGTAGGCAATTTCAACAATAGCGCGAATTTTCAAGGGGCGGGCAGCACCATCATCGACTATCGCCCATCCACACAACAGACGACCACTTTCGCGGCCATCCCGCATGATCTGCCGGGCTGCCCCGGCGGCGTCGGCCTCAGTACCGCGATGATCATGCTGAAATCCGGCTGGGTCATCGTCGGCAGCGCCCCCAGCACCGATGGCACCACCAAAACCTTAGGCGCCGGCTGCCTGATCGTGCTGGACAACACGGGCAAGGTTGCCGGCACGATAGACGGCCCGGACATCAATGATCCCTGGGGCAATATGGCGGTGATCGACAATGGCGGTACCGCCACGATATTTGTCAGCAATGTCGGCTTCGGCATCGGCACTTCAGGGGATGCTGCCATCCGCACCCATGCCACCGTGCTGCGCCTTGGGCTCGCCATCCCGGACGGCAAGCCGCCGGTCGTCACCAGCCGCACCGTAATCGCCGATGGTCTGCCCTCGCAGGCCGATCCCGGGGTATTCCTGATCGGCCCAACCGGCCTCGTTCTGGCTGCTAACGGCACGCTTTATGTTTCGGACGCCATCGGCAACCGCGTCGTCGCCATCCCGGAGGCGGCGACCCGCACCACCTCCGCCGGCACCGGCAAAGAGATCAGCAGCGCTGGCTTGTTCAGGCGTCCGCTGGCGCTGGCCTTGGCACCCAACGGCAATCTATTGGTCATCAACGGGCTCGACGGCAATGTTGTGGAGGTTGATCCCGCCACCGGCAAACAGCTTGGCGAACGGCTGATCGACGGCGATGAAGCGCAGGACCCGCCCGGCAGCGGCGATTTGTTCGGCATCGTCATCAAGCCCTCGGGCAAGGGATTTTATTACGTGGAAGACGATGTGAACGCCTTGGTGGAAGCAGAATGAGTACCGGGGACAACGCCATCAAGCCGTCGCGCCGGCTGTTCCTGGCCGCTGCCGGTGGCATCGCCGGTGCTGCCGGCAGCTTTGGCCTGGCCGCCCGCGCGCAGGTCGCCCCCTCGCGCCCGGAGGTGCACCAGGGTGACGAGGAGCCATTCTATGGGCTCTATCAGGGCGGCATAACCACGCCGATGCAAAGTGCCACCTATTTCGCCGCCTTCGACCTTGCTACCGATCAACGCAACGATGTGATTACTTTGCTGCAAAACTGGACCAAAGCGGCGGCCCGCTTGACCGCCGGCCTGCCAGCCGAACCTGGCGTGCAGGACCCGCATGCCCCGCCGCTGGATACCGGCGAGGCGGCCGGGCTGAGCCCGCAGCGCCTGACTATCACCTTTGGCTTCGGCCCGGAGCTGTTCACACTGGACGGCAAGGATCGCTACGGCCTGGCGGGCAAACGACCGGCAGCGCTGGTCGATCTGCCGCATTTCAATGGCGATGAACTGGTGCCCGGCCGCAGCGGCGGTGCGCTCTCGGTACAGGCCTGCGCCAACGATCCGCAGGTGGCTTTTCACGCGGTGCGCGAGCTGGCCCGCGTGGCCTACGGTGCCGCTGCGCTGAAATGGGTGCAAAGCGGCTTCTCGCCCGCCAATAAAACTCAAGGCACGCCGCGCAACCTGATGGGCTTCAAGGACGGCACCATGAACCCGACCGCCGCTGCCGCCATCCCCGTGGTATGGGCCGGCACCGAAGGTCCGGTATGGATGCAGAACGGCAGCTACATGGTGGCGCGCCGCATCCGCATCGCCCTTGAACACTGGGACCGCATGAAACTCGCGTTTCAGGAAAACACCTTCGGCCGCCACAAAGTCTCCGGCGCTGCACTCGGTGCCAAGGCTGAATTCGACACGCCCGATTTCGCCGCCACCGACACCAACGGCGACCCGGTCATCCCGGAAACCGCGCATGTCCGCCTGGCCGCCCCGGTCAATAACGGCGGAGCCACCATTCTGCGCCGCTCCTACTCGTTCAACGACGGTGCCAGCTTCGTCGCCGAACGTTGGCCGCCCTGGCACCAGGGCATGGAATTCGAATCCGGCCTGTTCTTCCAGGCCTACCAGCGCGACCCGCGCAACGGCTTCATCAAACTCTTCGACAAAATGTCGAAGATCGACGCTCTCAATCAGTTCACCACCCATACCGGCAGCGCCATCTTTGCCTGCCCGCCGGGGGTGCAACAAGGCGGCTATGTAGGGCAGGGGTTGTTTGATGCGTAAGGTAAAGCAAGCCCTGCTTTTTTGAACCTGTCTGCGCGGTCCGATTCAGACGTGGCAGCAGCGCCGCCCCGTCATTGGAACGCGAGCAACAAAAAACTTTTGCCCTGCTGGGTCATGGGCGTTTTGCCGCCAACGCCCCAGGCCCAGACTCATAAAGTTTTTTGCTTCTTTTTGTTCACAAAAAGAAGAGTCTTTTTTAAAAACCAAGGAGAGAGCTTCATGAAAAAATCCAGAAACTTCTGGAAGCGGAATCGCTTGTCTGCGCTGCCGCTGATCTTGGCCGTTACCCCCGGCATAGCGCTGGCACAGACAACCGGTTTGCTGGGCGATGCCGGTGGCGTGCGCACGGCGCTAGGCCATTACGGCATCACCATCAATATCAACGATACCGAAAACCTGCTCGGCAACCTTGCAGGCGGGGTCAAGCAGGGGGCCACCATGCAGGGTGTCACGACCGGCGTACTGGAGGTGGATACCGGCAAGGCCTTCAACCTGCCGGGCGGCACATTCCACATCAGCGCCTTGCAGATCCACGGCCAGCCGCTGAGCGGTCCGTACCTGGACAATTTGCAGGCCGCCAATGGCAACGAAGGGGAGGCTGGCACCAGGCTATGGGAGTTGTGGTACGACCAGCAGATTGCGAATACCGGCTTGGACATCAAGCTCGGCCAGCAAAGCATCGACAACGAGTTCATCAGCAGCGTCAATTCCGGATTATTTGTCAACACCATGGCCGGCTGGCCGCTGATCCCATCGGATGATCTGTATGGCGGCGGACCCGCCTATCCGTTGTCGTCTTTGGGCGCGCGGGTGCAGGCCGCGGTTACCGGCAGCACCACCATTCTGGCTGGCGTGTTCGATGACAATCCCGGCGGTGGCGGCTTTGATGACGACGCGCAGAGGCGCGACCGCAATGGCGGATTGTTCAACCTCAATACCGGCGCGTTGTTGATTGCGGAGCTGCAATACGCCACCAAAATCGGCGGCCAGGCCGGCACGGACAAGCTTGGCGGCTGGTACGATACTGGCAGCTTTCCGGACCAGCGCTATGGTACCGACGGTCTGTCCCTGGCCAGCCCGGACAGCAATGGCGACCCCAAGATGCACAAGGGCAATTACAGTCTTTACGCAGTGGTAGACCAGGCAATCTGGAGCCAGGGCCCGCAAAGCCTCAGTCTGTTCGGCCGCATTATGGGCGCACCTGCCAACCAGAACCTCATCGGCTGGTTTTTCAACGGGGGCGCCACCCTGACCGCCCCGCTTCCCGGGCGTGATGACGATCAAATCGGCCTCGATCTCGGGATCGGCACCGTCAGCAGCCGTGCTGCCGGTTTTGACCGCGATACCGCCGCCTTTTCCGGCTCGCCCTACCCGGTGCGCGGCACCGAAACCCTGCTGGAACTCACCTACCAGGCCCATGTCACGCCCTGGCTGACCGTACAGCCGGATATGCAATATATTTTCAATCCAGGCGGCGGCACCCAGGACCCGAATGATCCGAGCCGCAATCTGCGCGATGAATTTATCGCCGGGGCAAGGGCTAATGTCGCGTTTTAGAATAGGATGACATGCGGTCTCATGCAGATGTCCGAAATGTAATCCTGACGCTATTGAATTAAGCTGTCCTTTGGTTGCGTAATTCAAGGGTTGGAGGACTGCTTGCGATGCGCATACTACTTGTTGAAGATGACCCCGATATTGCCAGTATGGTAGTCACCGGCCTCAGCGAGGCCGGGCATGCGGTTGACCATGCTGCCAATGGTGCGCTCGGCCTCTCCATCGCGCAGTCCGAACGATTTGACGCCATTATTATGGACCGCCGCCTGCCCGGTGACATCGATGGCGCCGATGTGGCGCGGGCCTTGCGTAGCCGCGATACTACAACGCCCGTGCTGTTCCTGTCGTCCCTTAGCGAACTAGGCGATTTCGTGAAGGGTCTGGACTCCGGAGCCGATGATTACATGACGAAACCATTCGTTTTTACCGAATTGCTGAGCCGTCTCGAGGCTTTAAGGCAACAAGCGGTCGTCAAATCTGTTTGAGTTATCGGCATAAACGCATCTGTTCCGGCAATTCATGTCCAAAACTTAATCCAGCAGTATGGGCATAATTCTGGCGTTTTTTTACAGGATGGCAGACAACTTGGATTAGGTTTCCAGGCAGATTTGCAGGGTAGAGAAAATGCGCATTTTGTTGATTGAGGACGACCAGGACGTCGCTGCGCTGATCATCAACGGTCTGACGGAAGCCGGCCACCAGGCTGAACATTGCGACAATGCGCGCGATGGGCTGTTCAAGGCGGCTGTGCCTGGCTACGACGCCATCATTCTGGATCGGACATTACCGAATAATATCGATGGCTTGCGCATCCTCGAGACGTTGCGTGCTGAGGATAATGTGACCCCGATCCTGATTTTATCGGCGCGCAATCAGGTTAATGACAAAATCAAAGGCCTGAAATGTGGCTGCGATGACTATCTGGCTAAGCCATTCGCCTTCTCAGAGCTGCTGGCGCGGCTTGAAGCCCTGACCCGCCGCACTAAATTCGACCATCGGGAGCTGACGGCAGCCGGTCACTCATAAAAATTGTGCTGCTTTCGTAAACAATCTGGCCTTTGGGCCGAGGCCATACTTTCTTAAACGTCGAAGTCCTTTTAAACTACTGATATGACATCGCTGGAAGATCTGTCGCCAGGACAATCTGAGCCGCGGGACCACAAGTTGCATGCCATGCAGGTCATGGCCGGCAATCTTGGTCATGATTATAATAATTTGTTGACCGCGATGCTGGGCAATCTTGAGTTGATGCGCAACCGTGTCAACCGCGGCAGGCTCGATAATCTGGAGGTCTATCTGGATGGCATACAAAGTGCGGCACAGCGCATGGCCGCCTTGACCAACCGTTTGCTGACCTTTGCCGGCGCCCAGCACCTCAATCCCCAGCCGATCTGTCTCAACAGTTTCATCGCAGCCCTTGCTGATGAATTGCAGACGTTGACAGCCGGAGGGGTCAGCCTGCGTGTGATCGAGCCGGCGGCCGAGCTATGGGTGCTGGCGGATCCAGCACATCTGAAAGACGCCTTGTTCCATCTGGCGCAAAACGGCTGCCAGGCCATGCCGCAGAGCGGCACCCTGACCATTCAGTTGCAATCTGCGGGTACAGACGTCGACATACTGGTCTCCGACACCGGCACAGGTATTGCCGAGACCATTATCGATCGCGTCGTTGAGCCGTTTTACAGCACCCATGGCACCGGCTTTGCCCGTGGTCTTGGCCTGTCCGTCACCTATGGCTTCGCCCGCCAATCCGGCGGCAATCTTAAAATCGCCAATACCTGTTCCGAAGGTACCTGCGTCGTACTCTCACTGCCCGGTAGCACCGCGAGGTAAACCGCTACCGGCGGCGCCAAAATCGGCGCCCCGGCGCCAAAATCGTAGCGCAAAACCCAGCATGATCAATTGCATGAGGCAAACCAGGGCAATGCACCCCGGCCAACCATAAGCATGCCATAACCCGGCAGGTGCGATGCCCCCCATGCTGCCGCCGGCATAATATGAGGTTACATACAGGCCGACCGCGGTGGATTTCGCTGTCTTCGCCGCAACGCCTATAAAGGACGTGGCCAAGGTCTGCTGTACAAATACCGCAGCACTGAGCAGAAGCAGGCCGAAGATGATGATCGGCAAGGCAGCCGCAAGTGTAACGATCAGCCCGGCCAGCGCCACCGGCACCGTGCAGACCATCACACGCCGCCGCCCGAACCTGTTGGCAAGGCGCGCTGCCAGCGGGCTCATCACCACCCCGCCCAGATACACGACAAAAATCGCCCCCAGAGCCGCTGGTCCCAGAAAGTAAGGCGCTGCCGCCAGCCGGAAATTGATGAACGTAAATACCGCGACCAGACAGAACAGCACGCCGAAGCCGATCGCGCCGGTCGCCAGCAATTTTGGATTGGTGAGATGATCGGGAAACGAGGCGGCGGCCCGGCGCAACCCATAGACCGGCCGGAACCGCTTCTCCCGCGGCAGGCAGGCCATGATGATCACAGCCATCGCCAGCGTCACCGCCGCCACCACACCAAGGGCAAGCCGCCAGCCCAGGGCCGCAGTGGCAAGTCCGGTAATAAGGCGACCGCTGAAACCGCCGAAAATGGCGCCCGAGAGATAAGTCGCCGCCAGCTTGCTGCTCGCTGTCCCGGCGGTCTCATCGCCGATATAAGCGATCGTGACGGTAAAGATGAAGGGCAGCATCAGCCCTTGGATAAAGCGCCATAAGACCAGGCTGTTGAAACCCCCCGAGGTGGCGGCCAGTGCGGTCGGTATCACCAGCAGTAATGCCGCACCTAAAATCAATGATTTTCGGCCAAACCGGTCCGATACCGCGCCGATGATCGGGGCGACCAGCGCGGTTGCCAGCAATGGTGCGGTAACGGTCAGGCCGGTTGCGGCCTGGCTGACATGAAAGGCCCGCGCCAGCTCCGGCAGGATCGACTGCGTGCAGTACATGTTGACATAGGTAGCGATGCCGGCGGCGAAGACGGCAAGATTGACTTTAAAACCTGCGCTCGAAAACGGTAATGACATCGCCGGGTCTGACCAGTGCAAAATTTGGCGCGCGATACTGGACAGCGGCACCGCCGGTATTGCGCGTCACCGCCACATAGTCCTGCACCCCCCGGTAGGTGAAGCCGCCGGCGATGGAAACCGCGGTCAGGACTGTCATGCCGGGGCGGTATGGGTACTGGCCTGGCGTGGTAACCTCGCCCAGTATGTAAAACGGCCGGTAATGGGTTACCTCCACCGCCACACTCGGCGCCAGGATCAATTTCTGTGCTTGCAAAGCGGATTTTATGTCGCGAGTCAGGTCATCGCTGGTCTTGCCGCTGACGGCGCAGAGGCCGATCAACGGCATATCGATCATCCCGCTATCGTCGACGATGTAATCCCCGGAGAGTTGCGGCTGGTCGTAGACCCTGATGCTCAGCTGATCGCCTGGTCCCAATATGTAAGGACCGCCGGGATCTGGCGGCAGTGCCGTAAGCCCGTCGCCCGGTGCCGTGACCAGGGCACAGCCGCCGAGGCCGAAGCTGGGAAGGGAAATGAGCAGAGTGCGGCGGCGCAATGGCGGTTTCCCCTCAATCCATGGTTGCTGAATCTGCATTCATCCTGTAACCGCCGCAAGTGCAAAGAATTTGCGGCGCTGTGCAAAACCGTTGCAGAGCTGTTTCGGGGCGCTAAAACATGTTCATGCACCAGATAGAACGCGAGGCGTTGATTGCCGCTGCCCGCCAGCTTGCCCCGCTCGGCCTGAACCAGGGAACCTCCGGCAATTTGAGCTTACGCTGTGACGAAGGGATGCTGATTACGCCATCGGCCATGGATTACGCGGTTTTGCAGCCTGAGCATATCGTGCTGATGCAACTGGGAGGTGACCGCCCGGGCGACTATAGCGGCCCGAAGCGGCCGTCCTCGGAATGGCGCTTTCATCATGATCTCATGCAGGCGCGGCCGGAGATCGGCGCTATCATCCATTGCCACGCGCCTTATGCCACCGCGCTGGCCATGGCGCGGCGAGAGATACCGGCCTGCCATTACATGATCGCGAAATTCGGCGGCGCACCGATCGCCTGCGCGCCTTATGCGCTGTTCGGCACCGCTGAATTATCGGACCATGTGCTGCGCGCAATGCGAGGACGCACAGCCTGCCTGATGGCCAATCACGGCAGCATCGCCACCGGCCCCACGCTGCCCGCCGCCTTGGCGGCAGCCGTGGAGCTGGAAGCCCTGGCGCGGCAGTATCTGCTGTCCTTGAGTATCGGCGGCCCGGTGCTGCTGAGTACAGATGAGATTGAACAGGCGATTGCCCAATTCGCCGTAGCCTACCGGCCAAACGGATAAACGTTGATGTTGAATAAGCGGTTCTTTTTTGCAAAAAAGAACCAAAAAACTTTTGCCCTGCTGGGCCATCGCCGTGATGCAAACAACGCCACCGGACACAGAATAAAATTTATGCCAGGTCATGGGCGTTTACCTGATCAAGCCTCCATGGCACTCCAGCGCTTTGCGCACGGAACCTTGACCGCTCTGCCCCAGGCTCAGACTAATAAAAGTTTTTGCGCAGCTTTTTTCAAAAAGCTGCTGCTTGCTTGAACCTAAGCCTCGCTGAACTCCCAGAAATTAGCGCGTGGCGAGGTGCGGGCGATAAAGGCGCGCAGGTTTGGGTGCTGCCAGCTTTGCGGCGTGATCAATGCGGTAATGGGCGCAAAAAATTCATGCGCATGCGGGATCTGGCTGGCGGCAAAGCCTTCGTAGTGGCGCGGGCGCAGGGCATACATCACGCGGATATCGCGTACCGGCAGTGTCAGCGCTGTTGCCGGTTCTTCACGAAGCAGGCCGGTGTAGCGCCAGCGTGGCATGTTATTGAAATCCGAAACCGCGTGTTTTAACCAGTTCAACGGGCAGACGGCCAGCATCGAATGCATCGACGGGGCAAAGCGCGAGCGTTTATCGAGCAGGTTAGGAAATGTCCCGCAGGCCTCGATGGCAAAAATGTCAACATAAGGGTCCCGTTCAGTGCCGCCGAAACACAGCCATAATCCATCCGGTACGGTGCGCATGCGATTGCTGCCGGGATGTTTGAGATACGGATCTTCCATTTGTAAAAGAGCGCCGGGGCGCGCCCGCAGCCAGGCGCCGCGCGCGCCCATGTCATTATCGGCCAGTCCCGGAGGATGGTTGGGCCAAGTACGCAATTTTTGCCGGACGATCGAATCAAGCGACGCTGAAATTTTCATGATCGTACTTATTCCGTTCATCAATATGTATAATTTCCTACAATCTTAAATAGAATACGGACCAAAATGCGGAACGATGCAAGCCGTTTTTGACTGGCCGGGCATTAATTGAAATTTTTAATATTTGCCCACCCGATTGCGACCCATAATGCCCGCATGGCAGGAAGCTTAAAGAAAAATAATACAAATCTTGATATTTGCATGGCTCCCCATGACCATGTGCGCAGCAGGCATGCTGATTACCGTCTTGAACCGGCAAGAAAATACGGCAAGCTAAGGCCAAATGACGAGAAAGTTGAATTTTGGAAATGCGGGCAGCCGCGCCGCGCAGCAGATGAGCTGGTCTATACTCCGTTTTTCAGCCGCGCCGCAGAGCCGGCATTAGGAGCTTCCGTTGGGGATTAACGATTTTCGCCGCGCCGCTATCTGCCCGGCCTGGCTACTCACTACGGCGCTGAGCGGCTGCATGGTCGGCCCCAATTTCCTCAGCCCGCATCCGGCCACGCCGGCCTCCTACATCGCTGACGAACCTGCCATTGAAAGCCAGCCTTACGTGACCGGCGACGCGGTGGACCCCCATTGGTGGACCAGCTTCAACGATCCGCTTCTGACCCAGCTTGAAACGCAGGCAGTGGCGCAAAACCTGGATTTGCAGATCGCCACGCAACGTCTGCTTGAGGCCGAAGCGCAGGCGCAGATTACCGGCGCGGTGCTCTACCCTGATCTTGCAGCGGCCGGGTCTTACACCCGCGAGGGCCCGAGCAAGGAAGGCATTTTCAATGCCTTTGGCGGCGGTGGCAGCAGCGCAAGTACCAATGCCGAGACCACCGCCAACGGCGGCAGCGGCGCCATCGGCGGCGGCGGTTTTTCGGCGGCCAATATCGCCCCGCTCGATCTTTATCAATACGGCCTGCAATCGATGTACGATCTCGACCTCTGGGGGAAAAACCGCCGCGCCGTGGAAGCCGCCGTGGCCGCCGCACGCGGTTCCGAGGAAGCCCGGCGTGCCGCCCTGCTCAATGTCGAAGCCCAGGTCGCCAATAATTATATTCAGCTGCGCGGCACCGAGTTGGTGCTGGAGATCACCCAGCGTAACCTTGCTTTCGCCCAGCAGCTGGTCAACCTCACCGTGGAGCGCCAACAGGCCGGGCTGACCACTTCGCTCGATGTCGCCAATGCGCGCGCCACCGCAGCACAGATCCAGGCGCAAATCCCCACGCTGATCGCTTCGCGTGACGCGCTGATCAACCAGATCGGCATGCTGCTTGGCGTGACGCCCGAAACCCTGCCCCCCGCCCTTGTGACCTACAGCCAGGTGCCGCTGGCGCCGCCGGCCGTGCCGATCGGCCTGCCCTCGGACCTGCTGCGCCGCCGCCCGGATGTGCGTGAGGCCGAGCAGACATTGCATCAGGCCACCGCCGAAGTGGGCGTCGCCACGGCGAGCTTCTTTCCCGACATCACGCTGTCCGGCTCCGTCAGCCTGCAGGCGCTGCAGTTCAAAAATCTGAACGAGTTTAAAGCCATCACCTATGCCTTCGGCCCGGAAATCACGCTGCCTTTATTCGAGGGCGGCCAACTCACCGGCCAGCTCAAACTGAACAAGGCCGAGCAGACGCAAGCCGCCATAGACTACGCCAAAACCGTATTGACCGCGTTCTATCAGGTCGACACCGCGCTGATCGCCTACAACCAGGAACACGCCACACTGGCGGCACTCACCACCGAAACCCAGCAAAGCCAGATCGCCCTCAACCTCGCCGAAGACCAATATAAACAAGGCCTTGCCGACTACCTCACCGTACTCGATGCACAGCAAAGCCTGCTCACCGCCCAGCAAACCCAAGCCCAGGCCGTGGAAACGGTATCAACCGATCTGGTCACATTGTACCAATCTCTCGGCGGCGGTTGGGAGCAAACTTATCCGGCTGAGTAGGAAAGTAAGTGCCTTCTTTTTGTGAACAAAAAGAAGCAAAAAAACTTTTTGAATCCGGGCCTGGGGCGTGGTCTATAAAACGCCCCAGACCTAGAGCGCGATATGTTGAGGTTGACGCAGGCGCGCCAACCTCAACGCGCTCCAGCTTTATAGGAGAGGCTGATTCACGCTCTCGGTTGCCACGTTGACACGCGTCAACCTCAAACGATCAGGCTCTAGCATAAATTTATGCTAATTCATAGGCGTTGTCGGTTTCACCACCCATGCCTCAGCAGGGCAAAAGTTTTTTGCTGCTTTTTTTCAAAAAAAGCAGTGCTTCCTTACTTCATCGCAACTTTCAAATTGCTGTCGATTTTATCGAGGAAGTCTTGTGTCACCATCCAGGGCGCGTCTTTGCCGATGAGGATGGCGAGGTCCTTGGTCATGAAGCCGGCTTCCACGGTTTCCACGCAGACGCGCTCCAGGGTTTCGGCGAAGGCGGTGACGTCCGGGGTGTCGTCGAATTTGCCGCGATAGATCAGCCCGCGGGTCCAGGCAAAGATGCTGGCGATCGGGTTGGTGCTGGTCGGGCGGCCTTTCTGGTGTTCGCGGTAGTGGCGCGTTACCGTGCCATGGGCGGCTTCGCTTTCCACGGTATGGCCGTCCGGGCTGAGCAGTACGGAGGTCATCAGGCCGAGGCTGCCGAAGCCTTGCGCGACGATGTCAGATTCCACATCGCCGTCGTAGTTTTTACATGCCCAGACATAGCCGCCGTTCCATTTCAACGCGCTCGCCACCATGTCGTCGATCAGCCGGTGTTCATAGGTGATACCGGCGGCATCGAACTGGGTTTTGAATTCAGCGTTGAAGATGTCCTCAAAGGCGTCTTTGAACATGCCGTCATAGGCTTTGAGGATGGTGTTCTTGGTGGAGAGATAGACCGGGTATTTGCGGGTCAGACCGTAATTGAAGCTGGCGCGGGCGAAGCCCTGGATCGAGGCGAGGGTGTTGTGCATGCCCATCGCCACACCGGGGCCTTTGAAATCATGCACGTCCAGCAGCATCGGTTCGCTTCCATCGGCCGGGTGGTAGGTGAGTTGCACCTTGCCGGGGCCGGGGATTTTGGTTTCGGTGGCGCGGTAGATATCGCCATAGGCGTGGCGGCCGATGACGATCGGCTCCGACCAGTGCGGCACCAGACGCGGCACGTTCTTGCAGATGATCGGCTCGCGGAAAATGGTGCCGTCCAGCACGTTGCGGATGGTGCCGTTCGGGCTGCGCCACATTTTCTTGAGTTTGAATTCCACCACCCGCGCCTCGTCCGGCGTGATGGTGGCGCATTTCACGCCGACGCCGTATTGCTTGGTGGCGTGCGCTGCATCCAGCGTCACCTGGTCATCGGTCTGGTCGCGATATTCAATGCCGAGATCGTAATATTTCAGGTCGATATCGAGATAGGGCAGGATCAGCTTTTCCTTGATGAACCCCCAGATGATGCGCGTCATCTCATCGCCGTCCATCTCGACGACCGGGGTCTTGACCTTGATTTTCGCCATTTTCCTGCTCCGTTCTTGCAATCCAGCGCCTCATTAACATTCCGGGCCGGGCAGGCAAGCCCACCTGCCCGCGTAAATCCCTGCATGGACGGGACCAGCGCGCCAGGATACAAAACGGCATTGTTTGGAGTGAGAGATGACGGGCAACACGCGGATCGCCGCCAGGATCGACTGGGCCAGTGACTGGGATCGCGATGCCGCCCTCACCACCGCCCGGCTGCTGCTGGAGATCAAGGCAGTGAATTTCCGCCCCGAAGAGCCGTACACCCTTACCTCCGGCTGGAAATCCCCGGTCTATATCGATTGCCGGAAGATCATCTTTCATCCGCGCGCCCGCGCCAAAATCTGCGATCTCGCGGTCGAGAAAATCAGCCGCCATATCGGCTATGAGGCGATCCAGGCGGTGGCCGGCGGGGAGACCGCGGGCATCCCGTTCGCCGCCTGGATCGCCGAGCGGATGGCCGCCCCGATGGCCTATATCCGCAAGAAGCCGAAAGGTTTTGGCCGCAACGCGCTGATCGAGGGCGATGTGCCGGAGGGAATGAACACCTTGCTGGTCGAGGATTTGACCACCGATGGCGGCTCCAAAATCCAGTTCGCCAAGGCGCTGCGCGAGGCCGGTGCCATTTGCAACCACACTTTTGTGGTGTTCTTCTACGGCGTGTTTCCCGGCAGCTTCGAGACGTTGGCGAAGATGGATATCACTTTGCACCATCTATGCACCTGGTGGGATGTGCTGGAAGCAGCCAAGGACCGGCCGTATTTCTCCGATGCGGCTCTGGCCGGGGTGCGTAAATTCCTCGAAGACCCGATGAAATGGTCGGCCGCTCACGGTGGCGTTGCGACACCTGAGGAAGCTTTGGCCCGCAAGCTGGCCGCGGTGTGAGCATGGGTGTTAGCGTGCCGGGCCTGCTGGAGGCTTTCGGTAAGCTCCTGCCGCCGCAGGCTCTGCTGACATCACCCACCGACCGCGCGCCTTATGAGACGGACTGGCGGCGGCTCTATGCCAATCCCGCTTTATGCGTCGTGCTGCCCGCCAGCAGGGAGCAGGTTGCCGGCATTGTCGAAATCT
Source organism: Acetobacteraceae bacterium (assembly GCA_965231175.1). Lineage (GTDB taxonomy): Bacteria > Pseudomonadota > Alphaproteobacteria > Acetobacterales > Acetobacteraceae > Acidocella. The sequence continues at coordinate 156,927 of CBDDMJ010000004.1, read as the reverse complement.
GCACGCAACGGGGCATCGCCATCGTCCCGCAGGGCGGCAATACCGGCCTGGTCGCCGGTGCGGTACCTATCCCTGGACGGCCGCAGATCATCCTCAGCCTCAAGCGCATGAGCGCCATCCGCGGCCTGGACCCGCTCGGCGCCACCATCACCGTGGAGGCCGGCGCCACGCTGCATGAAGTGCAGGAAGCCGCCGCGGCGCAAGGCCAGTTGTTTCCCATCAGCCTGGGTGCCGAGGGCACGGCGCAAATCGGCGGCCTGATTTCCACCAACGCCGGCGGCGTGCAGGTGCTCAGCTACGGCTCGATGCGTGAGCAGGTGCTGGGCCTGGAAGTGGTGCTGGCCGACGGCCGCATCTGGCACGGCCTGCGTGCGTTGCGCAAAGACAATACCGGCTTCGACATGAAGCAGATTTTCATCGGCGCCGAAGGCTGCCTCGGTATCATCACCGCCGCCGTGCTGCGCCTGCGCCCCGCCATTGCCGCGCGCGCCACCGCCTTGATCGGCGTGGCGGATGCCGCGGCGGCGCTGGCGCTGTTTATCAAGCTGCGCGAGGGTGCCGCCGCGATGCTGACGTTGTGCGAATATATCAGCCGTCAGTCGATGGACCTCGCCATTGCCCACATGCCGCAAACCCGTCTGCCGTTCGAGGCTGGGGCCTATGTGCTTGCCGAAATCGCCACGCCTGCGGCCAGCGAGCCGGTGCAGGAAAGGCTGGAGAGCCTGCTCGCGAGCGCCATCGAAAGCAGCGTTGCCACTGATGCCGTCATCGCGCAAAGCGAACGCGAACGGCTGCAACTGCTGTCGATACGCGAAATGGTGCCGGAAGCCGAGTTGCAGGAAGGGGGTGCTGTGAAACACGACATCGCGGTGCCGATACCGGCACTGCCCGCAACCATCGGCGCCATCGAGGCCCTGGCCGCGCGCGATGTCCCCGCCATGCGCCTGCATATGTTCGGCCATATCGGCGATGGCAATCTGCACGTTAACCTGCGCCCGCCCGCTGGCCGCAGCTTGCAGGATCTAGGCGGCACAATTGCCGTCATGACCGCCGCGATCGAAACTCTGGCGGTGGCGCAAGGCGGCAGTTTCAGTGCCGAACACGGCATCGGTCAGATGCGGCGCAGCGGCATGGCCTTGCACAAATCCGCCGAAGAACTTGGCCTGATGCGTCAGTTAAAGGCCGCGTTCGACCCGCATGATCTGCTCAACCCGGGAAAGCTGCTGCCCGCTTAATGTCATCGCACTCTGAGCTTTTGCATGTGAACATGCGGGATGCCGGCCTCCATGAACACCTCACTTGCCGCTGCATAACCGAGGTTTTCATAAAACCGTAGCGCCTGGCTCTGCGCATCCAGCGCGAACACCCGCACATCCCGCACCGCCGGATGCTGCTCGATGAACCGGATCAACGCCGCACCGATGCCCTGGCCGCGCGCCGCCTGCAGCACCGCCACCCGGCCGATTTTCGCGGTCATGCCGGCATCCTTGAACACCACCCGCGCCGTGCCGAGCGCCGCACCATCCGCCCGCGCCAGCACATGCAGTGCTGCCGCATCATGCTCGTCGCGCTCATGCTCCAGCGGTACGTTCTGCTCCTGCACGAACACTGTAAACCTGATGTCCCAGCACGCACCAAACAACAAATCGCCATACGCCACGCTGAGAATTTCCATGGTCTAATAAAACAGTGGAAGGAAGCACTGCTTTTTGTGAACAAAAAGCAGCAAAAAAACTTTATGAGTCTGGGCCTGGTGCGTGGTGCCGCCCGAGCCCCAGGCCCAGCATGGCAAAAGTTTTTTGGTTTGCTTCATTTCGCAACCAACCCAATAACCGTAGATTGCGGCGGCATATCCGGTAGCAGCATCGGCCAGCGTGTTGCCGGGTTATCGAAGCTGGCGGACGGCGTCGCCCCTGGGTGCCGCACCATGCCGAATGCGGTGCGGCTGGCCGCGTCGAACCCTGCCCCGCCGATGGCAGCGCCGATCGGTGCCAGATAGGCGGTATCGACGAGATATTTGGAAGGGCCGCCGGTCTGCATCACGAATAATCCGTCGGCGGTATCGGTGGTGCTGCCTTGCTGGTCGGTGCCGATCCACAGCTGCCCCTGCGGATCGAGATCGAGCGTGCGGGGCTTCCTGAACCAGCTCGCCGAGCCTGGCGTGTATTGGGTGTAGGCGGCGGTGGCCGGGTTGCCGGCGGCGATCGCCACCTCGCCCGGAAAACTGCCGGCGGTGACATCCCCGCCCGGCGGGTGAAATGCTAGAATATGCCCGTTATCGTCGCCGGCGCGCGGGTTCAGCGGATTTACGCTGTCGACATCGCGGTCCGGATTGCCGCCGCAGGCCAGATACAGCACGCCTGATCCAAGCGCGATGCCGCCCGGTGCATCGAAGGCCGAGCCGCCGGCAGTTTGCGCTGCCCCCGCCAGCCCGGCCAGGCTCGGCACGTCGCTGCCCAGCGTGACCCAGGAAATCGCGTTGCCGGTAATTTTCGCTACCGCCAATGTGCCGGTATCCAGCATCGTGCCGTCGCTCGCGGCGGTGGCGCTGATGAAGCGGAACAGCATGCCATCCGGCGCCTCCTGGCTCATGAAAATCACCGCCCGCCCATCGGCCGTGGTGGTGGCGGCAATGCCGGCGCGGGCCAGGCAGCCGAGTGCGGTGCGCTTGGCCGGGATGCTCAGCGGGTCCATCGGGTCGAACTCCACCACCCAGCCGAAGCGCGGGCCGGCGGTGGGGTCGGCGAGATCAGGGTCGGTGCCGGCGAGCCGGGTCAGCCAGGATGTAGCATCGCCCTCGGTCAGCAGCGCGGTGGCCCAGGGCGATGTGCAGCCGGCCAGTGGCGCCAGCACGCCCTGCACGGTGCCGCCGATCGACCCGGCCACCGGCCCGGTGATTTCGCATAGCGTGCCATCGTCCAGCCGCCGCGACTGGTAGCCGCCATCCACCGTTACCCAGCGCGCGTTCATGTATTGCAGGTTCATCACGGTTGCCCCTTGCAGCCGGCCCGCTACCGCTGGGTTATCGATACCCCCTGGAAACACCATGTGCGCCGGTGCGGTAGGGTTGGCGAATACCGCCACCAGCCGCGGGATGCCGTCCTGCGCCGGTGGTGGGGTGATCAATCCGGTGATCACCGCATCATAAGGAAATTGCGTGCTCGCCTCATCCGTTGTCAGGGCATCCGGCGTAAATGGCGGTGCATCCGGCAGCACGGCATCGCCCCAGCGCGCGATGACGATCCGCGTATAGCCAGCACCTGTCGTATCATCGCGTTTTGGCGCCTGCAGGTTGACCGCCGCCGGTGTGCCAAGTGCCGATTGCGCCTGGGCGCCGGCCATACCGAGAACCGTGAGCGGCAGGCCGCCGAGCAGCGCCCTGCGGCTACAATCCGCCACCGCTGCCGCCATTGTTGCCAAAGCTGTTGCCGCCGAGACCGCCGGCGCCGGCACTCGTGCTGGAGGCGCCGAGCCCGGTCGAACCGAGCGGGTTGTAACTGCCGACACCGCCCACCAGCTGCTGCAGGAAGCTGGCGCTGCCGCCGGGTACCGGGGTTTTGGCCGTATCCATCGCCACATCCACCCGGTCTTGCGTGTTGGTCTGGGTGATTTTCTGCAAGGTGCCGTTATTATCGAAATTCAGCACCACCACATGCTGCTGCTTGACCCCCTCGGTTCGGCCGATCCGCATTTTGGTGATCTGGCTGATGTAGAGCCAGTTATTGGCGTCGAAGGTTTCCTGCGTGGTGGGCGGCCCGAGCAGCGCCTGGGCGTCGGCCTGTGTCGAAATGCCCGGGGTCAGCTCGCTCAGCTGATGCGGGGTAACGAAGATGCCGCGGTAATGCGGGGCGTCGGAGAAAATCGCGCAGCCGCTCAAGGTTGCCCCGAGGCCGAATGCCAGAAGCAGTTTCGGTATGATCAGACGAAATGGGCGCAAGCTGGAAGTCCTTAAAACCGGGTCCGATGCGGGGTGTCACGGCAGCACCATGCATGTCAATGTAGAGCCGAAGGGGGGCGCGATGGAAGGGATGAGCGAGATTTTCAGCCGGGTTGTCAGAGCGGCGGCGATTAAGGACGCGCCGGTGCACCGGCACATCGAGGCCGAGGCGCCGGAGCGCGTGGCTTTGGCCGGCTTGCTGAGCCTGCCCGCCATCGCCCGCCTGACCGGCGATTTCAAATTATCCCATGCCGGTGGCGGCATCATCGTAGCTGATTTGCACCTCAGCGCCGAACTCACGCAGGTCTGTGTGATCACGCTGGAGCCGTTCACCGCCAGACTCGATGAGCAGGCTGGCTTGCACTTCATGCCGGCGAGCCGGCTCCCGGAGGGCGGCGAGCCTGCTGAGCTGGATACCGAGGCGCTGCAAGGCCCGGATGAAATTCCCTACGCCGGGGAGACGATCGATCTGGGCGCGGCCCTGGCCGAACAGCTCGCCCTCAGCCTCGACCCCTATCCGCGCAAACCCGGTGCCGCCCTGCCGCCGATGGCCGATGAGGATGCCGCCCACCCGTTCGCCATACTGGCGCAACGGCGCCTGACAGCCAGCGAAGACCCCTGATGTCTTGCGGGGGCGCGGCAGCTCTGCTACGCCGCGCCCTTATTCAACAATCCTGCAGTATTTTGAGGCGTATCAGCCATGGCCGTTCCTAAACGTAAAACCTCCCCGTCGCGCGCCGGCATGCGCCGCAGCCATCTGGCGCTGCGCGCTGAAGCCCATGCCGAATGTGGCAATTGCGGTGAGCTGAAGCGTCCGCACCATGTGTGCAGCCATTGCGGCCATTACGACAATCGCGAGGTCGTTGCCTCCGGCAAGACCGCCAAGGGCGTCGTCCGGGTCTAACCCGCCCCTGCCATGGCCGACACGAAGTTCACGCTTGCGGTGGATGCCATGGGCGGCGACTCCGCCCCGGAGATCGTCATCAACGGTCTGGACATCGCCTCGGTCCGTCACCCCAATGCGCATTTTCTGATCTTCGGCGACGAGCCGCGCATCGCTGCGCTGATCGCCAAGACCAAACGGGTGAAAACCCGCTGCACGCTGCGCCATACCACCGGGACCATCACCGGCGACATGAAGCCAACCGCCGCCCTGCGGTTACGTGATTCGGCCCTGCGCCGCGCCATCGATGCGGTACTGGCCGGTGAGGCCGCCGGCGTGATCTCCGCCGGCAATACCGGCGCCCTTCTGGCGCTGTCTAAAATCGTATTGAAAACCATGCCAGGCATCGACCGTCCGGCGATGGCCGGCCTCGGGCCTTCGGCCAAGGGCGATGTGGTACTGCTCGATCTCGGCGCCAACGTGGTGTACGACGCCCGCAACCTGGTCGAATTCGCCATTATGGGCGAGGTTTTCGCCCGCGTCGTACTCGGCCTACCGGCCCCCACCGTCGGCCTGCTGAACATCGGCTCCGAGGAAGGCAAGGGCGATGAAATCCTGCGCAACGCCGCCGCCATCCTGCGCGAAAGCCCGATCGCCAGGCAGTTTCGCGGGTTCATCGAAGGGCATGACATCACTGCCGGCACTGTGGATGTGGTGGTGACGGATGGCTTCACCGGCAATGTGGCATTGAAGACCGGGGAGGGGGCGCTGAAACTGGTCGCCGATTTGCTCAAAATGGTCTTCAATTCCGGCCCGTTCGCCAAAATGGGTTATATCATGGCGCGCGGCGGGTTGCGTCGCCTGCGCGAATGGCTGGACCCCCGGCGCTATAATGGCGCTGTTCTGCTCGGTCTCAACGGTGTGGTGGTAAAATCCCACGGGGGCGCCGATGCCGAAGGCTTCGCCCATGCCGTCGACGTGGCGATGGACATGATCTCCAACGACTTCAACAAGCGCATACGTGACGGGCTGACCGCGATGGACCAGGCGCTGCTCTCCGCCGAAGCCGAACTTCCGGCCGAGGCGTGAGCAACGGCCTGTTCCGCCGGTCCGTCCTGACCGGTATCGGCAGCTATCTCCCGGAAACCTGCGTCAGCAACACGGCCCTGGCCGCGCGGGTCGATACTTCGGATGAGTGGATCACCGAGCGTACCGGTATCCGCCAGCGTTATTTCGCCGCCCCGCATGAAACCGCCGCTTTCATGGGGGCCACCGCCGCCCGCCTGGCCTTGGCCAAGGCTGGCCTGCCGGCCGCCGAGGTCGATGCCATCATTCTCGCCACCTCCACGCCTGACCAGGCTTTTCCCGCCACTGCCGTGCATGTGCAGGCCGCTATCGGTGCTGTGCACGCTTTCGGCTTTGATATCTCGGCCGCCTGCTCCGGTTTCATCTACGCACTCTCGGTGGCCGATGCGATGCTGCGTACCGGCCAGGTCAACAATGTATTGGTTATCGGCTCCGAGGTGTTCTCGCGCCTGATGAACTTTGAGGATCGCAGCACCTGCGTGCTGTTCGGCGATGGTGCCGGCGCGGTGTTGTTGCAGGCCCGGGAGGTTGCCGCCGGCGGTCCCGGCATCCTGTCCACCCATCTGCACGCCGATGGCAGGCTTGCCGATATTCTCTATGTCGACGGCCAGGCCGGCCATGCCGGTGAGACCGGCTATCTGATGATGAACGGCCGCGAGGTGTTTCGCCATGCTGTCAGCTTATTAGCCTCAGCCGTCAGCGAAGCATTGGCAGCTAACAATTTGACTTCAAACGATATCGACTGGCTGGTGCCGCATCAGGCCAACCGCCGGATCATCGATGGTGTCGGCAAAAAGCTCGGCCTGCCGCCGGAACATGTGGTGGTTACGGTGGACCAGCACGCCAACACCTCCGCCGCCAGCATCCCTTTGGCGCTCGCCGTGGCGATGGCCGATGGCCGCTTACAGGCTGGCCAGTTGATTCTGCTGGAAGCCCTCGGCGGCGGTCTGACCTGGGGTTCCGCTCTGGTCAGGCTGTAAACTATGATTGACCCTGATGAAGCTCATGCTAATCTTGCAAAATGAATACTTTGACGCGTGCTCAACTGACCGAAGCGATCTATGTGACGGTCGGTCTGTCGCGCAACGAATCGGCTGATCTGCTGGAAGCCATGCTGAGCCGTATCGCAGGTGCCCTGACGGATGGAAAATCCGTCAAAATCAGTGGCTTCGGTACATTCTCTGTACGCCAGAAGGGCCGCCGCATCGGCCGTAATCCGAAAACCGGGATTGAAGTGTCGATCCAGCCGCGCCGCGTTCTGGTGTTTCGTCCCAGCCAGATGCTGCGGGCCGCCGTCAACGAAGCCGAAACCGCATCCGCCGGGCATTGAAAGGCATGATGATCGACGACCTGCCGGATGACGAGGCCGACAGGCACGAGGACCACCAGGCTGCCGAACCTGGCCGTCTGCGCTCCCGCAAAACTGCCGATGCCTTCCGGACCATCAGCGAGGTGGCCGACGAACTGCACGTCCCGCAACATGTCCTGCGCTTCTGGGAAACCAAATTTCCGCAGGTCCGTCCGCTGAAACGTGGCGGCGGCCGGCGTTACTACCGGCCGGAAGACGTCACCTTGCTGCGCCGCGTGGCCGATTTGCTGTACACCCAGGGCTACACCATCAAAGGCGTGCAGCGCCTGCTGCGTGAAGGCAACGGCGCCTTGCAGGAAAACATCCCCCCCGCCTCCGCTGAAGAGCGCCAGGCGGCTGAAGCCGAGCGCGTCCACGCCCTTGCCGCCGCCGAACCGGCGCCGCGCCGCGCCGTGCCGGAGCCGGCCCCGCAACTCCCCATGCCCGGCCTTACCCCGCTGCCACTCACCTCGGACAATCTGCGCCCCGCCCAAGCCAGAGTGCTGGTCCGCCAGAAAATCGACCCCGAAACCGACCGCCTGCGCCTCCTGCTCACGGAAACTTTGCAGGCTTTGGAAGAATTGCGGCGGATGCTGGGATAGGCAGGCAAGCACTGCTTTTTTGAACCTGTCTGCGCGGTCCAATTCAGACGTGGCGGGAGCGCCGCCCCATCATTGGAACGCGAGCAACAAAAACTTTTGCTCCTATGTGCCTGGAGTTGGGGCCGGGCCAGCGCCTTGCTACCACTGCCTCGCATTGCTACAGCCTGCCTATGGCCGGAGCGTAGCGCAGCCTGGTAGCGCATCAGTCTGGGGGACTGAGGGTCGTGGGTTCAAATCCCGCCGCTCCGACCAATTCCGAACAAGATTTTGCCGGGCAGGGACGTAATGCGCAAACGCCCCCGAACCCAAATTAAAAAAGTTTTTTTGCTTCTTTTTGTTCACAAAAAGAAAGTGCTTCCTTCACCTTCCTAAGGCACACCATGGTCAAGCTCACCAAAATCTACACGCGTGGCGGCGATGCCGGGGAGACCTCGCTCGGCGATGGCAGCCGCGTGCCGAAACATGCCGCGCGCGTCGCGGCTTATGGTGACGTGGATGAGGCCAATGCCGTTCTGGGCATCGTTCGGCTGCATTGCACGGGCGATGACGATGCTTTGCTGGCCCGTATCCAGAACGATCTGTTCGATGTCGGCGCGGATTTATGTGTGCCGATCGTGGAGGCGCCGGACTTTCCGGCCTTGCGTGTCACGCAAATCCAGGTGGATTGGCTGGAGGCCGAGATCGACCGTATGAATGCCGAACTCTCGCCTTTGAATTCCTTTGTGCTGCCCGGTGGCACCACAGCGGGCGCATTTCTGCATCAGGCGCGCACTGTGGTGCGCCGGGCCGAGCGCCAGGTCGTGCTGCTGCTGACTGCGCCGGACGAGGCGGTCAACCGGCTGGTGCTGATCTATCTCAACCGCCTTTCCGACCTGCTGTTCGTAATGTCGCGCTGGGTCAACAACAAGGGTGCCGGCGATGTATTATGGGTCCCGGGTGGTGCCAAGCCGCCGGTTTGACAAGCCGCCGGGCGCCGGCACAGGTTTGCGCCCATGGACCATTCGGGCATCCCTACGACAGGCTGGCAGATCGGCGCCGGTTTTGCCGGTGCGGCCCCAGGCAGCCTGAACTTCTACGCAATTTATGAAGGTGCGGCCTATGATGCGCCGGAACGCGGCACGGTCGCCGTGATCGCCCGTGGCGAGACCCGCATGGCTGCCGAGTTGGTCGCCCGCAGCTTCATCGACGGTTATTTCAGCGCCCGCCGCACTTTGAGCGCCAGGCGCGCAGTGGGGTTGTCGCTGACCAGCATCAATAATTGGGTGGCCGGGCAGAAAATGGGGCCGGTTAGCCTGGCTGCGCTAGTATTCTGCGGGGTGGAAATCGGCGTGGTGCAGGCCGGCGTCTGCCAGCTGTACCGGCAGCGCGATGGCGAACTGACGCCGTTGCGGCAGGTACCGGGGCGCCAGCTCGGCGAGGTGCTGGATGTTTCGGTGACCTACCAGGAAGAAGCGCCGAAATATCCTGAACGTTTTATATTGGTCGCAGGAGATGCCGCGGATTTCCGCGGCCTGTCCGCCCTGCCGTCCAGCACCGGGCCGGCGGCCGCTGCCGGTGAATTTTTGTCGCATTATCCAGGCGAGGATGTGTCGATTATTATCGCCGACGTCATTTCCCACCCGGCGCCGGCCGATGCGGTTAAATCCGGCCTGGCTGGTTTGCCGTTACGTCCCAAGCCGCGGGAGGGCGATGTTTGGGACGGTTTCGTCATCGGCAAGACATTGTACCATGGCCGGTATACGGTTTTGAAAGCCGCTCATGACACGATCGAAAACCGCGAGGTGGCGCTGAAAATCCCGCTTCCCGCCATGCTGCAGGATGAGATTTTTACCGCCGGCTTCATGCGCGAAGCCTGGATCGGCTCGACCGTGCGCGGAGCCTCGGTGGTGCGCTATATCGAGCTGCCGCCGGAGCGCCGTTCCAGCCTGTATCTGGTGATGCCGTTGTACCGAGGCGAAACCCTGGAATCCCGGCTGCATCGAACGCCGCCTTTGGCACTTCCGGAAGGCCTCGGCATCGCGCTGAAGCTGTGCGAGGCGGTGCAGGATCTGGCCGCCATACAGATCATTCATCGTGACATCAAACCGGAAAATATCATGTTGCTGACCGGCAATGAAATCCGCCTGCTCGATCTCGGCCTCGCCTATCTGCCGGGGATTGACATGCAGGATGCCGTCAAGCCCGGCGGCACCGTGCGCTACATGGCCCCGGAACTGTTGCGCGGCGTGCAGGCCAATGCCCGCACTGAAGTCTACGCGCTGGCGGTGACGATCTACCGCATGTTCTCAAGGGGCGCCTACCCGTTCGGCCAGCGTGAGCCGGTGCCGCTGGCGCGGCTGCGCCCGGACCTGCCGGCCTGGCTTGGACGCTGTCTGCAAATTGCCCTCAAAGCCACGCCGGAGGACCGCTACGCCGATGCCGGTGCGCTGGCCCGTGCGCTGATCGAGGGGTTGACCAATGCCGTCAGTGAGCCGTTGCCGCCGCGCCGCCGGCTTCACCTGTCGCCATTGCAATTCTGGCGTGGCCTCGCTTTGCTGTTTGGCGCTGTCTTGCTCAGCCTCGCCTTGCGCGCGCTGCTGCCCAGATGATCCGCATATTATACATGAGCGACGTGCATCTGGAGATGGAACGCCGGCGGCTCGACATCCCAGGCTGGGCGCAGTTCAGCGCACGCCGCGGCAACCTTGCCAGCCATCCGGCGCGCGGACCGGTACTGGAAACCACCGGCAAGATCGACCTCGTAGTGCTGGCCGGCGATATCCATAATGGCCTGCGCGGCGTGATCTATGCCGATCAGGTGGCGCGCTATCTGCAAGCCCCGGTGGTGATGGTCGCCGGTAATCACGAATTCTATTACCACGATGCCGCAACTTTGCTGCCTGCCTTGCGCGAGGCCGCGCACAAAACCGCCGGCCGCGTGCAATTTCTGGAAAACACTGCAGCCGGCTTCAGTTTTCCGGACGGCCGCCTGCAAATACTCGGCTGCACGCTGTGGACCGATTATCAGCTGCACGGCGATGCGCAGGCCGCGATGGCCGAGGCCCGCGCCCGCATGAACGACCACCGGCTGATCAAAAACAACCGCAGAATTTTTATGCCCGCAGACGCGCTGGCCATGCATCAGGCCTCGCGCGCCTGGCTGCACCGCAGCCTTGAGGCGCATGCGGGTGAACGCTGCCTGATCGTCACTCATCATGCCCCCAGTGCCGCCGCCCTCGGTACCCGCATCGGCGCCATCGCCCCGGCCTATGGCTCGGACTTGCTGCACGAATTCGTAACCTACCGCCCGGTGGCCTGGATCCACGGCCATACTCATTACCGGCACGACGATATCATCGATGGCATCCGCCTCGCTTCCGCCCCGCGCGGCTATGTCGGTTTCGACGGCAACGAGGCATTGCTGTATGAGCCCGGCACGATGACCCTGGATTGACAGGGTTATATTCTTATGGCTCAACATAATTAATCTTAAAGAATATATTTAACAGGTTGATGATGGCCCGGCAGGCTCGTTATTCGGTGTTTTCGGTGCTGCGGGAGGCATTGCGCGGCCATACCGGGTGGCAGCCGGCCTGGCGGGATGCCGCCCCGCAACCATCCTACGATATCATCATCGTCGGCGCCGGCGGCCATGGCCTCGCCACCGCTTATTACCTTGCCAAACACCATGATGCCGGCCGCATTGCTGTGCTGGATAAAGCCTGGCTCGGCAATGGCAGCATCGGCCGCAACACCACCATCGTGCGCTCCAACTATCTGCTGCCCGGCAACCTGCCGTTCTATGAGCATTCGATGAAGCTGTGGGAGGGGCTGGAGCAGGACATCAATTACAACGCCATGGTCAGCCAGCGCGGCGTGCTCAACCTGTATCATTCGGATGCTCAGCGTGATGCCTATGCAAGGCGCGGCAACGCCATGCGCCTGCATGGTATTGACGCCGAATTGCTGGATCGCGACGCCGTGCGCACCAAACTGCCCTATCTCGATTTCGACAATGCCCGCTTCCCCATCCAGGGCGCGCTGTTGCAGAGACGCGGCGGCACCGTGCGTCATGATGCCGTCGCCTGGGGCTATGCCCGCGCCGCCGACGCGCGCGGCGTTGATATCATCCAGAACTGTGAAGTCACCGGCATCGAGCTTCAGGCCGGCCGCGTTCTCGGCGTGCAGACCACGCGCGGCCCGATCCGCGCCGCCAAAGTCGGCCTCGCCTGTGCCGGCCATTCCTCTACCGTTGCCGCACTCGCAGGCTTGCGCCTGCCGATCGAGAGCTACGCCCTGCAAGCCTTCGTTACCGAAGCCGTGAAACCCCTGATCGACAACGTCGTCACCTTCGGCGCCGGGCATTTCTACATCTCGCAATCCGATAAAGGCGGGCTGGTGTTCGGCGGCGATATCGACGGCTATAATTCATACGCCGCACGCGGCAACCTGCCAGTCATCGAGGATGTCTGCGAAGGCGGCATGGCGCTGATGCCGATGCTCGGCCGCACCCGCCTGCTGCGTCACTGGGGCGGCATCATGGACATGACGATGGACGGCAGCCCGATCATCGACAAAACAGGTATTGCCGGCCTCTACCTGAATGCCGGCTGGTGCTACGGCGGCTTCAAAGCCACCCCGGCCTCCGGCTGGTGCTTCGCCCATCTCCTGGCGCAAGACCAGCTGCACCCACTCGCCGCCGCCTACCGCCTGGACCGCTTCGCCACCGGCCATGTGGTAGATGAAAAGGGAGCCGGCGCGCAGCCGAACCTGCATTGATGGGGGAAGCAAGCACAAGCAGAAGCACTGCTTTTTTGAAAAAAAGCAGCAAAAAACTTTTGATCCGCTGGGACATAGGCGTGATGCTGACAGCGCCCCAGGCCCAGATTCATAAAGTTTTTTTGCTTCTTTTTGTTCACAAAAAGAAGTGCTTTCTATAAATGCGCATCACCTGCCCCCATTGCGGCGAGCGCGGCCTCGAAGAATTTCTTTATCACGGCGATGCTGCCGTTCAGCGCCCTCCTGTCACCGCGCCGCTGCAGGCGTGGACGGATTATGTTTATCTGCGGGACAATCCGTCCACCGTGCATACCGGGCTGTGGTATCATGCGGCCGGTTGCCGGACCTGGCTCGCCGTTACGCGGGACCTGCACAGCCACGAAATTTTCGAGGTGCGCCTTGTCCGTGAGCTGCACCGATGACGCAGGAATTCCGTCTGCCCGCTGGGGGGCTGATCGACCGCAATCAGGTTTTGCGGTTCACCTTCGACGGTAAATTCTATACCGGCTATGCCGGCGACAGTTTGGCTTCGGCTTTGCTGGCCAACGGCGTTAGATTGCTGGGCCGCAGCTTCAAATATCACCGCCCGCGCGGCCTGCTCAGCGCCGGATCGGAGGAGCCGAACGCTTTGGTGGAGCTGCGCAGAGGCGCCCGCCGTGAACCCAACACGCGCGCCACGGTTGTTGAATTATACGACGGCCTCATCGCCACCAGCCAGAACCGCTTCCCCTCGCTGAAATACGATCTGCTGGCGGTCAATAATTTGCTGGCGCCCGTCTTTGCCGCCGGCTTCTATTATAAAACCTTCATGTGGCCCGCGTCTTTCTGGGAAAAACTCTACGAGCCGATCATCCGCCGCGCCGCCGGCCTGGGCCGTGCCTCCGGTCTGGCCGATCCGGATGTTTACGAAAAATCCCATGCTTTTTGCGATGTGCTGGTGATCGGCGGCGGCGAGGCCGGCCGTGAAGCAGCATTTGCGGCTGCCCATGAAGGGGCGCGTGTCATTATCGCCGATGAAGGTTTTGCAACCCTGGGGCAGGGGGGATTCGGCGAACTCGCAGCTCTGCCCAATGTCAAAATCCTCACCCGCACCACTGTCTTCGGCGTGTATGACGGCGGCACTTACGGCGCGCTGGAGCGCGTAGCCGACCATGTTGCGCAGCCCGCCACCCATCAGCCGCGCCAGCGTTATTGGAAGATCGTCGCCCCGCGCAGCATCCTTGCCACCGGCGCCATCGAGCGCCCGCTGGCATTCGGCAATAACGACCTGCCGGGCGTGATGCTGGCGGGCGCGGTACGGACCTACATCACCCGTTATGCCGCTGTCCCCGGCAAGCGCGCCATTTTGTTCATCAATAACGACGACGCCTACCAGACCATCCCGGTGCTCGCCGCCGCCGGCATCAAAATCGCCGCGGTGGTGGACCCGCGCCCGCACCCGCCAGCCGGCCTGCGTGCTGTGGCCGAAACACATGGCGTGCGTGTGCATGAAGCTGCGGTCATCCGCCGCGCCATCGGTAAACGCAGCGTCGCCGCCGCCGAAATCGTCGACGCCCAAGGCAAGGTCACGCGCCTTTCCTGCGATCTGCTCGCCATTTCCGGCGGCTGGAATCCGAGCCTGCATCTTACCACCCATCTCGGCGGCACGCCGGTCTGGAACGACCGTATCGTTGGCTTCATCCCTGGCGATCTGCCGCCCGGCATGACTGTTGTGGGTGCCGCCGCCGGCGATTTTCCACGACCTGGCATCCAGCCGCTTTGGCACGTCAAATCATCGCGCGGCAAAGCCTTTGTCGATTTTCAGAACGATGTGACGGCCAGCGACATCGCTCTGGCCAGCCAGGAAGGTTTCGTCTCGGTCGAGCATCTGAAACGCTACACCACGCTCGGCATGGCGACCGACCAGGGCAAGACCGCCAATGTCAATGGCCTGGCGCTGATGGCCGAACTCACTGGCGCCAGCATTGCCGCCACCGGCGCCACCCGCTTCCGCCCGCCATATACGCCGGTTGCTCTCGGCGCGCTGGCGGGGGCGCATCGCGGTGTCGATTTCAAACCCAGGCGCCTGACCCCCACCCATGGCTGGGCCGCCCGCCGCGGCGCTGTGTTCGTCGAGACCGGTCTGTGGTTGCGTGCGCAATACTTCCCGCAAGGCAGCGAAACCGGCTGGCAGGAAACCGTCGCCCGTGAAGTCAACACGGTCCGCGGCAGCGTTGGTTTTTGCGATGTCACCACCTTGGGCAAAATCGACATCCAGGGTCCGGACGCCGCCCGCTTCCTGGATCGTGTTTACGCCAATACCTTCAGCAATTTATCCATCGGCCGCACCCGCTACGGGCTGATGCTGCGGGAGGACGGCTTCGTGATGGATGACGGCACCACCGCCCGGCTGGGCGATACGCATTATGTAATGACCACCACCACCGCGAATGCCGCCAAAGTCTTTCAGCATCTGGAATTCTGCCGCCAGGTTGTGTGGCCGGAACTCGACATCAGCCTCTGCTCGGTCACCGACCAATGGGCGCAATTCGCCATCGCCGGCCCGCGCGCGCGCGACACGCTGCGCAACCTTGTCGATCCTGACTATGACATCTCCAACGAGGCCTTCCCTTACATGGCCGCAGCCAGCATCGAAATCTGCAATGGCATCGCCGCTCGCCTGTTCCGCCTGTCCTTCTCGGGTGAGCTTGCCTACGAACTCGCGGTCCTGGCGCGTTACGGTGAATCGCTTGCCGAAGCGCTGCTGCTGGCCGGGGCGGCCTATGGCATCACCCCCTACGGTACCGAAGCCCTCGGCGTCATGCGTATCGAAAAAGGCCACCCCGCCGGGCCCGAGCTGAACGGCCAGACCACCGCGGCCGATCTCGGCCTCGGCAAGCTGCTTTCCAGGAAAAAGGACTATATCGGCTGCACTCTGGCGGCTCGTGAGGCGCTGACAAGTGCCGCACGCCCCAGCCTCGTTGGCCTGCGCCCGCTCACCCCTGGTGCCCGTTTGCGCGCCGGCAGCCATTTGCTGCCGCGCGCGGCCGAAGCAACCGCCGCCAACGACCAGGGCCACATCACCTCCGCGGCGTATTCGCCCAGCCTGGAAGGCTGGATCGCGCTGGCCTTGCTGGTCAATGGTGCGGCCCGCCTGGGCGAGACCATCCGCGTCCATGACCCGTTGCGCGGCGGCGATACGTTGGCCGAGGTCGTGAACCCAATATTCTACGATCCGCAAGGACACCGCCTGCATGATTGACCTCACCGCCGCCCCCTACATCGCCGATACCGTGCCTGGTGACGCCATCATCGAGCGGCTGCCGTTCCGCCATATCACCAGCCTCGCCGCCTATGAACACACGGCGACGGCGCTGCATGATGCCATTCTCGCCCGCTTCGGCCTCAGCCTGCCCGCTGGACCGCACGCCGTGACCGCCGGCCGCCTCACCCTGTCCTGGGCCGGGCCGCAAACCTGGCTTCTGCTCTCCAGCGCCGTGTTGCCGAGCTTCGCCGATCTCGCACCTCTCGCCGCCGTTACCGCGCTCGGCGATAGCCGTGAATTCCTGCGCGTCAGCGGCCCCCATGCGCGCGACGCTTTGGCCAAGCTGGTGCCGCTCGACCTGCATCACGCCGTCTTTCCCCGCAACGCCACCGCGTTGACGCTCGCCGGCCATGTCAACATCCAGATCTGGCATACCGGTTTGGAGGACTTCGAGCTTTGCTGCTACCGCAGCTTCGGCGACTCCTTGTTTCACGCCCTTGTCACCGCCGCCCGGGAGTTTGCATGAACGCGCATTACGTCCTCACCCTGTCCTGCCATAACCGCCCGGGCATCGTCGCCGGCGTCGCCACCAGCCTGTTCTCGCAGGGCGGCGATATCCGCGAAGCCCAGCAATTCGACGATGCGGAGACCGGACGCTTTTTCGCCCGCATCGCCTTCGACATCGCCGGTGGCGCCAGCGCCGCGGCCCTGCGTGGCGCCTTCCGCCCGGTCGCCGAAAAATTCGGCATGGCCTGGACGCTGGCCGATCAGGGCCAGAAAAAGCGCGTTCTGTTGCTGGTCTCCAAATTCGACCATTGTCTGGTCGATCTTTTGTACCGCTGGCGCATCGGCGAACTCGCCATGACCCCGGTCGCCATCGTCTCCAACCACGATATCGATACTTCGGGCTTCGGCGCCATACCGTTCCACCATCTGCCGGTCGACCCAGCCAGCAAACCCGCGCAGGAGGAAAAAATCTGGCAACTGGTGCAGGAGACCGGCGCAGAACTCGTGGTGCTGGCGCGCTACATGCAGGTGCTGTCGGACCAGCTTGCCACCAGACTCAGCGGCAACTGCATCAACATCCACCATTCCTTCCTGCCTGGCTTCAAAGGTGCCAGGCCTTACCACCAGGCGCATTCCCGCGGCGTCAAACTCATCGGCGCCACCGCGCATTACGTCACCGCCGCGCTCGATGAGGGTCCGATCATCGAGCAGGACGTCGAACGCATCAGCCATCATGACACGCCGGAAGACCTCATCGCCAAGGGGCGCGACATCGAACGCCGGGTGCTGGCCCGCGCGGTGCGGTGCCATCTGGAGGACCGTGTGATACTGAACGGCCATAAAACCGTGGTATTCACGGCCTGATCAACGCAGGAATCACATGACGCAAACCAGACTGATCGACGGCAAGGCCTACGCGGCCGGACTGGTGCAGGATATCACCGCCGAGGTTGCCACCCTGACCGCACAATACGCCCTGCAACCCGGCCTGGCCGTGGTGCTGGTGGGCGAGGACCCCGCGAGCCAGGTCTATGTCCGCAACAAGGCGCGCCAGACCGTGATCACCGGCATGAAATCCGTTGAGCACCGCCTGCCCGCCGGCACCAGCCAGGCCGAACTGCTGGCGCTGGTGCAGGGCCTCAACGCCGACGCCACGATCCATGGCATACTGGTCCAATTGCCGTTGCCCCCGCAGATCGAGGCCGCTGCCGTGCTGGACGCCATCGACCCCGCCAAGGACGTCGACGGCTTCCATGTCGTCAATGCCGGCCGCCTCGCCACCGGCCTGCCTGGCCTGGTGCCCTGCACGCCGCTCGGCAGCATGCTGCTGCTGAAATCCGTCCTCGGCGATCTTTCCGGGCTGGATGCCGTGGTGGTGGGCCGCTCCAACATTGTCGGCAAGCCGGTGGCGCAGTTGTTGCTCGCCGCCAACTGCACCGTCACCATTGCCCATTCACGCAGCCGAAATCTCGGCGAAATCTGCCGCCGCGCCGACATATTGATCGCCGCCGTCGGCCGGCCGGAGATGATCCGCGGCAGCTGGATCAAGCCGGGCGCTGCCGTTATCGATGTCGGCATCAACCGTGTTGCGGGTGCTGAAGGCAAATCCCGTCTGGTCGGGGACGTTGCCTTTCCCGAGGCGCTCGGCATCGCCGGGCATATCACCCCGGTCCCCGGCGGGGTCGGCCCGATGACCATCGCCTGCCTGTTGCGAAATACCGTGACAGCCGCGCGCAGACTTGCGAACATCCCAGATCAGCAACAAGGATGATCCGACGATGGACCGCACAGCGGCGAAAACCGCGCCGAAACCGAAACTGATCAAGGCCGACCTGCCGCAGGCGCTGAAAGCCGCCGGCCTGCCCCCCAGCCTCGCCGAATCCTACGCAACCGGTTCCAACGCCGCCAGCGTCTCCGACCTTACATTGGAGCAGGCGATCGGCGTGCAGGTGCGTCAGCTGCGCCGCCGCGTCGGCATCACGGTCTCGGAGCTCGCCGCCGCCGCCGGCCTGTCCGGCGGGATGCTGTCGAAAATCGAAAACGGCCAGATCTCACCCTCGCTTGCCACTTTGCAGGCGCTTGCCGGCGCGCTCAACGTGCCGCTCACTACCTTCTTTTCCACTTTCGAGGAAAAACGCGACTGTTCCTTTGTCAAAAAAGGTGCCGGCGTCGTCATCGAACGCCGGGGCACCAAGGTCGGTCATCAATACAGCCTGCTCGGCCACGCGCTTGGCGGTACCGTGGTGGTGGAACCCTACCTCATCACCCTGCACCAGGACGCCGCCCCGTACCCGGCCTTCCAGCACGAAGGTTCGGAATTCATCTACATGCTGACCGGTGAGGTGCTGTACCGCCACGGCGACCAATCCTACCACCTGACCCCCGGCGATGCCCTGCTTTTCGACTCCGCCGCACCGCATGGCCCGGAACGCCTGATCGCCCAGCCCATCACCTATCTCTCGATCATCACCTACGGCCGCGACCCCGCGTGAAGTTTCTTTCCAAGAATTGTTTATTCTTGTTGGTTGACCTAACTTGAACGACTGGGTAATGCCATAGATGAAGATTGGAGCGGAATTTCCATGTGCGGCATTGCAGGTCTGTTTCTTAAAAACCCGGCGCTGGAGCCAGAGCTTGGCGACCTGACCGTTGCCATGATCGCCATGCTGACCGATCGCGGACCCGACAGCGCCGGCTTCGCCATCTATGGCGCCGCCCAGCCCGGTCATACCAAGCTCACCCTGCGCGGCCCCGCCGATTTCGAGGCGCTGGCCGCCAGCCTTAAGCTCACCGTCAAAATTCACGACGACCATGCCGTGCTCACTTTGCCGGAAGCGCGTGAGGCGGATATCCGCAACCGTCTGGCCGCCCTCGGTATCGCCGTGGTTGCCGGCGGTGCCTGCATGGAACTCTACAAAGGCGTCGGCCGGCCCGCCGAGGTTACCAAACGATTCGGCCTCGCCGGCATGTCCGGCAGCCACGCCATCGGCCACACCCGCATGGCCACTGAATCCGCCGTCACCATCCAGGGCGCACACCCGTTCTCCACCGGCCCGGACCAATGCCTCGTGCATAACGGTTCGCTATCCAACCATAACGACATGCGACGCCGCCTGATCCGTGAGCACATGAGTTTCGAGACCAGCAACGACACCGAAGTTGCCGCCGGCTATCTCAGCTGGAAACTCAGCACCGGCGCCCGGCTGGATGAAGCCCTGGAATCCGCCCTCGGCGACTTGGACGGTTTCTACACCTTCGTGGTCGGCACCGCGACCGGCTTCGGCGTGCTGCGGGACCCGGTGGCCTGCAAGCCCGCCGTGATGGCCGAAACCGATGACTACGTCGCCTTCGGCTCCGAATACCGCGCTTTGGCGGACCTCCCAGGCATCGAGCATGCTCATCTGTTCGAGCCGGAACCGGCCCGCGTGTATTTCTGGGAACGCGCTGCATGAGCCTGGCCCAGCCGAAACCGTATCAGGCCGACGCTATACATTATGATCTCGCAACATCTCCGTTGCGCGATCTGAACGCTGCACTGCACGCGCTCGACGGTGCCAGCAACGAAACCATCTGGGAAATACAAAATCCACGCGGCGCGCACGCCATCGCCGTCGGTGTCACCTGCCCCGTCACCATCAACATCGCCGGCCACGCCGGTTATTACTGTGCCGGCATGAATGACGGTGCTACCATCACCATCCACGGCAATGCCGGCACCGGCGTTGCGGAAAACATGATGTCCGGCACCGTCCACGTCAAAGGCGATGCCAGCCAGGCCGCCGGTGCAACCGCCCATGGTGGCCTGTTGATCATAGACGGTAACGCCAGCGCCCGCTGCGGCATCTCCATGAAAGGCATCGATATCGTCGTGCATGGCTCGGTCGGCCATATGAGCGGCTTCATGGCGCAGTCCGGCAACCTCGTCATCCTCGGCGATGCCGGCGAAGCCCTCGGCGACAGCCTGTACGAAGCCAAAATCTACCTCCGCGGCACCGCCGCCAGCCTCGGCGCCGACTGCGAGGAAAAACCCATGACCGAAGCAGACCGCGCCATCCTCACGGACCTGCTCAAAAAATCCCACGCCGAGGTCCGCCCCGAAGATTTCAAACTCTACGGCTCGGCGCGTAACCTTTACCATTTCCATGTCGATCATGCGGGGGCGTATTGAGAGTTAAGCCAGCTAGATTTAAGCCAGCACTTCTTTTTGTGAACAAAAAGAAGCAAAAAAACTTTATGAATCCGGGCCTGCGGCGTGATGCCGCCAACACCCTTGGCCCAGCATTCCAAAAGTTTTTTGCTGCTTTTTTTCAAAAAAGCAGTGCTTTCTTTCTGGCTGTTTCATGAGCATCCCCATAACCCCACCGCGCCGCTCTGCGACGTTCGATGAATCTGCGATTGCTGAAATTCAGCGCGCGGCGGCGACCGGGATTTACGATATTCGCGGCGGCGGCAGCAAGCGCAAGCTGCCGCATTTCGATGATTTGCTGTTTCTCGGTGCGTCGGTGTCGCGTTATCCGCTAGAGGGGTATCGTGAGCGTTGCGGCACGGATGTTGTGCTGGGTACGCGGTTTGCGAGCAAGCCGATCCGTTTGAAAATTCCGGTGACGATTGCGGGGATGAGTTTTGGCGCCTTGTCCGGCAACGCCAAGGAGGCTCTGGGGCGCGGCGCCACGGCGGCCGGTACGTCCACCACCACCGGCGACGGCGGGATGACGCCGGAGGAGCGCGGCCATTCGGAGATATTGGTGTATCAATATCTGCCGTCGCGCTACGGTATGAACCTTGCGGATCTGCGCCGGGCGGATGCCATCGAAGTGGTGATCGGGCAGGGTGCCAAGCCTGGCGGCGGCGGGATGCTGCTGGGTCAGAAAATCTCCCCCCGCGTTGCCGCCATGCGCAATCTGCCGGAGGGTATCGACCAGCGTTCGGCCTGCCGCCATCCGGATTGGACCGGCCCGGACGATCTCGAGATCAAGATCCTGGAGCTGCGCGAACTCACCAACTGGGAAAAGCCGATCTATGTGAAAATCGGCGCCAGCCGGCCGTATTACGACACGGCCCTCGCCATCAAGGCGGGGGCAGACGTGGTGGTGCTGGACGGCATGCAAGGCGGTACAGCGGCCACGCAGGAGGTGTTCATCGAGCATGTCGGCCTGCCGATCCTCGCCGCCATCCGCCCGGCCGTACAGGCGCTGCAGGACCTTGATCTGCATCGCAAGGTGCAGCTCATCGTCTCCGGCGGCATTCGCAACGGTGCCGATGTCGCCAAGGCTTTGGCACTGGGTGCTGATGCCGTCGCCATCGGCACCGCCGCCCTGATCGCGCTTGGCGATAACGACCCGGCGCTCGAGGCCGAATATAATCAGCTCGGCACCACTGCCGGCGCCTATGACGACTGGCACGAAGGCCGCGACCCCGCCGGCATCACCACGCAGGACCCGGTGCTCGCAGCCCGGCTGGACCCGATCAAGGCCGGCCGCCGCCTTGCCAATTATCTGGCCGTGTTGACGCTGGAAGCCCAGGCTATCGCGCGCGCCTGCGGCAAGAGCCATTTGCATAATCTTGAACCGGAAGACCTGGTGGCGCTGACCATAGAGGCTGCCGCCATGGCGCAGATTCCGCTCGCCGGCACCGACTGGATTCCCGGCAAAACCACAGGGCTATAGAACATGACAGACCTCAGCAGGATCGCCGCCGAACGTGGCATCAAATACTTCCTGATCTCCTACACCGATTTGTTCGGCAGCCAGCGCGCCAAGTTGGTGCCGGCTTCGGCGATCGCCGGCATGCAGAAAAACGGCGCCGGTTTCGCCGGCTTCGCCACCTGGCTCGACCTCTCCCCGGCGGACCCGGACATGTTCGCCTTGCCCGATCCGGATAGCCTCATCCAACTGCCCTGGAAGCCGGAAGTCGGCTGGCTTGCCTCCGACCTCTGGATGGCGGGCAGCCCGGTGGAACAAGCCCCGCGCAACGTGCTGAAACGCGTCGTTGCCCAGGCAGAGTCTGCCGGCTACGCCATGAAAAGCGGCGTCGAATGCGAATTCTTCCTGATCGACGCTGCGGGTTCCGCGATTGCTGACACCGCCGACCAGGCCACCAAACCCTGCTACGATCAGGCCGCCCTGATGCGCCGTTACGATATCATTACTGAAATCTGCGACGCCATGC
Source organism: Acetobacteraceae bacterium (assembly GCA_965231175.1). Taxonomy (GTDB): domain Bacteria; phylum Pseudomonadota; class Alphaproteobacteria; order Acetobacterales; family Acetobacteraceae; genus Acidocella. The sequence goes on along the minus strand of CBDDMJ010000004.1, from coordinate 134,394 downwards.
TCGCCCTGGGCTGGGAGCCCTATCAGAACGACCATGAAGACGCCAATGGCCAGTTCGAAATGAACTGGACCTATGGCGATGCGCTGCTCACCGCGGACCGCCACGTGTTCTTCAAATTCCTCGCCAAATCAATCGCCGAGAAACATGGGCTGCGTGCCACCTTCATGCCGAAACCCTTCCTCGGCCTCACCGGCTCCGGCTGCCACGCCCATGTCTCGCTATGGCAGGGCCAGACCAATGGTTTTGAGGATGCCGCAGGCGAACTCGGCGTCAGCCCGCTTGGCTATCACTTCATCGGCGGCGTCATCGAACACGCAGACGCCCTTTGCGCTTTATTGAACCCCACCGTGAACAGCTACAAACGCATCAACGCCCCGCGCACCACCTCCGGCGCCACCTGGGCCCCTAACACTGTCACCTATTCCGGCAACAATCGTACCCATATGGTCCGCATCCCGGAACCCGGCCGCTTCGAAATGCGCCTCGCCGACGGTGCCACCAATCCGTATCTTCTGCAGGCCGGCATTCTCGCCGCCGGGCTCGATGGCATCACCAAAAAAACCAGCCCCGGCCCGCGCCTTGATATCAACATGTATACCGATGGCCATACCATAACAGATGCCAAACGCCTGCCGCTGAATTTGCTGGACGCCCTGCGCGCCCTTAGCGCTTCCGCCACCCTGAAATCCGCCCTCGGCGATGGCTTCGTTGCCGCCTATACGAAACTGAAACAAGCCGAATGGAACGACTACGCCGGCCACCTCACCCAATGGGAACGCCAGGCGACATTGGATTGCTGAAGGCAAAAACTCACTTGAGGCTGGTGCCGGGAGTTTCAAACACCAATGGCCCAGATTAGCAAAAGTCTTTTTGCTTCTTTTTCTTCAGAAAAAGAAGTGCTTTCTTAACCAGCCCATTAATGCGCCGCCGAAATAACCACCGCCATATGTGACGGCTGTTTCGCCAGCAGCACCCCTGCATAGGGTGCCGGTGTATTAGACGCCACCAGCCCTGAGGGCAGGCTTGCTGAGGCTAGGCTATACAAAGGCGACAGCGTGGTCTCCGCACTGAGGGGCGGCAGGGTGGCTGTTGTGCTGTGGGAGAGTGCTGGTGCCAGAAATTGCATTTGAGGCGCTGTACTCCTGGTCAATACGGAGCCGCTACCGAAATGAAAATCCGTCTCGCCCGCCGTGGCGCCCGCTATGTTCAAATTATACGCTGTGCCGCCCGCTGAGATGGTCACCACCCCGGTCGTCTGCACGCTTACGGTATCGGAGGGAGCATAAGCCACCGCTGTCAGTTGGATCGCATCGCCTGGCGCGAAGCCGGAGATCACAGTGGTAGGCATGGTTGTTGAATCGATCGTCAATCGCCCCCCTGAACCAGTGAAGTTTATGCCGCTGGTGACGGTGCCACCGCTGGCGATTTCCATGAACCCGCCGGAAATGACGGATGCCGCACCGGTGCCGCCGGAGGAGATGATTTCATGCCCGCCGCTCTGCACATCAACACCGGAAGCTGCGCCGCCCGCATAGATGAAGGCATAACCGCCATTAAGAACGACCGTGTTGGTGGCCAACCCGCCCGACCACACGGTCTGATAGGCGCCAAAGCCGGACAAAATCGTCGCATCGGCCACCCCGCCATTGAATACGGCTTCAATGCCACGGCTGCTCACGCCGGCGCTGCTGGCACTGCCGCCCGAAAGTATCGCACTATAGCCGCCGCTGGTTATGGAGGCGTAATAGCTAATGCCGCCGGCAGAGACGGCATCCTTGCCGCCGCTGAGTATTTCAGTGCTGTCGGCTACGCCGCCCGAGACCGTTTCCAATCCCCCATTACTGACAACCGTTTGGACGGCGGCACCGGCAACGACAATTTCCTGGCCGCCGCTGTTGATGGTGGTGCTGAATGTGATGCTGCCCGATGAAATGACGTCCTTGCCGCCAGCGTTTATAGTAATATCGTAAGCGCCCGCGCTGCCGATGATGAAGGCAAATCCTCCATTATCGACCACGGTTCTGCTCGCGGTGCCGCCCGCAAGCACGGTCTGATACGCGCCAGGGCCGGACAGGGTGGTGCCGATGGCGAGGCCGCCGGAAAACACCGCCTCGATACCGCGGCTTGTGACGCTGGCCGCACTATCGACGCCCCCTGCGAACACCACGCCATACCCGCCGCTGCTGATGATGGCCGAGGATACGATGCCGCCGGAGGAGATAATAAATTTGCCACCGTTCAGCAACGTCAGATAGCTCGATTCAGCTTTCGTCGATACAATCTCCACACCGCCGCTGCTTACCAGTGTGTCGGTCGCCAAACCGTTATCATAGACATATTCAGCACCGCCGCTGCTGATGGTGGTGCTGTTGGCGGAACCAAAATAGCCGCCATAGCCTGAACCATGAACGTACTGCACACCGCCGGTTTTTATTACGGTATCGCTTACAATACCCAGATACGCATCCTGATAACTGCCACTGTAGATGATGGTGCCATAGGCGCTGCCATTGCTTACCGTTTCGACACCGTTGTTCAATACTGTGCCTGCAGTATAGCTCTGGTAACCAGCGGTGATCACACTGCCGCCGTTGACAACGGTATTTGTCGCCGAAGCAGTCTCGTAAAGAGACATATAGGTTTTATCATTTAATACTGTATTGGAGCTGTATCCAAAGCTATAAATTGTTACATAACCGGTATTAATAACCGTGTCATAGGCTTTGCCGAAATCTCCGATACTCAGGTTGCCACCCGTGAGACTGGCATTATACGAGATGCCGCCTGAGATAACCAAATTGCCGGCCGTCAGCGTTGTGCCGTAGGCGGTGCCGCCGTTGTCGACATCTTCTTCACCGCCATTTATGATAGTATTCAATGTGGTGCCGCCGGAGGATACAGTTTCGATGCCACCCGTGCTAACGGTACTGCCGGTTGCCGTCGCACCACTAAAATTTACAATCTCCTGGCCGCCGCTGTTGACTACGGTGCTTGTGGCATGGCTTTGATAACCCACCCTCAGTATCCCGCCATTGGACACCATCGTCCCGCTGCCGGAGCCATAGAAATCCAGATTTTCCATGCCGCCGCTGCTGATCACCGTGCCATAGCTGATGCCGCCGGCCTCCACCATTTCGGTACCGGCCATTAAAATCGTGCCCGAGGTGTAGCCGCCAGATTGCAAGGTTTCCGTGCCGCCACTGCTGATGATGGCGCCATATGTCGTGGCAAATGCGTAAACCTGTTCCGACCCGCCTTTGTTCACCACTGTGGCATAGGACGCTCCACCTGAGGTCACGAATTCCGCCCCGCCGCTGTTGACGATGGTGTTGGATGCGGTGCCGCCAACCGGCGTCGGCAGGCCGTAATCATCCAGAAACAACTCGCTGCCTTTGTTCACTGTGGTGCCGTAGGTAGCGCCCAGCGCATACACACTCTCGACGCCGCCATTCAGTACCGTGCCATAGGACCGCCCGCCGGAGGAGAGCAGTTCCAGCCCGCTGCTGGTCACGGTCGTGCCGCTCGCGATCCCGCTGGCGAAGATGATTTCACTCCCGCCGCTGTAAACAATCGTGCCGTTTGCCACGCCGCTGACGGAGATAATCTCGCTGCCGCCGCTGTTCACCACCGTACCGCTCGCCAGGCCGCCGAAAAACACCGTCTGGCTGCCATTGGCGCTGATGATGGTACCGAACGCCTGCGCCCCGTTGGAGACATATTGCTGGCCGGTTACTTCCAGCGTGGTTGCATTAGCGATGCTGCCGGAAAACAAAATCTCATACCCGCCACTCATCACCGTGCTCGTGACAGTGCCGCCCGCATCATATTGCACGCCGCCCAGAAACACTGCACTCACCGCACTGCCGCCATTGTACAGATATTGATAGCCAAAAGCCGTGCGTGTGCCGATCGCCACACCGCCGGCATAAATATATTCCACACCGTTGACCGGATTCGCCCCCTCGGCGGCAATCAAGGTCGTATTATACACGGTCCCGTAAACATACTCGTCGCTGAATTCGTTCAGCGTCCCGTCCGCCACACCGCCAGCATAAACATATTCATTGGCGGCAACTGAATTGGCAGTGCCAATGCCCGAAGCGGAAAGCGTGTTGCCGGTCGCCGAACCGCCAGACAAAACATAAAGATTATCGCCGCCGCTCAACACGGTATTGTTCACCGGAAAACCCGGCGTTGCGGAATAATTGGCCATGTGAACCATCCCCTTCCCAAGGATTTTAGTTTCCACACCCCTTTAGACCTGCTTCGGTTCAGCGTCGAGTTAATCTCAAGCCATTATGAAACTGTAACACACATCCTTAAGTCTACAGAATTCAATTTAAACAACCTTAGATAAATATTGGATATTCTGGGAGATCGTGGACGCAAGCAAGCGCTGCTTTTTTGAAAAAAAGCAAAAAAACTTTTGATCCTCTGGGACGTGGGTTGCGGCGCTGACAACGCCCTTAAACCAGCATAAATTTTTATGCGGGGCCTGAGGCATTTGCTAGACCACGCCCCAGGCCCAGATTCAAAAAGTTTTTTTGCTTCTTTTTGTTCACAAAAAGAAGACGTTTGCTGCCTTAATGCGCCGCCGAAATAACCACCGCGACATGCGATGGTGGTTTTGCCAGCAACACCCCGGCATACGGCGCGGGCGGCGTGCTGGATGCCACCAGCCCTGTTGGGGAGCTGGTGGAAGGGATGTTGTAAGCCAACGGCCGCATGGCTTCGGCGGCGCTCAGAGCGGGCAGAGTTGCTGCGCTGCCGGTAGCTGCGGGGGCTAGAAATTGCATCTGCGGGGCCGCGCTCTTCGTTAAAACCGAGCCGCTGGCGAAATGGAAATCCGTTTCGCCGACGGTGGCGCCGGCTATATTCAGATTATACGCGGCCCCGCCTGCGGAAATCGTCACCACGCCGGCGGTCTTCACGCTCACGGTATCGGAACTTGCATACGCCACAGCTGCGAGCTGTATGGTATCCCCCACAGCGAAGCCGGAGATGACCGTGGTGGGCATGGTTGTTGAATCGATCGTCAACCGGCCGCCGGAACTGGCGAAAATTATGCCGCCGGTAACTTTGCCACCGGCCGCGATTTCCATGAATCCGCCGGAGATGACGGATGCCGCACCGGTGCCGCCGGAGGAGATGATTTCATGCCCGCCGCTGAGCACATTCGTGGCCGATGATGCACCGCCTGAGTAAACGAATTCATAACCACCATAAGAAACAATCGTGTTGGTGGCCGATCCGCCGGCCAGCACGGTTTGATAGGCGCCGATGCCGGTTAATGTCGTGGCGTCCGCAACCCCGCCGGAGAACACGGCTTCGATGCCACGGCTAAAGACATATGCACTGCTGGCGCTGCCGCCTGCAAGGATGGCACTGTAGCCGCCGCTGCTGATAGCGGCGTAATAGCTAATGCCCCCCGTAGAAACATTATCCTTGCCACCGCTAAGGATTTCGGTGCTATCGGATGCGCCGCCCGAGAGCGTCTCCAATCCACCGTTACTGACCACAGTTCGAAGCGTTGCACCGCCATAAGCAATTTCCTGGCCGCCGCTGTTGATGGTAGTGTTGTTAGTGGTGCTACCAGATGATATGACATCCTTGCCGCCAGCATTTAGAATAACATCATATGCTTCTGCGCCGCCGGTAACGAAGACAAAGCCGCCGTTATCGACTACTGTTCCATAAGCGGTGCTGTCCGCCAGCACAGTCTGGTAGGCGCCAAGCCCGGACAGCGTTGTACCGGTTGCTGCACCGCCGGAAAATACCGCCTCGATGCCGCCGGCCGAAACATGTGTGCCACTGGCGCTGCCGCCGTTTAACACCGCCTCATACCCGCCACTGCTGATCACGGTGCCTACCGCCGAGCCGCTGGAGGAGATAATTTCCTTGCCGCCGCTGTTGACAATGGTGCCACTGGCGGTGCCACCAGACATTATGATTTCTTGACCGCCACTATTGATCATCGTGCCATAAGTATGGCCGGCAAAAGGATTGGTTCCGGAAGGATAACCATCAGGATTGCCGCCAGCGGACACGATCTCCTGACCGCCATTATCTACGGTGGTTTGATAGGTGGCGCCACCTTCAAAAACATATTCCGTGCCGCTGTTACTTATGATTGAACCGCTGGCTACGCCAGCACCATTATTTGGGGTACCCACATACGCGTAGCCGCCACTGCTTATAACTGTATTAATGGCTTTGCCGCCACTCTCCACAAGTTGATTCCCTGAAAACGTTACGATCGTGCCGCTTGCAACACCGCCGGATATTAGTTGCTCGCCCACTTCCGACACTTTATCGAGAGACTGATCAGGATTTACATAATATGTAAAAGATCCGGAAACGACTGCATTAATGGCAGTACCGCCGGAATTTACATATTCGGTGCCATTGAATTCCACTGTCGTTGCTGATGCAACGCCGCCGGAAGATATATATTCATATCCATAGATGTCATTATTGGCACCGAGACCGCTAGATAAAATGTATAGGTTGTCTTCGGCTTCAACATTCGTGTTGCTTACTGGATGGCCAGGCGTCGCGTAATAATTTGTCATCTTATCCCATGCCACCAGTTTTGTTTTATGCCTTTGCATGGTAATCATCAGAAATTGAGGCGTCCAATGATTCCCACATGAATTACCAAAACGTAATTCCGGTTGCTAAACTTCATGTTGCAATCTATGATTGTGAGAACCTGCAACGAAAATGTAATGTCCATGCTGCCAACAAATCTCATCTGGTGCCTCGGCATGTATGCCAGCGGCTCGACCTGGCTGTTCAACGTGGTGCGCACCATTGCGCAAACGTCAATGCCGATCAGCAGCCGTTTTATCCACACCACGCAAGACCTCGCGGGATTAAACACCTCCGGCAAGCTCATCGTGAAAACCCATGAGACCGAGCCGCCGGCCGCCGTCTGGCTCACTGCCCGGGCCGGAACCATCCTCATCACCCTGCGGGACCCGCGGGATGCCGTGGTCTCCCTGATGCGCTACCAGAAGCATGATTTCGCCAAAGCCCTCAGCCTTGCCGCGCACTCGGCGGAAGCCTGCACCGCACAGGCCGCGGACCCGCGCGCTCTGCTGTTACGTTATGAAGACGGCTTCGCCAGCCAGCCGCAAACCGTGGCGCAACTCGCCCAGCACCTGAACCTGCCGGTCGAGGCCGCTACGGCCGAACGTATTTTCCAGGCGCATTCCCGCGCGGCGGTGGAAAGCCATATCGCCACCCTGGCACAGGCGCGGCACGTGCTGCACGAAGTCGGCGGCACCGATTATATGGACCCGCACACCCAGTGGCACCGCCACCACGCCGGCCGCACCGGCGCATCCGGCACCTGGCGCCATAGTCTGAACGCCGCCCAGATCAGCGCCATAAAGGCCCGCCTCGCACCCTGGATGCAGGAATGGGGCTATATTTCCTGATATTGCGGCAACGCGCTGGCGTGGTACAACCGGAAACACGCAACGCCGGGGATGAATTTGCCGCCGCTCGATGACGCACCGGACAGGCCGCCCGCCACGGCACAGACGAAGCCCGAACCCGCGGCCAAACCACCGTACCCGCCACCCGCCGCGCAACCCACGCAAACCGCGCCGCACGGCATAAGGTATGATTTCAACCTCGGCGCCCGGGTTATCCTGCCGCCCGGCAACTGGCGCGTCCGCCTGCGCGATCTGGACGCCGGCAACATCCTGTTCGAAAGCGAAAACCAGGGCGCTTTCATAAACAGTTCAAAACGTTTTTTCGTGCGCTTCGGCATCGAAATCTGGAATAACGCTGAGCTCGTCTTCACCCATAATTACGATTGCACAGGCCAAAACGTGCTCATCCAGTTCCCCATCGGCACCCTGGGGGATATCCTCGCCTGGTTCTCCTACGCCGCTCGCTTCGCCGAGGTGCATAACTGCAAACTCACCTGTGCGATGTCCCCGCTCATCATTGCGCTGCTGAAGGACGCCTATCCGCACATCCGCTTCGTCAGCCACGAAGAACTGGTCGAACAAAAAATTCCGGACCAGGTGTACGCCACCTATTGCCTCGGCCTGTTCTTCGACGATGCCGCCAACATCTGGCAACCGACGGATTTCCGCCATGTCGGCCTGCACCGCACTGCCGGCTACATCCTCGGCGTCGACCCCACCGAACTTGCGCCCAAACTCACCCTGCCGGATGAATCACGCCCGATTCCCGAACCCTATGTTTGCATCGCCGTGCAAAGCTCTACACAATGCAAACACTGGACCAACCCGGATGGCTGGCGCCAGGTGGTGCGCTTCCTCAAAGCCGCCGGCTACCGCGTCATTTGCATCGACCAGAAAGCCATAGGCGGCGGCGGCATCGTCTGGAACCACATCCCGCACGGCGTGGAAGATGAAACCGGCGACAAACCCCTCACAGAACGCGCCCGCTACCTGCGTCATGCTTCTGCCTTCATCGGCCTGTCCTCCGGCCTCTCCTGGCTGGCCTGGGCTGCAGGGTCGCCAGTGGTGATGATCAGCGGCTTCACTCATCCCACCAACGAATTCGAAACCCCTTACCGCGTCATCAACTGGCACGCCTGCAACAGCTGCTGGAACGACGTGCGCGAACGCTTCGACCATAAAGACTTCCTATGGTGCCCCCGCCACGCCGGCACCGACCGCCAGTTCGAATGCACGCGCCTGATCACAGCGGAAAAGGTCATTGCGACAATTAAACAAATTCCTGGGCTGATAAAGTAAGCGCAGCTTTTTTTCCAAACCTGCTGCTTACTTTAATCTTGCCTCCTCACGGCCGGCCGATGCTGTGATAGTCGAATCCGGCCTCCCGCAGCGCCAGCGGGTCGAACACGTTGCGCAGGTCGATAATCACCTTCCCCCGCATTAGCCGTGTCAGCTGCGTCGTAGAAAGGGCACGGAATTCATTCCACTCGGTCACCAGCACCAGCGCATCGGCATCCTGCAGGGCCGAGGTCGCGTCGGCGGCATAGGTAATCGCCTCCGGCAACAGCTGCTTGGCACCCGCCATTGCCTCCGGATCGAAAGCCACGATATTCGCGCCGGCTTCAAACAGCCCGGTCACCAGCGGCAGAGACGGTGCTTCGCGCATGTCATCGGTCTCCGGCTTGAAGGCAAGGCCAAGCACGGCGATCCGTTTGCCTGTCACATCCCCGCCGCAGGCCGCCACCACCCGCGCCACCATGGCGATTTTCCGGGCGTCGTTCACCGCCACCACGGATTGGATCAGCCGGCTCGGCGCCCCGGCCTCCTCGGCAATGCGCATCAATGCCAGCGTATCCTTGGGAAAGCAGGAGCCGCCGAAACCCGGTCCGGCATGCAGGAATTTCCGCCCAATCCGGCCATCGAGCCCGATCCCGCGCGCCACGTCGTTGACATCGGCCGCCACCTGTTCGCACAAATCGGCCATTTCGTTGATGAAGGTGATCTTCATCGCGAGGAAACCGTTGGCGGCGTATTTGATCAGCTCCGCGGTTTCGAGGCCGGTGAACAAAATCGGCGCCTCGATCAGATAAAGCGGCCGGTATAGCCGCCGCAGCACCTCGCGCGCGCGTTCGCTATCGGTGCCCACCACCACGCGATCGGGGCGCATGAAATCGGTTATCGCGCTGCCCTCGCGCAGGAATTCCGGGTTGGAGGCGACGTCGATCGCCAAATCCGGCCGCAGCCGCTGTGCCAGCTCGGCAATTTTGCGCCCGGTACCCACCGGCACGGTCGATTTCGTGACGATGACCACCGGATGATCGAGGCTCTTGACCACCTGCTCGACCGCGGCGAACACATAAGTCAGATCGGCATGGCCGTCGCCGCGCCGCGCCGGCGTGCCTACGGCGATGAACACGATCTCGGCTTCGGCAATGCCTTCGGCCAGCGTGGCGGGAAACGATAGCCGTGCTGCCGCACTGTTTTCCGCCACCAGCCGATCCAGACCCGGCTCATAAATCGGGATCTGCCCAGCCAGCAGCATATCCCGTTTGCGTGGATCAGCTTCCACCACTGCAACATCAACGCCGAATTCGGCAAAACAAGCGCCGGAAACCAGGCCGACATAACCGCCGCCGATAATTGCAATTTTCAAATCAATATCCTTATCAGATTGGCACGATGTTCATACGGGCTGTAAGCTACTAACTCAGGTTGTAGATAACAAAATTGTGCATCGCAATAAACTTCTCATTCTATTGTCTGCAAAAAGGTCAACGGCATGTGACGAAAATGTTAAATGGCTTAAGCGATTAATCGTTGATGTCAGCAACCTTGAGAGGTATTTAAAGCTTCTAAGAGAAAAAGAAAACAGGTGTTCAGGATGCGTTCCAGTTCCCGCTTGCGGCATAACCCACGGTTTCATCTCTCATCGTCCCTGTCGCTTACGCCAATATGGCTCGGCAGCCCCGCTGCCACGCGCACGGCCGCAATCAAGCCGTCCCGGTTGCCTCCAGCAGTCGCCCTGGTTTGCCTCCTGGCAATATCAGCGGCTTCATGGGGCATGATTTTCTATGCATTCCATGTCCTGCGCCACTGGTTCTAGCGACAACTCATGCTCCAAATAAGCGTAGCCCGAGTCCTGAGTGTCATCATGATCGTGCTGAGCTCAGGCTGCGTTTATAACGCAGCGCCCTTGCCGAAAAATCAACTGAGTTCAACCACGCCCGTACCGCTGGTCAGCCCGGTTATTCTGCAGCAAACAGTGCCCCCTGATTGACCGCGCTCCCTGCCGCCGCCAGATAGGGTACGGTATCGGAGATTACCTATGAAATTCAGGCTATCCTTGCTGCTTGTTCTGGCTGCGTCGTTATCTGGCTGCGGCCTGTTCGCTGCCCCGTGCCGGGTCGGCTCTGCTGCCCTCAAAATCGTGCCGGTGGTGGGCCAGGTTGCCGCGGCGCCGACCGATACCTGCGCCAATGTCATCGATCCGACCCCAACGAGAAGCTAAGCGCCTGTCATAAAACCGCCGCTTTGCGCTTTACCCTGAATCTGCGAGATTAGATCATGGACCATATGGTTGTGCCGCAGGTTTACCCGGGCTTATCGCGCCGAGCGGTAGTAGATCTCGGGTCGAATTCGGTCCGCCTCGTTATCTATGAGGGCGAAGCCCGCAACCCGGTACAGATTTTCAACGAAAAAGCCGTGCTGCGCCTGGCCAAAGGCATGACCCGCACCGGCCAGCTCGACACCGCGGCGATGCAACAGACCGAACGTGTACTGGGCCGCTACGCTGCCATCGTCCGCGCCATGGGGGCGGCACCGTTCGAGGTGCTGGCCACCTCGGCGGTGCGCGATGCCGAAAATGGCCCGGAATTCGTCAAGCATCTTGCCGCCCGGCTGCCGGAGATGACCGTGCATGTGCTGTCCGGCCATGACGAGGCGCTGCTCTCGGCGGAAGGCGTGCTGTGCGGCATACCGGGCGCGGACGGCGTACTCGCTGATCTTGGTGGCGGCTCGCTCGAATTGGTACGTCTGGATGCCGGCCGGGTGGGCCAGGCCGCCACCATGCCGGTCGGCGTGATCCGCTTGGCCGACCGCGCCGGTGGCGATCTCATCCGCGCCCGCGCCATCGTCACCGCCGCCCTTGAGGAAACCCCCTTCATCGGTGAGGCCGCCGGGCGCGACCTGTACCTCTCCGGTGGCGCCTTCCGTGCCCTGGCGCGCATCCATATCGCCCAGACCGGCTACCCGCTGAACATGGTGCACCACTACACCATCGGCCGCGAGGAAGCCCGCGATCTCGCCGGCGTCATCGGCGAGGCCGGCCGCAAACTCATTGAACGCATGCCCGGCGTACCGCGCCGCCGTATCGAAGACCTGCCCTACGCCGCGCTGATCCTGCGCCGCCTGCTCCGCGCCTCCGGCGTCAACCGCGTCGTCTTCAGCGCCAACGGCCTGCGCGAAGGCTGGTTCGCCCGCATGATGCCACCGGAAATCCGCGCCGAAGACCCGCTGCTTTCCGCCGGGCGAGACCTGACGCGCGGCACCATGCGCGACGCCGCCCTCCCGGCAGCCCTCATCAGCTGGACCAACCCGCTATTCCCCGGCGAAACCGGCGCGCAACGGCGCCTGCGGGAAGCCGCCTGCTGGCTGTCCGACATCGGCAGCCATGAACACCCGGAATACCGCGCCGAACAGGCCTTCCTGCGTGTGCTGCGCCAGGCCGGCATCGGCCTTGACCACCACGCCCGCGCCTTCCTCGCCCTCACCATGGCGCTGCGCTACGAAGCACCGGCCGACTCTCCGTTCCTCAGCCCGGCCCGCTCCCTCCTGGACATGCACGCCGCCCGCCGCGCCGAAACCCTCGGCGTCGCCCTCCGCCTTGCCTACACCCTGTCCGCCGGCACCCCGCAACTCCTGGCCGGCGCCCAGCTCACCATGGCCCCCGGCCGGCTGATCCTCGGCCTCGCCGAAGCCAATGGCGTGTTCGCCGGCGAATCTGTCCTCCGTCGCCTGGACCGCCTGGCGCAAATGCTGGGCCTGGAAGCGGAAACCGAACTGCGCTGAGCGGAAAAACAGCGCATGCTGCTTCCTTAAAAACTTGGCGGCGAGTTGGCGCTGATGAGTGTGCAGGGTGTTGTACCGGGGTTGCGGAACCGGTGCGGGATATCTGAGCGGAAGTAATAGGCATCACCGGGTTGCAGTTGTTTCTCCTGCGTGCCGACGGTGATGATCAGGCTGCCTGCGGTGATGATACCGCATTCTTCGCCCTGGTGGCGCAGCATGGCTTCGCCGGTGTCGGCACCTGGCTGGTAGGTTTCAAACAGCATTTGCAGGGCGCGGTTTTTAACGTTGCGGCCGACCATGCGGAACGACATGTCCGGGCCGTAGGCAATTTCCGTAAGATCGCTGGCGGTAAAGAAGACGTTGTTTGAAGGTGAGAAATCCAGCGTGAAAAAATCTGCGAGTGAGAGCGGGATGCCGTCGAGAATTTTTTTCAAGGAGGAGATGGAGGGTGAGACGCGGTTTTGTTCGATCAGCGAAATGGCGCCGTTGGTCACGCCGGCGCGGCGCGCCAGTTCGCGCTGCGTCAGGCCGTAGATTTGCCGCACGATGCGCAGCCTTGTGCCGATGTCTTCGCTGCCGGCATCCTCCGCATATTGTTCGAGCATTGCCATTTACCGGTTCGGCGGGGTTTTAATCATCGATCGCCTCTTCGGCGGGGAGCAGGGTTTCGCCTAAGGCTTCGGCAACCGCGGCGTGGGTAATGCGGCCTTCGGCGACGTTCAGCCCGGCGCGCAGATGCGGGTCCTGCGCCAGCGCGGCGCGCCAGCCTTGATCGGCGAGTTTCAGCGTGTAGGGCATGGTAGCCTGGGTGAGCGCAAAGGTGGAGGTGCGCGGCACCGCACCGGGCATATTGGCCACGCAGTAATGTACCACGTTGTCGATGATATAGGTGGGATCTGAATGAGTGGTGGCGCGGCTGGTTTCAAAGCAGCCGCCCTGGTCGATCGCCACGTCCACCAGCACGCTGCCTTTGCGCATGCGCGGCAGCATGGCGCGCGTGACCAGTTTGGGTGCGGCAGCACCCGGCACCAGCACCGCGCCGATGACGAGGTCGGCATGGAACACCGCTTCCTCCACCGCTTCGGTCGTGGAATAAGCGGTTTTCAAATGTGGCCCGTATAATTCGTCCAGCTGCACGAGGCGGGGCAGGGAGCGGTCGAAAATTGTCACATCCGCACCCATGCCAAGCGCAATGCGTGCTGCATTGGCACCGACCACGCCACCGCCAAGCACCACCACCCGCGCCGGCGGCACGCCCGGCACACCGGCCAGCAATACGCCGATGCCGCCATGAGCTTTTTGCAGAGACACTGCTCCGACCTGGATCGCCATGCGCCCGGCGACTTCGCTCATCGGCGCCAATAGCGGCAACCGGCCATGGCTATCGGTCACGGTTTCATAGGCGATGGCGATGGCGCCGGATTTCATGATCAGCCTTGCCTGTTCCGGGTCTGGCGCCAAATGCAGATAGGTGAACAAGATTTGGCCGGGGCGCAGCATCCGGCACTCCTCGGCCTGCGGCTCCTTTACCTTTACAATCAACTCGGCGGTCGAAAACACCTCCGCGGCACTGCCGGTGATTTCGGCGCCGGCCTTGCGGTAAGCTTCGTCGTCCATGCCGATGCCGTCCCCGGCGCCGGTTTCCACCAGCACGCGGTGCCCATGGGTTTTCAGCTCGCGCACCGAGGCCGGGGTCAGACCGACGCGATATTCATGATTTTTGATTTCTTTCGGCAGACCAACGAGCATGATGAAAACTTTCAAAAAAATGATAGTGTTGGCAAAATAATGGTACAGGGCGTTTAGAATTATCAACACTCAAATGTCAGCATTTGTTTAGCGCGAGACTGTTTTATCCTGCAAGGCGATTTCCATGCTGCGTTGCGGCCATGCGAGCCATGCAATGCGGCAACGCAAGGTTGCTTCGATTGCAACATGAACAGGAAATGAAGTTTACAAAAAAAATCGTTAATTATTCTTGACGCCTATGGTCTGATTGACGAGACTATCATGGCGAGTGCGACTCAACACGGGGAATTTTGTGCCATTTACACTCGAAGCCATGGATTTTTTTGAATCTGGTCTGTCGTTTTGCGGAAGCTGCAGATGCTAGACCTAGCGACCAGCCAGACCACCACCCCGGGTGCTGCCAAGCGCGGTGAAATACAGTTAAGCGGCATTACCCGCATTTTCGCAGGATCGGTTCCGGCGGTCGCCGGCGTCGATTTGACGATCAACGCAGGCGAGTTTTTTACCCTGCTCGGCCCTTCCGGCTGTGGCAAAACCACGCTGCTGCGCATGATCGCCGGTTTCGAAACGCCGGATGAAGGCCGTATTCTGATTTCCGGCAAGGAGATGCAGGACATTCCGGCACATAAGCGCGCTGTGAACACCGTGTTTCAATCCTACGCGCTGTTTCCGCATCTCAACGTCGCCGACAATATCGGTTTTGGCCTGCGCATGCGCGGCGTGAAAACTGCGGAACGCAAAACCCGCGTCACCAGCATCATGGATCTGCTGCAAATCGGTCAGTTCGCCACGCGCAAGGTGGCCCAGCTTTCCGGCGGTCAACGCCAGCGCGTGGCCCTGGCGCGCGCCCTGGTGAACGAGCCGGAAGTGGTACTGCTGGACGAGCCGCTTTCGGCACTCGATGCGAAACTGCGCAACGAATTGCAAATCGAGCTGCTGCGTATGCAAAAACGCCTCGGCATGACGTTTATTTTTGTTACCCATGACCAGCACGAGGCGCTGGTGATGTCCGACCGCATTGCGGTCATGGAGCGCGGCAGATTGCAGCAAGTCGGGCCGGTGCTGGAGGTTTACGAAAAGCCACGCAACGTGTTTGTCGCGGAATTCCTTGGTCTGTCCAACATCTTTCCCATCGTCTCCGCCGGTGGCGGCATGGTGAACACGGTGCTGGGAGCGTTGCAGATCACCACGCCCGTCGGGGCGGAGCGCAAGGCGATGATCCGGCCGGAAAAAATCTGGATGTATAATGAATCCGCCACGCCGGACCGCCCGAATGTGTTCCGCGGCCAGGTGCGGGAGGCGATCTACATGGGCGCCAGCACGCAGTACCGTGTGGACGTTACGGGCTGCGAGCCGGCACAGAGCATATTGGTGCTGGATACAAACAACACCGCCGCCGAACGCAGCTGGCGGGCCGGGGAGGCGGTTGCCGTCGAGCTGAAGCCCGACAACATCATGCTGATCGAGGGCTGAATGTCCGACGCCGTGATCCCTGCAGGCAAAACCGCGGTGCAGAGCGAGCGCCGCGCCAAATCCTTCCGCCTGTGGATGACCGCCGGCCCCGGCCTGTTCTGGGTGGTGCTGTTTCTGCTGATCCCGAGCCTGGTGCTGCTCGGCATCGGGTTTTTCACTTCGAACGATTACGGCTCCCCGGTGCTGCCGCTCACCACCGCACCGTTCAGCCAGGTGGCGGGGTATTCGCTGCTGGGTTGGAGCCCGGGCAATATCGACATCATTCTGCGTTCGCTCGGCCAGGCCGCCATTGCCACCGTGGTTTCCGCACTGCTGGCCTATCCTATGGTGTTTTTCATCGTCACCCGTTCCGAGGCGCTGCGTCCCATATTGCTATTGCTGGTGGTGTTGCCCTCCTGGACCAATCAGGTGGTGCGGACTTATGCCTGGCTTGAATTGCTGGGCCCGGACGCGCCGGTGACGCGCCTCGCGCATGTGCTCGGCTTTGTGCCGCCGCATCTGGGCCTGGCACCGGGTACGTTCGCTGTCACCACCGGCCTTGCCTATAATTACCTGCCATACATGATCGTGCCGCTGTATGCCTCTGCGGAACGGCTGGACTGGACCCTGGTGGAGGCGGGCAGGGACCTTTATGCGTCCGGCGCCAAACTGTTCTGGCAGACGGTGTTCCCGCAAACCGTGCCGGGGCTGCTCTCCGGTGTCATTTTCGTCGCCATCCCGGCCTTTGGCGATTACATCGTCCCGGCGCTGCTGGGCGGCGACAAGGCCCTGATGATCGGCTCGCTGATCGCCAACCAGTTCACCGAAACGCCGGACTGGCCGTATGGTGCCGCACTCACCATCATCATGCTGGTGTTCACCGGTGCCGGCCTCATCGCCTTTCGCATTCTCACCCGCAAACTCGGTGGCGGCGACGAGGCGACGATATGAGCAATGTCGTTCCCAAAGGCGTCAGGTTCGCCCTTTCCGGTTTCACCCTGCCGATCTACGTGCTGCTTTATACGCCGCTTGCCATGATCGCACTGTATTCCTTCAAGCCGGTCGCAAGTGCCGTGCCGTTTTCGCTCACCGCTTATCACGTGCTGTTCCACGACCCGTTCGTCGGCCAGGCGCTGCGGCGCTCGCTCATTCTCGCGGTATTCTCCTCCGCGGTCGCCACCTTGCTCGGCACGCTGCTTGGCTTCGGCCTGTGCCGCTTTCGCGAACCCAATGCCCGCGGCCTCGCCGGTAACATCCCGAGCCTCATCATCTACACCCCGATCATCATGCCGAGCCTGGTGTTCGGCATTTCCGAGCTGATCTTCTTCAACTTCGTCCATTCCGCCACCGGCTTGCTGGCCGCCGGCCTCGGCACCATGATGATCGCCCACGCCACCTTCCAGATACCCTATGTGACGCTCACGGTGTTCGCCCGCCTGGTGGGCCTCGACAAAAACCTGTTCGAGGCTTCGCACGACCTTTACGCCAACGGCATACAGAGCTTTTTGTATCTCACCATCCCGGTTATCCGCCCGGCCATCATCGGCAGCTTCCTGCTCGCCATCACGCTGTCGATCGATGATTTCACCATCAGCTTCTTCACCTCCGGACCTACCAGCGTCACGCTGCCGATCTACATCTATAGTTCGATTGCCCGCAAAGGCATCTCGCCGGAAATCAACGCACTCGGCACCATCATGGTCGCCGTCGTCGTTCTGCTGGCGTTTCTGTATTACATCGTCACCGCGCGGCGCGGACGCAACGGCATCCTGCCCACCTGAATTTTAAGGAGATTGCGATGAGATTGAACCGAATCCTGTTGGCAGGCTGCATCGCCGCCAGCTTCGGCCTGGCCGCGCGCACTGCCAGCGCGGATGAGCCGACTCTCAACCTTTTCATCTGGTCCAGCTACATCACCGAAGGCATTATCGACGGCTTCGAACTCGAATGCGGCTGCAAGGTCGTCGAAACCGATTACGAGAGCAACGCCGAAATGGCCGCCAAGCTGAAGGCCGGCGGCGACTCGCAATACGATGTCGTCGTCCCCTCCAGCTATTACGTGCCGGAACTGGCGGCCGAAGGTCTGATCCAGAAACTCGACCATACGCAAATCCCCAACCTGAGCAACCTGTATCCGCGTTTCCAAAACCCCAGCTATGACCCGAACGATAGCTATTCCGTGCCCTATCAGTGGGGCACCACCGGCATCGTCTACGATCCCGCCAAAATCAAGAACCCGCCGCATAGCTGGTCGATTTTATACGACCCGAAGGTCAACCCGACCTATCCTTTCGTGCTGCCGAAAGGTGAGGGACGGGACCAGATCGCCTCGGCCTGCGCCTATCTCGGTTACGGCTTTGGCTGCATGCAGGAAAGCCAGTGGCTGGCGGCCGCCAAGCTGATCGTGCAGACCAAATCCCGTCCCAACTTCGCTGGCTTCGTCGATGAAACCCCGGCTCGCGACCAGATGAAAAGCGGGTTGATCGCCGTCTCCACCGCCTTTAACGGCGATATCGGCACGTGCTATGGCGACGGCAGCTGCAAATCCCTGGTGTATTTCCTGCCGGTCGAAGGCTCTGAAATCTGGGTCGATACCATGGCCATTCCGTCCCACGCGCCGAACCCCAAACTTGCGCATGAGTTTATCAATTTTATCCTGAACGCGCATAACGGTGCCGATCTTTCCAATTACAATGTATATGCCAGTCCGAATCAGGCCTCGCAGCCCTTTCTGCAATCTGATGTCACCACAGACATGATCGAGCCTTCGGACGCCGAGCTGAAAAACCTGCAATTCCTGCCGCCGCTGCAAGGGGCGCAGTACAAACTCTTCAACAGCATCTGGACGTCGGTTCTGCAATAAGCGCGTAAGCGGCGGCGATATTCCTTGCCGCTGTTCATTTTGAGGGTAAAATGACTATCAATCTCCACGACTGGTTCGATGAGCACCGCATCACCGAAGTCGAATGCATGGTTCCGGATATCACCGGCATCCCGCGCGGCAAGATCATGCCGGCACAGAAATTCTTCCAAGGCGGTGCGCCGCGGCTGCCGGAGGCCATTTTCATCCAATCCGTCACCGGCGAATACCCCGAAGACCCGGGCGACACGCTCACCGACCCCGCGATCATCGACATCAAGCTGATCCCGGATGCCGATACCGTGCGGCTGGTACCCTGGGCGCATGAACCCACCGCACAGATCATCCATGATTGCCAATACGCTGACGGTACCCCGGTGCCGATGGCGCCGCGTCAGGTCCTGCAACGCGTGCTTCAGCTTTATGCCGGAAAAGGCTGGCAGCCGGTACTGGCGCCGGAGCTGGAATTCTACCTGGTCGGCCGCAACACGGATCCGGATTACCCGCTGGTGCCGCCGGTCGGCCGTTCCGGACGCCAGGAAACCGGGCGGCAATCCTACTCGATCGACGCCGTCAACGAATTCGATCCTTTGTTCGAGGAAATGTATGATTTCTGCGATCTGCAAAATCTCGACCTCGATACGTTGATCCACGAGGAAGGTGCAGCGCAGGTCGAAATCAACTTCCTGCATGGCGACCCGCTGAATCTTGCCGATCAGGTGTTCCTGTTCAAACGCACGGTGCGCGAAGTGGCGTTGCGCCATGAAATCTACGCCACCTTCATGTCCAAGCCGATGGGCACGGAACCCGGTAGCGCGATGCATGTGCACCAGAGCATCGTCGACCCCGCCACCGGCAAAAACCTGTTCGCCGGCGACGATGGTAAAGCCAGCCCGTTGTTCCTGTCCTACATCGCCGGGTTGCAGAAATATATCCCGGCCACCATGCCGATCTTTGCGCCGAACGTGAATTCCTACCGCCGCCTCACGCGTTTCTCCAACGCCCCGATCAACCTGCAATGGGGCTACGACAACCGCACCTGCGGCCTGCGTGTGCCGTTCGGCGACCCTGCGGCCATGCGGGTGGAAAACCGCGTGCCCGGCGCCGACGCCAACCCCTACCTCGCCTTCGCCGCCACCCTGGCCTGCGGCTATATGGGCATGATTGAAAACCTGGAGCCAACACCAGCACAAATCGGCTCCGCCTATTCCGGCGAATACACCCTGCCGCGCGAACTCTCGCACGCTTTGGACGTCATGGACGGCTCCTCGCAAATGCGCGAAATTCTCGGCGATAAACTGGTCGACGTGCTGGTGGCGGTGAAACGGCTGGAATATGAAACCTATCTGCGCGTTATCAGCTCATGGGAGCGGGAGCATTTGTTGTTGAATGTATAAGGCAAAACCATCGGTAATCTGTGAGCCGTCGCTTATTATAAAAATTTCGCCTTTGGTCATGGAATTTTACACCTCATAATTTCAGCTAGCCCCGTAAATTATCATTACACAGCATGCCTAAATCGCTCATCGGATTAGATGATCTATCAAGTGGTTCTGTTCATTTAAGCAATTAAATAAGGAGAATTTGCTATGCGCTGCTTCGTTATTGGTCCTATTGGGGCACAAAATTCGGATACCCGGAAAAATGCGGATCGTTTGTTCGAACACGTCATTCGCCCCGTGCTTGAGATCTTTAGCTTTGATGTCATCCGGGCAGACAGAATTTCGACTGTGGCTTCTATCACCGATGAGATTATCAGACTTATACAGGATTCAGAACTTTGTATTATAGATCTTACGGAAGCCAATCCAAATGTATTTTACGAAGCGGGCAGGAGGCATGAAACCGGAAAGCCCTATATTCATCTGCTTCATGAAGGGCAGATTACACCTTTTGATGTTCAAGGAACTCGATATGTTGGCTATAAAGACTTGTCGATAACAGATAACGCATTCGAGGCTCAATCGCTGCTTAAAAGCTTCGTGGAAGTTATCGCTCGAACCGGATTTGGTGCATCAAAATCCAGTAATCCTTTAAACAATATAGAGGAGAGTTTAAGAAGAATTGAAATGAGGCTTACCGCTGTGTTGTCAACGACGGTATCATTGCCTGTAGAAGTCCGCGACGTGCGGCCTGCCGTGACTTACGGATTAGACCCCTTGCGGGAGCTCCAAGCTGCTTACCAAGGAGGACAATATCGTAACGCTGAAACAGCGCTACTTGAGCTTGAAGAAATCTACGTAGATAAAAATCAGGTATTGGAGTGGTCGGGGCGTCTTGCAAAAGTAGGGAGACGCGCCGCCGCTGAACTTATACAAAAATATGCAATGAATCCATCTTTCGTAAACAAAATGTCAGGCAGGGCAGCAGTACTCGCCATACCAGGCCTTAGTCGATATTTTGTAGTTACTGGTCAAGCGCAAACAGGAAAATCAACAGTTCTTCACTTGGTTGATACCGTTATGAGTGAGGCAATATTCAAGGACTATACGGCTGAAGAACAAGCAATAATAGCCAATGCGGCGCAGTCTATTTGCTACGATGTCGATGATCTGGAAAATTCACAAAAATACGGGGAATTAGTTTGCAAGCTTGAACCTACTGAACCGATCTGGGCAGCTAATCTTGCGACAACGCTCTTCAGAAGAAAAGATTTTTTGAAAGCCTCCACGACTTTTGATCGGGCTCGCAGCCTTTTTGACCAAGGCGGAACTCAAATCGACATGGTTTGCCTAGAGACAGGAGCACAAATTTACGCCGCCGTAGGCCAGAAGAATGGTGTCGAACATTGTCTTGGCCTGCTGAAGCTTCAATCTCCAGAGCGAGAAAAGCTGGCACGGGAAGCTTTATCAAAGCTGGTTTGATTTTGAAAACATGTTTGTGTTTTGAGTGATTCGCAAAATCTCCTTGAACAAAACTGCCACTCGTGCGACAAATGTAATCATGTCCACGTCTTCCATTCATAATGCGCTTAGCCTGCAAGCAGAGTTGCTGCTTTTATGCGCACGCATAGGCTATAGCCCGCCCCGCATCTGAACGTGCGTATCCCCGCTTCTATTTTAAGCGCGGCGTATTATTCATTGCGGAGAAATAACATGTTGGACGAAATCACCGGCTCAATCGATTGGCAGGGCATTGATAATGCTCATCACTTGCACCCGTTTACAGATCACAAGGCGCTGCATGAAGGCAAATTGCGCGTCATCACCCATGCTGAGGGTGTTTTCCTGCATGATGCGGACGGGCATAAAATTCTCGACGGTATGGCCGGGCTGTGGTGCGTAAATCTCGGTTATAGCGAGCCGAGATTGGTCGAGGCTGCAACCGCGCAAATGACCAGGCTGCCGTATTACAATACGTTTTTCAAAACCACCACGCAGCCGGCGGCGGCCCTGGCGCAGCGTCTGGCGCGTCTCACCCCTGCGGGTTTGAACCACGCGTTCTTCGCCTGTTCCGGCTCCGAAGCGGTGGACACGGCTTTGCGCATGGCCCGCGTGTACTGGCAGACCAAGGGACGGCCTGAGAAAAAAATCATCATCGGCCGTGAATATGGCTATCACGGTTCCACCACCCTCGGCGCCTCGGCCGGCGGCATGGTGGACATGCACCGCCAGGCCGGCGACATGCCGAATTTCGCGCAGGTGTTGCCACCTTATTGGTATGGTTACGGCAGTCAGATGTCGGAGGCCGAATTCGGTCTGTACGCCGCCCGCCAACTCGAAGACAAAATCAAATCCCTCGGTGCCGATAATGTTGCAGCCTTCATCGGCGAGCCGCTGCAGGGTGCGGGCGGCGTCATCATTCCGCCGGATACCTACTGGCCGGAGGTCAACCGCATCTGTGCCGAAAACGATATATTGTTAATTGCCGACGAGGTGATCTGCGGGTTCGGCCGCACCGGCAAAATGTTCGGCTGTGATTATTTTGGTATCAAACCGGATTTCATGACGCTGGCCAAAGGCATCACCTCCGGCTATATCCCCTTATCGGCCGTCATGGTGCATGACCGCGTGGCCGAGGTTTTCATCAACGATACCGGCGAGTTCTATCACGGCTTCACCTATTCCGGTCATCCTGTCGCCTGCGCCGTGGCGCTTGCAAATCTTGACATCATCGAGACCGAACATCTGGTCGAACGTACCGCCGCCATGGGTGAAATGCTGCGCGCCAAACTACACGCCGCACTCGATGACCACCCGATGGTCGGCGACATCCGCGGCATCGGGCTGATCGGCGCGATCGAGCTGGTAGCGGATAAACATACCCGCCGCTTCTTCGCCAAGAACGGCCGCATCGGCGCTATCTGCCGGGATTATTGTTTTGAAAACGATCTGGTCATGCGTGCGGTGCGCGATACCATGGTGTTCGCCCCGCCACTGATCATTTCCGAACCGGAAATAGACCAGCTGGTCGCCCGCATCACCCACGCCATCGCGCAGACTTATGACCGCGTGAAGGGCGAGGTCAGCCTCTGATGCCATATGCAGATAAAGCCGCTCTACTGGCGGAGAGCGACTTCATCGAGGCCTTCATCATCGATGTGAACGGCGTGCCGCGCGGCAAATGGCTGCAACGCGATAAAGCCAAAGCCCTGCTCGGCACCGGCATCGCCATGCCGCGCTCGGCCTTCCTGCTGGATATCTGGGGCCGGGACATCGTCGAAGGCGGGGTTGCCTATAATACCGGGGACCCCGACGGCCTGTGCGTCGCCGTGCCGCATTCCATCACCCGCATGGGCTGGGCCGAAGGCAACGCGGCCCAGGCCCTGCTGACCATGCAGGAAGCCGACGGCACGCCGTTCTATTTGGACCCCAGAGGCGTGCTGCTGCGTGTGCTGGAACGCTATCAGGCCCACGGCCTCACCCCGGCACTCGGCGTCGAACTGGAATTCTATTTGGTGGACCCGGACCACACCGGTGCCATCGCGCCGCGCGGAGCCGATGAATCCGGCTGGCGCGGCTGGCAGATCGACGCCGTCGGCCTCGAGGAAATTCATGATTACGACGCCGTTCTGCGCGAAATGATGGCGACCGCGCGGGCCCAGGAAATCACCCTGGAAACCCTGGTCTCGGAAAGCGGGCCAGGCCAGTTCGAGGTCACCCTGAAATATTCCAGCGATGCGCTGCGCGTTGCGGATTCCGCCACATTGTTCAAGCGCACCATCAAACAGGTGGCACGCAAACATAATCTCACCGCCACCTTCATGGCCAAGCCGTACGGCCAATGGGCCGGCAGCGGCATGCATGTGCATATGTCGCTGCTGGACCGCGCCGGCCACAACGTCTTCTCCGGCACGCAGGAGCGCGCCGCACCGGTACTGTACAACGCCCTCGGCGGCATCATCAAAGCCATGCCGGACACCATGCTCATCCTGGCCCCGCACGCCAATTCATACCGCCGCTTCGCCCCCGGCGTGCACGCCCCCACTTACGGCGACTGGGGGCACGACAACCGCCTCGCCGCCATGCGTGTCATCAATGTCGACCCCGCCGCCGCGCGCATCGAACACCGCGTCGCCGGGGCCGATTGCAACCCCTATCTCGCTTTCGCCGCCCTGCTCGGCACCGCCCTCGACGGCATCGAACAACAGGAAAATCCCGGCCCGGAAACCTTCGGCGACCAGCGCAGCCCGCAAGCACCGCGCCTGCCCATCGCCTGGTCCAGTGCTGCCGACCACTTTGCGGACTCGAAACAACTAACCGGCAGCTTCACGCCGGATTTCCAGCGCCTGTACGCCGCCTGCAAACGCCAGGAAATCAGCGAAGTCCGCCGTCGCATTTCCGATGTTGAAATCGATGCCTATCTCACCACAGCCTAGAGACTCCATATGAGAAATGTCACCGTCGCCGCTACCCAGATGGCCTGCGAACCCAACCAGGCCGCCAACATCGCGCGGGCCGAAAAACTCATCCGCGAGGCCGCCGGCAAAGGTGCTGAAATCATCCTGATCCAGGAATTGTTCGAAACCCCGTATTTCTGCCAGGACCAGCTCTACGAAGCCCTGCAACTGGCCACCCCTCTGTCCGAAAACCCTGCCATCAAACACTTCTCCCTCGTCGCCCGCGAACTCGGCGTGGTGCTCCCCATCTCGGTATACGAACGCGCCGGCCAAAACTTTTTCAACACCATCGTCATCCTGGACGCCGACGGCAGCAACCTCGGCTTCTACCGCAAATCCCACATTCCGGACGGCCCCGGCTATTCTGAGAAATTCTACTTCTCCCCCGGCGATACCGGCTTCAAAGTCTGGACTACGCGCTACGCCCGCATCGGCGTCGGCATCTGCTGGGATCAATGGTTCCCGGAAACCGCCCGCGCCATGGCCCTGATGGGCGCCGAATTGCTGTTCTTCCCCACCGCCATCGGCTCCGAACCGCAAGACCCCAGCTTCGATTCCAGCGCCCACTGGCAACGTACCATGCAAGGCCACGCCGCCGCCAACCTCACCCCCGTCATCGCCTCCAACCGTATCGGCACCGAAGCCGGCGCCCACAACACATCTCTCACCTTCTACGGCTCCTCCTTCATCGCCGACCATACCGGTGCCAAAATCGCCGAAGCCGACCGCACCACGGAAACCACCCTGACCGCCACCTTCGACCTCGACACCATCGCCCAAACCCGCGCCGCCTGGGGCGTCTTCCGCGACCGCCGCCCAGACCTCTACACCCCGCTGCTCACGCTGGATGGGACAACCCGTCATGGGTCCGGGCGCTGATATGGGGGCTTTGCCCCCATGCCCCCACCAAGGGGCTCTGCCCCTTGGATCCCCGCTAAAGGCTCGGCCTTTAGAATCCATTTTTGAGCTTCTAAAAGGCGGCGGCCAGCATGGGCGTTTCAACGCCACGGGCCGCCGCCTTTTAGAAGCTAAGGGTTCTAAGGGCTGTGCCCTTAGCGGAGGTCCAGGAGGCAGAGCCTCCTGGTGGGGGCGTGGGGGCAACGCCCCCACATGAGCACCCCCGCCCAAGATGGTTTCCACATGCCGGCGGAGTGGGAGTGGCATGCCGGGTGTTGGATGGTGTGGCCGGAGCGTGCCGATAACTGGCGGCTCGCTGCGGGGCCGGCGCAGGCGGCGTTTGCCGCGGTGGCGGCGGCGATAGCGCGGTTTGAGCCGGTGACGGTGATGGCGGGTTCGGCGCAGGTGGCGCGGGCGCGGGCGGTGTTGCCGGCGGCGGTACGGATGGTGGAGGTGAGTACCAACGATGCGTGGTGCCGGGATATTGGGCCGAGTTTCGTGGTGAATGGGGCAGGGGTGTTGCGCGGCGTGGATTGGCCGTTCAACGCCTGGGGCGGGTTGCAGGGCGGGCTGTATGCGCCGTGGGATCTGGATGATGCGGTGGCGGGGCAGGTGTTGCGTATGGCGGGCGCGCGGGGCTACCGGGCGCCGCTGATCATGGAGGGTGGTTCCCTGCATGTGGACGGCCAGGGTACGGTTCTGGTGACGGAAGAATGCCTTTTGAATGCCAACCGCAACCCGCATTTGGGGCGTGCACAGATCGAGGATCATCTCCGCGATTATCTTGGCGTTTCCAAAATCATCTGGCTGGGGCTGGGCGTTCCGGAAGACGAGACGGACGGCCATGTCGATAACCTCGCCTGTTTCGCGCGGCCCGGCCTGGTGCTGCTGACCTGGTGCGACGATGCAACGGACCCGCTTTACGCGGTCTGCCGCGATGCCGAGGCGCGCCTTCGATCCGGTACGGATGCCAGGGGCAGGGTGCTGGAGGTCGAGCGCTTGCCGATGCCGTCGCCACTGTTCATCACTGCTGAGGAAGCCGCCGGCGTCGAGCAGGCTCCTGGTACCGCATCTCGGCTGGCTGGTGCGCGCATGGCGGCGTCTTACGTGAATTTCTACATGGCCAATGGCGCCATCATCGCCCCGGCCTTCGGTGTGCCAACAGATCAGGCTGCGCATGCAACCCTTGCGCGCGTGTTCCCGGAGCGCGAGATCGTTATGGTTCCGGCCCGTGAAATTCTGCTTGGCGGCGGCAACATTCATTGCATAACCCAGCAACAACCTGCGGGAACCGGCGAATTATGACTGGCGCAATCCGAAAAACCCGCCCATCATCGTGAACAAAGACAACAGGAGGCCAAAATTGGAGACCCAGCTTAAAGCGAATTCGCTGTCGTTTTTCGAGTCCATCATCATGGGCGTCGCCGGCAGCGCGCCGGGCTTCTCCATCGCCGTCGCCATTGCCGGCCTGCTGGGTGCGGCCGGCGCGGTGTCTCCTAACGCCCTCATCATCTTTGCCATTCCCATGCTCGGCATCGCCGTGGCGTATAAGGGCCTTGGTAAAAAACTGCCCCATGCCGGTGCCGCCTATGAATGGACCAAGCAGGGTTTTGGCAAGTTCTTCGGCTTTTTCTCCGGCTGGGCGCTGCTGATCGCCGCCATGGTGTTCATGGTCACCGGCTCGGTCCCGCTCGGCACCGCCACCATCGACCTCGTAGACCCTGCACTCGCCAGCAACGTGTTGCTCACCACCTTCATTGGCGCCATCTGGTTTGTCCTGATCGGCGTCGTGCTGATCACCGGTATCGAACTCACCAGCAAAATCCAGGTGGTGATGAGTTCCATTGAATTACTCATCATGTTCGTCATCTCCATCGCCGCCTTCGTGCATGCCGGCAGCGGCGGTGCAGTCACGCATTTCTCCTGGTCCTGGTTCGGCTTCAATTATCCCGCCGGTACCTTTGCCAGCTCCGCCCTGATCGTGGTGTTTCTGTACTGGGGCTGGGATGTCACTTCGAATCTGGGCGAGGAAACCAAAGACCATCCACCCAATGCTGCCGGCAGCGGCGGGTTCCTCAGCATTTTCATCACCATCGCCTGTTTCATCGCCTTCACCGTGGCCGCCTTGCTGTTGTTCAGCCTGAAGGATTCCACCGGCTTTTCCGACAATCTGATTTATCACGTCGCCTTGCAGGCCGGCCTCGGCAAAGCCGGTGGTTATGCAGCCTCCATCGCCCTCATCCTCTCCAGCGTGGCCACGCTGGAGACCACCATGCTGCAATTCTCCCGCACCCTGTTCGCCATGGGCAGGGACCGCGCCCTGCCCACCACCTTCGGCATGGTGCAGGAAAAAACCCAGACGCCGGTGCGCACAATGTACCTGCTGCTGGTGGTGGGACTGCTCATGATCTTCATCTCGAGCTTCCTGCCCACTGTCGCCACCATCCTCGGCGATTCAGTCGCCGCCATCGCCGTGCAAGTGTGTTATTATTACGGCCTCGCCGGCCTGGTCTGCGCCTGGAGTTACCGCGACAGTTTCAAAAACTCCGCCGCCACCTGGATCGCCTACGCGCTGTACCCGTTCCTGAGCGCACTCAGCCTGTTCGCCCTCGGCATCTACGCCTTCATCGGCTATAACACGACCATCAAAATCGTCGGCCTTGGCGGCCTGCTGATCGGCATCATCTTCTTCCGCCCCAATGGCTACGGCCGTGCCAGGCTGGCCCCTGCGGAGTAAGGACAGGAGGTAGGAAGCACTTCTTTTTGTGAACAAAAAGAAGCAAAAAAACTTTGATCCTCTGGACCTGGGGCGTTGTTTGCATCACGCCCATGGTCCAGCATTCCGAAAGTTTTTTGCTGCTCGCGTTCCGATGACGAGGCGGCGCAGCCGCCACGTCTGAATCGGACCGCGCAGAATGCTTCAAAAAAGAAGCGCTTTCCTTTCCTATCCCAGCGCGTACTCAGCCTCGGGCGTGTAGGTTGGCTGGTCTTTGCCCAGGAATGAGCTGAACAATGTCACGTTATCGGCGCGTATGGGGGCGGAGCGGTACAGGTTGTTGGCTTGCACGAAGCTGGTGAGGTTCGGTGTGACTGGTACCTCCATGCGTGCCAGTGCCACATGCGGTGTGAAGCGGCGGCGTTCTGCCGGCAGGCCGATGCGGTACAGCGCTGTTTCCACTTTGGACTGTAGCCGCGCCAGGTGTTCGTTGCGCTCGACGCCGACCCAGAGCGTATTTACCCGTCCGGCTTTTTCAAACCAGCCCATGCCGGAGAGCGCGAAGGCGAAGCTGCGGCCGCGCAGGGTTGCCAGTGCGAGGTCGATTTCCTCGGCTTGCAGCCGTGTCGCCTCGCCGATAAAGCGCAAGGTGAGGTGAAAATTATCGGTGGGGACCCAGCGCGCTCCGGTTAGATTAAACGAGAAGTCGCTGAGCTCTTCTTTAATCTCCCAGGGAAGATCGAGGGCGACGAACAGGCGCATGAGGGAACCGCCTAGGGCTGGAGTGGTGCGACTCGCTTGATATAATTTTGCCGGTTGGCCGGAGCAGGGTCAATAAAATTCATAAAACCGCGGTTGCCGCCGCCAGCCAGGCGGCGGTGGCGGCATCCAGATGCGGCGCCAGGGTTTCGGCGACGCGGGCATGGTAGGCATTCAGCCAGGCCAGCGCCGCCGGCGGCAGCAGGGCCGGGTCGATCAAGGCGCGGTCGAACGGTGCCAGCGTGAGGGTCTCGAAGCGCAGGAATTTCGGGAAGGCCGCCGGTTGCACCAGCAACAGGTTTTCCAGGCGGATGCCGTAGGCCCCCGGCAGGTAATATCCCGGCTCGTTCGACAGGATCATACCGGCTTGCAGAGGCACCGGGCGGCCAGCGCGGGAAATTCCTGCCGGGCCCTCATGCACCGAGAGATAGGCGCCGACACCGTGCCCAGTGCCGTGATCATAATCCAACCCGGCCTGCCACAAGGCTGTGCGTGCCAACGCATCCAGATGCACCCCGGCAACACCTTGCGGAAACACCGCCATCGTCAGCGCGATATGCCCCGCCAGCACCCGCGTTGCATGGCCGCGTATCTCTGGAGGGGCTGCATGCGGCCCGGTCCACACCGTGCGGGTGATATCGGTGGTACCTTCCAGATACTGGCCGCCGCTATCGATCAGATAGACTTCATCCGGCCGGATCGTCCGGTCGGTCTCGGTGGTGACCCGGTAATGGATGATCGCCCCGTGTTCGCCGGCCCCGGAAATCGCGGCAAAGCTTTCGCCCTGGAAATGCTCACCCTGCGCGCGGCAGCGCAGCAGGTATGCCGCCGCCGACATCTCGGTCTCGCCTTTGGCATGCGACAGCCAGGCCAGGAATTTCACCACCGCCACGCCATCGCGCACATGCGCAGCACGCGCCCCCGCCTGTTCCACCTCGTTCTTGCAGGCCCGCGGCAACGCCACCAAATCCGGTGCTGCGGCGATTTTGGCCCCGGCTGCGGTAAGGGCGGCCTGCAACCACACCGGCTGGCTGGCGGGGTCATACCGCACCGTTTTACCTGACAAAGCCGCCAATGCCGTGCCCAGCTCAGCGCGCTCGGCAATCCGCACCTCCTGGCCCAGCTCCGCCTGAACCGCCGCACTCAGCTTGGCGCCAGGCATGAAAATTACCGCCGTCGCATCGCTGTGCAAAATGGCAAACCCCAGCGCCACCGGCGTAAACGGCACATCCGCGCCGCGCAGGTTGAACAGCCACGCCAAAGCCGCCGGATCGCTCAAAATCGCCGCAGCCTGCCCGGCCTCGCGCAACACGGCGGCAAGGCGTTCCCGCTTGGCAGCCGCCGCCTCGCCGGCAAACGCAACATCATGCAGCACCGCCGGTGCCATCGGCGGGGCAGGGCGATCCTCCCACATGTCGTCGATCGGATTCCGCTCCACCGCCACCAACTCCACACCGCTAAACCGCGCCAGCCCATCGGCTGAAATCAACCAGGGATCATAGCCGATCCGCTGGCCCGCCCCATGTTCCTTCAGCCAGGCAGCCGGTGGCGTGTCCGTTACATGCAGCCGCTCCCACAAACCGCCATCGGTCTCCGCCACCAGTTGCGTGGTGTACCGCCCGTCCGAAAATATTGCCGCTTTGTCAGCCAGCACGATCGCAAGACCGGCACTGCCCGAAAATCCGGTTAAATGAAGCAGCCGTTCCGCCGATGCCGGTACATACTCGCCCAAATGCTCATCCGCCCGCGGCACGATGAAGCCATCCAAACCTGCCACCCTAAGCCGAGCCCGCAACACCGCCAACCGAGCATTATGTTCTGACGTCATGCTTAACCCCTTTACTATGCGTTAGGTGCATCCCTGTCCCGGCAAACGGCCACGCCCTGCCAATGCTGCTTTACTCTATATGATGCTTCGCGATGACGCCGCCCCGCCGTACCGGCTGGGCCGTCATCCTGTAAAAGACAAACTCACAGGTGCCTATCATGACCAACACAATCCATAACCATTCTACCCTCAGCAAGTTCAGTGAACTGCTGTTCGTCCGCCAGACCCCACAGGTCGCCGCCGAACAACACCCAAGCCTGCTGCAATCCCTGATCGCCTGGCGCACCCGCCGCGCCGCGAAAACCGAACTCACCAACATGTCCGACCGCGAACTCGCCGACATCGGCGTGCGCCGGCAAGATATTCCGGCCGTAGTTGCCAAAGGCAAGTAAAGTAAGGGAATAAAGAAGCACTTCTTTTTGTGAACAAAAAGAAGCAAAAAAACTTTATGAGTCTGGGGCATGGGCTTTGGCGCTGCCAACGCCCATGGCCCAGCATAAATTTTATACTGAGTTCGGGGGCGGTATCGGCGTAACGCCCATGCCCTAACATGGCAAAAGTTTTTTGCTGCTTTTTTTCAAAAAAGCAGTGCTTACTTTTTTAATACCAGCGTTGTCCACGCGCCATCGATAATTCGGGCCTCCAGGTGTAGCCCGGCGCGGCGGTGGGCTGATATGACCCAGTTCGATTGTATGCTGAGCAGCCCTGCGAGAATGACGATTCCGTTGGGTGCGAGGTGGCGGGCGAGTTGGTGCGCCATGGCGCACAGGGGGCGTGCCAGGATGTTGGCGAATATCAGATCGTAAGGCGAGTGACGTTTGATGGTTTTATCTTCCCAGCCATCGGCGTGCAGGGCGGTGATGCTGGTCAGATGGTTCAGCCTGGCGTTGGTCCTTGTCACGCGCGCGGCGCGCGGGTCGATATCCGTCGCCAGCACTTTGCGGTGCAGCAGCTTGGCGGCGGCGATGGCGAGGATGCCGGAGCCGGTGCCGAGATCGAGGATCTGGCGCGGGCGATGGGATCTAGCGATACGTTCCAGCGCCAGCAGGCAGCCGCGTGTCGAATTATGTTCGCCGGTGCCGAAGGCGAGGCCGGCATCCAGCGTGAGTGTGATGCGCCCGGGTAAATCTGCCGCCTTGATATGCGTGCCGCGCACCACGAACCGCTGACCGATCAATTGTTCCGGAAAGGCGGTTTTGGTCCGTGCCAGCCAGCCGCCCACAGGCACCAGCGAGCGGGCTATCACCGGCGCCACGCCGGTCAGCAATGCCGCCAGTTGCAGTGCCGATTCCAGCTCCGCCTCATAGGCGCCGCGTTCCTTCACGCCCTGCAGATCCCAGATGTCGTTGTCCTCATCATGGAAAAACGACACCGCCCGGCAGACCGCACCGAGGGCGGCTTCGTAGTGATCGAGTGCAGCCGCCGGCACCGTCAGCGCGATGCAATCCAGCACTTCTCCTGTTACGCGCTCGTTCATACGCGCTCGACGAAGCGGTCGAGCACACGCTTTTCGCCGGAGGTTTCAAAATTCACATCCAGCCTGTCGTCATCGGCATCCAGCACCACGCCATAGCCGAATTTCTGGTGAAACACCCGCGCGCCGATGGGAATTTTGTCGGCCCGCGCCGGGCGCGCCTGAGCTTCCCACGCATCGGTAGCGCGTGGTGCGCGCGCCAGCAGCGGAAACTGCACGGGTGCGGCCAGCAGTGCTTGTTGCTGCATCGCCGCCGAGCCTGAAGTCGTCAGAAAATCCTTGGGTATTTCCTCGATGAATCGTGATGGTATGCTGGATTGCCAATTGGCGTAAATGCGCCGGTTGGCGGCGTGGCTGATGATGCAGCGCAGCCGTGCCCGGGTTATGCCCACATAGGCGAGCCGCCGTTCTTCCTCCAGGCTTTTATTGCCGCCCTCATCGAGCGCCCGCTGATTGGGAAACACGCCTTCCTCCCAGCCCGGCAGAAACACCGTATCGAATTCCAGCCCCTTGGCGCCGTGCAATGTCATCAGCGAGATTTTCGCCGCATCGCCGGTATCGTCGATCTCCATCACCAGCGCCACATGCTCAAGGAAGCCTTGCAGAGTGTCAAAATCCGCCATCGCCCGCACCAGCTCTTTAAGGTTATCGAGCCGCCCGGGCGCCTCCGGCGATTTATCGGCCTGCCACATCGCAGTGTAGCCGGATTCATCCAGTAAATTCGCCAAAGTCACTACATGCCCCTCGCTTTCCAGCATGGTCCGCCAGCGCGTGAACCCGCGCAGCAGTTCGCCCAGACTCTCACGCAGTTTGCCGCGTAAATTGCCTTGCCCCAGCAGGGCCTCGGCCGCCGCATACAGCGAAACCTGTGCGGCCCGGGCGTGCTCATGCAGCGTTCGCAACGTGGTATCTCCTACGCCTCGCTTCGGCACATTCACGATACGCTCGAAGGCCAGATCATCCGCCGGCTGGTTCAGCACCCGCAAATAGGCAATCGCATCGCGGATTTCGGCGCGCTCGTAGAACCGCAAGCCGCCGATGATCCGGTACGGCACGCCAAGAGTAATCAGCCGCTCCTCGAAGGCCCGGGTCTGAAAACCGGCCCGCACCAGCACCGCCATTTCCGCGAGCGAGTTACCGGCGCGCCGGTAGGTCTCGACGCGCGACCCCACCATCCGCGCTTCTTCCTCGGAATCCCAAAGTGCCACCACCTCGACATTCTCGCCGGCGGAATCATGGCGCCCGGAATGCAGCGTTTTGCCGAGCCGCCCGCTGTTATGCGCGATCAATCCGGAAGCCGCCCCCAGTATCGGCGCGGTCGAGCGGTAATTGGCCTCCAGCCGGATCAACTGTGCGCCCGGAAAATCCCGTTCAAATTTCAGGATGTTTTCAATCTCGGCACCGCGCCAGGAATAGATGCTCTGGTCATCATCCCCGACGCAGCAGATATTCTTGTGCTGCTGCGCCAGCAGCCGCAGCCAGTAATATTGCACGAGATTGGTGTCCTGATATTCATCGACCAGTATATACCGGAACGCCCGGTGATAGGTTGCCAGCACCTCCGGATCGGTCTTCAGCAGATGCGTCGTCAGCAGCAGCAGGTCGCCGAAATCCGTGGCATTCAAGGTTTTCAGCCGTTCCTGATAGGCCGCATACAAGGCTGCTGCCCTGCCATTGGCAAACTCATTGTCTTCGGCCGCCGGTATGCCGTCCGGCATGAAACCGCGATCCTTCCAGCGCTGGATAATTCCCATCAGTGCCGGCGGCGGCCAGCGCTTGAAGTCGATTTTTGCTGCCTCCATCACCTGCTTCAACAAGCGCAGCTGGTCGTCGGTATCGAGGATCGAAAAATTGCTGCGCAGCCCGGCGCGTTCGGCAAACCGGCGCAGCATTCTGGCACCCAGCGCATGAAACGTGCCGAGCCATAAGCCTTCGGCCGATTGCCCGGTGATCGCCGCCACGCGCTCGCGCATTTCGCGCGCTGCCTTGTTGGTAAAGGTCACGGTGAGGATCTGGTTGGGAAACGCCCGGCGGCTCAGCAATATATGCGCAAAGCGCGTCGTTAGCACCCGCGTTTTGCCGGTCCCGGCACCGGCCAGCACGAGCACCGGGCCCTCGGTCGCCTCCACCGCCGCGCGCTGCGCCGCATTCAGCCCCTCGAGGTAAGCACCCATTCAGCCAGCCGGCGGTTCCGGCTTAACGCCAAGGATACGCGCGATTGCATAAACCAAATCGGCGCGGTTCAGCGTGTAGAAATGAAACTCATCCACCCCATTGGCCTGCAACAGCCGCACCTGCTCGGCTGCGATCGCCGCCGCCACCATGCGCGTGGTCTCAGGGTCATCCTCCAGCCCGGCGAACATTGCGGCCATCCAGCCCGGCACCTGGGTCCCGCAGGCTTTGGCAAACCGCACCGCCCCGGCAAAATTCGTCACCGGCATAATTCCCGGCACGATCGGCGCAGTAATCCCCGCTGCCAGCGCCCGGTCCAGAAACCGTAAATAAGCGCCATTGTCGAAAAACACCTGGGTAATCGCCCGCGTTGCCCCGGCATCCAGCTTGCGCTTCAGATTATCGAGGTCTGCCTCGGCACTCACCGCCTGCGGATGCACCTCCGGATACGCCGCCACGGAAATTTCGAAATCCGCAACCCGCTTCAACCCTGCCACCAGATCGGCGGCATAGGCATAGCCATCGGCGTGCGGCGCAAATGCCTCGCCCGCCGGCGGGTCGCCGCGCAGCGCCACGATATGCCTGACGCCGGCCGCCCAGTACCGCCTGGCCACCTCATCCACGGCAGCCCGGCTGGCGCCGGCGCAGGTGAGGTGTGCTGCCGGCGTCAATGCGGCCTCCTGCACGATCCGCAGTACCGTCGCATGGGTACGCTCCTGGGTGCTGCCCCCGGCGCCATAGGTCACGGAGACGAAGCGCGGCGCCAGCCGCGCCAGCCGTTCGATGCAATTCCATAACTGGGTTTCCAGCGCCGCGGTCTTTGGCGGGAAAAACTCGAAGGATAAGGCAGGCGCTGCAAGCCCGGTATGCGCCGGCAAAGGGGCAATCCGGTCGCCGGTGGCCCAGCGTTCAAGCGCGCTGGCGCGGAGGGAATAGGTCATGACGATGAGCGATCAAAGTGAGGCACGGGTCTTTCTGCCACTCTCGCCGTCATCACGCAAAGGGTCGCACAGGGTGCAACGCAGCGTTTTATCGCCGCCACAGGTTGATTGCGTATTCATGTGAGATACATAAGGAGTATAGAGCAACCGGCAACCGCCGGTGACATAAGGAGGCTTGGGTGCGTAGTTTGAAGGCGGCAGTGTTGAGTGTTGGCAAGTATAAACCGGTTCTACCGGCTTTTTTTATCGCCGGTCTGCTGGCCGGCTGTGCCACCCCGCCACCCGCCTCGGACCCCGCCGCGCTGGCTGCCTACCAGCAGCAGAATGACCCGGCCGAACCCACCAACCGCGTGTTCTACGCCATCAATGACAAAATCGACACCTACGCCTTCAAACCGGTCGCGGTCGGCTACCGGGACATCACCACCCAGGGCATACGTGACCATGTCGGCAATTTCGTCACCAACATGGGTGAGCCCGGACGTCTGGTATACTTCATGTTCGGCGGCAAACCGCGCGATGCCGGTACCGCCATGGTACGCTTTTTGGTCAATTCCACAGTCGGCATCGGCGGCATCTTCGACCCCGCCACCAGCCTCGGCTATCCTGAAACCGACACCGATTTCGGCCTGACGCTTGCAGAATGGGGTTTCTCCGCCGGGCCTTATCTGTATCTGCCGGTCTTCGGCCCCTCCGGCGCGCGCGACGCCTTCTCCATACCGGCGCAGTTCGTGCTGACCCCCACCATCGTGCCGCCGCCCTCCACCGGGCTGACCGTGTTCACCTATTCGGAAACCGCTTTGCATCTGGTCAACACCCGCGCCGAATATATCGACCCGATCAATCAGATCCAGCAGACCGCGCTCGACCCCTATGCCACATTTCGGAGCCTTTATCGCCAGGAACGTGCCTCACAATTGCAGTTGATTGACCAGCGCGACACGCCGACCACCCCGGATTGGTTTGCCCAGGGCCCGGCGTCGAAGTAATCGGTTCATCAACCCAAAGGATCATTCCATGCAGTACCGCCGTTTCGTCCTGGGGGCATTCGCCACCCTGCCCATGCTCGCCGCCGCCCCGCTGGCGCAAGCTCAGGTTTCCGCCGATGCCGCCAAAGCCTTCATCCAGCAATCCGGCGAAAAACTCGTCGCCGTGGTGAATGGTGCCGGCAGCACGTCTGAAAAAGGCGACCAACTGCGCCAGTTGGTGGACCAGATCGTCGCCGTCGACCAGGTCGGGGATTATGTGCTCGGCCGCTACACCGCGGTTGCCACCCCTGCCCAGCACACCCAGTTCCTGACGGAATTTCATCAGCTTTTATCCTATAACATCACCTATCAGATCAAAGCCTATCAGGGCATCACCTTCACCGTGAACAGTGCCGTCCCGATGGGCAGCGACATGGTGGTGGATACCACCATCACGCGCCCCGGCTCAGCCCCGGCGGATGTCGGCTGGGCGGTCGATAACGTGGACGGCGCGCCCAAAATCGTCGACGTCATCGTCGCCGGTACCTCGTTGCGCATCACCACCCGTAACGATTACGCCTCCGTCATCACCAGCAACGGCGGCCAGGTCTCGGCACTGCTGACAGCCATGCAGAACCAGATCAACAAGATCAAATCGAACCAGTAAGGAAGCAGCAAGAGATTTCTTTTTGTGAACAAAAAGAAGCAAAAAACTTTAGGGGCTGTCCCAGATGTTTTGCGACAATCACCCATAAAGCATTGAGAGATCACCATTTTTTCGATCATTGCATTTTCCTCGGATTGTCTCTGTTCTGTCAAGGACGCGAAGCGCCGGCGAAGCCGGTAAATCCTTGACAGAACAGAGATAATCCGCAGACGCTCGGGATCGAAACAATGCCAAAGAGTATGCTGATCTGGGACAGCCCCAAACTTTATTAGTTGGGGACATGGGCATCACGCCCATATTCCGGTGTGGATATATGCGTTGTTGGCATCGCGTCCCATTCCTTAACAGGTTGTATATAACAAGGCTGCTTAATGCCCGCCAAACGCGCCGCCCTGGCTTTCATATTGGTCACCATTACGCTGGACATGCTGGCGATGGCGCTGGTGATACCGGTGCTGCCGCGTCTGGTGCTCGGCTTCATGCATGGGGATACCGCCACGGCTTCGCGCGTCATCGGTATATTCGGTACGTCCTGGGCCATCATGCAGTTCATTTTTGCCCCCGTCATGGGCGCGTTGTCGGACCGTTTCGGCCGCCGCCGCGTGATCCTGATTTCGAATTTCGGTCTCGGTCTCGACTATATCTTCATGGCATTAGCGCCCGGCATCGGCCTGTTGTTTGCTGGCCGTATCATCTCCGGCATCACCGGCGCCAGCATATCCACAGCGCAGGCCTATATCGCGGATATCACCCCACCGGCACAACGGGCCGGTAATTACGGGTTGATGAGCGCGGCCTTCGGCCTCGGTCTGGTGCTCGGCCCGGCCCTCGGCGGCGTGCTCGGCCAGATCAGCCCGCGCCTGCCGTTCTGGGTCGCCGCCGCCTTCAGCCTCGTCAGTGCCGCTTATGGGCTGTTCGTGCTGCCGGAATCCCTGGCCCCGGAACGCCGGACCAGCTTCTCCTGGCGCCGCGCCAACCCGCTCGGTGCGCTCCAATTGCTGACCTCGCATCGCGGCCTGCTATCCCTCGCCTTGATCTATTTCCTGTTCTGGCTGGCCTACACCTCCATGATCTCCACCTTCGTGCTGTACGGCACCTATCGCTACGGCTGGAGCACCGCCACCGTCGGCCTTACGTTTGGCGGCATCGGCATCTGCTCCGCCGTGGTCGGCGGCCTGCTGGTGCGCCCCATCGTCGCCCGTCTTGGCGAATGGCGCTCCTTGATCCTCGGCCTTGGCTGTGGTGCTGCCGGCATGACCCTGTTCGGCCTCGCCGCCCATCCCCTGCTGTTCTGGATCGGCGTGCCCGTGATGGCGATGATCGGCCTCGTCACCCCTGCCATCCAAGGCTTGATGACCCGGCTGATTGCCGCCACCGAGCAAGGCCAGCTGCAAGGTGCCATCAGCAGCACCGCCGCCATTGCCAGCATGATCGGCCCTACTCTGTTCAGCTTCGTGTTCGCCCAAAGCATCGCCGCCACACCGCTGTTCGGCCACCACATCCCAGGCGCGGCGTTCTTTCTCGCGGCGATACTATTTGTGATTTCAGGGATTGTAGCAGGAAGAAAAGCTCTGCTTTTTTGAACCATTCTGCGCGGTCCGATTCAGACGTGGCGGCTGTGCCGCCTCGTCATCGGACATGGGCGTTGTTTGCATCACGCCCCATGCTCTAAAGGATCAAAGTTTTTTTGCTGCTTTTTGTTCACAAAAAGAAGTGCTTCCTTGCTTTCCCTCAATCAAAGCCAACGCCTCGATAAACGCCGTATCCGCGTCCATCTCCGTGGTATCGAAACTATGCGCATCTTCCGCGGGCCGCAGGGGCGCGGCTTTGCGGTTGGCGTCGGCTTCATCGCGCGCGGCGAGGTCGGCTTGCACGGCTGCCAGCTGTACCGTTTCGCCGCGGGCGGTGAGTTCGGTGTAGCGGCGGGCGGCGCGGGCTGCGAGGCTGGCGGTGACGTAGAGTTTCACATCGGCATTGGGGAATACGATGGTGCCGATATCGCGCCCGTCCAGCACCGCGCCGTTGGTGCCGCCGTAGCTGCGTTGGTAGTCCAGCAGGGCGGCGCGCACGCTGGGGATGGAGGCGACCTGGCTGGCTGCCTTGTCGGCGTCCGGGCCGCGCAGGTCGGACCGGGCAAGGTCGCTTTGCTGGAGGTGCTGTGCTGCGGCGGTGGCAAGGGCGGGGTCCGCCGGATCGCCGCCGGCATCCAGCACCAACCGTCCGACGGCGCGGTACAATAGCCCGGTATCCAGATAAGGCAGTGCCAGGGCCGCTGCGAGTCGGCGCGCCAGTGTGCCTTTGCCGGCGGCGGCGGGCCCGTCTATGGCGATGATCAGTTTGTTCACAGCGCCGCCATATCACAGCCGAGGCCGCGCATCAGCGTCACGAAACCGGGAAAGCTGGTGTCGATGAACGATCCGTCGTCGATCCGCACCGCGGCGGCCGCCACCTGGCCAAGCACCAGCGCGCTCATCGCCAGGCGGTGGTCCATATGCGTTTCCACCAAACCGCCGCCGGCGATGCGGGCGCCGTAAACGATCAGGTCGTCGCCCTCGATCTCGACCCGCACCCCGTTCACCGCCAACATGGCGGCGGTGGCTGCAAGCCGGTCGCTTTCCTTG
Source organism: Acetobacteraceae bacterium (assembly GCA_965231175.1). Taxonomy (GTDB): domain Bacteria; phylum Pseudomonadota; class Alphaproteobacteria; order Acetobacterales; family Acetobacteraceae; genus Acidocella. The sequence continues at coordinate 94,942 of CBDDMJ010000004.1, read as the reverse complement.
ACCCGCAGTTCCGCGAGGCCACGCAGCCGGGAAACCCCGCGCGCCGCCGCACAGGCCACCGCCAGGATCGGGTATTCATCGATCATGCTGGAAGCCCGCGGTGCCGGCACATCGGCGGCGGCAAGCTCGGTGTGCACCGCCACCACATCGCCAACCGGCTCGCCGCCCTCCAGGCGCTGGTTCCGTATTTCGAGTACGGCCCCCATTTCGCGCAAGGTTTCAAACAACCCGATACGCAGCGGATTCAACCCCACACCCTGCACCACCACGCGCGATCCCGGCACCAGTAGTGCGGCTACCAGCGGAAATGCCGCCGAGGACGGATCGCCCGGCACCACCACATCGGCACCCCGCAGTTCCGGTTGTCCGGTAAGCCGGATCAGCCGCGCGTTGCCGTGGGTTTCCACCTGCACCAGCGCGCCGAAATGCCGCAGCATGTTTTCCGTATGGTCGCGCGTCGCCACCGGCTCTTCGACCTGGGTAATCCCTCTGGCGTTCAGCCCGGCCAGCAGCACCGCGGATTTTACCTGTGCGGAGGGCACCGGCAGCCGGTAGGTCAGAGGCAGCGCATCGCGGGCGCCTTGCACCGACAGCGGCAGCCGGTCTGCCTGGCGTGCCGAAAACACCGCCCCGCAGGCCCCCAGCGGCTCGATCACCCGCGCCATCGGCCGCCGGCGCAGGCTGGCATCCCCGGTCATCACGGCAAACAGATCATGGCTTGCCAGGATACCGCACAGCAGCCGCGCCGCGGTGCCGGAATTGCCCATGTCCAGCACATCCTCCGGACTGACCAGCCCGCCGATCCCGCGCCCCGCCACCACCCAAGTGCCGTCCTGGCGTTCCACCTCAGCACCCAGCGCCCGCATCGCGGTGGCGGTGCGCAGCACATCCTCACCTTCCAGCAGACCGCTGATGCGCGTCCGGCCCACCGCCAGTGCGCCGAACATCAGCGCCCGGTGGCTGATCGACTTGTCGCCCGGCACGCTGATTTCCCCCTGCAACGCGGCGGCAGGACGGCTTGAGGATAACGGATAGCTTGGTTCCATGGCTGCGGCGCTTAGCATGACGGCGCGGCATTGCTAACCCGCCGCCGAGTGGTTTGACAGCCGCGCATCCGCATGGCATCGCCCCCGGCTTCGACGAAATTCGCGTCATGATGGGGTTCCGATGGCCAAGCCAGAATTAGGTGAAAAACATACCTGCGTGTCCTGTGGCACACGTTTCTTCGACCTCGGTAAAGACCCCGCCATCTGCCCAAAATGCGCAACCGAACAACCCGCCGAGCAGCCCCGGCTGAAACGCACCGCCCCGCTGCCCGAAGAAGTGAAAAAACCCGCCGCCACCGCCCCGGTCGACCCCGATGATGTCGATGTCGAAGTTGCCGACGACGATGCCGATGAAGACATCCTCGCCGACGACCTCGATGACGACGAAGACGTCATCGATGCGGATATCGACGTGCAACCCGAATCCGACGAAGCCTGAGCCTAAGGCCGTTGAAAACGCGCTAGGCTGGCCATCTGACGCAGCTTTCTGCGCTTCCGGTGCTCACGGCCAGTAGGCCGCTCCGCTCCGGTTCTCGAAACACACGCCAGCTCACTCACCCTAGCGAATTTTGAACGGCCTCACTGATGCGGTGGCGGCGGGTTTGATTGGGTGTACAAAATCGGCTTGAGACAACGAGCTATGATGGCACTGTCGATCAGATATTTGGGTTAATCGGCCGGTTGCCAGTTCAGGACGATGTCTTCGCGGAAGGCGAAGCGGACCAGATGGCGGTCTATCACGCTCTGTAAAATCGCCAGCTGCTCGGCCGTTCCGGCTTGCGCTGTCAGATGCAGGGCCGCTGTGTCCGCGCTCAAACTGCAGGTGCCCATATCGAAGGTCACCGTGCCGCTCTCGTTGGTTTCCGCCAGCACCACCGGCACCCTATGCGCGAAATGCTTGCAGAACTGGCCCAGGTAGCGTTTGGCCTGCGCCGTCTCCAGGCGCGCTGTGGCTGTCATACTCATCTCAACTCTCCTCGATCTGCCGTGCCGCATGATCCAGCGCATCGGCTATGTGACGGATCGTCTCCGGAGCAGCATGGCGCTCCAGTTTCAACCGCAAAGCCGCCCGCAAATTCTCCATGGCGCGGATCACCGGCGCGGCGGCTCATGCGGCTGGGTGGCCGCAATGCGCGATAAAATCGCCTCGACCGCTGCCTGGTTCTCCGCCAACGCCGCCACACCCGCCTCGGTCATCGCATAGCTCTTGCGGCTGCCCTCGGCCGTACCGGCAATCTGCCCCAACTCCTCCAGCAAGGTCAGCGTGGGATACACCACGCCAGGGGAGGGGGCATAACCGCCGCCCGCCAGCTCCTCGATCGCCTTGATGATCTCATAGCCGTGCCTTGGCTTCTCGTTGATCAGATGCAGCACCAGCATCCGCAAATCGCCATGCTCCAGCAGCCGCGCCAGACGCCCGCCGCGGCCATGACGCCGCCCCTCATGCTCATGCTCCGGCCCGCGCGCAAAACGCCGCCCATGGCCATGCCCTTCATGGTGTTCGTGATCATGATTATGTCGTCGTTTCAATAGTCTCATAAGTATCGCATCCTTTGTTTCGATACTTACTAGATATATCTAAATACAGTCTTTGTCAAGTCGGAAACACAGCAAGCGCTGCCTTTTTAAAAAAGTAGCAAAAAACTTTTGGAATGCCGGGGCCATAGGCGTTGGCATCAAAACGCCCCAGTCCCAGCATAAAATTTCTACTGGGACACCGGGCGTTATGTCTGAGGCGTTGTCCGCCTCACCCCTGCGCGGCATTCCATACGCTTTGCGTATGGAACCTTGGCCGCTCCGCCCATGCCCCAAAGGATCAAAAGTTTTTTGCTGCTTTTTTTCAAAAAAGCAGTACTTACTTAGGCGATCAGCGACTTCAACTGCCCGCAAGCTGCCAGAATATCCTGGCCACGCGGGGTTCGCACCGGGGCGGCATAGCCGGCGTCCATCACGATCTCCGCGAATTTGCGGATGGCTGCCGGCGTGCTGGTTTCATAGGCGCTGCCGGGCCAGGGGTTGAACGGGATCAAGTTCACTTTCGCCGGCAGGCCGGCGATCAGATACACCAAGGCGCGGGCATCGGTTTCGCTGTCGTTGATGCCTTTCAGCATCACGTATTCGAAGGTGATGCGCCGCGCGTTGGAGGCGCCGGGGTAGCGCTTGCACGCCGCGATCAGCTCCTTGATCGGATATTTGCGGTTGAGCGGCACCAGCTCGTCGCGCAGATCGTCCCGCACGGCGTGCAGGGATACCGCCAGATTGACGCCAAGCTCCGCACCGGCGCGGTCCATCATCGGCACCACGCCGGAGGTGGAGAGTGTGATGCGCCGCCGCGACAGGCCGATACCCTCGCCGTCCATCACAATCTTCATGGCTTTCGCAACGTTTTCGTAATTATAAAGCGGCTCGCCCATGCCCATCAGCACGATAGTGGAAAGCAGCCGCGGCGTCTCGCCTTTCGGGCTCGGCCATTCGCCGTAGGCATCGCGCGCCGCCATGAACTGCCCGACGATTTCCGCCGCCGAGAGATTACGCGCCAGCCGCTGCGTACCGGTGTGGCAGAATTTGCAGGTCAGCGTACAGCCGACCTGGCTGGAAATACATACCGCGCCGCGATCCTCCACCGGGTCCGGTATATAGACCGTCTCCACAGCCTCATTGTCACGGAATCGGAACAGGAATTTGCGGGTGGAATCCTTGGCGAGCTGATCGAGCGCAACACCCGGCCGCCCGACTACAAACTGCGCCGCCAGTTTTTCCTGCAACGGCCGCGCAATGCTGCTCATTTTAGAAAAATCGGTGGCGCCCTGATGATAAATCCAATGCCACAACTGCTTTGCCCGGAACGGCTTCTCGCCCATTGCCGCCAGTGCGGCCACCAGCTCGTCGCGATCCAGCCCCACCAGATCGAGTCGGCCGTCCTCCTGCAGATTGCCCGGCGGCGCGAAGACCGCCGCCTTCGCTAAAATCCGGTCCCGTTCCTCGGCGTTCAGCTCGGCAATTACGGACATGCTTTGGCAATCGCCGCATAAGCAGCGGAAAACCCGGACAGGCTGAAATTATCCGTCACCACGCCGCCGCCCGGTGCCGAAGATGTCGCGACCGCCGTACTGCCACCTTGAAACGCCGCAATCGCCGCGGTGTTGCTGCTGGTGAACGCAGTGCCGCCTTGCGTATAAAACGCTATTGGCGCGCCCCCCGCACTCAGCGTGACACTTGGCTTGGCCGGATAATCATAGCCCGCACTCAATGTCACCTCATCATGCGCCGTCCTGCGCTGCGTCACCGTCAACATCACCAACCCGCGTTTTGCCATCGGCGGCGAAGATTTCGCTGCCTTGGTAAACGCATAACAAGCTTTCGCGGCCCCGCTGCCATAAGTTGCCGCGGTCCAGTCGCCAAACACCCCCAACGCCACCGGCCCGGCAGCCGCCGAGGCAAAGCAGGGAACAGCCGAAATCATCAGAATATACAACAGCTTCATGGCGGAGACATAGCCGCCCTGGGGGGTAGCTACAAGGATGAAGGAAGCACTTCTTTTTGTGAACAAAAAGAATCAAAAAAACTTTGATTCTCTGGGACTGGGGGCGTTGTCCGCAACACGCCCCAGGCCCAGACTCATAAAAGCTTTTTTGCTTCTTTTTTCAAAAAAGCAGTGCTTGCTTTCTTAAACCCTTCACCCGATCGCCACATTATCCAGCAGCCGCACCCGGCCCAGGCGGACTGCTGCTACCAGCCGGGCGGGTTCCCGCCATACCGTCAGCGGCGTCAGGTTTTGCGCCTGCACCAGGCAGAGGTAATCCTGCACCATACCGGCCTGGCCCAGCCGTTCGGTGGCGCTATCCAGGCTGGCTGCCACCTCCCGCCCGCTAGCGATCTCATGGGCGGCGATTTTCAGCGCGGCAAAAAACCCCGGTGCCGCGGCACGTTCGGCCGGGCTTAGAAACCTGTTGCGTGAGGAGAGTGCCAGCCCATCCGCCTCGCGCACGGTTGCCACCTGCCTGATTCGTACCGGTATGGCGAGGTCGGCCACCATGCGCGTGATCACTTGCACCTGCTGCCAGTCTTTTTCGCCGAAATATGCGGCGCGCGGCTGAATTTGCCCGAACAGCTTCGCCACCACGGTCGCGACGCCGGCAAAATGCCCTGGCCGCATCGCGCCTTCCAACCCTTCGGCGGGCCCATTGACGGTAATCAGGGTAGCGGTGCCGGACGGATACATCACAGCGGTATCCGGCAGCCAGGCAAGGTCGCAGCCACTGGCTTCCAGCTTGGCCAAATCCCCCGCTTCGTCGCGCGGGTACAGGTCCAGATCTTCATGCGGCCCGAATTGCAGCGGATTAACGAAAATAGACGCCGCCACGCGCGCGCCGCTGGCCTGGGCGGCGGCCAGCAGCGCCAGATGCCCGGCGTGCAGCGCCCCCATGGTCGGCACCAGCGCGATGCCATCCCCCAGGCGGGTGCGCGCGCTGTGCAACTCCTGCAGGGTTCTGGCGATCAGCATGGCGCCGCCGTTTGCGCGTTTTTCCGCTTTTCGTCCACTATCGCTGCAGCACCTGTGCAGCGCAGCAAGCAGCGGCTATCTCTGGCGTATGAGCGCTGAAACCAAGGCTTGGATTACCGCCGAGATTAAACGCGGACGTAAGGCAGCGGTGTTGCCGGTCAGCCTCGGCGCGGCGCAGATCGCCGCTGCCATCGCCCAGGTGTATTGCGCCGCCCATCTGCTCGCCGCCGTTCTGCTGCGCCACCCCATAGCTATCGGTTATGCCGCCGCTTTCGCCGGGCTTGCCGGTTTGCGTGCGCTCCTGCTCTGGCGCTTTGAGACCCTGGGGTTCGAGCGCGGGGCTGCGGCCCGCCGCCGCCTGCGCAGCCAGGTGCTCTCCACCTTGCTCAGCCTCGGTCCGCGCGGTCTTGCCGGCCGTCATTCGGCGGATCTCGCCGGCCACGCCATCGACCGTGTGGAAGCGCTGGACGGCCTGCATGGCCGCTGGATACCCGCCACCACCCTGGCCATCATCGGCCCGGCGCTCACCGGTACCGCCGCTTTGGCCGCGGATTGGCGCTCCGGCCTCATCCTCTGCCTGGCCGGGCTGTTCGTACCGTTCGCCATGGCGGTTGCCGGTATCGGCGCCGCGCTGGCCGCGCGCCAGCAATTCGTTGCCATGTCGCGCCTGCAGCGCCGCTTTCTGGACCGTATACGAGGCATTTCCACCATCGTCCTGGCCGGCCGCGCCGCTGATGAGGCCAAAGACCTTGGCGCTGCCGCCGATGAGCTGCGGGTCCGCACCATGCGGGTTTTGCGCGTCGCCTTCCTGTCTTCCAGCGCTTTGGACCTGGCCGCCGCCGCCGCACTTATAATCATCGTCATCCGCTACGCCGGCTTGCTGCACCTCACCCCGGTCGTACTGCCCACCGCCTTGTTCCTGCTGCTGCTGGTGCCGGAATTTTTCGCGCCCTTGCGCGGTTTTGCCGCGGTGTATCAGGACCGCATGGCCGCCGAGGCGGTCGCGGAGGACCTCGCGCATCTGCCCGCGCCGCCACCGGACATCCCCGCCGTGGACATCCGCAGCGTCAACGCCCAGGGCCTCACCCTTGCCTTTGAAAAAATCTCTTTCTCCTGGGGCGCGGCACCGGTGCTGGAGGCGCTGTCCTTCCGTGTGCAAAGCAACGAGATTTTGCTGCTCACCGGCGCCTCCGGCACCGGCAAATCCACCATCCTCGATCTCATCCTCGGCTTCATCGACCCGGCCGCCGGCCGCATCACCCTCAACGGCGCCGAGCTGCGCAGCGTCACCCCCATGGCGCGCGCCGAAATGCTCGGCTGGATCGGCCAGAAGCCGATGCTGTTTGCCGGCTCCATTGCCGACAACATCCGCTTCGCCCGCCCTACAGCCAGCGATGACGACCTCGCTACCGCCGTACGTCGCGCGCGCCTAACAGAGGTCATCGCGGCCTTGCCGAACGGCATAAACACGCAGATCGGCGAAGCCGGCTTCGGCCTCTCCGGCGGCCAGGTGCAGCGCATCGCCATCGCCCGCGCCTTTCTGAAAAACGCCCCCCTGCTGCTGCTGGACGAACCGACCGCGCATCTGGACCCGGCGGCCGAGCGCGAGGTGCTGGAAAGCCTGAAACGCCTGGCCATCGGCCGCACCGTCATCCTCGCCAGCCACGCCGCACAGGCCGTGGAATTCGCCCATGACACCGGCGCCCGCCGCCTGGACCTGGATGCGCTGCGCCATGAAAAATTACGCGGCGTGGCATGAGCCCGCTGGCCCGCATTCTGCGCCTGTGGCGGCCTGAAGCCGCAGCGCTGGTCCTCGGCGCGCTGCTGACCCTCGCCGCCCTGCTCGCCGCCCTGGCGCTGATGGCCAATGCCGGACGTTATATCGCCGCCGCCGCCACCGGCGGCCTGCTGCTGGTGCCCTTGCTGCTGCAAGCCACCGGCGCGGCCCGCGTCATCCTGCGCTACACCGAACGCCTGTTCACCCATGGCGCGATGTTCCGGGCCTTGGCCCGCATCCGCATCTGGTTCTTCCTGGGTCTCGCCCGCGCCAGCGCCGGCGGCCTTGGCTACCGGCGCGCCGGCGATGTGCTGGCCCGCCTGGTCAACGACATCGAGACGTTGGACGGCCTGTATCTACGCATACTCATCCCCGCCGCCTGTGCCATGCTTTTGTTGCCTGTGCTGGCTTACGTATTGTGGCGGGAAAGCTCCTGGGCCGCCGGCCTGATCCTGCCGCTGTTCGCCCTGGCGGCCTTCATCCTGCCATTGAACGCCGCCCGCCTGGGCCGCCACAACGCCGCCCGCATCGCCCCCGCCATGGCCGAACTGCGCAACACCGCGCTGGACACCCTCACCGGCCTGCGCGAGGTCAAAATCTTTGCCGCCGAAGGCCGCCAGCTGGCCGCAATGCAATCTCGCGAGGCCACCCTGCTGGCTGCCCAGCGCGACCTCAGCCAGCGCTCCGCTCTGCTGAACACTTACGGGTTTCTGACCGCCCAGGCCGCCCTTCTGCTCGCCTTGCTATGCGGCGCCACCGCCCCGATCGCCGCCACCGTCGCGCTGTTCGTCCTCACGGCCGCTTTTGAGGCAATCGCCATCCTGCCGCGCGCCGGCGTGCAATACGGCCAGATGCGCGCCGCCGCCGACCGCATCACCCAGGCCGCCGAGGCGGCCCCGCCGGTGCCGGACCCGCGCGTCCCTGCACCCATGCCCGCCAGCACCGCCATCGCCTTCGACCATGTCAGCTTCCGCTATGCTCCCCATTTGCCTGATGTCTTTGAAAACCTGAATTTGCAACTGCCGGCGCATTCCCGCACCGCCATCCTCGGCCCCTCTGGTGCCGGTAAATCTACCATCGCCAGCCTGCTGCTCAAACTTGCGGCCCCCACCGCCGGCCAGATCCGCCTCGGCGCCGTTGATATCGTCAGCCTGCCCGCTGAGGCCCTGCGCGCCCGCATCGCCTACCTTTCGCAATCCACCCATCTGTTCTCCGACACCATCCGCAACAATTTGCGCCTCACCAACCCTGAGGCCACCGACGAAACCCTGTGGGCCGCCCTCGATGCCGCGCGCCTTGCCGACACCATCCGGGCCCTGCCGGACGGCATCTCCACCTGGCTGGGCGAGGCCGGCAATACGCTTTCCGGCGGCCAGGCCCGCCGCCTGGCGCTAGCCCGCACCCTGCTATCGCCCGCCCCTATCCTGATCCTCGACGAACCCTGCGCCGGCCTTGATGCCGGTACGGAAGCGGAATTTCTCACTACCTTGAACAACACTGCGCGCGACCGCACCATCATCCTCATCACCCACCGCCTGATGGGCCACGAACAGCTCGACCGCATCTGGCGGTTGGCTAACGGCTCGTTAATGGCGGCGATGGGGTAGCGTTAGAAAGCACTTCTTTTTCTGAAGAAAAAGAAGCAAAAAGACTTTTGTTAATCTGGGCACTTGGTGTTTTGAAACTCCCGGCTCGCCGCTTTTTTCAAAAAAGCGGCTGCTTCCTTATTTAGCCAGGCGCTTCCGGTTGGCCCTGACTTTGCTGCGGTAATGCCGCACCACCTTGGCAGCCCCCATATCGGATTGCCCGTCTATCGCGGCCTGCATCACCATCTGCCCGCTGGCGGCCATCGCGGCCATTTTTTCCGTCACCATCAGTTGGGATTCGCGTGGCACATCAGGCCCGCCCGCGGCTACCTTGGCCAGGCGCATGGCAATCACCTGCTGCGCTTCCACCGTCAGCAAGGCAGTCTCCATCATCAGCCTGGTCCAGCTGTTAAAGTCGCGTATCGGATTGAACATGTCATTCACTCTTGTTGCCAACACCCCATATGGTGCACCGCAGCGTAAATCCAAACGTTGCATGCTCATGGCCTTAAATATCCGGGGGATATGCGTCTCTAGCGAGTTGATCCATCCGCACCGGTGATCAATTCGGCCTGCCGCGCCAAGCGCGTCAAGGCGTCAGCACCGGGCCCGGGCGGCAGTGCCGGGCGTGGCATGATGCGCCCGGCCAGAACTGCATTCAACCAATCCGCCCAGTCCCGCCACAGCGGCAACGCCTCAGGGCCGATCGCCGGCCGGTCCATCGCCATCGCCGAAAGCCGCCCCGCCAAGCGCCGCAGGGCTGCATCCACCAGGGCGCCGCGCTGCAAGGCAGGGTCGCGGCGCCGGTGCGGCTCCAGCATGGCCCGGTTTAAGGCGGCTTCGAGATTGTTGCTGGCGAGGCCAGCAGACCGCCGCGCGGCACTCGGCACGTCCTCATGCCGGCTCAACGCCAACAATACGCTTTGCGCATACATCCGGTGTGCGCTGATGGCGGTGACGATCGCACCGTCCAACCGCGTGCTTTCAAACCCCGGCCATAGTAACGCATTGCCCAGCACCGCCAGCAGCCCGCCCAGCAACGTGTATAATACGCGCGATACCGCCACCGTCAGCTCGTTTGAGCCGGGAGCGATCTGTTCCACCAGCAGCACCAGCATCGGCGTCGCCGCCGCCACGAAGCCGCCATAGCTCACGCTGCGGATGGTAAAGGCGAACATTGTCAGCGGCAGCATCGCCAAGGCCAGCGCCATTTTGCTTTGCACCAGCAGCCCGATGCCGCCGGCCAGCAGGCCGCCCAGCACGGTGCCGCCGATGCGCTCGGCGGCGCGCAGCCAGGTGGCGGAAAAATACGGCTGCAAGGTAAGTACCAAAGTGATCGTCAGCCAATGCGCGAATGGCTGATGCAGCGGCAGGCACACCGCCAAAGCCGCCGTTGCCAGCGCGCCGGTCCGCAGGGCATGGCGCATCGCCGCCGAACCAAAATTCAGATTGGCGCGGATCGGCCCCAGCACCCGCACCGCTATGCTCTGAGATGTCAACGCCGGTGCCATGGCCATCGCTTCATTGGCCTCACCCGCCGGTGCGGTGGTAAGAATCGCCAGGCGCTCGGCCACTGCCTCCAGCACATGCCGCACCGCCGCCTCCGCCGGCAACCGCGCGGTTTCCGCCTGCAAGCGCCGCAGGCTCGCCGCCTTTTTCGGCGTATCCAGCGGGGCTTGGCGGACAATCTCAGGCCCCAGCGCCAGCAGCCACCCGGCACACAACCGCAACGCCCGCGCCGCCGCCGCGCCATGGCTGCGATCCTGCTCCAGCAGATCGGACAGCCCGGTCAACCCCTGAAACATCTGTTCAAATGTCTCCAGCCGCAACACCAGCTGAGCCGCCCGTGCGCTGATCACGCCGCGCGTGCGAAACGTCTCGCCAGCCACCACCCGCGCCTGCTCGATCGCCTCCCGCACCCGCCGCCGGTGCGTACTGGCATGAACCGTAAACGCTGCCACACTCTCCTCACGGTTTGCCAACCGGGATAAATCCCGCGCCAGTTGCCCCATCGCCACCGCCACCTCTGCCAACGCCCGGCGCGACGGCGCAAACGGATGCAGCCGCCAGATGATCAGCGTCAGCACCGCCGCCCATAACGTCCCGGTCAGAAAAATCCCGCCGCCGCGCACCGCATCGTCCAGCGTCACCGCCGGATGATCCAGCGCCAGCACGATCACCACACTCAGCAGATTGCCCACCTGCAACCCGCCCTGCCCGTAAATCCGCGCGAAACTCGCACAGAAAATCGCAAACCCCGCCAGCGGCGCCGCCACTACGAACAAATGCGCCCGCACCAGCCCAAATACCGCATAGGCCGCACCCCCCAGCAGCGCAAAGGTAATCACAGCCGGCGACCGCCGCGCCACCGGGCCACCGGGATCGGCGAAACAAGTCAGTAACGCCCCCAGCGCCGCCAAACCGAAATCCGGCACGTTGAACAACGACCCGACGACCACAACCAAAGCCACGGCCAGACCAGCCCGCAAACCTTCCGATAACGAAACAGCTTTAGGATTGAGGGCTATGGGGAGTTTCATAAGGAAGCACTTCTTTTTGTGAACAAAAAGAAGCAAAAAAACTTTGCTCCTTTAGGCCGTGGGCATTGTCTGCCAAATGCCCATGCCCCGGCATAAATTTCTGCTGGGTCCGGAGGCGTTGTAAGCATCACGTCAATGTCCTGGCAAAAATATTCTGCCAGATTAGGGCGCTGTCCGCATCACGCCCCATGACCTTAAGGAGCAAAAGTTTTTTGCTTCTTTTTTTCAAAAAAGAAGCGCTTCCTTCACGCCCCAAACATCCCCGATTTCGGAAACCCATTCGGCGGCAGGCGTCCGGCTTGGCCGCGTGCGCCGAGCCAATCGGTGAGTTTGGTTTCGGTGCGGGTCTTATCGCCCAGCCGCCAGGTCAGGCCTTGGGCCAGGTGGAACACTTTCACATCGGCGAGGCCGCCGTCCTTGTATTTCTGCAAGGTCACACCGGCACCGCGTGCGAGCTCGGGTACGTCTTTTAAGGGAAATACCAGCAGTTTACGGTTTTTGCCGATCACCGCGACGTGGTCGCCGTTGGCCGGCACGCAAGCCGCCACCTCCTCGCCCGGTTTGACTGTCATGATCTGCTTGCCGGTGCGGCGTTCGGCGGCCAGTTCAGTGCCGGACACCACGAAGCCGCGCCCGGCGGAATTCGCAATCAGATAATTTTGTGCTGGATTCGCTATGAACAGATCGACGACGCCATCTTCGTTGGACAGTTCGGCCAGCAGCCGGATGGCCTGCCCATCGCCCCGGCCGCGCGGCAGATCCGCGGCGCGCAGCGTATACACGCGCCCGTTGGTGGCCAGCAGTGTCAGGCGGTCCACGGATTCGCAACGCAGCATGAACGCCAGGCGGTCGCCGTCCTTGAAGCGCAGATCGGCAGTATCGGCGAGGTGGAATTTCTGTGCCCTGATCCAGCCTTTCTCCGACAGGATCACCGTCACCGGCTCGCGTTCCACCAGCGCTTCGGCGGCAATTTCCAGCACGGGTGCGGCGGCGCTGATCAGCGTGCGTCGCGTGCCCAGCGGCCCGGCGCCGAATTTTTTCTGTATACCGGCGATTTCGGCCTCGATTTTAGCCCAGCGTTTCGCGGCATCTTTCAGCAGCGTCTGCAATTCCTGCTGCTCGGCACTCAGGGCCTTGTGCTCCTTGCGGATTTCCATTTCCTCAAGCCGCCGCAGGCTGCGCAGCCGCATGTTCAAAATCGCTTCGGCCTGGGTCTCGCTCAGTTTGAAAAACCGCATCAGCTCCGGCTTCGGCTCATCCTCATGGCGGATGATGCGGATCACCTCATCAAGGTTCAGGAACACCGCAAGATAGCCATCGAGGATTTCCAGCCGCCGGCCGATCGCCGCCAGCCGGTGCTGGCTGCGCCGCAGCAACACCTCATGCCGGTGGTCGAGCCAGGCCTGCAACAGCTCGCGCAGGCCCATCACGCGCGGCACCCGGCTGCCGTCCAGCACGTTCATGTTCAATGAGAACCGGCTTTCCAACTGGGTCGCCTTGAACAGTGAGGCCATCAGCATCGCCGGGTCGACGGTGCGCGATTTCGGCTCCAGCACCAGCCGGATGGTTTCTGCACTTTCATCGCGTATATCAGCCAGCAGCGGCAATTTTTTGTCCTGCAGCAGCAGCGCGATCTGCTCGATCAGCCGGGATTTCTGCACCAGATACGGAATTTCCGTCACCACGATCATCCAGGTGCCATGCCTGCCTTCCTCGCGCGCCCAGCGCGCCCGCGTCCGCAAACTGCCGCGCCCGGTTTCATAGGCGGCGGTGATGGTCTCGCTATCCTCGACCAGCTCGCCGCCGGTCGGAAAATCCGGCCCCTGCATGTAATGCAGCAACTCTGCCGTGCTGCTCTGCGGGTTCTGGATCAAATGCACCGCCGCCGCACAAATCTCCCCGGCATTATGCGGCGGGATCGAGGTTGCCATGCCGACGGCGATGCCGGTCGCGCCATTGGCCAGCAAATTCGGAAACGCCCCCGGCAGCACCACCGGCTCGCTCTCCTCGCCGTCATAGGTGGCGCGGAAATCCACCGCATCCTCGTCGATACCGCCGAGCAGCGCCTCGGCGATCTCGGTCAGCCGGGATTCCGTATAGCGCATCGCCGCCGCGTTATCGCCGTCGATATTGCCGAAATTGCCCTGGCCCTCGATCAGCGGAAACCGCGAGGAAAATTCCTGCGCGAGGCGCACCAGCGCCTCATAGATCGAGGCATCGCCATGCGGGTGGTATTTGCCCATCACGTCGCCGACCACGCGAGCACATTTCTTGAAGCCCGAACGCGGATCGAGTTTCAGCTGATGCATCGCATAGATCAGCCGCCGGTGCACCGGTTTCAGCCCATCCCGCACATCCGGCAGAGAGCGCGACATGATGGTGGACAGCGCATAGGCCAGATACCGCTCCGAGAGCGCCCCCGCGAGAGCCGATTCCTCGATATGTCCGCTCAGATCATCCGGCATTGCCGCGCTCCCCTTCCGTCGCCAGCAGGTCATAAAGACGCTGCCGCGCCGGCGGAAGGGGCTGGTGGCGTGCGCCAAAGGCATCGCGCGCCAGAAAATGCCCGGTCAGCCGCAGCCCATCCAACCAGTCGGCCAGCCTTGCTGCGCTGTCATCCAGCAGAAAGCGGGGTAGCGGCAGCAGCCGGTCCACCCAGGTCCCTGCCACGGAAAGCGGCACCGCCCGCCCGGTGCGCGGCGAGACAAAAGCCAGCCGGTCATTGCCGTGATCCGGCCCGGAAAAATCCAGACCGAACCCAAGCTCCCGCAGCAGCTCCAGCTCCCATTTTATCAGCCCCGGCACCGCCAGCCGCTCGGCTCCCATCGCCGCCATCAGACGCACAAGCCCGGCAAAACAACCCGGATGCGGCTCGCGCTCGCTCAACGCCCCGGCCGCCAGCGCGCAGGCCGCCTCCAGCACGGCCAGGTCGACCCGGTCCGCCATCGCCAGTGCCGCCGCCGGATGCACCAGCTCGCCGGTTAAATTTCCCAGCTGCTCGGCCAGCCGCGCCGCCCAACGCGCCTGGATCACATTGCCCTTCTGCCAGATCGCGATTTTCGTGCGGGAGGCGCCGCCGCGCACCAGCCCGCGCCACAGCCCGCGCCCCGCCGTCAGCACCGTCACCACCGCATCACCTTCGGCATAAGGCGAAACATCCACAATAACAGCAGGTTCCTGCCAGTCTATCACGAATTTAGATAAGCGCTGCTTTCGCCACAGACGCCAAATAATGCGCGGCGATCGGTAAAATCTCATCGTTATAATCGAACGCCGGATGATGCAGCCCGGCACTGTCGCCATTGCCGATCCAGGCATAAGACCCCGGCACCTCGGCCAGAAACCGCCCGAAATCCTCGGCTCCCATGGTCGGCAGCATATCCCGCCGCACCGTCAGACCCATCCCCGCGGCCACTTTTGCCCCCAGCGCCGCCTCGGCGGAATTGTTGATGGTCGGCGCCAGCCGGGAGCCGACCGCCACCTCCGCCGTCAGCCCCAAAGCCGCCGCCACCCCCGCCACCACCTGGTGGATACGGTCTTCGATAAACGCCATCATCGCCGGCGTCAGCGCCCGGAAGGTGCCGCCAAGCACCGCGCTGTCCGGGATCTGGTTCTGCGCGATCCCGGCCTGCATCGTACAGATGGAGACCACCGCCGCCTGCAATGGATCGGTATTGCGCGCCACAATTGTATTGAGCGCGGTAATCATCTGTGCCGCCCCCTGCACCGGGTCCACCGCCTGATGCGGCATCGCCGCGTGCCCGGCCTTGCCATGTATGGTGATCGTCAGATGCGCCGCCGCCGCCATCAGCGGCCCGTCATGCAGCATCACGGTGCCCGTCTCCAGCCCCGGCCAGTTATGGTAGCCGAACATCCGCTCCATCGGGAACCGTGTGAACAGCCCGTCGCGCACCATCGCCTCGGCCCCGGCGTAACCCTCCTCAGCCGGCTGAAACACCAGCTGCACCGTGCCCGCCCAGCCGCCATCCTCCACCAGCAATTGCGCCGCCCCCAACAGCGACGCCGTATGCCCGTCATGCCCGCATGCATGCATCACCCCCGGATTGGTGGACGCATAAGACTTACCGGTCGCCTCAATGATCGGCAGCGCATCCATATCCGCACGCAACCCGACAGACCGGTTGGAAGACCCCCTGGCAATCGTCGCCACCACCCCATGCCCGCCGACCCCGGATGTATAAGCCACCCCCAGCTTCTCCAGCTCGGCACAAACATAAGCCGCCGTCCCCGCCTCCTGGCGCGACAATTCCGGATGCGCATGTAAATAATGCCGCCATTGGCGGAGAGTGTCGGTAAAATCCAACGGCATGACGCGTGACCTGGAACGTTAAGCCCTAAGACTGCGGCTTTTATGAGCAGATGTCGAGCAAGCAAGCAGCAGCTTTTTAAAAAAAGCTGCGCAAAAACTTTTGCCCTTAGGGACATGGGACGTGGAGCGGACAACGCCCCTGACCCTGCAAAAAATTTATGAGTGTGGGCTAATGGCTTTGTCGCCGCCTACGCCCATGCCCCAGCATAAAATTTTCTGCTGGGTCCAGGGCGTTGTCGCGGCCACAGCCCATGCCCCCAGGATCAAAAGTTTTTTGCTTCTTTTTTTCAAAAAAGAAGCGCTTTCTTATTGCTGTCTAGCTTTGCGCCATCGCGATATAATTGATGTCGAGATTGCGTGTAATCTGGAACCCACGTGCTGGCACGAAGCTCATCCCCGCCACATCGGCAAACCGCAGCCCAGCGCTTCGGCACAGCCCGCCCAGCTCTCCTGGTGTGATGAAGCGTTGCCAGTCGTGGGTGCCCACCGGCAGCAGGCGCAGCACGTATTCCGCGCCGAATTTCGCTACCAGATAGGATTTGCCGGTGCGGTTCAGTGTCGAGATAAACAGCAGCCCGCCCGGTTCCAGCAGCCCTGCCAGCGTGTTCAAAAACGTTAACGGGTCGGCGACATGCTCGATGATCTCGAGGGCGGTGATCACTTGAAAGCGCTGTCCCGCCGTTGTCAGATCCTCCGGCGCGCCGATGCGGTATGCCAGGGTTAAATTTTGCCCGGCAGCATGCGCTGCCGCGGCCTCGATCGCCTCGCCGGCGGCATCCAGCCCCAGCACATCGGCACCGGCGCGCGCCAGGGCTTCCGCCAGCAGCCCGGCACCGCAGCCCACATCCAGCACGCGTATGCCCTGCACGGTTGCGTAACGGCGGGTTATGCGCTCGCTAATCCATCCGGCCCGCACCGGGTTCATCATATGCAGCGGGCGCATCGGCCCTTTGGGGTCCCACCAGCGCGCTGCCAGCGCGTCGAACCGGGCAATCTCCTCAGCCAGCACGGAACTCTGCATTGCCGAACCCCTTTCGTCTCGGTATGTGACGCCCCTGTCTTTGCAGCACAAGGTTACGGCAACCGTCCCATGACTCGCATCGTGATGAAATTCGGCGGCACCTCGGTCGCCGACCTCGACCGTATCCGCCACGCTGCGGCGTGGGTCAAACGCGAGGTCGATGCCGGCCACCAGGTCGCGGTGGTGGTCTCCGCCATGGCCGGTACCACCAACCAGCTGGTGTCCTGGTGCCAGAGCCTGACTCCGCTGTTCGACGCCCGCGAATACGATACTGTGCTCGCCACCGGCGAACAGATCACTGCCGGGCTGATGGCAATCGCCTTGCAGACCATCGGTATCGAGGCGCGCTCCTGGATGGGCTGGCAGGTCGCGGTTGTTACCGACGGCCAGCACGGCAAGGCCCGCATCGGCAGTATTGAAGCTGAGGATTTGCTGGCGCGCATGCAGGCCGGCCAGGTGCCGGTGATGGCGGGTTTCCAGGGCATCGGCCCGGATCACCGCATCACCACTCTCGGCCGCGGCGGCTCGGACACTTCGGCGGTGGCGCTGGCGGCGGCTCTGCGTGCCGATCAATGCGACATCTATACCGATGTCGACGGCATCTACACCACCGACCCGCGCATCGTGCCAACCGCACGCAAGTTGCATAAGATCACCTATGAAGAGATGCTGGAACTGGCCTCGGTCGGCGCCAAGGTGCTGCAAACGCGCAGTGTCGAACTGGCGATGAAGGAACGTGTGCGCGTGCAGGTGCTGTCCAGTTTTACCGAGACACCAGGCACTCTGGTGGTGGATGAGGATGAGATCGTGGAACAGGAAATCGTCGCCGGCATCGCCTATTCGCGCGATGAAGCCAAGGTCACCGTGCGCCGCGTACCGGACAAGCCCGGCATCGCCGCCGCGATTTTCGGCCCGATGGCCGATGCCCATATCAATGTCGACATGATCGTGCAGAACGTCTCCGAGGACGGCACCACGGACATGACCTTCACCGTCGGCAAGGCGGACCTTGCCCAGGCCCGCGCCGTGCTGGAAGCCGCCAGTGCCGCCATCGGCTATGCCGAGATCAGCGCCGACCCCAATGTCGCGAAAATCTCGGTGGTCGGCGTCGGCATGCGCAGCCATGCCGGGGTCGCCGGCACCATGTTCAAAACCCTGGCCGAGCGTGGCATCAACATCCAGGTCATCTCCACCAGCGAGATCAAGGTCAGCGTGCTGATCGCCGCCGAATATACCGAGCTTGCGGTGCGCGCCCTGCATAGCGCCTATGATCTCGATGCCAAGTGAAGCACTAGCGGTGGAACCGCAAAGTGAAGCAACGGCGGTGGAACCGCCAAGTAAAACAATGGTGGAACGCCGTTATGACCAGCTGAACGCGCGCGGCGCTGCCTTCCTCGGCTGCGCCTATGCCATCATGGGCGGCGCGATGAGCTGGGTCTCTGAACGTCATCTGGTCGCCGCCATCTCCAATGCCGGCGGCTTCGGCGTGATCGCCTGTGGCGCCATGACCCCAGCCTTGCTGGAAGCCGAAATCGCCGCCACCCAGGCGCTCACCGCCAAACCTTTCGGTGTTAACCTCATCACCATGCACCCCGAGCTCGACGCGCTGGTGCAGGTCTGCCTTCGTGCCGAGGTCGGGCATATCGTGCTGGCGGGCGGCATCCCGTCTGGCCCCGCCGTGCGCGCGGTGAAGGACGGCGGGGCCAGGCTGATCGCCTTCGCCCCGGCGCTGGTGCTGGCCAAACGCCTGGTCAAAACCGGCGCCGACGCCCTCATCATCGAAGGCTCGGAAGCCGGCGGCCATATCGGTCCGGTATCGCTGACCGTGCTGGCCCAGGAAATCCTGCCGCATATCCGAGACGTTCCGGTGTTTGTCGCCGGCGGCCTCGGCCGCGGCGAGGCGATCCTGTCCTATCTCGAAATGGGGGCGTCCGGCGCCCAGCTCGGCACCCGCTTCGCCGCGTCTGCCGAATCCATCGCCCACCCTAATTTCAAGGCTGCCTTCCTGCGCGCCAATGCCCGCGACGCCATACCTTCGATCCAGCTCGACGAGCGCTTTCCGGTCATCCCGGTGCGCGGCCTGGTGAACCAGGGCACCAAGAAATTCCTCGCCCACCAGGCCGAGACATTGCGCAAATTCACTGCCGGCGAGCTTGACAAAACCGCCGCCCAGCTCGCCATCGAGCATTTCTGGGCCGGCGCCCTGCGCCGCGCCGTGATCGACGGCGATATCGATGGCGGCTCCGTGATGGCCGGCCAGTCGGTCGGCATGGTCACCGCCATTCAGCCGGTCGCCAACATTCTCGCCGATCTGAAAGCCCAGGCCATCCAGGCGCTGCGCGCGCGTGAAGCTATCGTCGCGCTGAGCGCGCGTGAGGCAAACGAGGCGCTGCGCGCCCACCAAGATGTCGATCTCCGGGCCTGAACCCCCGGTAAAAACCGCCCGCCGGCGCACCCGGCGGTTTGGAGACACGCGCCGCCTGTTCGCCCAGTTGCGCCAGGCCCTGGCCGGAGATGCCGCCAGCCTGCCGCATATCGCCCAGCTGATCGCCATGGAGCTGCCGGCCGATGCCAGTGCCATCTACGTTGCCCGCGCTGGCGAGGTGCTGGAACTCACCGCCACCCACGGCCTGAACATTAACGCCGTCGGCCGCGTCCGCCTGCGCATGGGGGAAGGCATCATCGGCATCGTCGCTTCCTCCGGCGATGCCCTGAACCTGCCGGATGCACAAAACCACCCGCGCTTCGTGTACCGCTCGGAAATCGGCGAGGAAAAATTCGCTTCCATGCTGGCGATGCCGATCAAGCGCGCCGGGCGCATTCTCGGCGTCATCGCCGTACAGAAAAAGGAGCCTCGGCTGTTCGCCCCCGTCGAGGTCGAATCCATTGCCACCATCGCCATGCTGCTGGCGGAAATCCTGTCCCGCGCGGGTGCGACCAACCTGCCGGAAGAGGGCTTGGGCGACTCCCTGCCGCGCCGCTACGCCGGTCATGTGCTGTCCGCCGGCATCGCCCGCGGCCCGATCCTGCCCTACGGCGCCGCCCCGCCGATCGCCCGCCTGCTCACTGACGACCCCGTAGCCGAGTTGAAGCGCCTGGACCTGGCCGTTGAGGAGGCCAACAACAATCTGGACGGGCTGATCGCCGCCTCGCTGCCCGGCGGCGCGGTGCCGCGCGACGTGTTGGATGCCTACCGCATGGTGGCGCAAAGCTCCGGCTGGCTGGCCCGTGTGCGCGACGCCATCAATGACGGCCTGACCGCCGAGACCGCCGTCGACAAGGTGGCGCGCGACCTGCGCGAGCGCATGCGCCGCATCGCCGACCCGTACCTGCGCGAACGCCTCGCCGATATCGAGGACATGATCGGCCGGCTGATGGTCGCCCTCGGCGGTGCCGCGCCCAAGCCGGAGCGCGCCGATGGCTATCTGCTGCTGGTGCGCCGCCTCGGCCCCGCCGATCTGCTGGACTGGCACGCCCGCGGCATCGCCGGCATCGCCATCGAGGAGGCCAGCGCCTCCGGCCATGCCGCCATCCTGGCCCGCGCCCTCGGCATACCGGCGCTGGCGGTGGACCGTGGCGCCGTTGACGCCGCCCATGCCCTGGACGATGCGCTGCTGGACGCCGAGGGCGGCACGTTGATCCTGCGCCCGGAGCCGGATGTCATCACGGTCTATGAACGGGCACTCGCGGCCCGGCTGGTGCGCGCCGCGGTGCTGGCGGAATACCGCGCCCGGCCCGCCATCACCCAAGACGGCACCACCATCTCATTAATGCTCAACGTCGGTCTGGCCCTGGAGCTGGACCAATTAGAGCGCACCGGTGCTGATGGTATCGGTCTATACCGCACTGAAATTGCAGCATTGGCTGCAGGCGGTATCCCGGATGTTGCGGGCCAGGCGGCGGAATACGCCCGCGTGCTGGACCGCGCCGGCGACCGCCGCGTGCAGTTCCGCACCCTGGATCTCGGCGCCGACAAGCTGCTCCCCGGCGAGACCGGCAGCGGCGAGGAAAACCCCGCCATGGGTTGGCGCAGCTTGCGCGTCGGCCTGGACCGCCCCGCCATCCTGCGCCGCCAGCTGCGCGCTCTGCTGCTCGGCGCGCAAGGCCGCCCGCTCGCCATCATGTTCCCGATGGTCGCCACGGTGGGGGAATTCCGCGCCGCCCGCGACCTGCTGGATGCCGAAGCCGCCCGCATCCGCCCCGCCCCGGAACGGCTGGAAGCCGGTGCCATGCTGGAAATCCCCTCCTTGCTGTTCCAGCTTCCCGGCCTGCTGGCAGAGGCAGATTTCATCTCGGTCGGCACCAACGACCTCATGCAGTTCCTGTTCGCCGCCGACCGCGGCACCCCCGAACTTTCGGACCGTTACGACACCCTCTCGGCACCCGTGCTCGACCTGCTGGAACGCCTGGTCGCCGCCTGCACACAAGCCCAGGTCCCACTCTCCATCTGCGGTGAAGCCGCCAGCCGCCCGCTCGACGCCCTGGCCTTCGCCGCCATCGGCGTCAACACCCTGTCGATGTCCGGCAACGCCATCCTGCCCGTTAAAGCCTTGCTGCTCGAAGCCAACCTCGACCACCTCCGCCCCGTGCTGCGCGAACTCCGCCGCGCCGCCGCTGCCGGCGGCTCACTGCGTGACCCCCTGATGGCCTGGGCCCGCGAACGTAACCTGCCGGTGTGAAAGAAAGTAAGTAAGTACTTCTTTTTGTGAACAAAAAGAAGCAAAAAAACTTTATGAGTCTGGGCCTGAGGCTAGGTCTGCTAAGCGCCCCTGGCCCAGCATAAATTTTATTCTGGTTCCTTGGCGTTGTCATCGCCAACGCCCATGCCCCAGCATGGCAAAAGTTTTTTGCTTCTTTTTTTCAAAAAAAGAAGTGCTTTTTTACTCCGCTGCCGCCTTCAGAGCTGCCGCCGTGGCGATCGGACATAACGGCAACGCCGCCATCGTCAACGCCGCCAGCATCAGCAGCGCCGGCTTCGGGTGCGGTGAGGTCGCGGCCGCGGTGCCGAAAATCAGCGCCGGGATCATCAGCGGCAGGGTGATCAGCGGCATCAGCACCGCGCTGCGCCGCGCCCCGAGCGTGATGCTGGCCGCCATGGTGCCGAGCAAAGACAGCAGCACCGTTCCCAGCACCAGGCTTAACAGCAACAACGGCAAATCCATCGCCGGCAGCCGCAACATCACCCCCAGCGGAACCGCGATCACCAGCAGCGGCAACCCCGTGGTCAGCCAATGCGTTACCGCCTTGGCAAACGCTACTGCCGCCACCGGCAGTCCGGACAGCAGCAGCAAATCCAGGGAGCCATCCTCGAAATCCGCACCGAACAGCCGGTCCAGCGGCAGCAGGGCTGCCAACAGCGCGCACACCCAGATAATTCCCGCCGCGACATGGCTGAGCGTCACCGCATCCGGCCCCAGCGCGAACGGAAACAGCGTCGCCGCGATGATAAAGAACAGCAGCCCCGCCCCGGTATCCGCGGCATGCCGCCAGGCCAGCCGCAACTCCCGCAAAATCAATCGCTTCATAAGTAAAGCGTCTCCGCTCCCGGTAGCGCGAGCGCGGTATGCGTGCTGGCTACCACCATGCCTCCGCTGGCCCGCTGCGCTGCCAGCACCGCCGCCAACCGCTCCAGGGACGCTGTATCCAGCCCTGTTCCCGGCTCGTCCAGCAGCCATAAAGGTGCCGCGCCCGCCACCACACGCGCCAGCGCTAGGCGCCGTTTCTGGCCGGCAGAGAGCAGCCGCGCCGGCAGTTCGGCATAGCCAGCGAGGTCCAGCGCCGCCAAAGCGGGCAGGGACGGCGTATTTTCCCACACTGTCAGCCCCGGCTTCACCGCATCCAGATGCCCGAGCCAGCCGATACGCTGGGCATGCGCTGTCAAATCCTCCAGCGCATCCGCACCGTCCCAGGTTAGCCGCCCGGCCGCCAGCGGCGTCAGCCCCGCCAAAACCCGCAGCAAGGAGGATTTCCCCGCGCCATTCTCACCCCGCAGCAGCAGCGCGCCACCTGGCGCTAGGGCAAATCCAAGCCCCTGAAACACCAGCCTGTCGCCGCGGAATGCTGCCAGTTTGTCACCCTCGAACGTGAAAAACCTCCCGCTAATAATGGCCGCGTGAATGGACGTGCCGGGCTGGCTATGGTTTAACCTGCTGCAAAGCACAAGCGGCATAAAGAAGGATATTTCGATGACGACGACGGGCCACGACACGCTGAAAACCCTCAAAACCCTCACCGTCGAAGGCAAGGATTACAAATACTTCTCCCTCGCCGAAGCCGCCGACGCGCTGGGCGACCTCTCACTCCTGCCGCGCACCCTGAAGGTTCTGTTGGAAAACGTCCTGCGCTTCGAGAATGGCGTCAGCTACAAGGTCGACGATGCCAAGGCCATCGTGCAATGGCTGGAACGCGCCACCTCCTTCAAGGAAGTGCCCTTCAAACCCGCCCGCATTCTGATGCAGGATTTCACCGGTGTTCCCGGCGTGGTGGACCTCGCCGCCATGCGCGACGGCATCACCCAGCTCGGCGGTAAGCCGGAAAAAGTGAACCCGCTGATCCCGGTCGACCTCGTCATCGACCATTCCGTCATGGTCGATGTCTCCGGCACCGCCGATTCGCTCGAAAAGAACGTCGACATCGAATTCGAGCGCAACGGCGAGCGCTACAAATTTCTGCGCTGGGGCCAGGAAGCCTTCGATAATTTCCGCGTCGTTCCCCCCGGCACCGGCATCTGTCACCAGGTCAATCTCGAATATCTGGCGCAGGCGGTCTGGACCTCGGAAGGCGAAGGCGGCACCTACGCCTATCCGGATACGTTGTACGGCACCGACAGCCACACCACCATGGTCAACGGCATGGCCGTGCTCGGCTGGGGCGTCGGCGGCATCGAGGCGGAGGCCGCCATGCTCGGCCAGCCGATCGCCATGCTGATTCCGGACGTCATCGGCTTCAAACTCACCGGCAAACTCCCCGAAGGTGCCACCGCCACCGACCTCGTGCTGACCGTCACGCAAATGCTGCGCAAAAAAAGCGTGGTCGGTAAATTCGTTGAATTCTACGGCAGCGGGCTGGACCAGCTGGCTCTGGCGGACCGCGCCACCATCGCCAACATGGCCCCGGAATACGGCGCCACCTGCGGCTTCTTCCCGGTCGATCAGATCACTCTGGATTATCTGCACCTCTCCGGCCGTGACGAACACCGCATCAAGCTGGTCGAAGCCTATGCCAAGGCGCAAGGCCTGTGGCGCACGGATACCGACCCAAAATTCACCGATACGCTGGAACTCGACCTCGGCAGCGTGCAACCCTCGCTGGCCGGCCCGAAACGCCCGCAGGACCGCGTGCTGCTGAAAGATGCCTCGACGGCATTCCGCGGGGAACTCACCAAAAACCTCGGCGTACCCGCCAACGATGTGAACACCAAGGCCAAGGTCGCCGGTACCAATTATGAAATCACCCATGGCGACGTCGTCATCGCCGCCATCACCTCCTGCACCAACACCTCCAACCCTTCGGTTCTCATCGCCGCCGGTCTGGTCGCGCGCAAAGCCCGCGCCCTTGGCCTGACACCGAAACCCTGGGTCAAAACCTCGCTCGCCCCCGGCAGCCAGGTGGTCACCGAATATCTCGATAAATCCAACCTCTCCGCGGACCTCGACGCCCTCGGTTTCCAGACCGTCGGCTACGGCTGCACCACCTGCATCGGCAATTCCGGCCCGCTGGAAGACGCCATCGTGGACGCCATCGAGACCAGCAAGCTGGTCGCCGTTTCGGTACTTTCCGGCAACCGCAATTTCGAAGGCCGCGTCCACCCCAACGTGCGCGCCAATTATCTCGCCAGCCCGCCTTTGGTGGTGGCCTACGCTTTGCTCGGCACCATGAACGAAGACATCACCACCGCCGTCATTGGCACCTCCAAAGACGGTAAGGACGTCTACTTGAAAGACCTCTGGCCGACCAACGCCGAAATCGCCGCGGTGACCAAAACCGTATTGTCCCGTGAGATGTTTCTGGACCGCTACGGCGATGTCTTCAAAGGCCCGAAACTCTGGCAGGACATCGAAGTCACCGGCGGCACCGATACCTATAACTGGCCCGCCGGCTCCACTTACGTGAAAAACCCGCCGTATTTTGACGGCATCACCATGGAACCCAGCAAAAAATCGGACATCATCGGCGCCCGCATCCTCGGCATCTTCGGCGATTCCATCACCACTGATCACATCTCGCCCGCCGGCAACATCAAAAAATCCTCCCCCGCCGGCGAATACCTCAGCCAGCATCAGGTCCTGCAAAAAGACTTCAACTCCTATGGCGCGCGGCGCGGCAATGACGACGTCATGGTGCGCGGCACCTTCGCCAATATCCGCATCAAGAACGAAATGCTGAACGGCGTCGAAGGCGGCATGACCCGGCATTACCCCTCCGGTGATGAACTCGCCATCTACGACGCCGCAGAGCGCTACAAGCATGAAGGCATCCCGCTGGTCGTCTTCGGCGGCAAGGAATACGGCACCGGCTCGTCGCGCGACTGGGCGGCTAAAGGCACCATGCTGCTCGGCGTCAAAGCCGTCATTACCGAAAGCTTCGAGCGCATCCACCGCTCCAACCTGGTCGGCATGGGCATCCTGCCGCTCACCTTCAAAGAGGGCATGGACCGCAAAACCCTTGGCCTCAAAGGCGATGAAATCATCGACATACTGGGCCTGGACAACCTCACCCCGCGCATGGACCTGGCTCTCGCCATCCACCGCGCCAACGGCACCACCGACACCGTGGACGTGTTCTGCCGCGTCGATACTCTCGACGAAGTCAACTACTACCAGCACGGCGGCATCCTGCACTACGTACTGCGCGGCATGGCCAAGGCGGCTTAAAGGGAAATAAGGAAGCGCTACTTTTTTGAAAAAAAGTAGCAAAAAACTTTTGATCCCTGGGTTCATGGACGTGAAACCGACAACGCCCATGAACCAGCATAAATTTTATGCTGGGCCTGTGGCGTTTTGTTGACCACGCCTATGGCCCGGATTCAAAAAGTTTTTTTGCTTCTTTTTGTTCACAAAAAGAAGTGCTTTCTCACATGAAAATTGCCCAGATCATGGCTGGCGCGCCGAATGGCGGGGCTGAGTTGTTTTATGAAAGAATGACGCTCGCTCTTGCTGCCGCCGGCGATGAAATACTGCCGGTCATCCGTACCGATCCCCGGCGCCATGACATGATGCTGCAGGCGGGTCTCAACCCGGTTCAATTCCGCTTCGGCGGTCCGTTTGATATTCTAACCAAACCGCGTTTGCGTAAAACTCTCGAAACTTTCAAAGCCGATGTCGCCATCGCCTGGATGAGCCGTGCTGCCTATCACGCGCCGCGCGGCGACTGGACGTTGATCGGCCGTCTCGGCGGCTATTATAATTTGAAATATTTCCGGTCCTGCCAGCATCTTGTGGGAAACACGCGCGCTATCGTGCGTTGGATCGTCGATCAAGGCTGGCCGCGCGAGCGCGTGCATTATCTGCCGAATTTTGTCGATGATTATGCGGATACCGCACCGGTCTCGCGCGCCACTCTGGGCGTGCCTGCACACGCCAACCTGCTGCTTGCCCTAGGCCGTCTGCACAAGGTGAAAGGTTTCGATACGCTGATCGAAACCATGGCGCTGCTGCCGGACATCCATTGCATCATCGCCGGGGAGGGGCCTGAACGCGCGGCTCTGCAAAGACTGATCGAGCACCACAACCTCGCACACCGCGTCAAACTTCTGGGATGGCGTAACGATTCCGGCGCGCTGTTGAAGGCCGCTGACATCTTCATCTCTTCGTCCCGGCATGAACCCCTAGGCAACATGGTGCTGGAAGCGTTTTCGGGCACCACGCCGGTCATTGCCGCGAAAGCCGAAGGCCCCGCCGAAATCATCCGCGACGGCAATGACGGTATGCTGGTGCCGATCGATGACGCCCCGGCACTCGCCGCCGCCATCACCAGCCTGCTGGCGCATCCGGTGCAGGCTGCTGCACGCGCCGCTGCCGGCCGTAAACGTTTCGAAACGGAATTCTCCAAAACCACCGTGCTCGCCGCCTGGCACACCCTGCTGCACCAGGTGCGCCCGTAATGTGCGGCATCGCCGGTATGCTGCTGCGCCCGGGCCAGACGCCGGACCCTGCCATCCTCGCTGCCATGGCCGCCGCTCTGGCGCATCGCGGCCCGGACGGCAGCGGCACTTACATTTCAGGTAACGCCGCGTTAGCCCACACCCGCCTTGCCATCATCGACCTCGCCACCGGCGATCAGCCTTTGTTCGCCGGCCAACGCGCTCTTATCGCCAACGGCGAAATCTACAACTACCGCGAACTGCGTGCGGCGATGCCGGCGCAACCCTTCACCACCGGCAGCGATTGCGAGCCGCCGCTGCATCTGTTCGCGGCCAACCCGCAGACCTACACGCAGTCTTTGCGCGGCATGTACGCCATCGCCATTCATGATGCCGCCACCGCGACCCTCACACTCTCGCGCGACCCCTTCGGCATCAAGCCGCTATACATCGCGGAGACCGCCGCCGGCACGCTGTTCGCCTCGGAACCGCAGGCCCTGCTCGCCAGCGGCCTCATCCCCCGCGCCATCAACACCATAAAATGCAACGAATTGCTGAACCTGCAATTCACCACCGGCAGCCCCACCATCTTCACCGGCATCAACCGCATCCTGCCCGGCCAGACCATCACTCTGCACAATGGCAAACCTGCGCGCATCACAAACCAGCCCGCCATCTCGCCCGCTGCCGCCCCTGAAGACGAAATCACTGCCCTGGCCGCCCTCGACCGGATTTTGCAAAACACCGTCGAGCTGCACCAGCGCGCGGATGTGCCCTACGGCATGTTTCTCTCCGGCGGTATCGACAGCGCGGCCATCCTCGCCATGATGGCCCGCCTCAACCCAAATCCGGTTCGCGCGTACACCGCGGGCTTCGATATCCCCGGTGTGGCTGACGAACGCGAAGCCGCCGCCGCCACCGCTGCCGCCGTGGGGGCAGCGCATGAACGCGTCACCATCACCGAGGCGATGGTCTGGACGCATCTGCCGGAAATCGCCGCCGCCATGGACGACCCGGCCGCCGACTACGCCATCATCCCCACCTGGTTCCTGGCCCAGCGCGCCCGCCAGGAGGTCAAAGTCATCCTCTCCGGCGAGGGCGGCGACGAGTTGTTTGCCGGCTATGGCCGCTACCGCGCCGCCGCCCGCCCGTTTCCCTTCGCCCGCCAAATGCGCCGCCGCGGCATTTTCGAGGGCCTGAACATCCTGCGCCCATCTCCGGCCAGCTGGCGCACCGGTCTTGCAGCCGCGGAAACCCGCATCACCCATAAATCCGCCCTCAAACGCGCCCAGCTGCTGGACATCGAGGACTGGCTGCCCAACGACCTGTTGCTGAAACTGGACCGTTGCCTGATGGCCCATGGTGTGGAAGGCCGTACCCCGTTCGTCGACCCCGCCATCGCCAGTTTCGCCTTCTCGTTGCCGGACAAATTCCTCATCCGCAACGGCCAGGGCAAATACCTGCTACGCCGCTGGCTCCACCAACACCTCCCCGAAGCCCGCCCCTTCGCTGCCAAACAAGGCTTCGACGTCCCCATCGGCGCCTGGATCGCCGGGCAGGGCGCGCGCCTCGGCCCGTTGGTCGCAGCCTCCCCCCTCATCGCCGAGCTGGCCGATCCGACCGCCGTTAAAGCGCTGTTTCTGCGCGCCCGCGAAAAATCTGCCGGTTTCGCCGCCTGGGTGCTATTATTTCTCGCACTCTGGCACCATCGTCATATCTTGAACCTGCCCCCCGCCGGCGACGTCTTCTCAACCCTCGCGGAGCATCGATGACCGAACATTACGACCTGATTTTGCGCAACGGCACCGTGGTCCTGCCCTGGGGCCTGGCCGAAACCGATATCGGTATCGCCAACGGCCGCATCATGTCCCTCACCCCCGCCGGCACCGCCACCGAAACCTTCAACGCCGCCGGCCTGCACATTCTGCCCGGCATCATCGACCCCCATGTTCACCTGCGGGACGGCGGCCAGGGCGGCATCCCCGGCGTCGAGGACATGCTCACCGGCACCAGAGCCGCCATCCTCGGCGGCGTGACCACGGTGTTCGACATGCCCAACACCACCCCCGCCGCCACCGACGAGGCCACGCTGAACGCCAAACGCGCCTACGTCCCCGGCCACGCCTGGTGCGACATCGGCCTGTATGTCGGCGCTACCAAACACAACGCTGAAATCCTCGGCCTGCTGGAAGCCTTCGACGGCATCTGCGCCATCAAAGTTTTCGCCGGCTCCTCCACTGGCAACCTCCTGGTCGAGGACGACGCCAGCATCGAGGCGGTCATGCGTTCAGGCCGCCGCCGCATCGCCTTCCATTCGGAGGACGAATACCGCCTGCAGGAGCGCAAGCCGATGTTCACCACCGGCCAGCCCTACGCCACCCATGCCGTCTGGCGCGATGTCGAATGCGCCTTCCTCGGTACCCGCCGCATCATGGCGCTGGCCCGCAAAACCCGCCGCCCGGCCCACATCCTGCACGTCTCCACCGCCGAGGAACTGGCCTACCTCAAAAACCACCGCGACCTCGCCAGCGTCGAAATCCTGCTCAACCACCTGGTACAATCCGCCCCCGAAGTTTACGAACGCCTCGGCCCCTACGCCGTGATGAACCCGCCGCTGCGCGACGGCCGCCACACCCAGGCCGCCTGGGCCGCCATCAACGACGGCACCGTCGACACCATCGGCTCCGACCACGCCCCGCACAGCCGCACTGCCAAGGAACAACCCTGGCCGAACTGCGCCGCCGGTCTCACCGGCGTGCAAACCCTGCTGCCGATGATGCTGGACCAGCTGCACCAGCAAAAACTCTCGCTCCCCCGCCTCGCGGACCTGATGTCCGCCGGCCCCGCCCGCATCTACGGTGCGGTCGCCAAAGGCCGCATCGCTGCCGGCTACGACGCCGATCTCACCATCGTCGACCTTAAAGCCCGCCGCACCATCACCAACGACTGGATCGCCTCACCCTGCGGCTGGACCCCGTTCGACGGCACAACAATCACCGGCTGGCCCCGCGCCACCATCATCCGCGGCCGGATCGTGATGCAAAACGATGAAGTGCTGGGTGAGCCTTCAGGAAAGCTCGTAAAATTTCACTCTTAAGCACTTCTTTTTGTGAACAAAAAGAAGCAAAAAAACTTTATGAGTCTGGGTCATGGGCGTGGTCCGCCAAACGGCCCATGGCCCAGCAGGGCAAAAGTTTTTTGCTGCTTTTTTTTCAAAAAAGCAGTGCTTTCTTACTTAACTTATTAAAGGTGACCATTTTGCGTCGATCAATTTTGCTGCTTGCCTTTGCCTCACTTACCGGCTGCGCCAGTTTCATGTCCCCGCCACCACCGCCGGCGCCAAAGACCTTGGTGTTTTTCAAAAGCTGGTCGGCGCGGCTTGATGACTCTGCGATAACGTCGATTGCGATAGCGGCGGAAGTCGCAAAAAACACGCCGTCCGCGCCGGTAATGGTGGTCGGCTATGCGGATCCGGCCGGCACGCCGGCTGCTGGGGCGCAGCTAGCCAAGCTGCGGGCGCAGGTGGTGTCCGATCAACTGGTGCAGGATGGCGTGCCGCTGGCGCGCATCCAGCAATCCTCCACCGGCACCACCGGCTTTGCCGGCAGCGCACAAGAAAGCCGCCGCGCCGAAATCGATGTCGGTAATTAAAGCATCGGATGAAAGCTCTGGAAAGCAAGTACTGCTTTTTTGAAAAAAAGCAGCAAAAAACTTTTGTGAGTTTGGATCTGTGGCGTAGTCAACCAAACGCCCCAGGCCCGGCATAAATTTTACTATGGGCTTGAGGCGTTATCATCATCGCGCCACAGGCCCAGACTCACAAAAGTTTTTTGCGCAGCTTTTTTTCAAAAAAGCTGCTGCTGCTTTCTTCATACAAGATTGATCGCTTCAGCGAGCTTGACATCACGCACCGTGAGCCCGCCGGCATCGTGGCTGCTCAGAGTAATCTCCACTTTATTATAGCTGTTGAACCAGTCCGGATGGTGATCCTGTTTTTCTGCCAGCAGCGCCACATGTGTCATGAAGGAAAACGCTTCGAGAAAACTCTTGAATTTGAAACTGCGGTGGATTGCGGTTTCATCCGCGTTCAGGCTCCAATGCTCCGGGATGTTCAGTTTTGTTGTCATGGCGCGCCCTCCTGAAACCCGTGATCTGGCCTTTCATGAGCGGCTTTTCCACAAATTTATGCAGCACATGCGCCGCCGCGATGGGCGCTGTCAGCGCCAGCGGCAGCCACAGCCAGGTAAACGCCGGTGCATTGCCATGCGTCAAAGGCGCGATCAGCATGGCCATGCCGCGCTGCACCGGCTCGTTCAGCAGGTAGAGCGGGTAGGAAATGCGCGCCAGATATTGCGCCATGCGGCTATCCAGCAACCGCGGCAGCCAGGGCATGCCTGAGTGCCGCTGCGCCATCACCACCACCACCCATCCCAAGGGTATCAGCGCCCGGCTGGCGGCAAAGCTGAACAGTCCCAGCAACGTCACCAGAAAAACACCGCAAACCAACGGTAATACCTTGCCCTCCCGCAGCCACACTGCCGAGGCCAGCCCGAGCGCAAAATACCCTGCCGCATCCGGCAGGAACGCCCGGCTGAATTGCCAGTATGGCGGCAGTTGCGGGGCCGCCAGCCGCCATGCCAGCGCCAGCGCCAGCATGGCCCAGGTGAAACCGGCAAGGTTGCGCCAGCGCCCCATCGCCAGCGCCATCACGATATAAAACTGCCATTCGGTGGAAAGCGACCAGGCCGGCCCCAGCAGCGTCACCCAGGCATAGGCCAGCACCCCTTGCGGCAGCAGCCCATGCACCAGCAGCACGTGCGCTGCCAAATGATACCCCCACCCTGCTGGCAGCCGGACCGCCCAGAACTGCCCGGCCATCGAACCAGCATGCACCCATTGCATTGCCGGGATCGGCGAGCCGAGCGCGATCAGCCCCACTGCCAGCGTCAGTACCGTAAAATACACCGGTAGCAGCCGCCACGCCCGGCTGGTAAAAAACCGCCAGAACCGGTACTCGAAATGCGCGAGCGAATTGACGATCACCAGACCGCTCAACGCAAAAAACAAATCCACCGCCGCCTCGCCATGGTGAAATGGCTGCGCCAGCCAGCCCGGCACATCGGTAAACGGCAGCGCATGGCCCAGCATGATATAGCTCGCCAGCACACCGCGCAGCCCGTCCAGCCGGGATAGCCGTTTCATTCCGGCAACCTAGGCGTGTAAATCGGTTTTTGCCAAGCGGAAGTTGGCGGCTGAAGGCCTAAAAATCCAGCCCGATATCCAGTATTTTCGCACTATGCGTCAGCCAGCCGGCGGAAAGCAGATCAACGCCCGTCTCAGCAATCGCCGGCGCGGTCTCGGGGGTAATGCGCCCCGAAGCTTCGATGATGCTGCGCCCGCCGATCAGTCTCACTGCCTCCCGCATATGCGGTGGCGTCATATTGTCGAGCAGCACGGCGTCGACGCCAATGGCCAGGGCTTCGTGCAACTGCTCAATCGTTTCGATCTCGATCTCTATTTTTATCAGATGCCCGGCGCTGGCTTTCGCCGCGCGCAGCGCCGGCGTCACACCGCCGGCGATGGCGATGTGATTATCCTTGATGAGTATGGCGTCATCCAGCCCGAACCGGTGGTTGGCCCCGCCGCCGCAGCGCACCGCGTATTTCTGCGCGAAGCGCAAGCCTGGCGTGGTCTTGCGCGTGCAGGTGATGCGCGCCTTGGTATGCGCGATGGCATCGGCGATACCGCGGGTTGCACTGGCAACACCGGAAAGGGGACCGAGAAAATTCAAGGCCACCCGCTCGGCCGCCAATATGGCGCGCGCGCTGCCGTTTACCGTCGCCAGCACATCTCCCGGCGCAATCCGGCTGGCGTCGGGCATCAGTACGGTGAATGCCACCTCGCGGTCGGTCAGCGCGAACGCCGCGCGGGCAAAATCCAAACCCGCCACCACACCGGCCTCGCGCGAAACGAACCGGCACTGGGCCTGTGCTGCCGCCGGGATCACCGCCTCGGAGGTAATATCCCCGGCCCGCCCGAAATCCTCCAGCAGCGCTGCCCGCACCGCTTGCTCTACCATTACAAACGGTAAACTCATCTTACTTCCAGCATGCGTTCCACCGCCAACCTGGCAGGCCCCTGCAACAACGGATCGATCTCGACCGCAATTGTCATCGTCTCCAAAGCGCTGCGTATGTTGCCGAGGGTGATCCGTTTCATATGCGGGCACAGATTGCACGGCCGGATAAACTCGGTTCCCGGATGGCTGCGCGCCACGTTGTCGCTCATCGAGCATTCCGTCACCAGCACCACCCGCGCCGGCGCCTTGCGGCTCACATAATCGATCATGCCGGCTGTCGATCCGGCAAAATCCGCCACCGCCACCACCGCCGGCGGACATTCCGGGTGAGCAATGACAACGATCCCCGGATAGTCTTCCCGCAGCTGCAAAATCTCCTGGGGCGTAAACCGCTCATGCACCTCGCAATGCCCGGCCCAGCTGATGATCTCGACCGCCGTGGTCGCCGCCACATTCTTTGCGAGATACTCATCGGGCAGCATGATCACACGCTGCACCCCCAAACTCTCCACCACTTGTTTGGCATTGCCGGAAGTGCAGCAGATATCGGCCGCCGCCTTCACCGCCGCTGAGGTATTCACATAAGCCACCACAGGCACACCGGGGTAAGTCTGGCGCAGCAGAGCGATATCGGCAGCCGTAATGCTGTCCGCCAGCGAGCACCCGGCCCGCAAATCCGGCGTCAGCACAATCTTCTCCGGGTTCAACAGCTTCGCCGTCTCCGCCATGAAATGCACCCCCGCCAGCACGATCACATCGGCCTTTACCGTCATCGCCTCGCGCGCCAGCGCCAGACTGTCGCCCACGATATCAGCAACCCCGTGAAATATCTCAGGCGTCTGATAATTATGCGCAAGGATCACCGCATTGCGCTCGCGCTTCAGGGTCTGGATCGCCGCGATATCCGGCGCATATGCCGCCCATTCCGCAGGCGGTATGACCCGCTCGACGCGCCGGTACAACTCAGTCAAATCCAAAGGCATGACGGACACTCTCCTCAAGCGCAACCCCTGTACTGAATATTCCGCAGCTTGCCTACCGCCCGCTTTTGCCCTATTTCAGTCAGATGGTCCGCACCCTGCGCAGCTCTGGGCTCCTTCGACTTATCCGCCCCTGGGCGTAGAAGCCGCGCGTTCGCGCCGGCGCCGTTCAGGGGCGCTTTCCGGGGAATACCCCGATCCGCATATAACAGGCTAAATCAAGCGAGACCTCATCATGCCCATAAACCATCCGAATTTCGGCGCCATCGCCCCTGATCGCGTCATCATCTTCGACACCACCTTGCGCGACGGCGAACAATCCCCCGGCTTTTCGATGAACAGCGACGAAAAGCTGCGCATGGCCGAAACCCTGGCAGAACTCGGCGTGGACGTGCTGGAAGCCGGCTTCCCGATCGCCAGCCAGGGCGATTTCGACTCCGTCCGCCGCATCGCCGAGGCGGTGCGCGGCCCCGTCATCACGGCCCTGGCCCGCTCCGGCCGCGACGACATCAGCCGCGCCGGCGAGGCCATCCGCCCCGCCGAACGCCGCCGCATCCACACCTTCCTCTCCACCAGCGCCCTGCACATGAAATACAAGCTGCGCATGGAGCCGGATGCCGTGCTGGCCGCCGTGCACAGCTCCGTCACCCTGGCGCGCGACTACACGGACGATGTGGAATGGTCCGCCGAGGACGGCAGCCGCACCGATCCGGATTTCCTGTGCCGCTGCGTCGAAGCCGCCATCAAGGCCGGCGCGACCACCATCAACATCCCGGATACCGTGGGCTACGCCGTCCCTGAAGATATCGAGCGCATTTTCACCATGCTGCGCCAGCGCGTGCCCGGTGCCGCGGATGTGATTTTTTCCACCCATTGCCATAATGATCTCGGCCTCGCGGTCGCCAACACCCTGGCCGCGGTACGCGCCGGGGCACGCCAGATCGAATGCACCATCAACGGCATCGGTGAGCGCGCCGGCAACGCCGCACTGGAAGAAGTCGTCATGGCCATCCGCACCCGCCCGGACTCCCACCCCTACAAAAACAACATCGTCACCGAATCCATCATGCGCAGCTCCAAACTGCTCGCCACCATCACCGGCTTCGACGTGCAGCCCAACAAGGCCATCGTCGGCCGCAACGCCTTCGCCCATGAATCCGGCATCCATCAGGATGGTGTTTTGAAAAACGCCGCGACCTATGAAATCATGACCCCGGAATCCGTCGGCCTGCAAAAAAACTCGCTGGTCATGGGCAAACACTCCGGCCGCGCCGCCTTCCGCGACAAGCTGAACAGTCTCGATTATGCCGGCATCGGCGACAATCAGTTGAACGACGCCTTCCGCCGCTTCAAAGACCTCGCCGACCGCAAGAAAATCGTCTATGACGAAGACCTGATCGCCCTCGTCGACGACGAAGTGATGCGCGATCACCAGCACATCAAATTCATCTCACTGGAACTCTGGGCCGGCTCCAAAGCCAAATCCCGCGCCATCCTGGAACTGGAAATCGACGGCACCACCCAAACCGCCGAAGCCACCGGCGACGGCCCGGTCGACGCCACCTTCAACGCCATCCAAACCATTTTCCCGCACCAGGCCACACTCCGCCTGTTCTCCGTCGGCGCCGTAACGGAAGGCACGGACGCCCAGGCCCGCTGCACCGTCCGCCTCGAGGAATCCGGCAAATCCGTAGATGGCCAAGGTGCCGACACCGACACCATCGTCGCCGCGGCCCGCGCCTATATCCACGCGCTGAACAAACTACTGGTCAAACGCACCCGCGCCGAACCGGCGGCCCTCAGCGCATAACAAGGGCAGGGGGCTTTGCCCCCTGCAACCCCCAGCAGGGAAATGATTTCCCTGCACCCTCGTTAATTAATGATGTACGCAAACTTCTTCCTGCGCGCGCAGCGCATTAATTTTAGCATCGCTACGCGATGCAAGAATTGATTCATCTAAAAAATAGATTCTAAAGGCGAGCCTTTAGCGGGGTTTTCAAGGGGCAGAGCCCCTTGGCCTTAATCTTAGCCTCCCGCCCACCATTGTCCCCCAAATATAACCCGCCGCACTGCAATGCACGCTTGCCGTGCTAATCCCGGCATGGCACTCATGTTTTATTGCTGCAGCATCGCCGCAACAGCTGTTTATCCGCGTTTGCTAGGAGGCTTGTTTGGTAAAACCATTGCGTAAGGCTGTATTGCCGGTTGCCGGTCTGGGCACAAGATTTCTTCCGGCCACCAAGGCAATGCCAAAGGAAATGCTACCGGTGGTGGATAAACCTTTGATCCAATATGCGGTGGACGAAGCACGCGCCGCCGGCATCGAGCAGTTCTGCATGGTCACCGGCCGCGGCAAAACCGCCCTCATCGACCATTTCGACATCGCCTTCGAACTGGAAGCCACCCTTGCCGAACGCGGCAAGCGCGAGGCTCTGGCCCTGCTGCGCGAGGAAGCCATGCCCCCCGGCTCCATCACCACCGTGCGTCAACAGGTGCCGCTCGGTCTCGGCCATGCCATCTGGTGCGCCCGTGCCTTTATCGGCGACGACGCTTTTGCCATCCTGCTGCCGGACGATCTGGTGCTCAGCCAGACCCCCTGTTTGCAGCAGCTCGCCGATGTGTATCATGAAACCGGCGGCAACGTGGTCGCGGTCTCCGAAGTACCCCATGAGCAGACCAACCGCTACGGCATATTGAAAATCGGCGAGGCCACCGGCAACCGCGTCGCCGTGGAGGGTCTAGTGGAAAAACCCGCCCCCAAGGACGCGCCCTCAAACCTCTCCATCATCGGCCGCTACGTTTTGCTGCCGGAGGTCGTCACCTTCCTGGCGCAAATGGAACGCGGCGCCGGCAACGAGGTCCAGCTTACGGATGCGATGTCCAAAATGATCGGCCGCGCGCCCTTCCATGGCCTGAAATTCGAAGGCCGCCGCTTCGATTGCGGCGACAAAATCGGCTTCCTCGAAGCCCAGATCGCCTTCGCCCTGGCCCGCCCGGATCTCGGCCCGGCCGTCCGCGAATTCCTTAAACTATACGTCAACGCGTGAGATCCCGATGAGCTTTTCCCATACATTCAATCCCAGCTCGCTGCGCGAATACGACATCCGCGGCATCGTCGGTGAAACCCTGCTGGAGGCCGATGCTTACGCCATCGGCCGCACCTTCGGCTCCATCGTCGCCGGTAACGGCGGCAAGCGCGTCGCCGTCGGCCGCGACGGCCGCCTGCATTCGCCTTTGCTGGAAGGCAAGCTCATCGAGGGCCTTGTCGCCAGTGGCATGGACGTCATTTCGGTCGGCTGCGGCCCCACCCCCATGCTGTATTTCGCCGCCTTCACGGAGCACACGGATGGTGCCATGATGGTCACTGGCAGCCACAACCCGTCCAACTATAACGGCTTCAAAATGATGCTCGGCAAGAAGCCTTTCTTCGGCGCCGCTATTCTGGACCTCGGCAAACGCTCCGCCGCCGGTGACGTGGTGCCGGAAGCCAAAGGTAGTGTGACCAAAAAAGACGTCACCGAAGCCTACATCACCAGGCTTTTGCAGGATTACGATGGCGGCGACACCCCGCTCACCATCGTCTGGGATAACGGCAACGGTGCCGCCGGAGACGTGCTGCAGGAGCTCCTCAAAAAACTCCCCGGCAAACACACCGTCCTGAACGGCGAAATCGACGGCCGCTTCCCGGCACATCACCCGGACCCGACCGTGCCGAAAAACCTCGAACAGCTCATCGCGGCTGTGAAAAAACAAGGTGCCGACATCGGCATCGCCTTCGACGGTGACGCCGACCGCATCGGCATCGTCGACGACACCGGCGAAATCCTGTTCGGCGACCAGTTCCTCATCCTGATGGCGCGCGACGTCC
The DNA here is from genome assembly GCA_965231175.1 of Acetobacteraceae bacterium. Classification (GTDB taxonomy): domain Bacteria; phylum Pseudomonadota; class Alphaproteobacteria; order Acetobacterales; family Acetobacteraceae; genus Acidocella. The sequence goes on along the minus strand of CBDDMJ010000004.1, from coordinate 57,130 downwards.
TCAAATCCCACCCCCAAGCCACCATCATCGCCGATGTCAAAGCCAGCCAGGTGCTGTTCGACGAAGTCGTCAAAGCTGGCGGCACGCCGCTGATGTGGAAAACCGGCCACTCCCTCATCAAATCCAAAATGGCCGAACTGAACTCCCCGCTGGCCGGTGAAATGTCCGGCCATATCTTCTTCAATGATAAATGGTACGGCTTCGACGACGCCCTCTACGCCGCCGTCCGCCTGCTCGGCATCGTCGCCCGCAGCCCGCAAACCGTGGGTGAATTCCGCTCAAGCCTGCCGCATGTGGTGAATACCCCGGAACTGCGCTTCGATTGCGACGAAGAGCGCAAATTCGAGGTCGTCAAGGAAGTCGCGGACCGTCTCAAAGCCGCCGGCGACAAAGTCTCGGATACCGACGGCGTGCGCGTCAACACCGCCGACGGCTGGTGGCTGCTGCGCGCCTCCAATACCCAGGCCGTCCTGGTCGCCCGCGCCGAATCCACCTCCGAAGCCGGCCTCTCCCGCCTGAAATCCGCCCTCGCCGGCCAACTCGCCGCCTCCGGCCTGGCCCCGGACTTCTCTGGAGCAAATGCGGGGCATTAGGCGAAGGAAGCAAGCGCTGCTTTTTTCCAGGGCTTGTTGAGATTTAGGGATTCCCCTGGTCACTTCGTTTGTGATTCACGCTTTTCATGGAACGTTTTTCAACGAGTTTTCGAAGCCGTCTTGGATAATCCTGACATGGAATACGATATGGTTGATGCCACTGCCGTGAAAGTCCACCGGCATGGCCAGGGCGCAAAAGGGGCACCCAAAGCCAGGCCATAGGCCGCTAACAGCAGCCATCATTAATTCACGATGAATCTCCACAAGCTCTGAAGGAGATGCTTTCTTTACTTTACCTCAACCCCGGCAGGCCGGCGTAATATTTGTCCACGCTGTCGCTATAAGCGCCGGTGGTCCAATCGGGGTTATCCGAGGTGCTGTAGGCAGGTGCGCCTTCAAGCTGGCGTTTGTCGAGGTCGATGACGTAGCCGCCGTGTTGTTCGCTGTAGGTCAGTCGGTTCCAGGGCAGGGGATGGTATTTTTCGCCCATGCCGAGAAAGCCGCCAAACGAAAGCACGGCATAGCCCACCTGGCCGCTGCGCTTATCCAGCATCACATCGTAGATCGAGCCCAGCGAATCGCCGAGTTGGTTATACACGCTGGTACCATTTACTTTGCTGGCGGCGATCAATGATGTGGTTTCGCGCTGGCTGACATCACCGGACGCCATGTTTGTTGTACTACTCATGATAATCCTCCGTTATGGAATTGTTTGATCCACAATCTTCCATATGGTCGGCGCCGCCGGCGATTTCTTCTCAGGCCGATTAACTCGCGGCAAGCCGTGGTTGCGCCAGGCTGAAATACAGCAGGGCAGCCAGCGGCAGCACCACCCCTGCACCGCAGATACCGGCCCAGCTGAAGCGCAACAGGATCGGGCTGGTCAGGGCCGAGCCGAAGGCGCCCCCTCGAGAAAGGCAATGGCCATGAAAACCCTGTTCAACCGCGACCGGATCGCCGCATGCTGCGTGCACAGGCGACGTTGGCTGAAGCCGAGCGTAACCTGGGCACCCCCATCGATCACCACCGCCGCCGCCGCCAGCGCCACAACGGAATGCCCGAACAGCCCACTCCCCGCACTTGGACATGCCAAAGGATTTGTGCAATGCGGAAGACGTGAGCCTGCCCTGCACCCAGGGGTTGGTGCGGCGGCTCCGGCAAACGATTCCAAGGGGTAACATGGATTTCCTGCACGCCATACTATTCGCCATCCTGCAAGGTGCGACCGAGCTGTTTCCGGTCAGCAGCCTCGGCCATGCCGTTATCGTCCCGGCTTTGCTGCATTGGGGGATCGACCAATCCTCGGCGGGATTTTTACCGTTTCTCGTGATGCTGCATTTCGGTACCGCCATCGGCCTGCTGGTGTATTTCTGGCGGGATTGGGCGGCGATGGTTAACGGCGTGCTCGGCCGGGGCTACGCGGTGGAGACACGGTTGCAACGCGGCATATTGCTGCGCCTGATCGCCGCCACCCTGCCTGCCGTCATCATCGGCGTGGTGGTGAAAAAACCGGTGCAGCACCTGTTCGCCAGCCCGCTGATCGCCTGCGTGTTTCTCATCGTCAATGCCGCCGTGCTATGGCTGGGCGAACGGCTGCGCGCCCGCGGTACCCGGCAAACCACGACGATTTCATATCTGGACGCCGTCATCATCGGGCTGTTCCAGTGCCTCGCTTTTCTGCCCGGCATTTCGCGCTCCGGTGCGGCCATCGTCGGCGCCCTCGGCCGCGGCGTGCCACATGAAGATGCCGCCAGGTTCAGTTTTCTGATGGGCACGCCAGTGATCTTCGCCGCCTCCCTGTTCGAAATCCCGAAACTGATGAAAGGTCACGAACTGCACGCGCTGCTCGGCATCTCAACCATAGCAGCGGTCGTCGCCGGCATTGTCGCCTACCTCAGCACCGCCTTCCTGATGCGCTATTTCCGCGGCAACGACGACTGGGCGCTGATGCCGTTCGCCTGGTATTGCGTGATCTTCGGCGCCGGCAGCTTCGCGTTGCTGCTGTTCGGCATTTGATGAAGCAGCAAGCAGCAGCTTTTTTGAAAAAAAGCTGCGCAAAAAACTTTTATGAGTCTGGGCCATGGGCAGTGTCCGCGTCACGGCCCATGTCCCCAAGGATCAAAAGTTTTTTTCTGCTTTTTTTCAAAAAAGCAGTGCTTGCTTTACTTACTATGTTGGTAACAACCCAGGCGCAGGCGGCGCAGACGGTTCCGGCTGCTGTAGTGCCGTCTGCGGTTAATCTTGCGACAGCGCCGATCAGCCGTCTGGATTTGCCTTGGTGGCGCGCCCGGTTTGCTCTTACGCAGGCGCAGGCGCAGGCCGACCCAACCGCGCAGATTGTCTGGCTGGGAGACTCCATCACCTATTACTGGCAGCGCACCGGGTCCCATGGCTGGGACAATATCCTGCCGGTCTGGCAGCGTTATTACGCGCCCTATAACGCGCTGGATTTTGGCTTCGTGGGGGACACCACGGCGAGCCTGATCTGGCGCCTCGATAACGGCCAGGTCACCGGGCTGCATCCACATCTGGCGATCATACTGATCGGTGCCAATAATCTCGGCCGCGTGCATTGGGGTGCGGCGATGACGGTGCCGGGCATTGAGGCGGTGGTGGCCGATACGCATCGGCAGTTGCCGGGCGCGCATATTCTGCTGCTCGGCGTGCTGCCCTCCATCCGCTCGGACTGGGTGGACCGGCAGACCAGGGCGATCAACCTGGCATTGGCCGCCCGCTATGCCGATGACCCGTTGGTGAGCTTCATGAATGCCGGCGCCGCATTATTGAAAGACGGCAAAACCGATGCTGCTTTGTATGTCGATGCCAGGCTGGCGCCGCCGGAGCCGGTGCTGCACCCGGATGCCGAAGGCATGGCGCGCATCGCTGGCTTTATCGCGCCCGTGGTAAGGCATTACGTACCGCTGCCACGAAACTGAAGATTTTATCCGGAAGCTTCACTCCCGGTGCGCTTTCCACACCGGAAGATACATCGACCCCTGGCGCACCGGATTGCGCGATCGCCATTGCGACATTTTCCGTTGTCAAACCGCCGCCAAGCAGCCAGGGCAGGGGGGCTTTCCAGCCGGCGAGCAGGGACCAATCCAGCGTCACCGCATTGCCGCCGGGCCTGCTGGCGCCGAGGGGTGCCTTGGCTTCGATCACCAGGCCGTCCACCGCCGCTTCTGCCGGCAGCTCCGCCCGCGTGCTCACGCCCAGCGCCTGCCACAGTTGCAGGCCAGGATATGTGAACGCCGCCGCATCGCCGTAAATCTGCAGCACGTCCAGTTCCAACACCTCCAGCGCCGCTGCGATGTCCGTTGGCGTGGGGTTGACGAATAATCCAACCCGCTGCGGCCCGCCGGCATGCCGCCGGGTCAGTGTCGCCGCCTGTGCCGGGGTAACGAACCGCGGCGAGGGCGGGAAGAACACGAAACCCAGATAATCCGCCCCGGCCGCCACTACCGCGTCGAAGCCAGCGGCATCATTGATTCCGCAAATCTTGATTTTGGTCACAACAGGCTGGCCGCGATCTCGGCCGCGGCGCGCCCTGGGTCGTTGGCTTCGGTCACCGGCCGCCCGACTACGATGTAATCCGCCCCGGCGGCGATTGCCTCTGCTGGTGTCATGACCCGCGCCTGGTCGTCCGGCGCCGCCCCGGCGGGTCGGATGCCGGGCGTCACCAGTACCGGTGCCGGGCCCAAGGCAGCGCGCAGCAGCACTGCCTCCTGCGCCGAACAGACCAGCCCATCCGCCCCGGCCGCCATCGCCATCCGCCCTAGGCGCAGCACCTGCTGCACCGGGCCGCCCGCCACCCCGGTCTCATGCAGCGCCGCTGCGTCCAGGCTGGTCAGTACCGTCACCGCCAGTATCAAGGGGCGGTCGGCTCCCGCCTCATCGGCGGCGCGCCGTGCCGCCGCTACCATCTCAAGACCGCCCCCGGCATGCACCGTCAGCATTTTTACTTTTAGATTCAAAAGTGAACGCACCGCTCCTCCCACGGTATTCGGTATATCGTGCAGCTTGAGATCGAGAAATACCGGCACATCTCCGGCCGCCGCGACACCTGCCGGACCAAATGCTGTGAAAAACTCCAGTCCCAGTTTGATCAGCCCGCAATGCGGTGCCACTGCCTGTATCAATGCCGCCGCCCGCACCTGGTCCGCAGTGTCGACCGCCACGATCAGCCGTTTAGGCTTCATGATGGCGGCGCGGTCAGCCGTCCCTCCAGCTCGCTCACCCGCTTCTCGGCCTGCCGGACACGCCGGTTCGCCCCCAGCCGCCGTGGCAGATGCGCCGCCAATCCGCCCAGAAACCCCAGAAGCAAAACCACCAGCACCACCGCCCCCAAGGGCACTGTCAATACAAACCCGAACGGCCAGAACGCCAGCGCCACAGCCTCCCGGTTGGAAAGCAGAAATACCGCCAGCACCAACAGGATGAGAAACCCGGTTAATGCGCGGAGCAGCTTCAGGGTTTGGCTCCGTTCTTTTTCGCTGCCGCGGCGGTGACCGGTTTATTGATGCGCTCCCGCAGCTCCTTGCCGGCCTTGAAGAACGGCACGGATTTCTGCGCCACGTCCACGGTCTCACCGGTACGCGGGTTGCGCCCGGCGCGCGCCTTGCGGTGCTTTACGGTAAAGGCGCCGAAGCCACGCAGCTCGACACGCTCGCCGCGTGCCAGTGCCTGCGTCATTTCGTCGAACATCGCATCGACCAGCCGCTCGACATCGCCAAGCGTCAGATGCGGGTTATCCTCCGCCAATCCCGCGATCAACTCCGACCGTGTCATCGATACCTCTCTACCGCTGCGCGCCAACGATGCCAGCACGTTCCGATCCGGTCAATAAACGATTGTGATAAAAGGGTTTTTAGAGGAAACATAATTTATGCAGACCGCTTTGGAGGCGCAAAAAGCCGCTTTGCGCAAAATTGCCGCAACCCGCCGCGCCATGGCCGACCCGGCCTTTGGGCGGCTGATGGTTCAGCATGTACTGAAGCTGCCGCCGCCGCCCGGCAGCATCATCGGCGGCTATTGGCCGCTCGGCAGCGAAATCGACCCCCGGCCCCTGCTGCACACGCTGCACGGTCTGGACTACGCCATTGCCCTGCCCGTTACGCCTGCCACTCCAAGCCCCCTCGGCTTCCGCCAATGGCATCCGGACGCGCCGCTACGGCAAGGCCGCTACAACACCCGGCACCCGGATGGCCCGGCGCTGACGCCGAGCTTCATCCTGGTCCCGCTGCTGGCCTACGATCTGCGCGGCCACCGTCTTGGCTACGGCGGTGGCTATTACGACCGCACCCTGGCAGCATTGCCCGGCGCCTTTCGCCTTGGCCTGGCCTACGCCGCGCAAGCCGTGCCGGAACTCCCCGCTGATGAACATGACATCATGCTGCACGCCGTTGCCACCGAGAGCGGCATTACAAGCTTCATTTGATCATCCATCCCGCGCTGATATATCCGCAAAGACCGATTGAAAGACCCGCCATGCTCAAAGCCTATGCCTGTGGCCACGCCCGGCTGATCGAAACCGAGCCAACCGATGCGACCCGGCCGGTCTGGCTCGACCTGTTGAACCCGACGCCGGAAGAAGAGGCCTCGATAGAGCGCGATACCGGGCTCACCTTGCCGTCCCAATCCGATATCATGGAGATCGAAAACTCCTCCCGCCTGTCTGCCGAGGGTGAAGTGTTGACGCTCACCATGCCGCTCGTCACCCGTAGCCCGGACGGTCTGCACGCCAGCTCCTGCGCCTTCGTTCTGGCGCCGGACCGGCTGATCACCATCCGCTATGCCACCAGCCAGGTATTCGAGGCTTTCCCCTCGCAGCCGCATGAAGTGGGCGAGCTGGAAGCCGCCAATGCCGCCTTCATCTTCGTCGGCCTGCTGGAGGCTATCGTCGACCGCCAGGCCGATGCCCTGGAACAGCTGCGCACCGAGCTTGACACATTGTCGCATAAAATCTTCCGCCCCAAGCCTAGCATTCGCCAGCCGGGCGGCCAGCGTCAGCCCAAAGAGGAAGCCACGCTGCAACGCCGCCTGATCAGCCTCGGCAACAGCTACGACATCATTTCCATGCTGCGGGAAAGCCAGCACGGTATCGACCGCATCGCGCCTTATGTCGCCACCACCGCCACATGGTTCCCGGAGCCGGCCCTCAAACGCCTCAAAACCCTGCACACCGACGTGCATTCCCTCAATGAATTCAGCGTGCATCTGACGGACAAGGTGCAGTTCCTGCTGGACGCCACCCTCGGCCTCATCAGCATCTCGCAAAACACGTTAATGAAAGTCTTCACCATCGTCTCCGTGGTCGGCATCCCACCCACTCTGATGGCTGGCGTCTACGGTATGAACTTCCACATCATGCCGGAACTCTCCTGGCATTACGGCTATGCCTATGGCTTGTCCGTCATCCTGCTTTCGGCCCTGTTGCCGCTCTGGTGGTTCCGCCATAAAAACTGGATATGACATCATGACCGGCCCTTACCTCGTCCCTGAAGACGCCACCGCAGCGGCCGCCATCGCCGCCATCGCCGAAGACCTGGCATTGTTCGACGACTGGATGGACCGCTACCAGTTCATCATCGAACTCGGCCGCAAACTGCCGCCCTATCCGCCGGAGCTTCAGGACGAACCGCATCGTGTTCAGGGCTGCCAATCCCAGGTCTGGCTCGCTGCATCGCAACGCGAAGGTAATTTATACTTCGCCGGCGCTTCTGACGCCGCCATTGTCTCCGGCCTGGTCGCCCTGGTCCTGCGGGTCTACTCCGGCCGCTCGCGCGCCGAAATACTCGCCACCAGCCCGGCATTCCTGAAAGACCTCGGCCTGATCGCCGCCCTCTCAACCAACCGCGGCAACGGTGTCGCGGCAATGGCGGAGCGGATCCAGGCGATTGCCAGCGCGTGAACCCGCTCGCTATTCTCGCCATCCTGACACTCGCCGCCGCCATGGAGGCCGGTGGCGATGCCTTGGTGCGCGCCGGTCTGCACAGCGCCAGTAGCCCAGGCCGTATCGCCTGCATGGCCGCCGGTGCTGCCGTGCTGTTCGCCTACGGCATCACCGTCAATCTGCCGCCCTGGGATTTTGGCCGCCTCCTCGGCGTCTATGTCGCGCTGTTCTTCGTGGTCGCCCAGGTCATCAACCTGCTGGCCTTCCACATCAAACCAAGCCTGCCCATTTATGCAGGCGGATTGCTGATCATTACCGGCGGCCTGCTCATTACGTTCTGGAAAGGGTAAGCAAGCACTGCTTTAAGGGTAAGCAAGCACTGCTTTTTTGAAAAAAAGCAGCAAAAAACTTTTGCCCTGCTGGTCATTGGCGTGGTGAGGATAACGCCTATGATCGGCGTAATTTTATGTTCGGGTTGAGGCGTTTGAAAACCACGCCTCAGGTCAAAATTCAAAAAGTTTTTTTGCTTCTTTTTGTTCACAAAAAGAAGATACTTCCTTCCTTACCTCAAGCGGCCTCATACCCAACGATGCCCTTGATTTCAAGGAACTCTTCCAGCCCCCATTGCCCCCATTCGCGCCCGTTGCCGGATTGCTTATAGCCGCCGAACGGCGCGTTCAGATCGCCGGGAGGATAATTGATATATACATTGCCGGACCGCATTTTGCGCGCCAGACTCTGCGCCCGTGCGCGGTCGCCTGACTGAATATACGAAGCCAGGCCATACACCGTGTTATTGGCTTCGGCCACCACCTCGTCCTCGGTGCTGTAGGACAGGATCGATAGCACCGGCCCGAAAATTTCCTCGCGCGCGATCCGCATCTCCGGCGTTACATTGGCGAACACGGTGGGGCGCACATAATAGCCGCGGTTCAACCCTTCCGGCCGGCCGGTGCCGCCGGTCACCAAGGTCGCCCCTTCATCGATACCGGCCTGGATCAGCGCCTGTATCTTGTCATATTGCACGGCGGAGACCACCGGTCCCATCATCGTGCCCGCCGCATCCGGGGCGCCCACTGTGATGGATTCAGCAGCGTCTTTTGCAACTGCCATCGCCTGTTCGTTGAAATGCGCCGGCACGAACATGCGCGTCGGCGCATTGCAGGATTGGCCGGTATTCTGAAAGCAATCGATCACGCCCGTGCGCACCGCCCGGTCCACCTCCACATCGTCCAGCAGTATATTGGCGGATTTGCCGCCCAGCTCCTGATGCACACGCTTGATGGTATCCGCCGCCGCCTTGGCGATCAGCACGCCGGCGCGCGAGGAGCCGGTAAAGGAAATCATGTCGATATCAGGATGTTCGGATAACGCCGTCCCCACCCCCGGGCCGTCGCCGTTCACCAGGTTGAACACGCCCGGCGGCACCCCGGCCTCATGCATCACCTCGGCGAAGATAATCGCATCGAACGGCGCGATCTCGGATGGTTTCAGCACCATCGTGCAACCGGCGGCAAGTGCCGGACATATTTTGCAGGTAATCTGATTGATCGGCCAGTTCCATGGCGTGATCATGCCCACCACGCCGATCGGCTCCTTGGCGATCAGCGTGGTGCCCTGCCTATGCTCGAATACAAAGCTTTCCAGCACTTTGATCATTTGCGAGATATGCCCGACGCCGATCGCCGCCTGCGATTTCATCGCCAGCTCCCGCGGCGCGCCCATCTCGCGCATAATCGCTTCCGCGACCTCGGCATACCGGGCCTTGTAAGCGCTAAGGATACGCCGCAGCAGGTCGAGCCGCTCCTGTCTGGTGGTCTGGCTGAAGGTTGCAAAGGCTTTGCGCGCCGCCGCCACCGCTCTGTCCACATCCGCCTTGCTGCCAAGCGAAATCTGCGCATAGGCTTCTTCGGTCGCGGGGTTTATCACATCATGCGGGTGCGGCATTACCGGGTCCACCCATGCGCCGTCGATGTAGAACTGCATGGCATGAGACATGGTTTGATCCCCTGAAAATTGACCGATCGGATATAGGCAGTCACGCTAATAGCGGCAAGCTGGCCGGTGCCTGATCCAGCAGCGCCAGCACCGCCGCTGCGGCCGCCGCTGATGCCGTGCCCGCCGGCGGCCGCAGGCTCGCCAAGGCGGCGGCAAACCCCGCGCGTTGCGCCGCCGCTGCTGCCGGGTCTTCCAACAAGGTCAGCAATGTCGCGCATAATTTTTCCGGCGTGCAATTTTCCTGCAGCAACTCCGGCACCAGTTCCCGCCCCGCCAGCAGATTGATCATCGCCACATGCGGTACCTTGATCATACGCCGCCCGATTGCCGCACTGATTGGGTTGACCCGGTACGTTACCGCCATCGGCACCCCGGCCATCGCCAATTCCAGCGTCGAGGTTCCGGATTTTGTCAACGCCGCCCGGGCCGCCGCAAAGGCGTCGTAGCGCCCCGCCTCATCCTGCACCAGCACCGGTTCCACCGGCCAGTCCGCCACCTGGGCGGCCACCGCCTCGGCGATGCCCGGTGCCGCCGCCAGCACCGGCAGCAAGCCGGGGATACGGCTTTGCAGCCGCGTCATCGTCTCGCGGAACACCGGCAGCAGCCGCGACGTTTCGGTCACGCGAGAGCCCGGCATCAGCACCACCGGCACCGCATGGTCCGGCAGCTCATGCTGCGCCAGAAACCGCGCTGCGTCACCCTTGTCAGCACCGGACTCCAACACCGGGTGGCCGGTAAACACCGCCGCCAGCCCATGGCTGCCAAAAAACGCCGTTTCAAAAGGCAGTAGACAGAGCAGCAAATCCCATAGCCCCGGGTAACGCTTCACCCGGCTTTGACGCCACGCCCAGACCTGCGGCCCGACATAATGGACCCGCGCGATCCCGGAGGATTTGATGGCTTTGAGCACACGCAGGCAAAATCCCGGACTGTCGATCGTCACCACCACATCCGGCCGCGCCGCCTCAATCGCTGCCACTGTCTGGCGCAGCCGCCGCTGCAACGGCAGCAGGCGGGGCAGAATTTCCGCAAGGCCCATCACGCTGAGTTCCTGCATCGGGAACAGGCTGGTCAGCCCGGCCTCTGCCATCCGCGCTCCGCCGATGCCGGTAAAACTCAAGCCCGGCCGCGCCGCTGCCATGGCCCGCATCAGCCTCGCGCCCAGAACATCGCCGCTGGCCTCGCCGGCGATGAGGAAAACCTTAGCCAGCTACGTAACCATCAAATGGCTGGGGCAGGGAAAGCAAGCACTGCTTTTTTGAAAAAAAGCAGCAAAAAACTTTTGCCCTGCCAGGACATGGGTCCTGATGCAGACAGTGCCCCCGGCCCAGACTCATAAAGTTTTTTTGCTTCTTTTTGTTCACAAAAAGAAGGCCTTTTTTGCTTCTGCGCAACCATAGAATATCCTAATTGGCTTTCGCCACCGGCGCGTCGATCAACGATTGCGCGCCAGCGACGTAGTTCAGCAGCGCCTGCTGCATCTGCGCCCGGCTCAAGCCTCCCTGGTTCGCCACCACCGGGCAATATGCCGCCACCAGGTAATTGGTGAGGTCGGTTGCGGAGATGCTGCTGTTGTTGGCGCGCAGGGCGGCGATCAGGCTGCGCGTGCGGTTTGGCAGCGTCTCCGGGGTCGCGCCGGTCATGATATCGAGCAACCCGCCGCCCGGATTGGTCAGCGCCGTAGCGCCGCCGGTGTTGCTGACATGCGGGCAGCCGAACTTGTCGGACATTTCATCGGCCATCATCGGCACCACCGCGACATCGCGCAGCGCCATCACGTCTGCCGGTTTGGCGTTCGCGGTCCCGGTATTGCCCCAGGATGTGCGGACATAATTGGTCACCGCGGCAATCTCGGCATCGGAAAGTCCGGCGGCGAAGCTCGGCATCGCCGGCCCATTGTTCCAGGGGCCCAGGCCGCTCAATACCGCGCCGATCACATTATTCGGCTGATCCGCCGTGACCGACCCATTACCCGCAAGGTTGGGTATGCCCGGCGCCCGGCCGCTGCCGTTCTGCTGGTGGCAGGCTGCGCAATTTGCCGCATACACCGTCTGCCCGAGGGCTGCCGCCGTCTCCTGGCTGCCGGTTCCCGGCGGGTTCTGCCGTGGCGGCGTCACGGTTTGCAGGTACAGGGCAATATCCTGCACATCGGCGACCGGCAGCTGGCTCAGACTATATTGCACCACCTGGCCCATCGGCCCGAACGGCGAGCCTTTGCTCATATTGCCGCCATCATGCAGGTAGGCCACCAGATCGGCCTGGCTCCAGCCACCCACGCCATAGGTCTTGTCGGAGGAGATATTCGGCGCATAAAACGCATCGATCGGCGCCCCGGCCAGCGAACGATCCAAAATCAGCCCGCTCATGATATTTCTCGGCGTATGGCACTCCCCGCAATGCCCCAGCGCCTCGGTCAGATACGCCCCGTTCCTTATCTCGGCATTCCAGGCCGGGTCCATTTTCATCGGCCCCGCGGCGAAAAACAAAATCCGCCAGCCCAGCAGGACCGGGCGCTGGCTGAACGGGAACATCAGCGTATTCGGCGTCTGTGCCACCGTTACCGGTTGCAGCGAAAATAGATACGCCTTGATCGCCATCACATCGTCATAGGACAGCTTGGTATAGGAGGTGAACGGCATCGCCGGGTACAGGTAATTGGGAAACACCACATAGGAGCTGCCGGGGCTGATGCCGTTATGCAGCGCGTTCCAGAACTGCTTATCCGTCCACTTGCCGATGCCGGTTGTTTGATCAGGGGTGATATTGGGTGATGCCAACCCGCCGAACGGCGTATTCAGCACCAGGCCGCCGGAAAACGGCGCATGGTTCGGGCCGCTATGGCAGGGCATACAATCCGCTGCGTCGGTGAGATATTTGCCGCGCGCGATCAGTGCCGCGTGGTCCACCGCCGGTGCGCTTACCGCCGGGGCGGCAGAGGTGTCACTGAACGCCAGCCGCGCCCCGGCGGCCCCGCCAAACACCAGCGCCAGTGCCAGAATCCCCGCCCAAGTTTTCCAGAACCGAGAGCCAGACCGCGCCATATATCCACCCATTACAGTATCAAGGCCCCGCCAGCGCCGGGCCGCACCTTAATTCGACATATTCGTCAAACGATCAAGAGCCGGACGGGTGATAAAGCTCCGCCTCAGAAATCAGCGGCGCGGCGATCTCGACTGTCTCCCCATCGCGCACCGCGGTGAAAAAACACGACCGCCGGCCGGTGTGACAGGCCACCCCGGTTTGCTCGACCAGCAGCAGCAGCGTATCGCCATCGCAGTCGATACGCATCTCCACGAGCCGTTGCACCTGGCCGGAGCGCTCGCCCTTGCGCCATAATCTCTGACGGGACCGCGAATAATAGCATACCATCCCGGTCGCCAGGGTTTCGGCGACCGCCGCCTCATTCATCCAGGCCATCATCAGCACCTCGGCCGTGCCGACATCCTGAGCAATCGCCGGGATCAACCCATCCGTATTGTATACCAGCCGGTCCAGCGTGCTCATGAGGCCAGCATCCCGGTTGCCAGGCTGGTCTCATCGAAGCGGAAAATGACCTGATCGTTCGCTGCCGGCTTCTGTTCCTGGTAGTCCACCCGGGTAATCAGATCGCGGATGATGGCGAGGCGCGCCGCTTTCTTGTCGTCGGCCCGCACCACCATCCAGGGTGCCGCCGCACTGTCGGTCATCCGCAGCATCGCGTCCCGCGCCTTGGTATAATCATCCCAATGCCGCAACGCCTTTTCATCGATCGGGCTGATCTTCCATTGCTTCAACGGGCTTTCATGCCGTTCCTCCAGCCGCTGTTTCTGCTCCTTGCGGTCGATATCCAGATAGTATTTCACAATGATGATCCCGGCATCGTGCAGCATCTGCTCGAACACCGGCACGGTGCGCATAAAAGCATCGTATTCCTCATCCGAACAGAACCCCATCACCCGTTCCACCCCGGCCCGGTTGTACCAGCTGCGGTTGAAGATCACGATTTCCCCGGCCGCCGGCAGATGTGCCACATAACGCTGGAAGTACCATTGCGTGGCCTCCCGGTCGGAAGGCCTGGGCAGCGCCACCACCCTGATATCGCGCGGACTTAAATGCTCGGTTATGCGCTTGATGGTGCCGTCCTTGCCGGCGCCATCCCGGCCCTCGAAAATCACCAGCACGCGCTGACCTCTGGCGATCACATGGCGTTGCAGCTTCACCAGCTCGACCTGCAGCGCATACAGCCGGTCTTCGTAATCGGCCATTTTCTTATCGGACTTAACCATAATTACCCAATCTACCGGGCTGCTGCCAACAGCAACAGGAAAGGTCTTATTGTTGTGAACAAAAACAGGGCTGGCTTTTAGCTCACTTCAGCCCAGTTGACCAAGCCAGGTCCGCCGCGCCGCCCGATATGCTTTCACCAGGCGCGGTGAGCGCCGCAGCCATTGGCGCAGCCGCAATTGCGTCAGCGCGATAACCGAAGGTGGCAATGCCGGGTCGGCCTCGGCACCGCCATGCAGGGTGGCGATCATCAGCTCCCGCACCAGCAGCAGATCCTCGGCGAAGGCAGCGCCATCCTCGATCGGCGCGAACAGCCCGACGGGCTGTGGCCGCGCTGCGCTGGCCTCGACCAGGCGCAGATACCGGGCCGCTGCCGGCGCATGGGCTGTTACCGCCGCCGGCTCCATCAGATAATCCGATACCGCCTGCCAGGCCGCCCGCCGCCGGAACCAGGTCTGGCTCAGCCGGCTGGGGTCGATGCCATGGTCGACCGCCGCCGCCGGCATATAGCCGATGCTGCGCCCTGCCGCCCGTATGGCGTTCAGCACCCCCGGCTCACCGTTGGACAGCAGAGAGTTCTCAGCGCCGCGCCGCCCCAGCTGCGGCGAAAACCCGCCAATCTCGCGCAAGACCGCCGCATCGAAGGCCATGTTACAGCCCATGATCATCTGTCCCGCCCGCAGCAGCCGTGCGTTCGGCCCATAATCCACGATCGATAAATGGCCGAGCAGCTCGTCCGTCAGCCAGCCCGGCCGCGGTCCCAGCCATAACGGTCTGGACGGCCCGCCGACCGCGCCCACCTCGGGCCCGAACTTCGCAAACCCCTCATGCAGCGCCGCCGCCCAGCCGGGGCTGGCAATCGCGTCGTCATCGATAAACCCGACGATATCAGCTGTGACCGCCGACAGCCCGGTATTGCGCGCATGGGACAAGCCGGTGCGCGGCTCGAATAAATACCGCAAATGGCCGATGCCCGCATAGCGCGCCGCAAAGGCCGCCGCCTGCGCCTGATCCGGCGAATTATCAACGATGAGGATCTCGATCTGACCAGCCGGCAAGGTCTGCGCCAGTAACGACGCAATCGCCCCCGTTAGCACGGTATAGCGGTCGTAGGTGCAGATAATGGCACTAAACAGCGGCTTGATCGGTCGCTCCTGACGTAAGGTAACTCAAGACTTGTTCAATTATGTCGCGGCGGCAAGGCAAGAACTTTTTTATGAAAAGCAGTTGCAAGGAGCAAAAAGACTTTTGTTAATCTGAGCCATTGGTGTTTTGAAACTCCCGGCTCCAGACTCATAAAAGTTTTTTGCGCCGCTTTTTTTCAAAAAAGCGGCTACTTCCTTGCCTTAAATTTCATCGTTCCCGCTCGATCCGCGCCCCGCAGGCGGCGAGTTTCTGTTCGACGGATTCATAGCCGCGGTCCAGGTGATACACGCGGGAGATGGTGGTTTCGCCGCGGGCGGCCAGGGCCGCGATGACCAGGGAGACGGAGGCGCGCAGGTCGGTTGCCATGACCGGGGCGCCGGAGAGATGAGGAACGCCGCGGATGATGGCGGCGGCGCCATGGGCGTTGATGCGCGCCCCCATGCGGTTGAGCTCGGGGACATGCATGAAGCGGTTTTCGAAAATGGTTTCGGTCATCATCGAAGCACCTTCGGCGATTGCCATCAGCGCCATGAACTGGGCCTGCATGTCGGTCGGGAAGCCGGGGTAAGGTTCGGTAACGATGTCGACACCTTGCAGATTGCCGGTGCGTTCGACCCAGATGCCGTTATCGGCCGGGGTGATTTCGGCGCCAGCTGCGGTAAGGGCGGCGATGACGGCGCCGAGGTCCGCGGTACGGGCGTTTTGCAGAAAAACCTTGCCACCGGTAATGGCCGCGGCACAGGCATAGGTGCCGGTTTCGATACGGTCTGGCAGGATGGCGTGGCGGGCGCCGTGCAGGGTTTTCACACCTTCGATGGTCAGAGTGTCGGTACCGATGCCGCTGATGGCAGCACCCATGGCATTCAGGCAGAGGGCGAGATCGGCGATCTCCGGCTCACGGGCGGCGTTTTTCAGGGTGGTCGTGCCCTCGGCCAGGCTGGCGGCCATCAGCAGGTTTTCGGTGGCGCCGACGGACACGGAGGGGAATACGATGTCAGCGCCGTGCAGGCCGCTGTGTGCCGCGGCATTGATGTAGCCGCCATGGAGTTTGATTTCAGCCCCCATGGCTTCCAGGCCCTTGAGGTGGAGGTCGACCGGGCGGGTGCCGATTTCGCAGCCGCCGGGCAATGAAACACGCGCTTCGCGGCAGCGCGCCAGCAGCGGGCCGAGCACCAGGAAGGAGGCGCGCATCTTGCTGACGATCTCATAGGGCGCTTCGACATTGCTGATGCGCCCGCCGATGGACAAGGTGCGGCCATCGGCAATCGGGTCCAGGCTGATGCCGTGCTGCGCCAGCAGGGAGGCCATGGTTTGCAAATCCGCCAGCCTGGCGACGTTGGCGAGTTCCAGGCGATCATCCGTGAGCAGGCCGCAGACCATCAGCGGCAGGGCGGCGTTTTTGGCGCCGGAGATGTGGATGGTGCCGGAAAGCGGGACGCCGCCGGTGATTCTGATCTTATCCATAGCTCACATCCTTGGCAGGGAGACGCCGCGCTGGCCCATGTATTTGCCGGATTTGTCGGCATAGCTGGTCTCGCAGGCGCTCGCCCCTTGCAGAAACAGGAACTGGCAGATGCCCTCGCCGGCGTAGATTTTGGCCGGCAGCGGCGTGGTGTTGGAAATTTCGATGGTGACCTGGCCCTCCCATTCCGGCTCCAGCGGGGTGACATTCACGATGATGCCGCAGCGCGCGTAGGTGGATTTGCCGAGGCAGATGACCAGTATGTCCCGCGGGATGCGGAAATACTCGATGGTATGAGTGAGGGCAAAGGAGTTGGGCGGGATGATGCAGACCGGGCCGGTGCGGTCCACGAAGCTGGACGGGTTGAAGGCCTTGGGATCGACAACGGCGCTGTCGACATTGGTGAAGATTTTGAAATGCTCGGCACAGCGGGCGTCGTAACCGTAGGAGGACAAGCCGTAGGAAATCACGCCGTCGCGCTTCTGGGTTTCGACAAACGGCTCTATCATACCGGCATTGGTGGCCATGCCACGTATCCAATGGTCGGGCATTACCGGCATGTTTTGGTCTCGGCGGCGGTTGTACGGGCGCGGTCCTGCTGTTTGCGGCGGTGCAGATTGGCCCGCAGAGCGGCGGCTTCGCTGGCTGCCTTGCGGGCGGCGCGGGCGGTGGCGGCGGCTTCGGCCTTGGCCGGGTCAAGGGGGCGTTTCGGAGCGGCAGTCATTTGACGTTCAAGCCGGGTGCGGCCGTTGCCGTCAAGTGTGGACTTCGCCGGGACGCTTCGATATATGCGCCGCACCGCTGTCATAGCTCAGGGGTAGAGCACTTCATTGGTAATGAAGAGGTCCAGGGTTCAATTCCCTGTGACAGCACCAACCTTGACCGGTTTCAGGGAGAATTGGATGCAGCTGCCGCGCGAGCCTCTACTCAACCCGACTCCGATATTGGAACTGCGGCCGACGCAGATCACCGTGGGCATGAACGAAGTCCGGTTGAAGCAGGCGGCGTGGCGCTCTCAGCATGGCGAAAAACCCGCCCAGTTTCTCGGCCAGCACATGATCCCGGCCGTTCTGGGTCCGAAACGGCGGCATTATATCACCGACCATCATCATCTGGCGCTGGCCCTGCATAATGAGGGTGTCGAGTCCGTTCTGGTAACGGTAACAGCGGATCTGAGCCGTCTCGATGAGCAAGCATTTTGGTTTTTTCTGGATAATACCGGTCTGACACATCCCTATGACGCTGACGGGGTGCGGCAGGATTATCAGGACATACCTAAAAACGTTAAGCATTTGGCGGATGATCCGTACCGGTCCCTGGCGGGTGAATTGCGGCGCGTCGGGGGGTATGCGAAGGAAACGGTGCCGTTTTCCGAATTTTTATGGGCGGATTTCTTACGCCGGCGGATCAGGCGCAAGCTGATCGCCAGGGATTTCAGCAAGGCGGCAGCGGCGGCACTGGTGTTGGCCAAAGAACAGGAGGCGAGTTATCTGCCCGGCTGGTGCGGCCCCGCTGATAATGGCGGTTGATTGCTGGCGGCCACGGGCTTGAAACCAGCCCCGGCTTGGGCTACCCCCTGCTCGGCGCGCTGCCCAGGTAGCTCAGTTGGTAGAGCATGCGACTGAAAATTGCAGTGTCACTGGTTCGATTCCAGTCCTGGGCACCATTCACCAACTTCAGGTAGTTATCCACAGCTTTGGGACTGGTGTTTATGGCAGGCTGACGCTAGAGCTTTGAGGATGTGCCGGTACTTGTAAGACAATCACGGCGCTATTTTAATAATTACCGGCCGGCAGGCAACACGCCTGATGGCCGCCTACAGGAAAGAGGCCTAATCCATGTCGAAAGCGTTTCTTGCGGAAGTCATACAAAGCTCCGCCGAAATTACCGGCGTTGCCGCCAATCGCGCAGCCGCGGATGTCATCGAAGCCATCGTTCGGGAATTGAAGAAGAACGGCAAGTTCACGCTTCCCAGCTTCGGCACTTTCACGGTCCGCAAAACCAAAGCACGCAAGGGCGTAAATCCCCGTACCGGCGCCGAAATAAAAGTCAAAGCCGGCAAGACGGTGCGTTTCAAAGCCTCACCGACCTTGAAGAAGCTGGTTTGATCAAGGATTTTTAGCGCTGCTTTTTTTAAAAAAGCAACTTGCTTGCGTGATTTTCCGGCGCCGCCGGCGCCGGCTCGCACAGGGCCGGCGGCTTGACGGGATGCCAGAGTTGCGGGCGCCTCGGCAATTTTTTAGTCGTGGGGATGGCGGGGCGGAAGACAAAGCTGCCGGGGGCGAGGTACGGGTCGAGCGGGGAGGCGGTGTAGTAACGGCCTTTGCGATGCGGCGGCGTGAAACTGCCGTGACCGCCGATATCGGCAATGGCGAGATTTGCACTGGCGATAGCGGTGGCCCAGAGCGCCTCATAATGGCCGCGCCAGCCCATTTTGTAGGCGGCGTCGATCGCCATCATGGCAGCGTTGGAAATGCGCATCAGCGGCGTGAAAACTTTGACATAGCGCAGGCTGTCAGGGTCGGCCGCGGCGGTGGACAGGCTCGGCCAGTGAAACCAATCGGGGTTTTCAGCGCGGGTCTGGATATTGGTGCCCAGCAGATCTGCTGCCGGCGCCGATAATTTTTTAAACAGCCGCCGCCAGTTACCGGTAAAGCGGACATCGTATTCGATCATCCAGTAATAATCATACTGCGGATGATCGTGAAAAAATCGCAAAGGGGGAAGGTCTTGGTAGCGCGCGGGTTGTGCTGGGATCTGTTGGTAACCCAATGTCTGCAAATCGGCAGCGGTATAGCAAAAACAGGCAACAGTATTGCCGGTCGAAAACATCGCGGCACCGGCAATGTAGCCGATGACAAAGATATCGTAATTTGCCGGCAGCTGGCCGCGCAGGCGCTGGCATTCTGCGGCCAGCTCGGCGGACCAGAAATGCGTCCGGTACAGGATCGCTGTTCGCGGCGGCTGGCCTGTGCGGCGGCTCATGAACTTGTGTATGGCATGCCCTATTTGATTGATGCGCAGCTGGCTGTAGACCTTGTAAAATCAGTTGGCGTTCGGCCAGTCAAGGGAGCGTGAATGCCTGATTTGTCCGCGATCATCTGTACCTATGATCGCTATAACGTACTGCCGCTGGCGATCGCATCGCTATTGGCGCAAAACATCGGCGCTGGCGATATGGAAATCATTGTCGTCGATAATTCGCCTGACCAGGCCGCCGCCGCGGCATTTGGGGCGCGCTACGCAGGGTTAGCGCAGCTGCGCTATGTGCTGGAGCCGGCGCCGGGACTTTCCAACGCGCGTAACCGGGGGGCGGCGCTGGCAGCCGGAGAGATCGCTGCCTTTATCGATGACGATGCGGTGGCGAGCCCGCTTTGGGCCGCCGCAATGCTCCAAGCCTTCAGCGCCTATGGCGGGCGCGCCGGTGCGGTGGGCGGCCCGATCGCACCACGCTGGCTGGCGCCGCGGCCCGACTGGCTGCATGAAGAATTGCTGGGATATCTGGCGATCCTCGATGTCGGACCGCAACGTCATGAGATGACCCACGCGCTCGGCATTTTCGGCTGCAACATGGCGATGGATAAAAACCTGCTGCTGCAACAGGGCGGCTTTTCCCCGGCGCTGGGGCGAAAAGGCGCGGGCTTGACGCTGCTTTCCAATGAAGAGCCGGAATTATTCACCAAAATGGCGGCATGCGGGCGGGCTTTGATCTATGAACCCAAAGCCCAGGTCGAGCATCTGATCGACCCGGCGCGGCTGAACCAGAGATGGTTCCGCCGCCGTGTGGCCTGGCAGGCCGTCTCAGACTACATCATGAATCCCGCCAAGGCGGCGGTGGAAGCGCAAGCCGCCGAAACCTACCTCCGCCAGATTGCTGCAGAGCGCCGTCAGGCAATGTTTTTCGATACCGCCGATACCGCTGACGGTTTTCTTGAAAGCTGCGCGTTGATGCGGCGGCTGGTGGTGGCAACGCTGCATGGCGGGGCGCGGCGGCGTCGACCTGATCGGAAACGGCTGTATTATGCCGGCCGATTCAAAAAACTGGTGCTTGCGGCAAACATCTTACCAATCGATCTTGACCCCCGCCGCCCCATCGACCCCGTAACGATTGGTATTGCTGGTTTTCAGACCAATAATCCCATCCACATGCGCATACAGGCTGACAGTGCTGGCTGCCGGGCGTGCCGTAACACCCAGCCCCGCCTGCATCCAGGCGGCGTCGGCTTTCGTTGCCACCGTGTCGGTTCCGGCATATGTCACGGATGACGTATTTCCCGTTAGCGCCGACCACAGATTGGCCCGTGCATAAGGCCGGACCTGCCAGTTTCCCAGGTAAGTTGCCGCATTCAGCTGCGCGCCCACCCGCCCATATAATGTGCTGCCTTGTCCCGGCTGCACCGCACCATAGCTGTCGCTGGTGCGGTTAAACCACACGCCCTGCCATATCAACTGCGCCTGCGGCTCCAGATACAGCTGTGCTGCCAGCGCCAGCGGATCACCCGCCTCCAGCGAGGCCGCCAGGCCGAAGCCGTTCAACGCAATGCCGGTGCGCGTCGATTCTGCCTGCCCGGTATAGCTTGTGCCCTGTACCACCGTATCCACATACCGGCCGGATGGCCCGAAATGCGTGTAATACATCCCGCCGGTATACCCGTTCAACCGCACGGATCCGGTTTTCTCCTGCACATAGGCCGTGCTTGCCGGATTGGTCACCAGCCCGCTGGTGCCAAGCTGAGCATTGGCATAGCTGAAATAGGCGCCGGCGAAATTGCGGCCGCCATCATCCGCGGTATGCCGGTATAAATCGACACCCAGCTGCGCCCCGGCCTCGCTGCCGCTGCTGCGCGCCCCGGCCACCCCGCCATAGGCCGCCCCGGTATAAATCCCGAACGCCCGTCCCCAGGCCGCACTGGCCCGGTAAGCCGTACTGCCCGGATCGCTATTGATCGTCTCATCGCCGATCCGGTCATACAGCGTGCCAAGATCATCCAACCCCAGCTGCTGTGCAGCCGGTGTCGCCACGCCATAGGCAGAGAGTTCCGGCCCCAAAATGGGCATCGCCACCACCGGCATTACCGGGACCACAGGTGGGGCCACCGGTGGGGCCGGCGGGCTGGGCGGCGGCGGGGCAGGGGTGTCGAAGCTCGAGCGCAAATAGAAATTATCGTTGCTATGGCCCGGCAGGCCCTGAAACAGCCGGTAGTCGTAAGCCCCGGCGCGTACCGAGGTGCCATCCAGTGTGAAGGAATTCTCTTGTGTGGTCGCGCCAGCCTCCGCCGTCACCACCTCGATGCCGTTGACGGTCTGCGCCCCCGGCCCCCCGGCATTGGTAATCTGCAACTGTGTGGTCCCCGTGACCGTGCCGCCATCGATAATCAGCCGGTCGGTCGGCGCGTTGTCCCCGGCCAGATAGGTATGCAGCGCCACCGCCCCGCCAGCCCCGGTAAAGCTCCCCACTGTCAATGTATTTCCGGTGGTCGTGCCGCCGAGCTGCACCAGCCCGGCATCCGTCAGCGTCCCCGCCACGGTAAAATTGCCGGCTGGGCCGCCGGGCAAAGCGGCATCCCCCGCCGCCAGCGTGCCGATGTCATCCACATTCCCGCCGACGCTGCCATAGCCGCCCAGTACCGCGCCGCCAGCCACCGTCGCACTGCCCGCCAGTGCTGCGGACGGATCGGCGGCATCGCCCAGAATGACCGTCCCCGCCGCCACATCCGTATTGCCGGTGAAACCATTCACGCCATTCAGCGTCAAAATCCCGGCGCCAGTCTTGGTCAGATTGCCGTCGCCGCTGATATCCTGCGCAATCGTGCTGTCGAACCCGTTGGTATCGATGGTGCCGCCCCCGGCATAAGGCCCCACCGTGCCATCCAGAAAAATCGGCCGCGTCGCCGCAAGGTCGAACCCGGCGCCAAACTGCAGCGTCCCGCCATCGAAATTCAAACCCCCGCTTGCTGCACCAAGCGCATTATCGGCGCTGACATTGACAATCCCCTCGTCCAGAAACGTGCCGCCGTTGTAAGCATTGCCCGGCGCCAGCGTCAGCGTCCCGACGCCGATCTTCTGCACGCCACCTGTCCCATCGATCACCCCGCCGTAGGTTCCATCCACCGGCTGGTTGAACTGCACCAGCCCGTTATCCGTCACTACCGGCACGATGCTCGCCGCTGCACCTGAAAGCGTGGCACCCTCATCCACCAGCATCGTTCCATCGAACGCTGCATTATTTCCCGTCAGCACCAACGTCCCCGCCGCCACCTCCGCCGCCAGCGGAGTCGCGGTCGCCAGCGTGGCATCGGTATAACTCCCGAGTGCTCCTGTCAGGGTCCAAACCCCGGTCCCGCTCTTCGTCAGCGTATTGAAATTCACCAGCGCGCCGGATGTGGTGTCGGCACCGCTTCCGGTCAGCGTCATCGTATTGATCCCGCCACCGCCATCGATGCTGCCGGTAATTACCGAGCCATCATACTGCGTCACATTATCATTGCCGCCGACCAGATCGAGATCGCCGTTGATCACCCCGCCACTCTCATTGATAACGTCGATCCCGACATTGCCATTCGCCCCTACCGCTTCGGTGGTGCTGCCCCCGGCGGTGATGGTGCCGTAATTATCAATCGTATTTACCGGGCTCGAGGCCCCCACCCCGCTGTTCTGAAACCAGATCGCCACCCCAACGTTGCCGGACACGGCAACCAGCCCGTAATTGGTGATCGTATCGCCGGCGCCGTAGGGATTGATCGCCTCGGCGAATTTCTGCGTCCCGGTCGAGATCACCGACGCATTGGCATTGATAACAACCTGGCTGTTCGAACCGACATCGATCGTATTGTCGCCATCATGGTAAAACCCTTGAGTCGCACCCGGATTCGTTGTCGTCGTCTGCACCACCACCGGCGCATTCAAAGCCGAGCCGCCCGGCGGCACCGTGGAGCTTCCCAGCGTTATCGTCGCCCCGTTCCCGGCGCTGATCGCATTGCCGTTGGTGACCAGGATGTTGCCGCCATCACTGACCGTTACGCTGGTGTTCAGCGGCGTAGACGGCCCCGTTCCGACCGTGATGCCTTGCGTCCCAACACAATTATAGGCAAGCCCGGTCAGCGCACATTGCGCCATAGCCTGATATGAAACGCCGCAAGTTAACCCCAGCACCAAAGCTGTCCCGGCTATTAAACTGGTGTTCCGGCGTACAAATAAAGGCGTCGATCCGCCCGATGTGCAAAGCATAATTTTTTATTCCTGTCGCAAAGCCCCAACACCGCTTTGGCACATGAATAAGTTGTAATCAATAAATAGTGATCGCGTTAAGATAGTTTTAAGATTATTTGCGGTCGATTTCGTTACAGCAACAGCTCGATCGGGTCCCAGCCATAAGCCGTCTGTGGAATTTCCACACCCGCCACCCGCGTTACACTATGCGCCAGCTTCCGCCCGCCCATCCGTTCATAAAAAAACGCCGCCGGATTATCGCGCAACACCCATAAACAAACCGATTTGCAGCCGCTCGCTGCGAGATATGAAGCAGCACAGCGCAGCAACTGACGCCCCACCCCGCGCTCCCGGTAATCATCCAGCACATACAGCGTCTCGATCTCGCCATCGGCGAGGCCAGACCGCCGGTTCCGATTCGCCGAACAAAACCCGATCACCTGCGGCGCCTGATCGCTGCCGGAAACCGTCGCCACATGCACACCGATGCCAAGGCGAATCGCCCGGTCGTAATGCCCGGATTGCCGCTGCACGGACATCCCGGCGAGATACTCATCCGGCAGCACCCCTGGATAGGTGGCGCGCCATGAAGCGACATGCACAGCCCCTATTCCGGGCGCATCCCCCGGTCGCGCCCGCCGGATCGCAATCACCCCCGCCGCTCCAGCGCACAGGCGAAAAACCCATCCGTATTATGCCGCCGCGGCGTCAGCCGTAATGTCTTTCCGTGCAACGCCTGCGGCAGCGGCGCGCCGAGTTCGAGCTGTGAAAATTCCGCATGCCGGCTCAGAAACGCCTCCATCTGCTGTTCATTCTCATCATTCAGCAATGAACAGGTGGCGTAAATAAGGCGCCCGCCAGGCTTCACCAGACGCGCCGTCTGATCCAAAATCATCGCCTGCTTCACCACCAGCTCGGCCAGATCGCTCTCCACCAGCCGGGTCCGTGCATCCGGGTTGCGCCGCCAGGTCCCGGTGCCGGTACATGGCGCATCCACCAGCACCCGGTCGAATTTCTTCTCCTGGCGCTTGCCCCATTTATCGCCCGGCTCCAGCAGATGATGCTCCACATTATGCACCCCGGCCCGGCGCAGCCGCTTGATCGCCGCCTCCAGCCGCGCCGCCGAGACATCCGCGGCCACGATATGCCCCTTGTTCTGCATCGTCGCCGCCATCGCCAGCGTCTTGCCGCCGGCCCCGGCGCAATAATCCAGCACCCGCATCCCGGGCCGGGCATCCACCACCAGCGCAATCAGCTGGCTGCCCTCATCCTGGATCTCCACCAGCCCCTCATGAAACGCCGCCCCTTGCGTCACCGATTGCCGGGCCGCAAGACGCAACCCCCAAGGACTATATGGCGCCGGCCGCGCCTCCAGCCGTTCCGCCTGCAAAGCCGCCACCGCCTCATCCACCGTGGCCTTCAAAATATTGACCCGCAAATCCAGCGGGGCAGGGGTCATCAGCGCTTCCAGCTCAACCCCCACCACTTCCTGATACTGCGCGGCCAGCCGCGGATACACCCAGTCCGGCACCTCATACTTCACTGCCTCCGGCATCGCCGGATGTTCCAGCGTATGCCCCGCAAACCCCTCCAGAACCGCCGTCTCCGCAGCCTCCAAAGGTGGCGGCCCATACCGCCCCGTGGCAAACGCCAGCGCGATCTTATGCACCGTCATCCCGGTAAAAATCGCCTGCGCACATAACAGCAACCGCGCCGTCGGCTCAGCCCCCAGCCGGTCCAGCCACCACCCCAAATGCCGCCGCGCCCGTAATACCCCCCAAACCAGCGTACTCACCTCCCGCCGGTCCCCAGCGCCAATAAACCGCCGATTCCGGAAAAACGCATTGGCAATCGCATCCGCCGGCCGATGATCAGCCTCGATCTCCGCCAGCAAATCAATCGCAGCCGCCAGTTGTCCCGCAGGAGTCATAAATTTAAAACCTTAAGTAAAAAGCACTGCTTTTTGTGAACAAAAAGCAGCAAAAAAACTTTATGAGTCTGGGCCATGGGCGCTATCAACTAACGCCCACGTCCCAGCATAAATTTTATGCCGGTTCGGAGGCGTTGTCCGCTTCACGCCCCATGTCCTCAAGGAGCAAAAGTTTTTTGCTTCTTTTTTGTAAAAAAGAAGCGCTTGCTTTCTTCCTTCCTCAATCTTGCCGGTA
The DNA here is from genome assembly GCA_965231175.1 of Acetobacteraceae bacterium. Classification (GTDB taxonomy): domain Bacteria; phylum Pseudomonadota; class Alphaproteobacteria; order Acetobacterales; family Acetobacteraceae; genus Acidocella. The sequence goes on along the minus strand of CBDDMJ010000004.1, from coordinate 31,402 downwards.
ATTCGGCGCCTCCCGTGTGATCGCCACGTCATGCACGTGGCTTTCCCGCAAGCCGGCCCCGGTGATGCGGCGGAATTTGGCTTCGGTTTGCAGCGCTTCGATGGTGGCGCTGCCGGTATATCCCATGCCGGCGCGCAGGCCGCCGATCAGCTGGTGTACTACGGCGGACATCGGCCCTTTATAACCGACGCGGCCTTCGATGCCTTCCGGCACCAGCTTCAGCGTGTCCTTGATTTCCTGCTGGAAGTACCGGTCGGCCGAGCCGCGGGCCATGGCGCCCAGGCTGCCCATGCCGCGATAGGATTTATAGCTGCGCCCCTGATACAGAAACACTTCCCCTGGCGCCTCATCGGTGCCGGCCAGCATGGAGCCCACCATCACCGCATCCGCCCCGGCGGCGATCGCCTTCACCATGTCGCCCGAGGCGCGGATGCCGCCATCGGCGATCGCCGGCACGCCCAGCGCCCGGCACGCTGCTGCGGTCTCCAGCACTGCCGAAAATTGCGGCACGCCGACTCCGGCCACCACCCGCGTCGTGCAGATGCTGCCGGGCCCGATGCCGATTTTAATGCCGTCCGCCCCGGCATCAATCAGCGCCCGCGCTCCTTCCGGTGTGGCTACATTGCCGGCAACGATCTGCACCTCGTTGGAGGCTTTCTTGATCCGCGTGACTGCCTGCAACACGCCGTCGGAATGCCCATGCGCGGTATCCACCACCACCACATCCACCCCGGCTTCGATCAGCGCTGCCGCCCGTTCCGCCCCGTCATCTCCCACCCCGGTCGCTGCCGCCACCCGCAGCCGTCCCAGCTCGTCCTTGTTGGCCAGCGGATGCGCCTCGGCTTTGTCCATATCCTTCACGGTAATCAGCCCGATGCACCGGTAGGCGTCATCCACCACCAGCAGCTTCTCGATCCGGTGCTTATGCAGCAACCCGCGGGCGTCCTCGGCCGACACCCCGGCCGCCACTGTCACCAAGTTTTCCCTGGTCATCAGCTCGTAGATTTTCACCTCCGGGTCGGTCGCAAACCGCACATCGCGGTGCGTCAGCATGCCCACCAGCCGGCCGGAGCCACGTTCCACCACCGGAAAGCCGCTGATATTATGCGTGCCCATCAGCAGCCTGGCATCGGCCAGCGTCTGGTCGGGGTGGATCGTCAGCGGATTCACCACCATTCCGCTTTCGAACTTCTTGACCCGCCGCACCTGACCGGCCTGCTCCTCGATCGTCAAATTCTTATGCAAAACCCCGATCCCGCCGGCCTGCGCCATCGCAATCGCCATCGCCGCCTCGGTCACGGTATCCATGGCCGCCGAAATCAGCGGTATATTCAGCCGGATCGTCCGCGTCAGCCGTGTTCCCGTCTCCACCAGGGTCGGCAAAATCTGCGAATATGACGGTACCAGCAGCACATCGTCGAAGGCCAGCGCTTCGGCAATGCGGGTATTGAAATCAGGAGACAGCGCCATGGCTAAACCTCAAATAAATCCTTGGCGCCCCTTACTAGAGCAATATGGCTTGAAGTCGAATCGCGGTGCAGTTCGACGGCACCGTGAAATGGCGCGCCGCACCGCTACACGGCCCCGGCGGCGATCAGGGTTTCGTGGACCGCGGATTCAGGAACCTCCGTGCTCGTGAAGGCATGGCCGATGCCGTGGGTCAGGACGAATTTCAACTTTCCGGCGGCCATTTTTTTGTCCTGTTTCATATGCGCGAGAAGGTTGGCGGCGGACCAGCCGGGAATATGCGTGGGTAGCTGGGCAGCGGTCAGATGGGCGGCAATGCGGGACGGATCTTCCTGCGGGCAGAGCTGCAGGGTGGCGGAAAGCTGGGTCGCCAATACCAGGCCGATGGCGACAGCTTCGCCGTGCAGCAAGGTGCCGTAGCCGGCTTCGGCTTCCAGCGCATGGGCAAAGGTATGGCCAAGGTTGAGCAGGGCGCGGCCGCCGGAGGGTTTCTCCTCCCGCTCGTCGTCAGCCACCACGCCGGCCTTGAAGGCGACGGCGCGGCGCACGGCTTCGGCGAGCAGGGTAGCGTCGCCGGCAAGCAAATCAGCCGCGTGGGCCTCGCACCAATCGTACAGGGCAGGGTCGGAGATCAGGCCGGCTTTGACGATTTCAGCGTAGCCGGCGGCGCGTTCGCGCGGTGGCAATGTGGCGAGCAATGTGGTGTCGGCCAGAACCAGCCGAGGTTGATGAAAGGCGCCGATGAGGTTTTTGCCGTGCGGGGAATTGATGCCGGTTTTGCCGCCGACGCTGGAATCGACCTGCGCCAGCAAAGTGGTGGGGATTTGAATGAACGGCAGGCCGCGCAGGGTGACGGCGGCGGCGAAACCAGCGAGGTCGCCGATGACGCCGCCGCCGAGGGCGATGATGGTGGTGCGGCGGTCGGCTTTCAGGGCCAGCAGGGAATCCGTGAGACGGGCGAAGCTGTCCATGCTTTTGGTGGTTTCGCCGGGGGGCAGGGTGATGGTCTCATGGGCGATACCGGTCTCGGTGAGGCTGTTCTGCAGGGGGGCGAGGTGCAGGGATGCCACGGTGCTATCCGTGATGATGATGACCCGGGGTTGCGGCAGTACGGGCGCGATGTGGGCGCCGGCGCGGGCCAGCAGGTGGGGGCCGATGCGCACCTCATACGATGCGGCAGCCAGGGTGATGGGGACGATATGCGGCGGTGTGTAGGCCTCCAGGGCTTGCTGAACGGTGGTGGTGGTCACGTCTGGGGGGTCCTCCGAACCGTCTATAATGATGTCGGCCTGTGCATAGACGGGGCTGCGCTGGGCGGAAAGCCGGTGCAGGACAGTCGCGGGGTCTTCAGCGTTGAGCAGCGGGCGGTGGGTCCGGCCACGAACCCGGGCCAGCAAAAGCGGCAGCGGGCAGCGCAGCCAGATGGAGATGGCACGCTCGCGGATGAGGGCGCGGGTTTCCGGGTCCATGAAGGCCCCGCCACCGGGGGCGAGGACGATAGGGTCACCGGAAAGCAGGCGCTGGATCACGCGTTTTTCACCGGCACGGAAATGCGCTTCGCCGTGGCGGGCGAAAATCTCGGCGATGGTGGCGCCGGCGGCTTGCTCTATCTCCTGGTCGGCATCATGAAACGGCAGGCCAAGACGGCCAGCCAGCCGCTTGCCAATGGCGGTTTTACCCGCACCCATAAGGCCGATCAGAACGATGCTTCGGAACGGCGGACTCCGGAACGGCGGGCTGTTGATGGGCATGGCCGGACAGGCTTATCACATCGAGGCCATGGCGGTAGATGGGCAGATCGACGCATTCCTGGAGATGCTGGCAGCCGAGCGTGCTGCGGCGCGCAATACGCTGGCGGCGTATGAGGCGGATCTGGAAGATTTTGCGGCCAGCCTCGGTGGCAAGCCGGCGCAGGCCAGTGCGGCCGAAGTGAGCGCCTATCTGGGGTCGCTGGCCGGTGCCGGGCTGGCCGCCCGCACACAGGCGCGGCGGCTGTCCGCGCTGCGGCAGTTTTTCCTGTTCCTGCTGCGTGAAGGGGTAAGGGCGGATAATCCGGCAGCGGAGATCGCCGCCCCCAAACTGCCGGCGGGGTTGCCGAAATTTCTCTCGGAGACCGAGGTCGATGCCCTGCTGGCCGCCGCCCAGGAGATGCCGGGCGAACCAGGCCTGAAAGCCTATGCGGGTTTGGAAATCCTGTACGCCACCGGGCTACGGGTGAGCGAGCTGCTGGGCTTGCCGGCCACCGCACTCTCCACCGACGCGGCGATGCTGATGATCAAAGGCAAAGGCGGGCGGGAGCGGATGATCCCGCTTTCAAACACCGCCAAGGCCGCGGCGGCCGCGTTGCGCGCGGCCAACAAAAAACCCGCGCGGTATCTGTTCGCCGGTCGTAACCGCACCCAGCCAATGACACGGCAAGGCTTCGCGCTATTGCTGAAACAAGTGGCGCTGCGCGCGAATATTCACCCCAACCGGCTGTCGCCGCATGTGCTGCGGCACTCGTTCGCCTCGCATCTGCTGGCACGCGGCGCAGATCTACGCGCGCTGCAAACCCTGCTGGGCCATGCCGATATCGCAACCACGCAAATATATACACATGTTCTGGCGGCGCGGCTGCAAAAACTCGTAGAGGCGCATCATCCGTTGAGTGAAGCAAGCAGCAGCTTTTTTGAAAAAAAGCTGCGCAAAAAACTTTTATGAGTCTGGGCCGGGGGCGTTGTCGGCTTCACGTCCCGTGTCCCTGAGAATCAAAAGTTTTTTGGTTCTTTTTTACAAAAAAGAACCGCTTGCTTGCTTCCCCTACGCGGCCCGCAAACTGGCGGGCAACTGGCGGGCGGATTTGGCGCGGGGGTAGGGCAGTTCGGCGATTGGGGTGGTGGGGGATTGGTGGTCCGCCCAGTTGTCGAAATTCATGCGGCCGGTATTGTCGACGAAGGATTCGGTAAGGGTATTTTCGGCGAGGATGAGTTCGTGGGCGTCGAGTTCGACGTGGTAGTAGGTGAAAACTTCCGGAACCTCGGTTTCACGGGTGATGGTGGTATGGTTGATCAGGGCGCTGGCGTGGATCAGCGTATTGTCCAGGAACAATGCGTGGTCGGGCGAAACCAGCAGGTCGCGGCTGGGGGTGTTTGGCGCCAGGGCGCCGGCGCGGATGCGTATCGGCAGGACACGCAAGGGATCGCCGAAGCGGGTGGAGACGGTGCTGCGGCCGAGCCAGCGTAAGGAGCGGGGCCCGGATTGGGTTATGATCTGGTCGCCGGGTTTGAGGTCTTCGACGGCGATTTCGCCCTTGGTGGTGAGGATGCGGGTGCCAGCGGTGAAGCATTCGGCGGTCATGATGGTGCTGAAGACGCCGGTCTCGGGGTTTTCGATGGTCGTGAAGGAAAAACCGGTGACCGCGTTGGCGGCGAGGCCGTCGAGGTCGAAGGTCTCGACGTAATTGCCCTGGTTGTACAAAGCGAAGGAGGTACCGATGCCGTCCGGGCTGGTGCTGGTGTAATCGGCAACGATGCCGTCGAGTTGCAGATGGTCGCCGGGCTGGATATTGCCGATGGCGGGCAGAATGGAGCTGGGCTGGCCGGGCTGGATTTCGATCGTGCCGCCGGTGGCGCCAAAGGCGATCTGCCCGGCATCGGCTTCGGCGAAATTGGCGCCGACGGAGAGGGTGCCGGTGGGGCCGACGATGATACGGGCGTCCTGATCAGGCGTCAGGCCGGTGCTGAGTTGGTCACCGCCGATCAGGGCGAGGTTGCCGTTCAATGTGAGGGTGGCACCAGCATCGAGCTCCCAAAGATTGGCGGGGTCGGCAGTGATGGTGACGCCGCTATCGATGGTGACATCGGTCGTGCTCTGGCCGGCGAAGCTGTCGCCATTGCTGGCAGCGGTGATATCTCCGGAGGGGTTGGTGATGGTGCCGGCCATGATGCGGTCCTTGTATTGAAGTTGAGAGAGGCTCAGGCGGCGCGGGCGGCGTGCTGGCCGGCGCGGGCGATCAGCGCCTCGCGCAGGCCGGGCGGTACCTGGCGCGCGGATTTGGCGCGCGGATGATCGAGTTCCGAGATCGGCGCGCCGCCGCCGATGGCCTGGTATTCGGCCCAGTTGTCGAAACTCATGCGCCCGGCGTTATCGACGAAGGATTCCGTCCAGGCGCCTTCCGCGAGGATGAGTTCGTGAGACGCCAGTTCTACATGGTAATAGGTGAAGCGCTCCGGCATTCTGGCTTCCTGGGTGATGCTACTGCCATTGATCAGGGCAGCGGCCTGCACCAGCATGCCGTCGAGGAACATCGCGTGGTCCGGTGACACCAGCAGGTCGCGTGCCGGGATGCCGTCGGCCAGGGCGCCTGCCCGGATGCGGACCGGCAGGGTGCCGAGCGGATCGGCAAAGCGTGTGGCATGGCTGGAACGGCCGAGCCAGCGCAGCGGTTTAGCAATCCCCCCGGCGGTAATAAGGCGATCCCCGGGCGACAGATCTTCAACCGCGACCTCGCCGCTTTCGGTGAGAATGCGGGTGCCGGCGGTGAAGCACAAAGCGGTGAGATGGCCATTGCCATCGGCGTCTGTATAGGCGGAAAACCCGGTGACGCTGGGGTCAAGACCCGGCAGGCCGATTTCAGCCACGGTGATGCCGTTATTGGAAATCTGCAAAATATCCCCGGAACTGCCCGGCAGCAGGGTGGCGGTGTCGGTGAAAATACCCTCCAGGACGATGTTGTCGCCCGGCTGGAAATTGTCGATCTCGGAAAGCAGGCTGGCAGCAACGCCGTATTGCAGATCGAGAACACCGCCGGTAGGGCCAAAGGCGATTTGGCCGGCATCGCCGGTACCAAAACCGGTACCCAGGGAAAGTGTACCGGTGGCGCCGATGGCGATTTCGGCGTCGCCTGCCGGGGCGGTGCCTAGCTCATCGGTGCCGACCAGGGAGAGGTTGCCATCCAGCGTAAGGGTAGCGCCAGCGGCGAGGGTCCAGGGAGAAAGTACCTGGGTTGAAATATCGACGCCACTATCGATGGTAAGATTACCGGACGAGGTGCCGGTGAAGATGTCGCCATTATCGGCGGTGCTGATCTCTCCTGAAGGGTTGGCGATGGTGCCCGTCATGTACACGTCCTCGTTCAATGCAGATACCAGTGGTAGCAGAGGTCAGCCTATGATGCACTGCAAAAACAACTCAGAATTTGGTAAATTTTCGTTTATTTAGGCAAATTTATAAATCCAATACGTCCTTGAACTCGGCTTCAGTGAGGGTGGTAAGCCCCAGATCGGCAGCTTTTTTAGCTTTAGACCCGGCATCGGCGCCGATAATAACGTAATCGGTTTTTTTTGAGACGGATTCGGTAACTTTCGCGCCCAGGGCTTCGGCGCGAGACTTGGCTTCCGGCCGGGCCAGGGTGGTCAAAGTGCCGGTGAAAACGATGGTTTTGCCGGACAAAGGCGAAGCGGCAACGGTTGGCGGGCTGGTGATGGTCAGATGAGGGGTGAGGGCGGCCAGGGTTTCAAGATTGTGCGGCTCGGCGAAAAACGCTGCGAGGTCGGTGGCAATGGCCGGGCCGATGCCGGAGATGCTGCCGAGTTCCAGGCGCTCGTCCGAACCGATGACCGTGGCCGCCAACATGGCGGTACGCCAGGCCTCATAAGTGCCATAATGTCTGGCCAGCAGCTTGGCGTTGGTCTCGCCGACGCGGCGGATGCCGAGCGCATAAATGAAGCGGGCCAGAGTGACGGTGCGCGCGGCATCGATGGCGGCGCTGAGTTTGGCGGCAGAGGTTTTGCCCCAGCCTTCGCGGGCGGCGATTTCAGCTTCGCGCTCGGGCAGCGAAAAAATGTCGGGCGCTGCGGCAATGAGCTTGTCGCGGTGGAATTCGACGATGGTTTTCTCGCCCATGCCTTCGATGTCGAAAGCGCCGCGGGAACAAAAATGGATCAGCCGTTCGGTGACCTGCGCCGGGCAGATCAAGCCGCCGGTACAGCGCCGCACCACGTCCTCGCCGTCCCGCACCGCCAGGCTGCCGCAGGCCGGACAATGGGTGGGGTAGGCAAAGGGCGTGCTGTCTGCCGCATGCTCGAGGGAGGCCAGGATTTGCGGGATGACATCGCCGGCGCGCTGCAATGCCACAAGGTCACCGATGCGGATGTCCTTGCGGGCGATTTCATCCTCATTGTGCAAGGTGGCGTGCTGCACCAGCACCCCACCGACATTGACTGGCTGCAGCCGCGCGCGTGGGGTAAGTGCGCCGGTGCGGCCGACCTGGATATCGATGGCAAGCAGCGTGGTGGTGGCGCGTTCGGCGGCGAATTTCCAGGCAATCGCCCAGCGCGGCGCCCGGCCGGCAAAACCGAGGCGGGATTGCAGCGCGAGGTCATCAATTTTGTAGACCACGCCGTCGATATCATAGGGCAGGCTGGCACGGGCCTCGCCTATGCGGGTCTGGAAGGCCTCAGCCGCCGGCTCGGCCACCTGCTCGGAGAGCGGGTTGACGGCAAAGCCCCAGGATTTGAGGGTTTCCAAATAATCCCAATGGGTTTTGGCAACCGGCGATGACGAGTCGCCCTGGGCGTAGGCAAATAAAGCCAGCGGGCGTTGCGCAGTTATAGCGGGGTCGAGCTGACGCAGCGAGCCGGCGGCGGCATTGCGGGGATTGGCGAACTGCCTGGTTTGCGAGGCATTGAGGGCGAGGAAATCCGCCTTGGTCATATAGATCTCGCCGCGGATTTCAATTTGCGCGGGCGCGTTTTTCGGCAGGCTGCGGGGCAGGGATTTCAAGGTCAGTATATTCTGCGTGACGTCTTCGCCCTGGGTGCCATCGCCGCGAGTGGCGGCGCGGATAAATTTACGGTCCTCGTAAGTCAGCGAGATCGAAAGCCCATCGATTTTTGGTTCGGCGACAAACTGCAGCGGGGCCGCATCGAGGCCAAGAAAGCGACGAATGCGGGCGCAGAAATCCGCGAACGCAGCAGCATCGAGCGCATTGTCGAGCGACAGCATCGGCAACGCATGCAAAACCTTCCTGAACGCCGTTGCAGGGGCGGCACCGATTTCATCAAGTGCTGCAGCGCTAAGCTCCGGATGCGCAGCACGCAGCGCCTCCGCCTCGCGGCGCAACGCATCGTAATCCGCATCAGTCATAATCGGCGCGTCATCGGTATGATAGGCGGAATTGGCTGCGGCAATGGTAATTTGCAGCTCAGCGAAGCGGTCTTTGGCGTTGGGCATTGCAGAATGATATGGGCAAGTTGAGAGAAGAAAGCACTGCTTTTTGTGAACAAAAAGCAGCAAAAAAACTTTATGAATCTGGGCCAGGGGCGTGATAGCCGAACGCGCCATGCCCAGTATAATATTTTTGCTGGTTCGGGGCGTTGTCTAAATCACCTCCCACGTCCCGGCATAAATTTTCTGCTGGGCCCTGGGCTTTGTCCGCATCGCGTCCATGCCCAGCATAATATTATGCTGGGTTCGGAGGCGTTATCAGCCTCAAATCCCATGCGCCCAAGGATCAAAAGTTTTTTGCTTCTTTTTTTCAAAAAAGAAGCGCTTGTTTTTTCACCCAGCGAGCAAGCTTGCCGCCGCCTCCCGGGCCGAATCCGTGATGGCGGCGCCGGAGAGCATGCGGGCGATTTCTTCGCGGCGCTCGGCGGGGGAAAGGGTCTCGACGGTGGTGATGGCGCGGTCCTTGGTGGTTTGCTTGGCAACCCGCAGATGTGCGGCGCCGCGAGCGGCGACTTGCGGGGAGTGGGTGACGACCAGGACCTGCACGGAGTCTGCGACGCGTGCCAGGCGGTCGCCGACGGCAGCAGCGGTGGCGCCGCCGATGCCGGAGTCGACCTCGTCGAAAATCAGGGTTTCCACCGCAGCGCCGCTGGTGAGTACCACTTTGAGGGCCAGCATGAGGCGCGAGAGTTCGCCGCCGGAGGCGATCTTGTCGAGTGCGCCGGGGGCATCGCCGGGGTTGGTGGCGATCAGGAATTTGACGGCATCGGCGCCGCGCGGCCCCCATTGGGTTTCCGGCAGCATGGCGCGGTCGACGGTGAAGCGGGCGCGGTCCAGTTTCAGGGGCGGCAGCTCACGGGCCAGCGCCTTGGTGAGTTTGGCGGCGGCGGTATCGCGCAGGGCGGAGAGGGCGGCGGCGGCTTCGATAAAGCCGGCGCGGTTGGCGGCGGTTTCACGGGTCAGGGCGGCGATGTCGGCGGCACTTGTTTCCAGGGCGGCGAGGCGGGCGCGCAGGGTTTGCAGATGCTCCGGCAACGTGACAACCGGCACGGCGTGTTTGCGGGCGGCGGCGCGCAAAGCGAACAGGCGTTCTTCGGTGGCTTCCAGGGCGCGCGGGTCGTCGGCGGCGTCCTGGGCCATGCGGGTGAGCAGGGTTTCGGCTTCGGCCAGGGCATCCTCGGCACGCTCGATGGCGGCCTGGGCGGCAGCACTTTGCGGGTCGGTGCCGAGTTTGGCCAGGGCGCGGCCAGCGGCGCGTAGATGGGCAGCGGGCCCCCCGCCTTGGCTAAGCTGGGCGCGGCGGTCGCGCGGGGTGAGTTCGGCAAGGGCGGCGGCGATCGCCTCGGCGCGGCGTTCGCCGGATTGCAGGCGCAGACGTTCAGCGGCCAGTGCCTCCTCCTCGCCGGGCTGCGGGGCCAGGTTTGAGAGTTCGGTGACGGCATGGCGCAGCAGGTCCTCATCGGCGGCGGCCTGGGCGATGGCGGCCTGGGCGGCGGCGAGTCGGCCAGCGGAGTCGCGCCAGGCTTTATGGGCGGCGGCGGTGGCGGCGCGTGTTGTGGACGAGACGCCGAAGGCATCCAGCAAATGGATGTGGTTCGCCGGATCGGCCAGGCCGACCTGTTCGTGCTGACCTTGAACTTCGATCAACAGGGCACTGAGTTTCTTTAAGAAAACCAGGCTGACAGCCTGATCGTTGACGAGCGCGCGGGAGCGGCCGTCATGGGAGACAAGGCGGCGCAGCAGAATATCCTCACCGTTATCCAGGCCGTGTTCGGCGAGCAGCGCGCCGGCAGGGTGGTTCGGTTCAACCGTAAACGCCGCGGCCACCACGGCCTGCGGCGCGCCGGTCCGGATCAGCCCGGCATCGGCGCGAGCACCGAGCGCCAGACCAAGACTATCCAACAGGATGGATTTGCCGGCGCCGGTCTCACCCGTAAGCGTGGTCAGGCCAGGGCCAAAAGAAAGATCCAGCCGCTCGATCAGCACAACGTCGCGTATCGAGAGATGGGTCAGCATGGGAAGAAAGCGGTTCTTTTTTGAAAAAAAGAACCAAAAAACTTTTGCCCTGTCAGGGCAGGGGCGGTGATGCCGGCAACGCCCTGAACCCGGCATAATATTATACCGGGACCTGGGACGTGATGCAGACCAAGCCCAAGGCCCAGACTCATAAAGTTTTTTTGCTTCTTTTTGTTCACAAAAAGAAGTGCTGCCTGGCTTTCTGTTCTTATTCCAGACTGTTTCATCCGATCCTAGAACAAGCCGAAGAAGAAGCCGTGGGATTTCGGCGGCGGGGTGGCCGATTGCGTGGGGTCGGCGGCGGTGGTGCCGGTAAGCAGATTATGGTCGCGCAATTTGCCATAGGCGGCTTGGTACCAGGAGCTGCCAGGGTAGTTGTAGGCCAATACCGAGGCGGTACGTTGTGCTGCATCGGTCAGGCCAAGCTGCAGGTAGCATTCGGTCAGGCGCTCCAGCGCCTCGGCGGCGTAGGTGGTGGTCTGGTAGTTTGTCACCACGTCCTGAAAGCGGCCGATGGCGGCGGCGTACAGATGTTGTTTCTCGTAATAACGGCCGATCGTCATGTCATGGCCGGCCAGACGATTGCTGGCGAGGCGCAGCTTGATGCGGGAATCGCGCGCATAGGCGCTGTCCGGAAAACGGTCGATCACATCGTTGAGGGTCTGGATCGCCTCATAGGTGGTGGTCTGATCACGCTGCACATCGTCGATCTGCTCATAATAGCAGAGCGCCTTCAGGTAATAGGCATAGGCGATATCCTGATTTTCCGGATGCAGGGCGATGAAACGGTTGAGGGCGTTGATCGCCTCGTCGTAATTCTGCTGGCTGTACTGGGCATAGCCGTGCATCAGCTGGGCATGCGTGGCCCAGGTTGAATACGGATAATTTTCCTCGACCTCGTTGAAAATAGTGACGGCGCGGTCGTCATCGCCCTTCTGCATCTTTGCCACACCATCGGCATACAATATGTCGGCGGGCGGCAGAACCATGTTTTCAGCACCCGGATCGCCGGGTTGCGGGGCGGTTTTACTAAACACCGAGCAGCCCCCGGCGGTGAGCAGGAGCAGAAGGGGCCAGGTAGCAGGCAAACGGCGGAGGGGGCGTTTTTGTGTCATTGGAGCGGCTTATAAACAAGCAATGTTCAGTTGTCAGTGGCCAGAAGCCAACCAGTACGATTTAGCGTCCGGGGTTGACTTGGCGGCCCGGCCGGTGGATACCGCGCGCGCTTGGCTTGCTTTGTATAGGGCAGGCCTGAACTTCGTTCTTATCCGTCTTATCCATTAACAGGGGCGCTTGCGCCAGGACGTGGCTCTACGAGGGTCGCGCATACACCGGGGTTACCGCCCCCTTTCAAGGAATTATTCAGCCACATGGCTTCAACCGCAACTGCCCTCCGCCACCAGGACGCCGACGCCTATACCGGCCCTGAAGATTTCGCCTCCCTCCTCGAGACCTCGCTTGGCATGAATGCCGGGTTTGAAGGCTCGGTCGTTACCGGAAAAGTGCTGCGGATCGACGATGATTTCGTCATCGTCGATGTCGGGCTGAAGAGCGAGGGCCGTGTGCCGTTGCGGGAATTCGCCTCGCCGGGCCTGAAACCGGAAGTGCTGATCGGCGATTCCTATGAGCTGTACATTGAGCGTTACGAAGACAAGGACGGCTCCATGGTGCTGTCGCGCGAAAAGGCGCGGCGTGAGGAATCCTGGACCCTGCTCGAAAAATCATTCGAGGCGCAAGCCCGCGTAAACGGCATCATCCATGGCCGCGTCAAAGGCGGGTTCACCGTCGATCTCGGCGGCGCCACCGCCTTCCTGCCGGGCAGCCAGGTGGATATCCGCCCGGTGCGCGATGTCGGGCCGCTGATGGGCATGTCCCAGCCGTTCCAGATTTTGAAAATGGACCGCCAGCGCGGCAATATCGTGGTGTCGCGCCGCGCCGTGCTGGAAGAAACCCGCGCCGAACAGCGCACCGAGCTCATCCACGGCCTGAAAGAGGGGCAGATCCTCGATGGCGTTGTCAAGAACATCACCGATTACGGCGCCTTTGTGGACCTCGGCGGTGTCGATGGCCTGCTGCACGTGACGGATATCGCCTGGAAACGCATCAACCACCCGGCCGAGGCGTTGACCATCGGCATGCCTGTTAAAGTCCAGGTAATCCGTTTCAATGCCGATACCCAACGCATTTCGCTCGGCATGAAACAGCTGGAAGCAGACCCCTGGGAAGGGGTTGACGCTAAATACCCCCCCGGCATCAAAACCTCAGGCCGTGTCACCAATATCACCGACTACGGCGCCTTCGTGGAGCTGGAAGCCGGAGTCGAGGGCCTAGTGCATGTCTCCGAAATGTCCTGGACCAAAAAGAACGTGCATCCCGGCAAAATCGTCTCCACCAGCCAGGAAGTCGAAGTCGTGGTGCTGGATGTCGATGCCTCCAAACGCCGCATCTCCCTCGGCCTGAAGCAGGTCACCCGCAACCCCTGGGAAGAATTCCAGGACGAGCACCCGATCGGCTCGATCGTCGAAGGCGAAATCCGCAACATCACCGAGTTCGGGCTGTTTGTCGCAATCGGCCCTGAAATCGACGGCATGATCCATATGTCGGATATCTCCTGGGACGATGCCGGCGAACAAGCCATCGCCAAATTCAGCAAGGACCAGGTGGTCAAGGCCAAAGTGCTCGATATCGACGTCGAGAAAGAGCGCATCTCGCTCGGCATCAAGCAACTTGAGGTCGACCCCGCCGCCGGGGTGCTGGATAAAATCCAGAAAGGCCAGATCGTCACTTGCGTGGTCACCGCGGTGCAAGCCAACGGCATCGAAGTCAAGGTCGACGAAGTTCTCACCGGCTTCATCCGCCGCGCCGAACTGGCCCGCGACAAAGGCGACCAGCGTGCCGAACGCTTCGCCGTGGGCGATAAGGTGGATGCCAAAATCACCGCCGTGGACCGCGCCGCCCGTAAACTGCAACTCACCATCAAGGGCAAGGAAATCGACGAAGACAAAACCGCAGTCGCCGAATTCGGCTCCTCGGACTCCGGCGCCTCCCTCGGCGACATCCTCGGCGCTGCTATCCGCCGGCGGAACCAGGCCTCGGAGTGAGGGTTTAGATAAGTAAGGCCAGGGGGCGCTGCCCCCTGGACCCCCGTTAAAGGCTCAGCCTTTAAAATCCGTTTTCAGGTTATAAAAATGGGGCCCAAATGGGCCCCATTTTTATAACCTAAGGGTTCTAAGGGCGAGCCCTTAGCGGGGTCCAGGGGCAGAGCCCCTGGCCTTGCTTACTTAAAACCCTCACGCCGCGAGGCAAGGCCGCAGGCTGGTGGGGAGTTGGCGGGCTGATTTGCAGCGGGGGTACGGGAGTTCCTGGATTCGATCGATTGGGATGAGTTGCTGGTATTCGGACCAGTTGTCGAAGCTCATGCGGTCGGCGTGGTCTATGAAGGTTTCAGCCCAGCTGCCTTCGGCCAGCACCAGTTCATGACTGATCATCTCGATATGATAATAGATGAACTGTGCCGGCGTTTCGGCTTCGCGGGTGATGGTGGTGTGGTTGATCAGGGCACTGGCCTGGATCAGCATATTGTCGAGGAACAGGGCGTGGTCGGGGGAGACCAGCAGGTCGCGTAACGGCAGGTTGTTGGGCAGAGCGCCGGCTTTGATGCGGATGGGTTGGCTGCGGAGCGGGTCGGCGAAACAGGTGGAGACGGTGGAGCGGCCGAGCCAGCGCACCGGTTTGGGGCCGTTGCTTGTGAGCAGGATGGTGCCGGGGGTGATGTCTTCCACGGCGATGGCGCCGGTTGGCGTGGCAAGGCTGGTGCCGGGGTAGAAGCAGAAAGTATCGTTGTTGACCTCGGCGGTGGTGAGGTTGTCTGACGGGTCGCCGTTGAGTTGGATGCTGGCAAGTTCATGCGCCGGGCCAGCGAACCAGTTCTGCACGGTGATTTCATCGGTGCTGCCGCTGATCTCGATTTGCAGATCGTTGCCGGATTGGATGAACAGCAATTCGTTCAAGGTAATGCCCGGGCCGAGCTGCAGGGTTCCGCTAGGGGTGTTGCCGGTGGCACCGTTTTCGATGGTAACGGTGCCGAAGCCTGCATTGAATTCGTAGATGTCGATACCGCCGCCACCGATCAGGATATTGCCGGTGCCGGCGGCAGACAGCGTATCGTTGCCGGCGCCGCCGGTAAGGGTGTTGCCGTTGCCGACGGCGACCAGCATGTCGGCACCGGTGCCGGCGGCTGCGGCGGTGACGGTATTGTTGTTGCCGCTGACGGCAATGCTGACATTGGTGCCGCCGGTGATGCTGTTGTTGCTGCCGGTGGCGGCCAATGTGTGGCCGTCGGCGACGGTGGTGGTGTTGGCATTGCCGGTGAGCGTGGCAGCACCGGGGGCGGCGGCGATCTGCGCCGGGCCGTACCAGGCATCGACCACGTTGAGTGCCGGCTTGCCCTGCACCGAAAAATCCTGCGTGACCACCTGTGTGGGGTCCGGGTTCCAGTCCCAAAGATAGGCGCCTTGCAACCAGGTGCCGCTGTATTTCGAGAAGGTTTCAAAAAAAGCTTCCAGCGCGTTGCTTTGCTGCTGAAAATCTTCATAGGCGTAGCCGGCGTAATTGCCGTCCAGCAAAGTGGCGCCATTGACGCTGCGGTAGCCGATTTCGGTAAACAGGATCGGTTTGTTGTATTCCGCAGAGAGGCCTTGGTAGTAGGCGACCGGCGAGACCTGCTGGCCGCTCTGGTTGACGAATTGCTGGGCTTCGTAGGAATCCGTGGAGACGCTGTTCCAGCCGGCATCGAGCTGGGCGACCGTGGGGTTGCTGATTTGCGTGGGATTTTCATAAGGATTGGCGCCGATGACGTCGACCAGATTCCAGAAGCTGACAGTATGGGTTTCAAACCAGGCCGAGCTGTAGGTGAGTTTGCCGGTATAAACCTGGCGCACCGCAGCGATGATATCGGCCCAGTAGGAATAATATTGCGAGCCGGTAAGGGAGGCGAGTTCGGCGCCGAGTGACAGCATGCCGACATGTTCGGTCTGCGCGATCTGCGCGTAATGCACGATAAAGGTTTTGTAGTTGGAGAAGAACTGCGCAACGTTGGAAGGTGCCAGATAGGCGCGATATTCCGAGCCGTCGCCGATATCGATATGCGGCTTGAGCAAAACTTGCAAACCTTTAGCCTGAGCCTGGGAGATTGCCAGTTCCAGATTGGCGTCGGATTCCGTGGTTTCATTGATGCCGCCGGAATTATACGTGGTGGCGATGGTGGTGGCGGTGTCGCTTGCGACATATTGCGTGACCACGAGCTCAACCGCGTTGGCACCCGTGGCGGCCAGGGATTGCAGGGAGTTGGCGGAGGCGGCGGTGGCGTAGGTGCCGTTACTGTAGGAAGGATAGGCGAAGCCGTCGGTTGAAAACACCGTACCGGTGGCGGGGGATTGGCCGGTGCCATTCAGCGTGAGTGTGCCACCGCTCATGGAGATGGTGTCGCCGCTGCCGCCGATCGTAACGTTGTTGCCGGTGCCGGTGGCGGTAACGGCGTTGTTGTTGCCGTTGATTATGAGGGTGGCGCTGGCGGCAAGGCTGACGGTGTTGGTGTTACCGGTAAAGGTGACGGCCGCCCCGCTGGCGAGGTTCAAGGCGGCATTGCTGATCAGCGCGTATTCATTGGTGCTGGTGAACGACACGGTGTTGCCGGCTCCGGTGCCACCGACGCCGTCGCCCTGGCCGTTGAGCGTGATGGTGTCGCCGGAGGCCGCCTGCACCCAGTCATTGGCCGCGCCGGAGCCATTGACGGTGATCGTTGCGGATTTACCGGCGTCGATAATGTTGCCGTTGCTGTAATGATTGCTGGCGCCGGTATCGAAGGTGACAACGGCGTTGTCGGCGATGCTGACGATGCCGCCGTTGATGTCGAGATGCTGGTTGATGCCGGAGATGGTAAGACGCTCGCCGAGGCCGGTGACGGTCAGGTTGTTGCTGGCGCCGTTATCGGTGACGGTATCGGTATTGCCTTCGATGGTGGCGGTGTTCGACGAGCCGGTGATGGTCAGCGCGCCGTAGCTGCCCTGGTAATCCATGGTGCTGTAATTGCCGGCGATGCTGGTGGAAACGCCATCGCCGGTGAGGGCCACAGTGTCGCTGCTGCCGATCGTGACGTTGTTGCCGCCGCCGTTGATGGTGCCGCCGCTGTTGTCGGCAAAGCTTGCAAGCGCGTTACCGGTGTTCAGCACGTTGTTGTAATTGGACAAATAAATCTTATTGTCGCTGGCGCCATTTACATACAGGGCGTTGTTGCTGCCGCTGACGGTGAGCGTATCCCCGGTGCCGTTGACGGTGAATGTATTGCCGCCGCCGGCGATGGTAAAATTGCCGGACTGGCCATTTGCGGTAACGGTATTGCCGCCGGCGCCGCTGGTGAGATCAACAATTTCTTCGTTGCCATTGAGCAAAGCGGTGTTGCTACCGCCTGAAATATCCAGTTCGTCAGAGCTGCCGTTGATCGTGACGGTATCGGAATTGACCAGAGCGATAATTTCGGCATTGGCGTTAATGGTAGTGTTGGTGCCGTTAGGCTCCTTTACGGTCGTGGTCACTGATTGGCTCCAGGAAACAATAAGGCAACCTTAGCGTTTACAACCAGAAAGTCGAGCCAAAATTCGCAAAATTTCTAAATAATTATCTTAAGCTCTTTGTAAGATACCCCGGCCCAAATTTTTAAGAGTTTTTTGCGCAGCTTTTTTGCAAAAAAGCTGCTGCTTTCTTAACCATGCGTAAGCAACTCAGGGGCGAGGCTGAGAGCGGCGATCAGGAGGTCGGCAACGATCACCAGGCCAAGGGCCGGGGCCACATGCAATTGCAGCCCGGTTTTGACGGTGAAGATTTGGAACCACAGCATATAGGCGATGATGATGATGCCGAACACGGCGTATTTTGCGCCGTTTTCCTGGGTGCCGAGGCTGACCAGGGCGGCGCTGATGAAGGCGGCAATCAGCAGTAGCGGCGGCAGCAGCCAGAACGACCAGTTCAACGCGGTGGCGGTGCGTAGCCACAGCGGCTCGCGCTGGGCGCGCTGGGCATAGGCATGGATGATGACGGGCATGGCGAGCACGGCGCACAGCCGGGATAGAAAGCCGGTGGCGGCCAGCTGCCAATGGCCGTCCATGGCAAGCAGGGCGTCGCCGACGATCGGGAAGGCGATCAGTGGGGCGATCGAGGCGGTAAAGGCATTGGTGGTGCTGCCGAAATCCTCGATGCCGGATTTGCGCCCGGTGGCAAGGCGCCACAGGCCGCGCAATATGCTCTGGCTCATGCCAGATAGTCTTCGATCACGCTGCGATAAATGGCGGTCAACTGGCGGAGGTCGGCGAGGGATACGCATTCGTCGGCCTGGTGCATGGTGGCGCCGGTGAGGCCGAATTCGGCGACCGGGCAGTAGCGTGAGATGAAGCGGGCATCCGAAGTACCGCCGCCGGTATTCTGCTCCGGCATCAGCCCGGTATGACGGGTGATGGCAGCGGCCAGCAGCGTGGTTTCCCGGCCGGGCTGGGTGAGAAAGGCGTCCCCGGAGCAGGCCACACCGATCGCGGCACTGGCAGCGTAAGGTTTAATGGTGTCGTGCAACCAGGTGGTGAGGGAAGCCGCGCTGTGCAGATCGTTGAAACGGATGTTGAGCTTCGCCGTGGCGGCGGCTGGGGTGACATTGCTGGCGGGGTTGCCGGTATCGACCGAAGTGAGCTGCAAGGTGGAAGGCTGGAACCAGGCGGTGCCAGCGTCCAGGTGGTGGCTGGTCAAAGCCTGCAGCGCCGGGATCAGGCGGTGCAGGGGGTTGTCGGCCAGTTGCGGGTAGGCGGCGTGGCCCTGGCGGCCGGTGACGGTAATTTCGGCGTTCAAACTGCCACGGCGGCCGATTTTGATGGTGTCGCCAAGCTGCGTGCGGCTGGTGGGTTCGCCGAGCAGGCAAAAATCCGGGATATGGCCGTTATCCTGCATCCAGTCCAGAACGCGGACGGTACCGTTGGTGGCCTCGCCTTCTTCGTCACCGGTGATCAGCAGGGAGAGGCTGCCGTGCGCCGGCCCGGAAAGCGGTGCTGCGGCGGCGGCGGCAAAGGCGGCGACAGCGCCTTTCATGTCGCAGGCGCCGCGGCCGTACAGCATGCCATCCTCGATGATGCCGCCGAACGGGTCATAATGCCATCTGGCCGCACCCGCCGGCACCACATCGGTATGGCCGGCGAAACACAAATGGCGGCCACCGGCGCCGCGGCGGGCGAAGATATTGTCGATATTGCCAAAGCGCAGCCGGGTAACGGCAAAGCCGGCAGCCTCAAGTGCGGCGCCGAGTACGCTCTGCGCGCCGGCATCGGCCGGGGTGACGGAAGCGCAACGGATCAGCGCCTGGGCCAGCGGGGCCGGGTCCGGCAGGGTCACGCCCGCAAAAGCTCGTTGACGGAGGTTTTGCTGCGGGTCTGCGCGTCCACGCGCTTGACGATAACGGCGCAGGCGAGGCTGGGACCGGGTGAGCCGTCCGGCAGGGTTTTGCCGGGCAAGGCGCCCGGAACCACCACTGCATAGGCCGGAACCCGGCCGATGAAAATCTCGCCGCTGGCACGGTCGATGATGCGGGTCGAAGCGCCGAGGAACACGCCCATGGCAAGCACCGCGCCGCGCTCGACGATGACGCCCTCGGCGACCTCCGAGCGGGCGCCGATGAAGCAGTCATCCTCGATGATGACCGGGTTGGCCTGCAACGGTTCCAGCACGCCGCCGATCCCGACGCCGCCGCTGATGTGGCAGTTCTTGCCGATCTGCGCGCAGGAGCCGACGGTCGACCAGGTATCGATCATGGTACCGGCATCGACATAGGCACCGACATTGACGAAGCACGGCATCAGCACCACGCCGGGGGCAATATAGGCCGAGCGGCGGACCACTGCACCCGGCACGGCGCGGATGCCTGAAGCCGCGAAACGCGGCTCGTCCCAGCCGGCGAATTTCATCGCCACCTTGTCGTACACCGCCGCTCCGCCAGGGCCTTCCATGGGCGTATTGGCCTGCAGGCGGAAAGATAGCAGGACCGCCTGTTTCAGCCATTGCTGCACGATCCAGCCATCGCCGTTCCAGGTGGCGACTCGGGCGGCGCCGGTGTCCAGCAACGCCAATGTGGCATCTACAGCCTCGCGGTCGGCACCTTTGGTAGCGGGTGTCAGCTCGGCGCGGCGTTCCCAGGCGCCGGCAATGGCGCGGGAGAGGTCTGTTGTCATAAAAAGTGGCTCCGTTTTGCGGCGGACCATGCGTAAGGCTGGCGCATTCTGTCAACGCTCGTCATGATGCGTTTAGGTTGTATTTACTTCGAATCTATAGGGCCGGATTATGAATACATCGCGCCACCTTGAACAAAACGACCTGAACGGCGCTGGCTCCTGGCTGAAAATCGCCGCATTGCTCGCCGACCTCGCTTTCGAGACCGATACGGAGGGGCGGTTCACCGCTTTTGGGCCGGGCAAGGTGCTGGGTTTTGCCCCGTCTGCCATGCTCGGCACAAGGTTGGGCGAATTGCTGGGGGCGGAGCCGGCATTCGGCCTGGTGGTGCGCGGCATCTGCCGGGATTGTGTGGCCTGGCAGGGTACGGTGGCTTTGCGGCGGTCCGATAATGTGGCGCAGAATTATCATCTGGCGCTGGCGCCGCGCATCAGCCGGGCCGGTGGTGTGATCGGTCTGTACGGGCTGTGCTCGGCCTTTGCCACAGATGACAGCGCGCCGAGCCTGTCGCGCAATGCCGGGATGCTGGATGCGGAGACCGCATTCTGGTCCGCCGCGCAATTCCATATGGAATCCGAGCGGCGGTTCGACCGGCTGGACGTGGAAGGGGTGCCGGGCACATTGCTGCTGCTGGGGTTCGGGCAAGCACCCGTGGCGTTGCGCCCGGCGATCGCCATGCGCCTTGCCGATGAGCTGCGCGACGTGGTGCGCCCGACCGATCTGCTGGGCCGCGTCGATGCCACCACCATCGCGCTGTGGTGCGACGGCATGGATCATCTGACCGGCGGAGAACGGGCGGCGCGGTTTTGCGAACGGCTGCCGCCGGTGTTGCCGGGCGGGCAGATTATTTCGGTTGGCGTCGCGGTGCGCTGGCCTGGCAGCGGCGATGATATGGCAGCCCTCATCGGGCGGGCCGGCGATGCGCTGCGGCTGGCAGGGCTTGCCACCTATGAGACGGATGAAGGCCAGCCACGCGGCGCCTGGCGCGTTTCTCCTTAGCAAACCCGTTCTGGCGGTCATCTGACGCGGGTTTCTGCGCTTACCGAGGCTCACGGCCTGGAGGCCGCTCCGCGCCGGTTCTCGAAACCACGCCAGCTGGCTCGCCATAACCGGTTTGCAGCCGCTTGTTCAGCGCAGGCTTGTCTCGGGGCTTTGGCTATCCTACTTGCTGCACCATGAGCGAAGAACCGATACAAAACGACAACACGTCCCCCGAGACGCTGGCCGAGATAACCGAGCTGGACCCGGCAGCGCGCTTTGCGGCACTGCAAGCCGAGCTGCAGGAGACCAAAGATAAATGGCTGCGCTCGGAGGCCGAAATGGCCAATCTGCGGGCGCGCACCCGCCGCGAGGTTGAAGACGCCCGGCTGTATGCCATACAGAAATTCGCCAAGGATGTGGTCGAAGCCGCGGAAAATTTGAAGCGCGGCATCGACAGCCTGCCGAAACGCAGCGAAACCGAACCCGACATCGTGACCAAGCTGCGCGACGGCTTCGAAGGCATCGAACGCTCCTTCGTCGCTCTGCTGGAACGCAACGGCATTACCCGCAACGACCCCACCGGCGCGATGTTCGACGCCAATCTGCACCAGGCAATGGCCGAGACGGAAACCACGGAACACCCGCCCGGTACCATCCTGCAATCCTGGAGCCAGACCTGGACCCTGAACAACCGCCTGCTGCGGCCAGGCATGGTCGTGGTCGCCAAAGGGCCGGCGGCGTGAAGTGAGAAAGTGTCTTCTTTTTGTGAACAAAAAGCAGCAAAAAAACTTTATGAATCTGGGCCATGGGCGCCCGCGCCGTTAAGCCGAACCTTGTCTAATCCGCCCGCCGGTGCTCGCGGCCGGCGAGGATTATGAGGTAAAAGCGGGACAGGAAACGGCGGCGGATATCAACGCTATGATCCACCCGGTAGCGATTGCCGAAATGCAGATCGATGGCCGCGAGCTGGTCCGGCGTGAAGCGGTTGGCGAGCTCTGCAGGGAGCCGGTCGAGGAAGCTTTGCACGGCGGGGGATCGGACGTTGTGCATGTCATCAGTTCGTCATCCTGTCCAACGGTTTGAGATGTTTGAAGGCGAGCCGCTTCAAAGCTACGGGTCCGCAGACACCGGCAGCCATCAGCGCGGCGGCGAAGCCAAAAAAATGCGGCGCATCCCAAAACGTGATGTGCAGCAGCAGGCCTTTGGCAAGTCCTATAAACATCGTGTTGAATAGATAGATCATGAAACTATACCGCCCCAGCCAGTTTAAAGCTGGGTGCAGATATACCGGGGCATGTCTTACCATTCCGTGAATCGCCGGCATCGAAATGATGCCGATGGGCAGTAATTCCGCGGCTGGCGGCCAACCGGCACCGTAACACGCGATGAGGGCAAGCAGGATCAGCAGGAGGGCCAGCAGCGGCTTCCAGGAACGGTCGACAAAACCGGTCCAGCCCGTCTCACGCACGGCGGCGAGGGCGCCAAGGCTGAAGAAGATGGCATAGCGCCCGATATGGTCGAGATAGAGATAGCCGGGCAGCGGCAGGACATAGAGGGTAAGACTGAAGGCAAGCAGGGCGCGCAGCCGGCCATGATCGGCCCAAACCAGCAGCGGTGCGGCCAGGCTGACGGTACACAGCACGAACAGATACCAGATGGAAAGCGCCGGGCTCGATGCGGTGTGCCAGATCAGTGAGGCCAGGCCGGACCACAGGCTGGCCGGCCGGTTGTCAACGAAGATAAAACGGGCGGCGGCGACCTTGCCAAACACGATCAGCAGGCCAAGGCCGAAGAACGGCACCAGCAACCGGCCGGCACGGCGGCGCGCCAACTGCGGCCAGCGGCGGGGCGGCATGAACAGCGTGCCGGCATACACCGCGGCCAGGCCGCTGAGATACAGGAAAAACGGCATGTGGAAGGCATAGACGGCGCGCCGCAGCGGTTCGTACCAATACACGCCATGCGGGTCGGCGCGCGCCACCAAATGGCCGAACACCACCAGCAGGATGGCAGCCCCTTTGGCGTGGTCCAGATCGACACGGCGAGATCTCTCCGTCATTATCTTGGGTTGTAATCTATTTATTGGGGCTTGTTGAGATTTAGGGATTCCCCTGGTCACGTCGTTTTGTGATTCACGCTTTTCATGGAACGTTTTTCAACGAGTTTCCGAAACCGTCTCGGATGATCCTGACATGGAATACGCTATGGTTGATGCCACTGCCGTGAAAGTCCACCGGCATGGCCAGGGCGCAAAAGGGGCACCCAATGCCAGGCCATACAAGCCCTGAAAAAGCTGCTGCTTGCTTTAGTTCCCCGCCGCCACCGCTGGCACCAGAACGTCGGTAGTGCTCAGCGTCATGACAAACTCGGTGCCCCCAGGCCCGGTCTTGTTCAGCAGCAAATCCCCGCCATGCGCCCGGATCAAATCCCGTGCGATCGCCAAGCCAAGCCCGGTTGAGCCGCGCTTGGCCGAGCCGGAAAACGGCCGGAACAGATGGTCCAGTATCTTTTGCGGCAGGCCCGGTCCGTCATCGGCCACCACCAATCTGGTATGCCCGTTCTCACCAACCACCTGTATGCGGATGCAAGCTGCCCCCGCCTCGGCCGCATTGCGTAACAAATTCAGCAGCACCCGGTAAATCTGCGTGCGGTCCAGCGCCAGTGTCAGCTCGCGCGGGATGTTGTTCTCAATCCGCACCCCCGGCTCGGCCGCCAAAATCGCCGCCGCGGCCTCATCAGCCAGATCGCGCAGCACCACCTTGCTGCGGGTAATCGCCGGCGGCCCCTCGCGCGCAAAATCCACCGTCCGGCTCACCATCTCGGCAGCGCGCTCCACCGCCGGGATTAGCGTATTGGCGGCGGATTTCGCCACCGGATCGGCGGTCATCTGCAGCCGGTCCGCCACTAGCAACGCCGAGGTCAGAATATTGCGGAGATCATGGCTGATCTTGGCCACCGCTGTGCCCAGCGCCGCCAGCCGCGCATTGCGCCACAACGCCCCGCGCAAATCCACCTGCATCAAAGCCAGCTCCCGCGCCGCCTCCGAAATCTCATCGTCACGCCGTGACAACTGGCTCAAATCCATCTGCCCGGCATGCTCCGGGTCCTGCCGGAAGCCGATAATGCTCGCCGTCATAATCCGCATCGGCCCCACCAGCAGCCGGTCCAGTGCGGCGAACACCAGCAGCCCCGTCACCAGCGCCACAATAATCGAAAGCCCCGCAATCTGCGCCACATAGCCCCGCAAATGCGCTGCCAACGCAGCGGCGCTGACAAACACTTTTACCTCCGCCTGTTTCTGCAACGGGCTCGCCGCCTGCACCAGCAGCCGCTTGCCCCCAGCCCCCAGCAACAGTTTGTCGGATTGCCAAATACTGGCGAGCAACCCCTCGCTGTCGAGATCCACCAGCCGGTCCGGTGCCGAAGGCATCTTGAACGGCAGCACCACCAACATGCGCGAGGGCTCCACCAGCCATATCGCCTCGGTGCCGGTCATGCGCAGCAACTCATCCCGCCGGTCGTAATCCTCATCCGTGCCCGCGGCGGCATTGGACATCGACAGCGCCACCAGATTGGCCTGGGTGACGCGCTGCCACAACCAGGCCTGCCGCTCGCGTCCCATGGTCGGCATCATCAGCAAAAGCTCGACCAGCAAAATGATGACCACGATCAGCCACAACACCCGCGCTGACAGGCTCCGCCCTGATAAATAACGGTTCAGCCGTGAGACAGGATTCACCCTCATCAGCATCAGCTCACCGGCGGCATCTCACCTGCCCGCCTGCCCGCATTGAACAGACCATTCAAAAATGCCCGCTCGGTATTCATCTTGGAATTCAAAGGATGCAAGCCCAATACATCGTCGGCGGAAATGTCATGCAGCCGCACCCGCTCCGGCAAATCCCGCAACTCGGCATCCAACGGTGCCTGAAACGCAATCTCATGCAGCCGATGCACAATATCCGCCGTACTGTTCGGTACCCCTTTACGCGCCCGCGGCTGCGCCCGGATCAAAATCAACTGCTCCGGCAACGGCGACAGCAACGGCGTCAGCGACGGATTGCACGAATACCCGCCATCCCAGTAATGCCGCCCTTTGATGTTCACCGCCGGAAACATCATCGGTATGCAGGACGAGGCCAGCAATACATCGACATCGATCTCGGCATTGGAAAACACTTTTGCGGTGCCCAACTCCACATCCGTCGCCGCCACATAAAGCCGCGGCGCCGTCTCATCCCGGATCGCCTCGAGATCCAGCAAATCATGCAGCAAAGGCTCCAGCGGATTCTGCCCGAACGGATTCAACTGCCCAGGGGTGAACATGCGCAGCGCATTGGTCAGCCCCTGCCAGACCATCTCCGTGCCCATCTCCAAAGTCTTGTCCCAGCCCCATAACCAGCCATTGGAATTGCCGGGAAATATATTAGCCGCCGCCACCCGCTCCCACAGCCGGCTCACCGCCGCCCGCGCCAAGAGGTGGGGGAGGCGGTGATCCTTCGCCAGCAGGCTCATCAGCACCGGCAGGCCGCCGAAGCTCGTGTTCGCCGCCAGTGCGAGCACGAGGGCGACCGCGATGTTGGAGACGTAGAAGGCCCAACCCGTGCCGAAGGCGCCCGCGGTCGCCTGGGCGAGGATCGTGACGCCGCCACGCGGAACCAGGTGGTGCGCCCGGATCAGGAACGCCAGGCCGACGAGCATCACCGCGAGCAACACGCCCAGCGAGATCTCCGTTCGCTGCGCCGTTCGCACCCTGGGCCCGCGAAACGCCGGAACGCCGTTCGCGATCGCCTCCACGCCCGTTACGGCGGAGCAGCCCGAGGCGAACGCCTTGAGAATGAGGACCACGCCCACCGCTGTCGTTCCCCGGATCGGGCCGAGACCGGTGCCGATCCTCGCCACCGGGTGGCCACGGAACGCTCCGACGACGATCACCGCAAGGATGCTGATCACGAACACGAACGTCGGCGCCATCAGCAGCCGCGCCGACTCGCTGATCCCGAACATGTTGACGGCGGTCAGCACCACCAGGCCGATCAGCGACACCACGAGCAGGTGGTGCGCGAGGCTCGGGAAGACGCTGCCGAGGCTCGCGGCGCCGGCCGCGAGGCTGACCGCGACCGTGAGCACGTAGTCGACGACGAGTGACGCGGCGGCGAGCATCGCGGCGGTGCGGCCGAGGTTGAGCTTCGCCACCGCGTACGCGCCCCCGCCCTCCGGGTGCGCCGCGATCACCTGCGTGTACGAGACCACGAGCAGCCCGAGCATGCCCGTGATCACGAGCGTCAAGGGAACGGAGAAGCGCAGCGCACTCGTGCCGCCGGCCACCAGGACCAGGACCATCGCCTCGGGGCCGTAGGCAACGCTCGAAAGCGCATCGAGGCTCAGTGCGGCGAGGCCCGCGGTCACGCCGAGTTCGTGGCCCGAATCGGCATGCTTGCCGGCGCGCCGCTGGTGTGAGCGCGGGGCGCCGCGGGTCGTGGCGTCGACCCGCGCATGGGCATGGCCATGGTCGCGCGGTGCTGGCTGATCGTCCGCCGTGTTCATCGGCTCCTCGGTGTCGGGGCCCGGAACTCTGACGACCGCAGTGGCTCGACCGCGGCGCCGGCCCTCCGCCAACGCCCACGACGAGGACGACGACTGCAGGTGTCCGCGTCGGGGTAACGCAGGAGTACCCGAGTGAGGAGGCCCGCCCGATGGACCATGACCCGCCCCGAGATGAGCCGGATGCGACGCCCGACGATGCCGAGCGTGGTGCCCACGCCGACAAGACGGGCTCGGCGGGCGCCGGAGGGGACGACGGCGGGCGAAGCTACGACGAGCAACCGGGCATGGGGGAGGACGAGCATGGCGCGCAGCCGAGCCGGTGAGCCACCCACAGACAAGCCGGCCGCCGGTCGCCGCGAGAGCGACGCCGAGGAGGCCGAGCGCCTCGCCCGCGTCGCCGGACAGGACCCGTGGGGCGAGGCCGAGGATCAGCCCGACCATCGCGAGAACGAGGTCTACCTCCAGCAGGACCCGCCGCCGTCGGCACCGCGACCCGACTGAGCGAGCGTGCTCTCTGAGATAGTTGATCGGGTGTCAGCGAGCGAGAGGGAGCCGCCGGTGCTGGGCGGCCTGATGCAGGACGACTTCCAGCTGACATTGCAGTACGTGCTGTCGCGGATGCGCTCCTTCCCGAACGCGGGCGGCGTCATCACGGCGAGCGGCGAGCGCGTGCAGCGTTCCGGCTTCGGTGAGGTCGTGGAGCGCGTCGACCGGCTCGCCCGCGCGCTCGACGCGCTCGGGATCCGGCGTGGCGACCGCGTCGGCACCTTCGCCTGGAATACGCAGCGCCACCTGGAGTGCTACCTCGCGATCCCCGCGATCGGGGCGGTGCTGCACACGATCAACCCGCGCCTCTTCCCCGACCAGATCGCCTACATCGTCGGCCACGCCCAGGATCGCGTCGTGTTCGTCGATGATTCGATCGCGCCGGTGCTCGCCGCGCTCGCTCCGCGGCTGGAGCACGTGGAGCACTTCGTGATCATGGGAGACGGGCCCGACGGCGGCCTTCCGCGGGCGTTGCGCTACGAGGAGCTGCTCGCGGCCGCCGAGCCGGGCCCCCCCGATTATCCCGACCTCGACGAGCGCGAGGCGGCGGCCCTCTGCTACACGTCGGGCACGACAGGTGACCCCAAGGGGGTCCTCTACTCGCACCGCTCGAGCACGCTGCACGCTGCGAGCGTCCTCATGAGCGGGTCGCTTGGAATCCGCTCCGAGGACCGGATCCTGCTTGTCGTGCCGATGTTCCATGTGAACGCCTGGGGACTGCCGTACGCGGCGGCGCTCGGCGGGCGCGACGCTGGTGCTCCCCGGCCGCCACCTCGACGCCGCGACGTTGGCCTCGCTGATCGAGCGCGAACGCTGCACCGTGATGGCGTGCGTCCCGACGATCTACGGTGACCTGCTGCGCCACGCCGACGAGCACCGGCCCGACCTGACGTCGCTACACAACGCGATCTGCGGCGGCGCCGCGATGCCGGTCGCGCTCGCGCAGGCGTTCGAGGCCCGACACGGCGTGCATCTCACCCATGCGTGGGGCATGACGGAGACCAGTCCGATGTGCACCGTCTGCCGGGTGCCGGCGGGGCTTGACGAAGAGCGCTCGTGGCAGCTGCGCGCGACGCAGGGCATGCCGGTGCCGTTCGTCGACCTGCGGCTCGTCGACGACGATGGGGCCGAGGTCCCCTGGGATGGAAGCTCGACCGGCGAGATCGAGGTTCGCGGACCGTGGATCGCGCGGGCCTACTACGGCGATAAGGGGCAGGACCGCTTCGACGGCGGCTGGCTGCGCACCGGCGATATCGCCCACGTGGAGGCCGATGGTTGGGTGCAGATCACCGACCGCTCCAAGGACGTGATCAAGTCCGGCGGCGAGTGGATCTCCTCGGTCGAGCTCGAGAACCAGCTGATGGCGCATCCCGCGGTCCGTGAGGCGGCGGTGATCGCGATCGCCGACGAGCGTTGGAGTGAGCGCCCGCTCGCGTGCGTCGTGCTCGCGGAGGGTGCCGAGGTCAGTGCCGGCGAGCTGCGCGAGCACCTGCGCGACCAGGTGGCGCGTTGGTGGCTGCCGGAGGAGTTCGCGTTCATCGACGAGGTGCCGAAGACGAGCGTCGGCAAGTTCGACAAGAAGGCGCTCCGGGCGGCGCTCGAGGACGGACGGCTCGGCAGGCGGGTGCGCGTGCCCTCGCCGGGTCAGCCGGGGGTGTCCGGCACGCCCGCATAGCGGTCGCCGTCGTCGAAGAACGATCGCGGCCAGAGGTGGCGCGAGCGGACGACGTTCAGCGCGACCGCGTACAGCGTGGCCGTCGCGCCGAGGTGCAGCCAGGCGAGGGTGCCGAGCACGAGCGCGAACAGACCGTAGGTGGCGGTGAGCTTGTGCAGCTCGTGGACGACCAGGTAGCTGCCGAGGTGTTGGAGCAGCTCCCAGACGATCGTCGCGAAGATCGCTCCCGGCAAGATCTCGCGGACCGTTGCCGGGTGCGAGGTCAGCAGCACGAAGACGCCGACGAAGAGGCTGAAGTCGAGCAGCAGGGAGAGGACGAGCGCGCCGAGGGTGTCGAGCACCGTATGGTCGGAGACGACGAAGCCGTCGAGGACCGTCGTGATCACGTTGACGCCGCCGAAGAGCGCCAGTTGCGCGAGCCCGCGGAGCCGCGAGTCCACGAATGAGGTACGCCGGTACACGGGCACGCCCCACATCCGGTCCTGGGCGGTCCTCGCGGCATTGCTGATCGCCAGACCGGCCCAGAGTGCGGCCAGCGCGCCCAGCACGAGCGGCACGACGCCGCCGTTCAGCGAATGGATGTTCTGACGGATCTGCTGGCCGATGACGGGGAAGGACGCCAGCGAGGAGTCGATGATCTTTCCCTGCAGGTCGGGATCGCCGTGCAGCACGAGGCCGAGCACGGTGACCAGGACCAGCAGCAGCGGGAAGATCGAGAAGAAGCCGTAATAGGCCATCAGCCCGGCCATCTGGTTCCCGTTGTTGTCGTTGAAGGTCTTCAACACCGCGGCCGGGAACGCCGTCCAGCGGCGGCGCTGCTGCGCAGCGTCGATCGCGTGGAGCCCGGCCCTCAGTGACATACCTCCCCCCACGCGCCGGAGGTTATTCACGGGTCCGGCGGCCCCTTGAGCGCGTAGGCTCGCCCGGGGGTATGGAACTCGATACGCATTGTTATGTCCCATCGTGGGGTGTCCGGTCGGAAGAGCGGGCGGTGGCACTCGGGGCATCGCCGGAATCGATCCGGCCGAGCAGGTCGCGCGCGTGGCAGCCGCGCGACGCGCGCGGCTGCTGCGCATCTACCGCCGGCGCCTGCGCTTCGAGGATCTCGAGGACTGCTTCAGCCAGGCGGTTCTCGAGCTCATCTCCCGGGCGCGGCGCGAGCCGTTCGAAAGCCCGCTGCATGTGGAACACGCGATCGAACTTCGCTTCAAGAGCCGGATCGAGGATCGTCGTCGTGCCATCGAAGGCCGCAGCGCGATCGAGGCGGCGATGGCTCACGCGGTCCCGGTTGACGGTCCGGGGCCCGGGGACCCCGAGCTCGAGGATCGCGCGGCCGGGGTGGAGCGGGTCGTGTTCGCTCGCAACGAGGTCCGGCGTCAGCGTGAGGTCATCGCCGACCTCACCCGCGATCAGCAACTCGTCCTCGCAAGCGAGGTGCTCGTCGACATGGAACCGGCCGAGTTCTGCGCACGGCACGACTGGTCGATCGAGAAGTACAGGAAGGTTGCGCAGCGAGCGCGACAGAAGCTCCGGCTGCTCCGTGACGAGTACGAGAAGGGCGAGCGCTGCCAGAGGCTTGCCCCGGATCTGCTCGCGTTCCGGGCGGGCGTCGCGACCGGCGACGCGCGGCTCCGCGCCCGCGCCCACCTCGAGAACTGTCGGTCGTGCGCGCGTATGGTCGCGCGCGAGCACCCGGCTCGCCCGATCGCAGCGGTGCTGCCGGCGCCCGCCGCGGTCGCGGGCGGTCTGCTGGCGCGGGTGTGGTCGGCACTCCGGCGCGCCGCTGCCGTGACTCGGCACCCACTCGCAGAGACCGGGCGCGCCGAGCGGTGCTGGTGTTGCGGGCGGCTCCCTCGCCGGCGCGGGGAGCGTTGAAGGTGGGCATCGCCGCCGTGTGTGTGGCGGGGGCCGCGGGGAGCTATGCCGCCTGCGCGCACCTCGGTGTCCTGCCCACACTCGGTCTCGTAGCGCCGCCGCATCAGTCCGATCGCGCGCGTGCTGCGGCGGTCCGGCACGATCGGGCGAACGGACACCACCGCGATGCGCACGACCGGCGTGGCAGCGTCGCGCTGCGCGTGACCGACCACGCCGCCACGCGGACTACCCCCGCCTCGGCGGCGCTGACGACGACGCATCCAGCGTCGGTGTCGGTGACGGTGACGACGCACCGCCCTCACATCAGCGCGGTCCGACAGATCGAGCTCGAGTTCGGCAGGCGGCCGGTCCGGCTCGCGTCCGCCGGCCACGCACGCACGGGTCGCCGCCGGTCTGCGGCCATCGGGCAGATCGAGCGTGAGTTCGGTACGCATCCGGCTCGGCTCGCTTCCACGGGAGTGGTCGATGCCGGTAGCGGCGCCGTCTCGAGCATGACCGCCGCCGCCGGGGACGGGGCTCCGGCATCCGCCGCGCGTGCGCCCGCGACACCACAGACACCGACACAGGCGAAGCAGACCGCCGCGGAATTCGGCTTCGAGAAATAGCGGGCGGCGTGTCCCGCTCGCCACCACCCGGTCGGAGCAGGCGGGTGAGATGGAACGGGAAAGAGGCATTGACCGCCGAGCGCACGGGATCGGAGCGCGATGATCCGCCGCCGTGCGGTCGCGACGTACCGCGTCATCGACGAGGAGGAGTTGCTCTTTGGCGACGACTCGGCGGGCGGCTCGGAGCTGCCTCGCGGCGCCGAGCCCCCGCTCCCGGCGGCGACGG
>CBDDMJ010000003.1:0-137840 GCA_965231175.1 Acetobacteraceae bacterium | reverse complement strand
TGACCCAGCTTTCGTACAGGGCGACCAGGAACAGGTAGGCGAACAGGATGGAGAGGAAAAGTACTGGGCCGGTTTGGCCGCCGGCGGCGATTTCCTGGTAGGCGGTGCCGGTCCATTCATAGGCAAAGCCGGTGGGCAGGGTGTGGGCGGAGATTTGCGCCATCGCGGCCAGGGCCTGGCTTGAGGAGGTGCCGGGGGCGGGGTTGCCGTAGATGGGGATGGCTTCGGTATCGTTGTAGCGGAACACGATTGGCGATTCGAGGATGGTGCTGGTGGTGGCGAGCGAGCGCATCGGGATCATGGCGCCGGTTTTACTGCGCACATAGCTTTGCCAGATGGCGTCCGGGGTGTCGCGGTTGACGGCTTCGCCTTCGATATTGACCTGCCAGATGCGGCCGAAAAGATTGAACTGGTTGACGAAATAGCCACCGAGCGTGGCTTGCAGCGTGGTGAAGATATCGCTGATGCTGACGCCGAGGGCTTCGGCTTTTTCGCGGTCGACATTCAGATAGATTGCCGGGTTTTTGCCGTTATAGGTGGTTTTGACGCCGGTCAGGCGGTTATCCTGGTTGGCGGCGACGATCAGCCCGTTCAGTACGGATTCGAATTGTTCGGTGCTGGCACCTTGGGTGTTTTCCAGCTCGTATTGGAAGCCGCCATTGGTGGACAGGCCGATGATGGGCGGCAGGTTCAGCCCGGCGATGCTGGCGGTGAGGGTTTGCGCGCCGATGGCTTTGATATGGGCGATGACGGCTTGCACGCCGTTGCGGGCGCCGGGGCGTTGGTTGAACGGTTTCAGCCGGATTACCAGGAAGCCGGAATTAGCTTCGGTGGCGCCGTCCTGAAAGGAGAAACCGGACACCGAAATGATCTGGCTGACCTGCGGGAATTTCTGCACCTCGGCGGTCAGCTGGCGGGCCACTGCCTTGGTGCGGTTCAGCGCGGCGCCGGGCGGCAGCTGGATGATGGCGAACAGCGCGCCCTGGTCTTCTTCCGGCAGGAAGCCGCTGGGGGTGAGGGTGCCAATGATGACGACGCCACCAGCGAACAGCAGCAGAACCGCGATGGCGAGGCTGGCACGACGCAGTAACTTCGTTACGATACGCGAGTACAGGTCGCGGGTATGGTCGATGCCGTTCATGATGCGCCCGAGACTGCCGCGGCGCTGGTGTTGCGGGCGGATGAGCAAGGCGCAGAGCGCCGGTGACAGGGTGAGGGCGTTGAACGCCGAGATCAGCATGGCGACGCTGATGGTGACGGCGAATTGCTGGAACAACAGGCCGGACAGGCCGGGGATGAAGCCGATCGGGACGAACACCGAGAGCAGCACCAGCGAGATGGCGATGATCGGCGCGGTGATTTGCGTCATCGCCAGCTTGGTGGCGTCCTTGGCGCTGAGTTCGGGGTTTTCGGCCATCACGCGCTCGACATTTTCGACCACCACAATGGCATCGTCGACGACGATGCCGGTGGCGACCACCAGGGCCAGCAGGGTGACGGTGTTGGCGGAGAAGCCGAAGGCCAGCAGGAAGGCGAAGGCGCCGATCAGCGCGATCGGCACCACGACCATCGGCACGACGGTGGCGCGCCAGTCGCCGAGGAACAGGAACACCACGATGACCACCAGCACGAAGGCTTCGGCGAGGGTGCGTTCGACTTCGCCGATGGTGTCGGCGACGAAGTCCGAGGTATCGTAGACGGTGGTGGCGGCAAGGCTGGACGGGAAGTTGGTTTCGAGCTTGGCAAGCTCTTTCTGGATCGCCGCCGAGGTGGCGACGGCGTTGGCGCCGGGGGCGAGATAGATGCCCATGGCGAGGCCGGCATTGTTGTTGATGGCGTTGGTGCGGGTCTGGGTCTGGGCGCCGAGTTCGACGCGGCCGATGTCCTTGATGCGCAGCAGCGAGCCGTCCGGGTTGGCGCGGATTACGATGTTGCCGAATTGCGCCGGGGTTTCCAGGCGGCCTTGCGTTTCGACCGTCATCTGCATCTGTTGGCTGGCCTCGTTCGGCGGCGCGCCGATGGTGCCGACCGGAGCCTGGATGTTCTGCGCGTTCAGAGCGGTTATGATGTCCTGCGGGGTCAGGCCGAGCTGGGTCAGGCGGTTGGTGTCGTACCAGATGCGCATCGAGTACAGCTGCTGGCCGAACAGGAAGGCCTGGCCGACGCCGGGCACCCGGGAGATCGGGTCCAGCAGATTGATGGTGGCGTAGTTGGAGATTTGCAGCGGGGTGAGCTGATTGCCGGGGCTGGAGAAGAACAGGAAGGCCAGCACCGCGGAGGAGCGCTTGCGGACGGTGATGCCTTCCTGCTGCACCTGGGTTGGCAGCAGCGAGGTGGCCTGCTGCACGGCGTTGGTGACGTTGACGGTGTCTATGTTGGGGTCGGAGCCGACCTTGAAGCTGACGGTGAGCGAATAGCTGCCGTCATTGGCGCTGACCGATGACATGTAGATTTCATCCGGCACGCCGTTGACGGCCTCCTCGATCGGCTCGGCAACGGATTGCTCCACCACCTTGGCCGAGGCGCCGGGATAGGTCACGGTGACCTGCACCTGCGGCGGCACGATGGCGGGGAATTGCGCGACCGGGATGCGGGTCAGCGCCAGCGCGCCGGCCAGCGTGATGATTAAAGCGATGACGATCGCAAAGCGCGGCCGGTCGATAAAAAATGCTGAGAGCAAAACCTAGTCCGCGCCGCTGCCGGTGGCGGGCTGCGGTTTGACGGTGAGGCCCGCATGGATGCGCTGGATGCCTTCGGTTACCACCTCATCGCCGGGCCGCAGGCCTTTGGTGATGATGACGGTGCCGGCGGTTTCCTGGCCCATCGTCACGTTTTGCCGCCGTACGGTGTTGGTGCGGTCGACCAGCAGCACGTAATCGCCCAGCTGGTCGGTAATGACGGCGCCGCGCGGCAGGGCGATTTGCTGCTGGGCAGTGCGGTCGCGCAGCGTAACGGTGACGAATTCGCCGTCCTGGA
Source organism: Acetobacteraceae bacterium (assembly GCA_965231175.1). Taxonomy (GTDB): domain Bacteria; phylum Pseudomonadota; class Alphaproteobacteria; order Acetobacterales; family Acetobacteraceae; genus Acidocella. Next base: position 134,864 of record CBDDMJ010000003.1, on the reverse strand, counting down.
GTTCGCGATTGGCCATTTGCGGCTGGTTGATGCCGGGGATGATCGGGTTCGCCACGGTGGCGCGCAGGTTCAGCGTATCGGTGGCCTGGGTGATCTGGTTGTCGACGAAATCGATCCGTCCGGTGTGGCTGTAGAGGCGGCCGTCCGGTAGCTTGATGATGATATCGACCGCACTGAAACCGCCTTCCGCGACATCGCCGGTGCGCAGTTTGATGGCGTCCAGCACCGGCAAAGCGAAGGTGACGTAAACCGGATCCTCGCTGACGATAGTGGCCAGGGTGCCGGTGGCGGGGCCGACGACGTTGCCGGTGGTGACCAGGGTGGCGCCGATGCGGCCATCGATGGGGGCGCGGATTTCGGTGTAGCCGAGATTGATTTCGGCGGTCTGCAACTGCGCCGTAGCGCCGTCGATGCCGCCGGCATCGCTTTGCGCCGTGGCCGCGGCGGTATCGACCGAGGATTGCTGGCCGGCCGGGGTGGGCAGCAGGGCGCGGGCGCGGGCCAGGGTGAGATCCGCGTTATGCGCCTGCGCCTTGGCCTGCTGCACGGCGGCCTCGGCCTGGGCGACGGCGGCCTGGTAGGGCGGCTGCTCGATCATGTACAACAGCTGGCCCTGATGCACGGTATCGCCATCCTTGAAATCCTGCTGCTCCAGATAACCGGTGACGCGGGCGCTGATCTGCACAATCTGCGGCGATTGGATGCGCCCGACATAAGAGGTCTGATTGTAGACCGGCTGCAAAGCGGCGGTGACGACGCCGACGGCGGGCGGTGTCTGGCCGGGCGCTGGGTGCGGCGCCAGGGCCAAAATCGTGGCCAACCCTGCCGCGAATCCTGGGGTCAGCAGCCGTTTCATGATCATCCGAGGCCCCGTCATTCCTGTCAGTCGATATGAAGTTGGCTATGCGCCAGGTCAATGTCACTGCCGTTATGCCAGCTCCCTTGAAATGTCGTATCTTGTCGGCGAAGTATCATCTAGTAGTTGTTTCGGAATGACTGACGGAGTGAGCAGGCAGATGGAGGGCGGCGCCGAATCCAGGCGAATCACGATCCATGAGGCGGCGGATTTCGCCCCCATGCGGTCGGCCGGACGGCTGGCGGCGGCGGTGCTCGATATGATCGGTGAGCATGTGACGCCGGGCGTGACGACGGCGGCACTGGACCGGTTGTGCCATGATTTCATCATCGGCCATGGCGCCATTCCGGCACCCTTGAATTATCGCGGCTTTCCGAAATCCATCTGCACCTCGGTCAATCATGTGGTGTGCCACGGCATACCGGGCGAGAGGAAGCTGGTGGACGGGGATATATTGAATATCGATGTAACGGTGATCCTGGATGGCTGGTACGGCGACACCAGCCGGATGTATGTGGCGGGGACCGCGAACACGCGCGCCAGGCGGCTGATGGAGATGACCTGGGAGGCTTTGCAGCGTGGCCTGGCGGCGGTCAAGCCAGGGGCCAGCTTCGGCGATATCGGCCATGCGATCCAGAGTTTCGTCGAGGACCAGCGGTTTTCCGTGGTGCGGGATTTCTGCGGCCATGGGATCGGGCGGCGCTTTCATGAGCCGCCGAATGTGCTGCATTTCGGCAAACCGGGAGAGGGGGCGGTGCTGCGGCCGGGGATGTTTTTCACCATCGAGCCGATGGTGAATGCCGGGCGCCCGGAGGTGAAAATTCTTGAAGATGGTTGGACCGCCGTGACCCGTGACCGCAGTCTTTCTGCACAATACGAGCATATGATCGGCGTGACCGAGAGCGGTTATGAAATTTTCACTTTGTCACCAGCAGACGCAAATTAATATATTTATTCTATCTTAGGTATAATTGTATATTCTGAAATTATAAATCAGGATGTACCGTCAGCATGTCCAGGCTACAGACCCGGCTGAATCAGCTGGCGTTCGGCGATGATCCGAAGCAAAGGCTGCGGGTCCAGCAGAGCCTGATGGCCAGTTCCGCTTACGGCTTGTTCGTGATCCTGGGCTGGCTTGGCATTTACTGCGGTCTGGCCGCCACCCCGCATCCGCTTTGGCTGACGATCTACAGTCTGACCGGATCGCTGACATTCTATCTGATGATACGCACCGGTTTCAACCGGCGCTTCAAGACGGATCCGGCGCTGACCATCGCCCAGCAGGTGGTGGCGCTGATCGCCGCGATCTGGATATTCTCGATTGCCGGGGCCGATCGCGGGGCGACCTTATGCATTATCATGCTGATTTTCGCGTTCGGTAGTTTTGCCAATAGGACCTGGCAGATGGTCTATCTGTCGGTGTTTACCCTGGCCATGCTGGCCGGTGTGATGGTCTGGCAGTATCGTACCGACCCGGCGACGTATCCGATCCGGGTGGCGCTGTTCCAGTTCGCCTATATTTTTTTCGTGATCTGGCCGATCTGCATCCTGACCGGACGGATGAACGCGTTGCGGCGGCAGCTCAGCGGGCAGAAGATCGCGCTGCAACAGGCGCTGGAGCAAATCCAGCTGAAGGCCGAGAGCGACGAGTTGACGGGGCTGGTGAACCGCCGCGCCATGGTGCCGCTGCTGCAAAACGAGATGCGCGGCGCCAAGACCGGCCAGGGGCAGATTTGTCTGGGTCTGATCGATATCGATAAGTTCAAGGACATCAACGATCGTTACGGCCATCAGGTGGGCGACGAGGCGTTGCGGGCGTTCGCCAGGATCAGCCGATCCGGCCTGCGGGCCGAGGACGTGATGGCGCGCTGGGGCGGTGAGGAGTTTCTGGTCATGCTGCCGGGCACTACGGTGGAACAGGGCGTGCAATGCCTGGAGCGTATCCGCGAGATACTGGAGTCAACGACGCTCGATCACATCCATCCCGGTTTGCGGTTCACCATCTCCGCGGGGGTGACCAATCTGCATGGCGAGGATCATCTGGAGGCTGCCGTGGAGCGCGCCGACCAGGCCATGTATCTGGCCAAGCAGACCGGGCGTAACCGCATTGTACGGGGAGCGCTACATGCCGCGAACGATACGACTTGGCGCTCAGATATCCGCGTAGCAATGGGTTTCGGCAGCACCGCCGGGGTGGGTGAGGGCGCCGAGATGGGCGGGGCCGACATTCTGCGCGAAACGCCAGATAGCGCCTGAATTATAGTCGGTGCGGCGCGGCTGCCAGGCGGCGCGGCGCAACGCCAGCTCGTCATCGGTGAGGTCGACGGTGATGGTGCCGGCCACCGCGTCCAGAGTGATCCGGTCGCCGTTGCGGAGCAGTGCGATCGGGCCGCCGATGGCGGCTTCCGGGCCGACATGGCCGACGCAGAAGCCACGGGTGCCGCCGGAGAACCGGCCATCGGTGATCAGCGCCACATGCTCGCCCATGTCCTGGCCGTAGATGGCGGCGGTGGTGGAGAGCATCTCGCGCATCCCCGGCCCGCCTTTGGGGCCTTCATAGCGGATTACGATGACGTCGCCTTTTTTGTAGGCGCGCTCGCGCACCGCGGCGAAGGCGTCTTCCTCGCAATCGAAACAAAGCGCGGGGCCGGTGAATTGCTGCACCTTCAGCCCGGCGACTTTGACGATGGCGCCGTCCGGGGCAAGGTTGCCTTTAAGGCCGACCACGCCGCCGGTTGCGGTGATGGCGCGGGACACCGGGTAGACCACGTCCTGATGTTCCGGGAACACCACGTCCTCCAGGTTTTCCGCGATGGTCTTGCCGGTGACGGTCAGGCAGTTGCCATGCAGCAGGCCGGCATCGAGCAGGGTTTTCATGATGACCGGGATGCCGCCGATGTTGTGGACATCGAGGGCGACGTATTTGCCGCCGGGTTTGAGGTCCGCGATATACGGGGTGCGGCGCATGATGGCGGTGACATCGTCCATGGTGAAGCGGATGCCGGCTTCATGCGCCATCGCCGGCAGGTGCAGGGCAGCGTTGGTGGAGCCGCCGGTCGCACCGACCAGCACGGCGGCGTTCTCGAAGGCCTGCAGCGTGCAGATGTCGCGCGGGCGGAGGTTTTTTTCGAGCAGGGCCATCACCGCCTGACCGGACAGCACGGCGAAGCGGTCACGTTCCTCATAAGGCGCCGGGGCGCCGGCGGAGCCGGGCAGCGCGAGGCCGATGCCCTCCGAGACCATCGCCATGGTGTTGGCGGTGAACTGGCCGCCGCAGGCGCCGGCCGAGGGGCAGGCGGCGCATTCCAGCTCGTGCAGATCCTCATCCGACATGTTGCCGGCGGCGTGCTGGCCGACCGCCTCGAACACATCGACCACGGTGACATCCCGGCCCTTGAAGCGGCCGGGCAGGATGCTGCCGCCGTACATGAAGACCGAAGGGACGTTGAGGCGCAGCATCGACATCATCATCCCCGGCAGGGATTTGTCGCAGCCGGCGAGGCCGACCATGGCGTCGTAGCTGTGGCCGCGCATGGTGAGTTCCACCGAATCCGCGATCACCTCGCGGGAGACCAGCGAGGATTTCATGCCCTGATGACCCATGGCGATGCCGTCGGTCACGGTGATGGTGGTGAATTCGCGCGGCGTGCCAAAGGCCTCGGAGACGCCGCGTTTGACCGATTGGGCCTGGCGCGACAGCGAGATGTTGCAAGGGGCGGCCTCGTTCCAACAGGTGGCGACGCCGATGAGCGGCTGGTCGATTTCCTCCTGGCTGAGGCCCATGGCGTAATAATACGAGCGATGCGGGGCGCGGTCCGGGCCGATGGTGACGTGGCGCGACGGCATGCGGGATTTGTCCCAGATTTTCTTGGTCATTGTAGCTCCTTAATCTCTTAGAGTCTGTTTGGAAACTCGCTGTGGTGAGTCAGCTGGCGTGGGTTTCGAGAACCGGCGCGCAGCGTACGTAAGTACGTGAGCACCGGAAGCGGAGAAAGCCGCGGCAGATGGCCGCCACAGTAGAGTTTCCAAACAGACTCAGGCGATACGTTGCAGGGCGGCGTCCAGACGGGTGATTTCGTTCTGGAAATTTTCGAGGCGTTCGCGATTTTCCGTAACGATTTCCTGCCTGGCGCGGCTGATGAAATCATTGTTGGCGAGTTTGGCGGCGACCTTGGCGGCTTCGGCGGCGGCTTTGTCGCGCGCCGTGGCGAGGCGGCGGCGTTCGGCGGCGAGGTCGATGAGGCCGGCGAGGGGCAGGATGACGGTGGCTTCATCGAGAACGATCTGTGCGGCACCTTGCGGGATGGTGCCGTCCAGGGCGCTGATCTCGCTGGCGCGCGCCATGCGGGAAATCGCTTCCTGCCAGCGCGCGGCGCGCGCCAGGGTTTGCGGGGCGGCGCCTTGCAAAAGCACCGGCGATTTGGTGGCGGGCGGGATGTTCATCTCGCCGCGCAGCGCACGGATTTCCGAAATGAGCTTGATGACCCAGTTAATTTCAAAGGTGGTGGCTTGAGTATTTCGGAGTGGCAATTTTTCAGGCCATGCGGTGCGGATCAATGCATCGCCATAATCGAAATGATCCCATAGTTCTTCCGTAACGAATGGCATGATGGGATGCAGCAGGCGCAGGATGATGCCAAGCACATAGGCGGCGACATCGCGTATTTCCGTGGCTTCCCCGGTACCGCCACCGATGAATACGGGCTTGGCGAATTCCAGAAACCAGTCGCAGAAATCATCCCAGACAAAATGGTAACAATTCAGTGCATACAAGCTGATATCGAGCTCAGCCAACGCCTTGGTGTTTCGGTCTATGACATTGCTGACCTCATCAAGTATCCACTGTGAAAGCGCCAGTTTCGCGTCCTCAGGTTTGAAATCCGGGTTCGGTTTGACGCCGTTCATTTCGCAGAAGCGCGCGGCGTTCCAGAGTTTGGTGACGAAGCCGCGGTTGGCTTCAACGGTTTTGGTGCCGAGCTTGAGGTCGCGGCCATGACCGGACAAGGCGGCGACGGTGTAGCGCAAGGCGTCGGCGCCGTAGGTCTCGATCAGGCCGAGCGGGTCGATGACGTTGCCCTTGGATTTGGACATTTTCTGGCCGCGCTCATCGCGCACCAGGCCGTGGATATAAACGGTCTTGAACGGCACATCCTTCATGAAATACAGGCCCATCATCATCATGCGGGCAACCCAGAAGAAGATGATGTCAAAGCCGGTGACCAGCACATCGGTCGGGTAGTATTTTGCAAGTTCCTTCGTGTTCTGCGGCCAGCCGAGGGTGGAGAACGGCCACAGGGCGGAGGAAAACCAGGTGTCCAGCACGTCTTCATCCTGGGTCAGCGCGACAGCCGCGCCAGCCAGTTCTTGCGCGGCGGCTTCGTCATGGGCGACGTAGACCGTGCCGTCCGGGCCATACCAGGCCGGGATGCGGTGGCCCCACCAGAGCTGCCGGGAGATGCACCAGGGCTGGATGTCGCGCATCCAGGCGAAAAAAGTATTTTCCCATTGTTTCGGCACGAATTCAATCTTGCCGGTCTCCACCGCGGCGATCGCCGGTTGCGCCAATATGCCGGCGTTGCAGTACCATTGCACGGTCAAGAGCGGTTCGATCGGCACGCCGGAGCGGTCGCCATGCGGCACCGCGCTCATGTGCGGTTCGATTTTTTCCAGCAACTCAAGACGTTCGAGTTCGACAACGATCAACTGGCGCGCGACGAAACGATCCTGCCCTTCAAGGGATGCCACAAATGCCGGCACCTCGCCGATCTCGGCCAGAGTGATGCGGCCCTGGCGGTCCAGGATGGACGGCGAGGGGAGGTTATGGCGGCGGCCAACCTCGAAATCGTTGAAATCATGCGCCGGGGTGATCTTCACCGCGCCGGAGCCTTTTTCAGGGTCTGAATACATGTCAGCGACAATCGGTAGGCGGCGGTCGGTGAGCGGCAAAATCACCGATTTGCCGACCAGGCGAAGGTAGCGCTCATCATCGGGATGCACCGCGACGGCGGCATCGCCCAGCATGGTTTCCGGCCGGGTGGTGGCAACGATGATCTCGCCGCCGCCTTCCACCGGATAGCGTATGTGCCACAGGCTGCCCTTGATCTCGCGGGATTCCACCTCAAGGTCGGAAATCGCGGTCTGCAGCTTGGGGTCCCAGTTCACCAGCCGTTTGTCGCGATAGATCAAACCATCCCGGTACAGACGCACGAAAGCCTCGCGCACCGCGGCGGACATGCCCTCATCCATGGTGAAACGCTCGCGCGCCCAATCCGGCGACGCCCCGAGACGGCGCAACTGCTGCGTGATGTTGCCGCCGGACTCAGCCTTCCACCGCCAGACACGCTCGGTAAACGCCGCGCGCCCCAACGCCTTGCGGGAGGTTTTTTCGGCATCCAGCAGCCGCTCCACCACCATCTGTGTCGCAATGCCCGCATGATCCGTGCCCGGCTGCCACAGCACGTCATCACCTTGCATGCGCCGGTAGCGGATCAGAATATCCTGCAAAGTGTTGGTCAAAGCATGGCCAACATGCAGGCTGCCCGTAACGTTCGGCGGCGGGATCATGATGGTATACGGCCCCGCTGGGGAATTAGGATCAGCGGCGAAAGCGCCGGCAGCCTCCCAGGCCGCATAAATGCGCGCCTCGGCGGCAGCAGGGTCGAAGGATTTGTCGAGCGGTTGAGACATTGAAACCTTATGCCGCGCTGGGTGCGCAAGTACAAAAGAGAAGGCGAAGTGAGGTAAGGAAGCACTTCTTTTTGTGAACAAAAAGAAGCAAAAAAACTTTATTCGTTCAGGTCTGGGGTGTGGTGACTACATAGCACCAATCTCAGCATAATTTTATGCTGGGCCGGTGGCGTTGTTGGCAGCACGCCTATGGCCCGGCATAAATATTTCGCCGGGTCCGGGGCGTTGTAAGCGTCACAGCCCATGTCCTGGCAGGGCAAAAGTTTTTTGCTTCTTTTTTGCAAAAAAGAAGCGCTTGCTTTCTTCTCTTAGACGGCCCGGTCAATAACCCGTTCGATTTCGGCGCGGACGATGCGGTCTACCAGGGTGGGCAGGTGGGTATCGAGCCAGGATTTCAGCAGCGGGCGGAGTTCTTCGCGGACCAAGTCTTCGATGGTGATGCCGGCGCGGCCGATGGCGACGGCGCGTTCCGAGCTGATGCTGCGGACCAGGGCGCCGATGGAGCTGGAGGCGGCTTCGGTGGTGGATTCGCTAATGATGCCGTGTGGCGGCTGTACGTGGTCTTGCGGCGTGTATTGGTTATCGTTTTGCATCGGGGGCTCCATGGGCTCGGGGTCCGGCTGGGCGGCCGGTATTTCGGGATATTCAGGGGGGTTGATCGGTTCGGTGGTGTAGGTGGTGTGGGCGTGTTCGATCCCGGCGACGGGTTCGGGGATTTCGAATATGGGTTCGGGGGTCGGGTCCGGTTCGAATGTTGGCTCGAACACCGGTTCCGGGGCGTAGGCGGGCTCGGGGCGGATGATCATGGTTTCGTCCAACAGCAGGATATCCTCATCGGGGTCCGGCTCGGGTGCGGGGTCTGTGGGTTTGGCGGTTTCATCCTCTTTCAGGATACGGCGGATCGAGGCCAGGATTTCTTCCATCGAGGGTTCGCCGGAAGGATTGCCGCCGGGCGGGTTACTGTTATCGTTGTTTTCACTCATGACATGGTGTTCCCGGCAGATCGTTGGCTACGGTGCGCCCGTAGGTGCCACACCATCGGCCAAACTGCCATCCGGCGCAATTCCGGCTCTCTGATCGGCGGCTTCGCCGGTGCCGAAGCCAGCGTATTTGACGTCGCGGTAGTATTTCAGATCGTCGTACTGGGTGACCGGCAGGCCGAGATCCGTGGCGGTGAGACGGCCGATGGCGGAGGCCACGGTGTAGGAGTTGGTGACCAGCGTGCCGATGTTCTGCACCTGCTGGACTTGCGCGTTCAGCAGGAGTTGCTGGGCGTTCAAAACGTCGAGGGTGGTCAACGTGCCGACGATTTCCTCGCGTTCGGTGCCGTCCAGGGCGATGGCGTCGGCGTGGATTTCGGCATTGGTGCTGATGATGGCGGCGCGCGAGGAGAGCAGGCCGACCCAGGCCTGGGTGGCGCTGGCATAGGCGGTGCGCTGGGCGTCCAGGATGGCGGCGAAGCTTTGCTGCTCACGGGCGCGGGCGGCGCGGATGACGGAATATTCCTGGCCGCCCTGGTACAGCGGCACGGTGAGCTGGCCGAGGAGTTCACCGCCGTTGGAGCTGGAATGCGGGCCGGAGGGGTTGGATTCGGTGAAGGCCGAGGCCTGCAGCGACAGTTGCGGCAGCAGGGCGGAGTAGGCGACGTCGACGGCGTCCTTGTAGGCGGCATCTGTGAACTGGGCGGCGATGACGTTGGGGTTGTTCTGGGTAGCGGCGGCGGCGGCCTGGTCCTTGGAGGTGACGGGCAGAGCGAGCGGCTGCGGGGCCACCAGATTGCCGGGGTAGTCGCCGACCAGCTGGCGGAAGTTTTCCCGCGCGATTTGCAGATTGCCGGCCGCCACCTGCACCTGTTCACTGGCCTGGGCCAGCGAGGCCTGGGCCTGGGCCACCGAGGTCAGGGTGATTTCGCCGAGATTGAACTGCTCCGAGGTGGCTTTCAGCTGCTGCTGGAGAACTGCGACGTCGTTTTTGTTCAGGGCCAGGACCTGGGCATCGGTGATGATCTGCACATAGGCGGTGACGACGTTCAGGAACACCGTCTGTTCGGTGGCCAATAGCTGGGCGCGGGCGGCGTACACGTTGTTTTTGGCCTGGCGGGTGGCATCGATCACCTTGCCGCCGAGATAGATCGGCTGGTCGATGTTGACCTGGCCGATCGCCTCGTTGCGCGATTGCGGCAGGGTGACTTTGCCGCTGCCGAAGGTGCTGGCGGAAAACTGCGTATTGGTGCCGGAGATGCGCCCGGCGGTGCCGGTGAGGGTGACGGTGGGGCGCCAGCCGGAGATGGCGTTCGGCACGGCCTCATCGGCCTGGCGCAGGGCGGCGCGCTGTTCCTGCAAGGTGGCATTGTTCTCATAGGCTTCGGACAGCGCCTGCACCAGGGTGACCGGCAATGTGCCGGTGGCGGTTTGTGCCGGCGACAGGCCAGGCGCGAAGACGCTGCACAGCAGCAGCAGCCGGATTTCAGGACGCATTAAAATACGAATTCTGGCGCGGGTTTGAAGGCCGGTAACAGCCTGGCCGTGCAGTCGAACATGGCGCTCACGGCAAAGCCGCCGCCGCTTGGCTCGGCGATCACGGCCTGGCCGAGCAGGGTGCGCTGGGTGCGGTCCGCGATGATGGCGATGACGCGGCCGCCGGGGCTGAGCTGGGCGGCCAGAGCGGGTGGGATGTCCAGCACCGCGCCTTCGATGAGGATGATGTCATAGGGGGCGGCGCGCGGCCAGCCGGCTGCCAGCGGCCCGGCAGCCTTGGTGACGGAAGGGGCGTAGTGACTGAGGGCGCCGGTGTCTAATGCGGAGTTGTCGTCCAGTGCCGTGACCTGGATGTTGCAGAGACACAGCAAAGCCGCACCGTAACCGCTGCCGGCACCGATTACCAGCACCCGGCGCGGATTGGCGTTAAGGACCAATTGCATGAGTTTGGCGATCAGCATCGGGGCCGGCAGATAGCGCCCGCCGCCGAGCGGCAGATCGGCATCGCTATAGGGCAGGCTGCCGGCAGGGGCGAAGGCTTCCCGCGGCAAAGTGCGCATGGCATGGAGCAGCCGCGCATTACTGACCTGGTTAGGGCGGATTTGCGATTCCACCATATGGGTGCGTTCCGCCTGCCGTAGATCCTGTGTCACCATGATGCGAAATCCTGTTCCACCTGTGGCTGTTATAGCGGGGAGGGCGAGCAGAACTCAACAGCGTGACAAAGCCGTATCGAGCGGATAAGACGGCGGCGCATCATGCCGGTCCGGTGGCAGAGTGGTGATGTAGCGGACTGCAAATCCGCGTATGCCGGTTCGATTCCGGCCCGGACCTCAAAAGCCTGTCTGGAAACGCGCTGTGGCGGCCATCTGACGCGTGTTTCTGCGCGCACCGAGGCTCACGTACTTACGTACGCTGCGCGCCGGTTCTCGAAACCCACGCCAGCTGACTCACCACAGCACGTTTCCAAACAGGCTTTGCTCGCCAAAAACTTTAAGTACGCAAGTAAGGACTTCTTTTTGTGAACAAAAAGAAGCAAAAAAACTTTTTTAATTTGGGCTTTGGACTTTGGCGGCCTCGAAGCCCCAGGCCCAGAGGGGCAAAAGTTTTTTGGTTCTTTTTTTCCAAAAAAGAACCGCTTTCTTTCCCGCTTCAAAGTCTCCGCGTGGCGGTTGCGGGGGTGCGGTTTGGCGTGGCACAAAGCGGGATGATCCGACGGCGGTTACTGACAGCGCTTCCTGCACTCACCTTGATGCCGAGGCTGGCGCGCGCTGGGGATTTTTCGAGTTTCGTGCAGGGTTTGCGGGTGCGGGCGCAGGCGGCCGGCATACCGGCGGATGTGGTTGCGCAGTCTCTGGATGCGCTCAGCCCGAATGCGGATGTGCTGAGGCTGGATCAGCATCAACCGGAATTCACTTTGACCTGGGCGCAATATAGTTCGAAGGTGTTGAATGCCACGCGGGTGGCGGCTGGGCAGCAGAAGGCGGTCGCCGCTCAGGCGATACTGGCGGCGGTGACCAGCAAATATGGCGTGGGGGCTGGGGTGATGCTCGGCATTTGGGGGATCGAGACCAATTACGGCACGAACCAGGGGAATTTCGGCGTGATCGATGCGCTGACCACTTTGGCCTGGGACCGCGGCAGCGCGTATTTTTCCGGGCAGGTGATTGCGGCGATGCGCATCATCGCCGATGGCGATGCGCCGCTGGACCGGTTGATCGGTTCCTATGCCGGGGCGATGGGCCAGCCGCAATTCATGCCGAGCGTGTATCTTTCGACCGCGGTGTCGTTTGCCGGCACCGGGCAGCCGGATATCTGGACCAGCGATGCCGATAGCGTGGCCTCGATGGGCAATTATCTGGCGCGTGCCGGATGGGCACCGGGTGAGCCTTCGAGCGAGCCGGTGTTGGCGCCGGCGAGCCTTAATGTGGCCGATACCGGGCGCAGCCTGGTGCAGACCATCGGGTATTGGGAAGCTCTCGGGGTTAGGCGCCTGCCTGGTGCGGTGCCGATGAGCGGTACCACGCCGGCGGCGTTGCTGTTGCTGGATGGGGCGGGCGGCCAGGCGTTTCTGATCTACCGGAATTTTGCCGTGATCCGGCGCTACAACGCATCCGATTATTACGCGCTGGCGGTCGGCGCGCTGGGCCGCATGGCGCTCAGCTGATGCGGGCTGCTTTTATACCGGCGCTGCTGATCCCGTTGAGTCTGGTCCGCTGCATGCAGAGCCCGCCACAGCCGCCGCCCGGACCGCCGGCCTATACGATCGGCGACGCCTATCAGTCCCATGGCGAGTGGCTGTATCCGCGGATGTTCACAAATTATGATGTGACGGGGTTGTCCGAGGTGCAGGCGGATGATCATGCGGCGTTTACCGCCGATAATGAGGCTTATGATGCCCAGGCGCTGGCGGCGGCGAGCCCGGTGCTGCAACTGCCGGCGATTGTGAGCGTTACCGATCTGGTGAGCGGGCGGTCGGTTACGTTGCGGGTCAACGATCGGGGGCCGGATAACCCGGGGCGGGTGATCGCGGTGACGCCGCGTGTGGCGGCGTTGCTGGGATTTCCGGCGGATGGCGTGGTGGAGGTGGAGGTGGCGCTGGATGTGCAGAAGACCGCCGCCCTGGATGCGGCGCTGGGCCAGGGGCCGAAGCTGACGGCGGCACCGGAGGCGGGGATTACCGCGCAATCCCTGGCGCCGCCGGGTACAACTTCAGGCGTCGGCGTGGCGCAGGATTTGACGCCGCAGACAGCTGCTGCCGAAGCGGGCGATCCGGCAGCACTTTCCGGGCAGGTAACGATGCAGCCGCCGGCGCCGGGGCCGTTATTCGTGCAGGTGCCGGGGTTTGGCCGCTCCCGCGATGCCGACAGCATACTGGCACAGCTTTATGGGCTGCCGGCGCGGGTGGTGCCGGTGTTCGGTGGCGACCGTGTGCTGTATGCGGTACGTTTGGGGCCTTATACGTCCGTCGCCGATGCCGATGCGGCGTTAGCACAGGTGCTGGCGCGCGGGGTGGTGAACCCTGAAATCATCGTTCGGTGACAAGTGCCATGCAACGCGGGCTGTTCATCACGCTGGAGGGCGGAGAGGGGGCGGGCAAGTCCACCCAGGCGCGGTTGCTGGCTGAGGCGCTGCGCGCCGCGGGGCGGGAGGTGGTGCTGACGCGCGAGCCCGGCGGCACCTCAGGTGCCGAAGCCGTGCGCGGGCTGTTGCTGGACCCTGAGACGGAACTGACGCCGCTGGCCGATACGCTGCTGCATTTCGCGGCGCGTGCGGACCATGTGGAACGACTGATACGCCCGGCGCTGGCGCGTGGTGCGGTGGTGATCTGCGACCGATTTTATGATTCCACCATGGCGTATCAAGGGTCTGGCATGGGTGTTCCCGAGGCGGCGATCGATCTTTTGATCGATCTGATCGGCTTGAGGCCAGACATTAGTTTTTTCCTTGAACTATCTGAAGATAAAGCCAACGAAAGGTTGTTGGCGCGCGGTAGAGCGGTGGATCGCTACGATGCGATGGGTGCTGCTTTTGCCGCACGAGTGGCTGCCGGCTTTCGTGCCATCGCCGAACGCGAACCGGTGCGCTGCGTGGTCATCGATGCGTCTGAAGGCATTGCCGAGGTGGCAGATGATATCATGGCGCTGCTGCGGCAGCGTTTTGATGGATCATGATAGAGCCGCGTACCAATTCTTTGTTTTTGGGGCATCGTCATGCGGTTGCCGCTTTGCATGACGCCGCCGTTTCCGGGCGTCTGCATCATGGCTGGCTGATCGGCGGGCCGGCCGGGACCGGCAAGGCGACGCTGGCGTTCCGCTTCGCGCGCTGGCTGCTGGCCGGTGGGGAGACGGCGGATTTGAGCGTGCCGCCGGAGCATCCGGTGTTCAAACGCATCACCGCGGGGTCCCATGCGGATTTGCTGACGATCGAACCGCGGCTGCATGAAAAAACCGGCAGGATGCAGACCATCATCGCGGTCGATACGGTGCGCGAGATTAAAGGTTTCATGCATCTGACGGCGGGCGAGGGGGGCTGGCGGGTCGTTATTGTCGATGGTGCCGAGTTGATGAATGCCAGTGCCGCCAATGCGTTTCTGAAAGCGCTGGAGGAGCCGCCGCCGCGTACCATTTTGCTGCTGGTGAGTGACGCGCCCGGGCGGTTGCGCCCGACCATACGCAGCCGTTGCCGCATGTTGCAGCTGCAAAGCCTGGATGATGAGGACATTTCTACCTTGCTGACAGCCTATGCGCCGGGGCTGCCGACAGCGGAGGCTGAGCGGCTGGTGGCGCTGAGCGGCGGCAGTATCGGCACGGCGTTGATGCTGGCGGCGGCGGGCGGGGTGGCGCTGGCCGGCATGGTGGATGAGGCCTTGCAGGCACCGTTGACGGCGGCGCGGGCGCAGGCGGTGGCCGATACGGTGGCGCGCAGCGATGATGGTTACCCGATTTTCATGACGCTGCTGCGCGCTGGCCTGGCGCGGCAGACCCTGAGGGCGGCACGGGCGGCGGCGGGTGAACTTGCGGGCGGGGTGGCGCTCTGGCAGGAGATGGGGCGTTTAGAGCAGGAAGTAATGGGGCTGAATCTCGATAAACGCGCCGCGGTGATCGTGGCTTTGAACGCCTTGCACGCCGCATGAGCCGGGTTTTCACCATCACCACGCCGATTTATTATGTCAACGGTGCGCCGCATCTGGGCCATGCCTATACCAATGTGGCGGCCGATGTGTTGGCGCGGTTCAGGCGGCTGGACGGGTATGAGGTGTTCTTCCTTACCGGCACCGATGAGCATGGGCAGAAGGTGGAGGCGGCGGCGCGTGCCGCCGGGCTGGACCCGCAAAGCTTCACCGATAGGGTGGCGGCGGATTTTGCCGATATGGCGCGGCGCATGAACATCTCCAACGATGATTTCATCCGCACCACCGAGGCCCGGCACAAGCGCGCCTGCACCGCCTTGTGGGAAAATCTGGCGGCTTCGGGGGCGATCTACCTCGGCGCCTATGAAGGTTGGTATGCGGTGCGGGATGAGGCGTTCTACGATGAGGATGAGCTGGGAACGGGGCCGGGTGGGGAGCGTCTGGCGCCGACCGGCGCGCCGGTGGAATGGGTGGTCGAGCCGTCTTATTTTTTTAAATTGAGTGCGTTTCAGGATCGTCTTCTACAGCTTTATCAGGAACAGCCTGGTTTCATCCAGCCGCAGGCGCGGCGCAATGAGATTATCAGCTTCGTCAAATCGGGCTTGCACGACCTCTCGATCAGCCGGACCAGTTTTACCTGGGGCATACCGGTGCCGGGCGATCCTGCCCATGTGATGTATGTGTGGCTGGATGCGCTGGTGAATTACCTGACCGCGACCGGCTACCCGGATGCGGATGCCGCGCGCGCCCGGTTCTGGCCGGCCGATATGCATCTGGTCGGTAAGGACATCATCCGTTTTCATGCGGTGTACTGGCCGGCCTTTCTGATGGCCGCCGGGCTGGCGTTGCCGAAGCAGGTGTATTCGACCGGTTGGTGGACGGTCGAGGGCGAGAAGATGAGCAAATCCGTCGGCAATGTGGTGGAGCCGCGGGCGCTGGTGGATGAATTCGGGCTGGACCCGGTGCGGTTCTTTTTGCTGCGCGAGGTTCCCTTCGGTAATGATGGAGATTTTTCCCGCAAGGCGTTGATTTCACGGTTGAATGGTGAGCTGGCGAATGATCTCGGCAATCTGGCGCAGCGCAGCCTGTCCTTTATCGCCAAAAATGCCGGTGGCGTGGTACCGGCGCAGGGTGCGCTGCATGAGAGCGATGTGACGTTGTTGCATCAGGCGGCGGCGTTGCCGGAGCGGGTGCGTGCCGCCCTTTCACGGCTGGCCTATAACGAGGCGCTGGAGGAGATCTGGCGGCTGGTGCGGGCGGCCAATGGTTATATCGATCACCAGGCGCCCTGGGCGTTGAAAAAGACCGATACCGTGCGGATGTATACGGTGCTGTGGGTGTTGCTGGAGGCGCTGCGGACGATTGCCATATTGCTGCAAGCGTTCATGCCTGAGACGATGGGCAGGCTGCTTGACCAACTGGGGGTAACGGCGGCGGCGCGATCGATCGCTGCCCTCGATACGCCGTTGCTGGCGGGCACGGCGCTGCCGCCGCCTTACGGGATTTTTCCACGTTTTGTGGAAACCCTTTGATGTTGATCGATTCCCATTGCCATCTGGATTATTTCTCAACCGACGAGCGCCCGGCGTTGATCGCCCGCGCCGCCGCTGCGGGGGTGCGGGAGATGGTGACGATCGGCACCACGTTGTCGCAATCGCAGCATGCCGTGGCGATTGCCGAAGCCGCGCCTGAAGTGTGGTGCTGTATCGGCGTGCATCCGCATCATGCGGGCGAGGAGGGGCCGGTGCCGCCGCCTGAGGTACTGGCGGCGATGACGGCGCATCCGAAGGTGATCGGCCTTGGCGAATCCGGACTGGATTATTTCTACGACAAGGCGCCGCGCGATGTGCAGGCGGAGAATTTCCGCGCCCATATCCGCGCCGCACAACTCACCGGGCTGCCGCTGGCGATCCATGCCCGCGATGCCGATGACGATGTGGCGCGGATACTCGCCGAGGAGCGTGAGGCCGGGGGCGATTTCAGGTTTCTGTTGCATTGCTTTTCCTCCTCCCGTGCTTTGGCCGAGGCAGCGCTGGCGCTGGGCGGTTATATCTCGTTTTCCGGGATTTTGACCTTTCCGAAATCCAGTGAACTCAGAGACATCGCGGCCGATGTTCCGCTGGAGCGGTTGTTGGTGGAGACCGATTCGCCATTCCTGGCGCCGGTGCCGTTTCGCGGCAAGAAGAACGAGCCGGCGCATACGGTACAAACCGCCAGAGTGCTGGCGGGCCTCAAAAATGTTACGGCCGATGAGATCGCGGCGCTGACGACGGCGAATTTTCGCAGATTGTACCGGAAAGCGGCTTGAAAATTACCTTGCTCGGTGTCGGCGGCTCGGCCGGTACGCCCCAGATCGGCGGGAAAGATGGGGCAGGGGATTGGGGTGAATGCGACCCGGCCGAGCCCCGCAACCGCCGCACCAGGCCCAGCATCGTGATCGAGACCGACGATGGGCGGTATTTGCTGGTGGATACCGGGCCGGATTTGCGGCTGCAACTGACGGATCATCGCATCCCGCGGGTGAATGCCGTGGTGTATACCCATTCCCATGCCGACCATATCGCCGGGCTGGATGAAATTCGGCTGCTGTGCCGGTTGATCGGCACACCGATGCCGATTTATGCCAATGCCGAAACCCTGGCCGATCTGCGGCAGCGGTTCGATTATGCCTTCAAGCCCTGGGGCGGTCAGCGCTTCTTCCGTCCGGTGATGGATTCGCAGGTTATCGAGCCAGGCCAAACCGTTGATATTCTTGGATTACCGGTGCTGGTAATTGAACAGGACCATGGTTTTGCGGCAACGCTGGGCTTTAGGATCGGCCAGTTTGCGTATTGTACCGACGTGGTGCGGCTGGACGATGCGGCACTGGCTTCACTGCACGGGTTGGACATATTCGTGGTGGATTGTTTTACCCGTGGCGATGCGCATCCTACCCACGCCAATCTGGCTCAGGTGGAAACCTGGATCGCCCAGCTGCGGCCCCGGCGCACGATATTGACGCATCTTGGGCCAACCATGGATTACGGCTGGCTGAAGCAGAACCTGCCGCCGCATATCGAGTGCGGCTACGATGGGATGGTCGTTTACAGCACCAACGCCCATGGCCCAAATTCATAAAAGTTTTTGCTCAGCTTTTTCAAAAAGCTGATACTTGCCTGCCATCTTACTTTCCATAATATATATTCTGCGATCTTTGGATCAGGATGCGTTGGCGCGGCTGGGCTTCCCTGCTGACGGGCTTATGTGATTTAAGCGGATTTTAATGATATCCTCCCGCCATCTCCTGGGGATCCAGGGCCTGGAGCCGGCCAGTGTAACGGCCCTGCTGGACCTTGCGGAGAGTTATGTTTTGCTGAACCGGTCCGGCAAGACCCAGCGCGATCTGCTGCGGGGCCGGACGCTGATCAATCTGTTTTTCGAGGAATCGACCCGTACCCGTACCAGTTTCGAGCTGGCGGGCAAGCGGCTGGGGGCGGATGTCATCAATATGTCGGTGTCGACATCCTCGGTCAGCAAGGGTGAGACGCTCCTGGATACCGCTACCACGCTGAATGCGATGAATTGCGATTTGCTGGTGGTGCGGCACAATCGTTCCGGGGCGCCGGCGCTGCTGGCGCAGAAGGTCGATGCGGCGGTGATCAACGCCGGCGACGGCACGCATGAACACCCGACTCAGGCGTTGCTGGATGCGCTGACGATCCGGCGGCGCAAGGGCCGGCTGGACGGGCTGAAGATCGCCATCTGCGGGGACGTCGCGCATTCCCGGGTGGCGCGCTCCAACATATTGTTGCTCGGGATGATGGGCAACGAGGTCCGGGTGGTCGGCCCCCCTACCCTCATCCCGGCTGAAATCGCCGCCTTGGGTGTGACCGTGTATCATGAGATGGCGGCGGGCCTCGCGGATGCCGACATCGTCATGACGCTGCGTCTGCAAAAGGAGCGCATGGCCAAAGGGCTGGTGCCTTCGGCACGCGAGTTTTTCGCGTTTTACGGTCTGGACGCCGCCAAGCTGGCTTATGCCGCGCCGGATGCGCTGGTGATGCATCCGGGACCGATGAATCGCGGCGTGGAGATCGATTCGGCGGTGGCCGACGACCCGCTGCGCTCGGTGATCAGGGAACAGGTGGAAATGGGGGTGGCGGTAAGGATGGCGGTGCTCGATATGCTGGCTAGAGGCGGTATATGATTTTATTCCGTAAAGTCAGGATCATCGACCCCTCGGCTGATATCGAGATCGAAGGCGAGCTGCTGGTCGATCAGGGATTGATTGCGGATTTCGGGGCCTCGCTGGGCAATCCCGAGGGTGCCGTGATCATCGAGGCGGAAGGTGCGGTGTTGTGCCCCGGGCTGGTCGACATGCGCGCCAGCCTGGGTGAGCCGGGCTATGAATATCGTGAGACCATCGCCTCGGCGGCGGTGGCGGCGGCGGCGGGTGGGATCACCACGATCGCGGTGTTGCCGGACAGCCAGCCGGCGATCGACGATCCGGCGCTGGTGCGGCTGATTACCGCGCGCGGGCAGGAGACCGGCAGTGTCACGCTCATCCCTTATGCGGCGGCGACGCGCGGTTGCAGCGGCGAGGAACTGGCCGAATACGGGTTGCTGCGGGCTGCCGGCGCGGTGGCGTTTACCGATGGCAGGCGGGCTATCGCCTCCTCCCGGCTGATGCGCCGGGCGCTGTCCTATGCCAGCGGCTTCGGCATGAAAATCGTGCAGCATCCGGAGGATGTAGAACTTGCCGAAGGAGGTGCGGCGACCGAGGGGGCGCGCGCCACGCTGATGGGCCTGCCCGGCATCCCGGCGGCGGCCGAGGCGATCATGGTGGCGCGCGACATCAGGCTGGCCGAACTGACCGGCGGGGCGGTGCATTTTGCTCATGTTACCACCGGCGAAGCCTGTGCCCTGATCCGCAACGCCAAGGATCGCGCGCTGGCCGTGACCTGCGACACCGCCCCGCCGTATTTCGATCTGAACGAGACGGCGATCGGCGATTTCCGCACCTATGCCAAGCTGTCGCCGCCGTTGCGGGCCGAAGCCGACCGGCAGGCCGTCATCGCCGCACTGGCGGACGGCACCATCGATGCCATCGTCTCGGACCACCAGCCGCGCGATGCCGATGACAAGCGCCTGCCGTTTGCCGATGCCAGCCCCGGGGGGGCCGGTCTGGTGACGTTGCTGGGTGTCAGTCTGGCGCAGGTGCAGGCCGGGCATCTCACGCTGATGCAGGCGTTGGCGCTGCTGACGTCGCGCCCGGCCGCGTGGCTGAGCAGTGCTGCCGGCACGCTCAGGAAGGGTGCGGCGGCGGATCTCTGTCTGTTCCATCCGGAGCGGTCTTGGCAGGTGGTTTCCGGCAATCTGCCCGGCAAGGCCCAGAACACGCCATTCGACGGGCGCGCGCTGGAGGGCCGGGTGCTGGGGAGCTGGAAGGCCGGAAAACGGGTGTTCGGGTGACGGTTTTTGGTCTTATCGTTCTGGCTTATCTTTTGGGATCAATTCCTTTTGGCCTGATTTTGACACAAGCTGCCGGCCTCGGCGATCTGCGCGCCGTTGGTTCTGGCAATATCGGCGCCACCAATGTGTTGCGGACCGGACATAAACCTCTGGCCGCCGCCACGCTGTTTCTGGATGGTTTCAAGGGCAGCCTGGCGGTCATGATCGCCTGGCATGCCGGGCGGGATGCGGCTTATGCGGCTGGGCTCGCGGTATGTCTCGGCCATCTGTTTCCCGTCTGGCTGGGGTTCAAGGGTGGCAAGGGTGTGGCCACCGGGCTTGGGGTGCTGCTGGCGTCGGCATTCCCGGTAGGGCTGGCGGCCTGCGCCACCTGGTTGCTGGCAGCGGCGCTGTTGCGTCTGTCCTCGGCGGCGGCGCTGTGCGCTTTTACCGCCGGCCCGCTGGTGGCGCTGATACTGGGTCATGACCGTCTGGCCGGTCTCGCGGTTTTGATCGCGGCACTGGTGTTCTGGAAGCACAGCGCGAATATCGCGCGGCTGCGGGCCGGTACCGAGCCGCGGATCGGCAGGGCATGAGCGATGACCTCGACCGGCTGCGCCTGTGCCGTACCGCGGGCGTCGGCCCCCTCACCTACCGGCGGCTGTTGGCGCGGTTCGGCACGGCGGCGGCGGCCATTGCAGCACTGCCGGAGCTGGCGCGCGCCGGCGGCCGGGTCGCCACGGTTGCCTCGGTGGCCGCCGCCGAGGCTGAGCTGGCAGCGCTGCGCCGGCATGGCGGGCAGTTCCTGTTCGTCGATACGCCGAATTACCCGGCCTATCTGGCCGCCACCGCCGATGCGCCGCCGGTGCTGGCGGTGCTGGGCGACGTGGCGCTGTTGCGGGCGCCGGCACTCGGCATCGTCGGCGCCCGCAATGCCTCGGCTAATGGCATGCGGCTGGCCGCCGACCTTGCCTCCAGCCTGGCGCCGCAACTCGTCATCGTCTCCGGCCTGGCGCGCGGGATCGATGCCAGCGCGCATAAGGGGGCGCTGGCGACCGGCCGCACGATTGCCGCGATCGCCGGCGGGATCAACACCGTCTACCCGCCGGAGCACGAGACCTTGCAGCGCCAGATTGCTGAAAACGGCGCGGTGGTCGCCGAGGCGCCGTTCGGCACCGCCCCGCTGGCCCAGCATTTCCCGAAACGCAACCGCATCATCGCCGGGCTGGTGCTGGGGCTGGTGGTGATCGAGGCGGCGGCGCGCTCCGGCTCCCTGCTCACCGCGCGGTTGGCCAATGAGGCGGGGCGCGAGATTTTCGCGGTGCCGGGCTCCCCGCTCGACCCGCGCTGCAAAGGCTCGAACGATCTGCTCCGCCAGGGTGCGCATCTGACCGAGACTGCCGCCGATGTGCTGGCCAATCTGCCGGACCATCCGGGCCGCCAGGGGATCGGCCGCGACCCCTTGTTCGCTCATGGCCAGCCCGGGTTTGCCGAGCCGGCAGCGTTGTGGGAGGACCCGCAGGAGGATGCCATCGCCCTGGCCAAGGCGCGGCGCATCGTCCCGGAGTTGATCGGCCCGGAGCCGGTGCCGGTTGACGAGATCGCCCGGCACTGCCAGTTGTCGATCGCCGCCATCACGGCGGTACTCCTTGAACTAGAACTTGCAGGCCGGGTTGAAACCCTGCCGGGTAACCGGGTGGCTCTCAGCGTTCACCCATGATCGGAACGGTTGGTTGACTGATATCGTCGTTGTCGAATCGCCCTCCAAGGCCAAGACGATCAATAAATATCTGGGCGACAATTATCATGTGCTCGCCTCCTTCGGCCATGTCAGGGACCTGCCCGCCAAGGATGGCTCGGTCGATCCGGAGCAGGATTTCGCCATGCTGTGGGAGGCCGACGAGCGTGGCACCAAGCATATGGCGGCCATCGCCAAGGCCCTGAAGGGGGCGAAAACGCTGTATCTCGCGACCGATCCGGACCGCGAGGGCGAGGCGATTTCCTGGCATGTGCGGGCCATGCTGGATGACAAGCAGGCGCTGAAACACGTCAATGTCCGGCGCGTGACGTTCAACGAGATCACCAAATCGGCGGTGACGGCGGCGATGGCCGCACCGCGGGAGCTGGACCAGCCGCTGATCGAGGCGTACCTCGCGCGCCGCGCGCTGGATTATCTGGTCGGGTTCAGCCTGTCGCCGATATTATGGCGCAAGCTGCCCGGCAGCCGCTCCGCCGGGCGCGTGCAATCCGTCGCCTTGCGGCTGATCTGCGAGCGCGAGGCCGAGATCGAGGTGTTCCGGCCGCGCGAATACTGGACTGTGGAGGCGGTGTTCACCACCCCGGCGGGCGCGCCGTTCACCGCGCGGCTCACCCATTACAACGGCAAAAAACTCGAGCAGTTCGATCTCAACGATCAGGCCAAGGCGCTGGCGGCCCAGGCCGCCGTGCAGGCCGGGCAGTTTACGGTGACCGCGGTCGAGAAGAAACGCACCCGCCGTCACCCGCCGCCGCCTTTCATCACCTCGACCTTGCAGCAGGAAGCCAGCCGCAAGCTGGGGTTTTCCTCGCAGCAGACCATGCGCCTGGCCCAGCAGCTGTATGAGGGGGTGGAGATCGGCGGCGAGACGGTGGGGCTGATCACCTATATGCGGACCGACGGCGTGCAGCTGGCCAAGGAAGCGGTGAACGCCATCCGCAGCGAGATCAAATCCAGCTTCGGTGCGGAATATGTGCCGACGGCGCCGCGTGAATATCTCTCCAAGGCGAAGAGCGCGCAGGAAGCCCATGAGGCGATCCGGCCGACCGATATCACCCTGACCCCGGCCCAGGTTTCCCGCATGCTGGGCAGCGAGCAGGCCAGGCTGTATGAGCTGGTGTACAAGCGCGCCATGGCCTGCCAGATGCAGGCCGCCGAGCTGGACCAGACCAGTGTGGATATCACCGACGGCAAGGGCCAGACCTTGCGCGCCAACGGCTCGGTGCTGGCTTTCGACGGTTTTCTGAAGCTGTATCGCGAAGATCTGGATGATGCCGCCGAGGATGATGAGGCACGGATTTTGCCGCCGATCGCCAAGGGCGACGGCTTGAACACCGGCAAGGTGGCGGCCGACCAGCATTTCACCCAGCCGCCGCCGCGCTATTCGGAAGCCTCACTGGTGAAGAAGATGGAGGAGCTGGGGATCGGGCGGCCTTCCACCTATGCCTCGATCCTGACCGTGCTGCGGGACCGCAATTATGTCCGGCTGGAGGCCAGGCGGTTCATCCCCGAGGATCGCGGACGGCTGGTCACCGCGTTTCTCACCAGCTTTTTCTCGCGCTATGTGGATACCGGCTTTACCGCCGCGCTCGAAGAACAGCTGGATGAGATTGCCGAGGGCAAGGCCAACTGGCGGGCCGTGCTGCGGGATTTCTGGACCGGATTTTCAGCCGCCCTGGGCGAGACCAAGGACCTTAAAATCTCCGACGTGATCGATGCGCTGGACGCCGATCTCGGGCCGCATTTTTTCCCGGCCCGCGAGGATGGCACCGATCCGCGGCTGTGCACCGCCTGCAATACCGGCCGGCTGGGCCTGAAGCTGGGACGGCACGGCAGTTTTATCGGCTGCTCGAATTACCCCGCCTGCCAGTACACCCGCCGCCTGGCCATCGACGGCAGTGAAAACCCCGACGAGACCTTGAAGGATGGCATGCGCCTGCTCGGCCAGCATCCCGGTACCGGTGAGGACATTACGCTGAAGCGCGGGCCTTACGGGCTTTATGTGCAGCAAGGCGAACCCAACCCCGCTGATAAAAAGGCCAAGCCGAAACGCGCCTCGCTGACCCGTGGCATGGTGGCCGAGACCTTGAGCCTGGAGCAGGCGCTCGGGCTGCTGTCCCTGCCCCGGCTGATCGGCATCCATCCGGAAGCCAAGGAGCCGATCGAGGCGGCGGTTGGCCGCTTCGGGCCTTATGTGAAAATGGGGGCGATTTTTGCCTCTTTGGACCGCGACGAGGATGTGCTGAGCGTCGGGCTGAACCGGGCGGTCGATCTGATCGGCAAAAAACAGGATTCCATCCGTAACCTCGGGGCGCATCCGAAGGATGGCGCGCCGGTGGTGGCGCGCAAGGGCCGCTTCGGCCCTTATGCGCAATGGGGGCAGATGGTGGCCAATCTGCCGCGCGGCGAGGAGCTGACATCCTTCACCCTGGAGCAGGCGGTGGCGCTGCTGGCGGAGAAGGGCAAAATACTGGTGCCGAAAGGCAAGAAGGGCAAAGCCAAACCGGCTGTGAAGGCCAAGCCGCCGGCGGTTGCCAAGACGACGCTTGCCAAGGCCGGGCTTGCCAAGGCGGGGGCCAAGCCAAAACCGCCGGCCAAACCAAAAGCCAAAGCTAAAGCTAAAGCCAAAATAAAATCAAAAGCCGCCTAAATTCAAGGGAGCAAAAACATGCTGGTTCTACCGGTTACCGCCTGCACCGCCGCGATCCTCGCCCTGCTCTATATCGCGCTGTCCGCGCGCGTGGTGATGGGCCGGGCCAAATCCAAAATTTCACTGGGCGATGATGCCGCAACCTCGGCCAGCTACGGTGACGGTAGCGCTACGCCACCGCTGCTGACTGCGATCCGCGGCCATGGCAATTTCGCCGAATACGTGCCGCTGGCGCTGATCCTGCTGGCCATCGTCGAAGCCTCGGGAGCCGCGTATTTTCTGTGCCTTATCCTGGCCGCCATGCTGCTGATCGGCCGGATATTGCATCCGTTCGGTCTTGCCAGACCGGCGCCGAATGCCGCGCGCGCCGCCGGTGTCATGCTGACCTGGGCTATGATTTTGGTTTCCAGCCTTATTATATTGGTTAAGGCTGTTTAGATTGGATGAGATTGCTCGCCAAAAATAAAGCTAGAGCGTTTCCGATTGATCGGAAAACGCTCTAGCAAGCAAGCAGCAGCTTTTTTGAAAAAAGCTGCGCAAAAACTTTTGCGAGTCTGGGGCTGGAGATGTGTGCGCATCAGCGCCATGACCCGCGACACTGTGTTATTTTTGCAAAGCAAAAAAATCATTTTTGTAAACCATGTATCCTCCATGGTGAGCCGCCGTCTGCCGTTCCATACTCGGGTTCATGAAGACGGATGGCAGAAAAAAACGTGGCAAATCGCAAGATGCGAGGTCTTCATCTGTATTGGCCCGCCACGCCATCAAGCCATCCCGCGATACCGCCGCGTTGCCGGAAAATGCGGTGGTGGAAATAACCGGTATCGACCGCGACGGCGAGGCGTTGGCGCGGCCGGTGACGTGGGCCGGTAAGTCTCGTCCGCCGGTGATTTTCATGGCGGCGGAGCCCAAGGGTCAGCCGGCTCTGGCGCCGGGGGCGCGGGTGCTGGCGCGGCTGCGGCGGATCGGCGGGGATAAATACGAAGGCCGCACCATCAAGCGCCTGGCGGAAAGCACCGGCAGTATCGTCGGGGTGTTTCAGGCTGGCGATGCGGGTGGCAGGATCGCGCCGACCGACCGGCGGCAGAAGGCCGAATGGGTGGTGCCGGCCAGCGAGACGATGGGGGCCGAAAGTGGTGAGATCGTGCGCGCCGAGCCGCTGCCCGCTGCCGGCTACGGCGCCAAGCCGGCGCGCGTCACCGAGCGACTGGGCCAGATCAACGATGCCCGTTCGGTCAGCCTGATCGCCATCGCCACCCATGAAATCCCGCTCGATTTTCCGGACGACGCGGTGCAGGAGGCCGAACGCGCCCGCAGCACGCCGCTCGGCCAGCGCACCGATTTGCGCGATGTGGGGCTGATCACCATCGACGGCGCCGATGCGCGGGATTTCGACGATGCGGTGTTTGCCGAGCCGCTGCCTGACGGCTTCCGGCTGATCGTCGCCATTGCCGATGTGGCGCATTACGTGCAGCCGGGATCGGCATTGGACAAAGCCGCCAGGCAGCGCGGCAATTCCTGCTATTTTCCGGACCGTGTGGTGCCGATGCTGCCGGAGGCGCTCTCCAATGGCTGGTGCAGTCTGAAACCGGATGAAGATCGCGGCTGCCTGTTTGTTGAAATGATCATCGACAAGGCCGGCACCAAACGGTCGCATAAATTCGGCCGCGGGCTGATGCGCTCCGCTTTGCGTATGACCTATGAGCAGGTGCAGGCAGCGCATGACGCTGATGCCGCGCAGTTTGCACCACTTTACGCAGCATTTGCGGCGCTGGCGGAAGCCCGCACCCGGCGTGGCACGCTCGATCTCGATCTGCCGGAGCGCAAAGTCGAGCTGACGCCCGAGGGTCAGGTGGCCAGGATCGTGCCGCGTCCGCGGCTGAACAGCCACCGGCTGATCGAGGAGTTCATGATCCTCGCCAATGTAGCCGCTGCCGAAGAGCTGGAGCGGCTGCACCTGCCCTGCATGTACCGCATCCACGCGCCGCCGAGTGTTGAGAAGCTCGATAATCTGCGCAGCTTTCTGGGTACTCTGGGTATTTCGTTGCAGAAATCCGACCAGCTGCACCCGCGCGACCTCGACCATGTGCTGCAACTGGTGGCCGGGACGGAGACCGCCCCGCTGGTCAACGAGACTGTGCTGCGCAGCCAGTCGCAGGCCGAATACAGTGCGGAGAATATCGGCCATTTCGGGCTGGCCTTGTCGCGCTACGCGCATTTCACCTCACCGATCCGCCGTTACGCCGATCTGCTGGTGCACCGCGCGCTGATCAGCGGCTTGAAACTCGGCAGTGATGGGTTGAGTGCCGATGAAATCCGGCAGTTTGCCGATACCGCCGAACACATCACCGCCACCGAACGGCGCGCCACCCTGGCCGAACGGGATTCCACCGACCGCTACCTTGCGCTGTTTTTGCAACACCGTGTGGGAGAGATGTTCGAGGCGCGTATTTCGGGCGTGACGAAGTTTGGTCTGTTCGTCACTCTGCTGGAAACCGGAGCCAGTGGATTCACGCCGATGGCGGCTTTGCCGAACGATTTCTGGGTGTATGACGAGCCGAGCCAGAGCCTGTCCGGCCGGCGCAGCCGCCTGGTGTTTCAGCTGGCGCAGCGCCTGGAGGTGCGGCTGGCCGAGGCGCGGCCGGTCACCGGCGGATTGATTTTCAATGTTGGCGGCGGAGCGCCGGCGGGCAATTTGGCCGGCGTCCCGCCGGCGGGACCGCAACGGGCTGGTGCGCCGCCGAAATCGCGGCAGAAACGGCGCCGGTGAAGCGGTTTACCACCCTGCTGGCTCTCTGTTGCTTCCTGCCGGCTGCTGCTTTTGGGCAACAAGGCGCCGCTGCGGCAGGGTTCAATGCCGCCACCGCGGCATCCGTCTGGGGTGCTGCATTGGCCTATATCGCGCCGCGGTCGCTGCAACAGGTGGCGTTTCCGCAAATGGCGATCTGGGGGTTGCAGGGGCTGACCGCGCTCGACCCCAATTTTACCGCCACCCTGCAAAACGGCCAAATCCGCCTGTTGGGGCCGGCAAGCGTGCTGATCAGCCTGCCGGCACCGGCGGATGATGATCCGCAGGGCTGGGCCCGGGCGGCTGCCCTGGTGGCCACTGCGGCGTATGCCGCCTCGCCGGCGCTGCAGCAGGCCGGCACGCAAGGTTTGATCGAGAGTTTCTTCGACGAGCTGTTCAACCATTACGATCCCTATTCGCGCTATGAACCGCCTGATCAGGCGGCGCAGGATCAGCTGATGATTACCGGCATTGCCGGCTCCGGGCTGACGCTGAGTCGCCAAGGCAACAGCGTTGTAATCGGGCAGGTGATGGCTGACAGCCCGGCTGCCGCCGCCGGGCTGACGGCGGGGCTGCAAGTGATCGCGGTCAACGGCCAGACGGCCTATCCCGGACGGCTCGACGATTTGAACAACCAGTTGAAAGGATTGCTCGGCACCCGCATTACCTTGCGGCTGCGGGAACCTGAAGACCCGCAAGGGGCCGCCGAGGATGTCAGTCTGACCTTGGGCTATGTGCCGCCGCAGACTGTATTCACGGAGCCGTTTGGCGGCAATGTGCTGGCCTTACGCATCACCAGCTTCGATACCGGGACCAGCGACCAGGTCTCGGCGGCGATCTCCGCCGGGCTGGCTGACGCGCCCAGCGCGGTGGTGCTGGACCTGCGGGGCAACCGGGGCGGGGTGCTGCGCCAGGCCGTGCTGGTGGCCGATACGCTGCTGCCGGACGGGCTGATCGCCGTTGCTGCCGGGCGGGATGCCGATGCCGACCAGGTGTTCCGGGTCGAAGGCGGAGACATACTGGCGGGCCTGCCGATTGTCGTACTGGTGGACGGGCAAACCGCCAGCGCTGCCGAAATTCTGGCGGCGGCCCTGGCCGACAACCGCCGCGCCGTGGTGGTGGGCAGTGAAACCCTCGGCAAGGGCCTGGTGCAGACCGTGACCGCTCTGCCTGATGGCGGCGAGCTGTTTGTCACCTGGAGCCGGGTGCTGGCGCCGCGCGGCTGGCCGGTGCAGAAACTCGGCGTGATGCCGCAGGTCTGCACCAGCCTCGGCGCGCAGGTGCTGGACCAGCAGATCGCAGCCTTGCGCCAGGGCCGCAACCTGCTGCTGGGCACCCTGTTGGCATCGCGCGCCGCGCGGGCGCCGTTGCCGATCACCGCAGTGCTGAATATCCGCAACGTCTGCCCCGCCGCCATTGGCGGCGCGCTCGACCTGACGGCAGCGGCGGCATTGCTGGCAGCGCCGGCGGCCTACCAGGCCGCCCTGCTGCCGGGTACCAATACAGCCTTGCAGCCGGGTGGCCCTTGACCATGCTGGTGATTCTGCGGCATATCGCCCGCTAATTGGAGATCCATCATGGCTAAGTCTAACGTCGTTCAAATCAAGCTCATCTCGACCGCGGATACCGGTTATTTTTATGTGACCAAAAAAAACGCGCGGGCGCAGACCACCAAGCTTGAGCTGAACAAATACGACCCTGTTGTACGCAAACATGTGAAATTCAAGGAAGCCAAGATCAAGTAACGCTTCCCGCTACCGGACTGCAAAGCCCTGGCACCTGTCCGGGGCTTTTTTTATGGGCACGTGTTTTTGGCCGTCTGGTTTTTGATGCTGCGTCTTGCCTGCACAGGCCAGCATAGCCATCTGCTGGGCAGTATAAACAGGTGTGCCGATGAAATTATTCAAATGCCAGGTCTGCGGTCAGTCGATCTATTTCGAGAATCGGATCTGCAATTCCTGCGCGCATGTGCTGGGCTATCTGCCAAAGGCCGGGGTGATGGCCGCACTGGAACCGGCGGAAGGCGATAGCTGGGTGGCGCTGACCAAACAGCGCCCGCGGGTGCGGTTTTGCGCCAATGCCGCCGTCGATGCCTGCAACTGGATGATCCCCGACGACCAGGCCGAGCCGTTTTGCCTGGCCTGCCGCCACAACCGTACCATTCCCAATATCGATCAAGACCAGAATCTAACCCATTGGCGGCGCATGGAAATTGCCAAACACCGGCTGTTCTACTCGCTGATCGCCTTCAGGCTGCCTTTAAAAAACCGTCTCGATGAGCCCGACCATGGGCTGACTTTCGATTTTCTGGCGCCCGATCCGGCGGCCCCCGATACGGTGATCCTGACCGGCCATGACGAAGGCATCATCACGATCAATCTGAACGAAGCGGACGATGCCAAGCGCGAAGCCCTGCGCACCGCCATGGGCGAGCCGTACCGCACCCTGCTCGGCCATTTCCGCCACGAGGTCGGGCATTATTTCTGGGACGTGCTGGTGCGCGACGCCGGCCAGCTTGAAGCCTGTCGCGAAGTGTTCGGCGATGAAACTCTGGATTATGCCCAGGCCCTGCAAAACCATTACGCCAACGGCGCGCCGCCGGACTGGCAAAACAACTATATCAGCGCCTATGCCACCGCCCATGCCTGGGAAGACTTCGCCGAAACCTGGTCGCACTACCTGCACATCATCGATACGCTGGAAACCGCCAGCGCCTTTGGCCTGCGCATCCACCCGGCAATCGCCAACGACAAAGTCCTGCACGCCGATATCGATTTCGACCCATATACCATCGAATCGATGGAAGCGATCGTCAATGCCTGGCTGCCCCTCAGCTTTGCCATGAACAACATCAGCCGCAGCATGGGACAACCCGATCTCTACCCGTTCATTCTCTCAAAGCCGATCGTCGATAAATTGTCGTTCATCCACCAGATCATCCGTGAAGCCAAAACCCCCTTGCCAAAACCGGTACGAGCACCACGCCGCCGCCTGCTGCCCAACCTGAAAGCGCGGCCCGTGGCGGATGTGGAAGCCGCTGGGGCTTGAAGTAAGCAAGCACTTCTTTTTTAAACCTTTTTTGCGCGGTCCGATTCAGACGGCGGCTGCGCCGCCATCATCGGAACGCGAGAACCAAAAAACTTTTGCCATGCTGGACATGGGGTGTGATGCCGACAAAGCCCCGGACCCAGCATAAAATTTATGCTGGGCCTGAGGCGTTTTGCTAACAGCGCCCACGGACCCAATTTAATAAAGTTTTTTTGCTTCTTTTTGTTCACAAAAAGAAGTGCTTACTTCCCTTGATTATTTAAAATGCTGCCAGCCGGTATTTGTGAACTGCAAGGCCATGCCGGCAGAGTCGAGAATTTGCACGATTGGCGGGCCGGCTTTGAAACTGCCGATTTTGGTGATTGGCAGGGGGCTGCAGGCGGCGCGCAGGGCGGTTTCACGGGCGGGGGGTGCGGTGAACAGCAGCTCGTAATCATCGCCTTCGGTTAGGCGGGCTTGCAGGAATGCGTTGCCGTATGCGGCTGCTTGTTGTGAGACCGGAACGAGGTGGGCGTGGATGGTGGCGCCGGCGTGGCTGGCGCGGCAGATGTGTTCGAGGTCTTGTACCAGGCCATCGGAGATATCGATGGCGGCGGTAATGAGGCTGGAGAGCATCAGTCCGAGGCGTGGCGAGGGTAATTGCGAACGCCCGACCAGGTAGCCATGCGAAGTGTCGCGCAGCTCGCCGCGTCTGATCCGCAGGCCGAGTGCGGCGTCGCCGATGGTGCCGGTGACGTAGATATCGTCTCCGGGTTTGGCGCCGTTGCGGCGCCAGGCGGTTCCTGGGATGAGATGACCAAGCAGGGTTGCTGTGAGGACGATGGGACCGGTGGTGGAGGTACTGTCGCCGCCGAACAGAGCGATGTTGAAATGCTGCTGATCCTCTGCCAGGCCCGCGGCGAAATCCGCCAGCCAATCCTCAGGCGTGGTTACCGGCAGGGCGGTTGTCAGCAGATATCCGAGTGCCTCGGCACCCATCGCCGCCAGGTCCGAGAGGTTGCGGCGCAGCAGCTTGCGCGCCACCAGACGGGGCGCGTCGCCGGTGATGAAATGCACGCCTTCGACCATCTGGTCGGTGGTGACGACCAGCTCACGGCCTGGCGGCGGGGTGAAGACCGCGGCATCGTCGAGCAACCCCAGTGCTGCCTCTCCCGCCAGCGGCGCGAAATACCGGGCGATGCGGGAGAATTCGCTCAAACCGCCTCCGCGAACTCCGCCGGGCGCAGCAGATGGGCGAGGCGGTCCAGCACGCCGTTGGCCATGCGGGGTTCCTCGCCGGAAAAAAACCCGTGCGCCACATCGAGATATTCGTTGATGACGACTCTGGCCGGCGGGCCGCCGGTCATCCATAATTCCGCGGCCCCGGCGCGCATCAGGGCGCGCAGCACCGGGTCGATCCGCGCCATCGGCCAGGTCTCCGGCAGTGCTTTTGCCACCATCTCATCCAGCTGGTCTTGCTGCTGTGTGGCGGTGCGCACGATGCTGGCAAACAGCGGCGCCTGCGCTTCGGTCAGGTGTCCGTCGTCCACGCCGCCGTGGCCGGGCGTTGCACCGAAGCGATGGCGGACGAACTGGTCGATGACCGTTTCGGCGGATTGTCCGGCCTGCTCGCTTTGATACAGCGCCTGCACCGCGGCGACGCGTGACAGGGTGCGGGGACGGACCGGGTTGCTCATGCGTGCAGCCGCCGCGCCAGCGCGATTTGTTTCAGGCAGGCCACCGCGGCCTCGGCCCCTTTATTGGCGCCGGTCTCACGGGAGCGGGCTTCGGCCTGCGCTACGGTGTCCACCGTCAGCAAGGCGGTGCCGAGACACAGGCCGAATTGCACCGCCACCTGCATCAGCCCGTTCATTGCCGCTGCACAGATGAACTCGTAATGATCCGTCTCGCCCCGCACCACGCAGCCGAGGGCGATAAAGCCGTCGAATGTTGCGGTCCCGCGCAGCGCGATGCGCAGCGCCTGCGGCAGCTCGAAGGCGCCGGCAATATCGGCGATTTCAAAAATGCCGCCGGCGGCCTGGATGATTTGCACGGCGGCATCCGTCATGCCGTTCACCACGGTTTCGTAATAAGGTGCCCGGATCAGCAGTATGCGCGGCGGCGGGCCAGGCAGAACCGGCGCTAGGGGTAAGGCTGCATCGGCCGTGCTCATTGGCGCGTGCGTTCGGTGTCGGGAATGTCACGCTGCTCGATGATGTTGAGCCCATAGCCTTCCAGGCCGATGATGGCGCGTTTATGATTGGACAGCAGGATCATTTCCTTGACCCCGAGATCGTTCAGTATCTGCGCGCCGATGCCGTAATCGCGCAGCGCCGGCGGGACCCGCGTCCCATGCACGATTTCAGCGATCCGTTCGGATATGGCATTCGACTTGCTCTCGCGAATCATCACCACGACGCCGCGTTCGACCTCACGAATATAGTCGAAGGCGCCGTGCAGGCTGGACCAATGCACGCCCCCCAGCACATCGGCAATCGTATCGATGGCGTGCATGCGGACCAGCACCGGCTCCGGTCCTGAAAGATCGCCTTTGACCATGACCAGGTGCTCGACGTGATCGACCAGACTCTCATAGGCGATCATGCGCCATTGCGAGCCGAGCGGATCGGTGATCACACCTTGTCCTGAAACCCGCACCAGCTTCTCGGTACGGCGGCGGTGCGCGATCAGATCGGCAATCGTGCCGAGCTTGAGATTATGCCGCTGGGCAAACGTCACGAGGTCCGGCAGCCGCGCCATCGTGCCGTCATCGTTCATGATTTCGCAAATCACGCCGGCCGGCGTGAGGCCGGCCAGCCGCGCGATGTCCACCGCGGCTTCGGTATGGCCGGTGCGAACCAGCGTGCCGCCCTCGCGCGCCATCAGCGGGAATATATGGCCGGGCGAAACGATATCGTCGCGCCCCATCTCCGGATTGATCGCCACCGCGACGGTGCGGGCGCGGTCGGCGGCGGAGATGCCGGTGGTCACACCCTCTTTGGCCTCGATGGAAACGGTGAACGCGGTTTCATGCCGGGAGCCGTTGGCCTGGCTCATCAAGGGCAGGCCAAGACGTTCGCAGCGGCTTTTGGTGAGGGCGAGGCAAATCAGGCCGCGCGCGTGCTTGGCCATGAAGTTGATCGCATCCGGGGTCGCAAACTGTGCCGGAATGATCAGATCGCCCTCGTTTTCGCGGTCCTCATCGTCGACCAGGATAAAAATGCGGCCGGCCCGGGCTTCCTCGATAATCTCCGCGGCGGAAGAGATGTAATCGTTCAGCCCCGCCATTTTCAACGCTGTCATCACTGGAACTCCATCAGCCGCGCCACGTAGCGGGCCAGCATGTCGATTTCTATATTCACCATATCGCCGATCGCCAAGGCGGCGAAATTCGTATGCGCCTCGGTGTGGGGGATGATATTGACCCCGAAATGCTCACCCTGCACCTCATTGACGGTGAGGGATACGCCGTTGATGGCAATGCTGCCCTTCGGCGCGGCGTAACGGGCCAATGCCCGCGGCAGGGCGAAGCGCCAGCGTGTCGAGCCGTTTTCCGGCGTTTTTTCAAGCACCTGGGCCACGCCGTCCACATGGCCGGAGACCAGATGCCCCCCTAGCTCGTCGCCCAGCTTCAAGGACCCTTCAAGATTGACCGGAGTGCCGGCGCGCCATTGCCCAAGCGTGGTGAGGCCGAGCGATTCGGCCGAGACCTCGACGGCGAAAAAATCCTCGCCGTGCTGGCTGCCGCTCTCGATCACCGTGAGGCAGCAGCCGGAACAGGCGATCGAGGCGCCGAGCTTGCGGCTGTTTTCCGCCGCCCAGGCGGCGGGCACGGCAATGGTGAACCGCGCGTCACTGCCGCCGCCGAGCGGTTGCACCCGGCGGATCGTGCCGATGCCGGTGATCAATCCGGTAAACATCAGGCGGCCTTGCGAAATGTCGAAAGCATGTCGTCCCCCCAGCGTTCCTGCGCCACCGGCAGAAAACGCGGCATGTCCGTGAGTGAAATGATGCCGAAGCCCTGCGCGGCCGGCCAGCCATCGTTGCCGATGATACCAGGGGCGTGAAACCAGGCCAGCCGGTCCACCAGCTGGGCGCGCAGCAGTGCCGCCGCCAGCGTGCCGCCGCCTTCGGCCAGGATGCGCGTCAACCCGGCTTTGGCCAAGGCCTGGCACGCCGCCAACAGATCGACCCCGGCGCTGCTGCCCGGCAGCTCGAACAACCGGGCGCCGGCGCCCGCCAGAGCGGTCTTGCGCGCGGCATCCGCGCCGTCGCGGTGCAACAACCATAACGGTGCGGTGCTGGCGGTACGCACCAGTTTGGACATCAGCGGCGTACGCAAATGACTGTCCACGATGATGCGCACCAGCGGTGCGGTGCGAAATCCCTCAATCCGGCAGGTCAGTTCAGGGTCGTCGCTCAGCACCGTGCCGACCCCGGCCAGCACCGCGTCATGGCGGCCGCGCATCGCATGGGCCACCCGCCGCGCGATGCTGCCTGTCAGCCATTGGCTTTCCTTGGTGCGCGTGGCGATTTTGCCGTCCAGCGTGGTGGCTAGTTTCAGCCGCAGCAGCGGCCGGCCCTGTGTCAGTACCGAGAGAAATCCGCTGATCACCGCTTCGCCCTGGGCCCTGAGCACATGTTCGGTCACCTCGATACCGGCAGCACGGAGCCGTTGCACCCCCTGCCCGTTCACCTTCGGGTTGGGGTCCGGTGCGGCGATCACCACGCGCGCGATGCCGGCGGCGATCAACGCATCGGCGCAGGGCGGCGTGTTGCCGGTATGGGCGCAAGGTTCCAGCGTGACATAGGCGGTGCCCCCCCGGGCGGCAGCGCCGGCAGCGCGCAACGCCTCGGTCTCCGCATGCGGGCGTCCGCCGACCGCGGTCCGGCCGCGGCCGATGACCAACCCATTTTTGACGATCACGCAGCCGACCGACGGGTTCGGCGCCGTCTCGCCCAGGCCGCGCCGCGCCAGCGCCAGCGCCGCGCGCATGTGGGATTGATCGATGGCCGTGACGTTCATTCAGACTCAGATATGGGAGGGACGGCCTTGCTGTCATCCATCAGCCCGAGAAACGCCTCGAAATCCCGGGCTTCCCGGAAATCCCGGTACACCGAGGCAAACCGCACATAAGCCACGGCATCCACCTCTTTCAGCGTCTCCATCACCCGCTCGCCAATATGTTTGGACGGTATCTCGGTCTCGCCGCTGGCCTCCAACTGCCGGACGATGCCGTTGACGATGCGCTCGATACGGTCCTCATCGACCGGACGCTTGCGCAATGAAATCCTGACCGAGCGCGCCAGCTTGTCGCGGTCGAACGCCACCCGCCGCTCATCGGCCTTCACCACCGTCAGCTCCCGCAGCTGCACCCGCTCGATGGTGGTAAACCGCTGGCTGCAACTGCCGCAAAACCGCCGGCGGCGGATCGCGCTGCCGTCATCGGCCGGGCGGCTGTCCTTCACCTGGGTATCGTCCTCGCCGCAGAAGGGGCAACGCATTTAAGGAAGTACTTCTTTTTGTGAACAAAAAGAAGCAAAAAAACTTTTTGAATCTGGGGCTGGGACGTTGTTGGCCGAACGCCCCATGTCCAGCAGGGCAAAAGTTTTTGCGCAGCTTTTTTTAAAAAGCTGCTGCTTGCTTTTCCTTTTTTGCACTACGGATAGATCGGAAAGCGCGCGCATAGGGCCTGGGCGCGGGCGCCGACTTCGCGTTCGATGGTTTGGTTGCTGCCGTCGTTGGATTTCGCCAGACCCTCGACCACGTCGTTGATCATCAGGCCGATCTCGCGGAATTCAGCGGGGCCGAAGCCACGGGTGGTAGCGGCGGGGGTGCCGAGGCGGATGCCGGAGGTGATGAAGGGTTTTTCCGGGTCAAAGGGGATGGCGTTCTTGTTGGCGGTGATATGGGCGCGCTCCAGGCTGGCTTCGGTGTGCTTGCCGGTGACGCGTTTCGGGCGCAGGTCGACCAGCATCAGATGGCTGTCGGTGCCGCCGGAGACGATGGCGAGGCCTTGTTCGAGCAGGGTTGCGGCCAGGATTTTGGCGTTTTCCACCACGGCTTTCTGGTAGGTGCGGAACTCCGGGCGCAGCGCCTCACCGAAGGCCACGGCCTTGGCGGCGATCACGTGCATCAGCGGGCCGCCCTGCAGGCCGGGGAAGATGGCCGAATTGATCTTTTTGGCGATCGCCTCGTCATTGGTGAGCACCATGCCGCCGCGCGGGCCGCGCAGGGTCTTGTGCGTGGTGGTGGTGACGACATGGGCGTGCGGCAGCGGAGTGGGGTAAATGCCGGCGGCCACCAGCCCGGCGAAATGCGCCATGTCCACCATGAAATACGCCCCCACCTCGTCGGCCACGGCGCGGATGCGGGCGAAATCGATGAAGCGGGGATAGGCCGAGCCGCCGGCGATGATGAGTTTCGGTTTCTCGCTGCGCGCCAGCTGTTCCAGCTCTTCGTAGTCCAGCAGGCCGTCATCCCGGCGCACCCCGTATTGCACCGCCTTGAACCATTTGCCGGAGAGATTGGGGGCGGCGCCATGGGTCAGATGGCCGCCGGCGGCCAGGCTCATGCCGAGGATGGTATCGCCGGGGTTCAGCAGTGCCAGGAACACCGACTGGTTGGCCTGGGAGCCGGAATTGGCCTGCACATTGGCAAAGCCGCAATCGAACAGTTTTTTCGCCCGCTCGATCGCCAGGGTCTCGGCGATATCCGCCGGGCCGCAGCCGCCGTAATAGCGTTTGCCGGGATAGCCTTCGGCGTATTTATTGGTCAGCACCGAACCCTGGGCCTGCATCACCGCCGCCGAGACGATGTTTTCCGAGGCGATCAGTTCGATGCCGTCCTGTTCGCGCGTCAACTCGGCGCGCAGGGCGGCGTCGATCTCGGGGTCGGTTTCGGCCAGCGGCGAAGTAAAGAAACGCTGCAAACTTGGGGCGATGTGCGGGCTGTTCATGCGGCTGGTTCCGTGTGCTTGTTGAGTTTGGCGAGACGGGCTTCATGGCGGCCGCCATCGAACGGCGTGCTGAGGAAGGCACCGATGATGTCGAGCGCGACTTCCTCACCGGTAATCCGGGCGCCGAGGGCCAGTACATTGGCATTATTATGGGCACGGGACAGCCGGGCTGTTGTGACATCATGCACCAGCGCGCAGCGGATGGCCGGGAAGCGATTGGCGGCGATGCTCATGCCGATGCCGGAGCCGCAGACCAGGATGCCGAGATCGGCGCGGCCGGCGCTCACCGCCTGACAGACCGCCTGGGCGAAATCCGGATAATCCACGCTGACCGGGCCGTCCGTGCCGAAATCCTGCACCTGGTGGCCGCCTTCGATCAGCACCGCGGCCAGCCGGTTTTTCAGCGCCACACCGCCATGGTCGGCCCCGGCGGCGATGATCAAGGAACGAGTCATAGGCTAAACTATCACGTTGCCCGTCAAGATGAAACCGGCGCGGCTACTGGTCAGGCTCGCTAAAAGCGCAACGAATAGCGATTCCGCCGCCAAAACGGTGTCAATGACAGCACAGTCCGAATCAGTCTATCCTCCATCCATGACCCAAGGTGCCTTCCCAGCTACCCGCTTGCGCCGCAACCGGATCGATTCCGCAACGCGCCGTCTGGTTGCGGAAAACCGGCTCTCGGTAGATGACCTGATCTGGCCGGTGTTTATCCGGGATGGCGCGGATGGGCCGGAGCCGGTGGCCTCGATGCCGGGTATCTTCCGAGTTGGCCTGCACGATCTGGCGCGGCATGTTTCGGACGCGGTGCGCCTGGGTATTCCCGCCATCGCGTTATTTCCGGTCACGCCGCCGCATCTCAAAGATGCGCAAGGCTCTGAGGCCACCAATCCTGACAACCTGATCTGCCAAGCAGCGCGGCTGCTGAGACGGGAATATCCCGAGCTGCTGCTGATCGGGGATGCCGCCCTCGACCCCTATACGGATCACGGCCATGACGGGATTTTGCGCGATGGCTATGTGATGAACGACGAAACCGTCGAAATCATCGTCCGGCAAGCGGTCAACCAGGCCAATGCTGGGATCGGCGTTATTGCCCCTTCGGATATGATGGATGGCCGCATCGGCGCCATCCGCGCCGGTCTGGACCAAGCCGGGCATATCGACGCCAGGCTGATGAGTTATGCCGCCAAATATGCCTCGGCTTTTTACGGCCCGTTCCGGGAGGCCGTCGGCTCCGCCAGCGCGTTGAAGGGCGACAAGAAAACCTACCAGATGGACCCGGCAAACGCCGACGAGGCCTTGCGCGAGGTGGCGCTCGATATTGCCGAAGGTGCCGACATGGTCATGGTCAAGCCCGGCATGCCGTATCTGGACATCATCCGGCGTGTGAAAGATCGTTTCGATGTACCGGTATTTGCTTATCAGGTCTCCGGTGAGTACGCGATGATCATGGCCGCTGCCGCCCACGGCTGGCTGGATGGCGAGCGCGCCATGCTGGAAAGCCTGCTCGCCTTCAAACGCGCCGGCTGCGCCGGCATATTGACGTATTTCGCTGTCGACACCGCACGGTTTCTGCAACATCGGGTGTGAGCTGGTCCTCTGACTGGCGTCAAATCCGGCCCCTGACAGCCGCCCGCACCACCGCCAGCCGGTCGGCCAGGCTCCGGGGCGCATAGGGCTTGCCGAGGTCACGCCTCGCATATACCGCCGGCAGCGCCGCCGCCAGGGCGGCGCGCGGCGGCTGGACCCTGAGCAGCGCACGCGCGGTGCCGACCAACCGATGCGGTGGCGTGCCGTCCGCCGGCAGCACCGAACGCTGCTGCCGCGCCAGAAACGGCTCTGCCCGCAAGATGCCGGAAATGCCGTAAGCTGTACCCAGATCTTCAAGCACCACATGATCGACACCCAGGGTTTTACCGGCGATGCGCATCAACCGCCCCGCGGTGCCGCGAACATAATTCATGAAACCATCAAAATCCGGAATACAATCCTCGGCCTCGGCCTCCCGCGCCTCGATCAGTGCCAGCAAATCCGCCGCCTCGAACACCCCGGCCGAAATCGCCGCACCGAGCGGAGCGGCAATTTCATGCTGGCGCACCGCGCCTTGCACCACCTCCCGCCACCACATCAGCCGGATGCGCGCCAACATCGGCTGGGATGCCACCTCCCGCGCCCGCGCCAGCTCATGGTTGAAGGCATACAGCAACAGCAGCGCCTCCCTTGCTGCCGCCGGCGCCAGCAAGGTGCAGAAAAACCGATCGGGATCGGCCCGCCGCACCAGGCCGGTCAGCGCGCTTGACGGGAGCATGAGCAATCCATAGCTAAACAGCACGACGACATAAATTTAGGAGAACGCCTATGGCCTTCGAACTTCCCGCCCTGCCCTACGCAACCACCGCACTCAGCGGCCAGGGCATGTGCGAAGAAACCCTGGAACTGCATCACGGCAAGCATCATCAGGCCTATGTCACCGCGCTGAACGGTTTTGTCGAGAAAAACCCCGATCTGCAAGGCAAGTCACTCGAAGAGATCGTCACATTCTCTTACAACAAGCCGGATCTGGCGCCGGTCTTCAACAATGCCGGGCAGCACTGGAACCACATCCTGTTCTGGCAGAACATGAGCCCAACCGGCGGTAAAATTCCCGGCGCGCTCGAGACCAAGCTGACGGAAGATTTCGGTTCGGTCGCACAGTTCAAAGATGCCTTCAAAGCCGGCGGCGTCGGCCAGTTCGGCTCCGGCTGGGTGTGGCTGGTGGCAGGCGGGGACGGTAAACTGAAAATCACCAAATCCCCCAACGGCAGCAACCCGCTGGCCGCCAATGAAGGCAAGGTATTGCTCGGCTGCGACGTGTGGGAACACAGCTACTACCTGGATTTCCGCAACCGCCGCCCGGATTACCTGACCAACTGGCTCGATAAAATCGCCAATTACGAATATGCCGAGGCGGCTTTGGCCAAGGCCTGAGGCAAGCAGCAGCTTTTTTGAAAAAAAGCTGCGCAAAAAACTTTTATTAGTCTGGGCCTGGGGCGTTATGTAAATGGCGCCTCAGGGTCAGTTTAGGTTTTATGCTGGGTTCGGGGGCTTGTTGTTATCACGCCCCTGCTTCTCGCGTTCCGGTGATGGGGCGGTGTGCCGCCACGTCTGAATCGGACCGCGCGGAATGGTTTCAAAAAAGAAGTGCTTTCCTTAATAGCTATCCGTTCCCGATGGCAACGCCGGTGGCGAATACCAGGGCGCCGCCAAGGGCGACTTGCATGGCGGCGCGGATTGGCGAGGTGTCCATGTATTTCCAGCGTATCCAGGAAATCAGCGCGAGTTCTGCCACCACTACGGCGAAGGCTATGGGCATGGCGGTCCAGAAGGCGGGGATGAGGAACGGCAGGGTGTGGCCGAGGCCGCCGAGGGTGGTCATCAGCCCGGTGATGGCACCGCGATATATGGGTGTGCCGCGCCCGGTCAGGCTGCCGTCATCGGAGAGGGCTTCGGCAAAGCCCATGGAGATGCCGGCGCCGACGGACGCGGCCAGGCCCACCACGAACGCTTCATGGCTGCGGCCGGTGGCGAAGGCGGCGGCGAAAATCGGCGCCAGGGTCGAGACTGAGCCGTCCATCAGCCCGACCAGGCCCGGTTGGACATATTGCAGCATGAAACGGCGCTTTGCCGTGGCGTCTTCGGATTTGCGGCTGTGATCGCTGATATTGCTGGTCAACGCATCGGCGCGATGTTCATGCTCTTGTTCCGCTTCCGCCAGATCTCCCAGCAGCTTGCGGATTGACGTGTCGGTGGAGCGCGATGCCGCCAGCCGGTAGAAACGCTGGGTCTCGGATTCCATGCTTTCGGCCAGCCGGCGCACATCCTCGATCGACGGCCTGGGCATCAGCCACACCGCTTTGCGGTTCAGAAAGCCACGCACGTCGTGGCGGCGGATCATCGGGATATGTTCCCCGAATTTTTCGCGGTACAGTTCCAGCAATCTGTGGCGGTGCTCGGTTTCCTCGGCTGCCATTTCGGTGAAGACTTCCGCCGTTGCCGGGTAATCATCACGCATGCGCTCGACCAGATCGCTGTAGATACGGCCGTCTTCCTCCTCGGCGCCGATGGCCAAAGCCAGCACTTCGCGTTCTGACAGGTCGGAAAAATTCCGCATGCACCGCTCCTTTTCGTAAGCCTTTTATGTGCGGCACAGTCCTGGCCGGTCAAGGCGGGGGTATGCAGGAATGATCTGCACAGAATTGCGAAGCAGTGCCGCCACGTCTATGACGGCATGACGAATGGCAGATACGGTTTTATGTTCCTGCGGCAGCGGGCTGCGAACTTCGCGTTGCTGTGCGCTCGATCTGGGTGATCTGCCAGCCGCCGCGGCGCTGGCTTTGCTTGATGACAAAGCCGGCGAGGCCACGCGGTTATACAATGAAAAGAAACGCATAGAAGCTGAATCTCTGGTACTGAAGCTGCTCGATCTGGCGCCTGCTCACCGTGTGGCCCTGCGGGTGCTGTTTGAAATCCGCCGTCACGGCAATAACGGCAAAGCGGCCGAGGCGTTGGCCCGCCGCCTTTCCAGCCTGCCGACGGAAAACGCCGCGACCGCCACCGCGGCGCATTTGCAACTGGCTCAGCTGCTGATGCAGCAAGGACGTCACCAGGAGGCCATGGCGCCGGCCCGGCTTGCCATTATCCGCTCGCCGCGCGATGCCACCGCCCAGCATGTGCTCGGCGTGGTGTTTACCGAAACCGGCCGGCTGGCTGAAGGCGCGCAGCATTACCGCAACGCGCTGGCGATCATGGAACGCGAGGATGGTCTGGTACTGGCGAATCTCGCCTGGAACCTGAAACTGCAAGGCGATCTCGAGGCCGCGGCCGCCGCCTATGAGCGTGCTTTGGCGATCCGCCCGGACAATGCCCGTGCCGTAGGAGGTGCGGCCCAGGTGCAACTGGCGCGCGGCCAGACCGGGGCGGCGATCGCCCTGCTGGACGATGGCCTGGCCCGCTGGCCGGCTGACCGTGCGCTGCGCCTGTTGCGGGCGCTCGTGG
The DNA here is from genome assembly GCA_965231175.1 of Acetobacteraceae bacterium. Taxonomy (GTDB): domain Bacteria; phylum Pseudomonadota; class Alphaproteobacteria; order Acetobacterales; family Acetobacteraceae; genus Acidocella. Next base: position 92,564 of record CBDDMJ010000003.1, on the reverse strand, counting down.
ATTTGCACACCGGCGATGCCGCCGCGGTGCTGACCCGCCTGGCCGGCCTTGAGGAAACGCTGTTGCCGGCGGAGCTGTCGGCGCGCGGCCAGGCCCTGTTCGCTCTGGGGCAGATCGCGCCCGCCCTGGCCAGCCATACCCGCGCCAAGACCCTGCAAACCCAGCGCCCTGGCCAGGCCTACCAGGCGGATGTGTTTCTTAAAAAAGCCGAACGGTATCGCCGCACCTTCACCGCCGGGCAAATGGCCGCCCTGCCCCGCGCTGGCCCGGCCGCCGGCCCGCAGCCGGTTTTCATTCTCGGCTTTCCGGGGTCCGGCACCGCCCTGCTCGAGCAATTGCTGTCCGCCCTGCCCGGCTTTGCCCCGGCCGATCAGTATATTCCGATCGACGGTCTCATCGCCGAGCAGGGCGAGGCTTACCCTGAGAATTTGCCGGACATGCTGATCGGCGACAGCCAAGCCATGCCGCAAAGACTGCACGCCCGCTACCTTGAGCTGGTCGCTGGTCAGGGGCTACAGACCGCGGATTACATCACCCATCGCGCTGCCGGCGATGTCTGGCATCTGGGGCTCATAAAGCTGCTGTTTCCCGAAGTGTTGATCCTGCATGTCATCCGCCATCCGCTCGATGTCATGCTCTCGAATTTTTCGCAGGACCATAGGCTGGAGGGAAATTGCGCAACCTCCTTGCTCAGCCTGGCGCGCCATTACGATCTCACCATGTCCCTGCTGCGCCATTATCGCGGCCAGATGAGCCTGCGCTACCTGCCGGTACGCTATGAAGATATCGTCACAGATACCGTGCAGGTAGTCCATAAAATTATTGATTTTGCAGGATTTCCTGGTCTTGTTCCGGACCCTGCCGCGCTGCGGGCCAATGCGGTGCGTCCGGCCCGGCCCGGCCCTGTCCACCGCATCGCCCAGCAGGAAATCCATCACCGCAGCCTGTTCAAATACCGTATCGCCGAGGCTGCCGTGCCGGATTTTTTCAGCGAGGTGCGCCCGCTGCTGGCCCCCTGGATCAGCGAACTCGGTTACGGTCCATGACTTCTGGCCCGCTCAAACCTGGCCAGACCCGCGTCACCGTCGCCGAGGTGCTGAACGACGTTGCCGCGCTGGAACGCGAAAACCGCTTCGATGAAGCCGAAGACCTCGCCGCGCGCGCCTTGAAAGCCGCCCCCGACCATCCGCATATCCTGCACATCGCCGGGATTATCGCCTACCGCCAGGGCCGCATCGGCCCCGCCATCGAGCGCATCGAAAAATCCATGGCACTCGCCCCCGGGGTCGCCTTGTACGCCCGTAATTCCTGCGAGATCTATCGCGGCGCCGGGCGGCTGGATGACGCGCTCGCCGCCGGCCGGAAAGCCGTCGAACTGGCGCCGCAGGACAAGAGTGCGCATTTCAATCTGGCGCTGATCCATTACGAACGCCTCGAACTCGATGACGCCGTGCGGGAATCCGATGCCGCCATCGCGCTCGACCCGGATTTCGCGGAAGCCCATTTCGAACGCGCCGAAGCCTTGCTGCTGGGCGGCAACATGGCGGCCGGCTGGGACAGCTACGAATGGCGCTTCAAGCTCAAACAAGCCGAAGGCATGCTGCCGAAAACCACCAAGCCGCAATGGGACGGCCGCCCCATGCCCGCCGGCAAGCTGCTGATCGTCGCCGACCAGGGCTTCGGCGATTGTATCCAGTTCGGCCGGCTGATCCCCTGGGCCGCCAGCCGTGCGCCCAGCCCCACCCTTGCCAGCAGCGGCGAACTCACCTCACTGCTCCGGCAAATCCCCGGCCTCGGCAAAATCGTCACACGCTGGGAACTGACCGGCGATTTCGATGCCTATATCCCGCTCTCCGGCCTGCCCCGCCTGGCCGGCATCACACTTGATAACATTCCCTCCAGCAACGGCTATCTCACGCCCAAACCCGCTTTGGTCGCCGCCTGGTCAGATAAACTCAACCGTCTGACCCCGCCAGGCAAACGCCGCATCGCCCTGGTCTGGGCCGGCCGGGCCACCCATAAAAACGACCGCAAACGAACCCTGCAACTGGCTCAGCTCGGCCCGCTCTTTGCCCGCACCGATACCATCTTTATCACCGTGCAAAAAGGCGAGCAAATCAGCCAGACCGGATCCTATTACGGCGCCGCCCCGCTGCTCAACCTGGGCCCGGAAATCCACGACTTCGCCGATACCATGGCGATCCTGAAAAACGTCGAACAACTGATCACCATCGATACCTCGGTCGCCCACATCGCCGGCGCCAGCAATACCCCAACCTCACTCCTCCTGCCCTACGCCCCAGACTGGCGCTGGCTCCTCAACCGCAACACCACCCCCTGGTACAACTCCCTGCAACTATACCGCCAACAAACCCCCTACCACTGGCAAGACGTCATCGAACGCATCGCAACCGGGTTGGATCGGGGTTAAGCAAGTAAGGCCAGGGGGCTCTGCCCCCTGGACCCCCGTTAAAGGCTCAGCCTTTAAAATCCATTTTTAAGCTTTTAAAAGGCGGCGGCCAGCACACGCGTTTCACCACCGGGGCCGCCGCCTTTTAAAAGCTAAAGGGTTCTAAGGGCTGTGCCCTTAGCGGGGTCCAGGGGCAGAGCCCCTGGCCTTACTTACTAAATCCCAATCAAAACCGGGTTGAGATGGCGATTGAGCCGTATTGGAAGGCGGGGGCTTGGTGGCGGAATTCGGCGGTTTCGTAGATTTCGGTGGCGCTGACGCGCAGGCCGTACAGGATGATGGCGCCGCCGATTTCGAGATCGGCTTGTTCGGGGATGAGGGGGACGCCGCGGCTGGATTGGAAGTCGTTGCCTTGCACCAGCATGTTATGGGCGACGATGCGGCCGAGGGCGCCGCCGAAGATGTACCAGACCAGGGGTTGGGTGGGGGTGTAGGCATCGGTGCCGGTCATCGCGGGTTGGATGACGGCTGGGCCGAAATCGGAATCGAGGCCGGTGCCGATGCGGATGATGGCGCCTCCTTGGGCGTAGATTTCGCTGTTACCGACCTGGGCGGTGGCTTGCGGGAGGGCTTGGATGCCGATGCCGCCGTTATCGAAACTGGCGAGGTCGTAGCGCCAGATGCGGCCGCCCATGAAGTCCAGGGTTGGTTCGTTATGCAGCTGGTAGTGCCAGCCTTTGCTGGGGGTATCGCCGATGATGGTATGGAAGCCATTCTGCACGGACTGGCCGAGGGCGGCACCGCCGACCACGCCGAGGCTGGCTTGCAGGAGGCTGCGGGTGGTGGCGGTATCCTGGATCAGCGTGGTGTGCAGCGAGAGCTGCCCGGCGTAGGGGCGGTCGTCGGGATTGGGGTCGAAGGCCTGGGTATCGGCGGGGGTGAAGATGATTTGTTGCAGGTCGATTTCAAGGCGCTGCGCGCCGGCGCCGAACAGCGTGTGGCCGAGGGCGGCGACCGGCGAGGGCAGCACGCCGGTGGGCGTGACGTAGCCGAGCCGTTCGCCGGAGGTGTAGTAGCGGTCGGTGCCGGGGACCGAGAAGGCATCGTTTTCGATTTGCAGCGTGGCGATGCCTTCGGGGTCATTCAGAGGGTCGGCCGCTCTGGCGCCATGGCTGGCCAGGGTGACGGCGGCGAAAGCGGCCATGGAAATCGCGAGGGGGCGGATAGTTGAGGACATTTTCATAGCTCTGTTAATCGGAATTCATGCAGCATTATGCAAGAGGCTGCCACCGGTATTCCCAGCACCGCGACTTTTCCGACACGGCTAATTGAAGTGTGGGGTGCAGGCGGCAAGGTCGATCAGGCGTTCCAGCACCTCGGTTTCCTGGGCACCGGCAATGGCATGTTCACCGTCGATGACGAAGCAGGGCACCCCGTTGATGCCGAGACGATGGGCATGCAGATTTTCGGCATGGACATGCTCGGTGCCTTCGGTGGAGAGCAGGAAGGCGCGAATTTTGACCGGGTCGAAACCGTTTTGCGCGGCGATTTCCACTAACGCGGCGGTGTTGCCGATATCCGTGCCATCGACGAAATGCGCTGAGAAAATGGCATTGACCATGCGGGTGGCGGCCCCGGTGGCAGCGGCATAACGCGCCAGGCGATGGGCATCCACGCTGTTCGGCGTGTGGCGTATGCTGGCAAAGTTGAAAACGATACCTTCGGCAGCGCCAAGCTCGGCTATCGAGGTATACAGCCGGCGGGCACGGTCTTCGGCGCCGAATTTACGGATCATGTAATCCGAACGTGCCATGCCGTGGCGCGGCATATCCGGATTTAAAAGAAACGGCCGCCAGATGATCTCGGTTGTCAAATCCTGCCGCCGGGACAGCAGAAACCCCAGGCGCTGTACCCCGAGGTAACACCACGGACACACGAAATCGAATACGACCTCAAGGCTAAGCCGGACCGAGGGGGGGCTCAGGACGTTCATAACTTAAACCTAGGCCGTGGGACTTCATAGTCAACTAATTTGGCGGCCACGGCGTTCTGGCCTAAACCGCAGCCATGAATGCCATTGTGAAAACCGCCTGTATCACCGTTTTTCTGCTGCTGGCAGCCCGCCAGGCCGAGGCCAGCCGAGACCCGCCAAAACCCGATTCGGGGGTGGTGATACATTTATTCGGGCCGAAATCCGTGCTCTCCAACGTCATGCCATCGATGCCTGGAACCGCGGCAAGCAGCGCCGGGCAGCCGGACAGCGGATATCAGGAGCCAGGTGTCAGCGATATTTTGCACCAGATGTTCGTCACCGGCGACCCGAACGCCAAATTCACACCGCCCGCCGGAAGGTCTGCGGATCGTTAGGCAAGCGGCAGCTTTTTTGAAAAAAAAGCTGCGCAAAAAACTTTTGCCCTGCTGGCATGGGCGTTCAGCCGACACAGCCTAAGGCTCAGACTCATAAAAGTTTTTGCGCAGCTTTTTTTAAAAAGCTGCTGCTTCCTTCAGCGTTTAGCGTGAGTAGTATTCGACCACCAGGTTGGGGTCCATTTGCACCGGATACGGCACGTCGGCCAGTTTGGGCGCGCGCAGGAATTTGCCTTTCATGGCGCGGTGGTCGACTTCCATATATTCCGGCACGTCGCGTTCGGCGCTTTGGGCGGCGTCCAGCACCACGGCGATCTGCTTGGATTTCTCACGGACTTCGATGACATCGTTATCCTTGACGAGGTAGGATGGGATGTTCACTTTCTGGCCGTTGACGGTGACATGGCCGTGGCTGACGAACTGGCGGGCGGCGAACGGGGTGACCGCGAATTTCAGGCGGTACACCACGGCGTCCAGCCGGCGTTCCAGAATTTCGATGAGGTTTTCCGAGGTATCGCCTTTGCGGCGCACCGCTTCCTCGTAATATTTGTAGAAGGATTTTTCGCTGATATTGCCGTAATAGCCTTTCAGCTTTTGCTTGGCCATCAGCTGCACGCCGTAATCGGACGGTTTCTTGCGGCGCTGGCCGTGCTGGCCCGGGCCGTATTCGCGCTTGTTGAGCGGCGATTTGGCGCGGCCCCACAGGTTGACGCCGAGCCGGCGGTTGATCTTATACTTGCTTTCAGTGCGCTTGGTCATGCGCGTCGCCCTTTCTTGTTAAAATACCGCCGGTAGTCTCTGATCAAAAGAAAAGAGCGGGCGCAGGCGACCATCGCCTGTCCACGTTCCCGGCGGGGTGGGCTTTACGGGGCATTCAAGCGGCCGTCAACGTGTCCAGCTTTGTACGATCCCGGCGATGCCGAGGCTGATGGCGCTGGTCTGTGGCGGCAGGCGGATCGCCGCGGTGCTGCCCATCCAGTAGCCGGTATCCTGGGCGGCGCGCTCGAACCAGCCGGTGGCCAGATGGTCACGGGTTAACGGCAGGTGACGGTTTGCGGTTTTGATCGTGCTGATGCAGAGCGCCAGTTCGCGGCGGTCTTCGGCCTCCGGCGCGGTATCCGCCGGTGCAGCACTCTGGGCCAGCAGGTGCAGGGTGTGCGCCGCCGCCGGCAGGCTGAAATGCGCATAGTGCCGGCCGTGCCGGCTCAGCATGCGCGGCAGCACGGTCTGCCGGTTCACCACCGCGCGCAAAGCGGGTGCGTAGGCCGGGACAAAGCCGGCGGCCAGGGCGATGGCGTGCAGGCGGCGGCGGATCGCGGCCAGCACCGGGCCGGTGGTGACCAGCGGGGCGCAAGGGCGCCGCGCCGTCCCGCGCCGCCCGGTTTCATGATACAGGGCGGCGCGGTTGCCGGTATCGAGATAGGTTTCTGCCGGCAAGCCTTCGGCCAGCACGATATCGTGGCGATCCAGTTCGATATGATAATATGTCACTGCCAGCCGGCCTGCCTCCTGGACAATGGTGGCGCCGTTCACCAGGTGCTGCGCCGGCACCAGCACGCCGGCTGTGAACACGGCGTGCAGCGGCGATAGGCGGATATCCTGCGCCGGCAGGCCCGGGCCGAAGGCATTGGCGGTGATGCGCACCGGGCGGGCATCCTGCATGGGTTTTCTGGCGCCAAGGTCGAGCGTGCGGCGGCCGATCCAGCGTACCGGGCGGCGTTCACCAGCATAGGTTATGACAGGATCGCCGGGTGCCAGAGTTTCAACCGGGCGGTATCCATGCGGTGTCAGCAGCCTGGTGCCGCGCACGAAGCACGGCATTTCGCCGCCCAGCGTGACCAGCGTACCGCCGGTTCCATCCGAGAGCAGCTGCACCGCCGGCTGGGCGGCTGCCGGCATGAGGGCAAAACCGCCGATCAGATGTCCCCCGGCATCGCTGGCGGTGAGGCTGCCATTGGCGAATGTCACATTGCCTGTGATGCCGGCCAGATCGATCATGTCATGGCCGGTCATGCCGGTGATGGCGGTGGTGATTTTGGCCAGGTCGTTGATGACAAGCACAGCGGCTGGACCGGTGAAGTTCACCGCGCCGCCGGTCAGGCCATGGATCAGATCAATTTCAGCACTGGGTCCGATGCCGATGCTGCCGCCGTTCTGCAACTGGATATCATCAGCCAGCACCAGCTCGCCGCCGGTGGCATCGAGCGCGCCGCCGTCGATGATGAGGCTGCCAATGCCGCTGCCGGTGCCGGTGAGATTGCCAGTGCCGGTGAGGGTGGCGCCGGTTTCGAGCGTCAGCCGGGGCGCCGCCAGATGGCCGCCATCGAGCGTGACGGCGGCAGTTTCAACGGAAGCTGCCGTCACATCGAGCGCGCCGGCCAGGGTCAGGCTGCCGCCGGTCTGCACCAGATTGGCGGCTGATAATGTGGCGTCCGGGCCGATGACCGCCTCACCGCCCGTCAGCGACGCGTTGCCCTGCACATGCAGCATCGCGGTACCGCCCAGGGTTAAACTGCCGTCCAGCAGCAGGCTGCCGGCGCTGGCGGTCGCGTCATCCACGAGGTTCAGCGTGCCGGCATCCGACAATGTGCCGAAAGCGGCGGCAGCGCTGCCGAAGCCATCCAGGCGGCTGCCGGCAAAAATACTGGTGGCGACCGCGCCGAGCTGGCCGGCGATCTCGAAACTGGCCGCCGCCCCCGGGCCGATCAGCAATGTGCCGTTGATGCCGATTGTGCCGAGCAGGTTGACCGCGCTGCCGGCGGCGGCGGCGGCGGCGGCCAGGGTGAGATTGGCGGCGCTGTCAGCGCCGAGGATGAAATTCGGCGTCAGTATGTCGAGATAGCCTGACCCCGCGGTGTTCCCGACCACCGCATCCGCCCCGAGGGCGATATGGGCGGCGGCATCGAACAGCCCGGTGCCGCCGCCGCCGATCAGCAGCGCGGTGCCGCCGAGTCCCGCGGCATCGATGCTGCCGGCGAAATCCTGGTAACCGGTGACGATAATTTCGCCAGGTGCCGCGGACTGGGTCAGCAGCGCCGCCGCGCCGCTGGCGCCGCCAAACACCAGCGTCTGGCTGGCATTTACCGGCAGCGTGCCGAAACCCTGGATGGTGCCCCCGGACGGCCCGATGACGATGGGCACGGTGCCGCTGAGACCGGCCAGCAAACCGCTCGCGCTGGTGATGTTCAAATGATCGGCGGTCCCCGTACCGGCGGTGTAGACGGCCTGACTTAATATCTCGTCGAGTGCGGTCGGGCTGGCGGCAGTCAAGGTCAGGCTTGCCGCAGTGCTGAGGCCGCTGCTCAGCGTGCCGTGCGACACCGCCAGGGTGAGGGTGAGCGTTTGGCCGCTCCAGCTCGGTACCAGCAGGTCCAAGCCCTGTAGCGGGGCAGCCAGGCCGGTGACGGCGTTGATCTCGGTATTGGTGATGGTGCTGGCGTTGATGAACAGATCGGGTGCGCTGTCGCGCAGGCCGATCTGGTTGTTGCCGGCTGCATCGGTGCCATACACCAGGCTGGTGCCGGCAGCATGGGCGGCGTGGATCGTATAGGCCTGGTTGACGCCGCTGCTGTCCGCGCCGGTGACCACGAAGGAATTGGACATGGTGTTGGAAATGCCGAAACCGCTGACGATGTCCGGAAATATCAGGCGGTCGCCGGGCGCGAAGCCGGTGATCGTGCCGTTGAAGACCTGCGCGCCGTTGATCACGATCACGCCGCCGCTCTCGCCCAGGGTGCCGGCATAGGGGCCGGTATCCAGACCGGCGCCGGCATTGCCGAGAAAGCTCAAGGTGACCGAGCTGTCGACCGTCAGCGGGGTGGCCGCGGCCACCCCGTATAGCGGGTCGACCGGACCCAGCACCACCGCACCGCCGGGTGCGATGTCAAGATGCGCGCCGCCGCCCAGGCTGCCGGCGGACAGCAGCAGCGTCGAGACCGCGAGGATGGTGCCGGGCCCGGTGATCATCCCGGCCTCGTTGAAATTCCCGGCGATCAGTGTTCCCGAACCATCCAGCTCAGCACCCGCCGCCAGCGACAGGCCTGGCACATAGGCCGTCTGCGCGCCGCCGACAGCGGTGAAACTGCCGGTAAAATCCACAAAACCATTGGCGGCAAGACTGGCCGGCCCGGCGAAACTGGCGGCGCCGGCGATGACCAGTGCTCCGGTTTCAAAAAGCTGTACGGCGTTCAGCGTGCCGAAATCGAGGCTGCTGCCGCCCAGGGAGATATAATCATACGGCAGCTGCAACGCCGCCTCTAGGCCGATCGAGATTGCCCCGGCACCTTCGATGCCGCCGATATCGGCGGTGGTGCCGGAGATTGCCATTGTGGCGCCGGCGGCGAGGCTGCTGGTGTTCAGGATCGCGGTGTCGGCGCCAACCACCGTGGTGCCGCGCGGCCCCGGGGCGCCGGCGATCGACAAGGCGATGTTGCCGGAAGTGCTGGCGGCGCCGAGCGGCCCGGCGGCATTGCGCAAGGCGTAGAACAGTTCCGCACTTTGCGCCGGGGCGGCAAAAGCCAGACCGGAGAGGACCGCATTCACGGCGACGAGCTGATCGGCGGTAAAGCTCAGGATGATCTGGTTCGAGCCGTTGCCGGCGGCGCTGATGCCATCCAGGCTGTTCAGGTCCGGCAGCAGCAGCACCCCGGCGCTGACGGTCAGGGTCAGCGCCAGGGTTTCACTTTGCCCCAGCCCGGCAGCGACCAGCCCGGCGACTTCGGGATCGCCGATCACCAGCCCGCTTACCGTGCTGAGCGAAAACGGTTGGAATGTTGCATTGACGGGTGGCGCTGCAAAAGCCGGACCAGTGCTGGCCATGATATCGACAGCGATTTCCGTGCTTACCGGCAGGCTCAGCGTATCGGCGGCGTCGATCGTGATGAGATCGGTCAAAGCGTTGCCGGGTTCGGCGATGCCGAGACTGGCCAGGGCGGCATTCACGGCGGCAAAATTGCCGGTGATGGTCAAATTATTTTCATTGGCCATGATCGCGGCACCGCCGGCTGCCGCTGTTAACCGGGTAGCGGCATTGCTGGCGGTCAAGGTCACGCTAATGGGATCGCCTGGATCAAGGCCGCCGAGGCTGATGCCGCCCGGCGGCAGTATCGCCAGGGAGGACAGGCTGGTGGTGGCCAGCATGGTCACCGCTTGCGGCGCAATCAGGTCCAGACGGCTGGTCACGGCAAAAAGATAGAAACTACCTCACGGTTTCGTCAACAAATAACTCAATCTTGAGTTGACTATTCGATCATCGCCTCGATCCGCGCCAGGCGGTCCGCCTGTTCTGCCGGTTTATCCGTACGCAGCCGCAGGATGCGCGGGAACCGCAGCGCCACGCCGGATTTATGGCGGTTTGAGCGCTGTGCGGCGTCGAAGCCGATCTCCAGCACGATGGTCTTCTCGACCTCCCGCACCGGGCCGAATTTTGCCGTGGTATGGTTGCGTATCCAGCGGTCCAGCACCAGCAGTTCGGCATCCGTATAGCCGGAATAGGCCTTGCCGATCGGCACCAGCTCACCTGCCTGGTTCCATACGCCGAAGGTGTAATCCGAATAATAGGAGGAGCGCTTGCCGTGGCCGCGCTGCGCGTACATCAGCACGGCATCCAGGCTGAGCGGGTCGCGTTTCCATTTCCACCATTGCCCCTTCGGCCGCCCGGCCAGATACGGGCTGTCGGCGCGCTTGAGCATCAGCCCTTCGATGGCGGCAGCACGGGCGCCGGCGCGCAACGTGGCGAGCTCCTCAGGGAAGGTGAACGGGATCAGCGGCGAGAGGTCCATGCGGGCCGGCAGGGTGCGTGCGTAGAAGGCTTCCAGCCGGGCGCGGCGCGCATCGAAGGTCTCGGTGCGCAGGTCTTCATCGCCCTCGAACAATATGTCGTACAGCCGCACATGCACCGGAAACTCCTTTTGCATGGCGGCGGAAACCAGTTTGCGGTTCAGCCGCTGCTGCAAATCGCTGAACGGCGCCACCACGCCGTCTCGCAGCACCAGCAATTCGCCGTCCAGCACGGCGTGGAACCGTGCTGCCGCCATGATTTCCGGAAACCCGCCGGAGACGTCATCGGCGGTGCGGGTGTACAGCCTGGTGCCGTGCGGGGTGGCAACGATCTGCACGCGGATACCGTCCCATTTCCACTCCGCCCGATGCGCCGACCAGTCGAGTGTCGCCATCTCGCGGGCCTCGATCGGGTGCGCCAGCATGACCGGGCGGAACACCGGCGTTTCATTGGCATCCGGCCTGGGCCCATGTTTTTCCAGCCAGGCGAACAGTTCGGTGTAGGGCGGGGTCAGGCCATGCCAGATCTCCTCGACCTCGTTGACGTCCACCTCGCCCAGTTCGGCCAGTGCGAGCTTGGCCAGGCGCAGCGAGGCGCCGACCCGCAGGCCGCCGGTGATCAGCTTGATGATGGCGATGCGCGAGGAGGCATCCGCGGCATCCAGCCAGCCGGCGATCAAACCCGGGATCGCCTCGCGTTTGGCCTCGCGCAAAGCCAGGATAATGTCCGGCAGTTCCGGCTCGGCACCCTGGTTCGAGACGGGCCAGATCAGCGCGATGGTCTCCGCGAGATCGCCGACGAAATCATAGGACAGAGCGAACAGCACGGCATCGCTGCGGGCTTCGGCCATGGCCTTCAGCGTGGCGGATTTGGCGCCCGGAAAATCCAGCGACCCGGCGATGGCGGCCAGCGCGAAGCCGCGCTCCGGGTCTGGCCGTTCCGTGAAATAGGCGCGCAGCAATGCGATCTTGGTATTACGGCCGGGCGAGAACACCAGCCGTTCCAGCAAGGCGGCAAAAGCCTTCACGCCAGCTCGTCCTCATCGCCGTACCCCACCAGCCGCAGCGCCCGCGCCCTGATTTGCAACAGCCCTACAGCATGGATCAGCGCCTCCTCGGTGCCGTGCGTGACCCAGATCTCCGGGGCGCCGACCTCGCGGACGGTGCGCAGCAGGTCCGGCCAATCGGCGTGATCGGAGACGATCAACGGCAGCTCGATACCGCCGGCCTTGGCGCGCTGGCGGATACGCATCCAGCCGGAGGCCATGCATACCACCGGGTCTTCCAGGCGCCGCGCCCAGCGATCCGCGATTGCCGATGGGGGGGCCAGCACGACCGCACCTTTGAGTTCGGCTTTCGCCGCCACCGTGGCCGGCCGCAGCTCCCCGAGATCAATGCCTTGTTCGCGATACGTGTTGCACACCGCGGCATGCGCGCCGTGCAGATAGATCGGCGCGTCAAAGCCGGCGCGGCGCAATTCCATGATCAGGCGCTGGCATTTGCCGAGCGCGTAGCAGCCGATGACATGGGTGCGTTCGGGAAACAATGCTGCCGAGGCCAGCAATCTGGCGATTTCATCCTGCGCTGGCGGATGCTGGAACACCGGCAGGCCGAAGGTCGCCTCGGTGACGAAGACGTCGCAGGGCACCGGTTCGAAGGCAACGCAGGTCGGGTCCGGTTGGCGCTTGTAATCGCCGGAAATCACGATCCGGCTGCCCTGGTACTCCAAAGCCACCTGGGCCGAGCCCAGCACATGGCCGGCCGGATGCAGGGTTACGCTGACGCCGTTGACCAGCAGGGTTTCGCCGTAAGCCAGGACCTGCTGTTGGCCGCCGGCACGTTCCGGCCCCATGCGGGTGCGCATGACGGCCAGCGTGCCCGCGGTTGCCAGTACATGGTCGTTGCCGGGGCGCGCATGATCGGCATGGGCGTGGGTGATGACCGCGCGCGCTACCGGGCGCATCGGGTCAATGAAAAAATCTCCCGGCTCGCAATACAGCCCGGCAGCGATCGGCTTCAGCCAGGTTTCAGGATGCGGCGGCATGATCTTGCTCTTTTAGTTTGGAACAAACAGTGAAAACTCCATATAAGCATTCATGTCTTCTCTGCCAAAGAAATTGCCAGCGAAATTTGCCGCCTGGTTTGCCGCGCGCGGCTGGCGGCTGCGGCTGCATCAGGCAGCGATGCTGGACGCCGCCGCTGCTCATGAGGATATATTGCTGATTGCACCTACCGGCGGCGGCAAGACCCTGGCGGGGTTTCTGCCCAGCCTGATTGCCCTCGCCGATGGCGAAAACCAGGGGCTGCATACGCTGTATGTCAGCCCGCTGAAGGCGCTGGCGACCGATATCGCGCGCAATTTGATGGCCCCGGTCACGGAGATGGCGCTGCCGGTCCGCATCGAAACCCGCACCGGCGATACCCCGGCTGACCGCCGGGCCCGCCAGCGCAGCCACCCGCCGGACATCCTGCTGACCACGCCGGAAAGCCTGACGGTGCTGCTGGCCGGTGAAGATTCAGGCAAAGTTTTCGCCACCCTGGCCTGTGTGGTGATCGACGAGGTGCATGCCCTGGCCGGTACCAAGCGCGGCGACCAGCTGGCGCTGTGCGTAAGCCGGCTGCGCGCCTTGGCGCCGGCAATGCGCTGCGTCGGCCTGTCCGCCACAATCGCCCATCCCGCCGCCATCCGCGCCTATGTCGGGCCGGCGGCGAGACTGATCGAGGCCGCCGATGGCACGCCGCCGGCGGTGCGGCTGTTGCTGCCGCCGGGCCGCATTCCCTGGTCCGGCCATATGGGTCTGGCCGCCGCCGGCGTGGTGCTGGAGCGCATCCGGGAGGCGACGATGACCATCGTCTTCGTCAACACCCGCGCCCAGGCCGAGATGATGTTTCAGGAAATCTGGAAACATAACGAGGACAGCCTGCCGATTGCCCTGCACCATGGCAGCCTGGATATCGCGCAGCGCCGACGGGTCGAGGCCGCGATGGCGGCCGGTACCTTGCGCGCCGTGATCGCCACCTCCTCGCTCGATCTTGGCATCGATTGGGGCGGCGTGGATCAGGTGCTGCAGATCGGCGCGCCGAAAGGCGTGTCGCGCCTGCTGCAACGTATCGGCCGCGCCAATCACCGGCTGGACGAGGCCTCCAACGCCATACTGGTGCCCGCCAACCGCTTCGAGGTGCTGGAATGCGAGGCCGCCATCGCCGGTGTTGCCGCCGCCGCACTGGACGGTGACCCGCCGCGTCCCGGCGGCCTCGACGTGCTGGCGCAGCATATGCTGTGCATGGCCTGCGCTGGCCCCTTCCACCCCGACGATCTGTTCGCCGAAGTTACCGCCGCCGCCCCCTATGCGCTGCTGACGCGGCGCGATTTCGATGATGTGCTGCGCTTCGTCGAGGATGGCGGCTACGCGCTAGCGGCCTATGAACGCTACCGCAAATTGTTCCGCGATGCCGCCGGGCTGGTGCATGTGGCCAATGCCCGCACCGCCCGCCAGGCCCGCATGAATATCGGCACCATCGTCGAAGCCCCCACGCTCAAAGTCCGGCTGATGGGGCGGCGCGGCGGATTCGGGCTGAAGCTCGGCGAGATCGAGGAATATTTCGTCAACATGCTGACCCCCGGCGACACCTTCATGTTTGCCGGGCGGCTGTTGAAATTCCTCGGTTTGCGCGACACCACCGTGGAAGCCGCGCAAGGCGGCACCGGCGAGCCGAAAATCCCGGCCTATGAGGGCGGCCGCATGCCGATGACCACCAACCTCGCCGACCGGGTGCGTGCCATGCTGCACGACCCGGCATGCTGGCGCGCCTTCCCCGAAGATGTGCAGGACTGGCTGGCCCTGCAGAACCAGCGTTCGCAAATGCCGGGACCGGACGATCTGCTGGTCGAGACCTTTCCACGCGGTGGCCGCTGGTATCTGGTGGCCTATTGCTTCGAAGGCCGCCAGGCGCACCAGACCCTGGGCATGCTGCTGACCCGCCGCCTGGAACGCGCCGGCTGCGGCCCGCTCGGCTTCGTCGCCACCGATTACGTGCTGGCCACCTGGTCGATACACGAACCCCTCAACGTCGCGCCGTTGTTCGAGCAGGACATGCTGGGCGACGACCTGGAAGCCTGGATGGCGGAAAGCTCGATGCTGCGGCGCACCTTCCGCCATGTGGCCGTGATCTCCGGGCTGATCCAGCGCTTCCAGCCGGGTGCGGAAAAAAACCGCCGCCAGGTGACCGTGAACGCCGACCTGATCTACGACGTGCTGCGCAAGCACCAGCCAGACCACGTGCTGCTGCGCGCCACCCGCGCCGACGCCGCCAGCGGCCTCACCGACATCAGCCGCATCGCGCAAATGCTGGCCCGCGCCGACGGCCGCATCACCCATGTCCAACTGGACCACGTCTCACCCCTGGCCGTGCCGGTGCTGCTGGAAATCGGCCGCGAACGCGTCGCCAACGGCAGCGGCGAAGAAGACCTGCTGGCCGAGACCGAAATGCTGGTCGCGGAGGCCGCCCGGGTGAGTGTGGCGGAGGCCGCCGTTCCAAGTAAGCAAGCGGCAGTTCTTTTTTGAAAAAAGCTGCGCAAAAAACTTTTGATTGGCTGGGACATGGCTGTGATAACGACAACGCCCAGGACCCGGCATAGAATCTATGATGGGCCAGTGGCGTGATGCTGACAAAGCCTCCGGCCCCGGCAGAAAATTTATGCTCGCCCATGGCATTATGAAATTAACACCCCAGCCCCAGACTCATAAAAAGACTCATAAAAGTTTTTTGCGCAGCTTTTTTTCAAAAAAGCTGCTGCTTGCTTCACCATGCGTAAAATTCCCGCATGGCAATATCTTGCGCCTTGTGCTTTCAACATGACAATGATGGCAGCCCCGATTCATTTTCACCAGGAGCGTCTCATGTTGGATCCTTCGGGGGCGGTTTACTGGCCGGCCGGGCGTTTACTGATGGTGGCGGATTTGCATTTGGAGAAGGCGTCTTCATTGGCGGCGCGCGGCAGTTTGTTGCCGCCGTTCGATACGCGCGCCACACTGGAGAAACTGCAGCGTGCGGTGCGGTTCTGGCATCCTGAGCGCATTATCGCGCTGGGGGACAGTTTTCATGATGTGGGGGGAGCCGGGCGTTTGGGTGCGGCGGATGTGGCGCGGCTGGCGGCGATTGCCCGGGTTGCGGAATTCATCTGGATCAGCGGCAACCATGATCCCGCACCGACTCATTTGCCGGGTCAGCGCGCCGCGGTTTGGCGGGAGGGTCCGTTCGTGTTCCGGCATCAGGCAGCACTTCAGGCGGTGGCCGGCGAGACCGAGATTTCCGGCCATTACCATCCCAAGGCGGGCATCGAGACGCGCGCCAAAACCATCAGCCGCCCTTGTTTCGTCACCGATGCGGCGCGGCTGATCCTGCCGGCTTACGGTGCCTATGCCGGTGGTCTGGATGTGCGCGAACCTGCCATTGCCAGGCTGTTTCCGCGCGGCTTGCGGGTTTTTCTGCTCGGCCAGGATCGGCTTTACAGCTTCGCCCTCAACCAGCTCGGGCGTCTGGGGGCACCGGCGTGACGACCAACATCATATGGTTCCGCAATGATTTGCGGCTGGAGGATAATCCGGCACTCAACGCTGCCGTGGCGGGTGCTGAGAGGATTGTGCCGGTATATGTTCTGGATGACGAAGCGGCCGGGCGCTGGCGTGCCGGGGGTGCCAGCCGGTGGTGGCTGCACCATAGTTTGGCAGCGCTGGCCGCCGGGCTGGAGGCGCGCGGCGCGAGGCTGGTGCTGCGTCGCGGCGCTGCCGCCGAGATCGTCCCGGCGCTGGCGGGCGAAGTGCAAGCCGGCGCCGTATATGCCGCGCGTGCTTTCGAGCCGGCCATGCGGGCCACGGACAAGGCGGTTCACACCGCTTTGCAGCGTCTCGATATCCCGTTTCACCGGCTGCTTTCGATGTCGCTGTTCGCGCCGGACCAGATCAGGAACCGCAGCGGCGGCGTTTATGGCGTATATACGCCGTTTGCCAAAGCCTGCCGGGAGCGCGGGATCGAGGGGGAGCCGGTGGCGGCGCCGGGGCATTTGCCCGGGGCCGGCGGCATTAAAAGCGACCGGCTTGCCGATTGGTGTTTGTTGCCGACCAGGCCGGACTGGGCTGGGGGCCTGCGGGAGTCCTGGCAGCCTGGCGAGGCTGGTGCGGCCAAACTGCTGGCGCGGTTTTTGGACACCGGCATCGCGCATTACGACAAGGCCCGCAACACGCCCGGCCAACCCGGCACCTCCCGGCTCTCGCCGCATGTGCATTTCGGTGAAATCTCGCCGCGCAGCGTTTGGCAGCAGGCGTCCGCGCATCGCGGCAAGGGGGCAGAGACGTTCCTGAAGGAATTACTATGGCGTGAGTTCTCGATTTATCTTCTGTGGTACAACCAGGAGTTGCCGGATCAGCCGCTGCGCAGCAATTTCGCGGCGTTTCCGTGGTCCGCTGATCGGTCCGCCTTGCGTGCCTGGCAGCGCGGCGAGACCGGCTATCCGATCGTCGATGCGGGGATGCGCGAACTTTGGCAGACCGGCTGGATGCATAATCGCGTGCGCATGATCACCGCCTCATTTCTCATCAAGCATTTGCTGATCCCCTGGCAGGATGGCGAGGCCTGGTTCTGGGACTGTCTGTGCGAGGCCGATCTGGCCGCCAACGCCGCCTCCTGGCAATGGGTTGCGGGTTGCGGTGCCGATGCAGCGCCTTATTTCCGCATCTTCAACCCGGTGTTGCAGGGCCGGAAATTCGATGCCGGCGGCGATTACGTGCGGCGTTACGTACCGGAACTGGCGGACCTGCCCGATGCGGTCATACACACCCCCTGGGAGGCCGATGCGGCGACTCTCACGAAAGCGCGCGTGACGCTTGGCAACTCTTACCCCTACCCCCTTATTTCGTTAAGCGAAGGACGTGACCGCGCTCTGGCGGCATATAAAAAACTGACGGGGTAGTGGTTTTTGACAGGACAGCGCCAAAAAATCGCCGTGGTCGGCGCCGGCATCGCCGGCCTATCGGCGGCGTGGCTGCTGCGGCTAGATCATGATATAACCTTGTACGAAGCCGAACCTCGCGCCGGCGGCCATGCCGATACGCAGCTCGTCGAAATCGACGGCCAGGAGATCGCGGTCGATACCGGGTTTATCGTCTTCAACGAGGTTAATTACCCGCATCTGACCAGCCTGTTCAAAACCCTTGGTGTTGCCACGCATGACAGCAACATGTCGTTTGGCGTCTCGATCGGCGATGGCGCCTATGAATATGCCGGCGGCGAGTTACGGCAGTTGTTCGCCCAGCCCTCCAACATTTTTGCCGCGCGCTTCTGGCGCATGATCCGCGACATCTTGCATTTCAACAAGCACGCGCCGGCGTTGCTGGACAGCGATACGGAGCAAAGCCTTGGCGACTATCTGATCGCGCAGGATTACAGCGCCGGCTTTATCGATGATTATATCCTCCCCATGGGGGCGGCCATCTGGTCGGCCTCGGTCGACAGTATGCGGACGTTTCCGGCCCGGCATTTTGTGCGGTTTTTTGCCAATCATGGTCTGTTAAAAATACTTGGCCGGCCGCAATGGCGCACCGTCACCGGCGGCTCCAGAGTTTATGTAGCCCGCATCCTCGCCGACCTATCGCGCGAGGCTCAGCTGGGTGTTGCCGTGACAAATATCCGTCGCGAGGCAGATATGGTGCTGGTGAATGGCGAGCCCTTCGATCAGGTGATTTTCGCCTGCCATGCCGATACGGTTTTATCTCTGCTGCAAGACGCTACAGCGCCTGAAACCGCCGTACTGGGCGCCATCGAATTCCAGGATAACGAGGCGGTGCTGCATACCGATGCGCTGTTGATGCCCAGGCGCAAGCTGGCCTGGTCGTCATGGAATTACCTGAGTCATGGCTCGACCGATCATGCGGGCGCGATCTGTCTGACCTATTGGATGAATTTGTTGCAGGGCCTGAAAACCACCGAGCCGGTGCTGGTCAGCCTCAACCCGCGCATAGCCATCGATCCGGCAAAAATCCTGCTGCGCCGCTCGTACCGTCACCCGAAATTCGATGCCGCGGCCATGCGAGCGCAGGAAAATCTGGGCAGCATCCAGGGCATATCCCGCTGCTGGTTCGCCGGCGCCTGGACCGGCTGGGGGTTCCATGAGGACGGCATCGCCTCGGCGGTTGGGATCGTCAATGCCCTGGGGGTGCGCACGCCATGGCAGCGGTAATTCCGGCTAACGCCGCGTTATACGCCGGCCGCGTCGCCCATGTCAGGCATATGCCGTTCCGTCATAGATTCGACTACCGGATCTGGATGCTAGCGATCGACATCGACCGGCTGGACGATACCGCGGCAGGCTCGCGCTGGTTCCGGCATAATCGCTTCGGGTTGGTCTCTCTGTATGACCAGGACCATGGGTTTCGCGACGGACGGTCGCTACGTAGTTATGCCGAAGCCGCGCTGGCCGGCGATGGTCTGAGCGCCTATGCGAGCCGGATCATCTTTATCTCTACACCACGGCTGCTGGGCTACGCCTTCAACCCGATCAGCTTCTATTATTGCTACGATAGCAGCGGGCGCCTGGGCGCCGTGCTGCATCAGGTCAAGAACACCTTCGGCGGCCAGATCGGCTATTTGATGCCGGTGCGCCAGCACAGCGGCGCAATCCGCCAGTCCGCGCCGAAGCGGATGCATGTCTCGCCGTTCTTCGACATGCAGGGCGGCTACCGTTTTGCGCTGACGCAACCGCTCGACAGGCTGACCGTGTCCATACAATACAACGCCGGCGGGTTAAAACGCATGACCGCAACCATGATCCTGCAGGCCCGGCCGTTCAACGATGCGTTACTTCTTCGCTTATTGGCGGAAATGCCGCTCGCGCCCATGAAAGTGATGCTGGCAATTCACTGGCAGGCTCTAAAATTATTTCTGCGCGGCGCCAAATTTCATAGTACGCCGTTGCCTACTCATGATGCTGTAATCTCCGGAGAGAGTGAATGAACGATACGTCCACCGTGAGCGCCCTGGCAGGTTTGCCGCACAAACAGAAGCTCGACCGCAGATTACGTCTGGGGCTGCAATTCGCGCGTTTGCTGCAAAACGGCAGCATGACTGTTCTGCTGCCCGATGGCAGCGCGCATCATTTTACCGGCCAGGGCCCCGGCCCCGGCGCCACGCTGATCGTGCGCGACCCGCGCATGGTCGCCAAACTCGCCTTTGGCGGCTGCCTCGGCCTGTGCGAAGCCTATCTCGAGGGGATGTGGGACAGCCC
Source organism: Acetobacteraceae bacterium (assembly GCA_965231175.1). Lineage (GTDB taxonomy): Bacteria > Pseudomonadota > Alphaproteobacteria > Acetobacterales > Acetobacteraceae > Acidocella. Next base: position 72,729 of record CBDDMJ010000003.1, on the reverse strand, counting down.
AAATGTGACGGACGTGCTGTGCCTCGGCACCCTGAATGAAGCCGCTTTCGACGCCTTGCTGCGCGGCAAGCCCTGGGCGCGGTTCGTCTCCTGGGTCATGCATAAACTACGGCCGAATACCCGCCGTGGTTCAAAGCGCAACATTGCCGAGCATTACGATCTCGGCAATGATTTCTACCGCGAATGGCTGGATGGCTCGATGACGTATTCATCGGCTTTGTTCAGCAACGGCAGCGCTGATCTCGCCGCAGCACAGCGGGAAAAATACCGCCGCCTGTGCCAGACGCTGGACCTGCGCCCCGGCATGAGCGTGCTGGAAATCGGCTGCGGATGGGGCGGTTTCGCGGAAGTTGCCGCCGCCGAATTCGGTGCCAGCGTTACCGGCATCACGCTGTCGCGCGAGCAACTGTTCTATGCCCAGACCCGCATCGAGGCCGCCGGCCTGCAAAATCTTGTAACGCTCAAATTGCAGGATTACCGGGATACGCTTGGCAGCTTTGACCGCATCGTCTCGATCGAGATGTTCGAGGCCGTCGGCATCGAATACTGGCCGGTGTATTTCCAGACCCTGCGCAACCGCCTGAAGCCCGGTGGCCTTGCCGGCCTGCAGGTTATCACCATCGCCGACCGGTTTTTTGCCGATTACTGCAGGACCGCCGATTTCATCCAGCGCTATGTTTTCCCCGGTGGCATGCTGCCTTCGCCGGGCCGCCTGCAGCAGGAGATCAGCAAGGCCGGTCTGCGGCTCGGCGACACGATATGGTTCGGACAGGACTACGCGGAAACCCTGAACCGCTGGCAGGCGCGGTTTCAATCCGCCTGGAGCCGCATCAACACCCTGGCCCCGCAATACGACAACCGCTTCAAGCGCCTGTGGGAGTTCTATCTCGGCTATTGCGAGGCCGGCTTTCGCGCCGGTTGGACAGATGTCGGGCAGATCGTTATCCACAACGCTTGACCATCGCGAAACTTCCCTGGCGCACCCGGCTGATCTATAGCGCGCCGGCGCTGCCGCTCGGCATGCTGGGCTTGCCGCTGCTGGTGATCCTGCCGAATTTCTGGGCCGGCCCGATGGGCATGAAGCTCGCCACCGTCGGCCTGGTGCTGACCGCGGTGCGGGTGCTGGATGCCATCGTCGACCCGACGATCGGCCGCCTCTCCGATCGCACGCGCTCCCGTTTCGGCCGCCGCAAACCGTTCATCGCCCTCGCCATTCCGGTGGCGGTGATCGGCGCGATCGGGCTGTTCTTCCCGCCGCCGGATGCCGGGGCAGCGTGGCTGTTCATTTTCAACGCCCTGATCACCTGGGGCTGGACCACCATCTCCCTGCCCTATTGGGCCTGGGGCGCCGAGCTTTCGGATGATTACCAGGAACGCCAGCGCATAACCTCATTGCGTGAAGGCGGCACCATACTCGGCATTCTGATCTCGGCGGTCCTGCCGGTGGTGCTCGGCATCACCTCGGCGGCGGGTGAGGCGCATCTGCTGGTCATCACCACCATCGCGCTGGCCACCCCTTTCGTGCTGGCTGCCCTGCTGTTCGTGCCGGATCCGCTGCCGCGCCAAACCGCAAGGCCGGTTCGGCTGCGTACCGCCCTGCGGGTCGCCGCCGCCAATGCGCCGTTCCGCAGGTTGATCACCGCCTGGCTGCTCAATGGCCTTGCCAACGGCCTGCCGGCCGCGCTGTTTCTGATGGTCTGCGCGCAGGTTTTGAACGCGCCGAAAGCGCAAGGCCCGCTGCTGTTGATTTATTTCGGCGCCGGCATGCTCTCGGTGCCGCTCTGGCTCTGGCTCGCGGTGCGCATCGGCAAGCATCGCGCCTGGATCACCTCGCTGCTGCTCACCGCCTTCGCTTTTGCCTTCGTGCCGCTGGTGCCGCGGCTTGGCCTGTGGTTCTTCGGCCTGATCAGCCTGTTCACCGGCTCCGGTCTCGGGGCCGACTTCACCATTCCCCCCGCCATGCAGGCCGATGTGGTGGATCTCGACGAGTTGCGCAGTGGCGAGCGCCGGGCCGGGCTGTTTTTCGCCGCCTCCACCATGGCGCAGAAAGCCGGCAATGCGCTGGCCGTCGGCATCGCTTTTCCCCTGCTGCAACTTGCCGGTTTCACTACCCATGGCCATAACGGGCCGCTGCAGAAAGCCGCCTTGCTGGTGATGTATTGCGGCGTGCCGAGCCTGCTCAAGCTGAGCTGCGCCGTCATCCTGCGCGGCTTTCCCCTGGATGAACGCACGCAATCCCGTCTGCGCGCCGAAATCACCGCGCGCGCATGATCCCATCCGGCCGACGCTTACGCATCGTCGGCGATGTTCATGGCGATGCCAAGGCCTTTGCCATCGCCGCCGCCGGCGATCACTTCATTATCCAGCTCGGCGACCTGGTCGACGAGGGGCCGGATACGCCCGGCGCGCTCGGCATCATGTTCCGGCTGATCGACGAGGGCCGCGGCCTGTTCGTGCTTGGCAACCATGATTACAAACTGGCCCGCGCCCTGCGCGGCGATGAGGTGAGCAGGCCAGCCTATCTTGAGAAAACCATCGCTGAACTGCCGCCTGAACTGGCCAGGCGCGCCTTGCAAGAAATCACCCGCGCTCCGGCCTGGATCAAACACCGCGCCTATTTGTTCGTGCATGGCGGCTTTCACCCTTCCATGCTGCATGAAACCGCCCCGCCGTTTCCCGCCGGCCGGCCGCCGCCCCTGCTGGCCCGTGCGCTGTACGGCCAGACCACCGGCCGCACCACCGGCGCCGGCCGTCCCGAACGGTTGATTACCTGGACCGACCAGGTGCCCGAAAATACGACCGTGTATTGCGGCCACGACCGCCGCAGCCTGGATGATCGTCCTTATATCAAAACAAACTGGCGCAGCGGCAAAACCGTGTTTCTGGACACCGGTGCCGGTAAAGGCGGGCATTTATCCTGGATCGATTTGGAAGAGTAAAAAGCAAGTACTTCTTTTTTGAACCTCTCTGCGCGGTCCGATTCAGACGTGGCAACTGCGCCGCCTCGTCATCGGAACGCGAGAAGCAAAAAACTTTTGCCCTGCTGGGGCATGGGCTGTGATGCTAGAGCGCGATATGTTGAGGTTGACGCAGGCGCGCCAACCTCAACGCGCTCCAGCTTTATAGGAGAGGCTGATTCACGCTCTCGGTTGCCACGTTGACACGCGTCAACCTCAAACGATCAGGCTCTAACAGCGCCTCCGGACCCAGCATAAAATTTATACTGGACCATGGGCGTTGGCAGCATCACGCCCATAGCCCATCTCATAAAGTTTTTTTGCTTCTTTTTGTTCACAAAAAGAAGACGCTTCCTTACTGAATACGCAGCCCCACGATCAGCCCATAGCTGATCCCCGCCAGCATGATCAGCGACAGTGTGACGGCGGCGGTCACGCGGGCGCCGGCTTTGGCGACGACGCGGATATCGACGCCGAGGCCGAGGGCGGCCATCGAGATTGTGGTGAGCAGGGCTGCGGTGTTTTTAAGCGGTGTGAGGGCGCGGTGCGGGATGAGGCCGGCTGAGCGGATGGCCAGCAGCAGCAGGAACCCGATGATGAACCAGGGCACGAGTTCATGCAGTTTTGGTTTTGCGGTGTGCCGGGGGTTGCGCGGCAGCAGCGAGAGCACCAGCACGACGGGTCCGAGCATCAGCACGCGCACCAGTTTCACGACCGTGCCGATTTGATTGCTGAGGGCGCCGATGGGCAGTGTTGCTGCCAGCACCTGCGGCACGGCATACACGGTCAGGCCGGCCAGTACGCCGTATTGCGTCAGTGACAGGGTAAGGATGGGTACCAGCAGCGGCAGCAGCAGCACCACGATCACGCCGAGCACGGCGGTGAAGGCGATGGCGGCTGCGATGTCCTCGCCATCCGCGCCGATGACCGGCGCCACCGCGGCGATGGCGGAATTACCGCAGATGGAATTGCCGCAGGCGATCAGGATCGCCAGTTTCTGCGGCAGGCCAAAGGCCCGGCTGATGACGTAGCTGGTGAGGATGGCAAGGGCGACGGTCAGGATGATACCGGCCAGCAAAGCTGGCCCGAGTGCGATGACGGTGCGAATGCTGACGGCAGCACCCAGCAGCACCACCGCGGTTTCCAGCAATAGTCTGGCGCTGAATGAAATTCCCGGCTGCCAGATGTCCGCGGGCGCCCAGGCGGTGCGGATGGCGACACCCAGCAGGATCGCCAGCACCAGCGCCTCCAGATAGGCCTGGCCGATCAACCTTATTTCCAGCGCCTGCAAAACCGTGGCGATGGCGGTGATGAACACGCAGACCGCTATGCCCGGCGCAACCCGCGTGATCCAGCGCCCTATTGTATGAATGGGTTGCTTCGCCGTTCGGCGCCGATGCCAGATGGCGGGCCATGGCCGCAGATGAAATTGTAATCATCGCCGAGCGGCAGCAGTTTGGTCTTGATGGCGCTGATGAGCGCGTCGTGATCGCCGTAGGGGAAATCCGTTCGTCCGACCGAGTTGCGGAACAGCACATCGCCGAAGATACCGAATTTTTCAGCATGGTTGACGAATACCACGTGCCCGGGCGTGTGGCCGGGGCAATGCAGCACGGCGAAAGCGTGACCGCCGATGGTGATGGTATCGCCGTCCTTGAGCCAGGCATCGGGTGTGCAGTTCTGCGCCGTCAATCCGAACTGCTTGCCTTGCTGTGCCATGCTGGCGAGCAGGAAGGCGTCGGCTTGATGCGGTCCGGTGACGCGCAGCTTCAGCTTGGCTGCAAGTTCGGCAGCACCGCCGGCATGGTCCATATGCCCATGGGTGAGAAAAATATCGGCTATCGTCACCCCGGTTTTTTCAGCCGCTGCGATGATGCGCGGGATATCCCCGCCGGGATCGATCACCGCCCCTTGCAGGGTTTCATCATTCCACAGCAAAGCGCAATTCTGCTCGAGCGGTGTGACCGGTATGATCTGCAGTTTCACGGCCATGGCGTCACTCCCATTCAATTGTTCCACAGCCCGGTAAGGAGCTGTTTATTTGAAAAACCCGATCCGCCGCTCCGCTTTTTCCGTCAGCCTTACCCTTCAAAAATACTGGCTATTGATTGCATTGGGAATTTCGACCATCGGAAAACTTCTCCTATCGCCATCACCAATCGGTGCCCAGGAGTCGGCTACAAAATACCGTCAAATTTGGCAATAGGCGTTATTTTAACCCGAGCCATCCGAACGCCGGGCCCCGGCAAGCGACTGTGGTCATGTGGCATCTCCGGCCCTCTCCCGGAGGCGCTTCGGTGACGCCCCGAGCAATTTTGATGTAACGCGAGTGAGGTGCGCCTGATGCGCGAAGCCTGTACAAGATGCAATCTCGGCGATCGACAAATCTGTTTCCCTCAGCAACATCGCCGCTCGTTCGGCGCGGAGCCGGAGCAGATATTGATGTACGGGCAGCGCTGTCGCCTGCTTGAATGCGGCCGCGAAACTGCGGCGCGAAAGATCCGTCATGTCCGCCAATTTTTGGACGGTCCATTCAGATGAAAGGTCTTGTTCTACCTGAGCGAGAAGCTCGCGGAGTTTGGCGTGGGACAGAAGGCCCACCCTTTTCACCTCGACAAGAGTGATCGCGCTCCTGAGGAGGATCGCTAAAGTCAGGCCCAAGGCCCAATCCTTTCCTTCGTCGTCGCCGAATTCCTCCGCTTCGAGACGCCGAACCAACTCGGCTACAAGCGGCTCTCGTACGGGCCGTCGGGACAAAGGTCGCAAATCGTCGAGCGCTCGCCCTCCAGCGCGCAAAATGAGCTGTTCCGCCAACCGCGGATTGATCTGAACGAGCGTTAGTTCGCGCCCCTCTGAAATGTTAAATACTGTCGGTCGGTCGGGAAGGCTCAGCAACAAATCTCCCGGTCGCGTGAAAACTCTTTTTAGACCTTGCCCAAGGTCAATGTCCGCGTAAGAGCTTCCGCGACGAATAAGGCGCAGTTGCAATACACCGGCAGGCGGATGGCTATATGTGTGCGCCGGATAAAATACGCGCGTCACATTCCAGGGGGCGCCTTCAACCAGATTAGGGTAGGAGTTGCTCATAAGCGTTATCTATAACATCGAGACATGCGCGCCCAGCGTCGGCGGATTGTGCAACGCCAGAACATGAAAGACGCGGCGGCTCTTGGCTCCTAGATTGGCTACAGTTAAAATCGGAGAACCAAAATGCCCCAGCCGCCAGCAGCCCATCGTGAGCCACCTCTTATTCCTGTGCCTCACCGGTTCGCTGCAACCTGGCCAATCGGAACGTTTATCGAAAATATCTCGGTTTTGGCTGACGGCGGATTTGCGCTTTCCATCCACAACAAACGCCAGCTATTTCGCGTCGGTCTGGATGGAACCAGCCGAGTATGGGCAGACATGCCCGTCTCGCCAGCCGGTTCGATCGCATTTCGCGATTGTGCCTTGGTTGTCGGCGGAGAGATCGGCGAGGGACCTCATAAGGTTTTTGAGGTATTGGATGATGGACGCGTTGAGGAAAGACTTGTCGTTCCGGACACTCTGTTCCTGAATGGCTTTACACCTTTCTCCGCACATCGCGCCTACACGGTGGATTCCCTAAAAGGTCAGATCATCGAGATCGATGTCGTGCGATGGACCTCGCGCGTCGTCGTCACCGATGAACGCCTGGGTAAGATTTCCGATCAGCCCCTGTTGCCCGGGGCGAACGGTATCAAGGCGGGTGACGGCTGCCTTTACGTGACCAATACCGACCGCGCGCTGGTCCTGCGGGCGGATCTCGCGCCGTCAGGGGACGTGAGGGCCCTGACCGTGATCGCCGAGGCGCTTCGTGGTGATGACATGGCAGTGGACGATACAGGACGTCTTTACATCACCAACCACATCCACAACACCCTGATTCGGCTTAACCCGGACGGCTCCAGTCGCGTGGCGATCGCGGGGCCGGAGCAGGGAATGGCTGGATGTACGGCTTGCGCCTTCCATCCCGCAGATCCGGGAGCGCTATACGTCACGACAACGGGAGGACTCATCATGCCCCTGAACGATGTCCCGCAGGAGGCGAAGCTCGTGCGGCTAGATGCGGGTGTGAACGGACGTCCGCTCGCTCAACTCGTCTGAAGGAGGCCCTCATGGCCCGCAAAATACTCATGGTTGTCACCAATCACGGCGATATCGACGGCAAACCTACCACGGGGATCTGGTTTACCGAGTTCTCGGAACCGTTCGGGGCATTCCACAAAGCTGGTGCCGACATTACTGTCGTGTCGCCGAAAGGCGGCCCTGCCCCGGTCGATCCGCGCGGCTATCCATCCCGGGATGAGATCGCCGGCGTTCGCGATGCACTGGCGGCGTTGAATGCAACCGCGCATCTATCGTCTGTCAGTCCTGCCGATTTCGACGGCGTGTTTTTCCCCGGCGGCCATGGCCCGATGTTCGATTTGGCCGTCGATCCTGCGATCAAAACGCTGATCGCCGCTTTCTGGGAGGCGGGCAAGCCTGTCTCGGCGGTGTGCCACGGCCCGGCAGCGTTATTGGACGTAAAGCTCTCCGACGGAACGACTTTGCTGCATGGACGCACCGTAACTGGATTTACAAAGGGCGAGGACGCGGCAGACGCACTATTCGCACATATGCCATTCTCTCTCCAAATGCGGATGGAAGCGGAAGGCGCACGCTTCGTCGAACAGCCGCCACGCAGCATCCATGTCGAAATCGATGGTCTGCTGGTGACAGGACAAAATCCGGCCTCAGCCGAGGCAACTGCTGCCTCCTTCCTTAATGTCCTAAGCAAGGGAGCCTGATCAATGGGTCTCTATGCCTGCCTCTGCACGATTGACGAGAGCAATCTTGATCTGTTCAGCCGCCTTCGGGCCGATCACTACGGGTTCCTCATCACGCATAAAAAACGGATCCGTTTCGGCGGTCCCGCGCGTGTCGCTGAAGGCGGACGCCCCGAGACAATGATAATCATCGTTGAAGCGAACGACCAGGCAGACGCCGAGGCTTGGATCGCCGGCGAGCCCTACAACGCGCACGGCGGGTTCAAGGTCGTGACGGTACGCCCTTGGAGTCAAGTCATTCCCGAAACAGAGTCCGGCCTGCTCGTGCAGATCCGTGAAGAAGAGCACGCAAAGCGCGCGATGTGACTGCAAAGGCCAGGGTGGCGACGACCCGTATGGTAAATAAATATTACCAATTGCTTATCAACCGCCTGCGCCGATTGTATCCCCCTCACTCCCATTCGATGGTGCCTGGCGGCTTGCTGGTGATGTCGTAGGTCACGCGGTTGATGCCGCGTACTTCGTTGACGATCCGGTTCGATACGCGGGTCAGGAAGGCCATGTCGAACGGGTATATGTCGGCGGTCATGCCGTCTGTGCTGGTGACGGCGCGCAGGGCGCAGACCTGGTCATAGGTTCGCCCATCGCCCATCACGCCGACGGATTTCACCGGCAGCAATACGGCGAAGGCCTGCCAGATGGCATCGTACAGACCGGCGTTGCGGATTTCTTCCAGATAGATCGCATCGGCCTTCTGCAAAATCTGCACGGCCTCGCGCGTCACCGCCCCGAGGATCCGGATGGCGAGGCCCGGCCCCGGAAACGGGTGCCGCCCGACGATGCTCGCGGGCAGGCCCAGCTCGCGGCCCAGCACGCGGACCTCATCCTTGAACAATTCCCGCAGCGGCTCGACCAGCGCCATTTTCATATGCGCCGGCAGGCCGCCGACGTTATGATGCGATTTGATGGTGACACTGGGGCCGCCGAGCGCGCTGACGGATTCGATGACATCCGGATACAGCGTGCCCTGCGCCAGGAAATCCGCACCGCCAAGTTTGGCTGCCTCCTGATCGAACACCTCGACGAACAGCCGGCCAATGATTTTGCGTTTCTGCTCGGGGTCGGTGACGCCCGCGAGGGCTGTCAGGAACAGATCCGAGGCATCCCGGTGCACCAGATCGATCTTGAACTGGTCGCGGAACACGCGCACCACCTCTGCCGCCTCACCAGCGCGCAGCACGCCGTGATCGACAAAAATACAGCTCAGCTGGTCGCCGATCGCCTCATGGATCAGGGCTGCCGCCACCGCCGAATCGACACCGCCGGACAGCCCGCATACCACCCTGCCCGCCCCCACCTGGGCGCGGATTTTTTCGATCTGCATGTCGCGGAAGCCGGCCATGGTCCAGTCGCCGGTCAGGCCGCAGATTTTATGGGTAAAATTGCGCAGCAGCTGGGCGCCGTGCGGCGTGTGCACCACTTCCGGGTGGAACATCAGCCCGTAGAAATGCCGTCGATCGTCGGCGATCATCGCATAGGGCGCGCCTTCGCTCACCGCCACGGTACGAAACCCGTCCGGGGCGCGGGAGATATGGTCGCCATGGCTCATCCACACCTGTTCGCGGGCACCCTGGCGCCAGGCGCCCTCCAACAGCGCGCAATCCTCGGTGATCTCGACATAGGCGCGGCCGAATTCACGGATATCCGCACCTTTCACCTCGCCGCCGAGCTGCGCGCACATCACCATCTGGCCGTAGCAGATGCCGAGCACCGGCACGCCTGCCTCGAACACGATTTCCGGGGCGCGCGGCGCGCCGGGATCGGCGACGCTCGCCGGGCCGCCGGAGAGGATGAAGCCGTTGGCGCCGAAGCCGGCGATACGCGCCGGTTCGGCATTGAACGGCCAGATTTCGCAATACACCCCGGATTCCCGCAGGCGCCGGGCGATCAGCTGCGTCACCTGGCTGCCGAAATCGAGGATCAGGATTTTCTGTTGATGGAGGCTTTGCATGGCCGCAAGGAATCAGCACGCCAGCGCCAGCGCGACAAGAGGCTGGCGGCTGCCATCGGCCCGCGTTGCGACACTGTGTTGCAAAGCACTCTGTTGACCGCCACGGCGGCGGTGGTCATACCTTTGGCCATGAGTATCGGCCGGAACATGCTGCGACCTGCGGAGACGCGAGTCGCTGCAACTGCGCCCACGGACATCGATGTCGCCCGCGAGGTTCTGGCAACCGAGGCTGCCGGGCTGGCGGCTTTATCTGCCGGTCTGGATGATACGCTGCACCGCGCCGTCGCTGCCTTGAGTGCGGTGCGGGGGCGCATCGTGGTGACCGGCATGGGTAAATCCGGCCATGTGGCACGTAAGATCGCCGCCACCATGGCCTCCACCGGGACCCCCGCGCTGTTCGTGCACCCGGCGGAAGCCAGCCATGGCGATCTTGGCATGATCATCGCCGGCGACGCGGTGCTGGCCTTGTCCAACTCCGGGGAAACCGCCGAGCTGGCCGATCTGGTATCGCATGCCAAACGCTACGGCCTGCCGCTGATCGCCATCACGGCAGCCGCGGAAAGCGCGCTGGCCAAAGCTGCCGATGTGGCGCTGCTGCTGCCCGCCGTCCCGGAAGCCGGCCCGATCGGCCTTGCACCCACAACCAGCACCACCATGCAGATGGCGCTCGGCGATGCCCTGGCAATTGCCCTGTTGGCGCGCCGCGGCTTCACCGCCAAGGATTTTCGCGACATCCACCCCGGCGGCAAGCTCGGCGCGCGGCTGCAGCATGTGCGGGATTTGATGCATACCGGCGATGCCATACCGCTGATCGCTCCCGGCGCCACCATGGACGCTGCTCTCATCACCATGACCGCCAAGCATTTCGGCTGCGTCGGTGTCGCCCTGCCGGGTGGCGCTTTGCAGGGCGTGGTGACCGACGGCGATTTGCGCCGCGCCATGGGGCCGGATTTGCTTGGCCGCACCGTCGACAGCCTGATGACCGGAACGCCGCGCACTCTCGGCCCGGATGCCCTGGTGCAGGACGCGCTGCGTATCATGAACCTGACGGACCGCCCTTTTACCGCCTTGTTCGTGGTCGATGAGCAGCATGTGGTGCAGGGTATTCTTCATATTCATGATTTGTTGCGGGCCGGCATCGCGTGACACCGGTGCAGAACAACGCCCGCGAGCGTATGCTGGACGGTTTGCGGCGGCACCGGCAGGAAACCGTCGCCAGCATCGCGCGCCGCAGCCGCAGGGTCAGCCTGTTCAAAAAACTGCTGCCGGCGGCGGCGGTATTGCTGCTGGTGGCGCTCGCCATCGCCCCCGGCCTGCGCAACGGCCCGAATGCCAGCCGCGTCACCTACCATGTCTCGGCGGTGCAGGGGCAGGCCGCTGCTTCCAGCATGCAGGGCGCGCAATATCACGGCATCGACCAGCACGGCCAACCGTTCACGCTCACCGCCAGTGCCGCCAATGAAAAGGGCGGCGACGATGTTGCGCTGACCGAGCCGCAAGGCGATCTGACGCAAAGCACCGGCGCCTGGCTGCTGCTGAAATCTGCCTCCGGCCTGTTCCACCAGCAGAGCCAGACCCTGAACCTGCAGGGCAACGTCACGCTGTACCGCAACGACGGCACCATGATGACCGCGCCCGCCGCCGACATCGATCTGAAAGCGGGCAGTGCGGTAAGTGCCGCACCGGTGCAGGCGCAAGGTCCGTTCGGGAGTCTGCGGGCCAGCCATGGCTTCAAACTGTCGGATCATGGCGCCGATATCCTGTTCAACGGGCCGGTGACCTTGCTGCTCAATGCCGGCCCCGCCAAATGAGACTTGCTTATGGCCTGCTGTTGCTCGGCCTGGTGACTCCCACCGTACCCGCCTGGGCGCAGACCGCGCCGCCGCAACCGATTCAGATTACCGCCTCGCAGGGTCTGGAATGGCAGCAGAAGGCAGAGCTCGTCATCGCCACCGGCAATGCCAAAGCGGTGCGCGGCGGCGTTACCGTTACCGCCAACCAGCTGATCGCGCATTACCGCCCGAAGCCGGGCAGTGCTTCCGCCCCTGTCGCCAGCACGCCGGCGGCACTGGATACCGGCAGCTCCGAGATTTATGAAATCGAGGCGGTCGGCAATGTTCACATCTATACCGCCACGGATAACGCCTACGGCGATCATGCGGTGTATCAGATGGACGACGCGCTGCTGGTGCTGACCGGCAAGAATTTGAAATTGACGACGCCGCAGGATGTCGTCACGGCACGCGATGCGATCGAATATTACGCCGTCAAACGCGTGGCGGTCGCCCGGGGCAACGCGCTGATCGTCTCCAGCCTCGGCCGCTCCATCGCTGCCGACACCATTATCGGCCATCTGGCACCTACTGCCCCGCCGGCACCGGGCCAGGCCGCCAGCGATACCGCCGGGATGCTGGACCAGGCCGGTGCCTTGAAGAAGGTCGATGCCGTCGGCCATGTGGTGATCCGTACCTCGACCGAGACCGCCACCGGCGACACCGGCAGCTACCTGCCGGGCCCTGGCCTGGCGCGCCTCGGCGGCCACGTGCACATCATCCGCGGTCCGAACCGGCTGGACGGCAGCCAGGCGCTGGTCAATATGAAAACCGGCATCGCCACCCTGCTGGCCGCACCGGGCGGCCAGGTGGCCGGCGTTATCGTGCCCAGCGCCGGTGCCGCGCCGTGAGCGACCGGCTGCGGCTGATCGAAACCCAGGGCGGTCTGGTGGCTCATGGTCTTGGCAAGCGCTTCAACAAGCGCCCGGTGGTGCGGAATGTCTCGATCTCGGTGAAGCGCGGCGAGGCGGTGGGGCTGCTCGGGCCAAACGGCGCCGGCAAAACCACCACTTTCTATATGATCGTCGGGCTGGTGACGCCGGACAGCGGCACCATTTCCCTGGACGGCGCGGAAATTTCCGGTCTGCCGATGTATCGCCGCGCCCGCCTCGGCATCGGCTACCTGCCGCAGGAAGCCAGCGTGTTCCGCGGCTTGAATGTCGAGCAGAACATCATGGCGGCCCTGGATGTGGTGGAACCTGACCGCGACCGCCGCGGCCTGCTGCTGGATGCACTGCTGGCGGAATTCGGCATCACCCATCTGCGCCGTACCCCGGCGCTCGCGTTATCCGGCGGCGAACGGCGGCGCGTCGAAATCGCCCGCGCTCTGGCCACCGCGCCCAATTATATTCTGCTCGACGAACCGCTGGCCGGGATCGATCCGATCGCGGTCGGGGAAATCCGTGACCTGGTCTCGCATTTGAAGCATCGCGGCATCGGCGTGCTGATTACCGACCACAACGTCCGCGAAACTTTGGAGATCATCGACCGCGCCTATATATTGCATGATGGGCAGGTATTGATGGAAGGCGTGCCGGAAGAGGTGGTGGCGCATCAGGACGTTCGGCGGGTGTATTTGGGCGAAACGTTCAGTCTCTGACCTTGAATAGCTTTAGGGTTATTTAGACAGACTTATGTATTTAGGATTATTTTCGAAGGGTATGCATTTTCCGGGCCAAGCATCTAGCTTAATCTGAAACTTCCGTTACGACTAGGACATGTCTATAGGTCCACGTCTCGATCTGCGGCAGTCGCAGTCCCTGGTGATGACGCCGCAGCTTCGTCAGGCGATCCAGCTGCTGCAATTCTCAAATCTCGAAGCCTCGCAATTCATCGAAGACGAACTGCTTAAAAATCCGTTGCTGGAGCAGCTTCCGGCCGATGAGCCGCATAGCGAACCTGCCCTGCCCGCTACCCCGGCGCCGGTGCTTGCGGATACCGCCAGCTACGCCGCCTCCGCCCTGCTGCCGGAGCCGGCCGATGCCCCGCTCGATATCGATCACCGCAACAGCTATGACGCCGGCACCGCTGCCGATGGCTGCCAATCCTATGCCAGCCGCCATGACGCCGATGAGGATTGGAACCCGATCGATGCGCTGCAAGAGCGCAAACCTAATCTGCGGGAGTTGCTGGAACAGCAGGCGCGGCTGACCTTTCACACACCGCGCGACTGCGCCATTGCCGCTGCCTTGATCGCGGCCCTGGACCCCGCCGGCCGGCTGGCCGAGCCGCCCGAGGTGATTGCCGCCACCCTGCGCGTCGAGTTTGAGTTGTTCGAGGACATCAGAGCCTGCATGATGCGCTTCGACCCGCCCGGCCTGTTCGCCCGCGACCTACGGGAATGCCTGGCCGTTCAACTGGATGAGCGCAACCGGCTGGATCCGGCGATGTCGGCTCTGCTCGACAATCTTGAACGTCTGGCACGGCGTGAAACCAGGCTGCTGATGGAAATCTGCGGGGTCGATTCCGAAGACCTTGCCGACATGGTGGCCGAGATCAAGCGGCTGGACCCCAAACCCGGCGCGCAATTCGATATCGAACCGCTGCGGCCATTAATCCCGGACGTGCTGATGCGGCCGATGCCGGTGCAAGGCGATGGTCTGGGGGATTGGTTGCTGGAGATCAATCCGGAAACCATGCCGCGCCTGCTGATCCGCCGCGGGTTTCACGCCCGCATTGCCGCCTCGGCATCACGCGAAACCAAGACTTTTCTGTCGGAAAACATGCAAGGCGCCGGCTGGCTGCTGAAGGCCTTGGAATCCAGAGCCCATACCATCCTGCGGGTTTCAGCCGAAATCGTGCGCCGCCAGGATGGGTTTTTCCGCCATGGGATCAGCCATCTGCGCCCGCTTACCCTGCGCGATATCGCCGTCGAGGTCGAATTGCATGAAAGCACCATCAGCCGCGTGACCTCCAATAAATCCATCGCCACGCCGCGCGGCATTTTCGACCTCAAATTCTTCTTCACCACCGCCCTTGGCGGCGCCAATGGAGAAACCCATTCGGCTGAAACCGTCCGCCGCCGCGTGCAAAACTTGATAACTGCCGAAAAACCCGATTTGATCCTCTCCGACGACGCGGTGGCGCAAATATTACAAAAAGAAGGCATAGACATAGCCCGCCGTACCGTGGCCAAATACCGGGAGGCAATGAGAATACCCGGATCAGCTCAACGCAAACGGGATAAATTGCCTGCATTGTAGACCATCACGGCTCCAGAGCGCGTTGATTTGACGGGGTTTTTTTAAAATTTCTTAAAACCTCGACCTTGCATCGCCCTCTATAACCACAGGAGTAGAACCATGCAGCTTACGGTCTCAGGGAAACAGGTCGATCTTTCGGATGCTTTGCAGGTGCACGTGGCACAGCATTTGGATATCATCACCAACAAGTATTTCGACCATGCGCTGGAAGCCAACGTCACCTTCAGCAAAGCACGCAGTTTTTTTACCTGCGATATCAACGTCCACGCCGGGCGCGGCATATTGCTGCGCGGTGAAGGCGAGGCAGCCGATGCGCATGCCGCCTTCGACGACGCTGCCGAACATATCGCCAAACGCCTCCGCCGCTACCGCCAGCGCGTCAACGACCATGCGCGCGATGTAACGGTACAAACCGCGCCGGAGCCCAGCCGGCAATATGTATTGCGCGAAGACCTCACCGAAGCCGCCACCGCTCTCGCCACCGATGACGACATCGCTGAGATGGCCAGCGACAATCTGGCAGCCACCATCATCGCCGAGGCGGATGCCAGCATCGAAACACTCTGCGTGAAAGACGCGGTCATGCGCATGGACCTTGCCTACCAGCCAGCCCTGATGTTCCGTAACTCGAAAAACGGCCACCTCAACGTGGTCTACCGCCGCTCGGACGGCCATATCGGCTGGATCGATCCCCGGGGCTAAAGCCGGAATTTAAAAGTCGTCGTAAGGAAGCACTGCTTTTTCTGAAGAAAAAGCAGCAAAAAGACTTTTGTTAGTTTGGGCCATTGGCGTTTGAAACGCCCGGCTCCAGTATCAAGCCATGATGGGCCATAGACTATGGCGATGAACGCCTCGGACCCAGACTCGTAAAGTTTTTTTGCTTCTTTTTGTTCACAAAAAGAAGTACTGCCTTGCCTTAGCCGAACTCCCGCTCCGGATGACGCAGGTGCCAGAGCCGCTCATGGGCGGCGACCAGGGATTCGATGCTTTTGCGGCGGTTGGTATCGGGTGGCACGGTCCGGCGGGTCAGCATGTTTTCCAGTATGTGCAGTAATTGCTCGGCAACCTCATAATCAGCCTGATCGCAGGCGTGGTGAAACGCGATCAGTATTTTATCGGAGAGCCGCCGGCTGTAGCGGGGG
This sequence comes from Acetobacteraceae bacterium, assembly GCA_965231175.1. GTDB lineage: Bacteria > Pseudomonadota > Alphaproteobacteria > Acetobacterales > Acetobacteraceae > Acidocella. The sequence continues at coordinate 56,797 of CBDDMJ010000003.1, read as the reverse complement.
CTGGCCGCCGCAGGCTTCGGACCCTCTGGTTTTGGCTCAATTTCGTTCACGCTTGTTCCATTCCACATCGTATACCGATTCTACTGGGTTGCAGGATGTAAATCTAACATAATATCTTTTTTTGTTACATGACTTCCTGCCTCTAGGCTATCTAAAAATCTACTCAGCGGGCAGCAAATTGACCGGGTTGATCGGCTCGAAATCGGCGAAAGCCTCCTCCCAGCTGCCGGTGGTGGAAGCCCTGCTGTACTCTGTCGAGCGATTTTCAAAGAAATTGGCATGCTCCACCGCATTCAGCATGTCGTCCAGCCAGGGCAGCGGATTCTTGTCGACATGGAACAATACGTTGAGGCCCAGCTGGGTCAGGCGCCGGTCCGCAATGTAGCGGATATACCGTTTCACGCTCTCCGCGGTCAGCCCCTCGACCGGTCCCAGCTCGAACGCCAGATCAATAAACGCATCCTCATGATCCACGATCGTCGCACAGGTGAGATAGATTTCCCGGCGCAGCTCCTCGGTCCAGATCTCCGGATTTTCCTGCACAAAGGTTCGGAACAGCTTGATGATCGACAGGCAATGCAACGATTCGTCGCGCACCGACCAGGTGATGATCTGGCCCATGCCCTTCATCTTGTTGAAACGCGGGAAGTTCAGTAGAATCGCGAAGGAGGCAAACAACTGCAAACCCTCGGTAAAGGCCCCGAACGCCGCCAGGGTTTTGGCGATGTCGTGTTTGCTGTCCATGCTGAAGCCATGCATGTAATCATACTTGTCCTTCATCTCCTTGTAGCGGAGGAAGGTGGTGTATTCGGCCTCCGGCATGCCGACCGTGTCCAGCAGATGCGAATACGCCGCGATATGCACCGTCTCGATGTTAGAGAACGCCGATAGCATCATTAGCACCTCGGTCGGCTTAAACACCTGGGAATAATGCTTCATGTAGCAATTATTCACCTCGACATCGGCCTGCGTGAAAAACCGGAAAATCTGCGTCAGCAGATTGCGCTCCGCCACCGTCAGGTTCTTGTGCCAATCCTTCACGTCATCGGCGAGCGGAACCTCCTCCGGCAGCCAATGAACCCGCTGTTGCATCAACCACGCATCATACGCCCAAGGATAGCGGAACGGCTTGTAGACCGGGTTCTCGGTCAGCAGGTCCAAATAAACCGGCGGTGCGTCTGGCGGCATGGTAATGCTCATGGCTTTGTCCTTAAGATTAAGGGGCTCCGCCCCTTAACAACCCCGCCAGGGAAATGATTTCCCTGGACCCTCATTTGCTAAGCACGCTCTAGTCATGGTCCGCGCCGTAGGCGCAATAAATTTTTAGCGTCGCTCCGCGCCGCAAGAATTAAACCCCAGGCCCAAACTAATGGGGTCTGGGGCCAAACGGCCCCAGCGGGTTGAGGGCAGAGCCCTCACCTACCGCTTGCCTTACTGGCACGCCAGACATTCCTCATAATTTGTCGACTCGCTGCGCGCCGCCAGGGGAATGAGCAAATCCGTATTGGCGGGGATGCCGGTGAATTCATCCGGTCGGATGGCTTTTTCGGACACGTTATCGGCGCGCTGGATGGAGAGCGAGCGGCAGTAGTACAGTGATTTCACGCCTTTTTTCCAGGCCTGGAAGTGGATCTGGTGGAGGTCGCGCTTGTTCACATCGGCCGGCACGAAGACGTTGACGGACTGGCTTTGGCAGATGAACGGCGTGCGGTCGGCGGCGTGTTCGATGATCCAGCGCTGGTCCAGTTCGAACGCGGTTTTATACACGTCCTTTTCGTGCTGGGTCAGGAAGTCCAGATGTTGCACGCTGCCTTTGGTCAGGGTGATGGAAGACCAGGTCTCTTCATCATCGCGGCCGTATTGCGCCAGCAGTTTCTGCAGCGGCCGGTTGCGCACGGTGAAACTGCCGGAAAGGGTTTTCTGCAGGAACACATTGGCGGCGATCGGTTCGATACCAGGCGAGGTATTGCCGGTGATGATCGAGATCGAGGCGGTGGGGGCGATGGCGATTTTATGGGAGAAGCGTTCCGCGATGCCGTATTCATCGGCATCCGGGCAGGCACCGCGTTCCACCGCGAGTTTGTGGGAAGCGGCATCGGCACCGGCACGCAGATGCTTGAACATTTTGACGTTCCACACCTTGGCCATTACGGATTCGAACGGCACGTTCTGGTCCTGCAGGAAGGAGTGAAAGCCCATCACCCCAAGCCCGACCGAGCGTTCGCGCATTGCGGCGTATTTGGCGCGGTGCATGGAATCCGGGGCCTTGTCGATGAAATCCTGCAATACGTTATCGAGGAAACGCATGATGTCCTCGATGAAAAGCTCCTGCTTGTGCCACTCGAACCAGGTCTCGAGGTTGACCGAGGACAGGCAGCATACCGCGGTGCGTTGCTTGCCGTGCTGGTCGAGCCCGGTCGGCAGGGTAATCTCGGCGCACAGGTTGGAGGTTTTGACTTCCAACCCGGCGAGTTTGTGATGTTCCGGCCGCGCATTGTTCACGTGATCTGAGAAGATCAGATACGGCTCGCCGGTCTCGATGCGGGCGGTCAGGATGCGTATCCACAGCGCGCGCGCCGAGATGGTGCGGACATGCGCGCGGTCTTTTGGCGAGGTCAGCATCCATTCGGCATCGGTTTCCACGGCGCGCATGAAGGCATCGGAAATCAGGATGCCGTGGTGCAGGTTGAGGGCCTTGCGGTTGGGGTCGCCGCCGGTGGGGCGGCGGATTTCGATGAATTCCTCGACCTCCGGATGCCAGACCGGCAGATACACCGCCGCCGAGCCGCGGCGCAGGGAGCCTTGAGAGATCGCCAGCGTCAGGCTGTCCATCACGCGCACGAACGGGATGATGCCGGAGGTCTTGCCATTCTGGCCGACTTTCTCGCCGATCGAGCGCAGATTGCCCCAGTAGGAGCCAATGCCGCCGCCCTTGGAGGCCAGCCAGACGTTCTCGTTCCACAGCCCGACGATGCCTTCCAGACTGTCCGAGGCCTCATTCAGGAAGCAGGAAATCGGCAGGCCGCGATCGGTGCCGCCGTTCGAGAGCACGGGTGTCGCCGGCATGAACCAGAGCTTGCTCATGTAGTCGTAAATACGCTGCGCATGGCCAGCATCGTCACCGTAATAGGAGGCGACGCGGGCAAAGGCGTCCTGGTAGGATTCACCCGGCATCAGATAGCTGCGTTCCATGGTGGCGCGGCCGAAATCCGTCAGCAGCGCATCGCGCGAGCGGTCGATATGAACCTGGTAGCGCCCCAGCATCTGCACGCCATCATCGATCAACGCGGCTTCTGTTTTCGACATCATGTTCATAAAAGCCGTCCCCATTTTTGAATTCGCCGGAAGCGAATACAACATCTAGTGCGATCACAAGCAATCGATAACTACATCCTGCTCAAAGAAAGTTTTCAAGATGACGATTCTGTCACGAGTCTGATGCAGCGGCGTTTTACAGGAAAAGGAATGTTCATTCTACGTTCTAAGGTAAGACCTGTGCGGATGGTCTGCAAGCCATACGACTCCGGCAGATTGCGGCCTCATTGCCGCACGGTTATGCCAATCCATGAGCAGCGCTACCGTGTACACCCATCAGGAAATTCTGCCGGTCATCCGCGGTGTTGCGCTGTGCATCCTGCTGTCGGCGGTCGATCAGACCATCGTGGTGCCGGCAGTGCCGGCGATGGCGGCGGATTTGCACTGCGTGCATCATTTCGCCTGGATCGTCACCGCTTATCTGGTCACCGGCACCGCTGCTACGCCAGTGTTCGGGAAATTGTCGGACCTCTACGGCCGCCGCCGCCTGCTGCGGCCGGCCATCATTCTGTTCATCATCGCCTCGATGGGCTGCGCGCTGGCGCAAACCTTGCCGCAATTGCTGGCGCTGCGCGCCGTCCAGGGCATCGGGGGTGCCGGGTTGTTCGCCATCGCCCAGACCGCCATCGCCGATGTGGTGCCGCCGCGCGAGCGTGGGCGCTACCAGATCTATATGTCGGGCATGTGGGGTATCGCCAGTATTGCCGGCCCGCTGCTGGGCGGCGTGTTGACGGATGCGGTTTCCTGGCGCGCCATTTTCTGGATCAATCTGCCGCTCGGCGCCATCGCCTTCATCGCCAGCAGTGCGGCTTTGAAGCTTCTGCCGGTGCATCCGCCGGTGGCACATAAAATCGATTATGGCGGTGCGGTGCTGGTTATGCTCAGCATCACCTGCTGGCTGGTGCTGGTCTCCAGCGGCGGCCAGGACATCGCCTGGCAGTCACCGGCGGCTTTCACGCTGCTGGCGGCAGCCGGCGTTTGCACGGTGTTGGCCATCTGGCAGGAAGCCCGCGCCACGGCGCCGATTCTGCCGCTGTCGCTGTTTTCCAACCGCGTTATCCTGTGCGGCCTGCTGCTGTCCTTCAGCAACTCGCTTTGCACTTTCGGGGCGAGTTTTTTGCTGCCGTTGTATTTTCAATATGCTTTGGGAACCAATGCTATAAAATCAGGTATTTATACAACGCCTTTCCTCATTTCATTCGTGATAAGCTCATATTTCGGCGGGCAGCTGGGGCGCCTGCTGGGGCACACCAAGCTGCCGATGCTGGCCGGCATGGCGGTGTGTGTGCTGGCCTTTCTGCTGCTTGTCAGCATCGGCGTTGCCACACCGGTGGCGTTGACGCTGCTGTACATGAGCCTGCTCGGCGGCGGCATCGGCATCGTACAGCCGAATATCACGGTGGCCATACAAAATGCCGCGACGCGGGCCGAGGTCGGCAGCGCCACCAGCTGCATGCTGCTGTTCCGCGCCATCGGCGGTGCCTGCGGGGCCACGCTGGCCGGTAGCCTGTTGCTGGCGCGGGTCACACGAGAGGCGCCCGGAACCGTACTCGGCCATCCTGATCCCGCTTTGCGCGGGGCCTTCGCCAGCGGTTTTCACGATGCCTTCGCCGCCTGCGCGGTGGCCGCCGTGCTTGGCGCCATCATCACCGCGCTCATGCGGGACCAGATTTTGCGCTCGCAGCATTAAAGCCGGATGCCGGGACAGGGGCCGTGATGCCAACAACGCCTCTGGCCCAAGACTCATAAAAGTTTTTTGCACAGCTTTTTTTCAAAAAAGCTGCTGCTTGCTGCCTTCCCGCAAAACCGCTTCGGCCTGCGGCGTTATCCCCTCCTGCCCGTGCAGCACCAGGCCCGGCAGGACCCGGGCCGGGGTACGGCTGCCGCGCCGCGCTTGCAGGATCACCTGCTTGGCGGCCTGGCCGGCTCTTGGCCATAGCGGGTAGAGCGTGATGCCGCCGCAGCGCGCGGCGGCCAGAGATGTAGCGGCTTCGGCATACGATGCCGCCGGCAAAATCAAGGTGATGCTGCCGCGCGGCTTCAGGCAGGCGGCAAGGGCGGCGATCCAGCCGGCCAGCAAGCCAGGTGCGGCCTGATGCGCCAGTTTGCGGGCGGCATCCGGCGAGGCGGTGCCGGCGTGAGGGTGCCAGGGCGGGTTGGCCATTACGTGGTCGAAAACCGCCTGGGAATGCCAGTCCAGAACATCGGCCGTAATGCAATGAAACGACGCCAGGCCATTATTTATCAGATTTTCATTGGCGAGGTTTGTCAGCGCCGCATCGATCTCGACCCCGGTACCGGCCAGACCGCCAACCCGGGCGGCGAGGCACAGCAAACCCGCAGCCGCGCCGCAGCCGGCCTCCAATATCCGGTCTCCTGGCCGCGCCGGTACGGCGGCTGCCAGCAGCACCGGCTCGAACCCGCTGCGGTGTCCGGCGGCAAATTGCCGGTACTTTACCCGCCCGCCGAGCAGGCTGCCGGTGGTGGTCGGGGCTTGTCGTGTTGCCATCCTGCCTTGACCCTGTTTTGTCCGCCCCGATATGCTAGTTCACATTGACTTTAGGCAAGTTGGGGTACGGGTTTGGATGGTGCGGCGCCTTTGACTTTGGATGCTTTAAGCCGGCTGTCGGCGGCGCTGGAAGCGGATCTGCGGGCGACCAACCAGGAAATCCTGAACCGGATGGATAGTCCCGTCATCCTGATCCCGCAGCTCGCCGCGCATATCGTGGCGGCCGGCGGCAAGCGGCTGCGCCCGCTGCTGACCCTGGCCACTGCCCGGCTATGCGGCTGCGAAGGCTCAAGGCATATCGGCATTGCCGCCTGCGTCGAGTTTATTCACACTGCAACATTGCTGCATGACGATGTGGTGGATGAAAGCATCCTGCGCCGTGGCCGCGAGAGCGCCAATGCGCTGTTCGGCAACCAGGCTTCGGTATTGGTGGGGGATTTCCTGTTTGCCCGGGCCTTCCAGCTGATGGTGGCCGACGGTTCGCTGGAGGTGTTGCGCATTCTGGCGGCGGCGGCCGCCACCATCGCCGAGGGCGAGGTGCTGCAACTGACCACCCAGAACGACCTGGCGACCACCGAGGCGCGGTATTTCGATGTGATCCGCGGCAAGACCGCTGCGCTGTTCGCCGCCGCCTGCGAAGTCGGCGGGGTGATCGCCCAGCGCCCGGCGGCCGAATGCGCGGCTCTGGCGGCCTATGGTCTGGACCTTGGCATGGCGTTCCAGCTGGTCGACGATGCGCTGGATTACAGCGCCTCCACTGCCGAGCTGGGTAAAACCATCGGCGATGATTTTCGCGAGGGCAAGCTGACCTACCCGGTGCTGATGGCGATCGCGGCGGCCACCGGGGACGAGGCCGAATTCTGGAACCGCACCCTGGGGGCCGGGCAGCAGTCCGAAGTGGATTTGCAGACGGCCCTGGGCTTGATCGAGAAATACGGCACCATCGGCCAGACGCTGGAACGGGCGGATGGGTTTGCTGCTTCAGCGGCTGCGGCACTGGGTATATTTCCGCCCTCGGGCTTGCGGGATTTATTGCTTGATGTGGCGCATACGGCAACCAGCCGCCGGCACTGAAGTTTTACCAATACTCAGGTTTGTAAATAGAATTTTTGTAAAACTTTGCTGGCCGTGTGGTGTTTACACCGAAACTGTAACGATGCTGTGTCAAGCGGTTTATTCCGCCATCGCCGAAGCGTCCGAGCGGGTGGCGCCGACGCGGGCGGCGAGCGAGGCGGCCATGAACGGATCGAGATGACCGTCCAGCACCGCCGCCGGGTTGCCGGTTTCGTAATTGGTGCGCAGATCTTTCACCAGCTGGTACGGCGCCAGCACGTAGGAGCGGATCTGGTGGCCCCAGCCGATATCGGTCTTGGCGGCCTCGATGCTGGCCGAGGCGGCTTCGCGCTTTTGCAGCTCCATCTCGTACATGCGGGCTTTCAGCATGGTCATCGCGGTAGCGCGGTTGCGGTGCTGGCTGCGGTCGGTCTGGCAGGCGACGATGATGCCGGTGGGGATATGGGTGATGCGGATCGCCGATTCGGTCTTGTTGACATGCTGGCCGCCGGCGCCGGAGGCGCGGAAGGTGTCCACTTTCAAATCCGCCGGGTTGATTTCGATTTCGATGGTGTCGTCCACCACCGGATATACCCAGACCGAAGCGAAGCTGGTGTGGCGGCGGGCGGCGGAATCGTATGGGGAAATGCGCACCAGCCGGTGCACGCCGGCCTCGGTTTTCAGCCAGCCATAGGCGTTGGCGCCGGTGATCTGCAAGGTGACGGATTTGATGCCGGCCTGCTCGCCCTCGGACTGGTCGAGGATTTCCACCTTGAAGTTCCGCTGTTCGGCCCAGCGGGTGTACATGCGCATCAGCATCTCCGCCCAGTCCTGCGCCTCGGTGCCGCCGGAGCCGGCGTTGATTTCCATGAAGGCATCGCGGGCATCGGCTTCGCCGGAGAGCAGGCTTTCGATCTCGCGATGCTTGGCATCCGCGGCCAGCGCCTGCAGCGTGGCGATGCCGTCCTTGACCATGGCGTCATCGGCCTCGGACTCGGCAAGCGCGATCAGCTCGACGGCGTCGGCGGTATCGCGTTCGAGTTTTTGAACACCTTCGACAATGCCGGCGATACGGCCGCGTTCGCGCATCAGCTCCTGGGCGGCCTCGGCGTTATTCCATAGAGACGGGTCCTCGGCGCGGGCGTTCAGCTCGGCGAGTTTGATGGTGGCGGCATCCCAGTCAAAGATGCCTCCTCAGCAGGGCCACCGAGGCGGTGATCTGCTGGGTGAGCTGGTCTGATTCGGCTGACATGATGGGGTTATAGGCGGGTTTAGCGGGCGGGATAAGCCCCCTCACCTCGCCCATGCAAATCTTAGCCGTAAGCAAGCACTGCTTTTTCTGAAGAAAAAGCAGCAAAAAGACTTTTGTTAATCTGGGCCATTGGTGTTTGAAACGCCCGGCTCCAGATTCATCAAAGTTTTTTGTGCCGCTTTTTTTCAAAAAAGCGGCTGCTTCCTTTCAGTAAAGTCCCCCCAGCGATTTATCGACACTGGCCGGGGGTGCGGTGCCGGGGGTGGCCGTGGCTGGGGTGGCGGCGGGTTGGCCGGCCAGCAGGTTGCCGGTGGATTGGGCGCCGGGGAGCTGGCCGGTTTTGAAGGCCTGGGTGGCGTTCACGCCGTTGTAACTGGTCTGCTGCAGGCTGAGCGACGGCGGCATCGGGAAATTCAAATCCGGCTGGCCTTGCAACGCGGTCTTCATGAATTCATTCCAGATCGGCCCGCACACATTGCCGCCGGTCTGGTCCTTACCGAGGTTTTTCGGGGTGTCGTAGCCGATCCAGCAACCGGTCAGCAGCCCCGGTGTGAAGCCGATGAACCAGGCGTCGTTGAAATTATTGGTGGTGCCGGTCTTGCCCGCCACCGGCTGGGTAATTCCCACCACCGCCGGCTTGCCGGTGCCGCGCAGCACCACGCCCTGCATCATGGTGATATCCTGGAACACGCTTTGCGGGTCCGCCAGCTGCGCACCGGCCTGGCTGACCAGCGGCAGCTGAGCAGGATCGCCGATCGCGCAATTATCGCAGGCCTGGGCCGCCGCCTGGTACAGCACATGTCCGTCCGGATCGGTGACGCTGTCGATCAGCGTGGGCGTGATCTGGCGGCCATATTCGTCCAGTGCCGCATAGGCGCCGACCATGCGCCACAGAGTGGTGCTGATGGCGCCGATGGCGGAGGGATAATACGGCGGCATCTGATCCACGATCCCGAAGGCCTGGAAGGTTTTGCCGATATTATCGAGGCCGATCTGCCGCGCCAGATTCAGCGTGGCGAGGTTGAGCGATTTTTCCAGCGCCACGTAAAGCGGCACCGGCCCGAGAAACTCATCCTCGTAATTGCCCGGCCGGTAGGTGGTGCCATCCGGCATTTGCTGCACGAACGGCGCATCCAGCACCGTGGCGTCCGGCTGTATCCCCTGCTCCAGCGCCGTCAGGTAATCGAACGGTTTGACGCTCGAACCCGGTTGCCGCTCGGCCTGGGTGGCGCGGTTGAACGGGCTGATGTCATGGCTCCAGCCCCCCACCATCGCCAGCACACGCCCGGTGCGCGGGTCCAGGCAGATCAGCGAGCCCTGGATCGACGGTATTTGTTGCAAGGTGAGCGCCGCACCTGAGAGCGGCGAGACCATCACCACATCGCCCGGCTGCAACACCGGGTGTGCCCAGTGCAGGCTGGCGAAACTGAACATGCCGATGCGGTTGGCGCCGGTATTGGTATCGAAATAGCCGATGCGGGCGGCGGCATTGGTAAGCCCGATCACCATGCCGAGATGCCAGTTGTCGCGCATGCCCGGCGGCACGCTCTGCTTGCCCAGGTCTGCCTGCCAATGTTGCGCGAGGTCATCGTCATCGACATGCGCCACCAGCCCATGCCAGCCGGCATAATTATGGTCGTAACGCTCCAGCCCGTCCTGCACCGCGTTGATCGCGGCTTCCTGCAAGGCCGGGTCCAGGCTGGTGTTCACGATCAGCCCACCCTGCATGGCCTGCTGCTGGCCGAACCGGCTGATCAGATCCGCCTGTACGGCATCCGCGAAATATCCGGCGTCCGGTACGGTCAGCGGTGTGCCGGCGCGCGGCAGCAGCGGCTCGGCGGTGGCGGCCGCAGCCTGCATTTGCGTGATCGCGCCATCGTCGAGCATGCGCTGGATCACCCAGTTGCGCCGGTTCAGCGCATCGGCCGGATGCAGAAACGGATTGTAGCTGGTCGGCGCCTTGGGCAGCGAGGCCAGCATCGCCGCCTGCGCCACCGTCAGCCCGCTCAGCGGCTTGTCGAAATAAGCCTGTGCCGCCGCCGCCACGCCGTAGGAATTCGCCCCGAGGTAAATCTCATTCAAATACAGCGCCAAAATCTGCTGCTTGCTCATCACACGCTGCACCCGCAACGCCAAAATCGCCTCCTTGATTTTGCGCCCGAAGGTGATGCGGTTGTCCAGCACCATGTTCTTGATGACCTGCTGGGTGATGGTGGAAGCGCCCAACGGCCGGCGATCCGACCCCATGCGGGTGAGATCCACGAACCCGGCCCGCATGATAGCGACCGGATCTATGCCCGGATCGACCCAGAAATTACGGTCCTCGGCGGAAATGAAGGCCTGCGCCACCAGCGGCGGGATTTGCTCGAACGGTACATAAATACGCCGCTCCGCCGCCAGCTCCGACACCAGCTGGAAATTCTGCGCGTAAACCCGGCTCTCCAAAGGTGGCTTATAGGTCTTCAAGCTGTCCACACTCGGCAAATCCGCGCTGAACATCAGATAAACCCCGCCGCTGATCAGCAGCAGCGCAAACGCCCCGAAAATGGCAATTTTATACAATCCGGAGACCAGAAACCCTGCCAAAAACCCGCCAAAACCACGGTGGCGGCGCGGGGGCCGGTTTTTGGGCGCACGCTCCCGTCGCTGCGGCTCACGGCGCGGCGGCTTTGGACGGTCGCCGGCAGATAAAGGCGGTCTCGAATCAGACATACTGCCCCCTCTAGCATCGGAGCAGTAAAGCAGCGAGGCAGGGCGGGATAAAATGTCGGTAAGGTCGGTAAGGAAGAAAGCTCTGCTTTTTTGAAAAAAAGCAGCAAAAAACTTTTGCCATGCTGGGTCATGGGCGAGATGCGGACAGTGCCTCCGGACCCAGTATAAAATTTATGCTGGGTCAGGGGCGTTGTCAGCATCACGTCTCTGGCCCAGACTCATAAAGTTTTTTTTGCTTCTTTTTTGTTCACAAAAAAGAAGTGCTTCCTTCAACTTATGGCATTGAAATAGCTATCGATGGCTTGGGTCAGGCGGTTGGCGATGAGGGTGCGATGGGTTGGTTGGCGCAGCAGGGTTTCGTCTGCCGGGTTGGTCAGGCAGCCCATTTCCAGCAGGATGCTGGGGATTGAGGGGTCGCGCAGCACGGCGAAGTTGGCGCTGCGGTCCGGGTTTGGCAGCAGGGGGATTTTGCCGGCCAGGGCGGTGTGGACTTCCTGGGCGAAGTTGGCGGAGTTGACGCGGGTGGCGCGGGTTTCCAGGCTGGCGAGGATGCTGGCGAGTTGCGGGGATGGTGCGGGGCCGGTGCGGTCTGTGTTGTCGTCGCGTGCGAGGCCGGCGCTCAAGGCGTCCGAGGCGGTTGGCGAGAGCGTGAAGATGCTGGCGCCGCGCAGGTCTGGCTCGGGCAGGTGGTCGCAATGCAGGGCGATGAAAAGGTCGGCATTGGCGTTCATCGCCTTGTTCACGCGGCTTTGCAGGGGGATGAAGCTGTCATCGTTGCGGGTCATGCCGACATGGAAGCGCCCGGTGGCGAGCAGGGCGCGGCGCACTGCAAAGGCGGCGGCGAGGGTGATGGTCTTTTCATACAGCCCATCGGGCGCGATGGCCCCGCAATCATGCCCGCCGTGCCCGGCATCGATCATGATGAAGGGTTTGGCCTTGGCCAGCGCCGGGTGCCGGGGCGCGGCGGCGGTCACGGCGGCTCCGAGGAGCATCTGGCCCAGGCGGCGGCGGCTGGACTGGCAAAACGCGCACATGCGCGATGTTACCATACAGGATGATATTTTGGCTATGACGAATTGAAATCCCCGTGTTTTCTCTGCCCAAAGCGCGGGGCGGCCGGTGGCTTGCGGTAGCCGCCTGCCTTCGGCTATAGCACCTGCAACGGAGTGTAGCTCAGCCTGGTTAGAGTACTGTGTTCGGAACGCAGGGGCCGGAGGTTCGAATCCTCTCACTCCGACCAGCAAATCTGTTCTGCTGGCCATCTGAGGCGTGTTTCCAGCTGACTCACCAGAACAAATTTGCTTCTCGCCTCATATGGGCTGGCATGTGAATTATCATATTTACAGGCTGTAATGTCCGCTTTGCCGAACCATATTTAGTGCGTATGAAGGAAAAAAGACTTCAACCAGGATACGGGAGAGCAGAATGGCCATGCCGGCGGTAGAAAACTTGTCACGCGCGCGTAATGTCGTGATCGCAGCGTTCTTAAGCTGGACTCTCGATGCGTTCGATTTTTTCATTCTGATCTTCACGTTTGACGATGTTGCCAAAACCTTCGGCGTCAGCGTTAAATCCATTACCTTCGCCATCACCTTGACCTTGGCCACTCGCGCCATCGGTGCCTTTATTTTCGGCCGCCTTGCCGATACCTACGGACGGAAGCCGGTGCTTATGCTGGTGGTTGTCCTGTACTCCTTCTTTGAACTGGCCAGCGGCTTTGCCTGGTCCTTCGTCTCCTTCCTCGTCATCCGCACCTGTTTTGGTATTGCAATGGGTGGGGAATGGGGTGTCGGCAGTTCGCTGGCGATGGAAACCATCCCCGAGCGCTGGCGCGGCTGGGTATCCGGGCTGCTGCAGGCCGGCTACCCGATGGGGTATTTTCTGGCCACGCTGCTGTTCGGCTTCGCCTTTCAATATATCGGCTGGCGCGGGATGTTCTTCGTCGGCGCGGTACCGGCACTGCTGGTGTTCTTCATCAATGCAGGCGTCGAGGAAAGTCCGGCCTTCCGGAAGATCAAGACAGGGCCAAAGGTCTCGGCAACGCAAATCCTGCGCAGGAACGGCAAGCTGGCGATCTATGCCATCGTCATGATGACGGCATTCAACTTTTTCTCGCACGGCACGCAGGATATTTATCCGAAACTCTATCTCGCCAAACAGGTTGGCCTGCCGCATCCGGTGCTGACCAATATCGTGCTGATCTATAACGTCGGCGCCATGCTGGGCGGCATCTGCTTCGGCCTGCTCAGCCAGAAAATCGGCCGCCGCTGGTCGATCAGCCTGGCCTGCGTGCTTGCCCTCTGTGTTCTGTATTTCTGGTCGCACGGCACCAGCTTCGGCACCATCGCCATCGCCGCCTTCCTGATGCAGTTCGCGGTGCAAGGCGCCTGGGGCGTTGTGCCGGTGCATCTGAACGAGCTTTCACCGTCGGAAATTCGCGGCACTTTCCCAGGCTTCGTCTACCAGCTCGGCAATTTCTTCGCCTCCGTCAACGCCCCGCTGCAAGTCGCACTGGCCGGCGCCACCCATAACTATGGCTACGCGCTGATGATGGTCGCAGGCGGTATGGCCGTGCTGCTGATCGTCCTGATGATCTTCGGGCCGGAAGCTAAAAATGTCTCGATGGCTCGTATTGAGGCTGGGGTGATGTAAGTAAGAAAGCACTGCTTTTTTGAAAAAAAGCAGCAAAAAACTTTTGCCATGCTGGGCGTCAGGCTGCAAACGCCCCAGGCAGACTCATAAAGTTTTTTTGCTGCTTTTTGTTCACAAAAAGAAGACGCTTCCTTGCCTTCCCTTCACCATTTCGTAGCGCGCGACATCAATGCGAAATAAATAGGTGCGGGCAGGATGCGCAGGAAGCGTAATGGCCAGGCCAGGGGGGCGGGAAAGGCGATGATGAAACGCCGGCGGTCAAGGCCGCGCAGGATGGTTTGTGCGGCGTCTTCGACCTTCATCAGGAACGGCATGGGAAATTCGTTCTGGGCGGTCAGTGGGGTATCCACGAAGCCTGGCAGGATTGCGGAGATGGCGATGTTGTTACGATCCAGGTCGAATTTCAGGCTTTGTGCCATGGCGATCAAACCGGCTTTGGTGGTGCTGTAACTGACCGAGCCTGGCAGGCCCGCGAGACCTGCCAGCGAAGCCACGATGCCGATTTGTCCCTGCCGGCGCGCCAACATATTTGGCAGCAATGCGGCCAGGCAGTGGGCGGTGCCGAGCAGATTGACCTCGACCTGGGTTCTGAACCGTGCCGCGTTGAAATCCTTGCCGGTATCGCGCAGATAGGTTCCCGCATTCAGTATGGCGCGTACGACCGGCCGGCCGGCCTCCGCCTCGATGCGCGCCAGTACGTCGCCCGCCGCCGCGCCATCGGTGACATCGAGTGAGGCGGCAATTATCCGGCCCGGATACAAGGCGGCCAGGCTTTGCAATTCCTCAAGCCGGCGCGCCGAGATGGCCACGGTCCAGCCGGCTGCTGCCAGTTGGCGCGCCAGTTCGCGGCCGATCCCGCTGGAGGCACCGGTCACCCAGGCGATGCCGTCCGCCGGTGTTACTGTTTTCATGACCAGCGTCCCGCCATTTTCATATTATTTTCTGATAGGAAATATCGCCGCTTTTTTGAAATTCCAGGCCTGACCAGCTGGCTGCCGGATCGTACCAGACGCTGAGATCCAGCTTGCCGGTAAGGTCGAACCGTTGCGCCACGATCGTCTTGCCGGTTGCCGATGGCAGGTTGTTCCATCCCGGCGAATTGACGCCGACCTTGTAGCTATGCGCGGTCTGGATATTCAGGATCGTGCTGTACATCATCTGTTTGTTCCAATATGTCAGCGGCATGGTATCCGGCGGCGCGGTGTAGCGCGGATAGCTCTTGGCCGGGTTGCCGTGGTTGATGCCCACCACGTCATAGCCGGCGGCGATTTTACGGGCCTGCACGTCCAGCATGTCGCCATTGAAATTCACCCGGCTCGCCAGGCTCTGGAACACCCCGCTTTGCCAGCATTCCGTGGCCTGCAATTCGTAACGAAACACCGGGATCGACATGATCTTCACCAGCAGGGCCACGTTGATATCGACGGTCAACGCATCGCCGGTTTGAGAGAAATTGAGGTGATGATCGCCGATATAGCTGCCGTTTCTGAACACCTTGAACGATAATTGATGTCCTGCCGGTATGGGCAATGCGAAAGCGCCCGCGCTCATCAGAAACCGCCGCCGATCCATCTATCCCTGGCTCCCTTTGTTACAGCTTTGCCACCTTAAATAGGGAAGACAGGCCGATTGCACCATGGCACAATGGCGTTATGCATCAGCTATTTCTGCTCCGCCACGCCAAGGCCGAGCCGGCCGGCCAGGCCAGCGCGGACCATGACCGCGCATTGAGCCCGGCTGGCTGGCGCGCCGCCACAGCCACCGGCCGGGCCATGCGCCATCTGGGCCTGGTGCCGGACGTGGTTCTGGTATCCTCCTCGACCCGCACGCAACAGACGCTGGAGGCGCTGAACCTCTGGGATGAACAACCGAATATCGAAACCATGCCAGGCCTGTATATGGCGAGCGCGCCGGTGATGTTCGAGATGATCCGCCGCCTCGCCGAAACGATGCGTAGCGTGATGATCATCGGGCACAATCCTGGATTGCATGAACTGGCTTTGAATCTCGCGTCTACAACCAGAAATACCCATACCGACCGGCTTATCGAAGATTTTCCCACCGCGGCTCTGGCGGAATTTTTTGTCACCACCGCCTGGCAACGCCTGGCGCCGGCCAACCTGGCGCTCACGCGGTTTCTGCGGACCGAAAGTCAGGCCGCTACCGGCTAGATTGCGTATTAAAGCGATATACACGCATAAAAACATGTTGCAGGCGCGAAGGTTGCGTTTTCCCCAGGCTCGGATTTAATACGCCCAACGGGTCACATAAAGGGTCAACGATATGAGTCATCCAGTCAAAAGCGAGCAAATCGGGACGGCTACCGTGACGTTAAACGGTAAAACCGCTACTTTGCCGCTGCTCACCGGCAGTCTTGGCCCGGCGGTGGCCGATATACGCAAATTGCAGAATGAACTCGGCATTTTCACTTTCGACCCCGGTTATGGCGGGACCGCCGCCTGTGAAAGCGGCATCACCTATATAGACGGCGATGAAGGCGTTCTGCTGTATCGCGGCTACCCGATCGCCCAGCTTGCCGAAAAATCGACCTTCCTCGAGGTTGCGCATTTGTTGTTGTATGGCGATCTGCCCACCGCCAACCAGTTCAAGGATTTTACCCACGGCATCACCATGCACACCATGCTGCATGAGCAGGTACGCCGCTTTTGGGACGGCTTCCGCCGCGATGCGCATCCGATGGCCATGCTCTGCTCGGTGGTCGGCGCCATGTCCGCCTTCTATCCGGACAGTATCGACATCAACGATCCGAAACAGCGCGAAATCAGCGCCTACCGCCTGATCGCCAAAATTCCGACCATCACCGCCTGGGCGCATAAATACAATATCGGCCAGCCTTTCATGTACCCGCGCAACGACCTCAGCTATGCCGCGAACTTCCTGTACATGTTCCACGCCGTGCCGGCGCAGCCTTATGTGGAAAACCCGATCCTGACGCGCGCCATGGACCGCATCTTCACCCTGCACGCCGACCATGAACAGAACGCCTCAACCTCCACCGTGCGCCTCGCCGGCTCCACCGGCGCCAACCCCTTTGCCTGCATCGCCGCCGGCATCGCCTCGCTCTGGGGCCCCGCCCATGGCGGCGCTAACGAAGCCGTGTTGAAAATGCTCGCCGAGATCGGCCACAAGGACAACATCCCGGAATTCATTGCGCAGGTGAAAGACAAGAGCAGCAATGTAAAGCTGATGGGTTTCGGCCACCGCGTGTACAAAAACTTCGACCCGCGCGCCAAGATCATGCAAGCCACCTGCTACGAAGTTCTGGAAGAACTCGGCATCAAGGACGAGCCGATGCTCGACCTCGCCATCGAGCTTGAGAAAATCGCCCTCGAAGACCCGTATTTCGTGGAGCGCAAACTCTACCCGAACGTCGATTTCTACTCCGGCATCATCCTCAAAGCCATGGGTTTCCCGCCCGCCATGTTCACACCCATTTTTGCCCTGGCCCGCACCGTCGGCTGGGTCAGCCAATGGCTGGAAATGAGCGAAGACCCGCAACAACGCATCGGCCGCCCGCGGCAAATCTACACCGGTGCGGCGGCCAGGGATTATGTCGGGATCGAACACAGATCGTAAGCGTGGGCGTAAGAAAGCGCTACTTTTTTGAAAAAAAGTAGCAAAAAACTTTTGGTCGCCTGGGTCATGGGCGTTGGCGGCATAACGCCCATGACCCAGCATAAAATTTTTTGCCGGGCCTCGCGCGGAGCGGCCAAGGTTCCGTGCGCAATGCGCATGGAATGCTGCGGAGGGGTTGGTCTCATCACGCCCCATGGCTCCGATTATCAAAGTTTTTTTGCTTCTTTTTGTTCACAAAAAGAAGTGCTTGCTTTTCCTGAATTAAGTTAGGTGGCTAAAACCGCCGTCCGCCGGTTTCAGGAAGCGCCGGCGCGTAACTTGATCGGCGGCGTGTTGTACATGATTGCCGTGATGGCGGTGGCGACTTTGGCTTATGTCGTCGTGGGGTGGAGTTTTTCCGACGCGCTGTACATGGTTGTCATCACCATCTTCACGGTGGGTTATGACGAGGTGCGTCCGATCGTGGACCCGGAGTTGCGCGTCATTACCATGGCGCTGATTTTTTTCGGCTGTACGGGCATGATTTTTCTCACCGGCGCGCTCGTGCAGTTCATTACGTTTGCACAGATACAGCAACTTCTCGGGAACAAACGCATGAAGAGCCAGATCGAGCAGATGACCGGCCATGTTATTATTTGCGGTTATGGGCGGATCGGTCAGATGCTGGCCGATGAGTTGCAATCCGTGAAATCCGAATTTGTCATTGTCGAGCTGCATGAGGGGCGGTTTGCGGAGTCTGTGGCGCGCGGCTATCCGAGCTGGAAGGGCGATGCCACGGATGAGGGGGTGCTGGAGGCGGTGGGCATCAAGCGGGCGCGGGCGCTGGCGACCGTAGTGCCGAACGATGCGGCCAATGTATTCATTACGCTATCGGCGCGCAACCTCAACAAGAAGCTGGAAATCATCGCGCGCGGCGAGGCGCCCAGCACCAAGAGCAAATTGTTGCAGGCGGGGGCGAATTCCGTGGTTGAGCCGGCGCATATCGGTGCCGAGCGCATGGCGCAGCTGATCATGTATCCGCGTACCTCGAGCTTTACCGATGGTTCGGACCGCATGCGCACTTTGGGCAATGGTTTACGCACGCTGGGTCTTGAGATCGAGGTGGTGGCGGTCGCCGAGGATAGCCAGCTGGCCGGTGCCAGCATCGATGAGATCGAGCATCTGGCCAGTGGCGGCCTGTTCGTGATCGCCGTCAACCGCCAGGGCGGTGAGACGCTGACCCGGCCGGACCCTGCCACCGTTATCCATGCCGGCGACGGCGTGGTGGTGATCACCCGCGCCGGGCGCAGCAACCCGCCGCGGGGCGGCTGATACTAACCCGCCGCGGAGCGGCTGATATTTCCAACCGCGGCGCGGCTGATTTCAATACCGGCCCGGTTGCGCTAATCATCGTCCGTGACAGCATGGGATACGCGGATGGCTGAAAATACCGGGTTGCGCGGCGGGGTGATCGGGCTGGGTCTGGTAGCGCTGCTCGGCATTGCCGGGCTGTTCTATCTTGGCGCCAAACCACAGCTGCAGCCCACGCCTGCGGCCCCGCCGCCGCCTGCGGCGACCGCCAGGCTGCCTGAATTCGACATCGTGCGCGTCGATCCGAGCGGCAATGCCGTGATCGCCGGCCATGGCGAGCCGAACGCGGTGGTGACGATCAAGGATGGCGATAGCGTGCTGGGCACTGTCACCGCCGATGCCGACGGCGCCTTTGCCTTCCTGCCCGCTGCTCCGCTGCGGCATGGCGCGCAGGCGCTCAGCCTGTCGGAGACGCTGCCGCAGGGCCAGGTGGTGGCAGGTGCCATGGTGGCCACCGTCAACGTGCCGGAGGCGCCGAACACCCAGGCGCTGGTGGTGCTTTCCGGCACTGACGCCAGCCGGCTGCTGTCCGGCCAGGGGCCGAAACCCGGCACGCTCGGCATGGGGGCGGTGGATTACGACACCGCCGGCCATGCCATTTTCTCCGGCACCGCCCCGGCGGGCGCGCATGTCGATTTATACATCGGCCAGGATAAAATCGGCTCGGCAGTAACGGGCAGCGACGGGCGCTGGCAATTTCAGGCCGGCACACCGAAAGCCGCCGGCAGCATGGAAATCATCGCCACCACCACCGCGCCGGGCGGTGCCAAGGCTGCGCTGCCTCCGGTTACCGTGCCATTTCAGCCGCAGACCCTGCCGCAGGCGCTGGCGAGCGGCCATGTGGTCATCCGGCCCGGGCAGAATCTGTGGCTGATCGCCCGCCAGGTGTACGGCAAGGGCATGATGTACACGCTGATCTTCAAGGCCAATGCAAGCAAGATACAAAACCCGAATCTGATTTACCCGGCCCAGGACTTCTCCTTGCCGGCATCCAAAGGCTAGACATGGATATCATCGAGAGCATCAAATCCGTCCTCAGCCCACCGCACAAGGCCGGGCACCCGTTCATCATCGGCGGCATCGTTGTGGCGTTTCTCGGCATCGTGCTGTGGCACCCGCTGGCCTGGCTGGGGCTGATCTTCACGCTGTTCTGCCTGTATTTTTTCCGTAATCCGGACCGCGTGCCGCCGCTGCGCGCCGATGTGTTTCTGGCGCCGGCCGATGGGTTGATCGTCAGCATCGGTTCCGCGGTGCCGCCGGTGGAACTCGGCCTGGGCCTGACCCCGCGCCCGCGCGTGGCGATTTTTCTTTCGGTGCTGGACGTCCATGTCAACCGCGCCCCTGTTACCGGCCTGGTTACCCATGTCGCCTACCGCGCCGGCAAATTCCTCAACGCCGCCGAGGACAAGGCATCGGACGACAATGAGCGCAACGCGCTCGCCATCACCTTGGCGAACGGCCAGGATATCGCGGTGGTGCAGATTGCCGGGCTGATTGCGCGGCGCATCGTCTGCGACGTGATCGAAGGCCAGACCGTGATCGCCGGCGAGCGTTTCGGTATTATCCGCTTCGGCAGCCGCACTGATTTGTATTTGCCGGTGGGCACCGAGCCGCTGGTGGCGGTGGGCCAGCGCATGGTCGGCGGGGAGACCGTGATTGCCCGTTTTACCACAATGCCCGCCGCTGACGACGTGCTGAACACGCTGTGAACGAGCAGCCGAAGCTGGTGCAGCTGCGCCGCCGCCCGCCGCGCCGGCCGCGCCTGTCTGGCCAAAGCTTCAACAAGATGCTGCCGAATTTGATGACCCTGGTCGGGTTGTGCGTCGGGCTGTCATCGATACGGCTGGCGCTGGAGGGCAAATTCGGTGCCTCGGTCATCGCCATTGCAGTCGCCGCCGCCATCGACGGGCTGGATGGCCGGCTGGCGCGGCTGCTGAAAGCGACGTCGCGGTTCGGCGCTGAGTTCGACAGCCTGGCGGATTTTCTGTGTTTCGGCATTGCCCCGTCGCTGGTGATCTATCTGTGGTCGTTGCAGGATTGGGGCGCCATCGGCTTCCTGCCGTCGCTGATGTTCACCTCGGCGATGGCGCTGCGCCTCGCCCGTTTCAACGCGGCGCTGGACACCGCCCCGCCCGCCGCCTTTGCCTATAATTTTTTTACCGGCGTGCCTGCCCCTGCCGGCGCGGCGCTGGCGCTGTTTCCGCTGTTCCTGGGGCTGGAGGCGGATAAGATGCATCTGATCTGGCTGCGGGCGGTGGTCGGCTACCCGCTGTTTACCGGGGCCATGCTGGTGGCGGTGGCTTTGCTGTGCGTCTCCACCCTGCCGGTCTGGAGTTTCAAGAACTTCAAAGTGCCTAGCAACAACGTGCTGCCTTTGCTGCTGGGCGTGGTGGTCGCGGCCGCCATTCTGTTCGCCGACCCCTATGCTGCGGGTGCCCTGTTGGGGGTGGCGTATATCGCCATGCTGCCGTTCAGCCGGCTGAGTTATAAAAAACTGGCGCGGGAGGCCGAGGAACGGCGGGGTAGCGAAGTCTCGGTAGAGATGCGTTGATTATACTAGACAGCAGCCCAGATATTCTCCGCCATGCGCCCGCAGCATGCCATTGACCGATATTTATCTGGCATCGGCTGTTTAAAATAGTAAACTCCGCTCATCCCAGGAGTTCCCCCATGAGTGCCACTCGCGCCAGCAACCAGCCCTTGATCCACCAATGGATGCCGTTCACCGCCAACCGGCAATTCCTGGAGGCCCCACGGATCATCGCCCGTGCCGAAGGCATATATTACTGGAATACACAGGGTGAAAAACTGCTGGATGGCTCCTCCGGCCTGTACTGCATCCCGCTTGGCCATGGCCGCCGGGAAATTCGCGAGGCCGTCACCAAGCAGATGGAGGAGCTGGATTACGCGCCACCCTTTCAGTTCGGCGTGCCTGCCGCCTTCCGCCTCTCCGCCGAGCTGGCGCAAATGCTGCCCGCCGGCCTGAACCGCCTGCTGTTCACCGGCTCCGGATCGGAAGCCATGGAAAGCGCCATCAAAGTTGCCATCCAGTATCACCGCGTGCGCGGCGAAGGCTCCCGCCAGCGCCTGATCGGCCGCGAACGCGGCTATCACGGCGTTAATTTCGGCGGCTGGTCGGTCGGCGGCATGGTCAATAATCGCAAGGCCTTCGGCCTCGGCCTGCCCGGCGTCGCCCATCTGCGCCATACCCATATTCCGGAAAACCAGTTCGTCATGGGCCAGGGCGAACACGGTGCCAATCTGGCCGACGATCTGCAGCGCTTTGTCGATCTGCACGGTGCGGATTCCATCGCCGCCTGCATCGTCGAGCCGATCGCCGGGTCCACCGGCATATTGGTGCCGCCGCTCGGCTACCTGCAGCGCCTGCGCGAGCTGTGCACCAAGCACGGCATTCTGCTGATCTTCGACGAGGTCATCACCGGCTTCGGCCGCACCGGCCAGGCCTTCGCCGCCGACACTTTCGGCGTGGTGCCGGATATCCTCACCATGGCCAAAGCCCTCACCAACGGCACCATCCCGATGGCCGCCATCGCCGTGCGCGAAGACATCCAGCAGACCATCCTGGACGCCGCACCCGCCGATACCGTCGAGTTCTTCCACGGCTACACCTATTCCGCCCATCCGGTTGCCTGTGCGGCCGCCCTCGCCACTCTTGAAATCTACCGCAAGGAAGACACCTTCGCGACCGTCCGCGACCTCACCCCCGCCTTCCTCGACCAAATCGCCGCGTTTCGCGACATCCCTTACGTGAAAGATACCCGCGGCTTCGGCCTGCTCGGCGCCGTCGACCTGGAACCGGACGGTGCCCCCGGCACCCGCGGCTTCAAAATCCTCCGCAAAGCCTTCGAAGCCGGCCTGGTGCTGCGCGCCGCCGCCGATACCATCATCCTGGCCCCACCCTTCGCCGCCACCGCCGGTGAAATCACCCGGATGTGCGAGATTATGCGGCAGGTTATTGTTAGTAATTGAGTGGAAGGAAGTACTTCTTTTTTGTGAACAAAAAAGAAGCAAAAAAAACTTTATGAGTTTGGGCCTGGGGCGTTGGCGGCGTAATGCCACAGGCCCGGCATAGATTTTATGCTAGGTTCGGGGCGTTGTCAGCCTCACGGCCCATGCCCAGCAGGGCAAAAGTTTTTTGGTTCTTTTTTTTAAAAAAGAACTGCTGTCTTTAGAGAGGGATTTTTAAATGTATAATGATGTTCTGCTCCATATAGACGGCGAGTGGGTAGCGGCGGCGGATGGGCGGACGCTTGATATTGTCAATCCGGCCACTGAGGAGGTTATTGGCCAGCTGGCTCATGCGGGGCGGGCGGATTTGGATGCTGCACTGGCGGCGGCGGCCAGAGGTTTTGCTGTGTGGCGCAAAACCTCCTCCTATGAGCGCAGCAAGGTTTTGCGGCGGGGTGGTGAGCTGCTGCGGCAGCGTGGGGCTGCCATTGCTGAGGTGATGGTGCAGGAGCAGGGCAAGCCGTTGGCGGAGGCGCAGGCTGAGATTGCCGGTTCGGCCGATGTGATGGATTGGTTTGCCGAGGAAGGCCGGCGCGCTTATGGGCGTGTGATACCGGCGCGCGGAGCGGGGATTTACCAGCTTTCGGTGCGTGAGCCGGTGGGCGTGGTTGCGGGTTTTACGCCGTGGAATTTCCCGATCAGCCAGGCGGTGCGGAAAATCTCCGCCGCCCTTGCCGCCGGTTGCGCGTTTATTCTGAAAGGCCCGGAGGAAACGCCTTCCTCCTGTGCCGAGCTGGTGCGGGCTTTTGTCGATGCCGGCCTGCCGGATGGCGTGCTCAATCTGGTGTTTGGCGTGCCCGCGGAGATTTCGGAATATCTCATTCCGCATCCGGTGGTCCGTAAAATCTCTTTCACCGGTTCCACCGCCATCGGCAAGCATCTCGCTGCCATGGCCGGCGCCCATATGAAGCGCGCCACCATGGAACTCGGCGGCCATGCGCCGGCCATCGTCTTCAACGATGCCGATCTGGACAATGCCGTCAAAATTCTTGCCGCCAATAAATTTCGCAACGCCGGCCAGGTTTGTGTCGCCCCTACCCGTTTCATCGTACAGGACGGCGTGTTCGCGCCGTTTGTTGAAAAATTCACCGCCGCCGCCCGCGCGCTGCATCTCGGCAACGGGCTGGACCCTGAAACCACCATGGGTCCGCTCGCCAACAGCCGCCGGATCGCCGCCATGGAAGCCTTCACCGCCGATGCCGTGCAAAAAGGCGCTGCCGTGCACACCGGCGGGGCGCGCCACGGCAACAAGGGCTATTTCTACGAACCCACCGTACTTTCCAACCTCGCCCCGGACTCCCGCGTACTGCACGAAGAACCCTTCGGCCCGCTGGCTCTGCTCCTGCCCTTCTCGACCTTCGATGAAGCGATCGCCGAAGCCAACCGCCTGCCCTACGGCCTCGCCGCCTACGCCTATACCAGCAATACCACCACCGCCACCGCCCTCGGCGCCTCCATCGAATCCGGCATGATCGGCATCAACCATCACGGCCTGGCGCTGCCGGAGACCCCGTTCGGCGGCGTGAAAGACTCCGGCTACGGCTCCGAAGGCGGCGCCGAAGGGTTGGAACCGTATCTGGTGACGAAATTCATTTCGCAGGCTGGTGGCTAGAAGACAGGAAGCAAGTACTGCTTTTTTGAAAAAAAGCAGCAAAAAACTTTTGCCCTGCTGGGCATGGGGCGTTTAGCCGACAACGCCCCATGCCCAGCATAAATTTTATGCCGGGTCCGGGGGCGTTGTCAGCATAACGCCTCCGCCCCAGATTCATAAAAGTTTTTTGCGCAGCTTTTTTTCAAAAAAGCTGCTGCTTGCTGCATTTCCTGGCCAACGTATAAGAGCGCGGCATGGAAGCTGCTGCTGATATACCTGAGACACCTTCGCTATTTCGTCACCGGTCATTTTTGCTGCTTTGGCTTGGCCGCATATTTTCTTCCGCCGCTTATCAGATGGGGTCTGTCGCCATCGGCTGGCAGGTCTATGCGCTGACGCATTCGGCGTTCGACCTTGGCATGGTTGGGCTGGTGCAATTTGTTCCTGTACTGGTGCTGACATTTGCTGCCGGGCACGCGGTTGACCGTTACAGCCGCAAAACGGTGTTGCAGTATTGCCAGGCGGTGGAAGCGTTGGTCGCGGTTTATCTGGCCTGGGGGAGCTTTGGCGGCTGGATTACTGTTACCGATATTTTCATCGCTGCCGGGCTGCTGGGTGCGGCGCGCACCTTCGGCAGCCCTGCCAGCACGGCGATGCTGCCGGGCGTGGTGCCAAGCATTTTGCTGCAAAGGGCCACCGCCCTTTCGAGTGCGGCGTTCCAGGCGGCGACCATAATGGGGCCGGCTCTGGGCGGGATACTGTATGCCTTTGGGGCTGCCATACCCTATGGCGTGATGGCGGCGTTGTGGCTGCTCGCCTGCATCAGCAACGGCATGATCGTGCTGGACCGGCCGTTGACGGTGCGCGAGGCGCCGAGCCTGCGCGCGGTGTTTGCCGGTGTGGCTTTCGTGCGCAGCAACAAGGCGATCCTCGGCACCATCTCGCTCGACCTGTTTGCTGTGCTGCTGGGTGGCGCCACCGCCCTGTTGCCCATTTATGCCGGCGCCATATTGCATAGCGGGCCGTTCGGGCTCGGCCTGCTGCGCGGTGCCTCGGCCGCCGGTGCTTTGCTGATGACCGTGCTGCTGGCGCGCCACACCATCGACCGCCGGGTCGGTATGCGGATGTTCCAGGCCGTCATCCTGTTCGGGATCGCCACCGTGGTGTTTGCGCTGTCGCGCAGCTTTGCGGTCTCGCTCGGCGCATTGTTCGTCATGGGGGCAGCCGATATGATCAGCGTGGTCATCCGTATCACATTGGTGCAGCTCGCGACGCCGGACGGCATGCGCGGCCGCGTGAATGCCGTGAACTTCCTGTTCATCAACGCCTCCAACGAACTCGGCGAATTCGAAAGCGGCACCACCGCCGCCCTGATCGGCGCGGTCCCGGCCGCGGTACTCGGCGGCATCGGTACCATCATCGTGGCACTGCTGTGGATGAAACTATTCCCCACTTTGCGCGATATGGACCGGATGCCGGAGGTTAGTGAGTAAAGAAGGGAGCGAAGGAAGTATCTTCTTTTTGTGAACAAAAAGAAGCAAAAAAACTTTATGAGTCTGGGTCTGGGGCATTGTCCAGCTAACGCCCATGCCCCAGCAGAAATTTTATGCTGGGCTTCGGGCGTTATGATGCCACAGCCCATGCCCAGCATGGCAAAAGTTTTTTGTGCCGCTTTTTTTCAAAAAAGCGGCTGCTTGCTTCAAACCTGCCCGGAAACCTTCCCATGGCAGTATTTATATTTTTTACCTGACCCGCATGGGCAGGCGGCGTTGCGGGGTGTGGCGGACCAGGTCTCCGGGCGTGTGGGGTCTACTGATTCGGCGCGGTATGGCTGGACGGCTGCGGCTGCCACGGGTTCGGCCACGGCAACGTCGCTGGCGTCGCCGATCAGGTGCTGCGGTTCGGGGTGGTTGGCGAACATGACCGGCGGCGGTGGCGGTGGCGGGGTTGCGGGTTCGCCGCCGATCATCATGTTGGACAGCAGATGCGTGACGCGTTGCTTCAAATCTTCCAGCAATGCGTTGAAAAGCAGGAAGGCTTCGCGTTTGTATTCGTTCAGCGGGTCGCGCTGGCCATAGGCGCGCAGGCCGATGCCTTGGCGCAGATGGTCGAGCGCCAGGAGATGTTCTTTCCACACCTGGTCCAGGGTTTGCAGCAGGATGGATTTCTCGACGAAGCGCATCAGGTCGGCGCCGAATTTCTGTTCCTTCTCCGTCATGAAATCGGCGGCGGCCTGGTGCAGAAGTTCGGAGATGCCGTTTTCGTCCATGCCCTCCCTTGCAGCCCAATCGGCCACCGGCAGGTCGAGGTTCAGCACGCGTTTGACATCCTCGGCGAGGGCGGCGGTTTCCCATTGCTCGGCAAAGGCGCGGGTTGGTATGCGCGTTGCCACCAGCTCGTCGATCACATCGTCGCGCATTTCCGCGATCACGCTGGAAACGGTGTCGCTGCCCATGAACTCCCGGCGCTGCGCATACACTTCCTTGCGCTGGTCGTTCATCACGTCGTCGTATTTCAGCAGGTTCTTGCGGGTGTCGAAGTTGCGCGCCTCGACCTTCTTCTGGGCTTTTTCCAGCGCCTTGTTGATCCAGGGGTGGATGATCGCCTCGCCTTGTTCGAGACCGAGGCGTTGCAGCATCCCGCCCATGCGGTCGGAGCCGAAGATGCGCATCAGATCGTCTTCGAGCGAGAGAAAGAATCGCGAGGCGCCGGGGTCGCCCTGGCGGCCGGAGCGGCCGCGCAGCTGGTTGTCGATACGCCGGCTTTCGTGGCGTTCGGTGCCGATTACGAACAGCCCGCCGGCGGTTTTTACCTGGTCGTGATAGGTGGCGATTTCGGTGCGGATTTTTGCCTCATCGGCGCTGCTTTCCAGCTTCAGCCGCATTTCGAGATTGCCGCCGAGTTTGATATCGGTGCCGCGCCCGGCCATGTTGGTGGCGATGGTGATCGCCCCCGGCGCGCCGGCCTGGCTGACGATGCTGGCTTCCTGCTCATGAAACCGCGCGTTCAGCACGTTGTGCTTGATGTTTTTTTTATTCAAGAGCGCGCTGATGATTTCGCTTTTCTCGATGCTGGTGGTGCCGACCAGCACCGGCTGGCCGCGGGCGCGGCAGTCCTCGATCAGCTTGGCGACCGCCTCGTATTTTTCACCCGCGGTGCGGTATACCTCGTCGTCATAATCCTGGCGCGTGACCGCGACATTGGTGGGGATTTCCACCACCTGCAATTTATAGATCTGCTCGAACTCGTCGGCTTCGGTCATTGCCGTGCCGGTCATGCCGGAGAGTTTTGGAAACAGCCGGAAATAATTCTGGAAGGTGATGGAGGCCAAGGTCTGGTTCTCCCGCTCCACCACCACTTTTTCCTTGGCTTCCAGCGCCTGGTGCAGGCCGTCCGAGTAGCGCCGGCCTTCCATCATGCGGCCGGTGAACTCGTCGATGATGATGACCTTGCCGTCGCGCACGATGTAGTCGACATCGCGGGTGTACAGCACCTGGGCGCGCAGCGATTGCTGCACATGGTGGATCAGCGAGATGTTGAAGACATCGTACAGATTACCTTCGGTGAGCAGGCCGGCCTCGCGCAGCATCTGCTCGACGCTCTCCGACCCGGTCTCCGTCAAGGTTACGGATTTCGCCTTCTCATCCTTGTCGAACACGCCGTCCTGTTTCACCAGCTGCACCACTATCGCATCCACCGTGGCGTAGAGTGCCGTCGGTTCATCGGAAGGGCCTGAAATGATCAAAGGTGTGCGGGCTTCGTCGATCAGGATGGAATCCACCTCATCGACGATGGCGTAATAGAACGGCCGCTGGACCATGTCTTCCAGCCGGTATTTCATGTTGTCGCGCAGATAGTCGAAGCCGAATTCGTTATTGGTGCCGTAGGTGATATCGGCGGCATAGGCGGCGCGGCGCTGGTCGTCGTCGAGGCCGGGGACGATGACGCCGGTGCTCATGCCGAGAAAGGCATATAGCCGGCCCATCCATTCGGCGTCGCGGGTCGCCAGGTAATCGTTCACCGTCACCACATGCACGCCTTGGCCGGCCAGAGCGTTCAGATACACCGCCAGGGTGGCGACCAGCGTCTTGCCCTCGCCGGTCTTCATCTCGGCGATGCGTCCGGAATGCAGGACCATGCCGCCGATCATCTGCACGTCGAAATGCCGCAGGCCCAAGGCGCGCACGCTGGCCTCGCGCACGACCGCGAAGGCTTCCGGCAGCAGATCGTCCAAGGTCTCACCGGCGCTGAGGCGGGCCCTGAAGGAAGGGGTTTTGGCTTGCAGGGCGGTATCGTCCAGGTCTTGCAGCCCCGGCTCGAACGCCGCAATGGCGGCTACCTGCCGTTTGAACCCCTTCAGGGCACGGTCGTTACTGGTCCCGAAAACCGCGCGCGCGATGGCTGATAACATAGGCCCCACATAATCACGCCCCGCCAAGGGGTCAATCGACGCGTAACGCGCTGTGGCGGCCATCTGACGCGTGTTTCTGCGCGCACCGAGGCTCACGTACTTAGGTACGCTGCGCGCCGGTTCTCGAAACCCACGCCAGCTGACTCACCACAGCACGTTACTGAACATTCTAGTGGACTAAGTTAGGTAGCATATCATGCTGGATAATCGCGGCCCGGGCCAGGTTGGCGTTCGGCGCGATCGCCATCGGGGTGCCGTCGGCGGCATGGATGGCAAACGCCACGCCGTCCTCGGTGACGATCGGCTTGACGAAGGCGATTTCCTCCATGCCCAAAGCCGCGAGTTGCGCGACCGAGATATGGTGGATGTCGAAAATAGTCCCGGGCACGAAATTCGCGGTGCCGTCATGCGTCTTAACGTCCATGGTAGTCATCCTTTCTGCGCCGGAGTCCGGGCTTGCTGTCAGCTTCCTTCGACGGTGCGAGTCGGCGCCACCGAAGTTTTCTGACCCTTGGTGATGGGTATGGTGCGTACCACCGGCTCCGGGACCGGGCGGATCAGATCGATATGCAGCAGACCGTTATCGAGCCAGGCCCCCTTCACCTCTATCCCTTCGGCCAGCACGAAAGCACGCTGGAATTGCCGTGCCGCGATCCCGCGATGCAGGAACACGCGGCCTTGCGTATCGTCATTCTGCTTGCCCCGTATCACCAGCTGGTTGTCCTCCAGCGTGATCTGCAGATCATCCATTACAAAACCTGCCACTGCCAGCGTAATCCGCAGGCTGATATGGCTGAGTTGTTCAATGTTGTAAGGCGGATAGCCCTCGGGCGAGGTTTTGGCGGCGCGTTCGATCATTTGCTCCAAATGGTCGAAGCCGAGAAACAGTGGCGAGGTAAAAACACGGCTACTCATCAGATAGCTCCCTCCATTCGAGCGAAGCAGTAACAGGAGACCCGGAATGGCATCTCCATGAACACTATGTTGGCAAATTCCTCCGGTTATGCAAGGGGTCCGTTGATCGCCGGCGGTTGCAGCGTTAAAGCCCTGCCATGCAGGAAACCACCACCTCACCGCTGCCCATTCTCACGCTGCCCATACTCATCGTGCCGGAACCGATCCTGCGCAAAACCAGCCGTGCCGTCACCGCGGCCGATGCGGCAGAGGTGACGGCGCTGATCCCGCGCATGTTCGCAACGATGTATCAGGCTCCCGGCATCGGCCTCGCCGCCCCGCAAATCGGCAAGCTGCTGCGGCTGATCGTGGTCGATGTCACGCCGGACCAGGCAACCTCCCAGCCGATGGTGCTGATCAATCCCGAAATCATCGCCCGCAGCGAGGAGACCGCAACCCGCGAGGAAGGCTGTCTCTCGCTGCCCGACCAATATGCCGATGTTACCCGCCCGGCCTGGGTGAAACTGCGCTATCAGGACGAGCACGGCGCGGCGCGCGAAGTGGCAGGCGACGGCCTGCTGGCCGCCTGTCTGCAACATGAGATCGACCATCTGAACGGCGTGCTGTTCGTGGATTACCTGTCACCGCTGAAACGCAACATGCTGTTGCGCAAGCTCGCCAAGGACCAGAAGGAACGGGCCGCGAAAAAATGAAACTGGCGTTCATGGGCTCGCCGGATTTCGCCACCCCGGCATTGCGGGCGCTGGTGGGGGCCGGCCACGAGGTGGCGGCGGTGTATGCGCAGCCGCCGAAACCGGCCGGGCGCGGCCAGCGCGAGACCCCCTGCCCGGTGCACAGAACCGCCCTCGACCTCGGCCTGCACGTGCGCACGCCGCGCCGCCTGCGCGGCAATGCGGAGGAAGCCGCCTGGTTCGCCAGCCTGAACCTGGAGGCCGCGGTGGTGGCCGCCTATGGGCTGATCCTGCCCGAACCCTTCCTCACCGCCCCGGCGCGCGGCTGCCTGAACATTCATGCCAGCCTGCTGCCGCGCTGGCGCGGGGCCGCCCCGATCCAGGCCGCCATTCTCGCCGGCGACCGCGAGACCGGCATTACCATCATGCAGATGGAGGCCGGCTTGGACACCGGGCCGATGCTGCTGCGCGCCGCCACCCCGATCGGCCCGGCCGACACCGCCGCCGGCCTGCATGACCGGCTCGCCGGCATCGGCGCCGAGCTGATCCTGCAAGCCCTCGCCATCCCACAACCCCCGCAAATCCAGGATGACGCACAAGCCAGCTACGCTCCCAAACTCTCCCGCGAAGACGCCCGCCTGAACTGGACCCGCCCCGCCACCGAGCTGGAACGCCAGATCCGCGCCTATCACCCCTGGCCCGGCAGCCTGGCTTTGCTCGGCGACGCCGTCATCAAATTCCTCGCCGCCGAAATGGTGCCAGCCACCGGCCTGCCCGGCGAAATCCTCGATGACAAGCTCACCATCGCCTGCGGCGAACACGCCCTGCGCCCCACCCGCCTGCAACGCGCCGGCAAGGCCGCGATGAGCCGCGAGGACTTCCTGCGCGGCTTTACGATTGCGCCCGGGATGCGGTTTTTTTGAGGGGAGGAAGGAAGCGGTTCTTTTTTGAACCTGCCTGCGCGGTCCGATTCAGATGGGGCGTCTACGCCGCCCCATCATCGGATCGCAAGCACCAAAAAACTTTTATGAATCTGGGCCTGGGGTGTGGGTGGCTGAACGCCCATGAACCAGATTCAAAAAGTTTTTTTGCTTCTTTTTGTTCACAAAAAGAAGTGCTTTCCTTTTAATGCTCTGGGTTCTGGAAGTTGAATATGACGGCACGCCGTTTATGGGGTGGCAGCGGCAGAAGCATGGGATTTCGGTCCAGCAGGTGATCGAGGAGGCGGCGGCAAGGCTATGCAATGGTGTGATGCCGGCCGCCACGGCGTCCGGGCGCACCGATGCGGGGGTGCATGCGCTGGGGCAGATCGTGCAGATCGAGCTGCCGGCGC
The DNA here is from genome assembly GCA_965231175.1 of Acetobacteraceae bacterium. GTDB lineage: Bacteria > Pseudomonadota > Alphaproteobacteria > Acetobacterales > Acetobacteraceae > Acidocella. The sequence continues at coordinate 25,407 of CBDDMJ010000003.1, read as the reverse complement.
ATTTGAGTGCTCTCCGGGTGCGCGAGGCGTTGAATTTTCACATGCAGCCGCAGCCGGTGGTGGTGTTGCGGGCGGGCCCGGCGCCGGCGGATTGGAACGCCAGGTTTTCCGCGATCGGCCGCTTCTACCGGTTCATTATTTCCAACCGCGCGGTGTGGCCTACGCTGGAGGTTAACCGGGTGTGGCATGTGCGCCAGCCATTGGACGATGCGGCGATGCAGCGCGCCGCACAGCGTCTGCTCGGGCATCACGATTTTTCGTCGTTCCGCGCCAGCGCCTGTCAGGCTAAATCGCCTGTAAAAACGCTGGATGTTTTGAATGTGACACGGCAGGGCGAGCGTATTTTCATCGAGGCCAAAGCCCGCAGCTTTCTGCACCATCAGGTGCGCAACATGGTGGGTTCGTTGAAAATGGTCGGAGAAGGCACCTGGCCGGAGGCCAAACTCACCGAAATTCTGGCGGCAAAAAACCGCGCCGCCGCCGGCCCGACCGCGCCGGCTGCAGGCCTGTATCTGGTAAACATAGATTACGAGCTCGATCTCTGGCGCGGCTGAAAAAACTTTTGCCTTGCAGGGACATGGGACGTGACGCAGACACCGCCCCAGGTCCAGCATAAAATGTATGCCAAATCATAGGCGTTGTATTGAAACGCCCCAGGCCCAGACTCGCAAAAGTTTTTCGGCACGGCTTTTTTTCAAAAAAGCTGCTGCTTGCTTCCACGGAATTTTACGCCGAATCTGATAATTCACCGGGAGTCGTCATGGCCGAGGCAAGTTTCATTCATTTGCGTGTGCATTCGGCGTATTCGCTGTCTGAGGGTGCCATCAAGGCGGACCGGCTGCCGGTGCTGGCGCGTGAGCTGGGCATGCCGGCGGTGGCGATTACCGATACGTCCAATTTGTTCGGTGCTTTGGAGTTTTCGCAGTATTGTGTGGCTCAGGGGGTGCAGCCGATTATCGGCTGTCAGCTTGGCATTACCCGCAAGGCCGGGCTGCTGGCGCCGCCGGACCCGTTGGTGCTGCTGGCGCAGACTTCGGTTGGTTTTGCCAATTTGCAGAAGTTATCCTCGCTTAGTTTTTTGAATCCGGAATCCGGTGCCGGGGCGCAGCTGCGGCTGCAAACGTTGCTCGACCATGCCGAGGGGCTGTTTCTGCTTACCGGCGGCGCGCGGGGGCCGGTGGGCCGGTTGCTGGCGGAAGGCCAGGTGGCGGAGGCCGAGGCCTATCTGGCGGCCTTGCAGGAGGCGTTTCCCGGCATTGCGATGGAATTGCAGCGGCATGGCGAGCGGCTGGAGGCGGCGGTGGAACCCGGTCTTATCAACCTGGCCGATGCGCGCGGTATTCCGTTGGTGGCGACCAATGAATGCTATTTCGCGCGGCCGGAGATGTATGAGGCGCATGATGCGCTGCTGTGCATCGCCGATGGCCGCGTGCTGGCTGAGCCGGAGCGCCGCCGCGTGACGCCGGAGCACTGGTTCAAGCCAGCGGCGATGATGCGGGCGTTGTTCGCCGACCTGCCGGAGGCCTGCGACAATACCATCGCCATCGCCAAATCCTGCGCGGTGATGGCGGAGATGCGCAAGCCGCTATTGCCGACCTGCCCGAAAGTGCGCAGCGGCGCCACCGAGGCCGAGACGCTGCGGGAGATGGCCGCGGAGGGGCTGCAGGCCCGTCTCGATGCGACCGGCATGGCAGACGATTTGCGTTTGCCATACCAGGAACGCCTGGCTTTCGAGCTTGGGGTGATCGAGAGCATGGGGTTTCCCGGCTATTTCCTGATCGTCGCGGATTTCATCCAATGGGCCAAGGCGCAGGCCATACCGGTCGGCCCCGGCCGTGGTTCCGGCGCCGGCTCCGTGGTGGCCTGGTCGTTGCTGATCACCGATCTCGACCCGATCAAATTCGGTCTGCTGTTCGAGCGGTTTTTGAACCCTGAGCGTATTTCGATGCCGGATTTCGACATCGATTTCTGCCAGGAGCGCCGTGACGAGGTGATCGCCTATGTGACGCGCGAATACGGCAAGGACCGGGTGGCGCAGATCATCACCTTCGGCAAATTGCAGGCGCGGGCGGCGGTGCGCGATGCCGGGCGGGTGCTGGGCCTGCCGTATGGCCAGGTCAACAAGGTGGCGGAGCTGATACCCAACAACCCGGCCAAGCCAGTGAGCTTGCAGCAGGCCATAGACGGCGAGCCGAAGCTGCAGGATTTGCGGGTCCAGGACGAGGGCTTGCGGCGGCTGATGGAAATCGCCTTGCAGCTCGAAGGCCTGTACCGCCATGCCAGTACCCATGCCGCCGGCGTGGTGATCGGCGACCGGCCGCTGGACCAGCTGGTGCCGCTGTACAAGGACCCGCGCAGCGATTTGCTGGTGACGCAGTATTCGATGAAATATGTCGAGCAGGCCGGGCTGGTGAAATTCGATTTCCTCGGTCTCACCACCCTTACCGTGCTGGACCGCGCTTTGGGTTTCCTGAAGGCACAAGGCATTGCCATCGATCTTGCCACCATGCCGCTGGACGATGCGAAAACCTATGAGATGCTGGCGCGTGCCGATACCGGCGGCGTGTTCACCTTCGAGACCCAGGGCTATCGCGCCGCCCTGCTGCAGATGCGGCCGGACAAGTTCGAGGATCTGGTGGCGATCCAGGCGCTGAACCGGCCGGGGCCGATGGCCAATATCCCGGCCTATTGCGCGCGCAAGCATGGCGAGGCCTGGACCGCGCCCGACCCCTCGATTCATGGTATTCTCGAAGAGACTTACGGCATCATGGTCTATCAGGAACAGGTGATGCAGATTGCCCAGACCATGGCCGGCTACAGCCTGGGGGCCGCGGATTTGCTGCGCCGCGCCATGGGCAAGAAAATCCGCGCCGAGATGGAGGCGCAGCGGGAGACCTTCATCAACGGCGCCACCGCGCGCGGCCATGCCTCTGCCAAGGCCGGCGAGGTGTTCGACCTGATGGCGAAATTCGCCGATTACGGCTTCAACAAATCGCACGCCGCCGCCTACGCGCTGGTGTCGTACCAGACCGCCTACCTGCGCGCCAATTACCCGGTGGCGTTTCTCGCCGCCTGCATGAGCCTGGCGCATGCCAATACCGAGAAGCTGGCGAGCCTGCGCCAGGACGCCATGCGACTCGGCATTGCCGTGCTGCCGCCGGACATCAATACATCTGGCGCTGATTTCACCATCGAGATCGACGATAGTGGCACGGCCGCGATCCGCTACGCGCTGGCTGCCATCAAGCGCGTCGGCGGTGCGGCGATGGCGCAGATCGTGGCGGCGCGCGGTGCCACGAGGTTCAAGGACCTTGCCGATTTCGCCTGCCGGATCGACCCGCAGGCGGCGACGCGCGGTGCCTTCGAGACGCTGATCAAGGCCGGCGCCTTCGACAGTCTCAACCCGAACCGCGCCCAGTTGTTCGCGGCGGCGGAAACCATTGCCAGGCGTGCCCAGAGCGAGGCCGAGGAACGCGCCTCCGGCCAGATCGGCCTGTTCGGTGGCGGCGCTCCGGAGGCGATCCGCCTGCCGGACCTCCCGGACTGGCCGCAGGCCGACCGCCTGGCCTTCGAGGCCGAGGCGATCGGCTTTCACATCAGCGCGCATCCTCTGGACATGTATGCGCTGGCGCTTAAACGGCTGGGGGTGGTAGCCTCCGGCGAGATCGAGCTGCGTGCCCAGAACGGCGGCACGCGGGTCAGACTGGCCGGCACCGTTACCGCCAAAAAAGAGCGCATCACCCGCACCGGCAGCCGCATGATCTGGGTCACGCTGTCGGACATCGGCGGCAGTTTCGAGGTTACCTGCTTCTCCGAGGTGCTGAACCGCCATCGCGAATTGCTGAGCGAAGGCACCGCCCTGCTCGTCACCGCCGACCTCAAGCTGGAAAACGAGAGCCTGCGCATCACCGCGCAGGACATCATGCTGCTGGATGAGGCCGCCGCCAAAGCCGGTGCCTCGCTGCGTGTCTGGCTCGATAGCACCGCGGCGGTGTCGCATATCCGCGCCTTGCTGGAACGTGAAGGCAAAGGCCGCGGCCGCGTTACGCTGAAACCTTTGCTTGGCCTGGAGCAGGATCTGGACGTGGTGCTGCCCGGCGGCTTCAACGTCTCCCCGCGCCTGTCACAGGAAATGAAACAGATCGCCGGCGTTGAACTGGTCGAGGATTTGTAAAAGTCGGTTGTAGGAAGCGCTTCCTTTTCTGAAGAAAAAGAAGCAAAAAGACTTTTGTTAATTTGGGCCGTTGGTGTTTGGAAACTCCCGGCTCAAGTGTCGGTTGGGTTTTCGTTGGACGGGCTTGCCTGCTTCGCACGCCAGGGCTAAACACCGCCACGGTTTGGGCGCGTAGCGCAGCGGTAGAGCACCACCTTGACATGGTGGGGGTCACAGGTTCAATCCCTGTCGCGCCCACCACCTGCATCCGGCGGATTTGGCGTTCAGCTGAAACAGCCCATAGCCCTGACTGGCAAAAGTTTTTTGTGCAGCTTTTTTTCAAAAAAGCTGCTACTTACTTCTTTCGGACCGATCGTTCAGCAACGCATAAACGCGCAAGGCCGAGGCCAGCAGCTCGCCCGGCGCCCGCGCGGCATCCACTGCTGTGATTAGTTGTGTTAGTGTCTGGCCTTGCGCGTCTGCCAGGGTTTGCAGCGCCGCCCAGAATGCCGGTTCCAGGGCGATGCTGGTGCGGTGCCCGGAGAGGCTAAGGCTACGTTTTTCCAGCATTGTAAGGGGCATCCCGGCGCGCATTCAGCGCATACAGCAAGGCCGGCAGAAACAGGAAGGTGGCGATCAGCACTGCCAGCAGGCTCAGCAGCAGCAGCACCCCCATGCTGGCGGTGCCGCGGTCGTGCGAGGCTGCCAGCGTGCCGAACGCGGTGCCGGTGGTGAGGGCCGAGAACAGCACGGCATGGGCGGTCGCCGAGGACAGGAAATCATGCATCCCGGCGCGCCAGTTCATTACGAAATACACGTTGAACGACACCCCCACCCCGAGCAGCAGCGGCAGCGCGATGATGTTCGCATAGTTGATGGACAGCCCGGCCATTTTCGCGAATATCGCGGTCATCAGCGCTGACAGCGCCAGGGTTGCCAGCACCAGCGCGGTATCGCGCAGATTGCGGAACACGATCAGCAATATGAAGGCGATGGCGATGGTGGCCAAAATCGCCGCCTGGCGGAACGAAACCAGGATCGTGCCGGCGGTGGCGATTGTGGAAATCGCCGGGCCGCCGGCATTGGGTGCCACTGTCAGCACCGCCCGGGCGAATTTTTTCAAGCCCGGCGTGGTCTGGGCCGCAGCGGTCGGCAGCGCCTGCACGCGCACCTGCCCGTCCGGCAGGAACCAGTCGCGCGCGATATCCGGCGGCAGGTTTTTCTGCGTGATGAGCCGCGGCGACAGGCTGGTGGTCAGCTGCCCCAGCTCGGCCGGCAGGAAGCGCGCCACCGCGGCGTTCATCGCCATGATTCTTGCGTCCGGCTCATGCGAAAGCTGATCCATCGCCGCGGCGATGCCGAGCAGCGGCGAATTTGCCGGCAGCCCTGACCTCGCCTGCATGATCGCCTGGCGCGCCATTGCCATCGAGAGCCGGATATCGCGCGCCGTGACATGCACGCCGCCGCCGGACTGGATGATGCTGTTAGCATCCAGGGTCGGCGCCAGTATGGTCTGCGCCTGGCGGATCATCGCCAGTTTGGTTGTCTGATGATCCGGCACGAAGGTGGCGCCGGAGATCACCTCCGCCACTTCCGGCAAAGCGGCCAGCCGCTGTGCCAGAACCTTGGCCGCCGCCAGATCGGGCGCCAGCGCATCGGCATAGAACGGGTTGGTCGCCGGGTCCGTCAGCAGGCGGCTCAGCGTTTGCATGCTCTCCGAATGCGGGTCCTTGGTATGCAGCGGGTTGGCGTCGAACCGCACCGTCAGCGCCGAGACCACGCCGAGGGCGGCCAGGGCCGCGAACACCGTCAGCGCAAAATGATAATGACGATGCAGGAACCGGTCGCCCTGCGGCCCGTAGGGCAGACCGATGGTGGTGGGGACGGGCCGCGGGCGCAGCAGCATCAGCAGCGCCGGCAGGAAGGTGATGGTACAAACGAAGGCGATGCCCATGCCGGCGCCGGCGATCATGCCAAGCTCCGCCACGCCGATAAAGGAGGTCGGGGCAAACGCCAGGAAGCCGCTGGCGGTGGCCGCCGCCGCCAGCGCGATCTGTCCGCCCGCCTCGCGCGCCGTCTGGTCGATCGCCGGGCCCAGAATGGAGATTTTCTGCTGCACATCGCGCAGCCGCACGCAAAACTGGATGGCGAAATCCACCGCGAGGCCAATGAACAAAATGGCGAATGCCACCGAGATCAGGTTCATCGTGCCGATGGCCAGGGCGGCGTAGCTGATGGTGAGGGCGAGGCCGAGGATCAGGGTTGCGAGGATCGGCACAATCAGCCGCCAGCTGCGTACCGCGAGATACAGCCAGAGCGAAATCAGCAGCACGCTGATGATGCCGCCCACCACCAGCCCCTGTGTCAGCGAGGCGAATTCCTCATCGGAAAGCGGTATCTGCCCGGTATAGTCGACCGTCGCCCGGCCGGCCTTTACCGCCGGCAGCTGGGCGGCGATGCGCACCAGGGCGGCAGTGGCCACGCCGCCCGGTTGCAGGCTGCCCTGGTTCAGCACAGGATGCGCCAGCACGAATTCCGCATCGCTGCCGCTGAGATTGCCGCCGAGCAGCGCTTGCCAGGACAAGGGCGTGGCATGACCACCGGCGGCCGCCTGCAGGGTCTTCTGCACGCCGCTGAGGGCGGCATTATAAGGCGTCAGATCGGCCTGGCCGTATTGCACCCCTTGTGCGATCAGGGCGATGCCGCCGAACAGTCCGCGGGCCGAGGGGTCTGCCGCCAGCTGCCCCAGAAACGGCTGTGCCGCCACGATCGAATTGAGCAGCTTGGCCAGACTGTCCACCGGTAGCAGCAGCAGGCCGTTCTGTGCATAGAACCGCGATGCTGCCGGATAGCTCGAATCGGTGAAATTCACTTTATCCGCTTGCAGCGCCGCGTTCAGCGCCGTCGCCGTGGCCGTTGCCTCCTCAGGTGTCGCGGCGCGCACCACTGCCACGATCAGCCGGTCGAATTGCGGAAAATCCCTGGATTCCGCGATCTGCGCCTGCCGCCACGGCAGTTTGGGCGCAAACAAATGGTCGGTATCGGTATCCACGGAAAGATGCCGTCCGGCATAGATGAGGCCCAGCACCATCAACAGCACGGCACCTGCACACACAGCCACGGCATGGCGCCGGGAGGCGGCGACGATCGAGACGATCAGCTTCAGCAAGGCAGGCTCCCTAGAAGTTGATGCCCGCCATCACGAGATCGATATAGATATGCGCCAGTAAAATCTGCACCGCTTCGAGCAGCAGAATGCCGATTACCGGGCTGATGTCGATGCCGCCGAGATCCGGCAGAAATCGCCGGATGCGGCCGAGAAACGGCTCGGTCAGCCGCACCAGGAAATCGTTGATGGAATATACGGCGCGGTTGCGCGGATCGACCACGCCGAAGGACACCAGAAGATTGACGACCACGGCGGCGATGATGGCCAGAATATAAAGATGGATCAGCTGCCCCGCCAACCAGAAAATCGCACTCAACATATGCCGCCCCGCTCCTAATGCCGCCCCTGCCCAGAGCGTTTTTCGATCAATCGGAAACGCTCTGGCTTGGTTTTGGCGAGCAATTTCATCCGGTCATGTTGAATCTTCGATTCAACGTGATCGGATATTGCTCTAGCGAGGCCGCCGCTTTCCTGCAACCGCGGGCCTGTCCGCGCTTGACTTGACTGTCCCGATGCGCGAAGCCGCCAGCCGGATGAACCCTGTCCGGCATCAGAGATATGGGGCTGTAGCTCAGTTGGTAGAGCGCGTCGTTCGCAATGACGAGGTCTGGGGTTCGATTCCCCACAGCTCCATAAACCCTTTACAAATGCGGCCTGATTCAGACTGCGCGTTGCACGCTTCGTCATCAGGACGCGGGTGACCGACCCCACGCGCGAGGCTGGCTTCCAGTTGCTGGATGCGGTGCTGAACCGCCACCTCTCGCTCGATGCCGCACTCGACGCCCTGCCGCAGCTCGCGCCGCGCGACAAGGCTGCGGCGCATCGCCTCACCGCTGCCGTGCTGCGCCATACCGGCACGCTCGACGCCGTTATCGAACCCTATCTGCAGCGAGAACCGCCGCCGCCGGTGCGCCACATCCTGTATCTGGGGGCGGCTGCCAGCCTGTTCCTGCAAGCCCCGCCGCATGCCGCGGTCGGCACTGCCGTCGAACTCGCCAAATCCCGCAAACTGGCGCCCTTTGCCGGTCTTATCAACGCGGTGCTGCGCAAAATCGCCGCTGCCGGGCACGCCGCTCTCACCGAACTCGACATGCCGCGCCTCGACACGCCGCCCTGGCTGTGGGCCAGCTGGGGGCAGGAGGCGCGCGCCATCGCCACCGCGCACCAGGCCGAAGCGCCGCTCGACCTTACCGCCAAGCCCGGCTTCATCCCGCGCGGCGAGGCTTTGCCCACCGGCTCCTACCGCTGCCCCGCCGGCACCTCCGTGATCGACCTGCCGGGCTATGGTGCCGGCGATTTCTGGGTGCAGGATGCTGCCGCCGCCCTACCCGCCCGCCTGCTCGACCCGCAGCTCGACGAGCCGGTCCTCGACCTTTGCGCCGCTCCCGGCGGCAAAACCGCGCAACTGGCCGCCGCCGGTGCTGCCGTGACCGCGCTGGACCGCGACCCGGCCCGCCTTGCCACCATGCAAGCCAATCTGCACCGCCTGCGCCTGACCGCCCGCGTCATCCAGGCCGACGCCGCCGCCTGGGCCGCCAGCCAGACCTTCCCCGCCATACTGCTGGACGCCCCGTGCAGCGCCACCGGCACCATCCGCCGCCACCCGGACCTGCCGCATCTGCGCAAACCGCGCGACCTTGCCACTTTGACCCAACGCCAGGACCAGCTGCTGGATGCCGCGGCGGCGCGCCTCGCCCCCGGCGGCCGGCTGATCTATGCCGTGTGCTCCCTGCAGCCCGAGGAAGGTGCCGCCCGCATCGATGCCGCCTGCCGCCGCCTCGGCCTCATCCGCGCGCCCTTTGCAGCACCGCCCGGCCTGGCTTTGGCCCTGACCCCGGCCGGCGACATCCGCACCCATCCGGGACTATGGGCCGAACGCGGCGGCATCGACGGATTTTTCATCAGCCGCGTGGTAAAGGCTTGAACTCGCTTGTGAAGTGCCGCACCCCCCGGTTACAAAGACGCCCATGACCGTGTCGCCGAATCCGATCCTTATCGCCCCCAGCCTGCTTGCCGCGGACTTTACGCGCCTCGGCGCCGAAGCCCGCGCGGTCGAGGCGGCCGGTGCGGATTGGCTGCATCTGGACATCATGGACGGGCATTTCGTGCCGAATATCAGCTTTGGCCCGCTGGTGGTGCGCGCCTTGCGCCCGCTCACCACCCTGCCGCTGGACGTGCATCTGATGATCGCCCCGGCCGACCCTTATATCGCCGCCTTCGCCGAGGCCGGTGCCGACCGCATCAGCGTCCATCCGGAATCCGGCCCGCATCTGCATCGCACCCTGCATCTCATCCGCAGCCTCGGCAAAAGCCCCGGCGTGGTGCTGAACCCCGCCACCCCGATCCAGGCGATCGAACATGTGCTCGACCAGATCGACTTGATCCTGGTGATGACCGTCAATCCCGGCTTCGGCGGGCAGAGCTTCATCACCTCCCAGCTCGCCAAAATCGCCGCGCTGCGCCGCCTGATCGATGGCTCCGGCCGCCACATCCGCCTGCAGGTGGATGGCGGCATCACCGCGGCCACCGCCCCCGCCGTGCTTGCCATGGGTGCCGACACGCTGATCGCCGGCACCGCCATCTTCGCCGCTCCGGATTACGCCGCCGCCATCGCGGCCCTGCGTACGCCACCCCAATACCCGGCAGCCCAGACGGACAGCGCCGGATGACAGGCCGCACATGAACCAGCCGGGCAGCATCACCCGCAGCGCCCGCTCCTGGTTTGCCTGGCTGCAAAACCTGCGCAGCGTCAACATCCCGGATGCCCCGGCACTGGCGGTGCGCGACCCCTGGCCCGGCGACCCCAGCCGCGGCGCACGGCTGGTGAAAGGCGAACTCGAATACGCCGGCGCGGTCCGCCTGCTGCAGCCCGGCGTGTTCGCCGCCGCCAACGGTGCCGCCACCCTGCGCGCCCATACCGGCGGCTTTACCTGGCTGCGCGACCTGCGCGCCCTTGGCACCGACGCCGCGCGCTCCCGCGCCCGCCAGTCGGTCTCGGAGTTCCTGGACACCGCCATCCCGGACCCCCTGGCCCTGCGCGCCGATATCACCGGCGCCCGCCTCGCCGCCTGGCTCGGCCATTACGATTTCTTCGCGGCCTCCGCCGATGATGATTTCCGGCAGCGCCTGATGAGCCGCCTGGTTGCCGATGCCCGCACCCTGGCCGCCAGCCTGCCGACCGAAGAACGCGACGGCCGTGCCCTGACCGCGCTGAAAGGCCTGATCGCCGCCGCCGCCGCCCTGCCGAACCACGCCGACTACCTGCCGCGCGCCCTTAAATTCCTCAGCCAGGAACTCACCCGCCAGATCTACCCCGATGGCTGCCATATCGAACGCAGCCCCGCCGCCCATCTCGCCGCCCTGCAAGACCTCACCGAAATCCGCGCCCTCCTGCAATCGGCTAAAGCCGAAGCCCCGCCCGCCCTGCCCGCCACCATCGAACGCATGGCCATGGCCCTGCGCGCGCTGCGCCACGGCGATGGCGGCCTCGCGCTCTTCAACGGCAGCCGCGAAGCCGCCCCCCATCTCATCGACCTCGTGCTGTCCCAGGCCGGGCGCTCCCCCCGCACCCCCGGCGGCCTCACCGACAGCGGCCTGTACCGCCTCGCCGGCGGCAAATCCGTCCTGCTGGTCGACGCCGGCGCCCCCGCCCCCGCCGGCCTGGACCGCCTCGCCCATGCCGGCACCCTCGCCTTCGAATTCTCCGCCGGCAAGGAACGGCTGATCGTCAATTGCGGGGCTGCCAACGCTGCCAGCACTGAATGGCGCGACGCCCTGCGCGCCACCGCCGCCCACTCCACCCTGACCATCGCCGATGTTTCCTCATCCGAACTGCGCGATGCCGGCCTCGGCCGCCGCCCGCAAAACGTGCGCGCCCATCGCCAGGAAGCCGCCGGCGCGCAATGGCTGGAAGCCAGCCACGACGGCTGGAACAAATTGTTCGGCGCCATCCACCGCCGCCAGCTCTATCTTTCGGAATCCGGCGAAGACCTGCGCGGCGAAGACCTGATCGAAGCCGCCGAACCACAACCCTTCACCATCCGCTTTCACCTGCACCCCAACGTCACCGCCAGCCTGCAGCAAGACCAGGAAGCCGTGCTGCTGCGCCTGCCCTCCGGCCAGGGCTGGCGCCTGCGCGCCGGCGGCGCCAAAATCACCGTCGAAGAAAGCGTATATTTCGGCGGCACCGAAGCCCGCCGCGCCGAACAGGTGGTCCTGACCGGACATCAGGACGGACCGCAGCAAGTGAAATGGGCGATTACGAAGGTAAGGTAAGAAGCACTTCTTTTTGTGAACAAAAAGAAGCAAAAAAACTTTATGAGTCTGGGTCATGGGCGTTGGCGGCATAACGCCCATGACCCGGCATAATTTTATGCCGGGTCCGGAGGCGTTGTCAGTGCCAGCGCCCATGCCCGAACAGGGCAAAAGTTTTTTGCTGCTTTTTTTCAAAAAAGCAGTACTTCCTTGCTGACTTCGAAGGAGCATCCATGTCCCGTATTCTGTTAACCGGCGGTGCCGGTTATATTGCCTCGCATACTGCTGTCGTGCTGACCGAGCGCGGGCATGATGTCGTTTTGCTGGATAATTTCTGCAATTCGCAGCGCGATGTGCCGGACCGGCTGCGCCGGCTTACCGGCCGCAGTTTCGAGGTGATCGAGGCGGATATCCGCGACGCTGCCGCCATGGCGGCAGCACTGGCGGCACATCCGGTCGATGCGGTGATCCATTTCGCCGCGTTGAAAGCGGTGGGCGAGAGCGAGGCCGACCCGCTGAAATATTACGACAGCAACATCATCGGCACGATCCGCCTGTTGCAGGCGATGCAGGGGGCGGGCATCAGGCGCATCGTCTTCAGCTCGTCCGCCACCGTGTATGGCGAGCCGGAAATACTGCCGATCGCGGAATCCTCGCCCCTGCGCGTCACCAACATCTACGGCCGCACCAAGCTGGTGATGGAAGATTTGATCTCGGACCTGGCGCGCACCGGGGTCCTGCTGGCCTGCGCCAACCTGCGCTACTTCAACCCGGTCGGCGCCCACCCCTCGGCGATGATCGGCGAAACCCCGACCGGCGTGCCCGCCAACCTGATGCCCTACGTCACCCAGGTCGCCACCGGCCAGCGCGCCCAGCTCAACGTGTTCGGCCAGGATTACGACACCCCGGACGGCACCGGCGTGCGCGACTACATCCACATCATGGACCTTGCCGAAGCCCACGCCCTGGCGCTGGAACATATTCTCGCCAACGACGCCGCCATTACCGTCAACCTCGGTACCGGTACCGGCATTTCCGTGCTCGACCTGGTCGGTGCCTTCGAACGCGTCACCGGCCGCAGCATCCCCCTGGCCTACGCCCCCCGCCGCGCCGGCGATGTGGCCAGCTGCTACGCCGACCCCAGCCTCGCCGCCACCCTGCTCGGCTGGCGCGCCACCCGCATGGTCGACGACATGTGCCGCGACGCCTGGGCGTGGGAAGCCAAACGCGCCGGGATCAACGATGTTTAGGAAAGAAAGGTAAGGAAGCAAGCGCTTCTTTTTTTGAAAAAAAGAAGCGCTTGCTTCCTCCCTGTTAGTATACCGCCAGCGAATGTCCGAGGATGACGGCGCCGGCGGCGGCGGCTACGGCGATGTAGGGCAGGTAGCCGGCTTTGAAGGTTACGGCTGTGACGGGGCCGCCGGGTTGGATGTCGGCTGAGAAATCATCGGGGAATTTGCCTTTATCGGTGATGTAGTGGCGGTACAGGAAGATCGGGATGATGGTGAACACCACCAGGAAGCCGCCGACCAGGACGCCGTTGCCGTAGGCCTGGGCGCCCATGCCGATCAGGAACATGTCGAAGAATCCCATGGCGGCGCCGATGGCCAGCAGCCAGCTTGGCGCTTTGAAGGGGCGGGTCCAGCTGGGCCGGTCCATGCGGTGGATCCAGCCGGATTGCAGGTTCATGAAGATGAAGGTCATGTAGCAGACGTTGGAGACTGCCAGCAGGAACACGTCGTTGTTCATGGTCAGCAGGACGATGTTGAGTGCGAGGTCTGTCCACATGGCACGGGTTGGCGTGCCGTGCTTGTTGGTTTGTTGCAGGTATTTCGGCAGGAAGCCGTCTTTGGAGGACTGGAACAGCGTGCGGGCGGAGCCGGCGATTGCCGCCATCACTGCCAGCAGCAAGGTTGCCAGCAGCATGATGATGACGATATCAACACCGAAGCCTTTGAGCCCGACCATATGCGCCATCGCCAGACCGACGCCGGCGCCGGAGTAGATGCCGGGGTCCAGCAGTCCGGTGAGACCGAGCGCGCCCTGGAAGGACAGCGGCACCAGCGAGTAGAAGAACAGGCAGACCAGCGAGATGCCGATCGCCGCCTTCACCGTATCCTTTTTCGGATTGGTGAATTCTCTTGTGTACACCAGCGCCGTTTCAAGACCGTAGGTGGACCAGGCGGCGATGAACAGCCCGGCGGCGAACAGCGTGATGCCGGCCATGTTCCAGCTGCCGGGGATCACCCCACCGGCGGCATTATGCGCGAGCGGCACGAACGGCGTGAAGTTTGCTATCGGCACGTCACCGGTCACCAGCGGTACGATGCCGATCAGCCCGAGCGGCACCAGCGAGGAGATGGCGAACACCATTTGCACGCGGGCGATCGAGAGGATGCCTTTGCTCTGGATGAAGAAACACACCAGTACCAGGAACAGGCTGAGGAAGAAGGTGGCGTTGATTTGCAGGGCGATGCCGCCGGGCAGGCTGAGCAGCACCAGGTTCCAGGTATTGATGACCGAGGTGGCGGGGAACAGGGCCGACAGCACATAGCCCGAGGCCAGCGAGGTGCCGATGGCGATCACCGGGGTCCAGCCCAGCCAGTAGGTCCAGGCCGAGATGGCAGGAAACACCTTGCCGTATTTGAGCCAGGCCATCGAGCCGGAGATGGCGGTGCCGCCGGATTTATGGGTGAACATGCCGCACACCTCGGCATAGGTGAACATTTGCAGGCTGCCGATGCAGACCGAGACGATCCACACCATCCAGGACGGCGAGCCGACGGTGGCGGCGATGGCGCCGATGGAGAACAGCACGAGCGCCGGGGCGCCGGTGGCGACCCAGACCGCATGGGTCCAGCCGATCTCGCGCCGCAGGCCGCTCGCATCATTTTCCTCGTCGAAAATTTCTACTGTAGCCTCTGACATGTCGCCTCCGCCCGATGGATGTACAGCAATAGCCCAGCAAACGCCGTGCCAAACTGCATTTGCGCCTAAAACCCATGAAATAGCGGCATTTTTGGCCTTAATTATTCTTAAAGATTAAATTTTATGCTTCTTATGAACAGCAATTGCCTCTTTGATAAACTTTTATGCTTCTGAATTAACATTACCTCTTCTATGAAGCCAGGCAAACCGATTAAAGGCTAAGGCAAAAATCTATATCCAGATCGATGTTTGCATTGGCCTTAAATTCATCCTGGGCCTATCTCGATGTAACAATTACGTTGATCGGGCGGCATACCGTCCAGGTTGGGAGTACGGCACATGGCAATCGTTGTAACAGAAATCGATCGCGCCGAGGCGGCTGTGGCCGAGGCTTTGGGGGCATTTGGCGTCGCGACCGTGCATGAAGCACAGGGCCGCCGCGGGTTGATGGCGCCTTACATGCGCCCGATTTATCGCCCGGCGCAGATTTCCGGCCCGGCGGTCACCTGCGAGGTGGCACCCGGCGATAACTGGATGATCCACGTTGCGGTTGAGCAGTGCCGGCCTGGGGATGTTCTTGTCGTAACCCCCACCAGCCCCTGCGATGACGGTTACTTTGGCGATCTGTTGGCAACCTCGTTGCAGGCCCGCGGCGTCAAGGGTCTGATCATCAATGCCGGCGTGCGCGATGTGCTGACATTGACCGAAATGGGCTTTCCGGTCTGGTCGAAGGCGATCTATGCGCAGGGTACCGTGAAAGAGACGATCGCCAATGTGAACGTGCCGGTGGTGTGCGCGGGGGCGTTGGTAACACCAGGGGACGTCATTGTCGCCGACGATGACGGCGTGGTGGTGGTGCCGGCGGCAGAAGCTGCCTCGGTACTGGCGAAAGCCAAGGCGCGCGAAGCGAACGAAGCTGCCAAGCGCGACATTCTGGCCAGCGGCGTATTGGGGCTCGATCTTTATAAGATGCGTGAGCGCCTCGCGGAAAAGGGACTTAGATACGTTCGCAAGGCGGGAGAGTTTTGAAATGAAGGCGGTCCCCGCGGCCTTGATGCGCAGGATACGTAAGCTGATGAAAGGCGAAATTCATCTCAGAAACGAGGTTTGGCCATGATCTGCCTGCTGGGCTTTGGCGAGGTTGGACAGGTTTTCGCCGCGGATCTGGGTTCAGGCTTCACCGCCTGGGATCTGGCATTTGCCGATCCGGATTCGGGGCCGTCTCAGGCGCTGGCGCGTTTTGCCGTTGGCAGGCCGGAGACGGCGGCGCAAGCGGTCTCGCCTGCCGGCCTCGTGATATGCGCTGTCACCGCCGCGCAGGACCAGGCGGCAGCGGAAAGTGTCGCGGATGCGATCCGGCCGGGCACCTATTTCATGGATGTCAATTCCGCTTCACCCGGACAGAAAATTGCCGCCGCCGCGATTATCGAAGCTGCCGGCGGCCGCTATGTCGAGGCTGTCATCATGTCGCCGATCGGCAACAAGCGATTGGCCTCGCCGGTTTTGCTCGGCGGTCCGCATGCCGAGGCGTTTTTGCCGCTGGCCAGGGAAATCGGATTTTCGGGTGCGGTATTTTATGGAACCGAGCTTGGCCGGGCTTCGGCGACGAAGCTTTGCCGGTCGGTGATCATAAAAGGAATGGAGGCATTGTTGATGGAATCCCTGTTGACGGCCCGCCATTATGGTGTCGAGCGCGAGGTGCTGAACTCGTTGAGTGATTTCTTTCCGGGACAGGATTGGGACGAACTAGCGCGCTACATGATCTCGCGTGCCGTGCTGCACGGGACCAGGCGGGCGGAGGAAATGCGCGAGGCGGCTCGTACCGTGGCAGAAGCCGGTCTTGATCCGCGTATGAGCCGGGCAACCTCGGAATTGCAGGATTGGGCCGCAGGTTTCAAAAACGCCCTGCCACATAAAGCGCCACTTGAAGCGCCTGGTGCATTTCTGGATGCCATCCGGCAACAGGAAGCCGCCAAAAACGGAAAGTGAATATGCTGATCATCGATTGCCACGGTCATTATACCACAGCACCCGCCGCGCATCAGGATTTTCGCAAACGGCTGCTTGCCTGGGCGAAGGATGCTGCCGGGCCGGCCCCGGTACAAAATGCCATCAGCGACGATGAAATTCGCGAAACGGTGGAAGCCAACCAGCTGCGCCTGCAGCGCGAGCGCGGCGCGGATGTAACGATATTCTCGCCCCGTGCCTCGGCGATGGCGCCGCATGAGGGCAATGAACAAGTCTCGCAGAATTGGGCCCGCGCCAATAATGATCTGATCCATCGCGTGGTCGGCCTGTACCCGGAAAACTTTGCCGGGGTATGCCAGCTGCCGCAGTTTCCTGGCGTTTCCATCGCCAATTCCATTGCCGAATTGCAGCGTTGCGTGACCGAACTTGGTTTCATCGGTTGCAATTTGAACCCCGATCCATCAGGTGGCGCCTTCAGTGCACCGCCACTGACCGATAAGAGCTGGTATCCGTTCTACCAGGCGATGGTGGAACTGGACGTGCCGGCGATGATCCATGTCTCCAGCTCCTGCAACCCCTGCCTCCACGCGACCGGCGCCTATTATATCGCCGCCGACACCACAGCCTTCATGCAGCTGATCGAGGGCGATCTGTTCAAGGAGTTTCCTTCGCTCCGCTTGATCATACCACATGGCGGGGGCGCGGTTCCCTATCATTGGGGCCGTTACCGCGGGCTTGCGGATATGATGAAGCGCCCTAACCTGCGCGAGCATGTGATGCAAAACGTATTTTTTGATACCTGCGTTTACCACCAGCCCGGCATCGATCTGCTGGCCCGCGTGATCGAGGTAAAAAATATTCTGTTCGGTTCGGAAATGGTGGGGGCTGTTCGCGGCATCGATCCGGAAACCGGCTTTTATTTCGACGACACCAAGCGTTATATAGATGCATTGGCGCTCGACGACGCGGACAAGCACAGGATTTTTGAACTCAACGCCCGTCACGTCTTTCCGCGACTCGATGCGATCCTGAAAACCCAAGGGCGCTAGAGCAATATCGCCCGGCTTTGATACATCCCCGCTGAATATTCCCTGAAACGCGAGCGAGAAAAATGGCAAACCGAATCCAGCCTACCCCGGCCGACCCTGAGGCGCTGCTGCGCGCCGGCGTCAAATATCTGCTGGCGAGCTATGTCGACATGCACGGCGTGCCGAAGGCCAAGATGGTCCCGATCGGCCATTACGCGCAAATGCTGGCCGGCTCCGAGCTGTTCACCGGTGCTGCCAATGACGGCGTGCCGCAGGAGGTTTCCGATGAGGAGGTCTCGGCGCGCCCCGACCCCAGAAGCTGGAAAATCCTGCCGTGGAACCAGGAGATCGCCTGGTTCAGCAGCGATCTGTGGTGCGGCGGCGAGCCTTTTGAAGCCGGCAGCCGCAACATCCTCGGCCGCGTGCTGGAACAGGCTGCCAGCCTGGGCTACGGCATGAATCTCGGCATGGAGGCCGAGTTCTTCATGTTGCAGGACACGCCGGACGGCGGCTACGCGCCGCTCTCCACCCGCCCGCATCTCGACAAACCCTGCTACGACGCCAGCCGCCTGCTCGACAATATGGGCTGGCTCGGCGAGCTGGTCGGTGCCATGAACGGCCTCGGCTGGGATGTGTATTCCTTCGACCATGAAGACGGCATCGGCCAGTTCGAGGTCGATTTTTCCTATTTCGACGCTCTGACGATGGCCGACAACTACGTGTTCTTCCGCGTCATGGCCAATGAGATCGCCCGCAGGCATGGCGGCTTCGCGAGCTTCATGCCCAAGCCATATGGCGACCGCGCCGGCAGCGGCGCGCATCTCAACATGTCGCTGTACGACCTTACCACCGGCGCCAATTTGTTCGTGGACCAAAACGACGCCCGCGGCTGCGGCCTTGCTGGCCTCGGCTATAAATTCATCGCCGGCATCCTGCGGCACCTGCCGGCAATCTGCGCGGTGGTCGCCCCTACTGTGAACAGCTACAAGCGGCTGCTGAAACACGGCAGTGCCTCGGGCTTCACCTGGGCCCCGGTATTGTGCTGCTACGGCAACAACAACCGCACCAACACGTTGCGCGTGCCGCTGGGCGGCGGCCGCGTGGAGCTGCGCGCCGCCGACAGCGCCTGCAACCCGTATCTGGCGGCGGCGATGGTGCTGGCCGCCGGGCTCGAAGGCATCCTGGAAAATCTCGACCCCGGCGACCCGCACACCGACAACATGTATTTGAAAACCCCTGCCGAACTGGCGGATCTCGGCATCAAACAGCTTCCCGCGACCCTCGCCGAAGCCGTCGATGCCTTCGCCGCCGATCGCTTAAGCAAAGCCGTGTTCGGCCCGGCACTGCACACCGCCTGGATCGGCTACAAGCGCGAGGAATGGCGGCAGTACATAAATCATGTTTCCGACTGGGAAAAAACGCGCTATCTGAAATTCTTCTGATGCACCTGTTTCACCACGCCAACCGGCGCCTGGCCTACCAGACTCATGGCAGCCTCAACGCCGCAGGCGACAACTGCATCCTGCTGCCAACCTATTACGCCGGCACGCATCTGTCCTACGAACCGATGATCGGCCCGCACCGCGCCCTGGACCCTGGTAAATACTTCATCGTCATCCCCAATATGCTCGGCAACGGCCAGTCCTCGTCCCCCAGCAACACGCCGGATTTCACGCCCGCCACCATCGCCGACAACATCGCATTGCAGCACGCGCTGCTGGCCGCCCTCGGCGTGCGCCGCATCGCCTTGGTCCATGGCTGGTCGATGGGCGCGATGCAGTCTTACGCCTGGGCCGCCACCTATCCGGAGCTGGTAGCCGCCCTGTTGCCGGTCTGCGGCACCGCCAGCTGCTGGCCGCTGAATCACGCTTTCCTGGATGGCATGGCCGGCATATTGCACGCCGCCAAAACCGAGACAGCCGGCCTGCGCGCCTTCGGCCGCGCCTATGCCGGCTGGGCCTATTCGGCGGCATTCTACCGTGACGCCCTGTACCGGAGCCTGGGTTACGCCACCCAGGACGCCTTCCTCACCTCCTGGGAGGGCGACCCCAGCATCATTACCCAGGACGATCTGCTGGCCATGCTCCATACCTGGCAAACCGCTGACCTCAACCTTGCCTCCCTTGCCCGCATCACCGCCCGTACCATCGTCATGCCATGCGACACCGACATGTACTTCACCGCCGCCGAAGCCGCCCTGGAAGCCGCCGCCATCCCCGGGGCCGAACTGCGCATCCTGCACTCCCCCTACGGCCATTGCGCCGGCGCCCCCGACCGCTTCCCCGCCGAAACCACAATTATCGAACAAGCAATTACTGAACTGCTTTAGGAAAGCAGCAGCTTTTTTGAAAAAAAGCTGCACCAAAAAACTTTTGCCATGCTGGGCATGGGGTGCGATGCGGACAGCGTCTCCGAACCAGCATAAATCATACTGCCCCTTGAGGCGTTATATCGCCAAACCCTCCGCGGCATTCCATACGCTTTGCGTACGGAACTTTGGCCGCTCCGCCCCAGCCCCAGACTCATAAAAGTTTTTGCGCAGCTTTTTTCAAAAAGCTGCTGCTTGCTTTCCATTATCCGCTACGGTTTGTTGATTGCTCCAAACCAAGGGTTCTCATGATCAAACATATCGGCATTCTCACCAGCGGCGGCGACTGTGCCGGGCTTAACGCTGTTATCCGCGCTGTCACTGCCCGCGCCGTGCAGGGTTATGGCTGGGGTGTTACTGGCATACGGGAGGGCACTCATGGCCTGGCTGCCCGGCCGGTTGACGCCATTAGTCTTGGCCTTGAGCATACTGGCAGTCATATGCTGCGTCTTGGTGGTACCATACTCGGCACCACCAATAAGGGCGACCCTTTCGCTTATCCGCAGCCTGATGGCAGCCTGATCGACCGCTCGGGCGAGATTATCGAGGGCTTCCGCCAGCTCAAGCTCGATGCTTTGATCGGCATCGGCGGCGATGGCTCGATGCGCATTTTGCGCCGGCTCACCCAGCAGGGCGGCATTAAATTCATCGGCATTCCGAAGACCATCGACAATGATATCGGCCTCACCGAACGCAGCATCGGCTACGACACCGCCGTCGCCATCGCCGCCGAGGCTTTGGACCGCCTGGCCCCTACTGCCGCCAGCCACCACCGCATCATGATCCTCGAAGTAATGGGCCGCGATGCCGGGCATATCGCGCTGGCCGCCGGCATCACCGGCGGGGCGGATGTCATCCTGATCCCGGAAATCCCCTACCGGCTCGCCCATATCGAAGCCCATATCCGCAAGCTCCGCGAACAGGCGCATCGCAACTTTGCCCTCATCATCGTCGCCGAAGCCGTGAAAACCGAATCCGGCGATGCCTATACCGTCACCGAAGCCACCGGCGTCACCCGCTATAGCGGCATCGGCGACTACCTTTCCCATCAGCTCACCCCGCTCACGGGTGCGGATATCCGCGTCACCGTGCTCGGCCATGTGCAACGCGGCGCCGAACCCAGCGCCACCGACCGCCTGCTCGGCTCCACCCTCGGCGTGGCCGCGGTGGACGCGTTGGCAGAAGGCAAATCCGACCGCATGGTGGCCTGGTGGAACCGCACCGTCATCGACGTGCCGCTGCAAGACGCCATCGAAGCCTACAACGCCGTCGATATCAACGGCAGCCTGATCACCACCGCCCGCGGTCTTGGCATCTGTCTTGGGGATGGGAACTGAGCTTTAAGTAAGCAGCAGCTTTTTGAAAAAAGCTGCACCAAAAACTTTTGTGAGTCCGGACCGAGGCGTTAGCCGGCCAGCGCACCGAACACCAATGGCCTAGACTCATAAAAGTTTTTTGCTTCCTAACTCAAACCTTATCCTTAACGGTTTCCAGGATTGCCGCCACTTCGGCGGCGATGGCTGGCAGTCTGAAGGGTTTGGCGAACAGGCGCATGCCAGGTTCCAGTTCGGCCAGTGTGGCGGCCCCGGCATAGCCGGTGATGAACAGCACTGGCAGGTCTGGCATGGTTTCGCGCACGGCTTCAGCCAGTTGGCGGCCGTTCAGGCCGTTCGGCAGGCCGACATCGGTCACCAGCAGGTGCAGCACGGCGGCGTGGCGCGCCAGCTCCAATGCGGTCTGTGCGTCTTCGGCTGGCAATACGTTATAGCCAAGCTCGCGCAGGTAATCTGCCGTGATGTTGCGGACCACTGTTTCATCCTCCACCAGCAACACCGTGGCGCCGGTCACTGCCCGCAGCGGCGGCAGCGGCGGCGT
This sequence comes from Acetobacteraceae bacterium, assembly GCA_965231175.1. Lineage (GTDB taxonomy): Bacteria > Pseudomonadota > Alphaproteobacteria > Acetobacterales > Acetobacteraceae > Acidocella. The sequence continues at coordinate 3,664 of CBDDMJ010000003.1, read as the reverse complement.
TGGCGGCGCGGTTTCCGGCATGGTTTCCGGCATGGTGGTGACCCGCTTCAGAAACAGCCGCACCACTGTGCCTTCGCCGTGGCGGCTCTGCACGGTTGCGAGGCCGCCGGATTGCCGGGCGAAACCATACACTTGTGAAAGCCCGAGGCCGGTGCCTTGGCCGATCGGCTTGGTCGTGAAAAACGGTTCGAAAACCCGCTGCTGCGTGGCCTCGTCCATGCCGATGCCGTTATCTTCTATCGAGATCTCGACATAATCCCCGGGTGCCGGATCCTCCTGCCCAGTGAGGTCCCATTTGCGCAGCACGGCCTGGCGGGTGCCAATGATCAGCCGGCCGCCTTGCGGCATGGCATCCCGCGCATTGATCGCGACATTCAGAAACGCATTTTCCAGCTGGTTGGGGTCGCACAGCACCGGCCAGCCGCCATCGTTCAGCCGCAGTTCGACATCGATCGCCGAACCCCGCGTGCTGGCGGTACTGACCGTGCTGCGGATCAGCTCCTCGAGGTTCCGCACCAGCTCATCAAGGTGAATCGGCCGGGGCTGCAAGGGCTGACGGCGCGCAAAGGCCAGCAGCCGGTTGGTCAAAGCCGCCGCCCGCTCCACGGTGGTACGGGCGTTCTGTATATGCTGCGCCGCATCGGCGTTGCGCCCCTGCCCGGCCCGGCGCTGCACCATTTCCAGACTGCCGCCGATCGCCTGCAGCATATTGTTGAAATCATGCGCGATGCCGCCGGTCAGCTGGCCGATCGCTTCCATCTTCTGGGACTGCCGCAGTGCGGATTCGATGCTCTCACGCACCGCGATCTGCGACCTGAGTTCCGCGTTGGCGGCGGCCAGCTGGTGGTTCTGCGCCGTCACCAGGGTTTCCAAAGATTGCGTGGCCTTCAGGCCACGCGGCAACACATATGTCAGCGTCACCAGCGTCACGATCGAAACCACTGCCGTTACCGCCTTGACCGCCCCTTCGACATAATAATCCGGATGCCATAGTACCCAGACGCTCAGCAAATGCGTGGTGCCGCACAGTGAAATGAAAGCGCTGAACAACAGTAGCAGCAACTGAAACGGCAACCCGCGCCGCTGCCTGGTGAAGTAAAACAGCAAAAAGCCGATCCCGTAATACGCCAGCGCCGTGCCGACATCGGACAATATATGCAGCCATAGCACGCCGGGACGCCACTCGTAGCAAAACCCGTGCGGCATGAACCCGTAAGGATTCAATTTGGCGTTGCCAAATACGACTGGTTAAGCAGCACAAATATCGGAGCCAGCCCGGGTTCAATCATTTCAACGTGTATAAATTAAATTTAATTAAATTTGAAGTTTAAATGAATGCCGAAACTTTAAAATATCTTATTGATCAAATCCTCGCCCAATCCAAAGCCGGCGCCCATTTCAATGGCGCGGCCGAAACCGGAATTCAGAAACGACCCGAAAATCCCGCCCTGCTGCGGGTACCCTGTCTGCGGATAATACGGTTGCGGCGGGTAATTGCCTTGCGGGTACAGCGGCACCGGCGGTGGCTGCTGCGGTTGCGGTTGCTGCGCCCAGGGCGATGCAGGTACCGAAGCCGGGCCGGGCGGCAGCGCCATGATGGCGTGCTGCTGGGCCTCGACAAACCCGTGCAGCGCCCCCAGCAGATTTGAAACCTGATTCTGCTCGGCCTGGATCGCCAGCGCGATGCCTTTCAGGTCCAGCATCCACTCGCGCGCATCCTGGTTGCCGCCTTTGGCTGCTTCCTGCAACTTGGCCGCCAGCTGCTTCAACTCCTCGATGGTGGCTTGCGCCTGCGTCTGCAATTGCTGGTACTGCGCATCGATGCTCTGCACGTCCATGACCTCGCTCCCTTCAAGCTGACCGTTGCAAATCCTTCCGGTAATCTTCGCATGCTTTGCCGAACGCCGCGAACAGCGCGGCGCGGTCCGGGAAATGCAGCACCTCCCATTCCGGGTGCCATTGCACAGCGATGGCAAAACCCGTTGCCGCGGCCACGCGCACCGCCTCGATCGTGCCATCCGGGGCCACCGCCTCCACCACCAAACCCGGCGCCAGCTGGTCGATGCCCTGGCCATGCAACGAATTGACCGCAATCTCCTCAGCCCCCGAAATCTGCGCGAGCCGCCCGCTCAAAGCCACCTGATGTTTGAGCCGGAACATCTGCTCGCGCGGCCCCGGCCCGGCGCGGTGATCCAGCCGCCCTGGCAGCGCGTGAACCTCCTGAAACAACGTGCCGCCAAGTGCCACGTTCAGCTCCTGCATCCCGCGGCAGATGCACAGCATCGGCATGCCCCGGCGCAACACTTCGCGGATCATCGGCAAGGTGGTGGCATCGCGGGCCGGGTCATGAAAATCCGGCGTCGCGTCGTAATCCGCGCCATAGGCCAGCGGCGCCACATTGCTCGGGCTGCCGTTGAACATTACGCCGTCCAGCCGGTCCAGCACCGCCAGCATCGCCTCCCCCTCCGGCGGGATCAACAACGGCAACGCATCGGCGGCCGCCATCAATGCGGCGCCGTAGCGCGCCGGCGTTGCGTGCTGCACATGCTCGCTGATGAATTTGGTGCAGGCGGGAATCCCAACAATACTGCTCATGCGGCCTCTTTCATCGTGAATATTAATCTGGGGCGCCAGCTCGCCGCAAGCAGCGCCAGCGTGGCGCATAGCAGCATGGTAAAACCCATGGGCCGCGCCGAGCCGTCCGCCAGCACCCCGACCGTGAGACACGCCACCGCCCCCCCGCTGTATTGCAGTGTGCCCAGCAAAGCCGCCGCACTGCCGGCATGAGCCTGATGCCGGGACAGCGCGCCCACCATCGCGCATGGCTGGATCAACCCAAAGCCGAATTCAGACAGCAGCAACGCCGCCACCAGCGCGTAAGCCCCTAACGGATGCCAGGCCAGCAGCGCCAGCGCGAGGCAGGCGGCAAACAGCACGAATACCGCCGTGCTGATGACGCGCCCCACGCCAAACCGGTGCACCAGGTACGGATTCAACTGGTTAAACCCGATAAAGACGAAAGCATTGACCCCGAACAACAACGCATAACCGGCCGGCCGCCAGCCATAGATGCCGATAAAAATCTGCGGTGTTGCTGCCAGGTAAGCAAACAAAGCGGACATGGTGAAGGCTGCCGTCAGCGCATGGCTGATGAACATGCGCTCGCCCAGTATTTCGCCGTAGCGCAGCAGCACCGACCCGAAGCCGACCGAGCTGCGCCGCTCCGGCGGCAGCGTATCCGGCAGGAATCGCCAGACCAGCCAGATCGCCGCCGTCCCATAGACAGCCGCCAGCAGAAATATCGCACGCCACCCCGCCGCCGCCATCACCGCCGTCCCCAGCATCGGCGCCACCACCGGCGCTACCCCCATCACCAATATCAATTTGGAAAACATTTTGGCCGCCTCATGGCCATCGGCAAGATCCCGCACCATCGCGCGCGGTATCACAATCGAGGCAGACGCCCCCAGGGCCGCCAGAAACCTGAAAATCGCCAGAGCCGCACTATCCCACGCCACCGCACAGCCAAGCGAAGCCAATATATACAACGCCAGACCACCCAGCATCGGCACCCGCCGGCCCAACCGGTCAGACAACGCCCCTTGCGTCATCTGTCCAAACATCAATCCAACGAAATACCCCGCCAATGAATATTGCGCCGCCG
>CBDDMJ010000002.1:977500-1195694 GCA_965231175.1 Acetobacteraceae bacterium | reverse complement strand
GTGTTTGGCGACAGCCCCCATGATGCTCGGCACCGGCGCCTCCTGAAACGCGTCGGTGCCGATGGCCGTGGTGGGGACCTGGCCGCAGATCACCACGATGGGTATCGAGTCCGCCAAGCTATCGCGCACCGGCGTGACCGTATTGGTGGCTCCCGGGCCGGATGTCACCAGGGCAACCCCGACCCGGCCGCTGGCCCGCGCAAATCCGGCCGCCATGAAGCCGGCGCCTTGCTCGTTCGCCGGGACGATGAGGGGCATGGAGGACTGATGTTCCTCGTTATAGCGAAATACGGCATCGTAGATCGGCAGGATCGCGCCGCCGCTGTAGCCGAAAATCGTATCGACGCCCTCGTCCGCCAGGACTTGAACGAGCATATCCGCACCCGTCATGATGGCGCCGGCCAGCGGGTGTGTCCCATGATTGCGCATGTCGTATAGGTCTTTCACCCGCAAAGCCTAGCAGTTCTGGCCCTGGCGCCCAAGTGCCACCCTCCCGTATCCTTTTGCGCCATGCGACACCTCATAGCAATCCTCCTGCAAAACGAAGCCGGGGCGCTCACCCGGGTAACCGGGCTGATTTCCACCCGCGGCTACAATATCGAGTCTCTGTCGGTCGCCCCGACCAACGACCCCACCGTGTCGCGCGTCACCCTGGTGACCATCGGGTCGGATCAAGTCATTTCTCAGATCAACGCCCAATTGCTGAAATTGGTCGACGTGGTTGCGGTCGAGGATATGACCAGCGGTGACCATTTGGCGCGCGAGTTGCTGCTCATCAAACTGCAGATGGCTGCCGAACATGTGGACGCCGTCAATACGCTATTGCGGGGGGTCGGCGGCAAAATCCTCTCCGCGAAACCATCGAGCTACATCGTGGAACTCACCAGCACCGAGGCCGAAATCAGCGAATTCATCGCCAACGTCGCCGCGTTCGGTGAAATCGTCGAGGTGGTGCGCAGCGGCGTCCTGGGTATTTCCCGCGCGAATCCGCGTCTGCACCTGGTGAAAGGATAAACTCCCGTCATGCCTGAAATCGAAGTCACGCCGGAACACGCAGCGGACCCCTTGACGAGGCGCGTCGGGATTCTGGTCGGCGTGGTCGGCATTCTCCTTTCCGTGGTCACCATCGCGTCGCATCGCGCGCATACCGAAGCGGTCATTCACCGCACCGAATCGAACGATCAGTGGGCTTTCTACCAGGCAAAGAAAATCCGTGAGAACACCAACGACGTGGCACTCACTTTGTTGCGGACGCTGCAGCCGGACGCTGCAAAAGCCGATGCGACCGCGCACAAGCTCGAAGCCGCCCGCGACAAGTACGCGGACGACGCCAAAGACATCATGAAAGAGGCCCAAGCAAAGGACGTCGAACAGAAGATCGAGGAGCGCCGCGCGCTGCGCTTCGATATCGGCGAAGGGCTGCTGGAACTTGGGCTGGTGCTGTGCTCGCTGTATTTCCTGGCGCGTAAGACCTTTTTCCCCGTTCTCGGGGTGCTCTCGAGCATTGCCGGCACGGCGCTGGGAATCTGGGGTTGGGTGCTTTGACGAGGCTCCTGGCGCTCCTTTGCGCCAACGCGCTTGCGCTGCTGGGGTTCTGCATGACGACCGTGGCGTCCCGGGCCGACGTCCCGGCCGAGCCGCCGCCCCCCCGGATCGAAGCGCGGTCCAATACCCTGCTGGCGGTCGGTATCGTGCATGGCGACCGGATGACGATTCACCTGAGCCGGCTGATGGACAACGCGCCGGTGCGCGATGCCGCGCTGACCGTACTGCTGCGCGGAGTGGTGCATCCCACGACGGCCGAAGCCGATGGCAGCTACACGCTGCAGACCAAGGACCTGAGTCTGCCGGGGTCGGCTGCGGTGATATTTCAAGTGGTGCAGGGCAATGCCCGCGAGGACCTGCAAGGCGCGCTCCGGGTCACCGCTGATCGCGCCGGCAATACCGAGGAGAAGAACAGTGCCCGGCAACTAGGGTGGTGGGTACTGAACTTCGCGGTATGTATCGGCTTCCTGATGCTTATATCGCGGCGACGCAAGGCGGCCGCAAAGGACTGAGCTCCGGGGGTTGCGCGCCAGGGGCCAACGCGCGCACCCGGGACCTGCGCGCCGTGGGCTGCGCGCCGCGGGCTGCGCGCCGCGCGGCGCTGCCTAACCGCCGTGGTACTGCCCGCTACAGTGCGGCGTTATCGGTCTCGCCCGTGCGGATGCGCAGAACGCGCAGGATATCCGTGACGAATATCTTGCCGTCGCCAACCTTGCCGGTTTTGGACGCTCCGACTATCGCTTCCATGACTTGATCGACCAGATCGTTCTTGACGGCGACTTCGATGCGTGTCTTCGGCACAAAATCCACGACGTATTCCGCTCCGCGATACAGCTCCGTATGGCCACGCTGGCGGCCGAATCCCTTCACCTCGGTCACCGTCATGCCCGACACCCCAATTTCGGAGAGCGCCGCGCGAACGTCGTCCAGCTTGAAGGGTTTGATAATGGCAGTGATCAATTTCATTCGACACTCCGCGGAACGTTACCGTGACAATCCTATTACTATTCTACGCAACCGGCACGGCCATGTGCGTTACTAGCCGGACGCAGTCCGCTAAAATGCCGCATTGACCAGCCCGAGGAAGCCAATGATTTCGACGATCCTCATCATCGGCGGCGGCCAGGCCGGCGCACAGGCCATCGACACCCTGCGCCGCGAGGGTTTCACCGGGCGCCTCGCGCTGGTGAGCGACGAGCCGCAGCTGCCGTACCAACGGCCGCCCCTGTCTAAGAAATTCCTCTCCGGGGAGCTCTCCGCCGAGCGATTGCCGTTTCGCCATCAGTCGTTCTATGACGAGCACCGCATCGAGCTGAAGCTGGGTGTCCGCGCGACGCACCTCGATGCCCCGTCCCGGCGGGTCGCGCTGTCGAGCGGCGAGGAAATTGTCTATGACCGCCTTCTGCTGTGCCTGGGGGCCGTGTCCCGCCGGTTGACCTGCCCGGGAGCCGACTTGCCGGGGGTGCATTACCTGCGCAGCATCGCCGATGTACCGAAGATCCGGGAACGCCTCAAGGCCGGGACGCGAGCCGTCATCATCGGCGGCGGCTACATCGGCCTGGAGACCGCCGCCACCGCCCGCAAGATGGGCTGCGCCGTCACGGTCCTCGAGATGGCGGATCGGGTGATGAATCGGGTCGTTGCCTCGAATGTGTCGGAATACTTTGCCCACGAACATCGCACGCAAGGGGTCAAGATCGTCTGCAATACCCGGGTCGTGCGTCTGGAAGGGCGCGCGGAGGTCGAGCGCGTCGTTTGCGCCGACGGCAGCTCCTATGAAGCGGATCTGCTGGTTGTCGGCGTAGGCGCGGTGGCCAACATGCAGCTCGCCGGCGAGGCCGGGCTCAAATGCGAGAATGGCATCTTCGTCGACGAGTATTGCCGCACTAGCGATCCTGCAATCTATGCCGCGGGCGACTGCACCTATCATCCGTCGCTTCGGTTCGAAATGCGGGTGCGGCTGGAATCGGTGGATAACGCGTTCGAGCAAGCCAAGACGGCTGCCCTCAACATGCTGGAGCGGCCCACCGTCCACGACCGTGTGCCGTGGTTCTGGTCGGATCAATTTGACAATAAACTGCTGATCGTCGGGCTCTCACAGGGGCATGACCAGCAGGTCACCCGGGGCGATCCCGCCTCCCGCAGTTTCACGGTCTGCTATCTGAAAGGCGGTGAACTCCTGGCGGTGGAAGCCATCAACCATTCCAAGGACTACATGGCCGCCCGCAAGCTGATCGCCGACCGCGCCCGCCCGAATATCGACAAACTGGCGGACCCCCAGGTAGCGCTCAAAGAAGCGGTTTAGTGCCGAGGATCGTCTTCGTGCAACCGGACGGAGCGCGCCGCGAGATCGAGGCCCCCGTGGGCATCACCCTCATGGAAGCCGCCCGCCAAGATGGCGTGCCAGGCGTGATCGCCCAGTGTGGCGGAGCCTGCGCGTGCGCAACTTGCCACGTGTACGTCGAGCCTTCGTGGCTTGCCAAGCTCCCCCCACCCGAGGAAATGGAGCTGGGCATGCTGGAAACCGCCTGGGAGCCGCGCGGCAATAGCCGCCTGAGCTGCCAGGTGCATATCACCGTGGATTTGAGTGGCCTGGAAGTCCTCGTGCCGAGCAAGCAGGCCGACTGAGGGCGCCAAGGCGGCGCGCTCAGCTCAGTCGCGGCGCGCTCGGCTCACTCGCGGCGCGCTCAGCTCAGGGCGCGCTCAGCTCACTCGAAGACGACCAGCAAGTCCTTTGCATCGACCTGCAGCCCTGGCCTTGCGAGGATCTCCTCGATGACGCCGTCGCGCTCGGCACGCACGGTCGTTTCCATTTTCATGGCCTCGAGCGTCAGCAGTACATCGCCGCGCACCAGCGATTGTCCGACGTGCACGGGAACCGTAGCAATGGTACCCGGCATGGGAGCCCCCACATGGTTGGGATTGCCGGCCTCGGCCTTTCTCTGCGCCGGCCGCTTGGCTACCTGGTTTCGATCAGCCACCCGAATCGGACGCGGTTGCCCATTCAATTCGAAGAAAACGGTTCTCGTGCCGTCCTCGTTGGCATCGCTGGTGGTGATGAACCTCACGATCAAGGTCTTGCCGCGCTCCAGATCGATGTTGATCTCTTCGCCGGATTGCATGCCATAGAAGAACACGGCGGTCGGTAGCGTACTCACGTCGCCGAATGCAGCACGATCGGCAGCGTAGTCCGCAAACACCTGGGGATACATGAGATACGAAGCGAATTCGTTCTCGCTGATGGCGCGGCCGACTTTTGCCTCGGCCACTGCCCTTTCCGCTTGCAGATCCGCAGCGGGCAGCAATTCGCCCGGCCGACGGTCGAGCGCCGGTTGCCCGCCGAGCACCTTTTTCTGCAAACCCGCCGGAAAACCGCCGATAGGCTGCCCTAGATCGCCGCGAAACAGCTGCACCACGGATTCGGGAAATGCTATTTCCACGGCGGGATCGAGCACCGCCTCACGCGTCAAGCCGCTGGTAACCATCGTGATCGCCATGTCGCCCACCACTTTGGAGGTCGGAGTGACCTTGATGATGTCACCGAACATGTCGTTGACCTGCGCGTAGGCGTTCGCCACTTCTGGCCAACGAAGCTCGTCGATGCCCAGCGATCGGGCTTGCTCACGCAAATTCGTGTATTGGCCGCCCGGCATGCCATGCACGTAGACCTCGGACGCGCCCGCGCGAATGTCGCTCTCGAACGCCACGTAGCCGCGCCTCACCTGTTCCCAATAGGCGGAGATGCTGCGCAGTTTCTCCGGATCCAGCAGGGTGTCGCGCGGTCCGAAGCGCAAGGCCTCGACGATCGACCCGAGGTTCGGCTGTGAGGTCAGTCCCGACAGCGCGTCGATGGCACCGTCGACCGCATCCGCACCGGCGTCGATGGCGGCTAGCACGCTCGCTGCGGCGATGCCGCTGGTGTCATGCGTATGGAAATGGATGGGTAGGCCCACCTCTTCCTTGAGCGCCTTGACGAGCGTCGCGGCGGCCCGCGGCTGGCACAGTCCGGCCATGTCCTTGATGGCGAGCACGTGCGCACCCATCGCCTTCAATTCCTTGGCGAGCTTCAGGTAGTACTGCAGGTCGTACTTGGTTTCGCGCGGATTCGACAGATTGCCCGTGTAGCAGATCGCCGCTTCGCACAGGCGTCCAGTAGCCCTGACGGCTTCTATCGCCACCTTCATGTTCTCGGACCAGTTCAGGCAGTCGAATACGCGGAACACGTCGATACCGGCGCCTGCCGCCTGCGTCACGAAATGGCGCACCACGTTATCCGGATAGTTGGTATAGCCGACGGCGTTCGCCGAGCGCAGCAGCATCTGCAGCAGCAGGTTGGGCATGCCGCGGCGCAGGTCGGCAAGGCGCGCCCAGGGATCTTCCTTCAGAAATCGCAGCGCCACGTCGAAAGTCGCGCCGCCCCAGCATTCCACCGAAAACAATTGCGGCAACAGCGCCGCATAATACGGCGCGATCAGCGCCAGATCGTGAGTCCGGAAGCGCGTCGCCAACAGTGATTGATGCGCGTCCCGCATGCTCGTATCCGTGATGAGAACGCGCTTTTCGGCGAGCATCCATGCCGCGAATTTGTCGGGCCCGAGAGCGTCGAGTCGCTGTTTCGTGCCGGGCTCGGGCACGGCACCGAGCACCATGCGCGGCGGACGCGGAAATACCGCGGATTGGGGCTTCGCCCTGCCGCTGACCTCCGGATTGCCGTTGACGATCACGTCCCCGATGAAACTCAGCAGTCTCGTTGCACGATCGCGCTTGCGTGGAATACGAAACAGATCAGGGGTTTGGTCGATGAACTTGGTCGTGTAATCGGCCGTCGCGAAGCGCGGATGCATGATGAGCTGGTCGAGAAAGCGCAGATTCGTGACGACGCCACGGATGCGGAATTCCCAGAGGGCCCGGTGCATGCGCGCGATGGTCTCCTCCGGTGTCGGCGACCACGCCGTGACCTTCACCAGCAGTGAGTCGTAGAACCGGGTGATGATCGCTCCCGCGTAGGCAGTACCGGCGTCGAGACGGATTCCGAAGCCGGCGGGACTTCGATAGGCCGTTATTCGCCCATAGTCGGGTACGAAATTATTTTCCGGATCCTCGGTCGTGACCCGGCACTGCAAAGCGTGTGCCGTTACGTGGATGTCTTCCTGTCGCGGCACGCCGCTTTCCGGCGTGCCAATCCGCGCCCCTGCAGCGATCCTGATCTGCGCCTTCACGAGATCGATGCCGGTGACGCATTCGGTCACGGTATGCTCGACCTGGATACGCGGGTTGACCTCGATGAAATAGAACTTGCCGGTTGCTTCGTCCTGCAGAAATTCGACCGTTCCCGCCGCTCGATAGCCGACCGCTCGGCCGATCTTCAGGGCCGCGTCGCACAATTCGCTGCGCTGCGCGTCGCTGAGAAACGCCGCCGGCGCACGTTCCACCACCTTTTGGTTGCGCCGCTGCACGGTGCAATCGCGTTCGAACAGGTGCACCAAGTTGCCGTGCGCATCACCCAGGATCTGCACCTCCACATGGCGCGCGCGCCGGATCAACTTTTCGAGATACACCTCGTCCTTGCCGAACGCCGCTTTCGCCTCTCGCCGGGCCGCGGCCACCGTCTCGATCAGATCCCGATCATTCTCGACGATGCGCATGCCCCGGCCGCCGCCGCCCCAACTAGCCTTGAGCATCACAGGAAAGCCGACGGCGTGCGCCATCGCCAGAACTTCGGCACTATCGGCCGGCAGCGGGGGTGTGGCGGGCATCACCGCGACGCCCGCAGCGGCCGCCAAATTGCGCGCCTCGACCTTGTTGCCAAGACGGCGCATGGTGTCGGGCAGCGGACCGACAAAAATGATGTTCGCGGCGGCGCAACTATCTGCGAATTCGGGACTTTCGGACAAGAACCCGTAGCCCGGATGGATGGCATCGACGCGTGCCTCGCCTGCGATCCGGATGATGTCCTCTATGTCGAGATAGGCTTCGATCGGCCCTTTGCCATCGCCCACCAAGTAGCTCTCGTCGGCCTTCGTCCGATGCAGCGAGAAGCGGTCTTCCCGAGAGTGGATCGCGACGGTACGCAGACCGAGTTCGGCTGCGGCTCGCATCACGCGAATAGCGATCTCGCCTCGATTTGCGATCAGGAGGCTCTTGATTGCGCCCGTCTTGGGAAATGGATTCATCTGCGAATGATGATAGCCTTGCGACGATCCATCGACCAGAGGAAAGAGATGTTCGGATTGGCACTTCACGGCGGCGCGGGCAGCTTGCCGCAGTCGGACATGAGCGTCGAACGGGAGCAACGCTACCGTGCCGGCCTCGCCACCGCGCTTGCGGCCGGCTACGCCGTACTGGAGAGCGGCGGCACGAGCATGGATGCAGTGACGCGGGCCGTCGTCCTGCTCGAGAATGACCCGTCATTCAATGCCGGGCACGGCGCAGTGTTCACCCTCGATGGAAATAATGAACTCGATGCCTCCATCATGGACGGCGGGTCACTGCAAGCCGGCGCAGTTTGCGGCGTAACGCACATCAGGAATCCGATCGAGCTGGCGCGAGCCGTGATGGAACACTCGCCGTACGTACTGCTGAGCGGAGCCGGCGCGGAGGAGTTTGCCCTGACTCGCGGTTTCGAGTTCGTTCCGCGCAGTTACTTTTTTACTGCCGCGCGCTGGAAACAACTCGAGCGAATCCGCGGCGGCGATACCGAGCTGTCGGCATTGACGATCTCCCATGTCGGCACGGTCGGCGCGGTGGCGCTGGACGTTCGAGGCAACGTGGCGGCGGCGACCTCGACCGGAGGGATGACGGGCAAGCGTTTCAACCGCATCGGCGACTCGCCGATCATCGGCGCCGGAACGTATGCCGACAACCGCTCATGCGCCGTCTCGGCCACGGGCCACGGCGAGGTATTCATCCGGGCGGCGGTCGCCCACGATGTCGGTGCGCGCATGCGCTATGGAGGGCGCACGCTCGCCCAGGCCGTAGGAGAAGTCGTCTTCGAGGAACTGCCCTCTCTGCACGGCGAAGGCGGCGTTATCGCCATCGACAGCCAGGGCGAAATCGCCATGGAATTCAATTCCGAGGGAATGTTCCGCGCCAGCCGCAAAGCCGGCGGCGAGGCGCAGATACACATCTACCGCAGCGCGTGACTTCAGCCGGCCCGCAGGCCGCGGCGTTTCTCGAACCGCCCCGTGCGCAGATTCTGATACTCAGCCTCCATCACGACGACGCGGTTGCGGCCTTGCTCCTTGGCGCTGTACAGCGCCTCATCGGCAAGCTGGATCAGTCCTTCCGGAGTCCGGTTTGGGCTGGGTAGGATCAGCGCCGCGCCGATGCTGACGGTCAACCGGCCGGCCACCCGGGAAGCCTCGTGAGGAATGTTCAGCTCCGCGACGGATCGCTGAATGCGCGTCGACACCTCCGCCACATACTCGCGGCTGGCCTCGAACAGCACGACGGCAAATTCCTCGCCGCCATAGCGCGCCACGCAATCCAAGGGCCGGCGTGCGCACTGATTCAGGGAAATGGCGACCGCGCGCAGGCACTCGTCGCCTGCCTGATGCCCGTAACGATCGTTGTAGTCCTTGAAGCAGTCGATGTCGGCCAGCAGCACGGCGATGCGCTCGCCGTCGCGTACCGCCTGGTCCCACGCGTTGTGGATGTGCTGGTCGAACATGCGCCGATTCTGAATCCCGGTGAGGCCGTCGCGGGCGACCATCTCCCGCATCAGCCCCGCCTCGAGAAAGCGCATGCGGCTGGTCTTCTCGTGCATGTAGACCACAGAAGCGCAGAATATATTGAGCGCGACGATGGCCATCGCATCGTATCCGAAATCGCCCCCGGACAGCTGTAGCGCGCAACCGGTGCCGAGGTAGACGAACGCCACCAGCAGATTCGCGGCGAGGGCATGGTAGAAAATCAGGCCGCCCATGAAATACATAAAAATGCTCGTCAGCAACAGACAAGGAAACAGGCTGGAAACTCCGTCGAGCGATGCGATGAGCTGAATGGCAACCACGCTCAAGCCGAGCACGATCCCGGCGGCCAACGCCAGGGGCGGATAAATGCGATGACGACGCAAGGAGAAGCTTGCGCCGAGGCCAAGGAGCAGTACGGGAACGATCACCAGCATGTGGATCATCCCGGCAACGCGGTTCAGGGCCGGGCCCAGCACCGCGGACTCCACCCCCGAAAACGCCAGGGTAATCACGATCGCCAGGGCGAGGTTGACGCGGATGTGGCCGAGATTCTCGTCGAGGTTGGTTTGTCTGAATTCGGGTTCGAGTTCGGCATCGAAGGTAAGCCACGGAAAGCCCGCTTTCAATTGACGCGAATGCGGCAAGTCGGGGAAATCCTCGACGGTAAATCGGTTGGCTACGATCATCGGCGCACGGTACCCGACGCTGCCCATAGGACTCAACGACCTACGGCACACGTTCTCAAAAAAACGGCTGGCTCGATTATGTCAACCCTTTGCCGCCTTGCGCATGCGCCGCGCCCGTAGTCGCGGCGCAGCAAGCGGTCACCCCAAGCAGCCGTCGCCGCCGCAGCCACAACCGCCGTCGCGTCGCAGCCGCAGCCGCAGCCGCAGCCGCAGCCGCTCAGTCGGCGAGATACTCGGCGAGATAGGTATCGAAGTCGATTTTATCGGATGCTTCGATCCGCGCTTGTGCCTCATGCGATTCTTGCGCTGCGGAAGCAAATTCTCCCAGACGGCGCTCATTGGGCGGATAGAGTCCCAGAAAGTAGTCCTTGTGCAGCTTCGACATGCGCCGCGCAAGCTCGAAGAAAGATTCGCCGCTTTGGCGCATTTCGGCGAGCAAACGCGCCGACGGTGTGCGCTCGACGTCATCGAGTTTCGCGCGTTGCTGCTCCAGCGCCGCGGCGTACGGGCGCGCGGCTTCGCCATGATCCAGCATCTCACACAGACCTTGCATGGCGTCGAGCAGTTCGCGCGCCCACTCGATCATGGGAAAGCTTCGGCCTTCGCGGTTCAAAGTCAGGCCCGGCTCGCGGCCGCGACGCGCGACCTTCAGGTGGTTCGTGTCCAGGGCTTCCTGTTCACCGCGGCTTATCGGCTCGCTCTCTCGCAGCAGACACAGCGCGAGAAACGCCTCCAAAAAGCGCAGTTTGTTCTGGTTGACGCCGACGGGATCGAATGCGCTGACATCCAATGCGCGCACTTCGACGTACTCGACGCCTGCGCGCTGCAGCGCCTTGGTCGGCCGCTCGCCCGATCGTGCGATGCGTTTCGGCCTGATGTAACTGTAGTACTCGTTCTCGATCTGCAGGATGTTGGCATTGAGCTGTCGGTATTCGCCGTCGACCTTGACGCCGAGCTTTTCGTAGGGCGGATAGGGCGTACCGATGGCGCGCGACAGATCGCGGACGTATTCGTCCAGACTATTCACCGACACACTGACGGTGGCCTGGTTTTTGTTGCGATAACCGATGTCGCTCATGCGCAGCGACGTTCCGTAAGGCTCGTACACCGTATCGCGGTCCAGGGACTGAAGGTCGGTCGACCGGCCGGCAAAGAAGCTTTTCGATACCGCCGGCGAAGTCCCGAACAGGTACAGGACGAGCCAGCCGTATCGCCGATAGTTTCGCAGCAGTCCAAAGTATTCCGCCGAAACGAAATCCTGCCGCGACTGGCTGGATTGGTTCACGTGTTCGAGCACGCCCCAGAGTTGCGACGAGAACGAATAGTTGAAATGTACGCCGGATATCGCCTGCATGATGCGTCCGTACCGGATGCCCAAGCCGTGACGGTAAATCGTCTTCATGCGGCCCACATTCGACGTGCCGAACTGCGCCAGCGGGATGCGGGCGTCGCTTTCGATTGCCGCAGGCATGCTCGTCGACCACAGCAATTCGTCGCCGAGGTGTCGATAGACGAATTGGTGGATGTCGCACAGATACTGCAGCAATTCCCACGTTTCGAGAAACGGCGGGGTCACCAGCTCGATGAGGGATTCGGAAAAATCCGTCGTGATGTGCTCGTTCGTGAGCGCCGCCCCGAGCGCGAATGGATGGGGCGAATGGGTTATCTCGCCGCCCGGCAACACCCGCAGGGATTCCTTCTCGACCCCCTTCCGGCCGCCGCGCAGCACAGCCCGTTCGCCGGAATTCAAGAGTCCCGCAAGCCGGCGCTCGAATTTCTTGTCGACCACGTTACGCAACATCGGACCCCATTAGATGCGCGAATCAGCGCCAGTCGGCTAGGATACTTGAACTTGCGCGCATTTTTCTGTGTGCGCGAATCACGCGTTACGGTAGCTCGGCGACCACTTCGATTTCAACCAGAAATCCGGGATCCACCAAGCGCTGCACCTGCACCCAGGAAGTCACGGGCAATTGCTCCTTGTCATAGTACTCAAAGCGCAGATCCGACGCTTTCAGAAGCGCGTCCATATCGGTCGTATAGATCGTTTCTTTGACGACCTCGGCGAAATCGGCGCCGTGCGCTGCCAGGGTACGCCGAATGTTCGAATAAGCCGCGCGCATCTGCCCCGCCATATCGCCGGGAGCCACCAGGCGCCCCTTCTCATCGGCGGCAACGGAACCGGATATGTAGAGCGTTTTGTCGATCAGAACCGCCTGCGAGTATCCGAAATCCTTTTCATACGGATTGAGATGGAACACCTGCTTGACCCGCGGCGGGGGCGGCGGCTCGGGCGAATTTTCGCGTTCGCAGGCCGCGACGGTTAGCGCCAGCGCCACCCCCGCAATGTGCAGCGCTCGGCAGAGCCTCCGTTCGCCGCGACGGTTAATGGCGCTGCAGGAATTCGGCACGGGTGCGCAATGCCAGCAGCATCTTGGGCAAGTCGCGGCGTAGCGCCACGCGAACCATCCACTTCGGCACCCAAAAACCCGGCGCCAGGTCGACCGTATAGTGCGCCACCGTGTCGGCGCCGTCAGCCTGCAAGATCCAGGACACCTTGAGCGTTCTCAGATCTCCGGCAATGCGCTCGACGAACACTCGCGATGGTTTGTCATAAGTGGCGCGGATCTCGTACGTCAGCTTCGGTACGTACCACGAATAGTTCATCACGTGGCGAATCCTTTGCCATGATCCGTCGGGCGCCGTTTCCAGCACGTTGCAAGCGACGAGTCCCGGCACCAGCGTCAGCGCTTCGTTGCAGCTCGTGATGAGCGACCAGACGACCTCGCGACTCGCATGAATTCTGATGGTGGTAGCCGCCTTGCCGCTCTGTGCCGCGGGATCGAGGGCCACGCTGACGTCGATATCGCCGTGCTGCTCGGCTTCGCGCTCGAGGTCGGCACCAGGCGAGGCTGAGGCGGAGACTGAGGCGCCCAATAGGCACCAGATGAACAATAGGGATAAGCGCACAAGGTAGTCTGACTCCGATCGACAGTGGCTGTTCAGCTGCAATCTCCGCTAGACGGTTCTGAAAGTTATTCCGATTTCGACGCGGCTTCCACCCACAGGGCAAGTTTTGCACCTAATAAATCCAATGGAATCGCCCCATCTTTTAACACTTCGGCATGAAAGGCGCGCAGGTCGAAGCGGTCGCCCAACGTCTGCTGCGCCGAGGCGCGCATTTCCTGGATCTTCTGGAAACCGACCGTGCATGCCAACGCTTCGCCCGGGAGCGACAGATCGCGATCGACCCTGTTCTCGATGGCGGCGTCATCCAGGGGCAACTGGGCATGAAGATAGTCGAGCGCGCGCTGGCGCGTCCAACCTTGGGCGTGCAGGCCGGTATCGATCACCATTCCCGCGGCGCAATCCAGTTGGGCGATCAGGAACTCGAATTTCTCCTGTGCGTCGCGGTATATGCCCAGTTCTTCGCCGAGCGAGGCGGCATAGAGCCCCCAGCCTGCCATGAAGGCCGGCGTGCCGCCATAGCGGCGAAACCGCGGCAGATCGGCGCGTTCCTGCTGAAGCGCAAGCTGGTAATGATGCCCCGGCACGGCTTCCCGCAGGAACTGCGAGGGCGCGGCGGTGGCGGGGCGATCCTCGAGCTGCGCGGTGTTGACGTAGAGAACGGCCGCCGTCTTGCCATAGGCCAGGGATTGCCGATAGGACAGGGCGGGTGACGTTGCCGCGCGGAAACCTTCGACGCTGCGAATCTGAAACTCTGCGTGCGGCTCGGCGGCGAACAATGCCGGCATGGCCGCCGCCACCTGGCCTTTCAGCTCCTGGTAGGCGCTCAGCAAGGCTTCGGCGCTGCCGTAGGAATACCCCGGATCGGCGCGCAGCGTGTCGAGGAAACTCTGTGCGTTGCCGGCAAAAGAGGCTTCGGCCAGCAATGCCTGCACGCGGCCGTGCAGGCGTTCCACCTCGCGCACACCGAGCGCATGCAGCTCTGCCGGAGTCGACGTGCCGTCGGTGGCGCGCTTGGCAAGGTATGCATACCATGCCGAGCCGAGCGGCAAAGCCGATAATCCGACGCTTTCGCGGGCGCGCGGCAAATACTCTTGCTGCAGGAAATCGTGCAGCTTGCGATAGGAAGGCAATACGGTGTCCTTGATGACCGCTGCGAGAGCCTGTCGTTCCCGCGCGGCATCGGCGGTCTCGGCGCCGGAACGCAACGCTTGGTTGAACACATTGCCCTCCGAGTCCTCGCCCAAGGCGGCCAGCATCGGCAGCGTTTTCGCGACGAGCACGCGCGGCAGGGTATAGCCGCGGCGCATTCCATCGCGCATGTTCGCGATGGCCTGATTCGTCCAACGCCCGTAACCCTCGGCTCGGTTGCGCCAATTTTCCAAGTCCCTATCGCTCGACAGCGCATAGCGCTCCGCCGCCGCTGCCATCAAGGCAAAGTGCTGCGGGACGGCCGCGTACGGATTCACCGGAACGAGCTCTGCCGGATAGGTGAAGCTCTCGATCGAGAGTTCTCGATCGCGCCGAAATATGTCGTAGGTCAGCCTCGAGCCGGGGTCGAGCGGCGCCCGTGGAACACTGAGCACATCGGCAAGATAGCGCCGCTCGATGGCCAGCGAGTCGGCCAAGGATTGGGGATCGATGGCGTCCACCGGAGCTTCACCGAAACGCGTCTCGGCGCCCCCCCACGAATACCACGGATCCAGCGCCGCGGCCTCGTCCCAATACCGTTCGACGATATGATTCAACAGCTCCGGCGGTGCGGCTGCTGCCGCCTGTGCAGGCGGCGCAGCGGGAGGCCTGCTGCATGCACTGAGGCTGAATGCAACGAAGCCGAGCAGCGCCATATGGTAAAAACGAAGCATCATTTGATTATAAGCCGGCAGGTGGGTTCATAATTCGGCGCATGCAGCCGTGGCTGCCGGTACATCGATAGGGGCATAACTATGTTGGTCGGAACATCCGCGCGACGCGTCGCGATCATCGGCGGCGTACGTATTCCGTTCGCTCGCGGTAATGGAGCCTACGCGCAAGTGGGCAATCAGGAAATGCTGACGGCAGTTTTGCGCGGCGTGGTGGAGCGCTACGGGCTGCAAGGTCAGCGCCTGGATGAAGTCGCGGCGGGCGCGGTCATGAAACACTCCAGTCAATGGAATCTGACGCGTGAATCGGTGCTCGGATCGGGCCTCGCCGCGGAGACACCCGGGCTTGATCTGCAGCGTGCCTGCGGCACCGGGCTCGAAGCCGCCATTCTCCTCGGTAACAAGATCGCCCTCGGACAAATCAACTGCGCCATCGCGGGCGGTGTCGACACGGTCAGCGACCCGCCCGTGGTCTTTCCCAAGAGCTTTCAGCAGCTGTTGCTGAGGAGTTTCCGCGGCAAGACGGCCGGCCAGCGTTTTGCGACGTGGTTCGGCATGCGGCTCAAGGATCTGCGGCCCGTGCTGCCCGGCGTCGCGGAACCGCGCACCGGCTTATCGATGGGCGAGAGCACGGAACTCATGGTAAAGACGTGGGGTATCAGCCGCGCGGATCAAGACCAGCTTGCCTTGGAGAGCCATCAGAAGGCCGCTGCGGCCTACGCCGCCGGCTTCTACACGGATCTAGTGCACGAGTATCTCGGCCTAACGGCGGACAACAACATCCGCAGCGACACCAGCCTCGAGAAACTCGCCAAATTGCGGCCGGCATTCGATGCCTCGGGCAAAGGCACCTTGACGGCCGGCAATTCGACGCCAATGACCGACGGCGCCGCCGCGGTGTTACTCGCCTCCGAGACGTGGGCGCGCCAGCGAGACCTGCCCGTACTGGCGTATTTGACGTTCGGCAAAGTCGCCGCCGTCGACTACATCGACAAGCAGGAAGGACTCCTCATGGCACCGGCCTACGCCGTTCCGCGCATGCTGCACGACGCCGATCTGACGCTGCAAGACTTCGATTTCTACGAGATCCATGAAGCATTTGCGGGTCAAGTGCTGTGTACGCTCAAGGCATGGAGCGATCCGGCCTTCTGTCGCGAGAAACTCGGGCTCCCCGCACCACTCGGCACCATCGACCGGTCGAAGCTCAATGTCAAAGGCGGCAGCATCGCCATCGGTCATCCGTTCGCGGCCACCGGCACGCGCATCGTCGCCACCTTGGCGAAAATTCTCGACGAAAACAAAGGCAAGCGGGGCTTGATATCCGTCTGCACCGCGGGCGGCATGGGAGTCACCGCGATCCTCGAGCGGTGAGGATTCTTGAGCGTGCCCGAATGAACGCGCTATCCTCTGCGCCTCCTTCGGCGACACCCTCGCCGATCACCTTTTAAGGACCCGAGCACCACCATGGGACACAACATCGAACTGACCGCTGCGGACGGTCATCGGCTCTCTGCCTATCGCGCCGAACCTGCCGGAACGGCACGCGGTGGCATCGTCGTGATTCAAGAAATTTTCGGCGTCACCCGCCACATCCGCGACGTCGCGGACCAATACGCCGGGGCCGGCTATGTAGCCATTGCGCCAGCCCTTTTCGACAGGGTCGAACGCGACGTCGACGTCCCGTACACGGACATTCAAGCCGCTGTCGGCTACATGAAGGCCATGGTGCTCGACAAGGTAATGCTCGACGTCCAGGCAGCGGTCGAGCAAGCGGGTGCGGCGGGAAAGGTCGGCGTCGTCGGCTATTGTTGGGGCGGCACGCTGAGCTACCTGGCGGCGGCACGCTTGAAGATCGCCGCCGCAGTTGCCTACTACGGCGGCGGTATCAATACGCACCTTGCCGAAAAGCCGCGCGTCCCCGTGCTGTTTCACTTCGGCGAAAAGGACACCCACATTCCCCTCACTGCAATCGAAGACATAAAGGCGGCTTATCCGCAAGGCATCTATTACCTGTACCCGGCGGAGCATGGATTCAACTGCACGGATCGCGCGAGCTTCGAGCCGTCGAGCGCCAAATTGGCGTTCGAACGCAGTCTGGAATTCCTGCAGAGAAACGTCGGCTGACATCGAGCGCATCATGAGACTGCAAGATCCACGGCTATTTCGCGAGACCGGGTTCATCGACGGCGCTTGGGCCGCCGCCGACAGCGGCGCGACGCTGCCGGTGTACAACCCTGCGACCGGGGAGCAATTGGGACACATTCCCAACATGGCCGCCGGCGAAACGCGGCGTGCAATCGCCGCCGCTGCAGAAGCCCTGCCGCCCTGGGCGGCGCGCACCGCGAAGGATCGCTCCGTCATTCTGCGCCGCTGGTTCGACCTGATGATCGCGAGCCAGGACGACCTGGCGACTCTGATGACCGCGGAACAAGGCAAGCCGCTGGCGGAATCCAAGGGCGAGATCGCCTACGCTGCGTCGTTCATCGAATGGTTTGCCGAGGAGGGTAAGCGCCTCTATGGCGACATCATTCCCGGACATCAGGCGGATAAGCGGATTCTGGTATTGCGCAGGCCGGTCGGCGTGGTGGCCGCCATTACGCCGTGGAATTTCCCGTCCGCCATGATCACCCGCAAGGCGGGACCCGCACTGGCCGCAGGCTGCAGCATGGTGCTGAAGCCGGCGACCCAGACGCCGTATTCCGCACTGGCGCTCGCGGAACTCGCGCAGCGCGCCGGGGTGCCGAAGGGCGTCTTCAACGTCGTTACCGGATCGGCGACCGCGATTGGCGGCGAGATGACCAGCAATCCGATCGTGCGCAAGGTGACATTCACCGGCTCGACCGATGTCGGCAAGAAATTGATGGCTCAGAGCGCGAGTACGATGAAAAAATTGTCGCTGGAGCTCGGTGGCAACGCTCCCTTCATCGTATTCGACGATGCGGATCTGGATGCCGCGGTACAGGGCGCGATCGCCAGCAAATACCGCAATACGGGACAGACCTGCGTGTGTGCGAATCGGCTGTTGATCCAAGACGGCGTGTATGAAGAATTCGCGGCGCGGCTCGGCAAGGCGGTTGCCAAGCTGCGGGTCGGCGATGGTCTCGCCGGCGAGACAGATCAGGGACCACTCATCGATGACAAGGCTGTCGCCAAGGTCGAGGAGCACATCGCGGACGCCGTCGCCAAAGGTGCACGCGTGGCGCTGGGCGGTAAACGGCACGCACTGGGCGGCACTTTTTTCGAGCCGACCATTCTCGTGGATGTGACCCCGGCAATGATGGTGGCGCGAGAAGAGACATTCGGACCGCTCGCCCCATTGTTCAGATTCCGTTCCGAGGCCGAGGCAATCGCCATGGCCAACGACACGGAGTTCGGTCTCGCAGCCTACTTGTATACGCGCGATCTGGCGCGTAGCTGGCGAGTCTCCGAAGCCATCGAATATGGCATCGTCGGCCTGAACACGGGAATCATTTCAACCGAGGTCGCACCGTTCGGCGGAGTGAAGGAATCGGGAACAGGCCGGGAGGGTTCGAAGTATGGAATTCTGGACTACACCGAGTTGAAATACATCTGCGTGGGCGGAGTGAGCTGAAGGCCCGTGCTCGGGCGATTTCTCGAGTTTTCGATCCCGACTTCGGACATTCGAGCGTCGTTGGATTTCTACGGCAAGCTCGGCTTTTCTCAGGCCGAGGTGGGTGAGGCCTGGAGCCATCCCTATGCAGTTCTGACCGACGGCAGAATTTGCATTGGGTTGCACGAGGATGACGCAGCCAGCGCGGCCGTCACATTCGTCAAACCCTATCTTCTCAAGCATCTGGAAAACCTCGAGAAATTGTGCCTCGCATTCGAATTTCGCCGCCTCGGGAACGACGTATTCAACGAAGTCGGGTGGCTCGATCCGTCGGGTCACCTGATCCGGCTCATCGAGGCGCGAACCTTCTCGCCCAGCAAGCGCAGGGAGCTCGATACGTCGCTGTGCGGTTACTTTCTGGAAATCGCGCTCCCCGCAGCCGACATCGACGCCGCAAAGGCGTATTGGGAGCGCTTCGGCTTCGTCGGCATGGACGAGCGCGACGCCACCTTGCCGCATGTCTCCTGTACCAGCGATACCCTCGATATCGGACTCTACGAAGCGGCACACCTGCAGTCACCCACGCTGCTGTTCGAAGTCGACGACGTCGCTGCGGCATTGGCGAGTCTCGCCGCGGTCGGAATTGCGCCCGGGCGACTCCCGGCGGCGCTGCGACGACTGCCGGTCGCCCTGTTGGTCGCCCCCGAGGGAACGCAGATTCTTCTGACCACCGCGGCGCAGTGATCCTGACCGGCTGTGCGCATCGTCAGAGTTCGAACCGGTCAACATCACGGTACCGACATGTTAGGGGCTGGTCGCGACGAGCTTGAACTTGACGGTGAGTTCGTCCTGGACCTGCAGCGCGCCCAACATGACGCTGAACGGCGTGAGCCCCAGCGCCGACTGACGCACAATGGCGGTTCCCGACGCAGCGACCCGGGCGCCCGACGCAGCGAGCCGGGCGCCCGACGCGTCGAGATCGAAGGGGACGACCAGCGTGGAGCGGTGGCCGGCGACCTCGACGGCCAGAGTCGCGGTCAATGTTCCGGCGGTCTGGGTCACCGCGACGCTGGCCAACTCGATCACCGGAAAATGCTCGGCGTCCAGCAACGCGGCGCCTAGCATGTTCCGCCGCGTCCCGGCTTTGGCGTCCGCGGAAACTTCCTCGGAGAAATCATCCCCCTCGGCCTGGCGTGTCGAGGTATCGTCCACGACAAATTCCGCCACCGGTACACTGATGGAAAATGCCGCTGCAGCCACATTGCCGGTGAACCTGACCCACCCGCCGAGCGTGCGATTGACGATGACGTGATTGTGGCCGAGGCGTGCCATCGGTCCCGCACGATGCACCAGCAGGCGCAGTTCGGATTGGGCCGAATCGATACGGTACACGCCGGGCCCGGCAGGCGGCCGGACCGACACGGGCGCCTCGATCCCCGCGGGCGCGGATTGTTCTCGGGGCTTGGATGCGCCGCACGCGGCCAGCAGCGCCGCGGCAGCGATCATGCAGCACGTCTTGAACACGATGGCTCCCCGCTGTCTTGCTAGACTACGTCGTGTGCAGTCTGCACTTGGAGCATCTGGATGCCAAATAAATCTCCGCCCGCGCGCTACACGATTCCGGCGCAGCTACTGCATTGGGTGATCGCCGCGCTGGTCGTGACCCAGTTCGCATTGGCGTGGACGGCGCAGGACTTGCCGCTCGGTGTGCATAAGCTGGCATTGCTGGCTCGCCACAAGAGCTTCGGTATGACCATCCTGATGTTGGCGGTCCTGCGTTTGATTTGGCGTTTCATGAATGCGCCCCCCGAGTTGCCCGTCGGAATGACGCGCCTCGAACGCATCCTGGCGCGCGGCACCCACATCGCGTTCTACGTGCTGTTGTTTGCCATGCCGCTTAGCGGCTGGACGATGTCCTCCGCGAAGAACTATTCGGTCAGCTGGTTCGGGGTCTTTACCTGGCCCAATCTCATCGGGCAAAACGAAACTGCGTTCAATGTGCTGAAGTCGACGCACTATTACCTGAGCAACGCGCTTTTTGCGATCGCCGTGCTGCATGTTCTGGCAGCGCTCAAACACCACTTCTGGAACAAGGACGACGTGTTCCTGCGGATGCTGCCATTCACGAAAACGGAGAAACGTTCATGATGCGACGTGCTGCAATGTCGATGGTAATCCTGGGCGCCGCCGTCTGTGCGGTCGCGACGCGGGCGGCGGGGCCGGCAGCGAGCTACACCGCCGATCCAGGGTCCAGCCGGCTGGATTTCGTCGGCGTGCAGGCCGGCGCTGAATTCAAAGGCACTTTTCACAAATTCAGTGCGGCGATCGATTTTTCGCCCGACGCTCTCGCGAGCGCGCACTTCGACGTGCAAATCGATTTGAGTTCCGTCGACAGTAAGGACAACGACCGCGACAAGACCCTGCGCGGTCCCGACATCTTCGACGTCGCGCACTTTCCGACCGCTCATTACGTGACCCGCAGCTTCACCAAGACGGCCACGGGTTACTCCGCGGTCGGCGCGTTGACCCTGCACGGCGTCACCAAAGATGTGCCGATCCAATTTCAGTTCGTGTCGTCGCCGGCGATGACGAAACTCGAAGGCACCGGGCAGCTCAAGCGGTTGGATTTCGGCGTCGGTCAGGGGGACTGGAAGAGCACGGAATGGATCGCCGACGCAGTCAAGGTGTCCTTTACCCTCGTGCTGAAGCCCAAGCCTTGAGCGGCACCGGCGCGCCGAACCTCTTCGCCTCGGCGCATCCGGGCTGCCCCGCTCAGCGCACCGGCAACTCGCGCGATTTTTGTACGGTACGCAGGGCAAAACTGGAATGGACGCGCGCGACGTTGGGTAACCGCGTCAAATGTTGGCTGTGGAGGCGCTCGAAATCCGCGGTGTCGGCAAGCACCACGCGCAGCAGATAATCGTACTCGCCCGACATGAGATAACACTCCATGACTTCGGGAACCTTGCGGGCGGCCTCTTCGAAGGCATGTAGGTGCGCCTGCTCTTGCCGCTCGAGCGTGATGTTGACGAATACGTTGACCGGGCAGCCGGCCTTTTGCTGGTTGATGAGTGCCGTATAGCCTTCGATGAATCCCGCTTCCTCGAGCGCACGTACCCGCCGCAGACAGGCGGACTCCGATAAATTCACGCCCTCCGCCAATTGGCTGTTGGTGATGCGGCCGTCCAGTTGCAGGGCACGCACGATCGCCCGGTCATAGCGATCCAGCTTGATTCGTAAGTCCGCTTCCATCAGGTCCGTCCCGCCCCATCCTGTCGACGGCAGTATCTTGCGCCATTTCGAAAATTTGGAGTGGATTATGCCACTTGTGCCGGGGATCCGACCGGCTTTTGCAATTTTCCGCCTACTCGGGAGTTTAAGCTTATGCGACCCAACCCTCTCGTGGAGTTCATAGTGAAAATTGGCGTCCCCAAGGAAATCAAAATCCACGAATATCGGGTTGGACTGGTGCCTGCGGGGGTACGCGAACTGGTGGACGCCGGCCATCAAGTCCTGGTGCAAACGGGCGCCGGCGCCGGAATCGGCTTCGAGGATTCGCACTACCAAGGCGCTGGCGCGCGGATCGCGGCCCAGGCAGAGGACGTTTTCACGACGTCGGATCTGGTCGTCAAAGTGAAGGAACCGCAGCTGGCGGAGTGCCGCCTGCTACGCAAGGGTCAGGTGCTTTTCACCTATCTTCACCTGGCCGCGGATCGCCAGCAGGCGGAGGCCCTCCTGGCCTCGGAGGCCACCGCCATCGCTTACGAAACCGTGACGGCCGCGGATGGTTCGCTGCCGTTGCTCACCCCGATGAGCGAGGTGGCCGGACGCATGTCCGTGCAAGTCGGCGCCAATTGCCTGCAGAAGGCGAATGGAGGCTTCGGGGTGCTCCTGGGCGGCGTGCCGGGCGTCGCGCCGGCCAGGGTCGTGGTCTTGGGCGGCGGAGTCTCGGGCACCCATGCCGTCGAGATGGCCATCGGTCTGCGTGCCGACGTCACCGTGGTGGATCGCTCCGTGAAGCGGCTGCGCGAGCTGTCGGCAATATTCGCAAGCCAGCTCAAGACGGTTTACTCGACGGCACACGCCATCGAGGAACTGGTCCGCGACGCAGACCTCGTCATCGGCGCGGTATTGATCACCGGCGCCGCCGCACCGAAACTCGTTACGCGAGCGATGGTGAAGTCCATGAAACCCGGAACCGTCCTGGTCGATATCGCCATCGATCAAGGGGGTTGTTTCGAGACCAGTCGCCCGACCACTCACGCCGAACCCACCTTCGTCTTGGACGGCGTCATCCACTATTGCGTGACCAACATGCCGGGTGCGGTGCCGCGCACCTCGACGTTCGCGTTGACGAACGCGACTCTCCCCTACGTCAAGGCGCTGGCCGATCATGGCTGGCAACAGGCGATCGCCAAAGACATCGGCTTGGCCCGCGGCCTGAACGTCCACGCGGGCAGCTTGACCCACGAGGCCGTGGCCAGTGCGCTCGGACTCGCATATCGGGCGTTTCCCGCCGCCTGAGCGGCGCCTCGCGCGAGCGCCGCGACGGCGGTCCGTGCGCATCCGTATTGCTACTGTACGATCGATCAATTACTCTCGCGTGCCCGATCGGCTGCATTCGAGGGATGTACAATGGCGCGAAATCCACGCTTCGACGTTTTGTTCGAGCCGGTCCGCATTGGCCCCGTCGTCGCGCGCAACCGCTTTTACCAGGTTCCGCATGCCAGCGGCATGACCAATGCACTGCCGCAAGTGCGGGCGAAGTTCCGCGGCGTGAAGGCGGAAGGCGGTTGGGGAGTGGTCTGTACCGGCGCCGTCTCCATCCATCCGAGTTCCGACGATTCGCCGTTGCCGTTCGCATCGCTGTGGGACGACAAGGATATTCGGGCTCACGCCTTGATGACCGATGCCGTGCATGAACATGGAGCGCTTGCCGGCATCGAGTTATGGCACGGTGGCGCATGTACCTTGAACCGCACCAGCCGGCTCGCACCGCTATCGCCGTCCGGTATGCCGTGGCTCTCGACACACTTGGGCTTCATGGGGAACTTGCGCCCCCGCAGCATGGACGCGAGCGATATAGGCGACTTGCTGAAGTGGCAGGCCGCCGGCGCCCGGCGAGCCATGCAAGCCGGCTTCGACATCGTTTACGTATACGCCGGCATGGGCTACCTGCCCTATGAGTTTCTATTGCCCGAGTACAACCATCGCACCGACGGCTACGGAGGCTCCATCCAAAACCGCGTGCGCTTGGTCCGGGAATTGCTGGAGGTCACCCGCGATGCGGTCGGCCACCGCTGTGGCGTCGCCTTGCGCATCAGCCTGGAGGAATTGCGCGGCAAGCCGGGTCTCAGTGCACCGTCGGAGGCGCACGAAGTGGTCGCAATGCTGGGCGAAATTCCCGATCTTTGGGACGTCAAAATGGACTCCAGTCCGACCGATTGCGCCCCGTCGCGCTTCGCTGCGGAAGGCAGCCATGAGCCTATCGTCAACTTCGTCAAGCAACTGACGAGCAAACCCGTCGTCGGTGTCGGGCGCTTCACGTCTCCCGATGTCATGGTCTCGCAGGTAAAGCGCGGCATCTTGGATTTGATCGGCGGCGCCAGGCCTTCGATTGCCGATCCTTTCTTGCCGCGGAAGATCGACGAGGGCCGCGAACACGAAATCCGCGAATGCATTGGCTGCAACATCTGCATCTCGAGCTGGCATGACGGCGTGCCGGTGCGCTGCACTCAGAATCCCACTGCAGGCGAGGAATGGCGCAGAGATTGGCATCCCGAGCGGTTTGCGGCGCCCACCAGCGCGGCGTCCGTCCTGGTCGTCGGCGGCGGTCCCGCCGGCCTCGAATGCGCCGTGACGTTGGCGCGACGCGGCTATCAAGTGACGCTGGCAGACGCTGCGAACGAGTTCGGCGGCCGTCTGCGGTTCGAGACCCGGCTGCCGGGCCTGGCAACGTGGGGGCGCGTTGTCGATTGGCGCATGGGTCAGCTGCGCGAGCGTCCCAACGTCAATCTTTACCCCGGCAGCGAACTCACCGTCGACGACATTCTGGGCTTGGAGCATGACCACGTGGTCATCGCGACGGGTGCACGGTGGACCAAGATGCTGTTTTCGACACTGGAGTTTCCGGTCGGTGAGTTGGACGGCGCGAATGTCTATACGCCCGACGACTTGGCGGCCGGCATCGTTCCGCAAGGTCCGGTGGTCGTTTTCGATTTCGACAACTACTATCTGGCGGGCGCCATCGCCGAGCAATTGGCGAAGCAGGTGGGCGACGTCACCTACGTGACCACCGCCGGCAATGCCTCGGCATGGACCTTCATGACCAATGAGCTGCCGTTGATACACCGTGCGCTGGGCAAGGCGGGGGTGCCGATTCATACCTTGCAGCGGGTCACGGCGTTCGACGGCAGCGCAGTCACCGTCGCCGACGTTTACACTGGAACGGAGCGGCGCTTTCCCTGCCGCTCGCTCATCATGGTGGGCATGCGCAAGCCCCGGGATGAACTCTATCATGCGCTTCTGGCCAGCAATTCGGAGCTCGAGCGAGCTGGCATTGCGTCAGTCGTTCGCATCGGCGACTCGCTCGCCCCCGGGGCGATCGTGCATGCGGTACATAGCGGCCATCGCTATGCGCGCGAGTTCGATGCGGCTCCCTCCGAGCTGCCTTACACGAGAGATTTTCCCGTATGAGCACCGAACAACTCGAGCGTACGCTGCCGACCTCCTGGTACCGCAGCCCGGATATATTCCGGATCGAGAAAGAGCGCATCTTCTGCCGCGAATGGCTCGCAGTCTGCCGCGAAGAAGAACTGCCGGCTGCCGGCGACCATCTCGTGCTGGACGTAGTCGGTGAAAGCACATTACTGGTGCGCAATCGCGAAGGCGAGCTGCGTGCCTTCTACAACGTCTGCCGGCATCGGGGCTCCCGTTTGTGCCGCAGCGCCGGCGAGCCGGTGGCCGCCGGGCGGCTGCCGCTGGCCGGCGGGATCACTGCAGGGCGCTTGATCGTCTGCCCTTACCACCAGTGGTCATATGACCTGAACGGCGCCTTGGTCGCGGCGCCCCACTTGGGAGCCGGCACGGGTTTCGACAAACAGGAATTTCATCTCTATCCGATAGGCGTGCAGACATGGGGCGGATTCGTGTTCGTGAACCTGACGCCGGCGGCTGCTAGACCGCTGGGATCGCAGCTCGGAGGGATTCCGACGCGGCTGCAGCGCTACCCGCTCGCGGATTTACGCATCGGCGCGACCATTCGCTACGACGTCGCGGCGAACTGGAAAATTCTCTGCGAGAACTACAACGAGTGCTATCACTGCGCGGGAGTTCACCCGGAGTTGTGCGCGGTGGTTCCCTCCTTCCGCGAGGCCGGCGGTGCCAACCTGGACTGGAACCGCGGCATTGCGCACCGTGAGGGGGCCTACACCTTCACGGCGAGCGGCACGACGCTGCGGCGCGCCTTCCCCGGCTTGGATGAGGACGAACAGGTGCGCCACAAGGGCGAACTGGTGTATCCCAATCTGTTCCTGAGCGCAGCGTGCGATCACGTTGCGGCGTTCCTGCTCAGGCCGCGCGGCCCGGAACACACCGAAATCACCTGTCATTTCTTGTTCGAGATCCAGGAGATCGACAAACCCGGTTTCGACCCTTCGGATGCCGTGAATTTCTGGGACCTGGTCAACCGGCAGGATTGGACGGTCTGCGAAGCGGTGCAGGAGGGCATCCGCGCACGCGTCCATACTCACGGTTTCTATGCACCGATGGAAGATTGGAATTTGGATATCAGGCGCTATGTCGCGGATCGTATCGGCGAATTCGTGCCTCGCGAATCCTGCTGATCGGATCGTATTCGCCGCGCCGTCTGCGGGCAGTCAGCTATGCTTCACTACCACCGAAGCAACGAAGGGGATGGCATGGCGAGTAAGAGAGCGGGTCCCAAATTCCATCGCGAGACGCCCGCGGTGCGCCGTGAAGCGCTCGTGGACGCAACCTTGCGCTGCCTCAAGAAGTACGGCCATGAGGGCGTATCCGTGCGCCGTATCAGCGCAGCCGCGGGAGTCTCGATCGGCTTGATAAACCATCATTTCCCGAGCAAATCCGGGCTCATTGCCGAAACGTACGAAACTCTGGCGCTGTCGCTTCAAGACTCCACGCGCCGCCAGGCGGAAAATCGCGCGGTGTCGCCCCGCGACCGACTCAGCGGATTCTTCCGCGCCTCCTTCGCTCCTGAGATTCTCGATCCCCAGTTGTTCAATGTATGGCTGGTATTCTGGAGCATGGTCGCGCACTCGCCGGAAATACGCGCCGTCCATGACCGCACCTACGGCAAATACCGTCTGATATTGGAGTCCCTGCTGGCGCAACTCTCGGACTCCGATGCTGCGCCGCAATTCAAGCTCCGCCCCGCGGCCATCGCCCTGTCCGCCCTACTCGACGGCTTATGGGTCGAATTGAGCCTGAGCCCGGGGACGTTCAAGCCGCGCGAAGCGATTGCGCTGTGCGAGGATTGGGTCAGCGCGCTCTGCAACGGCGCGTTTCCGCGTCTGCTGCGCAACGTGGCCCCAGCGCCCACGGGCCGTCGCAAACCGTAACGCGCGCCCCGAAGCTGATGCAAGGCGCCACCGGCCTTGTTATACTATCGTTCAATAAGATATTCGAAGGACTTAAAGGTCATGGATGCAAAGCGCTCCTTGGATCACGCGTCGACCGGCAGTCCCGCCGGCCTCGATGGCTACAGCCTCCCCGGTTGGATATACCGAGACCCCGATTTCCTGGAGGCCGAGAAGGAGCGGGTGTTCGCAACCTCCTGGCAGATCGTCTGTCATTTGAACGACATTCCCAATTCCGGCGACTACCACACCTTGGACTTCATGGGCGAGCCGCTGGTCGTGGTGCGCGGTCAGGACGGGAACGTGAAGGCATTCTTCAATGTGTGCCGGCACCGCGCCGCGCGCCTGTTGGACGGCGGCGCGGGCCATTGCGCCGGTCGGATCGTGTGCCCCTATCATGCTTGGACCTACGATCTCGCGGGCCGGCTCACCGCCGTGCCGCATCGCAAGGAATTCGAGGATTTTTCCCCCGAGCAATACGGGCTGAAACCGGTGGAGACGGAGATCTACAAGGGTTTCATCTTCGTGCGTCTACGGCCGGGATTGCCCAGCGTTGCCGATATGTTGGCCCCCTACGAAGGCGAGCTGGCCGCATACCGGATGGAGGAACTGCAGCCCATCGGCCGGGTGACCCTGCGTACCCGCCATGTGAACTGGAAAAACGTTACCGACAATTATTCGGACGGCATGCACATCAATGTCGCGCATCCGGGACTCACTCGATTGTTCGGCCAGAGCTATGGCATCGAAGCGCAGCCCTGGGTCGACAAGATGTTCGGTTATCTGCGCGACGTGCCGTCATCGCAACGCTCGGAACGGATGTATCAGGCGGTGCTGCCGCGCGCACCGCATCTCCCGGATGATCGGCACCGCTTATGGGTGTATTTCAAGCTGTGGCCGAACGTCGCGTTCGACATTTACCCTGACCAGATCGACTTCATGCAGATCATTCCGGTATCGCCGACCGAGACCCTGATCCGCGAGATCGCCTACGCACACCCGGATGGCCGCCGCGAGATGCGCGCGGCCCGCTATCTCAACTGGCGTATCAATCGCCGGGTGAGCGCCGAGGACAAAGCGCTCATCGAGCGCGTCCAGGCGGGAATGGCCTCGCGTAGTTTCAGCCCCGGGCCGCTCGGCCGAAACGAAGTGTCGCTGCGCAGCTTCGCGCGTCGGATGCGCGACCTCATTCCGGAAAGCCGGCTGGAGCGCGCGCCGGCTCCCGGCTGGCCGCAACGCACGATATGAGGATCTCCCGTGGCTGACACGTCGGTGCGCGATGCCGTCATCATCGGCGGCGGACACAACGGGCTGGTATGTGCCGCGTACCTCGCCTCCGCCGGACTCAAGGTCACGGTGCTGGAACGCCGCAGCGTCGTCGGCGGCGCGGCCGTCACCGAGGAATTTCATCCGGGTTTTCGCAATTCCGTCGCGGCCTACACGGTGTCGCTCCTCAACCCGAAGGTCATTCGCGACCTCGATCTGCCGAGGCATGGCTTGCGCGTCGTCGAACGCAAGCTGTCGAATTTTCTGCCCCTGAACGCGACCGAGTATCTGAAAATCGGCGCCGGAAAAACCGAACAGGAAGTCGCTAAATTCTCGCCACGGGATGCGGTGCGCCTGGCCGACTACGCCGAGCGGCTCGATGTGATCGCGGACGTGCTGCGGGACTTGGTTCTCGAAACGCCGCCCAACGTCACCGCGGGCAGCTGGCTGGAGGCGCTGCCCGAGCTGCTGCGCAGCGCGAAGTTGGGAAAGCGCATTGCCAAGCTCGACATGGCCATGCGCCGCGAGCTTTTGGATCTGTTCGTCAAGTCCGCGGGCGACTATCTCGACACCTGGTTCGACAGCGCGCCCATCAAGGCGGCGTACGGATTCGACGGCATCGTCGGCAATTACGCGAGTCCCTATGCCGCGGGCTCGGCGTACGTGCTGCTGCATCATGTCTTCGGTGAAGTAAACGGCAAGAAGGGCGCATGGGGCCACGCCATCGGCGGCATGGGCGCCATTTCGCAGGCAATGTCCAAGGCCGCCGCGGAGCGCGGCGTCGAGATTCGTAGCTCCAGTCCCGTCCGGGAAGTCATCGTCGAGTCGGGCCGCGCAGTGGGCGTCGTCACGGAAAGCGGCGAGGCCATTCGTGCACGCAGCGTGGTATCGAACCTGAATCCGAAGCTGCTGTACGGCAAGCTGATCGACGGCTCCTTCCTCGAACCAAATTTCCGCGAACGGATGAGCCATTGGCGCTGTGGCTCGGGCACCTTCCGCATGAACGTCGCGCTGTCGGAATTGCCTGATTTCAAGGTCCTGCCGGGTCGCGCTCTGGCCGAGCACCATACCTCCGGCATCATCATGGCGCCGAGCCTCACCTACATGGACCAGGCGTATCTCGATGCCAAGGCCGGAGGCTGGTCGAAGCAGCCCATCGTCGAAATGCTGATACCGTCCACGCTCGATGATAGCCTGGCGCCTGCTGGCCAGCACGTGGCGAGCCTCTTCTGCCAGCACGTGGCCCCTGTGCTCCCGGGCGGTGTGTCATGGGACGAGCGGCGCGATCAGGTGGCCGATGTCATGATCGACCTCGTGAACAGTCACGCGCCGAACTTCAAGGCGTCGATACTCGGCCGCCAGATCATGAGCCCGCTCGATCTCGAGCGCACCTTTGGGTTGATCGGCGGCGATATCTTTCATGGCGCATTGAGTCTGGACCAGCTGTTCTCCGCGCGGCCGATGCTGGGATATGGCGACTACCGCGGACCGCTGAAGGGCTTGTATATGTGCGGTTCCGGCACCCACCCGGGCGGGGGAGTCACCGGCGCGCCTGGTCACAACGCGGCGCGCGAGATCATCGCGGATTTCCGCCGCGGCCGCCTTCCTAAGGGCTGATGAGCTCGGTCATACGGGCGACATCGATGTTGCCGCCGCTGATGACGACGCCGACTCGCTGCCCCGCCAGCTCCGGCGCGCGCGCGCGGGCTGCCGCAAATCCCAGGCAGCCGGTGGGTTCGACCGCGATTTTCATGCGAGTGAAGAAAAAACGCATGCATTCGATGAGTTCCGCGTCCGACGCCGTCAGGATATCCGTTACGTCGCGCCGGATGATTGCAAACGTATATTCGCCGAGAGCCTGGGTCTGTGCGCCATCGGCGATGGTTTTCGGCACGTCGATGCGCACGATGGAGCCCTGACGAAACGACCGCTGGCCGTCGTTTCCGGCTTCCGGTTCGACCCCGTAGATTTTGCAACCCGGCGATAGCGCTTTGGCCGCGAGCGCCGAACCGCTGAGCAGTCCGCCCCCGCCGAGGCATACGAACAGACTGTCCAACGGACCGATCTGTTCGATAAGTTCCGATACGGCCGTGCCTTGCCCGGCAATCACGTCGGGATGATCGTAGGGGGGAATCACGGTGGAACCGCGCTCGTCCGCCAAGCGCCGGGCGATCTCCTCACGATTCTCGCGATAGCGATCGTAGCTGACGATGCGGCCGCCGTAAGCGCGCGTGGCCTCGACCTTGGACGCCGGCGCGTCGTCCGGCATGACGATGGTGGCCTCCATGCCGAGCATCCGTGCCGCCAACGCCACCGCCTGCGCATGGTTGCCGGAGGAAAACGCGATCACGCCGCGGGCGCGCACAGCGGGCTGCAGATTCGACAGCGCGTTGAATGCGCCGCGAAACTTGAAGGCGCCGGTGCGCTGCAGGTTTTCGCACTTGAAGAACACCTTCGCGCCCAGAGCCTCATCGACGCTGCGCGACGTCATCACCGGTGTGCGGTACGCGTGACGGTCGAGCCGCCGAGCGGCTGCCTCGACGTCGGCATGAGTGGGCAACTTCATGACAGCGGCGACACACCGAACAGTCGCAGGTGCGCCCAGCCGATGAAGAGCGCGTACAAGGCAAGGCCGAGTATCACGGCGAGCGCGTCATTGAAGCGCCCCGCCGGCGCCGTATGCAGGATCTGAGGCCGACGCTTCAGCGATATTCGATCCAC
Organism: Acetobacteraceae bacterium; assembly: GCA_965231175.1. Lineage (GTDB taxonomy): Bacteria > Pseudomonadota > Alphaproteobacteria > Acetobacterales > Acetobacteraceae > Acidocella. The sequence continues at coordinate 1,164,770 of CBDDMJ010000002.1, read as the reverse complement.
CACCGCCCATGCCAGGAATCCGCCGAACAGCAGCACATCCGCCAGCGTCCCATTGGCAAGCAAATGCGCCAGCGCCCAGAATTTTACGGCGGCCAACATCGGATGCTTGGTCGCCGTCTTGATGCGCCCCGGCAAATAGGCCGCCAGCAGCAACGGGAATACCGGCAACATCAACAGGAACGTGACATGGCGCAGCCAGTGCGGCGGCGTGTACAGCACGATCGGCGACAACCGTGCCGCTGCGAAGCCGTAGACGATCAACAAAAAACCGGCCAGCGCAGCCAGCCCGTAAATCCCCTTCCACGCGCCCTCGCCGAGGCGGCTGCGCGCACGATCGCGCAAGTGCGGCGCCACGATGGCGATCGAGTGCACGCCCAGGAAAACGATCAACCCGGCGATCAAGAGTTCCATGTCGTTCCTATTTCTTGCGGCGCGCCGCACGCTTGGGAATCTTGCGCGCAGAGGCCGGCCTTTTCGACCCCTTTCGCATTCGCGTCTTGGCCGGCGCGCCGCGCAGTTGCTCGAGAATGGCGGGGTTTTCCAGCGTCGACACGTCCTGCGTAATCTCCTCGCCGCGCGCGATCGAACGCAGCAAGCGGCGCATGATTTTGCCCGATCGGGTCTTTGGCAGATTGTCTGCCAGCCGAATCTCGTCGGGCTTGGCGATGGGACTCAATTCCGCGGCCACCCACGCACGCAGATCCTCGACCAAGCTGGCGGCTGCCGCGCCGTCCGGCCGCTCGATGTTGAGGACCACATAGGCGAACACCGATTCGCCCTTGATTTCGTGTGGTTTGCCGACCACGGCCGCTTCAGCCACGCGCGGATGAGCGACCAGGGCGGATTCGATCTCCATGGTTCCCAAGCGGTGCCCGGCGACGTTCAGCACGTCGTCGATGCGGCCCATGATCCAGTAATACCCGTCGGCATCGCGATAGGCCGAGTCGCCCGCGACATAGTAGCGACCGCGGAATTTTTCCCAATAGGTCTGCAGATAGCGCTCGTTGTCGCCCCAGATGGTGCGCAGCATGGAGGGCCAGGGCCTGGTTATCACGAGATTGCCGCCGGCGTTCGGCGCGCTGACCCGGCGCCCCTCGTCATCGACGATATCGGCGAAGATGCCCGGAAGCGGCTTCGCGCACGAGCCGGGCTTGGCCGCAGTCACCCCAGGAATCGGCGTCAGCATGATCGCGCCTGTTTCAGTCTGCCACCACGTGTCGACGATGGGGCAACGCTTTCTGCCGATGACACGGTGGTACCACATCCACGCTTCCGGATTGATCGGCTCCCCCACGCTGCCGAGCAGGCGCAGCTTGCCGAGGTCGTACTTCGCTGGAATGGCGTCGCCCAGCTTCATCAGGGCACGAATGGCGGTCGGCGCCGTGTAAAAGATACTGACACCGTGCGTCTCGCAGATCTGCCAGAAGCGCCCGCCATGGGGAAACATCGGCGCGCCCTCATACATCACCAGGGTGGCGCCTGCAGCCAGCGGTCCGTAGGCGACGTAGGTATGTCCCGTGATCCAACCGACGTCGGCGGTCGACCAGAATACATCGTCGTCCTTCAGGTCGAACGTCCATCGCGTACTCATCTTGGCATTGAGCAGATACCCGGCGCTCGAATGCTGGATTCCCTTCGGTTTACCCGTGGAACCCGAGGTATAGAGAAGAAACAACGGGTGCTCCGCCTCGACCCACTCGGGTTCGCATGCCGCATCCTGGACGGACACCACGTCGTGCCACCATAGGTCCCGGCCGTCGCGCATGTCGCAGTAGCCGCCCGTGCGCCGGTAGACGATGACGTTTTGCACCGTCGGGCAGCCGTCGGCGAGTGCCTTGTCGACCGCGCGCTTCAGATCGACGGCGCTACCGCCACGCCAGCCGCCATCCGCCGTGATCACGAGTTTTGCCCCCGCATCCTCGATCCGGTCCTTCACTGCATTCGCTGAAAAGCCGCCGAAGACCACCGAGTGTACTGCGCCGATGCGCGCGCACGCCTGCATGGCGATCACGGCTTCGGGTATCAGCGGCAGATAGATGAGGACGCGGTCCCCCTGGGCGATACCGCGGGCCTTGAGCGCATTGGCGCAGCGGCACACCTCGGCGTGCAGCTCGCGGTAGGTCAGCTTGCGGACGTCGCCGGGCTCACCCTCGAAGACGATGGCTATCTTGTCGCCGGCGGCATCCAGATGCACGTCGAGGCAGTTGTGAGACACATTCAGCCGGCCATCGGTGAACCAGCGATAGTTAGGTGCGTCCGTGTCGTCCAGCGGCACGGAGAACGGGCGATGCCAGGCGATCTCCGCCAGCGCGAGATCCGCCCAGAAGCCCACGTAGTCCTTGGCTGCCTTCGCATGCATGCTCGCCAGCTCCGCCGCCTGCAGCGTGGCCTTGCGGCGGAATTGCGCCGGCGCAGGAAATATCCGGTCCTCTTGCAACACCGATTGAATGTTCTTCTGAGCCACAGCCTTACTCCCCGATGGTGAGGCTCGAGTTTAGAGGGTTGTTCGAGCGCCCGCGATACGCCGCGCCTGCTGACGCAAAATAGTGCCGAAGCCGTGCATATCGAAAAATGCCTCGAGGCGGCCCATGTCCGGCGGGCGCGGTTTCAGTTCATCGAGCGTAACGGCGAGCGGCAGATCGCAGACGATGCCGGTCAGGCGCCGCGCCAGATAGGCTGCCTCCTTGTGCGCAAGAAGCCGGGCCGCAACCGCAGCCGCACCCCGCAACTTCATCGTGGAGACCCGCTCCAGATTTGCGTACAACTCGTCGAGCGAGCCGAACATGGCGAATAGCAGCGCCGCCGTTTTCTTGCCGATGCCGGGTACGCCCGGAATGTTGTCGACCGAATCCCCCGTGAGCGCCAGAAAGTCCGCGATCAGTTCAGGACTGGCGCCGAAGCGCGGGCCGATTTCATGGTATTGGTAGCGCGCGTTGCCGGTGTAGTCCCAGAACACGTCGCCGTCGCGAATCAGCTGCGACAGGTCCTTGTCGCGCGTCACCACGACGTTGCGCAGTCCCGCCGCGCGGCAACGCGCCGCCAGCGTGCCGATGATGTCGTCCGCCTCGTATTCCGAGCTGGCGAACTCGGCGAGGCCCAGGTGCCGGCAGAATTCCCGGCACAAGTCGAACTGCCGCACCAGACCGAGCGGCGGCGCCTCGCGATTGGCCTTGTACGCCGGGTAAATGCCGTTGCGAAACGAGGTCTCGCTGCGCAGGCTGATATCGAAAGCCACGCCGATGCGCTCGGGACGCACTTGCTCCAGCAAGTCCGAAATAAATCTGGCGAAGCCGTATAGAGCGTGCGTCGCGTTGCCGTCCGCGTCCATCATATCGGGCGGCATGGAGTGGTATGCCCTGAAGACGAAATAGCTGGCGTCGATGTGGTATACGACGCCTGAATGCGAGCCCCGGTGCATGGCGGCAGTATAGGCCCGGTCGGCGACGGCCGCGGCCTCCTTCACATGGGCCAGCGTTGCATGCGCTCGTGCAGCGGGCTGGAACGCGGAAAATGCGCGATCAGGTATTCCATCTGGTCCGCCAGCACGCGGCGGCCCTTCAAGAAGATGTACTCCGCATACGTCGGCGTAAACGGCACCGCCAGGAGCTGCATGCCGGCTTGTTCCGGGGTGCGCGAGGCTTTGGCATTGTTGCAGCGGCGGCAGGCCGACACGACGTTCGACCACGTATCCTGGCCGCCGCGGCTGAACGGCGTCACGTGGTCGCGGGACAGCAGACCGTAGGTAAAGCGCGCGCCGCAGTACAGGCATAGATACGCATCGCGGCGAAACAGCGTCTGATTGTTGAGCGGCGGCGTATAGGCAGCCCCGCGCAAATTACCGGGATTGCCGGTGTGCCCGAGCGTCGCGATGATCGAATTCACATCCACGACCGTGCGCAGACCGGTCCTGGCGCAGGTTCCCCCATACAGCCGGTACAGCAACGTGCCGCAGGTGTAGGCCACCTGCTCCGTGTGATAGAGGCGCGCCGCCTCCCGGTAGTCCACCCACTCCAGCGGCATGCCCGATATGTCGGTCCGCAGGATTTGCTGGGACAAAGGATACCCTTGCGGAACGACGGCGAGGTCGTCCGCCCAATCCAGCGCTTGAACCTTGTCTTGCGGCATCGGCTCCATAACAATACTAAAGATAGTCGACTCTTATGCCATAATTCAATGTTTGGGGAGATAACCTTCATGGCTGTCGTCATCGGAATCCTTCGGGAAACCGCTGCGAATGAGACTCGCGTGGCCGTCGTGCCGGAAATTGCCACCAAACTGAAGGCTCTCGGCGCCCGGGTCCTGCTGGAGAGCGGGGCCGGCGAAACAGCTCATTTTCCGGACGCGGCGTACGGTGACGCCGAAATCAGCGATGCGGCGTCCATACTCGCCGCTGCGGATGTCCTTCTGAAGGTTCAGCCGCCCACCATCGCCGAAGTCAATGCGCTCAAGGAAGGGACGGTGATCGTCGGTTTCATGCAGGCTTACGCCCGGCCCGATTTGGTCCGCGTCTTGAAGGAGCGCCGCATAACGAGTTTTTCGATGGAACTCGTGCCGCGAATATCGCGCGCGCAATCGATGGACGCGCTCTCCTCGCAGGCTGCCGTGTCGGGCTACAAGGCCGTGCTGATCGCGGCCAACACCCTGGAAAAATTCCTCCCCATGTTGACCACTGCGGCCGGGACCATTCGCCCGGCATCGGTGCTGGTGATCGGCGCCGGCGTCGCGGGGCTGCAGGCGATCGCCACGGCCAGGCGTTTGGGCGCGGTCGTCGAGGCGTATGACGTTCGTAGCGCAACCAAGGAACAGGTGAAGTCCCTGGGTGCGAAGTTCGTCGAGACCGGCGTATCCGCGGAAGGCGCCGGCGGTTATGCACGCGAACTCACCGCGGAGGAGAAGCTCAAACAACAGGAGGTGCTCGACGCGCGAATCGCGGCCAGCGACGTCGTGGTCAGCACCGCCTCGGTGCCCGGGCGGGCCGCGCCGCGGATCATCGGCAAAGCCGCGGTCGAGCGCATGAAGCCGGGATCGGTCATCGTCGACATCGCGGCCGAACAAGGCGGGAACTGCGAACTGACCCGCGCCGGCGAAACGGTGATCCACGGCGGAGTCAAGGTGCTCGGGCCGCTCAATCTGCCGGCGTCGCTGCCCTATCACGCCAGCGAGATGTATGCGCGGAATCTCTACAATCTGCTGAAGCCCGCACTGCCGAAGGGCGAACTCGCCATCGACTGGAACGACGAAGTATTTGCCGGCGCCGTGCTCACGCACGACGGCCAGATCAAACACGAAGCGACACGCAAGGCTATGGAGGCACAGTCAGCATGATCGACGGCGTCATTGCGCTTTACATATTCATGTTGGCCGCGTTCACGGGGTACGAGGTGATTTCCCGCGTGCCGGTAATCCTGCACACGCCGCTGATGTCCGGATCGAATTTCGTGCACGGCATCGTGCTGGTAGGGGCGATGGTTGCGCTCGCGACAGCCGACAGCACGCTCTTGCGCGTCATCGGTTTCATCGGCGTGGTATTGGCCGCCGGCAACGCCGTCGGCGGCTACGTCGTCACCGAGCGCATGCTGAAGATGTTCGTCTCCGCCGGCAAGAAGAAAGGACCCGGCTAATGCCGTCCGCATCGGCCGTTCAAACCCTCACGCAGCTGTCCTATCTGATTGCCGCGGCGCTGTTCATTCTCGGCCTGAAGCGCATGAGCTCGCCGGTGACCGCGGTGAGCGGCGTGCGCTGGGCCGGCGCCGGCATGCTCGTTGCCACGCTCGTGACGCTGGTATTCATGCACGCGTCGACCACCAATCTGGTGCTCGTCGTTGCGGCCATCGCGATCGGCGGCGCCGTCGCCTGGGTAAGCGGCAAACGCGTCGCCATGACCGACATGCCGCAGATGATCGCGCTCTACAACGGCATGGGCGGCGGCGCTGCGGCGGCGATCGCGGCCGTCGAACTGTACGGCGGCAACGAACACAACACCGTGCATCTGACGATGGCCACGATCGGCGGTTTCATCGGCGCAGTGTCCTTCAGCGGCAGCCTCATCGCCTTCGCCAAGCTCCAGGGCCTCATTACCAAGTCGGTGCGCTTCGGCGGCCAGAAATTCCTCAATTTGGCGATCCTCCTGGCCACCGTCGGATTGGGATTCATGCTGGTCTCCGGCATGAATTCCGGACCGCCGATCGTATCGGCTTTCTTTGCGCTGGCCCTCCTGCTGGGCATCGCGATGACGCTGCCCATCGGCGGCGCCGACATGCCGGTGGTGATCTCGCTGTACAACGCGCTCACGGGCCTCGCGGTCGGGTTCGAAGGGTTCGTTCTCGACAACGCCGCCATGATCATCGCCGGCACGGTGGTCGGCGCCGCCGGCACGTTGCTCACCCAGCTCATGGCCAAGGCCATGAATCGGTCACTCAGCAATGTGCTGTTCTCCAATTTCGGCGAAAGTTCGGCCGCAGGCGGCGCCGCGATCACGGGCAGCCAGAAGGCGATCGAGGCCTCGGACGCCGGCGTCATGATGGCGTACTCGCAGAAGATCATCATCGTGCCCGGTTACGGTCTGGCCGTGGCGCAGGCCCAGCACAAGGTGTGGGAGCTCGCCCAGTTGTTGATCGACCGCGGCGTGCAGGTGCGTTTCGCCATCCATCCGGTCGCCGGCCGCATGCCGGGACATATGAACGTATTGCTCGCCGAAGCCGGCGTGCCCTACGAATTGATTGCCGATCTCGACGAAATCAACGCGGAATTCGAGACCGCGGACGTGGCCCTCATCATCGGCGCCAATGACGTCGTCAATCCGGATGCCCGCAGCAACAAAGGCAGCCCCATCTATGGCATGCCGATTCTGAACGCCGACAAGGCCAAGAACGTCATCGTCATCAAGCGCGGCCAAGGTCAAGGCTTCTCGGGCATCGACAATGCGCTGTTCGTCCTCGATCAGACGCGCATGCTCTACGGCGATGCGCAGGCGGCAGTCAGTCAGTTGATTCAAGCGGTGAAAGCCGCCGGTTAGCTAGCGCCCGTGCGGCCGCGGCTGCGCGCGCTGTATCACGCTGCGGCGCTGCGCGGGGCTCATCTGGCGCCACTGCCGGCGCAATTCGCTGCGCCGTTCCGGCGGCATCTGCCGAAAGCGCTGAAAGGACTCTCGTACGCGTTGCTGCTGGTCGGGCGGCAGGCTCTTGAACTGCTGCCAGCGCTGCCGGAGAAGCTGGCGCTGCGCCGGCGGCATGGCGCGCCACTGGGCGAAGCGTTGCTGCGCGCTCGCGCGCTGCTCGGGGGTCATCGATAGCCACCGCTGGCTGCCCCGGGCCAGCGCCTGTTGCCGCTCTGCCGGCAACTCGTTCCAGGAACCTTGATACTTCTGCAACAGCTGCTGCTGCGGCGGCGATAGCGTGTCCCACGCCCGCGGGGCCGCGGGTTGCACCGCTGCGGCAGGAGACGGCGGCGGCGCGTCCTGCGCAAAGCCGGTCTGCACCGCAGCGGCTAGCAGGCAGGCACAGAGAATAGAGGCCCTCATCATTGCTTCGTATCCTGCGGCGGCGCGGGAGGCGGATCCTTACGCGGCGCGGCGCTCTTCAAGAATTCCCACCAAGCGGCGTCGCCAACGTCGTCCGCACCCAAAAACTCGATGAACTCATCATCGTCTCCCGGAACGTCCTTCGATGGCGGCTGAGGGACCGTAGGCACCGGCGCAGGCGACGGAACCGTTGGCTGTCCGGCCCCCGCAACGGCGCATAAAATTGCAGTCAATCCCAGCCAGTAGCGCGCCGCCATCAGCTGTATTTCAAATTAGGCGGCCGGACCGGAATTCGCAGCTTTATCGGCAAAATCGTAAAACTCGAGATCGTCCTGCAGCATCTCCATCGCATCGCCCGGGCCACCGTCGCTGGACGCGACCATATCCAAATCCTCCAGGTTGGGCTGCTCCCCCGCCGCGCCATGGTTGCTCGACGCCGTCCCCAGCCATAGCGCAGCCCCTAGCAGCGCAGCCGCGGTCACCCCCGCAGCCGGAGTCCAGATCCGCGTACGGAGGAACCACCGCCGGCGGTCGGACGCCGCCGCATCCAGAGCGGCGTGGCGTGCCTGCGTGAGGCGCGAGCGAACGCGCATGTCGAGTTTGTCGACACTGTCCCGGAACAGCGTGCGGCTGCGGCTCTCCCAGGCGTCTTGCCCTGAAGGTTGAGTGCTTTCGTCCATTACCAAACCTCGCCCAGTTGCTCGCGCAGCGTGTGCACCGCGCGCGAATAGTGCGTTTTGACGCTGCCTTCGGAACAGCCCATGGCCCGCGCCGTATCGGCCACATCCAAACCCTCGAAGTTGCGCAGCATGAACGCCTCGCGCTGCCGCGCCGGCAGGGCGCGCAACGACCCCTCGAGCTTGCGCATCGCCTGATCCTGCATCAGCAACTCGGGCGCGTCCGGCTCCCCGGAGGCCACATTGTCGAGCGGATCTTGCGCCTCGTCATCCGGATCCTCTTTGGTCCCCGGCAGCCACACCATGAACTTTTTGCGTACCGTCCGGCGCCGCTGCAAATCCCGAATGCCGTTTTCGAGAATGCGATAAAACAAGGGCCGCCATTCCGCGCTCGGCTTCGCGGCATAATTGCGCGCCAACTTCAACATGGCGTCCTGTACGACGTCCATTGCATCGTCAGGGTCGCGAAGCGCGACCTGCGCCATGCGAAACGCGCGGCGCTCGATCTCGGCCAAGAATTTATCGAGTTCGCGCGTGTGCTCCAGAACCGCTCCCCTTGGTGCTGGGGCGGGACCATCCCAGGCCATCCAAGCGTGGTGGAGCGTATCAAAGCGTGGCATACCCGTCCTCTCGACGTCGACGGCTTATTCCGTTCACTGTATAAACGCTCCACTCCAGCCCCGGTTGACGCCGCCCGATGGGGGCGCGCATGCGCAGGATCAGCGACTTACGCACATTGCAGGCGGCTCGCATTGCAATATTTGCAACCGATACCTCGGCAGGGCATCTAGAGGCGACCGTAACCAATTGAATTACAAGCATTCATTTCGATTTCGAACAGATTTTCACCATTTTGAATGGGACCCGAAACAGAACGGGCACTTAGGGCCTATGATCCCCGCTTCTCAACAGACTTATCCACAGCTTTTGTGGACAAAGACATCCCCCTGATTCTACGGATCGCGCTCGATACGCCGCTGCGGCGAGTATTCGACTACTCCTGGCCAACGCAGACGTCCACGGACCCGCCGGCCGCCGTGGCGCTGCAGCCGGGAATGCGGGTGCGCGTGCCTTTTGGCCGCCGCCAGCTGATTGGGGTGCTGGTCGGCACCTCCCCTCGTTCCGACGTCGATCCGGCCAAGCTCAAGGCCGCCATCGAGATCTTGGACCGACGGCCCGTGTTCGATCCGGTGACCTTCGAGCTGCTCCGTTGGGCGGCCGATTACTACCACCATCCGCTCGGGGAAGTTATCGCGGCGGCGCTGCCGGCCAGTCTGCGCGCCGGACAGCCTGCGGACGACGGCGTCGATACGTGGACCCTGACCGAATCGGGCCGTCAGGAACTTGACCGGCCCGAACGCCGGGCCCCGCAGCGGCGCGCCTTGCTGGCGTGGCTTGCCGAGCGCGGCGCGGCGACGGCCGAGGACATCACCGCGACCTTCAAGTCCGCGCATCTGCGGGTGTTGGCCGAGCGCGGCTGGGCCAAGGCGACGCGCCTGCCGCCACCGGCGGCGCAACTCGACCTGCGTCCCAGCGACGTCACGTTGACCGCGGCACAGGCTCTGGTCGTCGACACCATTGCCGCCTCCGCGGGTCGCTTCGCCGCACATCTGCTCTATGGGGTCACGGGCAGCGGCAAGACGGAGGTGTACTTACGGGCGATCGCCGCCGCGCTCGCGGCAGGCGGCCAAGCGCTCGTGCTGGTGCCCGAGATCGCACTGACGCCGCAGCTGGTGGAGCGCTTCCGCCAGCGCTTCAGTAGCGGCATCGCGGTTCTGCATTCCGCGCTCAGCGATGCGGAACGGCGCGACGCCTGGCGCTCCGCTCTTTCAGGCCGCCTCCGCATCCTGATCGGTACGCGCTCCGCGATCTTCACGTCCCTGCCGCGACTGGCGTTGATCGTCGTCGATGAAGAACATGACGCCTCGTACAAGCAGCATGAAGGATTTCGCTATTCGGCCCGCGATCTGGCCGTGTGGCGCGCGCAACGTGCGCAGATTCCCATCATTCTCGGCTCGGCCACCCCGTCGCTGGAAACGTTGGACAACGTGGCCCAGGGACGGTATTCGAAGCTGCTGCTGCCGGAGCGTCCGGGTGCGGCACGCGCGCCGCGCATGGCGTTGATCGACTTGCGCAGGCATGCCGCCGAGCAGGGCTTGTCGCAGCCGGCGATGCAAGCCATCGACCAGCATCTGCAAGCAGGCGGCCAGGTCATCGTATTCTTGAACCGACGCGGCTACGCGCCCACCCTGTTCTGCAACACCTGCGGCTGGGTGGCGCCATGCGCCCATTGCGACGCCCGCATGACGCTGCATCGCCGCGCGGCGCAGTTGCGCTGTCATCACTGCGGCGCCCACGGCCCGGTACCCCTGACCTGCGGGCAGTGCGGACAGCCGCTGAATCCCGTTGGCCAGGGCACCGAACGCGTGGAGGAAACCTTGACACGGTTGTTTCCCGACGCGCCCTTGGCGCGCTTGGACCGCGACACAGCCGCGGGGCGGGGTGCCATGGAAGCGGTACTCGACCGCGTGCACAGCGGCGAAGCGCGCATACTCGTCGGCACCCAGATGCTGACCAAGGGGCATCACTTTCCCGAAGTCAGCCTCGTCGTCATCCTGGATGCCGACCAAGGGCTGTTCGCAAGCGATTTTCGTGCCACCGAACGCCTCGCGCAGACCATCACGCAGGTTGCGGGGCGCGCCGGGCGCGCGGCGCGCCCCGGTGAAGTGTTGATACAAACCGAGTTTCCCGAACATCCGCTACTCACCCGGCTCATCGAGGAAGGCTACGAGGGGTTCGCAACGAGCGCCTTGGAGGAACGGCGGGAGGCAGCATGGCCGCCGTTCTCGCGCCTTGCCATGTTGCGGGCCGAAGCCAAGGACAGCGTTGCTCTCGATGTATTTCTGCGCGCCGCCGCGGCAGCGGGCAGCGCCCCGGAGGACGGGCCCATCAAGATACTGGGGCCGGCCGCCGCGCTGATCGCACGGCGCGCCGACCACTTCCGTGCACACTTGCTGATCGAGAGCGCGGGCCGCTCCGCGCTGCAGCGTTTCTTGACCCACTGGCTACCGCAGGTGGAGACGCTGCCCGGACCGGCCGGACTGCGCTGGTCGATCGACGTCGATCCGCTCGAGGTGGATTGAAGCCCGGCGCGGATCGACACACGGCGCCGATCGATAACCTCGGGGGTAGGGAGAGGACTTTGCGGTAAACTGCCCGCCCCTTTTAGCTATGCCCACCGCCCGCATCCGATGAAGACCTTGATCGACACCTTGTTACGCCAGGCCCTGGCGTCTTTGCCCGAATCGCTGGTGCCCGCGGCCGCCCGCAGCCTGGATTTCGAGATCGAACGGGCGCGCGACGCGCAGCATGGCGATTTTGCCAGCAATATCGCCATGCGCCTGGCCAAGGCGGCACGCCAAAATCCGCGCAAGATCGCCGAGGCGCTGCTGGCCGCCCTGCCGCCGAGCAGCGCCATTGCCAGAGTCGAGATCGCCGGCGCCGGCTTCATCAATTTCTTTCTCGCCGGCGATGCCTATCACGCCGAGCTCGGCCGCGTGCTCGCGCAGGACGCCGCCTATGGCCGCTCGCAGTTCGGCGCAGGCCATTCGGTCCTGGTGGAGTTCGTTTCGGCCAATCCGACGGGGCCGTTGCATGTCGGCCACGGCCGGCATGCCGCTTTTGGTGCCACCGTGGCGAACTTGCTCGAGGAGGTGGGCTACCGAGTCGAGCGCGAGTACTACATCAACGATGCCGGACGCCAAATGGAAATTCTCGCGGTCAGCACCTGGCTGCGATACCTCGAGCGCTGCGGCGAGCGCTTTACGTTTCCGGCGAACGGCTACCGCGGCGATTACATCATGGCCATTGCCCAGCAGCTTCATGACACGGCGGGCGCATCGTTGCGCCGCAGTGCGGAAGAGACCTTCGGCGGATTGCCGCCTGACGAGCCCCAAGGCGGCGACAAGGATCTCTACATCGATGCTGTGATCGTGCGCGCGCGTCAGCTGCTCGGTGAAGCGGCGTTTCGCCGCGTCCTGGAGCTGGCGCTGGTCGATATCTTGGGTGATATTCGCGAGGATCTGGCGGAGTTCGGCGTGACCTTCGATTCCTGGTATTCGGAGCGCTCGTTGAGCGACAGCGGCGCCGTCGACAAGGCGGTGGACGCGCTGCAAACGGCGGGCCGCGCCTATCGCAAGGACGGCGCGCTGTGGTTCAAGAGTACCGATTATGGCGACGAGAAGGACCGTGTGATCGTTCGCGACAACGGGATCAAAACCTACTTTGCGTCCGATATCGCGTTCATCCTCAACAAGCGGGAGCGCGGTTTCGAGCATCTGTTGTACATCTGGGGCGCCGACCACCATGGCTATATCGCGCGCCTGCGCGCCGGCCTGATCGCGCTGGGGCGGTCCGCCGGAGTGCTTCGAAGTGCGGCTGGTGCAATTCGTTTCGCTGTATCGCGGCGGCGAGAAGGCGCAAATGTCGACGCGATCGGGCGAGTTCGTCACCCTGCGCGACCTGCGCCGCGAGGTCGGCAACGACGCGGCGCGACTGTTTTACGTCATGCGCAGCAACGATCAGCATCTGGATTTCGATTTGGAGCTGGCCAAGGCCCGTTCCAACGACAACCCGGTGTATTACATTCAATATGCACACGCCCGGGTTTGCAGCGTGCAGCGGCAACTGCAGGAGCGCGGCATCGCCCATGACGCGCCGCTGCGGTCTCGATGATGGCGTGCAGCGCCGGGATGGTGCTCTCGCCGCCTTCCAGGCCGAAGCGCTTGGTGCCGACATAGCGGCGCTGGCAGAAGGTCTCGAAACTGTCGGCCTCGGTGAGCTGGCGGAGGATTTTGAGCTTGCCGTCCTTGTCGTAGGCGGTGCGCCAGGGCGCGCCCTCGAAATGCTTCTGCACCCAGGCTTTCTGCTCCGGGTCCTGGATGTGCATGTATTCGAGGCCGATGGCGCCGCAATAGCTGTCGCGCAGGATGGCGATGATTTCGTTGAGGGTGGCGGTTTCGCGGCCCAGCACGTTGTCGATGAAAATCGGCCGGTTCATGTCGGCATCGGTGAAGCCGTAGGTTTTGGGGTCGAGTTCCGGGTGGTGGCCGGGCTGTTTCAGCCCCAGCGGATCGAGATCCGCCTGCAGATGGCCGCGCACCCGGTAGGCCCGGATGAGCATCAAGGCGCGCAGGGAATCGAGGGTGGCGGCGCGGGTATCGGCGGTGGCCGGGGCCGGTTTGACGGCGGTGCCGCTGGCGATGGTGGTGGTGGTCTCAAAACTCGCCGGTTGCGGCGCCCAGGAGGCGCCGGACGCGTCGGTCAGGACCGAGCGCGCATCGTCGTCCAGGGCGGCGAACAGGGACGCGAAATCCGGGTCCACGGTGGCGGGGGCGGCGACCCATTTTGCATAAAGCTGGGCAATGAACTGAGCGTTGCCGCCGTTCATTGCGGTGGAAAGCACATCTACGCCGGCCATACCGAACCTATCCTCTGTGACGCGTGGAACCGCTGCCTAGTCTGTAGGCAGCGGCGGGAGACATAGGCCACCTCGACGCCTTTGCCCTGACACAGTTTGATGGGGCTGGGTTGCCTTTCCTGCATGGTAACGGCGAGAGTTAAAGGAATCGTTTAATGCTGCCGTTCAATGCTGCAAGGCCTTGACCATGGTGCTGCCGAGAGCCGCCGGGCTTTCGGCGACATGGATGCCGGCTTCCTTCATGGCGTCGGTTTTGGCCTCGGCGGTATCCTTGCCGCCGGAGATGACCGCACCGGCATGGCCCATGCGGCGGCCAGGAGGGGCGGTGACGCCGGCGATGAAGCCGACGACCGGCTTTTTGATTTTGTGGCGGGCCAGGTATTCGGCGGCGTCGATCTCGCTCTGGCCGCCGATTTCGCCGATCATGATGATCGCCTGGGTTTCCTCATCCTGCAGGAACAGCTCCAGCACCTCGATGAAATCCAGCCCCTTTACCGGGTCGCCGCCGATGCCGACGCAGGAGGACTGGCCAAGGCCGGCGGCGGTGGTTTGCGCCACCGCCTCATAGGTGAGGGTGCCGGAGCGCGACACGATGCCGATCGAGCCGCGTTTGTGGATATGGCCGGGCATGATGCCGATTTTGCATTCATCCGGGGTGATGACGCCGGGGCAGTTCGGGCCGACCAGGATGGATTTGGTGCCGGAGAGCGCGCGTTTGACCCGCACCATGTCCAGCACCGGGATGCCTTCGGTAATGCAGACGATCAGCTCGATCCCGGCATCGATGGCCTCCAGGATGGAGTCCGCGGCGAATGGCGGCGGTACGTAGATGGCCGAGGCGTTGGCGCCGGTTTTGGCGCGGGCTTCGCCGACCGTGTTGTACACCGGCAGGTCGATATGCGTCTGCCCGCCTTTGCCGGGGGTGACGCCGCCCAGCACCTTGGTGCCGTAGGCCAGCGCCTGTTCGGAATGGAAGGTGCCTTGCGCGCCGGTGAAGCCCTGGGTGATGACGCGCGTGTTGCGGTTGACGAGGATGGACATTACGCGGCTTCCTTCACGGCTTTGACGATTTTCTCGGCGGCATCGGCGAGGTTGTCGGCGGGGATGATCGGCAGGCCGGATTTGGCCATGATGTCCTTGCCGAGCTGGACGTTGGTGCCTTCGAGCCGCACCACCAGCGGGACCGAAAGGGCGACCTCCCGGGCGGCGGCGACCACGCCTTCGGCGATCACATCGCAGCGCATGATGCCGCCGAAGATGTTGACCAGAATGCCTTCGACATTCGGGTCCGACAGGATGATTTTGAAGGCCGCGGTGACACGCTCCTTGGTGGCGCCGCCGCCGACATCGAGGAAATTGGCGGGTGAGGAGCCGTACAGCTTGATGATGTCCATGGTCGCCATGGCCAGGCCAGCGCCGTTGACCATGCAGCCGATCGAGCCGTCCAGCGCCACGTAGTTCAGGCTGTGCCTGGCGGCTTCCAGCTCTTTCGGGTCTTCCTCGGCCTCGTCGCGCAGCTTCTCGATGTCCTCGTGGCGGTACAGCGCGTTGTCGTCGAAGCTGACCTTGGCATCGAGGGCGATGATGTCGCCGGCGCCGGTGACCACCAGCGGGTTGATTTCGACGATCGCGCAATCCAGCGCCACGAAGGCGGTGTACATGGCGTTGACGAATTTCGCGAAGGCGGCGATCTGCTTGCCTTCGAGGCCCAGGCCGAAGGCCAGCTTGCGGGCATGGAAGCTGGAGATGCCGGAGGCCGGATCAACCTTGGCGCGCAGGATTTTTTCCGGATGGTGCTCCGCAACCTCCTCGATTTCCATGCCGCCCTCGGTCGAGGCCATGATGACGACCTCGGAGACCGAACGGTCGATCAGCAGGGAGACGTACAACTCACGCTTGATGTCGCAGCCGGCTTCCACGTAAATGCGGCGCACCAGACGGCCGGCCGGGCCGGTCTGTTTGGTGATCAGCGTCTGCCCGATCATCGCGCTGGCGGCCTCGCGCACCTCGTCCAGGGATTTGGCGAGCCGCACGCCGCCTTTGCCCCCCGGCGCGTCCTTGAATTTGCCGGCGCCGCGGCCGCCCGCATGGATTTGCGACTTCACGACATAGACCGGGCCAGGCAGTTTTTTGGCGGCCTCGACGGCCTCCTCCGGGGTCCAGGCGACATAGCCGTCCAGCACCGAAACCCCATAGGCCTTCAGTAATTCCTTGCCTTGATATTCATGTATGTTCATTGAATCGGCCTACCTGTCGTGGAAAAGGGTCATGGCTGGATAGAATGAGATGCCTGCTACCTCAAATGTACTAACGCGGCAAGCAGCTTTGTTGCGCTGCGCCATTTTTCGCGCGCTGTCTTAATCTCATAGATGGACAGCTCAACACCTCTCCCGTTACGCTGCAACCTGAGCGGGAGAGAGCATGAGTATAGCGCGGGTGCAGAGCTTCGCCTTTGCCGGGATCGAGGCGCAGCCGGTGGAAGTGCAGGTGCAGATATCAAGCGGTCTGCCGGCCTTCCTGATGGTCGGGCTGCCGGACAAGGCGGTGGGCGAGGCGCGCGAGCGAGTGCGCGCCGCGCTGACCGCGATGGGCCTGGCGTTGCCGCCGAAGCGGGTGCTGGTGAACCTCGCCCCCGCCGACATGCTGAAGGAGGGCAGCCATTTCGACCTGCCGGTGGCGCTCGCCGTGCTGGCGGCGATGGAGGTGCTGCCGCGCGACGAGCTGGCGCAGTTTGCCGCACTCGGCGAGCTGTCGCTGGACGGCCGCATCGGCCCGGTGGCCGGGGTGCTGCCGGCAGCGATCGCCGCCGCCGGGCGCGGCCTCGGGCTGATCTGCCCGGACAGCCAGGGCGCCGAGGCCGGATGGGCGGGCGAGGTGAACGTGCTGGCGGCACCCGACCTGCTGTGCCTGATCAACCATTTC
The DNA here is from genome assembly GCA_965231175.1 of Acetobacteraceae bacterium. GTDB lineage: Bacteria > Pseudomonadota > Alphaproteobacteria > Acetobacterales > Acetobacteraceae > Acidocella. Next base: position 1,148,173 of record CBDDMJ010000002.1, on the reverse strand, counting down.
CGCGGTACCCAGGTGCTCTCGCCGCCGCCGCCGGGGTTGCTGGGGGCGGGATGCCAGACCCTCGACCTCGCCGATGTGCGCGGCATGGAAAGCGCCCGTCGGGCGCTGGAAATCGCCGCCGCCGGCTCGCATAATCTACTGATGATCGGCCCGCCCGGCGGCGGCAAATCCATGCTGGCGGCGCGGCTGCCGGGCCTGCTGCCGGACCTCTCGCCGCGCGCCGCCCTCGAAGTCAGCATGGTGCATTCGGTGGCCGGGCTGCTGGACGAAGGCCGGCTGGTGACGCGCCCGCCGTTCCGCGAACCGCATCACTCGGCGAGCCAGGCGGCGATTTCCGGCGGCGGCAATCGCGCCAGGCCCGGCGAGGTGTCGCTCGCGCATCGCGGCGTGCTGTTCATGGACGAGCTGCCGGAATTCCCGCGCGCCACGCTGGAAGCCCTGCGCCAACCGATGGAAGCCGGACAGACCACAGTGGCGCGCGCCGCCGCGCATATCACCTACCCCGCCCGCTTCCAGCTGGTGGCGGCGATGAACCCCTGCCGCTGCGGCTACCTGGGGGACGCCGCCCGTGAATGCGCGCGCGCACCGCGCTGCGGCGAAGACTACCAGACCAAAATCAGCGGCCCGCTGCTGGACCGCATCGACCTGATCGTCGAAATCTCCCCGGTGCCGCCGATCGAACTATCCCGCGCCCCGGCCGGCGAAGCCAGCAGCAAAGTAGCCGCGCGCGTGGCCGCCGCCCGTGAACGCCAGCGGCACCGCTACGGCAACAACGGCGCCGCCACCAACGCCGAAGCGCTGGCCGATGCCATCATCCTGGAAGCCGAAGCCCGCAGCTTCGCCGAGACCGCCGCCACCCGCCTGCGCCTGTCGCCGCGCGGCTTCACCCGCACCCTGCGCGTGGCCCGCACCATCGCCGACCTCGCCGGCACCGAACTGGTCCAACGCAGCCATGTGGCCGAAGCCCTGTCCTACCGGCACCGGCTGCCGGGGCGGCAAACGGTGGTGGGGAAAGGGTGAGAGAGGGAGGCAAAGGAAACGGGAGGTGGCGAAGTAAGCGGGGAGGAGGCAAAGGAAGCGGTTCTTTTTTGAAAAAAAGAACCAAAAAACTTTTATGAGTCTGGGGCGGGGGCGCTGGCAGCAGAACGCACGTAACCCAGCATAGATTTTTATACTGGGTTTGGAGGCGTTGGCGGCTAAACGCCCCATGCCCAGTATGCCAAAAGTTTTTCGGCACGGCTTTTTTTCAAAAGGCTGCTGCTTGCTTGACTTTACTTTTTACCAATTATTCCCTGGATCGAAGCTTCCTGGATCGTTCTGGTTTTGGTTGTCGTCGTTCCAGTCTGGTGTGCCGTTCAGGCCGTCGTCGCGGTCTGGTATTGGTGTGTTGCCGGCGGCGGGATCGAACAGGCCGCCGTTGGTTGGGTTGTTGCCTATCATACCGTCGATCAGCCGTTCACCGGCGGCCAGCCCGGCGCCGGCGGCCAGGCCGCCCAGCAGCGATCCGCCGAGTCCGGAGCCCATCATGCCGCCCTGGTTGTAGCCGGGGCCGTAGCCTGGCGGGCCGCCGGGCATGCCTGGGCCTACACCGCCCTGATAGGCGCCTGGATAGTTGCTGGGGCCGAGGGCGCGCCGCCGGGAGCGCAGGAACAGCCGTGCCACCAGGAACAGTCCGATGGCGACGATGATCCAGACGATTGGCGAGCTGCTGCCGCCGGTGTTGCCTGCCGGCGCGGGGGCGGCCAGGTGCGCGCGCAGGGCCGCTACCTTGGCGGGGTCGGCAAATGGCAGGCCCGGCGCGTATTGCTCGGCTTTGGCCAGTGCGCTGCTGGCGCCGTCGCGGTTGCCCGAGGCGTCCTGCGCTTCTGCCACCAGATACCAGGCGACGCCGCTTTGCGGGTGAATGGCGACGATTTCCCGCAGCTCACTGAGTGCGGCACCTTCCTGCCCGCCGGCGATTTGCGCCTGGATTTGTTGTGGCGTCAGGCTGGCTTGTGCTTGTGCTGGAGCGTGTATGAGGAAAGGCAGAATAATCGCTAAACCGGCTAAAGATAATGCCCGCATGGGGACCTCCTGGATGTGCAGGGAAATGGGGATGATAAGGGCAGAAAGGAAGTCCTTTACGGATCGGGGCGTTTCGATGCCAACATCTCTGCGGGATGGCAAAAGTTTTTTGCTTCTTTTTTTCAAAAAAGAAGCGCTTGCTGACTGTTTAAATGAGTACCCGATGGATCAACTGAAACTGCCTTTCGCCGCGCCGCAGGATTATGTGCGGGCGGATTTTATCGAGGCGCCGTCCAATGCGGCGGCGCGGTTGTGGCTGGCGGTACCGGGGCGCTGGGCCAATGGGCGGTTGGTGCTGTGGGGGGCGGCGGGGTGCGGGAAAAGCCATTTGCTGCATGTCTGGGCGGCTGAGACCGGGGCGGTGCTGGTGCCGGGGGCGGCGCTGGAGGTGTTCGAGCCGGTGGCGCCGCTGGCGATCGACGATGCCGGGACGGCCGATGAGGCGGTGCTGCTGCATGTGCTGAACCATGCGGCGGCGGCCGGGCAGCCGGTGCTGCTGGCGGCCAGGCAGGCGCCGGGGCGGGTTGCGTACCGGCTGGCGGATTTGGCTTCCCGCCTGCGGGCCAGCCTGGTGGTGGCCATAGAGCCGCCGGATGAGGCGTTGCTGCGGGTGTTGCTGGCCCGGCTGGCGGCGGCAAGGCAGTTGCGGTTGCAACCGCAGATGGTGCGGTTTTTGCTGACCCGGCTGCCGCCGGCGCCGGCGGCGTTCATCGAGGCGGTGCGGCGGCTTGAGGGTGCGGGTGAAGCGCAGCGGTTGACGCTGACCCGGGCCGGCGTGCTGCTGCGCGATTTGATCCTGTCGGAGGATGAGCCGGAGGTGTCACCAACTCTCCACTCGCCGAACAGCCCGGTTTTATTGTAGGCTTGAGGCATGGACCAGAACGCGCAAGCCCCCGCCGCCGCCATCACGCCGCAAAGCCCGGCGCGCTTCATCAACCGCGAACTGTCCTGGCTCGATTTCAATTTCCGCGTGGTCTCGGAAGCCGATAACCCGCGCCACCCGCTGCTGGAGCGCCTGCGCTTCATTTCCATCAGCGCCTCCAACCTCGATGAGTTTTATTCGGTGCGGGTGGCCGGCATCATCGGCCAGGCGCGGGCCGGCGTGCTCGAAGTGTCGCCGGATGGTGCGACGCCGGTGCAGCAACTGGTGGCGATCAACGCGCGGGCGCGCGAGCTGAACCTCGCACAGCAGCGCGCGCTGACCCATGTGCGGGATTTGCTGGCGAGCGCCGGGATGGTGATTTGCGCGCCGTCCAGCCTGTCCGCCGGGGATGCGCAGTTTCTCGACGGCTATTTCATGGAGCGGGTGTTTCCGGTGCTGACGCCGTTGGCGGTCGATCCGGCGCATCCGTTCCCGTTCATCCTGAACATGGGGCTGGTGCTGGCGCTGACGCTGGCGCGCGACGACGACCACGGCAATATGAGCGCGCTGATCCCGCTGCCGGCGCAGATCGAGCGCTTCGTGCGGCTGCCGGCCGAGGCGGGCGGGCCGATCCGTTTCGTCATGCTGGAAGATCTGGTGGCGATGTTCATGAACCGGCTGTTCCCCGGCTTCAAGGTGCATGGCTCCGGGCTGTTCCGGCTGATCCGCGATACCGATGTCGAGTTCGAGGAAGAGGCCGAGGACCTTGTGCGCTCCTACGAGACCGCGCTGAAGCGGCGGCGGCGCGGGGCGGCGATCCAGCTGACTTTGCATGCCGAAATGCCGGACGATCTGCGCGACCTGGTGATCGACGCTATCGATGCGCCACCGGAACAGATTTATCTCGAAAACGGCATGATGGGCATCGTCGATGTCAAGCAGATGATCGTCGACGACCGGCCTGACCTGCTGTTTCCGGCCTATACCGCACGGTTTCCTGAGCGGGTGCGGGATTTCGCCGGCGATTGCTTTGCTGCCATCCGCACCAAGGACATACTGGTGCACCACCCGTTCGAAAGCTTCGACGTGGTGGTGCAGTTTCTGCGCCAGGCTGCCGCCGACCCGGCAGTGGTGGCGATCAAACAGACATTATATCGCACCAGCCGCGATTCACCGATCGTGAAAGCGCTGATCGAGGCCGCCGAGGCCGGTAAATCCGTCACCGCGATGGTGGAGCTGCGGGCGCGCTTCGATGAAGAAGCCAATATCCGCCTGGCGCGTACCATGGAGGCGGCCGGGGTGCAGGTGGTGTTCGGCTTCGTCGGGCTGAAGACGCATGCCAAAATCTCCTACGTGGTGCGCCGCGAGGCCGGATCCTTACGCGCCTATGCGCATTTCGGCACCGGTAACTACCATCCCATCACCGCGCGCATCTATACCGACCTCTCCTTCTTCACCTGCGAACCCGGGCTGACGCGCGACGCCGCCCGGCTGTTCAACTACATGACCGGCTACGCCAAGCCCGAAGCCATGGAACAGCTGGCGTTCTCGCCGCTGACCACCCGCAAGACCATCATGGCGCTGATCGATACCGAAATCGCCAACGCCAAATCAGGCAAGCCCGCCGGCATCTGGCTGAAAATGAACTCGCTGGTCGACGACCGGCTGATCGACCATCTGTACGACGCCTCGCGCGCCGGCGTGCCCATCACCATCGTGGTGCGCGGCATCTGCTGCCTGCGCCCCGGCGTGCCCGGCCTCTCCGAGACCATCAAAGTGAAATCCATCGTCGGACGGTTCCTGGAACACGCCCGTATCTGCGTGTTCGCCGATGGCCACAAGCTGCCCTCCCGCGACAATAAGGTGTTCATGTCCAGCGCCGACTGGATGGCGCGCAATATGGACGGCCGGGTGGAGACCTTCGTGCCGATCCATAACCCAACCGTCCACGCGCAAATCCTCGACCAGATCATGGTGGTGAACCTGCGCGACGACGCCCAATCCTCCGAACTGCACGCCGATGGCTCCTGGATCCGAGTCACCCCCGGCGACCCACCCGCCTCCGCCCATGAGTATTTCATGACCAACCCGTCGCTGTCCGGACGAGGGTCAGCGCTGCACCCGGAACGGGTGGGTAAGCGGGCGAAGCGGAGAGTGGATTAAGTAAGCAGCAGCTTTTTTGAAAAAAAGCTGCGCAAAAAACTTTTGCCCTGCTGGGCATGGGCTGGAGGCGGACAGCGCCACTTAACTCAGTATAAAACATATGCTGGGCCTGGGCCGTTATGCTGACAATGCCTCCGGACCCAGCAGAAATTTTATGCTGGGCTATGGGCGTTACGCTGACAACGCCCCAGGCCCAGACTCATAAAAGTTTTTTGCTGCTTTTTTTCAAAAAAGCAGTTCTTGCTTGCCTTTACTTAGTCCCAAACAACCGGTCGCCGGCGTCGCCTAGGCCGGGGCGGATGTAGGCGTGGCCGTCTAGTTCGCGGTCTATGGCGGCGGTGTAGATGGGGACGTCTGGGTGGGCGGTTTGGAAGGTGGTCACACCTTCCGGGGCGCTGAGCAGGCAGACGAATTTGAGGTGGGTGGCGCCGGCTTGTTTGAGGCGGGTGATGGCGGCGGCGGCGGAGTGGCCGGTGGCGAGCATGGGGTCGACGGCGATGCACAGGCGGTGTGCGAGGTCGTCCGGGACTTTGAAGTAGTATTCGACGGGTTCGTGGGTTTTGGGGTCGCGGTACAGGCCGACATGGCCGACGCGGGCGGCGGGCACCAGGTCCAGCATGCCTTCCAGGATGCCGGCGCCGGCGCGCAGGATGGAGATGAAGCAGAGTTTTTTGCCCTGGACCTGGTAGGCCTGCATGGTCTCCAGCGGGGTTTCTATGGTGACGGGTTCGAGGGGCAGGTCGCGCAGGACTTCGTAGCCCATCAGCAGGCTGATTTCCCGGCACAGGCGGCGGAATTCGCCGGTGGTGGTGGAGGTTTTGCGCAGCAATGTGAGTTTATGCTGGACCAGCGGGTGGTCGATGACGGTGATGGACATGGTTGTCTCTCTTATAGTTATGCTTTCGGCAGGCGTATCACGAAACGCGCGCCGGTGATGCGGCCGTTGCCGTCGCGGCGGTTTTCGGCCGAGATGCGGCCGGAATGGGCTTCGATGATCTGGCGGGAGATCGACAGGCCGAGGCCGGAATGGCTGCCGAAGGTCTCGCTTTGCGGCCGTTCGGAGTAGAAGCGGTCGAAGATGTCGTCGAGTTTGCCGTCCGGTATGCCGGGGCCTTCATCCTCCACTGCCAGCTCGATGATGCCGCCGGTTTCGCGGCCGCGCAGCCAGATGGTGCCGCCGGGGGGCGAGAAGGAGATGGCGTTGCCGATCAGGTTGCGCAGCACCTGCACCAGGCGGCTTTCCACGCCGCGTACCACGAGGCCTGTCTCTGGGGCATCCAGCACCATCAGCGGGCTGTGCGGCTTGCGGGTGGAGTCGTGGATTTCGTTGAGGGTGGCCAGGATCGGGGCGAGGTCGATGATGTCCTGACGGGTTCTGGACAGCTCTGAATCCAGGCGCGAGGAGTCCGAGATGTCGGTGATCAGCCGGTCCAGCCGGGCGACGTCCTGCGTGACGATGGCGAGCAGGCGGGAGGCGCGGGCCGGGTCCTCGACGCGGGTGAGCGTTTCGATGGCGGAGCGGATCGAGGATAGCGGGTTCTTGATCTCATGGGCGACATCGGCGGCGAATTGCTCGATGGCGTCCATACGGGCCCAGAGCGCCTTGGCCGAACCGTCCAGAGCGCGGGCCAGCACGCCGATTTCGTCCTGGCGGTCGGTGATGGCCTCCGGCATGGCGGCGGTGCGGGCGCGGCCTTCGCGCATCAGGACGGCGGTGTTGGCGAGGCGGAGAATGGGCGTTGCGATGGTGCGGGCGAGATACAAAGATAAAATCACCGTCAGGCCCAGGGCCAAGGCGAACAGGCCGAGGATGGAGATGCGGATGGCGAACACCGCGCCATCCACCCCCGCCGCCGCGCGCGTGAGCAATACGGTGCCGACATTCTGCTGGGCGTGCAGGATCGGCTCAGCCACGGTGATCAACAACTGGCCGTCAGCGCCGCGGCGGATATAAGGTGCCGCCTCCTGGTCCGGCGACACGCTGGTCAGCTCCAGCGCCTCCCGCGCATCCGGCTGCCAGCCCAGCGTGTCCGGGTCCTCGCCGGCGCCGGAGCCGGTAACAACCGCATCGCCCGCCCCCGCCAGAGACCCGGACAGATGATCGTAAAACACCCCCACCAGACGCCCCAGAACCCCGCGCGGCTGAGCCGCCGGCAAAGGCGCCGTAATGATCGCCCCGCCCGGCCCCGGATGCACCCGCGAATTGGCGATGATCTGCCCGTCCGGCCCGTAAATCAGCGCCTGCGCATTCGGCGTGGGCTCGATCAGCTGATACAACAACGGCGTCGCCAAATCCGGATTCAACGCCGGCTGGTTCGAAGCATTGTCCTGCACCGCAGTCTGCGCCAACGCACCACAGAAAATCCGCGCCTGCTCCCGCAACGCCAAGACCTCCGCCGCCAGCAAACCCTGCTGAAACTGATCCAAATACAGCAACGCCGCGACAATCAACGCCAGCGGCAGAAAATTGACCAGCATGATACGCCTGAGCAACGGCGACATGCGGCGGCGGGGGGGAGTGGCGGGCATTAAGGAAGCACTGCTTTTTTTGAAAAAAAAGCAGCAAAAAAACTTTTATGAGTCTGGGGCGGGGGCGTTGTCGGTATAACGCCCATGGCCCGGCATAAAATTTTATGCGGGTTCGGAGGCGTTTTCGATATCAAGCCCAGGGTCTTGGTGAAAAAATTATGCTGGGCCTGAGGCGTTAGGCGGACAAAGCCCATGGTCCTGTATAAAATTTCTGCTGGGCCTGGGGCGTTGCCGGCGCCATTGCCCATGCCCCCACGATCAAAAATTTTTTGCTTCTTTTTTATAAAAAAGAAGCGCTTTTCTTGCCTCACTTAGGCTTCCTTATATCGATATCCGATCCCGTACAGGGTTTCGATTTGGTCGAATTCCTCGTCTTCGGTGCGGAATTTTTTGCGCAGGCGTTTAACGTGGCTGTCGATGGTTCGGTCGTCGACGTAGACGTTTTCACCGTAGGCGGCGTCGATCAGTTGGTCGCGGGATTTGACCATGCCGGGGCGGGCGGCGAGGGCTTTGACCAGCAGGAATTCGGTGACGGTGAGTTGGATGTCCAGGTTTTTCCAGAGGCATTGGTGTTTGGTTTCGTCGAGGGTGAGGTGGCCGCGGGTGATGACGCCGGCGGGGGCGGTGCCGGAGCCTTCGGCTTTGCCGGCTTCGTTGCGGCGCAGCAGGGCGCGGATGCGTTCCAGCAGCAGGCGTTGGCTGAAGGGTTTGGTGATATAATCGTCGGCGCCGAGGCGCAGGCCCATCAGTTCGTCGAGTTCGTCGTCTTTGCTGGTGAGGAAGATGACCGGCATGGCGGAGCGGGCGCGCAGTTTTTGTAAGAGTTCCATGCCGTCCATGCGCGGCATTTTGATGTCCAGCACCGCGAGGTCTGCTGGTTTGGCGAGCAGGGCTTGCAGGGCGCTTTCGCCGTCCGTGTAGGTGCGTACGGTGAAGCCTTCCTGTTCCAGGGTCATTTGCACCGAGGTCAGGATGTTGCGGTCGTCGTCGACCAGCGCGATTACTTGCTTCATGGGGGAGGTCTCATCCGTTAAACGTGCTGGCGGTTGATATGTGGGGGGAGTGACCGGATTATGGCAACGGCGCAAGAGGATTATTACCGGGCGGCGCGGGCGTTGATGCGGGGCAGCCGGTCCGGCACGTTGGCTACGGTGCAGGAGGGCCAGCCGTTTGCTGCCCTGGTGACGCCGGCATTTCTGCCGGATTTGACGCCGCTGCTGCTGCTGTCCGGGCTTTCGGCTCATACCAGGCATTTACGTAAGCATGCAGCCTGCGCGCTGTTGCTGAGCGGCCCGCCGGCAGCGGAAAATCCGCAGACCGCGCCCCGGCTTTGCCTGACGGCCAGCGCGGCACCGGCCGGTACGGCTGAAAACCGGGCGGCGTATCTGGCGGTGCACCCTTACGCCGCGGGGTATATCGATTTCGGCGATTTCTCGATTTGGGCGCTCAGTCTGGTGGGGGCGCATTACGTGGGGGGGTTCGCGGCGGCGGCGGACCTTGAGATAGCGGAGCTCTGCTGCGCTGCGCCATGAAATTGCAGTTGAACTTCCCCGCGACCTGCTTAAGATGCTGGTAAGCAACCTATTTTCATGCCGAAGGAGCCAATCGATTGACCCAGACCCAGGATTACGCGCCTCTGCATGACCCGACCCTGCTGGCCGGCACCGGAGTGAGTGTGGCCGGGGCCTTGTACGCCAATCTTTCGGCACCTGCTTTGGTGGCGCATGCGCTGCGTAAGGGCGAGGGCCGGCTTTCGGCGGACGGCGCTTTGATCGTCCGCACCGGCATCCATACCGGCCGCTCGGTCGGCGACAAATTCGTGGTCGATGAGCCTTCGACCACTGCCGATGTATGGTGGGGCAAGGTCAACCAGAAATTGTCCCAGCCGAAATTCGCCATGCTCAAGGCGCGCGTGCAGGCCTATTTGCAGGGCCGCGAGCTGTTCACCCAGGATCTTTACGCCGGCGCCGATCCGGCACAGCGCATCCGCGTGCGGCTGGTCACTACCGGCGCCTGGCAGGCGTTGTTCGCGCGCAACATGTTCATTCGCCCGCCGGCCGATGAGCTGCCCGGCTTCACGCCGGATTACGTCATTCTGCACGCGCCGGAATTCGAGGCCGACCCGGCGATCGACGGCGTCAACAGCAGCTCCGCCATCGCGCTGTCCTTTGCCGAGAAGCTGATCGTGATCGCCGGTACGCAATATGCCGGCGAGATCAAGAAATCCATCTTCACGGTGATGAACTGGATCCTGCCCGAGCGCGGCATGCTGCCGATGCATTGCAGCGCCAATATCGGCAAGGATGAAGACGCCGCGGTGTTCTTCGGCCTCTCCGGCACCGGCAAAACCACCCTCTCCTCAGACCCGGCGCGCCGGCTGATCGGCGATGACGAGCATGGCTGGGGGCCGGACGGCGTGTTCAACTTCGAAGGCGGTTGTTACGCCAAGGTCATCGACCTCAGCCAGAAATCCGAGCCGGAAATCTATGCCGCCTCGCACCGCTTCGGCACCGTGCTGGAAAACGTGGTGGCCGATACGCATGGGCGGCTCGACCTGACCGACCCGAGCTTCACCGAAAACACCCGCGCCTGCTACCCGGTGCATTATATCCCGAATGTGGAACCCTCCGGCCGCGGCGGCATACCGAAAAACCTGGTGATGCTGACCGCCGACGCCTTCGGCGTGCTGCCGCCGCTGTCCCGCCTGACCGCCAGCCAGGCGATGTACCATTTCCTCTCCGGCTACACCGCGCGCGTCGCCGGGACGGAAAAAGGCATGGGCTCCGAACCGCAGGCCACCTTCTCCGCCTGCTTCGGCTCACCCTTCCTGCCGCGCCACCCCAGCGTGTACGGCAAATTGCTGGAAGCGCTGATCGCCAAGCACGATGTGGCGTGCTGGCTGGTCAATACCGGCTGGACCGGGGGCGCCTACGGCGTGGGCCACCGCATGTCCATCAAGCACACCCGCACCTTGCTCAACGCCGCGCTAGCCGGCGAGCTTGAAAACGCCACCTACCGGCACGACCCGTTCTTTGGCCTCGCCATTCCCGAGCACGTGGCAGGGGTGCCCGACGAAGTGCTGAACCCGCGCGCCGCCTGGGCCGACCCGGCCGCCTACGACATCGCCGCCGCCGGGCTGGTGCAACGCTTCGAAGACAATTTCGCCACATTTGCCGACCTGGTCGGCGAAGATGTCAAAGCCGCGGCGATCCGGGCGGCTGCTTAGGCGGAGGTAAGTAAGCGCTTCTTTTTTTGAAAAAAAAGAAGCAAAAAAACTTTTATGAGTCTGGGCCTGGGGCGGTTGCGGTATAACGCCCTTGGCCCAGCATAAATTTTTATGCAGGGTTCGGAGGCGTGGTCAGCATCACGTCCCATGTCCCAGTATAAATTTTATGTCGGGTCAGAGGCTTTGGCTGCATCGCGGTACTTATCAGCGTAAGTTTTTATGCGGGTTCTGAGGCTTTGTCCGTATCACGGCCAGTGTCCTGCAGGGCAAAAGTTTTTTGCTTCTTTTTTTCCAAAAAAGAAGCGCTTCCTTTCTTTCCTATAGGACCCGCATGATTTGCTCGAACTCCGCGACTGTGAGGGTTTCGGCGCGGCGTTGGGGGTTGATGTTGGCTTTGTTGAGGAGGGTCTCGCCGCCCAGGCTGCGCAGGGCGCCGCGCAGCATTTTGCGGCGTTGGCCGAAGGCGGCGGCGGTTAGTGTTTCCATGGTTTTGAAACTGGCGGCGGTGGGTTGGGTGGGGTGGGGGATGAGGCGGATGACGGCGGATGTGACTTTGGGGGGTGGGGTGAAGGCGCTGGCGGGGATGTGCAGCATGATGGCGGCGCTGCACAGCCATTGGGTGAGGACGGAGAGGCGGCCGTAGGCTGGGGTGTCCGGGGCGGCGGTGATGCGTTCGGCGACTTCGAGCTGGAACATCAGGGTCATGGACTCATAGGCCGCGGCCTCGGCAAGCCAGCGGATGAGCAGGGGGGTGCCGATATTATAAGGCAGGTTGGCGACGATGGCGCGCGGTGCCGCGGTGAGGGCGGGCAGGTTGGCTTGCAGGGCGTCAGCCGCGAGCACGGTGAGGCGGGGGGTGGTGGCGGCCAGTTCGGTGATGGCGGCAATGGCGCGCGGGTCCACATCGATGGCGAGGATGTGGCTGGCCTGACTGGCCAGCAGCGCGCGGGTGAGGCCGCCGGGACCCGGGCCGATTTCGATGACGTTGCAGCCGGCGAGAGGCTCGGCAGCGGCGCGGATGGTGTCCAGCAAATTTGGGTCGAGCAGGAAATGCTGGCCGAGCGATTTGTCCGGGCGCAGGTTATGTTTGGCAATGACATCGCGCAAGCTGGGGAGCATTGCGCTTGCTAGAGCATGTTGGGGCGAAGTTGAAGCAAGCAGTAACCAAGTAGAAGAAAGCGGCAGCTTTTTTGAAAAAAAACTGCGCAAAAAACTTTTATGAATCTGGGCCTGGGGCGTAGCGGCCAATGCTGCGGAGGGGTTGGCGGCCGAATGCCAATGTCCCGGCATATATTTTCTGCTGGGTTAAGGGCGTTGTCGTTGCCACAGCCCATGCCCCAGCATAAATATCTTGTTGGTTCGGGGCGTTGTTGCTGCCACGACCCATACCCCCAAGGATCAAAAGTTTTTTGCGCAGCTTTTTTTCAAAAAAGCTGCTGCTTTTAATCGCCAACCTGCAACTTAGCGTGGCAACTTGCTGGAATGTGGGGTGACGCCATGTTGCCGACATAAAGAGTTGGATAGTCCGTATCATGTCTTCGACTGCAGCTTCCCGCAGCCCGACGCGCCGCCGCAGGATTTTTGGCGGTTGGGTGATTAATGCGCCGCAGCGTTTGCGTGCCATGGTGCGGGCTGACGAGGTTTGGCTGGCGATATTGGCGGCGGTGGTGGGTGTGCTGGCTGGCGGTGGCGTGGCGGCGATCAATATCGTCAGTCAGGTGATGCATACGCGGTTGTTTGCGTTGCCGGTTGGACAGGGATTGTCTGAGTCGTTGTCGATTTCGCCGTTGCGGGCGTTTCTGGTGCCGACTTTGGGTGGGGCGGTGCTGGGGGTGATTTTGTGGGGGCTGGGGCGGGTCCGGCCGCGCAATTTGATCGACCCGGTGGAGGCCAATGCGCTGTATGGGGGGCGGGTTTCGCTGAACGACAGCTTGATCGTGGCGGGGCAGACTGCGTGGTCCAATGGTGTTGGGGCTTCGGTGGGGCTGGAGGCTGGGTATGCGCAGCTGGGGGCTGGGATTGCTTCCCGGCTGGGGCGCGGGTTCCGGTTGCGGCGCAGCGATTTGCGGATATTGGTGGGCTGCGGCACCGCGGCGGCGATTGGCGGGGCGTTCAATGCGCCGTTATGCGGGGCGTTTTACGGGATCGAGCTGATTATCGGCGTGTATTCGATCACGATACTGCCGTTTGTGGTGATGGCGTCCTTGGCCGGGACGTTGACGGTGCAGATATTGAGCGGTTCCACGCCGCCGCTGGTGGTGGCGCTGCCGAGCGTGGTGCCGAACGATGCCTACCCGATGGTGCTGCTGCTGGGCATTGCCTCCGGCCTGGCCGGGATCGCCATCATGCGCGGGGTGACGATGATCGAGGAAGGGTTCCGGCGCTCGCATATTCCGGTATGGCTGCGGCCGGTGCTGGGCGGGGCGGTGGTGGGGGTGCTGGGCAGCATTACGCCGAAGGCGCTGTCCTCAGGACATTCGGCGCTGCATGCGGATATCAATGTCACCTATCCGTTTCTGGTGGTGCTGGGGTTTTTGCTGATCAAGGCGGCGGCCTCGGCGTTTTCCATCGGCTCGGGGTTTCGCGGCGGGTTGTTTTTCGCTTCGCTGTTTCTGGGTGCGCTGTTCGGCAAGGTGTTTGCCGGGGCGGTCTCCATTCTGCCGTTTGTCGCCCCGATGCCGGTGGGATTATATGCCGTGGTGGGGATGAGCGCGCTCGCCACCGCGATTGTCGGCGGGCCGATGACCATGACCTTCCTGGCACTGGAAAGTACCGAAAATTTCGGCGTGACGATGGCGGTGCTGGCGGCCTCGATCGCCGCGGCGATTACGGTGCGGCGGCTGTTCGGCTATTCCTTCGCGACCTGGCGCTTTCATCTGCGCGGCGAAGCCATCCGCAGTGCCGTGGATATCGGCTGGATACATTCGCTGACGGTAGGCCGGATGATGCAGAATGTGCAGGATACCGTGCATCAGGACATGTCGCTGGAAGCGTTCCGGCAGGAATTCCCCTTGAGCGCCGCGCAACGCGTGATCGCCACGGATTCCGAAGAGCGCTACGCCGGCATCGCCTACCCACCCGAAGCCGCCGAGTTCAACCACGCCGGCGCCGCGGTGCGGGATATTCTGCACTGCACGGAGGACTTCCTGCTGCCAAACATGACGGTGAAAGAGGCGATTGCAGCGCTGGAGGGGGCAGAAGCGGACGCGCTGGCCGTGATCGACAGCCCCGCCACCCGCCGCGTGCTGGGCGTGCTGACCGAAACCTACGCCCTGCGGCGCTATACCGAAGAACTCGACCGCCGGCGGCGGGAGTTATCGGGGGAGTGAAAGTCAGGCAAGTATAAGAAAGCAGCAGCTTTTTTGAAAAAAAGCTGCGCAAAAAACTTTTGGGAGTCTGGGGCGGGGGCGTTATGCGGACAAAGCCACAGGACCAGCAGAAAATTTTATGCTGGACTTGGGGCGTTGTCCGCATCACGCCCCAGGCCACGACTCATAAAAGTTTTATAAATCTGGGTCGTTGGCGTTGTTGGCAAAACGCCTATGGCCCAGCATAAATTTTATGCTGGGTCCGGGGGCTTTGTCGGCATAACGCCCCAGGCCTCGACTCATAAAAGTTTTTTGCTTCTTTTTTTCAAAAAAGAAGCGCTTGTTTTTTAACCCACTAAAACCATGGTTTTTGGCGTTTGGTTAGGCGTTTGGGTGTTAAAAAGGTTTCCTTATAGGAAGAATGATGTATTTTGGGGCATCATTATCGAAGGGATGCTGCCGTGGATGATTTGATACATGGTTTGCCTGTTGCTGAGGTGCGGATGGATGTGGCGCGGCGGGGGCATCCGTTGCGGCCGTTGAGTGCTGCGGAGATTATGGCGGTGGTGGCGGTGGTGCGGGCGGCGCCGGCGTTCGGGGATGCGTTTTTGTTCGAGACGATTGAGCTGAAGGAGCCGCCGCATGGGGCGGTTGCGGGGTTTGAGGCGGGGGCGAAGGTGGCGCGTGAGGCGCGGGCCAATGTGTTTTTGAAGCAGGCGCCGGGGGTGTGGCGGCTGGTGGTTTCGTTGGATGAGGCGAGCGTTATCGAGAGCCGGTTCCTGCCGGAGGCCAGGCCGATGATTCAGCTTGAGCAGTTCATGGTGGTGGAAGATATTGTGCGGGCGCATCCGGATTTCATTGCCGCCTGTGCCAGGCGCGGCATTACCGATATGTCCAAGGTTTGCGTCGATCCGTGGTCGGCCGGCAATTTTGGTGTGGCGGGCGAGGATGGCGGGTATTTGTCTCACACGTTTTCCTGGTTGCGGCTGCGGGAGAACGAGAATTTTTATGCCCATCCGATCGAGGGCATTAATGCGGTGGTGGATATCAAGGCGGGTACGGTCATACGCGTGGATGATTATGGCGCGCAGCCGATACCGATGGCGGAGTTTAATTACGAGGCGCAGTTCCGTACCGAATTTCGGGCACCGTTGAAGCCGCTGGATGTGGTGCAGCCGGAGGGGGCGAGTTTTACGCTGGATGGCCAGGCGCTAGCGTGGGACAAATGGTCGCTGGTGATTGGCTATAATGCGCGCGAGGGGCTGACGCTGCATGACATTCGTTACGATGGCCGGCCGATTGTCAACCGCGCCTCGATGGCGGAGATGGTGGTGCCGTATGGCGCGCCGGAGGGCGGGCATTTCCGCAAGAATGTTTTCGATATCGGGGAATATGGCCTTGGCAAGCTGACCAACTCGCTGACGCTGGGCTGCGACTGTCTGGGCAACATCGCCTATCTGGACATGCATTTGAATACGATGACCGGCGAGATTTTCACGGTGGAAAAGGCTATTTGTATTCATGAGGAAGATAACGGCATATTGTGGAAGCACTGGGATTTCCGCACCGAGCGCACCGAGGTCCGGCGTGGCCGCAAGCTGGTGGTTTCCAGCATCTGCACCGTGGGGAATTACGAATATGCGTTCTACTGGTATTTTACCCAGGACGGCATGATCGAGTTCGAGATGAAGGCCACCGGCATTATCAATACTTCGGCCTGCACGCCTGGCCAGCCGACCAAATACGGCGCCGAGGTGGCCCCGGGGCTGCAGGGCCATATCCATCAGCATGCTTTTTGCGCGCGGCTGGAAATGGCGGTGGACGGGCCCGGCAATTCCGTCGTGGAATGCAATACCGTGATGGAGGAGGACGATGCCGACCCATATGGCAATGCGTTCTACCAGCAGGATACCGTGCTGACTTCCGAGACCAGGGCGGCGCGGCGTGCCAATCCGCTCTCGCAGCGCTACTGGAAAATCATCAACCCCAACAAGACCAATCACACCGGCAAGCCGACCGGCTACAAGCTGATGCCGGAGCATGCCATAACCTCGTTCCTGAAACCGGACGGTCCTTCCGGTGTTCGGTCCAGCTTTACGCGGAACCATTTGTGGGTGACCCAGTATCATCCGGAAGAGCGCTACCCGGCCGGCGAATACATGAACCATTCGGATGGCAGCGGCGGTGTTGCGGATTTCGTCAGGCAGGATCGCAACCTGGTAAACGCCGATCTGGTGCTGTGGCACGTGTTCGGTCTGCACCACCAGCCGCGCACCGAGGATTTTCCCGTGCAGCCGTGCATCACCACCGGCTTCAAACTGATGCCGGTTGGGTTTTTCGACCAGAATCCGGCGATCGACGTGGCACCGAGCATCAATCAGGCCAGCAAGCTGGCCAATGGGCCGGCGTGTTGCGGGGGGTAGCCCCCGGCGCGCGACAGAAGTTGTGACGCCGGTGGCAGCCATTGCGGCGGCTGCGTAAGCTGATTATGAGCCTTATCCACATTGCCGGAATGCGCGGAAAGCTGGCCAATGTTGGATGAGACTTTGAAGCATCATGGTACCAGATATCGTCGTCCTGATCCCTTGCTATAACGAAGAGTTATCGATCGGTAAGGTAGTCTGGGATTTCCGCAAGGCTTTGCCTGGCGCCACCATTTATGTTTACGACAATAACTCCGAGGACCGTTCGGCGGAACTTGCCGCCGCAGCCGGGGCCGTGGTGCGGCGCGAAACGCAGCGCGGCAAGGGGCACGTGATCCGCCGCATGTTCCGCGATATCGAGGCCGATTTCTACCTGTTGGTCGATGGTGACGATACTTATGAAAGCGCGGTTGCCGCCGAGATGATCCAGTTGGCGCAAACCGGACCGCATGATGTGGTGAACTGCATCAGACGGGAGACTGAAAGTTCAGCGTATCGTGGCGGGCATCGTTTCGGCAATGCCTTGCTGACCGGGACGGTGCGGCGTATTTTCGGCAACCGGGTCCAGGACATGCTGTCAGGCTACAAGGTATTGTCCCGGCGGTTCGTCAAATCATTTCCGGCTCTGGCTCAGGGTTTCGACATTGAAACCGAGATTACGGTGCACGCGCTGGAGCTGGCGATGCCGGTGGCGCATGTGCAAGGCGCCTATCGCGGCCGGCCGGATGGTTCAGCGAGCAAGCTGCGGACCTATCGCGACGGCTGGCGCATCCTGCGGATGATCTTCAGGCTGGTACGGCATGAGCGGCCATTATCCTTCTTTGGCGTGCTGTCCGTGCTGTTCGCCGTGGCGGCGGTATTTATTTCGATACCGGTGGCCGCAACCTATTTCGAAACCGGCCTGGTGCCGCGCCTACCGACCGCGGTGCTGGCGACCGGCATCATGCTGCTGGCGGCACTTAGCCTGTTGGCCGGGCTCATCCTGGATACCGTTAGCCGCGGCAGGCGGGAGGTGCGGCTGCTGGCTTATTTGCAGCACCCACCATTTTCGGCGTGGCGGCATGAGGCTGCGGCAGATGATCTGGTGGCATACGGCACACCGGAGACGATAAATATGACTGTTCGCCGATGAAAATCATCCGATGCCGGCTTGCTGGCTATCATGTCTGGCTGTCGGCCATCGCCGTGCTGTCGATCTATCTGTTCTTTTTCCAGCAGTTCAATTCAGGCTTTGCAGTGATATTCAGCAATGCTGGCGACGGCGTTATCGAAGCGGTCCTGGTGTCGCACTGGTATCATGTTCTGAATCTGACGGCGGCCTGGAATGAGCCGGCGTATCTTTATCCGGCGGCGGATACGCTGGGATATAATGACGGCTATTTTCTATACGGCCTGATCGCCGCGTTTTACCGGCTGCTGGGCTGTAACCTGCTGCTGGCCCAGGAGCTGATGCATGTGACGGTAAAGTCCATCGGATTTTTCTCGATGGCGGCCCTGCTCAATCGCCTGCAAGGCCGGCGGCTGATCAATTTGCTGGGGGCAATGCTGTTCACATTGTGGCTCAGCTCCTCCGTCCAGGGCGGTCACGGGCAGTTATTCGAGGTGGCGTTCGCGCCGCTGCTGACACTGCTGCTGCTGCAAATGGTCTCTGCGATATCCGAAGGATCGGCGCGGCGGAGCTTGTCCTGGGGGATCGGTTTTGCGGTACTCTATGACAGCCTGTTGTTGACCGGCTATTACATGGCCTGGTTCTACGGGTTGTTTTTGATCCTCTACATCCCGTTCCTGCTGATGTTCGAATTCCGGCAAGGCTGGATGTTGCTGCGGGCGGCAAAGCGGGTATGGATCCAGCTTGCGATTACTGGGCTGGTTTTTGTGCTGGCGGCCGGGCCGTTCATGAGGGTATATCTGCCGACGCTGCATCAGACCGGCGGGCAGGGTTATATTGCTCAGCTTTTCTATAGTCTGCAGCCACAGGATATCATCAATATCGGGTCCGGCAGCCTGCTTTACGGCTGGTTGTTTCAGGCCTTTTCCGGCTATTTTCCCGGGGTTTTCCAGCCTGGGGAATGGGCTGTGGGATTTACGCCGGATATACTGGTTTTGCTGCTGCTGATCCTGGCCGGATTGGCTGCGGGGAAAGCCCAGGCGTATCCCGGCTGGTGGCGCGCCCTTGGCCTCACCACGCTGCTGGCCATGGCGCTGCCCATATCGATGTCGGGATATTGTCTGTGGCATATTATCAACTGGATCATACCGGGCGCCAACGGTCTGCGTTGTATTGTCAGGTTCTACATCTTTCTGTCGTTTCCTGTGACGGTCCTGATCCTGGTCTACCTGGGCGGCTGGCAGCTCCGGCTGACGCAGGCACGCTGGCTAGTCCCGGCCATTCTAATCCTGATCTGCCTTGGCCAGATCGACCGCCACCCGCCTGTCGGCCTGAATGTCGCAAAGGAGATGTCGATCGTTCAGGGTGCTGCGGCGCCGGGGCCTGGATGCCGGTCATTTTTCGTCTCCGACCCCGCCGATCCGCCGGTTACTTTCATGGACCGGCTGTACCGGCAGAATGTTCAGGCCATGCTGCTTGCGGATGATGTCGGCATTCCGACCCTGAACGGATTTGCGAGTTTCAACCCGCCGGACTGGATTTTCAATCAGGACGCGATGTATCCGTTGCGGGTGGAGGAATACATCCTTAACCATGACCTGGACGGCGTATGCCATTACGATCTGGCTACCCGGCAATGGTCCGGCGTGCAGGTCGCGACGCTCGATGATCTGCCGGCAATGCCGCCAGGCCTGCCGATCCGATTCATGAACGGCGGCAATTCCACGAACATGACCGTGCAGGGCTTTTCAATGCCGGAAAAGCTGGGAAGCTGGACCGACCAGGACAAAGCCGAAATGTTTCTGAAACTGAACGCTGTTCCGGCAGCCGGGTTGAAGCTGATGTTCGATTCCAGCGCCTTCGTGATCCCGGCGCATCCGTTTTTGCAGGTGACGGTTTTGATCAACGGGCAGAAGTTGCCGCCGTTCATCTATAACTATCCTGACGGCGCCCAGGAGCAGGTCCGCATGGTGGATATTCCAGCCGATGCGCATATCGCCGCTGGCCAGCCGATCAAGCTGGCGTTTGAGATGCAGGCGCCGGCGTCACCGCATGATATGGGTGTGGGCGGGGATATGCGGGCTTTGGGTATTTTCATGCGATGGCTGACAGTGGCGCCGCAGGGGGCTGCAAGCGTCCTGGCCGGGCCTTAGAGCGACTCCCGGCAGCAGGTTTGCATAATGATTGACCGTTTTCGTCTCAAACGGTGGGCGTTGTACGATGATAGTGGTAAAAGCTTAGCAATTGCTTACAAAAGTGACATAAAGACTAGCCCGTCAAACCTAAAGCGTGCATAAAAAATATCGTACAGAGAAAGAATTATTACCCTCACAACGCGCAAGGAGACTCTCGCTTATGGTAGCTACGACAGATACCGCCGTTCCGGTTGCGGCTCAGCTCAAGCACGGCGCGCTGAGTCTGCCCGAGACGATCGGCCAATCCATTGCCAATATCGCCCCTACGCTGACGCCGGCGCTGAATATTACCGTGGTCGCGGGGCTGGCCGGTGTCGGCTCCTGGCTGTCCTATCTGATCGCCACCATCGGCTGCGTGTTCGTCGGTGCCAGCATTACCACCCTGGCGCGGCGGCATCCTGAGGCGGGGTCTTATTTCGTGTATATCGGCCGCAATTTCGGGCCGCTGGCCGGTGCGCTGGCGGGGTGGGCGATGATCCTTGCCTACATTACCACGGCGGTCGCGGTGGTGTTCGGGTTTCCCTTGTTCCTCGGCAATTTCCTCGCGGTGTTCCACATCACGTTATCCTTCCCGCTGCTGGTGCTGTTCTGCGTCGCCTTCCTCGGCCTGGTGACCTATGCGGCGTTCCGCGACATCCAGGTGTCGTCGCGCGTGGGGCTGGTGCTGGAGACGATCTCCATCGGCATTATCATCATCATCACCGCCATCGTGGTCGGCAAGCACGGCACCGTGGTGGACCCGGTGCAGCTCAACATCTCCGGATTGAAATTCGGCGGGGTGATGCAGGCGATGGCCTTTGCGGTGTTCAGCTTCGTCGGCTTCGAGAGTGCCGCGACGCTGGCCAAGGAATCCGCCAATCCGCGCCGCAATGTGCCGTTCGCCGTGGTGGGCAGTGCCGCGGTGGCGGGGATTTTCTTCACCATCATGGCGTATTTCATGGTGATGGGCATGGGCGACAATGCCGGCGCCATCGGCGGCAGCTCCTCACCCTTCGCCGACATGACCA
Organism: Acetobacteraceae bacterium; assembly: GCA_965231175.1. Classification (GTDB taxonomy): domain Bacteria; phylum Pseudomonadota; class Alphaproteobacteria; order Acetobacterales; family Acetobacteraceae; genus Acidocella. The sequence continues at coordinate 1,127,288 of CBDDMJ010000002.1, read as the reverse complement.
ACAAGGCCGGCCTGCCCTGGGCCGCCGCGATCGTGTATTTCGCGGCGATGATCAGCGCCTTTGCCTGCGCCCTGGCCTGCATCAACGCCAGCTCGCGCATGCTGTATTCCATGGGCCGTTACCAGTTCCTGCACGGCTCGATGGGTCTGGTGCATAAAATCCACAAAACCCCGCATGTCGCGGTGATGGCCTCGGCCCTCATCACCCTCGCCATCGTGCTGGCGCTGCTGCCGCAAGGGTTCCTGAACGGCTTCGGCCTGACCGGCACGATTGCCACCTACGGCTTCGTGGTGGTGTATTTCGGGGTTTGCGTGGTGGCGCCGGTGGATATGTACCGGGCCGGCGTGATGAAGGCGCAGCATGTGATCAGCGGCGCCGTCGGCGCGGCGCTGATGGGCTTCGTGATCTACAGCAGCGTGTTCCCCTACCCGGCAGCACCCTTCAGCTACCTGCCGCCGGCCTTCCTGATCTTCATGGTCGTCGGCGCTGTCTGGTTCATCGTCCTGAAGGCGAAGTCACCGCAGATACTCGCCAGTATCGCTAACGATATGGAGGGGTAAGGAAGCGGTTCTTTTTTGAACCAACGCGGGAACCAAAAAACTTTTGATCCTTGGGGGCATGGGCGTTGTTGGCAGCAACGCCTATGCCCCAGATTCATAAAGTTTTTTTGCTTCTTTTTGTTCACAAAAAGAAGTGCTTGCTTAGTTCTTACGGCGTGATCGTGATCACCACGCGGCGTTGGAATTGTTCACTGGTATCGGGTGTGCCTGTTGCGCCTAGGGCTACCTGGTGAATGCGGGATGGGCTGATGCCGGCAGTGGTGAGGGCGTCCGTCACCACTTGAGCGCGGGTTTCCGAGAGGTAGATATTGGCCTGGTGGCTGCCGATGGTGTCCGCCGCGCTGGTGACGGTGATGGCTGCGGATGGGTCAGTTTTGGCGGCGGCCGCTGCATGCAGCAAAACCTTGAGCGCCAGCTGATCGAACGCCGCGGACCAGGATTGGAAAAACACCACATAGGTCTGGGTGGCCGCCAAAGCCGGCGTAACCGCCAGATTCAGGCACAAAACCGCCAGGATTATTATACGTTGCATCGATATTTCCCCCCCCCTTGTTCGTTGCGGTCCGGTTTTAAGGGAAGATAGGGAAGAAAGCGCTGCTTTTTTGAAAAAAAGCAGCAAAAAACTTTTGCCCTCAGGGACATGGGGCGTGATGCAGACAACGCCTCCGGACCCGGTATAAAATTTATGCGCAGCTTTGGGCGTTAGGCCGACGAAGCTACCGGCCCAGACTCATAAAAGTTTTTTGCGCAGCTTTTTTTCAAAAAAGCTGCTGCTTGCTTTCACTATGCGCCGGTGATGATGGATTTGATGCGGAAGGCCAGGGCTTCCAGGGCGAAGGGTTTGGTCATGACGTGCATGCCGGCTGGCAGGTGGCCGTTGCCGACGACTGCGGTTTCCGCGTAGCCGGTGATAAACAGCACTTTCAGATCGGGGCGTTTCAGCAGTGCGGCATCGGCCATTTGGCGGCCGTTCATGCCGCCTGGCAGGCCGACGTCTGTTATCAGCAGGTCGATCCGTTGTTTGGAGTTGAGCAGTGCCAGTCCGGTGGGGCCATCGGCGGCTTCGAGGGCCATGTAGCCGAGTTCTTCCAAGACTTCGCGTGCCAGCATACGCACGGCGAGTTCGTCGTCGACGATCAGCACTGTTTCCCCGGCTTCGGCGCGCGGCGCCTCCGGGGTTTCTTCAGCGGCCGGTTTTACCGTGTCTTGCCCGAGGTGCCGTGGCAGATAGAGTTTGACCGTGGTGCCGGTGCCGATTTGCGAATACAGCCGCACCTGTCCGTTGGACTGCCGGACGAAGCCGTAGATCATCGACAGCCCGAGGCCGGTGCCGGCGCCGATCGGTTTGGTCGTGAAAAACGGGTCGAAGGCGCGCGCCATTACATCCTGGGCCATGCCGCTGCCGGTATCTGTGACGCTGATGACTACATAGGCGCCGGGTTGCATGTCCAGGCTATGCGCTTCACGCTCGGCCAGCTGGAGATTGGCGGTCTCGATTGTCAGTATCCCGCCTTGCGGCATGGCGTCGCGGGAATTGATGCACAGGTTGAGCAGGCTGTTTTCCAGCTGGTTGGAGTCGCAGCGCGTCGGCAATAAGGCGGCATCCGGCTGGGTTCTGACCTCGATGGCCGGTCCGACCGTGCGTTGGATCAGATCCACCATATCGCTGATCAGCGCATTGGCATCGACATGCCGCGGGGTCAGGGTCTGGCGGCGCGAAAAGGCCAGCAGGCGGTGTGTGAGGGCGGCGGCGCGCTGGGCGGCCCCTTCCGCGGTGTTGATCAGCCGTTCGGTCTCACTGTAGCGGCCCTGGGCGATGCGGGTTTTGATCAGTTCCAGGCTGCCGATAATGCCGGTGAGCAGGTTATTGAAATCATGCGCGAGGCCGCCGGTCAGCTGCCCCACCGCTTCCATTTTCTGGCTCTGGCGGAGCCGTTCTTCGGCCAGTTGCAAGGCCTCGGCTTGCTCCTTTTCCACCGTGACGTCGCGCCCGACGGCGTTGATCATGCCGTCGCCGCGCACCGCCGACCAAGTGACCCAACGGATGCCGCCGTTTTTGTGGCGGTAGCGGTATTCGTATTTGGCATGCAGCGTGCCGCCTGCCACCGCTGCGATGCTACCTTTCGCGGGGGCAACGTCGTCATCATGGATGAAGCCGAACAGGCTCTGGCCGATCAGGTCGCGCTCGCTCCAGCCCAGCAGCACCGACCAGGCTGGGTTGACGGCGACGATCTGGCCATCGAATTTTGCCACCAGCATGATATCGGTCGAGAGTTCCCAGAGCCGGTTGCGGTCTGCGGTGCGGGCTTCGACCTCCTGTTCCAGCGTCTCGTTCAGGCGCCGCAACTTCTGCTCGCTGTGACGCAATCTCTCTTCGGCCGAGCGGGTTGCGGTGATGTCGCGGGACACTGCCAACAGTTTTTCCGGCTGACCATTGGCGCCCAGGATCGGCGTGACCTGCACATCCCACCATCTTGCCGTGCCCTTCAGGGTTTCTGCCGCTCCCTGAAACCGCGCGGTCCCGCCGGCCCGAGCGGTTTCCAGGGAAGCCACGGCGTCTGCCTGAGCCTCGCCGGGCCATGACCCAGTCCAGAGGGAGCCTTTGACCATGGCGAAATCGTCGATTTCCATCACGCGCAGGCCGCCGTCGTTCATCAAGATCAGGTTGCCTTGCAAATCCAATACCTTGATGCAATCGCCGGATGAACTCAGCACGCCACGCAAAAACTCGGCATCCGCGCGGTGCGCCTCCATGGCTTGCCACTGTTCCGTACGGTCCCGTAAAATTTTAATGAAGCCCTGGACGATTTTGTGTTCGTCCAGCAAAGGCATCATCTCGCCGCTGGCCCAGAAGCGGGTGCCGTCCTTTTTTTCGTGCCAGCGCTCGTCGCTGCCGCGCCCGCGGGTCAAGGCCGATTGCATTTCGGCCTGCGGTACGCCGTTGCGCTTATCCTCTATGGTGAAAAACACGCTGGCGGGGTGGCCGATGATTTCTGCTTCTGACCAGCCGAGGACATTTTCCGCCCCGACATTCCAGCTGGTGACCAGGCCGTCCAGGTCCAAGGTGATGATCGCATAATCGATGGCACTGTCCAGCAACGCGCCGGCTAAGCGGTCCCGCAGGGACACTCCGGGTTGTGGCATTTCACCATTGTCAGCAGATATTGTCAGAACGTTCGACCCCAATTTAAGACGGTAAATGGGGGATTTAACGTAGATATTACAAGAGTGGGTGGCGGTAGATGCGCCCATGGCCCAGACTCATAAAAGTTTTTTGCTGCTTTTTTTCAAAAAAGCAGTGCTTGCTTACTTTATCGCCCAACAAGCATCAGCAGCACGACCAGGCCGATGGCGATGCCTTGCAGGCCGACCCGGGCGCGCATGAGTTTGTTGGAGGTGCGCGGGTCGCGGCTGATGTTGGCCATGCCCACGGCACCGATCAGCATCACCACCACTACCGCTACCATGTCGATGGCGAGCAGGATCGTCAGGAAGATTTTCATGAATGTCCATATAGCTCAGACCCGCGGTTTGTGCAGCTAGATTGACTTCACTGGCTATCCCGCCTTTGGCTGCGCCCATGCAGCGTTTTTTGTCCATACTTATCCTGGTTCTGTTGTGCAGCGCGCGGCTGGCCGCCGCGCAATCCGCTTTGGCGCTGCATGCGCCGCCGGTGGCGGCCGCACCGGTCAAGACGGCGCCGGCGAAGAGCGCGATCATTCCCGGCTCACCGTTGGCGGCCCTTACCGGGGCGGCGCCGGTACAGGCGGCAGCACCGGATGCCGATGTGCCTACCCCTTACGGGACCGACGATCTGGGTCTTTCCATCATCAGTACGGTGGTGAGCGATGCCGACCGCAGTGCGGCGGACTTCACCCGGGCCATCCGCCAATCCACCAACCTCGCTCCGGTCGGCCAATGGTTGCAGAGTTTCGGCACCGACGATTACCGGCGCGGCGAGGCGGTGGCGGCGGCCAAGGCGGTGCTGATGATTTTCATCCCGGCGCTGCTGGCCGAGGTTTTGGTTATTTTTGCTCTGACGCGGCCGCGCGGCGTTGTCATCGCCTATGCGATGGCGCGCAGACGCCAGAGCGAGCTGCAGGCTGGCGAACCTGCGCCCCTAACCGAAAATGATGCAGCTACGCAGGCGCACCTGATTGCCGATGACGGCGAAGCGGAGCCGCCGGTGCGCCGCGTTACCTTGCGCGCCTGGATCACGCGGCTCGGCCTGGCGTTGGTGTATATTCTGCTGGCGCTGCTGCCGCTGGCGGCCTTTGTGCTGACCGGCGCCGTGCTGCTCACCACCGGCCTCGCCGACGACAAAGCCGCGCGGCTGACCGTGACCGGCATCGCCAACGCCTATCTGATCAGCCGGCTGGTGCTGGAAGCCGCCCGCTTCCTGTTCGCGCCGCTGTACCCGACGCTGCGCCTGATCCACACCACGGACCGCCGCGCGCTTTGGCTGCTGCTGTGGTTGCGCATTCTGCTGGTCTCGGCAGGGCTCGGTTATATTCTTATTTCGACGTCGGAAATCCTCGGCCTCGGCCGCAACGGTGTGCATGTGCTGACGCTGCTCATAGCGCTGGTGCTGCATGTGGAGGTGGCTCTGCTGGTGTGGCAAAGCCGCAGCGTGGTGGCGCGCTGGATACGCGGCAAGCCGGCCGCCACCGCCGCTTCGGCGATGCGCCAGCGGCTCGCCTGGGTTTGGCATTATGTCGCCTTGTTCTACGTGGTCGCGCTGTGGGTGGCCTATGCCGGCGGCATACCGAACGCCTTTGCGGTGCTGCTGCGCATCGTCGTGGTGTTCGTCCTGGCACTGATTGGCGGCCGGCTGTTGTGGTTCAGCATCACGCAAGGCGCGGACCGGCTGTTCGAAGCACACAGCGGCAGTGTTGCCCACCCGGCGTTGCGGGCCCGGGCGCGGGCCTACCAGCGCCCGGTGATGCTGGTGCTGCGCATTGTTATTCTGTGCGTGATTCTGACCTTTATGCTGCAGGGCTGGGGCATCCAGGCGATCCCCTGGCTGCTCAAAAATCCTTTCAGCCGGGCCCTGGTGAGGGCCTTTATCGCCATCGTCATCACCATCGCGGTGGCGCTGTTGGTTTGGGAAATTGCCAATTTCTATCTCGACACGCGGGTCGACCGGCTGACCGATGCCGGCAAAGCCCGCCAGGCGGCGCGGCTGCGCACGCTGATGCCGATGCTGAAGGCGACACTCGGCGTGGGCATCGCGCTGGTCGCCGGGCTGATCTGCCTCAGCAAGATCGGCGTCAACGCCGCACCGCTGCTGGCCGGCGCCGGCGTGCTCGGCATTGCCATCGGCTTCGGCAGCCAGAAGCTGGTGCAGGATATCATCACCGGGCTGTTCCTGCTGCTCGAGGACGCCATGCAGGTGGGGGATGTGATCACCCTGGCCGGCATGACCGGCACGGTGGAGCGGCTGTCGATCCGCACCATCCGCCTGCGCGGCGGCGACGGTTCGATCAACATCATCCCGTTCTCCGCGGTCACCACCGTCACCAACATGACGCGGGATTTCGGCTATGCGCAGATTTCGCTGAATGTCGCCTACGATATGGACCTCGACCATGTGTCCGCGGTGCTGACGGATATTGCCCGGACCATGCGCGAGGAACCGGTATGGGGGGCGATGATGCGTGACGATCTGCAACTGTTCGGCCTCGACCAGTTTGCCTCCAACGCTTTGGTCATCACCGGGCAGATACGCACCGGCCCCGGCCAGCACTGGGCGGTGCGCCGTGAATATTATGCCCGTATCAAGCAGCGCTTTGCCGAGGAGAAGATCAACATTCCGAATTCCAGCGTCGGCGGCCCGACCGGCATTCTGTTCGATACAGAGCAATTACAAACACTCTCGAAATCCCTGCGGACGCCCGCCACCGGCTTGCCAGCGCCGGCGATTTCAGCCGATACAGAGCCGCCGTCAGAACCAAACCTGGACGGTCCTTCAGGAGAGCCACCCCATGCCGCATAACACCATCCGCAACGGCCTCGCCGCCTTCACCGTCATTTGCAGTTTCGCCGCCCCGCTGGCTGAAGCCCAGACGATGGCCCCCGCCACCCCGGTGCCGTCCACCATGACACCGATGAAGACCACAACCACCCACAGCGTGGCATCAACGATACCGCATTTCACCACCGTCGCCGCAGCGAAATCCCACTGCCCGTCCGATACCGTGGTGTGGTCCAGCCTGTCGCACAGCAAATCCTACCACCTCGCCAGCTCGAAATACTTCGGCAAGACCAAGCACGGCGCCTATGTGTGCAAGCAAGATGCCACCACCGCTGGGTTCCATGCGAGTAAAGTCTAGCAAGCGGCAGCTTTTTTGAAAAAAAGCTGCGCAAAAAACTTTTATGAGTCTGGGACCTGGGTGAGGCGGCAGAACGCCTAATCTTCAGCATATATTTTTATGCGGGTCCGGGGGCTTGTCGGCAGCGTGACTATGCCCCCCGGCAGCGCTTGTTTAACATCGCCATAGCCCATGGCCGCCTAGAGCAACATCCGATCAAACGGAATCGTTTGATCGGATGTTGCTCGCCAAAACTCTAGGAGGCTGCTGGAAATGCGCTGTGGTGAGTCAGCTGGGGCGGGTTTCGAGAACTGGAGCGGAACGTACGTAAGTACGTGAGCACCAGGAGCGCAGAAACACGCCTCAGATGACCACCACAGTAGCATTACCAGCAGCCTCCTGGCTGGGACGGGAGGATTCGAACCTCCGCATGGCGGAATCAAAATCCGCTGCCTTACCGCTTGGCGACGTCCCATGAGGTGCGGTTGGCGCGCCTGCTCATAGGTCGTCAGGCCCTGCCTCGTAAAGCCCCCCGCCCCAGCACCACCAGCCTGGGCGGGCCAAAGCCAGCGCGGCCGCCTGGGCCGCCGCCGGCGTTTCCAGCAGGGCAAAGCAGGTCGCCCCGGAGCCGGACATGCGCGCCAGCAACACCTCCGGCACCGCCCGCAACGCTGCTAGTACGCGCCCGATGACCGGCTGCACCGCCAGCGCCGGGGCCTCCAGATCGTTGCTCAGCACCGAAAGATCCCGCACCATCGCCGATACATCCGTCCAGGCTGCCGGCAGGTGCGCTGGCGCTGAAAACGCCCCCTGACGCGCCTTGAACACTGCTGCGGTGGCCACCGGGAGCAGCGGGTTGACCAGCATGATGCCGAACGCCGGCAAGGCCGGCGCGTTGCTCAGCACCCCGCCGACCCCCCCCATGCGCCGCGCCGTGCGCGCCAGGCAAACCGGTACATCCGCGCCGAGCCCTGCTGCCAGCGCGGGTAAATCCGCCGCCACGCCCCAGAACCGCGCCAGCAGCCGCAGTGCCGCCGCCGCATCGGCCGAGCCGCCGCCGATGCCGGAGGCGACCGGCAGGTTCTTCTCAAGCTGCAGCCGGCCGCGCGCATTCAGCCCGGCTGCCGCCGCCAGCAAGCGTGCCGCCCGCAGCACCAGATTATCCGCCTCCGCCGCCAGCCCCTCGCCAAACCCGCCGCCGATGTCCAGACCGAGGCCAACCGCCGGCACCACGCTCAGCCGGTCGCCCACCGCTGGAAACACCGCCAGACTATCCAGCAGATGATACCCGTCATCCCGCCTGCCGGTGACATGCAGGAATAAATTAACCTTGGCGGGGGCAAATGATTTCATGAGGGTTTGAAGCAGAAGCCCTGCTTTTTGTGAACAAAAAGCAGCAAAAAAACTTTATGAGTCTGGGCTGGAGGCGGGGTCTGCCCAACGCCTCTGGCCCAGCATAAATTTTATACTGGGTCCGGGGGCGTTGTCCGCATCACGCCCCATGCCCAGCAGGGCAAAAGTTTTTTGCGCAGCTTTTTTTCAAAAAAGCTGCTGCTTGCCTTGTACTTGGCTTGCTAAGCCGGCGGTACTTGTTTCAGTTTGTTTTCGATTTGGGCCTGCAGTTTGGCGTCCGGTTTTAGATTCAGGGCGCGTTGCCATTGGTAGCTGGCTTGCAGGGTTTGGCCGCCGGCCCAGAAGGCGTCGCCGAGATGGGCGTTGACTTCGGCGTCGTCCGGGTCGAGTTCGACGGCTTGGACCAGCAACTGTGTAGCTTGGGTGATGTGGCCTTGGCGCAGGGTCAGGTAGCCGAGGCTGTCGATTACCGCGCCGTCGCCGGGGTCTAGACCGACGGCCTGGCGCAGCATCGCCGCTGCCTGGTTTAGTTTTTCGCCGCGCAGGGCGTAGGTGTAGCCGAGGTAGTTCAGCACGTAGGGCTGGTTGGGCGAGAGCGCCAGGGCGGTCAGCAGGTCCGGCTCGGCGGCGGGCCAGTTGCCTTGCTGGTCTTTCGAGATGCCGCGATCGTAATACAGGCTCCAGGCGCTGGGGGGTGCCGGCTGTGGCAGCAGGGCGATGGCGCGGTTGTAATAGACGATGGCGGGGCCGAACTGGCTGTCGGTGCGGCGGATGTCTCCGGCTTCCTCCAGCGGGTCGATTGCCTGCGGGTGCGCTGCTGCCAGTTGGTCCAGCAGCGCCACCGCCTGATCGTCGTGCCCGAGGGCTGCCAGCAGGCCGGCTTTTTGCATTGCCACCGGTGCGTATAGCGGGTCGTTGGCCGCCACCGGCTGCAGAACGGCGAGCGCCTGGCTGAGGCTGGCGTCGGTTACCGGCGTTTTGGCATCTGCCGGCGTGGTCAGCACGGTGGCCAGCAGCAGGCGCGCGGCTGTCAGGTCTGGGCGTAACTGCAAGGCGAATTGCAGGAAGGTCACGCACAGTATCAATTGTTCGGGCTGGTTGAGCGAGCCGGCCAAAGTCAGATAGGCCTCCGCCAGGCCGTCCGTGGGCGTGGCGACCACCGGGTCTGCAATATGCGCCTGCAAGGCCGGCAGGGCGATCGCCAGGCCCGGCTGTGCGGCCACCATTGCCTGCAGCACCGCCTGCGCCGCTGCCGTTTGTCCTTGCCTGGCCTGCCAACTCGCCAGAATTTGCGCGAGCCGCAGATTCAGTTGCTGGTTGGCGTTCGCCACCGCCGCATAAAGCGGGACCGCATCCTTCATATCCCGGGCCTGATCGGCGATCAGGGCGGCGTTCAGCACATAAATCGGTCCGAGCTGATTGTTGTTGGCCACCGCCAGCAGGTTGGTGACCGCCGTTACGGGCTGGCCGGCGCCGCTCTGCATCCAGCCCAGCAGCAACGGCTGCAGCAGGCCCAGCAGATCGCTTTGCGGCAAGGCAGCGAAATGCTGCGCGGCACCGGCGTAATCGCCGTGCATCGCGGCCTGATTACCGAGCAGCATCACCGCCAGCGCGCTGCCGGAAAGCCGTGCCGCCAGATGCTGTGCGGAGGCGCTGCCGGCCAGTAGGGCGGCGAGAAACCCCTCGTTCAACAAATTCTGGTTGTGCGGGTCTGTTTGCAACGCCTGCTGATAAAACCGCGAAGCTGCCGCCGGTTCCTGCTGCGCATCCGCGTAACGCGCCGCCAGAAACGCCCCGTAAGACGCCCCGGCGGCGTTGTTGGCATCGGCCATTCCTGGATTGCCGACGGCACAGGCGGATAAGCATACGGCAAGCGGAATCGCGGTACGGCGCAACGCGGTTCGGCGCAACAAGAGCATCTTCATCAGACGGATGTAGCAGCCGGTTCGGGCGCGAGAAAGGCGCGGCTTTTTGTTCTCAAAAAGAAGTGCTTTAACGGCGGGCGTTCCAAAAAAGCCGGCACAGAAAGTATCCCATGGACAATGAATTTTCCGCCGTCACGGCAGACCTCAAAGTCACCGTCCGCGTGTTCTATCTGGAAGACCAGAGCCACCCGGAGGCCAGCCATTTCGTCTGGGCCTACCGTGTCAACATCACCAATAACAGCAAGACCACGGTGCAATTGCTCAGCCGTACCTGGCGCATCACGGATGCCCATGGCTCGGTGCAGCACGTGCATGGCGAGGGTGTGGTGGGCGAGCAGCCGGTGCTGGAACCCGGCGACAGTTTCGAGTACACTTCCGGCACGCCGTTACAGACACCGTCCGGCTTCATGACCGGCCAGTATCACATGATCCGCACCGCCAGCCGCGAAGCCTTCGATATCGCCATACCGACCTTCAGCCTGGATTGCCCGCATCAGACCTACCGGGTGCATTAGCGCCGCATGACGTTGGAGTGCGATCCGGTTTTAGATCGCAGCGCGCTGCGATACTGAGGCGAACCTTGCCGGTTGGTTAACTCGCCTTATATCCGATTTTCATACGGAGACCGACGTGAACATCATCAATCCAACGCCTGACAAACCGGACCAGGGCAAAACCAGCCTGCAAAAGCCGAGCCGGGCCGAAGCCGAGGCGGCGGTGCGTACCATGCTGCTGTGGGCCGGCGAAGACCCGGGCCGCGAAGGCCTGCACGATACCCCGGCCCGCGTGGTGCGTGCCTATGAGGAATTCTTCAAAGGCTATGCCGAAGACCCGGTGGGCCTGCTGGCGCGCACCTTCGAGGAAATCGAGGGCTATGACGAAATGGTGGTGCTGCGCGACATCCGCATCGAAAGCCATTGCGAACACCATATGGTTCCGATCATCGGCAAGGCCCATGTGGGCTATCTGCCGAATACCCGCGTCGTCGGCATCAGCAAACTCGCGCGGGTGGTGGATGCCTACGCCCAGCGCTTCCAGATACAGGAAAAACTGACCGCGCAAATCGCCAATACCATCAACGATGTGCTGCAACCACGCGGCACCGCCGTGGTCATCGAAGCCAGCCACCAATGCATGTCGACCCGCGGCGTCCACAAGGAGGGCGCGATGATGATCACCAGCCGCATGCTGGGGGCCTTCCGCGATAACGATGTGACCCGCAAGGAATTCCTGTCGATGATCGGGACGGGTGGGTAGGAAGTAAGTAAGTCAAGGAAGCAAGGAAGCACTGCTTTTTTGAAAAAAAGCAGCAAAAAACTTTTTTGAATCCGGGGCATGGGGGTGAAGCTGACAGCGCCCCGGACCCAGACTCATAAAGTTTTTTTTGCTTCTTTTTGTTCACAAAAAGAAGACTTCCTTACCTGCTTACCCCCCCTTGCGCAGTACCAGCAGCCAGGTGCCGTCGGGTAGTTCGGTCAGTTCCAGCGGGTCGTGTCCCTGATCGGCGGCGGCGCGGGGGACGTTGGCCAGCGGGTCTGCGCCTTGCAGGCGGACCAGCAGGATTTGGCCCGGTTGCAGGGCGTCCAGCGCGAGGCGGGTGCGCACGAAGGTCATCGGGCAGGTTTCGGCGGTGATATCGATGGCTTTGTCGTGGGGGGGCAGGGTCGGGTTTTCCGTGGTGGTCATCGTCGGCTCCGCTTTCGGCTCCGGTTTCCGGGGGCCGGGGCTGATTGTCAAAAGTCTGGACCGGCTGGCCGAGTTGGTTCAAAAGGCACGAGATGGATATAAGCATCGAGCGCTTGTGCATAGCCAACGGGTTGAAGATGACCGGTCCCCGGCGGGTTATTGCGCGGGTGCTGTCGGAGGCTGACGACCATCCGGATGTGGATGAGCTGCACCGGCGCGCCAATCTGGTGGACCAGCGCATTTCACTGGCCACCGTGTATCGCACGGTCCGGCTGCTGGAGGGCAAGGGTATATTGGAGCGCCGGGACCTCGGCAGCCGCCGGGCCCGCTATGAGCCGAGCGGGGAGCGCCATCATTTCCATCTGGTCGACCAGGATTCCGGCAAGGTGCTGGAGTTTTCCTCGCCCGAGGCCGAAACCCTGTTGCGCGGCATCGCCGCCCAGCAGGGCTTCAATGTCGAGGCGATCAAGATCGAACTGTTCGGCCGCCGCCTGAAACCGCAGACCCCGGGCATCGGCAACGCATGAATACCAATGTCGTCCCGCGCCTGCCGCGTTTCACGCTCGGCAATGCAGCACCCGGCTTTACCGAATTGCGCGCCGGCAATCTTGGCGTCCGTCTCGCGGTTTCGGCGGCTGAGCTGGATGCCGTGCAGGCTTTGCGGTTTCGCGTGTTTTACCAGGAAATGGGTGCGGCGGCGGATACCGCGACGGTTGCCAGCCAGCGCGATGCCGATCAATTCGATGCCGTCGCCGACCATCTGCTGGTGGTCGACCATAATCTGGGCGAAGGGGCGGCCAGCGTGGTCGGCACCTATCGCCTGATCCGCCAATCCGCCGCCGCCCGGCTGGGGCGCTTTTATTCGGCCGATGAATATGACATCGCCATGCTGGAGCGCTTTCCCGGCCAGATACTGGAACTCGGCCGCTCCTGTACCGATGCCGCCTACCGCTCCCGCGCCGTCATGCAGCTGCTGTGGCGCGGCATTGCCGCCTATGTTTTCCATTATGGCATAGACCTGATGTTCGGCTGCGCCAGCCTGCACGGCACCGACCCTGACAGTCTCGACGCCGAACTGACCTATTTGTACAATTACCATCTGGCGCCGCCCGCCATCCGGCCGCGCGCACTCGAAGCCCGCTATGTGGCGATGGACCGCTGCGACCCGGCGAGCCTGGACCCGCGCCGCATCCAGCTGGGTTTGCCACCGCTGATCAAAGGCTACCTCCGCCTCGGCGGCTTCGTCGGCGACGGCGCGGTCATCGACCGGCAGTTCAATACCACGGATATCGCGGTAGTGGTGCAGACCGACATGGTGACGGAACGCTACTACCGGCACTATGAACGCGAAAATACCGGCGTTTGAGATAGTACGGGGTTTGAGCTAGTAAAGGAAGCAAGCGCTTCTTTTTTACAAAAAAGAAGCAAAAAATTTTTGCCATGCCGGGGCATGGGCGTTGGCGGCAAAACGCCTCCGGACCCGGCATAATATTATACCTGGACGTGGGGCGTGATATGGGACAAAGCCCCAGGCCCAGACTCATAAAGTTTTTTTGCTTCTTTTTGTTCACAAAAAGAAGTACTTCCTTTACCTGCAATTCCCAAGTTTGCGGGCGGAAACGGGCTGGAGTATGACGCTTCCGTTCCGGAGACGTTAAACCCGTTATGACTGAAGACGATACGCCCCCTGTTGAGAGCTTGCTGCCTTATGATGCGTGGACCCAGCGCGCGCTGCGTCATGTCGTGATCAGTGCGGTTGAGCATGTGATTGCCGAGGGTTTGCCGGGCGGGCATCATTTCTACATTACGTTCAAGACCGTTTATCCGGGGGTTGCCATTCCGCCGCGGTTGCTGGCGCAATACCCCGATGAGATGACGATTGTATTGCAGCATCAGTTCCATAATTTGCAGATGGATCGCGGTGCGGAGACCATGACGGTGGGTTTGTCGTTTGCCGGCATACCTTCGACGCTGGTGATACCGATTGCCGCCGTGACGGCTTTTGCCGACCCTGAGGTCGGTTTTGGTCTGCGGTTCGATGTCGAGATGCCGGAGACGATTGCGCGTTCCGAGATCCCGGCGCCGGAGGGCGATGATTGCCCGGCGCTGCCGCCGGATGGTCCGGCCGAGGTGGTCAGCCTGGATGCCTTCCGCCGCCGCCCGCGAGACTGATCCTGCCGCTTCATGAAGGAATGATGATGAACGCCGAGCCCAAGCTGAGCCCTGGCTTTGCCCATACCACGATGTTTCCGCTCAACGAGGACACCACGTCCTATCGCAAGCTGGATATACCGGGCCTTTCCACCATCGAGGTCGAGGGCCGGACCGTGCTGAAGGTTAGCGCCGAGGCGCTTTCGGGTTTGGCGTTTGCGGCGTTCCGCGATATCGCGCATTTGCTGCGTCCGGCGCATCTGGCACAGCTGGCCAAGATACTCGAAGACCCTGAGGCTTCCGGCAACGACCGTTATGTGGCCATGGAGTTTTTGAAGAACGCCAATATCGCCGCTGCTGGTGTACTGCCGATGTGCCAGGATACCGGTACGGCCATCGTGTTCGGCAAGAAGGGCCAGCGGGTGTGGGTGGAGGGCGATGAGGAGGAGGCGTTCAGCCACGGCGTGCAGCGCACTTATACGGAAACCAATCTGCGCTATTCGCAAATGGCGCCGCTGAGCATGTTCGACGAGGTGAATACCGGCAATAATCTGCCGGTGCAGTTCGACATATTGGCGGCACCGGGCGAGCACCATGCCGATGAATTCCACCTGATGTTCATCGCCAAGGGCGGTGGGTCGGCCAACAAGACTTATTTGTACCAGGAAACCCGCGCGGTGTTGAACCCGGTGAAGATCGTCGAATTTCTGGGCGCCAAGATCAAGACGCTCGGCACTTCGGCCTGCCCGCCGTATCATCTCTCCATCGTCATTGGGGGCACCTCGGCGGAGACTACGCTGAAGACCGTCAAGCTTGGGTCCACCAAATGGCTGGACAATCTGCCGACCCAGGGCAGCAGGACCGGCCATGCGTTCCGCGACCTGGAGATGGAGCGCGAGGTGCTGGCGCTGACGCAGGGTATCGGCATCGGCGCGCAGTTCGGCGGCAAGTATTTCTGCCATGATGTGCGGGTGATCCGCCTGCCGCGCCATGGTGCGTCATTGCCGATCGGCATCGGCGTTTCCTGCTCGGCGGACCGGCAGATTAAGGCCAAGATTACGCCTGAGGGTATTTTCCTTGAGCAGCTGGAGACCGATCCGGCGAAATATCTGCCGGAGGTGACTACCGCGCATCTGGCGAGCGATGTGGTTGCCATCGACCTGAACCGGCCGATGCCGGAGATTCTGGCCGAGCTGAGCCGCCATCCGATCAAGACCCGCGTGGCGCTGACCGGCACCATTGTGGTGGCGCGCGACATTGCCCATGCCAAGCTCAAGGAGCGTTTGGACCGTGGCGAGGGGCTGCCCGATTACCTGAAAAATCACCCGGTGTATTATGCCGGCCCGGCCAAGACGCCGGCCGGCATGGTGACCGGCAGCTTCGGCCCGACCACCGCCGGGCGGATGGACAGCTATGTCGCGGAATTTCAGGCGGCCGGCGGATCGCTCATCATGCTCGCCAAAGGCAATCGCAGCCGCGCCGTGCGCGATGCCTGCAAGACCTATGGCGGGTTTTATCTCGGCTCCATCGGCGGCCCCGCCGCGGTGCTGGCGGAGCAGAACATCACCAAGGTCGAGGTGCTGGAATACCCGGAACTCGGCATGGAAGCGGTGTGGCGCATCGAGGTTAAGGATTTCCCCGCCTTCATCGTGATGGACGATAAAGGCAATGATTTCTTTGAAGGCCTGGCCTGATGAAATTCACCCTCGACCGCATCGACCATCTGGTGATGACCTGCAACGACATTCATGAGACCGCCGCCTGGTACCAGCGCGTACTCGGCATGGAGCGCGAGGAATATGGCGGCGAGCGCCGCACTGCGATCCGTTTCGGGGCGCAGAAGATCAACCTGCACCAGGTGGGCCGCGAAGTGCTGCCGCATGCCAAACTCGCCAAGCCCGGCACGCTCGATCTGTGCTTCGTCATCGCCGTCGGCCCGGAAGACGCGATCGCGCAATTGCATAAATGCGGCGTCGAAATCGAGAAAGGCCCGGTGTCGCGCATCGGCGCGCTGGGGGATATCACCTCAGTGTATTGCCGGGACCCGGATGGCAACCTGATCGAACTGGCCTCGTATTTGGGGGCATGAGGGTCAGGCAGGAAAGCACTTCTTTTTGTGAACAAAAAGAAGCAAAAAAACTTTATGAGTTTGGGTCTGGAGGCGTGATGCGGACAACGCCCCAGGTTCAGCATAAAATTTATGCTGGGTTCGGAGGCGTGATGCCGCCAACGCCCATGGCCCAGCGGATAAAAAATTTTTTTGCTGCTTTTTTTATAAAAAAAGCAGTGCTTGCTTGACTTACACTCTAAGTGATTTTGCCTATGACCTCCCGCCGGGGTTGATTGCCGCGGCGCCGGCGTATCCGCGTGAGGCGGCGCGGTTGCTGCATGTGGGCGAGGGTTTGGGCGATTATTCGGTGCGGGATTTGCCGGTTTTGTTGCGTGCCGGGGATCATTTGGTGGTGAATGATACGCGGGTGATACCGGCGCAGCTGACGGGGTGGCGGGCGGCGGCGCGGGTTGGCATTACGTTGGACCGGCCGCTGGAAGGCGGGGCCTGGCGGGCGTTGATCCGCAATGCCAAGCGGCTGAAGACGGGCGACATTGTCGAGATCGATGGTGATTTACGTTGCCAGGTGCTGGAGATTTTCAGCGATGGTGCGGCGCATCTGCGGTTTAATCTGCAGGGGGATGATTTTATGGCGGCGCTGCAGCGGGCCGGGGCGCTTGCGTTGCCGCCTTATATCGCGCGGCCTGAGGGGGTGACTGCGCAGGATGCGGCGGATTATCAGACGATGTTCGCGGCGCATGACGGGGCGGTGGCGGCGCCTACGGCGGGGCTGCATTTCACGCCGGATTTGCTGGCGGCACTTGGGGCGCGCGGCATCGGTATGACGCGGGTGACGTTGCATGTGGGGGTGGGGACGTTTCTGCCGGTGCGGGTGGAGGCTGTTGCCGCGCATGTCATGCATGCCGAGCGTGGGGTGCTGACGCCGCAAGCGGCTGCGGCGATCAATGCGGCGCGGGCCGGCGGCGGGCGCATTGTTGCCGTCGGGACCACGGCGTTGCGGCTGATCGAGACCGCGGCGGGTGAGGATGGCGTTGTCAGGCCGTTTGCCGGCGAGACCGATATTTTCATTCTGCCGGGCTATAAGTTTCGCGTGGCCGATTTGTTGTTCACCAATTTCCATTTGCCGCAATCCACGCTGCTGATGCTGGTCTCTGCGTTTGCGGGGATGGAGCGTATCCGCAGCGCTTATCGCCATGCCATTAGCGCCGGGTACCGGTTTTATTCCTATGGCGATGCGTGTTTGCTGGAGCGCGCATGAAGTTCGGCTTTGCCCTGCAGGCTACGGATGGGCATGCGCGGGCCGGCACGCTCCGTACCGCGCATGGCGAGGTGCCGACCCCGACATTCATGGCGGTTGGCACCGCCGGTACCGTGAAGGCCATGACCGCGGATGCGGTGCGCGCAACCGGTACCAGGATCGTGCTTGGCAATACCTATCATCTGATGTTGAGGCCGGGGGCGGAACGGGTGGCCCGGCTGGGCGGGCTGCACCGGATGATGGACTGGCCGGGGCCGATACTGACGGATTCCGGCGGCTTCCAGATCATGTCGCTCGCCAAGCTGCGCAAGATGGATGAGGCGGGGGTGGTTTTCCGTTCGCATATCGACGGCTCGTCGCACCATCTGTCGCCGGAACGCTCGATGGAAATCCAGCATCTGCTGGATGCCACCATGACGATGGTGCTGGATGAATGCACGCCTTACCCGGCGACGCGCGATGAGGCTGCAACCTCCATGCGGCTTTCCACCCGCTGGGCGCGGCGCTCGCGCGCTGCTTTTGTGGCACGCGATGGCTACGGCCAGTTCGGCATCGTGCAAGGCGGCATTTATGAGGATTTGCGGGGTGAGTCGGCGGCGGCGTTGCGGGAGATGGATTTCGAGGGTTACGCCATCGGCGGGCTGGCGGTGGGCGAGGGGCAGGAGATGATGTTCGCCATGCTGGAGGTTACCGCACCGATGCTGCCGGCAGGCAAGCCGCGCTATCTGATGGGCGTCGGGACGCCGGATGATCTGCTGGGCAGCGTGGCGCGCGGGGTGGATATGTTCGACTGCGTGATGCCGACCCGTGCCGGGCGCACGGCGCGGGGCTTTACCTCGCGCGGCATTTTCAACCTGCGCAATGCAAGGTTTATCGATGACGCGGCGCCGCTGGATGAGGGGTGCCAATGCCTGGCCTGCACCCGGTATTCCCGGGCCTATCTGCATCATCTGTTCCGCAGCAGCGAAATTCTCGGGCCGATGCTGCTGACGCAGCACAATCTGACCTATTATCAATCGCTGATGCAAGGCACGCGTGCCGCCATTCTCAGCCAGGGCTTTGCAGGATTTGCCGCCGCCACCCGCGCTGGCTGGCAGACCGAAGATGGCTGAGCTGAAGGCCGCCATCACTGCCCGCGCCTATGGCCTCGGCTTCGATGCCATCGGTTTTACCAAAGCCACGCTCGGGGCCGCACAGCGGGAACGGCTCGATGCCTATCTGGCTGCCGGCTACCATGGCGGCATGTCCTGGATGGCAGCGCGCACCGCCGAGCGCGCCAACCCGGCTGCGCTGTGGCCGGAGGCCGTGACCGTTATTTCCCTTGGCTTGTCCTATGCCCCGGATGCCGACCCGCTGGCCACCACCCGCATCCCGAGCGCCGGCAACATCTCCGTCTATGCGCGTGGCCGCGACTACCACGATATCGTCAAAGGCCGGCTGAAGCATCTGGCGCAGTTTATCGCTGCCCAGGGCCGCGCGGTGAAGGTGTTTGCCGACACCGCCCCGGTCATGGAAAAGCCTCTGGGTCAGCAGGCCGGCTTGGGCTGGCAAGGCAAGCACACCAATCTGGTGTCCCGCCGCCATGGCTCCTGGCTGTTTCTGGGTGAGGTTTTCACCACCCTGGCGCTACCGCCCGACCCGCCGGAGACCGACCATTGCGGTTCCTGCCAGGCCTGCCTGACCGCCTGCCCAACCGACGCCTTTCCGGCGCCCTATAGGCTCGACGCTCGGCGCTGCATTTCCTACCTTACCATCGAGCATGACGGCCCGATCGACCACGATCTGCGCCCGGCCATCGGCAACCGCATCTATGGCTGCGACGACTGCCTCGCCGCCTGCCCGTGGAATAAATTCGCCGCCGCCGGACGTGAGCAAAAACTCAGCGCCCGGCCCGACCTGATCGCCCCCAATCTCGCCGAACTCGCCACCCTGACCGATGCCGGCTTCCGCGCCCGCTTCTCCGCCTCGCCGATCAAACGCACAGGACGCAACCGCTTCGCCCGCAACGTCGCCATCGCCATCGGCAACAGCCGGGACGCAAACCTGATCCCCGCCGCGCAAAGCCTCGCCAGTGATAATGATCCGGTGGTGGCCGAGGCGGGGCAATGGGCGGTGGGGCGGTTGCGGAAGCAAGCGGTTCTTTTTTGAAAAAAAGAACCAAAAAACTTTTGCCATGCTGGGCATGGGCCGTGATGCCGACAACGCCCCAGACCCGGCATAAAATTATGCTGGGGCATTAGGCGTTTAGCTGACCACGCGCCCAGGCCCAGACTCATAAAGTTTTTTTGCTTCTTTTTGTTCACAAAAAGAAGTGCTTACCTTCTACTTCCAAAGATCCCGCCCCCTACCCGCACATGTGTTGTACCAGCCTCGATTGCCGCCTCAAAATCACCCGACATGCCCATCGAGCGTGTGGGGAGGCTGGCTTCGTCGGCCAGATTGGTCAGGTGTTGGAAATAGGGGGCGGGGTTGGCACCGGCGGGGGGGATGCACATTAGTCCCTGGAGGTGGGTGCCGAAGCGGGTTTGCATTTGGCGGATGAAGGCTGGGGCTTCGGTGGTGGGGATGCCGGCTTTTTGTGGTTCGTCGCCGATATTGATTTGCACCAGGAGTTGCGGGCAGTGGCCGGTGGCTTCGGCGTGGCGGGCGATGGCGTCGGCGAGGCGCGGGCGGTCCAGGCTGTCGATGCTGTGGCACAGTTGCATGGCGTCTTTTACTTTGTTGGTTTGCAGGGGGCCGATCAGGTGCAGGCGGAGTTGGGGATGGGCGGCGAGCAGCGGCGGGAATTTTTCCATGGCTTCCTGCACGCGGTTTTCACCGAAGAGGGTCTGGCCGGCGGCCAGGGCGGCGGTTATGGCAGCGGCGTCATGGGTTTTCGAGACTGCCATCAGGGTTATGGCATTGGGTGGGCGCCCTGCGGCATGAGCGGCGGCGGCGATGCGGGCGCGGATGCTGGCGAGGTTGCGGGCGATCAAGCTATCGTCGGTCATGGATCAACGGGTAATCGGCTGGGCGCGGGCGGTAAAGCAGCGCCAGTGCAACAGGCTGCCGGTGCTGTGGTTGTTCACTGATGCGGCGCGTCTGCCCGACCCGCTGGCCGCCATTGCGTCCCTGCCGAAAAACCTGTGCGGTGTGGTGTTCCGCCATGACAACCCGGACCTTGCCGCTCAGGCTGCGCGGCTTTGCAAATTTCGCGGCGTGGCGCTGGTGATTGCCGGTGATACACGCCTTGCGCGGCGCCTGGGTTGCGGTGTGCATCTGCGCCGTGGGCGCTGGCCCGGGCTGCCGCGCCGCCGCGCCGGTCTGATCACCGCCTCTGCTCATAATGTAGCGGAGCTGAGGCAGGCTGAGCTTGCAGGGGCGCAGATTGTCTTCATTTCACCGGTTTTTGCCACGGCGAGCCATCGGGGTGCTGCCACTCTGGGTTCTGTTCGCAGTGCTGATTTGGCAAAGCGCGCCCATGATATGAAACCCTATGCTCTCGGTGGGGTGAATAGGCAGACGATTTTTCTACTGCCGCGGGTTTATGCCGGCTGTGGGGCGATTACTTTGTTTGCAAAAGATATTTCATAATAATGTCATATAGTTGTGGCTTGGCGGCCACAGTCTTTGCCAAACAACCTGTTGGCTTTGTTCTCTCATTGCTTTGGTTTCCGCTTCGTCTTTTAACACCGGCAAGGAGACCGCCTTGCCGGCACAGGCCGGAAGCGGTTTCGATTCCGCCGGTCATACGGCAAAACAAGGAGGGTCTCACATGCGCAAACTCTTATTGGCCTCGGTCGCCGTGGCAGGTGCCACTTTCGGCATGACCGGCGGCGCCAAGGCTCAGCCCGTCAAGCCCATTGCTGCCCCCGGCACCCTGGTGGTCCATATCAACGGCTATCTGCAATTCTCCATCGGCGGCTTCGGCTCCACCGACAACAAGGTTACCACCGCCACCGGTGTGTACAAGCTGAACACGATCTCCACGATCGGCGATTTCCGCATCTATCCGGGCTTCGACGCCGAGACCAGGGACGGATTATGGTATGGTGTGCAGGCTGAAATCCGTACCGGGTTTTCCAATGCCGGCGTGGGTCAGAACGGCAAGCCGACGACCACCGTGGGGACTGTGACCATTGTCCCGCCTGCGGGAACCAAGACCCCTTTGACGGCGACCACCACTTCCATCGCCTCTTCGGGCAACGATTCCTTATATGTGAAGCGGGCCTATGGTTATATCGGCACGCCGGAAGCCGGCTTCGCGCGGTTCGGCCAGACCGACAGCGCTTTCACTTTGATGCAGAACGGCGTGGTGGAAACCTTCGGCGACGGCGGCCAGTGGACCCTGGAAGGCGGCGTGAAAGACCTGCTGCCGACCGCTGCCTCCCCTGCCAGCACGATTATTTATGCCGACCAGGCCGCAGTGTATTCGACCGATAAGGTGGTTTATATCTCTCCGGCGATCGCCGGCGTGAGCTTTGCCGCCGGTTACGAGCCGAACTCCAACGGGCTGAAGGAAGGCTATTACGCCAATACCAGCGCCAGCTCGACCAGCGCTGCCCTGTCCTCCTCGCCGACCGCGGCCGATATCGGCACCCGCCGCAAGAACACCGTCGACGGCATGGTGCAATATGCCGGCACCACCGGCTTCGGCGCCAAGTTCAAGGTCTCCGGCGGCGCCCTGTACGGCGCGCCGATCGGTTATACCGGCCCGGCAACGGCGGTGGGCACGGCTTTGCATTATGGCTATGACTCGCTCGAAGTGTATCAGGCCGGCGCCCAGGCGACCTATGCCGGCCTGACCTTCGGCGGCAACGTGAAGGGCGGTCAGGTCGAAGACGGCTACGTGTTCAAGCCGAAGGGTGCGCGTGACGCGCTGACCTATATCGTCGGCGCCAGCTACGTGATCGGCCCGTATGTGGTCGGCGCCAGCTACTTCAACGCGCAGACCGCCGGTACCTACGTGCCCGGCAATACCGCGCATATCGCGCGGACCCTGAGCGAATATGGCGTGGCGGTCGGCGGCAACTACGTGTTCGCCAAAAGCCTCAGCCTGTACACGCAGTATATGTACGGCCACCGCCACCAGCCCGGCAATGCCGGGATCGACCTGAGCGGCGGCCCCGGCACCGCTGCCAAGGGTGACGGCCAGGTGCAGGTTATCGCCGTCGGTGCCACCATCAAGTGGTAACCGGCTGATCACAGCCTGAAACACGCGAAATGAGGGTGGCGGGCAACTGCCACCCTTTTTGCTGCCCACACTTGGCGTGAGCCATCGGCACAGCTAAAGAGCCGCTATTGGCGGGATACGTCGCGCCCGTACCGGCTTTGTGGAGAAATGTGTGTCATATAAGAAAAACTACGCCGTGCCGGCCGCCATCGCCGCCGTGCTGGCCCTGTCCGCCTGCGGCCACACCCCCACACAGGCCAGCCTGAACAACCCGGAAAACCAGGGCCTGCCCGCCGGCATGCAAGGTCCCGGCAATTCGCTCTTCACCCTGGGCGGCAAAAGCAGCAACAGCGGCGGGCAGACCACCGGGGTGGCCGTGAACGCCTATTTGTGGCGCGCCACGCTGGATACGCTCTCCTTCATGCCGCTGGTCTCGGCCGACCCGTTCGGCGGCGTTATCATCACCGATTGGTACTCACCGCCCGCCACCCCGGACGAACGCTTCAAAGCCAATGCCTACATCCTCAGCCAGACGCTGAGCGCCAGCGCCATCAGGGTTTCGCTGTTCCATCAGATACAGCAAGGCGGGCAATGGACCGATGCGCCGGTGGACCCCACCACCGCCTCCGGCCTGGAAGACCGCATCCTGGCGCGTGCTGCGGACCTGCAGGCGCAAGCCAACAACAGTCAGTAAGGAAGCACTGCTTTTTCTGTAGAAAAAGCAGCAAAAAGACTTTTGTTAATCTGAGCCGTTGGGGTTTGAAACTCCCGGCTGCAGACTCAAAAAAGCTGCTGCTTCCTACCCGACGGTGATGACCACCACGTGGTCGGGGTCGGTTTCTGCCAGGCTTTGGTGCAGGGCGGTTACGGCGTCCAGCATCATGTCGCCGGCTTCTTCGTCTTCCTCCTCGCTGAATTCTTCATAGGCATCGTGCAGCTCGGATTTGGAGAAATTCTCCGGGTTCAGCTGGTCCAGATATTTGGCTTTTTCCTCGGCGGTCAAAATCACCACCATGGCCTGCACGGATTCGGCAATATCCGCGACCGCCGCGTTCTCGCCGGTTTCGAGGTCGATATCATACTCATCCGCCAGCACCGGCAGCAGCACGCCGAAGACCGCGCCATCCCAATCATAATCCGCAACCGATGCGCCATTGGCCGCAAGGAAACTATGGAACGCCTGCGGATCGTCCTCACCCGCCGCTTCCACCAGCTCCGCCAGATCAGCCCGCGCCAGACGTATGAAATTCGCAACCGCCGACATCACCCGCTCCACTCGATTTGGCGGCATGTTATCAGTGAGGTAAAGCGAAAGAAAGCACTGCTTTTTTGAAGTTGTTTACGCGGTCCGATTCAGATGTGGCGGCGTGCCGCCCCATCATCGGAACGCGAGCAGCAAAAAACTTTTGCCCTGCTGGACATGGGGCGTGATGAGGACAGCGCCGTGGACCCAGCATAAAACTATGCCGGGCCATGGGCGCGGTCAACAAAACGCCCCTGTCCTGGATTCAAAAAGTTTTTTGCGCAGCTTTTTTACTAAAAAAGCTGCTGCTTGCTTCCCCTTGAACCGCCTGGCTATAGAAGCCACGGTTTGGAGTAGGTTGCCGATGTTGTCCAGGGTACGCGGATTGATGGAAAACTGGATCGCGCGCGGTTTTTTCGCGCTGCTGATCCTGGTTTTCGTCTTCTGGGGCATTTCCAACGTGTTTTCCTTGGCCGGCAGCAGCACCACGGTTGCCCATGCCGGCGGCCAGGCCATCGACATCACGGCGGTGCAGGCGGAATATCAGCGTGCTTTGAACCAGACCCAACAGACCAGCCCCGCGCCGGATGCGAGCGCCCGCCAACAGCTCGCCGGCAATGCGCTGTTCACCGTTATACATCAGCGCCTGCTGGAGCAGTTCGAACATGCATCCGGCATCGCCGTACCGGATGCGGTGCTACGGCAGAAAATTTACGCCATACCGGATTTCCAGAGCAACGGGGTTTTCGACAAAACCCGGTTCGCCGCGGTGCTGCAGGCCAACAACCTCTCAGCCGATGAATTCATCGGCCTTATCAAGCAGGATCTGGCCTCCAGTCAGGTAATGCAGGCGGTGGTCAGCGGCGTAGCGGCGCCGCAGGTGCTGGTGGATCAGGTGTTTGCCTACGCCACCCAGCAGCGCTTTGCCGAAACCGTGGACTTCCCCGTCAGCGCCATAGCAACGCCGCCGCTGCCGGCCGATGCCGTATTGCAACGCTATTGGCGCAACCACCCGGCGGCCTTCACCGCACCGGAGTACCGCAGCGTCAAAATCGTCATCCTGTCCCCGGCCTTGCTGGCGGCCCATCAACCGGTCAGCGCCGCCGAGTTGCAGGCCGCCTACGCCCAGGCTGCCGCCGGTCAGACCCAGCCTGCCACACGCAGCGTGCAAGTCATCACCGCGCCTGATCTCGCCACCGCGCAGAAACTGCGCCTCACCTGGAACGCCGCCACGGATTGGGGCAAAATCCAAACCGCCGCCGCCGCGCAAAACGCCACCGCGGTTGAGCTGGACCAGGCCACCGCGGCGCAATTCCCGGATGCCAGCCTGGCCGCCGCAGTATTTGCCGCACCGGTGAACACCGTTACCGGCCCGCTGCCCGGTACTGCCGGCTATTTTATCCTCAAGGTCATCGCGGCCAACCCCGGCGGCGCGCCCAGCCTGGCCGCCCTCGCCCCGCAGCTCACGCAACAGATCCAGCTGCAAAAAGCCCAGAACGCGGTCAATCAGGATGTCGACAATGTGCAGGACGCCCTGGCCGGGGCCACCCCGCTCGACCGCCTGCCCGGCAATCTCGGCCTGGTCGCAGTGCAGGGCACGCTCGATGCCAACGGCAATACCACCACCGGCGATCCCGCGCCGATTCCGGCGGCCGTCGATCTGCGCAAAGCCATCATCGCCGCCGCCTTCGCCGCCCATCCGGGCGATCCGGCGCAGCTGATTACCGGCCCGGACAACGCTTACTTTGCCCTCACCGTGGACAGCATCACGCCGCCGGCTTTGCAGCCTTATGATCAAGTTAAAGCCGCAGTCGCCGCCGCCTGGACCGCGGATGCCACGGCCCGCGCCGCAGAGGTCAAGGCCGCCAGCCTGCTCGCCGCCGTCAATGCCGGCCAGAGCCTGGACGCCGCCGCCTCGGCCGCCGGTTACGCCGTCGCCGCCATCCCCCCAGTCACCCGCAGCGCCCCCGCTCCCGGCAGTGCTGACGGCATCGGCAGTAAATTGCAGCAAATTCTGTTCAGCCTGCAGCCGGGGCAGGCCACCATGCTGCAAACCCCCACAGGCTTCACGGTCGCCGCTCTCACCCGCATCGGCCAGCCCACCCCGGCCACAGACCCGCGCGACGCCGCCAGCATCGCCGATGCCATGACCAAAACCTTGCAGCGCGACACCGCCGACAGTTTTGCCGCCGGCCTGCAAGCCCGCGGAAATGTCCGCATCGACCAGAAACTCTTCGCGCAGATCTATCAGTAGCATGGCCATCGCCCCGCCGGATTTTGCCGCCTTTTGCACCGCCTATGAATCCGGCGGCAACGCTTTGTTGTGGCGTCATGAAGTCGCCGATCTGCTGACCCCGGTCGCCGCCTTTCTCAAGCTCGGACATGGCCGCCCCTATGCTTTCCTGCTGGAATCCGTCGAGGGCGGCACGGCGCGCGGCCGTTACTCCGTCATCGGCCTGGACCCGGACCTCATCTGGCGCGTCGATCGCGGCAGCGCTGCCATCAACCGCGATGCCCAGACCGGCACCACCTACACCCCCCTGACCGCCGCCCCGCTGGATAGCCTGCGCGCCTTGATCGCCGAAACCGCGCTGCCCGTACCTGAAGGCCTGCCGCCGATGGTCGGCGGCCTGTCTGGCTATCTCGGCTACGATATGGTGCGGTTGATGGAGCGCCTGCCGGACGTCAATCCGGACGTTCTCGGCATCCCGGATGCCATCCTCGTGCGCCCCAGCCTGTTCGTGATTTTCGATGGCGTCACCGACGAACTCACCCTCGCCGCTCCGGTGTATCCACGCCCGGACCGTAGTGCCGCTGCCGCTTATGAAGCCGCGCAATCCCGTCTCAGCCAAGCCGCCGCCGCCTTGGAGCAGCCGGTGCCGAAGCTGCGCGCTGCCGGCAAGCAACCAGCCCCGATCGCCACCGCCAACATGACCAAGCCGGCATTCCTGGCCATGGTGGACCGCGCCAAGGACTACATCCGTGCCGGCGACGTGTTCCAGGTGGTGCCGAGCCAGCGCTTCGCCGTGCCCTTTACCTTGCCGCCTTTCGCGCTGTACCGCAGCCTGCGCCGCATCAACCCGGCGCCTTTCCTGTTCTATCTGGATTTCGCGGATTTCCAGGCGGTCGGCTCCAGCCCGGAAATCCTGGTCCGTCTGCGCGACGGCACCGTCACCATCCGCCCGCTCGCCGGCACCAGGCGCCGCGGCGCCACCCGCGCTGAGGACCAGGCCCTGGAAGACGAATTGCTGGCCGACCCCAAGGAGCGCGCCGAGCATCTGATGCTGCTCGATCTCGGCCGCAACGATGTCGGCCGTGTTGCCGAGACCGGCTCGGTGAAAGTAGTCGAAAGCTTCGCCATCGAGCGCTTCTCCCATGTCATGCACATCTCCTCGACTGTGGAGGGCCGCCTGCGCCCTGGCCTCGATGCGCTGGACGCGCTGATCGCCGGCTTCCCCGCCGGCACGCTTTCCGGCGCCCCCAAAGTCCGCGCCATGCAGATCATCGACGAGCTGGAACCCTCGCGCCGTGGCCTGTATGCCGGCTGCATCGGCTATTTCGCCGGCAACGGCACCATGGATACCTGCATCGGCCTGCGCACAGCTGTGGTGAAAAACGGTACCATGTATGTGCAGGCCGGGGTCGGCGTGGTGGTGGATTCCGTGCCCGAGGACGAATATGCCGAAAGCCTGCAAAAAGCCCGCGCCCTGTTGCGCGCCGCCGAGGATGCGGTGCGCTACGCCGAGCAGCATACATGATCCTGTTGATCGACAATTACGACAGCTTCACCTTCAACCTGGTGCAGTTCTTTGGCGATCTCGGTGCCACCTGCGACGTCCGCCGCAACGACGCCCTCTCCCCCGCCGAGGCGCTGGCGTTGAAACCTGAGGCCATCGTGCTCTCCCCCGGCCCCTGTACGCCGAATGAGGCCGGCATCTGCCTCGACCTGATCGCTGCCGCCGCCGGCAAAATCCCGTTGCTCGGCGTCTGCCTTGGCCATCAGGCCATCGGCCAGGCCTTCGGCGGCGACGTCATTCGCGGCGCCGTCCCGGTGCACGGCAAAACCAGCCCGATCCACCATCACAGCACCGATGTCTTCAAAGACCTTCCGGACCCCTTCACCGCCACCCGCTACCACTCTCTGGTCATCGACCCCGCCACCCTGCCGGACAGCCTCACCGTCACCGCCTGGACCGAAGATCGCACCATCATGGGCGTGGCGCATAAAACCATGCCGATCTACGGCGTGCAGTTCCACCCGGAATCCATCGCCACCAGCCATGGCCACGAGATTTTGCAAAATTTCCTGACCCTCGCGCAACGCCGCAACGCCGCATGAACGGCCTCAAACCGGTGCTGGCGCAACTCGGCCGCGGCGAAACCCTGAGCCAGGCCGAAGCTGAAACCGCGTTTGGCCTGATCATGGACGGTACCGCCACCGACGCGCAGATCGGCGGGCTTTTGCTGGCGATGCGGGCGCGCGGCGAGACCGTCGCCGAACTCACCGGCGCTATCACCGCTTTGCGCGCCCGTATGACCCGGGTGGAAATCTCCGCCGGCGCCATCGATGTCTGTGGCACCGGCGGCGATGGCGCTGCCAGCCTCAACATCTCCACCGCCGTCACCTTCGTGCTGGCGGCCTGCGGTGTGAAAGTCGCCAAACACGGCAACCGCGCGCTCACCTCGCGCGCCGGCGGTGCCGATGTGCTGGCCGCCTTGGGTGTGAATATCGAACCGCCGCTGCAGCGCCTGCCCGCCATCCTGGCGGCCGCTGGCTGCGTCTTCATGTTCGCCCCGCGCCACCATCCGGCACTGCGCCACGCCGCCACGGCGCGGGTCGAGCTCGGCACCCGCACCATCTTCAACCTCACCGGCCCGATGGCCAACCCGGCCGGCGTGACCCGCCAGCTGATCGGCGTCTTCGACCCCGTTTGGTCACGCCCGGTGGCCGAAACCCTGTCCCGCCTCGGCACAACCGATGCCTGGATCGTCTACGGCAACGGCCTCGACGAACTCACTTTGGACGGCCCCAACCACGTGGTGGCGCTGCGCCATGGCGTGTTGCGGGACTTCACCCTTACCGCCGCCGATGCAGGCCTGCCTGCCGCCCCGCATGCCGCGATCAAGGGCGGGGATGCCGCGCATAACGCCGCCGCCCTGCTGGAAATGCTGGCCGGCGCCCCCGGCGCATATCGGGACACCATCCTGTTCAACACCGCTGCCGGCTTGATTGTTGCCGGCCAGACCTCAACTCTGACAGACGGTATCGCCCGCGCCGCCCATGCCATCGACAGCGGCGGCGCGCGGGCCGCACTTGAGGCCCTGCAACATGCCTCCAGCCAGGTTTGAGATGGACCAAGCGGATATGAACGGCGAAGACATACTGGCCAAAATCTGCGCCGCCACGCGCGCCGAGCTGGCGCGCCGCCAGGCTGTAGTACCCTTGGAGGCCATCCGCAGCCGCGCCCGTGAAGCCGCACCACCGCGCGGCTTCGGCCGCGCCCTGATGGACGCGAGTGCTGCCGGCCGTCCCGGGCTGATCACCGAAATCAAGAAAGCCTCGCCATCCGGCGGCCTGATCCGCGCCGATTTCGACCCCGCGGCGATCGCCCGCGCCTATCAGGACGGCGGTGCGGTTTGCCTCTCGGTGCTGACCGACGGCCCGTATTTCCAAGGCACCATGGCGCATCTCAAAGCCGCGCGCGCCGCCGTCAGCCTGCCGGTCCTGCGCAAGGATTTCATCCTCGACCCCTGGCAGGTGCATGAAAGCCGCGCCATCGGCGCCGATTGCATTTTGCTGATCATGGCCGCCCTCTCCAACGACGAAGCCCGCGATCTTGAAGATCTGGCGCGTGGCATCGGGCTCGACGTGCTGGTCGAGGTGCATGACGAGGCTGAGCTGGACCGCGCGCGCTGGGCATGCAAACGCCTCTGTTCGGCATTAACAACCGCAACCTCAAAACCATGGAAACCAACCTCGAGACCACCGAGCGGCTCAGCCGCATGGTGCCGCCAGACCGATTTCTGGTCTCGGAATCCGGCATCCGCACCCATGCCGACATCACGCGCCTGCACAAACTCTGCGTGCAGGGCTTCCTGGTCGGCGAAGCGCTGATGCGCGAGCCGGATATTACCCTCGCCACCCGCACCCTGCTTGGCGTTGCATGAGCGGCCTGAGCCATCTCGATAGCGCCGGCGCTGCCCGCATGGTCGACATTTCGGCCAAGGACATCACGCCGCGCGAGGCCACCGCTAAAGGCCGCGTGGTGATGCAGCCTGCCACAATCGCCCTGATCGCCACCGGCAGTGCCGCCAAGGGCGACGTGCTGGCCGCCGCCCGCATCGCCGGCATCATGGCCGCCAAACAAACCGCCAATCTGATCCCATTATGTCACCCGCTGCCGATCTCATCAGCCACCCTCCATCTCGATCTCACTGCCGCCGCTGTCGAAATCACCGCCATCATCCGCACCACCGGGCGCACCGGCGTCGAGATGGAGGCACTGACCGCCGTCAGTATCGCCGCCCTGACCATCTATGACATGTTGAAGGCCGTAGACCGCGCCATGCATATCGAGGCTGTCCGTGTCACCGGCAAATCCGGCGGCAAATCCGGCGATTTCACGCAAGCATGATCCCGGTTGCCGAAGCCCGCGCCACCATTCTCAGCGCCTTCAGCCCCACCCCTGCTGAAACCATCGCACTTACCGCCGGCCTCGGCCGTACCCTTGCTGCCGATCTGCATGCCCGTCTCACCCAACCTCCGGCAGACGTCTCGGCCATGGATGGCTACGCCCTGCGCGCCGCCGACAGCACTCCAGGCGCTACCTTGCGCGTCATCGGCGCCGCCCCCGCCGGCCATCCGTTCGCGGCACATCTCAACCCTGGTGAGACAATCCGCCTGTTCACCGGCTCGGTCATTCCCAGCGGTACCGACACCATCCTGATCCAGGAAGACGCAACGCGTACCGGCGACGTTCTCACCGTCAACGCTCACTGCCCCCCCGGCCGCCATATCCGCCGCGCCGGGCAGGATTTCGTCACCGGCAGTTTGCTGGTCGCCGCCGGCACCAGGCTCACCCCCCGCCATCTCGGCCTCGCCGCCGCCGGCAACCATGCCTGGCTCAGCGTGCACCGTCAGCCGCGCATTGCCATCCTCGCCACCGGCGATGAAATCGCTCTGCCCGGGGATCCGCTCGCCCCCGGCGGTATCATCAGCTCCAACACCGCCATGCTGGCAGCCTTCGTCACCGCCGCCGGCGGCCTGCCGGCCATCCTGCCGCTGGCTCCGGACAACGCCGCCGCCATCGCCGCCGCCGCTACTACCGCCGCCGGCTGCGACCTGCTGCTCACCACCGGCGGCGTCAGCGTCGGCGACCACGACCTTCTGCAAACCGCCCTTGCCACAAGCGGCCTGCGGGTAAAGTTCTGGAAAATCGCCATGCGTCCCGGTAAACCGCTGATGTTCGGCCATCTCGGCGCCCTGCCGGTGCTCGGCCTGCCCGGCAACCCGGTCTCGGCCTATATCTGCGCATTGCTGTTTCTGCGCCCGGCCCTGGCCCGCCTCGCCGGCCTGCCCGCCACCTCCCCAACCCTGCACCCGGCCCGGCTCGCCTCAGCTCTCAAACCCAACGACCAGCGCGAAGACTATCTGCGCGCCACCGCTGCCCGCACCCCGGACGGCTGGAGCGTTACCCCTCTGCCGGTCCAGGATTCCTCGCTGCTGCAGGCCCTGACCCACGCCAACGCGCTGCTCCGCCGCCCGCCTTACGACCCCGCGCGGCAGGAAGGGGATATCGTGGACATCATCCTGATTGCAGAAGCGGAAGAGCAAGCCGTTCTTTTTTGAACATTCTGCGCTATCGCCTTATCCCATTATCCGCTCGCGATGGCTGAACACCTCGAACGCATCCCCCCGCGCGACCCCGATCAGTGTGATCCCCGCCGCCTCGGCCTCCCGGACCGCCCGGGCGGTCGGCACCGAGATCGCTGCCAGAATCGGCGCGCCCAGTATCGCGGTCTTCTGGATCAGCTCAATCGAAACCCGGCTGGTCACCGCCATAATGCCCTCATGCGCCGCCAGCCCGCGCGCCATGACCGCGCCGATCGTTTTATCCAATGCGTTATGCCGCCCGACATCCTCGCGCAGCAAAATCTCCCCTGTTGCGGGTGAGAAAAACGCCGCCGCATGCACCGCGCGTGTCGCCTGGTTCAGCACTTGCAATGCCTCCAGCCGCGCCAGGCATTCGGCAATCGCTGCCGGTGTCACCTGCAACGCCGAGGTCACCACCGGCAAGGGCCGCAGCGCCTCACGCAGACTGTCGATACCGCACAGCCCGCATCCCAGCGGCCCTGCGACATGCCGGCGCCGGGCCTGCAACGCCTCGCGTTTGCCAGAAGCCAGCGTCATCCGGCATTCCATCCCCTCCGGCAGCGACACAATCTCCAGCCCGGTAACATCCGCCGCCGCGCTGATAATGCCTTCCGACAACGAAAACCCCAGCGCAAAATCCGCCAGGTCCAAAGGTGTCGCCATCATCACCGCGAAACTGCTGCGATCATAGGTCAGCACCACCGGGGTCTCCTCCGGCAGCGACCGCACACCCTCATGCCACAAACCGCCCCGCCAAAAAACCGCGCTGACCGCCGCCTGCCCCTGCCCTAAATCAGCAAAGTTTTTTTGCTTCTTTTTGTTCACAAAAAGAAGATCCTTCCTACTCTTCCAGCTCTTCCGGTAAGAGCAACATCACCGCCGCCTGTGCGGCAATCCCCTCGCCCCGCCCGGTAAAGCCCAGCCGTTCGGTGGTAGTGGCCTTCACGGAAATCACCCCCGTCTGCACGCCCAGCAGTTCGGCCAGCCGGGCGATCATCGCCGGCGCATGCGGGGTGATTTTCGGCCGCTCGCAGATCAGCGTGACATCCGCATTGGCCAGCCGGCCGCCACGCGCGGCGATGCGCTGGGCCGCGTGGCGCAGAAACCGCGCGCTGTCGGCGTCTTTCCAGTCGGCTTCGGAAGGCGGGAAATGCCGCCCGATATCGCCTTCCGCCAAAGCGCCATAGATCGCATCGCACAGCGCATGTATCCCCACATCGGCATCCGAATGCCCCGCCAGGCCCAGCTCGAACGGGATCGTCACGCCGCATAAAATCATCGGACGGTCCGCCGCCATGGCGTGCACGTCGAAACCGGTGCCGATACGCGGGATCATGGTGGCTCCTATGAGGGTTTGCAGACGCAGGCGATCTTCAGGATAGGTCAGCTTGATGTTCTGTTCCGCCCCCGCCGTCAGCGCAACCGCGAGGCCGGCATGTTCCAGCAAAGCGGCGTCATCCGTCGCCGCCTTGCCGGCGGCGCTGCGATGCAGGCGCAGCAAGGTGGCAAACCGGAAGCCTTGCGGCGTTTGCGCCCGGTACAGCCCGGCGCGCGGCACGGTCTCGGTAATCATCCCGCCCATGCCGCGCTTCAGCGTGTCCGTTACCGGCAACGCCGGGATCGCGCCCTCGTGCCGCGCCAATGCCGCCAGCACCGCCTCGATGGTCCCGGCCGGTATCACGGGCCGCGCGCCATCGTGCACCAGCACGAGGTCCGGCGCATAAGGGGCCAGAGCTTCCAACCCGGCGCGCACGGAGTCCTGCCGCTCCTCACCTCCTGCCACCACCGGCAGATGCTCAAGGCCCGCCAGCGCCGCCGTCACCGCCGCCGGCTCTCCCACCGGCTGCAACAGCGCCACATGCGAACCCAGCGCCTCGGCGGCGTGCCGCAGCACGGGCTTGCCGCCGAGGCTGGTGAATTGCTTCGGGGTGGCACCGCCAAACCGCATCCCGGTCCCGGCGGCCAGCAGCAGGCCAGCGATTTTCATATGCTGATTTGACGAGGGGGAGATTGCACGTCAAGCAGCCTGCCGGTAGTTTGCTTAAATCATGGGCAATTTTACTCCCCTTATTCGACCGGTCACCATCGGTCACGGCTCGCGCGCGGTGCGGCTGGCCACACCCGTCATCCTGGCCCCGCTTTCCGGCGTCACCGACCTGCCGTTTCGCGCGCTTGCCAAATCTCTCGGCGCCGGCCTCGTGGTTTCTGAAATGATCGCCTCCTGGGCAATGGTCCGGGAGAACCGCAACACCATGCGCATGGCGGAAGTCGTGGCCGGCGGCGGTCCCTCCTCGGTGCAACTCGCCGGCTGCGAACCGGATGCCATGGCCGAAGCCGCCCGCATCGCGGTTGCCGGCGGCGCCGATCTGATCGACATCAATTTCGGCTGTCCGGTTAAAAAAGTGGCGGTCAACCAGACCGCCGGCTCCGCCCTGATGCGTGATGAGGTATTGGCTGGTAAAATTTTAGGCGCGACCGTGCGCGCCGTTGACGTTCCGGTGACGTTGAAAATGCGTATGGGCTGGGACCATGCCAGCCTGAACGCCCCCACCCTGGCCCGCATCGCCGAGTCCGAAGGCATCGCCATGGTCACCATCCACGGCCGCACCCGCCAGCAATTCTATGAGGGCGCAGCCGATTGGGATTTCATTTCGCAGGTCAAGCAGGCGGTGCGCATACCGGTCATCGCCAATGGCGATATCACCACCGAAGCCAAAGCCGCCGAAGCCCTGCGCCGCTCCGGCGCCGACGGCGTGATGATCGGTCGCGGCGCCTATGGCCGCCCCTGGTTCCTGGCCCAGGTGGCGCAGTATCTGCAAACCGGCATCCTGCTGCCGGAGCCGGATCTTGCCACCCAGAAAACCATCCTGCACCGCCATTACGCCGCCATCCTCGCGCATTTCGGCGCCAGTGCCGGCGTCCGGCTGGCTCGCAAGCATGTCGCCTGGTACTCCCACGGCCTGCACGGCTCGGCAGGCTTTCGCGCCGCCATGAACCGCCTTGACGACTGCCAGGCGGTGCTCGCCCTGATCGACGCCTTCTACGATCCGCTGATCGCCGCCGGCTGGACCCGCGAGCCGCCCGCCGCGGACGCGGCCACTATGCCCGCCGCGGACGCGGCCAATAGGCCCGCCGCGGATGCGGCCGATATACCAGACGCACGCGCGGCATGAGCGGTTTCCGCCGCGCCCTCGGCATCGTCAAACGTCCCCCCTCCTCGACGGCGCTGAGGATAGACGCCATGCATATCCTCGGCGCGCTGCCGATGGCGGTCGTCGTGCTCGACGAAAACGACGTGTTCCGCTTCGTTAACTACGCCGCCGAAGAATTTTTCGGCTCCTCCACCGCCCTGCTGTTGAACCAGCCGCTGAGCGGCCTGCTCTCCGCCGACCATCCGATCTTTCTCGCCCTGTCGCGCGCCCGCAGCGATGGCCAGACTGTCGCCGAACACGACCTGATACTGGAAGGCATCCGCCTTGCCCGCCGCGGCGCCTCGATCCAGGCCGCCCCTCTCGCTGAAATGACCGGCTTCGTTGTCCTCACCTTGCAGGATTCCTCGGCCGCCCGCGCGCTCGACCAGCAGATGTCGGCCCGCAACGCCGCGCGCAGCATCACCGGCATGGCGGCGGTGTTGGCGCATGAGGTGAAAAATCCTCTGTCGGGCATACGCGGGGCTGCCCAGCTGCTGGAAACCAGCGCACCGCCGGCGGACCGTGAACTCGCGGTGCTGATCCGCGACGAAGCCGACCGCATCCGCGCCATGGTCGAGCGCATGGAAACCTTCGGTGAGAAAAAACTCGAACGCAACGCCGTCAACATCCACCGTGTGCTCGAACATGTCCGCAAACTGTCGCGCTCCGGCTTCGCCACCCGCATCAAATTCATCGAAAGCTACGATCCCTCGTTGCCGCATGTGCATGGCAACCGCGACCAGTTGATCCAGGTGCTGCTCAACCTGGTCAAAAACGCCGCGGAATCGATCGCCAGCATGGACCGCCCGGACGGCGAAATCCACCTCGCCACCGGCTTCCAGCACGGCGTTCGCCTGTCCGCCGCCTCCTCCCGCGGCCGTGCCAACCTGCCGCTGTTCGTCTCGGTGCGCGATAACGGCCCCGGCATACCGGAAGACATCCGCCGCCATCTGTTTGAACCCTTCGTCAGCACCAAAGCCGCCGGCAGCGGCCTCGGCCTCGCTTTGGTCGCCAAAATCGTCGCCGATCACGGCGGTCTTATCGATGTCGACAGCCGCCCTGGCCGCACCGAATTCAGGATCAACCTGCCGGTGTTCGAGGAACCTCTTGAAAGCCCCATTAAATGACCTTGCCCACCATCCTGATCGCCGATGACGATCGCTCGATCCGCACGGTGCTCACCCAGGCGCTCGGCCGCTCCGGCTACCAGGTACGCGCCACCTCCTCGGCCGCCACCCTGTGGCGCTGGGTCGAAGACGGCGAAGGCGATGTGGTGATCACCGATGTCATCATGCCTGATGAAAACGGCCTGGATTTAGTGCCGCGCATCCGCCGGGTGCGCCCGGAACTGCCGGTCATCGTGATGAGCGCGCAATCCACCCTCACCACCGCCGTGCAGGCCACCCAACGCGGCGCCTTCGACTACCTGCCAAAACCCTTCGACCTCGCCGACCTGCTCTCGGTCGTCGACCGCGCCCTGCAACAGCCTGTCAGCCAAACACCGGCGGAACCGGCCAAACCCCACCCGGACGACGCCCTGCCGCTGCTCGGCCGCAGCTCGGCGATGCAGGAAATATACCGCGTCATCGCCCGCCTCACCACCACCGACCTCACCGTCATGGTCAACGGCGAAAGCGGTGCCGGCAAAGAGCTGGTGGCGCGCGCGCTGCACGATTACGGGCGCCGCCGCGCCGGCCCGTTCGTCGCCATCAACATGGCCGCCATCCCGCGCGAACTGATCGAAAGCGAATTGTTCGGCCATGAACGCGGCGCCTTCACCGGCGCCACCAACCGCCATGTCGGCCGCTTCGAGCAGGCCAATGGCGGCACGCTGTTCCTGGATGAAATCGGCGACATGCCGCCGGAGGCCCAGACCCGCCTGCTGCGCGTGCTGCAGGAAGGCGAATTCACCACAGTCGGCGGCCGCCAGCCGATCCGCGCCAATGCTCGCATCGTCGCCGCCACCCACCGCGACCTGCGCGCCCTGATCCGCACCGGCCAGTTCCGCGAAGACCTGTTCTACCGCCTCAACGTCGTTCCCATCCGCCTGCCGCCCTTGCGCGAACGCCCGGACGACATCCCCGTCCTTGCCCAGCACTTCCTCAACCGCGCCAGTGCCGAAGGCCTGCCCACCAAAACCCTGGACGCCGGTGCCATGGCCATGCTCTCGGCCTACCGCTGGCCCGGCAATGTGCGCGAGCTGGAAAACCTGATCCGCCGCCTCGCCGCCCTGGTCCCGCAATCGGTCATCACCGAAGACATCCTCGCCCCCGAACTCACCGATTATGTCGCCCGCGAGGAACCAACCCAATCCCCATCCGACGAACCCGATAACCTCGCCCTCGTCATCGAACGCCACGTCACCCGCCTGCTCGCCGCCATCCGCGAAAGCGGCGAAGAAGGGGTGTTGTACGAACGCGCCCTCGCCGAACTGGAACGCCCGCTCATCCGCATGACCCTCGCCGAAACCCGCGGCAATCAAATCCGCGCCGCCGCCCTGCTCGGCCTCAACCGCAACACCCTGCGCAAAAAAATCCGCGAACATAACATCGGCGTCCAACGGCGTGTGGGTTAGGGGGGTAGCATGAAACCCTACTGTGGCGGCCAGCTGACGTGTGTTTCTGCGCTTCCGGTGCTCACGTACTTACGTACGCTGCGCGCCGGTTCTCGAAACCCACGCCAGCTGACTCACCACAGCGGGTTTCCTGCCACCCCCCCGCCAGTCAGCCTATTCAGCCTGCTTATGCGCTATGTCTAACCCACGCCGTTCGGGCGCTGCGTATGCGCTGGATATTGTGTTGGGGCGGCTGGCGACGTTGGTGATTGCGTCGCTGGCGTTGGTGTTGGGGATTGCGACGTTTGCGATTTTGGCGGGGCGGGTGAAGCTTGGGGTTCATTCCGGGGTTGCCGTGGGCATGGCGATTGCGGATTTTGCAGCGTTATTGTTGTTGATTGTGGTGTTGGTGGGGCGGGTGACGCGGGTGGTGCTGGAGCATCGGCGTGGGGCGGCCGGCGCCCGGCTGCATGTGCGGCTGGTGTTTTTGTTTGGCGTGGTGGCAGCGGTTCCGGCGATCTTGGTGGCGATTTTTGCCACGGTGTTTTTCAATATCGGCATCCAGGCCTGGTTCAATGCCAAGGTACAGACGGCGCTGGATGAAAGCTCGCAGGTGGCGCAGGGGTATTTGGCGGAGCACACCAACGACATTCGGTTGGATGCGCTGGCGATTGCCAATGATCTGTCGCAGAACGGCACGATTTTTTACGGCAATGCGAATGGGTTCGTCTCGTTTCTGGTAACGCAGACGGCGGTGCGCGGGCTGACCGAGGCGGTCATTTTTGAGCCGGTGACCGGGCAGGTGATCGCCTCCGCGGGTTTGCTGTCGGGGATGGGGGCGGAGATACCGAATACCGCCGAAATCGCCAGTGCGCGGGGCGGTCAGGTGGTGGTGCTCAGCACAGAGGACAGCACGCTGGAGCGCGCGGTGATCCAGCTGGATTCCACGCCGCCGCTGATGCTGCTGATCGAGCGGCCGATCGACCCGGCGATATTGGATCATGTGCAGAAAACCGAGGCGGCGGTAGCGGCGTATCAGCGGCTGTCGCGCAACCGCGCCGGCTTGGAGATTTCCTTTGCGCTGATTTTCGCCACCGTGGCGCTGTTGGTGCTTTCGGCGGCGGTGCTGATCGGGCTGGTGATCGCCAACCAGATCGCGCGGCCGATCGGGCATCTGATGCGCGCGGCGGAGCGGGTGCGTGAGGGTGACCTCACGGTGCGCGTCCCGGAATCCGCGACGCGTGATGAAATGGCCGGGCTGTCCCGCGCTTTCAACAAAATGACCGGACAGTTGGCGGCACAGCGCGCTGAGCTGATGGATGCGTATGGCCAGCTGGATGAGCGGCGGCGCTTTACCGAGACGGTGCTGGCCGGGGTTTCCGCCGGCGTGATCGGCCTCGACGCCAAAGGCCGGATCGAGCTGCCGAACCGCGCCGCGGCGGAGCTGCTGGGGATGGATTTGCTGACCAAGGTCGGGCAGGGCCTGGCCGAGGTGGTGCCGGAGTTCGCGGCGCTGATTGCGGCGGTGATGGCGGGGCCTGAGCGCACCGTGACCGCAGAGATCGAGCATGGCAAGCCGATGCAAAAGCGGGTGCTGCTGGTGCGCATCGGTGCCGAGTTCAAGGACGGCCATGCGGACGGGTTCATCGTAACCTTCGACGATGTGACGGAATTACTGTCGGCACAGCGCAAGGCGGCCTGGGCGGATGTGGCACGGCGCATTGCGCATGAAATCAAAAACCCTTTAACACCCATACAGCTTTCGGCGGAACGGCTGAAACGGCGCTTTGCCCGCGAGGTGACCTCCGACCCTGAAGGGTTTGCACAATGCGCCGATACCATCGTGCGCCATGTCGGCGATATCGGCCGCATGGTGGACGAGTTTTCCACCTTTGCGCGCATGCCGCAGCCGGTGATGAAGGACGAGAGTCTGGAGCGGATCGCGCGTGAGGCGATGGTGCTGAACCGGGTGGCGGCACCTGATATCGACTGGCAGGTGGAGATTTTGGCAGCCGATCTGCACGCCACCTGCGACCGCCGGCTGATCGGCCAGGCGCTGACCAATTTGCTGCAAAACGCCGCCGATGCGGTGGCCATGCGCCCCGGCGCGCGGCATGTGCGCCTGAGCGTGGCGCAGGCTGGCGAGACCGCGATGCTGAGCGTGACCGATGACGGCATCGGCCTGCCGGAGGCCGACCGGGCGCGGCTGACCGAGCCTTACGTAACGCATAAGCCCAAGGGCACCGGCCTCGGCCTCGCCATCGTGCGCAAGATCATGGAAGATCACGGCGGCCGTCTCGAACTCGCCACCGCACCGGACGGGCAGGGCGCGATGGTGAGCCTGATCCTGCCGGCATTTACCGCGGCAGCAGCAGGCGGGCTTGCCACCGCCATAGGTGATGCGCAAGTAAACCGTACACCTTCGCCCAGAGGATTTGCTGCCGAATGACCGAAATTCTGATCGTCGACGATGAGCCGGATATCCGCATGCTGATCGAAGCGATTTTAAAGGATGAGGGCTTCGAGGCCCGCTCCGCCGGCACTTCGGACGAAGCGCTGGCGGCATACCGCGCGCGCCGCCCGCATCTGGTGATCCTCGATGTCTGGC
This sequence comes from Acetobacteraceae bacterium, assembly GCA_965231175.1. Classification (GTDB taxonomy): domain Bacteria; phylum Pseudomonadota; class Alphaproteobacteria; order Acetobacterales; family Acetobacteraceae; genus Acidocella. The sequence continues at coordinate 1,087,352 of CBDDMJ010000002.1, read as the reverse complement.
TGCAAGGCTCCAAGCTCGACGGCATCGGCATACTGGATATACTGCATCAGGAGGAACCGCGCGTGCCGGTGGTGATGATCTCCGGCCACGGCACCATCGAAACCGCGGTCGCGGCGATCCAGCGCGGCGCCTATGATTTCATCGAAAAACCGTTCAACTCGGACCGCCTGCTGCTGGTGGTGCAGCGCGCGCTGGAAGCCGCCAAGCTGACCGCGGAAAATGCCGAATTGCGCCTGCGCATCGGCCCGGATGTGAAACTAACCGGCGAAGGCCAGGCGATGGCGGGCTTGAAAGCGGCGATCGACCGCGTCGCCCCCACCGGCTCGCGCGTGCTGATCTCCGGCGCGCCCGGTGCTGGCAAGGAAACCGTGGCACGTCTCATCCACGCGCAATCGCGGCGTGCCGCCTCACCGTTCGTCGCCCTGAACTGCGCGATCCTGGCACCCGATAAATTCGAGACCGAATTGTTCGGCATCGAGGCCGGCACGGATGGTGCCGGCAGCCCGCGCCGCGTCGGCGTGCTGGAGCGCGCCCATGGCGGCACGCTGCTGCTGGACGAAATTTCCGACATGCCGATGGAAACCCAAGGCAAAATCGCCCGCGTACTGCAAGATCAAAGCTTCGAACGGGTCGGCGGCGGCCCTGCCTCGCGCGTCAAGGTGGATATCCGCGTCATCGCCAGCACCGCAAAAGACCTGGCGGGCGCCATCACAGCCGGAAAATTCCGCGAGGATTTATACTACCGCCTCGCCGTGGTGCCGCTGCGCGTGCCGGCCCTGCGGGAGCGCCGTGAAGACATCCCCGCACTGGCGGCATATTTTCTTAAACGCGCTGCCGAAAGCTCCGGCCTGCCGGAGCGCACCCTGGCCTCAGACGCCATAGCCGCCCTGCAAGCGCACGACTGGCCAGGCAATGTACGCCAGCTGCGCAATATCATGGACTGGCTGATGATCATGCGCGTGCATGAGACCGAAATATTCCGCGCCGAACACCTGCCCACCGAACTCTCCGCCCACGCGCCGCGCGCCCTCTCCATCGACCCGGCAGCAGATTTAATGGTTCTGCCACTGCGCGAAGCCCGCGACGTGTTCGAAACCCAATACCTGCAAGCCCAGCTGCTGCGCTTCGGTGGCAACATCAGCCGCACCGCAAACTTCGTCGGCATGGAACGCAGCGCCCTGCACCGCAAATTGAAACAACTCGGTATTGGGGCTGATGAAAGGACGTAAGTGAGGAAGGAAGCACTTCTTTTTGTGAACAAAAAGAAGCAAAAAAACTTTGATCCTCTGGGCTATGGGCGCTGTCAGCCAAACGCCCCACGGCCCAGTTGAAATTTTCAAAAAGGATTTAGGCGTGGTGCTGCCAAAGCCCCAGGTCCAAAAGGATCAAACGTTTTTTGGCTGCTTTTTTTCAAAAAAGCAGTGCTTTCTTTATCTACCGGACGGAACGCCCCGCAGCATACCCGCTCGACCACGCCCATTGAAAATTATAGCCGCCGAGCCACCCGGTAACGTCCATCGCCTCGCCGATGACATACAGGCCGGGCACCTCGCGGGCTTCCATGGTCTTGGAGGAGAGGGCGGCGGTATCGATGCCGCCAAGGGTCACCTCGGCTTTGGCGTAGCCTTCAGATCCGGCAGGCGTGATGGAAAAGCTGTTGATACGGCTTGCGACTTTGGCGAGTGCGGCGTTCGTCATCGTGCCGATGACCTGGTTGGCAAAGGGCGGCTGCAGCAGGTTGTGGGCGAGGCGGGCGGGGAGAATTTCGCTTAAAATTGTTTTCAGCTCGGCCTTGGCGCGGCTGGTTTTCCGCGCAAGCAGGAATTCATAAGCGTCTTCGGCAGGCAGCATATCCAACGTCAGGCTGCCACCCTCTCGCCAATAGGAGGATATTTGTAAAATAGCGGGGCCGGAAAGGCCACGGTGGGTAAACAGCGCCTGCTCGCGGAAGCTCTGCCCGGCTATAGCGGCAACGGTCTCAAAGGAAACGCCGGAAAGGCCTTGTATCCAGGCCCAGCCATCGCCCCCCATCGTCAGCGGCACCAGGCCGGGGCGGATTTCGGTCAACGGCAAGCCAAAGCGCCGCGCCATGTCATGGGCAAATCCGGTGGCGCCCATTTTCGGGATCGAGAGGCCGCCGGTGGCAAGCACCAAATCATCGGCCTTAAAACCGCCATGATCTGTCTCCAGGCGGAACAGATCGGCCTTGAAAATTTCCGTGACCTTATGGCCAAATCGCAAATCCACATGCACCGCAGCGCACTGTGCCAGCAACAGGTCCAATATCTGGCGCGCCGGGCCATCACAGAACAGTTGGCCAAGGCGTTTTTCATGATACGCAATGCCGGCGCCAGCCACCAGCGTAATAAAATCATGCTGCGTGTAGCCCACCAGCGCCGATTTACAAAAATGCGGATTGTCTGAAATAAAATTTTCGGGCGACACATACAAATTCGTAAAATTGCAGCGCCCGCCACCTGAGATCAGGATTTTCGCTCCCGCTGCCGGCCCATGGTCCAGCAGCAGCACGCGCCGGCCCCGCTCGCCCGCCGTCTTGGCGCACATCAGCCCCGCCGCCCCGGCACCGATAATCGCCACGTCATAATGCCGTGTTACGCTCATGAGCGGGCTATAGCGGTTTTAAGAAGGCAAGCACTGCTTTTTTGAAAAAAGCAGCAAAAAACTTTTGCTCCTCACAAGACATGGGCCGGTATGCAGACAACGCCCCCAAGCCGGCATAAAATCATGCTGGATCATAAGCGCTCATCTGCCCACACCCCAGCCCCCGACTCACAAAAGTTTTTTGCGCAGCTTTTTTTCAAAAAAGCTGCTGCTTGCTTCGCCTCAAACCAAACATGCTGGTATAATCATGTTTACAAACCGGGGGAGGCATCATGCGCGTTTCGCCGCTATGGCACAGGCGGCTCAGGCAGTTTCGCGCGCATCGGCGGGGACGGGTATCGCTGGGCATTTTCGCGGTGGTGTTCGCCGTCAGCATGGGCGCGAATTTCATCGCCAACGATCGCCCATTGCTGATGTCGTATCGCGGTCATTTATATACGCCTGTCATGCAGCACGTCCCGGGTGATACCTTCGGGCCGGATTTTCTACCGACCGATGCCGATTATAAAAACCCTGCCGTGCAGGCCGCCATCAAGGCGCATGGCTGGATGCTGTGGCCCCCTATCCCGTTCCGGTATGATACGATTGTATGGAACGCGTCGGCCGCCCCGGCGCCGCCGGATGCGCAAAACTGGCTCGGCACCGATGAAGTCTCGCGCGACGTTCTGGCGCGGGTGATCTACGGTCTGCGCCTGTCCATATTATTCGGTTTCGGGCTCACCCTTGCTGCCTCTCTCATCGGCATCGCTGCCGGCGCCGTACAGGGGTTTTACGGCGGCCTGACGGATTTATTGTTCCAGCGTTTCATCGAAATTTGGTCCGGCATACCGCAGTTGTTTCTCCTCATCATCCTGTCCAGCATCATCGCACCGAATTTTCTTATCCTGCTGTTGTTTCTGTTGCTGTTTTCCTGGATGGCGCTCACCGGCGTGGTACGCGCGGAATTCCTGCGCGCTCGCAACCTTGATTACGTCCGCGCCGCTCGCGCGCTCGGCGTAAGCGATGGCATGATCATGCTGCGGCACATGCTGCCGAATGCGATGATCGCGACTCTTACCTTTCTGCCGTTCATTTTGTCGGATTCCATAACCTTGTTGGCCAGCCTGGATTTTCTCGGCTTCGGCATGCCGCCCGGTTCGCCCTCGCTGGGTGAGCTGATCGGCGAAGCCAAGGATAACCCGCAGGCGATCTGGCTTGGCGCCACCGCCTTCGTCGCCCTAGGCGGGCTGTTGCTGCTGCTGATTTTTATCGGCGAGGCGGTGCGCGATGCCTTCGATCCGCGCCGCGCGCCATGACATTGCTTGCCGTCAAAAACCTCTCGCTTGCTGCCGGCGCGGTCACGGTCGTCGACGATATTTCCTTCACCGTCGCCCCCGGTGAGATCCTCGCCATCGTCGGCGAATCCGGCTCCGGCAAAACCCTCTCGGCCCTCAGCGTGCTCAACCTGTTGCCGCCCGGTATCAGCTGCACCAACGGCAGTATCACGCTGGACGGCACCGAAATCACCCAGGCCAGCCCAACGGCTTTGCGCAATCTGCGGGGCCCGGTAGCGGGGATGATTTTCCAGGAACCGATGTCCAGCCTCAACCCCTTGCAGCGCATCGGCAAGCAGGTCGCCGAGGCGATCACGCTGCACAATCGCCTCGGCCGCAGCACCCTGCGGGCGCGCATTCTGGCCCTGCTGGATGAGGTCGGCCTGCCCGCCGCCGCACAGCGAATGGATGATTATCCGCACCACCTCTCCGGCGGTGAGCGCCAGCGCGTGATGATCGCCATGGCGCTTGCCAACAACCCGAAACTATTGATCGCCGATGAGCCCACCACGGCGCTCGATGTCACGCTGGAAAAGCAAATCCTGGACCTCATCGCGCGCGAACGCACCGCCCGTCATCTCGGCGTGCTGCTCATCACCCACGACCTCGGCCTGGTGCGCCGTTATGCGGACCGCGTGCTGGTACTGGACCAGGGCCATGCGATAGAATGTGCCGAAACAAAAACGATTTTCTCAAAGCCGACGCGGCCGGAAACGCAGCGCCTGCTGGCAGCGCGCAACCTCACCCCGCCGCCCCCGCTCGCCGCCGCACGAACAGTGCTGGAAGCCCGGCATCTCACGGTAAAATACCCTGTGCTGCGCGGCGTGCTGCGGCGGCGGATCAGCGAAGTTGCAGCACTGGCCGATATCTCCTTCACCCTGTGCGCCGGCGAAACACTTGGCCTCGTCGGTGAGTCGGGCTCCGGCAAATCCACCCTCGCCCTCGCCGTGCTGCGACTTATCAAATACCAGGGTGCCGTGCTGGTCGACGGCGAGAGTATCGCCCAACTCACGCGCCGCCGTCTGCGTGCCCTGCGCGCCCGGCTGCAAATCGTCTTCCAGGATTCATACGGCAGCCTCGCGCCGCGCCTTACGGTGGGTGACATCATCGCCGAGGGCCTCGCCATACATAACCCAGGTCTTAGCCGTTATGACCGGGATGCCAAACTGCTGGCAATCCTCAGCGAAGTCGGTCTGCCCCCCGCCGCCCTCGCGCGCTACCCGCATGAATTCTCCGGCGGCCAGCGCCAACGCATCGCCATCGCCCGCGCGGTCATCCTGCAACCGCAAATCCTCATTCTCGATGAACCCACCAGCGCGCTTGATGTCACGGTGCAAGCCGAAATCCTGCACCTGCTGCGCCGCCTGCAAGACCGCCACGGCCTCGCCTACCTGTTCATCAGCCACGACCTCGCCGTCATCCGCGCCGTCTCACATCGCATCATGGTCCTGCAAGCCGGCAAACTCATCGAAACCGGCAGCGCTACGCAAATTTTCTCCCAACCGCAGGCGGATTATACACGTAGCCTGCTCGCTGCTGGCAATTTTGGATAAGGTAAGTGTAGGAAGAGTTCTTTTTTTCAAAAAAAGAACCGCTTGCTTTCTTCAAATCGGCTCGCGGTAGTGCTGCACCACAACGCTGCTCAGAGACGTACCGCGGTCAGCGCAATGCCGCCCGAATACTCTGAAGGCGCCGGTGATCACGCCGGGGCCCATCACCTCCAGCAGTTTCGGCGCGGTGGATGCTTCACCTCCTCCAGAGCCGGTTTGGTTTCGCCACAACCCTAGTTTTCCCGCCGCGCCGCTGCGAGCGCGCCGTCTGGCCGTCTGGCATGGAATTGGTGGAAGGGGTTGGATTCGAACCAACGTAGGCGTACGCCAGCGGATTTACAGTCCGCCCCCTTTAGCCACTCGGGCACCCTTCCTTGCGGCCAGTTCAAAAACTCAAACCATGCCGGCCTTTTGGCTCAAGCCAGCGCGTTTTGAATCAGCCGTGTGCGGCGTCATTTCCGCGATGTGCGGTGCGTTGTCAACGCACGGCTCTCGGCCTACTGAGGCGGCATTATGAATCAGCAACGCCCGCCCGGCCCGAAGCCCAGCCATAAATCCCGCCCGCAAAACCCCCGGCACGTTGAGCGTGCCCCGGAACGCCCCGCTGCCCGCCCGAAATTCGACGGACCAAAGCTCAGCCTGCCACACAGCACCCCGCGCCCGGCCGCCCCGCATGACCGCCCGCCGGCACGCGACCACCGCAACCCCCGCGCGCCCGCTGTGCCAGCCAACGCCGTCTGGCTGTACGGCGTCCACGCCGTCGCCGCTGCCCTCTCCAACCCGGCGCGCCGGCTGCGGCGCCTGGTCATCACCGCCGAATCGCAAACCGCCCTGGAAGCCGAGCGCCCGCAGCCCTGGCCATTGCAAGCGGAAATCACCGCGCGCGACAAAATCGACCAGCTGCTCGGCGCCCGCCCCGGCAGCGGCATCGTTCACCAGGGCGTCGCCCTGCTCGCGGACCAACTCACCACCCCCGCCCTGCTGGACGCCCTGAAACGCCCCGGCCCCATCCTGGTGCTCGACCAGATCTCAGACCCGCGCAACATCGGTGCCCTCATGCGCACCGCCCACGCCTTCGGCGCCGCCGCCGTCATCGCCCAGGACCGTAACGCACCGGAGGAAACCGGCGCCCTCGCCAAAGCCGCTTCCGGCGCCCTCGAACTCATCCCCCTCCTGCGCATCGTCAACATCGCCCGCGCCCTGATCGTGCTCAAATCCGCCAATATCTGGGTCATCGGTCTGGACGGTGCAGCCCCCACCCGCCTCAACGGCGCCAATTTCGCCGGCCGCCGCACTGCCCTCGTGCTCGGCAGCGAAGGCGAAGGCATGCGCCGCTTAACCCGCGAAACCTGCGACGAAATCACCTCCCTCGCCATGCCGGGCGGCATGGAAAGCCTGAACGTCGCCGCCGCCGGGGCGGTGGCACTTTACGAGCTTACATCTCGATAGAAAAAAATAAGCTCTTCTTTTTGTGAACAAAAAGAAGCAAAAAAACTTTGTGAATCCGGGCCTGGGGCGTTGGCGGCCAACTGCCCCAGGCTCAGCATAAATTTTATATTGGGGTTAGGGGCGTTGTATGCATCAAGCCCCATGCCCCAGCATACCAAAAGTTTTTTGCTGCTTTTTTTCAAAAAAGCAGAGCTTCCTTTCTGTCACCCGCCCATAAAAAAAGCCCCAGCTTGCGCCGGGGCTTTTTCATTACGCGGTAATCGAATTCAGTCGAGCACGATCTCGACCCGGCGGTTCTGCGGCTCGCGCACGCCGGGGCCAGTCGGCACCAGCAGATGCGTCTCGCCGAAGGCGTGGGTTTCGATCTCGGACTGCGGCACGCCGTCAGCCACCAGCTGAGCCGCCACGGCCTGCGCCCGGCGCTCGGACAGACCCTGGTTGTAAACCGGCGTACCGGAGGTATCGGTGTAACCCGAAACATTGATTGTGGTGGTCTGGTTGGATTTGCTGTCGGACGCCGCCTGCGCGATGATCTGCGTGGCCCGCGGGGTCAGATTGTACTTATCCCAGTCGAAGAACACCAGATAGGTCTTGGCCGGTGCCGGAGCCGGCGCTGCGACAGGAGCCGGCGCCGGGGCCGGGGCTGCCGGGGCTGCTACACCAAAGGCATAACGCAGGCCAACCAGCACGCTGTTGTTATACTCGTGCTGTACCTTGAAGGTTGCCGATTCTGCACGGCCGCCGACGAAATACGCGCCGTTATATTTGCGCGAACCGGTCAAACCCACAAAGCGATATTCGACGGTTGCGGACAGGCCAGGCACCGGCGCAATCGGGAACGCGATACCGGCGATGCCCTGATAGGCTACCGCACCCTTGGTCTTGTTAACCGCCAGCGGGCCAGCCTGGAACGAGCTGAAATCGACCGCCTGATAGCCAACACCGGCGCCGATATACGGGTACAGGAACGGCAGGCCGACATCGAAATCATACAGAGCGTTCACGAACGCGCCGTATTTCTGCTCCTTGCCATTCAAAGGCGCCTGATTGTTGCCCTGTCGGATCTTGCTGAAACGGTTTTCAATATAATCGCCTTCAACCTCAACGCGGAATCCGTTGCCGAAGCCGTAACCAACGCTGGCTTCGCCGGTATAACCGTTATGCAACGAAATACGGAATGAACCTACCCCCGGAACAGATGCGCCGTTCACGAAAACATTCTTGGCCTTGGAGCTTTCTTCAAGGCTGTAGCCGCCACCGAGACCGACATAAGCGCCGGTAACGGGCTGTGCTTTGGCAATTGTGGACAACGCCAGCGGTGCGGCAAGCACGGTGGCGGTCAATAATGCAGTGCGAAACGACATAAGCGGACTCCTTGTAATGCCTGGTTGAGCCAGGCGGGCGTTGCATGGTCTCTGTGTGACCTGAAACAGCATGTAGCACCGCCGCCCGCGAATATTGAGTCGGCAAAATTCAATTACCCCGTGCTGTGTTAAAAATACAACAAACTGTTACACTTACACGACATTTTAAAGAATTGTCATGCGCCATCCATAACCAAGTTATATTCTTGTCAAAGGAAAGGCTTCTTTTTGTGAACAAAAAGAAGCAAAAAAACTTTATGAATCTGGGATAGGGGCGTTGTCGCCCACACGCCCATGCCCAGCATGGCAAAAGTTTTTTGCTGCTTTTTTTCAAAAAAGCAGTGCTTCCTTCCTGCCTTCCTTGCCCCCACCCATAAAAAAAGCCCCAGCTTGCGCCGGGGCTTTTTCGTTACGCGGTAATCGAATTCAGTCGAGTACGATCTCGACCCGGCGATTCTGCGGCTCGCGCACGCCGGGGCCAGTCGGCACCAGCAGATGCGTCTCGCCGAAGGCATGGGTTTCGATCTCGGAAGCCGGCACGCCGTCAGCAACCAGCTGAGCTGCCACCGATTTGGCGCGACGCTCGGACAGACCCTGGTTATACACCGGTGTGCCGGAGGTATCGGTGTAGCCCGAGACGTTGATGGTGGTGGTCTGGGTGGATTTGCTGTCGGAAGCCGCCTGCGCGATGATCTGCGTGGCCCGTGGGGTCAGATTGTATTTATCCCAGTCGAAGAACACCAGGTAGGTCTTGGCCGGGGCCGGCGCGGGCGCTGCCTCAGGAGCCGGCGCCGGGGCCGGCGCCACCGGCGGCGGGGTGAACAGCTGGTAGCGGACGCCCAGGAGGAAGGTGTGGCTGGATTCCTGCCCAACCTTCACCATGCCGCCAAACGGCGCGCCGGTGATGCTTTCGCCATATTTGCGGGATTCCGTCAGCATCATGAACCGGTATTCAGCGGTCAATGAAAGCCCGGGCACCATATCGATCGGATAGGCCACGCCGCCGATCACATCATAAGCAAAGCTGCCTTTGGTGCCGGAAACATCGACCCCGGGTCCACCTTTCAGGTAGGACTGGAATTTCACGTATTGATAGCCGGCGCCGGCGCCGACATAGGGGAAGATCGGCAAGCCGACCGGAATATCATAGAGTACGTTCAGCATCGGGCCGTAGGTGTTGTGGCCGCCGCGGAGCTTGTAGTTGCCCAACCCGTCATCGCTGTCGAACTTGGAGGCGTAGTTGCGGAGATAATCGCCGCTGATCTCGACGCGGAACCCATCGCCAAAGCCGTAACCCACACCGGCCACGCCGGCATAGGAGTTCTTGAACAGGCCTTTGCCGCTAATGCCGACCAGCGAATCATTGGCGTTGACTGGGTTCAATATGCTCGTGCCCCCACCAAGGCTCACGTAAGGACCGGTCACCGGCTGGGCATGCGCCGCAATCGGCAAGGCAAGGCAAGTCGCCGCAGCAAGGGCAACACGTAACTTCATGGCAAACCTCCGGGGTTAGTAAATTCCGTACACGGGTATTGAACCAGCCCCGGCAAATCTGACAAGCAAAAAACGGCAACCCTTTGTGACTAAACCATGCCTGTTGCTGAAATGTCACGAAACCGGCGGCTCCAGAGCGGATGGAATTGCTCGCCAAAACAAATCCAGAGCATTTCCGATTGATCGGAAACCGCTCTAGAGGCAGCCAGCCACCCGGAACGTTTCGCCGGCATCTCCCACCACCGCGGCACCGGGCGCGGATTTGATCATCCAGCCCCGGTACAGCGTCGTCGTGGACCCGTCCGCTGGCGTAACGGCTACAAACATCGCCGCATCCGGAATGTGGCCGGCCGGCCGCACCACGCAGGCCAGCACCTGCACCTGCAAATCGCCGATCTTCTGCACCCCGCCTACGGAAATGGCAATCACCTCGGAGCTGCCATCGACTTTGTCCAGCACGCCAAGCCGGGCGGTTTGTTGCGGCTGCCAGGCATTTACCGCAACATCCGCCGCGCCATCCGGCATCGGCGTGCCGTTATTACTGACGCTGCCATCGCTGGCATTGTCATCGTTGGCGCCGGTATCGCTGTTGGCCGGTGGCATCGGCGTTTGCACCAGCCCAGGCGGCACCACCGCCGCCGGGGCTGCCGGGGCCGCGGGCGTCACCGGCGCTGCCATGATCGGCGGCGCCAGCGGCACCGCGATCACGCTGTTGTCCTGCGCCAGCGCCGGCGTCATCGCTGACAGGCCCAGCGCCAAAGCGGCGGCGAAACGCCGCATTATTTGGTGCTGCCCGGCCCTGAAACGGCGGCAGGGTTGCCCGGCGCCGGTGCGCTGGCGGCCGGCGCGCTGGCGGCGGTGCCGCCGCCGGATTTACCGCTGCCACCCATGTTGAAAATGAATTTGCCCAGCAGATCCTCGATATTCACCGCCGATTGCGTCACTTGAAAAGACTGTCCCGCCGTCATCATGGTGTCGGACCCGCCCGGCGACAGCCCAACATAATTGCCGCCCAGCAAGCCGTCGGAGCTGATGGTCGCGCTGGTATCCACCGGCACTTTTACATCCTGGTCGATCCGCAGTTTAACGATCGCCGCATAGGTCACCGGGTCCAGATGCTCGGAGGTCACGTGCCCCACCACCACCCCGCCGATCTTCACGCTGGAGCCGGGCGTCAGCCCGCCGATATCGGAAAACTGCGCGCTCAGCTCATAGCCCGCGCCGCTCAGCGCCTGCGCGCGCCCGAGCGCATACATCAGAAATACCGCCGCAATCACCAAAATCGCCAGGCCGGTCAGAACTTCAGGCAGCTTGCGCGTCATCAAGGGCTCCAGGATTCATAATCGGCCGAGGCTTCGGCGGTCTTCCCGCCTTGGTAATCATGGCCGGCCGGACGATAGCTGCCGGCCGTCCCTGTCAGGTTCGGCAGATGCGCCTTCTGCCAGGGTTTTACCGGGCGATCCAACGGCGCATCGGTGGTGTAATGCAGCCAGGAATGCCATTCCGGCGCGACCTCGGAAGCCTCGGCGGCACCAGCATACACCACCCAGCGCCGTGCCCGGCGGCCTTTGGCGGTAACGCGTTGCTCGAAATAATAATTCCCGGCGGCATCCTCGCCCACCGCCCCGCCGCGCCGCAGCGTCAGCAAAAACAGCCCCGGATTGCGCATCAACCCGCGCCAGCCACCCAGCGCCTTGAATGTCGGTCTTTTGCTCATGCAGTGCATATAGGTGATGGTGCTATGCCGGTCCATCTCGAAAGTATCCACAGGATTTTGTGGTGCAAACGCGTATATACCACTAAATACGCTTTTCCTGAGACGCATTCCGTCATAACATCCGTCTATGGCAAACCTTGCGGACAAATCCTGGCACGGCATCCGGCAATCCCGCTTTAAAGCCTATGGCCATCCGGAGGCGTCCGGCACCGCGGTCACCATGCCGGCCGCCTGGGGCCAGGCCGCCGCCAATGCGCTGGCGGCCCTGTTCCCGAACCAGCCCAGCATCAGCCTCGTCACCGCCGCTGCCGGCTGGATCAGCCGGTGCCCGGCCATCGCCCCGGCGCTCAATGCCTTGCTGGCGTCCCGCCGCGGCGCCCCCGGTGCTGCAACCTGGCGCAATGTGGCCGATGCACGCCCGAGCTTCACCCTCAACCTTGTGAATTTCTACGACGATGAAGACGGCTTCGATGTTGCAGGCTTCGGTGCCGCCGCTGAACTTGCCGTCACCGCACTCACCACCCTGCACCCGGAGGCCCGCCAGCTCGCCATCGGCTTTACCGATTTGCACGGGCTGCTGGCCCGCCTCGGCCTCGATTACCACACGGATCTCGCCCGCGAACTCGCCACCACCCTGGCGGTCTATCTGGGCGCCCGCGCGGACATCGCCTCGGCGCGGCTGCGCGAGGATGGCGGCACCCCAATCGATCCTCCTTATCTGCCAGCAGCGCGCAGCACGCTGCCCGGGCTACTGGAAGCCACCATGCTGGCCCGCCGGCAGGCGCAAGCCGCTGGGTTCCGCCGCCATGCAGTGCTCACCGGCTTTGCCGCCAGCCATGAGGCCGACGCGCTGCTGGGGGCCGAGACCATCGGCTTCGCACCGGCGCTGTCGCCGTTGACGGAACAAGGCGCGCTGTCGGCCTGGGCGAAGCATAAACTGGCGATCTCCGATATCAGCCTGGAGGCCGCCCTCGCCGCCACTTTAGCCGGCGGCAATCTGCTCGCCGCCGCCCCCGCTGCGGCACATCCGGCAATGCATCAGGCGCTGGCGCCGTATTTTCACCACATGCCGCCTCTGCCGGTTCCGGCTGCCGTTCCGGCCGTCACCCAGCGTGAGATGCTGCCGCCGCGGCGCAATGGCTATACGCAGAAGGCGGCGATCGGCGGGCATAAATTATTTCTCTCGACCGGCGAATACGCCAGCGGCCGCCTCGGCGAGATTTTCATCGCTCTGCACAAGGAAGGCTCGGCCTTCCGTGGCCTGATGGATGCCTTCGCCATCGCCGTCAGCCTGGGTTTGCAGAACGGCGTGAAGCTTGAGGATTACGTCGAAGCTTTCACTTTCACCCGTTTCGGGCCGGCCGGGCTGGTCGAGGGCGATCCGGCGGTGACGCAAGCAACCTCGATGCTGGATTACGTGTTCCGCAATCTGGCGGTGAACTATCTCGGCAACCACAACCTGGCCCCGGCGGAGATTGAAACCGCCGATCATCTGGGCGATGGTGCCGCCGACCGGGCGCCGCTGCTGCCGCTCGATCTGCCGGCGGCCGCTCCGCGCGAACGCCGCCGGGCTTTCAAACTTGTGAGTTGATGATGGATGTTTTCGCCAATCTCGCCGAACTCGGCATCACGCTGCCGGCCCCGATGGCGCCGGTGGCAAATTACGTGCCGGTCAGCATCGCCGGCAATCTCGTCATCGTCAGCGGACAGTTGCCGACCATCGACGGCAAGGTGGCGGTTACAGGCAAGCTGGGTGCCGGCGTCACCATCGAGGAAGCGCAGCATGCCGCAAGGCTGTGCCTGATCAATGTTCTGGCGCAGTTGAATACCCAGGTGCCTGGCGGCCTGGCGGCGGTGACCAGGGTGCTGCGTCTCGGCGGTTTCATCGCCGCGGCACCGGAGTTTTCGCAACATGCGGTGGTGATGAACGGCGCCTCGGACCTCGCGGTCGCCGCCTTCGGCGAGGCCGGCCGGCACGCGCGCTCCACCATCGGCGTATCGTCTCTGCCGCTCGATGCCGCGGTCGAGGTCGAGGGGATGTTTTGGCTCGGCTAAACAGCCTATGAGCCGCCGATGACCCGTACCCGGCTGATCGCGCGTCTCGGCATCAATGTCGTACTGGATGGCGCCTTGGCCGCATTCGGCGTGGTGCTGGCGTACTGGCTGGTGAGCCCGCCGCTTCTGTGGCCGGAGCCGCCGGTGTTGCCGCTGGCCGGGGCGGCAGCGATCTGGCTGATCGGCATACCGTTCGGGTTATCGAGGCTGCATTGGCGGTTCACCTCGTTGAAAGACCTGGCCTGGATCGGCACCGCGGCGGCGGTAGCGGCCATCATGCTGGTGCTGCTGCTGGTCGGCGCCGGTCTCGCCTTGCCTTCGATGGGATTTCCGCTGTTGCTGGTGTTGACGATGGTGACGGCGCTGACCGTGCCACGCCTGAGCTACCGCCTGGCGCGGCAGCCGCATGCGCCGGCGGCGACGGGCCGCTTGAACATATTAAGTGCGGTGCTGGTGGGTACGGGAGAGAGTGCGGAACTGTTTCTCTCAGCACTGGCGCGCACCGCCGCACCGCCGTACCGGGTGACGGGGTTGATGGCGCTGTCCTCGCGGCACACCGGACGGCGGATTTTGGGGCTGAACATCATCGGCGCGGCGGATGAGCCGGCGGCGGCGCTGGCGCGGTTGCAGGCGGCAGGCGCGTTGCCGGATTTGCTGATCACCTCACCGGAGCTGACCGGCGATGCGCTGGCAGCCTTGCTGACGGCGGCCGACCAGCAGAATTTGCGGGTGATGCGGGCGCCGAGCCTGACGGCGCTGGCGCCGGCCTCGCAGACCATCGAGCTGCAACCGATCGCCATCGAGGATCTGCTCAATCGCAAGCAGGTGGCGCTGGACCGCGAGGGCATGGCGAGGCTGATCGCCGGACAGCGCGTGCTGGTGACGGGGGCGGGCGGCAGCATCGGCGCGGAGCTGGCGCGGCAGGTGGCGGGCCTGGCGCCGGCGGAGCTGATGCTGCTGGATAACGGCGAATTCGCACTCTGGCAGATCGACCTCGAGCTGGGAGAGATGCACCCCGAGGTCCGGCGGCACGCCGTGATTGCCGATGTACGCGATGCCGCCCGGCTGGCGGCGGTCTGCCAAGAGTTCAGGCCGGAGCTGGTATTTCACGCGGCGGCCCTGAAACATGTGCCGATTGTCGAGGCCAATCCGCTGGAAGGGCTGATGACGAATGTCATCGGCACCGCGAATGTGGCCGATGCCGCCGGGGCGGCGGGGGCTGAGCTGATGGTGCTGGTTTCAACCGACAAGGCGGTGAACCCGAGCTCGGTAATGGGGGCCTCCAAACGGCTGGGCGAGATGTATGCGCAAGGGTTGGATGTGGCGGCGCGCCAGGGGCAGGCGGGGCTGCGCTGTGTCACGGTGCGCTTTGGCAATGTGCTGGGCTCGACCGGCTCCGTGGTGCCGCTGTTCCGCCGCCAGCTGGCGGCCGGCGGCCCGCTGACGGTGACGCATCCGGAGATGCAGCGCTATTTCATGACGGTCCGCGAGGCGGTTGGGCTGGTGCTGCAGGCATCGGTGGCGGGCAGCCGGTCGGCGGTCCGTGAGGGTGGGATTTTCGTGCTGGATATGGGTGAGCCGGTGAAGATCGTGGAGCTGGCGCGACAGATGATCCGGCTCGCCGGCCTGCGGCCTGACGCTGATATCGGCATCCGGTTTACCGGCTTGCGGCCAGGTGAAAAATTATTCGAGGAGCTGTTCCACGGCGGTGAGCAACCGGTGGCGACGGGGTATCCGGGACTGCTGATGGCGAACACGAGAACCGCGGAGCTGGCACCGGTACGGGCGGCGATGGCGGAGATAGCCGGGGCCGCAGCGGGCAATGATGCGGCGGCAGCGCTGGCGGTTCTGGCGCGGATGGTGCCGGAATTTGCGCATAACGCAGAAGGCAAGGTGGAGTTTCTAACGGCTAGTTAGAAATGTTCCACGTGGAACATTTTGCTCGCAAGACATTGGTAACATTGAACAATCTGAAAGTTATCCACAGATTTGGGATATCGTACTGAAATCGTAATGAATTGCTTGTGGGGATATACACCGCAAGGGCGTTACGATCAAGTTTGAAGTTGCAATTGCCGCGCCCTGGTCTTGCTTTCTATTCCTAAAATTGCGCGGTAACTTGCCATTATGAATATCTCCACCCAGGCACCGGTTTTGTTTTTGGATTTATTGGCGCAGCAGGCGCGGCTGGGGCCGGGTTTGCGGGCGCGGTTGGATGCGGTTCTGGCGCATGGGCAGTTTGTGCTGGGGCCGGAGGTGGCGGAGCTGGAGGGGCGGCTCGCCGCGTTTTGCGGAGCGGCGCATTGCGTGGGGGTGAGTTCCGGGACCGATGCCTTGCAGATCGCGCTGATGGCCGCCGGCATCGGGCGCGGCGATGCGGTGTTTCTGCCGGCTTTTACCTATACGGCGACGGCGGAGGTGCCGTTGCTGCTGGGGGCGACCCCGGTATTCGTGGATGTGGATGCGCGCAGTTTTCAGATGGATGTGGAGCATCTGGCGGCACGGGCGGCGGCGGTGCGGCGGGCGGGTAAATTACGGCCAGCGGCAGTGATCGGTGTCGATCTGTTCGGGCAACCGGCGGATTGGCCGGCGATCAACGCCATTGCGGCCGCCGAGGGGTTGTTTACGTTGGATGACTGCGCGCAGAGTTTTGGCGCCGCGCTGGGCGGCAAGCGGTTGGGGTCCGCAGCGGATGCGACGGCGACCAGTTTTTTCCCGTCCAAGCCGTTCGGGGCCTACGGCGATGGCGGGGCGCTGTTTACCGAAAATGCGGAGCGCGCCGCATTGTATCGTTCGCTGCGCACGCATGGCGAGGGCACCACGCGCTATGAGGTGCTGCGGATCGGCATGAACGGGCGGCTCGACACCATGCAGGCGGCGGTGCTGCTGGCCAAGCTCGAACTATTCGAGGCCGAACTGGCACGCCGCGATGAAATTGCCGGTTTGTATGATGCCGCATTGGCGGGGGTGGTGCAGACGCCATGGCGTGTGGCGAATAGCACCAGCGCCTGGGCAGTGTATTCGGTGCTGCTGGCGGATGGTCAGGCGCGGGATGCGGCACAGGCGGCGCTGCGGGCCCGGGGCATCGCCTCGGCGGTGTATTACCCGCGGCCGCTGCATCGCCAGCCGGCCTATGCGGGCTGCCATGACGGCACTGCCCTGCCGGTCGCCGAGGCTTTGGGCGAACGGATACTGGCGCTGCCGATCCACCCCGACCTGAGCGACGAGCAGGTACTGCGGGTGGCCGCCGCGTTGCGCGCCGCCGTGGCGGGGTAGATGCCGCGCGGCGATCTGTTCCCGGAAATCGGGCCGTTCGAGACCGGGTATCTGCCGCTGGCCGATGGGCATGTGATGTACTGGGAGCAGGTGGGCAACCCGCGCGGCAAGCCGGTGCTGTTCCTGCACGGCGGGCCGGGGGCCGGGGCCGGGGCGGTGCATCGGCGGTTTTTCGATCCGCATATCTGGCGGGTGGTGATTTTCGATCAACGCGGGGCCGGGCGCTCCAAGCCGTTAGGGGAGCTGGCTGCCAATACCACGCCGCATCTGGTGGCGGATATCGAAACCCTGCGGCAGTTTTTAAGAATCGAACGGTTTTTGCTGTTCGGCGGATCCTGGGGGTCAACGCTGGCGCTGGCCTATGCGCAGGCGCATCCCGAAGCGGTGATGGGGGCGGTGTTGCGGGGCATTTTCCTCGGGCGGCCCGCCGAGGTGGAATGGTTTCTGTACGGGCTGGCACGGGTATTTCCTGAAGCGCATGCGGCGTTTGCGAATTATCTGCCGCCTGCCGAACGGAGCCATCTGCTCGCCGGATACTTACAGCGTCTGACAGACCCGGACCCCGAGGTGCATGGGCCGGCGGCGCGGGCCTGGAGCATCTATGAAGGCTCCTGCTCAACCCTGCTGCCGAGCCTCGATGCCGTCACGGCCTTCGCACAGGACCGCGCGGCGATCGGCCTGGCGCGCATCGAGGCGCATTACTTCGCCCACGACCTGTTTTTGCCCGCCGGCGGCTTGCTCGCCCACATGCACGCCGTGCGCCAAATCCCCTGCGAGATCATCCAAGGGCGCTACGACATGATCTGCCCGGCACAATCGGCCTTCGACCTCGCCGAAGCCTGGCCAGCCGCACGGCTGACATTGGTACCGGACGCCGGACACTCAGCCCTGGAGCCGGGGGTGCGCACGGCACTGATCGCGGCGCTGGAGCGGTGCCGGAATATTTAGGTTAAAGTAAGTGTCTTCTTTTTGTGAACAAAAAGAAGCAAAAAAACTTTGTGAGTTTGGGCCTGGGGCGTGGACGGCCGAACGCCCATGACCTTGCATAAATTTTATGCCGGGTCCGAGGGCTTTGTCTGCATTACGCCCCATATCCCGGTAGAAATTTTATGCTGGGACTGGGCGTTTTGATGCCAACGCCCATGGCCCGGCATTCCAAAAGTTTTTTGCTTCTTTTTTTCAAAAAAGAAGCGCTTGCTTGCTTATGCAAAAAATTCTGATTGCCACGCATAATGCCGGAAAGCTTGCGGAGTTTGCGGTGTTGTTGGCGCCGTTGGGGATTGCGGTGGTTTCGGCGGGGCAGCTGGGGTTGGCGGCGCCTGAAGAGACCGGCGCGGATTTTGCAGCGAATGCGCGGATCAAGGCGGTTGCTGCGGCGGTGGCGAGTGGGTTGCCGGCGTTGGCGGATGATTCCGGGTTGTGCGTGAGTGCACTGGGGGGCGGGCCGGGGGTGCATACGGCGCGGTATGCGGCGGGGGATTATGCCGCGGCGTTTGCCAGGATTATTGCGGCAGCTGAGGGGCGGGGGGATTGGCGGGCGCGGTTTGTCTGCGCCCTGTGTCTGGCGCAGCCGGAGGGCGGGACGGCGACGTATGTTGGGATGGCGGCGGGACGGATTGCGGCGGCACCGGGCGGGGCGGCGGGGTTTGGCTATGATCCGGTTTTTGTGCCGGCCGGGTATGACAGGACATATGCGGAGCTGGGGGCGGTGAAGGAGGAGATCAGCCATCGGGCGCGGGCGTTTGCGCAGGTCAAGGCGGTGCTGGGCCAGCGGTGAGGGCGGCGGTGGCAATGGCCGGGGTGAGGATTTGCGGCAGCAGGCGGGGCGGGCTGCGGGCGGGGTAGAAGACGTAGAGCGGGACGCCGTCGCGGTGGTTGGTTTGCAGGTAGGCGGTGATGGCGGGATTGCGGTTGGTCCAGTCGCCGATGAGCAGATGGATGTGGTGGGCGGCGAGGGTTGATTGGACGGCGGGGTTGGCGAGGGTGGTGTGGTCGTTGACCAGGCAGGTGAGGCACCAGCCGGCGGTCATATCCACCAGGACCGGGGTGCCTGCGGCGCGCAGGGCAGCAAGGCGGGCCGGGGTGTAGGGTTCGGCGTGGGGCAAGGTGAGGGCGGCGGCGGGGGTGAGCTGGGTGGTGAAGACCCAGGCCAGCCATAGGAAAGTTGCGAACATCGGGATGGCGAGCAGGCGTTGCAGCCAGGCCATCCAGGGGCCGGGGCGCGGCAGCCAGGTTGCGAGATGTGGCAGGAGGGCCAGCAGCAGGAACGGGGCGGCGAGGCCGAGGCCGAGGCAGAGGAAGATGGCGAGGCCGGTGAGCGGCGGGGCGGCGAGGGCGGCGGCCAGGGCGCCGCCCATGAAGGGCGCGGTGCAGGGGGTGGCGACGGCGACGGCGAGCAGGCCGGTGAAATAGCTGCTGCGACCCTGGAAGGCGTTGGCGAGACCGCTGAGGCCGGTGATTTCGAAGGCGCCGGCGAGGTTCAGGCTGAGAGCGAGGATCAGCAGGGCCATCAGCCCGGTGAAGATGGGCGATTGCAGCTGGAAGCCCCAGCCGACGGCAGCACCCGCGGTGCGCAGGGTGAGCAGGGTGGTCCCCAGCGCGAGCATGGCGGTGAGTATGCCGGCGGTGTAGGCGGTGGCTTCCCGGCGGATGTGGGGACGCGCCGCACCGGAGAGGCGGGCGATGGCGAGGGTTTTCATCGCCAGGATCGGGAACACGCAGGGCATCAGGTTGAGGATCAGGCCGCCGGCGAAGGCCAGGGCGAGCCAGAGTGCCAGCGGCGTGGCGGCGGCGGTAACGGCGGCGGCGATGGTGAGGCTCTGGGTGATGCCGGTGTGGTCGGTGAGCTCCAATAATCCGGTGAGGGTGTGGCCAGGGGTAAAGCCGGGCGCGGGCGCGGGCGAGAGGCTGAGGGTCAGGCCATCGGCGTCGAAGCCGAGGCGTTGCGGGGCGTGGTCTATGACGGTGCCGGGGGTGATGGGAAACAGATGGGCGGCGGTGACCTGAGCCGGGTGCAGGCCGGTGACGTGCAAAACACCGTCTGTGCTGAGGCGTGTCGGGAAGGGCGAGGGGACGATGGTGGATGGTTTGAACAGGCCGGCTTCGGACGCGGGGCCGCCGCTTAAAGTAAGGGTAAAGCTGGCGTGTTCGGGGATGCAGATATTGGCGCAGACCAGCCAGGCGGCATGGGCTGTGATGGTGGCGCCGGCGTGGGTGGCGGTGAAGGGCAGCAGGATGTCGCCGCTGAGCACATAGGCGGTGACGCCGTCCTGGGATAGCAGTTCCGGCGGTGGAAAGCTGAAGGCCGAGGCGGTGGCAGGGGGCGCTAAGGTGATCTGCGGGGCCAGACCGGCCTCGCCGGGGTTTTGCCAGTAAATGTGCCAGCCGGGGGCGAGCCGGAACCGCAGGGCCAGGGTGATGGGGCTGGCTGGCGTGTCGGTTGGCGAGATCAAAGTGACGGTGCCGTGCGGCGAGGTGAAGACATTGCTGGTGGCGGCCAGGGCGAGGTTTGGCAGCAGCCACAGTAAAAGCACCAATATGCGCATGATGGGATTATGGGCGTTCGGTAGTGCGGCGTGAAGGCTTGGGGTAGGACGGCCTGATGCTCGATCTGCCTGTTAACGATGTGCTGCCGGCGTTGTTGGCCAGCCTGGCTGAACGCCCGAATGCGGTGCTGGTGGCGCCGCCGGGGGCCGGCAAGACCACGCTGGTACCGCTGGCGCTGCTGGATGCTGCCTGGCGCACCGGCAGGATTTTGCTGCTGGAGCCGCGTCGGCTGGCGGCGCGGGCGGCGGCATTGCGGATGTCGGCTCTGCTGGGGGAGACGGTGGGCGGGCGTGTCGGGTTCCGCACGCGGCTGGAGGCCGCGGTGAGTGCGGCAACCGAAATTGAGGTGATCACCGAAGGGTTGCTGACCAGCCGGTTGCTCTCCGATCCGGGGCTGACGGGCGTGGCCTGTGTGATTTTCGATGAGGTGCATGAGCGCAGCCTGGAGGCGGATGTGGCGCTGGCGCTGGTGCTGGATTTGCAACGCGGCTTGCGCCCGGAACTGCGCATTCTGGCAATGTCGGCGACCGCGGAGGCAGCCAGGCTTGCCGTGCAGCTCGCCGCACCGGTGATCGAAAGCCAGGGGCGGATGTACCCGGTGCAAATAACTCACACCGCGCGGGATATACCCACTGCCCGCGAGCTGCCGGCGGCGGCGGCCAAAGCGGTGCAGGACGCGCTGGTGGCGCATCAGGGCGATATACTGGTGTTTCTGCCGGGGATGGCGGAAATCCGGCGCACCGAGGCGCTGCTCAGCCAGGCCCCGGCCCTGGTATTGCCGCTGCATGGCGATCTGGCACCGGCAGCCCAGGATCTGGCGTTACGGGAGCACGAGCGGCGGCGGGTGGTGCTGGCAACCTCGATCGCCGAGACCTCGCTGACGGTGCCGGGGGTGCGGGTGGTGATCGATGGCGGGTTCCGGCGCTCACCCCGGCTGGATGTGGCAACAGGGCTGACGCGCCTGGCGACGTTACGCATCAGCCGGGCAGCGGCGGCACAGCGCGCCGGGCGGGCCGGGCGGCAGGCGCCGGGGGTGGCCATCCGGTTGTGGAGCGCGGCGCTGCATCGCGGGCTGCCGGGCTTTGAGCGCGCCGAGATTTTCGAAGCGGAACTCTCCGGTCTGGCGCTGGCCTGCGCGGCCTGGGGCGAACGCCCGGAGGATTTGCCGTTCCCCGATCCGCCGCCGCCCGGCGCGCTGGCAGCGGCGCGCGGGTTGCTGCAAAGCCTGGGCGCGCTGGACCAAGGGCTGCGGATAACCGCGGCAGGGCGGGCGATGGCGCGGCTGCGCGCCACCCCGCGCCTGGCGGCAATGATGGTGGCGGCTGAAACGCTGCCGGCGCAAGCCCTGGCCGTCGATCTGGCAGCCGTGCTGGAGGAGCATGACTCCCTGCCGCGCGATGCCATGGCGGATATGGCGCTCCGTCTGGAGGCGCTGGCCGGCCGCCGCGACGGTGACCGCAACGCCCTGATGCGCATCCGCCACGCCGCACGCATGTACCGGGCGCGCCTCGGCGTGCCGGCCGAACTGCAAGGCGCCGGCGATGCCGGCGCCTTGCTGGCAGCGGCCTTCCCGGACCGCATCGGCCAGTCGCGCGGCGAGCCCGGGGCCTACCGGCTGTCCGGCGGCGGCAGCGGCCGGCTGACGCCGACAGACCCGCTGGCCCGTGCGCCGCTGATCGTGATCGCCAGCCTGGAGGCCAAAGGCGGGCGTATCCGGCTGGCGGCAGCCCTGGATGCAGCCGCCCTGCCGCCGGTTTTGCGTGACAGGTGCAGCGTGACACGCGAAGTCAGCTTCGATCCTCACACCGGGTCGGTACTGACGCGGGAGCGGCGGCGGCTGGGCGCGCTGGTGCTGTCGGACAAAACCTCGCCAGCCGCGCCCGCAGAAGTGCAAAGCGGCCTGGCGCAAGCCTTGAGTACGCGGCTGGACCGTTTGAACTGGACCGAGACGGCGCGCGCATTGCAGGCGCGCGTGGCGCTGCTGGCCAGGCTCGAGCCGGGATGGCCGGATATATCCGACACCGCACTGGCAACAGAAGTCGATACCTGGCTGGCACCCTATCTGGCAGGGCTCGCCAACCTGCGTGAAGCCGCTGCCCTCGATGTCACCCAGATGCTGCGGGACTATCTAGGCAGTGAACGCGCCGCAACACTCGATGCCACCCTGCCGGCACACCTGCCAGACAGCCGTATCCGGATCGATTACAGCCAGCCGATACCGCAAGCCGCAGCTCGCGCCCAGGATTTCTATGGCATGGACGCCACCCCCACCCTGGCCGGCGGCCGTATCCCGCTGCAACTGGCCCTGCTGTCACCCGCACAACGCCCCATAGCCATCACCGCCGACCTCGCCAGTTTCTGGCGTCACGGCTGGCAAGACGTCCGCCGCGACATGCGCGGCCGCTACCCCAAACATAATTGGCCGGAGCAGCCGTGGGTGAAACTTTAGATGAACAAAGCAAAAAACTTTTGCCATACTGGGGCATGGGCTGTGGCGGTGCCAACGCCCCCAAACCAGCATAATATTATGCCGGGTCTGAAGCGTTGTCCGTATCACCGCCCATGGCCCAGCGGGATCAAAAGTTTTTTGCGCAGCTTTTTTTCAAAAAAGCTGCTGCTGGCTTGCTTTAACACTGCTGCTTGATCGGTTAGGCGTCCGGCACTAGCTTGCTGTGGCATGCCGCAATTATCCCTGCATTCGCCGGTTGGCGATCTGACCATTTCCGAAGAGGATCAGCATATTGTTGCGCTGGATTGGGGTTGGGGGCGTGATCAGCAGGAGACGCCGCTGCTGGTGCGGGTGAAGGCGGCTCTTGAGGCGTATTTCGATGGGGCGCCGCTGCCCGATGATGTGCCGTTGGCGCCTGTAGGCTCGGCCTACCGGCAGCAGGTTTGGCGGGCGTTGCGCGCCATTCCGGCCGGGCAGACCCGTAGCTATATTGACATTGCGCGGATTGCCGGCGGCTCGGCGCGGTCAGTTGGCGGCGCCAATGCGGCGAATCCGATCCCCATTCTGATCCCTTGCCACCGGGTGGTGGGCACTGTGGGGCTGGGCGGGTATTCCGGCGCTGAGGGGCTTGTGACCAAGCGGTTTTTGCTTGGTTTGGAGCAGTTGCATCTTGAGCCTGTGGCCCCGGTCTGAAGGAAAAAAGCATGTCCAAGGCCATCCGTATCCACGCCACCGGCGGCCCGGATGTGCTGAAATGGGAGAGCGTGCCGAAGCCGGAACCGGGGCCGGGCGAATTGCTGGTGCGCCACGAGGCGGTCGGGTTGAATTATATCGACGTGTATTTCCGCACCGGGCTGTACAAGACAGCGCTGCCGGCGACCCCGGGGTTGGAGGGTGCCGGCGTGGTGCTGGCAGCGGGTGCCGCGGTGACGGGGTTCGCTGCCGGGGACCGGGTGGCCTATGCTGGCGGGGCGATCGGCGCCTATGCGACCGAGCGGGTGATCGCCGCCGACCGGGTGGTGAAACTGCCCGATGGCATCGATTTCATCACCGCCGCCGCCATGATGCTGCAAGGGCTGACCGCGGAGTATCTGCTGCGGCGGACTTTCAAGGCGCAGGCCGGCGACACCGTGGTGGTGCATGCCGCCGCCGGCGGGGTCGGGCTGATTTTATGCCAATGGGCCAAGGCTTTGGGGGTGACGGTGATCGGCGTGGTCTCGACACCGGCCAAAGCCGAGGTCGCGGTGACGCATGGGGCGGCGCATACTGTGATCGGCTACGCCAATCTGCCGGCCGAGGTGAAGCGGATCACCGGCGGGGCGATGGTGCCGGTGGTGTATGACAGTGTCGGCAAGGACAGTTTCAACGCCAGCCTGGATAGTTTGGCGCCGCGCGGGCTGATGGTGAGCTATGGCAATGCCTCCGGGCCGGTGCCGCCGTTCGACCTCTCCGTGCTGAGCGCCAAGGGCAGCCTGTTCCTGACACGGCCGAGCCTGGCGGGGTATACCTCCTCGCGCGCCGAGCTGACGGCGGCGGCGGCGGCCTTATTCGAGGTTGTGACCTCCGGTGTGGTGAAGATACGGGTCAACCAGACTTTTGCACTGGCTGACGCCGCCGCCGCGCATACCGCGCTGGAAGCCCGTGCGACCACCGGCAGCACGGTGTTGCTGCCATAAGCGCGCTGCTGGCGGCCCGCGCACAAATCACCGGACTGGCTGCCAAGGCGGCCATCGGCTTGGTGGTGATTCTGCTGTGCATCATGTTTGTGGACCGGCCGGTGGAGCGGGTGGTCGAGCGCATCCAGGACTACAAATTGCTGTTCGACCTGTTCGCCTCACCCTCGTTGCTGCCGCTGCCGCTCTCCATCATGTATTGCGCGTTTTATGCCGTGGCGACGGTTTGCGGCTGGGAGCCGGGGCCAAAGGCACGGCTGGCGCTGACTGTCAGCCTGGCGACCATGGCCGCCAACGCCGCCAAGGATGAGCTGAAATGGATGTTCGGACGGCCCTGGCCGACCACCTGGATGGAACATGGCACCTACGCGTTCCACCCGTTTGTCAACGGCGATAATTTCGGCGGTTTTCCCTCCGGCCATACTACTTATATCTCGACGCCGCTGCTGGTGCTGTGGCACCGCATGCCGCAATACCGGGCGTTCTGGGGCGGGCTTATCGGCACCGTGATGGTCGGGCTGGTGGGTTGCGAAGCGCATTTCGTCGGCGATACGCTGGGCGGCCTGGCTTTGGGGTATACCGCAGCGCGGGCGGCGCTGGTGGTGGAGGAGAAAGGGGCAGGCAGGAAGCAGCAGCTTTTTTGAAAAAAGCCGTGCCGAAAAACTTTTATGAGTCTGGGCCTTGGGCGCCGTCGGCCTACTGGTGCGCTGCTGTGTAGGCCAGTTGCGCCGGGGTCATTTGGAAGCCGGTGAGGATTTCGGTGCTGGCGCTGTCCGGGGTGTTGGGTAATTCGACAGTGATGGGTTTGCTGGTGGCCGAGGCGGTGGAGATGTTGCCGTTGAAGGCGAGGGTGATGGTGTAGACGGATTTGGTGATGATGGCATCATCGTTCACGATGGAGACGAAATACGGCAGGGTGACGGCGGGGGCGGTGTTGGCAGGGCCATTGGTGGCGGCGAAGCCGGTTTGGTAGGTGATGCGCAGCAGGTGTTTTTTCGGCACCAGGGTGCAGGCGCCGGAGACGCCGGTGATGCTGGCGGCGGCGATCTGGGCGGCGACGTCCTGACGGCCCGGCAGGAACAGGGTGGTGTGGCTGGCCTCGGCAAGCACCGCAACATGGGGGCAGTACAGGCTGGGCGTGGGGCCGCCGCCACCGCAGGCGGCGAGGGTTAACAGGGGCAAGAGGACGAGGTGCTGCTTCATGCGGGGTCCCTTGCCAGAAATTTCCGGCGCGGTCATCTACGAGGCATGGCGGTTTATACGGAAGTCACGGATGAGGCGTTGGCGGCGTTTCTGCGCCAGTACGAGATCGGCACGATGGTGGCGTTCCGCGGCATCGCCGAAGGGGTGGAAAACAGCAATTACGCGCTGCGCACCACCACCGGGGATTTTATCCTGACACTTTACGAGAAGCGGGTGGAGACCGCGGAGCTGCCGTGGTTTCTCGGGCTGATGGAGCATCTGGCGGCGCAGGGATTGTCTTGCCCGTTGCCGGTGCGCGGGCGGGATGGCGCGAATTTGTATCAGCTGGCCGGACGCACCGCGGCGGTGACGACGTTTTTGCCGGGGGTGTGGCCGCGGCGGGTGCAGGTGGCGCATTGCGAGCCGCTGGGAGCGGCATTGGCGCGGCTGCATCTGGCTGGGCAAGGCTTTGCGCCGCAGCGGGTGAACACCTTGGGCCCGGCAGGCTGGGCGCCGTTGCTGCACGCCTGCCAGGGTCGGGCCGATGAGGTAATGCCGGGGCTGGGTGAGGAATTGCAGGCCGCGCTGGCAGGGATATTGGCGGCCTGGCCGAACGATCTGCCGCGCGGGCATATCCATGCGGATTTGTTTCCGGACAACGTGTTTTTCCTTGACGGCGAGATTTCCGGGCTGATCGATTTCTATTTCGCGGCAACCGATCTGCTGGCCTATGACGTGGCGATCTGTCTGAATGCCTGGTGCTTCGAACGGGATTTCAGTTTCAACGTCACCAAATCTCAGGCGCTGCTGCGCGGCTATGTGACGCTGAGGGCGTTGAGTGCGGCGGAGCAGGCAGCACTGCCGGTGCTGGCAGCCGGGGCGGCGCTGCGGTTTTTGCTGACCCGGCTGTATGACTGGCTGAACACGCCGGCTGGCGCGCTGGTGACGCGCAAGGACCCGCTGGATTATTACCGCCGTCTGCGTTTTCACCAGACCGCCATCGATGCGGCAGCCTATGGACTCTGAGACGGTGGAAATCTGGACCGATGGCGGCTGCCGGCCCAACCCCGGGCCAGGCGGCTGGGCGGCGGTGCTGGTGTTCAAGGGCGTGACCAAGGAGCTTTCCGGCGCGGACCCGGCGACCACCAACAACCGCATGGAACTCACCGCCGCCGCCGAAGCCCTGGCAGCGCTGAAGCGGCCCTGCCGGGTGATCCTGCACACTGACAGCCAGTATCTGCAAAACGGCATCACCCGCTGGCATACCGGCTGGGTACGCAAAAACTGGCGCACCGCCGGCGGCGATCCGGTGGCGAATATGGATTTGTGGCAACGCATTCTGCAAGCCGCAAAAGCGCATGAGGTGGACTGGCGCTGGGTGCGCGGCCATGACGGCAATATCATGAACGAACGCGCTGATGTGTTAGCGACCACGGCGCGCGAGCAGGCTTTAAGAAAGTAAGCGCCGGCTTTTTGTGAACGAAAAGGGTGGCTGGCTCCTCAACGCCCCCATGCCGGCGGCGGCGGCAGGCTGTCGATCAGCCGGGACAGGCCGTCGCTGTAGCCTTGCCGCAGGTCCTGCCAATACGGGGTATCCGCCTCCAGCGTGGCGAAATCATCGATCGAAAAACTGTCCGGCCGGTAGCGCAGGATATCTATGGGCAGCCCGACTGAAAGATTGCTGCGGATCGTCGCATCGAAGGACAACAATGCCAGCTTGGCCGCCTCGTCGAGCGTACTGGCAAAGCTCAGGGCGCGGTCCAGGATCGGCTTGCCGTATTTGGTCTCGCCGATCTGCAGGAAGCAGGTGCGGTCCGAGGCCTCGACGAAATTGCCGGCGGCGTAGATCTGGAACAGCCGCGGCGCCTCGCCGGCGATCTGCCCGCCCAGCAGAAAGCTGCCGGTCGCATCGCCATACGCCGCGACGAATTTTTCGTCGCGGGCCAACACCTCCCGCAATTTCGCCCCCAGCATCACGGCCACATCGTACATGGTCAATGCGGTATAAACGTCATGGTTATAGTCACCGGAGCCGGCAGCCTCGCGCAGCGCCGTCACCACCGCCTGCGTGGTGCCGAGATTGCCGGCCGACAATATGGTGATCACGCGCCTGCCTGGCACCGCCATGCGCGCCATCTTGTGTACGCTGGCGATCTGGTCGACCCCGGCGCTGGACCGTGAATCGGACGCCATGACGAGGCCGGAGGGAAGCAGGATGCCAAGGCAATAGGTCACGATGCGTTTCCTGTCGTTTTCAAATGAGATGTTGATCCGGCTTTAAACTCATCAACTGTTTACCAGATCGAGTGGAGATACATGGCCGGTTTCAATGTTATCATCCGCTCGGCCCGGAAACTGTCACGCTGCCGCGATTAACGATGGCGACTCGCCATGCGGTAGTGCTTAGCTGTTTCAGAAGATGGATGACATACAAGTTAAAATTGCTTGAGCCAGGGCAGATGGTTTCGCCAGGGCGAGTGTTAGGCATCAAAATTGCTTGCTCACCCAGACAGGCCGAGCGCATAGTGAAGGTTCGGTGCAGCAGACGGATATATGAAACCTGGAGTGACGATATAAGGGGGTAGCAGATTTGGGCATGATGGATCAGCTTTTTTCTCGTTCCTTGCAAACTTACGAGAACCAGCGGCAACAGGAAATGCCGCTGCTGGAATATCTCGATTTATGCCAGCGCGACCCCATGGTCTATGCCACCGCCGCCGAACGCATGGTCGCCGCCATCGGCGCGCCGCAGATTATCGATACCGCCAAGGATGCCCGTATGGGGCGCATCTACATGAACCGCACCATCAAGGTTTATCCGGCCTTTGCCGAGTTCTACGGCATGGAGGACACCGTCGAGCGGATCGTCAATTTCTTCCGCTACTCGGCACAGGGTCTCGAGGAACGCAAACAGATATTATACCTTCTGGGTCCGGTCGGCGGCGGCAAATCCTCGATCGCCGAGCGTCTCAAGCTGCTGATGGAGCAGATGCCGATTTATGTGTTAAAGGCTGGCACCCAGCTCAGCCCGGTGTTTGAATCCCCGCTCGGCCTGTTCGACCCTGAGATCATGGGCCAGGAGCTTGAAGAGCGTTTCAGCATCCCGCGCCGCCGCCTGACGGGGCTGATGTCGCCCTGGGCGGTCAAGCGGCTCGACGAATTCCGCGGCGATATTTCCAAATTCACCGTGGTCAGGCTGATGCCGTCCAAAATGCGTCAGATCGGCGTCGCCAAAACCGAGCCGGGCGATGAGAACAACCAGGACATCTCGAGCCTGGTCGGCAAGGTCGATATCCGGATGCTGGAGCTGTACAGCCAGAATGATACCGATGCCTACAGCTATTCCGGCGGCCTCAACCGCACCACGCAAGGGCTGCTGGAATTCGTCGAGATGTTCAAGGCGCCGATCAAAATCCTGCACCCGCTGCTGACCGCGACGCAGGAAAGCAACTATGTCGGCACCGAAAATATCGGCGCCATCCCGTTCAACGGCATCATTCTGGCGCATTCCAACGAATCCGAATGGCAATCCTTCAAGCACAATAAAAATAACGAAGCGTTTATTGACCGGATATGCGTGATCAAGGTGCCGTATTGCCTGCGCGTTACCGAAGAGAAAAAAATCTACGACAAGCTGATCCGCGGCAGCGAGCTGTCCGGTGCTCCCTGTGCGGCCGCCACGCTGGAGATGCTGGCGCGTTTCGCCGTGCTGTCCCGCCTGCGCCCGCACCCCAATTCCAGCCTGTTCTCCAAGCTGCGGGTTTACGACGGCGAGAACCTGAAAGAGACCGAGCCGAACGCTAAATCCATGCAGGAATACCGCGAAACCGCCGGGCTGGATGAAGGCATGGACGGTATTTCCACCCGATTTGCCTTCAAGGTGCTGTCCGCTACCTTCAACTACGACACCCGCGAGGTTGGCGCCGACCCGGTGCATCTGATGTATGTGCTGGAGCAGGCGATCCGGCGCGAGCAATTCGGCGAGGAGGTCGAAAAACAATATCTCGATTTCATCAAAAGCCATCTGGCGCCGCGCTATGCCGAATTCATCGGCAATGAAATCCAGAAGGCCTATCTCGAATCCTATAACGACTACGGCCAGAACATGTTCGACCGCTATCTGGACTACGCCGACGCCTGGATCGAAAATCTCGACTTCAAGGACCCCGATACCGGGCAGATGCTGGACCGCGAGCAGCTTAACCAGGAGCTTACCAAAATCGAAAAACCCGCCGGCATCGCCAATCCGAAGGATTTCCGCAACGAGGTGGTGAAATTCGCCTTGCGCGCCCGTGCCACCAATGACGGCCGCAACCCCTCTTGGACTTCTTACGAGAAAATCCGCGAGGTGATCGAGCGCCGCATGTTCAGCCAGGTCGAGGATTTGCTGCCGGTGATCAGCTTCGGCAGCAAAAAAGAGGTGGAGACCGAACGCAAGCATTCCGAATTTCTCGACCGCATGATCGCGCGCGGCTACACCGAACGCCAGGTCCGCCGCCTGGTGGAATGGTATATGCGCGTCAAGCAGGCCGGCTAGAGTACCTACATACAAATGAACATCGTCGACCGCCGCCTCAACCCGCAAGGTAAGAGCCACTCCAACCGCCAGCGCTTCATCCGTCGCGCCAAGGCCGAACTCACCGAGGCGGTGCGCAAAGCCACCGGCGAGCGTTCGGTTACCGATACCGGGGCCGATGGCGGCGTCTGGATCAAGGCCGACCGCCTGCGCGAGCCGGAAATCCGGCACTCATCATCCCATGGTCAGCGTGACCATGTGCTGCCCGGCAACAAGCAGTACCAGGAAGGCGATCGCATCAAGCGCCGCGGCCAGGGCAGCGGCAAGCAGGGGTCGGAGCCGGCGGAAGACGGGCAGGGCGAGGACGCTTTTCAATTCGCCCTCAGCCAGGATGAGTTTCTCGACATCTTTTTCGACGATTTGGAGCTGCCTGATTTGTTGCGCAAGCAGATGAAATCCTCCAACAGCTTTACCCCGGTGCGCGCCGGCCATGCCATCAGCGGTGCCATGTCCAACCTCAACATGAAGCGCACCATGCAGAATTCGCTGTCCCGGCGGATCGCGCTCAAGCGTCCGCGCCCGGCGGAAGCCGCCCTGTTCGAGGCGGAGCTGGCAGCCCTGGAAGGCGCGCAGACCGAGGAAGAGATCGCGCGGCGCACCGAACTGGCCGCCCGGCTCGCCACCCATCAAAGCCGCAGCCGCCGCATCCCGTATATCGATCCGGTGGATGTGCGCTACAACCGCTTTGAGCTGATCCCGCAGCCGGTCACCAGTGCGGTGATGTTCTGCCTGATGGATGTCTCCGGCTCGATGACCGAGCACATGAAGGACCTCGCCAAGCGCTTCTACAAGCTGCTGTATCTGTTCCTCGGGCGGCGTTACAAGAATGTCGAAATCGTCTTCATCCGCCACACCCACCAGGCGCGCGAGGTGGATGAGGAGACGTTTTTCATGAGTACCGAGACCGGCGGCACCATCGTCTCCACTGCTTTTGATGAGATGCTGCGCGTGGTGGCCGCCCGCTACCCGCGCGAGCAATGGAACATCTACGCAGCACAGGCCTCGGATGGTGATAATTCGCCCTCCGACAACACCAAGGCGGCGGCCACGCTGCGGCAGAAAATCCTGCCGCTCTGCCAGTATTTTGCCTATCTGGAAGTCAAGGATGCCGGCGGCCGCGAGCAGGTGACCGATCTGTGGCGCACCTACGATCAGATGGTGCAGGCCGGTGCGGCGATTGCCATGCGCAAGGTGGCCGAGCGCGGCCAGATCTTCCCGGTATTCCACGAGCTGTTTTCCCGCAGCCCGCAGCGCGCGGCACCGGCCACACCATGAATCACAGCCTGCGCCGGGAAAAAGACTGGAATTTCGACGGTCTGCACCGCGCCTATGAAGCCATCGACGCGGTGGCGATGCGCGAGTTGAAGCTCGACATCTACCCCAACCAGATCGAGGTTATCACCTTCGAGCAGATGCTGGATGCCTATTCCTCGATCGGCATGCCGCTGATGTACAAGCACTGGTCCTTCGGCAAGCGCTTCGCACGCGATGAGATGCTGTACCGCAACGGCCTGCAAAATCTGGCCTATGAAATCGTCATCAACTCCAACCCCTGCATCGCCTATCTCATGGAAGAAAATTCCATGATGATGCAGACCCTGGTGATGGCGCATGCCGGTTTCGGCCACAACCATTTCTTCAAAAACAATAATCTGTTCCGCCAATGGACCGATGCCGACGGCATACTGGATTACCTCGAATTCGCCAAAACCTATATCACCCGTTGCGAGGAGCGTTACGGCGAAGCGGCGGTCGAGCAGGTACTGGACGCCGCCCATGCGCTGATGTCGCAAGGCGTCAACCGCTACCCGCGCCGCAAGACCCTCAATCTGCGCGACGAGGAAAAGCGCGCCCGCGAACGGCAGGAGGAACGGGAACGCACCTATAACGAACTCTGGCATTTCACCGCCGCGGGGGCGCGCGCCAAGGAGATGCACAACAGCTCCGAACGCCGCCTGATGCTCGGCCTGCCGGAAGAAAACATACTGTATTTCCTGGAGAAAAACGCCCCGCTGCTGAAGACCTGGGAGCGCGAAATCCTGCGCATCGTGCGTCACATCTCGCAATATTTCTACCCGCAGAAACAAACCAAGATGATGAACGAGGGCTGCGCCACCTTCGTGCATTATTACATCATGAACCGCCTGCATGATACCGGCTTCCTCGATGAAGGCGGCATGCTGGAATTCCTGCAATCCCATACCGGCGCGGTGTTCCAGCCGGATTACGACCATCCCGGGTATTCCGGCCTCAACCCCTACGCGCTCGGCTTCGGCATGATGCAGGATATCCGCCGCATCTGCGAACAGCCCACCGAGGAAGACCGGGCCTGGCTGCCGGAAATCGCCGGCCGCGGCGACTGGGTGGACGTGCTGAAGGACGGTTGGGCCAATTACCGCGATGAAAGCTTCATCCGCCAGTTCCTCTCCCCCGCCCTGATGCGCAAGATGAAGCTTTTCGATCTGTACGACGACAGCAAATCGGACCTCGTCGTCAAGGCGATCCATAACGAACGCGGCTACCAGAAGGTCCGCACCAAGCTGGCGGATCAATACGACGTGGTGCAGCACGAGCCGGAAATCGAGGTGGTCGATGTCGATCTCGACGGCGATCGCCGGCTGATGCTGCAGCATCGCGTCTATGCCGGCGTGCTGACGCGCGAGAAAGACACCCAGTCGGTGATGCGCCATCTGGCAACGCTGTGGGGCTATGAAGTCACGCTGGCGGAAGTATCTGCCGAAACCAATGCCGTCCTAAAGCAACTGAGTGCTGCCCCGGCGCATTGACCTGGCAGGACGCAGGCAAAGATATGTCTCAACAATGCGAATCGTAATAATAATAAGATAAAAATGAATTGATAGAGAATGGCTGAAGCTGTTTTTCTTTGTACGCGGAAAATTGTTTAGCACGTGGCAAGTATTCTGTTCCATTTTATGTCCATTCCCAACAAGATGCTGTACGCGCGCTCCGAGCGAATCTAGTTTTTGTCAATCTAAGGTACTTATAAAGGTAAGCAGACCATACCCAGCTCATTGCAACATGCCTTGGAGGGATTTGGTTTGATCAACCATTCCAAAGCAACAACCGCATTCACCGATCTTCCGGAATCGCTTATTGCGATTGCCTTGTCGGCGGTCTCTGAAGGGCTGATCATCGCTGATGCCCAGCAAAACGTGATCTACACAAATGACGCCTTCACCAGCATCACCGGCTATAGCAAGGCTGAAATCTGCGGTAATAACTGCCGCATGTTGCAAGGCCCGGACAGCGACCTGCTGATGATCAGCCGTATGCGCGCCGCCCTGGAGAACGGCCTGGCGTTCAGCGGGGAATTACTGAACTACCGCAAGGATGGTTCAACCTTCTGGAATCAAATCTCGATCACGCCATGCAAAAACAGCGCCGGCCAGATCACCCATTACATCAGCGTCGTGCATGACATCACCACCGAGCGCGAACTCGGCGATCGTCTGGAAGCCCAGGCGTTGCACGATCCCCTCACCGGGTTGCCCAACCGTTTCGCCATCGAACAGCATCTGCCGAAGGGCAAGGCCTATGCTCTGATGGCCGGCAAGGTGATCGCTGTCTGCATCCTCGATCTGGATGGTTTTACCCAGGTCAACGAAAATCATGGCCGCGCCGCCGGGGACCAGCTGCTGCAGGGGCTGGCAAAACGGCTGCGCGGTGAGTTGCGCCAGGACGACATGCTGGCGCGCCTTGGCGGTGATGAATTTGCCCTCATTATCCGGGATCTAGATGAAACCGGTATTACTGAGCAGTTGCAGGCCGTGCTGGAGCGCGTGCACCATGCGGTGGAAACCCCGTTCACTTTCAAGACCGGCGAGACCATGACCGATATGAGCATGGGTATCGCTCTATACCCGCTCGATGGCGTTGAAGGCGATGCGCTGCTGCGTCATGCCGATGAAGCGCTGCGTCTGGCCAAGGTGCATAAGCACGACCGCACGAAATGGTGGCGGCTGGCCTCTGATGAGCTTGAACTGCCTGAAGACGGCGTATTCGACCCCTACGGCCGCCAGGCCCGTGCCTTGCTCAGCGCCGCCCGCAACGAACTTACCGAATTGGCCATCGAATGCGCCGAGAAGGTGACCGATGAAGTGCGCCGCATGCCGCAAATATCTGCGCTGGTCGACAATCTGGATGGCCAGGATATCGCGTCCATAAATCAGCTCCATGTGGAGCAGTTGCTCTATACTTTGTCGCCTTCTTGCACCTTTGAGCTGGTCGAGGAAGCCGCCCGGATTTACGGTCAGCATATCTGTCTGCTCGCGGGTTCCACTTCGATAATGGTGAAGTCCATCGGCATCTATCGCAATCTGTTGAGATCGCGTCAGGATGCGTTGTCACTGCAAAAACGCCACTCTTCCTTGCTATTGATGGCGATCGAACGGCGCTTGCAGGACAGTTTGCAGGCGCAATTACTGGGTGCCGAGGACACCATCGCGCAGTATATGCACAGCCTGTCCGCCGCTTTGCCAAAAACCGGGGCATTGTGGGCAGATGTCGCAGCGCATGAAATCGAACAGATCAGCAAGCTGCCCGGCATTCTGTGCGTGCTGCTGGTACGTCTCGCCGGCGGCGGTATGCCGACTGTCGAACAAAGTGCCGGCTCGGCGTCCGAACAGCTGCTGGCGCAACTACAGATCCTGAAGGCGCAAAATATAATGACGACGCCGCCACAGCCGGGCCATGGTCTGTTCCCGGTCGCTTGGCGCACCCAGCAGATCGTCTCCAGCCCCTCACATCGGCGTGACCCGCGCTACATGCATTTGCACAGCATCATTACCGGCGACGCGATGTGCTCCACAATGGTGATTCCGGTGTTCGATCAGAACGGCCATGCCGCCGTTTATATCGCCATCGGGGGCGCCCATCCAAATCAGTTCGAATCGTCCTGGATGCGGCAATTCGCCCAAGGGTTGCAAACCCGCTGGTCGGAAATCTGGCAGCGCTGCAGCGCCCCGGCCTCTGCCGTGGTGGTCGAGCACAATCTGGCCATGGGCTATCGTGAGCAGCTCTTCAACGGGGGCCTGGTGATGCATATGCAGCCGGTGGTGGAGCTGCGTGGCGGGGCGGTGCTGAAGGTTGAAGCCCTGGCCAGGCTCGTCATGCAGGACGGCACGATCGTGCCGCCGGCGATGTTTCTGCCCTTGCTCGGCGACGCCGAGCTTGATGAGCTGTTCCGGCTCGGCGTGGATCAGGCGCTGACCTGGCTGGCCCATTGGGACACCCTGGGGATCAGCCTGCAAATCGCGGTTAACCTGCCGCCCTCCACGCTACTGGACCAGGACTGCCCGGATTGGGTGGAGGCTGCCCTGCACCGCCATGGCATTGCCCCTGAACGTCTGAACCTCGAGTTGTTGGAGACCCAGGCCATGGGTAGCCAGGCGCAGAACGAAGCCGTTGGCCGGCTGGCCCGCATCGGCGTCAAGCTGGTGCTGGACGATCTCGGCTCAGGCTACAGCAGCCTGCTCCGCCTCTCCGGCCTGCCGTTTTCCGCGGTCAAGATCGACCAGGGGCTGATCGCCAAAATCCGCGTCAAACCAGTCCAGACACTGAGCCTGATGAGCACACTGATCCAGATCGGCCGCGATTTCGAACGCAATGTGGTGGTCGAAGGCCTGGAGGATATCGGCGTCATCGAAGCCGCTTCCATACTCGGCGCCTCACTCGGCCAGGGCTATGGCCTCGCCCGCCCGATGCCTGCCGATGAAATCGCCGGCTGGATCAACCAGTTCAGCCTGCCGACCAAACCCGGCACCATCCAGACCTGGCTCGGCGCACTGGCCTATCATTGGCAATTCGCCCGCCTCGGCGCTGTGCATCCGCACGCGCTGGAAGACTGCCCCTTGCAGGTGTTTTTCAAGAGCCAGAATCTGCCGGATTCAAATCCGGCCGCCTGGCACGCCCAGCTCCACAAGCACATAAAAAACCACAATGCCCCCGCCAAAATGCTGATGGACTGGCTGGTGGAGCAAGTGCAAAGCTAGAGCAATATTCGATGAAAATGCTTGCCAAAACAAAGCTAAGCGTTTCCGATTGATCCGCTACGCCAATGGCCCAGACTCATAAAGTTTTTTTGCTTCTTTTTGTTCACAAAAAGAAGATACTTCCTTGCCTTACTTAGGTGCGCCAACTTTGCCTAATGTTTTGACAGCCGCCGCCAGCGCGCCCGCACTGTCGTCATACGCTGCCCAGGCCTTGGTCTTTTTTAACAGGCCCGGCACGGTGCGGATCGTATAGCGCTGCGGGTCCAGGCTGGGCGTCACCTCATCCCAGCTCAGCGGCATGGAGACAGTGGCCCCGGGCCGCGCCCGTGGGGACAGGGGGGCGACCGCCGTCGCCATCCGGTCGTTGCGTAGGTAGTCCAGAAATATCCGCCGCGTCCGCAGCTTTTTTGCCATATTGATCACGTAACGGTCAGGATCGGTCTCGGCCATGAAGTTGCATACCGCATGGGCGAAATCCTTGGCTTGTTTCCAGGTCAGATCGTTGGGCTGCAGCGGTGTGACCACGTGAAGCCCTTTGCCGCCGGTGGTCTTGCAGAAGCTCTGCAGACCCAGCTCCGCTAATATATCCCGTAACGCCACGGCGGCGGCAGCCACCGTCGCGAAAATCACCTCCGGCCCCGGATCAAGGTCGAATACCAGCCGCCCGGGCATCTCGGGATATTGCGGCTGACAATTCCATGGATGCAGTTCCAGACCCGCTACTTGCGCGATCGCCGCCAGACCCTCGATCCGGTCGATCTGCAAATATGGTTTGCGGTCGCCGGAAACAGTCACGAGATCGAGCAGGCTGCTGGTGCCTTTCATGGCGTGGCGCTGAAAAAACTGTTCAGCCGCAAACCCGTCCGGCGCCCGTATGATCGAGCATGGCCGTCCTTTGATATGCGGCATCAGCCACTGTCCCACCGCCTCGAAATAGCGCGCGAGATCCAGCTTGGTTACGGCCTGGCCGTCATGCGCGTCCGGCCACAGTGCCTTGTCCGGCCTGGACAGCAGCACACCCATCACCACCGGGTTGTCATCCTTGGCGGGTTTCGCCGCCGCCGGTTTCGCTTTGGGCTTTTTAGCCAGTCTGGCATCGGCTTTCGGCACCTCGATTTCCGCAGGCTGCGCCGGCGTCTCCGCCGTTACCTGCCGCGCTGCCTTATCCTCGCGCAGACCTTTGAACGCTGCCTGCCGTACGCTGCCCGCCCCGGTCCAGCCGGCAAACTCGATCTCCGCCACCAGTTCCGGCCGGGTCCAGTGGATATGCGGCTCGTCGCGGGGTGCCCCAACGCCGGCGAAGGGAGATTGTTTCGCCGCCACCGCCTGCAAGCGCGGCAGCAATTGCGCCACCTTGGCTGCGCTGAACCCGGTGCCGACCCGCCCGATGTGTACGAACTGCGCCCCCCGATACACCCCTGCCAGCAAGGACCGGAACCGCCCGTTGGTGGTGGCCCAGCCGCCAATCACCACTTCATGCCCGGCCCGGCATTTCGCCTTTACCCAGTTGGCACTGCGGCCTGACCGATACGGCGCATCCAGCCGTTTGGAGACGATGCCCTCCAGAGACAACCGGCAGGCCGACTGCAAAATCGCCTCGCCGCCGGTCTCGAAATGCTCGACATAGCGCAGCCGGGAGCCGGCCGCCGCCGCCAGCAAAGCCTGCAACCGCGTTTTGCGCTCAGCCAGCGGCAAGGCCCGCATATCCTCGGCACCTGCGAACAACAGATCGAAGGCGTAGAAAATCAGGTCGCCGGTCTTCTCCGTGGAGAGTGCCGCCTGCAATGCCGCGAAATCCGGCGCGCCTTGCACATCCAGCGCCACAATCTCGCCATCGATGATCGCCTCCTCAAGCCGGGCCGCTTCCTTGACGATGGCGCCGAAGCGGCTGGACCAATCCAACCCGCTGCGGGTTTTTACCGTCGCCGCCCCATCCGCGATGCGCAGCTGCACCCGGTAGCCGTCGAACTTGATTTCATGCGCCCAGCCGGTGCCCGCCGGTGGCCGGTCCACGGATTGGCAAAGCTGTGGCGCGATAAAGCCAGGCAGGGCGCCTGAGTTTTGCTTAGGTTTGGCAGCGGGCTTCGCGCTGCCCTTGCGTTTGGCCCGCGCCGCGGCGGCACTGCCCTTGCTGGTATCCCACACCGCATCCGCTTTGGCTGCCTTGGGCTTCATGAACGGTTTTGGCGCCCGGCCTTTGCCGGCGGCGATTATCGCCATCGGCCGCCCTGAGGCGATGGATTTATCCTCCGCCATCAGGGCTGCGGTGGCAGCGGCATCTTTGGCAAAATCGTCATGATGCTTGATCAGCAGCCAGTTGATGCGCTTACCCAAGGTGCGGTCATGCTTCATGCGCACCAGCACCCAGCTGCCGGCCAGGCGCTGCCCGGCCAGGATGAATTTGAAATCGCCCGCTGCCAGGGCATCCTCCGGCGAGCGGCCGTCTGCCGGCTGCCAATAGCCGCGATCCCACAGTTGCACCGTGCCGCCGCCATACTCGCCTTGTGGAATCTTGCCCTCGAAATCCCCGTAATCCAGCGGATGATCCTCGACCTCCACCGCCAGCCGCTTGTCATGCGGATCAAGCGAAGGCCCGCGCGTGACCGCCCAGGATTTGAACACCCCGTCCAGCTCCAGCCGCAAATCGTAATGCAGCCGGGTCGCCGCGTGCTTTTGGATGACAAAACGCCGTTTTACGGCAGGTTCCGAGGCTGCCTCTCCGCTCGGCTCCGCCGTTCTGGAGAAATCCCGCTTCGCCCGGTAGTTTGCCAGTTTATCGGCCATGCCAGGCATGTCGGCAACCGCCATGCCGATTGCAAGGCCGCGATGAAGCAAGGAAGCACTTCTTTTTGTGAACAAAAAGCAGCAAAAAAACTTTGTGAATCCGGGGCGTGGGTGTGGTGACGTTCCGGTTTTGCTGGCTAAGCCGTTACTGATTTTAAGGTATGCTCAACTCGGCAGTTTTAATCCGGCCCAGCGCGGGCTGAGGCGGTCATCGAACCCTGTCATCCCCTGCGGCGGCAACCGGGCCGTGCGATCCATAACCATATCCAGCGCCCGGCCCAGCATTGCCGGATCGCGCCGCCACGCATCTTCATCAACATGTCTCGCGACAGGTGGTGCCACGGCGTATCCTGTGCCGCCCGCCACCCTATGCGCCAGACTGCCGAACCTCGGACCGCTACTTGATCCAGGCGGCGGCGCTACGCTTGGCAACACTACAGTTTGGTTTTGAGCATGCTGTGCGGCTATGCCGCGCCGCTGCCGGGCGATTTGTCCCGCCACGCTGTGCGCATAAACCGTGGCCGCCACTTGACGCAAACCTGCCAAAGGCGCCGGCAAAATCTGCGGCTTCGGCGTAAACGAAAACAGTGGCTTTACTTTTACATGCGGCTGGTGCGGCACAGCACGATGCATAGCCTTATGCTTCGGTACTGTTTCAAGAGGAACCGTTTTTGTGGCATAAAAAGTGTTGCCGCCAACATCGGCAAGAGGATAAAAATTACCACCCGGCCCTTTCATATTTTTCTCGGTTGTCATCCAGCCTGTTGCGTTGGGAAATTCCGCTACAGGTGGATTTATACTTTCGGTTGCTGCGGTGATAGCATTTTTGACGTGTTTTTCGTAGGCTTCTTGAAGCGGAGATTGAACGCCGTTGGCAATTTCAATAGTCTTATCTAAGTTTTCTTTAACATCTTTGTTTAAATTTGGATACGTATCAAATTTAGCAAATTGATGACCCATTTTAATAATGTCGATTTCGTTCTTTGCTCCTTTTGCATTGTAAAACGAAGGATTCTTTAAACGGTTTGATATTACTTGACGCATGTTTCGCATTGATTTCAAATCAATGGCCAGGTCATATATCTTTTTTCCGGGTGCATAAGTTTCAGCCAGAAAAACTCTTTCCATAGCTCCTTGTGGTGAATCTGCCGGATCGAGCTGAACATTATTGTTCGACGATACAGGATTATTATTCATAATTATTCCTACGAATGTGATTTCGTGATAAGGATTTTCTCACCACTCTTCAGGCAGATTTTTACAATTTCTTTAGCAAATTCACGTGGCATTTCATCTATCATCGGGTCCATATCCACTGTCTCCACGGCTCCTTTTTTCAAATCAACATCTGAATCCGCCACTGTGAGTGCCCACGGTTCTAAACCGTCCATTTTATCGGGCACCGATAATATGAGCCTGTTTTGAGCAGGCCAATATATATATACGCCTAAAAATGTTTGATCTTTTTGTGCAATTACAAAAAACTCGTTCTGTTGTTGTGAAGACTGCTGGTCAACTAAATATTGCAGCTGATTTCGGATTGTTGAAAACTGCTGAAACTTGCTGATTGGCTGCCACCCAGTATACGATTTCTTTATCGTATAATTGTCGCCATATTTGTGGCATTCTTTTATAAACTCATTTAGTTCTGGTGCTGTCCACAAATATGTACTGCCGTGCAGATCATTCTCGGTCGGTACGACATCCCGTCTCGTATCCAAATACCGCCTCGACATTAAGAGTGGCTCGGAAGCACTTTGCGGTTCCCATAAAATAAACTTGTGCTCAACTGGCCAATAGATTTCCGCAGCATCATACGTGCCAACTTCGAAGCCGGCCACACAAATCTGATTTATCTTATGAAACCCGTTGACATTAACCAGCACTTGTAATTGCGCGATAACATCCGAAAAATCCGGCATATTTTTAACTGATCGCCAACCATCATCCGCCCTTGCTGAACCGCATGCCAAAAAGAGCACAAATGCACAGATGCATTGAATCATATTTTTAGGTGTCAATAGCTTTTACCATGATCTAATTTGATTTCAGGATTGTATAAATACTGCCAAATTTTCGGCAAGCTTCGATAACTTTTAAGGCAGTCGAACGTTCCATCTCATTGCCTATGTTGTTTGCATCCTCTTTGTCCCTCAGATCGCGCGCTAAATCGATCGAAACGGGGGAATTCGTCAGCGCGTCAGAAACATACTGATTATAGGGGTCCGGCAGCCAGAAAATCAGCTTGTTCTGAGCGGGCCAATAGACATAGGCGGCGAGATAAGCCCCATCCTGCTGCCCTATAACGCAAAATCTATTTAACTTAACATGCCCGTCCGTATTAACAAGGTCTTGAAGCTGCTTCTGTAGGGTCACAAACTGCGAAAAGCGACTAACCTGTATCCATCCCTCAAAGGTTCTTTTTATGGAATAATAATTTCCATGTCGCGCACAATCTTGCAATACCGCATTAACCTCTTCCCGGGTCCAGGGCAAAATATAATCGGAAGGTTTGATATCTGCCGCATTTGCAACAACATCTCTTGTAAGATCGACATAATCTCTGGTAAAGAAGACGGCATTGCTTCCCTCTGGGACCCATAAAATAAGCTTGTTCTGTGTTGACCAGTAGATTTCGGCTTGAAGATCAGAAGGACCTTTATACGCGACAACGCAGAAATGATTTTCATCATGAAAACCTTCGGTGTTGGCTAAAGCCTGAAGCAGTACACGCGCGTTCGAGAATGCCGGCAAATTCCGTATCGGTATCGCCGTCACGCCGCTGTCCGCCCGGGCATTAATGCTCACACTCCAAACAATAAATATTACGGCAGCACACAGCTTCAACATCATGCTCATCCAATGGAAACAGTTATTTATACTAACTGCATCGCCGCCGTCAAGATTTTTTTATAAGGCCTCAACCATCGCCGCCGCCACCGCCTCGGCAATTTTAATCCCGTCCACCGCCGCCGACAAAATCCCCCCGGCGTAACCCGCCCCCTCGCCGGCCGGAAACAGCCCCGGCGTATTCAGGCTTTGCAGCGTCTTATCCCTGGTCATCCGCACCGGCGATGAGGTCCGCGTCTCGACCCCCGTCAACACCGCATCCGGCGCCGCAAAGCCTTTAATCTGCCGGTCGAACGCCGGGATCGCCTCGCGGATCGCTGCCACTGCATAATCCGGCAAACAGGTCGCAAGGTCAGCGGGCAGCACGCCCGGTCGGTAAGACGGTGCCACCTCGCCCATCGCCGTGCTCGCCCGCCCGGCGATAAAATCCCCTACCAGCTGCGCCGGTGCGGCATAAGTTCCGCCGCCCGCGGCAAACGCCGCTGCCTCCCAGCGCCGCTGCAACGCCACCCCCGCCAAAACGTCCCCCGGATAATCCGCAGGCGTAATCCCCACCACAATTCCGGCATTGGCATTGCGCTCGTTGCGTGAATACTGGCTCATCCCGTTGGTCACCACGCCCCCGGCCTCAGAGGCCGCCGCCACCACCGTGCCGCCCGGACACATGCAGAAACTGTAAACCGACCGCCCATTACGGGCATGATGCACCAGTTTGTAATCCGCCGCGCCCAACAGCCGGTTCCCGGCAAACCCGCCGAAGCGATGCCGGTCGATCATGGACTGCGGATGCTCGATGCGCAGCCCGATGGAAAACGGCTTGGCCTGCATGTACACACCACGCGCCGCCAGCATCGAAAATGTGTCGCGGGCGGAATGACCAATCGCCAGCACTACATGATTTGTGGCAATCCGTGGGCCATCCTGCAAGTGCACAGCCTGCACCCGCCGCGCACTGTCCATTTCGATATCGGTAACCCGCGCGCCAAACCGGTACTCACCGCCCAATGCGGTAATGGTCGCCCGCATCGCCTCCACCATGCCAACCAGCCGGAAGGTGCCGATATGCGGCTTGCTGACGTATAAAATCTCCTCCGGCGCCCCGGCCTTCACCAGCGCCTCCAGCACCTTGCGCCCCAGATGCCTGGGGTCTTTGATCTGGCTGTATAATTTGCCGTCGGAAAACGTCCCGGCCCCGCCTTCGCCGAACTGCACGTTGGACTCCGGATCGAGCACGCCGCGCCGCCACAGCCCCCAGGTATCCTTGGTGCGCGGACGCACCGGCTTGCCGCGCTCCAGAATAATCGGCGCAAACCCCATCTCGGCCAGCAGCAGCCCGGCAAAAATCCCGCACGGCCCGGCGCCGATCACCACCGGGCGCAAGTGCTGCGCTGCTGGCCGATGCGCCACATGCCGGTAGCCGGTATCCGGCGTTAAAGGTGCCGCCGTCACCGCCCCGGCGGCTACCACCGCATCGATCGTATAAACCAGCATGATCGCGGTCTTGCGCCGCGCATCGTAAGCCCGGCGGAACACCGTATATCCCAGCAATTCGTCATCCCGTACGCCAAGCCCCGCCACCACCGCGGCGCGCAGCAAATCCGCATCATGGTCCAAGGGCAATCGCAAATCCGTGAGGCGGAACATCAGCGGCGCTATAGCGGTTTATGGTCAGCCCCGCCAACCGGCGTTAAGAGACGCCTATGACCAGCCCGATCATCATCGACCTGCGCTGCCTGCAAGATACGGGTCTACTGGATCGTGG
Source organism: Acetobacteraceae bacterium (assembly GCA_965231175.1). Classification (GTDB taxonomy): domain Bacteria; phylum Pseudomonadota; class Alphaproteobacteria; order Acetobacterales; family Acetobacteraceae; genus Acidocella. The sequence continues at coordinate 1,043,679 of CBDDMJ010000002.1, read as the reverse complement.
TATCGGCAACCAGGCAACCTGCCTCGTCACCCAGGCAAGGGCGGTATCCCCCTGGGCGGCAAGCCGGAAACTGATCGGCCTGGTGGATGCCGATTTGCAGCCGCTCGCCGGTGAGATTGCCGCCGGTTTCGATGAACTTCGGCAAACTTCCTATATCCCGGACCTGCCGGCTGGAACGATCTTTCTGCAACCGGCGCCGATGAGCGCACCCCCGGCATTCGTCGCCCGCCTGTTGCTGGCGCCGCAAATTAAAAAAGCGGCGGTGGTCTATGATTTTATCCCTTATGACGACCATGAGACTTATTTTCCCAAAGCCTGCGACCGGCTGGATTATCTTAACCAGCTGGTCTGGCTCGGCCATTATGATCTGTATCTCCCCATTTCCGCCGCCACCGAAGGCCGCCTGCACGAGCTGATACCGCATGCCGCGCGTTCAAAAATTATCGGCTCGCCTTTGACAACCGGCATCGCGCCGCGAACACCGCGCCCTTCGCCACAGCACATACTGATCGTCGCGGGAAACGACCCTCGTAAAAATCTCGATTGCGCGATCAGAGCCTATGCGCGTTCCACCCTATTGCAAACAGCGCGCATTCCTCTGGTGATCAGCGGCAATTACCCGGCCGACCGTCAACAAAAATTCAAGGACTTCGTCAAAGCTGGCGGTGCCGATGATCGTTTGATCATTTTCACCGGCAAAATATCGCAACAGACCTTATTCGGCCTGTATCAGCAGGCGTTTTGCCTGGTCACTTCATCCAAAGCCGAAGGGTTTTCAATCCCGGTGATCGAAGCCATGGCCGCCGGCGTGCCCTCGATCGTTTCAGACATTCCCGCGCACGCGGAGCTGGTAGCAGATCCATCGCTGCGGTTCGCACCGGATGACGATGATGAATTGCGCCGGATATTAGAACGGATCGTTGCCGAACCGGGTTTTGCCGCATCCATCGTCGCTGCGCAGTCACCGGTCTGGCCGCAATTCACCTCCCCGCGCGTGGCCGAACGGGCCTGGACGGCAATCGCGGCGATGGCCTATCAGCCGGTATTTTCAATCGGCGGCGGCAAGCCGCGTATCGCCTATTGTTCACCTTTGCCACCCGCCCGTTCCGGCATCGCGGATTATTCGGCGGCCTGCCTTGCCGCCTTGCAGCCACTGGCAAACGTCACGGCGTTTGCAGCCGGTAATCGTTCGGCATTTCCCTATCTTTCGAACAAATTCGACAGGGTCGTCGGCGTCATGGGCAACTCCTATCTTCATGACGGTATTTATGAAAACCTGCGCCGCTATGGCGGGGCCTGTATTTGTCATGATGCCAGGTTGATGCATTTTTATATCAACCGGGAAGGCCTGGACCGCGCCGCCGTGATGGCTGGTACTGAGCTCGCGGCGCCGATCGCAGGTTCGGATATTACCGCATGGCTCGAAGATGAAACAGTTCGTAAAGCCAGTTTTCTGGGCGAGCTGGCCGCCCTGTCCACACCGCTGATCCTGCACAACGCGCATACCGCGCAGCTGGTTCAGCAGCGCTTCAACAAACCGGCCCGCCATATTCCCTTCGCCATCATCCGGAACTGGTCTGAGGCCGCCCTCTCACGAGGGGCGCGCCAGCAGGCGCGCCAGCGCCTCGGCATGGCGGATGGTGCCATCCATATCGTCAGCTTCGGGTTCATCGCCGCGGTCAAAGGCCTGGCAGCGGGCATCAACCTCGTGCACGGGCTCAAAGCGCTTAAAATCATCGTCACCCTGCACTGGCTGGGGGAAACCTCGGAACCGCTGGAACCCTGGCGACGCCTGGCGGAAGATCTCGGCGTCGCGGCACAGATCATATTTCATGATCGCTTCGTGACAGAGCCAATCTATCGGGATTTTCTGCTGGCCGCCGATTACGGCTTGCAGTTGCGCCTCGCTGGCCCGGGAAATATTTCGGCCGCCTTGCAGGATTGCATTTCCGCCGGCTTGCCCTGTCTGGCCGAAAAAAACCTGGCAGACGCTCTGCAGGCACCATCCTATGTTGATACGATCGACACCGCGCTGGAGGGTGGAAATATTGCCGCCGTCTTTATGAATTTATGGGAGAAAAATCTCTCCAGACAGAACAACGAAGCCGAGCGGGCCGCTTATTGCGAGCATCACAGCATGGCGAATTATGCTCAAAATCTTTTGGCCGCTCTGGACCTCGGTTGATCGCACCACCCAGGCTCCCCACCTAATGGCCAATGAATGGGAGCCAAACCATGTTCACCAGCACCAACCCCGCCACCGGAAAGCAAATCGCCAGCCACCCTGAACTCGAACCCGCCGCCCTCGAAGCCAAGCTCAACCTCGCCGTGCAAGCCTATCATTTCTGGCGTCACACCGATGTCACCGAGCGCGCCGCATTATTGTCCCGCATCGCCGATCAATATGATACCAACAAGGACCGCCTGGCCCGCATGGCCACCAGCGAAATGGGCAAAACCTATGCCTCGGCGGTTGCCGAGGTGGAAAAATGCGCCGCCGGCTTCCGCTACTACGCCAAAAACGGCCCCGCCATGCTGGCACCCACCAGCAGCGCCCTGCCCAATGGCGGCACCGCGGAGGTGCACTGGTTGCCGCAAGGCACCGTGCTTGCCATCATGCCCTGGAACTTTCCATATTGGCAGGCGGTTCGCTTCCTTGCCCCCACCATCATGGCCGGCAATACCGCTCTTTTAAAACACGCCAGCATCGTCCAGGGGTGTGCGGCGCTGATGGAAGACATGGTACTTGCCGCCGGTGGCCCCGCTGGCCTGTTCCAGAACCTCGCCATCAAATCCTCGAAAGTCGCCGCCCTCATCGCCGATGACCGCATCGCCGCCGTTACCCTCACCGGCAGCGAAGGTGCCGGCATCGCCGTCGCTGAACAGGCCGGCCACGCGCTGAAAAAAGTCGTCCTGGAACTCGGCGGTTCGGACCCTTTCATCGTCATGCCCTCCGCCGACCTCGACCAGGCCGTCGCCCAGGCTGTCAAGGCCCGCGTGCAGAACACCGGCCAGTCCTGCATCTGCGGCAAACGCATGATCGTGCACACCGACATCTACGACAGCTTTCTCGATAAATTTTCCGCCGCCATGAAAGCCGTCAAGGTAGGCGATCCCATGGATAAATCCACCGACATGGGACCCCTTTCAAGCTACGAACAACGCGACACCGTGCTCGGCCAGATCGCCGAGGCCAAAAAAGCCGGCGCCCGCCTGTTGCTCGGCGGCGACCAACCGGACCTCCCGGGCGCCTACCTCACCGCCGGTATTCTCACGGACGTTCCGCCGGACAGCCCCTTCATGCATGAGGAAATCTTCGGCCCGATCGCCATGCTGTTCCGTGCCAAAAATATCGATGACGCCATCAACATCGCCAATAACATCCCCTTCGGCCTCGGCTCCTCGGTCTGGACCAACGATAAAACCGAACAAGCCCGCTTCATCCAGGACATCGAAGCCGGCATGACCGCAATCAACCAAATGCTCGCCTCCACCCCGGAAGCCCCCTTCGGCGGCGTCAAACGCTCCGGCCACGGCCGCGAACTCGGCCCCTACGGGCTGCACGAATTCATGAATTTGAAAACTGTGCTGCGGGCGGCGGCGGCGTAAGTAAGCAGCAGCTTTTTTGAAAAAAAGCTGCGCAAAAAACTTTTGATTTCCTAAGGGCTGGGGTGCGGCAATCCAGTGTCTCCCTGGTGAGATCCAGGCTAAGAATTTTAAACAAGGTCTATTTATTACGATTTCAAGACGATAGGCTAAATTTGCATAGGCGGTCATGTATTTAATATATCTAACAATAAGTTAGCTTGTTAATGTTCCACGTGGAACATTGGCGATAAAAATATGTATGTTTAAAATACTATCTCGAAGCATGGGCGCAAAGCAGACAACGTCCCAGACCCAGCATAAATTCATGCTGGAACATGAGGCGTTTTGCAAAACACACTGCAGGTCCAAATTAATAAAGTTTTTTTTGCTTCTTTTTGTTCACAAAAAGAAGGGCTTCCTTGCTTAATGCGCCAGGAGCGTCGCCAACGCGCCTTCCATGCTTTGCGCCAGCTCGCGCGTGCTCTCCGCCTGCGTTGTTTTCAAAGCTTCCAGTCCCAGGCGGTACATTTCCATTTCATCCCGTGCTGCCGCCAGTTCACCGCGCATCGCATCCAGTTTTGCGGTCAGATTGTCGCGCAGCAAATCCTGTTCGGCCCGTACGTCCTGCAGCTGCAGCATCACCCCGACGGTCATATACTGCCGCCAGCGATGCGCGAGGCGCTTAAGCATAGCGCCGCAAATCCAGTGTGCGCGGGTATTCCGGCCCTTGCACGGGTTGGGGTGCGTCCATTGGCCCGGGTGTATGGCCGATCGGGAAAAACCGTGACCGGCGTCGGGCCTCAGCGGAATTGGCGTTCACCGGAAAATCATCATAGGCCCGCCCGCCCGGATGCGCGACATGGTGGCTCATCCCGCCGATGCTGCGCCCGGACCAGTTGTCGTACACGTCGAATACCAGCGGCACCTGCGCCTTGATGGTCGGGTGCAGGGCGGAATACGGCTGCCACGCCTTGAACCGCACCCCGGCGACGAACTCGCCGGCGGTTTCGGTTTTCTGCAGCGGCAGTGCGGCACCGTTGCAGGCCAGGGTGTAGCGTTCAGCCACCCAGCCGTTCACTTTCACCTGCAGACGTTCGGCCGAGCTATCCACATAGCGCGCGGTGCCGCCGGAGCTTTGTTCCTCGCCCAGCACATGCCACGGCTCCAGCGCATGGCGCAGCTCCACATGCATGTCGCGCGCGGTAATTTCACCGACCAGCGGAAAGCGGAATTCCATATGCGGCGCGAACCAGTCCGGTTCCAAAGGGAACCCGAAAGAGCCAAGCTCTTCCAGGGCATCTTTGAAGTCGGCTACGGCGTAATGCGGCAGCAGGAATTCATCGTGCAGCCGGGTGCCCCAGCGCACCAGCCGCCGCTCATAGGGTTTCTCCCAAAACGCCGCCACCGCCGAGCGCATCAGCAGCACCTGCGCCAGAGACATTTCGGCATGCGGCGGCATTTCGAAGGCGCGGAACTCCACCAGCCCCCGCCTGCCGCTGGCAGTTTCCGGCGCGTACATCTTGTCGATGCAAAACTCGGTGCGATGCCCATTGCCGGTCATGTCGGTGAGGATATTGCGGAACAGCCGGTCGACCATCCAGGGCGGCGTTTCCTTTTCGCGTCCCACCTGCTGAAACGCGATTTCCAGCTCGTTCAGCGAATCCTCCCGCGCCTCATCGATACGCGGATGCTGGCTCGATGGCCCGATGAACAAGCCGCTGAACAGAAAGGAAAGGGCAGGGTGGTTGTGCCAGAATCCCAGCATGGATTTCAGCAAATCCGGCCGCCGCAGGAACGGGCTGTCCACCGGCTCGCTGCTGCCCATCACCACATGGTTGCCGCCGCCGGTGCCCACATGCCGGCCGTCCAGCATGAATTTCTCGGTCGCCAGACCTTCTTCCCGCGCTATTTCATAAAGCTGCGTGGTGCGCTCAACCGCCTCGGCCCAGCTATGCGCGGGGTGTACATTGGCCTCGATCACGCCGGGGTCGGGGGTGACGGAGAAACTCAACAGCCGCGGGTCTTCCGGCGGCAGATAGCCCTCCAGCACCACCTTGCGGCCAAATTCCTGGGCGGTGTCCTCCACCGCCGCGGTCAGCTCCAGCCAGTCCTCTGCGGCGTAAAGCGGCGGGTAGAACACGTGCAGCACGCCATCGCGCGCCTCCACCGCCAGCGCCGTGCGCACCACGGCGGGGTCTTCGCGCCCCACCACCGGCGCATCCTGCGGCACCGGCCGGAAGCCTTCGATGCTGCTTACCGGCGGGCTCTTGGGGCCGTGCAAGCCCGCACTCTCCTGGCTGCGCCGGAAATCCGGGCGTGGCGGCAGCTTTTCACGCGGCGCCAGAGGGTCGGTCTCGAATTCCAGCTCCAGATGCTCAGGGTTGGCCCAGGGCAGGCTCTCCAACGGCAGCCGCAGCCCGACCGGTGAATCCCCCGGCACCAGAAACATCACGGAATCCCGGAAAAACCATTTGCCGCTCTGCCAGCGCCGCGTGCCATCCTGGATCACCCGGCGCAGCGGCAGCACGCTGCCGACCGGTGCCGCCAGCCCTTGCGCGAACACCTTGGCGAGGCGCTTGCGCTCCAGCTCGTCGCGCAATTTGGCATCCTCGGCGACCACATTGGCGGGCAGCCGGTGTTCCCGCCACAGATAATAATGCACATCCTCATAGGCCTGGTTCACCAGGCCGGGGTCGATCTGCAGCCGCTCCGCCAGCGCCGCCGCGAACGCTGCCGCCTGTTCGGCCGCCGCGTCGTCCTTGTCGTCATCGGAGGCCAGCAATGCAGGGTCCCGCCACACCGGCTCGCCGTCTTCCCGCCAATGCGCGTGGATCGCCCAGCGCGGCAATTGTTCGCCCGGGTAATGCTTGCCCATGTTGTAGGTCAGCGCCGCCCCCGGCGCCCAGAGTGGCGCCAGGCGCCGGATCAGCCGCCCGGCATAATGCCGCTTGGTCGGCCCCATGGCGTCGATATTCCATTCCGCCCCCTCCATATCGGTGGCGGACACGAAGGTCGGCTCGCCGCCCATCGTCAGCCGCACATCGCCTTTGGCCAGCGCCCGGTCCACCTCGGCCCCTTGCGCCAAAATCTCCTGCCACTGCCGCTCGGTATAAGGCTTGGTCACACGCGGCGTCTCGGCCACGCGCGTCACCTTCATCTCGAAATCGAATTCGGTCTCGCACTCGCCGAGGATCACCCCGGAGATCGCCGCCGCCGACGCCGGGGAGGGTGAGGCCGCCAGCGGGATATGCCCCTCGCCCGCCATCAAGCCGGAGGTCGCGTCGAGGCCGATCCACCCGGCCCCCGGCAGATATACCTCGGCCCAGGCATGCAGATCGGTGAAATCCTCTTTCGGCCCCTCCGCCCCGCCATCCACCGGCTTCACATCGGATACCAGCTGGATCAGATACCCCGAAACAAACCGTGCCGCAAAGCCGAGATGGCGCAGCAGGTTCACCAGCAGCCAGGCGGAATCCCGGCACGAGCCTTTGGCCTCCGTCAGCGTCTTCTCAGGCGACCATACCCCCGGCTCCATGCGCACCACATAGGAGATGCGCTCGGCGATCAGCCGGTTCACCATCACCAGCATGTCGACCATCCGCAGATCCTTGTCGCCCACCCCGGCGGCGACCGCGTTGATCAGGCTGCGCAGCTTCTTGCCTGGCTGACGCAGCACCCGGAACGGCGCCAGCTCCTCGGCCAGCACTTCGTCATAGGCGAACGGGTAGGTCTCGGCCTCCGGCTCCAGAAAGAAATCGAACGGATTGATGGTCGCCATGTCGGCCACCACGTCCACCCGCACCTCGAAACTCGTGACCCGCTCCGGAAACACCACCCGCGCCAGAAAATTGCCTTGCGGGTCCTGCTGCCAGTTGAGAAAATGCGGCTCGGGCGAAATTTTCAGCGAATAGGACAAAATCGGCGTCCGCGCATGCGGCGCCGGCCGCAACCGTATCGTTTGCGGTCCCATCCCGACCGGACGGTCATATTTATAGGACGTGCGGTGAGTTATGGCGGCATGTATGGACATGCACCCAAACACCACGCCAATGCGGGATTTGCAATGCAGGATATGAGACGCGGGCCTTAAGCAAGCACTTCTTTTTGTGAACAAAAAGCAGCAAAAAAACTTTATGAGTCTGGGCCTGGAGCCGTGAGGCTGTAAACGCCCCCGACCCAGCAGAAATTTTATGCCGGGGCATGGGCGTTGTTGCCGACACTACCCCAGGCCCAGATTCACAAAAGTTTTTTGCGCAGCTTTTTTCAAAAAAGCTGCTGCTTGCTTAAACCACGCGCACCAGCCTGTGCTGCTTCCTGCCGGCCGAGAGTTTTATGACACTATTCTGCAGATCGTTGAGGGTGATGATCCTGGCTTCATCGGCCACCACGGCGTCGTTCACCCGCGCGCCGCCGCCGCGGATCAGGCGCCGGGCTTCGCCGTTGCTCGCGGCGAGGCCGGCGCGTTGGAACAAAACGTAGACCGCGATGCCTGCCGCCAGTTCGGTGGTTGCCATCTCGATCTCCGGCAGTCCCGCGGCTGTGGCACCTTGCTCGAAGGTCTGCCGGGCCGTCTCGGCGGCGGCGGCGGCGGCGTCACGCCCATGCGCCAGTGCTGTGGCTTGCGTTGCCAGAATGATTTTTGCCTGGTTGATGTCGGCGCCGTCCAGCGCTTCCAGCCGGACGATTTCAGCCAGCGGCACATCGGTGAACAACCGCAGGAAGCGCCCTACATCGGCATCCTCGGTATTGCGCCAGAACTGCCAGTACAGATACGGGCTGAGCTTGTCCGCCGTAAGCCAGACCGCGCCCGCGGCCGATTTGCCCATTTTGGCGCCGGAGGCGAGCGTTACCAGCGGCGTGGTCAGCCCGAATATCGTCTTGCCATCGGTCCGCCGGATCAAATCGATGCCGGAAACGATATTGCCCCATTGATCGGACCCGCCCATTTGCAGGCTGACGCCATGACGCCGGTTCAGTTCGCGAAAATCATAACTCTGTAAGATCGAATAATTGAATTCGAGGAATGTCAGCCCCTGATCGCGCTCCAGCCGCGATTTCACTGAATCGTATCCCAGCATCCGGTTGACCGAGACATGCACGCCCACTTCGCGCAGCAATTCGATATAGCCGAGCCGGTCGAGCCACTCGGCGTTATCGACCATCAGCGCGTCATCCGGCGCGTCGCCGAACCGCAAAAACGGTTCGAACACGCGGCGTATCCCTGCGAGGTTGAGCTCGATCTGTTCCCGGCTCAGCAACTGCCGGGCCTCTTCGCGGAAGGAGGGGTCGCCGATTTGCGTGGTGCCGCCGCCCAGCAATGCCACCGGCCTGTGGCCGTGCTTTTGCAGCAGCCGCAGCAGCATGATCTGTGTCAGGCTGCCGACATGCAGGCTGTCCGCCGTGGCGTCAAAGCCGATGTATCCCGCCACCGGCCCGGCGCATAAGGCCGCATCCAGCGCTGCCTCATCGGTGCATTGAAACACATAGCCACGCGCTTTGGCCTCGATCAGAAACGCCGACTTGCTCATGCCATCCCTTGAACACCCAACACGGGGCGGGGTACCACAGTCCCGGTGAGTGACAAATCCCTGCGCGCGATCGGCCTGATGAGCGGCACCTCGCTGGACGGCGTGGACGCCGCCTGGCTTGAGACCGATGGCGAGCGTATTCTGGCCGCAGGCCCCGCCTGCACATTGTATTATCAGCCGCCCTTGCGTGCCGATCTGCGCCGCCTGCTCGACCTTGCGCCCGCGCTGGCGCCGGATGATCCCTTCCTGCTCGGCATCGAGCGCCGCCTGACCGAGGACCATGCCATCGCGGTTTCGCTGCTCGGCAGGGCCGCGGATGTCATTGGCCTGCACGGCCAGACCATCCTGCATGCCCCGCAGCAGCACCGCACCTGGCAGATCGGTGATGCCGGCTTGCTGCATCGCCGCTTTGGGATCCCGGTGGTGCATGATTTCCGCAGCGCCGATGTGGCCGCCGGCGGCCAGGGCGCGCCGCTGGCGCCGCTGTTTCATGCGGCATTGGCGGCCGGCCTGCCCAAACCGTTGATGGTCGTCAATATCGGCGGCGTTGCCAATGCCACCTGGCTTGGCGCAGAGGGCGAGATTGTCAGCCTGGACACCGGCCCCGGCAACGGCCCGCTCGACGATTGGGTGCAGCGCCATACCGGTGAGGCGTTCGACCGGGACGGCGCGCTCGCCGCCGCCGGGTTGTTCCGCCAGGACCGGCTGGCGCTGTTGATGTCTCACCCTTATTTCACCCAGCCCGCACCGAAATCTCTCGACCGGTTGACCTTTGGTGCCCTTGTCGCCCAGGCCACAGAGGGTTTATCCCCCGCAGATGGCGCCGCGACCCTGGCCGCCTTCACCGTTGCCGCCATTGCCGCCGCTGACGTGCCCGCACCGCCCTTGCGGGTGCTGATCTGCGGCGGCGGCCGCCTGAACCGCAATATCATGGACCGTCTGCGCCGCACCTTCGACTGCCCGGTCGACCCGGTGGAAGCCGTGGGGTGGGACGGCGATGCGTTGGAGGCGCAATGCTTCGCCTATCTCGCGGTGCGCAGCCTGCGCGGCCTGCCGCTGTCGCTGCCAACCACTACCGGTGTGAAATCGCCTCAGCCCGGCGGGCGGCTGTACACCTCATAAAGCCGGAACCCGGCGGCATTGCTGGCTTTCAGCACCAGCCATGGCGGCGGCTGGCCGGTATTGAGCCGGTCCCATAGCGTGACCGGCGGCAGATCGGCCACCAGCCGGTAGCGGACGCCTGGGCAGATCAGCACATAGCGCGCCCCGGTTTTCAGCACCGCCGTATCGTCAGCCGGGGCGCTGCGGAACGCCGCCCAGGCCCGCAAATAGCCCGCCACCCCGTGCTGATAGAACGACCCCACGGTCTGCACCTGGCTACGCCATAAAATCTCCGGCGTATCCTCGACCGGCGCCAGCACCACCGCGCCTGCCGCCGGCGCCAACAAGGCGGCGATCTGCCGCAGGTTGCAGGAGGACGCGATGGGCCGTGCCGGCACATGCCGCCCGTGCGCCAGTGCCGGCAGGCGCGGCAGCAGCAAAACCGCCAGCAATACCGTCATCGGCGCCAGCCACACCGCCACCGGCCGGGCCGCATAGTGCCGCGCCGCATCATGCAGCGCGATCGGCAGCAACACCGCCGCGAAGCCGCCCGAGAATTCCACGAACAGAATAAACCGCTGCCCCAGTACCAGGGCCACCAGCCCGCAGACCGCAGCATAAAGCCACACCCAAAGCCGCCCTCGCCAGGCTTTAAAAACACAATAAGCCACCGCCAGCACGCCCGGCAGCAGATACAACACCAGCTCCCGGCTGTTTGTCACCGGCTGCAATTCTTGCATCACCCCGAAAAACAAGTGCCGGTCCGCGGCATTCATCACCCCGTACGGGCCCAGCACCACGCCGGGGAATACCGCCATCCAGCCTAGCAGCAAGCCGCCCAGCACGGCGATGCCGATCACCCGCCGCCGCTTCCGGTCCCGCAACCGCCATAACATCAGGCCGCCGCTCAGCAGGCACAAGCCGAGTACGACGTAGACGATCGACAGCCGGTCGATTTGCACGGCGGCATAACCGCCCTGCGGCGGGTCGACCGCAAAACCAAAGCCCAGCACATCGAAGCACCCGGCACCGCACGCTGCCATGACGGCGCCGATCGGCACCGTGAGCCAGCGTAGAAATAAGGCGGCATAGGCCATCAGCACGAATGGCATGGTCTCCGGCGTCAGCCAGATGGCGAACCCGCCGCTCAGCCCGGCCATGAAAGCCAGGCCCGTATCGCCATCCCAGGCGCGTGCCACAAATCCACCCGTCGCGCCGATCAGCGCCAGCAACAGGATATGGTAATGCACCACCCCGACCCCATCGAAGGTCTCGATCGCCGGTAGTACGGCCACCGTCAGCGGCGCTGCCCATAGCCACCTGGTGCGGGAAAACGGCCGCGCCGCGAATGCCACCGCGACGCTCAGGCAACCCGCGCCCAGCGGCCCCAAAGCCACCCCGGCGGTGAACAAGGCCTGCCGCCAGCCAAAAATTGGCGCCAGCGGCAGCGCCATGAGCCAGAGCAGGCCGTCCAGCAGCTTGGACCATTCCACCGTGACGCCGGCGCCCGGCCCGTCGCGCGCCACCTGGTTCACCAGATACCCCTGCTGCACGCCCTGCAAAATTCTCAACAGCCGCATGTAGCTGTCCGGATCGTCGAGGCTGCCGGCCAGCACTTCGCGCCACCCGGCTGCCCCCACCACCATTTGCAGTACCGCCCCCAGCAGGAACAGCCAGATGTACTGCCGCCGCGCCGTCACTGGGCCGCCGCGGCGGCCAACTTCTTGTCCAAGGTTACCAGTTCGCAGTTCAGTTCGCGGGCCAGCCAGAGGTAGCTGGCATCATAGGCGGACAGGCCGGTTTCGACAGCCAAATCGAGCACGGCCTGATCGTCGACAGTTTGTATTTCGATTTTGAATTGATTGATCAAGCGATACTGGTTGCGTATCGTTTGCCGCATATCCGGATTGCGCCGCATTTTATTCAGACAGATATTGGCCATCTCAAAACCAAATATGGCAGGCGCCATCAGGCGTTCAGTCCTTAATAACGGGATCATGATGGCGCTGTCCGGTTCCTCGAAAATAACCGCCGCCAGGGCGGACGCATCAACGATCTTGATTGCTGTAACCGCGGTCACGCGCTTCCCGAATGATCGCCGTCGATTCAGAAGGGCTCTGGTGCCCAATCTTACGAATTTCGGCCACAACTTCATCGAAGCTTAATTGTGGAGCCGGTTTCACCGCGGCTTCGATAATCGCCAGCATCTCGCCCTGCATGGAACGATGATTACGCTCGGCGCGCAGGCGTAGCAGCCGTACCAGATCGTCCGGGGCGTTTTTGATCGATAAATTGATGCTCATGCGGCAAAGTTACGCCATTTTGGAGCCGGTTTCAAGCAAAAGCGACCGTCGCGATTTTCCGCAACGGCCGTTGGAGCCGGTTGTTTAATCCGCGGCCAGGGACATCTGCTTGCGGGCCAGCGCCTGGCTGACATAGCTTTCCACGGCTTCGGTCACCTTATCCGCATGGTTGGCGAATACGTGATCCGCACCCTCGAACACCCGGTAATCAATGGCGATGCCCTTTTGCAGGTTCAATTTGTCAACCAGTTTGCGTACCGAATTCTCCGGCACCATCTCATCGGCATCGCCATGGATCATCAGCCCGCTGCAAGGGCAGGGTGCAAGGAAGCCGAAATCATAGCCTGCCGCCGGCAGCCCGACGCTGACCCAGCCGGACACTTCCGGACGGCGCATCAACAACTGCATGCCGACGAACGAGCCGAAGGAATAGCCGGAAATCCACAACCCGCCATGGCCCGGATTCAACGCCTGCATCCAGTCCAGCGCCGCCGCGGCATCGTTGATTTCACCCATGCCGCCGTCGAACTTGCTCTGGCTACGGCCGACGCCGCGAAAATTGAACCGCATCACGGAAAAGCCCAGGCGCTGATACACCTGATACATCGAATATGTGATCCGGTTATTCATGGTCCCGCCATGCAGCGGGTGGGGGTGCAGCACCAGCGCCAGCGGGGCGCCGCGCTCTTTGGCATGGTGGTAACGGCCTTCAAGACGGCCTTCCGGCCCGGCAAACATCACTTCAGGCATTATATCTCACTCGTCTTTCATCAACCAATTATGGTTTCCCGGAGATGCTTTTCATCGAAAAACATCTCCCGTCCAACCCTCTCCAAACAAAATTATCCTCACCGAGGCTGCACGCCGCACCGGCTCAATGTTGACCAAGGCGGTCCGGATACCTAAATTCCGATTGACACCCTGAAGCGGCGGGTCGTGGATAGATACGGGCCAGGCCTCCTTGAAGGTTTACGAATATACACTGTTAACCTCAGTATTCCTACGGAAATGTCGCATGGCCCTTATGTTTTTAACGGAGACGATCAAAGCCTACCGGGAGCGTGACCCTGCCGCCCGCTCAAATCTGGTGGTTTTGCTGTGCTATCCGGGTCTGCACGCCGTCGCCATCCATAAGGCCGCCCGCCTCCTGTGGCATTACCGGCTGTATACGCTGGCCCGGGTAGTCTCGCATTTTGGCCGGTTTTTAACCGGCATCGAAATCCATCCCGCCGCTAAACTGGGGCGCCGCCTGATCATCGATCACGGCATGGGCGTGGTCATCGGCGAAACCGCCGAGATCGGCGACGATGTCTATATCTACCACCAGGTTACCCTTGGCGGCACCGCCAGCCATGCCGGCAAACGCCACCCTACAATCGGCAATAATGTCATCATCGGCGCCGGAGCCAAGGTGCTGGGTGCCATACTGGTGGGTGAAAACGCCCGCATCGGCGCCAATGCCGTGGTGATCGCCGCGGTCCCCGCCGGCACCACCGTGGTCGGCATCCCGGCGCGCCCGGTCAACCGCGACGAAAAGCCGTTTTTCGATGCCTATGGCACTCCAGATGACCCTTGCCTGGACCCGCTGCTGCATGAGGTGGCCATATTGCGGACCGAGCTGACCGAGCTTGAAAACCGGATTGCCAAGCTGGCGCGCGAGAATAGTTTCTAGCGTATGATGAACCATCATTCATCATACGCTATATCCGTCTAACCATGCTCTATCTCGACGCCAACGCCTCCGAGCCGTTGCGGCCAGCAGCGCGCGCCGCCGCCCTCGTCGCCATGGACCGCGCCGGCAACCCTGCCGCCGTGCACCGTGCCGGCCGCGCCGCCCGGCGTATTCTGGAAGACGCCCGTGAGATCATTGCCGGTCTGCTGAAGGCCCGCGCCCAGGACATCATTTTCTGCTCCGGCGCCACCGAGGCCAATGCTCTGGCCGTTCACGCGCTCGGCGCCGGCCGCCCGATTCTGATTGGCGCCACCGAGCATGATTCCATCCGCGCCGCCGCCCCCAACGCCATTCTGATCCCGGTCGAGCCAACCGGGATCATACTGGAGACCACCGTAGCCGCCTTGCTCGAACAGCATCCAGGCGCGCTGGTCTGCCTGATGGCCGCTAATAACGAAACCGGCGTGCTTAACCCGATCGTCGAGGTGGCCCGCGTCTGTGCCGCTCATGGTGCCCTGCTGCATGTCGATGCGGTACAAGCCGCCGGCCGCTGCCCGCAGGACTGGCTCGGCGCCGGCGCCACCAGCATCGCCATCTCGGGCCATAAATGCGGCGGTCCACTCGGCGCCGGCGCGCTTATCCTGGCGCCGAACCATGCCGGCGACGTCACCCCTTTGATTCAGGGCGGCGGCCAGGAACGCGGCTGGCGCGGCGGCAGCCCTGCACTGCCTGCCATCGCCGGCCTCGCCGCCGCCCTCAGTGAACCCTACAACTCCGCCGATATTTTCAAATTCCGCAGCGCCATTGAGAAAACCTGTATTGAACTCGGCGCCATCGTGCTCGGCCAGACCGCACCGCGCCTGCCCAATACCAGCTGCCTTGCCTTTCCCGGCCTGCGTGCCGATACCCAGCTGATCGCCCTGGACACCGCCGGCATCGCCGTCTCCGCCGGTGCCGCCTGCTCCTCCGGCAAAATCGGCGCCAGCCATGTGCTGAGTGCGATGGGCCTGCGCGCCGCCGCTGACTGTGCGATCCGTGTCTCTCTGCCCTGGAACGTTACCGCCGATGCGGTTCCGGCGTTCACAAACGCCTATGCCGCCATGCTGAAGCGCAGCTTGCGGGGCAGCACCCTAACCGCTACCGAAAGCGTCATACCCCTGTAGGTTTAGCGATGCCGAAAGTAACCTTTATCGAACATAACGGCGTCCCCCGTGAGGTCGACGCCCCGCTCGGCCTGTCCCTGCTCGAGGTTGGCCACAAACACGATGTCGATATCGAAGGCGCCTGCGAAGGTTCGCTTTCCTGCTCGACCTGCCATGTCATCGTCGACCCCGCCTGGTTCGGCAAACTCCACACACCCACCGAAGACGAAGAAGACATGCTCGACCTCGCCTTCGGCCTGGAAAAAACCTCCCGCCTCGGCTGCCAGATCACCATCACCACGGAACTCGACGGCCTGATCGTCCGCCTGCCATCAGCGACACGCAATGCTGGCGGGTGAAGTAAGAAAGCACTTCTTTTTTGAAAAAAAGAAGCAAAAAACTTTTGCCATGCTGGGCAATGGGCGTTTTGCTGACAACGCCCATGCCCCCGCAGAAATTTTATGCTGGACCTGGGGCGTTATGCCGACAACCCCTCCGCGGCATTCCATACGCTTTGCGTACGGAACCTTGGCCGCTCCGCCCCAACCCCGGACCCATAAGAGTTTTTTTGCTGCTTTTTTTGCAAAAAAAGCAGGGCTTCCTTAATGCGCATCGTGGTGGCCATGTCCGGCGGTGTGGATAGTTCGGTAGCGGCTGGGTTGCTGGCTGAGGCTGGGCATGAGGTTATTGGTATTACTTTGCAGTTGTATGATCATGGGGCGGCGAGTGCGCGCAAGGGGGCGTGTTGTGCCGGGCAGGACATACATGATGCGCGGCGGGTCGCGGACCGGCTGGGCATCGCGCATTATGTGATTGATGCGGAGGCGCGGTTTCGGTCTTCGGTGATGGCCGCGTTTGCGGATTCCTATGCCAGCGGGCAGACGCCGGTGCCGTGCATTGCGTGCAATCAGCAGCTCAAATTCGGTGATTTGCTGGGTATGGCGCGGGATTTGGGTGCGGCGGCGTTGGCGACCGGGCATTATGTGCGCCGGGTTGAGGGGCGGGATGGGGCGGAGCTGCACCGGGCTGCGGATGCGGCACGCGACCAGAGCTGGTTTCTGTTTGCCACAACCCGCGCCCAGTTGGAGTACTGCCGGTTTCCTTTGGGTGATTATGCCACCAAGGCCGAAGTGCGCGCTGAGGCCGCCCGTATGGGGTTGCCGGTAGCGGTCAAGCCGGACAGCCAGGATATATGCTTTGTTCCTTCCGGCTCTTATGCCGAGGTGGTCGGCAAATTCCGTCCGGATGCGTTGCAAGCCGGCGAGATCGCCACTGCCGATGGCCTGGTGGTCGGCACCCATAACGGCATTGCCCGCTATACGGTCGGCCAGGCCAAGCGGCTTGGCCTGGCCCCGCCGCCTGACGGCGAGACGATGGTGGTGCATAAGATCGATGCCGGCACGCGCCGCATTACCATCGGCCCGCGCCAGGCTGCCGGCCGCACCGTGCGGTTGCGCGACGTCAACTGGCTGATCCCGCCGCCGGCTGGCAGCTTGCGCGCCGAAGCGAAGCTGCGCGCCCGCGAAACCGCGCAACCAGTTGAAATTACGGCTGATGGCACAGGGGCTGTTTTGGTTTTGGACACCCCCGCCCACGCCGCCCCCGGCCAGGCGGCGGTGTTCTACGCCGGGTCGCGAATTTTGGGCGGCGGCTTTATTATTTAGGTTTGAAGCAAGCAGCAGCTTTTTCGAAAAAAAGCTGCGCAAAAAACTTTTATGAATTTGGGTCGGGGCGTTGGCGGCATCACGGCCCATGTCCCGGAGGGCAAAAGTTTTTTGGTTCTTTTTTTCAAAAAAGAACTGCTTGCTGGCCTGCGGTTATTCATTTGGTTTTTCCACGCTTCGGTGATATGCTGGAACAAAGAGCAAACATAAAAATGGGGTGAAACCAAATGGCAGATGATACGATCGCGAGCGGTGGCAGTTTTACGCTCAGCAATTCCCTGACCGGCGGTACCAACATCGATTTTTTGAACGATGCCGGGGATAGCGGTACTCTGGTGCTGGAACCTTCGGCATTCCAGGTCACGTCGCTTGTCAGCAACGGCGGCACCTCGCTCGTCAGCATCGCCCTCGGCGGCAGCATCGTCGATTTCCAGCCAGGGGACACGATCAACGTCAGCAATCTGGAATCGCTTTATGCTGAGCTGGATTTCGCGCCGAGTGCTGCCGCCAACAATGCCAGCTTCGACAGCGAGATCGAATTAGCGGCGGGATTTGGCGGCAAGATTTTCGACCATGACGGGACGGTAACCGGCGAGGTTTTCGGCAGCCCGATTTCCATACCGGACTCTACCGCGGCCTATGTTAATAATGTCGAGCAAGGCGTGTTCGGCAGCGTCGGCCCGGATGTCACGCTCACCATCAGCTTGCAGAGCGATGGCGGATTTACCGATGGCATTATCACCGCCAACAGCGCGATTCACCCCTGCTTCCTGGCCGGCACAAGCATCGCCACGCCAGAGGGCGAGATAGCTGTCGAAGATATTGTTCCCGGCACTCTGGTTCTCACGCGTTCAGGCGCTGCCAGACCGGTGCGCTGGCTTGGCCGCTCGACCGTCTCCACCCGCTTCGCCGACCCGCTGCGTGCCTTGCCTATCCGCATCCGTGCCGGCGCTCTGGCCGCCCATACGCCAGCCCGCGACCTGCTGATTTCGCCGGACCATGCGCTATTCCTGGATGGCATGCTGGTGCAAGCCGCAGCCCTGGTAAACGGCTGCGACATCACCCGCGAAACCGATGTGCCGGAAACCTTCACCTATTATCACGTGGAAACCGCCTCCCACGAACTGATCCTCGCCGAAAATACCTGGACCGAAAGCTTCATCGACAACACCAGCCGCATGAACTTTGATAATTGGGCCGAATACCAGGCACTCGGCACCGCAGCGCCGATTGCCGAAATGCCATACCCCCGTGTCAAATCCGCCCGGCAGCTGCCGGCAGCACTACGCACTGCCATTATGGGTAAAACCGCAGCCTGAAAGCGGTAGGAAGCCCTTCTTTTTGTGAACAAAAAGAAGCAAAAAAACTTTGATCCTCTGGGCCGGGGGCGTGATTTGCTGAACGCCCTGGGCCCTGCATAGATTTTATGCCGGGTCAGGCGCGTTATCCGCATCACCCTCCGCGGCATTCCATACGCTTTGCGTACGGAACCTTGCCCGCTCCGCCCATGCCCTCAGGATCAAAAGTTTTTCGGCACGGCTTTTTTCAAAAAAGCTGCTGCTTGCTAACTGACGACCGCCAATTGCTGACTGGCTTCCGGCGTTAGCGTAATTTGCCGTGTGGCGGGTGAGGCGGTGTTGCGGTGGGTGATGGAGACGATGGTCATGTGCGGCAGCGTTTTGGCGAGGCGCGCCATGACGAGTGTTGATGTTGTGGTGTCCAGGGCGGAGGTTGCTTCATCCAGGAACAGCCAGTCCGGTTGTGCCAGCAGGGCGCGTGCCAGAGCCAGGCGTTGCTGTTCGCCGCCGGAGAGGATTTGGCCCCAGTTTTCGGTTTCCTGCAGGCGGGTGGCGAATTGCGCCAGCTCGACCGTGGTCAGGGCGTCGGCGACGGCGGCGTCGCTCACGCTGTCTTCGGCTGCCGGGTAGGATACGGCGTGTTTCAAAGTGCCCAAGGGGAAATACGGTTTTTGCGGCAGGAACAGCACGGTGCCGGCCGGGCGCGTGATGGCGCCGGTGCCGAACGGCCAGATGCCGGCGATGGCGCGGAACAGGGTTGATTTGCCGGCGCCCGAGGGCCCGGTGACTGTCACCGGCTGGCCGGCCGGCAGTGTCAGGCTGGCATCGTTCACCAGGCGCCGGCCATCCGGCAGGGTCAGGGTTAGTCTGTCCAGAACCAGGGCGCTGCCGGCATTGCTGAGTTGTGGCCCGGCGATGGACGCGGTTTGGGCGGCGGTTACGGCTTCCTGGAACCCGTATAGACGTGAAACCGTGGCGCGCCAGCTTACGAGGTCGGTGTAGGAATTCACGATCCAGGAGAACGCGCTCTGCACCTGGCCGAAGGCCTGCGGTATTTGGGACAGACCGCCAAACCCGATCTTATGCGCAAAATAGCGCGGCAGGATCACCACCAGCGGAAAAATGACCGCGATCTGTGAAAATCCGACGGTGAAAAAATTGAGCAATTTGGTACGCCGCATGATCGCCCAGAAATTTGCCCGAAGTGCTGCGAACCGCGCATTCAGCCCCGCCGCCTCATTGGCCTCACCGCTGGAGAGCGCGATTGCTTCAGGATTTTCCCGCACCCGCACCAGGTTGAAACGGAAATCCGCCTCCACCTTCTGCTGAAAGAAACTCAGATTGATCAGCTTACGGCCGATGAGATGGGTGAACAGCGTGCCGAAAATCGAATACAGCAGCGCCACCCACACCATGTAGCCGGGGATGGTGATTCCGAACAGCGTGATCGAACCTGAGATGGCGTACAGCACGAACACGAAGCTCACCAATGTCACCACATTGGAAATGAAATCGATACCGAGCGACAGCGTGCTTGTCGTGTAATCACGCAGATCGTCGGAAATCCGCTGGTCTGGGTTGTCGATGAATTTGGTGGATGAATGTGCCAGGCTAAGATTATAAAACGCCCGGTCCTTGAACCAGTCGGCGATAAAATGCCGCGTCATCCACTGCCGCCAGCGGATTTGCAGCATTTGATTTAAGTAGAATGCGTACACGGCGATGATGATGTAGACCGTAACGATTTCCACGAATCCCGGCATCGGCAGACGCGATCCGGGGGTTAAGCGGTACAGGAACAGCAAATGCAGCACGCTGGTGGCGTCGTACGCCTGGATGGCGTTGAAAAACGCGCCGTTCCAGTAATTCAGAACCACGTTTAAAAATACCATCGCCAAATTCAGCAGGATGATTGCCGCCAATAGGCCGCGTGCTGCCCAGCGTTCCTCGGAATAGAAATACGGTTTTGCCAGCACCCAGGCCTCGCGCAGGCCGGTCAGAAAATTCGTCATGGAACGCATATCGTCTCCTGTTACCGCGGCGTCAGGCGCATACGCAGGACACCCCGCGCGGCATCCCACGCTACCGGCTTGCCTTTACGCAGAAACTCGATTTCCCCGGCGCGGGCCAGACGCATTGCCGCGAGGCGGATGGGCGAGAGTGATTGTTGCCAGGCTTCGCCGGCCTCTGGCCCGGCCAGTGCGCGCGCCGCCTCGGTGGGGGAGATGGAGGGCCGGTCCGCCAGCAGGGACAGGATTATCGTCTCGGCAGGGTCCCGGTTCATCGCTACTGTCTTTGCCACAGCATGCTCAATGCCGGAAGTGACGCATCCCGGTGAACACCATGGCGATGCCCGCCGCATCCGCCGCGGCGATCACCTCGGCATCGCGGATCGAGCCGCCCGGCTGCACCACGGCCGCGGCGCCGGCGGCGGTGGCGGCCTGCAGCCCATCGGCAAACGGGAAAAACGCGTCCGAGGCCACGACACAGCCGGTGAGATCCAGCCCCGCCGCCTGGCCTTTCCAGGCCGCCATGCGCGCGGAGTCTACCCGGTTCATCTGCCCGGCGCCGATGCCCAGTGTCGCGGCTGCGCGCGCATATACGATCGCGTTGGATTTTACATGCTTGCAGACGTGGAAGGCAAAACGCATGTCTTCAAGCTGGGCCGGCGTCGGCTGACGACGCGTTACGGTCTGCCAATCTGCAACGCTGTTCTGGCTGACATCCCGGCTCTGCACCAGAAACC
This sequence comes from Acetobacteraceae bacterium, assembly GCA_965231175.1. Taxonomy (GTDB): domain Bacteria; phylum Pseudomonadota; class Alphaproteobacteria; order Acetobacterales; family Acetobacteraceae; genus Acidocella. Next base: position 1,022,637 of record CBDDMJ010000002.1, on the reverse strand, counting down.
CGCCGGCGATGGATTTGAAGGTTTGGCCGGCTTCCTGCGCCTCCGGCATGCCGCCGGTCAGCAGCAGGCGCAAATTCTTCTTCGCCGCCAGAATCGCCTTGGCCTCATCGGTGGCATCCGGGGCGATGATCACCTCGGTGAAAATCGCCGCGATCTTTGCCGCCGTCGCGGCATCCAGCACGCGGTTCAGCGCCACGATGCCGCCGAAGGCCGAAACCGGATCGCAGGCCAGAGCGGTGTCCCAGGCTGCAGCGATATTTTCATGGGAGGCTACGCCGCAGGGGTTGGCATGTTTGACGATCACGATGGTGGGGGCGGCGAATTCCGCCACGCATTCGAACGCCGCATCGGTGTCGTTCAGATTGTTGTAGGAGAGGTCCTTGCCCTGCACTTGCACCGCCGTTGCCACGCCGAAGCGGTGCCCCGCGGTGTAGAACGCTGCCGTCTGGTGCGGGTTTTCGCCGTAGCGCAGGCTTTGTTTCAGCCGCCCGCTGATGGTGAGCGTTGCCGGCATAGGCACCTCGTTCTGCCCGGCAAACCACGCGGCGATGGCGGCATCGTAAGCCGCGGTATGTGCATAGGCCTGGCCGGCCAGCAATTTTCGCGCCGCCAGCCGTGTGCCGCCTTCGGCCTGCACCGCCGCGATGATGGCAGGGTAATCCGCCGGCGCCGTCGCCACCGTCACGAATTCATGGTTTTTGGCGGCGGCGCGGATCAGGGCGGGACCGCCGATATCGATGTTTTCGATGCAATCTTCCGGGGCCGCGCCGCCGGCCACTGTCGCCTCGAACGGGTATAAATTCACTACCACCAGGTCGATCGGCGCGATGCCATGTGCGGCCATTTGTGCGAGATGCACCTCATCGTCCCGCCGCCCCAGTATCCCGCCATGGATCTGCGGCACCAGCGTTTTTACCCGCCCGTCCAGTATCTCCGGAAACCCGGTATGCGCGGAGACCTCCACCACCGGCACGCCGGCGGTGCGCAGCGCCTTGGCCGAGCCGCCGGTCGAGAGGATTTCCACCCCCAGCCCCGCGAGTGCTGCGGCAAACTCAACCAGCCCGGTTTTATCGGACACCGAGATCAAGGCTCGCCGGATCGCCACCACGCGCAGGGTTTTAAACTCGCCTTCGCTCATGGTGCCGCCGCCGGTACCGCGGAGACCGCATTGGCCGGCGAGCCGGACAGCAGCTTGGTGCTGATCAGCAGATATACCAGCGCATGGTTATCGCTATCCACCAGGCGCGTCAGGATAAAATGCTTGACCAGGAACGATGCGGAAATCGCCGCCACCTGCTCCTTCGGCGGCAAATCAGCCGGTATGCTCACTGGCCCTTCCGCGACACAGGATAGTGCGAATTCCGATGGATCGGTCGCCACCCCCAGGCCGCCGCTCACCCCGCCGGTCTGCGCGAAGGAGGCGTAGCACGCTACATTCGCCACCTTCGGGTCGTCGAAGCGCTCCACCACCACCTTGTCGTTCGGCCCCAACAGCCGGAAATTCGTGCTCACGCTGCCGATGGTCTGCTCGGCGGGGGCGGCGTGGCCCCAACAGATGATGGCAAGGGCCGCGACAATCAGGCGTTTCATTTCATGTTCCTCAAGCTACCAGGCTGTTATACACCAGCAGCGTCTTTTGACAGATGATCTCATCGGCGAATTCGCGCTCAACCCGTGCCCGTGCCGCTGCCCCCATGCGGGCCCGCAGGTCCGGGTCATCGATCAGGCGCTGCAATGCCGCCGCCAGGGCCAGCGGGTTGCGCGGCTCCGCCAGTAGCCCCGTCACCCCGTCCTCCACCGCTTCCCGGCAGCCGGGTATATCCGTCGCCACCACCGGCTTGCCGGCGGCCATCGCCTCCAGGGCGGATTTCGGCAGGCCCTCGCGATAGGATGACGGCTGGCAGGCAATATGCGCGCCGCGCAGCAACGCGGCGATGTCATGACGCGGCCCCAGCCAGGTCACCAGCCCGTCCTTCTGCCACTGCCGCAGCTGCGCCTCCGGGATGCTGTCCGGGTTGCCGGGGTCCGGCGCACCGACCAGGATGAACTCCGCTGCCACGCCGCGGGTGCGCAGGATGATGCGGGCATCGACGAAATCCTGCACGCCCTTCTCGCGGATCATGCGCGCGATCAAAATCACCCGCACCGGGGGCGGGGGCGGCGGTGCCGGTGCGAACGCCTTAGTATCCACCCCGGCGCCGCGGATCAGCACGGTAATCTCACGCCGCACCATGCCGGCACGCACCAGTACATCCAGATCGTCCGGATTCTCGAAAATCGCTTTGCTGTTGGCCGCATTCAGGGAAAACCGCAAACCACGGCTGACAAACGGCCGCAACACCCGGGCCAGCAGTTTGTGCGAGGAAAACACATAGCCGAGACCTACCGGCGCGTTGATCACCGCACTCACCTTGGCCAGTTTGGCGGCGATCCCGCCAAGCAGTATCGGCTTGATCGCCACATGATGCACAAGTGCCGGCTGCAATTCCCGGTACAACCGGGCAATCCGCAAAATCAGGCGCCATTCGGCGAGCGGGTTCAGGCGCCGCCGGTTGAGATCGATCGGGATCAGCTCCAGCCCGGCAGCCCGGATCACGCCCGCCGCCGCATTGCCAGGGTTTTCATGCGTCAGCAGCACCACCCGCCAGCCGGCTGCCTTGGCCGCCACCCCGCGCGCCAGAAAATGCGAGGCAAAGAACCAGTCCTCGGTGAGCAGAAAAACCAGGGTTTTGGACGAACCGGACATGCCACCCGGTCCATACGCCAACCAGGAATGCCGGCAAAGCCTGGCAACGATGTTCGTTGACAAAGCCCGGTTTTTTTATGACTAGACTGCGATATGTTCAGATCGAAACAAACAGCACGATTTTGCGGACAAAAAGCAGAAGGAATTTTATGAGGCGGGACCATCGGTGTAAGGACGCTAACGCCCATGGCCCTGCTTTCCTTTAAAAAAGCCAGGCTAGCCTTCAACGTGAACGGTCTGCCCCTCATTGGCGGCGTCATTCTTGTGACGGAACTGTTCATCGCGACGTTCGGACTGGTTCACCAGCGTGTCGATCCCGCCTATCGCGATTACTACCTCAGCCGCCAGACGATTTGCTACCTCACCCCTGCCGTGGCCGCCACGGCGCTGCCGAAATTGCGCTTGGATAGCATCGATATCGCCAAATTGGATATCGATGCGGCCTGCTATGCCCTGCGCAGCGGCTGGTATGCCATTGAAGCCTGGGGCGTGTGGAGCGATGGTAAACCGGCCCTGATCGTGCTGCCTGCCAGGCGCGGCAAACGAATGATCACACTTACCGTCATCAGCGTCGCAGCGGACAATGCGGTACAGGCCAGCATCAACAGTGGCGCAGTATCCGTAGCGGCGGTCCCGAGCGGACGGCTGACGAAGCTTAATCTTGCGGTGCCGGCTAACACCACGGATTTTCTCAACATTACATTGCAATCGGCAAAAATAGTGACTCCATCAGCCGCCGGCCCCTCATCTGACACCAGACATCTGGGGGTCGGCCTGATATCGATAGATTGGCATTGAAAACCGGTTTCGTGCAGCGCCTCTCAAGCGGTCCCTATCTGCTGCTGCTCATCCTTGTGCTGACAATCGGCAGATTCGCCATTTACGGTTTCAGCCTCGGGCCGCAACCCCACGGCATGCTGAATGCCATGTGCAAATGGGATTGCGGCTGGTACATGCAAACCGCGCCGGGTTATCAACTCGTGCCGTCATTGGCCCAGGCCGATCAGGCGGATTGGGCGTTTTTCCCGATCTTTCCGTTGCTGATCCGCCTGCTGTCGCGATGGTTGCATATCCCTGAGGTCACGGCAGGTTTCATGGCCGCCAATATCTCGCTCGCTTTATTTATCGTCTTCGCGGCGCGCTATCTGCACCTCATCAGGCGCAGCCCGGCCGGCATGGTCTTCGCCATTTTCGTATTCGTCTATCCCTACGGATTTTATTACGCGGTGCCCTATACCGAGAGCACGTACGCCGCCTTCACCATGCTGTTCTTTTATCTGCGCGCGCGTGACCAACCGCTTGCCCCCAGTTTTGCCGCCGCCCTTGCCGCCGGCACCCGTGTAACAGGCGTTCTGCTCACAGTCATCGTCGCCGTCTCGCATCTCAAACTCATCGTCACCCGGCTGTGGCAACGCCGATGGCACGCCGCCTACAGCAGCGTAACAGCCTCGCTGTTTCCGGTCGCCATCGCCCCGCTCGGCCTGTTTTTGTTCATGGCCTATCTGTATCACCATGTCGGCGACGCCTACGCCTTCGTGCACGTGCAAAGAGCCTGGAACAGGCCATGGGATAACCCCTTCACACTGATTTATTACGGTCTCCGGGAAAGAGATTTCCACGACCTGTTCTCCGCCAAACGCGAATGCGCAACCTATGCCGCCGTCTGCGCGATAGCCGGCCTCGCCATGACCTTGCGGCTTTCGCTGATAAAACGTTTCGGTGAAGCATGGTTTCTGGGCGCCACAATCCTGCTGGCGCTGTCCGCCGGTTTCGGCAGCATACCACGCTACGTCCTCGACAATCCGATCTTTCTGGTGTCGTTATTCGACCTCATCTGGCGCCCCGGCCGTGGCAAATACCTTGCCGTGCTGGCTATAATATGCGTGGTGCTGCAACTTTGCCTGGTCCATCTCTGGGTCAGGCAATACGTTTCGCTGATTTGAAGGAAGCACTTCTTTTTGTGAACAAAAAGAAGCAAAAAAACTTTGTGAGTTCGGGCCATGGGCGTGATGCAGCCAACGCCCATAAGCCAGCATAAATTTCATCTGGGTCCGGGGGCGTTGTCAGCTTAACCACCCATGCCCCAGCATGGCAAAAGTTTTTTGCTGCTTTTTTTCAAAAAAGCAGTGCTTGCTGTCTTTATCCGATCCTGAACTTCAGCGCATCTTCCGGCATCGTCACATCGGGCAAATTGCGTGCATCCGCTATAGGTGGCAGCGTTTCGTAGCGCACTGGGATGACGCCGGCCCAGACAGGGAAGCTGTAGTCGTCTTCGTCGTCTTCCGGTGGGCCGGTTCGTACTTTGCAGGAGGCTTCGTCGATGCTCATGGAGAGCAGGGTGGTGGCTTTCAGTTCCTTGGGCGAGACCGGGCGCAGCCGTTCCCATTGGCCGGGGATGGTTTTGTTCACGAAATTGCGGAGATGTTGTTCCTTGGCCGCGACGTCGGTTATTTTGTCGGGCTTGCCGAAGATCATCACGGAGCGGTGGTTGATGTTGTAGTTGTAGGCCGAGCGCGTCATCACCAGCCCGTCGAACAGGGTTACGGTCAGGCACATGTCGTGGTCTTCCACCGTCTCCAGCATGCGGCTGGCGGCTGAGCCGTGCCAGTATACGCGTTCGCCTTCGCGCCATTGCAGGGTTGGCGTCACGAAGGGTGTGCCTTGGTAGACAAAGCCGATATGACATAACGGCATCGCATCGAGTATGCCGTGGATGGTTTGCTTGTCGTATTTGGCGATGTGGTTGTACCGCTTGACTCGGCTGCGTTCGGTCGGGGCTTCTGACATGGGTTATCCTTGTGAAAAAACGGGGATGGTTCGATAGGCGCGCACGTGCCGCTCGATGGCGGCGGCGGCCCGCAATATGTTGGCCTCCTGACCTAGGCGGCCGATGATCTGCACCCCCACCGGCAGGCCGGCAGCGGTAAACCCGATCGGCACCGAGGCGGCGGGCTGTCCGGTCAGGTTCCACGGGTAGGTATAGGGGCACCAGCGCCAATCCTCATCGGCAAAGCCGGGCGGCACGATACGTGTTACATCGAAGGCCGGCACCGGCATTACCGGGCCCAGCAGCAGATCGTAACGCTTGAAAAACGCCTGTGCCGCCACCGTCAAATTCAGCCGCTGCTGCAGGGCGGCGTTATAAGCTGCGAGATCGACCTTGCTGCCCGTTTCGGCGATTTTTAAAAGCAGCGGTTCCAGCAGATGGCGCTGCGCCGGTGCATGGGCCGACACGCTCAATGCGCAGCCGCTTTCCCACAAGATGCGGAACGGCTGATAAGGGTCGACCGGCCAGAGCGGATCGTCAGCAAACACCGCCGCCCCCGCCGCCGCCAAAATCGGCCCGGCACCGGCTACCAGCGAGTCGGCCTCGTCATCCTCCAGCGATGAAGTGCAGCCGAGGCGGGGGGAGACGGCAACCCGCAGGCCGCGCAGATCGGGTGCGGCCAGATCATCCGGCAGCGTGAACGGTACCGGCCAGGCGAACGGATCGCGCGGCTCGGCGCCGCTGATCACCGCCAACATCAGGGCGGCATCCGCCACGCGGCGCGCCAAAGGGCCGACCACGGACATCGGCATATCCATATCCGGCGGAAAGGCCGGCACCCGGCCAAATCCCGGCTTCAGGCCGAACACATTGGTGTAGGCGGCCGGGATGCGGATCGACCCGGCGCCGTCGCTGCCGAGCGCCAGCGGGCCGAACCCCATCGCCAGGGCGGCGCCGGCTCCGCCAGAGGAGCCGCCGGGGGTTTTTGTGATATCGTAAGGATTTGCCGTCACCCCGTGCACGGCGCTGCGTGTGACGACCATGCAGCCGCCCTCCGGCGTCGCGGTCTTGGCCAGAAACACCGCCCCTGCCTCGCGCAGCCGCGCCACCGCCGGCGTATCATGCGCCACCGGCGCGCGGGCGGTGGTGCGTGAGCCGCGCCGCAGCGGCCAGCCCGCCACCGCCGATAAATCCTTGATCGTCACCGGCACGCCGTCCAGCGCAGAGAGCGGGGTGCCCGCCGCATAACGCGCCGCCGCCGCTGCTGCCATGCCGAGCGTGGTTTCCCGGTCGAGATGCACCACCGCGTTCACCAGCGGGTTCAGTGCGGCGATCCGGTCCAGGAGCAATCCCGCCACAGTCAGCGGCGACAGCGTGCCCTGCCGGTACGCCGCCGTCAGCTCGACCGCGCTCAGCCAGGCCACATCATCGCCGGGTGCGGCCACCATCAATACAGCTCGAAATACTCGTTGGTTTCGCTGAGCGGTATTTCATCGCGCAGCCGCGTCACCTCCTGCCATTTCATTGCGAGGTAGACTTTGATGAATTCCTCGCCCAGCATCTCCCGCAGTTCGGCATCCGCGGTCAGCGCGTCCAGCGCGTGGAAAATCTCGGTCGGCAGCTTGGCGTAACGCGCATCGTCCTCCTTCGGCCCGTTGCCGGGCGGGCTCAGCACGCTGTTCTTGCGCAGGCCGAGTAGCCCGGCCGCGATCGTGCTCGCTGCCACCAGATATGGGTTGGACAGTGCGGAAGGCACCCGCACCTCCATATGCGTGGCCTGGTCACGGCTGGCTTTCACCCGCACGCTGGCGGTACGGTCCTGGATTCCCCAGGAGATGTTCGAAGGCGCATAGGTATGCGGGCGGATGCGCCGGTAGCAATTCGGCGTTGGATTCCAGATCGCCATGGCCGCCGGCATATGGTCCAAAACACCTTGGATGAAGCTTTTGAACGGTGCCGACATGCCATCGGCATCCGCGGTATCCAGAAAGGCGTTTTCACCGGTTGCTTTATCCAGCAGCGAAATATGATAATGCGAGCAACTGCCGGAGACGCCTTTATACGGCTTGGTCATGAAGGTCGCCAGCAGCCCGTGCCTGGCAAGATATTCCTTCACGGTGTTCTTGAATACGAAGGCACAATCCGCCGCCGCCACGCCGTCCAGCGCGGTATAGTTGATCTCGATCTGCCCCGGCCCATGCTCGACATTATAGGTGATGATGTCCACGCCCTGGGCTTGCAGCACCAAAATCAATTCATCGATCGCCGCCAGCTGATGCGTGCGCATGCTGGCGAAAATCGGCTGGCCGCCGAACACCGGCTGGCGGGTCGCTGCATCCACCACATAGAACTCATACTCATGACCCATCTTGACGATGTAGCCGAGGTCATCGGCCATCCCGAGCAGCTGCTTCAGCAGTAGCCTAGGTGCTGCCAGCTGCGGCCTTCCATCGTACCACATAGTGTCGCAAATCACCCGCCCGGTGCGGTGCAGCCACGGCACCGGCGTCAGTGAGGCTGGGTCCAGCACCATCACGCAATCCTGGTAATCCACCTCCTCGTTATACCCGGAGCCGCTCACCGGGATCGAGGATGTATCGATCGCCACCGTCCCGCCATACAGGTTCAGCCCGGTGCGCATATACCCGGCGACATGATCGATGGGGATCGTCTTGCCCCGGCTCATCCCCGCCATATCGGCGATCTCAAAGCGCAGAAAATCGAACCCCGCAGCCTTCACCTGTTCGACAAACGCAGCAGCCTCGTCACGGCTCGACAGTTGTAGTTTCATGGTCACCCCTTTCGCGCCAGCATCCTGAACAAATTGCGATTAAGCAACCGCGCCGCGGTCCGGAACAACGGCAGTTTCGCCGCCACCGCGCCATCCAGCGCCGCTGCCGCTTCGGCCCCCAAGGCAGCCTGCAAGCTCGCGGTGTATTCCGGGATCGCCGCCCATTCCGCCACGGTCTGCGCCGTCAGTTCAACGTGATATTGAAACCCGTAGGCATGTTGCCCCCATCGCATCGCCTGGATTCTGCAGGCGGCGCTGATGGCCAGTATCGCCGCCCCGGGCGGCAGTTCGGCAACCTCCGCGCCGTGCCATTGGAAGACCTGGATGATCGGCGCAAATCCCTCCAGCAGCGGGTCCGCACGTCCGGCCGCCGTCAGGATAACGTCCTCGATGCCTACCTCAGGCCGCGCCATCAACCCCACCGCCCCACCCAGGGCAGCCCCCAGCAGCTGGTGCCCCAGACAAATCCCGAGATACGGCCGCTCCAATTCCACCACCCAGCGACGGATCGCCGCCAGCTCCGCCACCAGCCACGGGTGCTCGTCCTGCTGCCACACGTCCATCGGCCCACCCAGCACCACCAGCAGGTCATAAGGCTCCAACGCCGGTATCGACTGGCCTTCATCCAACTCTACGGCATCCCACACATGCCCATCTTCGCACCAGAACTCGCGAAATACCCCCGGATGCTCGACCACCAGATGTTGAAACACTAGAATACGCATAATTGCCCTATAATCTGCCTATGGCCCCGTTCTATGTAATCGGTCGCCATGATAAGCAAGAAGAATTGTTTATTGTGAATAAAAAACGCGCTCATCGCCGGAACTGCCCGCCGCCGTCAGGGGACGCATGATGCCGTTTTAGGAACCAAATGCTTGCTCACACTATTATAATCGGCATTTTTTTAAGCTTATATTCAACTTCTAATCTTTAAAATAACCGGATATCATAGAGACTTATCGAAATGAATTTAACGACGGCATTAACCTATTGGATTATCGTTGCTCTCTGGGCGACGATCTTTGCCACAGCCGCCTATTTCTATTTCGTCAATAAGCAAACATTCGGTACGGTGCGGTTATTGCTCGCCGTGATGGCGCTCGATTCATTGCGTAATATTATTGAAAATACTTACTTCGGCATGTATTTCGGCTCGAAATACGGGCTGTGTTGCCGCCAGCTATTATCGTATACTGGGCAATCCCTATTTACTGATACTACCGAAACTGACGAATATACTGGCCGGTTGCATCGTGCTGAGCCTGCTGCTTTTGAGATGGCTGCCGGAGGCGATTCTGGAGCGGGCCGAAAGTGAGCTGCGCGCCAAATTTCTGTATGAAAAGGCAACAACCGACAGCATGACGGGTCTGCTGACGCGGGCTCAATTCCTGTCGCTGGCGGAGGCGGAGTGGCGGCGGTGCCGGCGGCAGAAAAGACCATTAACGCTGGTCATGATCGACATCGATCATTTCAAATCCATTAACGACGATTACGGGCATAGCGCAGGAGATCAGGTCATCGTCAGAGTGACGAAGCTATGCGGTGAAGCAAAACGCAGTTCGGACATCGCCGGCCGTCTGGGCGGTGAAGAATTCGTGATCTTGTTATCAGAGACTGCCGTTGCCGATGCCGGTGCTTTTGCCGAACGCCTGCGTAACATCATCGCCAGCGACACCACCACCGAGACAGAGGGCAAAATACCAGCCACCGTCAGCATCGGCATCAGCGATGCCGAAGGCACAAACTCTCTTGCAGAATTCCTCAAGCGAGCAGATGTCGCCCTCTATGATGCAAAACACGGCGGCCGTAACCGCGTTTATACCTACACCGCGCCAAAGCCGCAGAGCAGCGATTGCGAAGTACAGGAAGTTTAAAAAAGCACTTCTTTTTGTGAACAAAAAGAAGCAAAAAAACTTTATGAGTTTGGGCCTGGAGCGGAGCGGGCAAGGTTCCGTGCGCGAAGCGTATGGAATACTGCGGAGGGGTGGTCAGCATAACGCCCATGCTCTCGCTTAAATTTATGCTGGGTCCGGAGGCGTTGTCGGCTTCACCACCCATGCCCAGCAGGGCAAAAGTTTTTTGCTTCTTTTTTTCAAAAAAGAAGCGCTTCCTTTCTCCCCTAAACCGTCTCCGCCACAAATTGCTCAAGCCAGTGGATCGTATAATCGCCGGCGATGAACCGCTCGTCTTCCAGTATCCTCTGGTGCAGCGGGATGGTGGTTTTGATGCCGGAGACGACGAATTCGCGCAGCGCCCGGCGCATGCGCGCGATGGCTTCGTCGCGGGTTTTGCCGAAGGTGATCAGTTTGGCGATCAGGCTGTCGTAATGCGGCGGCACGCGGTAGCCGGCGTACAGGGCCGAGTCGACGCGCACGCCCATGCCGCCCGGCGGGTGGAACACGCTGACCAGACCGGGGGACGGGGCGAAGGTTTCCGGGTCTTCGGCGGTGATGCGGCACTCGATGGCGTGGCCGGAGAGGTGGATGTCCGACTGCGTATAGCCCAGTGTCTCGCCGGCGGCGATGCGGATTTGTTCATACACCAGATCCATCCCGGAGATCATTTCGCTGACGGGATGTTCCACCTGCAACCGGGTGTTCATTTCGATGAACGAAAACTGCTCGTCCTGGTACAGGAATTCCAGCGTCCCGGCGTTGCGGTAGCCGATGTCCTGCAGCGCCTTGGTCACCGTCACCCCCAGGGCATCGCGTTGTGCTGCGGTAATCGCAGGTGATCCAGCCTCTTCGAGCAATTTTTGATGGCGGCGTTGCAAGGAGCAGTCGCGTTCACCGAAATGCACGACATTGCCGAACCCATCGGCGATGATCTGCAATTCGATATGCCGTGGCTTGTCCAGGTATTTTTCCATATACACGGCATTATTGCCGAACGCTGCCTTGGCCTCGGCGCGCGCCACCACGAACGCCTCTTCCAGCTCGCCCTTGTGTTGCGCCACCTTCATCCCGCGCCCGCCGCCGCCGGCGGCGGCTTTAATCAGCACCGGGTATTTGATGGTATCGGCCACCGCATAGGCTTCCTCGAGCGTGGCGATCTCGCCGTCCGAGCCCGGCACCAAAGGCACGCCGAGCCGCGCCATCGTGGATTTGGCGGTAATCTTGTCGCCCATCATGCGAATATGTGTGGCCGAGGGGCCGATGAACGCCAGGTCATGCGCTTCCACCATCTCGGCGAAATCCGCGTTCTCGGAGAGAAACCCGTAGCCGGGGTGGATCGCCTCGGCGCCGGTAATCAGGGCGGCCGAGAGGATCGCCGGCATATTCAAATAGCTGTCGCGCGCCGCCGCCGGCCCCACGCATACGCTTTCATCGGCGAGGCGCACATGCATCGCATCGGCATCGGCGGTCGAATGCACCGCCACTGTTGCAATCCCCAGTTCGCGGCAGGCCCGCTGTATCCGCAAGGCGATCTCGCCGCGATTGGCGATCAGAATTTTTTTGAACATGTTGGGTGGATTATTCGACGATGACGAGCGGCTCGTCATATTCGACCGGCGCTCCCGGCAGGACCAGTATCTGCGTCACCACACCGGCTTTCGGCGCCTTGATCTGGTTGAACGTCTTCATGGCCTCGATCAGCAGCAGCGTATCCCCCGCCGCCACGGCCTGCCCGACGCTGACATAGGGTGCCGCCCCTGGCTCGGCCGAAAGATAGGCCACACCCACCATCGGGCTCTTTACCACGCCCGCATGTTTCGCCGGGTCCGCCCTGACCGGTATGGCCGGTTCACTCACCAACGGCGCGGGGTGGCTTGCCGCCGCCAGCGGCGCAACCGGCGCAACGGGCAGCGTCACCGGCGCAATCACCCGCGCCAGGCGCAGCCGCTTGCCGCCCTCTTCTAGCTCAATCTCCGAAAGCCCGGATTCGTTCAACAAATCCGCCAGCGCGCGCAAAGCTGCCGGGTCGAAGGAAACACTCATTGATCTTCTTCCAGAATATCGGAAATCGCTATCAGCGCCAGCCTATAGCCTTCAAATCCCAGTCCGCAAATCACACCCTGGGCGGCGCGCGACACATAGGATTGGTTGCGGAACGCCTCACGGGCATGAATATTCGACAAATGCACCTCGATTACCGGCATATCGATTGCCAACAGCGCATCCATCAAGGCAATCGAGGTATGAGAATAACCGGCGGGATTGATGATCATTCCCACCGCCTTGCCGCGCGCCTCCTGCACCCAGGAAATCAGCTCGCCCTCGCCATTGGTCTGGCGGAAATCGATGGCAAGCCCCAGACCTTCGGCGGTCTCGGCGCATAAGGTTTCCAGGTCGTCCAGAGTGCCGGTGCCATACACCTCCGGCTCCCTGGCGCCCAACAGGTTGAGGTTCGGTCCGTTCAGAACGGCAATCAGGGGTGCGGCCATGCCGCCCGGTAGCACACAGAGTTGTCACCGGCCAACAGGGCCACGAGGTTAATTGCCGAGATTAATCTGGTTGCGGTTGGTCGCCGCCCCCCCCACCGCCCCCACGCCGCCGCCGATCAAGGCGCCCGTACCGGCGCCCATGCCGGTTACCGAGCCGATAATCGCACCGGTACCGGCGCCGATCGCGCCGCCGGTCAACGCCCGGTGGCCCGGTGAATCGCCGCATCCGGCCAAAGCTGTCAACGACAGCGCCAGCAAAGCGGGGGCGATATATTTCGAAATCATGGCGAGCTCCTTGTGATGGTAAATTCTGGGTTGAAGAGTCCCTGGACCCTATATAGCGCAACTTAAGGGCGGCTAAAGGGCAGCATTGCGGCATTGCACATGTTCACATCATGCTCACGCCCTTGCGAGGCAACCCGCCGGGCTGTATCCGAGGCCGCCGCCTGGCGGATGATCGATACAAGCCGCGCCTCAAGCCAGGCAATGGAAGGATCTGAATGTTTGCTCGCATACTTGGCATCATGTCCGCGGACATGGCCATCGACCTCGGTACCGCCAACACCCTGGTTTACGTCAAAGGCCGCGGCATCGTCCTCGCTGAACCCTCGGTAGTTGCCATCGCCGATGTAAAGGGGCGTAAACATGTTCTGGCGGTGGGTGAGGAAGCCAAGCAGATGCTCGGCCGCACCCCCGGCAACATCTCCGCCATCCGCCCTTTAAGGGACGGCGTGATCGCGGATTTCGAGGTGGCCGAGGAGATGATCAAGCACTTCATCCGCAAAGTGCATAACCGCCGTGGCTTTGCCTCGCCGATCATCATCATCTGCGTTCCTTCCGGCTCCACCGCCGTGGAACGCCGCGCCATCCAGGAGAGTGCGGAAAGTGCCGGGGCCCGCAAGGTCCTGCTGATCGAGGAACCGATGGCGGCCGCCATCGGCGCCGGTCTGCCGGTGACCGAACCCTCCGGCTCGATGGTGGTGGATATCGGTGGCGGCACCACCGAGGTCGCCGTCATCTCCCTCGGCGGCATCGTCTATGCCCGCTCGGTGCGCGTCGGCGGCGACAAGATGGATGAAGCCATCATCTCCCATATCCGCCGCAACCATAACCTGTTGATCGGCGAAAGCTCAGCCGAGCGCATCAAAATGGACATCGGTGCGGCCTGGATGGACGGCCCCGGCGATGGGCCGGCCCGCTTCGTCAAAGGCCGTGACCTGATCAACGGCGTGCCGCGCGAAGTCCAGGTCACGCAGCGCCAGATCGCTGAAAGCCTGGCCGAACCGGTCGGGCAGATCGTCGAAGCCGTCAAAGTCGCACTGGAAAACACGCCCCCGGAACTGGCCGCCGATATCGTCGACAAAGGCATCGTGTTGACCGGCGGCGGCGCTTTGCTGCACCGCCTGGACGAAGTGCTGCGCGTCTCTACCGGCCTGCCGGTGATGGTCGCCGAAAACCCCCTGCAATGCGTCGCCCTCGGCACCGGCCGCGCCCTGGAGGAAATCAAGCGTCTGCGGACCGTGCTGTCGTCGATGTATTAAGCAAGAAAGCGGTTCTTTTTTGAAAAAAAGAACCAAAAAACTTTTGCCCTGCTGGGCATGGGTTGGGACGCGCATATCGCCTCCGAACCCAGAGGAAATTTATGCTGGGCTGAGGCGTTTTATTATCCACGCCTCCGCAGCATTCCATCCGCTTTTCACACGAAGCTTGGCCGCTCTGCCCCAGGCCCAGACTCATAAAGTTTTTTTGCTTCTTTTTGTTCACAAAAAGAAGTGCTTCACTTCCCCTTCGCCTGCGGCTTAAAACCGCCTAAACCCCCATAACACCTACACATAGGAGATTATCATCCGGTGATCAGGCTATCGGTCCCGTTGCGCCAGGTTTTATCGCGTCTCACCTTGCCGGTGATGCTGCTGCTGTCGCTCGGCATGATTTTGGTGGGCCGTGCCGACCAAAATTTAGGTGACCGTCTACGGGTTGCTCTGGATGACGCTTTGGCTCCGGCCTACCAGCTGGTGGCAGGCCCGGTCGAAGCCTTGCAAACCGGCACCGGCGCGATCGGCCATTTGTTCACCCTGGCGCATGACAATGCGTATCTGCGTTCGCAAAACGCCAAGCTTCTGCAATGGCAGGCGGTGGCGATGGCGCTGGAGGCACAGAATACGGAGCTTTCGGCGGAGCTGAACTATACGCCCCCCAATGCCCCGGCGGCTTATACCGGCACCGTGGTCGCCGATCTTGGCGGCGTGTACGCCCGTTCGGTACTGGCGGTCACGCCACCCGGCGCCCCCGGCCTGCTTGGCGCCGTGGCCATGGACGGCCGCGGTGTGGCCGGAAGGGTGGTTGAAGCCGGGGCGCGCAGCGTGCGCATCCTCCTGATCACCGATCTCAACAGCCGCATCCCGGTAGCCCTCGGCGCGCACGGCACTGCCGCCTTGATGACCGGCACCAATGATGCCGACCCCGCGCTGGTCTATTGGGACAGTTCGCATCCTCCCGCCGAGGGTGACATCGTTCTCACCAGCGCCATCGGCGGCGCCTTTCCGCCGGGCCTGCCGGTCGGCATCGTGCATTACGACACTGAAAACACCCCCGTTGTGCTGCCCCTCGCAGATCTCGACGATTTGCGCCTGTTGCGCCTGTTCGCCTATCCTGTCGTCACCCCGGCACTGACGCCGATGCCGGCCAAAACCCTCAAAACCCGTTAGAGCACGATGGCTTTACGTCAGTCATGCTTTAACCTTATCTCAAAATCCTGATCCGCCATGGTACGCCCTCGCATCATGCACAGCCGGTTCGGCCTCTGGCGCCGGCTTGATACCGCCTCCCGGCTCGCCTGGCCTTCGACCTTCCTCATCTTTGGCCTGCTGTTCATCGGCCTGCCCTTCGGCCTGCCCGGCCAGGCCGAGCTGCGCCTGGCTTACGCTTTGGCCTGCGTGTTCTTCTGGTCGCTGTACCGCCCCTCGGCCTTGCCGGCCCCGGTGGTCGCCGTCACCGGTCTGCTGCTGGACCTGCTGGGCATGACCCCGGCGGGTCTGTGGGCGCTGTTGCTGCTGCTGGTGCACGGCGCCGTGCTGGCAACCCGCCGCCGCCTGGCGCCGCAGCGCTTCTGGCTGATCTGGATGGTTTTCGCTGGCCTTGCCGCTGGCTTCTGCGGGCTCGGTTGGGCGCTGCAGTCCCTGCTCACTCTCACCATGCTGCCGGTGCAGCCGCTCGGCGCCGAGTGCCTTACCGCCGCTGGCCTGTACCCGGTGCTGGCCGCCCTGTTCATCCGCGCCCATCGCGGCCCCGCCGCCGCGGAACTGGCTTAACCGATCATGCGCCGTGACATCCAGCGCCGCAGCGTGTTCTCCCGCCGCGCCATCTTGCTGGGCGGTGTGCAGTTCATCGCTTTCGGCGCCATCGCCGCCCGGCTGTACCGGCTGCAGGTACTCGAACATGGCAAATACGCCATGCTCGCCACGCAAAACAGCATTAGCGAGCGCCTTACCGCACCACAGCGCGGCCTGATCACCGATCGTTTCGGCGTTACCCTCGCCGGTAACCGGCAGCACTGGCGCGCCTTGTTCATGCAGGCGCAGGCCCCGGACCCGCAAGCCGTTCTGGACAATTTCAGCCAGCTGGTGCCACTCTCTCCGGATGAACGCACCCGCATCGCCGCCGACCTCGCCGATCGCCCGCATTACATTCCGGTGCTTCTGAAGGACTTCCTGGACTGGCCGGCGATGGCCGAGATCGAGGTCAACATCCCGAACCTGCCCGGCGTGATCGTCGAGGCCGGCGCCAGCCGCCTCTATCCGCTGGGCCCGGCGCTGGCCCACAGCGTCGGCTATGTCGCCCGCCCGGACCAGACCGAAGCCGCCGCCGATCCTACGCTCAAACTCCCCGGCATGCGCATCGGCCGTGCCGGCGCCGAGGCTGCCCAGGATGACAGTCTGCGCGGCCTGCCCGGTTTCATCCAGACCGAAACCAATGTGCATGGCGAGGTGGTGCGCCAGGTCGCCAATGACCCCGGTACCACCGGGCAGACCGTGGCGCTGGCCATCGATGCCGGGCTGCAGGCCTATACCTATCAGCGCCTGGGCGCGCAGGCCGGTGCGGCGGTGGTACTGGACGCGCAAAACGGCGAAATCCTCGCGATGGCCAGCACCCCCTCCTTCGACCCCACATTGTTCGACAAAGGGGTGCCGGCCGATATCTGGAAGGGTTGGATGGCCGACCCTGCCCATCCGCTGCAAAACAAGGCCATCTCCGGCCTGTTCGCCCCCGGTTCCACCTTCAAACCCACGGTCGCTCTGGCCGCCCTCGAATGCGGCTCGCTGACCGCCGATACCGTGCTGACCTGCCCTGGCTATTTCGACCTCGGCGCGCACCGCTTCTGGTGTGACAATCACGTCGCCCATGGCAGTATCACCCTCACCACCGCCTTGCAGATCAGCTGCGACGTGTTTTTCTATCAGGTCGCCCTCGGCGTCGGCGTCGACCGCATCGCGGCGATGGCGATGCAGCTCGGCATTGGTACCGATCTCGGCCTCGATCTGCCCAATGCCGCCCCCGGCCTGGTGCCGACGCTGGACTGGGCGCGCAGCCGCCATCTGTATTGGGGGCCCGGCAATACCGTGGTGCAGGGCATCGGCCAGGGCTACACCCAGGTCACGCCGATGGCGCTGGCCACCATGATTGCCCGGGTTGCCACCGGCACCGCGGTCGGCCCGCATATCACAAGGCGGATCGGCGGCACTTTGCAGGATGGGTCCTCACCGGATGACTGGCCGGCCCTGTCGATCGACGACCGCCATCTCGCTTTGATACGCCAGGGCCTGTTCGAGGTGGTGAACACCCCTGCCGGCACCGCCTACGCCTCGCGCCTGCAACTGCCGAACGTGCAGATGGCCGGCAAGACCGGCACCGCCCAGGTGCATGACAACAGTGCCGCGGAAAAACAAAAGAACTTCAACGACGCCACCATGGCCTGGGCCGACCGCCCCAACGGGCTGTTCGTCGGCTTCGCCCCGGTGGATACGCCCCGCTATGCCACCGCCGTGATCATCCAGCACGGTCTGTTCGGCGCGCAATCCGCTGCCCCGGTGGCGCGCGACCTGATCACCTACGCCATCACCAACGACCCCGCCGGGCGCGATACACCGTTGCAGATCTCGAGCGTTTCATGAACAGCGACACGCTCTCCCTGCAACGGCCCTTCAAGCAGCGCTCCTTGGGCATCGCCGCCAAACTCCTGCGCATCAACTGGTTGTTCGTGCTGTGCGTCTGTCTGCTAGCCGGTACCGGCTATGCTGCCTTGTATTCCGCCGCCGGCGGCTCTGCGACACCTTACGCCAACAGTCAGATCATCCGCTTTTTCGCCATGCTGCTGCTGATGCTGGCGATTGCCATGGTGGATATCAGGCTGATCGCCCAGCTCTCCTGGCCGGCCTATGCCGCCGGCCTCATCATGCTGCTGGTGGTGATGAAGTTCGGCCATACCGGCCTCGGCGCCAAGCGCTGGATGATGGTGGCGGGCGTGCAGGTACAGCCCAGCGAATGGATGAAACTCTTCCTGGCCATGGCTTTGGCCGCCTGGTTCCACCGTGCCGGGCATGAGCGCGTCGGCCACCCGGTCTTCCTCATCCCGCCGGTGGCCGCTATCCTGATACCGGTGGCGTTGATTTTGAAGGAACCCAATCTCGGCACCGCCGTGATCGTCGCTCTGGTCGGCGCCAGCGTGCTGCTCGGCGCCGGTGTGCGCTGGTGGAAATTCGCCGCGGTCATCCTGCTGGTGATCGTGGTGGCACCGATCGCCTTTCAT
Organism: Acetobacteraceae bacterium; assembly: GCA_965231175.1. Taxonomy (GTDB): domain Bacteria; phylum Pseudomonadota; class Alphaproteobacteria; order Acetobacterales; family Acetobacteraceae; genus Acidocella. Next base: position 1,004,140 of record CBDDMJ010000002.1, on the reverse strand, counting down.
CACCTGCACGATTACCAGCGCGCCCGCATCATCACCTTCCTCAACCCTGGCAGCGACCCACTGGGCGCCGGCTACAACATCATCCAGTCCAAAATCGCCCTCGGCTCCGGCGGATTTTCCGGCCAGGGTTATCTCCAAGGCACCCAGAATCAGCTTAATTTCCTGCCCGAAAAACAGACCGATTTCGTCTTCACCATCATCGCCGAGGAATTCGGCTTCATCGGCAGCATGGCGGTACTGGCACTGCTGTTCGGCATCGTCGCCATGGCGTTCTATACTTCGTTGCGCTGCAAGCATCAGTACGGCCGTCTGGTGGCGCTCGCCATCGGCACCAATTTCTTTCTGTATTGCGCCGTCAACCTGTCGATGGTGATGGGGTTGATCCCGGTCGGTGGCGTGCCGCTGCCGCTGATCTCCTACGGCGGCTCGGCCCTGACAGCGGTGATGTTAGGTTTCGGTGTGCTGATGTCCATCCATGTTCACCGGGATGTGGAGTTCGCCGTTGAGGACGGATCTGTTTGGTAATTCACCTGTGGCGGCCCGCTGAGGTAGCGCGCGGACCGACGGCACCATGAGCCTCCTCGTGTTCGACTCCGGCATCGGCGGCCTCGGCGTGGTCGCGGAACTGCGCCGATTGGAACCGGGCCTTGCCATCGATTACCTGGCCGACAACGCCGGCTTTCCTTACGGCGACAAGCCGGATGGACAACTCACGCGCCGCATCGTCACCCTCATCGGCACCGCTATCGAGCGTCTTGATCCGCAAGCCATAGTGATCGCTTGCAATACCGCCAGCACGGTGGCGCTCGACGCCCTGCGCCGCCAGTTCCCGCGCCCTTTCATTGGCTGCGTACCGCCGATCAAGCCCGCCGCCGCCGCCAGCCGCAGCCGTGTGATTGGCGTGCTCGCCACCGCCGCCACCGTGCAGCGCCCGTATTTGGAACGTCTCATCCAGTCCTACGCCGCCGGCTGCACAGTGCATCGCTACGGCACGCCGGTGCTGGCTGCGATGGCGGAAGCCAAATTCCGTGGCGTCCCGGCTGACCTGCATATCCTTAAAGCCGCCATCGCCCCCCTGTTCGCCGCAGACGCGCATAAACACATCGACGCCATGGCGCTCGGCTGCACGCATTACACTTTTCTGCTGCAGGAGTTGCTGACCCTGTACCCGCATATCCAATGGTTCGACCCCGCCGGCCCGGTGGCCCGCCAGACTCTCGCCGTCATCAAAACTCTGCCGCCCTTCCCACCGCAGCAGGATGTGGCCCTCACCACCGCCCCTCTGCCGGATTATACAATCATGGCAGCACGCTATGCCAATTACGGTTTCAAAGCGTTGCGGCTGTTGTAAAAAGCAGCAAGAATTTTTTATTCGTTTGGGTCTGAGGCATTGGCGCCCAAGCCCCATGCCGTAGCGGTTTTTCAGATTGCCTGCCCGCGATAAATCAAAGATGAGAGACGATTCAGACAATAAGGAAACCATGAAACGGTTTCACTTATTGTCATCGCACGCCAAGTCACGGTAATCTGAAGTTGCCATTCTTAATCATAATCCGGAGACGATATAAATGCCGAAACTTGTTGTCGTAACGCGCGCGGGCGACGAAATTTCCGTCGATGGCAAAGCCGATATTTCCGTGATGGTCAATATACGCGACGCCGGCATCGAAGAAGTTCTGGCACTGTGCAGCGGCTGCTGCGCCTGTGCCACATGCCATGTCTATATCGAAGGCGATGCCGTTTTGCCGCCGTTGGGACAGGATGAAAACGACCTTCTGGATTCCTCAGAACATCGCAAGCCGAACTCGCGCCTGTCCTGCCAGGTTTTGCTCACGGAGCAGCTGGACGGCCTGCGCGTTCGGATCGCGCCCGAGGATTGAGAAAAGGCAAATGGGTAGAGGTAAGAAGTGCTTTTTGAAAAAGCACCAACTTTGATTTTGGAAGCAGTGGCTTGAAATGCACAGCGCCCATGACCTAAAGGATCAAAATTTTTTTGCTTCTTTTTGTTTACAAAAAGAAGTGCTTCCTTTCAGCGCGTAGCGAAGGTCAGTATACCACCACGCTGCGGATGGATTCGCCCGAGGTCATCAGGTCGAAGCCGCTGTTGATTTTCTCCAGCGGTAGAACATGGGTGATGAGATCGTCGATGTTGATCTTGCCTTCCATGTACCAGTCGACGATTTTCGGCACATCGGTACGGCCGCGCGCGCCACCGAAGGCGGAGCCTTGCCAGACGCGGCCGGTTACCAGCTGGAACGGCCGGGTGGAGATTTCCTTGCCCGCAGCGGCGACGCCGATGACGGTGCTGACGCCCCAGCCGCGATGGCAGCATTCCAAAGCCTGGCGCATCAGCTCGGTATTGCCGACACATTCGAAGCTGTAATCCGCCCCGCCTTTGGTGATTTCCACCAGATGCGCCACCAGATCGGCACCATGGTCCTTCGGGTTGACGAAATGGGTGAGGCCGAATTTGCGGGCCAGGGCTTCGCGCTCCGGGTTGAGATCGACGCCGACGATCATGTCCGCACCGGCGAGGCGGGCGCCCTGGATGACGTTGAGGCCGATGCCGCCGAGGCCGAACACCACGACATTGGCGCCGGGTTCCACCTTGGCGCTGTAAATGACGGCGCCGATGCCGGTGGTGACGCCGCAGCCGATGTAGCAGATTTTATCAAACGGCGCGTCTTCCCGCACTTTGGCGAGGGCGATTTCCGGCAGCACAGTGTAATTCGCGAAGGTCGAGCAGCCCATGTAATGCAGGATCGGCTCGCCGTTGAACGAGAAGCGGGAAGTGGCATCCGGCATCAGCCCCTTGCCCTGGGTGGCGCGAATCGAGGTGCAGAGATTGGTCTTGCGCGACAGGCAGGATTTACAGTTGCGGCATTCCGGCGTGTACAGCGGGATGACGTGGTCGCCCTTTTTAAGGGAGGTGACGCCGGGGCCGACGTCGACGACGATGCCTGCACCTTCGTGACCGAGAATGGCCGGGAACAGGCCCTCCGGGTCAGCGCCGGACAGCGTGTATTTATCGGTATGGCAGATGCCGGTGGCTTTGATTTCCACCAGCACTTCGCCGTGGCGCGGACCTTCGAGCTGCACGGTTTCGACGGTGAGGGGTTGACCCGCTGCCCAGGCGACGGCTGCACGAACGTCCATGATTTATATCCTTGAGTGAGGCGCCGGCCACGATAGCGCGCGCGGCCGGCTTAACAAGTGGCGTATGTCTAACTTAAGCCGCCAGTGCGCCGGAGGCCTTGGCTACATGGGTCGCAATGGCATCCATCAGCGGCGGCGACAGGCAGTCATACGGCTCCAGGCCAAGCTCCTTAAGGCGGGCGCGTACTGCGTCCTGATTGGCCGGATCGGCACCGGCTTCGATGATCGAGGACACGAAGGCAGCGAATTGCGGCGCCGACCAGCCAGTCTCAGAGGACAGCTCGGTGTGCACGAAATCCAGGCCATAGAACGGGTGGTTCTTGTTCTCGATACGGCCATACATATGCACGCCGCAGACCTTGCAGGCATGGCGCTGGATGGTGGCGGCGGGGTCGACGATTTCCAGTTTTTCAGCGTGTTTGGTGACGCTCACAGCGTCTCTGGACACCACCGCCACGACCGAAAACAACGCGCCCTCCGGCTTCCAGCATTTGGTGCAGCCGCAGGCGTGGTTATGCGCGGTCTGCGCCGAGATGGTGACCTCGACCGGGTCGGTCGCGCATTTGCAATGCAGCGTGCCGCCGGAAAAATTGTCGGAACCCGGCTTGAAGCCGTGATCGATGGCCGGATGAAGTGAAATGGTGTCAGCCATGTTTAGCTCCCATATGATTGCGCGGCAGCGACATGCCGCCTTGACCAGGATGTCTCTGGCGATGGCAGAGTAACGGCTTGCCGCAGCACGCGCCTGCCCCACGGGGAAGCGGTTTTGCCTGAAAGCGCATAATTGGCCTCCGCGGCGCCGCGCTACGGGATTATGGCGCCGCTGGCGGGTTCGGCCTATAAGGCTGGCGGGACAGCGAAAGATAAAAATGCCAGGCGGTATCCAGCTACGAACGGCCGAAGTCGCCCGCACCGAACGGATCAATTACTGGACCGCAGCGCTCGGCCATGTGTGCAGCGGGCTGCAGACCGATGGCTACGGCGCTGAAAGCCTGGACGGCAGGATCAAGCTGGCGCAGCTCGGCGGTTTGAAGCTGTGCGACATCGAGACCTCGCGGCACCGCGTGGTGAAAGCCAGCGAAGCCGGGCCGGATGTCCGCAAAGCGGTTATCAAAATCGTCTATCAGCTGAGCGGCGTCTCGATCTACCAGCAGGGCGGGAGCGATCTGACGCTCAACCCCGGTGACTGCCTGACCTATGATGTCTCCTGTCCGCATGTCGTGCTCAACCCGGATACCAGCCGCCATCTGGTGGTTGCCATCCCCAAGGAAACAGCATTGTTGAGCGGCATCCATTTCGATAAGACGCCGCTGCTATGGGCCGGCAAGCCGGACGGCCTGCTGCGGCTGGCCACGCGGTTTTTGCACGCGGCGATCGATGAAACCGATGTCCCCGCGGAAGATGAGGCCGCACTGGCCGAGACGATCCTGCACCTGGTACGGCTCTCACTCCACCAGACACACCGCACCGAGCCGCAAAACTCGCAGCGCGCCGGCATGAGACGCGAAATCAAACGCTTGATCCAGATGAACCTGCGCGATCCGGATTTCACCATAGATGGGCTTGCCAAAACCCTCGGCTGCAGCAAACGCCTGCTGCATCTGTCGTTCGCCGAGGAAGGCCTGACCATCACCGGATACCTGTGGGCCTCCCGCCTCGAAAAATGCCGCGACGAAATCGCCAGCGGTGGCAGCCGCTCGATGACCGAACTGGCACTGTCCTGGGGCTTCAACAGCTCCTCACATTTCAGCCGCAGCTTCAAAAACCGCTTCGGCTATACACCCTCCGCGCTGGGCAAACGCAGCGGTGGTGGGGGTTAGAAGCAAGCAGCAGCTTTTTTGAAAAAAAGCTGCGCAAAAAACTTTTGGAATTCTGGGGCATGGGCGTGATGCCGATAACGCCTCTGACCTGGCGGAATATTATGCTGGGCTTGGGGCGTTCGGCTGACCACGCCCAAATCCTGGACTCATAAAAATTTTTTGCGCAGCTTTTTTTCAAAAAAGCTTCTGTTTGCTTACTGACTTTCCTAAATGATTTTCGCGCTGCGTAGTCTTTCGATTTCGGCGGCGTCGAGGGTGAGCCAGTCCTGCAATACGGTGTTGGTGTGTTCACCGAGGGTTGGCGGGGCGAGGCGGTAGCTTGCCGGGGTTTCTGACAGGCGTACCGGGTTGGCGAGCAGCTTCATCACCGCGCCGCTGGGGTGGGTCATTTCGATGACGTCGCCGCGGGCTTGGACCTGCGGGTCGGCGAACAATTCGGCGAGCTGGTTGATCGGACCGTAGCCGATGTTATGGGCTTGCAGTTGCTCGGCCCACCAGGCTTTGCCGTGTTGCTTGAACAGCGGGGTCAGGTGCCCGGCCAGGGCGGCGCGGTGGGCGACGCGCGCGGCATTGCTGGCGTAATGCGGGTCCACGGTCAGGTGTTCCAGGCCGAAATTGTTGCAGAAGCGCATGAATGTGGGGTCGTTGCCGATGGTGAGCATGATCGCGCCGTCGGCGGTCTCGAACACCTGGTAGGGCGCGATATTGGGGTGCTGGTTGCCGAGACGTTGCGGGTTTTCACCGGTTGCGAGATAGTTCATGCCCTGGTTGGCGAGCCAGGCCACGTTGGCGTCGAGCAGGCTGATATCGATCTGTTGGCCGATACCGGTCCGTTCCCGATAGCGCAGTGCGGCCAGAATACCGATGCAGGCATACAAGCCGGCGAACTGATCGGCGATCGGCACGCCGGTTTTTTGCGGCAACCCATCCGGCTCGCCGGTCAGGCTCATCACGCCGCCCATCGCCTGGATCACGCTGTCATAGCCGGGGCGGGGGGCGTAAGGGCCGGTCTGGCCGAAGCCGGTGATGGAGCCGTAGATCAGGCCTGGAAATTTTTCGTGCAGGGCCGGGTAATCCAGGCCGTATTTCGCTAAGGCGCCGCATTTGAAGTTCTCGACCAGTATGTCGCATTGCGCGATCAGGCCGTGGGCCAGGCGCTGGCCTTCAGGCTGTGCGATGTCGAGCGTAACGGAGCGTTTGTTGCGGTTGGCGGCGGCGAAATACGCGCTTTCACTGGTGCCCGGCATGACCGGCGGGGTGAAATGCCTTGTGTCGTCGCCGGTGCCGGGCTTTTCGATCTTGATGACATCGGCGCCGAGATCGGCGAGCATCTGCACACAGGTGGGGCCGGCGAGCACCCGAGTCAGGTCAAAGACTTTGATGCCGGTGAGCGCGCCGGCGTCCGGCAGGCTCTGGTTTGCTGAAATCTGGCTTGCTGAAGATTGTGTCATGCTATGCTACTCCGCCATAACCGCATTCTAGATCATCTCCTCCTACGGGCGGTATACTGGATAAGGATGCCAAACCAATGGATCGTCGTATCTTCGTGCGGCTGACGGCATTGTTGATGAGCAGCGTGGCATTGCCGCAGGACCCGGCAGCGCAGCCGGTAGCGGAGCCGGTTGCTGATGCCGCTGCACCAGGGGCCGGGCGCATTGTGATTTGCGAGGCCTATGCGCCGGGCTATCCGGCGCGCCAGGTCGAATCCGCGGCAAATCCGATTTTCAAAAATCTCGCCTTTACCTCCGGGCTGAACTACCCGACCCGCCTGCTGCCTGATTATGTTCGCCTGATCAAAGACCCGGCCGCCTATGCACGTTTCGACATCCGGATGGCTCAGGCCATCGGCATCGACGCCTTTTGCTTCGGCGATACGTCCCATGGCTTTCACACCCAGTTCACGGATGTCTACTGGGCGTATTGGCAGGTAGCGCGGCAGGCCGGTTTCAAGCTGGTGCCTTTTACGCTGATGCTGAACAAAGGCGGCATCGAGGCGGCGCGCTGGCAGGGCTTTCTCGACACCTGGCACGAGCTGGCCGCGCATTATCGCGACGTGATTTTGCAGATCGACGGTAAATACGCGCTGCATAGCTGGACGCCCCGCCCGCTGGATGACACCGTGACGCCGGATGATGAGATCGACTTGTTGTTGCAGCGGTTTGGCGGCCCGCAGGATGTTTTCCTCATTCAGCAGACTACCTACTTGCAGGATATGGCCAGTCAAAGCCCGGTGATCGCGCGACTCAAGGCCGCCATCCGCAGCCATGCCAGCGCCGTCACGCAGTTTCAGGAAGACTCCTACGGCGACCTGTCGGCGGCCGCGCAGGATCTCGCCGGCCTGTCCAGGGAACTGGGGAAGGAATTGGTTTATCCCGCGATGCCGGCGTTTTTTCAATCCCGCTGGCAGTTCGCCGCAGGGCCGCATCCCGGCGGCCGGATCAATGAAAAACTCGGGTTTGCCGGCTACTACCAGCAATGGCGGCGGGCTATCGATGAGCAGGCCCGCATCGTTTATATCACGACCTGGAACGACGTTACCGAAGACCACGCGGTGATGCCCGAAGAGCTGCACGGCTATGCCTATTACGAGCTGACGCGGTATTTTATCGCCTGGTTCAAAACCGGCAGCCGGCCGCCGGTGCAGGCCGAACAAATTCTGCTGTTCCACCATCCGCAGCTGACCGAAACGCCGCTGCAGGTGCCGCCGGGGGCGCTGACCGCGGGGCGTTTTGGCAATGCGGCGACACCGCCGGCAGACTATCTCGGGCTGGTGGTGATGTTGAAGGCGCCGGCGACGATTACCGTGGAGACCGGGGTGTCATCCACCGGCATACCAAACACCCAGCTGGCGGCACGGGATTTTGCGGCCGGCGTGAATTTCTGGTTGATCTATCACCCGCTTTCCAGCAGCAGCCAGTCTGCCATTCAGGATATCAACCGGTGGAACCCGTTCGCCGAAATCACCGTACCGGTGTATCCGCAAGCCCGCGAGGATTTTTTCATAACCATACTGGCGCAAGGCTTCGAGGACCGCGAGGTGTTTGTGAGCGTTGATCGCGGGCCGCGCAACATCGGATATTTTACCTCGAAACACCCGATCGTCGGTGCCGCAGCGGCTGGCAATCTCGGTACAGTGGGGAATGTGTTCGCCCTGGAAGGATGAAGGCGTTAGTCTTAAGGAAGCACTTCTTTTTCTGAAGAAAAAGCAGCAAAAAGATTTTTCAATCTGGGCCTTTGGTGTTGCAAACTCCCGGCTCCAGACTCAAAGAAGTTTTTTGCGCCGCTTTTTTTCAAAAAAGCGGCTGCTTCCTTTGCTGTAATCTTGAGAAACCCTGCTCAGGCAATAAGGGCTGCTCTTTGTCCGGCGATGCGCGCCCAGGCATCGGCTTCATCTTCGTCGAATAATTCGGTGAGTTTACGCATCATGGTGCCACCCAGTTCTTCGGCGTCGACGATTGTTACGGCGCGACGGTAATAGCGTGTGACGTCATGGCCGATGCCGATGGCGATCAGCTCTACCAGGTCGCGGGATTCGATATCGCGGATAACCTCGCGCAGATGCCGCTCCAGGTAGTTTCCGGCATTCACTGAAAGGGTGGAGTCGTCCACCGGTGCGCCATCGGAGATGACCATCAATATCCGGCGGTGTTCCGGCCGCGCCAGCAGACGGCGGTAGGCCCAGAGCAGGGCTTCGCCGTCGATATTTTCCTTCAGCAGACCTTCGCGCAACATCAACCCCAGATTTTTGCGGGCGCGCCGCCAGGGTGTGTCAGCGGCTTTGTAGATGATATGCCGCAGATCGTTCAGCCGCCCCGGCATCAACGGTTTGCCGGCATGCACCCAGGACTCGCGGGATTGGCCGCCCTTCCAGGCGCGGGTGGTGAAGCCCAGCACTTCCACCTTTACCGCGCAGCGCTCCAGTGTGCGGGCCAGTATATCGCCGCACATCGCTGCCACGGTAATCGGCCGTCCGCGCATCGAGCCGGAGTTGTCGATCAGCAGCGTCACCACGGTGTCGCGGAATTCGGTGTCGCGCTCGCGCTTGTAAGTCAGCGCCAGCAGCGGGTCGACGATGATGCGCGACAGCCGTGCCGAATCCAGCATGCCTTCTTCAAGATCGAACTCCCAGGCGCGGGTTTGCTGCGCCAGCAGGCGGCGCTGCAACCGGTTGGCGAGCTTGGCGACCACCGCATGCATGTGCTGCAACTGCTGGTCCAACTGCTGGCGTAGCCGTGCCAGTTCCTCGGCATCGCATAAATCCTCGGCGTCGATCTCCTCATCATAGGCGCGGGTGAACGCCCGGTAGCCGCCATGTTCATCGCCTGGTGCGGCATTGCGCCGCGGCTGAGGCCCGGCTGGTGCCTCATCGGCCTCGGCGGCGTCGTCGTCGCCTTCATCCTCTTCGTCCTGGTCGCCCTCGGCCGGCTCGCCCTCGGTCAGTTCCGCCTGCGCCGTCAGTTCTGATTCCTGCTGCGGCTGCGTCACGGCATCCGTGTCCTGCACATCCTCCTGAGTGGCGGATTCGTCGGTGCCTTCGGTATCCTCGCCGTCGTCCTGATCATCCGCCCCCTCGGCCTCTGCCTCCGCCAGGTCCAGCACTGCCAGCAGCTTGCGCGCCGCGCGGGTGTAATGGGACTGATCCGCCTTGGCCGAAGCCAGCTCCGCCAGCGCTGCCTCGCCTGCCGCACCCAGCGTATCCCGCCATAAATCCACTACCCGCTTTGCAGATTCCGGCACCGATTCGGGGTCCATCTTGTCGCGTATCAGCAACGACAACGCCGTCACCAGCGGCAGCTGATCCCGCTTGGTCATGCGGTTCAGCCCCTCGGCCTCGCAGGCCTCCCCCAGCCGGCCGCGCAAATTGGCGGAGACGCCGGCCATATGCGCCGCCCCCAATATCTCCACCCGCGCCTGTTCCAGCGCATCGTAAGCCTCCCGCGCCTCCCGCGACTGCGGTGCCCGGGCCGCATGGATATCGTCATTATGATGCCGCAGCCGCAACGCTAGCGCATCCGCAGCACCCCGCAGCCGCGCCACCTCCGGCGCCGGCAACGCCCGCGATGGCGTGGGCAACCGCGCCCGCTTGCCCGACAGGCTGGACGCCCCCGGCTGATACGCCACCTGAACATCCGCCGTCTGCGCCATCGCCCGCAACGCCCCCGCCGTGGCGCGCTTGAACTCCTCGGCTTTGCCTTGGTCGTTGCTCATGGGAAGGAAATAGGAAAGGAAGCACTTCTTTTTGTGAACAAAAAGAAGCAAAAAAACTTTATTAATCTGGGTCCGGAGGCGTTGTCAGCCTCACGCCCCATGTCCATTAGGATCAAAAGTTTTTTGGTTCTTTTTTTCAAAAAAGAACCGATTCCTTTTTCTATCAAAGCTTCGGAGTCAACAACGTGCCGGAGATGTCTTCGTTGAAGCAGCGCTGGTAATATTCCGCTACTGTACTGCGTTCGGCTTCATCGCATTTGTTTAAAAACGTGAGGCGGAACGCGAAGCCGATGTCACCGAAGATGCGGGTATTTTCCGCCCAGGTGATGACGGTACGCGGGGACATCACGGTGGAGATGTCACCGGCGATAAAGCCGGCGCGGGTGAGATCGGCCAGGGCCACCATGCTTTCGGTGCGTTTTTTCATCACGGCGTCGGTTTGTTTGATGTCGAGCTTGGCCATGACGATCGCCACTTCTTCGGCGTGCGACAGGTAGTTCAGCGTGGCGACGATGTTCCAGCGGTCCATCTGGCCCTGGTTGATCTGCTGAGTGCCGTGGTACAGGCCGGTGGTGTCGCCAAGGCCGACGGTGTTGGCGGTGGCGAACAGCCGGAAGGCGGGGTGCGGGCGGATCACGCGATTCTGGTCGAGCAGCGTGAGTTTGCCTTCGACCTCGAGCACGCGCTGGATGACGAACATCACATCCGGGCGGCCGGCGTCATATTCGTCGAATACCAAGGCACAGGGGTGCTGCAGGGCCCAGGGCAGGATGCCTTCGCGGAATTCGGTGACCTGCTTGCCGTCCTTCAGCACGATGGCGTCCTTGCCGATCAGGTCGATGCGGGAGATATGGCTGTCGAGGTTGACGCGGATGCAGGGCCAGTTCAGCCGCGCGGCGATTTGTTCGATATGGGTGGATTTGCCGGTGCCGTGATAGCCCTGGACCATGACGCGGCGGTTGAAGGCGAAGCCGGCGAGGATGGCGAGTGTGGTTTCCCGATCGAACCGGTAGGCGGTATCGACCTCCGGCACGTGTTCGGTGCGCACCGAGAAGCCGGGCACCTCGATGCCGCTATCGATGCCGAAAGCCTCACGCGCGCTGATCGTGACATCCGGCAGGTTGATGACCGAAGTCGGGTTCGGGCGAACTTCGGCGATCGGCGCGATATTGTTCATCAGCGTGTCGGTTCCTATTCTGCGGCGGTCTCGGTGGCGCGTTGCGGTAGTTTGGCACGAAGCACTGCATAGGCAAGGTTGATTGTTTTTAACATCTCCTCAGAGGCTTTGTCGCCGCCGTTGGCGTCCGGATGATGCCGCTTGGCAAGCTGCTTGTACCGCGTCTTCACCGCCGGCATGGCAATCGGCCAGCTCAGCCCCAGCACCACCAGCGCCTCTCGAACCTCCGGCGGCGCACCTGGAGCCGGGGGTGGCGCTGCCTTGCCGCCAAAGTGAAACGCCCTCAGCTCCGCCTCCACCGCCGCTTCGCTGGCGCTGTGGCCAAGGCTGCCGAGCGGCCAGCTTGGCCGCTGCCAGGCCGTATCGGCGCGCAGCTGCGCCTCGATCTCGCCCGGCGACATACCCTTGTAATAATCCCAGGCCGCGTTATGCGCCCGTACATGTTCAAGGCAATACCAATCGAACTCGCGCAGATTGCTGCGGGATTTCGGGGCGCGATAATCCCCCGCCAGCGGGCAACCAGGCACCGCGCAAGGGCCGCCCGGCGCATTCGGGTCGGGGGCATAGGCCTTTGGCTTGCGCGGCGCGGTCATGACCCTAATGTGCCCACCTCAGGGCGATTGGCAACAGGCAAGGCTAAGGACATTATGACGGCCAGATATGACAGGATGACGGCAATATTGACGGCGCAATTCATGCCGCTGCGCCTTGAAATCCGCGATGACAGCGCAAAACACGCCGGCCACGCCGCCCGCAACGGCCTCACACCCAATGCCGAAACCCACTTCACGATCACGCTGGTCTCACCAGCCTTCAAAGGCCTCTCCCGCATCGCCCGCACCCGCGCCGTCAACGCCGCCCTGGCCGGCGAACTCGAAACCGGCCTGCACGCTCTGGCGCTGACATTGCGGACGCCGGAGGAAATCGAGGGTTAAGATAAGAAGAGAGCACTTCTTTTTGTGAACAAAAAGAAGCAAAAAAACTTTATGAATCTGGGCCTGGGGCTTTGCAGGCCAAACGCCAATGACCCGCCAGGGCAAAAGTTTTTTGGTTCTTTTTTCAAAAAAGAACCGCTTTCCTTACTTAACTTAAAACTTCAGCGTCTCGACATATCCATGCAAAAACCGGAACGCCACCAAGGAGGTGCCGATTACGGCGGCGACCATGGCGATCCAGACTCCGGTTGGCAGGCCGAGGAAGCGTGGGTTGCTGACCTCGTAGAAATGTTCGTCATGGACCAGGTGGATCGGTGATTCCGGCGGGTGCGGATCGGTCATTTACGTGTAAACCTTTACTGATGGGTGTTGCCTGTAAGTTAGAGGTCCTGGGCTTATGGAGCAACTAACCGCGGTATTGCCGTTTGCCGGGGTATTGTTGAGCTTCGCCGTGTTCCCGGGCTGGTTTCCACGTTTCTGGCACCGGCGCATGGCGTTGTTGAGCGGCGGCTGGGTGGCGCTGGGGCTGATCCTTGCCGGCTTTGATGGCGGCGGCGCGGCGGCTTTGCGCGGGCTGGCGGAGGTGACGGTGGCGGAATATCTGCCCTTCATCGTCCTGCTGCTGGCGCTGTACGCGCTGGGCGGGGGCATTCTCATCGCCGGCGGGCCGTGGGGGCGGCCCTGGGGCAATTTTCTGTTGCTTTGCCTGGGCACCGTGCTGGCAGCCGTCATGGGTACCATCGGCGCTAGCCTGCTGTTGATCCATCCGCTGCTGGCCGCCAATGGGCACCGCCATGAAAAACGCCATCTGGTGCTGGCTTTCATCATCCTGGCAGGCAATGCCGGGGGGGCGTTGTCGCCTTTGGGGGACCCGCCGTTGCTGGTCGGGTTCCTGCGCGGCGTGCCGTTCTTGTGGCCGCTATCGCATCTTGGTCTACCGGTCCTGTTGGTAGCGGTACCGGTGCTGGCGCTGACTTTTGTCCTCGACCGGTATTTTGCAAAGCGGGATTCTGATCCGGCAGCCAGGCCTCTGCATATACGCGGTGCCTTGAATATAATCCTATTGCTGCTGCTTATGCTGGCGATTCCGCTGGAAGGCATCTGGCATCCGGGCACGTGGCGGCTCGGCTTTCTGCATATGCCGGGTGAGCAGGCGGCGGTGACCGTGCTGGCCGGCCTGTGCATCGCCGTTTCCGAGCGGTTCACGCCGCGCGCGATCCGCAGCCATAACCGCTTCGCCTGGACTGCGATGCGCGAGATCACCATCCTGTTTTTTGCCATCTTCGCCACCATCGCACCGGTGTTTCTGTTGTTGCAAACCGCGGCGCTGAACCGCGCTGATCTTGGCATGTGGTTCTGGGCCTCCGGCATCGCCTCTGCGATACTGGATGCCGCGCCCACCTATCTGATTTTTTTTGAAGCCGCCGGCGGCAGTGCCGCCCAGCTGGCTGCTCCGCCGGCTCATCTGCTCACCGCCATCGCCGCCGGGTCGGTTTTTTTCGGCCCGGTGACCTATCTCGGCAATGCGCCGAACATGATGATCCGCGAAATCGCCGCCCGGCGGGGGGTGCGCATGCCGGGATTTTTTGCCTATGCCTGCGTTATGATCGTCGTGCTGACGCCCATCTACGTATTGATGGATGTCATGTTCTTCTGACCGCAGCATTGGCTTTCGGCTGCGCGCAAATCATGCTCATAAACCCTCATGACAAACACCAACTCTATTTTCTTCCTGTTTTTTTTGGCTGGCCTTGCCGCACTGCCGCCGCTGTCCATCGACATGGGGCTGCCGGCTCTGCACGAAATCGCTGTCACGCTGCATACCACGCCCGCTCAGGCCAGCCTGACGCTTAGCCTGTTCATCGCAGGCCTGCTCGCGACACCGCTGGTCTACGGCCCGTTGTCGGACCGTTATGGGCGGCGGCCGATTTTATTGTTCGGCATTGCCCTTTATACGGCGGGAAGTTTCGCCGCCGTTCTGGCACCTTCGATAAAGCTTCTCCTGATTGCCAGATTTCTTGAAGGTGCGGGCGCCGGCGCCGGCACCTCCCTGGGGTTTGCCATCGTGCGCGATGTGTTCGTGGGCCATACCGCGCGCAGCAAACTTTCGCATCTGCAAATGATTGGCTCCATGGCGCCATTGCTGGCGCCCAGCATAGGTGCTGCGATCCTCAGCATCGGCAACTGGCGTCTCATCTACGGCCTGCTTGCCGCCGGCGGCGTCGTGCTGCTCACCACCATCACCTTCGGATACCGGGAATCCCATAAAAACATAAACCGGTCCGGCGCCATGTTCAGCAGCGTCGCTCGCGGATACAAGGCATTGTTCACCAGCCGCATCGGCCTCGGCTTCGCGTTGATCTACGGTTTGAGCTTCGGCGTGCAATTTTCGTATGTCTCCGCTTCGCCCTTGGTGTTCATGGGGCATTTCGGCGCCTCGGCCCGGTTGTACGGGATATTTTTCGCAGCCACTTCCTGCGGTATCATGACCGGCGCCTACATCAACAGCCGGCTGGCCAAAAATGGGATACCCGGCAAGATACCCATGCTGGCGGGCTTTGCCATATACCTGATCGCGATTACCGCAATGATCGCGCTCAACCTGACCGGCCACGATGCCATGCTGGGCATTGCCGGCTTGCTGGTGCTGAGCGCCACCGGCTTCGGCCTGATTGCCGCCAATGCTTCGCACGGCACTTTACAGGCACTGCCACAGATCGCCGGCATCGCCGGCGCCATTCTCGCCTCGTTTCAGATGTTTATCGGCCTGCTCAGCAGCAGTATTGTCGCCGCAGCCTATGGCAGCTTTGGTATCATGGCGATGTTTCTGCCCATGCTCGGCTTCGCTTTGCTGGCGATCATGGTGTACGCCACGATGATAAGATTTGAAGCTTAGAGCTGAGTCTGGGTCTGGGTCTGGGTTTACGCTGCCTTGTGCAGTTTTTCATCCTGCGTGTCGGGGTCGTAGATGAAGACGTCCTGGGCTTTCGGGAATTCAACGCGGATGATCATGCCGCGCAGGCTTTTTACGGTGAGTTTGCCGCGCAGCTGGATGGTGAGGCCCTGCATGATGCGCAGGCCGAGGCGGGGGCGGCTTTTGACGGTATTGAAACTGGCGGTGTTGCCGGGGCCGTCGTCACGGATCATCAGCACCAGCCGGTTGCCGGGCAGCTCACGCAGATGCACGTCCAGAGTGGTGCCGAGGCCTGGCTGGTAGACGTATTTGATCGAGTTGGTGACGGCCTCCACGACGATGAGCACGGCAGCGGACATCTGGTCGAGCGAAATGCTGACGGGGGCGACACTCATGCGGATTTCGACATCGAGCCCGGCCAGGAGTTCGGTCAGTATGTCCTGGAGCATCGGCTGCAGGCCCCGATTATAGCTGGCGATGTCGTGCAGTTTGCGGTGCAGATGTGCCATCGAGGTGATGCGCATAATGGCGTTGGTGAAGACTTCGTCCGAATCCACGCCGCGGCCGAGCTGGCGCTTGGCGAGGGTGAGCATGGTGACGATGAATTGCATATTGTTGCTGACGCGGTGCTGCATTTCGCGGAACATCGTGTCCTGCTGCTGGATCAGGTCGTTGAGTTTTTGTTGTTGGCGGGCGTTGATGACAAGCATGCGGGTGAAACCCTCAACGATGAAGATTTCGAAGGCACCGGTGAAAGCGACCAGTCCCAGGATGAGAGGGCTGGGCCAGATGAGAGCGAATGATCCGTGGGGTACGGTCAGGAAATACCAGATACAGATTATCGCGCCGATCAGGCACGTAAGTGCGGGTTGCCAGCCACAAATCAGGGTTATGACGATGATGGTGGGAGCAAATGGGGCGAAGGAGATGCTGTTTATGGTGGCGCCGAACAGCCAGCGTACAACGAAGGCGGCGGCAAAAATTAATGCCGCAATCGTCCATTTCGAGGCGCCGGGCGGTTTAAGAGCGATGGCAGAGAGGCGTTTCACCCAGCCCTGCGTGTGTAACACTGAAAAGTCCATTTCGTTTTAGGTTACAGACTATAGCTGCTTAATAGTCCAGCAAGAATAATTATTTAAGACCAATCGGAATTTTGAAAGATCGGCATGGATAATGCCGAATTTTCATGGACCGGCCCTGCCAGAGTTTCGCCGATAAGCAGCAAGGCCGGCCCGGGGCTATGCTGCACGAGGCGCGGTAGACTGCTGATGGTGCCGTGGACGATGTGCTGCGCCGGCAGGCTGATGCTGTAGGCGGCAAGGGCAGGCATGGCCGGGTCCATGCCGGCTTCGATGAGATGGGTGGCAAGCCCCGGCAGCGTCTGACTGCCCATGTAGACGGCGATTGTGCCGCCGGTTCTGGCAAGGGCGGTCCAGTCGTGCGCCGGCAGGCCATCGACCCCGTGGCCGGTGATGAAATGCAATGAGCGGGCGCGCCGGCGCTGGGTCAGCGACAAACCCAGTACCGCCGCCGCGGCGGTGGCCGCGGTAATGCCGGGGATGATTTCGTAAGGGATATCGCAGGCGGCCAAGGCGGCGAGCTCTTCGGTGGCGCGGCCGAAGATCATCGGATCACCACCTTTGAGCCGGATAACGGTGCCGTGGCGCTGCGCCGCTTCGCAGAGCAGACGATTGATTTCGCTTTGCGCCGTGGAGACCTTGCCGCAACGCTTGCCGACATCGACAAGGATCGCGTGCGTTGCAAGGTTCAGGATACGGGGGTCGATCAGGCTGTCATGCAGGACGATATCCGCAGCGGCGAGCAGGCGCGCGGCCTTGACGGTGAGGAGGTCCGGATCGCCGGGGCCGGCACCGACCAGATAGATAGGCATTAAAAAAGCACTTCTTTTTGTGAACAAAAAGAAGCAAAAAAACTTTGATTTCTGGGGCCTGGGGCGTTTTGCCGCCAGCGCCCGAGGCCCGGAGGATCAAAAGTTTTTTGCTGCTTTTTTTCAAAAAAGCAGTGCTTGCCTGGCGTCACGCAATGCCACTCCGCGTGACGAAATCGCCGAAGCTTTCGGCCGGTTCGCGTGTGTTGGCGTAACTGGCCAGCAGGGGAGAAAGGGTTGCAAGGATGGCGTTTTCGTCGGCGTCTTCCTGGTGTAGGCGGGCGAGGCGGGAGCCGTCTGCAGAACCGCCGAGGTGGAGGTTATATTTGCCGGGGTTGCGGCCGATGAGGCCGATTTCAGCGATATAAGGGCGGGCGCAGCCGTTGGGGCAGCCGGTCATGCGTATGGTGATGCGCTGTTCGCCGAGACCATGGGCGGCAGCCAGGGCTTCGAGTTTGGTGATGAGGCTGGGCAGGTAGCGTTCGGATTCCGCGAGCGCCAGGCCGCAGGTTGGCAAAGCGACGCAGGCCATGGCGGCTTCGCGCAGCGGCGAGGCACGCAGCGGGATGTTGTGGGCGGCGAGGGTGGCCTCGATGGCGGCGCGGGCGGCGGTGCTGGCGCGGGCGATGATGAGGTTCTGATTGGCGGTGATGATGTAAGAGATTTCGTGGCTTTCAGCGATGGTTTTGAGGGCGGATTTGAGACGGCGGGTTTCGACATCGGCGATGCGACCGTTTTCAATGAACAGGGTAAGGTGGTGCAGGCCGTCCGGGCCGGTGTGCCAGCCCATGAGGTCGTGATTGCCGGTGAAGTGGTAGGGGCGGGCGGGTTCGAGCTTGGCTGAGAGGCGATTGTTGATTTCGCCGGTAAACCAGGCGAGGCCGCGATCCTCGACGGTGTATTTCAGGCGGGCGCGGCGGCGATTGGAGCGGTTGCCGTAATCGCGCTGGGTGGTAACCACGGCTTCGGCGACGGCAACGGCGTTGTCCCGCGCGCAATAGCCGATGATGTGGCCGGTGAGAGGGTAGGTTTCAGGGTCGCCATGGCTGGCACCCATGCCGCCACCGATGACGACATTGTAGCCGGTCACAACCTCGTTTTCGGTGATGGCGATGTAGCTGAGGTCGTGAGCGAAGACGTCGACATCGTTCTGCGGCGGCACGGCGATGGCGATTTTGAATTTTCGCGGCAGGTAGGTGGCGCCGTAGATGGGCTCGCGCTCGGCTTCGGGTGTGACCTGTTCGCCGTCGATGAAAATCTCGCGCCAGGCATGGGTGCGCGGCAGCAAATGGTTGGAGATGTCGCGCGCGGTCTGTTCGGCCTGGGCGTGGGCGGGCGAGGCGAATTCGTTGGGGGTGCACATGACGTTACGATTGACGTCGCCGCAGGCGGCGATGGTGTCGAGCAGGACGGAGTCGATCTGACGCAGTGCCGGTTTGAGGTTGGATTTGATGACGCCGTGGAACTGGATGGATTGGCGGGTGGTGAGGCGCAGGGTGTGATTGGCGCGCTGATCGGCCAGTTTGTCCAGGGCAAGGTATTGCGCGGCGGAAAGCACGCCGCCGGGGACGCGCAGGCGGGCCATGAAGGCATAGGCTTTGTCGAGCTTGCGCTTGGCGCGTTCCGGGCGGAGGTCGCGGTCGTCCTGCAAATAGATGCCATGGAATTTGATCAGCTGCTGGTCGTCTTCCGAAATGGCGCCGGTGGCGATTTCGGCGAAGCCTTCTTCCAGCGTGCCGCGCAGGTAGCGGCTGTTGGTTTTGATGGTTTCATTATGCGCGAGTTTGGGCGCAGTCTCAGGCTCTTTGGTCATGGCAGCTTTCAGGCGTGTTGGGCGGCGGCAGCGCGTGGCAGGTGGATGCCGCATTCGGTTTTATCAAGGCCGGCCCAGCGGCCGGAGCGTTTGTCCTCACCCGGGCGCGGGCGCAGGGTGCAGGTGGCGCAGCCGATGGAGGTGTAGCCCTCGGCCTGCAGGGGGTGGCGCGGCAGGTTGTGGGTTACAAAATAGGCTTCGATATCCGCATCCTCCCAATAGGCCAGCGGGTTGACGGTGGTGCGGCCGTCCGGGCCGGGCTCGACCAGGTTCATCTCGGCGCGGCTGCCGCCCTGGCTGCGTTTGCGGCCGGTGATCCAGGCGGTGAAGCCTTCGAGGGCGGCATCCAGCGGGTTGGTTTTGCGCAGCGCGCAGCATAGATCGACATCGCGCTGCCAGAGCGTGCCGTCCGGGTCGTAGGCGGCGAGTTGTTTGGCGTCCGGGCGGATGCTGCGGACATCGGTGAGGCCGAGGCGGGCGATCAGTTCGTCGCGATAGGCCAAGGTTTCGGCGAATAGTTTGCCGGTATCGAGGAAGATGACCGGAGTGGCCTTATCGATGCCGGCGATCATGTGCAGCAGGATGGCGGATTCCGTGCCAAAGGAGGAGACCAGCGCGATCGAGCCCGGGAAACGGCCGTGAATGGTGGCTTCGAGTACGGTCCCGGCCGCAGCGGTTTCGCATAGATCCAGCATCAGTAAACGTCCTTTTTATAGCGCCCGGCGGTGATCAGCGCGTCCAATGCAGCTTGACCTTCGGCAGGGTTTTTTCCATGGGAGAGAATACGGACCAGCGTTGCGTCCACATCGCGGGCCATGTGCTTGGCATCACCGCACAGATACAGCGTGGCGCCATCTGCGAGTTTGGCGAGCAGGCGGTCGCGCTGCTGCCAGATGACATGCTGCACGTAATGTTTTTCCGGCTGGTCGCGGGAGCTGGCAAGGTCGAGGCGCGATAATGTGCCGGATTTCAGCCAGTCCTGGATTTCCAGCTGGTAGAGAAAATCATACAGGAAGTTTTTATGGCCGAAGATCAGCCAGGAATCACCGGTGGCGCCGGTGGCTTCGCGGTCCTGCAGGAAGCCGCGATACGGGGCGAGGCCGGTACCGGCACCGATCATGACGAGCGGTATCGCGGGGTCTTTCGGCAGGTGGAAATGCGGGTTGGGCTTGACGAAGATATCCAGCGTATCGCCGGATTTGCGGTAGTCCGATACCAGCGTTGAGGCCACACCTTTGCGGGCACGACCGGCGCTGTTGTACGCCAGGCGGGCGATGGTGAGATGGGCTTCCTGCTCCACCAGCTTCTGTGAGGAAGCGATGGAATAGGCGCGCGGCGCCAGAGGGCGCAGCAGTGCCGCGAACTGTTCGGCGGTAAGCTGGTGCGGGAAGGTTTCCAGGAGGTCGATGATTTGGCGGCCGGCGAGGAATTCGCCGCGGCGCGCGGGGTCTTCGGCGAGCGCGCCCAAGGATTTGTCACCGGTGAGAGTAGCGTAATCCTTGATATGTTTGGCGGTCAGTGTGGTAATGTCGTAGCGGCTGATGGCGGCATCGGTGAGGGCGCCGTCGGTTTCAAGCCCAACCGCGCGCAGGGTGGCGTGGACCAGTTCGGGGTCGTTTTGCGGGATGATCGAGAGGGCGTCGCCAGGCTCATAGGTGATGCCGGAGCCGGTGAGCGAGAGTTCGATGTGGTAGGTCTCGCCATCGGCGCGTTCCGAGGTGAGTTTGTGATGCGCGGTGATTTCGGCGGTGAAGGGTGCGGTTTTGCTGGCGGCGGCGGGCTTCTGGAAATCCACATGGATGACCGAGCCGGCATCCTGGGGTGCCAGCAGGTCGAGCGTCGCGCTGAGCCAGGTTTTGGCCGGCGCTTCATAGTCGAGGTCGCAGTCCAGACGGTCGGCAGCGCGTTTGGCACCAAGCGCTGCCAGGCGGTCGTCGATGACGCGGCCGGTTTCACAGAACTGGGCGTAGGAGGAATCGCCCAAAGCCAGCACGGCATAGGAGGTGCCGTCGAGGCTGGGAGCGGTGTCCGCCAACAGCGCGCGATAAAACGGCGCGGCGCGCTGCGGCGGCTCGCCGTCGCCCCAGGTGGCGGCGATCACCAGGATGGTGCCGGCGGCTTTCAGCGAGTCCATGGTGGCATCGGCCATGTCAAGCGCCTTGGCGGCGAAACCGCGCTTGGCGGCATCCTGCTTCGCTTTGATAGCCAAAGCCTCGGTGTTGCCGGATTCGGTGGCATACAGGATCAGCAGCTTGGGTTTGTCGGCGGCCGGGGCGGCGGGGGCGATGGCGGCGGTATTGGTCTCTGCGGCGTCCAGCCCGGCAAGAAAGCCGGACAGCCAGGCGCGCTGCACCACCGAGGTGCTGCCGATCACCTGGTCGAGGGCGGCGATCTGTTCCGGCGCGAAGGGCGCCGTGAGGGGAAGTTTAGACATTTGAAGACCTTGGGAGTTTGAGGATTATTGGGGCTGCGGGCAGGACAGCCAACAGCGCGCCGCGACCACGGCCTCGATGCGTTTGGCGGCTTCCGCCATCGGCACACGATCCTGCCGCCAGGCCGTGCGCAGGGCGGTGATTTCGGCGACACGGTCCGCCCAGGCGGCGGGAAAGCAGGTCTCCAGATGGCGGCGAATGGCGCCCGCAAGGCCGGGGGCGGCACCGTTGGTGGAGATGGTAAGCAGCAGGTCGCCACGGCGGACTTCGGCGACGGAATGGAAGTCACAATATTCGGTGCGATCCTCGACATTCACCAGAACCCGTTGTTCGCGTGCCGCCATGGCAAGGCGGGCAGCGGTGTCCTCCGGCAGACCGGCGATCCACAAAACATGCAATGCCGATAGATCGATGGCCGCCGGCAGATGCGGGCGCAGATAAGCACCGGCGGCAGCAACCAGCGCGGCGCTGGGCGCATCGGCAAACAAAACAACATCGGTTGCGCCGGCTGCACGCAAAGCAGCCAAACGGCGCAGTGCCAGATCACCGTTACCGGTTATGGCAAGACGCGTCTGCGCAGGGTCTAGAGCCAAAGGGATCATCACCCTTAAGAAGATGATTTTTCTATTTAAATCAATAACAAGAGAAAAATAAAGATTTTCTACTGTTCAGGCTGGTGAAGACGCAAAAATTTCGTTTTTTGTCTCCCCCTTACGCAACCCTAGGCTAATGCCTATAAACTCACGCGGAATAGGTTTTTATTTTTTGCGTGAACCGATCGAGGCGAATTTTTTATTGAACTTCGCCACCTGGCCACCGGAATCCACCATACGCTGCACGCCAGTCCAGGCCGGATGCGATTTCGGGTCGATGTCCAGACGCAGAGTGTCGCCCGGCTTGCCCATGCAGGACATGGTCTTGAACTCGGTCCCATCGGTCATGATGATGTTGACCTCATGATAGTCCGGATGAATATTGGCTTTCACCGTGGTCGCTCCATAAACAATAAAGCCGCCGATCCCGACCGGCAGCGAAGCCCGGGAGCTTACAAGGGGTGGCGAAGGAAGGCAAGGGAAGGACTGCTTTTTTGAAAAAAAGCAGCAAAAAACTTTTGGAATGCTCGGGGCATGGGCGTGATGCTGACAACGCCACCGGACCCAAGCATAAACTTTATGCTGGACATTTGATGTTTAGCAGCCGGCGCCCCCGGACCCAAACTCACAAAGTTTTTTTGCTTCTTTTTGTTCACAAAAAGAAGTGCTTGCTTACCCTTTCAGCCGGGCTTTTGCATAATCCGCTGCCTGGTCCAGAGCCTGGCGGGCTTCCGGCAGGAAGGATTGAAAAAGTTGCCAGACATGCGGGACTTTGGGCCACAGGGTGAGGGTGACGGGCACGCCGGCGGCGGTGGCGAGGTTGGCGAGGCGGGTTGAATCGTCGAGCAGGATCTCGGTTTCGCCGGTTTGGATGAGCAGGGGGGGCAGGTTTGCGAGGTCGCCGTAGAGCGGTGAGGCCAGGGGGTCGGTGGGGCTGGCGCCGTTGAGATAGGCAGCCGCACCGGCGAACAAATGGTCTGGGCTTAACATGGCGTCACGGGTTTTGTTGGTTTTTAGCGAGGGGCCGGTGGCGGCGAGGTCGGTCCAGGGAGAGAACAGCAGGGCGCAGGCGGGCATGGGCAGACCAGCGGTTTTGGCGGCGAGCAGAGTGGCGAGGGCAAGGCCGCCGCCGGCGGAATCGCCGCCGATGACGAATTGTTCGGGCGGGATTCCGGTGGCGAGTAACGCCCGGTAGCAGGCCAGGGCGTCGTCGACGGCAGCGGGAAAGGCGTGTTCCGGAGCCAGGCGGTAGTCCGGGGTGAAGACTTTGAGGCCGCGGTTGGCATAGGCACCGGTAATCGGGCGGTGGGTGACGGGGCTGCAGGAGAGATATCCGCCGCCGTGCAGGTATAATAATGTGCCGGCTGCAATGCCGCCGGATTGCGCCCATTCGCCGGGGATGCCGCCGATGGTCGCGGGCGTGAAGCGCGCGCCGGGCAGCGGGCGCAAGGGCTGGCCGGTGGCAGCGCGCGCGGCAGTAGCGGTGCGGGCGGCGCCAAGGCGGCGCTTGATCTGAAAGCGGATGATGGGGTCGAGGAGATAGGCCTGCCAGCTCGGCATGGTATCAGCCGGCTGGGTCAGTCACGGATTTGGTGGATGTCGTGACTGTGGATACCATCGCCACCAGTGGCGGTTTTAAACCATTCCTTGCGCAGCAGCGTGTTGCTGGTGTCCTGATAGCCGCTGCGCCAATGGTCTTTCATGGAAAGGCGGCTGAATTCATAGTCTTTAGCGTCGCCTTCATAGGCTTTCTGCCGGTAGATCAACTGCATGATATTAACGTCCGGCAGGGAGGCAAGCTCTACTCTCTGCTGGCGTTGGGCCTCCGAAAGACGCTCCTCCGGCACCAGACA
The DNA here is from genome assembly GCA_965231175.1 of Acetobacteraceae bacterium. Lineage (GTDB taxonomy): Bacteria > Pseudomonadota > Alphaproteobacteria > Acetobacterales > Acetobacteraceae > Acidocella. The sequence continues at coordinate 980,351 of CBDDMJ010000002.1, read as the reverse complement.
GAGGGCTTCGTACAAGGCCTGCTTAAGTTTATGCGTGCGCATGAAGTAATCCGTGGTCATGCGGGTGCGAGACGAGTATTGGATATCCTTCTGGCGGGACAGCACTTCCGGCATGTCGCGCGGGATTTCGCCGCGCGCGCTGAACAGATCGACCTGGAAGACCAGCATGTTCTGCGAACCGCAATTATCCAGCAGATGCTGGAGCGGTGTGTTGGAAACCAGGCCGCCATCCCAGTAATAATCCGAGCCGATGCGCACCATCGGCAAAGCCGGCGGCAGGGCACCGCTGGCCATCACCTGTTCGACCGCTATGGCTTCATTGGCGTTGTCGAAATAAGCGAAATTGGCGGAGGCAACGTTGACGGCGCCGACGGCGAAGCGGATTTTACCGGTATTGTTGATAAGATCGAAATCCACCAGTTTCTTGAGGGATTTATGCAGCGGCGAGGTGTCGTACAGCGCGGTCGCCATTTTGGAGCCGCGCGGGGCCAGCCAGCCGTTTTGCACGTTCGGCTTGAAAAAGCCGGGCTGGCCGAACAGCATGGCGTTCATCGCCGAGAGGGAGTTACGCAGCTTGCGGGCGGTGTCGCCTTCCGGCCAGATTGTATAAGGGTCGCTCGAGGTGACGGTATTCCAGAATTCTTCGAGCTTTTCCAGGCGTTTCTCCGGCGGGTTGCCGGCGATGATGGCAGAGTTGATGGCGCCGATCGAGACGCCGACGACCCAGTCCGGCTCCAACCCGGCCTCATGCAAAGCCTGGTAGACGCCGGCCTGATAAGCACCAAGTGCGCCGCCGCCCTGCAGGACCAGGCCCACCCCGTCATAGCCATGGGGGTGGCCGGTGCGGGGGGCAGGATCACCGGCGCGGGCGGTGTCGGCGGCGGGCGTTTGGCTGTCCATAAATGTCTCCAAAGCGTTATAGATATAGAGTGTATCCGGATGTAAAGCCAGACAAGCAACTGAGGGCGACAAGTTGGTGACAGAAACATCATATACCATTGCCGGTAAATCAGGTTAATTGGCCCTGACCATAGGAGATTTTGCATGACCCGTGACGAAATTTTGAACGCCTCTTCAATGCCTCTGGCAAGTCCAAGCTATCCGAAAGGGCCGTTTCGATTCATCAACCGGGAATATTTGCTGATCCATTATGAGACCGATCCCGAGGTGATACGGGCGATGCTGCCGGAGCCGCTTGAACCGGATGGTAATGATGTCTATTTCGAATGGATGAAAATGCCGGATTCCTCGGGTTTCGGCGATTATCAGGAGAGTGGCTGCGGCATTGCCGCGACCTATAACGGCGTGAAATGTAATTACAGCTGTATGATGTATTTGGATGATGAACCGCCGACAACGGGCGGGCGGGAGATCTGGGGGTTTCCAAAAAAATACGGCATACCGCGGCTGAAGACGATCCATGATACGCTGACCGGCACATTGCATTACGATGATGAGCGTGTGGCGCTGGGGACCATGGTTTATAAACAGACCAAGATAGACCCTGAAAAAACCGTCAACGGCATGAAAAAACTCAACGTCAATCTGAAGTTTATTCCCGATGTCGATGGCTCGCCCAAGATTGCCCAGCTGGTGGGATATCATCTGGAAGATATCGACCTGAAATTCGCCTATACCGGTGCGGCGCGGTTGCATCTGGTACCGCATGCGAATTGCCGCCTGGCGGATTTGCCGGTGCGCAAAATCCTGTACGGCCAGCATCTGTGCGCGGATTTGACTCTGCCTTACGGCAAGGTGTTGCATGACTATCTGGCCTGAACAAAAGGAACCAAAACATGGCGTTAAACGGTAAAACTGCACTCGTTACTGGTTCAACGAGCGGTATCGGACTTGGCATTGCCCGTGCGCTGGCGGCCGAGGGAGCGGGTATCATGCTGAACGGCTTTGGCGATGCCGGCGAGATTGAAAAGCTGCGGGGTGAGCTGGCAGCGGAATTCGGTGTTAAAGTGGGCTATGACGGTGCGGATTTGAGCAAGCCGGATCAGGTCGCGGCACTCGTTACGAAAGTGCAAACAGATTTCGGCAGTCTGGACGTGCTGGTGAACAATGCCGGGATACAGTTTACCGCCGCGGTCGAAGACTTTCCGGAAGCGAAATGGGAATCGATCATTTCGATCAATCTTTCAGCCGTGTTTTACGGCATGAAATATGCACTGCCGGCGATGAAGGCAAAAAAATGGGGCCGCATCATCAATATCGCTTCGGCCCATGGGCTGGTGGCAAGCCCACATAAAGTGGCTTACGTGGCGGCCAAGCACGGGGTGGTGGGTGCCACCAAGGTTGCGGCGATCGAGGCGGCGAATGACGGTGTAACGGTCAATGCCATTTGCCCGGGCTGGGTGCTGACGCCGCTGGTGGAAAAACAGCTGGAAGATCGCGCCAAGCAGAACGGCACCGATGTCGAGACCGAGAAGAAAGCCATGCTGTCGGAAACGCAGCCAATGCATAAATTCTCGACGCCTGAAGAGATTGGCGCGTTGGCCGTGTTTTTATGCTCCGATGGCGCGCAGACGATTACCGGCGTGCCGCTTTCCATCGACGGCGGGTGGGTGGCGCATTAGGCAAGCAGGCGGGCGCCAAGCCATGGGGCGGTATGCTGACAACCCCTCCGCGGCATTCCATGCGCTTTGCGCACGGAACCTTGGCCGCTCTGCCCGAACCCCAGATTTATAAAGTTTTTTTGCTTCTTTTTGTTCACAAAAAGAAGATACTTCCTTCCGGCCTGCCTTCTATGGCAAACATCAACCTGTAATTGTCATGGGAGACAGAGGATGTTGAATACCGATACAGAGGCGGGACGATTTGCCGAGATGCTGCATCGTTCGGCGAG
>CBDDMJ010000002.1:0-972500 GCA_965231175.1 Acetobacteraceae bacterium | reverse complement strand
TTTTGATTTAGCAGAACGGATTGGAAACTCCGGCGAGATGGGTGATAGCCCCGTATGTGAAGGATCTGAATAGGGACTTGAGTAAGGCGGGACACGTGAAATCCTGTCTGAACATGGGGGGACCACCCTCCAAGCCTAAATACTCCCTGGTGACCGATAGTGAACAAGTACCGTGAGGGAAAGGTGAAAAGCACCCCGACAAGGGGAGTGAAAAAGACCTGAAACCGGATGCCTACAAGCAGTCGGAGCAGATTGTTCTGTGACGGCGTACCTTTTGTATAATGGGTCAGCGAGTTTCTGTTCGCGGCAAGCTTAAGCCGTTAGGCGTAGGCGCAGCGAAAGCGAGTCTGAACAGGGCGTTCAGTCGCGGGCAGAAGACCCGAAACCAAGTGATCTAGCCATGGCCAGGCTGAAGGTGGGGTAACACCCACTGGAGGGCCGAACCCACGCCTGTTGAAAAAGTCGGGGATGAGCTGTGGCTAGGGGTGAAAGGCCAATCAAACTTGGAGATAGCTGGTTCTCCGCGAAATCTATTTAGGTAGATCGTCGTATGTATACCTTCGGGGGTAGAGCACTGGATGGGCTAGGGGGTCCCAAAGACTTACCAAACCTAACCAAACTCCGAATACCGAAGAGTTTTGTACGGCAGACAGACGGTGGGTGCTAAGGTCCATCGTCGAGAGGGAAACAGCCCAGACCGCCAGCTAAGGTCCCCAAATTGTGGCTAAGTGTGAAAGGATGTGGGAATTCCAAAACAACCAGGAGGTTGGCTTAGAAGCAGCCATCCTTTAAAGAAAGCGTAATAGCTCACTGGTCTAATTAAGAAATCCTGCGCCGAAAATGTAACGGGGCTAAAGCCACATACCGAAGCTGCGGGTGTGAATATTTATATTCACGCGGTAGCGGAGCGTTCCGTAAGCCTGTGAAGGGGTACTCGTGAGAGGCCTTGGAGGTATCGGAAGTGCGAATGCTGACATGAGTAGCGACAAACACTGTGAGAAACAGTGTCGCCGTAAGTCCAAGGGTTCCTGCGCAAGGTTAATCCGCGCAGGGTGAGCCGGCTCCTAAGGCGAGGGCGACAGCCGTAGTCGATGGGAAACAGGTGAATATTCCTGTGCCTGCTGGAAGTGACGAATGCGAGATGTTGTTCGGTCTTATTGGATTGACCGGGCTTTTTGAGCATTCCAGGAAATAGCTCCAGCGTATAGACCGTACCCTAAACCGACACAGGTGGACTGGTAGAGCATACCAAGGCGCTTGAGAGAACGATGTTGAAGGAACTAGGCAAATTACTTGCGTAACTTCGGGATAAGCAAGACCCAATGGTGGGCAACCATGGTTGGGTGTCACAAAAGAGGGGGTAGCGACTGTTTAGTAAAAACACAGGGCTGTGCGAAGTCGAGAGACGACGTATACGGTCTGACGCCTGCCCGGTGCCGGAAGGTTAAGAGGAGGTGTGCAAGCACTGAATTGAAGCCCCGGTAAACGGCGGCCGTAACTATAACGGTCCTAAGGTAGCGAAATTCCTTGTCGGGTAAGTTCCGACCTGCACGAATGGCGTAACGACTTCCCCACTGTCTCCAGCATCGGCTCAGCGAAATTGAATTCCCCGTGAAGATGCGGGGTACCCGCGGTCAGACGGAAAGACCCTATGAACCTTTACTGCAACTTTGCAGTGGTATTAGGAGAGTGCTGTGTAGGATAGGCGGGAGGCATTGAAGCATGGGCGCTAGCTCGTGTGGAGCCAACCTTGAAATACCGCCCTGAACTCTTCTGATATCTAACCGCGACCGGTTATCCCGGTCCGGGACCCTGCATGGTGGGCAGTTTGACTGGGGCGGTCGCCTCCCAAAAAGTAACGGAGGCGCGCGATGGTGGGCTCAAGCCGGTCGGACATCGGCTGCTGAGTGCAATGGCATAAGCCCGCCTGACTGCGAGAGCGACAGTTCGAGCAGAGACGAAAGTCGGCCATAGTGATCCGGTGGTTCCACGTGGAAGGGCCATCGCTCAACGGATAAAAGGTACTCTAGGGATAACAGGCTGATCTCCCCCAAGAGTCCACATCGACGGGGAGGTTTGGCACCTCGATGTCGGCTCATCACATCCTGGGGCTGGAGCAGGTCCCAAGGGTTCGGCTGTTCGCCGATTAAAGTGGTACGTGAGCTGGGTTTAGAACGTCGTGAGACAGTTCGGTCCCTATCTGCCGTGGGTGTTGGAGGCTTGAGAGGATCTGTCCCTAGTACGAGAGGACCGGGATGGACATACCTCTGGTGTACCGGTTGTCGCGCCAGCGGCATAGCCGGGTAGCTATGTATGGACAAGATAACCGCTGAAAGCATCTAAGCGGGAAACTTACCTCAAAACGAGGCCTCCCTAAGGGTCGTGGTAGACCACCACGTTAATAGGCCAGGTGTGTAAATCCGGTAACGGACTCAGCTAACTGGTACTAATCACCCATATGAGTTCAATACAAAAAACCTCATCACACCCATCATACACAGCAATCAACCATCAGGTGGTGCCAGCCAAACGCCAAAAACAGCGCAGACGCATGACACCACAGATTGCCCCCAATACGCACCAAAACCGCTCACTCGTCACCATAACCGACGACTGAAGACTGAAGACTGATAAACGCAACCAATCCATAGCTTGGACGACCTGGTGGCTCTGGCGGGGAGCCTACACCCGATCCCATCCCGAACTCGGCCGTGAAAATCCCCAGCGCCCATGGTACTGTGTCTTAAGGCACGGGAGAGTAGGTCGCCGCCAGGTCATCCAAACTATGAAAACAAACACACGCAAAATTCAGCAACAGTCACAATAAACGCCAAACCATAAACGCCATTAAACCAAAACCAATCACAACTAATAAAAATAACCAAAAACCAATACCAACGCGGGGTGGAGCAGCCCGGTAGCTCGTCAGGCTCATAACCTGAAGGTCCCTGGTTCAAATCCAGGTCCCGCAACCAGATTTCAAAGATAATTCAACGGCTTACGAACCCCAGCCTCGTACTTCGGCACCGAAATAAGGCTAGCCCACAGCTAGCCCAGTTTTAGCCCAAGGGGTTCGGCACCGTTGGCGAAACGAACAATCCCGGAATCCTGACATACCACCGGACAAGTTCCTCGTATCAACCAAAGCGTCGCTGATTTGAGCGAATGCTCCGGGTTACGGACGAAACCGCATCCGCTCGAGCAGCGGCCCCAACGTGGGAAATTGCTCGATGGACAAAAATCATGAGTTGATGGGCGGAGATATTCAGCTGTTCAGGCGCCCGAACAGCAAATTTTGGTACTGCCAGGCGACCGTAGGTGGCCGGCAACGCCGGCTGAGCACGAAGAAAGAAAGCCTTCGCCTAGCGGAGGACGTGGCCAAGGATTGGTTCCTAACCTTGCAGGGGAAGGCCCGCGCGGGCCTTCTGCGGTCCGAACGGACCTTTGCCGAGGCGGCGAAGAAATTCATGGCCGAATATGAGACCATCACGAAGGGCGAGCGCTCGCCCAAGTGGGTGGCCGGCCACGAGGCGCGACTGCGGCTGCACCTGCTGCCGTTCTTTGGCGAGACGGAGCTATCGAAAATTACGCCGGGCATGATCCAGGATTATCGGGTTCACCGGATCAATGTCGGGACCGCGCCGCGGTTGGGGCGGGATCGGAAGGAGAAGGCGTTGCCTGATCCCGAGCCGTTCGAACCAGCGCCGCAGAAAGCCAAAAGCACGAAAGCCGCGGCCGCCGCCGATCAGCCGGTGAAGCCGCCGGCGCGCAGCACGCTGCACGATGAAATCGTGACATTGAATTTGGCGCTGAAAGCCGCGGTTAGGCATGGCTGGCTGTCTGCCGCGCCGGATGTGTCGGCGCCGTATAATGCGCAGGCGAAAATCACTCATCGGCCGTGGTTCAGCCCTGATGAATATAAGCTGCTTTACGAGACCAGCCGGGAGAATGCGCGCAATCCCGTGCAGCCACAGTATAAATGGCATGCCGAACAGTTGCATGACTTTGTCCTGTTTATGGGGAATACCGGGCTGCGCCCGGATGAGGTCCGGCACTTGCAGCACCGGGATGTCACCGTAGCCGTCGATCATGGGACGGGTGAGCGAATCCTGGAGATTGAGGTTCGGGGGAAACGGGGCGTCGGGTATTGCAAGAGCATGCCGGGGGCTGTGCGACCCTATGAGCGTTTGCTGAACAGGCCGAAGCCGACGCGGGGTAAGCAGCGGCGAAACCGGAGCAGGAAAAATCCGAGCCCGCCTTTGCCGGTAGAATTGCCGCAGCCTACCGACCCGGTGTTCCCTGAGACCCACACTAAGTTGTTCAACCAGCTTTTGAGCAAGGCGAGACTGAAGCGCGATCGGGACGGCAAACCGCGAACCGCGTATAGCTTACGGCACACCTACATCTGTCTTCGCCTCATGGAGGGCGCAGACATTTACCAGGTGGCGAAGAACTGCCGGACCAGTGTGGAGATGATCGAGAAGCACTATGCCGCTCACATCAAGAACACGATCGACGCTTCCGCCATCAACGTCATGCGGTCGAAGGCTGTGAGGACGGCGGAACGACAGGCCAAGATTGGGACGCAAGCCGAAGCTACAGCTAAGCGCAATCCACGCCGCCCTGAAGGGGCGGCACATAACGGAAAACATCGGGCTGCGGGACGCGTCCCGCCTGCGGACCTAACCGTTGGAGATTTGACGGCGGAAGCATGAGCCAAACCACCATGGCAATGGGGGAGCCCGAACGGGCTCCCCGAGCGCGATCCGCTCGCCGGATCGCGCCAGAATCGCGCCGCTCGCCGGCGCGTAACTAAGCCAAACGGCCCAGCAAAGCGCCTATGCATGTCCGTGGACATTCAATGACGAAATCTTTGTTGCCCCAAACGCAAACCCAAGAAGTTTGATTGATATTGAAAACTCTGGTCATTTCATCGCACTTGGCATGGCTGAGCATATAAATCCTGAGTTTCCCGCCTGATTCGCTGACAAACACCCTGTGACTCGGGCTCGCATTGTCGGGATGACGGCCCGCGTCAATAGTGTAATGGTTGCCGCCAAGGGGGATGAGCGCATATGGCAGTAAATGCGACAACGCGGGGCGGCGGTCAGGGCACCCTATTTGAGGAGCGATTCCTTGGACGGTACGCTGGTTCGATCATGTCGGACCCGACAACTGCCATCGTAGAGCTCGTCGCCAACGCCTGGGATGCTTACGCGACAAAAGTCGACATCGAGTGGCCAGATCGAGATGCCGCGACTCCGTTTCGAATTGAGGACAACGGGATAGGCATGACGCCTACAGAATTTGAAGTTCGATGGCGGACCCTGGACTATGACCGGATACTCCACCAGGGACTAATGGTTCAACCCCCAGTGGGCCTGATAGGACTTCCTCGTCCAGTCTATGGCCGCAATGGCAAAGGTCGCTTAGCCGCGTTTCTGTTCTCGTCGCCGTACCGGGTTAGGACTTGGCGAGATGGAAAGGAGGCAACTTATCTGGTTTCACAGGGGCGGGTGAACCCTATCGAGTTCAAACTAGAAGGCATTCGCGAAGGAGTACTTGGCCATGGCACCGAGGTATCAGCAGTACATGTGGTCCCAACGGCGCTCGCTCCGCATGATGCCCGTTCCCTGCTCAGCACAAGATTCTTAACCAACCCGGCATTCCGCGTTTCAGTGAACGGAGTCCTCGTCACGTTCAGTGATGTTCCAGGCGATTGCATGGAGGAGTTCGACGTCAGCGTGCCAGGATATGGAGATGTCCATGTAATGGTTATCGACAGCCAGAGGACGGATCGCTCCTCAAAGCAGCATGGCATCGCGTGGTGGGTGAATAGGCGACTGGTAGGGCAGTGTGGCTGGCGCGTATCGGATCATGAGAAGATCGTTGACGGCAGGACCGAGCTCGCCAAACGATTCACATTCATTGTGCAAGCCGATTTTCTTGCCTCAGCGGTCGAACCCGACTGGTCTGATTTCAGATCTGATGATCCTGCCTGGCAAGCAACGGAGCCGCTCATTCAAGATGCAGTCCTTGATGTGATCAGCGAATTTACCAAAGAACGTCGTGCGAAGACGAAGGAGACCGTCAGCACTACACATCGTAACCGGGTAAGTACGCTGACCGTGCTCAGCCGGGATAGGTGGATGCGCTTCTTAGATCAAATTGTTGAGCAGTGCCCAAACCTATCGGAGACACAGGTTGACCAAGTGATGGGTCTACTCGCAAACATGGAGGCCGCCGACAGCCAGTACGAACTGCTCGAGAAGTTACATGTCTTGCAGTCTGGAAACATTGACGATTTGAACGAAATCCTCACCCGCTGGACGGTAAGCACTGCCAAGCTGGTGCTCGACGAAGTGGAACGGCGGCTGCGAATTATTGAAGAGGTCCGAGCCAGAACCTCAGACCCCGATGCCGACGAAGTCCAAGACCTCCAACCGCTGTTTGCCCGCGCCCTCTGGATATTTGGTCCGCAATTCGAGAGTATTGAGTTCACGTCGAATCAGGGCATGACGGCTGTGATAAAAAAGCTGTACGGAGGCGACCAATCGGGCACGAGGAACCGGCCAGACTTCGCGATAACTCCAGACAGCAGCGTGGGCTTTTACTCTCTGCCGGCTTACGATACCGAGTTCAATGTTGTTGGCAGCGATATGCTCGTCATTGTCGAACTCAAGAAACCTGGGGTACGAATCGGTGCCGATGAAAAAGGGCAAGTTTGGAAATATGTAACCGAGTTAATGGACGCGGGCCATGTGACTGAATCTACAACGGTCTACGGTTGGGTTCTGGGTGATTCAATTCGGTCTGCGGAGGCGCGGGAGCGCAAGGAAGGGGACCGAGTATTCATTCGACCGCTCCTTTATAGCGCGTTTATCGTCCAGGCAGAAAAACGCATGATGAACTTGCAGAAACATTTGTTGGAAGCGCCGTTTATGAAGGCGGCGTTGGCGGAGCTTTATCCGCCTGTCGAGCCCGAGGCAGCACAGGGTGTTTTATCTGACATTGCTCCGTCACTCGAAGCGAAGGTGCAACAGTGGAACGGAATGGACGGACACCTTTAGTGACTGGCCGAAAAAAAACATGATGAATTAAAAACGACTTCGTAGGTGCTGGGTCAAGAGGGCTACTCTGTATCGATATAGTCTGGACTATGACGAATCGAGCGGCATTGCGTTGGTCGCCGAGATAAATGACGAATGACGCCTTGGCCAAATGCGACGTGCGTATCAGATGGTCATTGCTGCTATATACGGCCAACTGGCGCAGTTGAGGTCTAGCATCTGACCTATGGAAATCCCCCCATTTTAGCTGTGTGCGAAATTCTACATTGAAGTTGTGTTGATCTCGCAACGGTAAAAACACTGACTTATTGTCAGATTATAGGATGAGCTGGCAGTTGCTCATGCCGCGGCAGCCAATGAGCCGAGAGTAAGAGGCCGGCCGGAGTTTCGGCGACGGGTTAGGGATCGGAGGAGAGTCTTCCGACGCCCGTTGTGGAGATTTCTCATGAACATCGATGCCTCAATTGCTGGGCCAACGGCTGGGTGGGCGACTTCGGCCGGTTTCAAGGTTGACGTATCTCGCGGCCAGCGGGTTGGCCGCGTTTCGTCGGAATGGTTTTCTCGGCCAGATGATGAGCGGTATTTGTCATTGTCCGAGTTGTACGTGGCGGTGCGGTCGCGGGCGGAGCGGGCGACGGCTCGGACGGTGGAGAGCCGGGCGATCCGGGTTGAGGCCAGCCGGGACAATGCCGAGCGGCTGGCGCTGGTGGTGCCGGATCGGGAAGCGCCGATTGCCCCGACACATTGGGGGTTTGGACAGTTGTGCGGTCTGGTGGGGGCGCCGTCCACTTATTTGCGGGATCTGCCGGCCCCGCTGGCGGCGATCAACCTGCAGCATGGGTTGCTCAACCACCGCGCGGAGTTGGTGAAAACGTTGGAGGTGGAGGATGGCCGGGTTGAGCTCCGCGCGGTCACCGGCCCGGATTATGGGCGCATCTGGGATCATGAACTGGTGGGGGCGGTGATGAAGATCGCCGGTGACGGCACCGGTGACACGCGCTGGAAGGTGCCGGGCGTGCTCGACTGGTCGAGCATGACGCATAATCCGTTCGTCGATGTGACAAAGGATACCACGACACTGTATGCCAGCGACCGCGATGTGTTTCTGTTCTTGGTCGATGACACCCATCCGATCGAGGCAGGCCGGTTGCCGAACGGCGATCCCGATCTTTATTTCCGCGGCTTCTATTGCTGGAATAGCGAGGTAGGGTCGAAAACCTTGGGCATCGCGTCGTTCTATCTCCGCGCTGTTTGCATGAATCGGCATTTGTGGGGCGTTCAGGATTTTCAAGAAATCAGTATTCGGCATAGCAAGTTTGCCGCGCAGCGTTTTGCGCATGAAGCGGCGCCGGCGTTGAAGAGCTTTGCCCAATCCTCGCCCGAGCCGTTCATCGCGGGCATCCGTGCGGCGCGCGAAAAGATTGTCGCGCGGCAAGATGAGGACCGCGAGGCATTTCTGCGCAAGCGGGGATTCAGCAAAGCTGATACTGCGAAGGTCATCGGCACGGTTTTGCAGGAGGAGGGCCATCCCCCGGAGAGCATCTTCGATTTTGTCCAGGGGATTACCGCGCTGGCGCGAACCAAAGCGCACCAAGATACCAGGCTCGATCTTGAAGGCAAGGCGAAGGCTTTGTTGGAGCGAGCGATCTGATCTTTTGCACCATGAGCCGGCGCTGCCGCACTCATAGAATTTGTTCTTCGACGAAGCGGCCATCCTCGGTGAGAGGGCGGCCGCTTCCGCTCTGATGGATTTAGCAGGCTGGAGTTGGTCCGGCCCCCCATCGCGGAGCGACGATGATGGATCAGAAAATTGAGATATTGCAGGGCGATTATGCGGCGTACATCGCGCGGGCATTGGCGACCGAGGGCGGGCATCTAGCGATCGGGCGCGGAGGTTTTACGCTTTGGTTCGGACCCGGAGCCACGTTCAGCGGCTACGACATTGAGCCGATGAAAAACGCCTGCATTAAGGCCGGCCTGCCGGTGATCGACAGCCGGTTGGTGGATTTTGGCGTTGTCGCGCGACTCGCGATCAATGGGCCGCTGGTCGCCGTTGGGAAGGCGCCGGATGAGCCCCCTTATCACGCGTTTTCGAACGCACCGTTGGCTGTGGTTGCACAATCCTATCGGGAGGCCGGCGCGCTGGTGTGGAACCTTGATCGCGTCCGATGAAGGCCAAGGCAGAGAGGGAGAGACAGGCTGGAGCTTTGCGACGGGTTCGGAAGGCCGAGAGAGAGTCTCCTGGCCGCCCGTTATGGAGTGATAGACATGACCAAGACCAACTTGAAAACCAAGAGTGCCGTGAAAATTGCGCTCAGCGCATCCCGCGACATTCCTTTTAATAAGCTCGTCCTTTCGCAATCAAACGTGCGGCGCGTGAAGGCTGGGGTTTCGATCGAAGAACTGGCGACCGATATCGGGCGCCGTACGCTGCTGCAGAGCCTGACCGTGCGGGCAGTGCTGGATGAGCATGGCGCCGAGACCGGGATGTTTGAGATTCCCGCTGGCGGGCGGCGCTACCGCGCTTTGGAATTGCTGGTGAAGCAAAAGCGCCTGGCCCGCAATGCGCCGATACCCTGTGTGGTGCGGACCGAAGGCATCGCCGAGGAGGACAGCCTGGCGGAGAATATTCAGCGCGCGCCGCTGCATCCGCTCGATCAGTTCCGGGCCTTCCTCACGCTGCGCGAGAAAGGCCAAACCGAGGAAGAGATTGCCGCAGTGTTTTTCGTGTCGGTGAATGTCGTGAAGCAACGGCTGCGCCTGGCATCGGTGTCGCCGAAGCTTCACGAGGCCTATGCCGAGGAGGAGATGGTGCTGGATCAGCTGATGGCCTTCTCGGTGAATCCCGATCATGAGCGGCAGGAGCAGGTTTGGGAAGCGATACAGCATTCTTGGAATAAGGAGCCGGCACAGATTCGGCGGCTGCTGACGGAGGGCGCGGTCCGCGCGTCCGACAAGCGGGCGCAGTATGTCGGTGCCGAATATGAGGCCGCCGGCGGGCTGGTGATGCGTGATCTGTTTCAGGCCGATGATGGCGGCTGGCTGCAAGACGCCGCGCTGCTGGAACGGCTGGTCGCGGAAAAGCTTGAGCGGGACGTGGAAGCGATTCGGCGCGAGGGCTGGAAGTGGGTCGAAACGGCGCAGAGCTTCCCTTACGGACACACCTACGGGATGCGGGTCATCTTCGGCGCGCAGCCCGCATTGACGGAGGAGCAGCAGACCCAAGCGGAGGCGCTGCGGGCAGAGTTGGGCATGATCGAGGAGACATACGAGCAGGCCGATGAATACCCGGACAATGTGGCGCAGCGGATGAATGAGATCGAGGAGGCGCTGACTGAAATCGATGAGCGGCCGCCGGTCTATGAGGCGGCCGACATCGTGATTGCCGGTGCGTTCGTGAGCATCGATGCGTCGGGCAAGCTGCGTATTCAGCGCGGCTACGTCCGGCGTGAGGACGAGCCGCCAATGCCCGTGGCTGAGGAGGCCGGCCACGAAGCTGGCGACGCGGTGCGACCGGAGGCAGTTGCGCCCGATGGTGGCGGGGTGACTGGATCGGCCATCGACGATGAGGTTTTGGCCGAGGACGTTACCGCTGAGGCGGAGGAGGACGAGGGGATGCAGCCCATCGCGGACAAGTTGCTGACGGAACTCACCGCGTACCGCACGGTGGCGCTGCGCGAGGCCATTGGGAACGAGCCGGGAATCGCCTATCTGGCGGCGCTGCATGTTCTTTGTCTGAGCCTATTCTACCGGTACGCGTTGGATTCCTGCCTCGAGATCAACGCAAAGACTGTGTTCTTTGGGAGCCAGGCGCCGGGCCTTGGCGACACGAAACTCGTCACCAACCTAGATGCGCGGCATCGTGGCTGGGCCGAGCAGCTTCCTGAAGACCCCAGCACGCTATGGGATGTGTTGGCCGGCTTTGATTCCGACAGCCGGGACGCTTTATTTGCGCATTGCGTCTCGCTGACGGTCAATGCCGTTCACGAACCGTATGCAAGGCGGCCGAAGGCTGATGCTCATGCCGCCCGTCTGGCCGAGACTGTGTCTCTCGACATGGTGGCGGCAGGCTGGAGGCCGACGGTCGACAATTATCTGGGCCGTGTCACGAAGGCGCGCATCCTTGAAGCTGTCCGCGAGGCGAAGGGCGACCAGGCCGCTCAGCTGATCGACCACCTGAAGAAGGGCGATATGGCGAAGGAAGCTGAACGCCTTCTCACCGGCACGGGATGGCTGCCCGAACCGCTGCGTACGCGCGGCGTCCGACCGCCGTCTAATGATTTGGCAAGCGCCGAATCCGAGGAGACGGCACAGGCCGACGAATCTGGTGATCTCACGGACATGCCTGGGGATCGGCACGATGCTGCCGATTCGCAGGCAATGGCCGCCGAATAGGTGTAAGGCGGGGCGGTTACCCCCGTCCCGCCAATTTTCTTGAATAAGTCAAACTCAAGCCCAGCCCAACGCTGGGCTTTTTGCATTTTTGGAGGTCACAATGAGTGAGCGAACGAACACCGGCGAAAGTCACCAGCCCCTCCCAGTTCCTTTCCCAAACATGGAAGAGTGGGAGCACAAGGATCGCGACTACCGGCAACGCGCCTCTGAGCTATTGTTTGGCAATAAGACGGTCTTGTTCGATGCCTTGTCCGCCGCCGGAATCACCATCGTCGTCGTTTCATTCGACGGCTATGGCGATAGCGGGCAAATCGAGGAAATTGAGGTCAAGATTGGTGATGAACCCGGCGAATTGCCTGACGAGCGGATTGAGATTCTCGATCCTGTCTGGGGAAGCCCGGAAATCGAACGGCAGACGCAAACCATCTGCGAGGCAATCGAAGCCATGGTCTACGCCTTCTTACGCCAAACCCATGAGGGCTGGGAAAATAATGACGGCGGGTTCGGCGACTTCACGTTTGACGTCGCCGAGCGCTCAATCAGTCTCGATTACAACGAGCGCTACACCGAGACCAATTCCTACAGCCATGAATTTTGAGGAGGTTGCCATGGCACATCCGTTTCATCACGCAATTTCGTCCGTAAAAATATGGGGCGGGACGGTCGATGATTTCTTGGCCCTCCATCAATGGTTCGATGAGAGCAAGATGATCACGGCCGATTTTCGTCACCGTGCGTTGCGGCATCATGCTGAGGGCATCTTTATGCTGGAGCGCTTTTTTGGCGTCACGATGACCTTGTCTACAGGACGGGTCGTGCCAATCCGGCTCATCGGTGAACAGCACGTGAAAGAAGACCTCGGCTTCATTCCGGGTTTCGCAGATTGGGTCAAGTGCATCCGTCCCGAACCATGGATGGGACGAGCTTTGCCGTTGCATCTAAGTGATCAAGTCACCGACGATGCCGCATAATCAACAAGTTGAAAACAAACCGTTGAAGCCTGGCGCCTTACTAGGCTTTCTAGCATCTCAGGAGATTGAAAATGGCTGATTACTACTCATCGACGGTGGTTCAACAGACCATACCGAACGCAGATATGTCCCCTTTGGAGCGTTTGCTGCTGACGCATATTTTTGAATCGGAGCCGGATGGAGATGGCATCTACTTCTTCGCTTCCGAAGCAACTTGCGACGTCATCTCGGTTAACAGAGCGGAACTCGAGGCGGCGCTTTCTGCTTCCGAGCAATACAAAAGCTCTGTCATTTCCTTTGTCAAAGACTGTCTCACCGAGACAGCAGATACCGAGACAGAAGTCGAGATGGATTTCAGCTTGATATCGTGGGAGCCGATGTTTCAGGACATCGTTCGCCGGTCGCCGACACTCAACGAGGTTACTGCAATGACGGCATTTACATGTTCGAAAATGAGGCCAGATGGCTTTGGCGGTATGGCGATTTTGATTACCGCCGACGTGATTTTGGGCAAGAGCACGGACGATGTGCTGTGCGAACTTATGGACGAGGCCGAGAAAGCAACCATGGCTAAGGCGCCGGCAGATTCTGATTCCGCCAAGCCGCCCTTTGAGCCGCGCGCTGTGCCCTAGCCTTTTACGCGTTGGACCACGCAAGCAGCCTGTCACCCAGCCTCCGTTTCGGCTGGTCTGTCTGCGCGCGCCGGTTGTCATGTCAACGGACAAGCCGTTCCCGCCCCGCCTTGCAGGCGAGGCGTGACATGCCAACCTCCCACGCGCCCTGACTGGCCAGCCGCAACGGAGATCAGGAGGTTCAAAGCATGTGCAAGGTTCTCAACAAGCATAAGGCGGGTATGCCGGCCGGCGCCATATATATCGGCCGTGGCAGTAAGTGGGGCAATCCTTTCAGGATTGGTGCCGATGGCGATCGTGCAAACGTGATTGCCAAGCATGAGGCCTGGCTGCGGGATCAGCACGAGTTGCTGCGTGCGCTCGATGAATTGCGCGGGCACGACCTCGTCTGCTTTTGCGCTCCCCAGCCCTGCCACGGCGATTTGCCTCTGCGGCTCGCAAATGCGACCCGCGAGGATCGCATCGCCTGGTGGCGTGGCGGCGGATGAGCGCAATCTGTGAAACAAAGTTTTGTAAGCCCGGCATCGCGCCGGGCTTTTTTATTTTAAGGAGCAACGTGGGTGGAAAACTCTCGATCGAAGACAATTACGCAGCGAACGCCTATTCAAACAACGATCATGTCGCCAGAAGGATTGAACGGCAGCGGCTCACCAAAAATCCCTGGAATCAGATATGTTTCCGCAAAAGCCTGCGCGCATTGTGGGTGACCGAGATGTCAAGCAATGCTGGCGATTTGGCGCGCGGCCTCGCGCGGAATGCGGAGGCCGTATGTCGCCACTACCTTTCCAACGGACGCCGCGCGGGCCGTTACTGGCTTGTGGGCGACGTTCATAACACACCTGGCCGCTCAATGTTTGTACGATTGCATGGCGACGAAGCGGGGGCATCCGCGGCCGGTAAATGGACCGACGCCGCCAGCGGTCAGCGCGGCGATTTGCTCGATATTATTCGGGAAACCTGTGGCTACACGGAATTTCGCGACGTTGCCGAAGAGGCGCGTCGTTTTCTTGGTTCATCTCAAATACGCCGTGAACAGCGCGGCCTCATCCGTGATACTGCCGACCCAACGCGAGCCACGGACGCGGCGCGGGCTTTGTTCAAGGCGTCCCGTCCAGTCAGAGGTACGCTCGCCGAAGCCTACCTACGCAACCGCGGCATTACGGCCTTTGCGGGCGCGGAATGGCTGCGCTTTCATCCGCGCTGCTATTACCGAACTGTCGATGGCGCTGTCGCCGATGCAGAGCCCGCCATGGTCGCGGCCGTCACCAGCCTTGATCGCACAATCACCGGCGTGCAGCGCACCTGGCTGGACCGGACGGGGCTAGGTAAAGCCGCGGTCGAGACGCCCCGCCGGGCGCTGGGCCATCTACTTGGCAATGCCGTCCGATTCGGCATGGCGCGCGACGTACTTGCTGCCGGCGAAGGGATTGAGACCATGCTTTCGCTGCGATGCGCGCTACCCTCCATGCCGGTGGTGGCGGCGCTATCGGCCGCGCATCTGGGCGCTTTCCTATTCCCTGGCAGTCTGCGCCGCCTTTACATTGCCCGCGATGCTGATCCGGCGGGCGACAACGCTGTGGCGAAACTGCTCGACCGGGCATGCGCGGCCGGAATCGAGGCATTGGTATTGTCCCCGCGGCTTGGCGATTTCAATGAAGACCTATGTGCGCTTGGCTTGTTTGAGCTTCGGGCGGCCCTGCGCGTGCAACTCGCGCCTGAAGACGTTGCGCGTTTCATGAAATCCCCGAAGACGTGACCGGGAAGGGGAAATTGACGGCAAGGCTTTAGCCTGCCTCCTCTTTACTGGCCTTTTGAGACACTCCTTGCGGCCTGAAAGTGCCGCGCCGTCGGGCCTTCCGAGAGGGCGATCGCTGCCAGAGGCGGTGCCGGCCCGCAATGCCGGCGGGGCCACTATTTTCCGCCGCCGGGATGGCCTGCGGCCATTCCCGGCTTTGCATCGCGAAACAAAATAGCGGCCCCGCCGCCATCCTCCGCTTCGCTCCGGCCATGCTGGTGCGGGCCGTCACCGCCTCTGGCCGGGATCGCCATGGAAGGCCGCGATGGGCGCGGCAGTTCCGGGCACGAGGAGTATCCCATGACGACCGAATACGATGATACCGGCTACGAGCCGCCGCACGCCGCATCCCCCACCCATCACATCCTCTCCGAACTTCAAATCTACGGATACCGCCCAGGCCGAGACGAGCCGGACCCGCGGCCGCTGCCCGACGCCAACGTGGCGGCCGGCGCCATCGCTGATATATTTGATGCCTTTGTCGCGACGCTGAGCGACACACGCCTCGAACCCGACCTCGAAGAGCTACTCTGGGCGACCGTCAATCTTTTCCAGCGCGCGGCCGACCGGATTGAGCGCGATCTCGACAAGAATGAGCAGGCGCAGCGGAACTGCCAGAAGGACCAAGATGGCTCCGAGATACGGTCGGTCGAGTTGGAGCGCCTGAACGGCGAGGGGCAGACGCTGATCGAGCGCCGGGATGCGATGGAATTCTTTCGCGATCAGGCCGCGGAGCACTTCGAGCGCCATACCGGCTCGGCCTGGCGGCCTCGGTCAGGCTCGATGGTCAATCGCCGGACGATGACGGCGGCGATGATCGACAGCCGCGATTTTATCGCCGCCAAGCGCCGGACCGATACCGAGGTGCTGATGCCCGCGGGCGCAAAGATCGCCTTCACCGGCGGTTTGGACTTCAACGATCACGTGACAATCTGGGACCGGCTCGATAAGGTGCGCGCCAAGCACCCGGACATGGTGCTTCTGCACGGTGGGAGCCCAAAGGGTGCAGAACGCATCGCCTCAGCCTGGGCCGACAACCGCAGGGTTGTGCAGGTAGCTTTCAAGCCGGATTGGGCCCGGCATAACAAGGCCGCGCCGTTTAAGCGCAATGATGCGATGCTGGACGCGCTGCCAATCGGCGTGATCGTGTTCCCTGGAACTGGAATCCAGGAAAACCTGGCCGATAAGGCTCGCAAGCTCGCCATCCCAGTGTGGAAGCTTGGCGCGGGCGGCGCGTGAGCGCCACGTCGGTTCACTCAATTCCAGAGTAGGCACAGTGTGTTCATCCTAGCAGATTCATTTCCCTAGTTATTTAACGATCGCTAGCCGTCAGTCAGAACAGTCCGCGTTCAGATCACGGATCGTCGATGGCTTTGACCAAATACCTGAGAGACTCTTCGGAATCACCAAATACTTGGCTGTAGCAAGCCCCGTGCAGTTTTGCATTTAGCTCAGAGGATTGATTAGCCGTAAGACCGTCTGACAGATACAGCGGCTCTTCATCAACCTCAGCAAGCAGAAGCGCGAGTCTAGGCGAAATAGGATAGTACACCGATAACTTCGTTGGGACGGCGTTTCCGTCTGCGTATAAGTTGATTGCCGGCTGATCTCCAGTGACAAACGGCACTGTCGTATCGTTTCGTAAGATTACCATTTTTCTGCGAGAGCGTTCAACGTAAAGCTGGGCGCCAATATTGGTGGCAAACATGTGGATCATCACATTCCACATTCTGCTTAGATCTGGACCACTGCCAGATTTCTGCGATAGCGATATCGACCTTTCTTTGATGCCCTTCGTGCGCATGTATTGAGTCGACAGGAAATTGAAAAAGGTTATTGACAAATCATCGTCGTCGTAAAAGCTAATGTCACCCTTTATAGCCTGCTTTAATAAAGGAATGAAAGAAGCTTCAATGTGCATGTGGTAATTTTCCAGTAAATTCGACGTCCACTCATCGATCGCCTGGGTTAGGGCCGTAGACTGGCTTGAATTTGGTATTGCCGCTGCTAGCCGAAACGGCGCCATAAGCAAGTTCAGCAATTCCATATTAACTTGAATTGCCGCTTCATGACCCTTACTAAAAAATTCTTGTACGATCTTAATTTCGTCGACGGTTAGATTGTGCAGCTTGTAGAAACTTCGTTCTACCGCAACGACGGGCGTTCCGGTCTGGAAGATTCGACCATCTCTTAAGCACCAGAGAGCCCCGTCCGTTGTCCAAGCGCGCAAATATTGCTGCCACACATGGTGGTGACGGTCTTTATGGTTTTGTCGACCAATCATGCTGTTGCTTTCCAAAGCTACGTCAGAATTCCGTCTTAGCCAGAACAATTTTATGAATCAGCGCGGAGCGGCTCCGGCAGGGAAAAGGAAATATAAAATTACAAAAATACCGGCAGCACCGGTTGCTCCAATTACAACCTTCGTCCCCCACGCAAGGTCAACCTTCATGCTGCCGGAAATTTCCGTTGCAATGGCACCGCCTGCTAGTGCAAACAGCGCGAGAATTATATGAGTCTGTAATGGAGTGGGTGCATCAAACACAAAAGCCAAAACAATTGCAATGATCGCGAGGAAGACGCCGAGAAAGGCGGGAAAATGACGTTCAAAAAACACAGGCGTCCTCGTCGGAATAAGGTGGAGATCTGGGATGACGAAAATGCAGTCTTGCTGGTCGACTGCAAGGCGGCGCGTCGGCAAGGTTTTACCGTCGTATTCGACACTAACCTCTACTATCCCGGTTGGCGTGTCGATTGTCAAAGTGCCGTGCCCGTCCGAGTTTTCAATTCTACCGCGGTCCTTTCCGTCAACCGTCCACGCTATTGTCGCACCCTGAACAAGGTGGTTGTCGGCGTCGCGTACGTACACGAGTATCTGACGGCCAAATGCGGGCATCAGGCGCAAATTCGCCAAGTGTCTATGCCATCCGAACAAGTAACGCACGGCGAGCCAGTCGTGCCGTCGGGGCATCGAGCCAAGGGCGGTAAATTGGCCTTAATAAGCGGTGCGGTCGGGAAATCAAATTGGTGAAAATTTTCTTCCGGAGGTATGTCAGCCCTTAGAACTGTACCGTCCGTAGCGGCTGCTTCTACGGAGACAATTGCATGCGGATCGTCAATTTCTATGGTACTCTCGTCAACGCCGGATGACCCCGTGAAAACCGATCCCCTGGGTCGGCCATTTATCGAAACCTCAATGCTACCTGCGCGTAAAGGATCGCCGAAGCTATCGCGAAGAGCAATTCTAATTCGACGGGTGGGAGATACCCTTGGTTCTTGTCCTGAAATGGCCATAACTCCCTCTTTTCCCTGCGCTCAACAGTATGATTCTACCTGATTTTCTTACCCTGCCCAGCATACGTACCACTGTCGAGAAATTTGGGAAACCGTGCTCAACTCGAAAAGCTGGCCACGCGTGAGCCTGTTCGCCAGTCTCAGTTCTACGCCTACGCAGCCGTACCCTGGTTTCTTCGCACCTTGTGTCTGATCACAATGCTGCAGGTGGCCGCCTGGGTTCGGGCGCCATCTTTTGATGCTGTGCCGCGATAGTCTGAGATTTCAGCTATCCGCTGCCTGTTCGGCTTCCATTGCAGGACCACGATAGCTTGGCTCGGCTCTCTTCGTTCAGTTGCTCACCGAGACGGATCGGGCGCGAAAGCCGCGAGCTCAGGTGCCCAGTATCGAGGCTGTCGGTCTGCCCGCATCAGCTTCGTGCCAAACCATGGCGCTATTTCCGTGGGCCGGCTCAAGGACAATTCCCCTTACAATGCCGCCTTTGTACGTGGCCGGCCGCCTATGCCGTCAACCCCACGAGGGGGTTCCCCTCGCTGCGCTCGGTGACGGCGCCGGCCGGCCCCGTTCTTTGGCGTCATCGGGGAATGGTCCCCGAGCAACCCAAGGAGACAGACCATGGCTACTATCGCAACCCTGACGCAGAAGACCGACGGCACTCTCGAAGGCCAGCTCACGACGCTCAGCGTCACCGCGCCAATCGCCCTCGTGAAAAACACCCGCAAGGCGAAGGATAATGAGCCCGACTATCGCATCGTCAGCCGCAAGAACGGCTTTGAGCTGGGCGGTGGCTGGAACCGGATCTCGAAGAACAGCGGCGAGGAGTACATCTCCGTTTCGCTGTCCGCACCGGAATTCGGCACCATCTACGGCAACGTCGCGCCGGCCCCCGGCGATGACGCGACGAAGAAGGTGATCATCTGGAACCCGGCGAACTAGCCGCACCAAGCCGGCCTCGCACCCGCGGGGCCGGTTCTTCTTTTGGCGTGGGAAACGGTCGCCATGATGCCTTGAATGAGGCGATCACGTCGACGGCCGTGCGCCTTCGTAGCGGGCGCGCGGGCGGATCAATCTGCCCTCCAGCGCCTGTTCCATCGCATGGGCAGCCCAACCGACACTCCGCCCGAGAAGGAAAAGCGTAAATGAGGCATCGCGTGGCAGACTCGCCGCGCGGACGAGCGCCACCAAGGCGAAATCAATATTCGGCAAGAGGCCGGTCGCCTCGCGGACGCGCCCCGCCAGTTCCCGCATGAGGACATCAGGCTTCAGCATTTCGAAGAGCGCGAGCGTCCGAACATCGCCATTGGGATAGAGCGGATGGCCGAAGCCGGGTATCGCGCCGTGGCGATCGAGCCATGCCAGAGTTGTCGTTTCCGGTCCTTCGCGCTCCGCATCGTCGAGCATTCCCGCAAGTGCAGCCGTAGCACCGCCATGCCTCGGGCCGGAAAGTGTGCTCAGTCCCGAGAGCAGGCACGCGGCGATTGATGCACCCGTTGAAGCCGCCACCCTTGCCGCAAAAGTGGAGGCGTTGAGCTCGTGATCGGCGATGAGAACGAGGGTGCGTCTGACCAACTCCGTATCGTTCGCCCCAAGCGACCACAACGACGCCAACCCAACATGAAGCGGTGCTGCCCCGGGAGTGATGCCACAGGCGGCGGCTATATGGGCGATGGCGATGCGGGCATCATGGCAAAGCCGCTTCTTGCCGCGGCCCGTCGTTGGCTGAACCTGCGAAATCAGCCCCGCCAGCGCCTCGAACTGATTGGCGCGGCAGTTTGCCGGCACCGGGAAATCGATTTCGTCCTCGCTGTCCCAAAGTAGCTGGGCTGCAGTCTCAAGAGTTGCATCAACGGAGAAGCAAGCCGCGTCTTCGCCGCGATAAATCAGGCGTCCGCGCTCGACGGTCGAAATATGTGTGACGATCGATGCTTCGCCCCATGCCATGGACCCTTCCGCAATCGCCGAAGGCTTACGGCTGGTATCTGCACGGTGGGCGAGTTGGGCAACATCCGCGGCGCGGTAGAGGCTGCGCCGGGCGCCGGTGGTCTCACGCCGCACCTCGATCCGCCCCCGGCTGACGTAGGCGTATAGCGTCTGAGGCTTGACCCCTAGAAGCGCGAGCGCTTCCGCCCGATCGATCCATTCCTTCATATTGATTGATCTTATCAAGATTGATCAATCTGTCGAGCATGAGCAATCTCTCGCGAATCATGGAGATGACAATCATGGACGAACGGCTTCACAGAAACAGTCCTGCCGCCACTATCCTTGCGGAAGCCGCAAGAGATCTGGGGCTGGCGGACGATTGGCATGACCGCGTTTACGCGACAGGAGCCGAAAATCTGCCATCCTGTTTTCCCGTCACGGATCTCGCAGTAGCTTCTATCGGTGCGGCGGGGCTCGCGCTGGCCGATCTTTTGGGGTTGCTCGGGCACCCGCCAGAGAAAATAACGGTTGATCGACACCTCGCTTCGGCTTGGTTCCGCCACTCTCTGTTGCCACTGGGCTGGTCGATTCCTGCCCCATGGGACCCCATCGCGGGCGATTATCTTACCGAAGATGGCTGGATCAGACTTCATACTAATGCGCCTCACCATCGAGATGCTGCACTTCGGGTCCTTGGATGCACCGGTAATCGGGAGGCGGTTGTGGCGTCGGTGTCCGGATGGGCGGGCGAAGCGCTGGAGCGTGCCATCGTAGATGCCGGCGGCTGCGCGGCACGTATGCGCTCCCAGGTAGCGTGGCGCGCACATCCTCAAGGACAGGCCGTGGCGGGAGAGGGACTGATCGCGTTGACACGTGCAGGCGGGTTTGCGGGGCGAGCTTGGCGTCCCGATCCAGCACGGCCGCTTCGCGGGGTAAGGGTTCTCGATCTTACACGCGTACTGGCCGGGCCGATCGCGACGCGCTTCCTCGCCGGTCTCGGTGCTGATGTGCTGCGAATCGATCCGCTGGATTGGGATGAACCTGGCGTGGTGCCCGATGTTACCGTAGGCAAGCGCTGTGCGAGGCTAAATCTGCGTGACGGCGAAGGGCATCGGTTGTTTGAGCGCCTGCTCGCAGGCGCCGATATTTTGGTCCACGGATATCGTCCCGGCGCATTGGATGGATTGTCCTTGGGCCAGGACGAGCGGCGTGCACTGAATCCCGGCTTGATCGATGTGTCCCTATGCGCTTGGGGGTGGAGCGGCCCGTGGTCTGACCGGCGTGGGTTTGACAGCCTCGTACAGATGTCATCCGGTCTCGCCGAGGCGGGAATGCGCTGGAAACTCGCTAACCACCCGGTACCCCTTCCTGTGCAGGCGCTTGATCACGCGACAGGCTACCTCATGGCGGCAGCGTTATTGCGTGGCCTCGCCCTGCGGACACGAGAGCAGACGGCCATTTCCGCTCGCCTTTCCCTGGCGCGGACTGCGGCGGCACTTGTTTGCAGCGGTGACGAAGTTGCTGGCCCAGCCTTCACCGGGATGAGCGGTGCGGATTACTGCGATAAGATAGAGCAGACGCGTTGGGGTGCCGCACGCAGGTTGCGTTCACCGGTAATGGTCGGTGAAATTGGTCTTCAATGGGATCGCCCGGCCGCCGAACTTGGCTCGGCTCATGCGCAATGGATGTAACGAAGGTGCGCCCAGTGACTGATGAGGCCGGCCGTTTCCGACCCAATGTCGGTTATTCGCCGGGCGTATAGACGTTCGATGGCAGGCGCTCACCACCACGTAGTTTTTGCGCCGTGTTTTACGGTTCCCCATGCCATTGCAAGGCCGAAAACTGCAAACTCGGCTTTATAAGCCGGACGGCAAATAGGTATGACTTGCGCGTCATACGGGTGGCATACTAGGCTATCACACGGCGAGACGGGGGACATATGAAGTCAAAGCGACGCAAGACAGAAGATATCGCGTTTGCCGCCTTCGGGCCGCAGCTGGAAAATTTGCGCCTCCAGCGAGGTATCACACAGGTCCAACTAGCCGATGCAATGGGTATGGGGCAGTCAGCGCTGTCGCACCTTGAACGCAGGGCGGACATCCTTCTCTCAACCTTGACAGAATATACCGGGTCGCTAGGCGGCTTGCTTACTATCGAGGTGAAGTTCCGTGACGGCGAGACGGTCAAGCTGCTCGATGGCGCTCGCGGCTCCGCCGATGCTGATATGTCAGGCGTCGTCGACACAGACAAGCAGATGGCTCTTCCGACAATTCTTGGGCCTGAACAACAGCGTCCATCGAGAGATGTTCTCTTCAGCATCAGGCCCACTCACGCGGAGAAGATATTCAATGGCGACAAGACGGTCGAGTTGCGCCGTCGGTTCGCTAGCGCCGTCACACCCGGGACGCTGGCCCTCATCTACAGCACCAGCCCGACTAGTGCCTTGACTGGGTCCGCGAAAATCAAGGCGGTCCAATGCATGGATCTCCACACCCTCTGGAAAACCCATAGGGAGGGTGCGTGCCTCGGCAAAAGCGATTTCGAGGCGTATTTCGCCGGCCTCGAACGCGGCTATGCAATTATGCTCGATTCGGCGCGCCCGCTCGATCGACCCGTTGGTCTGACGGAGCTGCGCAAGCGCTTCGGATTCGAGCCGCCGCAATCATATCAGTACGCGTCGCCATACATACGCGGGCTTGTCGAAAATGAGCGGCCGCAAGCTTCTCATTGATACCAATGTCTTTATTGGGCTTGAGGATGAGAAGGAGGTCGCGCCTGAATTCGCGACCATGCAGCAGCTGTGTGCACAGCACGGTGTCAGGGTCTTCATTCACGAACGTGCCGCAGAGGACATCGGCCGCGACCGCGATGCTAAGCGCCGCGCGATATCCGTCAGTAAGATTCGGAAGTTCGAACAACTCGCACGGGTAAGCCAGCCGCCGAAGGGCGATCTAGAAAGACGGTTCGGCGCTATGCCGAAACCGAACGACGAGGTCGACGTCGCACTCTTGCATGCGCTGGATATAAACGCCGTCGATTTTCTCGTTACCCAGGATCAGGGAATTCATACCCGCGCCCGCCGGGCTTCACCGGCCCTAGGCAATCGGGTGCTTACTGTCCCGGACGCCGTGGTCTGGCTCCGGGCAGCATTCGAGCCTCGTCAGGTTCGACTTCCCCTTGTTGAGGAAGTGCCCGCCCATGCTGTTCCACTCGATGACGAGATTTTCGACAGCCTGCGGGATGGCTATCCGGGCTTTGACGAATGGTGGCGCACAAAGTGCGTGCCGGCCCACAGAGAATGTTGGGTCGTGTCGATTGCCAGTGAGATAGCCGGTCTTGTGGTCAGGAAAGAAGAGACGCATGCCGAAGCCAGCACGCAATACCCCGGCCCCAAGATACTCAAGGTCTGCACGTTCAAGGTAAAGCCGAAATTCAGGGGGGAGAAGTTGGGGGAGTTGCTACTCAAACAAATACTCTGGTTCGCCCAGATGAATGCGTTTGATCTAGTCTACCTGACGACCTTCGAGAGCCAAGCCGTCCTGATCGAGGTCCTTAAATATTATGGATTCGTTATGACCGGCACGAACAATCTTGGTGAGCATATCTACGAGAAACCCCTGCCACGGGGTCTTCTCGTGCCGGGTTCGGCTGATGAATTGTTTGATCTGGCCCGCATGAATTATCCGCGGTTCGCGGCAAGGACCCCAGCTATGACATTCTGTGTTCCGATTCAGAGTGAGTTCCATGACATCCTCTTCCCCGAGCTGGCCGTGAAGGTGCCAAAGCCACAGGGCGATCTGTTCGCGCAGCCGGGTCTCAGCGAAGCTGGTCAGGCTATCAGGAGGCCGGGCAATACCATCCGAAAGGTCTATCTGTGCAGGGCGGCTACACGGCAGATGCAACCGGGATCAGTGGTGCTATTCTACCGGTCACGATCTCCTGGATATCTAGTCTCTCAGTGCATCACTAGCGTTGGCGTCGTGGAGGCGGTCCATCAGGCCACGAGCCTTGATGATCTGGTGCGATTGAGCGCCAAGCGATCGGTGTACAGTGAGGCCAACTTGGCGGCATTCGAAGCGACCGTACAGCGCCCCGTGATGGTCATTGACTTCCTTTTGGTCGGTCATATCGAACCTGCGATAAAGCTCGATGAGTTGCTGAAGATGGGCGTCTTTAATAACACGCCGCCCCAATCGATCAGCCAGCTGCCGGAAACAAGGTTCGAGCCCGTCCGCAACCGCATGGCGTTTGGCTTCGCAGTTTGATGGCAAAGGTCGTCACCGTCTTCGGTATCTCCGGCGTCGGCAAAAGCTGGATGATCTCCCGCTATGCCGCCCTCTCGAACGCCGCCCACATACAGGCCAGTCAGCTGATGCGTAACGCCAGGGCCGCTCTGGTGGGGCAGGCGGTCACTTCAGAAGATCTGCGACGTGGGCCGGTGCTGGATAACCAAAGCCTCCTCACGGACGCTTTTGCTAAGGTTCTCGCTACCGAAGTGCGGCCCATCATTTTTGATGGACATTGTCTGGTTGATGTGGGCGACCAGTCTATCGAAATTCCGGAGGAGGTTATCAGGCAGCTGCAGCCATCCGGGATAGTGCTAGTTTACGCTCCGGCAGATGAGATTGTAAGGCGCCGCGAAAGTGATACGTCACGTGACCGTCCGTCGCGCGATGCCGAAGCATTGGCGATTCAGCAGGCACGCTGCGTCGCCATATGTGCCGGCTATAGTAAACAATTAGGATTAGACTTTGTGCAGGTGCGCGCTGGAAATGAGCACGAATTTTCACAAGTGGTCGGGCAAATGCTCCAGAAATGATGTGAGAGAAATGATCTGCCGGGCATGCTGTGCCTTAGAGTCGGGAATTTCATTGCGAGTCGTGCCGATCCTGCAGACCTAAGCGAATTCTTCGTTGAATGCATAAAAATGGGGCTATACAGGGCTTCGCCTTCGTCCATTGGCTAAATGAAGACATTTGCTATTCGTCCGTTTTAGGTGCGCCTGGTAATGGGTCGAGCCAGACTGGCATCATGCAATAATGGCGACCATCATCGGCTGTTAAAACGGCCTTCCGGCACTCTGCCAATGAGGGAACCGGGTTGTTGTCGCTCATGAGGAATCCCCAGTCCATACCTGCTTCCGGGCCCGCGAGGACGGCGGACTTGATGATGCCGGCGGCATACTCACCTTGACTGTGGCCCTGGTTCAGTCCGGCGGCGTAGCTGAACATGCCTGCGATCATTACCAGCCCGACCGTCGCGACAATCAGGCCGATGATCGTCCGCTGTTTGAGGACGCGCAGGCTCTGCTGCATGGTTGGCAATGCGGCTTTGAGCAGTTGGGGGCCAGCGTCTCTTGTCATGGTGGCGAGGGAGGTGCGGGTGGTGTCGATTATGCCGGTGGTGACGATGTCGGCATGTCGGCTTACGGTCTCCGCCACGGTGCGCTGGGCCTCCTCCGCGGCGCAAAAAATGTCGTAATGCGCGCCGACGGATAGTGCCAATGCGTTGAGGTGCTGGCAGAGGGGATCGTTTTTGATCACGGCGGTGCTGGCCGCTTCCAGCAATGCAGCTTTGGCCTCTTCAACGCGCGTGCGGAGAGCGTCCCGCGTTGTGGCTGGTGCTAGGGTATCCACGAGCTGACGCCGGAAAAACGGCGGTCCATGGTGTTGAGCCAGGCGCGGACGCGGGCGGCTTCGAAAATGCCGAGCGGTGGGTCAATGGCGCCGTCCCGTGCTGCGACATAGGTGCTTTGGCGTGATTCGACGGCATCGGCGGCGGCGAGGCGCGGCATCCAAAGGCGCAGGCTGGCCTTTGCCAATGCGCCGTAAGAGGGCGCGCCCATAATGCGGTCGAAGGCGCGGTCGCGGGTAAAGCCTGGTTCGATGGAGAATTCGTTGAAAACGAGCGCCTGCGCTTTTGGCGTGAAGCCGCGCATGGTCAGGGTGGTGGCTGGTTCGAGATCTTCCGGCTGGATGCCGATGAGGTGGAAGATAACGGGGGAAAGGCCGGATGCCTCGATGTGCTCGGCCAAGCCCGGCATTTCGGTAGCGAGGGTTCGCAGGGTCGTGTCGCCGCCGCCAAGGTCGATGATGGCTGATTGCTGTTCGATGATGCAGTGCTCGATCAAATCCTGGAGCCAGGTGACGACGCCGGCTGGCGTATCGGTGTCCGGGCGCGCCACGTCGGCAAAGTAGCGTGAGAAGGCGGCGTTGCTGGGGTCGACATCGGCCAGGATGGGGGTGCCGCCGTTTAGGATCGACATTTCGGTGATCCATCTCAGCAAGGTGGTTTTGCCGGTTTTGCCGCGGCCGGCCGCGAGGACGATCTTTGTCATACCGGTCAGGTTGATACCGGTTTGGACTTCCGGTTCAGGTTCCTGAAGTGCTGGCTGCGTGCCAAGCGGTGGGGTTTTTCCGAGGAAACGATGGCTGGTGCCTTTGTAGGGTGTGGCGCCCCCGGTTTTGGTGGTCTTGGGCTCGGGTGGAACGAGTGTCAGCTCTGCCATATTGGTTGCCCTCCGTGGTTATGACCGGCCGAATGTAAGCCGCCGGTTTTGCTCGATCTCGGCCAATTCCGCCTGCGTTGGCTGCGGCCGCGGTTCAAATGGTTTGATGGAGACCGGCTTGAATCTTGACGCCGACCTTGCGGGCTCATTTGTGGACCCGGCTTCGGCCGGCTTTGCAATGTGAGCCGGGGAAACCGGGATGGGTGCCGATATCACCACGTGCAGCGCGGGTTTGACATCGGCTGGATTTAGCTCGGCTTCTTTTCGCCGGGCGTGCCCGTTCAGGGGGCGTTGCGCGCGTGAGAAAGCCTGCAACAACGAATCCGCAGTCCAGGGTTTCTTCGTATCGTACGTGATACCGGCTTTGGTCATGGCCAGCGCCAGTCCGGCCCATGACCAATCTTCCTGGAGCAACTGGCGAAATAGGGGCGCCTGCTTTCTGAGGAACGGCCGGATTTTTTGTCCCCGAATCCAGAGCGCGCGCAGTTGCTTTGCACGGTCCTTTATCTCTTGCTCAGGCGGGAGTGGTTTTTGGTTCATGGCGTGAGAGCGTCATTCCCAACGCCGCCGCACGTCAACTAAATTTTCAAAGCATTAGCCAAATCATTGGCCGTTTTGGGCAGAGAGGACATTAGCCAAAACATTAGCCAAAACCTCACCTTTTAATGTATTGCTAGTTCGATACGGTCTCCAATAGACCAAGGAACCCTAGCGGGTTGGTCTCGCGCCGCGAGACCGTCTTTGGGCTGAAAATTGCGTCGAGCCATGAGATGCTTGCATAGGTGTTTCCACGCTTGCGAATGTCAAATTTCGCTAGCCGCCATATCCTGACAGGCGGCGCCAAAAGGATCAAAGGGCGTAGTTGGCAAACCATAGGCTGGATCACGCTGGTCTCAACGGAAATCGCGAGTCTTCATTTTGATCGTGTCGATATGGCGGTCAGGCACGTAGATGTCTCTCGGCTTCCGGCCCAATGCTTCACGCGGATCGGGTCCGCCGCCAGACTTGGCCTCATCGCCGCGCCCACGCGGCAGCGGGAATGCCGCATCCCGTTCTCCAATGCACGCCAGCTGGCTGGAGAGATCAGTAAGACGGTGCGCGATTAGATGCACGACCTCCCCTTCACGCTGGATGCGGCCATAGACCGACATCATGCTGGCCGTCAGAATAATGCGCCGCTGCTTTTCATAGAGGTCCGGCCAGATGACGAGATTGGCGATACCTGTCTCGTCCTCGATGGTGATAAACATTACACCCTTGGCGGAACCCGGCTTTTGGCGGACGAGCACGACACCGGCGACCTCAAGCCATTTATTATCCTTCGCGCGCATCGCCTCATCGCAGGTAACAATTTTCTGGCTCCGTAGATCGTCCCGCAGAAAACTAAGCGGATGGGCGCGCAACGTCAGGCCAAGATGGACATAATCCTCTACAACCTCACTACCGCCGGTCATTGGCCGCAAAGCCACGGCCGGCTCGGCTAGTTCAGGCAGCATACCGGAATCACGGGCTGATGCCGCCGCGAACAATGGGAGCGGTTCATCTCGCAATGCTTTTATTGCCCACAGCGCCTCTCGCCTGGCCAGTTTCAGGGATGGCAGAAACGCATCGGCTTCGGCGATCAGCACCAGCGTCGCCGCGGGAATTCCGGCCCTGCGCCAAAGATCATCGACCGAGGTGAATTTTTGATCCGCCCGTACCCCGACGAGTTGGGCGGCGTGGATATTGGCTAGCCCCTTCACCATCCGTAATCCCAGCCGCACGGCAAAGCGGTCCTCGGCACTTGTCGGCTCCAGCGTGCAATCCCAGCGGGATGCGTTGATGCAGACTGGCCGCACTTCGATTCCGTGATTACTGGCGTCACGGACGATCTGCGCAGGCGCGTAAAAGCCCATCGGCTGGGCATTCAGTAGGGCGGCGCAAAATACATCAGGGTGATGGCATTTCAGCCAGGAGGAGGCATAGGCGATCAGGGCGAACGACGCGGCGTGGCTTTCCGGAAAGCCGTAGCTGCCAAAGCCTTCCAGCTGCGAGAACGTCCGTTCGGCGAAGTCCCGCTCGTACCCGTTGGCGACCATGCCATTCACCAATTTGTCCCTGAAGTGCGAGACGCCGCCGGTCATTTTGAAGGTGGCCATGGACCGGCGTAGCTGATCGGCTTCGGTCGCCGTAAAGCCAGCGCACTCAATCGCCACCCGCATCGCCTGTTCCTGGAACAGCGGCACGCCAAGGGTTTTGCCGAGCACTTTCTCCAGCTCCGGCTTTGGGTAGACGACCGCCTCCTTGCCTTCGCGCCGGCGCAGATACGGATGTACCATGTCACCCTGGATCGGCCCCGGCCGGACGATCGCGACTTCAATCACGAGGTCATAAAACGTGCGAGGCTTCATGCGGGGCAGCATGACCATCTGCGCCCGGCTTTCGATCTGGAAGGTGCCCAGCGTGTCGGCCCTGCGGATCATCGCATAGGTGCGGGGATCTTCCGCCGGGATGGTGGCAAGGTCGAGATCGATCCCTTTATGGTCCTTCAGCAGGTCAAAACCTCGCTTCATGCAGGACAGCATGCCGAGTGCCAGGCAATCGACCTTCATGAATTTGAGCGCGTCGATGTCGTCCTTGTCCCATTCGATGACCTGGCGGTTATCCATTGCCGCCGGTTCGATCGGCACCAGCTCGTCCAGCCGGTCGCGGGTGAGCACAAACCCGCCGGGATGCTGCGATAGATGCCGCGGCGTGCCCATCAATTCGCGGGCAAGGTCGATCGCCAGTTTCAGGCGGCGGTCGGAGAGATTTAGGTTAAGGTCCTCAGCATGTTTGGCTTCAACGCCCTCCTCGGACCAGCCCCACACCTGAGAATTTAGAGCGGTAATCAAGTCCTCCGGCAGGCCAAGCGCTTTGCCGACATCGCGCAGCGCGCCCTTGGTGCGGTAGCGGATTATAGTCGAGCACAGAGCGGCATGGTCACGGCCATAGGTGTCGAACACCCATTGCATGACGATCTCACGCCGCTCGTGCTCAAAATCGACATCGATATCTGGCGGTTCCCGGCGTTCTTCGGAGACGAAGCGCTCAAAAAGCAGGTCATTGCGTGCCGGGTCGATCGACGTGATGCCGAGCACGTAGCAAACGGCGCTATTGGCGGCGGAGCCCCTGCCTTGGCAAAGAATACCCTGGCTCCGCGCAAAACGGACGATGGAATTTACCGTCAAAAAATACGGTGCATATTCCAGCGTCTCGATGAGTTTCAGTTCGTGCTTCAGAATGGCGATGACGTCCTCCGGTACATCGTCATCATAACGCGCCGCCGCACCTTCCCAGGTCAGCTTCGTCAGCGCCTGTTGCGGCGTCAGACCAGGGATCAAGGCCTCTTCCGGGTATTGGTAGGTCAGTTCCTCCAGCGAGAAGCGGCATCGATCCGCAATCTCGATGGTCCTGGCTAATGCCTCGGGATAGCGGGCAAACAGCCGGTGCATTTCTGAAGGCGGCTTAAGATACCGGTCAGCATGGCGCTCGCGCCGGAAGCCGGCATCATCGATGGTGCAGTTGTGGCGGATACAGGTGACGACATCCTGCAGAATGCGGCGCGCTGGAGCGTGGAACAGCACGTCATTCGTCACCACGGTGGCGACGCGCGCCTGGGCCGCCATGTTCGACAAGTCGAACAGCCGCAGTTGATCATTCGGCCGCCGGCGCAGGGTGAGCGCTATATACGCTCGATTCCCGAAGGTTTCCGCAAGGCGCCGGAGCCGTAAACCGCAAACCTCGTTCGCCTCGCCCGGGATGAGGATGGCAATTATACCCTCGCCGTAGGCCACAACATCGGACCAATCGAGTTTGCACTGGGCTTTGCCAGCTCGCTTTTTGCCGAGAGATAGCAACCGGCACAGCCTTGCATAGGCTGATCGGTCGGTCGGGTAGACCAGGATCGACATGCCATCGGTCAGGTCCAGCCGGCAGCCGACAATTAGCCTGATCCCGGCCTCTTTCGCCGCAACATGGGCGCGAACAATCCCCGCCAGGCTGTTGCGGTCGACAACCGCCATCTCTTTGATCCCAAGATAGGCGGCCTGGGCAAAGAGTTCGTCGCATGAGCTGGCGCCGCGCAAAAAACTAAAATGCGACGTGCATTGCAGTTCGGCATAGCGGGGCGAAATCTCATTGTCGGGCGATAAACCAGAAACATTGCTGTCCCTCATCCAAAAATCCCGTGTAGAAACCAGCGATGCGTTCCGGTCGCGGCGTCCTCACCATCGCCGGCGCGGTATATCCAGAACCGCTCGCCCGCCTCATCCTCGATCCGAAAATAATCCCGCGCGGTGGCAAGCTCGGCATCGCGCTTCCACCATTCGCCGAACACCCGCTCCGGCCCGTCGGCGCGTTTGATCCGGCGCCGGATGCCGCGCCAGTTGAAGCTGACAGGGGGGTGATCGGGCAGCAATGCGACAGTCTCGATCTGCTCGGGCATTGGCAGCAGTCGTGTCGGTCGGGGCCAGTGGCTGGGCCACGTCTCGCCATTGGGCGGTGATGCTGGGGCGATCTTGCGGATCGAGCGTTCGGGCACGTCGCTGGCCACCGGCGCAAAACGATAAAGGCGATCTTCGCCAACACGGTTTGTCAGCGTGTCGATCAGCGACGATACGTCGCTGTCCGGCTCTTCAGACAGCAATGAAGTTCTGATCTGTTTGGTCTCAAACGGTTCTGCCAGCGTGGCACAGAGGCTCATCATCTCCACGCCGAAGCCGGGATCGATGGTCTCGATCTTATCGCACAGCAGACGGGTCAGGCGTTTCGGCCCGCGGACCGGTGTTGCGGTGCCGATCCGAATCGCCTCAATGGCGCTATCGACCCGATGGAACAGCAGGTCGAGCCGCCGCGCGCCAAGCCCCTTGGCCTCTAGCAATTCGCAAAGGGCGTCGACCAGTTTGCCGGTATAACGCGCCAGCGTCTCCGGCGCGCCGATTGGCTCGGCAAACATTCGCTGCACGGCGATCAATTCGGCAGGCCGGATTGGTTCGATGGGTTCGCGCAAAACCCCTATCGCCTGGTCGAGACGGCGATGCAGTTGCGGGCCGAAGCGCAATGCCAAGGGGGCACGCGGCTTATCGCCGAGGTCGCCAATGCGCTCAAAACCGAGTTTGCGAAGATCGGCGACCAGAGGTGAGGCTAGCCGGAGGGCTGCGACCGGCATCCGCAACAGGGCTTTGATGCTCTCACCTTCCGGCGCGACGATCACCGGCTTAGTGATGTAACGCGCAAAGGCATGCGCGGCACCCCAGCTATCCGCGATGGCTGCGCGCGCCGTTACGCCGGCCAAGGCCAGGCGTTTGACCATGTCCTCCAGCATCGCGGCCTCGCCGCCATGCAGATGCGCGGCGCCGGTGGCATCGATGATGAGTCCGTCATGGGGATCAGTCGCGACGATCGGCGAATAACGTTGCAGTGCCCAGAGTGCCAGGTTTTCCAAACCCCTGGCATCTTCAACCGGTTTGGCATCCTTGATTATTAGATCAGGCACCATCGCCTGGGCTTTGGTCACCGGCATGCCAACGCGCAGACCCAGCGCCTGGGCCGCGGCATTGGCCGCAAAAACCTCACGGCGGTTGCCGATGCGGCTGGCCAGGATGAGCGGCGCATTTTCCGGCGTTTGGCTGCCGGCCGCGTCAGCCTGCCGCGCGTCTTCCCGCAACTTCCGCATAAGCCGATCGGTCGGCCAGGTCGGCAGGTAGAGCGAGACGACCCTGGGCATCACAAGCCTCCAATTCAAAATCCGCACTTTCACCGGCACGGCAACGGATCAGCTCCACCTGCCAGCGTGCACGCCCAACCCCTGCGACCGGCAAAGGCGCCGATGGCAGTACCGAGACCCGCCAGCGTGTCGCAGCCGTCGTCGGCTGGCCAAAATCCGCGGCGTCTGCCTGTCTGCGCCAACGCCTAATGGCGATGCCCATCACGCCAGAACTCTCGGCGGCGAGTTGAAGCCTGCGGGAGCTCGTCATGCTCAATTTGCCAACCTCAGCCACTACCCCGCCTAGGCCCCCGTGGCGCAGCCCCTCCTCGAAGCAGGCCAGCACGGTTTTATCGTCTCCCGCCTCGACATAGATTACCCGGTCGGACGCCAACCCTGCCTGGGCAATGGCTGGGGCAAAGAGATCCTGCCGAACAACACACCACAGAATCTGACCCTTGGTCCGGGCAACGATGCCCGCCGTGAACAAAGCCGCGGCAGCGCCATCGATCGCGCCATTGCCGCCGCCGGCAACCTCATGCAGCGCGCCCATGGCCAGGCCGCCGCCTGGCAAGCGCAAATCCAGCTCCGGCAAACCGAACGGCAGAATTTCGGCCGCGCGCTTCGCACCAGCCTCGATTCGCCGGATTTTCTCGCGCAAACTCTCGATGACGGGCGATGGGAGCACAAAACAACCTTCCGATAAGGCGGTCCATGTTCCTTTTTTGTTCTCGTGAGTCAAGCGGAAAACTTTTCCAAAATTGGACCGAAAGTTTCCAAACAGGCAAAGCTTCACGCAAAAACTTAACATCGCCCTCAAAGCCCTTGCGAACAAAAAGGGAACCGGTAATTGTGCTCCGCCTTAGTCGGGAGGCTCACAATTGTGTCAAATTCTGCTGCGTTCGCCTTTGCCGCGCGTCTTGCAAAGCTGAATGCTGCAGAGTGCTCGGTATGTGAGGGAGAGAACTTGTGAATGTGTAACCTCTACAGTGTGACAAAAGGCCAACAGGCCATTCGGGAATTTACCCAGGCGGCACTGGATACAACCGGCAATCTGCCGTCCATGCCAGCGATATTCCCGGATGGCATGGCACCTGTTGTGCGCAATACATCCGATGGTGGGCGTGAATTGACGATGATGCGCTGGGGTATGCCAGGGCCGCCGCAATTTGCTGGAGCGCCAATCACAAATATACGGAACACTGCCAGCCCGCACTGGCGCCGTTGGCTCGGCCCGGCAAACCGATGCTTGGTGCCAGCAACTTCATTCAGCGAATGGGAAGATACGAAACCCAAGAAAACCCCGGTCTGGTTCGCCCTTGATGAGAGCCGACCCTTATTTGCTTTTGCGGGCATTTGGACAACCTGGCACGGCAGACGCGGCACCAAGGCTGATCCGGTGGAAGGTGAGCATAAGCTCTATGGTTTTTTGACTACCGAAGCCAACAGCGTTGTTGGAGCCATTCACCCCAAAGCCATGCCGGTCATTCTTACGACCTCCGGCGAGATGGACGCGTGGATGAATGCGCCCTGGGCCAAGGCCCAATCGCTCCAACGCGCTCTGCCTGATAACGGCATTTGCATCGTTGCAAAGGGACAGAAGACGGATGGGGAGGAAGTTGAGCCGTGATTTAGAATATTTGGGTCAAACATTTCCAAATACATCTTTGCGCCTCCTGGCAATTACCGGTCGTTTTGTCGCCCCCCGAAAGCTTACTTTTGAGGAAGTGTAGGTGCTTTTCCGCACTCCATTGCTCTGGTGTCATGTTGCCGCCGGAAACCGCTGCAGTAGGATGAATGCGGTGGAGTGCTAAGGAGCACCTCATCCTCGCTCGCTAGGCTGATCGGCGGGTTGCAGTCCAAAGCCCTATTGAAGGTTAGCTGATCGTCGATCGATACAGGGCAAACGCTCATCTAGAGCAGCGAGCTTGGCCCGCAATCCGGGAGCGCAAGCAGCGCTTAGATTTGCATATGCTCGCGGGTCGCGAATCCATTCACTTAGCGCTGCCAACGCCGGGTCGTCGAATGGGCCGCCGACGAGGGAACGTGCGGCGAGTATCCTCTTTTCGAGGTCGCGGACCTGAAGATATGCGGCAGAGCCGTCGGCCGGGGCAGGCGCTGCAAGAGCCTCGCCAGCCGACACGGTCAGCGAGCGGACAGGGAAGTGCCCATAAGGCAGCCCGTTGAGCGCCGCCCTCACCGACCGGTGGACGGTTCCAGGAGTGGCAGTGGTGCCGCTGCGGTAGAGCGACTTGAGGAAGCGCAGTCGTCGGAGGTTAGAGACGCCTGGGGCGTCGAGCACTCCCTCCTCTTGGAGCGCCTCGAGGATGCGGTCGTAAGCGAACAAGTACCGCTGGCGGCCTGCAAGCCAAAGGACCCCATAGTTTCGCACGGTGACGTAGAGAACATCGGCCGCCCACAGCTCCGCGTTTGCACCAAGTGGAACGGTCGCGATCAGTGACGCGAGCTTCCCATTGTCGATAATTTCGGCGTTGTAGCGTTCCTTCGGCCGGAATGCCTCGAGGAGGGTAGCGAGGCGTCCGTCGCGGTCCCCGACAATGGTCGCTTCCATGCGCAGGTGCTGCAAAAAAAGCGCGCCCCTCCCAAAAAGGCTCTCAAGCTTGCGGAAAGTATAGGCTGCCACCGAAATGCCCTCCGCCCGGAGAGTCTTCGCACGCGCGAGGAGAATCTCTCTATCATCGTCGACGATGAGGAAGTCGCGGTCGCTGAGATAATCAATGTCGCCGCGCGCGAAAGATCCGAAAACGGCCTCCGATGCCGCGCGGATTACTGTTTGCCCGGTAAACGTCATCGCAGGACCCTCTTTACGAGCACCGAAGTGAAGATCGATAGCCATCCTATCGCTGCCAAAGCTTCAAAAACGGTTAGCAACTTAGCGAGCGGGCCATCCGGTACGATTGTCGAGAAACCAAGCACTGTGAGGACGGAGAAGGAATAGAAAATGCTGTCGACGAGCGAGGCGCTAGGTGGCCGCTGGCCGTTGATCAGAAGGTCGCCACCAATAACAATATAGTTTATCACCGAAATCGTCAAAAAAACGATGACCGTGACCAATGATAGGCGAAACGGTTTGTAACCGTATCCTGCCAGGAGATCGTAGGTGAGGCTCTTGAATCGCCCCCACTGCCCCGGAACGAAATCGACGTTCTTTTTCCTGATCTCGTAGCTGAGCTGATAGCGCTTCCAGCGACGGAACTGGATGTCGGCCTCGGCGTAGAACGCATCCTGCCGTTCATTGGCGTAGTTTGAGAGGAGCGCCTGATACATGGTCACGCCGACGTTGGAAGCGTCAACGTGGTAGCGATTATCGAGGTAGATCGTTGTCGGGTCGAGGTAGCATTGCTCAAAGTTGGCCTTCCACATGTTGCAGTTGACGAATCGGCACTTATGGAACTCGACCTCGTGGAACCGGCTGCCCTTGAAGATACAGTCCTCGAACAAGCACTCTGCGAATGTGATCTGGAAGAACTCCATGTTCGAGATAGAAATATTCCTGAAGGTCACCCCCTTGATAGACGTGCGGGGTTTCCCCCACTTCGCTCCCCTAAATAACGTGTTGGTGACCTCATCGCC
This sequence comes from Acetobacteraceae bacterium, assembly GCA_965231175.1. GTDB lineage: Bacteria > Pseudomonadota > Alphaproteobacteria > Acetobacterales > Acetobacteraceae > Acidocella. The sequence goes on along the minus strand of CBDDMJ010000002.1, from coordinate 936,593 downwards.
AGGCGACATGCCGGGCATGAGTTCGCCCTCCTCATGCGTGATGGGCACGCCATCCAGTTTGAAGAAGTTGCTCAACATGTGGGACAGATGGCCTCAAACCCAAACATGTGTCCATAGTTACGGGCCTCAGGTGTCGAGCTTCGTGCATTTGTAGGGCGATACTTCAGAGATTTACGCTCGAGCTGCCCTTTGCCAAGGTCGCGCCGGACGGCAACTATTTCGCCGCAACGATCCAAATCCTGGCATTCCGTTTACTTCTGTCGTGGTATCGTCCCGATCTAAAAATCACACTGTAAATCGCTTGGCACCGCCAACGCAGAGGACAACGCCAGCCGCGACCGCGATGATGGGCCAGCCGACGGGTTCATGCAGGAACGCGGCGGCCAAGATCAGCCCGATGAATGGTTGCAGCAACTGCAACTGGCCCACGCCGGCGATGCCGCCCTGTGCCAGGCCGCGATACCAGAAGACGAAGCCGATGAGCATGCTGAAAAGTGATACATAGGCCAGCGCCCACAAGGCTGGGGCGCCAATGTCTGCGTAAATTGCAGGCCGCGTAAGCACGGCAAGTGGGAGCGTCGCGGGGAGTGCCAACAGCAGCGCCCAGCAGATAACCTGCCAGCCGCCCAGACTGCGGGCGAGTTTCGCTCCCTCTGCATAGCCGAGCCCGCAAACGAGGATGGCCGCCGCCATCAGTAAATCCCCTGCGGGAGACGCGGAAACGGCGCTGGCGGCGCCCGCGTAAAGCGCAATCATCAAGCCGCCCAGGCCAGCGAAGGCCCAAAATGCCGGCAACGGCCGCTCCCCGCCGCGCAGCACGCCGAACAGGGCAGTGCAGAGCGGCAGCAGCCCGACGAAGACGATGGCATGGGCGGAGGTGATGTGCCGCAGCGCCAGTGCCGTGAACAACGGAAAGCCAATCACAACGCCGGCCGCTACGATGGCCAGCGAGACCAGGTTTTCGCGCGGCGGTGTCCTGGACCGGAACGCCAGGAGCAGAAAGCCGCCGACCAGTCCAGCAATGGCGGCACGGGCAAAGGTCAAAAAAACCGGGTCGATGGTGGCAACCGCGACGCGTGTTGCTGGGAGCGAGCCGCTGAAAATCAGGACGCCGATTAAGCCATTCAGCCAGCCGGAGGCCTTGCCGTTCATAGGCATCGGTCCGACGGCAATGGTGCCGTGTCCCAGGGTTTGCGGTTCATCTCGAACGCTGCTTCGCTCTGCGAAATGCCGATGTCGGCGAACATGCGCTCGTCCATCCGCGCCAACGCGCGGCGTCCTGCCACGGTTTGGCGCATGGCGTAGGCCCAAGCGATCATGCGCTGCGCGGCGGGCCGGATACCGACAAAAATCGCCGGCTTGGGGAGGGTTAAGGCGCGTTTGACTGCCGACATTTCGATTGTTCCAATGAATGAAGAACCTGTTTTCATGCTGGTTAAGGCATAGCTGCCAGTGACAGATCAGGACAGTTTTACTAAACTGTACTTATGACGGTACAAACACAGATCATTCTCCCCGCTCCCGGCTCACGGGAAACTGGCACCCGGGTTGCCATGGTGATGGCGGCGATCCGCGCCCGGATCGCGGACCGGTCCCTAGGCTCCGGAGCCCGTTTGCCTTCTATCCGGGCCACCGCCGAGGCGTTGCACATCTCGAAATCGACCGTCGTCGAAGCCTATGAACGCCTCGCGGCGGAAGGTGTCATTGCTGCACGCCGCGGTGCGGGCTTTTACGTTGCCGGCCGCACGGCACCGCTTTCGGTTTCCGAGCCGGGCCCGCGGCCGGAACGTCAGGTCGATCCGCTCTGGCTGACGCGCCATTCGCTGGAAGCGGCGCCGGGCGCGCTGACGCCTGGTTGCGGCTGGCTGCCGCAATCCTGGATGCCCGAAGAGTCGCTCCGGGCGGGCTTGCGGCAATCGGCGCGGGATACAGCGGTAAACCTTACTTTTTACGGCGCCCCGCGGGGCCATTTGCCGCTTCGCCAGGTGCTGTGCCGCCAGCTTGCGGAGCGTGGGATTGATGCGCCGCCGGACCAGATACTTCTCACCGAATCTGCCACTCAGGCGATCGACCTGCTCTGCCGTCTGCTGCTTGAGCCCGGCGATACGGTGCTGGTGGATGACCCCTGTTATTTCAATTTCTTCGGTATCCTGCGGGCCAGCCGCGCCAAAATCATCGGCGTGAAATACACGCCGAACGGGCCGGATCTGGAAGCGTTCGCCGTCGCCCTGGCGGAACACAAGCCACGCCTATATCTGACCAACGCCACCCTGCATAACCCAACAGGCGGGACGCTGGCCCCTAATGTGGCGCATCGCATTTTGAAATTGGCGGAGGCGCATGATCTGACGATCATCGAGGATGATATTTTTGCCGATTTCGAGATGGAGCCGGCGATAAGACTCGCCGCGCTGGATGGTTTGAACCGGGTTATTTATCTGGGCAGTTTTTCAAAAACCCTGTCGGCCAGCCTTCGTTGCGGTTTTATCGCAGCACGGCCCGACTTGATTGAACCGTTGCTGGACCTGAAACTCGCGGTCCAGTTCGGCGGCGGCCCGGCCGCGGCAGATGTGATCCACCGCGTGCTGACGAACGGCATTTATCGCCGGCATCTTTCCGCATTGCGTGCCCGCTTGGGCACCGCGATGGGGGCCACAGTGCAAAAACTCAAGCGCGTCGGCCTAATCCCATGGATCGAACCGCGCGGCGGGATTTTCGTCTGGGCAAGCCTGCCCGGCGGCTTGCGCGCCGCTGACGTGGCCAGATTTGCCCTGAACGAGGGTGTGATTCTGGCGCCGGGCGACGCATTCTCGCTGTCCAATGCGCCCAGCTCGTTATTGCGCTTTAACGTGGCGCAATGCGCGGATGCGAGGATTTTCAAGATATTGGAAGGCGGGATCAGCCACGCTGGGAAATGACTACACACGCAGTTAGGCCCCGCAGATGGGGTTCCGTTGTACCGCGGGATCAACTTTCGTCAGGCCGCAATGTTAGACCGGTCTTGCCCCAATTCTTCAAGCACGCCTGGACGGTCCCAATGACCTTCTGTCCGAACGAGCACCAGATGCCCGGAATTCAGCCCGATCGCGCCTTCGGGAGGTCGAAGCGGACCGGACATGGCGACACACTTGTAGCCCTCAATCTCGAATTCCCCATTATCCATGGGGGCCGTTCCAAATCTGGCCCAAAAAGACACCAGGTGCTCAACCGCGTGTCCGTAGACCGTCCGAAATCCCTTCTTCGCACAGAACTCGAAGGCTGATAGCGCAAGCTCATAGGGAACTCCCCTTTTCCCATACCGGCCAAGACGAAATTTCGGCAAAACGGCGAGCCGTTCAGGCTTTGCAAATTCGCCGAAGTATCTGATCCGGCAGCAGCCCGCCGGCTCGCCGTCTACGGTTGCGAGCATATGAGTGGCATGATGATCATTGCCATCAAATTCATGCCGATAGGACCGGCCTCCCTCCCCGATATATACGGCGGCACGGATCGCCATGACTTTCATCAGATCATCCCAACCAGAAACGGGACAAACTATAATTCTTAGTGCCTTCGACGAGTTATGGGTAGGCATCGCTCTTCCTTCGACTTTTAGGTTTGGACATCGGACCACAGGAAAATTCCAGTAAGCAGATCCGGCCTGTCGAGAGCATCAGCATGCAGCCGGAATACGGCTTACGACATAGCCAGATTTAATTTAGTGTCAGGTAACGTCCGAGAATTCTTGAAACTGCCAAACTGTGATGCAAAATTGCATAACATGGGCACCTTGGATTGGGATAATTTGAGGATATTTCTGTCAGTGGCACGCACACGCAGCTTCAATGCTGCGTCGCGCAAAACGCCGTTGAATCAATCGACTATAAGTCGTCACATACTGAAGTTGGAGCGGGAGTTGGGACTTACCCTTTTCAACAGAACGCCTCGAGGCATCTACATCACGCCTGTTGGTGAGGCAATCATTGAACTCGTCTCGGATATGGAGGGACGGGTGAAGCTGATCGAGGCCCGAGTCGCGCAGGAAATGGGATTATCAGGTAAGATTCGTCTTTGGGTCTCTGAGGGCATAGGCGGCTACTGGCTTCCCCCACGGCTAAAGGAATTTCATCGACGCTACCCTGGCGTCACGATTGAAGTTTTGTGCTCTACTGAAATGCCAGCAATAGGCAGCCGTGACGTCGATATTTCCCTCTCCTGGCACAAACCTGAGCATCCCGATACCGTCGTCCTTTCGGTAAACAGCATGACGCTTAAGCCCTGCGCATCGGTAGAATATTTGGACACCTTCGGTCACCCAAAGAACTTTGATGACCTCATCCATCATAGATTGTGTGACCATTTGCATTATCCCAAAGACGGCGCGTGGTCACGCTGGGCTGATATGATCGAGGCTAGCCGGCACGTCGCCTACGTCACTAACTCTTCATGGGCATTAGGTGAAGCGACGAAAAATGGCGTGGGAATAAGCCTTCAACCTGTCGGGGTTCAGCATCGAGAACCGAACCTGAGGATTTTAGATTTAGACGGATTCGCCGCTCATCTAAAATTTTGGCTAACATGTCACAGGAACCTAAAAGATGTTCCGAGGATACGTGCCCTCATCAACTACATAAAGTCTGAGGTTTTTCGTAATCCAATCGCCGGAACAGCGTTTGCGCCTGACTAACTGCTACATCGATTGTTAAAATACGAGGACGTATTCGACGACATGTAAAATTAATCTTCGGAGACCTGCCATGATACAAACGCCTCGTTCGTTAACCTTAACCGCTCAACAAAGTCTCGGACGTGCAAGCCGCGAGCCAGCTTTTACCTTCGATGAGGAATAAGGTGTCGTGCAGGATCGTTCGGAGGGAATGCGAGCAGACCTTGTTGATTTTTCCAATGTGGTGAGCCGCCCGCGATATATCGAGATATCGCAAAAGTGGACGTGTGGTCCAGTAACGATTGGACGCTATACGCATCATGAAAATGCCGGTGCCCCGGTAGGAACGACTCAATGCACGGTGTCCATTCATGAGGGGAATATTTTCAAGATGTCATGGCTTCCCATCGGGAGCCGACAGTTTCAACATTCGATATTGGAAGCCGGCCATATCCAGATTCACCCCGCAGACACCCTAATATATAAGAGTTGGAAATCGTCTTCACGAATGCTGTTCATGGCAATTGACCGAACTTTTGCCTCTAAGGTCGTCGCTGACGTTTTCGGCGAGAATTTTATAGAACTGGAACCAAAGATTGCGATCCGAGACCCCGTAATCACTGGGATGGCCGAGGCTTGGAAAGTGGAGCTTGCGCAGCGTGGTGCAGGCGGACGCATTCATGCTGAGGCTTTGGCAACTGCGCTAATCGTTCATATCTTTCGGACATATGGCGGTGCGAAAAACGCTCAACTTGCCACAGGTGGCATGAGCACCGCCAGATTAAGCCGAGTGGTCAATTATATAGAAGAGAACCTGGGTCAAAATATTGGTCTTACTATACTTGCAGAATTGGCGGGCCTTAGCGTCCATCACTTCAGCGAAGTATTCAAATCAGAGATGGGAATTGCTCCATATCATTTCATAATTTCGCGCCGGATTCACCGCGCAAAAGAAATGCTCATAACCAGCGAGGCTTCCATTGCAGAAATCTCGAACGACTTAGGATTCTCCGGACAGAGCCATTTTACTGAGCATTTTCGTAGATTGACTGGTGTGACACCGATGCGCTTTCGCCTGGCGAAGAAACCGATCATAGACCTAGCATCCACCCGAAAATGACCAAAATCCGATTGGCATCGTAAGGACGTAAAATTCCGGTATTTTGCCCGAATCTTGATAGACCTAATAGCCAAGTTGATGGCAGAGGCAGAGATGTATGAGGACGTAAGCCCCAAACATTTATGGGACACAAGCGGTCGTCGCATATCCGGATATTGGCGTGCGGTCGTGTTGGCTGAGTTTTATGTCGTGGACCTTTATCATCAAGGGTACGGATTTCAAATGCGAAAGGTAGGTCAGCGAGTCTCGGCAAGTTTCATTTTACTCTTTGGCACCTGGCTGCCAGCGAGCGCCGCATCGTTGTCGATGTCTGATTTCAGGGCCCTTGCGACCAGATGCGCGCCGTCTGTGCCGGTATCCACTTTAGCAGCGGTTGCGAAGACCGAGAGCGGATTAAATCCGACGGCACTTCATGATAACACAACGGGCGTCACGGACATTCCATCCAACCAGAATTTTGCGCTTTTAGAGGCACAGGATTGGATATCAAAAGGGCACTCCGTCGACGTTGGGTTAATGCAAGTAAATTCGCGCAATCTGCCAGCGCTTGGTATGTCGATCGCAGAAGCATTTGATCCGTGCGATTCACTCGCTGAAGGCGCCGCGATCCTCCGAGCCGCATATGGTGGGGGAAATACGCCCGCTGAGCAACAAGTCGCAATGCTCATAGCACTCTCGCGCTACAACACCGGCTCTCCGTTTGCGGGCATTATGAACGGGTACGCGCATTTGGTGGCAAAAAATGCCGCAAGCACCTTGCTACCACCCATTCCATCAACTGGACTCCATAGGGCACCGTACCTCTCGGATGCCCCGCCTGATTGGAATGTGTCAGCGTCTGCCGATTACGCCGCCACACACGGAGCATCATGGCTTATCGATTTCTCAACCGCGGATAACTCGCCCGATAGCAACCAAAGGAAGAGGTAAGCATGTTCAAAAAAGTCCTAGTTACCCACGCCATCGTGTTTCGGCCGCATAGGAATTCTCTCGACTATTCGGCCGGTATTCTTTCGATGGTTCTAGTGCCATCGCTGGCACATGCGCAGACGGTCACGGGAGGTGCGAGCCCGCAGACCATGATCAACAATGTTTGTACTTTCATTCTTGGCCCATTTGGCGAAACCATTGCAGTTCTTGGTCTTATCGCGATTGGCTTCCTTTTCATGTTTGGCCGTGCCTCGCTTGGTGTCATCGCGGGCATCGTGGGTGGAATCGTCATCATGTTCGGTGCTTCGTACCTGGGACAAACGTTGACAGGCGGTGGCTGAGTTGGAACCACTGGAGACAGACACGCTGTATCTTGCAGCTACTCGCCCAGCGATGTTTATGGGCGTCCCACTGGCCGTGGGTGCCATCATGCTGGTTGCAACTGGACTGATAGTCGTTGTCTTCAAGAATCCGCTTTACTTGATTGTGATGGCTCCTGTGTGGTTCGCTGCGCGGGAGCTCGTCGCCCGAGACTATAATGCAGTTGGCGTGGCGCTACTATATCTCCGCACGGCTGGCCGATCGGTGGACACTAAAAGATGGGGCGGTGCATCGGTATCACCGAACCCTGTTTATTCGCTCAAGCGCGCTCGAGGTATGGCCGATGCTCGGGGATAGCGGTCGCACGGAACGAAGCGCAGAAAAATATTTGCCCTATTTAGGGCATGTCGGCCCGCAAGCTATTTTGTTGGATAACGGCTCGCTTATGGCAATGGCGGCTGTCGCCGGCCAGCCTTTCGAGTTAGCGGATCATGCTGCTCGTAACGCACGTCTTCGGCTTCTCAATACATTGTACCGAAATGTCGCGGACGATAATGTCGCCCTCTATACGCACTTGGTTCGATATCTGGACGTTGCGCCACAGGCCCTGCGCCAATTCCGCTCTGGTTTTGCGGCTGACCTTGATTCAGCATACCAAATGAAGGTTCTCTCAGATCGGATTTACCGGAATGATCAATTCATCACCTTGATCGTCCGGCCACGGCATCTACTCGGCGCTGGGTTTGGGAGTACCTGGCCAAAATGGCGCCAGAGGCTTCCAGCGGTCGCAGACGGGTTGGCCCACGAGCTCGAGGATCAATGGCTTGCCCTATCAAATGGCTTGGAAGGATTTCAGCCCCGTCGTCTTGGTGTTTATGAACGTGATGGCGTCATGTTTTCAGAGATTGCCGAAGCATTGCGGCTTATCATCACGGGACGACCGATGCGCGTGCCAGTTGTATCAGGGCATTTAGGTGATTCTATATATACTGATCGGGTTATCTGTGGCCGGCGCGGCGTAGAGATACGGGCGCCGGACCGCAGCTCTTTCGGGACAGTTTTTTCCTTCAGGGAATATCCCGCCAAGACGCGTCCAGGGATGCTGAATACACTGCTGTCCGCACCCCTCCCCCTCGTGTTGGCGCAATCCTTTTGCTTCGTCACGCGCGCCCAAGCGCAGGATAGGCTGTCGCTGAAATCCGCCCAGATGGTCAGCGCTCAGGACAAGGCGTCTAGCCAGATTACCGGTCTGGATGAAGCAGCCGACTCCCTCGCCTCCAATGAGTTCGTCATGGGCATGCACCATCTGTCTCTCGCAGTGTATGGTGCCTCCCTGAGCGAGGTAGAAGACCGTGCAGGGCGAGCACGCAGCCGCCTGGCAGACTCAGGGGCTGTCGTCGTGGAGGAGCGGCTTGGCCTTGAAGCGGCCTTCTGGTCGCAACTGCCGGGTAATATCGAATGGCGGACCCGGCCTGGTGCCATCAGCTCCAGAAATTTTGCGGGGCTAGCCAGCTTCGACAATTTCCCCACCGGGCGAAGCCATGGCCATTGGGGACGGCCAATCGCGCGGTTTCGAACTGATGGCGGTACCGCGTACGATTACGTCCCGCATGTGGCTGATGTGGCTATGACGATCATCTTCGGGCCAATTGGCTCGGGCAAAACAGCGTTGCTGATGTTCTTGCTCGCCATGTTCGAGCAATCCATGGCCGACCGCAATGCTGTCTCGGGCACAAGTGGATCAGTCGTTTTTTTTGACAAGGATCGCGGTGGGGAATTGCTGGTTCGAGCCAGTGGAGGGACGTACCTTGAATTGCGCCGGGGACAGGCATCTGGACTAGCACCGTTGCGGGGGCTGATGGACAGCGAGGCGGACCGAGATTTCTTTCGTGGCTGGATCATCGCTCTCATCCAAAGCGACGGTATGGGGACGATCAGCCCGGACGAGGAAAAACGCTTGGACCGGGCGGTCGCAAGACAATTAAGTATGCCGGTTGAACTTCGCTCCCTTGCGGGTCTTCGTGAATATCTTGGCCACTCCGACCCGGTTGGGCTAGGCGCACGACTGGAAAAATGGTGCCGCGGCAACGCACTCGGATGGGCCTTCGATGGTGATAAGGACGACGTCAAAATTAATGAGGCAATCACCGGCTTCGACATGACTCAGTTGCTGGAGCATGACGAGGTATGTGCTCCGGCCGGGGCCTATCTGCTGTATCGGGTAACACAAATCCTCGACGGAAGGCGCGTCGTTTTGAGTGTCGATGAATTTCGATTTTATCTCAAAAATCAGCAGTTCGCGTCTGTGGTGGATAACCTTCTTCTCACGGTTCGTAAAAGCAATGGTGCCGTCTTTCTGGCTCTTCAGATGCCCGAGCATATTCTTGAAAGCCCGCTCGGCCCTTCTATTGTCGCTCAATGTCAAACAAAGATCATGTTTGCATCACCGACAGCGGATCGCAACACGTATCTAAACGGCTTGAAGTGTACTGAAGCCGAATACCGCGCTGTTCGTGAAGACCTGGTCGTGGGCAAGCGTCGCTTTTTATTGAAGCGTGAACAAGGAAGCGTCATCTGTGAATTCGATCTTGGTGATATGCCCGAGTATATCGCCGTACTGTCGGGCCGTGCAAACACCGTTCGGCTTGCGGAGGAGTTGCGACGGAAATTTGGCGACGAACCAGAAAAATGGTTGGCTGAGTTTTACAGCAATTATCAGACTGCCAGAGATTGAGGAGCCATTTTATGAAGAAGCTCATCTCTATTATGATTCCTGTCCTTGCGTTCTGTGGCTGGGCGCAGATTGCCGCCGCCCAGGTGCCGGTGATCGATGCGTCGAACCTAGCCCAGAACATCCAGACGGCTGCGCAATCTATCATTGCCGTCGAACAACTGAAGGCTCAGCTTACTCAGCTAGAACAGACATATGAGATGTTCACCAATCCAACCAATATACTCAACATGGTACCCAGCCTGGAAAATCAGGCCCTCGAGAATCCCATGCCAGTCGCCAATGCTCTATCCGGTCTTGTAGGAGGAGCGAACACTTATGGAGGATCAGCACAGACATATTTTAGTCAGAATCATGTCTACACCCCCACAGACGGATCGACCGCGAGTAATCAACTCAACTCTAACGCCCAAGCTATTTCAAATATCGAAGGAATCGCATCGAACAACCTATCGGCTATCGATCAGCGTTTGCAGCAACTGCCAAATCTTGAAGCTGATTTGAACGGTGCGACATCTATTACACAAGTGGACGCGATAAATGGCCGCATCGCGAGTGAATCACAGTTTGTTCAAGCACAGCAAGCACAGGCAACCAACCTTCAGGTTTTGGCGATGGAACAAGCCCAGTCCCAACAGCAGCAGGAGCACGAGCAGTTCGTAGAAGACATGACGAGCGCAGCTTCCGATTATCAGCAGGCAGCCGCTGCCGACGGAGCGGAGCCGTGATGAAACCCACAGCCACGAAGCTTTCGATCGGATTCCTCGTCATTCTGGCAGGCGGAGGATGCGTGGGCGTTATGTCGGAATTGAGCCACTCTCGCCAGACGAGCACGTCAGAACCAGTTGTCATTATCCAGCCAACACCTCCGCCGACAATCCACTCGGCTGAATGGTATGTGGCATACCCGGATGTGCTAAAAGTCGATGAACGGCGCTGCGCAGGCGACGCGTCCACAATGACACCAGCAGCATGTCAGAATGTCGCTTCCGCCGATACTCAACTGGCTGGTGCAGATTACGCTAAGGCTGCCGCAACGTTGAATGCCGGCGCTAAATCTAACACGATAGCAAACACAAAAGCGCAGTGAGATAGGCCATGGCAAGCGCGGGTGATCTTGAACCATTTTATGTCTTTGATCAAACAATTCAGCAGCCATTCACAAATGGAATGACGGCGACCGTGAATGCTGGAATGTCAGCAATCCAGGGTCCCCTCACTGCGGTCGTTGTGCTTTGGATAGTTGTCACCGGGATACTTGTCATGCGAGGTGACGTCGGCGTGCGTACAGGGATAACGCGCGTGATAACCGTGAGCCTTGTTGTCGGTATTCTGATGTCGACGACGCTTTACGATGATTATATCGTCTCACTCTTCACGACGGGCATTCCTGATTGGCTGTCATCCTCATTTTTAGGCGTAACTGGAGCTCAGCCAACGGCTCATCAATTCGATGCGATTTGGAACGAAGCCAATGAGCTATTCGCGCTGGCCGAGAAGAATTTGAATTTCTATAATGTTCTCTACTCTGTTGAGCTGGGCTTGCTCCAAGACCTCATTGTCTTCCCAATCGGACTTACATTTTTGATATATGAGTCGACCAGAATCATGATCGATGTTGTCGTATGCGTTGGCCCGTTCGTACTCGCTGGCTACCTATTCGCGGCGACCCGCGCCGTGGCTGATCGCTTTATCGGAAAACTGATTGGGCTTACGATTCTTACTTTGCTCATCGATATCGTTCTCAGCATTATTATCAACGGCGATGCCGCATATTTCAATACGAGCATGACCAGTCTGACCCTTGCGAGTACCGCCGAGACGGTTACCATTTGCATCCAGTTTCTAGCTTTTTTGACGCTTGGCAGCCTTATCTGTGCGTTCCTCCCTGCGGTCGCTAGCTTCATCGGTGGTGGTATTTCCGTCAGTCCACTCGGTATGGCAGTTTCGGCAATGCAGGCCGGCCGTGTTTTACAAGCGGTCCGCGGGGGTTCCCGCACCGCGCCTGCGAGGTCTTAGATGAAAGAGCTCGGCAACAATGTCGTCGTTAATCTGATGCAGATCCCGATGGTAGTCTTTCTGCTATGGGCTGCCTATCGCAAATTTATCTCATCGAAACCGCTGCCTCGCGTGCTCGCTATGATAGGGCGAGTGGCTCGCCTAATTCTCGCGATAGTCACTTTGGGTCTGTTGGCTGGCTGCTCGAATTCAGATCCCTTAGCCGTTGCAACTGGTCCCTTGTTTCCCTTGAATCTCGGGCACTGGCAGCCATCGTCGAACGATCTTGCCTCACCACCTGTTTTGACAGACCAGTAGGAAAACGATGTCAGATCAAACGGGTGCCTTTCAAATTACTGCTCCGCTACTCGAGCGGCATTATAAGGAGGTGCGCTCGTTTCAAGAGACGAGAGCCCGTTCCGCTCGTTTCATTTCCAAAGGGGCAATCGTCGCATTGGGCATCTCGATGCTGGCGAACATTGGATTGGCATGGGCTATTGCCTCTCTGTTGCCCCTGACTAAGCTTGTACCGGTCTATTTCGTAATTCGTCCAGACGGCACGATCGATAATTCTGTCGCACTCTCAACATTGCCGCCGTCGACTAACCAAGCCGTCATCCGCGCTGCGCTCTGGCAATATGTGCAGATGCGAGAAGGCTATTCCTTTGATACCGCCCGCTATCGCTATGACATTGTCTCCGGCATGTCGGATGCCGCTACGCGGGTGGCTTATCAGCAATGGTTCAACTACCCGAATCCGCAATCGCCACAGGTCACTGTGGGGAAAAATGGTGTTCTCACCGTTGAGCCGATCTCTGTTGCCTTGATTGGGCCGAACGTGGCGCAAGCTCGTTTTCAGCGAATATTCCAAGCAGGTACAAATGCCGCGGTGACCACTACCTGGACTTCGACGATTCAGTTCGAGCAGGTCGATACAATGCCCGCGTCTGAGCGTCTGAGCGATCCAGGTGGTATTATCGTCACGAGCTATGAGTCGGAGGAGGATACGGCACCATGATCGTGTTGCCACGGTCTACAAAATATCGCGTTCTGATTCTATGCCTGGTGCTGGCCGGTTCAATGATGCGGGGCGCTTGCGCAGAGCAGCTGCCTTCCAGCGGGAGTTACGATACCCGGATGCACTATGTCACATACAATCCCGGTCAGGTCGTTCACCTCTCAACCGTAGTAGGTGCGACCATGGTTATTACGTTCGCACCCGCCGAAATTGTCACTTCAGTAGCGGAAACAGACTCCTTGCACTTAGCCGCGGTGCCGAAAGGCAATTATCTGTTCCTCAAGCCAAGTTCCGCACTTCCACTCCAGCCGATTATCGTCCTTACACAGCGCCCGGACGGGTCCCTGCGACGCTATGTGTTTGAGATCGAGACGGTTAGCGCGCCATCCATGGCTGATGGCGTGGACGGGGTGTTCTATTCTATTGAATTCACCTACCCGGCGGACGAGGCCGCTGTGGCGGCGGCGCGAGCGGCGGCTGAAGCGGCCGCGGTTGCGCACCTGAACGAAGTGGCGCTTGAAAAGGCGACCCAGACGGCTGCGCTCTCCTTACTCAATGCCGAGCGGACAAACCCATTCGACGGCGCACGCAATTATAAATATGTCGCACAGGGGAATCGTGGCCTCGCGCCGCTATCAATCTGGGACAATGGATATTCAACGGTGCTCCAATTCGCCGGCAACGTGCGTATCCCCGCCATTTTTGTCGTTGATCCAGACGGCAAAGAAGCTACCACCAACTACACCGTCGATGGCGACACAGTTCAAATCGGCCAGACGGCGCGGGAACTCCGCTTGCGTGACGGCAACACGGTATTGAATATCTACAACCTCGGCTTCAATTCTGTCGGCGGGAACCCTGGTACTGGCACCACTAGCGCCCAGGTAACGCGTGTTATAGAGGACGCCGGAAGAGGCACTGGGGCGGCCCAATGAGCGGTCAGTCCCCGTCAGCTGGCCCGCCATCCCCGATACAAGACGGCCGTTCGCCCGTCGCCGGCGGTCCTCGCCGGGAACTCAGTATCGGAACCAAATTGGGATTCGTTGGGCTGCTCGGTGTACTGGCGCTGGGCTTCATATGGTTCAATGCACTCTACAGCCACAAGAAAGCCAACTCTCAACAGTCGACACCCACCGCCTATACGAATGGCGGCGAGCAATTTATGGCGCCGCCAGCCGCGGCTCCGAAATCTGAGCCAGTTGCAATACCCATGCCCGCGGCGGCACCGCAGGCGGCTTCCGCCTTTGGGATGTCGAACCAGCAATCTCCCGCAACGGCGCCAATTATGGCGTTCTCCGAAGCGGAGACTGTCGCAGCGCCCGCCCCGCAACCGTCGTCGCAGCCGGTTTCTGCCTCTGCTCCGGATGAAGGCGCCGGCAATGGCTCGCCGGCTGGTCTTGGCCAAGACAATTCGCCATTGGCAATGCGCCTTAAACCCACCGTCTTGGATGGGGAGAAGGCCAGCGTGATCCAGAATCCCGACATGGTGATCACTGAGGGTACGGTCATCCCCTGCACCATGCAGACGGCGATCAACAGTGAACTGCCTGGCCTAGTCACGTGCGTGGTGCCAATCGACATTCGCGGGTCTACCGGCAATGTGGTCCTGCTCGACGCCGGAACAAAGATAGTTGGCCAACTTCAGAACGGGTTGCTTCAAGGGCAAAATCGCGTCTTTGTCGACTGGACCCGCGCCGAGACGCCTGATCATGTGATCGTCACCCTGGACTCGCCTGGCACCGATGAGTTGGGAAGGGGCGGGCTACCTGGCGCCGTCGATAATCATTTTTGGGAAAGGTTCGGTGGCGCGCTCATGCTCACGCTTGTTCAAGGCGGTTTGGATGCAGCGACAATCGAGGCGGCTGGAAATGGCAACAATAATTCCACGTCCAATGAGGCAGCCCTTGGCTTCGTGTATGCGGCACAGAGCAACGGCCAGTCAGTCGCGAATACGGCCCTGCAGAATACCATCAACATTCCACCAACCCTGACGAAGAACCAGGGTGATACCGTCGCGCTAATCGTAGCGCATGATTTAGATTTTTCCGACGTTTACCGCCTGCAAATCAACAATGTTGGACTAGGAGATGGCAATGGTGGGTGAAGCGGCGGCCCAGCTCCAGTTCCTCATGCGGCCCTTGGCTTTCTGGTTGGATAACCCGGCAACGGAGGAGGTCTGTATCAACCGTCCGGGAGAAGCTTTCGTTCGGCAGAGGGGGGTGTTCAAGCACGAACCTGTTGGTCTGAGCTATTCTGATCTCGAAGACATTGCGACGCTGGCGGGCGCGCTGCGGAAGCAAGACGTTGGTCCTCGGCACCCGCTTTGCGCGACGGAACTCCCCGGTGGAGAGAGGTTGCAAATCTGCATGCCGCCGGCGGTGCCAGCCGGCACGCTGAGCATGACTATCCGGAAACCTGGCAGTTCAGTCGCGTCCCTGGCATCGCTCGCGTCGCGCTATCATGCCAATCGTTGGAACCAGTGGGACGGTCGGAAAGCGGCGGTTCTGCGGGACCATCGTGAGCTGCTGGCGCTTTACGATTCCGGCGACCTACACGGCTTTCTAGAAATGGCCGTCAGGGCGCGCCTGACTATCCTGCTTTGCGGGGCGACGGGGTCCGGCAAGACCACCATGAGCAAAACCCTCATCAGCGCAATCCCCAATGCAGAACGTCTTATCACGATCGAGGATACCCTCGAATTGGTGATTGCCCAGCCCAATCACGTACGGTTGCTGTATAGCAAAGATAACATAGGGCTGTCGCGTGTAACCGCCGAGGCTCTGCTCCAAGCCAGCCTGCGAATGAAGCCGGACCGAATACTGCTTCAGGAACTGCGTGACGATGCCGCCTGGACGTACATCAATGAGGTTGTTTCTGGTCACCCCGGCTCGATCACGACGATCCATGGGCGCAATCCGGAGCAAGCTTTTAAGCGCCTCTTCGCGCTGGTGAAGGGAAGTCCCCAAGGGGGTCAATGGGATGATCGGACTCTGATGGAGTTTTTGGCATCCGCCGTGGACCTGATCATTCCGTTTCACAATGAAGGGACGTTTTACGAGATCGGTGAGGTCTGGTTCGCGCCAGATGCCGCGCGCCGAGGTGAGAGCGCCGTACACTTGCTGAAGGCCGCATAGGTGATGGACGACGCAATTGGGCGGATAATCATAAAATTGGGCTTCGGGATTATTCTGATCGCCGTCGCCTGGACGGTTGTAGCGTCGATGGTGTTTTTGACGGGGACGGGATTGTTGCACAATTTCCACCATCCGTTCTGGCAATGGTGGCTGTATGCACTCAATTTTGATGGCAACATGCGGGTCGCACTCTGGTTGAAGATTAGCGCCGCGGTAGGTGTGATACCGCCCGTCATCATGATTGCGGCAGTTATTTATCGGGCTCAGCAGGTTATCGGCCCCAGGCTTCGCCGTCCATTATTTGGCGGTATCGTAAAGTCACCTTTGGCGGTGACGGACAACCATGGCCGGGCAGATTGGATGCCCATGCCAAGCGCGCTCGAGCGCTTCCCCGGCGGCAATCCCGTTTTTGGCGGAATTGTTGTTGGCGAGGCTTACCGAGTTGACAAGGACAAAGTCGCCGCCAAGAGGTTCGATCCTGATAATGCCAAGACCTGGGGGCAGGGGGGTAGGGCCCAACTCCTGATCGACCCTTGTAAAGAAGGACCGACTCATTCTTTGATGATCATTGGCAGCGGCGGGTACAAAACCACCACGGCCATCTCAACATTGCTTCATTGGGTCGGCTCCGCGGTGATCCTCGACCCATCCGGTGAGATCGCGCCCATGCTCCGCAATGCGCGGGAGCGAATGGGTCAAACGGTATTCGAGATCGACCCCTCAACGGATAGCGGCTTCAACGTTCTCGACTGGATCGACATCCACTCGCCGTTGGCTGCCACGAATATTGCTTCGGTAGTTTCATGGATATGTGGGGACGTGAAATCAGCGAATAAGAAAGAAGACTTCTTTGACGCAATGAGCCGCAACGTCGTCAAATGTTTTCTAGCGCATCTTCTGGCCGACCCTGCGGCTCCGCCGGAGCTAAAAACGCTCCGTTCTGTACGCCACGCGATTGCCATGCCGGCGGATCAGATACGCGCTGTTCTGCGGGGTATTTTTGAGACCAGCCCAAGCACTTATGCACGGCAACTAGCCGGCCCAGTTTGTGGTCTTGTTGATGAGACTTTCAGCGGTGTTATCGGCGGCGCTGCTGAGATGACGACCTGGCTTGCAAACGAAGCTTTTTCCAACCTGGTTTCAGGCAATACGTTCAAGACGGCGGATGTCCTCAACGGCAAGGTTACAGTCTTTTTGAAAATGCCGATGAAGGCATTGGAAACGGAACCAGGGATTTCCAGGACAATCATTGGTGCATTATTGAACGCGGTCTATGAAGCCGATGGCAGGGCTGAAGGTCGGGTTCTCTTTCTCTTGGATGAAGCCGCCAGGCTAGGTTACATGAAAATATTGGAGACCGCTCGTGATGCCGGCCGAAAATACGGAATTACGCTGCAATTGCTTTACCAATCGACCGGACAGATTGTCGAGCAATGGGGCGAGCAAGGCAAGCGCTCTTGGTATGACGGCGTATCCTATCGATGCTACGCCGCGGTGCAGGATCTTGACACGGCAACAGAGTTGGAAAACTCATTTGGCACTTACGGTGTCATGGCCAGTTCCGAGGGTCAAAATACGGGACGCGCGGGCAAGGCACTTGAGGCTTCGAATATCTCGCGAGGTTCGAACATTTCTTATCACGAAATTGGTCGCCCTCTAATCCGCAAAGCTGAATTGATGCGTGACGTGCGGGACGACGAACAATTTGTGCTTGCGCGAGGTATGGCTCCCTTGAGGTGTGGCCGCGCCATATATTTTCGGCGTCCTGAATTATCCGCGCAGGTCGCCGCCAATCGCTTTTACAAAGCTGCCGTTCCATCGATTCAAGAGGCCGCGCAGTAATGAGTGAAGCAGTCTCGCAACCACTAAGACAGCAGGGGTTGAGGGAGGGCCAGATACCCACACTGGTCGCCTTGCAGGAGGCAGGACGGAACATTGATTTTGTATATCACTATGCCGACGACGGGACAGATCCGCACCGCACCGGCCAACAATTCGATGGGTTTGTCCAACAGCTAAAAAAATTTTCGGAAGAGAGTGAGGTATCCAGGCATTTTGCAGCAGCATTATGGGATCATTTAACGCCTCGGTTCGTCGGATGGCGGCCAGGGTTTATTGAGGGTCTGGAAACCGGACATCTCAATGAAGTTTTGACGCGTGTTGATAGGGAAATCGACGTAAAGCTTGGGTTCAACATCCCGGAAGAGATTCGGTCCGTATCAAAGGAAATTAGAGCAAGATTCGATGATCTTTTGTTCGCTTACGAAACTGGGGTTTGGAAGGATTCCAGGACGGCCAGCGATATTCGCGAAGAGTTGGTCTTTATCGCCTCGTTTGATGAGAAAATCCGGAATATCCTTTACGCCGGTGTACGTGAAATTGACCTGCGACGCACCATTGAAGACGTAAGCGGATCGCGTGACGTAGGCAAAGGACAAGCATCTGAAGCCGCGTTTGAGATAAAGGAATACCGCAGTCAGTTGGAAAAGGTGTCAGGTTTCTTGGATCGGATCCGCATGGCCGGTATTTCGGTCCAAGCTGGGCTGACAGTCCGGACGCAGATGAATTTAGTCAACGCCGATCTCACCCGTAGGGAGGCGCCTGTGGACCGAGATGTTTCCCGAGATGCCAATCAATATTGGCGGGGGGTGGGGGAGGCGACGGGACGTAGCACGCAGCTCGGCCGTTCACAATCGCTTACCCAGACCGCACGCCGCGGCCGCTCATTTTAGGAGAGTTCACCTTGTCAGAAATTGATGCTGATCTTGACCGTTCGGCCGCAGCCTATTGGCTTTCGATTGCGAATAAAAGTAGTTCGGGTCGAAGTGCTGCCTTGACCCAAGCCGCAAACCTGCTTCGTGATGCACGCTCGGAATCACGTATTCCAGACAGTGCGAGACAACCAACTCTGAACGAGCTCGAAGCGCCTCCACTTGATCGACCTCCCATGCGGCGGCTGAGGCCATAACCACCTAGAGGATGCGGGCGCGCCATGGCAAATACTACGCAACGCAAGAGTGATCCACTTCAGCCAAGCAATGACCGCCTCTTGGCTGACATGGTGATCACGCGCCTTTCGGCGCTTGAGTCAGGCCAGAATACCATGAACAGCGTGCTTGGGCTCATGCTCGATACACTTCAAGCCCAGACGAATCTGCTGCGCCAATTAAACGAATATGCCAAGGACGAGCCGGGCGAATCGCCACTTGCAAAGATACTGCGCGAATTGACGTCGGCAATTATGGAATTGGACGCGTCAGTCGGGGGAATGGAGACCAAATTCGAACGCCTGTCCGGCGTCATCGCTGATGCGTATGGTATGAACACAAACGGGAAAACATCCGTTCCGGTCAAGGGAGACACTCAATGAAATGCTAACTTACCGAACAGGAGCGGCTGGCGCGCCCTCGGCAGCGCGGCTGATGGGTGAGCATTTGTTGCAGCAAACCCTTACGCCGGAAATGGCGGCCATGGCAGAATACTATGAGCAGGGCGTGCGGGCTCCTACTTCTGCTGACGCTGTGGCGTCTCGCTACAGTCGACTCGCGGTCGGGGGGATTTTGCAGAGGGATCCGGTTATCGACGAGGTCGTCAAACTCGAAGCGAGCCGGCTGGCCGATAGCGAGATTGCATCTGGTTGGGGAACGCTGAATTGGGACAATCTCGTCATGCGTTCGGTAGCGGCACTGCTTGCGGCAGACCTTATCGATCATCACGCCGCAATTGCTTCCGCACATCGGCTCAAGGCAGAGTTTAAGGCACCGGAGTTTGAAACCGCTATTGAGCGCGCCCGTACGGGTCGTGATTACACGAGCGCCACGGCGACCCCGCGGCGCGACATGAACCCGGCCTTGGCACGGCGGCTCGGAATAAATCCGCATCTGGGACTCAAGCCCGGCGAAGTCGCTTTTCTTCTTAACGGTCAGCGTGTTGATGGTGGGGCAATTGAAGGTCGCGCCACGCAGTCGGCGAGCCTGCCGCTGGCGCAGATTTTTGGTCTCGACCCAGATCGCCGTCCCACCCGTGCTGAACTTGAGCATATGCTCAGTGGCCGGAGAGGGAATGGGGAGGCGTTGCCAGCGCAGGAGGCTGCTCGTGCCATCGGCCGGTTTCAAGCTGCGATGGGAGCTAAGGATAAAGTTTTGATGGCCGAAGAGCGGGAAAACATTTTATCGGGGCGCTCCGCAAGCGGCCAGGATATGAGTGATCAACAGTTTCGTGCCGTACTCGAAACATCAAAATCCCGCATCAGTTACATTGACCTCACATTCTCAGCGCCAAAATCCGTATCTATTGCCTGGGCGTTCGCGCCGACGACGGCTGAACGCGCCATCATCCATCAGGCGCATAAGGACGCGATCAATAGCGTCATGCTGGCCATTGAGAAGCAAATCGGCCGAGCCTCAAAAGGAAGGTCGGCGCGGCACGGCTACGAGCAGGGCGTTATCGGTTGGGTTTCATTCGACCACTATGCCGCCCGGCCCACGGTCGAAGTGATCAGGACGGACGAGTCGGGCCAGACAGTTACGGAACTGCACAGGCTCACCAGCACGAAGGGGCGTGTTCCTGGCGACATGCAGGTTCATACCCATGTCGCGGTGCCAAATATCGTTGAAACGCCAAGTGGTCGTGTAGGAAGCCTTGATTTTGCCGAATTGGATGGGAGGATTCATGAATGGGGAGCGCTCTACCAGGCGCATTTAGCTTCGAATCTGCGCACCCATGGCGTGACGATGGAATTGGACCAGCGCACCGAGATGGCCCGTGTTTCAGCGGTGCCAGAGCGGGTGGTCGCCCATTTCAGCCGCCGGACCCTGAAGGGCACCGATGCCGCACGGGCATACGCCCGTTCTCAAGGGCTTGATTGGGACAAGCTCGATCCTGAACGCCAGATTGGGTTGCTCAAGTCGGGCGTGCAGAACCGCCGCGAAGGCAAAGCGGACGATGTCGGAGACCTGGAGGCTTGGCGGCGCGCGGCGATATCCGTCCGGTATCAGCATCGCAGTGTGCTCCGGCCTGAAAATCCAATTCTCTTGCCGGACCGAACTCAGCGTTTGGAGGCCGCCTATCAGGCGTCGATGCCATTACTGGCCAGGCAGTTTGACAGGCGCGCCGTGATAGATGGTGCCGATGCACGGGTTGCGGCCGCCAGGGGATTGATCGCCGCCGGCGTTGAAACGGCCCAGGATGTTGATGCTATCACAAGGGCATTCCAGGAAAGAGGCATAAAACGCCGAGGCGTTAACGCTGCGCTTATCTGGGGAACCGTCTTGGGGACCCAAGGCCGGGACCGGGTTGCGATCACGACGACGCTCGAAATCGACGAGGAGAAAGCGCTGGTCGCAAGCGCCCGTGCCGGCGCCCGCGACAAAAGCAGCGCCCTTTCTTCCGAGCAAATTCACACCGCTGTTCAGTCTTTCGGGGAAATAGACTTCAGTGGCGAGCATGGGCGTGCACAGCGGAAGATCATTGACCAACTCGGTAAGGGAGGCCGTATCAGTATCGCAATAGGCGTGGCTGGCTCCGGCAAGAGCACCCTGCTTAAGCCATTGGTCCGTGCTTGGTTTGATGACGGACGCACAGTCCATGGTATTGCGCTGGCATGGCGGCAGTCGGATGATCTTGCCGACGCCGGAATTGAACCGGGAAATACGCGCGCTGTCGCGTCTTTCCTAAAAGCCGGTGAAACCGAGAAACTTCGGCTCAACAAAAAGTCTGTTGTTGTTATAGATGAGGTCGGCTTGCTCGGCACCCGGCAGCTCAACGACATTCTGGTGGTTCAGAAGAAATTTGGCTTCCAGCTCGTTATGCTGGGGGATTTGAAACAGATGCAATCGGTGGAGGCGGGTTCGGTGATCGAATTGCTCCGCCGGGCACTTGGCGCAGCTAATGTGCCAGAGCTTGGAAGTTCTGTGCGGCAACATGATGCCGACGAACGAGAGACGGTGCTAATGTTCCGGAATGGCCAGACGGAGGAGGCGGTCCGGCGCAAGGACGCAAACGGCACCTTGTACATCGTACCCGGTGGATACCAAGAGGCTGTCGCCCATGTCGCTGATCTTTGGGAGATTCGGCGAGAAGCCAACCGTGATGTTCCCCTGTATTCGATTTCGGTGAGCGCTCCAACAAATGCACAGGCCCATGACATTAGCGTCGCTATTCGCGAGCGGCGAAGAAACCGCGGTGAAATTAGCGCGGATGCCGTTACCGTACGCGCGACGGACGCTGAGGGATTGGTGAGCTATGACCTGAGTCTCGCCGCGGGTGACCGCGTTCGTCTTTTCCGGCGCACGAATGCGAAGTTTGCGGAAACAAATTCGGTCGGGAATATCGGCCGGAATGGTTCGGTCCTGGAGGTCACTGAGGTTCGAGCAGACGGGTTGGTTCTACGCAATCAGTCGGGCAGGGAGGGCTTTGTCGCATGGTCCTCGATGCAGGATGAGCGGTCCCGTAAAATCCAGCTTGCTTACGGGGACGCATTGACGACCTATACCGCGCAGGGAACCACTGTTGCGGAGCATATTCATGCCATTCCAGATGGATCGCGTCTGGTTTCGGCGTTTGCTGCCTACACATCTGGCAGCCGGCATAGGGCGGCCAGCTACATTGTCACGTCCGAGGGCGCCGAACGAGCAGAAATCATCGCAAGGCGGCCGCTGGGTGATCGGCGAGAAGTCATGCGCGGTGACATTTTGAGTAATATCGTCCGCAACTTCTCCCAGCAGCCCGTCAAGGAGACCGCCCTGAATATGATCGACCGCGCCGCCGGGCTGCGAAGAGGGACGATTCAAGACGTCCAAAAATCACTGCAATCGATCGAGCATCGCGTAGGCGCTGGCCGGCGCCCGACGACACTCGGTGCCCGGTATGAAAATCATCGGGTTAACGAGGTCCTGAGGGCAGGTGTGCCTCTCCTTATTGAAAAACTGGCTCGGCGCAGTGAAACCTTGGGCAAGGTCCTCCAAGCCGGAGCGACAGTTTTTGAACAGGTCGCTGGATTAGTTCTGCGCAGGCGATCCAAAAGAACCGCGGAACACGGTTATTGGCAGACCATGCAGACCGACGAGAGAGAACTGTTGCGCGAGGCCCGCAATCAAGCAGAAACCCAAAGCAGAGCCAGGTCCCGAAATGCGCGATGAACTTGCTGCTCAGGGCGCCGGCGAATTCGGCCGATCGTACGTCGCCGAGAAGATGGTGTCGGCCAGCCATTTTTTGAATTCGGGATTGTCGCTAAACTGCTTAAACAGCTCAGTATCGTCTTTCATTAGCCCAATAATTACGCTTCCAAGCGCCTTGTCATGCTCGATACGGGCATTTTGCTTATCTGAGTTTTGCTTCGCATTCTGATAAGCCGCATTGGCTGCAACCTTGTTCGGAATCTCGGTCGCGATCAGCTGGCGGATACGGTCTCCATCCTCCCAGGCAATGTTCCCGAATAAATCATTGAAGCCCCTAATGATGTTCGAGAGCCGGTCGAGTTCAGGGTCGGCCTTGTGCCCGCCGCCATCGGTGGGGACGGGGTCAATCTCCACATCTTGGTCCGCCAATTGAACGCGCTGGACGGCCTGCTTTTCGACCCGGTAGCTGTCCATATCGATCGCTTCGAGGATGCCTTTGGAAAGGTCTTCGTCGCGCGGTGCTGGCAGCTTGGGGACCAAAAAGTTGAGAAAGATCGAAAGCTTTTCCCACTCGGCGTTCGTGAATGGCAGAATCGCCGAGAGGAACGCGTATGTTCTGCTAAAAGCCTTCGCCTTGCCCTTAAAATCGACCTGCCCATCCTCGTCCAACTCCGAATTGTAGGTCGCTACGCACGCGTCCAAGATTGGGTCCAACTGATCTCGATCGGCGCCGGTCAAATAAAGTTCGACGAGTTGATCGACCTGGCTGGCTTGGTAGACCTGATAACCGTCAAGTGCTGCTTTGAGGTCATGTAGCCGGTTTGGGTCGGTCTCGTCACTCAAAATGGTGGTTCGGTAAAAAGTCTCGAAGGAGACGCGGATTGTCTCGCTATCATTCATGAAATCGAGCACGAATGCGTCATGCTTTCGAGGATGCGCCCGGTTCAACCGGGAGAGCGTCTGAACTGCCTTGATACCTGACAACGCCTTGTCAACATACATCGTGTGCAGCAGCGGCTGATCATAGCCGGTCTGAAATTTATCCGCACAGATTAGGAACCGGTATGGATCTTTCTCGATCTGATCGACGATATCCTTTGACGGAAACCCGTTCAGGCTAGCTTCGGTCACTTTGACGCCGCCAAATTCGTGTTCGCCCGAAAAAGCGACGATCGCACGATAAGGGCTTTTGCGCTCTATGAGATAGGCGCTGACGGCCTGAAAATACTGGATGGCGCGTTCGATGCCGGAGGTGACCACCATTGCGCGGGCTTGGCCACCGATTTTATTCAGCGCCAGCACCTGCTCGTGAAAATGGTCAACCATAATCTCAGCCTTGAGACGAATGGCATGGTCGTTGCTTTCAACATAGCGTCTCAGCTTCTTGGTGGCGCGTTTGGTGTCAAATTCCGGGTCTGCTTCGACGGTTTTGACCAGCCTGTAGTAGCTGTTTACCGGCGTGTAATAGCGTAGCACGTCAAGGATAAAACCTTCCTGGATGGCCTGCTTCATCGTATAGCTATGGAATGGGCGATATTTGACCGCATCGCCCTCGTGAACAGCTTCGCCGAATATTTCCAGGGTCTTGTTCTTTGGCGTCGCGGTAAACGCGAAATAGCTCGCGTTCGGGAGCATCTTTCGGCCCTCCATGATCGCGTTAATTTTGTCCTCGATCGTCTCGTCCTCGTCGCCGTCGTCCGCTCCAGTGAGCGCCGCGTTCAGCGCGGCGGCGGCTTTGCCGCCCTGGCTGGAATGGGCTTCGTCGATGATGATCGCAAAGCGCCGGTCCCTGTGCAGCGTGCCAATGTCATCCAGGATGAACGGGAACTTTTGAACCGTTGTGATGATGATCTTCTTGCCATCCGTGATAAAATGGCGGAGGTCTCCGGAACGCTCGGCGTGGCCGACGGTCGCGCCGACCTGCGCGAATTGCTTGATGGTGTCGCGGATTTGCTGATCAAGAATCCGGCGGTCTGTGACCACGATCACCGAATCGAACACCTGGCCGCCGCTCCCGGCGAGCCGCACAAGCTGGTGCGCCAGCCACGCGATTGAGTTTGACTTTCCCGAGCCCGCTGAATGCTGGATGAGCACGCGCCGCCCGGCTCCCTTCGCCGCCGCGTCCGTCAGCAGTTTGCGGACGACATCAAGCTGGTGGAAGCGGGGGAATAACTGATCCCGCTTGACCTTGCCAGTTTTCGGGTCCCGCCGCTCAACGATCTGGGCATAGTTTTCGATGATGTCCGTAAGGCCCATAGGTGTCAGGATATGTTTCCAGAGATAGTCCGTCTTCAGGCCGCCAGGGTTTGGCGGATTACCCGCACCGTCGTTGTATCCCTTGTTGAACGGCAGGAACCAGGAGGCTTTGCCTTTGAGGTGGGTGCAGAACATCACCTGAGCATCGTCGACTGCGAAGTGGACCATGCAGCGGCCGAATTCGAACAGTTTTTCGCGTGGATCGCGGTCGCGCTTATATTGCTCGACGGCATCTTCGACGGTTTGTTTCGTCAGGCTGTTCTTGAGTTCGAACGTTGCCACGGGCAGGCCGTTGATGAAGAGCGCCAAATCGAGGGCATGCGCGGTGTCTTCCCGGCTATAGCGAAGCTGGCGGGTGACGGAGAAGCGGTTCAGTGCAAAGCGTTCAGCGGCCTTGGTGTTGCCTGGTGACGGTGTGCCGTAGAACAGGTCCACATGGTGCTGGCCGTGCTTGATGCCGTGGCGCAGCACATCAATAACGCCGCGCTTGCCGATTTCGCCTT
This sequence comes from Acetobacteraceae bacterium, assembly GCA_965231175.1. Lineage (GTDB taxonomy): Bacteria > Pseudomonadota > Alphaproteobacteria > Acetobacterales > Acetobacteraceae > Acidocella. The sequence goes on along the minus strand of CBDDMJ010000002.1, from coordinate 910,819 downwards.
GCAGCCGCGCCAGGAATTTTTGGCGTGTCGGACTGTCCTGATCGAGATCGAGCGCTGCAACCGATGGCGGCTGGGTTGCGGCGATGAAGCGGCGCAGTTGGTGAAGGTCGACGGTCCATGAGCGGTCATAGGCCTGCGGATCACCCAACAGCCAATTGTTCAGGCCGAAGCCGAAAGGCTCGGGTTCCTCGGAGAAACCGGCGCCGGCCGGCGCCGCTATGCGCCCGGTCATATTGGCGACGATAAGAGCTTCCAGGCCCTTCTCCGAGGTGTCCGTTGTCATGCAGCCGATAGCCATCCATTCGCGCGAAGGGTTTCGAACGCAATGCCGATCTGGCGTGGAGAAAAGCGTTTCTTGCGCTCATTCCAGGTGTAGACTTTCGCCGCCGCATCCTGCGCATCGGTGGCATTCTCGCGCGTCGCAACCCAATGGACGGTCGCGAGTAGTTCAAGCCCGAATGGCGTCTCGAACCCCTCGACGAGTTTACCAACCCGATCGAAGCGGCCTCGCGTCTCACTATCCGACGCGAGAAACGCCTCTGCGTCCCGCACTGCACCTGGCACCAGCTCAAGTTGCTTCTCTGGTGCGTCTCCACCATCATGATATCCAGCGACCAGATGCCCTTCGATCTTCGTCAGCACATGGCGCAGATTATCGGCATAGGGGCCGTAATGGTGCTTGACGTAGTTCAGGCGCAGCGGCTCACCCGCTTCCTGCATAAAATACATCAGCTTCTGGACCTCAATCAGCGTCACGAACGGGTCCATCAATCCACCAAGGTAGCGGTTCATCAGCACCACCAGCGCAGCGCGGCCAGGCGTCATGGTAGGGACATCGCGTGACTTCGTCGCAACCGGCGCGCTGTTCGGCTCGAAAACGATGACGTGGAGATTATCGACGTCATGCAAAGCCGCGACGATACGCGGGCGAACTTCTGCCCAATTCAGCCCACCCAATCCGCTGCCAAGCGGCGGGATGGCGATCGAGCGGATACTACGGTGGCGGACTTCCTCCAACAACGCCTTCAGGCCGGAATCAATGTCCTCCATCCGGCTCTTGCCGCGCCAATGGCGCTTGGTCGGGAAGTTGATGATGAATTTTGGTCCCGTCAGCTCACGAGTCTCATACACGAACATTTTGCCCGGCTGTACCTCATCCCGCGCGCAAGCAGCCTCATAAGCCTTGAAGTTCGCGGGAAAGGCATTCTTGAATTGCAGTGCGATACCGCGCCCCATGATACCGACGCAATTAACCGTGTTGACCAACGCCTCCACGTCGGCCCGCAGGATGTCGCCCGTCTCGAATTCAATCATCGCCACCCCTCCTCTCAATAATACCAGTCTCGTTTGATCTCGACCGTTGGCCGGTGGGCTGCCCCATGCATGGCGCTTGAAACGACCGGCGCGTAGGTTCGGGAAAAAATGCCGATTCGCTCCACTAAATGCCACGGAAAGGCCTTTTCGACCAGAAATTCCGCCTGTTTTCCCTCTTTTACCGAACGGGATACGCCATTTCCAGACCATTGGGTGGCTTTCACGGCCTCCCAGTTGATCTCGCCCAAGCAAGACACATCTGACCGGTCCTCAAAATAATAGGCACCGGCATTCGATAGGGTAAACGCCCAACGCCGATTCTGTGCCTTCGCCCAGGCGATCGCGACATGGAGGTCAGCTTCGAGGTGGACAATTGGTTCCTGCCCGCCTTTGTAGGTCAATTCCTCATTTCTCTTGTGAATGAGATACAGCATGACCGATCGGGGACAAAAATAAAACGGCGTGCACTGTCCAACCCGTAGTTCCGGATGGCTGTTCAGGTGAAGCTCATTCAACCGCCGCGCCTTAATTTGGCTCATACCGATCGTGGTGCCAGCACCTTGCCGCTGAACCATTTTTGCGTCCGACCACAGAAAACCGTCCGCAACGACCGACGACAGACGATCGACGTGAAGGATGTGGTAAATTTTCGGCCGGGAGGGAACGGGCATGGTCAGGCAGCGACCTCCTCGTTCTCGATCTCGTCGACGGTCTCGTCGAGGTCGTCGCTCTGGCCCAAATCGTCGATGGGCTCGATCTCGTGGACCTCGGGCAGGCTGGCCGCGGCGGCGCGGACGTCCAGCTTGCCGGTGACGACGTCAGTGATGAGGCGGGAACGGAATTCCTGGATAAGTGAGATTTCGCGAAGCGTAAATTCTTTGATCCGCTCAAGTTCAAGCGTTGACCTTTCAACAAACTCCACAATTTGGCGTTGTTCTTGCGGAGATGGTCGTAGAACCGGAATGCGTTTCATTCCATCAATTGACAAATCCCATTGTCCGATTCGTACGCCATCTGAAACGCGCGCAAAGCAGGCGACATATGGCTTGCTTCGCAAAAGCATCTGCCCAAACATAATATCCTCGATGTCGAACTGATAGACAAAGTAGGCTGGGCTAACGATTCCATCACATGGCGCTATTCCGAGAGACCCCTGCCAAGCCTTCATCTTGTTGATGACCAGATCGCCGCGTAAGGCCATCTTGTAATTTGAAAGATCGTCGGGGACGAAATTATGGTTTTCTTCGTCGCTCATCGACGAACGAAGGATCACGCCACGCTCGCGCACCACCGAAAGCAAAGGCAAATCGGTTCGATTTCGTGAACTTCGGCGCTTGATCATCGATCCCAAGCTTTGAATAGCCCAGCGCTCCGGGACGTCGCCGAGCCACGGGACGCCGGAGGGCTTCAGTTTGGTGTTCAGGTCGAGGCCGCGGGTGACGGCGCGGTGGATGATCGCCTGCTTCTGCTCGTTCAGCAGGGCGATGATCTTCTTCTTGGCGCGGACCAGCTTCGCCGTCTGCGCGCCATGCCAATCCAGAAACCGGACAATCAGCCGCTGCTCGTCAAGTGGCGGATACACGGACGGCATCTGCTTGAACGACTCCCAGTAGAGCCTGTTGCGGTCAGGCACGATGCCCCGGGAAAACACGTCAATCTCGCGCATGTATGCGGCGGTACGGAACAGATAAGAGTAGTATGCGGTATCAGTCCCGGGGAACGGTCGCGCCACGACATAGGCCGGGCTGACCAGTCCATCCGCCGGCGCGATGCCGACGGCGCCTTGCCACATCCGCATCATGTTGTAGGCGACGTCGCCTCGCAAGGTCCGCTGATATTTGGAACGGTCAGACATCTCCTGTTTGCGTCCGCCATTGTCGAAATCGCGGATTCGAACGCCACTTCGGATCGAAACCTCAAGGACTGGCAAATCTGGGAAACCTGTCTCCCGCCGCGCACCGAAAAGGCGACCATTCCGCCGAACATCCCAATGCGCGGGCACATCGCCAAGCCACGGCTGCCCAGTATCGCGTAAGTCTTGATATGGTTTGAGGCTATCGATCATCAGAGCTTCTCGAACCACGCCCTGATGCGCGCGGCCATCAGTTTGCGGCGTTCTACGAGGAATTCACCGTATCCCATGTCTTCGCCCTTCAAGAGCGCAACGGGGATACAATTCTCGGCGAGGTTCTGCTCCAACTCCTCTTGCTCCGTGATGCCGCCATAGCGGAGCGGACCACCAGTCATCTGCGCGCGCAGGTCGGCGAAGTAATCTTTGGGGTCACGATTACCGATCGAAATGTTAATCTCGCTCTGCGCCATGGCAAAGTTGGCGATCTGATTGTAGCGCCCGGCAGGGAACTTCTGCTTCTTAAGTAGGTCGCGCGGAAAAACGTGGTGATGATCGACTCGATTTAGTAACAGGTCGCGCACCGTGATCGCCTTAGAAAGGAACCCCTTGTCCCCGAGAAAAACCTGCGCGGCCTTATAGGCGTGCAGATATGGACTGTTAATCGACGACGTTTCCATGAGTTGCGGCAAGAGCGCGGTCCAAAATGTATCAGATAGCTCCGCCGGGAGCACTGCGGCACTGTACGCTACAACGCCCTGGGTTTCGATTTGGCGGATATCAAAATCAAACTGACTTTCAGGGCTTCCGGAATAGCGTCCGCGCAGCATCGACATCGCATACCATCGCCGAACTAGCTTCTCGATGTCGTCTGCCTTCATGCCATCGGCCCGCCCTCGCAGATAGATTATGTATGCGAAGTTCACTGCGTTCTGGCTGCTGATCATGCTGTTGATGACAAGGCCAGCCGACCGCAGGATCATCGTTATACGGTCGAAGTGTGTCTTGTTGACGAAATCGAGTACGCCTTCCTTTAGCTTTGCAAATGACGCCTCTGCAACGCTGTCTTCATAGACCTTCGTCTCAAAGTTTCGGCCCGACAGAAGTGCCACCAGGTCCTGCATCTTGCCTCGGCCGAATTTGGACGTGAATGCCACGCGCAGCACGTCCGTGTAGGACGGTTCGTAGAGGTCGTCGTTGGCGTCTTTGAGCCATTTGATTTTCGTCCAGAAATCGCTTTTGGCGAAGTCGGGATCAATTTTCTCGATACGCGTGGCGTGATCCGGCGTGATCACCAAATGGCAAAAATAGTCGATGGCCTTGCGCAGTTGCGCGCCGCCATAGGTGAGATTTGACGCGATTTTCGACATAGCGAAATCCGCCTGGCTAAGCGTCGCTCCGGCAGAATTCACCCGAATGAAAATTTCTGTCACGGTTTCAATGTCGAGATCTTCAGCGAGCTCGATAATGCCGACATGGTTGTTGATGATCATACGAAGGCGTTCGAGCTTGGAGAAGATCATGTCTTCATCTGTGCCTGCATTCGCCGCGGCATAGGCCTTAGTAATTTGAAGCAGTTTGGCGCCTGGCGCGAAAACATCCGCAACGTCAGGAAGCCACTCCGTATCCTTGAGAATCGCAGGATTGCTAACTTCGAACCGTTCTTCAAGCGGATGAAAAGCGATTCGGATGCGCAGCGTCGAATAGTCCTTGGTAAGAACTTCAAGGCCGAGCAAGGCGGCCATGAGCGCTGTAACGCGTTGTTGCCCGTCGATCAGGATGCGCTTGCCGGCTGATGGGGTGCCGTCCTTTAGGCGTACAGTCGGATTTCGCCAGGCAATGAGATAACCGACCGGGTAACCTTGATAGAGTGAATCCAAGAGGTTGCGAACCTTGGTCGCTTCCCAGACGAATGGTCGCTGAATTTCAGGGATGGCGATTTCGCCGGACTTCACCCAGGTCAACAACGTGTCGATCGGGTGGGGCGTAACAGCGTAGCGTTGTGTCGACATGGATCAGCGCTCTCCGCCAACGATATCGACAAGAAGGCCATCCGTTTCGCGCTCCAGCGCCAGAATATCAGCGCGAATGGCGTCCAGTGGGCGGAGCGGAACCGGCTTGTAGAAATAGCGCGTAAAACTGATCTCGTAGCCGATTGACGTCTTGGCCTCGTCGACCCAGGCGTCCGGTGCGTGCGGCAGCACCTCGCGGCGGATGAATGCCTCGATCCCGCCAACTTCCTTGAGCGGCACCGTTTCTGTATCCCGGAGTTCGCTGTCGGGCTCGTATTCCACGACGCACTGCTTCCCGTCGATTTTGAGCGGGAACAGACCTCTCAATGGATCGGCAGCCATCTTGCCAGGCTTGTGAATGCGCCGAATAACCGGCACGCCACCCTCCGAAATGCGCCTCTCCTCCTTAAAAGCTTTAATTTCTTTCGGCGAATACATGCGCGTCGCCTCAATTCCAGTCGCGCGCAACGGACGCTCGACTGTCACCTTTGAGTAGCCGAATTCGGCATTATCGAAGATGCGCGATTGCTCTGACTCCTCGAATCCGATGAATGTCTCGATGATGCGTTCAATATCAGTATCGGCCAGCTCGCAATTTTTCTTGCCGAGATTTTTTCTAAGCGGCTTGAACCAAGACGTCGCGTCGATCAACTGAACCCGGCCAGCGCGATGGCCTGGCTTGCGATTTGAAAGCACCCAGACATAGGTGGCGATGCCGGTGTTGTAGAACATGCTCAGAGGCAGGGCGACGATAGCTTCCAGCCAGTCGTTTTCGATGACCCAGCGCCGCACATTGCTTTCGCCGCTACCGGCGTCGCCGGTGAACAGCGACGAGCCGTTATGGACCTCGGCGATGCGCGATCCAAGTGGCGTATTGTGTTTCATCTTCGACAACATGTTTGCCAGGAACAACATCTGCCCGTCACTGGATCGGGTAATGAGGCTATATTCGGGGTCGCCGGCATGATCGATCACGAAGCGCGGATCTCGCATCCCGCCTTTGCCGCCCATGCGTTCCTGGTCGCTCTTCCAGCTTTTGCCGTAAGGTGGGTTTGACAGCATGAAGTCGAACTCGCGGGACGGGAAGGCGTCGTTCGCGAGCGTGGACCATTCTGGGCCGCCGACGATGTTGTCGGCCTCCTCGCCTTCGCCCTTCAGAAGTAAATCTGCCTTGGCGATCGCATAGGTTTCACCGTTGATCTCTTGCCCGAACAGGTGGGTTGAAACCTGCTTGCCTTGTTGGGCGGCTAATTCGTTCAACGTCTCTTCAGCCACCGTCAGCATGCCACCGGTGCCGCAGGCGCCATCGTAGAGCAGATAAGTGCCTGAGTTGATTTGCCGTGCCACAGGTACAAAAATCAGCTTGGCCATCAGCTTCACGGCGTCGCGCGGCGTCCAGTGCTCGCCGGCTTCCTCGTTGTTCGCCTCGTTGAAACGCCGCACCAGTTCCTCGAAAATCGTGCCCATGGCATGGTTGTCGAGACCAGGATGCTTCACCGAACCGTCGCCGTTCAGCAAGGGTTTGGGGCCGAGGTTGATAGAGTTATCGAGGAATTTCTCGATCAGTGTGCCCAGAACATCCGCCTTGGACAACTTGGGGATCTGGTTTCGGAACTCGAAATTATCCAGGATTTCCTGAACATTTGGGGAGAATCCGTCCAGATATGCTTCAAAATCGGCCTTCAACTGGGCTTGCGAGGCGCGGTTACGAAGATCGCGCAGGTTGAAGCGAGAGGTGTTGTAGAATGCCTGTTCCGCCGCTTGGCGAAGGGCAGCGTCCTGGTTGCTAATGCCAGCTTTATCGAGGTTGTCCTTCATCGAGAGCACAGCGGATTTGGTGGGTTCAAGAACCGCATCGAGGCGGCGCAGAACCATCATCGGCAGGATGACGTCCCGATACTTGCCGCGCACGTATAGATCACGGAGCGCATCATCGGCTATGCCCCAGATGAAGTTCGTAATCCAATTGAGATCGCCGTTACTCATACTTGTCTTGTTCTCCCGCGGCTGCCGATGCGTTTAGATTCCGCCCTACTGGATTGCCTTGGCGCAGAATTGGCTTCGCCACGCAAACGCTCGTATTCTTCCACCGCTATGACCATAACAACGCCTCGCCCGTGCTTCTCAATGAGCACCGGTTCCGCACGTGCGTTATCGATCATTAGGCCGAAGGCGTTCTTTGCCTCCCGTGCCGACATGGTTTTCATGGCCGAGTCCCGTAATGCCTTATCGCCTATTTAGGACGAAATGGCTCTTTCTGCAAAGCTCTGTTCCTGAGCAAGCAGCAGTTCGAAAAACACTAGAAGTCTATGAAAAGATAGGGTAAAACCGCGTTAAGAAAGTGGGCTAAACCCCGGTTTTCTATGATTGCCGTAACGATCGACCAGAAACCGACCATGAATTTAAGCCCAGTTTCCAGCCCATAGGTGAACGGAAAGGAGAATTTCGTCAGTTTTATCAACAACTTGTCCCGGTAGCTCGTCAGGCTCATAACCTGAAGGTCCCTGGTTCAAATCCAGGTCCCGCAACCAGTATTTGTTAAATATATCAGCATGATGCAAGTTTAACTTGAACCTGTTGAGACCCTGAAATAGCTTCAAATCTCCTAGCGCGCGACTAGCGCGCTTTAGCGCACCGGCGGTTCCGGGAAGCGGAATCGCCTCTGCAAAGAGGGAGATGAGCATGGCTGTTGAATGCCACTGAGATCTGACCCTCTAGAACCGGAAATTTTCACTGAGAACTGACCCATGTTTTGACCTCCCCCTGGCTTTGGTCGGGGGACCCAGGAGTGATCGACATGGCGTTATTGAGTGTAATTCGTCGCTGGCATTTTCGTCAGCAGGTCCCGATCCGAGAGATTGAGCGGCGTACGGGACTGTCGCGGAACACGATCCGTAAATATCTGCGGTCGGACGCGGTGGAGCCGCAGTTCAAACTTCCCGACCGGCCAAGCAAGCTGGACCCGTTTGCTGAGAAGCTGTCGGGCTGGCTGCGGCAGGAGGCCGGCAAATCGCGCAAGCAGAAGCGCACGACGAAGCAGATGCACGCCGACCTTGCCGTGCTGGGTTTTGACGGTTCCTACGGGCGGGTAGCGGCGTTTGTCCGCTGCTGGAAAGTTGACCGGCAGATCGAGCAGCAGACCAGCGGCCGCGGGACTTTCGTGCCGCTGGTCTTTGCGGCCGACGAAGCTTTCCAGTTTGACTGGAGCGAGGACTGGGCTGTTGTTGCCGGTGAGCGGACCAAGCTGCAGGTGGCACACACCAAACTGTCGCATAGCCGGGCATTCATCGTCCGGGCCTATCTGTTGCAGACGCATGAGATGCTGTTCGACGCGCTGACCCAGGCGTTCCGTGTGTTAGGGGGTGTCCCTCAGCGTGGGATCTTCGATAATATGAAGACTGCTGTTGACAGGATCGGTTCTGGCAAGGCCCGGCAGGTCAACGCCCGCTTTGCCGCCATGGCCAGCCATTACCTGTTCGAGACCGATTTCTGCAATCCGGCGTCCGGTTGGGAGAAGGGCCAGGTTGAGAAGAACGTGCAGGATGCGCGGCGACGGCTGTGGCAACCGCTTCCCAGCTTCCCTGACCTGGCTGCGCTCAATGCCTGGCTTGAGGCGCGGTGCATCGAGCAATGGGGAGAGATTCCGCATGGCGCTTTACCCGGAACCATCGCCGATGTGCATGCTGCCGAGGTTTCCAGCCTGATGCCGCTGGGGCGTCCCTTCGATGGCTTCGTTGAGCATACCAAGCGTGTGTCACCGACCTGTCTAGTGCATTTTGAGCGCAACCGCTACAGCGTGCCGGCGTCGTTTGCCAACCGGCCCGTGAGCCTACGGATCTACCCGGAACGGATTGTTGTCGCAGCCGAAGGGCAAATCCTGTGCGAGCATACGCGAATTATCGAGCGCTCTCATTACCTGCCCGGGCGGACAATCTATGATTGGCGGCATTATCTCGCCGTCGTCCAGCGCAAGCCCGGGGCCCTGCGCAATGGCGCGCCTTTTGCCGAATTGCCCGATGCCTTCAGGCAACTGCAAGGCCAGCTGCTCAAACGCCCAGGGGGCGACCGGGAGATGGTCGAGATCCTGGCCCTCGTGCTCCAGCATGACGAACAGGCTGTGCTGTGTGCCGTGGAGCTGGCGCTTGAGGCGGGCGTTGCCACCAAGACCCATGTCATCAACATTTTGCACCGGCTGACGGACGGCAAGGCACCGCCAGGAGCGCCCATCGACGCGCCCCAGGCCCTGCGCCTGACACGAGAGCCGGTTGCCAATGTCGAGCGTTATGACGCCCTTCGTGACAGGGAGCAGCGCCATGCGTCATGATCCCGCCAGTGCCGCCGTGGTGGTGATGCTGCGCGGCCTCAAAATGTACGGCATGGCGCAGGCCGTGGGTGATCTGATCGAACAGGGTGCGCCAGCCTTGATGCCGCCGTGCCCATCCTCTCCCAGCTGCTCAAGGCAGAGATGGCCGAGCGGGAGGTCAGGTCCATCTCCTACCAGATCAAAGCCGCCCGGTTCCCCGCCTACAAGGATCTGGCCGGCTTCGACTTTGCCGCCAGCGAGGTGAACGAGGCCCTGATCCGGCAGCTGCACCGCGGCGACTTTATGGATGGCACCGATAATGTCGTGCTGATCGGCGGTCCGGGCACCGGTAAGAGCCACATGGCCACCGCCCTCGGTGTGCAGGCCGTCGAGCATCACCGCAAGAAGGTCAGGTTTTTTGCCACCGTTGATCTGGTCAACGCGCTTGAGCAGGAAAAAGCTCTGAACAAAGCCGGGCAGTTGGCCGAGCGGCTGCTGCGCCTCGACCTCGTCATCCTCGACGAGCTGGGCTACCTGCCGTTCAGCCCGTCTGGCGGCGCACTGCTCTTCCACCTGCTGTCCAAGCTTTACGAGCGCACCAGCGTCATCATCACCACCAACCTCAGCTTCAGCGAGTGGGCGGGCGTGTTCGGTGACGCCAAGATGACCACAGCACTGCTCGACCGCCTTACTCACCATTGCCATATCATCGAAACCGGCAATGACAGCTTCCGCTTCAAGGACAGCACCACCAAACCCAAAACCAGAAAGGATAAATCCCCAGCAACTTGACCCGTCCCACGCAACGCGGGACATATCTTCAACCCGGGTCAATTCTCGATGAAAATCCCGGGTCAGTTCTCAGTGAAAATCAACACGCACCCGTCAGATCGCGGCTAAGCCGTGACTTGTGGCCTGAATGATGGCCAAGTTCGTGAAAACAGGTGCGGTAATAATCGATCTGATTATAAAATGATGGTTGCGGTGGCACCTGGATGTAATCTGCACTCGGCACATAGAAGGCGCGATTACCGCCAATGCGAAAATCCGCACCTGTCGCGGCGATCAACGCCTCCGCGTGCGGGATGATCTCGCGCTCCGGCATTGGTTCCGGCTCACTCTGCAACCGCTCCGGCAGGCCATCACATTGCGCAATATTGAAGACGGTAAACCGCTTTAGGAACGGGACGGATTGCGGCTCATCCCCTTCCTTTGCCGCGCGTTCAATCTCGGCTTTCGGGGTGAAACGGTCGGCATAGCAAACCGTCGTGCCGCGCTCTCCCTTGCGGACATTACCGCCCAAATCCAAGGATTGCCGAAACGTCAGCCAATGCTGGGACGGAAAACCCTTTTCAATAACTGCACCCCACAAAATGAGGATATTTACCCCGGAATAACTCCTGCCGGTGGCTGCATTCCGTGGCAGGCCCAAACCAGCCTTCGCCGGACCCCAGGGCTGCGCCCAGGGCACCCTGCCTTGCTCCAACTCCGCGATGATCAGGTCCGTGACCTCCTGATAGAGGCTCTGCTTGCCCTCTCCACCCATGGAATGCTTGCCGGTGGTGCCCATGTCTCATCCTCCATTCACCAAAAACCGCGCGCCTTTCCCCGGAGTGGGGTGGGCGGCGACTTACGACCGGAAAGGCCCGCCGAAAGGCGGGCTGCACCCGAAGGGCCGCAGCAAAGCGGAGGACCCGGAGCAAGGCGCAGGGTTGCGGCACGCTGCGGCGGGCCTAGAAGGGAGCGCCGCCTACCCCGCGCCGGGGAAGGCCAAAACAAATCTTCATCGCGCGGTAGCGCGATGTCCGCTGGCCAAACCACCAGTTCGGCCACACAGAATTGTCGACGCTGTCACTGACACTTCGACTACCATTCGACTTGCAGGACGTGTTGAAAACACGACCCGTTTTTGGCGGATCGTGGCTATCGCCCGTTTAGCCCGGTCTTAAAACTTCCTGTGTCAACAGTGTCTTCTCTCTTCAAAGTTAGAAGATGATATCTATTTCGCGATGATTTTATTATATGTCGGCGGTAAGAAACAAATGCTGCTCATCGCAAAGATCGATGATCGGGTTGACTATTTTCTCTTGGTATATTTCAAGCATCTCTTGAATTTTAAAGATCAACACACTGTCTTTGTCTGATGTCACTATGCATAAAGCCTGAATCTTGTGATCGTCATCATGGAGCAGGTCATGCAAACTCGCCGCATGAAAGTGAATTTTTAGATGTTTTTCCGATCGAACTACCCGTATTTTCTTATGGTGAACCAAGATGTTTATAACGCGAGTCATAGAAATGTATTGTCGGTTCCCAGCAACTGCCGCCGGTACTAGAGTGTGTTTCGCGCGTTGGAGAGAAATTGTATTCTCGATTAATCTTCTTGAATGAATAGAGAACACTAGAAGATCATCTGTCGCCAGTATTTCTTGTTGATCTCCAATCAGCCCATCGGTTTTTGGAGATTCTCCGGTGGCAAACGAGTACAATCTGGCACTGGCAGAGATGGCATTGTCATAAGCGTGCTTAATGACACTATGCGCCCCCAGCTTGACCTTTGGCCAGTCTGCTAGGTCTGCAAGACTTTTGCTCTCTTTCATTTCTAAAGCACCTATTTAGACTTTGAATTTTTTGGAGGTCTAGTTTGAAAATCGTCACGTGCTAGAAGGCGGCGGCGCCGCCGGAAGTGACTCTTCTGAGAAGCGAATTCGGTCTGGAAACGCCGACACAAACCGATCGGCGAAGTTCTTGATCCTGTCGAGCGCAGTGAGTAAATGGTGGCACTGCCAAATTGCTACGCCCGTCATAAAGCGATAGTGCTCTGCGATGTTCAAATTGTCTGGCGCATCTGCGGCTGATAGAAATACTGCGTCCCGAGGCCATTCGGATGCGAGATTTCGCTTAGCTGATCATAGATCTTTAAAAGTGACGTTTTTTCCTTAAAAGTTTGTACAGGATCCGGTCCAGCGGCCAGCCAACGCGATGGATATTTACGAACCAGATGCGAAAGGTAATCGAGGTCGATGTCGTCTAGCTCCCGGAGCGCGTCGTTTATGTGCACCGACTTTACAGCACCGCCACCGATCTTAGATCCCAAATAAAAGCGGAGAAAGTCCGCCTCGAGCTTGGAATAATCTCCTGCTGCTAGTTGCTTCTCCATTCTTTCAACATAATAGCGTCCCATTGCGGTGGTCTCTACGAGGGCCCGAGCTAGGATCACTGCCGGAACAAGACGATCTAACTGCATCAGCGACTTCATGCTTTCGATCAAGTCGTTCGCGCGCTTTGGGTAGCTAAAGGCAAGCTCGATGATTGAATATACCACCAGGTTGGGAGCGTCCTCATACGTCCATCTTTGCTCAGACGTCTTTGAAATCTGCTCCATGATTTGCCTGAGCCGCCATTCCCTTATGTTTGCGCCGTCGGCGGCAAACCTATTTAGACTTTCAATCCCCACATCGGAGGCGTGATTTGCTTCCATCCCGTCAACCTTTACTGACTTTTCTGGCGACTGTTCAAAGATATTCGCCATATCCGTTTAAGCCCCTTAAGTGGTTATGAAAATTCTCTTATTTCAGGCAAGCATAACGCGGTTCGGAAATCATGGTCTGACTGGTCTTGGAACTCGTGGGAATGATCAAAGCCAGCGACTGGCTGACCGCCATGCGCCTTCCCCGGCAAGGGAAGGGCCTTCCAAACATAGATTGATCGAATCTGAACGACAACAGAAACAAAAGCGATCAAGCATATTTGTACCTGATGTCGGCTGAGCACCGCCTCGGCACAATTTGACCTAGCTGCCACATCTATAAGATACTCGTCTACGTGCGAGCTTAGTTCCACCACGGGCTAGACTACAAGCTGCTATCCCCGGATCATTGTTTCTCTGTCTGCGTCTTCCACCGGCTATTAGAGAGCACCATTATACGCCATGTCGATTCTTCCCGAATCTCTTAAGCTGGCTGCATGCAATCTTTCTTCCGTCCAAGGGAAGCTCCTCAAAGAAGAACAATCGCTGCTCGAGGGAGCAACGCCAACGCGACAGCGTGAACTGATCGCGGGTAGACACCTAGCACGCCAAGCCATGGCTGAGCCGGGTTGCGAGCCTTCGCCTATCACACAAGGACCAGGCGGCGCAGCGCGTTGGCCCCGCGGCATCTGCGGAAGTATCTCACATAGCGCAAGCCACGTGGCTGTTGCCATTGGGCCGGCATCAGCACTGCGCTCGGTCGGGGTCGACATTGAAGATGGTCGGGACCTAGATTCCGCCATAGACATGGTCGGACGACAGGATGAGATCGACGGTCTAGCCGAACATCCACTTGCGGGTGGTCGCGCTAGTGCCGGAAGAATGTTGTTTTCTGCCAAAGAAGCACTCTACAAGTGCCAGTTTCCTCTGACCGGAAATGCGACGCTCGATTTTCTTGATATTGCGGTCGGAATGGACGTAGGCGGCCGTCTAAATGCAGGGCTGATGCAAGATCAGGATGCTCTTACACGGGCAATCATCCCGCTGGTTAAAATATTATTTGTGGAAATTCAAAGTCTTACGGTCGCAGTTGCCTGGATCGGCACCAATTAGTATTTTTTGTTTGATTTTCAGACGACCAGGCACTATGGTGTTCGATATTCGAACGGAGTGGTTCCATGGCGACCGTCAAGCTTACCCCTGCTGAGTTTCAAGCTAAGCAAGATGAGTTGCACGCGGCTCTTATTGTCGGTCTTGAAAAAGAGCTCACGGACTGCGCGTGGCAACCAGATCCCACCACCGACTTATGGGATTTACCGACAGTCGACTCTAAGACGGTCTGCAAGCTCTCGCCGATCGTCGAAGCCATGATTGGCCATAAGCTTCAGGCGCCTTGGATTCGCAAAGGCGGTTACGGGAGTGTCAGCGAAGCAGTGGCAGACCTCATGGCAAATATTGCCGCAAACTGCGTAGCTGCGGTCGCCACATCTATCGCCGCCGAATAGGATTATTTTTACTTGAAGAGGAGCTTACCCATGCCGTCAGATCGAGAAAGGATCGCTGCTAGACTAAAGGAGGCCAGGGAATATTTAGGGTTGTCTCAACAAGAAGTTTCAGATGCACTTAAGCTACCACGCTCCGCTATTTCGCTTATCGAAACCTCTCAACGTGGCGTGGAGTCGGTCGAACTAAAAGCATTCGCACAACTGTATCAGAGACCTATCGGCTACTTCACCGATGAGGAATCCCAGGCAATGGGAGGCGACGTCGCGATTTTAGCAAGGCAAGTTTCCCAACTTTCCGAACGAGACAGAGACGAGTTGCTGAGATTCAGCGAATACCTTGTTCAACGATCGAAGTCAGGATCTTAAAATGGCAACGCGACGCGATGCAATTCTAAACGGCGTAGCTCGGGCAAGTGAACTCCACGCGAAGCTAGGCGTGCGAGATACCCTGGCCGCGGGCGACGGACCTATAGACGTCCTCGGTGCGGTACAAAAGCTCGGCCTATTCGCTATGTTTCGTCCACTTGACGGAATTCTTGGCGCTTACGTACCGACACGGTCACTTTCCGGCATGTTGGTATCTACCAAACGGGATTTGCACGTCCAGCGTTTTACTGCGGCGCACGAACTCGGGCATCACATACTTGAACATAAGGTGCTTAGTCTAGATAAAGTGGTTGGATTCGTCGGACGAGGGGAGGCGTCAGGACATGGCCTTCAGGAAGTCGAGGCTGACGCGTTCGCGGCTGAATTTTTGTTGCCGAAATGGCTTATAGCGGCCCATCTCCGCCGGCATCATTGGGGGCGCCAACACCTGGTTCTGCCCGACGTAGTATACCAGTTATCGTTACGCCTTGGCACGAGCTATTCGGCGACGTGTTGGGCACTATTATCCCAAAGTTTCTTAGACCGTGGCACCGTCGACAAATTACTTCTGACAGAACCACGAACGACAAAGCAACGTGCCGTTCCAGATATCACGCCGGATGATTGGCATCGTGATGTATGGGTTGTGTCCGAAGAAGATCGCGGCACACATATCCTCGGTAGCCCCAACGACCTAATCGTCGTCGCGCTCGAAGAGCACGTCGCCGGTGGATATAGTTGGGATGCTGAAGGCGTCATCAAGGCGGGCATGAAAATTGAAAAAGACGGCCGCGTAACGCCGGATAGTCAGCGAATGGGCGGTAAGGTACAGCGGCGTCTTGTAATGCACGGCGAAGGCACAAGGCGCTTGCACCTGGAAGAGCGCCGGGCTTGGGACCCAGCCCAGCCCAGCCTCAGCACATTCGACATCGAATTAGCTTTAGTTGGAAAAGAACCCGAAGGCATTCCGCGCTCAGGGCGCCTTATTGCCGCATGACTAAGCCAGAAAATAGAATTGATGCAGAAGTTGATTTGCGCAATACGTGGAACGGGGTTCGGGACCAAGGTGCTCGCGCGACATGTCTTGCGTGTGCCACTAGCGATGCTCATGCGCTACTCCAAAGTTGCCCGCCATTATCTGCGGAGTTTTTGTTTTATCATGCCATTCAATTAGCAACCGTTGGCAATCTTGTAGATGGAATCCTTTTCGAGGAGGCCGCTGCCGCACTCGAGCAAAACGGTCAACCTGCGGAGCATGAATGGCCCTATAGCGCCGTGCAACCCGATCCTTGGACACCACCACCTGTCACCAACATTTGGCACGGCAGCTTAGACCACAGAGTTACCGACGCGTCTTCCCTTGTCTCAAACTTGGTTAGACAACGGCAGCCAGTGGTGCTAGGAATAAAGATTTCGGCCGCGCTTCTAAGCCCGGCACCACCGAACTTTGTTATTACAGCGATGGGTGATGGTTTTGGCGGGCACGCGGTTTTAGTCGTCGGCCTCGGGCATGACACGTCCGGCAATGACTTCCTTTTAATCCGCAATAGTTGGGGGAACACCTGGGCCGACGGCGGTTATGCTTGGCTAGCTGAGGGATACCTCGCCGACAAACTAATTGGATTTGCGTCTATAACTCCACGCCAGAAAGAGAAATAAGATGTTTGCAATTTCCCGGCCAACTCGCGCCCAAGCCTGGCTTGCGGCCGCGGCGGCAATGCAAGAGGCTCACGCTCGAATGTATAACGTCGTGCTCGAAATTGAGCATCCGCAATTGGCAACGCACTCGTCGCGTGCGATCGAATCAAAAGTCGATAGTTTTCTGCGTAGCTATGATGCACAGCCAACACATACTGTAGCAGAAACAATATTTCCTGCTGTTGAATATCGCCAAGGGGGTATCGATGCGGTCTACCGTTACCCAGAATCCGTCTATCCATTTATTCGCACTGCCCCCCAAAATCGATGGGGAACATACGCGCTGCGCCTCACTGAGCGTAAGTGTTCCGACGGAACCTCGATTGCGCCGCTGGAGCTTGCCATTAACAAGCTTAAAAGACAGCTCTCGACAGCCTCTCCGAAAAGGGCCGTGTATGAATTGGACTTAGGCTTAGAGCCATTGGAACTCAAGTTCTACGCCGCGGAGGATGATAATGGTAATAATCGCGGTGGCCAATGCCTTAGCCACATTAGCCTAAAACTTGGTCCGAGCCGCGAGCTTTATATGACAGCGCTATATCGTTATCAATTCTACGTACAGAAGGCGATGGGCAACTTCCTCGGACTCGCGCGACTGCAAGCGGCAATCGCACGGGAGGTTGAAATTCCGGTTGGACCACTCGTTTGTCACGCAACGATGGCTATTCTCGAAGACCACCAACTCGACAAATCCGCACCTTGGAACAGGAACGATATCTCTAAACTTGTTGCAGAATGCAAGGAAATCGAAGTTAGAGAGATGGAGGTAGCGGCTTGAACTTGAACGAATACCAAATCGAGGCGTTCAAATCAGCACGTATCGACTGGGCTGATGCGACAAAGCGCCATATTCCGGCGTTCGGCGCAATTGGCGAGCTCGGCTCCTTAGTATCAGAACTAAAGAAATCCCTGCGGGATGGCAACGCTTATACCGATGGAAAGGAGAATCTGATTGAAGAATTTGGTGACTTACTTTGGTATCTTGCCGCGCTCTGCACATACTTTGACTTTATGTTCGAAGATTTAATTGCTAAAACAGAACCACTTGTGATCTCGCCGGGCCCGTTTGGGCATATCTATGCCATGGTACGGACCATTCCGCTTCTCACAGAAGAGTTTGAAATATTACCTCTCACCCCAAGCATAGAACAAAAGGAGGTATTGGCAAGATGCATCGGGAAATCCGGCCGGGCGGTGCTTCAGGCACTGGATTTAAATAAACTTGATCTTGCAACCGTACTGAACGTAAACCTTAATAAAATTCGTAGTATGTTTGGACCAGACATACCTGGGCCAGCGCGCTGCTTCGACTGCCCAGGGTTTCCTACGTATGAGAGATTACCTCGCAAACTTCATATTCAATTTTTAGAGCGTGAGCGGACAAAAGGAAAGATTGAAGTTATTCTTCGAGTCAATAATTTAACTATCGGGGATCGCCTCACTGACAATGCAGCAATCGATGATGGTTATCGCTATCACGATGCATTCCATTTGGCCTATGCAGCCGTATTAGGATGGTCGCCTGTTACGCGATCGATTTTTCGCTGTAAACGCAAGAGCAACTCTCAAATGGACGAAATTGAAGATGGTGCTAGAGCTGTCATTGTTGAGGAGGCGATTGCTCACACTGTATTTAACTACGCGCTCGGCCATTCAATGTTGCAGGGTCTTGATCGCATAGATCATAACCTTCTCAAATTGATCGGGCGGATGGTTCGGAATCTGGAAGTTAAGGATTGCTACCTCCACGAATGGCAACGCGCTATTCTTGTCGGCTTCGAGGCATTTCGATCTCTTACGGAGAACCATGGAGGTTGGCTTCTTCTCGACGCCGATACTCAAGGCCTTACTTATTCGCGTGATAAACCAGACGACGAGTAGGTGCCTGAAATTTTTTCGTTCAGTCCCCATTTGGGCGGGAACCAGGGTAGTATGCTCTCGGTTTTTGGCGAAAATCGCTGTTTGATGCGCGTGCGACCACTCACACCTTTTACATCAGGATGAGCTACGCGGGAATATTTGTCGACTTCACAAAAAAGATTTTGGCAGTCGATTAACTGCAACGTACGCCCCCAAAGGGATTGAAATTCTAGATTACGAGCAGCAAATTCTATCTCCTGTCTGTCAGCGACCCAACGAATAATATCTGCTTCATCGTAATCGCCCAAATCGTAAAAACATTTGCGAATTCCATCGCGCGCTCCTGGTCCTGGCATCACGTAATCCATTTCTGAAAAATTCAGAAATGTGCTGTAATTAAGGTCTATGAGATATTGAAAAGCGAGAAAGGGTCCAAAACCAGGGGTTTCCAAAAGTAACTTGTACGCATCGCTCATGGAGCGTGCGGCCGACAGATCATTGCCAAGTTTACCGCTAGATATCTCTGACAATAACGCGAGATGCATCATATGTTTGCGGGTTTGTCGCACTGATTTAGGTCCGCTTGGCATAATATAGGCGCCTGAATAGATTGAAGCACCTTTTGCGAGCGCGTGATCAAGTATTCGACCTATGTTTTTCGGCGAAAAAGACTCCGATAAAATCGGACCTGCCTGGCTTTCAATAAGCTCCCAGGTCGATATTTTATTGAAGATTTTAAACAACAAGATGCGAAGAAGCGTCGACTTCCAGTTATATTCGCCATTGTAAATGACGTTTTTTATGAGGTACTGGCTTACTCGATCCGATGACCTATAGGCGTTCGTGAATTTATATTCTTTTAGGATGGCGTCACCCGTCCATGGGCTTAAGACCCCTGAGGCTCGCGCATGGAATATCGACTGCCGCTCGGTTGCAAATTTCCAATAGGTGTCGAAGACCGGAGATGGCCGGGGCCCGTTTCGCCGCATAATAATCTCTAAGGTCCGTGCCGGTCGGCTGTCTCGGCTGCGAGTCTCGATTAAGATGTCAGTGGCACCGAAGGACGCATTTGATTCCGACAAGTTGTGTTTTACTTTCGCGAGTGCAGTCATCAATGTCTCCCGGTCGTTAACTTTTTCCTAAGCCGTCAACCATGGCTAAAGAGAGTTTTTAGCAATCTGTAGCCGAGGTTGCCGACTTGTTTACACCAATTGCTCGAGCCATGAGTATTTCTTGCGCAAATCACCTGCATACACCGAATCACATTTTTCCGCGTCGGGGGAATCCCCCACGAACAAAAAACACCGTGACGATGGCCAGCCAGCTCATATCCCCTCGAGGAGAGATGCTGTCGAAATATCGATGCGTCGCTGGCGAGGCTATCGCCCAAAATGGGTTAAGGGTCAAACACCGTCCACGCCCCCGAACGGAATGTAGGAGATATTCGGCGCAGGAAGAGGTGCCCCGATAATAGCCGCATAATCCGGATCAGGTATATGGAGGAGAAAGGGAGCTGCGTCAGTACCTGAGACGGCATACTTAGGCTTGGGGTTTGGGACAGCAAACGCCGGAGTGCCGATCTCACCGTCCCGCACCAGTACAGAGCTAAAACCACAAAAGTAGGTGGCGTTAACGTGCTCTGCGCAATAATGGCTGAATAGAGCATAAGACAGAATGCCTACTTGTTGATTTTCACTGAGAACTGACCCGGGATTTTCATCGAGAATTGACCCGGGTTGAAGATATGTCCCGCGTTGCGTGGGACGGGTCAAGTTGCTGGGGATTTATCCTTTCTGGTTTTGGGTTTGGTGGTGCTGTCCTTGAAGCGGAAGCTGTCATTGCCGGTTTCGATGATATGGCAATGGTGAGTAAGGCGGTCGAGCAGTGCTGTGGTCATCTTGGCGTCACCGAACACGCCCGCCCACTCGCTGAAGCTGAGGTTGGTGGTGATGATGACGCTGGTGCGCTCGTAAAGCTTGGACAGCAGGTGGAAGAGCAGTGCGCCGCCAGACGGGCTGAACGGCAGGTAGCCCAGCTCGTCGAGGATGACGAGGTCGAGGCGCAGCAGCCGCTCGGCCAACTGCCCGGCTTTGTTCAGAGCTTTTTCCTGCTCAAGCGCGTTGACCAGATCAACGGTGGCAAAAAACCTGACCTTCTTGCGGTGATGCTCGACGGCCTGCACACCGAGGGCGGTGGCCATGTGGCTCTTACCGGTGCCCGGACCGCCGATCAGCACGACATTATCGGTGCCATCCATAAAGTCGCCGCGGTGCAGCTGCCGGATCAGGGCCTCGTTCACCTCGCTGGCGGCAAAGTCGAAGCCGGCCAGATCCTTGTAGGCGGGGAACCGGGCGGCTTTGATCTGGTAGGAGATGGACCTGACCTCCCGCTCGGCCATCTCTGCCTTGAGCAGCTGGGAGAGGATGGGCACGGCGGCATCAAAGGCTGGCGCACCCTGTTCGATCAGATCACCCACGGCCTGCGCCATGCCGTACATTTTGAGGCCGCGCAGCATCACCACCACGGCGGCACTGGCGGGATCATGACGCATGGCGCTGCTCCCTGTCACGAAGGGCGTCATAACGCTCGACATTGGCAACCGGCTCTCGTGTCAGGCGCAGGGCCTGGGGCGCGTCGATGGGCGCTCCTGGCGGTGCCTTGCCGTCCGTCAGCCGGTGCAAAATGTTGATGACATGGGTCTTGGTGGCAACGCCCGCCTCAAGCGCCAGCTCCACGGCACACAGCACAGCCTGTTCGTCATGCTGGAGCACGAGGGCCAGGATCTCGACCATCTCCCGGTCGCCCCCTGGGCGTTTGAGCAGCTGGCCTTGCAGTTGCCTGAAGGCATCGGGCAATTCGGCAAAAGGCGCGCCATTGCGCAGGGCCCCGGGCTTGCGCTGGACGACGGCGAGATAATGCCGCCAATCATAGATTGTCCGCCCGGGCAGGTAATGAGAGCGCTCGATAATTCGCGTATGCTCGCACAGGATTTGCCCTTCGGCTGCGACAACAACCGTTCCGGGTAGATCCGTAGGCTCACGGGCCGGTTGGCAAACGACGCCGGCACGCTGTAGCGGTTGCGCTCAAAATGCACTAGACAGGTCGGTGACACACGCTTGGTATGCTCAACGAAGCCATCGAAGGGACGCCCCAGCGGCATCAGGCTGGAAACCTCGGCAGCATGCACATCGGCGATGGTTCCGGGTAAAGCGCCATGCGGAATCTCTCCCCATTGCTCGATGCACCGCGCCTCAAGCCAGGCATTGAGCGCAGCCAGGTCAGGGAAGCTGGGAAGCGGTTGCCACAGCCGTCGCCGCGCATCCTGCACGTTCTTCTCAACCTGGCCCTTCTCCCAACCGGACGCCGGATTGCAGAAATCGGTCTCGAACAGGTAATGGCTGGCCATGGCGGCAAAGCGGGCGTTGACCTGCCGGGCCTTGCCAGAACCGATCCTGTCAACAGCAGTCTTCATATTATCGAAGATCCCACGCTGAGGGACACCCCCTAACACACGGAACGCCTGGGTCAGCGCGTCGAACAGCATCTCATGCGTCTGCAACAGATAGGCCCGGACGATGAATGCCCGGCTATGCGACAGTTTGGTGTGTGCCACCTGCAGCTTGGTCCGCTCACCGGCAACAACAGCCCAGTCCTCGCTCCAGTCAAACTGGAAAGCTTCGTCGGCCGCAAAGACCAGCGGCACGAAAGTCCCGCGGCCGCTGGTCTGCTGCTCGATCTGCCGGTCAACTTTCCAGCAGCGGACAAACGCCGCTACCCGCCCGTAGGAACCGTCAAAACCCAGCACGGCAAGGTCGGCGTGCATCTGCTTCGTCGTGCGCTTCTGCTTGCGCGATTTGCCGGCCTCCTGCCGCAGCCAGCCCGACAGCTTCTCAGCAAACGGGTCCAGCTTGCTTGGCCGGTCGGGAAGTTTGAACTGCGGCTCCACCGCGTCCGACCGCAGATATTTACGGATCGTGTTCCGCGACAGTCCCGTACGCCGCTCAATCTCTCGGATCGGGACCTGCTGACGAAAATGCCAGCGACGAATTACACTCAATAACGCCATGTCGATCACTCCTGGGTCCCCCGACCAAAGCCAGGGGGAGGTCAAAACATGGGTCAGTTCTCAGTGAAAATTTCCGGTTCTAGAGGGTCAGATCTCAGTGGCATTCAACAGACCGGGTTCGGTCAGTTCTGACTGAGTCGAAATGACCTTGACCACGTTGTCGGCCAGTGCGCTTTCCCCCTCGCCTTCAACGAACACCCCTTCTAGAAATTTGCTGTGTTTCTCTTGGAGGAAGCGGATCGCCGAAGGCCAAGCCCATGATGGCCGTAGTGCTCAGGATATGTTGGGCAGCGTGGGCAAGGGTCAAATCCTGTTGGCTGACCGGGCCTATGACAGCGATGCCCTGCGAGTGACTTTGGCGGCGCGTGGAGCAAAACACGCAATCCGTTCCCATTGGTCGTTCCTTAACCGTAGCGAGACATCAATCAGCCTTCCAAATGCTGATCGCCTATGAATCAGAGAAAACACCGCGCCGGATCCCCCCTATCAATTGATGACACGCCCTAGTTTCGAAAACTTCCCTTCGCCGTGCAGATCGCCTTTTCTACACAAAAAGAGGTCCTTAGCTTACCTCGATTCAACCGCCGCAGCTTCCCCGTTTTTCGTCAGGTCCAATGCCACATCCACAATCATATCCTCCTGCCCACCGACCATGCGGCGGCGTCCAAGTTCAACAAGAATCGCGCGCGTATCCAGCCCGTAATCATGCGCGGCCTTTTCCGCATGGCGCAGGAAAGATGAGTAGACGCCGGCATAGCCCAGGCTCAACGTCTCGCGGTCCACGCGCACCGGACGGTCCTGTAGCGGACGCACCAGCTCCTCCGCTGCATCCATCAGCTTGTACAGATCCGTGCCGTGGTTCCAGCCTTTGCGCTCGGCCGCGGCTATGAACACTTCCAACGGCGCATTGCCCGCCCCGGCCCCCATGCCGGCCAGGCTTGCATCCACGCGTATGGCGCCATTCTGCACCGCAACCACAGAATTTGCGACGCCGAGCGAAAGGTTGTGGTGCGCATGCACACCGCGCTGCGTCTCCGGCTTCAGCACCCGGTCATAGGCGATCAGGCGGTCGCGATATGCGTCCATATCCATCGCACCGCCGCTATCGGTGACGTACACGCATTGCGCGCCATAGGTTTCCATCAACTTCGCTTGCTGTGCCAGTTGCTCTGGCTCGGTCATGTGGCTCATCATCAGAAAGCCTACCGTGTCCATGCCGAGATTGCGTGCCGCCTCGATATGCTGTTTGGCGATATTTGCTTCCGTACAGTGGGTAGCGATGCGCACGGAGCGTACGCCAAGGTTGTAGGCATGTTTCAGATCGTGGATGGTGCCGATACCCGGCAGCAACAGCGTGGTGAGTTTTGCGTGCTTAACCACGTCGGCCACCGCCTCGATCCATTCCCAATCGGTATGCGCGCCAAAACCGTAATTGAAGCTTGAACCGTTCAGCCCGTCGCCATGCGCCACCTCAATGGCGTCCACCTTGGCTTCATCGAGCGCTTTTGCAATTTTGCGCACGTGGTCGAGGCCATACTGGTGACGGATGGCATGCATGCCATCGCGCAACGTCACGTCCTGGATATAGAGCTTTTGCGCGGTGGGGTCAAAAGCCATTATGCCGCTTCCCTTGTCAGCTTGCGTTGCGCGATTCTCTCCGCCGTACGCAGCGCGGACGACGTCATGATGTCGAGATTGCCGGCATAGGCCGGTAAATAATGCGCAGCGCCCTCCACCTCGAGGAATACGCTGGTCTTGATCCCCGTGAACTCACCTTGGCCAGGAATCCTGACCGGGTCATTGTCGCCGAAACGCTCGAATTGTACCTTTTGCTTCAACCGGTAGCCCGGCACATAGGCGTTCACTTTCGCCACCATGGCCTCAATCGCCGCCGCAATCGCCATTTCATCCGCGCCCGAGGATAGCGTAAACACTGTGTCGCGCATGATCATCGGGGGCTCTGCCGGGTTGAGCACGATGATCGCCTTGCCCGCCGCAGCACCGCCGACATCCTGAATCGCTTTCGCCGTCGTTTCGGTGAATTCGTCGATATTGGCGCGGGTGCCGGGGCCAGCGCTTTTGGATGCGATAGAGGCAACGATTTCGGCATAATGGACGTTGGCGACTGAGGCCACGGCGGCGACGATCGGGATCGTCGCCTGGCCGCCGCATGTGACCATATTTACGTTCGGTGCGTCCAGATAAGCATCGCCATTGACCATCGGTACGACATACGGGCCGATGGCGGCCGGCGTCAGGTCGATGATCACTTTCCCTGCGGCGGCGCAAACCTCGCTGTGCTTGCGGTGCGCGCCGGCGGAGGTGGCGTCGAACACGATCTTAATCTCGTTCCAAATCGGCAGTTTCGCCAGACCGGCTATTCCCTCATGCGTGGTCGCGACACCATGGCGCCTGGCCCGCTTCAAACCATCGGACTCCGGATCGACCCCAACTAGAGCCGCCATCTCCAGCACATTGGATGTTTGCATGATTTTGATCATTAGATCGGTGCCGATATTGCCGGAACCGATGATCGCTACCTTGATCTTGCCGCTCATGCCCGTTTGCTTTCAATCGTGAAATTAACCGTTCCCAGTCCACCGATCCGCGCCTCCACCCGGTCGCCCGGATGTATTGGGGCCATTGGCCCCAGCGCGCCAGTGAGAATGATATCCCCCGGCTGCAGTGCTTCGCCGGCCCTCGCGAATGTGCGCGCCAGCCACGCCGCCGCCTTCAGCGGATGCCCCAGGCAGGCCGCTCCGGCACCAGTGGACATGATGGTGTCATTGACCATCATCGCCATCCCGCATGTGAACAGGTCCAACCCCTCCAGCTTGCGACGGTCTTGCCCCAAGGCGTAGAAGGCTGCGGAGCCGTTATCCGCTACCGTATCCGCGAACGTGATTTTCCAGTCAGCGATTCGGCTATCAACGATTTCGATGGCGGTGCAGACGTAATCGCAGGCAGCCGCCACGTCTGCCTCGGTGGCCTCAGGGTTGCTTAGCGAGCGCGCCAGCACAATCGCTACCTCGGCTTCGGCCTTCGGCTGCAGGACGGTTTCAGCGGCCAGAACGCCACCATCCTCAATCCGCATGTCCGTGAACAACGTGCCGAAATCCGGCTGATCCACTCCAAGCTGCGCTTGCACCGCTTTCGATGTCAGGCCGATCTTGCGGCCGGACATCTGGCGCCCGCTCCACAGCCAGAACTGAGTATTAATGCTTTGCACCGCGTAGGCACCAACAGCATCGTCTGGCCTCAACCCATCGCGCAGCGGGGGCACCGCCCCAACACCGTATGCGGCCCGCAGACGCGCCGCGATTTCCTCATGCGTAAAAGGCATCTCGCCGCGGTATGCACTCATCTCACCCTGCTGACAGCTTGTTTAGAAGCCGTGCGTTTAACCCGCTACCGCAAGCCGAGCACGTCCGTTGTTTCACTCAATGACCGACGGAAACGTCTTCATCGCGATAGACATTATTGCTGCGGCGCTCTCCGTCGACCCATCCTTTAAGCGTTTCGCGGGCGGTGCGCGCCTGCACGGCCAAAATATTTTCGATGTCCGGACTGTCGGCTGCAAATTCCAAACGTAGACCGTCAGGATCAGTGACGTACAAAGACCGGCAATACCCGTGATCGATCGTCATGTTGAAAATGCCAGCCTCCGTTAGCCGTGTACGCAAATCTTCTTGCGTTGCATCATTGACTGTCAGCGCGCAATGGTTGAACATTTCAGTAAGTGGGGATCCGAATTTTTCACGGTATTTATCGTCGGCAAAGCTAAAGAAGGCCAGGGCGCTGCCATCCTCCAAACCATAAAAAGCGTGGCTAAAAAATGCCAACCCTCCACCGCCGGGGCCATCCAACGCTTCTTCCTCGACCCAGAACTGTGTCAGTGGGAAGCCCAGAATATCTTCGTAGAAAACGCGCGTGCGTTCCTGATCCTCGACAACCCAGGCATTATGATGAAGCCGCTGCGGCAAGCGTACCTTCGACGGCGATTTTGCGACTTTCGACAGTTCGTTCATGTTACATTTCCTCTCCGGGCTAACCATTGACCAGGGCAATTACTTGCGCACCTGTTTCACTTTAAATGTATAGATCGATTTTCTATATGTACATCACCTAATTCTGGACAGCAACTATTTTCATGTGGTCTTGTAAGATTAGCAGTGGTCGGATTAGCTGCCTTGTAATGGACAAATAATAATATTATTATACGTACATTGATAATCAAAATTTACGCCGTTATGATCGTAAAGTCATGATTTAACCTGCAAAAATGCAGGGCTACGAAATAATTTGGAAACTTACAGAAAATGATCAAGGTAAGCGCGTTCGCCTATGCTCGGGTCCAGGTTCCAGATCTGGAAATCGCTCAGAAATTTTTCCACGATTTCGGCCTTGCCACGAGCGGCGTTTCGCATGATCGTCTTTATTTGCGCGGCACCGGGCCAGCGCATCACCTGATCGTCGCGCATCGCGGCCCGCGCCGGGTCCTAGCCCTGGCGTTCGAGGTTGCCGCCCCAGAGGATTTGCAAAAAGCTAGCCTTTTGCATGGTGCGTCCGAGATTAGGGATATTGATGATATCGGCGGCGGCAGGATGGTCACGCTGACCGATCCGGATGGCAACCATGTTGAACTGGTTACCGGCATCGAAGAAATCGAACCGGCCATCCTGGCCACGCGGCCATTCAACTTTGCGTCCGAGCGCGCTCGGCTAAATGCGATTGTCCGTCCACCCAAGGGTCCGTCGCGAATCATGCGCATTGGCCACGCAGTGCTGCGAACCGCAAATGTGGAGCGAATGACAGCATGGTACCAAAACACGCTAGGCCTGCTGCCCTCCGACGAAGTCCCGCTGCCGGACGGTTCGGATCTACTAATGTCGTTCGTGCGGCTGGACCAGGGCGATTCCTATGTCGATCATCATGTGTTTCAGGCGCTCAAGGGCGCCCCTAATCAGGTCCATCATATTTCATTTGAGGTTCAGGATATCGATGATCTGCACATGGGGCATCGGCACCTGGCCGAGAACGGCTACAAGCACATGTGGGGCGTGGGACGGCATCTGCAGGGCAGCCAGATCTTCGACTACTGGCTCGACCCGTTCGGGACGATGTATGAGCACTGGACCGACACCGACTTATTCAACGCAGCGATGCCCAAAAACATCTACCAGGTCCATGAGCTCGAAAGCCCCTGGGGGCCGGCGATGCCAGAGGATTTTCTAACGCAGGGAACCGAATGATGATAGATTACTTGCTGTGCCACATGCCGGGATCATGCTTGCGTGTGGCGCTTGCCGCGCTGGAGGAAACCGGAACCTCGTATCGCGACAAAGGAATTGCGCTGTTCCGCGGCGAACAACGGCAACCGGAATTTCTGGCAATTAATCCGAAGGGAAAGGTACCCGTGCTTTTTGCCGACGGGGTGGTTTTAACGGAATTACCGGTCATTGCATATTATTTGGCGAACCAGCATCCTAATGCCAATTTGCTTCCTGTGGGACGCAGCGGCTCGGTGGAGCTAAAAGCGCTTTCCGACATGATTTGGCTCGCCGGTGCGGTGCATCCCGTTATGAACCGTATTTTCCGCCCAAACGCCGTTTCTCAGAGCGATGCCGACGGCGTAAAGGCCGGTGCCATTGCGCAGCTTCGTGAACAGGGTGAAGTGATTTCCCGCCGAATTACAAATGACGGCTGGTGGTATGGCGAGAATTGGTCGATCGTTGATACATTTGTCGCGTGGATTTTCTCGACCGCTGGGATGTTTGGGTTTCCACTGGATACGTTGCCGACGCTGCTAGCTCACCAGGATCGAGTTGAGGCACGCCCCGCTTTCGCCCGCGCTATATCGCGGGAACGCGAGGCCATCGCACGGGATAATTTGCCGCTACCGTCCAGCGCGAGAATATAAACCCTTCTAAATTTTCATTCCGTTCACATGAAGTTCGAATAGCGCTTTTAATTCCGCTAAACCGGCCTTGATGGACGGATCTGGTAAAGAAATCCAACGACGAACAGAAGCGAAATATAGGTAGAAGAATGACCGCGCTTGCAGCTCAACGTCACCTTTTGCAGAGCACTCGCCGTTGGCGCGGGCTCGAAGAATGAGGTCCCCAAGCGATGTAAGAATAACTACGCGTGTCCTGTCAAATTCACGCGTGTGTACCGACGAATCGCGTGCCAGATCTCCGTAGCCCAAAACGATCCTGTAAAGGGTGAGATTCTTCGAGTACGCCTCATAGAACGAGCTAAAATACGTAACCATGTTATCAGCAAGTTTGTTCTTTGCGGATGTCCGGCTCCGGCCCTGTTCTATCAAGGGCGGGATCATCTTGTTGAACAACAAAAGAATGAGCTCTCGCTTATCACTTGCGTATAGAGAAAGTGTCCCCAGAGCAACCTCAGCTTCTTTAGCGATTTCACGCAAAGTTGTCCCATCATAGCCATCGCGTCCAAAAAGGAGTTCGGCCGCATCCGTGATTCGTTGTAACTTATCAATCTTATGGCGCTGCCGCAGACCAAGCTCAGTTTCTCCTGCCCTGGCGCGGGCGCGCACGGCATATAAATCCTCCTGAATCTCAGACTTTCCGCTGCCGTCTTTCAACCCTGCTTCCCTCTCCATCGACTCGCTTGGTGAATAGAAATGCGTTTACAGTTGAGACAGATTTTCGAACAAAAAGCAATTGTAGGTCCAATAACCGGACTGATGTTACACAGGTGGAGGCAAGGAATAGGGTTGGGTCGCCCCCTTAAAACTGCTTTTCAGGTCGTTGGGATGGCCCAGATGAACGAAATCGTATTGCCGGCGCCAGTTCGACCAAGCGGCGCATTAGGTTACGCTGGTTTCAAGCGATCGCATTGCCCTTGATACAAAATAAGCAACATCCTGAAGGGGCGCGATCCATACATCACGGCTTTTGGCAAATGCAATAAGTTCTTGTAAGATCCTCAATTTATCGTCGGAAATACTAAGAAAGTTTGGGTGAAAAATCACCGTCCTTTGACCGCCCTCTGCCAAAGCGTCGGTGACAACCTGCTCAAGCTGAGCCCGCCATATATCAATCCCGAAAGGCGCCTCAGGGTCGCCGCAGCGGACGCGCATGAAGCCCATAACCTCCTCTATCATGTATACATCCACCGAGCGCCATTGGAATGGCACAGAGAGGACCTGGCCAAAATGACCGATTTCTGTCGGGCCGAGTTCCGAACAGTAAAATAGTCCTGCATCTTCGAACTCCTTCCAAGCCTCAATTGGGATCGTACCCCCGGGTGGTCGAAAGCCGACAGCCTCAATACCAAGCCCACGCATCGCAGCGAGCGAGGCCGCAAGGAGTTCTCGCCGGCGGTCTGGGGTACATTTTTCCCAAACCTCATGGCGCCACGCATGCACTCCCACTTCATGGCCGGCCGCATGCCATGCCTTAATCGCTTCTGGGTAAAGCTCTGCGTTGCTCGCCTCGATAAAATAGGTCGCCCTAACGTCCCCCAAAACCTCGATAAGCCGTGGAACAAACGCCGCTGTGTGGTGAACTCCGACAGGCTGGTCGTTCCACATGCCCATCTCAAGCTCTGCTGCCTCCCCTAAATTATCGAAAGTAATTGATAGAGCCGCACGGTGCCTTGCGGGTCCCCATCCTTGCTGCGCACGAAACTTATTCATCATGTTCTCCCTTGTACAGTTTAGCTACTCGCGCCCAAAGCTTTAAAACTCCTTAAACATAGCGCGTGTATCCGGGAAACTCGCGGAGCGCCTGATGCTATTTACGAGCGCGCGATTTTGCTCAAATACCGAAGTTCCGCTGTCTCAACTTAATGCTGGGGTAATAGAGCGATAGGAACGACCCCCAATCCGCACACGTTACTAATCGGTGTTGAGCGGGCCTCAATATCGACCATTTTGCTTTCAACAATGGCATGGTATTCCTAGACGGCGGTTTTGATAATCTTTTGGAGTTTTTGCGCTCAGCCGTCATATCTAGCCTGAAAGCAATCTGCTCAATTGAAAACATGGACCGATTTCTTGCGCGTACAATGTTTTGGTCAGCATAAACTTGAAACAATACCTAGAAACCGCGCACCACAGGTTCAGTTTGCCCATAAGTTTCTGCCTTTTCTTGTGCCCATTCTGGATCCTCAATAGACACAGTTCCCATTTTCGCCGGAACCGAAATTTCAAGCAACCTAAAGGATTCAGATGATTGGAGTTCCTGGTGGACGACTCCGCCAGGAATTAGAATCGACTCGCCTTCTTGCAAAGTCGTTACGCCAAGGTCAGGAAACTCCATTTTTAGCCATCCCTTGATAACTAAAAGAAACTGCATATCCGCTGTGTGGTAGTGCCACCCGGTGGGTTTGGACGCCGCGGTATCATCGATGTGAATAACCTCAGCGCGCATCGCTCCTTGCGTCGCCTCTTCCACCCCGAGATCTCGATAGCTAATCCAGGAGCGGCGCCCAGGATTAAACTTCATGTTTTCAATCGATGAATATGCTGTTTTCATTTCTGACAGATACTTCTTCGAGGTGTCTTCCATGATCATCTCCGTTAACTCTTATTACCAAGACTTTAAACTACCTCGCGTTTGACCAGCCAATGTTTGAACGCCCTGACTAGCATTGCCTTGCAGACCATAAACCACCGATGTTTCTCCGCTGCCTGCAACGCTCCTCAAGCCGGCAGGCATACCTACATTGACTTTACAAACCGAGCACGTCTGTGATATAACACACAATATTATAATATGTCCAACTTTAGAAAAATAGAAGTAGACTGTAGTCCAATGACCTCCAATTTCTTTGAGGTTCGGCCGCTACGAAACGGATATGAACCCGTCAGAAAATGAGCCCAACGGACGTGCCATTACGGAAGACTACGGTGATTAAGAAGTGGAGGTTTGAAGAATGAAGTTGCTCACCGTGCGGTCCCACGATCGGTTCCATCCTGCTGTGCTCGTCGGGAACAACGTCCTAAACCTAGTAGCCGCTCGCGATATAGTGCCGCTTGCCGGATACATTCCCGACAGCATGAATGCTCTAATTGCCGGCGGTCCTGAGGGACTAAAGGTGATCGAGAAAGTGATCACCCTCGCTGGGGAGCCGGTACGCTCGGAGCGGCTGCGCGCCAGCGGGGCACTGGCCCCCCTGAGTTCCACGGTGCTGGGTCCGGTGGTACCGGAACCAAATCTTTTACTATCCGGCTCAATGAATTCGCATGGGCACTTGAACGAGATGGGCGATGAAGTTCCACAATACCCTTGCGCGTTCCACAAGGTGCGCAGCGCGATATCGGCCTCAGGCGCCGAAATCGTTGCGCCGCAGCAACATGGAGAAATGCTGGATTGGGAAGGTGAGTTCTGCGTCGTCATCGGCTCTCGTTGTCATAACGTCTCGGTAGTTGATGCCCTCGACTATATTATAGGTTATACGTTGCTAAACGATATCTCGGCGCGGGAGTATGTACTACCCTTCGTAAAGTCGACGGGGCCGGCGCCGACTGCGCAAGCCTGGGAGCGTAATGTGCTCGGCAAAAACTACCCCGGTTTCGCACCGATCGGTCCGTTCATTGCGACCAAAGATGAGTTCTCAATACCCTTCAAATACCATATGGAAACGTTGGTGAACGCCGAAGTCATGCAATCCTCCACCCATGAGGACCTTGTGTTCGGGCCCGCAGAAATGGTCTCCTATTTTTCGCAATTTTATGTATTCGCCCCTGGCGATATTATCAGCTTAGGCTCACCACCAGGTGTTGGCATGGCACGTAAACCACAGAAATTTCTTAAACCTGGCGATAAAGTTGAGGTGCGGGTGGAAGCTATCGGAACGCTGGTTAATCACATCCACTCAAACTAAGCAGATGGAAGGCTTTTAAAAGCGCGAGCGGATCACTTGACGTGATTGATACGTTATAATTTTACCATAAATAAAGCTATGACTATCATTGATTTCTCCACATCAATGTGATTTCCGTTCCGATCCGGGTATCAAGGCACCCTTGCGGTTCCCGCAACCTTACCCTTGCCAAGGCCGAGCAATCCTTCGTTATTGGCACCCGAATGCGGACCAGCGATTTTCATTTCGAACGTCTCATCGATAACGGCATAATCCATATAACCCAGTCGGCAAATAGGACGAATCTTCCTCACGTCAATCTTACCTTCGGGGGTCAACACTTCGTCATTGATATGCACACCTATGACGCGGCCTATGACCATGTTCATCACGTTTCGTCTGGTATTTCCCGGCAGTGTAACACAAGAGTGGAACACGCATTCCAGATGAACGGGCGATAGCGCCACACGCGGCGGCCGGACCAGTCGCGAGGGAATCATTTCCAACTCCGCCATCTCAGCTTCGTCGACTCCCGGCTCGAATGCCTGAGATGTCAGGTTTACTGCTTCGCGTAGGTCCCAGGTGGCCATATTGCAGACGAATTCACCGCCTTCGATAGCGTTCACAGAACTATCTTTACGTCCGTGCCCACGCACATCGCCACCGGCCGAAAACATTACATATGCCGGATCATAGCCAATGTTATTAAACTGACTGAAGGGCGCGAGATTAACGTTACCTTCTCGATCGAGTGTTGTAATCCAGCCAATAGGTCTAGGAATGACTGTTGATTTAAACGGATTGAACGGCAATCCATGATCGTTTTTGTCTGGTTCGTAAAACATTTGAGGTTCCTTTTGACACTGATATTCCAAATGATGGCCGATTATACGCGCTACAGCGCACCTGCGAGATTCTATTCAATCAGTTTTCGACTTGTTCGGCCGCAATCAGCTTTTCAAGGACGCGTCGAGCCGCAACGGGGCCAGAATCTATCTGTAGCATCGCCGGCTTCAGCACCATCAAATCCGAAATTCCCATATTTTCTTGCTGTGCCTCGAGCATTGGCTCGTCCTGTTCCCGAAACGCATATTCAGTGAAGGCGAGATGTTCGCGGCTGAGATGCTCGTCATGAATGCGCGCATCGCGGCCCTGTGCATAGAAGTAATGGGAGGTGAGCTCGGTTTCAGGAGTGATCATATGCGCGGCCGGCAGCGCCAATAAGCTTGACTGGGCGTCGCCCGGCTTGGTCAGGCCGAGATCAAAGTAGATCAATGACGGCGGCTGCCAATACATGTCAGCGCGAGAATCGACCAGTTCCTCGGTTATGCCGAACGTCTTGCGATTATAGTCGCTCGGCGGGCTATTCGCGCGCATCCGCTTTGCGCACACGCGATCTCCGTCTCGCACTAGCTCGGCCGTGTTCGCCTTCAGCGCCTGTGACGCATCCATTGTGCTGACACCGAACTGCGGATGCACGAACTGTATATGAGTCAGGTCCAGCAGATTGTCGATAATGAGTTGATAATTTGCCTTAACGCGCAGATAGCCTCGGACCGTCGCATAATGTTCGCTGTCGCTCAGGAAGTCGATGGTCGAGGGTAGTAAATCTGGATTGGCAGCCGCCACATCACCCGGCCAAAACCAAATATAGCCATGTCTCTCGGCGACCGGATAGCCTCTTGTGTCGAGACTGCGTGGCGTGGCCCCGCCTGCATGTGGATTAAGTGTGCAACGGCCATCCGTCGCAAAGCGAAGGCCATGATAGCCGCATTGTAAGGTGTCGCCGACGACAACCCCCTTTGAGAGCGGTGCAAATCTATGCGGACAGGAATCACGCAAAGCCGCCGGCACACCGGCCGTAGTGCGATACAAAACTACCGGCTCATCGAGAAGTTTCCGCCGCAATAGTGTACCGTCTATTTCGGCTGAAGTCGCCGCGACATACCAGCAGTTGCGCAGATAGGCCATTTTAATTTTCTCCCATCAAAATTGTTTGACTTAAGACACAAAATTCACCAGCTTCGCCTTTGGCAACCCTGTCTGTTCCAATTCCGCCACTGCTCTGTCTGGCCGTCGTCGCATCGCAATCAATCATCAAGCAACCCGGCTTCAGCATCACAGTCCCACTATTGAGTGGTAACGTTCCCATCTTGTTGCCGTGACGGTCATTGTGTTTCTCTTGCCCGGCGTTTACGCAACGACGAAAATCTCCTGCGGCGTCTTAAGTAATCTCTCGATGCCGTTTGCCGTAAAATGAAAGCTAAGATTAACCGGTAGTCCCCAGGCCGTAGGTGTATGAACCGTTGGATGAATCGAGATGACCATGTCGTGCTCAATGGTGAGGTTTTCCCCTAGCGGGGTAAAAGCGGGTCGTTCGACGAGGTCCAATCCTTGAGAATGGCCAAGTAACCGATGTTCTGTTGGGTACCCATGTTCGCGCATAAAACTGTCATTGATTGTCAGAAGGTCCGACGGCGACATACCAGGTCGCACTGCTGCCGCTAAACGCTCCTGGATCTCAACCGAGTGCTCAAAGGCTTTTTGCAGATCCGCCGGCACATCGCCCAAAGACATTGTTGGCATGGCCTCGCTGTAATACCCGCTTTCCATGGCGCATTCGATCAGCATCGAAAACAGATCGCCGGATTCAATCTTGCGGTCAATCGGCCCTGAATAGCGGCATATTTCCCCGCGCGGCGAGGATCCGGCCATTAACGTTTGGATCGGACTGCGATTGCGTGTGAAAAAGCTTCTCACCTCTTCAACAACATCACGCGCCGTAATGCCTGGGCGCAGTGTCCGGCGGGCCAGTTGCACGGCCTCGTCATGCATGGCGGCTGCGCCGCCGATCAGTTTCATCTCCTCAGGACTCTTGATCGCCTTAAGCCTGGCTATTGCATCCGTAGCGTCGACGATTTCAGCATCCGGGAAAGCCTCGCGAAGAATATTATACGTTCCGATTGGAATGAAACCCATTCCTAGAAGACCAATACGCTTGACCGGCTTGGTCTTCATTTCCTTCACCAGCAACTGCGCATGGCTGCTGACCATCATGTTCAACTGCGCGCAGCTCGCCACATGGTGCACGCCGTAGGAGTCGTACGGCTGGTGATGAACTTCGTCGCCATGCGAAGCCAGAATTACATCGCCCTCCATCCCAATGGCCGCCAGCGGGCCACCCAATCCCACGCGATTGGTGAGCCAGCGGTAATAGCCGAACGGGTGACCCGTGGACGCGATCAACCACTCAATTCCGTCACGCGCCATTACCGCGCGCGTGGCCTGCCAACGACGATCCATCTCCGCGTTTGAAATCATGCTCTGTCTTTCTTAGTTCAATTCTGACTGACCGACAGCGCCGAGGCGGCAAAGCCGCTCCCGCCACGCCTGTTCAGCTTCCGGATTTTTACAGTGTATTGGTAATTCGCCTGCCAGGATGCGCTCGATATTCTCGATCATCGCGACCTTAAATTCTTCCCAGCCATCGGTGGTGTGGCCGACGCAATGTGGTGTCATTATCACGTTATCCAGGCTGCGCAACGAACTATCGGCAGGTAGAGGTTCGATCGCGAACGTATCGATGGCGGCTCCCGCTATCCGACGATCGCGCAGCGCCTCATGCAAAGCCACCTCGTCGATGATCGAGCCGCGGCCGGTATTCACGAGGTACGCGCTGGGCTTCATCAATGCCAGTTTCGCGGCATCGATCATATTGAGCGTCTCGGGCGTCAATCCGGTTAAAATACTTACCACATCACTTTCCTGGAGCAGTTCATCCAACGCCACTTTGGTGACGCCGGCCGGCAAACTCTCCGGTTTGGCGCGCGGCGAATAGGTGATGATCCTGACGCCGAACGGCGTCAGGCGGTGTGCGACTTCACGTGCAATGCGGCCAAAGCCGATCAGCCCAATGGTCTTGCCATCCATCTGGTGGCTGTGATGCCCGGGCCGTCGCCACTTACCGCTGCCCATCAGCCGGATATTGGTTTCGACATCATATAACAGCATGAGCATGAGCATGAGCGTGGATTCCGCCATGCCGATGACGTTACCGCGAACGGCACCATGGCCGACGATCAGACCAAGTTCATTAGCTGCTTTCAGATCCAGGGTTTCTACACCGATCGCCGGGTAACAAATTCCGCGCAACCGAGTGGCACCCTGCATCACTTCACGCGTACAGTTGTGCCGGCCGCTAAATACCGCAATATCGGCGCCGTCGATGAATGCCTCCCGCTCGGCAGCGCTATACGTCTTAATCTCTTCCGGCAGGTTTGTCGGACCGTGGACAATTTCGTGCCCACGGCGCTGTAACTTGCCTGCAACATCGTCCAGCAAAGTCGCGAGGCCAGTATCGCCCGGGACGTAGATCCGTGCCATGCTAATTCGCCGCGGTTTGCGGGTTCACGCTGCCACCCCCGCCAGGGATACCGCCGGGGTGGCCGCCAACACATTCTCGGATTTAGGATGCGTATCGTTTAATTTGAGTTTGGCGGCGATCTCCACGACCTGCTCACTGATTTGTTGCGGCGTACAATTCATCGCCACAAAACGGTCGGGCCGCAACAGCACCGCTGAATACGGCGTGGCGCCGAACCATTGTTTGAGCCGCTCCTGAAGGTCGCCTACGACGAGCACATCGGCATGGCGCTCTGTTTCATGGGCTAGTTGCGTCATCGGCACGGTCCAAATCAGCTTCGTGTTCAACTGCTCCAGAACCGCCATGGCTTCAGGCTCGACCCAGCGCGCGGGATTGACCCCCCAGCACAACAGCGCAAAACCACTCCCTAGAATATCGTCCAGCCGACCTTGCCAGCCATCGTTGAGAGCGACGCGCGGCTGGATGAACAGCCGGCCCACCGGCGAAGCAGCATTAAACCCCTTAGCGCCATAGTTTAACGCGCCTTCACGATAGCGCGGCATTGGCTTGAAGCGCATTTCGAGGAAATAACGCTTCACCGGCGGCAAAAAATTCGCTAGATAGGTGAAACTATCGCGTGCCCATACTTTGAACGGGTTGCGCATGGCCAAGATCGTGCCGGCGGTTTGCGACAAGGAGATCATCGCCTTGGCATGCGCCTTGCGCTCAGTCTCATAGGTATCCAGCAGGCCGTCGCCGCAAATGCCCTTGGCGACCAGTGCCAGCTTCCAGCTCAGGTTAAACGCATCGCGGATGCCGCTATTGAAGCCTTGCCCTTGCCAAACCGGCATAATATGCGCTGCATCGCCGGCCAGCAGCA
The DNA here is from genome assembly GCA_965231175.1 of Acetobacteraceae bacterium. Classification (GTDB taxonomy): domain Bacteria; phylum Pseudomonadota; class Alphaproteobacteria; order Acetobacterales; family Acetobacteraceae; genus Acidocella. The sequence continues at coordinate 873,294 of CBDDMJ010000002.1, read as the reverse complement.
CCCGCCGGTCACGAAAACGCTCCGCCAGCCGGCCATTATGCTTATAAACCCGCGCCCGAATGAGGTTGATGCGCGCTGGATAAGGCAACACGCGGGCCAGCATATTATCCAGCACGTCGCGCGGCACTTCGCCGTCTTCGCCTTCACCATCAAACAGCATGAACTCCAGTCGGCGAATGCCATGCGGCAAGGCGATCGAAGCGTAAGGACGCACCGGGTCGGCGTGTAGATAGGCATTGGGTAAACCGAGGGGATCGTCTGCAATATCGACAACGATCCAGCGATTGGTATCGGTTTTGCCCGCAAAGGGGATGCCCAGCGCCTCACGGGTCGGGCTGCGACCGCCATCGCTGCCGACCAGATAGGCACAGCGAACCCGAAGTTCCACGCCCGAGACTCTGGTCATCGCCACCGTCACGCCGGTTTCATCCTGCTCGAATTTTGTAATCTTATGGCCGCTCCGCAACTCGACATTGGCAAAACGCTGCAAGCCGTCCGCGAGAACCCGATCGATTAGCGGTTGAATGAAGGCATTTCTGCGCGGCCAGCCGAATTCATCCGTGCGCGGTTCAATCGCTGCGAAGACCCGCCCCTTGCCGGTGACGAAGCGCATGGCATGATTTGGCGTGGTATGGGGTAGAATCAAATCGACCAGACCAGCTGCCTGGAAAGTGCGCAGGCTTTCATCATCCATGCCCACACCGCGCGGGTAATCAATCAGCTCTGGAAGCGCCTCAGCGATCATGACCCGCAGACCGGCTGCCCCCAGAAAATTCGCAAGCGTCAAGCCGACCGGCCCAGCCCCCGCAATGAGAATATCAACCTCGGCGATGACGGCGCCATCCCCGGCATTCTCGATGTCGAACCCATTCATGGCGGTCAGGCGCGCACGCCGGGCAGCGCAGAAATATCGTTCCCCAGTAGAAAGTTGATATGAACCTCGTTGAAGAGCGCAGCATTCTCATATTGCGGCCAATGGCCACATTCATTCATGACAATAAATTGGCTGCCCTCGATCATGTCGGCAATCTGCGCGCCTTCTTCAGGCGTTGCAGTTGGATCATGCGACGTCCACACCACCAATGTCGGCTTTTTGATTCCACGGTACTGCATCTCGCTAATCATATTTCGACGGCGGATATCCATTTCCTGCATGCACATGATTCGCTGCATGGATGCGGCAAATCCGGGCTGCGCATAAATAGCGCGCCGCGTCTCAATCAAATCATTCGTAACAGTAGCCTTATCACACATCAAAAACTCTAGACGTGTACGAATGCGCTCCCAGCTTGGATCGGACGCCGCTTCGTTCGATAATTTCTTAATTCGGGCCATCACCTCCGGATGCGCCGTCCAGCCGCCGGCCGTGTTAAGTACGATTTTTTCGACCACCTCCGGGCGATGAACCGCTAGCCAGGTGGCAACCCACCCTCCCAGACTCTCCCCCGAGATCAAAGCAGATTTGCGGCCAAGCGTTTTCAGTACAGCCAGCACATGCCTCTCATAATCGCGTAGTTCGTATTGAATAGACGGTTTGTCTGTCCAACCATGGCCGATCATATCGATCGCCACCGTCCAAAAATGCTCACCATGCGGCCCAAAGTTTCGTGCATATGCTTCGGCATGGCCGCCGACGCCGTGCAGCAGCAGAAGCAACGGCTTCGATGGATCGCCCGAGCTAATGTAGCGGGTTCGGATACCATCCGCGTTCAACCAGCCTTGGGTAAATTCAACACCGCGCAAATCGGCCCAAACACTAGTATAAGGAATCTCGTTCATTAATCTCTCCCGAAACAAGCGCCGCTCTGCCTTAAAGAGGAATAGAAGACGGACTTACCCGTATCCAACCGAACAAGGCTCGGTGCCACAAACCCATTCAACTATCCTCTTCCGCGTAGAAAAATGACGCCCAACCAGGCAACCAAACAAGCCGAAATTCGGCGTCTGATTCAACGACATCTCCAGACAACTAATGATACGCAGATTATCTATGGTACGTGTACTAATATTATAACGCATGATCGTGTGCGTCAACGTCTGCAAGAGGGCAAATAGCGTGGAGACCTATCCGCAAGCATCCGTGAAAATGCTTAAACGCCACAAGAAAAAATTTTTCCGCTCGCGGGCAGGGGTTGGCAGGCTTTAGCGTTCCCGGGCCGCAAAATGCGCGAGACCAGCGATCCAGCCTGGAACTTCGATGTAATCTTCCTGTACAATCTCAAAAGGCGCGCAGACACTCATCGCTGCGGTGGCAGCTACCCAGCACAGGACTTCATTACCCCCAAAACCAGCCACCTTAGCTACCGACTCCGATGTAAACTGATCGATTTTCTCCCAGTCCTGGTAGCGCAACAAATTTAGAAATTCTTTGTCCCATTTCGCATTCAACGGTAACGATGGCCCTTTGAGTTCCATTGCCAACTTCGCGGCCACACGGACTTGCGCTTCTCGCCGCGCCTGGTGCTCCGGATCCTGCTTGACGCGGCCAATTAAACGCTCCCGCAGCTCTGGCGATGCTCCCCGCATCGCTGGGACGATAGGGTCATGGCTTAGCCCCCCTGAAGCTGCAAACAGGACCCGTTTACCGGAGTTTTTTACAAATCTCCCTACCGCCTCGCCTAATAACCGCGCACGCCGGTATTTTGGTAGTGGATGAGCGATTGCGTTAATAAAGATTGGAATGACTGGATATTTATCGAGCCGGCCAAACATCTCTTCCCAGATCTGGGAGAAGCCGTGGTCGACCGCCATCTCAAACGAGACCGCGGCGTCAATATCCGCATCACGGACAGCGTCCAGTATTTCGAGGGCAAAGTTTTCGTCAGACGCGAAGGACCCGACCGATGTTTTCCAGTCTCCAACAGAGTAAGCCGTCGTACCGATACAGAATGACGGCATATTATCATAATGAAAACCATGATAGTGATCTGGAGCGAACTCGATGACGACTTGCGGATCAAAATTTGAAATAAACGCGGCCAAGTCATTGAACGATCGCTTGACGGCTTGGCATATTTCCGATGATGCCAATTCTTCTTCAAAAAGAAGCGGGGTATGAGACGCACAAGCCAAAGCTACCGACATCTTAACGACTCCGTACGGTTACGAATGCGATCTGAGACAGCCTCGACGGGCTAAAAGGTTGTATATCCATCTCCAGATTCATCATTTCCGCGCCGGCATCCTTGCCGTTCCCGGATTTGTCGAACAACCTTTTTGGCAACAGAAAGCTTGACAGTGCCGGCAACAGGATCAGCGCCCCGAGCATGTTCCACAAGAACATAAACGCCAGCAATTCACCCATATCCGCTTGAAATTTGATAGGAGAAAACGCCCAGGTCACAACCGCGACCGCCAGAGTAAAGCCTGTTAACATCACGACTTTTCCGGTAAAAAGTAGTGCCCGGTAATAGGCTTCAGATAAACCCATGCCTCGGCGCATATTAGAGAGGGTAACGCTAAGAATATATAAGGCATAGTCAACACCTATTCCGACACCGAGTGCGGTTACGGGCAATGTTGCCACCTTCACGCCAATACCGAGCCCTACCATTAAAGCTTGCGCGAGAATTGAGGTCAAAATCAGCGGCAAGATCGCCGTTAATACCGCCCGCCACGATCGGAAAGTAATTAATGAAAGCACAATGACCGCGGTATAGACTTCGATCAACATTAAATGACTTGCTCGAGCCACCACAAGGTTGGTAGCAGCATCAATCCCGGCATTGCCGCCGGCCATCAGGAATCTCACGTCTGGGTCATGCACAGAATTCGCGAATTTCTGTACCGTAGTTACAACACGCGTTAGGGTCGCTGCTTTATGGTCCTGCAAAAAGACCGATATCGGCATAAAGTCACAGGCCGGGCTGATGACGCTCGGCGGTGCTTCGTTGATCGCCTGATTTAGCGCAGGCTGATTGGGAATTAAGTCGTACCAGTTATAATTGCCCTCATTGAGTTCCACCGACATTATTTTCTGAAATTCGGTGAATGACGTTGTAGAGGTCACGCCTGGCAGCGCACTTAGTTTATTCTCTAACCGGGCCATTTCAGAGAGCGTTTTGTAATTCGCGCATTGCTGATAGGGTGTTGTCACCATGACCACGAACACATCGCTGCTCGTTGCGTAATGATTAACATAATACGCATTGTCTTTATTATATAAGGAGTTAGCTCGCAATTCCGGCGCGCCCTTATCGATATCGCCGATTTGTAGATTGTGGGCTGCGACCGCCCCGCCGAGGCCGATCCCAATGGCCACAATTATGGCCATGGCGGCATAGCGGCGCTGGGTAAAAATGTCCAGAAACGCCCAGAGCGGGTGCTTCGCAGTACCGCGATTTGCGGCTTCCTCAGCGATAAGGCTTCGCTTGGCTGAGCTTGGTGTGACGCCAACATAACTTAGAAAAACCGGCAACAAAATCAGATTGGTAAAAATCAGGATCGCGACGCCAATGCTGGCGACAACCGCCAGATGCTCGATTGCCGGAATTTGAATCATCATCAGCACGGCGAAACCCACCGCGTCGCAGCATAATGCTGTGAAACCCGCTACAAACAAACGCCGGAACGTCATCCTGGCAGCAACCAGGTTAGTGCTGCCCCTGCCGATATCCTGCATCACGCCGTTCATTTTCTGGGCGCCGTGACTCATCCCAATCGCGAAAACGAGAAATGGCACCAGCACCGAGTAGGGGTCAAGGCTATAGCCAATCCAAGGCAGTATTCCGAGTTGCCAGACGACGGCCATCATCGAGCATAGCACAACAAGCACCGTGCTTCGTATGCAGCGCGTGTACCAATATACCATCACTGCCGAAATCAGCACGGATATAGTGAAAAACCCGAGAATCTCTTTCATCCCGCGAAGCAGATCACCGACGATCATCGCAAATCCGGTGATACCGATGGTCACGCCGCGGTTCAAGAACTGAGCTCTTATCGCATCCAACTGGGCGGCGAGCGCCCCGTAATCGAGCGGTTTGCCTGTGGTTTGATCAATTTTCAGCAAAGGCACTTGAATAACCGAGGATTTATAATCCGGAGCAACAAGGCTTCCGATTAGGCCAGCTTTGCTTATATTGCCACTAAGCTGGTCAAGACTGCCTGGGCTGCCATCAAAATCATCCGGCATTACTGGGCCACCCGCGATACCGGAACTGGTCTCCGCCAACCAACGCACATCCGGCGTCCAAAGGGACTTCATGAAAGTGCGATCAACCCCAGGCAGCAGAAATACTTTATCGTTGATATCTCGTAACGCCAGAATATAGTTGTTGTTTAGTATTGTTCCCTTGTCTGCCTGCACCACGATCTCCAACGTGTTGCCACTCAGGCTGCCAAGTTGGTCTTTATATCTTTCGTAGTTTACAATAAACGGATGATGCGTTGGGATAACATTTTCGAAGCTGGCGGTTAACTGCAAATTCCGTAAGGAGAAACCCAGGAACAGCGTGATAACAACGCAGGCCAGCAACAAAAGCGGCCGGTTCTGAAAGATTAATCTCTCAAGCCAGGCTCCCGACTTCGGATCAAACACGGCGCCCACCACATCTCGGTCCAAGAGATTCTTTTCAAAATCCATTTTAACTTCCGATCAGTAGCGAAGGCAGCGGAAGCACATGCAAGCCTTGCGGGCCAGCCGCGATGATGGAGCCATCTGCTGACTGGGCCAAGCCGGTAACCGGACCGCCCGCCTTCTGAAGACTGAAAGTCTTTCCGTGATCCTGACTCAGCAGTAAATTTCCATCCACATCGCCTAATAGCAGATCGCCGTTCTGCAGAACGATGCCACAATCGATGCCACTGGAACTTGTGTTGGCGATCTGCTGCCAGCTATCTCCATCATCGGTAGAACGTAGGATGGTGCCTTGTAAACCGTACAAAAACAAAACATCGTCCGGCCCGCGTAATGCGCCGAAGAATGATCCCTGAAACGGCGTTGACAGTACCTTGAAATTACCGTGTGGATCGCGCAAAAGCGCCAAACCCTCTTCACCTGCCCAAAGCTGGCTATCGGCATCTGCAATGATCGTATAAATATGTAATCCATTCGGGTTCGGCACGTCGTCGAAGATCGCGTGCCAGCTGGAACCGCCATCGTTACTGGTAAACGCCATGCCGAAGCCGCCGGCAACCATGATACTCCTGTTGGAAAGCGGCAATAATGCCAGAAACGGCAGACTTGGGCCGCCTGCAACAAACTGTTTTGCATTCTGTAGATTCGTCTGAGACGCTGGCTCATTTGACTGTGCCGTGGCATCGGTCACTGCGGCCTCAAGCAATGTCTGATTCGCGCGCAAACCATCAAATTGCATCGCCCAATGCATACCGCCGTCGGCGGTATGCAGAATAACCCCCATTTGCCCGACTGCCCAGCCTTCGGCAGGCGAGATGAAGCGGACGTTTGTCAACGTGACACTCGTAGGCGTTTGAATCTGACGCCAGGATTTTCCGTTATCATCAGAAAGAACAATACGCCCATCTTGGCCTACCGCCACTAGCCGGTCGCCCGCCCTCACGACTGATGTGAATAAACCAGACAAAACTTGCTTGGTCACCAGAGAAGGTTCGGTCAAAACGGATTGGGCGAATGCTGCGATCTGCGCCCTAGCTGAATGCGCAAATCCTATCGAGAATGCCGCAATACACAAAAAAGCAGCAAATTTCGTGGGCGGGTTATGGCGTAGCAGAGGTTTCGTTTTTGGCATCGATCAATTCCCACCGGCCCTCGCGGCCAACTCGCCGGGCGTGAAATATGTCGCTGGCGATTCGTTAATGACTTGCCACTGGGTTTGGTTGACCGCAACATCATAAGCACCAAACGTTAAATACGTCCCGGCATGAAAATCGTGCCCTACCAAGTAAAACCCTGAACACATCCCCGGAAGGTCAGCACAGAGGGCCGGAACTGCGTAGTGGTATTTCCATAAAGAGTTGCTGGCATCATAAATATCCATGGCCAAAATTAGCCAAGTATCCTCATCCACATATATCGTCCGGCGAGCGTCAACGTTTCTTTTTCCAGGTGCAACAGTAAGCTCAACGACCCAAACTCGGTGTAACTCCATGCGCACTATATTCGGGTTGACGTGGTGCGGGCCCATAACGGAATTGATCGGCGTCGCCCACGCTTTGTTACAATTATAGGGTACGTATATCTCCTTTTTCCCGACGATCTTGCAGTCGTATTGGTCGGTCGCACCATTGAACATGGCTGCTTCGTCCCAATTTAAAATGCCACCTGCTGTATCCTCGGGGGCATCATAGCGTAGCTGAGGCGCTAAACGGACACGACGTTCACCAAGCAGATATTCCCAACCCCTTGGTTCCTCCTGAAGCGGGTTGAGTGGATTGAGAACAAGTACCGACTGCCCTTCGACGTAACCGGGGGCGGTGTTCGTAACAGATAACTCCGCATAAATACCGTTGAATTCGCTTTCATGCCCCTCGAAATAATAGGGCAACTGGTATTGCAGATTGGCGAAGGCACGTAGGATAATCTGGCCCGTGGTGGTTACTTGGTAATCGCCCGACGGATTGGATATTGTGACACCAAGCCAGCGCAGGAGATGGTTCCACAGTATCTGCTTGCCATTTGTTGGGATGGGGAATGGAATGCCGCCATAAGCATTGCTTAGATTATTTCCATCCGGCGTTAATTGCGCGGTAGTAGCGTTTTTATACGTATAATCGTAGACAAATTGAGGCGCAACGCCGGTCCGATGGGTCGGATAAATAACCAGTTGATAATCCGAGAAGGTTTGCAGAAGACGAATATCGCCTTGCGTCAGCTTATTCTGATAAGTAGCCATGTTAGCTGCCGTGATTGTCACTACCGGAGTTTCGCCAGCATATGGATCGGGGCGCACCTGGCCCGAAACATACCCTGGGGGAAGTGAGGGAATTTCGCCTGTCCAGGGGGGAATAGTCCCGTCCGCATTGCCAGCTCGGAGGCCGCCAAGTGGCGTGAGAGTAGATTTCAGTGCATCTGGGCCTACAGCCTGAGCCTCGCTGAGTCGGGGAAGCGCAGTTGCCCCCGCAAGTGCCGCGGCAGATTTTATCATCGAACGACGCTTTAATTTCATAGATTGATGTCCTCTAACATAGCCCATATTAAAAGGTCCGCTCTACGTTGAATCCGACAAAATCGCGGTCAGCATAAGAGTTACGCCCAGGCGGAGCGATATAATTTGTATAGGTGATGCTGCCATTCCAGTTCTCTAGATATTGATACAGTAGGCCAACAGTGAGATCACCGCCGCGATCGATGCCCGTGTTGTTAAAGCCGAGCGTATCTGGCGCAAGCCCCATAAAGTTCCAGCCTAGTGCGAGCTCCGGAGTTAAATCGACGCCCGGCAAAACCTGGAAATATGTTGCCTGCGTAATAACCCGCAGGCCAAGTGCCATATGTCGCTGCGACGTATCGAAATTCTCTCGGTTTTTTGTAAACCCCAGGAGATTGTCTCCTGCAGCTTCAGCCAAAATGGTTGACGTGTCCCATAACCTGGTAGCGGAACCGAGATAGACCATCGATGCCTGGTAATGCATCGTGTTACCGATTGCATAGAGAGGATGATTGCTATTGTTTGCAATCATCCCAGGTGCCACCGTAACCGTACTAGCCAACGGTTCGTTAGTCCGCGCCGAGACTTCGCCGGCGAAGTTTGCAGCACCAACAGTCGTCGATCCAGACATGCCGTAAATCTGGATATGATCAGGATAGACCACTTGATAGGACCCAAGCGATAGCGCGTTGGGTGTTCCGGGGATAAACGCAGGCACTCCCGCACCCGGCCTGACATAAACCTGAGGTTCGGAATCGTTATATTGAAGCGCGTAAAAACCCAAATCATAAGAACCTGTTGGCGGATCGTAATGTAGTGCAATTCCGAACTGCCCGGTATCGGCACCCTTCTGGTCCGGACCACGATAGAAATAGGCGCCGGTCTCCTGCGGCAATCCGGGCGTTCCGGGCTGCTCCGCTATGATCCGTTGACCACCCTCGTCAAGAATGTCTGAGGTGCTAAAAAAACTCCCCGCAGGCGCAAAATTCGCCTTTTCCCATTCAAACTGATAATACATTGTTGCGGATACTGAATCAGTCAGCTGCGCGGTGACATTTACCTGACCCACTGGCAGGAACAAGTCCTTCACCTGCGTGTTCGGCACGCTTAACGCTCGCTCAATATCAATTGGCGCGTTGCCGTAGGAAATGCCATTTGTTGCAAATAGCAAACTTTCACCAAACAAATTTACCAGCCTGCCTACACGCACTGTGACTGGTATGCCGGCGACATCATTCGATCCATAAACAAAGAAGTTTCTTAATTCGATGTTACGACCAGCCTGGGTTCGGGTAGCCGCCGTGAACTTATTCGGCGGCTCATTTGCGGGGTTATAAGTATCAGCGTTGGAATTCTGGGTATTTTGATTATACACCGTGTCATAAAAACTGTCTGCCGACACGTCGAACCCGTATCCGTTATCGCTGATATCAAATTTTGATAGCAAATCGAAACGGTTTGATACAATTCCAGATGCTAAATTCCTGTCACCGTCATCGGCATTTACATTGCTCACAATCTCCGATGAAACCGGCGCTGTCCGCTCCAACACAGAGTATTGCAACGTGTTGTCGAATTGAACATTTACGCCATCTTTAAACGTATGCTCATAGGCATAAGATGGCTTAGCTATTACGGCCAATGGCGCCATGACCATCCCCCTTAAAAGCAGGCGCCCTATGTCAACGCGTTTAAGCACTTTCATTGTGACTCTCCCCCCGAACTTATTTTGTTTCTCTTATTGCCGACGGAACAAGCGCTGCTCGCCAACTTTAGGCCAGAACTAGGCATTTTATGTGTTTTGTGTCAATACTGAACAGTTAATAATTTTATAATTTGTGTGTTTATATAAAATATGCCAGTATGAATTGGATTAATCGGCCCGGATTTAGCACCGGTGGCCAGGCCTGGCCGTGGAACAAAGAATACAAAGAAAAAATCAGGAGGCAGAAATGACGAAACTATCCAACGGACCCGTTGCGGACCGGCTTTTGGGAAAAGTGGCGTTCGTCACTGGCACAGGAGGCGGGCAAGGCCGTGCCGTCGCCCTGGCATTTGCCCGGGCTGGCGCCATGGTGATTGGCTGCGATTATAATGAGCAGCTCAACGCTGAAACGATGGAAATCGCACGGCAGAAAAATCTTAACGTGATCAGCTCGACGCTCGACTGTTCGAATCCGGAACTGGCACGACGCTGGATTGATGATGGTGTAGCGAAATTCGGAAAGATTGATATCCTTTATAATAATGCGGGTTTCGCCCATTTTGCACCGGTCGAACACATGACACCAACTGAATGGTCCGAAACGCTCCGCTATGAATTGGACATCGTCTTTTATCCTACCCAAGCTGCTTGGCCGCATTTAGTGGCTAACCGCGGCGGAAGCATCATCAATGTGGCGTCGGTCTCAGGAATGCGGGCGACGGAACGGCTTCCTGCGGTAGCTCATGCCACCGGTAAGGGAGGGATCATCGCCTTTACCAGGCAAATTTCCCTGGAAGGCGCACCTCACCAAATCCGCGTTAACTCGATATCGCCAGGACCGATCCTAACACCCGTAACTGAAGCCGCGCTGAAAGCCGATCCTGTCTTCAAGGCCACATTTGAAGGTTGGCCGCGCTTAGGTCGCGTTGGCCAGCCAGAGGATATAGCCTATTCAGCATTGTTTCTGGCTTCCGATGAATCCGCTTGGATCACCGGCATCAATCTAGTCGTCGACGGAGGTTGGACTGCGTAAATCATCCGCTACTTGCCGCGCCAATAAAAAGCTGGAAGTTGGGCACTCCCCTCCCGCCAGTGCGCCATCTCAAGTGCGGACTGTACCGCCGTCAACGATAATAACCTGGCCTGTAACAAAGGCAGCATCATCGCTCGTCAGGAACGACAACGTGCCGACAAGGTCCGCCGGATACATCGTCTTTTTAATTGGCTGGAGATTACGAACAAACTCGAAACCCTGTTCTGGCATCGGAGCATGCCCCTCCCGGCCAAGCATAGTCAGCGGGGTACGTACCAAGCCGGGGGCGATGGCATTAACAGTCACGCCAAATTCGCCAAATTCCGTTGCCAGAGATCTGGTGAGGCCGACGATACCGGCTTTCGCTACGACGTAATCACTGAAATTCGGAACGGCTTGATTGAATGTCGTGGTGGCAATATTGACAATCCGACCCCAGCCCCGTTCGCACATGCTCGGAAGGAACGCCTTGCACAATAGAAACGGCGCTTCGAGATTAATCGCGAGCGTCGTCCTGAACATTTCATAGGAGATTTCGCCGAATGGACGCGCCGAGCCAACTCCGGCATTATTCACCAAAATATCGCAACCGCGGAATTCGGCGATAACTGCATCCACTGTCGCCTGGATATGACGGTGATCGAGCAAGTCACAGATATAGCTATGTGCTTTTCCGCCGGCGGTACGCACCAGTGCAGCCGTCTCGTCTGTGGGCAATCGGTCGATGAGAATTAGGTCTGCGCCATCTTCAGCCAATCTTTGTGCATAGGCACGCCCGATGCCCTCCGCTGCACCCGTAACAATCGCGGTCTTGCCGGATTTATTGATTTGCTTACCCATCAAACCCTTACAATTCCGCCATCCACATGAAGCACCTGCCCGGTCATGAAACGCGCATCATCACTTACCAGGAATTCTAGGACCCCAACCAGGTCATCGACGGTTTGGGGACGCTTGATGGATTGTGCGTGGAGAATGCCGGTGAACATATCCTCGGGCAATGGCTGGTGGCCTTGGCGCCCTACCTCGGTCATTGGCGTTCGGACCAAGCCAGGTGCAATCGCATTCACCGTGATACCGGCCTCTCCAAGCTCGCTGGCTAGCCCTCGGGTCAAGCCCACCACCCCACCCTTGCAGGCCAAATAATCGGCAAAACAGGGCAACGATGAATTCAACGCACCCGAGGAAATATTCACAATCCTGCCCCAGCCGCGGCGGCGCATTTCTGGCAGGAAAGCTTTGACGAGCAAAAATGGCGCCTCCAGATTAACCGAAAGCATGTACCGGAAACTGTGATAATCCACCGTGTCGAAGGCGCGCATTGAGCCAATACCTGCATTATTAACGAGGATATCGCACCCTCCTTCGGTTGCTGCCACGTCCTGCACGGCACGGTCGATCGAGGCCTGTTCGCTGAGATCACAACGAACAGCACGGGCGCTCCCACCAGCTTGGGCGATTAGCGCCAAGGTCTCGTCCGCCGCTAGCCTATCGAAGATGATGACGTGGTCGCCGACCGCAGCCAATCGCTTTGCATATGCCCTTCCTATGCCCTCCGCACCGCCGGTGATCACTACGACGCGAGTCTTTTTTTCGACCGTCATATTTGAACCTTCCCTCCGTGTATTTTTTCACCCGAATTCTTGCCAAGACCTGAGAATGTGGCCGCCCAAAACCGAGGTTGACATAAATTATGATGGTAACTATTTTTGTTACTCGTACTATAAATTTAAAAGAAGTCAAATAGAAACATGGGAGCGGCACTGCAAGTTACAGAATAGCCACGACAATCTGAACGCATATATGGAGGAAAAAAATGATGACTGCGCCGGAAAAACGAGATGTTGAAGCAATGGCCGCCCATATGGTGCGTTGTATTGAGCAGAAAAATCTGGATGCGCTGGAACGGTTCAACGCGCCCGGCATGACCATCTGGCATAATATTGATAATACTGAGATGCCATGGGATCAGGCCAAGGCGTTTTTGCAAATTTTTATCGATAATGTCGAATCTCTGCATTATGAAAAGATAAGAGTGATAGAAATACCAAATGGTTGGATTCAGCAGCATGTCCTGCGAATGATACTGAAAAACGGTCACGAGAACATCATGCCGGCAGCATTATTCGTGAAGTTGAATGCCAGCAATGAAGTTACGCACATCGAAGAATATATCGACATTAAACAGCTCGGTATGGCAATGCCCTTTCTCTTGGAAAACTAGTACGATCCAGCATTGCGCAAGATTGCCAATGCTGTCGCGGTGAGGATGGTAGCGAACCAATCATCATTGAAATTGCCGTGAATTTGAATGTGTCGATGACACACCATTATCGCTTATTTCAGGCTCATAAAACATGAGGGGTCCTGCAGTGCTTCGCTTTGTACCGCCTGCCTCCTCGAAATATAATATCCACGCGAAAGAATATCTTGCAGGTCACTGGGCGGATATTCCGCCGGGGAGAGCGGCGTCAATGTCGTCGGCAAGCGTCAAAGGATCGATCGGGATTGACTAAATGCCCGAACCATCGGGTCAAATCCGAGCGACACTGGCGTATTCGCAGGACTGCTGATAGAAGTTGCCAAAGCCCAGAATCCTCTCCCGGAGAGAAAAATCAGCGAGCCCAAAGCAACGTCCTCCGTCCAATCGGACCTCGCGGTAAAGGCTGATGGGCGCCGCGAGCGCGGCCGGCGCCGCAAGCATGCCGTGATAGATGCTGCTCGAGACTTGTTCGTCCAATATGGCTATCGCGGCACCACGCTGGAAGCGATCATTGCTCGTGCAGGCGGCTCACGAGAAACTATCTATCGGCAATTCGGCGGCAAAAGCGGGCTATTCAGCGCGATGATCGCCACGGTTGGAGAGCAGTTTGCTGCCTCCATAGTCACGTCCAGCGCATTAGAGGTGCCCCCTCGCGAGGGTTTGACGCGGCTTGGTTTACAGCTGGTCGCGATATGGCAGTCCGACGAAGGCCGCGCCGCCAACAAAGTAGTGCTATCGGAAGGGCTGCAAGCGCCGGAGCTGGTGGACGCGTGGTATCATGGCGGCATTGAGCTGTCGGTCCGTGGGCTCGCCCAATACCTGGAAGCCCAGAACCGGGCGGGACATCTGGCTGACCTAGACGCGCGATTGGTAGCCAGACAATACCTGATGCTTCTTATGGCCGAGATGGGTTACCCGGTTATTTCTCGAACCTCACAACCCGCCGATCCGCTCCCACAGATCGAACGTTGTGTCGAATTGATTCTGCGCGCCTATGCACCAGACCGTTCGGCGCTAAGTGGTTCAAAAGCGTAGATCCTCCTACGCCGACACCCAAAAGTTACAATACCCATGGCATCTCAGTCAGCCGGTTCATAATCTGTGTTAACCGCAGCGACGAGCCGGCTGAACCACTTAGCAGCCAGGCTTGGCGCGCCAACCTCAACGCGCTCCAGCTTTAGTAGTGACATTCACTCCGATGATCGGGGTTGGTCAATCGTGTAGGTTACTACTCCCATGCTGCTGCTCAAGCTGCCGCCTGATCAACGAGCGAGCGTGCATAGGCGCCGTATTGGCCGATATTTGCCGCCTGATGCTGCGCGGCGCACCGCAGGTCACGCCATCTGCGCTGCTGGGGGTTGCTCATATAAACACCGGCACTTCCCGACAGCATCATGATCTGGTCCATAAGGGCAGTGCCCTCGTGATGGACGAGAGATTCCGCCGAGGAAATTTGCGCGCTCTCCGCCGGTGTCACATCGCGTCTCTCGCGGTTGCACCTGTCGAGAATCCCCGTGCTGACGTCGGCGAGAGCAAATATTGCATCGACGCGCGACGCAATTTCTCCGAAACGCGATTGAAAGACAGGGTCATCTTTCATCAGCATGGTCGGGTTGAAAGCAGGCTTGCGGGTAAGCGCGGCAGTCGCCAGATCGCGCACAGCGCCGCGCAGGATCCCTTTTACCACCGCCGAGTGATGTGGCGCCGTGGCTGCCGGCATACTTATCCCGAGCGTCGGTGCGTTAATGCTCGACTTGCCGAACAAAGACGCCTGCCATGCCTCTGGGACGAACATATCCTTCACCTCAAGATCATCGCTGCGTGTGCCGCGTAGGCCAACTGCATCCCAGGTTTCAATAACCTTTACGTCTCCTTTGGGAAGGAGACAGACGCGCAGATCAGGAATACCGCTTGGTGCGAGACGCAAGCCTGCGTCATCCCTTACGAAGAAGCCGACATTGATCCAGTCAAATCGCCGAGCGCCGCTGGCAAGGGGCCAGCGCCCAGATAGACGATAGCCGCCTTCAACCGGGACAGCGATGCCTTTGGGGGCAAGAGCAGCCTTCGGCCAGGTATCTGGCCCACCTGAATAATATTCACTGAGGGACTCAATTGGCAGACGCGAAGTAATAACCTGAGAACCCGCAGCGACCATCATGTGCCAAGCCACAGATGCGTCAGCCGTGGCGACTTCCTCGATCGCTTTGGCAACCTCGCCAATTGCAAGTTCCTCCCCACCGAACATCGCGGGAACGCACAGGCGGAACGCACCTGCCTCCTCCAGCTTTTCAAGCAGGTCCATCGGTACTTTCGAAGTATTCTCAATTTCTTCAGCTCGCGCTTCTATTTCAGGAATAATCTGACGGATGCGGTCAAGCGGAGACGCTGCGGCGACGGGCGTACGAAAAATCTTATTTATTCTTGTCATCGAACCTCTCCTTGGCGAAATGGCTAACCACCCTCGTTTCCGTGCTCCAAGTCATGGTAACGACGTGTTGGAGCTTACGATTCATAATGCGTACTACCAGTACGGAAGTCAATACGCGCGAAACAGTTTTACCATTTGGCTGTGGTGCTGTCGATCAGATGGATGCCCCTGGTTTTGCCTCAACCAAGGCAGCCAGAAGCGTTTGCCAAACCCCTCGACCAGACCATCGATGAAAGCGATTACCTTTTATAGATACCGATTGGATATCCACCTCCTTGCAGACAATAACCGCTCGTTAAAATTGCCAGCCCCCGCCAAGGGCTTTGAAAACCGTGATCTGGTCTTGCATCAGGGCCGTATCGGAAGTGGCTAAGGCAGCGTCGGCGCCGATCACTGTCTGCTCGGATATCAATAAATCGAGTTGGCTGATGGCGCCGGCGTTGAACTGATTTTGCGCCTGCGCGTAAGCCTGGGTTGCCTCGCTTTGTACCGCGGCAAGGATCGCGTGATGGTCGAGCTCCGCGCTGTACGCCGCCAGTGCCTGCGCGGTTTCCTTCAGCGCTTGCAGTACGGTTGAGTTGTAAGCCGCGATCGAGGCGGCGACGCCGGCCTTGGTTTGCGCAAGGCGGGCGAGCGGGCCGGCCAAATTTGGGAATGTCCAACTGATCGAAGGGCCGACGCCCCAGGTAAGCCCGTTATTGCTGGATAGCATGTTGATCTGATCGCTGATGCCGCCATACAAGCCGCCGAGTGTTACGCGCGGGAACAGATCGGCTGTGGCAATACCTTGTTGCGCCAAAGCGGCGGCGAATTTGCGGTCGGCTTCTCTGATGTCCGGGCGGCGGCGCAGCAGGGCGGCACCATCGCCGATCGGCAGCGGGCGGTTGAGATGCGGCGCGCTGTCGCAGGCCAGCACCGCTTGCGGCGCGTCGACCGGGGTGGCGCCGAGCAGTGCTGCAAGCTCGAACTGAGCGGCCTGGCGGGCACCTTGCAGCGGCGGGATGGTGGCTTGTACCTGTGTCGCCAGCACGGTTTGCCGCAGCACATCGAAATCCGAGCCTGCACCGGCATCGCGGCGTTGCTGGGCGATGGTTTGCGCCTGTTGCGCCAGTGCCAGCGAGCGCAGGGCTACGGAAATTTGTGCGCCGAGTGTGCAGATCTGGCCATAGGCGCGGGCGGTTTCGGCCGCGATGGTGACGCGCAGGTCATCGCGCGCCGCGGCCACAGCCTCGGCATTATCTCGCGCTGCCTCAACCGAGCGACGGACATGGCCGAATAAATCCAGTTCATAGGAAACGTCGAGCATGGCATCGAAGGTCCACTGGGTCTGCGGTTTTTTGCCGGTGAGCTCAAGGATTTCATCGGTGGTGGCGTTGCGGCCGTAATTGGCGGCAAAGCCGGTGTCTGTCTGCGGATAGAAGGCGTTGCGGGCGCCCTCCAATATGTCGCGGGAGGCGGCGAGGTTTGCTTCCGCCGTTTTCAAATCCTCATTGGCGGTAAACGCCTGGGCAATCAGGCCGTTCAGCACCGGGTCATTATAGAGCTCCCACCAATCATTCGCCGCGGGTGCGGTGGAAATTGTGCCTGGGCTGGCGCCGGCCAGCGGGGCAGTGGCACCTGCAGGCGGCGCGGGCGGGTGGTAGTTGGGGCCGAGCGTGCAGCCGCCGAGAGCGGCCAGGGTGATGAGCGCGGTGGCGCGGACCACGGATTTCATTCCGGCCCCGTGCTCCGAAACAGCGGCCGATGCGATGCCGGCGTGCGTGGTGGCGCCGGCAGGATCACGATCAGGACGAACAGACCAAAGGCAGCGCATACGGCGACCGCGACAAAACAGTCGATCGTCGCCTGGGTGGTGGCCAGAGTGCGCACAACATTACCGAGGATCAAAGGTGCGGAGGAAAGCGGGTGCCCGCCGCGCGCGATGACATGACCGTAGGCCGCCAACCGGTGCAGCACGGCGGCATCGCCACGCTGCAAATGCTGGCCGATGAGATTTGACGCACGCTGTTCGCGCATCCGTGCGGCCGTCGCCACGAATGCCGTGCCCACCTCGCCGCCAAACAGGCGGGCGATTTGCAGCATGGCGCCGAAGGTCAGCGCGTCCTGCGGCCGGAGGTTCAGAACACCGGTGAAAACGATGCCGGACAAAGCGAAACTCTGACCGACCGCCTGCAGCAGTTGCGAAGCCAGAAACTGATCCGAACCCCAGCCTGGCGTCAGATTATAAGCGACACTCATGCAGGCGATGCCGACCAGGCACAGACCGGTGCCGGCGGTGATCCTGGGGTCGGCCCGGCGCAGCATCAATACGGCAACCGGGCAAATGATGAGCTGCGGGATGGCAATCCAGATCAGCGTATCGCCCACCTGCAAGGCGCGAAAGCCGCGCACGCCGCCGAGATAATAGGGGATCAAATAGGCGGTGGAGAGGATCGTCAGACGCAGCAGCGAAATCATCAGCAGCAGAAGCGGCAACGGCCACGCCATTGCCACCTGTAAGTCGAGCCACGGATAAGGCGAGACGATGTCGTGGATGATGAAGGCGATAAGCATCACCAGGCCGGCCAGAAACAGGCCGCAGATAAGACCGGAATTCAGCCAGTCCAACCGGTTGCCCTGGTCGAGCCCCGCGTAGATCAGCGCCAGCCCGATGCCGCAGGCGGCGAGGCCGTAGATATCGCGATGGATCGTGGCCGGCGGCGGCAGGCGTTTGACGCCCCAGTGCAGGCAAGCGGCCATGCCCAAAGCGAGCGGCACATTCTGCCAGAAAATCCAGTGCCATGAGAGATTGTCGACATACCAGCCTTCCAGCGAGGCCGAGATGTTGAGCGATAATTCCAGGTTCAACGCGTACAGGACGACGCCATAAGCCCACAGGCGGAGCGGCATATTGCGCAGGATGAAACTCAGCGTGAGGGGGATGAAACAGCCCGAGCCGAGCCCGGCGATAAATTGCAGGCCGAGCAAAGTCGTCAGGCTTTGCGAAAACGGGATGACGAGTTCAGCGGCGCCGAATGTCAATGCGGCAAAAATCAGTATCTGCCGCGGTCCGTACATGCTGCCGATCCACACGGCAACCGGTGTGATAAGCATCTGCGCCACGGTAAAGGAGGTGGTGATCCAGGCACCTTCATCGAAGCCGGCGTGGATCGCGCCGCGGATGTCGGTGAGACCGAAGGTAGAGAGCCGGCCTGTGAGGGTGGAAATAAACGTGCCGAGCAGCACGGCAAACAGGCCGAGCCATGGGACAGGTTGTTCGACCGGCGGTGCCCCCGGTGGCGAGCCTGCGGCGGCTGCGGCGCTGGCGCTCACTTGTGCCGGCCGTTGGGCAGTGCGGTGTCGATGGTGGGGATGACGGACATGCCCGGCAGGAGCCGGCCGGTCAGCCCGTCCGTATCGTCGATGGCAAGTTTCACGACCACCCGCTGGACGATTTTGGTAAAATTGCCGGTGGTATTATCCGGCGGCAGGAGTGCCAGATCAGCACCCGAGGCAGGCGAGATCGCGACCACATGGCCGCGTAATGTTTTGCCGGGAAATGTATCGACGGTGATGGTCGCCTCGTCTCCCGGGCTGACATGGGTGAGCTGGGTTTCCTTGTAGTTGGCGATCACCCAGAGGCGCGGCAGGGCCGCCAGCACCGTGACCTCGGCACCTGCGGCCAGAAATTGCCCAGGGAAAACCTGGCGCAGACCGATGATGCCGTCGGTCGGTGCGAGGATGTTCGTATAGCCGAGATTGATCAGCGCCAGTTTTTGCGCGGCTTGCTGGGCGGCGAGAGCGGCCCGGGCCTGGTCGAGCGTGGCGCCCAAAAGGTCGATCTGCCGCGCCACCGCATCCGCCTGCGCCTGGTTCTGGTCCAGGGCCGCCCGCAGCTGGTCCTGCGCGGTCTGCGCCTTCTCGACATCCTCGACGGCACCGGAGCCGCCGCTCAAAAGTCTTTCCGCCCGTGCCAGATCGCGCCGGCTTTGCGCCAGGCTGGCCATCGTCGACGCGGCCACCGCCTGGGCTGCCCGCAAATTCGCCTGCAAGAGCGGTTTTTGCGCCTGGACCTGCTCGATCTGCGCCGCCGCCGCGGCGATATTTGCATTGGCTTGCGCCAACGCCGCCTGGTAATCCCGGTCGTCGATTTTCACGATCAACTGGCCGGCATGCACAGCCTGGTAATCCTGCACCGGCACGGCGCTGACATACCCCGAGACCTGGGCGCTGAGGGGGGTGAGGTCGGTTTGCAGATAGGCATCGTCGGTGGTTTGATATTCAGCCTCCCCCTCCCAGCGATTCCATTGCGTCAGGCAGCTGATAAGGATGAAAATGGCGAGACCAAAACTCAGCGCGCGCCAGACGATGCCGGGGATGCGCGGCAGCCGCCAGCGCCGGACGGGTGTGCTGGGTTGTGCCATTCTAGCCTCCTTGGTCTTCCCCGGCTGGGTTTGTTACCGGCTGAAGGGTGGCCACACTCTGCCGTTCCGCTTGCAGTCAGGCAACCCATGGGCCCAGGAAATGCTTATACAACCAGCCAGCACGGTGCGGCTAATCTAAGCGCCGGCTCAATTTTGTTGCAATCTGTAATTGTGCAGGCTAGCTTGGATTTATCATGACGTAACAACAACGAGCATAATTGGCATGATATTTCGGCAAAACCTGTTGCGTGGCTACGGTCGAGGATTCGCGCAGTTTTTCACGCTGCTGTTCTTATGGGTGCCTTGGCTGGTGGCGGCTCATGCCCAATCCACGCCAAGCTGGAATTTATACGACAATTATACCAATTCGTATACGATACCCTATACGCACCCTCCAAACTACCTGAATGGCAAGACCGGCCTGTATGTTTCGGCAAGCGTCGACGGCAGCGCGCCGCTGACCTATCAGGTCGATACCGGATCCCAGGGCATGGTGATACCGCAATATTTAATTCCGGGTTTTGTGCAGGCGCCGCTGGCCGATCAACAAAAAATTCTTTACGCCTCCAGCGGCAATTATTCGATAGGCACCTGGGCAACAGAGACGATAACCTTCCCCGGTAGCCATGATGCCAATGGGCAGGTCGCCACCGCGACGGTGCCGGTTTTAGTCGAATCTAAGTCGGTAAGCGGCAATATCACGACCGATTGTTCAAAACAGGGTGCCCCTTGTACCACCCTGATGGGCATCGGTTACGGGCGGCCTGACGATGGTTGGGGGCCGGATTATCTGCCATCGCTCGTGAATAACCCACTCCTGAACATTACGGGCATGGCTCAGGGTACCGTCCGGGCGGGTTATGTCATAACCCCGGAGGGGATCGAAGCTGGGCTCACCGCGGCCAATGCCGGATCGGGCTATGCCTATACGCAGCTGGTGCCGACCACCGCACCGGTAGAGGACTCGCCAAACTGGCAGACATTGCCAGGTTCAGTGGTGGTTAACGGCAGCACGGTGCAAAGCGGCAAGGGTGTGCTGATCGATGCCGGCATATCCTATGCCTGGGCCGATCTCGGCAGCACGATTGCCGCGAATGCCGTGCCTTGCGGCAGCGGAGATGGCTTTACCTGCGCGCCGCCCGGGACTGAGGTAACCGTGTATCTGGGCGCCAGCGGCAGCGTTGGCTTCAGCTATACCGTGGGCGCTGTAGACAACAGTACCGCAGCACCGGAGTTTTTGCGCGTCAACGGCGGTGCGGCGATGAATACCGGCATCCACCCGCTTTCGGTGTTCAACTATGTGTTCGATGCCGCCGGCGGCTTTGTCGGCCTGCAAGAAATCGCACCCGGTACGGCGGGGGTCGCTTTCGCCCCCGGAATTTCCATCGCGGGCAATCTCGCCCTGCCGGATGGTTTTTCCACCAACCTGCCGGTTTATGTCAGCATCGGCAGTACCATCCTGCCCACCGTCTCGGCTTCATTCCTCGGTGATTTTTCAGGACCCGGCGCGCTGACCATTGGCGGTCCTGGAACGTTTCTTTTGTCGGGCAATGCCAATTTGCCAGCGGGTATTGCCGTGACCGGTGGCAACGCCGTTGTCGCCGGACATACCGATGCTGCTGTCGCTG
Organism: Acetobacteraceae bacterium; assembly: GCA_965231175.1. GTDB lineage: Bacteria > Pseudomonadota > Alphaproteobacteria > Acetobacterales > Acetobacteraceae > Acidocella. The sequence goes on along the minus strand of CBDDMJ010000002.1, from coordinate 851,768 downwards.
TGTCTGCCGGCGCCGGTGTTACCAATACCGGCACGATCGAAGGAGATATTACAAATGCCGGCGCGCTGGTTAATGCCGGCGCCATAGACGGCAATGTTACGAATACAGATGTTTTTATAAACACCGGTACGTTATCCGGCACACTCACCGATGCCGGGGTTTTTTCAGGAAGCGGCACGGTCGGCGCGGTTTACGTGAGCGCCGGCGGTGTCATCGCGCCCGGTGCGTCCGGCCTCGTCAAGGTCAGCGGAAATGTCACTTTCCAGCCAGGCTCCACCTATCTTGCGGTACTCGGCGCTCAGGGCACAAGCAGCCTCGTCAGCGCGCAAGGTACGGCGATTATTGATGGCGGGACCCTGGTGCTCACGCCCGGCCAGGGTTTCAGCCCAACCCTTGGCGCGCAATACACCTTGCTCATCGCGGCCAGCGGCGTGCAGGGTAATTTCACTGTGGCGGACACCAGCCTCAACCTTGGTACCCCGGCCTCCGCTCTGCCATTTCTGGGCGTGAATCTGAGCAATACCGGTACCGCGGAGGAGGTCACGCTGACGCGCAGCGCGGTGCCTTTCGCCGCCCTGATGCAAACCCCCAACCAGATCGATGCGGCAACGGCGGCTGACAGTTTGAGCGCGGCCGCGCCGCTCAGCTCAACGCTCATCAGCCTTACGGGCAGCGAGGCGCCGGCGGCATTTACCGCCCTTTCCGGCGAGATTTATGCATCCGTGCAAAACGTTCTGTTGTCGCAATTGTCTTATGTGCGCGATGCGGTGTATGGCCGGCTTGCCCAGGTGACCGGCGGCGCGCCTGCCGGCGATGCCGGGATACAGTCCGCGCCGCTCACCGGCACGAAGGCGGTACTTTGGGAACAAACCTACGGCGGCTGGGAACGCCAGCACGGCAACGCGGATATCGCACCGGTTACAAATTCCATTGGCGGCTTCATGATCGGTTTGGACCAGGAAATTGACGTCTGGAGGGTCGGAACGCTTGCCGGATTCGGCCAATCGGCCTTCTCCGCCAATGAAATTTCCTCAACGGGCACCAGTAACAATTATGATTTCGCGATTTATGCCGGGCGCAGTTTTTCGGGCTTTGGGCCTGGCAGCTGGGCGCTGCGGTTCGGCAGCGCCTATTCCTACCACGCCCTCACGGTACAGCGCAGCGTGGCATTGCCAGGCTACCAAGCCACCTACAGACCGGGTTACAGCGCGCAGACCGGGCAGATTTTCGGTGAAATCGCCTATGGACTATCCATTCGCCCGGAAAATATCCGCATTGAGCCGTTTGCCGGCGTTTCCTACGCCAGCCTCACCACCGCGAGCTTCTCCGAGGGTAGCGGCAGCGCAGCCCTGGCCGTGTCAGGCAACACAATTGGCAGTCCTGAGAGCACCCTCGGCGTTCGTGGGTCAGGCCCGGTAAGCCTTGGCACGTTACCGCTTATCGTCTCCGGCTCGCTCGGCTGGCAGCACGATTATGGGCACCTTACGAGCAGTACACGCCTGGTTTTTGCCGCCGGTTCCTTGCTGTTTACAGCCTATGGTGTGCCGCTTGCCAGCAACAGCCTGCTGACCGGGGTCAGCATCTCCGGCAGGCTGCGATCCGCCGGGATCAGCCTTACCTATTCCGGACAGATCGCGCCTGCCGCGAACAATGTAAATGCGCTCAACGGCGCTGTCACATGGAGCTTTTGAAGGTTTTAGACGGTTTCAAGAAATCGTTTTGATTATGATTTAAAAAAAATTGCAAAACAGGAGGTTATCTGTGCTGACAAAGCTGTATCGCGCAGGGTCGAAATTGTTTCAATCGGGGCTGTCGGTTACGCGCACAGGCGCAGTTTGTACCTTGCTGATGGCCGCGTTGGCCGTGCCGGCCGCGGCATGGGGCCAGGGTTGGAATTTATATAATGGTTACACGGCATCATACACCGTGCCCTATGTGACACCGTTCGACACGGCGTTACAGAATAACGGTTCGCTGCAGTTCAACGTCAGTTTGAACGGCTCGCGACCCTATAGCTTCACAATGGATACTGGCTCGACCGGCATGGCGGTCGACGCCTCGGATATACCCAACGCGCCCGGCTCCGGACCAGCCGGATGGATCTATTACAATAGCAGCAGGTTGTTGCTGCAGGGTTATTATACGACAGTGACCCTGGGCTTCCCGGGTGCGGTCGCAAGCGGCGGGGCGGCGGCATCGGCTACGGCAACGACGCAGGTACTCGCGGTCACCAGCCGCACCTGCCTCGGCGGCGGCGCCGACCCGTGCAACCCGGCGGGGCCGGTGTTCATGCTCGGCGTGGGGGTGGACCGCAACACCTTGGGCGTTGGCACGCCCCCAGGCGAAGGCGGCACCCCCGATGCGCAAAATGCAGCGCTCAATGCCGCACCGCCGATCGCCCAATCCTATAACCCGTTCCTGAATGTCAACGGTATGCAGTCCGGCCAGATTCGCAGCGGTTTCATCATCACCCCGCAGGGCGTGGACCTTGGGCTGACCGCGGCGAACACGAGCGGAAATTTTGCCTATGAACAGCTAACGCCGCTGACAGTGGCGGTTGCAGGCAATCCAGGAAGCCAGGCCAATTGGGAGCAGGCCGAGATGGCGGTCTCGGTCAATTCATCGCCCTATGTCGCCGGGCATATTCTGATGGATACCGGTCTTAATAACGGGTTTCTGGGGGTTCCAGGCGAACCGACCAGCGGCACGGTGGCGAACGGCACGGAAATCAGCCTGCAATTGCTCAATGCCAACGGGAATGTCGGCTATTCATACATGGTTGGCGGCAGCGACCCGCAAGAGCCGGCGAGCCTCGGCTGGGTAAGCAATGACGGCGTGTCGTCCTTCCTGAATTCAACGCTGAAAACCTACGCCGGCTTTAATTACCTCTATGATGCCGCCGGCGGGTTTATCGGCCTTGAGACCAACAACGCAATCCCGGGCACGAATGCGTATGTGACGCCGGTGCTCAGCGCCGCCGGGACGCTGACACTGACCCAGAACGCGCTGATCAACCTGCCGGTCTTCATCAGCGCGTCCAGCACGGTGGCAACTACGGCGACGGCGATATTCGCCGCACCCATCACCGGCCCCGGCAGTTTTGCGGTCGATGGCACCGGCACCGTGCAGCTCGATGCCGCGAATCATTATGCCGGCGGTACCACGGTACAACAGGGCACACTGATCCTGGATGGTTCGATGACCGGCCCTGTCACCGTCAATACGGGCGGCCTGTTCGAGGTCAACGGGCTGCTCGCCTCCTCAGGGCTGGTGGTGGCCGCCGGCGGGACGCTGCACGGCACCGGCACGATCAACGCGCCCACCAACCTGGCGGGCACCCTGTCCCCCGGCAACAGCCCGGGCACGCTGACATTCAATGCGCCGGTTACGCTGGCCTCCGGCGCCGATACCGTGATCGATATCGACGGCAGCGGGACCGGCACCGGTGCTGGCAATTACAGCCGGATTATCGTGCAGGGGGCAGGCGATCATTTTGCCGCGGCCGGCCAGCTGACGCCGCTGCTGCGCGGGATCAGCGGATCCGCGAACAATATGTTCACACCGGTCCTGGGCCAGAGTTTCACCATCATCGAGGCTGCCGGCGGCATAACCGGCGGATTCGCCGGGATCACCCAACCGGCCAGCGGTTTGCCGGCCGGCACCAGGTTCGACCTGCTTTATACAGCCAACACGGCCAACCTCGTGGTGACCCCCAGCCAATATGGCGATCTCGCTGCGGCAGGCCTGGCCGAGAGCAGCACCGAGCGCGCTGTGGGCGCCGCGCTGGATGCAGCCCGCCCGGCCGCCGGTGTGCCATTAACCGCCGCGCTGGCAGCTGCTGGTCCCGGTGTTGCGGCGGACGCAGTATATGGCACGCTTTATACGCTGCCCGTCACCGAGCTTACGCCGGCGCTGGATGAGCTGGCGCCTTCGATTTATGCAGATGCGTTGGTGACGGGGCGAAATGCCTGGTATCTCGCTTCGGAGGCGGTCGATGCGCAATTGGCGGCGCGCCGCGGTTTGGCCCCTGGCCAAAGGGCCAGCAGCGCTGCTGGCCCCGGCGGCGGCACAATCTGGATGACCGGCCTTGCAAACTACAACAGCACCAGCACCGGCGCTGGTGCATTGGGGTTCACCTCAGGTCTTGGCGGGGCTGCGGCGGGGGTGGATGTACCTCTGACACAGACCTTGCGCACAGGCTTTGCCTTGGCGACGGCCGATGGCCAGACCTGGACACAGAGCGGTGGTACGGCGAACACGACCGCGGCACAGTTGTTCGGCTACGGGCAGTGGCAAAACGGCGGGTGGTTCGTCGCCACACAACTGGCTGGCATGTTTCAGCAGGAGACGATCTCCCGCCCTCAGCCGATATTTGGCGTTTCGGCGAAAGGCAGTACCAACGGTCTGGCCGGTGGCGGCAGCCTGAATATGGGCATAATGCAGCAGTTCGGGGCGTGGCTGCTTGAGCCGCATATCGGGATCGCCGGGTTCAATCTGCATCAGGGCGATCTGACCGAATCCAGCGGGGGCGCGCTGGCGCAAAGCATCAGCGGGCAGTCGATCGCCAGCGCGCAGAGCACACTCGGGGCCAGCGCGCAGCGCAGCCTTGCCTTGAGCCGGAGTGTGGTTTTGGTGGCGCAGGGGCAACTCGGCTGGGCCTATGAGTTTGCTGATAACCGTGCGGCGATACGCGCAAGCTTTGCCGGCCTGAACAATAGCGGTTATGCGCTCAGCAGCGCCCCGATCGGCCGCGACACGGCACTGATCGGGCTGCGCGCCGATTTCCATGTGACGACATGGCCGGCGACGTTGTTCATAGGCTATAACGGGGCGGTGAATACGAGCAGCAGCGCGCAGGCCTTCAATGCAGGCTTTCACGTGGTTTGGTAGGAATTTTTGAGGCTGCCGTTATGTTATGCCGTTAGACGAGCAGCTTCATCCATTCTACTTGCGCGCTTTCGGTGTCTTGCCGGCAATTCTGGCCTCGCGATTTTGTAGTCTGGCTTCCTTCCTGGCTTGCTGCTTTGCCAGCTTGGCTGGATCGCGCTCCAGCACGATTTGAGAAAACCCTTCAATGTCATCTTCATCCTGCAGTTCCAGGATTTCCTCTTCCCTGACCGCAAGCTGCCTCTGCTGGCTCTTATCCCCTTGCGGCACAGGGGCGTGCAGGCCTGTCAAAGGTTTGCGCGCCACCGCAACCAGTATAGGCACGCGCCCGAAAATGAAGGTTTCCAGAATATCCAAACCTTCACAGATCACTTCTCTGAAGGCCATGCGGCTAAAGCGCCAGTAATCCGGCACGGAATGCACATCGTATGTTACGGTGGCCTTTTTGAATCCGCTCGTAAACATTTCGTTTTTTACATGCTTGCGCGCAATATATCCGGGCGCCCCGACCGCTAAAATGCCGCCAGGCGCCAGCACCCGTTTCATTTCATCGAGCGACCGCCAAAAATACTTATCATGTTCGATCACCGCGTTTGACAAAACCGTTTTGAACTGCCCGTCGGCGAAATTGTCCTTCATGTTATTCGAATTGCACCGAATGAATTCGATTTTCGCATCGTCCTGCTCGTCGATAATTTCTTTATCGGAAAGGTTGGTGGCAAAGCGTTCCGGCTTACCCTGAAAATAGCTGCCGGAAAGGATCGCAGCCTCTTTAATGCCGACGCCAACTTCCAGAAACGGTCCCTGCATTTCATATTTTTTGGCCAACTGCTGGTAGATGTCATTAAGTCTCGAATGCATGGTGTTTACCCTTTGGATTTTGAACGATATCGAAAAACTGATCTAATCTTTGTCCCGGTATGGCTCGATGCGTTTTGCATGATTTGCAATCAGCCTCAAGCGCACAGACCTGCATAAACCTGTATGAAATTGCCGTATTATAGGAGGTGGTACTCAAACTGTATAAGGAACGAAGCCACATATTTAACTTAACTGTAATAAAAATTATGCCAAAAAATGCGACAGATTAAACTGCAAGGAAGATCTCCAACCTTAAGTTAGTAAAATTAATTCGTAAATGAACCTGCAATGGCATTCGAATTTACATAAAAATTATGCGTCAGATTTGTGACAAGAATTTTGCGCGTTGTCATAAAGAAAGAACTGCATTTTTAGTAACTCGCGGTAAACCATTAAACCGTATAGATACGCCCCATGCTTGGTCATCCTTTTAATCGAAATTATGTCTTCCTGGCATTCTTATTCCTGGCCCTGATGCCGGGGTTGGCCCGCGCCAAACCTGTCCCGGCGCAAGGTCCCAGCAGCATTGCCGGCGTGATGACGCGTTGGCAAACGAGCAGCAAAACAGCCTGCCAGCATACTTATGATGGATATGCGGATGAACAGAAATGCCCGCGATCATCGATGTTCACCATCACGCCTGATCTTGACGGGCTAACACTGCATGACTGGGTTAACGCGCTCACCGCCGCCGGCGTCAATACGGGTGTCATCTACGTGATGCCAGGCTACCGGCTGGCATCCGTCCCCGTTATCGATCAGAAAACCTGGGACGCGTATAATCAATATATCTACCTCCCGCCGGCTTCGCTTAACGATGATCAGAAGCAGGTGATATTAGAGGTCGACAAAGCCATCTCAAAGAGAAACTATACGGTAGCACAGCGTAATGAAGCCATTCTTATGTTTCTCACGCAGTTACAGAAGGCATTTCCGAACGCCCCCCCGATGAAATTCATTCTCGACGAAAGAGCCTGGTTCATTAACCACCTTGACACCACTGGCGCGCCGATTTCATTATCTATACAGAACGTATTTCCTCTGGAGCAAGCCTATACGGATGACATTGCCGGTATCGTCACAATGGCGGCGCATTCAGGTCTCGATCATTGGTTGAGCGGCGTTCGGCTCAGCGAATATGCCGCCAAGAACTGGAATCTGATGGGTCCGGTCATGGTCGATCTGGTTACCGAGATCAACGCCAAGACCTCCGGTTGGATGAAAACCCATATCTTTATCGGCGCCGGCGGCGGCTGGGGGCAGTATTGGAACGGTATCAATGACATGCAATGCCCGGCAACCACGGGGTGGCAATTCGAACCCTGCAGCGGCGCGTTCCCATTCTTTAAATACATGGACCAGCAGGTTGGTTATTTTGCATTCGGCGATAAATTCATGGAATTCGGCAAGCCCCAGCAATATATGCTGAACGGCCAACCTTCAGGATTGCAGTATACTTACATCAACGGCCAGGCGGAAGTTTTCTGTCAGGAAAATACGCGCAAATACGCCTGCCAAAATCCGGCGGCGCCGACCGTCAAGGATTGGCAGGCGTTTCTCGGCGACGATGTGGATGGTCTCGGTTTTTCCGACCTGATCGATTTCCTAAGCAAAAATGCACAAAAATATCCACATCTGGCCAACGTGATTTTTGAGGGCGATAATTCGGATTCCATCGCCACAATGACGCTCGACGCATCCAGCAACGGTGCCGTCGCCATCGCCAATATGTTCCGCGACGCGATGCAAGGGCGTTTTCAAGATATGGAAAAAGGCTCGACAATACAGGGACAAGATCTTGGAACCTGGACCGGCAAAATTTTTCTTGACGGCTTCGACGATAAAAGCACCGTGCCGCGGCCAAGTTTTTATGGTGATGCAGGCTATTCCATGTTCGATACAGATTATAATGATTTTACGTTCTCACCGGCACATGTTCAAATCATGCCGCTAAAAAACGCGACGGAGAACTGGTCACATTGGCCCTGAAATCATTACTGCATCAGCAAATCACCAGCGCGCCAGGCGCGGCAGGATTATCCGCGACAGCATAGTCACGGCCCCGCAGCCGGCGCTGTACCAGACGGCAATGTAAAGCGGGTCGTTAAAGGGGCAGGCAAAGACAAAAACGAACGCCCCCCAGGACGCCGACGCCAGACCGATCAACAGTGCCGTACGAGTTGTATCCGTCGGCGCCCCCCGGCGCATGAGCAGGCCAAGGCCAACGAGCGGAGGCGCTGACAGAGCGATCATTTTGCTGGTGCAGAGCACGCCGTTCATCCAACTCAAACGCTGGATGATCGCGCCGAATTCGCCCGGACCCGCATTTATGCACAGGCCAAAGACCAGAGATATGACGATGATGAGGCCAAGCCAGAGATTGCCGCGCCTGGGGGCATAGGCAGGGTTGAAGGAGAGCAGCGCCAAAGTTCCACTGACCAGAGCGATGAGGCCAAGGCTGCAGAGGCGCCACCAGAAACTGGGCTGCTTCATCATCATCGGCATATCCGGGCGATTAAGACCGAGGCCAAAAAACAGCCCGAGTTCGATCGCGCAAATCAGCCCGACGATAACAACCTCGGCACCCAAATGCCGGCGGCGTACCGGCCTCAGGTCTTTCGTGAGCCGGTTGATCAGGGCATCATGATCCATCGGGTTGTTCCTGGGCCAGCAATGTCAGCCGGCCCAGCCCCCGGTGAATGTTGACCTTCACGAGCGATATCGACTGACCGGTCCGGGCCGCCGCCTCCTCGATGCTGAGGCCCTGCAGTTTTACGAGGCGTATCACCTCGGCCTGGGCCGGCTTCAGCATATCTAAAAGCATTTCCAGCGAACGGGCGCTCTGCACGGCCTCACCATGGTCCAATACCGGTAGATCGTCGGAAATCTCCTCCCATGAGGCCGTTTTCATAGCCCGTAACCGGTCGATCCATTTGTAACGGGCAATCGCGGCAAGCCAGGGACCGAAGGGCTGAGAAGGGTCGTAAGTATGGCGTTTTTCATGCAAGGCGAGCAGCACGTCCTGAACCGTATCATCCACCATCGCCGGCGGCAGGCGCCTGAGATAATAGCGGCGCAGCCAAATACAAACCTCGTTGAGCAGATGCCGATAAGCTGCGGCATCGCCCGATTGCGCCGCCGTCATCAGCGCGTTCCAGCCGGCATCCGTCAACCGAATTCCTTCCAAACCAGCCGGTGCCGGCAGACGATACGGAGGTGCCGATATGGCCACCCCCACGCACTGCCCGGCTGGTATATAGCGCATATTGTCCACCTCGTGTAGCCAGCCTTTAGAGCAGGACCCAATCAAAGGAAGCAGCCGCTTTTTTCAAAAAAAGCGACGCAAAAAACTTTTATGAGTCTGGAGCCGGGCGTTTCAAAACACCAACGGCCCAAATTAATAAAAGTCTTTTTGCTTCTTTTTCTTCAGAAAAAGAAGGGCTTCCTTACAACTGTCTCCTCTAAAAGTAATCGGCTCTAGTGCAATGCGGATGAATGTGATGGCGATGCGCCAGCTTGCGCGGATCGAGCCGCGCAGTGAACCGGCAACTTTGGATTTGCCGCCGGCCCGGCAACGATAAGGCAGCGGTATTTCAAGTATGCGTAAACCGGTGCGCGCCGCCTTGATCTGCATTTCGATATTCCAGCCATAGGTCATTTCCCGCATGTCCAGCCGGTCAAGCGCGTCGCGGCGGATCGCCCGGAAGGCGCACATGTCGGTATAACGCGTGCCGGTCAGGATACCGATGGCAAAGCCCAGAATGTGCCCGGCGGCGATCTGGTGCGGGCTCATCGAGCGCGCTTCACGCAAGGCCCCGGCGCGGGCGGCAATCACAAAATCCTGCGTGTTGTTTTGTATGGGGGCGGTCAATCGTTCCAGCAGATCGGCGCGGTCGGCGCCATCGCCATCCATGAAGACGATGATATCGCTGTCTGCATCGGCCATGGAGGCGGCAGTGGCGCAGGCTCTTCCGTAACCGCGCCCGGCGACTGCCAGAACCCGCGCGCCGGCAGCACTTGCGGTTTGCTGGGTTCCATCGGTACTTCCGCTATCGGCGACGATGATCTCCCTGACGATAGATTTCGGAAGCTCGGCAATAACGCCGCCAATCGCTTCCCGTTCGTTCAATGTGGGAATGATGACGGTAATGCCTGGCATTCGGACTACAGACTCCAGCGCATGCCGCAGCTTTGGCAAGGCCTGGGCGGCGCGTCCGTCAAAAGTGAAGTACGGAAGTCTCGATAGGCGGGGCCGTTCCAGATTTCACGTAGACTCTGCTGGGTGGCATCACCCAGAGTATAATTCTCATAACCGCGCGCCGAGAACGGTGCGATGCAGCACGGCAGCGCCCGGCCATGGGCGGTGAAATACATCAGCGACCACGGGCGCCGGCACGTCGACCATGGCTGTTCCGTCGCCGAGGCCTTCAGGCTCAGCCCCGGCTCGGTGGCGCCGGAGGCGTTCAGCTGCACACCGAGCGCGGCGGCAATTTCCTGCGCCGCCCGCACGGCTTCGTCCTCCATGGCTTGCGTATGCTCGAACAATGCAGATTCGGCGCGCGCCAGGCCGAAACCGGTATCATCGAAAACCAGCCGTTGCAGATGCACTTCCCGTACCCCGATCTGCGCGGCCAGCCGTACAAATTCCGGTAATTGGCCGATCGTCTCCTTCAACCCGGTCAACCACATGGAAACCAGTGGGTTCTTCGCACCCATCTCCTTCTGCAGTGCGGTGAAACTGCTGATGTTGCGCACGATACGGTTGAACATATCCTTGCCACGTACCGCGAGGAACGTCTCGGGGTCGGCGGCATCCAGGGAGATGCGCAATTCATCAAGGCCGGTTTCAATCAGCTCGCGCTGCTTGCGCGGTGTCAGCAGCGTGCCGTTGGTATTGAAAAGCGCGTAAATGCCGCGATCCTTCAAATAGCGGATCATCTGCGGCAGGGTTTTCACCAACATTGGCTCGCCTACACCATGCATCACCACACGGGCGATGTTCGGGACCTGATCGATGATGGAGGTGAACAAATCCCAGCCCATATCCGCCGGCGCTTCGAGGTCTTCGAAGGTCCGTGGACAGGTCTCGCACAGCAGGTTGCAGCGGTTGGTGACCTCCAGATACAGACAAACCGGTGGTGCTGCGGCTTCGGCGGTCCGCGATGCTTCGACGGCTTCGAAATAACGCCGGGGATCTGGCAAACTTGTCACGCTCATATCCTGTCTCCTTTGGCGATTTTAGCGAATTGCAGATTTGCTGTGGTGGTTGACGGTTGTGCCGCCCAGGCGTCCCGCAGCGCCAGCAGGGCGAAAGGCCCGTACAGCCAGGCCGGCCAGAATAGGCCTCTATGGGACGGGTTGAGGTAGAGAAGAAACGTAGCGGTCACCAGATAAATGATGGATGACCCCGGCAGAATGCAAGCCGGGATCAGCAGCCAGCAATAATACCATGGGTAATGCGGCGAAATTCCAACCATCAACAGGCAGCCCAGCAATGCGGCGTGCCGCGCCATCAGCCTGGTTACCGCTGCGGGGGCGGATGGCTGCGGTTGGGCAAATACCATGAACGCGCCGAGTGCTGCTAGGATGACAGCCAGCGCGATCAGATACAAATCCGCGGCCAGATTTCCCAATGCGACGATCCGGCCGAGGCCAGAGAGCAGGAACAGGCCATGACCATTGTCGATGCCCTCTTGCGCGCCATAGCCGCCGAGGAACCCCAATACGCCCTTGCCGGCGCTGAGATACGGCGCATAGAGCATCGCCACGGTGGCACCAAACACGGCGGCAAATTTCCAGTCCCAGCGCCGCCACAACGCGGGCAGCAAAATCACCGGCAGAAACTTGGTGAGGGCGGCACCGGCCAGTGCCGCAGCACCCCAGCCGGTTTTGCTTTGACAAACCGCCAGCAGCGCCAGGGCGATAAAGCAAATCGCGATCGCATCGACGTGACCATTGCCCGCAAACTCCCAGACCGGCACCGGGTTCCAGGCATAGATGAGGATACGCGCGCGCGGCAAATCTGCTTGGTCCAACAGCCGGAGCATGGCCCAAATGCCAACCCCCTCAAACCCCAGCATCGCCAGCTTCATCGCCAGTACCGGCGGCAAGGCCAGCAGCGCGCCGATGCGCGTGGCGATATAGAAACTCATTTCCGCGGCGGGCGGGTAAATCGTATGGGCATAATCGGCGCGGTTGATGTTGGGAAATACCGCAGCATCGCGCAGGAAGGCCAGATGCGGATCGTTCGGGATGTAGCGATAAGGGTTGATGCCGGCGCCCTGCACCCAGCCATCCCAGATATAGCGATACATATCGTTGGAAAGAAAAGGCGGAAACAACACCACCAGCAGGCGAAACATGCCGGCAAAGCCCAGGATCATCCATAAGGTCCGGGCCGGAGGCGCACCGCGGCGCACCAGCGCCACCGCCGCAAAGTAGATCAGCCCCTGGCCGCAGCCGAGGATGACGAAGTGATCTAAATTCCTGCCATAGCCGATGCCGAACTGCCCGATGACGGGTTGCGGCAATGTCAGGCCGATTGCTGTCAACCCGAGTAGAATAATCCCGCAAGAACCTAGCAGCAATTCACGTTTTGCAAGGCGCATCTAAGCGGTTTTTCTCAACGATGCATCCGCAGCCAGCCGCAGCGGCGTCAGGCATGCAAAACTGGCCGGGGCAGCGTAGGGGATGAGCGAAGTGTGTTCAGAGGATGCCGTTTGTCCAAAACTGCCGATCAGCCGCTCCAGGGAGGCTGCTTCGTCCACATCATACCAGCTTGGCAAAGTGACGAGATCCAGGCCAATTTCGCGCGCCCGCAGGCTGGTCTGTTCGGCGACGTTGGCCGTGCTCCAGGCAATGTCGGCGAATAAATGCGCGTGCGCGGTTTTGACGCCCAGCAGATAATAGCCGCCGTCATCGGCGGGTCCGAGTACGGCGCGGTCTCCCGGCTGGGCCAGCAGATTGGCCGCCTCTGCCAGCAGGCTGGTCGGCAGGGTCGGGCTGTCGGAATTCAGTACGCAGGCGGCCTCATATCCTTTGATGAACAAGGATTGTACGGCGTGCAGCAGGCACTGGCCAAAGCCCTGAACCTTATCCGGCATCTCGGGGCTGCCATCGGCAAGCAGCAGCCTCGTTCCTTCCGCGATATGACCGTCGAACAGCGTTTCAAGGCCTAGCGGGGCGTAGGCGATGTAACCATCGATCGATGCCATCTGACTGGCCGCGGCGATATTCTCGGTGATATCGCGCAGAAAAGCCGCGCTCAAAGCCGCGGCTTGCTGTTGTGTCAAAGGTGGCACCAGCCTGGTCTTGCACCGCCCAGGCTGTGGCGCTTTCGCCATCACGGCAATCGCGCATTTTGCAGACGGATCCATGTTAAATCCCACTGAACCAGTTATATCCACGATCCACCCAAAAGCCGCCAGGGTTGCGATTGGTCACATAAATCGTCGTGACGAATTTAGGATTTTTGAATCCGAGCTTGGTCGGGATTCTGATCTTGAAGGGAAACCCGTATTTTACCGGCAATGGCGTGTCGGAGAGCTGGAATGCCATGATCGTCTGCGGGTGCAGCGCCGTCGGCATGTCGATGCTTTCATAATATCCATCGGCGCACACAAACCCGACATATCTGGCGGCCGTGTCGGCACCGATACAGTTGAGAAAGAATTTCAGCGGTGTGCCGGTCCACTTGCCGATCATGCTCCAGCCTTCGACGCAGACATGCCGTGTCACCTGGCTCTCCTGCGGCAGGGCATAGAGCTGGGCAACACTCCAGGGCCGCTTATCGGCGATCAATCCGGCAAGTTCGAGCCGGTAATCAGAGGCTTTGATAATCGGCGCCAGAGGTGCTTCATACCAGGCATTGTAGCGGAAATCCTTGACCGCCAGGCGCTCCGGATATTGCGGCGCCAGTCTGGTGCCACTGAACAATTCTCCTTGCACAAAATTATTCCAGCGGGAGACGCGCGCAAACATCTGCTGAACCATATCGTTATCGCTGATATCGCAACCGGTCAGCAGCGTCAGGGCGCCCAGGCTCATGCCGTTTCTAAGAAATTTGCGGCGATCGACATCGACAGCAAGTTTCGGGCGCTCGATTGCCGGTTTTGAAACGGTCTTGTTATCAATCTCCGGCATGCGGTGACGGTTCCTTGGAATGGATGGGCTGGGAGGCACGGCCGAACACCATGGCGACCAGAGTTTGCGGGACCAGGACAACCAGGGCGACATGCACGACGATAAACAGGCAGATCGCCGCCATAAACAGGAAATGCAGAACCCGCGCGGTGGGGTAGCCGCCAAACAAGGAGGTCAGCCAGCTCAGCTGCACCGGCTTCCATATGGCAAGCCCGGTCAGAAACATCATCAATATGGCGAAAAGTACGCCCCAATAGGCGGCGCGCTGCACGGCATTGTAGACGCCGAGGCGATGCGGCAGCCGGAAAGTGGCGGCGGCGATGAAATCATGCAGGATGTCGGCGGGCCGCAGCGGCAATAGATGCCGCCGGAAATGGCCTGAAACGATGCCATGTGCCATGAAAACCAGATAGCTCGCCAGCAACAGCCACATGCCGGTGAAGTGCCAGTTGAGCGCATTGGCGACCCCTGGATCCATGTGGGCAATTTTGGATCGCAGCGGCTCGCCGCCCAGCGTGGCCCATAGCGGAAACCGGTAGTTGCCGAAGATCGGCACCGAGTTATAAATTCGCCAGCCGCTGCCGATCATGATGAAAATCGCCAGCGCCTGCAGCCAATGCGCCAGACGCACCAGGGCAGGATGCTCCTGAATGTCATGCGTCGACGCCTGTGGCCGGGTGCGTTTAAATTTCATCCTGCGACCTGCAATCCTGCCGCGCGCAGTGCGGCCATTCCAGCACCGCTGCGCATCACCTCAAGAAACGTCTGGGCATTTGGGCTGACCGCCTTGGCATTCACCGCCACCGCATAAGTGGTTAATACAGGATCGGCCTCAAGGGGTGCGAGAACCATCAGGCGCCGGTCGGCCTGCACATCCGTCAGATAAACCAGGCCGGCATCGGCGGCACCGGTGGTTACCAGATATGAGACGTCTGCCGTGTTGGCAGCACCGGCTGCGCGGCCGGCGGCCTGGGTTAGGCCATTGGCTTGGAGGACTGCGCGGCCGTCAAGGCCGGAGGCAGCCGTGTCGTCGGTCACCGCAAGCCTCATGCCGGCGAGCCTGCCGGGCAAACCGTCTTTGCCGTTGGCGGCTGCGCTGTGGTTGGCGAGGCCAGCCAGCACCAGCGGATTTACAAACCCGTCGATCCTGGTTTCCGGCCTGACCAGCCGGTATTGGACCGCCAGATCCATCGCCTTGCTCAGGGTAAACAAGACGTCGCTGCGCGTATGCCGCTGCAGCTGCGCCAGCATCGACAACGCCGGTGCCGATAGCGCGCTGACCGGCGCGTTATGCTGCATCTGCATGATCTCGCCAAGAGACCGCACCCCAGGCGCCAATGCGCGGTCACAGAAAACCGTGATGCCTGGTGGTATGAGGTTCGCCGGGGCAGGGCTCACGATGCGTCCTTCTTACGAAACCATTGTGTACAGCCGGCCAAGTTTGGAGCCTGGTGGGAAGATGCGCTGCCGGTACAACAACCGGTCCAGCCCAAGGCTTTGCCCGGCGCCGCTGGTTGCGAACATGCCGTGTGCGCACATGATGCCGACATAGGTCCAGACCCATTCTGTAGGATCGTTATAAAGCCCGATCAGCAGATTGAATATAAACAAAGCTGCGATCACACCGGTCAGCCGCACGGCAAACCCGAAGGCCAGCGAGGCAGCAAAAAACACTTCCAGAAGGTAGACCAGCGGCTGGACGATCGCGATATGGTTGAGGAATATCTGCATGATATCAGCATGCCACTGAAAGGAGCTGTAGGTTACGGTATTGGTCAACCAATCCTTGAAGCCATGCGCCACCGGCCAGGGCAGCTTCCATAGACTGCCCAGATACCACATGCCGGAAGAGAGAAAGCGCATCAAAAAAACAAAAAAATGATGTGCGCTGCGCTGCTCTGCATCTTTCGACCAATTATACCAGGCGATGGCCAGCCCGCCGAAAAACAACACCCATGCCATGGCAACCGTGAGCCAGCGGAACGGCCCCAGCGCCAGCTGGTCATGTATCTGGCCTGTCATGACCTGGTAGAAAGAGTGAAGCGAATCGTCGCGCATGCGAAAACCTTCCTGAATCTTTGTCAAAGCCAGTCGCGTCGTTGCACAGCTTTGTTACAGGTATTCGGAACATTGGATACAAAAGTTACAGAGCGCCGACGAAGTCCTTCAACCCGCCCTGGCTTACCACGCCATGATGCTTTGCAAGCGGGCACGGTCCAGTAATAATGCTGTGCGCACCTGCACCATGATGAGTGCTTGCTGATTGGCCGTCGCCTGCGCCGTGAGAACAGTGGTGTAATCCACCGCGCCAAGAGCATATTGCTGTTTGGCAAGGCTGGCGGCGCGTTGCGCCGTCTGGTTGGCTTGTCCGGCGCTCACATCCGCGGCCTGGTCATTCTGCAAAGCCTGTAGCGCGTCTGCCGCGGCGCCAAAAGCGTTCAACACGGCGCTGCGATAATCCGCCAAAGCCGCGGTGAGATTGGCCTGTGCTGCCTGCTTACGCGCCCGCAATACCCCGCCGTCGTAAAGCGGTTGCAGCAGGTTGCCGGCCAGGGTCCAAAGCCCGGAGGCTGGCTGGAAAAGCGTCCCCAGTGTTTGCGCCGCGTAACCGCCCTGCGCCGTCAGCGTCAAATCCGGGTACAGATGCGCCACCGCCAGGCCGAGTGCCGCATTCTGCGCCGCCACCACGGCCCGTGCGGCCCGGATGTCCGGGCGATTCGCCAGATAGGCAGAGGGCAGCGCCACCGGTATGACCGCCGCCGGTGCAAAATCCTGCAACGTGAGCGGCGGTGCCATGAAATTCTGCGGCAGGCTGCCGGTGAGGATCGCCAAGCGATCCCGCAACTGGTCCGCCTGCGTCTGCAACGGCGGCAGCGTGGCTTCGGCAGCCAATATAACGCTCTGCTGTTGCAGCACGTTAAACTGCGGGATTGCGCCATAGGCATATTCGCCGTTCAGCAAAGTCAGCAGGCGCTGCTCGGCGGCGATAATCGTCCGTGTGGCGTCGATCTGCGCCTCCTCCCCAGCGTAGCCGATGGCCGCGGCAGCAGTATTTCCGGCCACGCTCTGGCGCGCCGCGTCCAGCTCCGCCTGCTGATACGCCGCTTGCGCCGTGGCGTTCGCGAACACCGCATGGCGGGCGCCGAACAACCCGGGATCGTAGCTGATGGTGCCAGTCAGGCTGTAAATCGTATACGGCGGCGAGCCGTTGGGACCGGTCGGGTAGCTTTGCCGCGAGACATTGGGGTTGAGGCCGATCTGCGGCAGGTAGGCGCCGGTGGCGGCATTGTTGAACAGAGCGGCGGCGAGAGTGGCATTGGCCGAGGCGATGCTGGGGCTGGCCTGCAAGGCAGTGGCGACCAGCCGATCCAACTCAACATTGCCGAAGCTCTGCCACCAGCTGCTGTCCAGACTTGCGGTTTCAGCCGCACCCACCGGCGTATCCGGCGGCAAATAGGCGGTGGCGGCGATGCTGGTATCCGGCTTCGGCACTGCCGGCGCGCAAGACCCCAGTGATAATAGTAACAGCAGTACGCACAGCGCCCGCCACCTCATGCGCCGGCGCGCCCGCGATGCAGCAGGCAGTACATCGCCGGCACTGCAAATAAAGAAAGGAAAAACCCGCTGCCCATGCCGGCCGCCAGTACCACGCCCAGATCGTAACGGATCACCGCCTGTGGCCCGCTGGCAAGGATCAGCGGGATTGCGCCGCCGATCAACGCGATGGTGATCATCAAAATCGGCCGGAAGCGCAAGGACGCGGCGCGCAGCGCGGCCTGGCGGGTCGGCATGGCCAGGGCGCGGCCCTCATGGGCAATCTGCACGAACAGGATGCCCTGCCGCGCAATCAGCCCCCAAACCGTCAGCAAGGCGATCTCGGTGACGATGTTCAGCGTCGCACCCCCCACGACGAACAGCAGCAACGGCCCGAGGCTCGCTAGCGGCACTGTTGTGATGACGATGAACGGGTCCTTGGCGCTACGGAATTGCGCGGCCAGCAGAAAAAACAGCCCGAGCAGCCCAAGGCCGAACAGCCGGGCATTCTGCCGTTCGGCATCCTGGAAAATCTCGGACGGACCGCTCAGGCCGAAGCTGACGCCGGCCGCATGCAGTGCGGCGAATTCATTGTGCAGCTGCTGTAACGCTGCACTCAAAGACACGCCGAGCGTCTGCTGTGCCTGGATCGTCACGCTCGGCAGCCCCTGCCAGGACCCCAGCGCATCCGGCATCTCACGCGCCCCCAGCCTGACCACGCTGCCCAGCGGCACCAGCGCGCCTGTGGCCGTTTGTACCGGCAGTGCTGCTAGCATCGGCACACCGCTCTCGGAGGGAATTTCCGCGATGATATTCATCGTCGCATTGTCGAGATTGACCTGCCCGAGATGGGCCCCGGAAAGCGCGCCGTTAAGCGTGGCGTTGATCGCCGCATCGCTCACACCCAGCTGGGCCGCCAACTGCCGGTTGACCTCGAGCGTATATTGCCATTGCGGCTGGCCCGGCGTGATGGTGAGGTAGTTGAAAGCGCCGCTGGCATAGGCCGCCGTCTGCAGCTTGCCGGCCAGATCAAGCAGGCTGGCATACGGCACTTGGCCCGACAGCATCACCGAGACTGGCAAGTCTTCCGTACCCGGCATGCCGTTTTCCTGGCTCACATAAGCCGCCACACCCGGCAGGCTGCTCAGCGCGCCCGTCAGCTTAAGTACCGCATCATGGGCAGCCCGCGGCGTGTTATATTCATAGCCGCCAAAAATGGCGTGGCTTTGTTCCGAGGCGACCATCCAATCCGGTTCGCCCGGCATGGTCTTGTGCAACAGCGTCTCCATCTGCCGCACCTGCCCGTTCATGTAATCGATGGACGCGCCATCCGGCGCATTTGCATAGATATCGATATTCAAACCATCGGCGGCCGGCACCAGATTGCGTGGGGCGAAATGCAGCAGGCCAAAACAGGCAATGGCGGCCACCAGCACCACCGGGGCCGCCCAGCGGTCGAAGCGCAGTATATGGCCAAGCACCGCGGTATAGGCATCGCGCAGCCGGTCGATCATGCTGGTGCCGGCCTCATTTTGCGGAAACCGGCTGGCCCACATCGCCATATAGGGCACCACCGTTAGCGCGATCAGCAAGGACAGCAGGAAGGCTGCAATCAGCACCAGCGCGAACGGCCGGAACAAAGCGGCGGTCAGACCGCTGAGGAAGCCGAGCGGCAGAAACGCCACTACCAGCGTCGAGGAAATCGCCGCCAGCACTGGTGCCAGCCGCGTCACGCTGGCAGTGGCGGCGGGCAGCGGCGGCTCGCCCTCCTGCACCCGGCGGAACACATCCTCCACCACCACGATCGCATCATCCACCACCAGCCCGACCGCCAGCACCAGCGCAATGATGGTGAACAGATTGAGCGTCTGGCCAGTGACCTGCATGACGATCGCGGCCCCCAGCAGCGACAGAAAAATCGCCGCGAACGGCGCTGCCGCGGCGCGCAGACTGCCGAGCGAAAACCGCACGATCATGCCGACCACCAGTATCGTGATCACCAGGGTAACGGCCAGATCGGTCAGGGACTGCGTGACGCTGCGGGATTCGTCATAGGTCACCTCCAGCGTCACGCCAGGCGGCAGCAGAGGGCGTATCGCCGCCACCTCCTGGCGCAGCTGCCGCGCCACGCTGATGATATTGCCTGACGGCGCAATACCGGCAGCGATATATACCGCCGGTCTTCGGTCCCACCAGCCGACATCCGAACCCGGGGAAAACCCGATCCTGGTCCGCGCCACGCTGCCAAGCGGTATGGTTACACCATCATGCGTCACTACCGGCAGCGCATCAAAATCGGCGGCATCATCAAAACCTGGCCTGGCGTCGACAGGTGTCGCAGCGGCCGCATCGCGCAGCAGGCCGGCGCCATTCACCGCCGAGGCATCTATCAGGGTCGCGGCGATCTCCGCCGGTGTCACATGCAGCGCCTGCATGCGCAACGGGTCCATCAACACATGCAACGCCGGATCTTCCGAATACAATGTGACAGGGCCGATCCCCGGAATGGTCTCCAGCCGCGGCACGATCTCGGTTTTGGCATAGGAGGTCACGGCGGCAAGATCGAGCGACGGTGAAAACAGCACCGTGACATTCAGCTCCTGGTTCGCATTGTCATCGCCGATGAGCTTAATCGCCGGCGCTTCGACCTCCGGCGGCAGATCGCTGCGCGCCGCATTCACTGCGGCCAGAACCTCGGCAAACACCGTGTCCGGATCGGCGCCATCGGCAAGATAGGCGTTGATATCGGAATTGCCCGGCCTGGTGCTGCCGGTGACGTATTTCACGCCGCTGAGTGCGGACACCGCCGCCTCGACCGGCAGGGTTACGAACTTGTCCATGGTCTGCGCATCCGCACCAGGAAAATTCGTTGTAATGTCGATCAGCCGGTACGGGATGATCGGGCTGGAACGCACTGGCAGGCTTGCCACCGCGCTCAAGCCAAAGATGGCGAGGGCAGCGGCAAACAACGCAACCAGCACCGGCTGGCGAAGCAGGCTGCCCCATAACGCTGTGCGCCGCGGCGGTTTCATTTAGCTATCGTTACGATAAGTCCGTCCGAGAGATTGAAGCCGCCAATGGCCACAACCTGATCATCGGGTGCAAGACCGGCGGTACCGATCACCGCAAGACTGCCGCTTTGCGACAGCTCGTGCACATAAACCGCATGCGTCACGAAGGCAGCGCCTGCGGCAGCGAGCACGTATACATAACGCCCGAGCGTGCTGTCGTTCAACGCCGTCGCCGGCAGCGCATAGGCCGGCTGTGGCGGCCCAACCTCAAGCGAGGCGATGCCGTACATGCCAGGCAACAGCCCGCCGGCATCGTTCGCAACCACGCCCTCGACCGCACGCGCATTGGTGGCCTGATCGATCTGCGGGCTGAGGGCGGTGACATGGCCGATGCCGGTGCTGATGGCCTGCGGCAGGGACGGCACCGTCAGCGTGAACGCATCCCCCAGCGCGAGGCCGCCTGCAGCGGTCTGCGGCACCGAAAACATCACCCGCAATGGCGATGTCTGGGTAATCCGCGCCACCTC
This sequence comes from Acetobacteraceae bacterium, assembly GCA_965231175.1. Lineage (GTDB taxonomy): Bacteria > Pseudomonadota > Alphaproteobacteria > Acetobacterales > Acetobacteraceae > Acidocella. Next base: position 830,806 of record CBDDMJ010000002.1, on the reverse strand, counting down.
TTGCCCCTGCGCTATATAATCCCCAGCCGAGACCTTGCGTATGCCCAGCGTGCCGGCAAACGGTGCCACCACCTGCAACTGCGCCGCCGCCGCCCGGTCATACGACACCTGCGCCGCAGCCTCGGTAGCGTCAGCCTCGGCCTGCTCCAAAGCCGCCTGGCTGGCCCCGGCGATGCTCATCAATCTGGTCTCCCGCGCCAGGCCGCGCTGCGCCTGCGCCAGCTTCGCCTGATCCAGCACCAGCTGTGCCGCCTGCGGCGCGTCGTCGAACTGCACCAACAGTTGACTCGCCACCACCACCTGTCCGGAATGATATAAAACCGCAACAATACGCCCGGATTGCTGTGCGGCCAGCACCGCCTCCTGCACCGCATCCACGACAGCGCTCACATCAACGCTCTCCCGCCACAGCACCGGCCGCAGCCGCACCACCGTGACCGCCTGCAACGAATCCGCGCCGGCGGGTGCCGCCCGCAGCACAAACAATCCCAACAGCAGCGCGGCGGCAAAGGCAGTGCAACGCAAGTATCAAGTCTCCCAGTTTTTTTAGTGAAGCACTTCTTTTTGCGAATAAAAAGAAGCAAAAAAACTTTACTCCTTCAGGCCATGGGCGCTGGCGGCCTAACGCCCATGGGCCGGCATAAATTTTATTCTGGGTCCGGAGGCGTTGTCTGCATCACGTCTCATGGCCCAGCATAAAATTCTGCTTGCCAGGGCGCTGTCAGCATCACAGCCCATGCCCAGCAGGGCAAAAGTTTTTTGCTGCTTTTTTTCAAAAAAGCAGCGCTTGCTACTTTCACTGCTGCTTCGTCGCGATGCCAATATCCGTAATGCCCGCCTTGCGCGCCACGTCCATCACGGACATCAGCTGCTGCAACTGCGTGCCTTTGTCGCCGGCGACGATGACCTGCGTATCGTTGGTGGTTTTGGTTTCCTGCAGATAGGATTGCAGGGCGTCCGCGCTCAGTACCTGGTCTTTCACATGCAACAGGCCCTGCTTGTCGATGATGATCACGACTTCGGTATGTGGCAGAGATTGCGCGGTGGAGGCGCCCGGCAGCGACAATGTGACGCCGGAATCCGGGATCATTTTCAAAACGATCATCACGAAGAATACCAGCAGGAACATCATGATGTCGATCATCGGGATGATTTCGAGGCGGGGTCTCTCCCGCTCGATGTGGTTGCGGCGTCTGCGCATTATCTCAAACTCCTGCCGTGGTCATGCGGGAAGCGGCTGGCGAGGGGGCACGTACACCTGTCTCGACGGTGCGGGTGAGACCACTGCCATGGGTGCGGTTGATGAGGATCAACTTGATCAACTCCAGCTGATGCATGATCTGGCGCGTCAGCGAATTGAAGTAGTTGACGAAATACACCGCAATGATGGCGATCAGCAGGCCGGCGCCGGTGGAGATCAGCGCATCGGCGATGCCGCCGGTAACTTTGGAGGGGCCGCCATTCACCGCCAGCACGTTGAAGGCCTGGATCATGCCGATGATGGTACCGAACAGGCCGAGTAGCGGCGCGATGGTGACGGAGGTATCGAGTATCCACAGCAGCCGGTTCAGTTTCGGTGTCGCATCCAGAATTTCCTCTTCGAGATGGCTTTCCATCTCGTCGGCGTCTTCGCCGCGTGAGGCCAGGGCGGTGGTGATCAGATGGCCTTGCAAGGTGTTTTCGTGCTGATCGGCAACGGCGCTGAGACCGGCGATATTCTGATATCCCACCTGGCGCAGTTGTGAATGCACATCGCGGCCCTGGCGCAAGGTGCGTTTCAGCAGCCACAGCCGTTCGATGGCCACCGCCAGGGTAATCACGAGCAGCACCGGCATGATGGCCAGCAGCCCGCCGGTTAGAACAACCAGCCGAATTATTTCATTCATACTCACTCTCCTTCAAAATCAATGGTCTGTTATTATCTTTTGATTTGTTCAGCTGCGCTGCTGCGCCGATCAAGGCGATCGTATATTCATGCTGAGGCTTGGCGATCAGCCCGGCGGCATCGCCGGTCTCAACGATCCGCCCGGCATTCAAGACGGCAATGCGGTCCGCCATGTAACTCACCACGGCGAAGTCGTGACTGATAAGAATATAGGACAGGCCTTGCGCGCTTGCGAGGTCTTTCAACAGATTAAGCAGCATTGCCTGGGTCGAAACATCCAGGCTGGAGGTCGGCTCGTCCAGCACGATCACTTCCGGGTCCGCCGCCAGCGCCCGGGCGATGGCGATGCGCTGGGCCTGACCGCCGGAAACATCCACCGGCAGACGCGCCCCGATTTCGCTGTTCAACCCAACCCGCGCCAGCAGGCTGTCCACCTGGCGCCGCACCTCGGCCTTGGCGGCACCGGCCAGCCGCAGCGGTTCGGCGATGATATCGGCGATTTTGATGCGCGGGTTCAGGGATTCGCGCGGGTCCTGAAACACCACCTGGATGCGCCGCCGCTTCGCCCGCTTGGCGCTACCCGACAGAGTGGCGAAATCCTCCCCATCGAGCGCGATCCGCCCCTGATACGGGATCATTTGCAGCACCGCGCGGCCCAGCGTGGATTTGCCGGAGCCGCTCTCGCCCACAATGCCCAGGCATTCGCCACGGCCCAGGGTCAGGCTGATATCGCGCAGCGCAGCGGCGGTTCTGGCGGCGCGGAACCATGATTTTGCCGCCCCGTAATGTACGGAGACGTCCGCCATCACCAACTGGCTGGCTCTGGCTGGTGGTACGGCCAACGGCCGTACCGGCGCGTAATCCGCGGGGCCGCTGACGGCCAAAGGGTACAGGCAGGCCGCCGCGGTGCTGCCGACTTGCAGCGGCGGGTAGGCGGCGGTGCAAGGCGGCTGCACATAGAAGCAGCGCGGCGCGAAGCGGCAGCCCGGCGGCCGGGATTCCGGTTCCGGCAAATTCCCCGGTATGGTCTGCAACCTGGCCTGGCCAATCCGCGCCACCGAGCCTAGCAGCGCCTCGCTATACGGGTGCTGAGGATGCGCGAAGAACGCCCGGGCGGACCCGAATTCCACACTGCGCCCGGCATACAGCACATGAATGCTGTCGGCATGTTCTTCCACCACCGAAAGGTCATGAGTTACGAACAGCACACCCATCCGGTGTTCGCCGCGCAGCCGGGCGATCAGCGCCATGATCTGCCGTGCGATCAGCGGGTCCAGCCCGGTGGTCGGCTCATCGGCGATCAGCAATTTGGGTGAACAAGCCAGCGCCATCGCGATCATCACGCGCTGGCGCATGCCGCCGGAGAATTGATGCGGATAATCATCGAGCCGTTGCGCGGCGTTCGGTATGCCGACCTCGCCCAGCAGCTCCCGCGCCCGCGCCCTGGCCGCCCGCCGCGAGCTGGCGTTATGCACCTGCCAGGCCTCTTCAATCTGCGATGCCACCGTGCGCGAGGGGTTGAGGGCTGCCAGCGGGTTTTGAAACACCATGCCCACCCCGCGCCCGCGTACGCCGCGCATCTGCCGTTCATCGAGCGTGGTGAGATCCGTGCCATCCAGCCAGGCATGGCCACCGAGCTGGGCACCGCGCGGCAGCAGCCGCATCACCGCCAGGGCCGCCATGGTCTTGCCGGACCCGCTTTCACCGACCAGCGCCAGCATTTCGCCGGCTTTGATGGTGAGGCTCAGCTCATCGAGGATCGGCACCACCGCGCCGCCGCGCGGCAACGCCACGGAAAGGGCTGCCAGGCGCAGAATATCGCTCACCGGTTATTACCCCAGCGCGCCAGCAGCCCCTGCCCGGTGAGCGAAGCCGCCAGCAGGGCGGCGAACACCATGATGCCGGGCGGCAGGATCAGCCACCATGGATCGAGCGCGATAATATCCAGGCTGGATTCCAGCAGGCTGCCCCAGCTGACTCGCGGCGGCTGCACCCCCAACCCGAGAAAACTCAAGGCTGAGAGCGCAAACACCGCATCGCCCACCATGAAGGTGCCGTTGACCACCAGGATCGGCGCCATGACACGCAGCAGATGCACCCGCGCGATATAAAACCGCCCGGCGCCAAGCTGCTGCGTCGCCAGCACGAAATCCCGGTTTTTCTGCGCGATGGTCTCGTTGCGCACCAGCCGCGCCAGGCTGGGCCAGGAAATGAAACCGAGCAGCAAAATCAGCGAGCTATTGTCCAGCGTCACCAGAGAGGCGAAAAAAATCAGAATGATCAGGCTGGGCAGCGCCAGAATTGCATCGAGAAGCCGCATCATGATGCGGTCCACCCAGGCCGGCGCCAGGCCGGAAGCAAGGCCATAGGCCACCCCGGTGATGAACGCGAGGGCCGCCGCCGGCAGCGAAACCACCAGCGTGGCGAGGCCGCCGGACAGCAGCAGCGCCAACCCGTCGCGGCCCAGCTCATCGGTGCCGAACGGAAACATCAAGCTCGGCCCTTGCAGCGCATGGTCCGGGTGAATGGCGAACGGGTCCGGCGGGTACAGAAACGGCGCTATCAGCCCAACGAACAAAATCAGCGCGCTGAGCACCAGCCCGGCGGTGAGGCTGCCGCGCGCCGAAACCCAGGCCAGGGCACGCGACACGAAGGCCGTGGGCATCGCCGGTTGGGCAATCTCGATGCTGTGTTCACTCATAGCTCGCCCTCGGGTCCAGCAGGCCGTTCACCACATCGGCGAGAAAATTGCCGAGTACGGTGAGAATGCCGATGATCAGCACGATGGCGATCAGGATCGGATAATCCTGACTCAATGCCGAGCGCCACATCAGCCAGCCAAGACCAGGATAATTGAACACCGATTCCACAATCACCCCGCCGGTAAAAATATACGGAAACGACAGCCCAAGAATGGTGATGAGCGGGCGTAGCGCATTGCGCAGCACATGGCCGAACAAAATGGCCGGGAACGTCACACCCTTGGCGCGCGCCGTGCGCACATAATCCTTGCCCAGCTCCTCATGCACCGCCTCGCCGAAATACCGGGAGAGTGCGGCCACCGTCAGCAGTGTGACGGTGGTCACCGGCAGCACCAGATGTGCGGCATAGCTGCCGATGCCGGGATGTTCGGCCCGCAGATCGACAATGCCGCTGGCCGGCAACAGGCGCAAGCCAACCGAGAACCACAGCACCAGCATGGCGGCGACGAAAAACGGCGGCAGCGCATAAAACCCAAGCTGCAACCCGCCGATGATCCGGGCCGGCCAGCGGTTGAAATACACCCCCTGCACCAACCCGAGCAGAATGGAAATGACTGTGCTGAGCACAATGGAAATGGAATAGAACACCAGCGTATTGCGCTCATACTGCCACAGCAGGGCGCCCACCGGCCGGCTGAGCAGATACGAATACCCGAGCTGCCCATGCGCCAGATGCCACCACCACAGCGCATATTGCTTCCACAACGGCACATCCAACCCGAGGCGCGCATTCAACGCCGCCACCGATGCCGCCGTCGCCTTGATCCCCAGTATCGAATAGGCCGGCCCGCCGGGCGTTAAGTGCACCATGATGAACACTAAAGTCACTAGAATGACGATGGACAGCGAGGACGAGGCCAGCCGGAGCGATAGCATGCGGATCAATGGCCGGCTCCCGGCGTGCAATACAGCTGGTCCGGGGCATATTGCTCTTCAGGATCGATAAAATTTTCCACGCCATGTATCCGGTTACGGGACAGCACCGTAGTTTCTCCGGTTTGCATAAAAATGTAAGGCTGTTGTGCGCTCGCATAATCCTCGAACGCATAAAGCGCGCCCAATCCCGGCTTGTTGACGCTTTCGTCGATCAAGCGGTCCATTGTCTTATCGGAATAATGACCATCGTTTTCAAACGCCCCTGTTTCAAATGTGCCTTCGCCCGATGGATAATTCCCCAAACTCTGGCCCAGCGCCGTAGCTTGCCATTTTTCTGGCGCGCCAATCATCAAAGACAGCAATTGATTGAAGTCGATTTCCTTTATTTTCATATCGATCCCCACGGCACGTAAATCGCGTTGCGCCATCTCAATCGTCTCTGTGGTCGCTGCGTTGCCTGTTGAAGTGAGCAGATCGAATGATAATTTTTTGCCATCGCGTTGCATGATCCCGTCTGGTCCCGGCGCGTAGCCGGCGTCTGTCAGTAAAGCGCGGGATTTTGCCGGATCATATCCTACAGGATAATGCCCGGCCCGCATCGCGGGTGAAAGAAAATCGGATACCGGCAATGGCGGCACAGGTCCATAAATTTCGACACCCGCACCATGGTCGACCAGCATTTTCGACGCGTTTTGATTGATGGCGTCGGCCATCGCCTGACGCACACGCACATCCTTGAAAAAATCAACCTTGATGTTTTCAAAATTCAAAACCATCATATCCCATGAATACAAAGGCGGCAGTGTGGTGGCATAAACCCCTGGAAATTTTTGTCCTTCGCTCCACAATGAATGCGGCAGATTCGCCATGTCCAGTTCGCCTGATTCGATGCCCTGCAGCTCTGCACCATCATTATCCAAAAAGCGCATGACCAGACGGTTGAAGTGCAGTTTTGGTCCCTCATAGGCTGTATTAGGCACGAAAAGGGCATCGAGCCCAATATCCAGCCTTTTCAACTTCAACGGCCCATTTACAACGCTGAAAAAATCTGGAGAACTTTGATTCTGCCAGATCTCATCAAGTGTATATTTGCCCCATGAATGTTCCGGAAGCGGCTGAAGCTGCGCCAGACCATCGTAAATAAACCACAGCGGATTAACAGGCCGTCTCAAAACCACCTGGAAATGCGTAGCATCCAAAAGCTTCAACTGCTGAATAATATCCGGCATGCCGCCTTGGCCATAGCCGGGATAATTCGTTCCAAGCTGTTGAATAAGCCGCCAGGTAAAAGCGATATCGGTACTGGTCACGGCAACCCCATCGGACCAATGCCAGTTACGTAGGGTTACGTCGTATGTTTTCCCATCGTCGGGTGAGCTAATGGCGCTGGCAAGACTGCGTGACCAATCGATCTTATGAAACCGGTTGATCCAGATCAGGTCCATGTAGAGAAATTGAGCAGCCTCGGCATTGTATATAGAATCCGATAGCAATGGGTTGAAAGATGTCAGATCGGCACTTGCGGTAATACCGATGCCCACCGGCAAAATCACCGTCCCGCAATCTCCCTTCTCATCGGCGTATGCCGTGCCGCTAAACATCAGTACTGCCAGCAACACAGCCCAAAACCTCATGGCGCATCGTTCGTGCAGTATAACCGGTCCGGCGACCAGATCCCGGCCGGGTTTGCCGGATTGGCGAAATCCTCCACACCGTGCAATCCGTTGCGTACCAGCAGCGAATATTTCTCGACGGGCAGAAAAATCACCGGCTGCTGCGCACTCGCATAATCCTCATACGCAAACAACCCCGCCATACCGGGCCTGTCCGTGCTGTCGGCGACCAGCCGGTCCATCTCGGCGCTGACGTAATGCCCGTTATTGTAAAACCCGCCAGCTGTGAACAGGCTTTCCCCGGACGGATATCCCACCAAATTCATCGCCATGAACAGCGCCTGCCAGCCGGCAGGCGGCCCGACCATCAACGCCATCATCTGGTTGAACTCGACCTGATGCACTTTCATCTCGATGCCCACGGCGCGCAGATTTTCCTGCATGGATTCCGCCATCTCGATGCGCATGGTCTCCCCCGCGGGCACCAGCACGGTGAAAGACAGCCGCACGCCTTGTTTCTGCATGATGCCGTCAGGCCCGGGCGCAAACCCGGCTTGGCCCAGCAAAGCCCGCGCCTTGGCCGGGTTGTACCCCACCGGAAATTGCCCGGCCCGTGCGGCCGGCGATAGAAAACTCGCCGGTTGTGCCGGCACCGGCCCGTAATTCGGCAGGCCGTTGCCGTGCATCGCAAGCCCGATCATCTCCGGCTGATTGATGGCATCGGCGATCGCCTGGCGCACCCGCACATCCTTGAAAAACCCGGTGCCGGCATTGGCGAGGTTCGGCATCAGCTCATGCCAGGAATAACTCGCGGGCAATGTCACGATATGCACACCCGGCAGATGCTGTGCCGCGTTCCACAGCGCGAACGGCAGATTGCTGACATCGAGCCCGTGGGATTCCACCTCCTGCAACTCCTGGCCTTCGCTGTTGATGAATTTCATGATCAACCGGCTAAACCGCATCTTCGGGCCATCATAAGCAGGGTTCGGCACAAACACTGCATCCAGCCCCACCGCATAATGCTGCAGCATCAACGGCCCATCGATCACCTGGAAAAACGCTGGGCTGCTCTGGTTCTGCCAGATTTGATCGAGCGTATAACGCCCCCAGATATGCTGCGGCAGCGGCAGTAATTGCGACAGGCCGTTCAGAATAAACCAGTTCGGATTAACCTGATGCGTCAACGTAATGGTCAAATGCGTCGCATCCGTCACTGTCAAACTGCGGATCAAATCCGGCATACCGCCCTGGCCGTAACCCGGATAGGTCGAGCCGAGTTGCTGGATCAGATGATAGGTATAGGCCACATCACGCGCGGTAACCGCCACACCGTCGGACCAATGCCAGGCCCGCAACGTAATGTCATAAGTCATTCCGTTATCTGGGGAGCTTACTGCACTGGCAACGCTGCGCGTATAGTCGATCACATGAAATTCATTGACCCAGATCAGCTGTTCAAACAGCAAGTCTGAAGCTTCTGAATTATACAGCGAGTCCACCAGCAACGGATTGAACGAGGTGACATCGGACCCTGGCCCGATGCCGATCCCCGGTGGGATGATGATGGTCCCACAATCCACCGTTGCGGCGATAGCGGTCATGACCGGTGTCGTCAAAACAATCATCAGGCAATAAAAACGTAACGCAGCAAGCATGCAAAGGCTTGGCCTGAAATAGGGTGAGACGGCAAGATGTGCCGTCTCAAGTTTGAATAAAATCTTGTCCATCTGAATAGTAAATGCCTGGCAGCAGTTTGGCCGCCAGGTGTTACATTAGAATTTCGCGGTGAGATCTACCGTGAACGAACGCGGTTGTCCCACAAACGCACTGTTGTAAGGCTCGCCGCCGGCAAGATGTGGATCATAAATACCCTGCACCGGGTTTTCCGAGCTATAGGTATAAGTGTAATAACGCTCATCCAAAAGATTCTGCATATTTAAGGCAACAGTCATACTTTGCAACATGCTGTGCTGCACAGGAATCTTGTAGGAAAATAACAGATTTACCACAAAATTAGCCGGATTTTGTATCTTCTGGTTGGTCACCGTCGCGCCATCCAAAGGATTAGCTGGTATCGTATTACCTTTGGCATCGGTTGTATTGCCATACGGCGGCGCATCTAGATCATAGGTCGTAAATTCCTGTCCGGTATATTGCCCGGTGGCATAGGCACTAAACGGTCCAATATCATAATCAGCCCCTACCAGCCCATTCCATGACGGTACATTGGAAAGAGGTGTGCCGGTAAAAGCGTAGCCAAACTGGTCTTGTGCCAAAGTATCGAAAGCGAAGAAGCTTTTTGTATAGATGGCGGTGTTATATGAAAAATTGCCAAATACTGATAACGCCGGTGTGACGGCAAAGGTGCCATTACCTTCCACGCCACGGTATAGTTCGCCACCATTATTTGAGTAATATTGGCTATTCGTCAGGAAGTTAGTAAAAAAAGCAAAGGCATCAGAAATATTCTCATAGTAGTAGTCAACGTTAAGTAATAGGCGCGGTGTGTCATAGCGTAACCCGCCTTCATAGAGATGCACGACTTCAGGTGACAGCGTATTGGTGCCACCCGACAGGCCGGAGGCGGTTGTCCCTTCTGAATAGTCGGTAACCGGTGCAAATAGCGAGCCTTTGCCAGCACTACCATAGAGCACAAAATTTGCCGGCAGGTTGTAGGCCGCACCCAAATAATAGCCGCCAATCTTGGTGTAGTTCTGCAGCTTTAGCGGATTGTAAATGCCATATTTGGTTTGTTCGATGTTGCTGCTGTAGGCAGCATCCACCTTCACGCCAGGGGTAATCTGCAATTTGTTGTCCAGTATACGAACCGTATCTTGCAAATAGCCTGAATAAACCGTGCGTTGCTCGCCACCGCCGAGTCTGAACGAATTATAACCAGGAATTTCAGTTTGTCCGGCAGCTGTACCGCCATAAACATATTCCGAAGTTGAAGCACTGGTTTTGGCGATTAGACCACCAATTACGATAGTGTTATATTCGTCTGGAAATAGAGTAAGTGACGGCGTGATGCCGACGATATTGTTATGCGATCTTGTGTAATCATCAGATTCGCCGCTGGCACATGAACCGAAACTTGCCACCGGATCGTAAGTGAAAGCCGGTCCGTTAAAGGGCCCGCTCGGGCCTACACACCCAAAGAGAGTGTAAATGCCTTGAACGTTCGGTGTGAACGTTTGGCCGTTAAAGGGATACCCATTGGTGGTTGCATCCGCCGAAGCGTAGTTATCAATCGTATCTGAGTTATGATGGTAAAACAAAGAGCCATTGAAAATAGCATATTTGTTTATGTAGGTTTTATCGCTCAAAATAGTCGTTAAATCCTGGTCTGCCTGATTATAGTAACCCAAGGAGAGCGGATAGTTGAATTTGTAACCAACAGCTTTGATCAATGCAGTCGGTGCCGGCAGCGTTTGAATCAAACCTTTACCTTGGTTGAAAATGACAAGTAGGCCTACTTGGGAGAGGCCATCGTCATAAGGCTTCACGGCATTCAGCATGAAATCATGAAACTGTGCCGGTGTATTAGAGACATAGCCCTTAGTTTGGCTTTGATCATAAAGTATGAGTACTTTTGGCGCATCCGACCCGCTGCCAATTTTGCCGGTGTTGACAACAAAACCGACATGCTGAGTATCGAAAGAGCCGAAACCGCCTTCCAGCTCCTCGTACCGGTCATCCGTCGGCTGCTTCGAGGTATAGGCAATGGTACCGCCTGTCGTGCCGAAACCTTGCTTGGCAGGGGGCGCCAAGCCTGGATAAATAGTGACGCCGTCGATCTCGTTCAGTGTCACCGGCGAGCCGATTGAGCCAGAAGTCAGATAATCGCCTGACCCGCTGAGCAGGTTATTAATGGGAACGCCATCCAAAGTCTCGGATAATTCGTCATTTTCAACGCCACGGATCGCCAGCGTCGTATTGTTTTGGCCTGGCTGCTGAGAATACGCGACCACTGACGGCGACTGCGTGAGCAGCGTCTGAATTGAGCCTGTCGTTGGGTTTGCCAACTGTATCTGCTTTTGCCCTAATTCTGTAATCGCGTTTGGAATGTCTTTTTGCCTCAGCAGCAATTTCTTATACCGTATCTTCACCTGCTCAACCTGATAGACATTCAAATCGCCAGCCGTCCCGTCATTTGCAACCATCACCGGTGCTGCGGTGGTCGGCATGACGCTTGATGAGGGCGAGCTCTGAGCCAGCGCGGGGGTCAGGCCTGCTACCATCGTGCAGGCGGTAAATACCAACAATCGGCTTCGAAAGCTCACTGGCGCTTTTATCATCACATGTCCTTTTGCAATTATTGACCCTGTGCCCCACCGTCGTGGGCACAGATTGCCCAAAGGCAACCCGCACCATCGCGGCATGACAAGCCCGTTACTGCAAGGCGAATGCCAACATGCTGATACTGCCCGGAAGTTACATTATGTTACACGTGCTATAGAGATTTTCATGAGGGTAATGTATTTGATAGAAACATGACGTATTCGGCAGGCCTGGCGACATAATATGTCCTGCGACGTCACATATCATTATGGCAAAAATGAATTTAATCGGCTTACGTGACTATATTTTAGACGTAACGATACAAAAAAACCAATATATTAAGCTTTATTTGCATGGCTGGCTAAATTTTAGGCTTACTTATTTATTTAAATCGAAGGAAGCAGCCGCTTTTTTGAAAAAAAAGCGGCGCAAAAAACCGTCTCCTTTCAAAGTAGTCCGGCTTTAATTACCGTCGCTATCCGGCTCGATATCGATCGGGATATCAAAACCCAGTATCTGGTTCGGCATATTCGCGTTAAACGCTGCGAACTTGGCATGCAGCGCATGGTCCAGCGCGGTCTGGTCGATCAGCGGGTTGCCGCCGGAGGTGATAATCCGCGCCGAAACGACATGCCCGTCCGGCGCCACCATGATATGCACAACAGCCGTGCCGGAAATGCCCAGCTGCGCCAAGGCCGGCGGCACACTCTGGTTGGCTTCCAATATATTATGCATTTCACTGCCATAGATCGGCTCGCCATCCGTGCGCGGTGCGGCTGCCTGCGGGGCCGGCGGCTGGTGCGTAACCACCGGTGCCGGCGGGTGCGGGGCCACCGGATGGGGAATCGGTTTGTACACATGGCGCGGCGGCGGCGGCTTGGTCGCCACCACAATCTTGCTCGGCACCGCCATCGGCTTGGGGATCAGCGCCGGCAGCGGTTTCGGCGGCGGGATCACTTTCGGCGGTGGCGGCGGCGGTGTCGGCGCCGGCAACTGCACCTCCTGCGCCTGGGTAATCTGGATCACCGGCGGCTGTGGCTTCGGCCCCCAAGCGGTCGAGGTCCAGACGCAAAACGACACGATCACCACCACCAGCAGGATCGAAAGCCCCGCCGCCCGCGTAACCCCCAGCTCCTCAGGCTGCCAGGAGGGGAAAATCTCGTCGGATGCGTAGCCGCTGTGCAACAAACCTTATCCTTTGCGTAAAGGTGAGCAGTTAAAACCTGCAATACTCATGCCATTTGTGAATATAGGGGCGTGCTGCCCGGTTTCCACCGTTTGGGATCAGGCGATGCGGGATGCCGGTATCTCAGCCGGCGCCGCCGCGTTTTCCGCCACTGTCTCGCTTCTGCCGCCCTGGATGATAACCGGGCGGAAAGCCGGCGCGCGGCGCGGCTGCAACACAGCCCGCCGCCGCCGCTCCTGTATCTCAACAAGAACCGGCACGATCGCACTGATGGCAGCAGCGGCGGCGAAAGTGACAAGGCCTATAACAGTAAGCGGGCCGATAACAGTAAGGCAAGACATCATACTCTCCTGGGAGAGGCGGGCAATCTGTCTCATAAAACCCCCGCCCTGTTAACCGGTGGGGCGTGGTACGAGCGGTAAGGTTATTGATGCCTTGCGACGCGCAGCCCCGACGTTGCGCCATCGACATGGCGCCAGGTCATAATTCCATTACGGAACAAGGTTACGCGTTGTTTCATACACTTATATTTAGCCGAAGCGGATCGTTTTGCCAAGCCAATTCAAGCCGCGCTAATCAAGTGGGCGTCTGCAGCCCGATGCCCAGTATGTACACGGCAAGGCCGATCACCCAGCTCGCACAAAACACCATCAGATAGGCTGTCACCGAGCGCATTACGCTGACATTGTTCAGCTGCCGCAAAGCCCCCCAGGCGCGTAGGCCCCAGGCCCAGAGCACAACATAGCCAATCATCATGATCAAATAGGCAAAAGCCAGTATACGGCTATGAGCGGTACTGGGTGCCGCCCGATGCTGCTGTGCAGCGGCGATCAACTGGCTGTACAGCAACGGATCGAAGCAGCGGAAAAACCCGACGGCGAACAAACGTACCATGATGATGAAAACGATCGCCGAGCCGAAGAAATACGCGTAAATAACAAAAGCGGTTCTCAACCCGGCGCTGCCGCCAACCAGCCGCCAGGCCAAATGCACGGTAACGGCCAAGAGGCCGACCGAGACAACGGACAACACCGTAAGGATCGCCAGCCTGCTCCATAAATCAACCCCCGGCGGCAAGGTTGGCGCGAGAAGGATTATGCCGATGACGCCGGATATCGCGAGATGGATGAGGCTTTGCCGGAAACTGTCCTCAGCCGTAAAATTGAGGCCATTTATAAAGCGTTTCGGGCTGGCGACCATCGCCCCGAAGTTCGCCAGATAATTTGGCAGATAAGCGAGAATTTGTTTGATCAGGTCTTGCATGCGCGCACCTTTTTTGTCGGGCGTAACATGGCGCGGGCAGGGATGTCACTTTCACACCGCAAAACCCGGCAGCCCGGCAAGCCCGGCCGGGCTTATGGCCAGCACTTTGAACAGACTCCCCATCGCCTCCGGCGCCGTCAGCCGGTAGGCCCCGGCGCGCAATCGTGCCGCCGCTTCGGGGGCCGCATTTTGCGCCAATTGTGCGGTGCGCGGCATCAGCCCCAGACCCGTCAAAAACGCATTCTGTTTCACCGGTCCCCATGCCGCCGCCCCGGCGTTCCGCACGGCGCGGCACAGCGCCTCGAAATCGACATGCGCCGTCAAATCGGCGGCACCCGCATCGCGTAACGGGTTTGCCGCCCCGCTGCCTTTGATCGCCTGCAAGCTGTCACCAGCCGCTGATTGCGCCGGCCCGTAATCGATGAACAGCCCCACCCCACCACGCCGCGCCAGCTGACGGACAAATTCCTGCGCAGCTTCACCAATCTCGCGCACGCTCCCCACCGGATCATCCGGCAACGCCGCGTCAGACGGCACCTCCATAAAGTCCCCGTCCGCAACCCAGCGCTCCATCCACCCCGCCTGTCGGCGCACAAACTGGCGGATCGGCAGCGCGTCGAGAAATTCATTGGCAAATAAAATCATCGGCCCCGGCGGCGTGTCATCCAGCCGGTCGTGCCAAACCGCCTGCGGCACACGCTGCCTCTGTGCGGCCCGCAACCGTGCCGAGGTTTCAATGAAATGCACATTGGCATGCGGAAATACCCGCAGCGCATCGGCCATCAGCGTGCCGCGTCCGGGGCCGGCCTCCGCCAGTATGAGATCATCCGGCGCTCCCATCATCTCCCAGGTCACGCGCGCCCAGCCCCCCAGCAATTCCCCGAACACCTGGGTTATTTCCGGCGCGGTGGTAAAATCGGCAAACGGATCATGCGCCGCGTAATAAGCCGTCGTGGCGCGCGCCATAAAAGCGTCCAACCGCTCCATGTTCAGCCGGCGCGCCGCGGCCGCGAACCCCACCAGACCAGCCCCAAACCGGCGAGCAGCATGGGAATGGAAAGCAACTGCCCCATGGTAATGCCGAACGGCAGGAAGCCAAGAAACACATCCGGCTCGCGGAAGAACTCGGCGGTGATGCGTGCTATCGCGTAACCGGCAACGAATATCCCCGTCAGCGTACCGGATTTTTCACGTAAGGCGCGCGCGCGCAGGCACAGCAGCATGATGATAAACAGCACCACCCCTTCCAGCGCCGCCTCGATCAGCTCGGAAGGATAGCGCGGCACCATGCTGCCGGATTGCGGATAGATCATCGGATACGGAAACCACGCCGCCGCCGGCCGGCCCCATAGCTCGCCATTGATGAAATTGGCAATCCGCCCCAGGCAGAGCCCCATCGGCACGGCAATCGCGATACGGTCGGCAAAGCGCAGCACATCCATTCGGTTGCGGGTGCAAAACACGATAATGGCGATGGTGACCCCGAGAAACCCGCCGTGAAAGCTCATCCCGCCATCCCACACCGCCGGGATCGCCAGCGGATGGGTAAAAAAATAGCCCGGCTGATAAAACAGCACATACCCGAGCCGCCCGCCGAGGATGATGCCGAGCGTCGCCCAGGTCAGGAAATCGTCCACCTGTTCGCCGCTCGCAGCCAGCGGGGGCAAAGCGCAAAAGCCGCGCACCAGCCGCCAGCCGATCAATAGCGCGGTAATATAGGCCAGAGCGTAATAATGGATGGCGAACGGGCCGATGCGCACCAGCACCGGACTGAAATGCGGCCAGAGCAGCGTCATCAGCGGTACGGATCTGGTTTTACGAGATAATCCTGGATATACGCCCGCACGCCGTCTTCCAGCGAGGTGAACGGCGCGTTGTAGCCGGCCTGGCGCAGCCGCGTCATCGGCGCCTGCGTAAAGGACTGATACTGTCCGCGCAGGGTCTCAGGCATGTCGATATAGGCGATGCGCTCCGGCACCTGATTAGCCGCGCACACGGCGCGCGCCAGATCCGCATAGGAACGCGCCAGCCCGGTGCCGAGATTGAACAGCCCGAAAATCTGCGGTGCGGTCAGCAAAAACATCAGTGCCGACACGATATCGTCGATATAGATGAAATCCCGGCTCTGCGCACCATCCGCCATGCCGGGCTGGTCGGCCTTGAACAACCGCGCCGGCCCGCCGGCCGCCACCTCGTCATGCTTGACCTTCACTACCGAAATCATCTTGCCCTTGTGATATTCGTTCGGCCCATAGACATTGAAGAATTTTACCCCGGCCCAATGCGGCGGGGCAGGGGCTCCGCTCTCCACCTGCTGTGCCGCCCATAAATCGAAGGCGTGCTTGCTCCAGCCATACAGGTTCAGCGGCTGCAACCGGCGCAAGGCGGCGGTCGAAAATTCATCGTCGAACCCGGCCGCGCCATCGCCATAGGTGGCGGCCGAGGAGGCATAGATAAAGCGCGCACCATGCGCGGCGCACCAGCGCCACAGCGTCTGCGACAACGTAACGTTCTTGGCCCACACCTCATCGCCATCGGTCGCGGTGGTGGCGCTGATGGCGCCGAGATGGACGATCGCTTCCACGTAGGGTACGGTTTGCAGATAGTCGTTCAGGGTTTCCGGCGCGATAATCGCAAGCGGCGGGTGGTGACGCAGATTGCGCCATTTGCCGTCATCGCCCAGCCAGTCCGAGACCACGCAGTTACGGCCTTGGGCATACAGGGCGCCATGCAGAATGGAGCCGATGAAACCGCAACCACCAGTGATAATAATCATGCGCAACCTTATATGAGTGCAACACAATCCATGAAAGAGCAGGCGATGAGCGAGCGTCCGAAATTCTTTGACGATCTGGCCGGTGTTGCCGGGGGCGCCCTCTCGGCGCTCACCGGCATGCGGGAGGAACTCAGTGCCATGGTACGCGCTCGGGTCGATGAGGCGGTGCGGCGGCTCGACCTCATCAAGCGTGAGGAATTCGAGGCGATGGCCGAACTGGCGCGCCGCGCCCGCGAGCAGGCCGAGGCCCTGGAGGTGCGCGTGGCGCAGCTGGAAGCCCATGCTGCCAGCGCGCCCCCCGCCGCCGAAGATACGCCTCCTCTGACCCCAACCCCTGATTGACCCTGTCCGATCAGCGGACTAAGCAACTGCAGCATAAACGGCGGCAGTGGACGGATCCGCTGAGCGATGACAGGAAAGGGTGATTGTCTCCATGAAGGATGTCCGCGAGGCGCTCATGGTCGGGCGCAATTCAGACGGTAAACTGATCCGCCGCCCGCTCTCCCCGTTCATGCTGGGCATCGCCTACAAGGCCCAGCTTTCCTCCATGACCTCGATCGCCCATCGCATCACCGGTTGCGCCCTTGGCGCCGGCACCGTGCTGTTCACCGCCTGGCTGGTCTGTGCGGCCACCGGCGACGGCGCGTTCTCCATCATTCAGGCCATCTTCGCCTCCTGGATCGGCCTGCTCATCCTCATCGGCTTTACCGCTTCGATGTTCTACCATACCTGCAACGGCCTGCGGCATCTGGCCTGGGATACCGGCAAAGGCTTCGAGCTGCCCGCCATGCACCGCAGCGGCTGGACCGTGGTGGCGGCAACAATCATCCTTACCGTTGGCTTCTGGGTCATCGCGTTTCTGGTCTGGTGAATAACATGAGCTATGACAATAATTCCGTGAAAATCATGCGCAGCCAGCTTGGCCGCGCCCGTGGCCTGGGCGCTGCCAAAACCGGGGTGCATCACTGGTGGGCGCAACGCATGACGGCGATCGCGCTGCTGCCGCTGTCCCTGTATTTCGTTGCCTCGGTGCTGATGCTGGAAAATGCGGACCGCGCCCGCATGGCCGCCTTCATGGCCGAGCCCTGGAACACCGTGCTGTATCTCTGCCTCATTTTCGCGCTGTTTTATCATCTGGCGTTAGGTTTGCAGGTGGTGATTGAAGACTATGTAAGCCATGAAGTTACCCGCCTCGGGTCGATCCTGCTCATCAAGGGCGGTTGCATCGTTCTGGCTCTGACCTCGATCGTTTCGGTACTAAAACTGGCTTTCTGAAACTGGCTTTCTGAAAAATTGGCTTTCTGAGCGGTTGAACGGATTTTAAAACGATGAACGCGATTTCCAAGGTTTCGATCGGCGGCTACAACATCATCGACCACACCTACGATGTCGTGGTGGTCGGCGCCGGCGGCTCCGGCCTGCGCGCCACCCTCGGCATGGGGGCAGCCGGATTGAAAACCGCTTGCATCACCAAAGTTTTTCCGACCCGCAGCCATACCGTGGCAGCGCAAGGTGGCATTGGCGCCTCGCTCGGCAATATGGGCGAGGATGACTGGCGCTGGCATATGTACGACACCGTAAAGGGTTCGGACTGGCTCGGCGACCAGGACGCCATCGAATATATGTGCCGCGAAGCCGTACCGGCGATCTACGAGCTTGAGCATTATGGCGTGCCGTTCTCCCGTACCGAGGACGGCAAAATCTATCAGCGTCCGTTCGGCGGCCATATGAAGGAATACGGCAAGGAACCGGCGATGCGCGCCTGTGCCGCCGCCGACCGCACCGGCCACGCCATCCTGCACACGCTGTATCAACAAAGTCTGAAGCACGAGGTCGAATTCTTCGTCGAATATTTCGCCCTCGATCTGATCATGGACAATGAAGGCACCTGCCGCGGCGTCATGGCCTGGTGCCTGGAAGACGGCACCATTCACCGCTTCCGCGCGCAAAAAGTGGTACTGGCCACCGGCGGTTATGGCCGCGCCTATCTGTCCTGCACCTCCGCTCATACCTGCACCGGCGACGGCGGCGGCATGGTGATCCGCGCCGGCCTGCCGGTTCAGGACATGGAATTCGTGCAGTTCCATCCCACCGGCATCTTCCCCGCCGGCTGCCTGATCACCGAGGGGGCGCGCGGCGAAGGCGGCTACCTCACCAACGCCGAAGGTGAGCGTTTCATGGAACGCTATGCCCCCACCGCCAAGGACCTCGCCTCGCGTGACGTGGTGTCGCGCTCCATGACCATCGAGATCAACGAAGGCCGTGGCGTCGGCCCCAATAAGGACCACATCCTGCTGCATCTCGAGCATCTGGGTGCCGACATCCTGAACGAGCGCCTGCCCGGCATCTCGGAAACCGCCCGCGTGTTCGCCGGCGTGGATGTCACCAAGGAAGCCATACCGGTGCTGCCGACCGTGCATTACAATATGGGTGGAATTCCAACCAATTATCACACCGAGGTTCTGCGCCCGACCGCTGCCAACCCTGACGCCGTGGTCCATGGCCTGATGGCGGTGGGGGAGGCGGCCTGCGTCTCCGTACACGGCGCCAATCGCCTCGGCACCAACTCGCTGCTGGACCTCGTGGTGTTCGGCCGCGCCGCTGCGCTGCGCGCTGCCGAGACCGTGAAGCCCGGCATGACCCAGCCGGACCTGCCGTCGGATGCCGGTCAGGCCAGCATGGCTCGCTTCGACAAAACCCGTAACGCCAAAGGCGGCACCAAGGTCGCCACCCTGCGCGATGAGTTGCAGCGCACCATGCAGGGCCACGCCGCGGTGTTCCGTAACTCCAAGAGCCTGACCGAAGGCGTCGGCAAGATGCAAAAACTCTGGACCCGGCTTGATGACATGAGCATCTCGGACCGCAGCCTGGTGTGGAATTCAGATCTCGTCGAAGCCCTGGAACTCGACAACCTGATGGGCAACGCCATGACCACCATGGTCAGCGCGGAAGCCCGCAAGGAAAGCCGAGGTGCTCAGGCGCATGACGATTTCCCGGATCGCCACGACGATGAATGGATGAAACACACGATCGCCACCTGCGATGACAAAGGCAATGTCGCGCTCACCTACCGGCCGGTGAAGATGCAGACTCTGAGCAACGACGTCTCGGTGTTTCCGCCGAAGAAGCGCGTGTATTGAGCGCGTGTGTAGAGATAGTAAGCAAGCGCTACTTTTTTGAAAAAAGTAGCAAAAAACTTTTGATCCCCTCCTTGAGGTTTGTAGATTATGGTTGAGTTTTCGCTTCCTAAGAATTCCAAGATCGGCAAGGGCACCGTTTATAAAGCGCCTGCGGGCACCAAGCGTGTCAAGGAATTCAAGGTCTATCGCTGGAACCCGGACGACGGCAAAAATCCGGTGATGGACAGTTTCGAGATCGACCTCGATGCCTGCGGGCCGATGGTGCTGGACGCCATCATCAAAATCAAGAACGAGATCGACACCTCGCTGACCTTCCGCCGCTCCTGCCGGGAAGGCATCTGCGGCTCCTGCGCGATGAATATCGACGGCACCAACACCCTGGCCTGCCTGAAACCGATCGACGATGTCAAAGGCGCCGTCACCATCAACCCGCTGCCGCATATGCCGGTGGTGAAAGACCTGGTGCCGGACCTCAGCCAGGCCTACGCACAGCTGCGCTCGATCGAACCCTGGCTGCAAAGCGAAACGCCGCCGCCGCCGGATGGCGAGCGCCTGCAAAGCAAGGAAGAACGCGCCGAAATCGATGGGCTGTGGGAATGCATCTTGTGCTTCTGCTGCACCACCTCCTGCCCGAGCTATTGGTGGAACGGCGACCGCTACCTTGGCCCCGCCGTCCTGCTGCAAGCTTACCGCTGGATCGCCGACAGCCGCGATGAAGCCACCGGCAAACGCCTAGACTCGCTTGAAGACCCCTTTAAACTCTACCGTTGCCACACCATCATGAACTGCACGCAAACCTGCCCCAAAGGCCTCAATCCGGCCAAAGCCATCGGCAAGGTCAAGCAGTTGATGCTGGAGCGCCAGGGCTAGGGCTTAGTCAGGAAGCACTTCTTTTTGTGAACAAAAAGAAGCAAAAAACTTTGCCCCCTAGGGCCATGGGCGCTGGCGGCAAAACGCCCATGCCCCAGCATAAATTTATGCCGGGTCCGGGGGCGTTGTCAGCTTCGCATCCCATGTCCCAGAGTATCAAAAGTTTTTTGCGCAGCTTTTTTTCAAAAAAGCTGCTGCTTACTTATACTTGACTGGCCGGGAATTTGGCGCGCCCTGGTGGATTCGAACCACCGGCCTCAAGATTAGAAGTCTCGTGCTCTATCCGACTGAGCTAAGGGCGCCACGCGCATGGCGGGTTGCTAAACCCCCACCAATCCCGTTGCAAGGCACGTCTCCCGCATCCACGCTGCCGCTGGTGCAAACGCTGCGTGCCCGGTTGGCGTGAAGGCCGCATGCTGGTCGATTAGCTCCAGTGCGGCGGCAAAATCCCGGTGGTTGCGCGCTGTCCACGCTGCAGCCGTTTCCGCCTCCGCGGCCGTCAGCAGGCCGGACGTGTTGAGCTGTTGCATGCACCAGGTCATGCGGGCGATCACATAGGCCGCATGCACGATCCCATCCATTGGCCGCAGATCGTCGCGCAGCGGCGAGGCATAACGCTGTTCGGCATCGTTGGTGACCAGCGGGCGCCCGAGGGTGAAGCCGAACAGTAAAGAATGCGCCGCCTCATGGGCCAGCGCCTCGGCCAAAGCGAGCCTGCCGGGCGGTTCACCCAGGCAGATAAACGCCGCCCCCCATAAATAAAAGCTCGAAACGCCACCAAGCTCGGCCGCCGCCCCGCCGGCACGGCTATCCACCAGTACGATTTCGTTCATCAGAACATCGAGCTCGCCGGCCAGCTCAGCAGCCCCAGTGCGCAGAAAAGCCAGCGCCTCCATGAATCCGTCCCGCGCGCGCCGCAGCGCCTCCCGCGGGAACGGCTCCAAAACGAGCGTGACCTCCGGATCATCCGAAATCATGCGCTTATAGCGTGCTGCCTGCCCCGCGCCGAGGCTATCGTCCACCGTGTAGATGCGCTGCCCCCGCCGCTCGGGATCAAGTGTCAGCAATTCGTCGAGCAACTCCTGCGCCATCAGCAGATCATCCTGAGACAACGCCTCGGTGAGATCCGCATAAATCGCCATCACCGCCGGCCGTACCGGGGCGGCGCGGATGTGCTGCAGCAGACGCATCGCCGCTGCCTTCGGCCACTGCAAATGCCCCTCGCATGCCTTCAGTATTTCGCCGAGACTATCCGCCAGGCAGCTCCGCACCCGGGCGTCCACCGTCCGCGCCCGCCCGCCATCCGGCGCAAAGCCGAAATCAATCAAGCCCAGGCGACCGGTTTAGCGGCGCCGCGAAAGCCCCATGACACCTTTGCCGCTAGCAGCTTTGCCGCTCTTCGCGAGGCTTGACTTGTTCGTCGGCCCTTTGCCGCTCTTCGCCAGGTTGGTTTTAGACGGTTTATCCGCGGCGGCCGTGTTGAATCCCAGCATATCCTTGCCGGCCAGCGCTTCACGTGGCGATGCTTTTCCCGTGTTTGACGTTTTCATTGTAATCTCCCGTTTTATGATGCCATCAGCTACCATCCGAGCGTAAAATCCGGCAAGGTAAAAATAACGGCATGATTATATACCTGACAACCGCCGGCCATGATTACACCGTCAAGGAACCGGGTAAGCCGGGCTATGCATCCAACATACCGGCTACAAGCGCCATGGATTACCACCACGCTTTTTGGGCGCGGCAGCTGCCACGCGCGACCTATATCTTTACTGATCTGGAGCGCCTGCAAGACTGGGAATGCCGCTGCGCCGCGGATTTGTACCGCAAGCTGCGCGACCAGGGCCTGCGCTGCCTGAACGACCCGGCGCGGGCGATGACGCGCTTTGAGCTGCTGCGCAGCTTGCACCGCGCCGGCTTCAACCCCTTCACCGTGTACCGCGCCGACGACGACCCGCACCCGGCCCGCTTTCCGGTCTTCATTCGCTTGCAGGAGGGCCATGCCCCCCCGCTCTCGGCTCTGCTCGAAGACCAGCAGGCGCTGGAAGAGCAGCTCATTGCCTTGGCCGCCGCCGGCTGGCCGCGGCGGCTGCTGCTGGTGCTGGAATTCTGTGCCGAACCGATCGCCGAGGGCATCTGGCGCAAGCACGGCACCATGCGCATCGGCAACGAAATCTATCTCGACCGCAACGTTTTCGAAACCAGCTGGGTGGTCAAAGGCGGCACCAAAGGCATCTGGACCGAGGCAATGTTTCAGGATGAAAGCGATGCCATCGCCACCCGGCGCTACGCCGAAATGCTTCGCCCGGCCTTCGATATCGCCGGCATCGAATACGGCCGCGCCGATCATGGCACCGTGGGCGAGGCCGAAATCCTGTATGAGATCAACACCAACCCCCTCGTCACCCGCGGCAACAAACAAGAGTCAAAACTACGCGACGCCGCGTTGGCGAAATCAGCACAATTCTACGCCGATGCGCTAAGCCTGATCGATACCGCCGCGACCGGCGCCATCAACCTGGACCCCAGTCAATTCCTGCCCAGACGCGGCCCGTGGCCGGCTCGTGCCATAATACGGATATGATCAGCAAGCAGCAGCTTTTTTGAAAAAAAGCAGTGCCTGCCTATTAATGCGTCCAGTTTTCCTTGCGATCGGCGCGGAAATTATCGGTATATGATTTCGGTGGCTTCACCCGCGGTGCAGAAATTTCCACGCTATAGGTAATCCCGTTGGCCTCGGCAAAAGCGATCGCCGCCTCTCGCGTCTCGAAACTCAAACGCAATTCGGTTGAGAGCATATCCTCGGTTCCGGTCCAACCCATCAACGGCTCCCGGAATTTCGACCCCGGCTCGAATTCCAGCACCCAGCGATGCGTCTTCGCCGTCCCCGACTGCATCGCCGACCGCGGCGGCAAAAAAATTCGAGCCCGCATCAAACCCTCCACCACATGCCGCCACAAACCACCAAAAACCGAGAGCCACAAGCATCCGGCTGCATCAAGGTTGTTAAAAATCCAAGAAAGCAGCCGCTTTTTTGAAAAAAACGGCGCAAAAACTTCTTGGATACTGGAGCCGAGAGTTTCAAACGCCAATGGCCTAGATTAATAAAAGTCTTTTTGCTTCTTTTTCTGAAGAAAAAGAAGTGCTTCCTTACGACCAACTTTTTTAAAAAATAATTCGTCTCCAGTAGCCTCGTGGTCGGGGCGCCCGGATTCGAACCGGGGGCCTCTTGTACCCAAAACAAGCGCGCTACCAGGCTGCGCCACGCCCCGCGACCATCCGCTGAGCGGAGGCTCTAACCCCCGTTAAATTGCTTGGCAACCACCTTGTCGCCCACGTTGATATCGAGTGCCGCGGTCATTCCGCCCTGTACCTCCAGCGTCGCCGCCACCGGCACCCCGCTCGAGATGGTCTTCAGGCTGTACGGCACGGTCATTTCCGCAATCGCCTTCACCGTGCCGTCGGCACCGATGAATATCATATCCTCAGGCACCGGACAGTTCTTCATCCACATCTCGGAGACCTGCGGCTGCGGCCAGGGAAACAGCATCCCGGTCGCGGCGGGGATCGCCGTGCGGAACATCATTCCGGTATCCTGCTGGGTCTCGGTCAGCGCCAGTTCAACGGTAAACACATGGTTTTTTCCATCATCGGAGACAATGCTGAGCTGTTCGGTCGGCAGCTTCGGTTGCGGTCCGGTGGGGTCATCGGCCCGTGCCGCTGTCCTGCCCAAGGTGCTACCCACCAGGCACAGCGCCAGGCCAGCGAGATAATATCTGTTCATGCCGCAAACCGCTCCCCATCTGCCAACCGCCGCACCTCGTCCCTGACCAAGCCCTCATGCGGGGCGTCGCGCAGCGTGGTCAGCCAGGCGGGCGGCGGATTGCGCCCGGCACTACGAAAATACGCCACCGTGCGCAACACCGCCTGGGCCGGCTCCGGCAGCACATCCGGTATTGTAATGTCATTCAGTAGCGCCCAAATTCCGGCCCAGCAGCGTGCCAGGGCATACGGATTGTAGCCGCCGCCGCCGCCCACCACCAGCCGCGGCGCCACATCCTTTAATGCTGTTACCGCCTCCCATAGCGCATTGTTGGAGAGCGCCAGCTTCGCCATCGGATCATCCGCCAGCGCATCGGCCCCCGGCAGCAGAAAAATCGCCTCCGCGCCATGCGCCCGCAGCAACGGCAAAATCGCCGCGTTCAACAAATACCGCATCTCGCTATCGTTAAACCCTGCGGGCACCGGAAAATTATGCACGCCCCGCTCGGGCGCGCTCGCCGTGCCGGTGCGCGGCCAGCGCCCGGCCTCATGCACACTGATCGTGCAGACATCCGCATCATCGGCAAACGCTGTCTCCACCCCATCGCCGTGATGCGCATCGAGGTCCAGATACGCCACGCGCCGCACCCCCAGCCGGCGCCACTGCAAAATCCCCAGCACCACATCGTTGACAAAACAAAACCCGCTGGCCCGGTCCGGCTGGCCATGATGGTTGCCCACCCCCGGCGCATAAACCACCCCGCCAGTTTCCGTCAGCTGCGCCGCCAGCAACGCCCCGCCTACCGCCGTGGCCGGGCGGCGGAACACCGCCGGATGGATCACATTCGCATCAGCACCTATGCGGAACCGCTGCCGCAAATCCTCCGGCAGATCTTGCTCTTCCTCCGCCCGTTGCAAAGCCGCAACGTAATCGGCGGTGTGAAACCGCATCAGCGCCGCCGCATCCGCCATCGGCGCCTCGATATATTGCTCCGGCCTCAACCAGCCTAAAGACTCGCATAAATCTTTCGCCAGCATGGCCCTGGGCACCGCCAGCGGATGCGGTGCCTTGAACACCGGCAAACGCAAAACCCCGGCGCCGATAAACCTCGGCTGCATGGAAGCTATTTCGCCACCCCGCGCGCCAGCGGTGCGACAAATTGCGGCTCGGTGTCCCAGGGAAATAAAATCCATGTATCCTGCGACACCTCGGTGATGAACGTATCCACCTGATCCTTGCCCGCCGGTTTCGCATAAACCGTGGCGAAATGCGCCTTCGGCAGCAAATTGCGCACCGCTCGCGCCGTCGCCCCGGAATCCACCAGATCATCGACGATTAAAAACCCGGTCCCATCCCCCGCCGCACTCGGCGCCTTCGTCACCACCGGCTCGCCGCGGTCCTCCTCATCATAGGTCACGATGGAAACACTCTCGATCAGCCGGCACTCCAGCTCGCGCGCAATGATCGCCGCCGGGATCAGCCCGCCCCGCGTGATCGCCACAATCCCCACCCAGGGCCCGCGTTCGTGCAGCCGCCAAGCCAGCGCCTTGGCATCCCGATGTAGCTGATCCCAGGTCACTGTATAATATCGCTCGGCCATGAAACTGCGTCGTGCAGGGGGAAAGGAAAGTCAAGGAAAGCACTTCTTTTTGTGAACAAAAAGAAGCAAAAAAACTTTGATCCTTTTGGCTATAGTCTCTGGCGGCCAAACGCCCCATGCCCAGCAGGGCAAAAGTTTTTTGCTACGCGCTCCGATGACGAGGCGGCGCTGCCGCCACGTCTGAATCGGACCGCGCAGAGAGGTTCAAAAAAGCAGTGCTTACTTTTTCCTCTTACCCGCAAATTCCATTCGCCTGCAGCACGCAATTCGCGGCCAGGCTGTGGCTGGCTGGCGTATACAGCGCGATGTGGATGCGCTTGCCTGCCATCTGGATGGCTGCCGGGGTGCCGAGTTGTGAGAGTTTCGGATAAAAATCCTCCCAGCCGGCGTTGGTTACACTTTGGCCGGCATGGCCGTACACCACCCAGACGCGTTTGCCTTGCAGCTGCGCCTGGCGGGCGTGGTCAAGATCGCCAACGGCGTCGTTCAGCACAATGGGGGTGGTATTTGACGGCAGATACATGCGCAGCTCCGGCAGCGCGCCTTTATCGTCGAGATACACCACATCGCCCTGGCTCACTTCGGCTGCCAGCATCTGGGCGGCTACATCCCAGCGTGGTTTGGTCTCGGCGTGGTAATAAGGCGCCAGATTCACTGCCAGCAGCACCGCGGCAAGGCCCATGGCCCAGGCTCGGCGGCGGCGGGGCAGGGCGTTCAACATCGCACTGGCACCGATCCCGGCGAGGATGGTGAACGGTGCCGCACTCCACAGCATATAGCGCGGCAGCAGCACCGGGTGCCAGATCGAAATGACAATCAGCATGACCGGCAGCACCGCAAAGGACAGGCCGAGTGTGACCAGTGCCGCCTGGCTGCGCCGCAACCGCCAGGCCCCGAACCCGACCGCCAGCAGCAGCACGGCGTCGATCAGCCAGATCACGGCCGGCGGCGTCAGCACATCCACGAAATTGAACGACACCGCATCGGCGATCCGCAGCAGATAGATCGATCCGACATCATACCATATTTTGGCAAAGCTCAGCTGCGGGATCCACATCACGCTGTCGGTGAATTTTTCCTGGATGGTCATCGTCATGATTAGATAGAGCGGCGCGCTGAGGGCAATGATGACGGCATCGGCGAGCAGAAAATTGCGCAGGAACCCTCTGCGGTCCGGGGCCTGGCGCAGCAGGTACAGGCCGATCAGATTGGCGGTCAGCACCCACGGCAGGGCATCGCCCAAAACATCCAGCGCGGCGGCAGACCCCAGGGCGAACGCCAGCCATGCCGTCCGCGGCATCGCCTGGTCGCGCCACTTCAGCCCGGCTGTCTGCGGCTGTAGCGCCAGGATCACCAGGCCGTAGAGAGCGATCAGGATCAGGCTCATTTCCATCGTATAGGACCGCGCCTCCTGGCTGAACGCCACGGCGGAGGGCGACATCCCCAGCACCAGTGCCGCCGCCAGCCCGGCAGTCCGCCCGGCGATGCGTTGCGCGATCAGATACACCAGCATGACGGATACCGCGCCAAACGCCGCCGGCCATAAGCGCAGCCAGAATTGCGGGTCGCCCAGCATTGTCAAAGGCGACAGGATCAGAAAAAACGTCGGCATATGATGGTGGAGAAACGAATCATGCGTCAGGGCCGCCGGCTGCAGGCTGGCGCGCTGCATGGTGAATACTTCATCGAGCCAGAATGGCTGGCGGCTCAGCCCGAACAGCCGTAGCGCGAAGGCCGCGGTAAATACCCCCAGCGGCCAGGCCAGCCGTGCTTTCACGCTGCCGCCTCCACCTTGCTGCCGGTGGCGCTCTGACTTTGGCTTTGCGACGACCCGGCCGCTTCCGGCCGCCAGTCCCTGAAGAAGCCGCGGCCGATCGCACCGGCCAAGGTTGAAAGATGGATTTGCACAATATCCAGATACTCATGCAAACCAGTGGCAAGAATATGGCTGATCGGTTTTTCCGTCAGCAGCTCACGCAAATATTCCGCTTCCTCGATCGCCTCATTGGCGCCGGATAATCCATAAATGCGCCGCAAATCGTCCAGATGCGCCTCGACCCGCCGCACGCACAGCAAGGCCGAGCGTGGCGAGGACGGATCGCGCAGTAGAAACCTCACCACATCCTCGGCGGAAAAACTCGCCTGGGCGTGCCGCTTGAATGCATGATAGCCGGCAGCGGCCCGCAATATGGCGTTCCACTGCGTCAGCTCGGCAACGCGCTTGGCCTCGCCGTCGCGCGGCAGCATGGCGGTGTATTTGATATCCAGCATGCGCGTGGTCTGGTCGGCGCGCTCCAGCAGCCGCCCCATTTCGTAGAAATACCAGCCCTGGTCGCGGTACAGCGTGCCCTCGGTGATCCCGGTATGCGCCTGCACGCCGTCCTTGATTTTGGTGCACAGCCGGGACAGCGCGTCGCCCTCCAGGTCATGCGCCGAAATCTGGCCGATGAAGCGATGAAACACATTGATCTGCCGCCACATCTCGGTCGAAATCAGCGGCCGCAGCGTCCGCGCATTGGTCCGCCCATCCTCGATATTAGCCGGTATCGAGGTCGGATTGCCGCGATCCAGCAAATAGAACCGCTTCACATCGTCGGCATCCGCGGAAAACCCGCGATCGGCGAAATTCTTCTCATCGGCATTGATACGGATCAGACCGAACCAGGCCTCGGCCTCGCGCCCCGGCGATTCAAAGCTCTGCGTCACGTCGATCAGCCGGGCCAGATTTTCGACGCGCTCCAGATAGCGCGCCATCCAGAACATCCCCTCGGCATCGCGCGACAGCAGGACCCCATCGTGTCTCATGGCGCGCTCCCGGCGAGAGTGAAATCATCGGCCAGCACCCAGGTATCCTTGGAACCTCCGCCTTGCGATGAATTGACGATCAGGCTGCCCTGTTTCATCGCCACGCGCGTCAGCCCGCCCGGCAGCACCCAGCTCTCCTTGCCGGTCACGATGAACGGCCGCAGATCCAGATGCCGCGCCCCGATGCCGTTCTCGGTCAGCGTCGGCGCCACCGAAAGCCCGATCATCGGCTGGCTGATCCATTGCGCCGGATCGGCGATGATGGCGGCGCGCGAGGCCGCCAGCTCGGCTGCGCTGGCCCGCGGCCCGATGGTAATGCCGTAACCGCCGGACTCGCCCACCGGCTTGGTCACCAGATGTTCCAGATGATCCAGGGTGAACTGCAGGCCCTCGGCTTCCCGGCAGATATGCGTATCGACGTTCTTGATCAGCGGCTCTTCGTCCAGATAATATTTGATGATGCGCGGCATATAGGCATACACCGCCTTGTCGTCGGCCACCCCGGTGCCCACCGCATTGGCGATCGCCACATTGCCGGCCTTCCAGGCGCCGATCAACCCGCGCACGCCGAGTGCCGAATCCGCGCGGAACACCGCCGGGTCCAGAAAATCGTCGTTCAGCCGCCGGTAGATCGTATGCACCGGCCTCAGCCCGTCGATGGTGCGCATATAAACCCGCTCATCCTCGACGATCAGGTCCGAGCCCTGCACCAGCGGCACCCCCATTTCGCGCGCCAGAAACACATGCTCGAAATATGCCGAATTATAGATGCCCGGCGACAGCAGCACCACCTGCGGATCGTCGAGCCCGCCCGGTGCGATCTCGGTCATCGCGGCGCGCAGCCGCCGCCCGTAATCATCCACCGGTCGCAGGCGGATGCCGGACATCAGATCCGGAAACGCCCGCAGCATCAAATGCCGATTCTCGATCACATAGGATACACCGGACGGGGTGCGCGCATTGTCCTCCAGCACCCGGAACTCTCCGAACTCGTCACGGATGATGTCGATCCCGCAGACATGCACATAGGTCCCGTGCGGCACCGGAAAATCCCGCATCTCCGGCCGGTAATTGGCATTGCCGAACACCAGCTCCGCCGGAATGATGCCGTCCTTGATGATATGCGCCGGCCCGTAAATGTCGCCGAGAAAAAGATTCAGCGCTTTCACGCGCTGTATGCAGGCCCGCTCCATCAACGCCCACTCGGTATGGGTCAGCACGCGGGGGATACAGTCGAACGGCAGTATCCGGTCGATCGCGGTGGCATCCGAATACACGGTAAAGGTAATCCCGAGATCGATCAGCTCGGTCTCGGCAGCCTTGGCGCGGTCGTGCAGCGCTGCCATGCCGATTTTTTCCAGCCGCTGCACCAGCCATTCCGGCACGGGTCCCGCCGCCAGCCGCTGGTGCGTCAATTCACAAAAATACCGCCCGGGATCATAATCGGGCCAGGCGGTCGAGAACATGTGATTCATCGCCGGACCGCGCTGATTGCACTGACACATGACGATTTCGTCGGCATGTTCACGCCATATGCCCAGGTTTTCATCAATCCCTTACCTTTCTTGCTCGGCATCGCGCGCCGCAGCCGGCTTGCCATCGTGCCATGCAACTCCCGGACCATACAAGTCTGTCATCTGGAGCTTTATGGCCCGAAATTGAAGCGCGGCGCCTGCAACTGCGCGATGAACGACGCCGGGACGTTTACATTTTAGCGGGTAACGCTCGACCAGGTATTCCTCGCAGGAACCGCTTATTCGTTTGTTTCACTCTCGCGCCCCACAACACACTCTGTTACCCTTGCCGGAGATGAATGCGGTGGCCGCCAGAGATGAGATGATCGACCGCTCCGGGCGTCTGCGGACCGCCTGGGTTCCGGTGATGGAAGCGGTTCGCAACCTCGGCGGCGAGGAACTGGCCCGCCGCACCGCCGCCCTCAACCGCCAGGTCCGCCTCGCCGCACCCTTCGCCACCATCTCCCGCCATCGGTACGACCCGCTGCCGGCACCTCTGACCGCCGCCGAATTCGCCGTGCTGGAATCCGGCATCATCCAGCGTGCCCGCATGCTGAATGCCTTGCTGGATGACGTCTACGGCCACCAGACCGTGTTGTATGATGGTCTGATCCCACCGGCGCTGGTGTTCGGCCAACCGCATTTCCTGCGCAGCCTGCATACCGCAACCCCCCTCGGCTACCCGCGCCTGCCGTTCTACGCGGCCGACCTGATCCGCGGTCCGGATAACCGGTTCGAAGTGGTGCGCGACCACACCGGCGTCATCCCCGGCCTCGGCCACGCTCTCAGCCTGCGCCGCTTTGCCGCCAGCCTGGTGCCGGAGCTGTTCCGCGCCGGCGGCCTGCGCAGCCTGCGTCCGGCCCGCGAAATGCTGGTCGACCATCTGCAACGCGAGGCCGATGGCGGGCTGATCGCCGTGCTCTCCGCCGGCGCCCTCAATCACGGCGAGTCGCTCGATATCATGGACGACGCGCTGCTGGCCCGTGCGCTCGGCGTGCCGCTGGTCGAACCCGGCGACCTCGCGGCGCGCGCCGGTGCTGTCCATCTCAAAACCTTGAGCGGTCTGCTGCCGGTCGCTACCTTGATCCGTGGCCTGTCGGGTCTCGATCTCGACCCGCTGGAGCAGGGCGGGCGTGTCGGCGCCGGCATCCCCGGCGCCTTCGGGGCGATCCGTGCCGGCGTGCTGAACATCATGAATACCCCCGGCAGCGCGCTCGCCGAACATCCGGATTTCGCGCCGTATTTCGACCGGCTGTTCGACAAGCTGCTGATCGAAACGCCGCTGCTGCCGTATTACGGTGATGATCCACTGATTAAAGCCTCCAAAGTCCCGTTCGTCAGCGGCGCCAAACTCGTCACGGCACCGCTGCTGTTCCGGCTGTACGCCTGGCATGACGGCCTCTCCTGGCAGGTTCTGCCGGGCGGCCTGGCCTATGCCCTGAACGGCAATGTTGCTTCTGATGATCAGGACGATGAAACCGCCGCCGGCAGCATGAAGGATATCTGGGTGCTGGACGCCGAGGAGCCGCATTTCATCGCCGGCGTGCCGGCCGCCGAGCCGCCGGAGCGTGTGCCGTTTCTGCCCGCCGCCCATCTGCCCTCGCGGGTTGCCGATAATTTGTTCTGGCTGGGCCGCTCGGTCGAACGGCTCGAATCCTCTGCCCGTCTACTGATGCTGGCACTCCCACGCCTGGAATCCGGCACCTCGCTGCCGCGCGACATGGCCGAGCGCAGCCTGATGGCCGGCTGCCTCGCGCAGTCCCGGCTGCTGCCGGCGGATTTCGCCAGCGGCGCGCTCTCCGGCAAACTGCTGCGCGGCTCGCTGGGCCGCCGCAAACCGATCGCCGGCCTGCTGCGCGAGGTCACCCGGCTGGTCAATGCTTCCAGCGAACGGTTCAGTCCCAGCATGCTCTCGACCGTCCGCTTCGCCCTGGACCAGGCCAACGAGGCTCTGGCCCCCAACGAGGAGCTGGCGCTGCCGGTGATCCTCGGCTTCACCGCCACTTTCGCCGGCATCGCCTCGGAAAACATGTCGCGCGACGGCGGCTGGCTGTTCCTTGAAATGGGGCGGCGTCTGGAGCGCGGCGAAACCCTGGCCGAAAGCCTCGGCATCCTGCTGGACGCGCCGGTCGAACGCCTGGAACCCGGCCTTGCCCTCGGTATCGAACTGGCTGATTCCGTCCTCAGCTACGACCTCCGCCACGCCGGCATCATGGCCCCGGCCCCGGTGCTGGCGATGCTGCTGGCGGACCCCAACAACCCGCGCAGCCTGGCCTTTCAGTGCAATGCCCTGCGCTGGTCGCTGGAGCGCCTGGGTGCTGACGAGGATGCCGCCCTGGCGGAATCGCTGCAAATCGCCGCGGTCGACCTGGCCCGTCAGGTCGCCGACATCGCCACCCCCCTGGCCAGCATCGCCGCCCGCCTGCGCCAGCTTTCGGACCGTGTGCAGCGCCGCTTCTTCACCCTGCTGCCGGAAGCCCACCAGCTCGAGGACGAGGAAGAACTCGCCACGGCAGCACAGTAAACCGATGATCTACCGCCTGCGCCATGCCACCACCTATGATTATGCGAGTCCGGTCGTACTCGGCACCCATTTCATGCACCTGCTGCCGCGCAACCGCCCCGGCCAGATCATCCGCGAGGCAGCCCTTGAAATCTCCCCCGCCCCGGACAACCAGCGCGATGAAATCGACTATTTCGGCAACGCCACCACCACCGTCTCACTCAATGCGCCGCATAAGCAGTTCGTCGTCACGCTCAGCGCCACCGTCGATGTCAACCAGCCGGCCCCGCCACCGCCGAAGGACACACTGCCCTGGGAGCGCATCGCGCGCCTGGCGATCCGGCATTCGGATATCGCCGAATACTGCCTGCCCAGCCGGCTGACCCGCTTCGCCCCCGGCATGGCGGATTACGCTCAGGCCAGCTTTCCGCCAGGTCAGCCCATCCTCGCCGGCCTGCTCCACCTCAACACCCGCATTTTCAAGGACATGGATTATCGCTCCGGCGTCACCACCACCGCCACCACCGCCACCCAGACGCTGAAAACCATGGTCGGCGTCTGCCAGGATTACGCCCATCTGATGATCGCGGTCCTGCGCTCGCTTGACCTGCCGGCGCGCTATGTCTCCGGCTATCTGCGCACCTTGCCGTTGCCGGGCGAGGACCGCCGCGGGGCCGATCAGTCGCATGCCTGGATCTCGGCCTGGCTCGGCCCTGAAACCGGTTGGGTCGATTTCGACCCCACCAACAACCTGCTGGTCGCCGATGAACATGTCACCCTGGCCTGGGGCCGCGATTTCACCGATGTCAGCCCGCTGCGCGGCATCATCCTCGGCGGCGGCCGCCACACCTTGCGCGTCGCCGTCGAACTCGATCCGATTCTGACGTAAGCCGTCATTGTCAGCCGCCAATTGTCAGCCCCGCCCTGACGCATGATATCCCGCTCATGATCGCCAACGAGTTCACCGCCTTGCTGGGCCATGCGGCGGGAAGCAAACCGCTGCAAGCCGCCACCATCATCCTCGGCACCTTCATACTGGAAGACGCCGCCACCTTGCTCGCGGCGATGGCCGTGGCTGGCGGCTCGATCACCTTGTTGATCGCCCTCGGCGCGCTGTACACCGGCATCGTCCTTGGCGACCTCGGCCTGTACGGGCTCGGCAGCCTGTCCGCCAGCAACGCCTGGGCCAGGCGCCTGGTCGGTAAACGGCGGCGGGATATCGGCCGCGAATGGGTGGCGCCGCGGGTCATCCCGCTGGTGCTGGTCAGCCGTTTCATCCCCGGCCTGCGGCTGCCGACATACACCACGCTCGGTTTTCTGCACGCCTCCCTGCCGCGGTTTGCCGCCGCCGCCATCGGCGCCACGCTGGTCTGGACCTCGCTGTTGTTTTACATCAGCTTGCGGCTCGGCGTATTGATGATGCATTATCTCGGCATTTGGCGCTGGGCAGGACTCGCGGTATTCTGTATCCTGCTGTTGTTTGTCGGACGTTTTGCGGCGAAGCTCTACGAAAAAAGGACCTCCTGATGAGCCTGCTGCGATGCCTCGAAAGTCTCACATCTGAACTCACATTCAAAAGCCTGATTTTTTGAGCATCGGTTCCAGCACCCTTGGCAGCCGCCTGTCCCGCACCGGGCGCAGCGGCGGCAGCCCGGTGTCCTTTTTTGAATTCTGGCCGGGGTGGCTGTTCTACGCCCCGGTCGTCGTCTACTGGATTTTGCAATCCATCCGCCATCGCAGCGTCACCTTACCCTCGCTCGCCAACCCGCGCATCGCCGCCGGCGGCATTTGCGGGGAGTCCAAAAACGACATACTGGACCTCGCCGGCCCCACCGCCCGGGCCTGGATCGCCGACTACGCCGGCTTTACCACCTCCGGCCATCAGGATAGCCACGATGTCCGCCGCGCCGAGGCTGAAATGGCCCGCGCTGCCCTTACTTACCCGGTCGTCGCCAAGCCGGATATGAGCTGCAACGGCGTCGGCGTCCGGATCATCGAGGACAGTGAGGCACTCGCGGCCTATCTCACCGCCTACCCCCGTGCCACGCGCCTGCAGCTGCAAGCCCTGGTCACGCTGCCTGGCGAAGCCGGTATTTTCTACATCCGCCACCCGGAGGAAGCCACCGGCCGCATCACCTCGGTCACGCTGAAATATCCCCCGACCGTGATCGGCAACGGTGCTGCCAGCATCCGCTCTTTAATCGCCGCCGACCTTCGGCTCGCCGCCGTCTCCCATCTGCTGCTGCCCAAGCTCGGTGCCAAAGCCGAGCAGATACCGGCGCCGGGGGAGGCGGTCCGCCTGGTGTTCGTCGGCAA
Organism: Acetobacteraceae bacterium; assembly: GCA_965231175.1. Taxonomy (GTDB): domain Bacteria; phylum Pseudomonadota; class Alphaproteobacteria; order Acetobacterales; family Acetobacteraceae; genus Acidocella. The sequence goes on along the minus strand of CBDDMJ010000002.1, from coordinate 795,650 downwards.
TCACTGCCGCGGTTCCACTTTCAAGGACGGGCACGACATCGTCACCCCGGCCCTGATCGCCGCCATCGATGCCATCGCCCGGGATGTGCCGGATTTGTATTTCTCCCGCATCGACCTGCGCTACGGCACTCTGGCCGACCTCCGCGCCGGACAGAATTTCAAAATCATCGAATTCAACGGCAGCGGTTCGGAAGCCACCCATATCTGGGACCCGGTAATGACCATCCTTGCCGCCTACCGTGCGCAATTCTTCCATTACGGCGAATCTTTCCGCATCGGTGCCAAACTGCGCAAAGCCGGATTGCAGCCGGTCGGCTTATGGCGGCTGTTCAAGCTCTGGCGGCACCAGAAACGCCTGATGGCCACCTATCCGGCTAACGATTGAACACAGCCGGGCGTTTCTCGAGAAACGCCCGCACCCCTTCGGCAAAATCGGCTGATCGCCCAAGTTCGCGCTGCAAATCCCGCTCCAGTACCAGCTGGTCGTCCAGATTATTGCTCGCGGAGGCCGCAAATGCCCGTTTCATCGCCGCCAAGGCGAGCGCCGGCCGGGCTACCAGATTGTTCGCCAGGGTCAACGCCTCGGTCATGAAACCGGCATCCTCGTACACCTTCCAGATCAGCCCCATCGCCGCCGCCTCATCGGCGCTGATCGTCTCGCCCAGCATGGCCAGCGCCCGCGCCCGCGCCTGTCCGGCCAGGCGCGGCAGAAAATACGTGCCCCCCGCATCCGGCATCAACCCGATCCTGACAAACGCCTGGGTAAACTGTGCCGAGCGCGCTGCCACCGCGATATCCGCCGCCAAAGCAAGGTTCATCCCGGCCCCGGCCGCCACCCCGTTCACCGCCGCCACGATCGGCATCTCCAGCGCCGCCATCTGCCTGACGATCGGATTGTAATAAGCCTCGATCAGCGCCCCAAGGTCAGCCGCACTGCCGCCTAAATCCTGTCCCAGCTCCGCACCCGCGCAAAACGCCCGCCCCGCCCCGGTCAGCATCACCACCCGCACCGCCGCATCCGCCGCCGCCTGCCGCAAACCGGCGCTCAACCCCTCGAACATCGCCAAATTCCAGGCGTTCAGCCGGGCAGGGCTGTTGAGCGTCAGCACCAGAACCGCGCCCTCGCGCCGCACCAGCACCGGATTTTCCATCGCATCCTCCATTATTTAAGGGAGTCGGTCGTAAGGAAGCACTTCTTTTTCTGAAGAAAAAGAAGCAAAAAGACTTTTATTAATCTGGGGCATTGGCGTTTCAAACTCCCGGCTCCTGTGTCCAAAAGTTTTTTGCGCAGCTTTTTTTCAAAAAAGCTGTTGCTTCCTTTAATATTGCCCAAACCTGCCAGAAACCCAGCCGTGCAACAAGCTGGCTTGCCGGCTCTGTGCCAAAGGATTAACCACAGCGCTCATTGAGGAGCAGAGACATGTCTTTCAGGGTTGCGGTCGTGGGTGCTACCGGAGCTGTCGGGCGCGAGATCCTGAAAACCCTCGCCGAGCGCCGCTTCCCAATCTCTGAAATCGCCGCCGTCGCCTCCGGCCGGTCCGCAGGCTCGCAGGTCTCCTTCGGCGAAGATCAGGTTCTTACCGTCAAAAACCTCGATAAATTCGATTTCGCCGGCTGGGACATCGCGCTGTTCTCACCCGGTGCCGCCATCTCCGCCATCCACGCCCCGCGCGCCGCCGCTGCCGGATGTATCGTCATAGACAACACCTCGCAATTCCGCATGGACCCGGAGATCCCGCTGGTGGTCCCCGAAGTCAATCCCGAAGCCGTCAAGCTCCATACCAAACGCAACATCATCGCCAACCCGAACTGCTCAACCATCCAGATGGTGGTGGCGCTCAAACCCCTGCACGATAAATTCAAGGTCAAACGCGTTGTCGTCGCCACCTACCAATCCGTCTCCGGCGCCGGCAAGGAAGGCATGGACGAGCTGCATGCCAACACCAAAGTCCATTATGTTAACGATACAAATCCGCCGCAGGTATTCCCGAAAAACATCGCCTTCAACGTCATCCCGCAGATCGACGTCTTCATGGATGACGGCGCCACCAAGGAAGAATGGAAAATGGCGGTGGAGACCAAAAAAATTCTCGGGGCGGACATCGCGGTCATCGCCACCTGCGTGCGCGTCCCCGTCTTCATCGGCCATGCCGAAGCCGTCCACGTCGAATTCGAAAATCCCATCACCGTGAACGAAGCCCGCGCCGCCCTGCGCCACGCCCCCGGCGTCATCGTCCAGGACACCCGCGAAGACGGCGGCTACATCACTCCCGCCGAATGCCAGGGCGAAGACGCCGTCTACGTCTCTCGCATCCGCCGCGACCCCACCGTCAAAAACGGCCTGGCCTTCTGGTGCGTCGCCGACAATTTGCGCAAAGGTGCGGCGCTGAACGCCGTGCAGATCGCCGAAATCCTCATCGCCCAGGGGCTGGTTGTGAAAAAAGCCGCGTGAGCGAGGTAAGGAAGCGTCTTCTTTTTGTGAACAAAAAGAAGCAAAAAAACTTTTTTAATCTGGACCTGGGGCGTTGGCGCGACCCAGCCCATGCCCCAGCAGGGCAAAAGTTTTTTGCTTCTTTTTTTCAAAAAAGAAGCGCTTCCTGATGCCCTGGAATGTCGATTCCGAAACCGGCATTCTGCGCGATGTGCTGCTGTGCCCGCCGGTCAACTATCACTGGATCGACACCAACGCCGTCGCTCATGCCACTCTCACCTCCGGTGCTCCGGCAAACCCGCAGCGCCGCCACGCGCAGTATCAGCAACTGGAGCAGGCGCTGACGCAGGCTGGCGTGGCCCTGCATTACACGGTGCCGGAACCGCATCTGCCGTATCAGGTCTACACGCGCGATTCCTCGCAGACCACGCCCTGGGGTCCGGTGCTCACCACGCTCGCCATGCCGCAGCGCCGCGGCGAATATGCGTCGCTGTTAAACTTCCATGCCCAGCACGGCGGTTTCTGGAAATACACCACCGCCGGCACGGTTGAGGGCGGGGACATCCACATCATCCGTCCCGGTCTGTTGCTGGTCGGCTATTCCGGCGTGCGCACCAGCCGCGCCGGGGCTGAGCAATTCTGCGCCTGGTTCGCGGCCGCCGGCTGGGAGACCCGCCTGGTCCCGTTCGCTGAACATTTCCTGCACCTGGACGTGCTGTTCTGCATGGCCACGCCCCGCCTTGCCGTCGCCTGCATAGATGTGCTGGGCGAGGCCTTCGAGACCTGGCTCAACGACCGCCAGATCGCCGTGATCCGCGCGTCTTACGCCGAGGTGATGGCGATGTCCTGCAATCTGCTGGCGCTCGGCGATGATCGCGTCGTTTCACCGGCGCATTCCACCCGCCTGAATGCGGCGTTGCGCGCCGAGGGTGTGACAGTGTACGACCCGGAGCTGGATGAATTCGCCCGCGGCGGCGGTTCCGTCCATTGCATGACCATGCCATTACGGCGCGACAGTATCTGAAACTTCGAAGGGAGCCTCGCATGCAACACGAAATTATCAGCTATGAAGCCGACGGATTAAACATGAAAAGTCAGTTGTTCTTCGAACCGGCGTCACAGCCGCTGGCTGGCGTGCTGGTGTTCCCTGAAGCTCCCGGCCTGGAAGATCACGCCCTCTCCCGCGCCAGACGGCTCGCCACCGAAGGCTATGTTGCCCTGGCCTGCGATCTGCACGGTGACGGCCAGGTGTTCTACGATATGCCACAAATCATGGGCCTGATCGGCGAGCTGGCCCAGGCGCCGGATAAAATCAGAGCCCGCGCCCAGGGCGCGCTCACCGCTTTGACCGCTCGCAAGGAGGTGGATGCCGCCCGCATCGCCGCCATCGGCTTTTGTTTCGGCGGCACCATGTCGCTGGAACTGGCCCGCGCCGGTGCTGCCATCAAAGCCGTCACCGGCTTTCACAGCGGCCTTGCCACCAAATCACCGCCCAGCGTCCCCGGCGCCATCAAGCCGCGCATCCTGGTCTGCATCGGTGCCGACGACCCTTTTATCCCCGATGAGCAGCGCACCGCCTTCGAAGCCGAAATGCGCACCGCCCAGGCCGATTGGCAGATGCACCTCTACGGCAACACGGTGCACAGCTTCACCAACCCCAACGCCGATAAAATCGGCCGCCCGGAAGCCCTGCGCTATAATCCTGAGTCGGATAAGTTGGCCTGGGCTGCCATGCACGAGCTGTTCGCCGAAACCCTCGCGTAAAGCCCAGACCCTCGCTTGGCCCGCACCGGCAGCTGTGCACAGCGGGTTTGTGGACCGATTTCAGGACAATGCGGCAGATATATGCTGGTGTTTGCCCTGTTGTTTGCGCCGCAAACGGCGCAGCCTGCCGACCCGGTACCCTACGCCGTCCATTTCACCCCCAGCGGCGATGCCGCGCTCGATGATCTGTTGAGGCAGAGCGCCAGCCTTGTCGCCCTGCAAAAAAAACTTCCCGCCGCCCCCTTTGCGCTGATCGGCCGCGCCCAGGCGGATCGCGCGAAATTTGCCACCGTATTGCACAGCCTGGGCTATGATGCCGGCAGCACCACCATCAGCATCGCCGGCCAGGCTTTGGACGATCCGGCCCTGCTTGATACGCTGAACACCGCCCCCGCCGCGCCGCCGGTCACAGTGCTCATCGCCACGCAAAAAGGTCCGCTTTACCATCTGGGCCAGGTCAACATCCCCGGCCTGCCGCCCGGCTTTGGCACCGGCGTTCTGGTCAAAACAGGCCAGCCCGCCATCGCCGTGCCGATCCTGCAGGTCACCAACAGCCTGCAAACCGCCTTGCACAATGCCGGCTACGCTTTCGCCACCGTCAGCCAGCCGCTGGCCATCGCCGATGGCGCCACCGCCACCCTCGATGTCACCTATACCGTGCAGGCCGGCCCGCGCGTCGATATCGGCGCCATCCGTTTCGACGGCCTGCAGCGCATGAACGCTGCCTTCCTGCGCCGCCACATCGGCTTGCGCCCCGGCCAGCCCTATGCGGATACCAGCCTGGCCGCGGCCCGCGATTCCCTGCTCAGCCTGGGCGTCTTCTCGAGCGTGGCCGCAAACCCGGCCACCGCCCCCAGCCCGCCGGGCGAAGTCCCCGTCACCTTCCGGCTGGTCGAGCAGAAACGCCACGCCGTCAGTCTCGGCGGCGCCTATGCCACCGATACCGGCATCACCATCAGCGCCTCCTGGGAGGACCGCAACGTCTTCGGCCACGCCGAAACCCTCACCACCACCGCCGCCGCCAACGGCCTCGGCGGCACCGGCACCACCTCGCCCGGCTATGATTTGAAAGCGCAGTTCCAGAAACCGGATTATTACGCACGCGGCCAGACTCTTAGCGTCACCCTGGAAGGCCTGCGGGAATTCCTCACCGCCTATGACCGCACGGCCCTGCTGGCCAATGCCCAGTTGTCGCGTCCCATCACCCCGCATCTTACATTCAGCTACGGACTCGGCTTCGTCACCGAACAGGTCGCCCAGGAGGGCACGCATCGCAACTACGTGCTGGCCCAGCTGCCCATCACCTTGGCCTACGACACCACCGATGCCCTGCTGGCCCCGACCCAGGGCGTGCGCGTCAGTGTCACTTTCACCCCGACCAAGCCGGTGGTCGGCGGCGTTGGCGTCTTCGTCATCGCCCAGACCGCCGCCTCCACCTATCTGGCCGTGGAGCCGCAGGCCCGCGGCATCATCGCCCTGCGCGGTCTGCTCGGCTCCATCCAAGGTGCCTCGCAATTCCAGGTCCCGCCGGACCAGCGCTTCTACGCCGGCGGCACCGGCACGGTGCGCGGCTACACCTACCAGACCATCGGGCCGCTGTTTGCCGATGGCATCCCCGAGGGCGGCACCGCGATCGACGCCGCCACCATCGAATTCCGCCAGCGCATCGGCAAGAATTTCGGCATCGTGCCGTTTGTCGATGCCGGCCAGGTCAGCGCCAACAGCCGTCCCTTCAGCGGCACGCTGCATGAAGGTGCGGGTCTCGGCCTGCGCTATTACACCGGCATCGGGCCGATCCGCGTCGATGCCGCCGTTCCGCTCAACCGCACCACCGGCTCCGGCGCCTTCGCGCTGTATATCGGGCTGGGAGAAGCTTTTTGAGCAAAATAACCCTGCGCCTGCTGCTGTTGCTGCTGGCGCTCGTCATCGCCACCCCCATCGCTTTGGTCATCGCCCTGAATTCCCGCACCGGCCGCGAGTTGGCCGTCACCCAGATCAACAAATTCGCCGGGCCCGGCATCGCTATTACCGGCCTTGGCGGCCATTTCCCCGCCGATCTCAAAATCGCCGCCGCCACAATGTCGGACCCTCACGGCGTCTACCTCACGGCGCAACATCTGGAACTGCGCTGGCAGCCGCAAAAACTGCTCTCCCGCACCCTGCAGATCACCGCCCTCACGGCCGACAGCATCGCCATCTCCCGCCAGCCGGTACCGGCCGCGCCATCCGGCAAATCCTCTCCCAGCCTACCCAACCTGCATCTCATCCTCGGCCATCTCGGCATCGAGCATCTGGCGCTCGGCGCCGCCCTCACCGGCCAGCCCGCCAGGCTCGCCGTCACCGGCAGCGCCGATGTGCCTAACCTCACCCAAGGCAGCGCCACCATCGTCGCGACCGCAGATGACGGCGGCACGTACCGCCTCACCGCCGCACTCGATCACCAGGCAGTCGCCGCCAGCCTGCATATCGCCGAGCCACCAGGCGGGCTGATCGGCCATTACGCTGCCCCACACCTCACAGGCCCGCTGGCGCTCGACCTCATCCTTGCCGGCCCCTGCGACAACGCTGATTTGAACCTAAACGCCGCCCTCGATGCCGCCCGCCTCACCGCCGACGGCACCATCGCCCTCGATCCCGACGCCCCCCGCGCCGACCTCGTCCTCACCATCCCTGCGCTGGCACCATTCGCCGCCATCGCCAACCAGACCATCGCCGGCGCCACCACCCTGCACCTCCTCGCCAGCCGCCACGCCACCACCACCGAGGTCGCGCTCGATGGCGGCTTCACCCTCACCGCCGCCCCGGATAATTTCGGCAAACTTCTCGGCACCGCCCATCTGGCCCTTGCTGTCAGCCTCTCGGGCGGCAACATCGCGGTGCAGAATTTCGCCCTCGACGGCACCGGCCTCACCGCCACCGCCCATGGCGCCATCAACGGCCAGCACATCGCACTCACCACCCATCTCGTCTTGCGTGACGTGCACGACCTCACCCCGGCACTGACCGGCGGCATCGCCACCGACGCCACCATCAGCGGCACCACGCATGATTTCGCCACCCACGCCGTCATCACCGGCAGCATCGCCGACCCCGCCATCCCCTCCGGCCCGTTCACCGTTACGCTGGACGCCGCCCATCTACCCCGCGCCCCCACCGGGATCCTGCACGGCAGCGGTCAGCTCGAAGCCGCCACCCTCGCGCTGGATGCCGGTTTTACCCGCGACGCCGCAAAAACCACCGTGCATATCAACCAGGCCAGCTGGAAATCCCTCACTTTGCAGGCCAACCTGCTGCTCGACACCGGCGACACGCTGCCCACCGGCACCGCCACCTTCGCCGTCACCCGGCTTGCGGATTTCGCCCGCTTCGTTCCCAAATCCATCCCCCTCGGCGGCAGATTGCGCGGCGCCTTCGCGCATCAAACCCAGCAGGATTTCACGCTTGAACTGACCGCCGGCAATCTCATGGTCGACAAACAGCTCGGCGCCATCAACGCAAACCTGCAAGCCAAAGGCCCGCTCGCCGCCATCGCCGTGCAACTGAACGCCACTCTGGCCAAGCTTCTGGGTGCCGCAGCCCGTCTCGCCGCCAGTGGCACCGTCGATCTCAACGCCCGCTCGGCCACCCTGACCAGCCTGAGCGCCAGCTGGAAAACCCTGAACGCCACCTTGCAAGGCCCCGCTGTGGTTCTCACCCGGCCTGACCTCACCATCCAGCACCTGCATCTCGCCCTGAACGGCGCCAGCATCGCCCTTAACGGCATCGTCTCACCCCGTCTGGCCGCCACCATCGCCATCCATGATCTGCCGGTAAGCCTTGCCCGCATCGCCGCTCCCAGCCTGGCCGCCACCGGCACGTTCGACGCCGCCGCCACCCTGACCGGCACGCTACAGGCCCCGCGCGGTACCGCGACACTCACCGCCAACGCCATCCACCTTGCCACCGGCAGCGCTGCGGCCTTGCCGCCCGCCGATCTCACCGCTGCCACCACCATCGGCCCCCGCACCGCCAGCCTGGCCGCCGCCCTCGCCCTCGGCCCCAACGCTACCCTTGCCGCCCACGGCAGCGTTCCGCTCACCGCTACCGGCCCGCTCGACCTCGCTCTCATCGGGCGCACCGATTTACGCCTGCTCGACCCCATTCTTGCCGTTCACGGCACCGTATTGCGCGGCCTGATCACGCCCGACCTCGTCATCACCGGCACCCCCCGCGCCCCGCTCGCCAACGGCACCGTCACCTTGGCCGGCGGCTCGGTGCAGAACATCGGCTCCGGCCTCAACCTGACGCAAATCGCCGGCAGGCTCACCGCCGCCGGCCGCCAGCTCACGCTGGAAGCCTTGCAGGCCACCGCCGGCAAGGGCAGCATCTCTGGCCACGGCACCGTCGATCTCGGCCACCCCAGCCTGCCGATCGCCCTGACCCTGGACGCCAAAAACGCCACACCCATCGCCTCAGATCTGATCACCGAAGCCCTGGACGCCGCTTTTACACTCAACGGCGCATTGCGCGGCCACATGGCTCTCGGCGGCACAGTCACCATCGACAACGCCAATATCAACATCCCGAAATCCCTGCCGCCCGCGGTCGCCGTGCTGCCCATCATCAACCGCGGCGCCCCGCCGCTGCCCGCCCCGCCACCCCCGCCGGATATCGGCCTCGCCCTGCTGATCCACGCCCGCAACCAGATTTTCATCCGCGGCGACGGGCTGTTCGTCGAACTCGGCGGCCATGTGAATATCTCCGGCACCGCGGCCCAGCCGATCCCTGAGGGCGGCTTCACTTTGATCCGCGGCAGCCTGTCCCTCGGCGGCAAGAATTTGCAATTCACCAAAGGCATCGTCAGCTTCAACGGCGCCGGCTTCACCCCCACGCTCGATCTCGAAGCCTCCACCACCACCGGCACCACCACCGCCACGCTGATCATCGGCGGCACCGCGGCCTTACCCACCATCACCCTTACCAGCTCCCCGCCACTGCCCTCGGATGAAGTGCTGGCGCATTTGCTGTTTGGCCAGGGCACGCAAAACCTCTCGCCGTTCCAGGCCGCCTCGCTGGCCGCCGCCCTGGCCTCGTTATCCGGTGTTGGTGGCGGCGCAGTCTCAGACCCGCTGGGCGGCGTGCGCAACGCCCTCGGCCTCGACGAACTCTCCCTCGGCGGCGGCCAGAACGGCGGCGCCCCCAGCCTGCAGGCCGGCCGCTACGTCGCCCCCGGCGTCTACGTCGGCGCCACCCAATCGGTCGCCGGCGGCGGCACCCAGGCCACGGTGGAAGTCAACCTGTACAAAGGCCTGAAACTGCAAACCGCCACCGGCACCTCAGGCGGCGGCGGCGGCGAAACCAGCAGCGTCGGGCTGACGTATCAGTTCAATTATTGAAGTCAGAAAGCACTTCTTTTTGTGAACAAAAAGAAGCAAAAAAACTTTATGAATCTGGGGCATGGGCGTTGTCATCGTCAAAGCCCATGCCCCAGCATAAATTTTCTGCCGGGTCCGGGGGCGCTGTCGGCCAAACGCCCTCGCGAAGCGGATCAAAAGTTTTTTGCTGCTTTTTTGTAAAAAAGCAGGGCTTGCTTAGCTGCCCCGGCCACGCACAGCGTAAACATCTCCAGCGCATCGAAAGCACGGTTGATGCCATCCGGTGGCAGCGTAATCGGCTGTGCGCCGCCATAGCTCACCGCCCCGGCGATCATCAGATTATCCGGCAGCCCGAAGCCCTCGATTGCCAGGCCCGGCAGCGGGTCCGCCATCGCTGCCACCTGCTGCCGGCTGCGCGCGTCGAATAAATCGGCGGTGTTGGAATACCCGAATACCGGCTTGCCCCGGCCGAGAAACCACCCCACCTCGATCAGCGTGCCGGCATCCGCGGAAGCCCCGCGGAACGGCGTCAGATTGGCGATGACGATGTCGCACGTCTCCATCATCGCGATGTTTTGCCGGTAGATCAGCCGCCACGTCGCCGCGTCGTCCAATGCCGCCAGCGCCTCGGCATCATCATTCAACGGCGCCCGCCCGATGATGCCGTGCTGCGCGCAGATGGTAATCTTCGCCGCCGCATTGCCGGCGGCATCGGGCAAAAACACATCCGGTCCGGCAAGATAGGCTTTCAACTGTTTCACACGACATCCCGTTAGATGAAATTGCTCGCCAAAATAAAGCCAGAGCGGTTTCATTCTTTATGAAACCGCTCTGGGCAGCCAGTACAGTAATTTCCTTAAACTCTGGTCGACCGCCACGTACAGCGCCACCGCGACCACGCATAACACGAGCAGGGCTGCGAACATCAGGCTGGTTTCGATCCGCGCATTGGCCTGGATCATCACATAACCGAGACCGGAAGACGCCCCCACCCATTCGCCGATGATCGCCCCGATCGGCGCCAGTGCTGTGGCAACCCGCAGGCCGGAGGCAAACGAAGGCATTGCCGCCGGCAGCCGCACATGGCGCAGCACTGCATAGCGTGAGGCGTTCATGGTCGCCGCAAGGTCGAGCCAGCCCGGCTCGGTATGCCGCAAGCCGTCGGCCAGCCCGGCGGTGACGGGAAAAAAGATCACCAGTATCGTCATGATGATCTTGGAGGCCATGCCGAAGCCGAACCACAGCACCAGCAATGGCGCCAGCGCAAACACCGGGATCGCCTGGCTGACCACCAGCAGCGGCATCAGCCAGCTTTGCACCGGCCGGAACACCGCCATGATCAGCGCCGCGACCGCGCCGAACGCCACGCCAAGCCCAAGCCCCGCCAAAATCTCCGCCAGCGTCACCATCGTATTCTGCAACAGAAAACCGGCATTATCCCGCACGGCCACGGCCACGGCGGCCGGCGGCGGCAGCATGTAACCCGGCACCGTGGTCAGGGCGGTAACACCCCACCACATTGCCAGAAACACCAGCACCGTAATCACCGGCCTGAGCAGCCTCATGCCGCCATCGCGCTCAGCATTTTCAGCAGCCGCCCCTGGGTGTGCAGCAAATCCACATCATCGGTGGCCCGCGGCGGCGCGCCCGGCACGGCAATCGGGGTCCCGAGTTGCGCCGGGGCACCGGCCAGCACCAGCAGATGATGACTGAGCCGGCACGCCTCCAACGGATCATGCGTGATCAGCAACGTCGTCCGCCCGGCCAGCAGTTCCGCCGCCAGGTCCTGGATGCGGCTGCGCGTCAGCGCATCGAGCGCTGAAAACGGCTCGTCCATCAGCACCACCGGGCGCTGTTCATACAGAGTGCGCGCCAGAGAAGCGCGCTGGCGCATCCCGCCCGAAAGCTCCGCCGGCAGCGCCGCCGCGCGCCCCGCCAGCCCCACGCGCTCCAGCAGATGCAAGGCTCGTTCGCGCTCGGTCCGCTCGCCGCGCAGCCGCGCGCCCAGCATCACATTGTCGATCAGCCGCGCCCATGGGTACAGCAAATCCTGCTGCGCCATATAGGCGATCCGCCCGGCCAGCGGCAGCCCGTCGGAGGCTGTCACACTGCCGCCGAACGGCCGCTCCAACCCCGCAATGATTTTCAACAGGCTGGTCTTGCCCACGCCGCTCGGCCCCAGCAGCGCCACGCAGCGCCCGGCCGCCACCGTAAAGCTTACATCCTCGAACACGCTCTGTCCGCCGTATTGCAGCGCCAACCGCTCGACCCGCAGCGCCGGCGGTGTCACGTCGTGATTTGCACGGCGTAATCGCCAACCGGCAGGCTCTGCTTGATCAGCCTCTTCCGGTGCATGAAGTCGCGATAGGTCTCATAGCGGCCGACATCCAGATGCGCCGGGTCTTGCGCGAAATACCCGATCGACTGGAACCAGCCGGTATTGTCCAATTTATCGTTCAGGCTTGGCTGGTCCTTGATGAAATCCCGCCACATCGCCTCCGGATGGGCCTTCAGATAAGCCGCCCCCTCCCGCACCGCGCCGAGGAATTTGGGCAACCGCGGATCGCCGAGCTGCTTGGTCCCGCTCAGCATGATCAGCTCATCCGAAGGCGGCACCCCGTAATCCTCCGGCAGGAACACCACCGGCTCGAAGCCTTTCTCCCGCACCTCGACCACTTCGACATTGCGGTAGCCGCCGATCACCCCATCCACCTCATGCGACAGCAGCGAGGTCACCAGTGCGAAATTTACGTTGATCAGCGTGACATCCTGCAAACCCAGCCCCGCGGTCGCCAGCATGGTGCCGATCAGCGCCTCCTCGACGCCGGCCACCGAGAACCCGATCTTCTTGCCTTTGAAATCGGCAATGGTCTTGATCCCGCTCGAAGGCAGCGCCATCAGCGTATTCAACGGCTGGTCGATCAGCGTGCCGGTACGGCGCAGCGGCAGCCCCTGGTCCACCAGCAGATATAATGCGGTCTGATAACTTAGCGCCATATCTGCCTGCCCGGCGGCCACCAGGCGCGGCGGAATATCCGGATCGGTCGGTGCGGTCAGCACCACCTCCAACCCGGCCCGCGCATAGGCGCCGATGTACCGGGCAGCGAATAACGGCGCATGATCCGGGTTGACGAACCAGTCAAGGATGACGTTGAAGCGCTGCGGCGCGGCCGCCAGAGCTGAGGCGGCCGGTACCGCCAAAGCGGTGCTCAGCAAACGGCGGCGGGGTAATTTCATGAGCCGGTCTCCATTTTAACGGTTCGCCCTCGTGCCAAACCGGTGCGGTGAGCACAAGCCTCAACCACCCGGCGCTGCCGCATATCAGCCTGTCGCCAATTTGACTTTTGTACAAAAAATCACTACAAAACAAGGCAGTATCAGGATATTTTTGTTAATGAATTCAAGCCACTACGTCAGGCGCTGCGACTCCCCGCGCCAGCCTTGCGCACCATTTCCCTTGAACTCGATCTAGCATGAGCGACACTACCGACGAGCCGGGTGGCCAGCCGCCGCCCCGCGGCATCGAGCCGGTCAATATCGAGCGCGAGATGCGCACCTCCTATCTCGATTACGCGATGTCGGTCATCGTCAGCCGCGCTTTGCCGGATGCCAGAGACGGTCTGAAGCCGGTGCATCGCCGCATCCTGTTCGCGATGAATGAATCCGGTAACACGCCGGATAAGCCGTACCGTAAATCCGCGCGCATGACCGGCGAAGTCATGGGCAAATACCACCCGCATGGCGACAGCGCGATCTATTTCGCAGCGGTCCGCATGGCGCAGGATTTTTCGATGCGCGTGCGGCTGATCGACGGCCAGGGTAATTTCGGCTCGGTCGACGGCGATATGCCGGCCGCCATGCGCTACACCGAAATGCGCCTCGGCATCGCCGCCATGCTGCTGCTTGAGGACATCGACAAGGACACCGTCGATTTCCAGCCGAATTACGACGAAACCGAGGCCGAACCCAAAGTCCTGCCCGCCACCTTCCCGAATCTTCTGATCAACGGCGGCAGCGGCATCGCGGTCGGCATGGCCACCAACATCCCGCCGCACAACCCGACCGAAATCATCGATGCCACATTCGCCATCATCGCCAATCCGGAGATCACCACCGACGAGCTGATGCAGATCGTTCCGGGACCGGATTTCCCCACCGCCGGCATCATCCTGGGTCGCGCCGGTATCCGTTCCGCATTCGAAACAGGTCGCGGCTCGATCACCCTGCGCGCCCGCGCCGGCATCGAGCAGATCCGCAAAGACCGTGACGCCATCATCGTCTCCGAGATCCCCTACCAGGTCAACAAATCCGCTTTGCTGGAACGCATCGCCGAGCTGGTGCGTGCCAAGGAGATCGAAGGTATCGCCGATCTGCGCGATGAGAGCGACCGCGATGGCATGCGGATCGTCATCGAACTGAAGCGCGATGCCACCGGTGATGTCGTGCTCAACCAATTGTACCGTTTCACCAATTTGCAGACCAGCTTCGGCATCAACATGCTGGCGCTGGATAAAGGACGGCCGCGTCAGATGGGGCTGAAGGACGCGCTGGTCTGCTTCATCGAATTCCGCGAGGAAGTCATCCTGCGCCGCGCCCGTTTCGAGCTCAACAAAGCCCGTGACCGCGCCCATCTGCTGGTCGGCCTCGCCACCGCCGTCGCCAATATCGACGAGGTAATCCGCATCATCCGCGCCAGCCCGGACGCTACCACCGCCCGCAACGCGCTGATGGAGCGCGCCTGGCCGGCCGAGGACGTCGCACCCCTGCTGGCCCTGATCGACGACATCGGCAACAGCATCGCGCCGGACAACACCATGCGCCTGACCGAAACCCAGGCCCGCGGTATTTTGGAGCTGCGTCTGGCGCGCCTCACCGGCCTGGAACGCGACAAGATACAGGCCGAATTGCGCGAGGTCGCCATCCGCATCGGCGAATTGCTGGAGATCATCGGCTCGCGCATCCGCCGCCTCGAGGTCATGCGCGAGGAGCTGACCGTGGCGCGCGCCCGGCTCGACTCGAGGCGCCTCTCCAGCATCGAGGACCTCGACAGCGACCAGGACGACGAAAGCCTGATCGAACCCGGCCAGATGGTCGTCACCCTCACCCGCGACGGCTTCATCAAGCGCACCTCGCTGGAGACCTTCCGCGCGCAGAATCGCGGCGGCCGCGGCCGCTCCGCCACCTCGACCCGCGGCGACGACATCGTCACCCGCAGCTTCAACGCCCACACCCATCAATACGTGCTGTTTTTCTCCTCCGGCGGCAAAGCCTTCCGGGAGAAAGTATGGCGCCTCCCGGAAGCCACCACCACCGCCAAGGGCCGGGCTTTGATCAACCTGCTGCCCGAACTCGGCGCCGATGAGATCACCACCGTGCTGCCGCTGCCGCAGGATGAATCCTTATGGGAAAACCTGCATCTGGTGTTTGCCACCGCCAGCGGCGGGGTACGCCGCAACAAGCTCGCCGATTTCAGGAACGTCCGCGCCGCCGGGCTGATCGCCATGAAGCTGGACGACGGCGACCGGCTGATTGGCGTTGCCACCTGCCGCAGCGGCGATGACGTCTTCCTCGCCAGCAAGGCGGGCCGCTGCATCCGCTTTCAGATCACCGACGACAATCTGCGCGTCTTCACCGGCCGCGACTCCGCCGGTGTACGCGGCATCCGTCTGGCCGCCGCCGATGAGGTCATCAGCCTGTCGGTACTGCGCCATGTCGAGGCCGATGTGAACGAACGCGCCGCCTACCTCAAATACGCCGCCGCCCAGCGCCGCAACGGCGACGACGAAGCCGATGCCGCCACCGAGACGGAAGAGCCGGTCACCGACATCGCCCTGCCCGAAGACCGCATCGCAGAACTCGCTGCAGCTGAGGAAGTGCTGCTGACCGTCACCGATGAAGGCTATGGTAAACGCACCTCGGCCTATGAATACCGCGTCACCGGCCGGGGCGGGCAGGGTATCACCAACATTCAGCTCGGTGCGCGCAACGGCAAATCCGTGGCCGCCAGCTTTCCTGTCTGTACCGGTGACGATGTCATGCTGGTCACCGATAACGGCCGCCTGATCCGGGTGCCCGTTGACCAGGTGCGCATCACCGGCCGCACCGTCATGGGCGTTACCCTGTTCCGGGTCGATAACGGCGAACGCGTGACGAGCGTCTTCCCGGTGGTCGAGCAGGAGGGCGAGGATGGCTGAGGCAACCCCCCGCATCGCGCTCTATCCCGGCACGTTCGATCCGATAACCAACGGCCATATCGATATCATCACCCGCGCCGCCCGGCTGGTGGACCGGCTCGTCATCGGGGTTGCCATCAACCCCAGCAAAGGCCCGATCTTTCCGCTGGAGGAGCGGGCCGAGCTGGTGCGTGCCGAAACCACCGCCATCGCCGCCAAAACCGGCACTGTCATCGAGGTCCGCCCGTTCCAGACTCTGTTGATCGCCTTCGCCAAGGAACTCGGCGCCAAAATGATCGTGCGCGGCCTGCGCGCGGTCTCGGATTTCGACTACGAATTCCAGATGGCCGGCATGAACGCCCGCCTCGCGCCTGAAATCGAAACCATGTTCCTGATGGCGAGCGAACATCACCAGTTCATCTCGTCCCGCTTCGTCAAGGATATCGCCCGCCTCGGCGGCGACATCTCCTCCTTTGTCCCGCCGCTCACCTACCGGCGCACTCTCGACCGCCTTAACAAAAAATAAAGGAGGCTCTGCATGCTCACCCGCCGCCGCTTAACCCGCACCTCAATCGGGGCTGCCGTAGCCGCCCCCCTCATAATGGAAACCCTCATGACCGAACCAGCCACTGCCGCCGACCTTTCCAACACCGTGCTGATGCAGTTGAAATACGGCGAGGTCACCATCATCCTGCGCCCGGACCTCGCCCCGCTGGCCACCGCGCGCATCAAAACCCTCACCGCCCAGGGCTTCTACGACGGCTGCCAGTTCTTCCGCGTCATCCCCGGCTTCGTCGCCCAGACCGGCGACCGCAGCAATACCGGCACTCAAGGCAGCAGCCTGCCGGACCTGCCCGCCGAATTCACCAATAACGCCAGCTTCCTCACCGGTGCGGTTGGCATGGCCCGCACCAACGACCCCAATTCCGCCAACAGCCAGTTCTACATTTGTCTCGCTCCCGCCACTTTCCTCGACGGCCAGTATACCATCGTCGGCCAGGTCACTGCCGGTATGGAGGCCGTGCAGAAAATCAAACCCGGCATCGGCCAGTCCGGCAGCGTGACGGACCCCGACGCCATCATCAAAATGACCATGGCCGGCTAGATCCCCCCTGCCTCACTTGACGAACCGTCGATAATTCTATTTGTCACCCCTGCAACGGCGAGCCTGTAGCTCAGTGGTAGAGCATTCGACTTTTAATCGAATGGCCGTGGGTTCGACCCCCACCGGGCTCACCAAATGCGGCGCCTGATCCATAAAATCCGCCACGTCCGCAGCTGCTACGCCACCATCCACGGCCGCGCGCCGAACCTGTTGAACCCCATGCGCTATTCGGAAAAAATCCAGTGGCGCAAACTGTTCGACCATAATCCCGCCTACACCACCCTGTCGGACAAACTCGCTGTACGCGGCTTCATCGCCAGCCGCGCCGGGCCGGATTACCTGATCCCGCTGCTCTGGTCCGGCCTGCCGGCGAATATCCCGTTCGCCAGCCTCACATCCCCTTATGTGCTGAAAAGCAACCACGCCAGCGGCCAGGTCATGCATATCGACCCGCAAGCTAAGATCGACCACGCCGCCATCCGCGCCACCGCCGCCGCCTGGCTCGCCACCCCCTACGGCATCACCCATGATGAACCCGGTTATACTGGCATCCCGCCGCGCCTGCTGGCCGAACCCCGCCTGCTGCATAACGGTACCGCACCGGAAGAACTCCGGCTATTCGTGTTTCACGGCAAAACCGCCATCATAAACACGGTGTTCATTGAAAACGGTCAGGTTCGCAACGGCGCCTTCCATACCGCAGATTGGACTCGCCTTGATTGGTACTTCACCCGCCACCTCACCCGCAGCTTCCCGGCCCCTGAAAAACTCGCAGACATGATCCGCATCGCCGAACAAATTGGCACCGGCTTCGACCACGTGCGCGTCGACATCTACGATTGCGGCGATAAATTCTTCGTCGGCGAAATCACCCTCTACCCCTGGTCCGGCTTAGCCCGCTTCACCCCGGACGAAGCCGACAAAACCCTCGGCACCCACTGGCACCTCCCCCACCCCCGTCGCCGCGCACTATGGGCCATCATGACAGGCAAAACAGCAAAGTAAGCCCTTCTTTTTGTGAACAAAAGAAGCAAAAAACTTTGCTCCCTTTGGGTCAGATGCCGAGAACCACCATCTGTGCCAGGTGACTAATTGGTCACCCTACAGCGTTGCCGGAGGGCGATGTAGATTATTTGGGGAAATAAGTAAGCACTTCTTTTTGTGAACAAAAAGAAGCAAAAAAACTTTATTAAACTTGGTCCAGGGGCGTGGTCAGCCCAACGCCCATATCCCAGCAGGGCAAAAGTTTTTTGGTTCTTTTTTTCAAAAAAGAACTGCTTGCTTTCTCTCCTAAAATATATGCCGGAAAATGATGAACAATGTGCCTGCAATCAGTATGGAGGCCGGCAGCGTCAGCACCCAGGCCATGGCGAGGCTGCGGATGGTACTCCACTGCAGGCCGGAGCCATTGGCGGCCATGGTGCCGGCCACGCCGGAGGTCAGCACATGTGTGGTACTCACCGGCAGATGGTAGGCGGTAGCGGCCTGGATCAGCGACATCGCCACCAGCTCGGCGGACAGGCCCTGCGCGTAGGTGAGGTGTTGCTTGCCGATTTTTTCGCCGACCGTGCGCACGATGCGCTTCCACCCCACCATGGTGCCCATGCCAAGTGCCAGCGCCACCGCCACCTTCACCCAGGGCGGTATGAACTGAGTGGCATGCGTGCCGTCTTTTTTGAAGGCGGTGAGGGTTTTGCTCTGGTCAGAAGTCAGCCCGGGTTTTTTCAGCACCAAGGCGAGTGCGGTATCGGCAAGATAAAGGTCATTGCGGACGTTGCGGACATTCTGCGGCGGCACATCCTTCAAGGAGGCCCGGTTGACGATCTGACTATCGGTATTGCTCAACAGAGTGGAAAGTGCCGGGAAGGTATCCGGCAGCAGGGTTTTTTTCTGGATCGCCAGGGTCACCGCCTTGCTGGCGTCATCCTGTGAAAGCGGTGCTGCAGAGTTTGCCGGCACATTTCCCAGCTGATTCAGCACGGCAACCGCGGCCTGACTGTCCTTATGGAAGTTGGCAATCTGGCTGCTGGTCACGGCGCTGTTCAGCGCATAGGCGGTCGGCACGGTGCCGATCAGGATCAGCATGATCAGGCCCATGCCCTTCTGCCCGTCATTGGAGCCATGGCTGAACGACACGCCAGTGCAGGTGAAAATCAGCAATGCCCGGATCAGCAGCGGCGGCGGCTTATTGCCTTCAGGCGATTTGAACAAAGCCGGATAGCCGGACAGGACGATCTTCAGGATGTACATCAACAATCCGGCCAGCATAAAGCCGGCGACCGGCGAGAAAATCAGCGCGCGGAACACGTTCTCCACCTGCTTCCAATCCACGCCGCTGGTGCCGGTGGCGCCGGCCATCAGCTGGTTCGCCAGGCCAACGCCCAGTATCGAGCCGACCAGCGTATGCGAGGAGGAGTTCGGCAAGCCGAAATACCAGGTCCCGAGATTCCAGATGATGGCGGCGATCAGCAGCGCGAACACCATGGCGAAACCGGCCCCGCTACCCACCTGCAAAATCAGCTCCACCGGCAACAGTGAAACGATGGTGAACGCAACACCCCCGGAAGACAGCAGCACACCCAGGAAATTGAACATGCCGGACCAGATGACGGCGAGGTTGGCCGGCATCGCATTGGTGTAGATCACCGTCGCCACCGCATTGGCGGTATCATGAAATCCGTTGACGAATTCAAAGCCGAGCGCAATGGCAAGCGCGATGCCGAGCAACACATAAGGCAATGCCGATGGCGATCTGACGCCCGAAAGATCCTGGCCAAGATGCACCCCGGCATACACCACGCCGACGCATAAAATAATTCCGAACAACGCGAGAAAGATCTTCCCGCCACCGGAATCAAGGTCTTTGCTGGTGACATGGCCAGATGAGGCGGCGGTGTCTGACATACTGGTTTCCTTGCCGAGAAATTTTCGCTCTCTGTAAAGGAACTCGATAACAAAAGGATGACAGTTCAATGACAGTACATGATGCAGCAGTAAGCAGCAGCTTTTTAAAAAAAGCTGCGCAAAAACTTTTATGAGTCTGGGCCTGAGGCTATGGCGGCAGAACGCACACAACCCAGCATAAATTTTATACTTGGTTCGGGGGCGCTGGCGGCCGAACGCCCATGCCAGCAGGGCAAAAGTTTTTCGGCACGGCTTTTTTTCAAAAAAGCTGCTGCTTGCTTATACTTTTATATCATTAACGCCCGCACGGCACGCGCATCTGCTGCCTCCAGCGCCTGTTTGGCCAGCGCTTCGCATTGCGGCAATGTGCAGGCGCGGATCGCTCGTTTGACGCGCGGTATGGCGTTACCGTGCATCGAAAACTGGCGGATACCGAGGCCGATCAGCAGGCCGGCGGCTTCCGGGCGGCTGGCCAGCTCGCCGCAGAGCGAGACGGCGATCCCCGCCGCCGTTGCCGCCGCCACGGTTTCGGCGATCAGGCGCAAAATCACCGGCTCCAGCGGATCGTAGAGCTTGCTGCCGACCGGCAGACCGCGATCGGCGGCCAGCGTGTACATGGTCAGATCGTTGGTGCCGATGGCGAAGAAATCCGCATGGCGCGCCAGCCGGCGCGCGCTCAGCGCCGCTGCCGGCGTCTCGATCATGATCCCGAGCGGCGGCCGCGTCTCCGGCAGGCGCGCATCGCGGCGCTTCAGCCGCCGCCACACCCGGTCGTAAATATCCCAGGCGGCGTCGATCTCCGCGGCAAAACTGACCATCGGCAGCATGATCCGCACCGGGCCAAAGGCAGCGGCATGCAGGATCGCGGCCAGCTGGGTCTCCAGCAGCTCCGGGTGGCGCAGCAGCAGGCGGATGCCGCGCAGGCCAAGGGCCGGATTGTCCTCGGCGGCATCGGGGACGAAGCCGCTGGCGCTCAACGCCTCCACATCCTTGTCGGAGCCCCAATCGAGCACGCGGATCGTCACCGGGTCGCCGTCCATTGCCTCGACGATGCCGCGATAGATGTGGCTTTGCGTATCTTCGTCGGGCAATGTTTCGCGGTTCATGAAAATGAACTCGCTGCGCATCAGCCCGATCCCATGGGCGCCGGATTGCGCGATCATCGCCAGCTCGAACGGCAATTCCAGATTGGCCTGTAAATCGATAGCCACCCGGTCGGTGGTCTCCGCCGGCATGCGCTGCAAGCGGGAGAGGGCGCGCTGGGTACGGTTCAGCGCTGCCAGCCGCGCCTCGGCCGCCGCCAGGCTGCGTGCCGTGGGGTTGAGGATCACCTCGCCCGTACCGCCATCGATAATCGCGATCGTCCCCGGTTTGGCGGCTTCCAGCACGCCGGGCGCTCCCAGCACCACCGGCAGGCCGAGGGCGCGCAGCATCACCGCGGTATGGCCGTCCGCCCCGCCTTCGGCGGTGATGATCCCGGCACAATGGCTGGGCTGGATCAGCGCCGCATCAGCCGGACGCAGGGTTTCTGCGGCCAGTATGCTGCCCGGCGCCAGATTGGCGAAGCTGCGAAACGGCAGATGCGTCAGGTTGCGCACCAGCCGCCGGCCGATCTCCCGCACCTCTTCGGCGCGCCGCACCCGTCCGGCGCGGTCTGGCCCGGTCAGCGCCAGTATGGTCTCGGCCTGGATGCGCGCTTCTTCCATCACCGCCGCCTCGGCATTCAGCAGCTTATCGGAAATCCGCGCCCGGATGCCGCGCATCAGCCGGGTCGCGCCCAGCATATGCATATAGGCATCGATCAGCGGGCCGATTTCAACCTGGCTCTGTTCAGGCAGGCTGGCGAGCTTGGTCTTCAGCTTGGTCAGCTGCTTGCGCGACAGCGCCACCGCATCCTCGAGGCGCTTGGTTTCGCCGCCGATATCCACCGCGGCGATCTTCTTGTAGGAAATCTCGAGCGGGGGTTCGCTGGCCTCGAACACCGCGCCGATGCCGATGCCGGGTGAGACAGGATAGCCGGAAAAACGCTGCTCCCGTTTGGCCAGAAATCCGAATTTAATCTGTTTCATGAAAGCCGGCTTCGATCAGCGCGGCAATCGCCTCCAGCGCTTCTTTCGCATCGAAGCCCTCGGCATGCAGCCGCACCGTACTACCCGGTCCGGCACCCAGCATCATCAGCCCCATGATCGAACGCGCCGAAACCGACTGCCCGTCCTTTTCCACATCCACCGAAGCGCTAAAGCGCTCGGCCATAGTCACCAGCTTGGCGGCTGCCCTTGCATGCAGTCCGCGGCGGTTGATTACCCCGACATCGCGCGAAATAACCGCGCCGGATTCGCTCACTCCGCGGCCCGCGGCGTGCAATTCGCCAGCAATGCCGCGTTCTGCAGGTCGCTGCCGCAGGAGATATATTTCCGCCCCGCCATCTCAGCACATTCCACCGCCTCGGCCAGGCCCCGGCTGCCGCGAATTTTACCGAGCTTCACCAGCATCGGCAGATTTACCCCGCCAATCACCTCGACCTCCGGGCCCATCACCGACATCGCAAGATTGCTCGGCGTGCCACCGAACATGTCGGTCAGCAAAATCACCCCGTCGCCGGTATCCACCGCAGCGATCTGCGTCTTGATCTCGGCGCGCTGGCTGTCGAAATCGGCGTCCGATTCGACACAGACCGTCGCCAGCCCGCTCTGCTTGCCCACCACATGCTCCATGGCATCGCGCAGGGCAGTTGCCAGCGCACCATGTGTCACGAGAACCAACCCGATCATCTTTCGCCGTCCGCTTTCATTATCATCTGTTCACGCTTGATCTGTTCACGGTGCGAAATCCGCACCCGCCAGCCTGTCTTCGCCAAATCCGCAGCCAGAAGCTCGACGATATAAACCGAGCGATGCCGTCCACCCGTACAGCCAATTGCGATTGTTGCATATTGCTTGCCTTCCTGCACAAAACGCGGCAGGACGAATTCAACCATGCCCAGAACATGGTCATAAAACAGTAAAAAATCAGGGTCCTGCTCGATAAAAGCCCCCACCTCCGCGTCAAGGCCGGTCAGCTTCTGCAACATGGCATCATAATGCGGATTGCGCAGGAAACGCGCATCGAACACCATATCCGCCTCGCGCGGCAGGCCGGCGGAAAACGCAAAAGACACCAGTGAAACAACCATTCCAGGGTCCTGCGCACCAAACCGCCGCTCGATGTCGCGCCGCAGTTCGGGCAGCGGCAAGGCCGAGGTATCCACCACCCAATCCGCCGCCGCGCGCAACTGCGCCGTTAGCGCCCGCTCCGCCTCGATCCCATCCGCCACCGATCCCGCCTGCGCCAACGGATGCCGCCGCCGCGTTTCGGTATAACGCCGCAACAGCGTCTCATCATCGGCGGTCGCAAATACCAGCGCCAGACGCAGCTGTGGCCGCTGCTGCAATCGCTGGCAACTCTCCAGGATCGCCGCCGCATTGAAGCCACGACTGCGCACATCCACCCCAATGGCCAGATTCCGCTCGCTGCGCGCCACCAGCTCCTCCAGCGCGTGCAAAGGCGGGTTATCCATGGTCTCGAACCCCAAATCCTCCAGCGCCCGCAGGATCGAATTCTTGCCGGCCCCGGAAAGCCCGGTCACCAGCACGATCCTCAAGGACTCGGGCCCGTTCACGTCCCGAAAATCCCCGCCACCTGGGGAATATTGCCGATTGCGCCATCGAGCCCGATCACCACCCGCGCCGCCGCCGAGGCGGCAGCCGGGTCCAATGCCATGATCGGCAGCCTGAGCTCAGGATGCAGCTCGGACTCCGGCAGCCGGGCACTGCGCCGGTCCAGCCGCGCCACCAGCCGCAGCGGCGCCGTTACAAACGGCAGCCGGAACAACCCCAGTCCGCGTACTTCAAGGATCCCCGCCAGCGCCTCAGGTGCTGTGGCAACGCCGTCCTCGACCACCACCTGGTCATCGGCAACCAGCACAAACCCGCGGTCGATAAGCCGCAGCAACAAATCCGATTTTCCGCAACCCGGCGCGCCGAGCAGCAAGACCGCATGATAACTACCCTGAACCATCCGGGCAGCGCAGGAAGCATGAAACCGCATATCGAAGCGAATGTGGCAAGTTTCAACCCATAAAGGAAGAGTAAATGCTGCAATGCCGCAGATTCATCCGGTCCCGGCGGTCATTTCCTTGCGCAGCGCATCCAGTGGCAGCCACCGCCCGCCTGCCTCAAAATGCCAAAAAGTCCAGCCATTGCAGGACGGCGCATTCTGCACCGCTGCCCCGACCTGGTGGATCGAGCCGCGGTGACCGCCGGAAATCAGGCTGCCATCCGCCGTTACCGTCGCCGCCACGCGCCCCATGCGGTCCCGCAGCAGCGTCCCCGCCGGCATCGCGCCGCTTTCCACGAAACTGCCGAACGGGATGCGCGGCGCCTCGCGCGCCGTCGGCGTCGAACTGGCCGCCGCAGCCGGCGCCGGTACCTCGGCCCGCAACCGCCCCCACGCCGCCTCGACATAGGCCGGATGCCGCTCGATCCCGATAAAATGCCGGTGCAGCCGCTTGGCCACCGCCGCCGTGGTGCCGGTGCCCAGAAACGGGTCCAGTATCACATCCCCCGGCGAGGTCGCCGCGACGATCACCCGGTGCAGTAGCGCCTCCGGCTTCTGCGTCGGATGCAGCTTCAGCCCATGCGCATTACGCAACCGCTCCGCACCCGTGCACAGCGGCATGGTCCAGTCCGACCGCATCTGCAAATCGTCGTTCAACGATTTCAGCCCCTGATAATTGAACTTATACCGCGAATTCCGCCCCTTGGCCGCCCAGATCAGCGTCTCATGCGCATTGGTAAACCGCCGCCCCCGGAAATTCGGCATCGGATTGGCCTTGCGCCAGATCACATCGTTCAACAACCAAAACTCCAGATCCTGTAAAATCGCCCCGATCCGAAAAATATTGTGATAGCTGCCAATCACCCACAACGTACCATCCTTGCGCAACACCCGCCGGCACTGCCCCAACCAATCCCGCGTAAACGCATCGTAAGCCGCAAAATCGGTGAATTTGTCCCAATCATCGTCAACCCCGTCCACCAGACTGTCATCAGGCCGCCGCAACTCCCCCCTTAACTGCAAATTATAAGGCGGATCGGCAAACACACAGTCCACGGACGCATCCGGCAACATACGCAACACCTGCCCAGCATCGCCAAGCAAAATCTGATCCAGCGGCAATTCATGCTGTGCGTCCACAAACCTAAACTGAATTGAACCCCGTGGCCGCGTCAATCAGGAAGCCAGAGAGGAAGGAAGCGCCTTCTTTTTGTGAACAAAAAGAAGCAAAAAAACTTTATGAGTCTGGTTCATGGGCGTTATCGGCTTCATCACCCATGCCCCAGCAGGGCAAAAGTTTTTTGCTTCTTTTTTTCAAAAAAGAAGCACTTGCTTTCTTATCTACCGACTGGGCACCGGCGGATTGACTGAATAATCGTAGAACCCCTTGCCGGATTTGCGCCCGTACCAGCCGGCTTCGACGTATTTCACCAGCAGGGGGCAGGGCCGGTATTTATCGTCACCGATGCCGGCCTGCAGCACTTGCATGACCGAAAGCAGCGTGTCCAGGCCGACGAAATCGGCCAGTTCCAACGGGCCCATCGGGTGATTGGCGCCGAGTTTCATGCCGGTGTCGATCGATTCCACGGTTCCGGTGCCTTCATGCAGGACGAAGATGGCCTCGTTCAGCAGCGGGCAGAGGATACGGTTGACGATAAAACCGGGCGAATCCTCGGCGCTGGCGACGGTTTTGCCGAGTTTTACCGAAAGCTCGCGCACCGTTTCATAGGTTTCGTCGCTGGTGGCGATGCCGCGGATGATTTCGACCAGTTTCATCATCGGCACCGGGTTGAAGAAATGCATGCCGATGAAGGTTTCCGGCCGGCCGGTGAGGGCGGCGAGGCGGGTGATGGAGATGGATGAGGTATTGGAGGCGATGATGGTGGATGTTTTGATCTGCGGGATCAGAGCCTTATAGATCGCCTGTTTGATATCCTCGCGTTCCGGTGCGGCTTCGATGATGATATCGGCGCTGCCGAAGGCAGCGTAATCGGTGGTGGTGGTGAGGCGGGCCAGGGCGGCGTCCACGTCTTCGGTTTTGATGCTGCCTTTGGCGGCCTGGCGCTGCATGTTCTTGGTCATGGTGGCGACGGCTTTGGGCAGTGCTGCCTCGAACGTATCGACCAGGGTTACATCATAACCGGCCAGCAGGGCGTTGTGGGCGATGCCGTTGCCCATCAGCCCGGCGCCGATGACGCCGATTTTGGTAATGCTCATTTGCCGAGCACCTGGTCGAGTTCCGGCAGGATGGCAAACAGATCGCCGACCAGCCCGTAATCGGCCACCTGGAAGATCGGCGCGTCCTCGTCCTTGTTGATGGCGACGATCACCTTGCTGTCCTTCATGCCGGCGAGATGCTGGATCGCGCCGGAAATGCCGATGGCGACATACAGGTCGGGCGCCACGATCTTGCCGGTCTGGCCAACCTGGTAGTCGTTCGGCACGTAGCCGGCATCCACCGCGGCGCGCGAGGCACCGACCGCGGCGCCCAGCTTATCGGCCACCGGGTCCAGCAATTTGACGAAATTCTCGCCATTCTGCATGCCGCGCCCGCCGGAGACGATGATCTTGGCGGCTGTGAGTTCCGGCCGCTCGCTTTTGGAAAGCTCGGCGCCGACATAGGCCGAGCTGCCGTCAGCCGCGGTAGTGGCAATGTTTTCGATCGCCGCACTGCCGCCCTCGGCCGCCACCGGGTCGAAGCTGGCGGCGCGCACGGTGATGATTTTTTTAGCATCAGAGGATTTCACGGTCGCCAGAGCATTGCCGGCATAGATCGGGCGGATGAAAATATCGGCATCGACGATGCCGGAGATATCGGAGATCGGCTGGCAGTCCAGCAAAGCGGCAACGCGCGGCATCACGTTTTTGCCGGAAGCGGTCGAGGCCGAGAGAATATGCGTGTAGTCTCCGGCGAGGCCGGTGATCAACGCGGCCAGAGGCTCAGCCAAAGCGTGTTCGTAAGCCGGCGCATCGGCCACCAGCACTTTGGACACACCGGCCAGTTTGGCAGCGGCCTGCGCCACCGCGCCGATGCCGGACCCGGCGACCAGCACATGCACCTCGCCGAGCTGGCCGCCCGCGGTCACCGCGCTGCGCGCCGGCTGCTTGATACCGGTATCGTCATGGTCGAGGAGAACGAGTACGGTCATGTCAGATCACCTTGGCTTCGTTGCGGAGCTTGTCGATCAAGGCAGCGACATCGGCGACCTTGACGCCGGCCTTGCGCACCGGCGGCTCGGAGACGTTAAGCGTGGTCAGGCGCGGTGCGGTGTCGATGCCGAGATCGGCCGGCTTGACGATGTCGATGGTCTTCTTACGCGCCTTCATGATGTTCGGCAGCGAGGCATAGCGCGGCTCGTTCAAGCGCAGATCGGCGGTGATGATGGCGGGCAGCCGCAGCGCCACCGTCTCCAACCCGCCATCCACCTCGCGGGTCACGGTGGCGCGGCCATCGGCGATCTCGATCTTGCTGGCGAAGGTACCCTGCGGCCAGCCCAGCAGGGCAGCCAACATCTGGCCGGTGGCGTTCATGTCGTCGTCGATCGCCTGCTTGCCGAGCAGCACCAGCTCGATGCCCTGTGTCTCAACCAGGGCCTTGAGGAGTTTCGCCACCGCCAGCGGCTCCAACCCCGCATCGGTCTCTACCAATATGCCGCGATCGGCCCCCATGGCCAGCGCCGTGCGGATGGTCTCCTGGCAGGCGGTGACACCGGCAGAGACCGCGATAATCTCGGTGGCGATGCCCTTTTCCTTCAGCCGCACGGCTTCCTCGACGGCAATCTCATCGAACGGATTCATCGACATCTTAACGCCCGCAGTCTCGACCGCCGAACCGTCAGCCCTGACCCGGACCTTGACGTTATAATCGACAACCCGCTTGACCGCGACCAGCACCTTCATTGATTGACCTTGTTTTCAGCGATATCCGCGGCCAGTAAGCATTTCGCGCCGCCGGACTCAAGAGTTGGAGGGGATGTAGGGAAACAGCAAGAACTTCTTTTTGTGAACAAAAAGAAGCAAAAAAACTTTATGAGTTTGGGCCTGGGGCGTGGTCCGCCAAACGCCCGTGGCCCGACATAAATTTTCTGCCGGGTCCGGAGGCGTTGTCCGCATCAACGCCCATGCCCAAGCAGGGCAAAAGTTTTTTGCGCAGCTTTTTTTCAAAAAAGCTGCTGCTTTCCTTATAGCTTTCCTGCACCAAGCCGGCCCAGCCGTTCGATTGCCTCGGCGATATCGGGCAGGGGGGCGCAGTAGCTCAGGCGGAAGAAGTTGCCGCCGCGTGCGGTGTCGAAATCATAGCCGGGGGTGGCGGCGATGCTGGCGTCTTCCAGCAGAGTTTTACAGAAGGCAGCACTGTCCGGGGCGTGGCGCGCGCAATTGATGTATAGATAGAACGCGCCATCGGCGGGAGCAAAATCCGGAAATCCGGCGGCGGGCAGGCCCTGCAGCAGCAGGTCGCGGGCGGTGGCGTAGCGGGCTTGGTTGGCTGCCAGTTCTGCACCGCAGTCGAAGGCGGCTTCGGCGGCAATCTGGCTGATATAGGAGGGCGAGACGAAGAAATTCTGCGCCAGGCGTTCGGTGGTGCGCATCAGGTCTTCCGGCAGCACCATCCAGCCGACGCGCCAGCCGGTCATCGAGAAATATTTGGAGAATGAGTTGATGACGATGGCGCTGGGGCTGCAGGCGGCGGCGGTGGCGGCGGGTTTGCCATAGGTCAGGCCGTGGTAGATTTCATCGGAGATCAGGCGGATGCCGTTATGGTGGCAGTACCGGGCGAGTGCTTTGAGTTCGTCCGGATGCAGCATGGAACCGGTGGGGTTGGCGGGGCTGGCCAGCACCAGCCCGTCCGGCGCCGGGTCCAGGGCTTGCAGCATGGCGATGCTGGGCTGGTAGCCGGTCTCGATGTCGCAGGGCAGGATCACCGGCGTCATGCCGAGGGCTTTGAGGATGTTGACGTAAGGCGGGTAATAGGGTGCGGCCATGGCGATGCGGTCGCCGGGGTGGAAGGCGCTGAGATAGGCCAACGGAAACGCACCCGAAGCCCCGAAGGTGATGGCGATACGGGATGGCGGGATCTCGATACCATACCAATCCTGATAATGGGCGGCGATGCGGGCGCGCAGGCTGGGCCGGCCCAGCCCTTCGGTATAGCCCAGCGTATGGCCCGATTGCAGGGCGGCGATCACCGCGGCTTTGGCACCTTCCGGCAATCCGGTGCCGGGCTGGCCGATTTCCAGCCGGAGTATAGGCACCGCGCCTGGCGGCTGCGCCAGGCTGCGAGCATTGGCGGCGGTGATGATATCCATGACCCGGAACACCGGCACCGCAGCGCCCGCCCCGGTTTTCAGCACGTTAACGCCCGCCCAGGGCTAAACCGTTCATCCGCGGATCGGCCTGGGCGGTGCAGCTGGCCTCGCCGCCCGGGACCAGGCCGGGGCAGGAGATGACATTGGCGCGGCCGGGTTCGGCCACCGGTTGTAGATGATTCTGCAAAGCCCCGGCCATGGCTTGTCGAACCGCCGTGGCAGCACCGGCCTGGCCGGTGCCGGTAACGGCGGCGCGGAACGCCGTGCCGTTGTAGGCCAAAGCCGCCGCCAGCAAAGGTGCGGGCACGGCGCGCGGTGAGGCCGCCAGCAATATGCCGGTGCCGCCGGCGATGCGGCCGGTGCCGAACAGATTGTTCATGCTGACGGCGCAGGCCACGCTGCCACCGTTTTTATCCAGCACGGCAAAGCCAGTGGAGGCCGGCAGGATGGCGGTGCTGGGCGGCGCGACCGGTAGGCTGGTAATTTGCACGCTGCCGGCGGCTGCGGTCACCGGCGGGAGGTATTGCGGCAAGCCGGCGTTCATGTCCTGCGCCGTCAGCCCGGCGCCGGCGGCATCGGCAGACTGCACGAAGCTGGTGGCGAAGCGGCCCTGGTAAAAGCCGGGCACGCCTTGCGTGCGCAGCACTTCCAGCGTGGCCGAGAGGTCCGGCAGTACGAGAGTATCGCCAGCCTGCAAAACCGTGCCGTCGGCGCGGCCGTATATCGCGGCGGCGGCGGGATCCGCCAGCAAGGCGCTGCCGACCACCTGCAAATCTGCCGCCAATGCCGGGGACACCGGCACGCCCCCGGCCAGCCGTTCGGCCGGCACAATGTCCGAGGCGGCGTTCAGGGTGCCGTAGCGGGCCTGCAGGGCCAGCAGGCCGCGCGCCATGGTGGGGATGGCGGCGGGGCGGCTGCCGCCGCTGCCGGCGGGGGCGCCAGCGGGGAATATCAGGGCGGATGCCGGCTGCATGGTACCGCCGGCATCCGGCATGCGGATCATGCAGGCGCCGCCACCGCCAAGACCGGCGCGCGACGGTAGGGTGACGGTAAGGGCAAAACCGGCGGCGGCGGCGGCATCGGCGGCATTGCCGCCCTGGTTGAGGATCTGCCTTGCGGCGAGGGCGGCCTGCGGCTCATCGGCAACGGCATAGCCGAACACGGCGGTAGTGGGGGCGGTTTGGCCGGCGGTCTGGGCCGGGCCGCCGAACAGCCCGCAGGCGCTGAGCAACAGCAGAACCGCGACCATGGCAAAGCGGACAGGCGTCTGCAAAAAATGATTTCCCCCAATAGCAAACCGCTGCATACCGATGAATTTTCCCCCCCGCAACCGGCGGGCTGTAGCGCTGTCGCAAATCGGGTCTATATCAAACGCAGCAGCACGAGGCGCTTTTGCATGTCCATCATGTCGTTCCTTTCCAGCCCGAGCGCGATCGATGTGGCGCGGGCACAGTTTGGCTTCGTCATCGCCTTTCACATCATCTTTCCGGCGTTCTCCATCGGCCTGGCGAGTTATCTTGCGGTGTTGGAAGGGTTGTTTCTGTGGACCAAACAGCCGGACTATATCGATGCGTATAAATATCTGCTGACAATCTTCGCGATGATTTTCGCCATTGGCGTGGTTTCAGGACTCGTGATGTCCTACGAGATCGGCGCCAACTGGGGCGGTTATGCGGACAAGGTGGGCCCGGTGCTGGGGCCTCTGCTGGCCTATGAGACGTTGACGGCGTTTTTCCTGGAGGCCGGGTTTCTCGGCATCATGCTGTTCGGGATGGAGCGGGTGGGGCCGAAGCTGCATTTTGCGGCGTCCTGTCTGGTCGCCATCGGCACGCTGATCTCCGCGACCTGGATACTCGCCGCCAATTCCTGGATGCAGACGCCGCAAGGGGCGGCCATCGGCGCCAACGGGCAGTTCGTGCCACAGGATTGGCTGAAGATCATCTTCTCGCCATCGGCGCCGTATCGCTGGGTGCATATGGTGCTGGCCTGCTACCTCGCTACCGCCTTCATGGTCGGCGGCCTCGCGGCGTATCATCTGCTGCGCGACCACAGGAACAGCGTGGCGCGGCTGATGTTTTCCATGGCGTTGTGGATGGCGGCGGTCGTTACACCTTTGCAGATACTGGCGGGCGATACGCAGGGCGATAACACCCTGATCTATCAGCCGGCCAAGATCGCCGGGATGGAGGGGGATTTCACCACCGGCGTGCAGCCGCTGCACCTGATCGGCTGGCCGGATGTGGCGCAGGGCAAAATGCTGTACGATGTGGCGATCCCGCATCTCGGCAGCCTGATTTTGACACATCGCTGGAACGGCGTGGTGAAAGGGCTGGATGCGTGGCCGAAAAATCAGTGGCCGGTGGTGGATGTGGAGTTTTTTACCTTCCGCATCATGGTCGGGCTCGGTTTGGCGATGTTCGGGCTGGGACTTTTGAGCCTATGGCTGCGGTGGCGCGGTACACTTTATGAGACGCGGTGGTTTCAATATCTCAGCATGGCGATGGCGCCATCGGGCTTCATCGCTATCGTTATGGGCTGGACCACCACCGAGACCGGGCGGCAGCCCTGGACAGTATACGGGCTGGTGACGACGGCGCAGAGCGCCTCTCCCATCACCCTGCCGGAAGTGCTGGCGTCGTTCGGGGTGATCATCGTGATCTATACCTTGGTGTTCGGCAGCGGGATTCTCTACGTGCTGAGCATGATGGGCAAGACGCCGGGCAGTAATGAACCGCCGCCGCGCCCCGATGCGCCATTGCGCAGCCATGGGATAACGCCGGGACCGACGCGGCAGGCGGCCGAGTGATGCTGACCACGCTGACCGGCGGGCTGATCCCGCCAGGCGCGCCGTTGCTGCCGGTGGCATTTGCGGCGATCATGGCGTTCATCATCCTGATGTATGTGATCCTGGATGGTTTCGATCTCGGGATCGGCATCCTGTTCGCTTTCGAGCATCGCCAGGAGGACCGCGACGTGATGGTGAATTCCATCGCGCCGGTGTGGGACGGCAACGAGACCTGGCTGGTGCTGGGCGGCAGCACGCTGTACGGCGCGTTTCCGCTGGCCTATGCGGTGGTGCTGCCGGCGGTGTACCCGCTGATCATTCTGATGCTGATGGGGCTGATTTTTCGCGGAACGGCATTCGAATTCCGCTTCCGGGCGCCGAGCGAGCGATTGCGGCATTTATGGGATTACGGGTTTGCCGGCGGCTCGATTGTCGCGGCGTTTTGCCAGGGCACGATCCTGGGCGGGCTGATGCAAGGGACGGCGATCGTCAACCGGGCCTATGCAGGCGGGGCGCTGAGCTGGCTTTCGCCGTTCGCGATTTTCTGCGGGGTGGCGGTGGTGATCGGTTATGCGCTGCTGGGTTCGACCTGGATCATCTGGCGAGCTGGCGGCGAGTTGCAGGCGCATATGCGGGTGTATGCGCGCACCCTCGGGATTGCCATGCTGTTGCTGTTCGGGATCGTCGGCATATGGTCGCCGCTGCTGAATCCGGCGTTTTTCCATCGCTGGTTCGCCTGGCCGGGCATACTGGCGACCGGTGTGGCGCCGGTGGTGGTGCTGATACTGGCGATTTTATTCTTCACGCATCTCAAGCGTGAGGATGTGGCGCAGCACGACAAGACGCCGTTTTTCTGCGCGATCGGATGGTTCGTCATGGCCTATGCCGGGCTCGGGTACAGTATCTTTCCGCAGATCGTGCCGCCGGGGCTGAACATATGGCAAGCCGCCTCACCGCCGGCGAGCGAGGTGTTTCTGATCGTGGGGGTGGTGATCATGATCCCGATCATCCTCGCCTATAATGTTTTTGCCTATTACATCTTCCGGGGAAAAATCGAACCCGGTGCGCATTACCACTAAATACAAACGCTGGCTGTGGTTCTGCGGTATCTACGCCGCCAGCATCGGGGTGTTTGCCGCAGTGCTGGGGGCGCTGGAGCTGGTGCTGCCCAAATGAACCGCAATGTTCCACGTGGAACATTTTTTTCATAACATATTGTTAGATATGCTAAATATGAAACTTATCCACAGATTTGCAGAATCGTCTTGAAATCGTAATGAGAAAGAAAGTACTTCTTTTTTGAACCTATCTGCGCAATCCGATTCAGACGTGGCAGCTGCGCTGCCCCGTCATCGGAATGCGAGCAGCAAAAAACTTTTGATCCTTAGGGACATGGGCGTGATAAGGACAGCGCCTCGTGTAGTGTAAAATTTATGCTGGGGCATTGGCGTTTAGCCGACAAAGCCCATGCCCCAGATTCATAAAAGTTTTTTTGCTGCTTTTTTTCAAAAAAAGAAGCGCTTCCTTACTTAACTTACTCCGCCGGCGCTGTGGCGTAGGCTGGGGCGGAGGTGGTGAGGGCGAAGTAGGCGATGGTGGCGACGATGGCGCCGATGGCGAAGGAGATATCGCCGTATTCGGGGTGGGCGTTGGCGAACCAGCCGACGAATAGCGGGTATTGATTGAAGAAGGGGACCGAGGCGGCGATGCCGATGATCCAGGCGATGAAGCCGGCCGACAGGCTGCCGAGGCGGGAGACGCGTTTGGTGGTGTGGCCGAAGAATACGATGGCGGCCCAGGGTGCGGTCCAGTATCCGAGGAAGAACAGGAAGCTTTCGTAGTTCTTGATGAAGTTGGTGGCGGCCAGCACCGAGATGACGGTGCCGATAAAGCCGGTGACGAGCGCGGCCTGCCATTGCTTGAACTTGAAGCCGACGGCGAGCGAGGACAGTGCGGCCGAGTAGATGTTGATGATATTGGCGCTGATGGTGCCGATGACGATGGCGATGATGAGCGGTAGTTTGAACCAGCCGGGAACCCAGCTGGTGAAGAGATCCGACGGGTGGACCAGGCTGACGGTGGCGCCGATGACGGCACCCAGGCCCTCCATCCAGATGCAGGAGATCATCGAGCCCCAGAACACGCTGCCGAACACGGTTTTCTGCACGTTCGTGCGATTGCCCATGTGCGAAAGATAACGCGTGTAGTCCGAGGAATAGGGGATCCAGCCAAGTACATAAGAGACGATGACCGAGACCGCGAGGATGAAGGCGCCGGATGAACCGCCGACATTGCCCATCAGCTTGGGCTGGGCGGCCGGCAGGCTGGTGATGTGGGTGGCGGCGATGGCGGTGAACACCGCGAAGATCAGCACCAGCAGATAGAAGAAATACTTCTCCGCGGCCTGGATGAGGTCATGGCCGACGAAGGCGATGGCGACCTGCACCACGCAGAGGACGACGATGTTGGGGATCAACGGGGTGTGCAGCACGGTGGCCAGCGCATAGCCGCCGATGATGGTGTTGACGCCGAACCAGGAGAAGCCGCCGAAACAGTTGAGCAGGCTGGGCAGGCGGTTGCCGAGCTTGCCGAACCAGGCAGCACCCTGGATCATCTGCGGCACGCCGTATTCCACGCCATAAGTAGCAAACGCCGCCAGTATAACGCCGCCGATAACGTTGCCGATGACGATGGCGATGAATGCCGACATGCCGGACAGGCCAAACACGCCGGTGATCAACGCCCCGGTGGTAAGGGTGGCGAATTCAATGTTGGCCGCCATCCACAGGCCGAACAAGGCACGCGGCCGGCCATGAGCCTCAGCGGCGGTCACCGGGGCAAGGCCCTGAGTTTCGATCTGTAAAGCGGAACTATGGGTGGTGGCGGACATTATGCGGTCTCCAAGGCGGTTACGATTTTAAGACAAGCAAAAACTGTACCTAAAGCAAGCAGCAGCTTTTTTGAAAAAAAAGCTGCGCAAAAAACTTTTGCCATGCAGGGCATGGGCGAGCCACCAAGGTTCCGTACACAAAGCGTATGGAATGCTGCGGAGGGGGGTGATGCCGACAATGCCTGGAACCCGGCAGAAAATTTATGCTGGGACATGGGCGTCTGGCGGACAACGCCCCATGACCCAAATTTATAAAGTTTTTTGCTTCTTTTTGTTCACAAAAAGAAGATACTGACTTGCTTAAAAAAATGGCCGGACTTTGCGGGTCCGGCCATTTTTTCTTCGTAGGCGTAGTGGTGGTTAGAACAGCAGCCCGGCTTCGAGGGTGCCTTGGAACATGTTCTTGTCGGTGCCGTTGGAGCCGTAGCCGTAGACGCTGCCGTCGCCGGTTTTGTTGCGCAGCAGGTGCAGGCCGCCGACCGAGGCGCGGGCGAACAGGTCTTTGTACTGCCAGGTGGGGGTGACGGCGATGCCGACGCCTTCGGAATCCGGACCGATGAACCAGTTGGAGTTATCCAGGCTGGAGGTTTTGGAATCCCAGTATTCGACCCAGGAGCCGAGCGAGTACGGCGAGGTGCCGAAGCTGTAATCGGCGAACAGGGCGCCGCCGAAGTTCCAGGTGGGTTTGTTGATGCCGACGGCGGCGTTATGGTCGGCCTTGGCGATCTGGTACTGGACTTCCGGCACCAGGTTCAGGTTACCCATGGTATAGCTGTAGAACCCGCCGATCAGGTCGGAATTGACAAATTGTGTGCCGTAAAAAGACACCGTGTTGTCGACACCGCCGGTTTGACCGTAGACTCTGGCGTTGCCGCCGGTGCGGCCCAGATTGGCGCCGAAGTAGATGCTGGCGGCATTGGTGCTGTTGATGGTGTAGGTGGCGAGGCCTTGCAGGAAGTTCCAGACACCGGTGTCGTAGCCGTCACCGAAGGTCAGGGTCGCGTTGATCGGGCCTTGGGTGTAATTGCCGGACACGCCGCGGTTCTGGCTGTTCTGTACATAGAAAATTTCGGTCGTGAGCTGGTTGGCGTTGTTCCAGTCCACACCGGATTCCCAGCCTTCGAGCGAGGCCAGCTGGCCGGCGGAGAAGGTGAAGGGTGTGCCGCTGGGGGCCACGGTCAGGTAGCCGGCGTATAGCGGGCCGGTTGAGAAGGTGGTGATGCTGGTCTGGCCAAACGGTGTGCCGAGCGCCGGGGCGCCGCCGTTGGAGCCGACTTCCAAGGTGAATTGCAGCTCACCCGTGGTTTTCTGCAATTCGACCAAGGCGCTGCCGGCATAAGCGCCGTTCGATTTGGTGCCGCTGAGCGAAGCGCCGTCATTATCGGTCTGGCTGATGAAGTAGCCATAGCCATCGACGCCGCCGGAGAGTTCGAGCGAGCCCAGCGGGCCGCCATCAATCGTGATCTGGGACGGGCCGGTCAACGCGTGGGCCGCGTGCAATGCCAGAAGTGAGGATGCGGCGATAATGCCCAATCCTGAAAGGTGACGACGCATGGTAATCATTCTGCCTCCTAAATACGCAGTAAAACGCTGGTGAATGCCTAAAATATAGTCCCTGTGTCACTATGTGTGTAGAAAACCCTTAATAGGCGACACTTAACAGTAACGGGATGGCAATCTACATGCCAAAGCCGTGAAGGGCCTATACGTAATTCGGGAATTTTGTGCATTGCGTTCAGGCTGTTGCTCAAATGACACAACGGCGGTGATCAGTCGTCAGTTGGCGGTTGTCAGGGCGTTGGCGGTGAGGAAGCCGAGGGTGCAGGCGGTGAGGCAGAGCGCCACGGAGGCGGCGACGTACAGCAGGGCACGGGCGGGTTGGCCGGTTTTGATCAGCTCGATGGTCTGGATGCTGAAGGAAGAGAAGGTGGTGAAGCCGCCGCAGAGGCCGACGGTGACGAAGATGCGAGCCTCATAAGGTATGCCGAAACGGGCGGTGAACAGACCGAAGAAACTGATGACGAAAGAGCCGACGATGTTGATGAGCAGCGTGCCCCAGGGAAAGGTGGAGCCGGTGAGGACCGCGATGGTGTTGGCGAGCCAGAAGCGGGCCATACTGCCCAAAGCGCCGCCGAGGGCAACCCAAAGATAAGGCATTAAAAGAAAAGCAAGCTCTGCTTTTTTGAAAAAAAGCAGCAAAAAACTTTTGCCCTAGTTTGGACGTGGGCGTTGGCGGCCAACAATGCCCATGGTCGCAGACTCATAAAGTTTTTTTGCTTCTTTTTGTTCACAAAAAGAAGTGCTTCCTTCCTTCACGTCAGTTCCGCCAGCAGGCTGAGCTGGGAGTCGCGGGGTTCGGCGTGGTCCACCAGGGAGATGGGGTAATCGCCGGTGAAGCAGGCGTCGCAGAATTGCGGGGCCGTCTGGTTGCGTCCGGTTTGGCCGAGGGCGCGGTACAGGCCGTCGATCGAGATGAAGGCGAGGCTGTCGACGCCGATGAGTTTGGCCATGGCGGCGACATCGTTGCGGGCGGCGAGGAGTTTGCCGCGTTCGGGCGTGTCGATGCCGTAGAAGCAGGAATGCGTGGTGGGGGGCGAGGAGATGCGCATGTGCACTTCCGAGGCGCCGGCGGCGCGCACCATTTCGACGATTTTCTGGCTGGTGGTGCCGCGCACGATGGAATCGTCGACCAGGACCACGCGTTTGCCGGTGAGGATGGCGCGGTTGGCGGAGTGCTTCAGGCGGACGCCGAGGTGGCGGATCTGGTCGGTGGGTTCAATGAAGGTGCGGCCGACATAATGGTTGCGGATGATGCCGAGTTCGAAGGCGGTGCCGCTTTGTTCGGCAAAGCCCATGGCGGCGGGCACGCCGGAATCCGGGACCGGCACCACCACATCGGCCTGCACAGGGGATTCGCGGGCCAGCTCGGCGCCGATGAATTTGCGGGCGGCGTAGACCGAGGTGCCTTCCATGACCGAATCCGGGCGGGCGAAATAGATATATTCGAACACGCAGTGGCGGGCCGGCTGCGGTGCGAAGGGCTTGATGCTCTGTACCCCGGCGGCGGAGATGACGACGATCTCGCCAGGGTCCACGTTGCGGATGAACTCGGCGCCGACGATGTCGAGCGCGCAGGTTTCCGAGGCCAGGACCCAGCCGGCATTGCCGTCGGCCCCGTGCAGGCGGCCGAGGATGAGCGGGCGGACGCCGAGCGGGTCGCGCACGCCGATCAACTGCTCGTTGGTCAGGGCGACCAGGCTGTAGGCGCCGATGACCTGCTTAATGGCGTCGATCAGACGGTCGATGACGTTGGCGTACAGGCTGATGGCGATGAGATGGACGAATACCTCCGAATCCATGGTGGACTGGAACAGGCAGCCGCGGCGGGTGAGGGCTTTGCGCAAGGTGTGGGCGTTGGTGAGGTTGCCGTTATGGCCGACCGCGAAACCGCCGAATTCGAACTCGGCGAACAACGGCTGGACATTGCGCAACACAGTCTCACCGGTGGTGGCGTAGCGGTTGTGGCCGATGGCGCGGGTGCCGGGCAGGCCAGCCATGACCTTGGCATCGCCGTAATTGTCGCCGACCAAACCGAGGCCCTTATGGGAGTGAAAGCGCACGCCGTCATGGGTGACGATGCCGGTGGCCTCCTGGCCGCGATGCTGCAAGGCATGGAGGCCAAGGGCTGTGATGGCCGCCGCATCCGTGACGTTCCAGGCCCCGAAAACCCCACATTCCTCATGCGGCTTGTCATCATCGATCATGGGAAATGCTTAGGCGGGGCAGGGGTGGGAAGCAAGGTAAGTGAAGTCAAGGCTGGTAGGCAAGGAAGCGCTTCTTTTTTGAAAAAAAGAAGCAAAAAACTTTTGCCATGTGGGGCCATGGGCTTTGAATGGCCACAGCCTCAGGTCCAGACTCATAAAGTTTTTTTGCTTCTTTTTGTTCACAAAAAGAAGGCCTTCCTTTCAAGCCGAAGCCCAGGTGCGGACGGCGCCGAAGGCCATGCGGTGGTGGCGGGTGGGGCCGTGGGTGCGCAGGCCGGCGTGGTGGGCGGCGGCGGCGTAGCCGGCGTTGCTGGCCCAGTTATAATGTGGGTAGCGGGTGTGCAGGCGGGCCATCAGGGCGTCGCGGACGACTTTGGCGGCGATCGAGGCGGCGGCGATGGACAGGCTGATGCCGTCGCCGCCGATGATGGTGGTGCAGGGGATGGTGCAGCCGGGGGCTTTGGTGCCGTCGACCAGGACATGGTGCGGCTGGCGGGGCAGGCGGGCGAGGGCGCGGCGCATGGCGAGCAGGCTGGCGTGCAGGATGTTGATGTCGGCGATTTCAGTGACCGAGGCGGCGCCGAGGGCGATGTCGGCGCCGCAGTTGCGCAAGGCGGCAAAGATGAGGATGCGGCGGGCCGCGGTTAGTTTTTTGGAATCGTCGATCATGTCCAGGAGGCTGGAAGGCAGGCCGGGCGGCAGGATGACGGCGGCGGCCAGCACCGGGCCGGCGAGCGGGCCGCGCCCGACTTCATCAACCCCGGCGATCAGGCCGCCGATGCGGTGTTCATGGGAAAAATCCGGCACGGTTGCATGATATAGTATAAGTGGCGAGTCGAAGAAGGCGGAATGCGGCGGTTTTGCTATTTAATCACCTGTTGGTTTTACCTATATCCTTAAGTCCAGGTAGTAGAAAACAAGTGTAGGTAGAAATGTGAAGACCGGGTTAGCCATGTCGTCGAAGCCTGAAGAGGATAACGGTTCCAGCCCGGCGCCGCGTGTGCCTGTCGAATGCGGGGATTTGCCGTTTCTGATCAAGCGGGATGGCACGTGGCTGTATCGCGGCAGCCCGATCACGCGCAAGCCGATGGTGTGTCTGTTTTCGACCGTGCTGACGCGGGAGCCGGATGGCAGCTATTTTTTGCAGACGCCGGCCGAGCGGGGCAAAATCGAGGTGGAGGACGTGCCGTTTACCGCTGTGGAGATGAGCTGGGGCGGACACGGCAGGCAGCAGATGCTGAGCTTTCGCACCAATGTGGACCAGTGGATAACCGCCGGGCCGGACCACCCGATCCGCATCGCCCATGACTTGCTTACCAGCGAACCCACGCCGTATCTTCACGTGCGTGATGGCAAAGGCAAGCATCCGATCGAAGCGCGCATCAACCGCGCCACCTATTATGAGCTGGTGGCGCTGGCCGAACCCGGCATGTTGCAAGGACGCCGCGTGCTTGGTGTGTGGAGCCGCAACAAATTTTTCAGCCTGGGCGATCTGGCCACCGGTATCGATACATAGGAAGGAAGGCCAGGGGCGCTTGGCCTTTTTACTGTGACCGAAGCCGAGTTGCGGACCCGGTTGCCGGGTTTGGCGCGCGGGTTGGTGCGGGCGGAGGCGCATCGGGCGGCGGCGGTTTTGGTGCCGTTGGAGGCGGGGCGGGGGGTTTGGTTGACGCGGCGGGCGGCGCATTTGGCGGATCATGCAGGGCAGGTGGCGTTTCCGGGCGGCAAGATCGAGGCGTTCGACGGGTCGGCTGAGGTGGCGGCGTTGCGGGAGGCGCAAGAGGAGGTGGGGTTACGGTCTGAGGATGTGACCTTGCTGGGGCGCATGGATGATCATGTGACCGGGACCGGATTTCACATAACGCCGGTTTTGGGACTGGTGCGGGAAGGAACGGCATTGACGCCGGCAGCGGATGAGGTGGCGGCGGTGTTTTGCTTGCCGTTTGCCGTGCTGTTGGACAGGGGGGCGCCGCAGCGCCGGCGGGCGTCTTTTGGCGGGCAGGAGCGAGAGTTCTGGGTGTGGCCGCATGAGGAGCACATGATCTGGGGGGCGACGGCGGCGATTTTGGTACACCTGGCGGCGCGGTTGTAAGGTACGCTTGAGCTTGAACATGATTGAGGTTCCTGGCGTGCAGACATTATGGGCGGTGTTGCCGGAGGCGCGGATTGCCGGGGGGGCGGTGCGGGATTTTCTGGCGGGGGTTGCGGTGGCGGATGTGGATTTCGCCTCGCCTCTGGCCCCGGATGCGGTGATGGCGCGGCTGCGCTCGGCGGGCATACGGGCGGTGCCGACCGGGCTTGCGCATGGCACGGTGACGGCGATGATCGGCGGACGCGGGTTCGAGATTACAACGCTGCGGCATGATGTCGAGACCGATGGACGGCATGCGGTGGTGGCATTCACCGATGACTGGCAGGGCGATGCGGCGCGGCGGGATTTCACCATCAATGCGATGTCGATGGATCGCGGCGGGACGCTGTACGATTATTTCGATGGTGTTGCGGATTTGCGGGCCGGGCGGGTGCGGTTTGTGGGCGATTCACCAACGCGCATAAAGGAAGATTATTTACGGATTTTGCGGTTTTTCCGGTTCTTTGCGCGCTATGCAAAGGCTGATGCGGATGCCGCGGCGGTGACGGCGATTACGGCTTTGCGGGCGGGTGTCGAGGGGCTTTCCGCCGAGCGGGTGTGGAGCGAAGTAAAACGCATCCTGCAAGCCGACGATCCCCGGGCAGCACTGGGGTTGATGGCGCAAACAGGGGTTCTGGACCTGGTGTTGCCGGCGTCAAATGTGGCGGCGCTGGACCGGCTGTGCGCCCATGGCGCGCCGGTGGACGCCCTGCTGCGGGTGGCGGCATTGCTGGAGGGTGATGCCGAGGCGTTTGCGCTGCGGTTTAAATTGTCCGGGAAAGAACAAGAGAGCTTAAAAGCACTGCAGCGGCCATTTGGCCTGGCGCCGCACGCCGGAGATGATGATTTGCGCCGCGCCTTGGCAGACACCGCGCCCGCTACACTGGTGGGGCAAAGCTGGCTGGCGCAGGATGAGCAGGCCGGGTGGGATGCGCTGCGCCAGCGTATTGCCGCAATGCCACGGCCAGTGTTTCCGCTGCAAGGGCGCGACCTGACAGCAACCGGCCTGCCCCCAGGCCCGCGCATAGGTGAAATACTAACGGCGGTGCGCGGCTGGTGGATGGCAGGCGGATGCATCGCCGATGCCACAGCATGTTTGCAACAGGCTATGGCAATATCAAAGGGTTATTGAATTAGGAAGCAAGCAGCAGCTTTTTT
Organism: Acetobacteraceae bacterium; assembly: GCA_965231175.1. Classification (GTDB taxonomy): domain Bacteria; phylum Pseudomonadota; class Alphaproteobacteria; order Acetobacterales; family Acetobacteraceae; genus Acidocella. The sequence continues at coordinate 753,790 of CBDDMJ010000002.1, read as the reverse complement.
GGAAAAAAGCTGCGCAAAAAACTTTTGCCCTGCTGGCATGGGCCTTGAGGCTGACAACGCCCCGGACCCGGCATAAAATTTATGCTGGTTCATGGACGTGATGCCGACACCGCCCCAGGCCCAGACACATAAAGTTTTTTTGCTTCTTTTTGTTCACAAAAAGAAGTTCTACTATGCCTAATAATCGCATTTAGCCTGGGGTACGCCATGGACCGCAAGACTGTCATCAAGCCGTATAAGGGGCCGGCGGGGGGGTGGGGTTCGGCGCGCTCGCTGGGCAATATTTTGCGGCGGGAGCGTGTGCTGGTGGGGGCGCAGGCGCAGTTATGGCGGCAGAACAAGGCGGATGGGTTTGCTTGTGTGAGTTGCGCCTGGGCCAAGGGTGCGAAGTCTCATGTGTTCGAATATTGCGAGAACGGCGCCAAGGCGACGGCTTGGGAGATTACGCCGCTGCGCTGCGAGCCGGCGTTTTTTGCAGCCCATTCGGTGGCGGAATTGCTGACCTGGGAGGATTACGATCTGGAACAGGCCGGGCGATTGACGCAGCCGATGCGGATCGCGGCAGGGGAGAGCCATTATACGCCGGTTTCATGGGCTGAGGCGTTTGCGGAAATCGGCCGGGAGCTGAAGGGCTATGATCCGGCACGGGTGGTGTTTTATTCCTCCGGCCGGGCCTCGCTGGAGACCTCTTATATGTGGGCGCTGCTGGCGCGGCTGTATGGCAACAATAATCTGCCGGACAGTTCCAACATGTGCCATGAAACCTCATCGGTGGCGCTGAAAGAGGTGATCGGCGTGCCGGTGGGGACGGTGTTGATCGAGGAGTTTGAACGCGCCGATCTGATTTTCTTTTTTGGGCAGAACCCAGGCTCCAATAGTCCGCGTATGCTGCATCAGTTGCAGGAGGCCCGCAAGCGCGGAGCCGAGATCATCACTTTCAATCCGCTGCGCGAGCGCGGGCTGGAGTGGTTCACCAATCCGCAGAGCCTGCCGGAAATGCTGTACAAGGCGCCGACGCGGATCAGCACGCAGTATCATCAGGTAACGACCGGCGGCGATTGCGCGGCGTTGATGGGGCTGTGCAAGGCGGTGATCGCGCTTGATGATGCGGCCCGTGCGCAAGGGCGGCCGGCGGTGCTCGATCATGCGTTTATCGAGCAGCATACTTCGGGTTTCGAGGAATTTATCGCGGCGGCGCGGCAGTTCGACTGGCAGGAGATTACGCGCCGCGCCGGATTGAGCCGGGAGGCGCTGGAGGCGGCGGCCACAGCCTATGCCGCGGCGCCGCGCGTGATAGCCTGTTACGGCATGGGGCTGACGCAGCACCGTAACGGTGTTGAAACCATACAGATGCTGGTGAATCTGCTGCTGCTACGGGGCAATATCGGCCGGCCTGGTTCGGGGATTTGTCCGGTACGCGGGCATTCCAACGTGCAGGGGCAGCGCACGGTGGGGATTGCCGAAAAGCCGGAGCTGGTGCCGCTGGACAGGCTGGCCACGCAATACGCTTTCAGCCCGCCGCGCGAGAAGGGGCTGAATACGGTGGAAGCGTGTGAGAAGGTGCTGCAAGGCGAGATTCAGGCGATGTTCCAGCTGGGCGGCAATCTGGTGCGCGCGGTGCCGGACCGCGAACGGATCGAACCGGCGTGGTCCGAGATACCGTTGACGGTGACGATTTCGACCAAGCTGAACCGCAGCCATCTGGTGCATGGTAAAATCTCCTACATGCTGCCTTGCCTCGGGCGGATCGAGCGGGATGTGCAGGCGAGCGGGCCGCAAGCGGTTTCAGTCGAGGACAGCACGACCTGTATTCACGGCTCGCGCGGCACGCATCCGCCGGCCAGCCCGCATCTGCTGTCTGAGCCGAAAATCGTCGCGGAGATCGCCAAGGCCGTGTTGCCGCCGAACCCGAAACTGGACTGGGATGCCTGGGTGGCGGATTACAGCCTGGTGCGCGCGGCGATTGCCGAGACCTATCCGGAGATGTTTCGCGACTATGAAACCCGGATGTGGCAGCCCGGCGGGTTTGCCCGGCCGATCGCAGCACGGGAGCGCGTCTGGGCGACGATAACCAAACGCGCCATATTCAAGACCCCGCAAAGCCTGATCGAAGACCCCAACCCGTTCCAGGACGAGCAACGGACACTGCGGATGATGACCTTGCGCAGCAACGATCAGTTCAACACCACGATCTATGGCTATGACGACCGCTTTCGCGGGATTAAAGGCACGCGCATGGTGGTGCTGCTGAACCGCGAGGATATGCAGAGGCTAGAGGTGACGGAGGGCGAATTCGTGGCGCTGCGCACCTTGTGGACGGATAATATCGAACGCAAAATGGCCGGCTTCCGCGTGACCGAATACGACATTCCCAAAGGTTGCTGCGGCACGTATTATCCGGAAGCCAATGCGCTGATGCCGATGAACCATTATGCAAACGGCAGTTATACCCCGGCGGCGAAATCTATTCCGGTTGAGGTTTTGAAGGGGTAGCAGTAAGCAGCAGCTTTTTTGAAAAAAAGCTGCGCAAAAAACTTTTGATTCCAAGGGGACGTGGGGCGTTAGGCTGACAACGCCCCAGGCCCAGATTCATAGAAGTTTTTTTGCTGCTTTTTTTCAAAAAAAGCAGTGCTTACTTATTTTCCGCCGAGCATCGGCGTGCCTTCATGGGCGACCAGGAGGTCGTGCATGTCGGCGGCGTGGTCTTCTTCATCGCGCAGGATGTGTTCGAGCATCATCCGGGTGCTGGGGTCTTTATCGGCAAAATAGCGGATCAGATCCGTATAGTGTTCGATGGCGATACGCTCGGCGACGAGGTTTTGTTTGACCAGTTCGACCAGGGTACCGCCGTTGCCGTATTCGGTGGCGGAGCGGCTGGCGAGATTGGCGGGGTCGAAATCCGGTTCGCCGCCGAGCTGGTCGATACGTTCGGCGATTTTCATCATGTGTTCGCGTTCGTCCTTGGCGTGTTCCTGGAATTCGGCGGCGACGGATTTGCTGGACAGGCCGGTAACGGTGATGGCGTTCATGGTGTAGCGCAGCACGCAGACGATTTCAGTGGCGAGGGCCGATTGCAGGAGGTCGATGGCGGTTTTGACATCGCCGCCGTAGCGGTTGGTGAGGGCGCCGTCATTCAGGGATTGTTGGGCAGCCGCGCGCAGGGCCTGGATGTCACGCAGGAAGTAGTTTTCGTCGCTGGTCGTCGGCTTGGCGTTCATGAGATTTCCTTTGGCAGAGATATTTGAATATTTGCGTTATCTGGCCGGTTGAAAGGAGGTTTTAAAGGCTTGGGCGGTGCAAGTGCTAAAAAAGCGGCCGAAAGGTCAATTTACGGTTGCAATTTCTGGATTTTTAAGGAAAGTTTGCTCGTCTTAAAGTTGTCAACGGGGGCAAGCTTGCTAAGTTCAGTGTTTGTCGTGCTTGCCATGTTTATTTTACTGGCAATGCTGGTGGCCGGGACCGGGTTCTTCATGTTCTGGACAGCGCTCGATTATTGAATGATGCGGCCTGGCCTGTTAGGCCAGTTTATGAATCATGCCATAGATCTGGTCTCCTCCGCCCTGCTGCTTCTGGCGGGGCTGGTGATGCAGGTGATCGGCGTTTGCGATACCTATCTCTCGGGTTTGATGACGCAATCCGGTATGCCGCGGGCATTGCAGCCGATTGTGCTGATCGTGGTGGCGGTTATGCTGTTGGTGTTTGCCATACGGCTGCTGGGCCGGTTGTTTGGGGCGTTGATCTTGGTGTTGCTGGTGCTGCTGATGCTGCACAGAGGGCGGCCGGAGCTGGTGGCGCCAAATCTGCCGTCGCCGCCAGCGCATAACCAGGGCGATGTGCAGATTTAAGGAAGAGCTACTTTTTTGAAAAAAAGTAGCAAAAAACTTTTGCCATGCTGGGGCACGGGCGTTAGGTGGCCAACGCCAATTACCTAGACTCATAAAGTTTTTTTGCTGCTTTTTGTTCACAAAAAGCAGTGCTTTCTAACTCCTTTTTCTAGCGCACATAAATCGGCATGGAGGGGATGGCGCCCGGGCGCACCAGCATGAAGGTGTTGAGCGTATAGATGCCGCGCATTTCCGGCACGATGTCGTATTCCACGGTTTCCTGCGGTTGCAGGATGACGCGCATCTTGCCGGGGCGTATGCCGGGGCGCTGTGCGGCGCTGGTAAAGAGGTTGGTGACGAAGTCATGCGTGCGGCCGTCACCGTTCAGGAATATCAGGCGCACCGACTCGCCGACCTGTAATGTCAGTGTGCTGGGGCGGAAGAAATCGAGCGATAATTGGATTGTTACGACGGGCACCAGATGCCAGTCGATGGCTGGCGCGGTGGGGCGCGGGGCGGGTACGGCGCAGCCGGTGGCGGAGAGGAGTATCAGGCCAGCGATGAAACGGCGCCGGTTCGCAGGGTGGCGGTTTGTGTGCATGATCCAGACTTTCATCAGCTCAGGAAAAACCGCAGCATTTCCTGGCTGGCATTAGGCCCGGCAGGGTTGGTGTACGATCCTGCGGGGCTGCCGCCGGACCAGGCGTGGCCGGCGCCGTGGAGGATCCATTGTTCCAACAGGACCTGGCCGCTGGCATCGGTGTTCAGAATGCGCGTGAACGGGACACCGCCGGGCGAGGTGCCTTTGGCGACGGTGGCGGTGAGTTTTGCCGAGGCTTTGGCCTGGGCGATGATCTGATCGGCGTTCACGGCGTTTACGGTGGTGTCACGGTCGCCATGAAACACGATCGTGCGGACCGGGGCCGTGCCGGCTCTGATGCTTGTGGCGCCTTGGCGCATTGCCGAGAGCGCTGACGTCATGTCCGTTGCCGCACCGCAGGCGAGGCCCGAATGCACGCCGATGGCAGCATAGAGGTCTGGATAGGCCACACCCATGATGGCGGCCGCAGCACCGCCGGCCGATAATCCGGCGACGAAGACCTGTGCCGGGTCGACAGCGAACGCCCTGATGATCTCGCGTGTGATGCCGGCGATCAGCGATGGCTCGCCCGCATCACGGTTCTGATCAGCGGCGTTGAACCAGTTCCAGCATTTTGAGACATTGGCGGCCGGGGATTGGATGGGATAGGCCACCAGAAACCCGTGGGTTTCCGCAAGCTGATTCATGCCGGTGCCGGCCGCGAAATCATCCGCCGATTGCGTGCAGCCATGCAGCATGACGATGAGGGCGGGGTGCGGTGTTTTGCAACTGGTGGGGATATATAGCCGATAGGCGCGGGTGCCGGCGGTATTGGTGTAGCTTCTGGTCTGAAACCTCGGGTCCGGCTGCGGGCCGGCTGGTTTCAGATGTGTCTGCCAGAGGTTCGGCAGCGGGTTTTTGAAGGCGGGCGGCAGGTCCGCACCAGGTGCGGCAGAGTGGCGGGCGCGGCGTAACAAAGTCAGCGCTTCACGAAGCCGGCTGGTGCGGGGCAGCCGGATTGGCCATTTCATGTCGATGTCTTGCAAGGTGTTGATACTTTCTGATGATGTTCGGATGGACGGTTAGCGGATGCGGGTGCCGAGGGCGGCTTTGACTGATTTGCTGGCTTGCAGGGCACCCAGCACGCGGATCGAGGCGATGGTGGCGGCAGCGAGTTCAGGGGCGACATCCTCGGCGATGATGGCAAGCCCGAGTACCTGGATGTGCAAAACCTCGTTATTTGCGCGGGCCGCTTCAAGATCCTGGCGCGTGAACAGCCGCAGGCCGAGCTCCAGGCGGTGTCTGGCCACGGATTGCTTCAAAGTATCGGTCTGCCGATCCAACTGGTTGCGGATGGCTGTACGGATGAAATCCGTGCGGTTCGAGAAAAAACCCTCCTGGACCAGCAGGTCTATATGGCCGAGGTCGACGAAGCCGAGATTGATGGTGATTTTCTCGCTTTCCGGCGGTTTGGTGGGTAGGGGAAAAACATTGTTCATGAGTACCATCCTTATACCATCCATATGGATGGTTCATGGATGGTTACAAGGGATGGTAAAAAGCGAATTATTTTTATGGGATTTGCAATGCCGCAACCTGATATTTCCTTTGGCTCTAGGGAGACTGAGATGACGATGCTGCAAACCGAGGATGCGCCGGCCGGAACCTGGGTGCGGCGAGGCGATGCGGGGATGTCGTGGGGGCAGGCTTATGCAAGCTTTGCGGCGGCTTTGCTGCTGTTCATCGGTGGTCTGTACACTTTGCGCACATTTCTGCCGGCGCTGGCCTGGACGGTGATACTGGTGATTGCCCTGTGGCCGCTGTTTCAGCGTCTGGCGCGGCGTTGGCCGCGGCACCGGCGCAGCCTGCTGCCGGCGATGATCGTTCTGGCTGTCGTGCTGGGGTTCGTGATACCGGTCATCATTATTGCCATACCGGTTGCGGCCGATGCCCGTGCGGTGGTGCAATGGTTCACGCAGGTGGAGCAATCCGGCATGCCGCCGCCGCCGATCCTGTTGCATTTGCCGCATGGTCAGGGCTTGACGGATTTTTGGCAGCAGAGGATCAGTCAGCCGGGGCAGATTACCGCGCTGACCAAAGGGGCGATACAGGGCGGCGGCACCAAGGTGGCCGGCAGGCTGGGCGTGCAGACGGTGCATCGGCTGGTGCTGCTGGGCTTCACGCTGCTGGGGCTGTTTTTTTTCCTGCGGGATTCCGAAACGGTGATCGACCAATTGAAAGTGGGGAGCCGGCGCATGTTCGGGGCTGCCGGGGAAGATGTCGCTGCCCAGATCATCAATTCGGTGCACGGCACGGTCAACGGCCTGGTGCTGGTCGGGTTGGGGGAGGGGTTGTTGCTCGGCCTTGCGTATCTCGCTGCCGGTGTGCCTCACCCGGCATTATTCGGGTTGATCTCGGCCATACTGGCGATGGTGCCGTTTGGCGCCGCCGTGGCAATTTTTTTTGCTGCAACGGCGCTGCTGGTGAAGGGCAGTACGGTAGCTGCGATTGCCATCGTCGCATTCGGGTTTGTTCTGACCTTCATCGCCGATCATTTCGTGCGTCCGGTGTTGATCGGCGGCGCCACCCGGCTGCCGTTTATTTGGGTTTTGCTTGGTATTCTCGGCGGGCTTGACGCCTGGGGTCTGGTGGGGCTGTTCATCGGACCGGCGATTATGGCAGCGTTGATACTGCTGTGGCGGGAATTTGTGGGATCTCAAAAAGGGCCGATCAATCCAAGCGTAGCACCCTGACGTACCAGTTATGTTTTACGCGTCATTTCTGGCTTACGCAGGATGATTCACGTATTGTCATCACGCTCTAAAGGCGGCAATCGAAAAACTGACTTGCAAAACTATGGCCTGGCTGGTGTTTCCGGACGAGCCGGAATTTTCTATGGTGAGGTTGTTCAGGAGCATTCGTGGCCGACCGGTGTCTATCAAACCAAGGAAATTCATCAGTTCAGGCCATGTTGCTGTTAAATTAACCTCGATCGCGATGCAGCGCAGGCTGCCCAGAGGCTGAGCCGGCAGTAACGCCGTACTGACGACGTTAACATCTGCCTGGTTGGTAAGAGACATGATTTCCGACAGCAGGTTGGCGCCGGCAATGATATCCGTATCGCCCCTCAGAAGAACCTGCCTGTTATTGGATTCGGTTTTTAATAAAATTATTTCGTGGCGGTACATAGGGATCAACGGCAGTTGAGCATTGATGTGTGCTATCTCCTGCCGCTGTTGAGACAGCTGGTTCTGGCGCAGCTGATACCAGTCAACCGCCGGCGCTACGATTGCAAACCGAACAGCCAGCAGGGCAGCCAGCGCCATGCCGATGGCCAAGGTCTGGCCTAGCCGGCCTTCGGGTAAAATCGTCTGATCGCCGGTCATTTCGATACCAAGATATTAATGGAAAACATGTCGGCCCTGCTTCCTGGGATACGTGTAACCGGTGCCGTGAAACTCGGGTTGCTTAACCCGGGGTAGGCTGCCAGTGCTGCGATCAGATTGGCAGCGTTTGTTGATTGCCCGCTGATGGTGATATCATCCCGGCTCAAGCCCAGCTGCGTCAGCCAGGTGCCGTCCGGTAATGCATTAGTGAGCAGGGCGAGCGTTTGCAGCTCATCGCCGGTTTTTTGTGCGGCATTATTGACAGTATGACCGTAATCAAAATTTGCTAATTGGCGGCGCAGATAAATCATTTCCTGTTGTTCCGGCAGGGTTTTTTGGATTTGACGGTCGGCGATAGACAGTTGATCCTGCTGATAGGCGACAGGAAGGATGAAAAGAGCTAGGGTGAGAGCGCAGCACAAGCCCAATAATGTTCGTTGCAATTTATTTGTTGGGGGCTTGACGCGTTGCGCCAGGCTAATGTAACCGCCGCCGCCTTCAATGAAACTGGGAAACAGGTCTTGCCGGGCTAATGCCGTTAATAAAGCTTCGACTAATGAGCGCGGCACGATTAAAATGGTTAGTTTTAATTTTTTCTGCTCGCGTGTCACCTCTTGCAGGCTCCAGTATACATCGCGCTCGTTGAATGGCGTTAGCCTGTCCATTTCGAAGGCAATCGCGGTTTGCAAATGATTTTGCGCCATAGGCGGAAACACCGCCTGCCGGCGCAGGACCATTTCCGGTGGTAGCCGCAGGCTGACCGGAGATGAAATAGCAAAACTGGCTGGATGTTGAAAGACCTGATCAAAATTCCCGCGCAAAACCTCGGTTCCGCGCCGCCGTTCGAAAACCTTGGCGGCAAGGTTCAAGGATATATCGGTAGATAAAAATTCAGGTTTTTCGATTTCGATGATCAACGCATCCGGTACCGTGCTTTGCGGCGGCGATGGCGCCAGGGAACGGATTTGCCTAATCCACCAGAGATAAAAATACGGGCCGCCGGCTGCTAGCCGGGAGTCGAAGAACTGTGCTTTCAGCATCGTCAGATAAGTCTAATAAAGGAGGACGCCGCAAAAAATGTCATTGCATCGGCCATGAATTCGAGTCTCCGAATTCCGAGGTGTCGTCGGTATTCGGCGAGGATGTTGCCGCGTATTTCGAGGCTATTTGGCCGCTGCCGTCGTTAGGGTATAATGTTTCAATTCCAGCCGGGCCGCTGATGAGCAAACTATTGCTGGTGATCGAAAGCACTTTGAAAGCGCCGAGGCTCGAGCCTTCTGTAACGAGTATGGGACTATCGTCGGCGTTATAGAAAATGCCGATTTTTTTGTTGTCACTTAACAATATGCCGGAGAGCCTGGGTAGTGGTGCTGGTTTTTCAATTGCAGCCGTTTGGACCACGGCCGGTAAACGGCTGGGGCTGAACAGCGGACGCGCCAGGGTTACTGATTCCCAACGATCCACCGAGGCTTGCGGCCGGTCGTCAGAACTCATGTGTTGCAAAAGATCATCGTTCGCGGAGGCCGAAGGTGAATAATCTGCCGACGTGAAGGGTTGTACGGCACCCATGACGGCGAGTTCGGCTATGACGCCGCTACTGAGGATCAGGCTCAACACCGCCAGGATGTAAAAGCTTCGGCTTTGCCGGTTCAGCCAGCCAAGTATGAAATCGCCTGGCTTTAAAAGGTGCAGAAACCAGGCGAATATTTTAGCTTTGGGCTGCCATCCAAAATACAGATGCTTTTCATTTGAAATGGCCCGGACGGGACTTCGATTCATCTGTTTTCCATTACGATAGGCAGCAATAATTTTTGCCGAGGCTTTGTTTATCGGTGGTTGTAGTTAAGAACCGATCAATATAATTTTGAAATCAGTCTGCTCTAGCCAAAGGAGAGCCAACGCCCGGCTCTGGCATGGCAAAAGTTTTCGGCACGGCTTTTTTTCAAAAAAGCTGCTGCTTACTTAACGACGCTGGTTAACAAGCCATCCCGTTTCAGGGCTTGGCATCCGGGAACAATTGGCGGGCTTTGCGTTCCGCCAGTGCTGTATAGGCGCTGTTGAGGGCCGGGGTATGCGAGTGGTAATCGCCGATGGCGGGGAGTAAGGCGCCGCCGGTTTCCGCCAGATACACGCGCAGAATTAGTGCGGATGCGGCGATGTTGAAACAGGGGTCATCGGCCAGGCGTTGTTTGGTGGTGGCAGCGGAAAGCCCGGCGCGGGCAGCCAGCGGTGCCACCCAGATTGTGTTCACCTGCATCACGCCAAGATCCGCAGTGCCATTGGCGTCCGGCCGGACCAGACCGGCTGATCCGCCTTCGATCGACTGAATGACCGGCAGGACGCGTGGCGGCAGCCCGGTGGCGGCGGCAACCATCAACATGCAGCTCAAATACGGGATCATGCGCCAACTCCCCATCGCCCTGGGCGGTTGCCGGCTCGTAACGGGGCAGGCCGGGCAGCGCATAATGGATACGGGCCGGTTAAAAACCGCATAACTAAGTTCAGCCATATCAGGGTTTTTTTGAAAATTCTCAGGTCTGGCAAGAGAGCGGATTCAGGAACCATCGGTCAGTGACAGTATTTGGTAAGGTGTGGCGCCGTTTTGGCCGAGGCTGACGATGGCATCGCGGCGGATGGCAAGTTTCCCGCTTATGCCTGCCACTGCCTCGACCATGACCACCGGTGCTGTGCCTTCATAGGCGTTGCCGAGGGTCCCGGCCTGTCCGGACAGGACCAGCGCGCGGCGCACCGTTTGGCCGGCCTGTGCCGGGTTGGGGTCGCCGGACTGGAACAGGCTCATTTGCGGCAGCGCCAAAGCGAGCAGGTCCGGCGGCATGCCGGCGACATCGGCAAGCTCGCTGAGATCGGCAAAATTATGGCCCGGCGGCCCGTAGGGGAGGTTGGCTTGCCGGTAGGCGGCAAGCCGCGCCTGGGTTTGTAGTTTGCTGGGCGCCGGGCTGCGCCATTCGATGATCGCGGTGGCGATTTGGCTGGCCTGCGGGGGGGCGGCGCCGAGCGCCTGGAACAGGCCTGCCAGCAACCGGGTAGAGGCGAGGTTGGGGTTGATCTTGCCGCCCAGGCTGTTGATACGCACGGCGATGGGCAGGTCAGGCGTGCCCAGGATGTGCAGGCTGCCATCGGCGGCCCAATGGTCGGCGCCGTTCATGCTCAGGTGAAAAATGGCCTCGTTGATGGCGCCATTGGCTTGCGCACCGGCCTCGGCCGCCGCGCGCAGATTGCCGGCGAGCCGCAAGGCCGTGCGGCCGGAGGCCAGGATCTGGGTGGTCAGCAGCCCCACCAGGACCAGGCTCCACAGTACCACCAGCAGCGCAAAACCGCGATCGCCGGGAGTTTGGCCGTGCTGCGCCCGGCGGTGGAAAATCTTCACGTGCTGGAAGTCATGGCGCGCCGCCGGCTGCCGGTACGGCGCTGATGAATTGCGGCCGTAGCGTGACCAGGCCATCCGGGCCGAGCAGGTCAACCTTGTCCGGTGCCACGGTTTTGAGCCGGAAGCCGCTGATCTCGCTGCCCTCGGCGACCAATTGCGGTTTTTCACCGCTGGCGGCGAAGATCGCATGGCGGGTGCCGCCGATGACGATGATCGCCGAGAGGCGCGGCAGCGTGTTGTCGACGGTCATGCCGGGCTGGCGGGCCGGACGGCGGTCCGGGTTCAACAGCGGGCGCGCCAAGATCGTATTGCCGCATTGAACGATGCTGGTGTCCACGTTGATATCGGCGGTGGCGGCGGGCAGGGCGGGAGGCAGGCGGAGCGGCGGTGCCGAGGCGTCCGGCAACAGCCATTCGGTGGCGAACAGCAGAAACAATGCTGCCGCCAGCGCCGGCATGGCGAGGCTGGCCGGGCGCATCATGGCGTGCCCGCGCGAAAGCCGGTGACCGAAAAATTCGCCTGTACAGGCGGCGCCGGCGCGCCATCCTGTTGCGCCGTGTTCAGCAGGCTCAGCTGGCCGACGATCATGCGCGGCCTTGCCGTGCCGATAGCCTCCAGCAGCGGGATCAGCACAGGCCAGGCGGCGGTCACGCTGACCTGCACGCCGATTTGCCGCAGCGCGCCCACCTGCTGCACCGGCATCATGCTGGCACTGTCCAGGCTGGTCCCCGCCTGCGTCGCCAGGGTTTGCAATGCCGATTGCAGGTTGGCGCCGGCAATGGCGTCGGTGGCACCCGGCAGCAGCAGTTGCTCGGCTGCCGATTGCGGACCCGCGGCTTTGACCGCTGCCAGCAGCGCCGGGATTTCCTGGCCGAGGCCCGTCATATGGGTGGCGATGGCCTGCTGCTGCGCCAACTGGGCAGCCCGCTCCTGATACCAATTGAGCAGTGGCGCAATCGCGCCCAGCCACAGCACACCGGCAGCCAGCAGGGTGATGGCGGCCGCCAGTGCCTGGCCCGGCCGGCCTTGCGGCAGGGTGAGGGAGCCGGCCATTATTCCTGCACCGAGGCGTGCATGGAGAACACATCGGCACTGCCGTCGGCGGTGCGCGTGACCGGTGCCGTGAAGCTTGGGTCCTGTAGCCCGGGAACCGCGGACAACCGCCCGATCAACGCCGCCGCATTGGCTGAGCGGCCATCGAACGTCAGATCGCCGGCTTTCAGTTGCAGGTCATTCAGCCAGCTGCCATCCGGCAGCGCATCGGTCAGGCTGGCCAGAACCTTCAAGGCATCGCCTGCGCGCCTGGCCTGGGCGATGGCGGCTTGCCCGGAGGCGGCGATGGCCAGGCGCTGGCGCAGCGCCAGAGCCGTCTGTGCTGCCGGCGTGGCGGCAGCGATCCGGCGCGCTGCGGCATCCAGTGCCAGTTGCTGGCGCAGAAACGGCGAGACCAGGCAGGCCAGGAGCAGCAGCCCGCATAAAGCGGACAAGGAGTGGCGCGCCCAACGCGCCGCCGATTTGGATTCAGCGTCAAGCTCGATCCGCCCCGCCGTGGATTCGATAAACGACGGGGTCAGCCCGGTGCGCCGCAAGGCCTGCCGCACGCTTTCCACCTGGGCGCGCAGCACAAAGAACAGGGTCAGACTTAGCCGGCCATGCGCCCGGTCCTGATGCAGGCCTCCGATCCCCCAGAATAATTCCTGTGCGTCGAGCGGGGTCAGACGGTCGATTTCAAAGCGCATGGCCGCCTGGAGATCGCGCGCGGCGGCCAAAGGCAGGACTACCTCGCGGGACAGCATGGCAGCCGGGGGCAGCCGCAGGCCGGTCGGCAGCCGTGGTTCGGCTGCTGACCAGGGGTGGTTAAGGTCCAGCGCACCGAGGGTGACCTCCTGGCCGCTGCGGCGTAGCCGGACCGAGCCGGTGAGCGTGCCGCCAGGATCGGCTGTGAGGTCCGGCAGCTGGTCGATGACCACGATCCGCGCATCCGGCGCCATGCGGGGCTGCCGCAGGCTGAGCGGCAGCAGGTCGCGCATCTGGCTGACCCACCAGGCAACAAGCTCGCCCAGCATCAGCGGCGGCCCCGCTTGGACTGTGCAAGCAGGGGCTGTGACAGTTTCATGGCGGGTGGGTAGCCTGTTCCATTTGCCACGGATAATGAAGCTTTCAAGTCAGTCCCCCGTGCGGGCTGGCGCGATAATCAGATCCGGCCAGTCACGCCCGCTGGCGCATTGGATATGGATCCGCACCAGCAGTGGCATGGCGCTGCCCTTCCATTTACTGGACCATACCGGGCCGCCGGGATGCGGCACGAGATAAGCGGCGCGTAGCAAGGTTATGCCGGGGGCCAGGATTTCAAGCCGCGGCGGTGGCGGCGGGCCGAGCGGTATGCCCGCCGGATGCGGTGTGTAACGCAGGATCAGCGCGCCGCCGGTAGTCATCATGGCGGCATCGGCCAGCGCGCCCTGCAAACCGGCGCCGGCGGGGAGATGTGTCGTGAAGGCCATTTGGTCAGCACGGCCGGTCAGGCTGCCGGGCAGTGCCTGGCCGATCATGCGGATCAATGCCGCATCCAATGCGGCCAGGTTTTCGGGTTCGACCGTTTTCGCCGGTCCTGCCGTGAAAGCCGCGAGGCCGAACCGGAAGGTCTGCGCGATGCCGTCCATCACCAGCCCGAACACCACCAGGGCCACCAGCATTTCAAGCAAGGTAAAACCGGCGTCGCCGCGTTTCATGACGGAAGGCTCATGAACTACGCCCCAGACGCTTGGTCGCCAGAACCACCTGGCGGTTGCCGAAGCCTTCGATCACCTGCACGTCGTACAGCGTCAGCCCGGTGCCGTTGGATTGATCTTCCGCGATGGTGAGCCGCCAGTGAAAGCCGCCGCCGTCGTCGCCGCTCAGCTGCTCGGGTTGCAGCGCCGTCAGCACGCCGATCGAGGCCAGTCGTGACTGCGCGCGTACCACCGCCTCTTGATAATGCGCGGCGGCGGCGGCTTCGCTGGCGCCATTGAAGCCAGCCTCATATAATACGATCGAGGCCAGTGCGGCGATGACCAAAGCCGCCATGACTTCCAACAAGGTAAAACCGGCATCGGCATGGTCACGGCGCATCGATCTGCACCCTGCCGGTCAGCCAATCGGCACTCACCACGATGTCCTTGCCGGAACCCAGAACAACCTGGCCGCCGCTGGCGCTGCCATCGGGGGCGAACACGATGCCGCCCGGCGGGGCCTGAACGGAGACTGCCAGCCAGGGCGGCAAATGCGGCAGCACCAGCGCCTCTGGCCGGCCCTGAACAATGGCGCCGCCGCGCGCAGCGCGCATCGCCGCTGCCACTTGGCGCGCCGCGGCCTGGGTCTCCAGCCAGCGGTTGCGTGGCTGCCCGTAATCCGCCAGCAGCAGCAACGTCAGCCCCATCACGGCGATCACCACGATCATCTCCAGCAGCGTAAAACCGGCATCCGGCATTGGTTTACTGGGCGATGTCATTGAGGCTGAGCATCGCCAGCAGCAGTGAGGAGACGATGCCGGCAACCGCCGCACCCATCAATATGGTGATGGCCGGTACCAGCAGCGCCACCAGACGCTGCAACGCCAGCCGGGTGCGCTCCTCGTGAATATCCGCAGCGCGCAGCGCCATCGGCCCAAGCTGCGCGGTTTGCTCGCCGAGCCGCAGCAGATGCACCAGACGCGAGGGAAACACGCCGGATTTCTGCAAGGCCGGGGCGACGCCCTGGCCGGTCTTGGCACTCTCCGCTGCCGCCTGTACCGCCGCCTGAGCGGCCCGGTTGTCCAGAACATCGCGGGATACTGCGAGGGCAGCCAGCAGCGGCACGCCGTTGATCAGCAGCATGCCGAGCGTGCGAGCCAGCCGGGCCGCCACGATCTCCTTGGTGATGCCGCCCGCCAACGGCAGCCGCAGTAACAGCTGATCGGCTGCCAGCCGCCAGGCCGGGCGCTGCAGGCCCTTACGCAGCCCTAACACCAGGGCGCCGAGGGCGCCCAGCGCCCACAGCCCATAGGTGGATACAGCGTTCCCGGTGGCCAGCAGGAACGCCGTGGAGGCTGGCAGTGCCGCGCCGTTCTCGGCAAACAGCGGCACGAATTGCGGCAGCACCTCGGTCAACAGCAGGACGATGGAGCCGGTCGCGGCGATCAGCAAGATGGCCGGGTAGATCATCGCCGATTGGATGGCGGCGGTCATGCTGCGCTGCCGCTCCAGAAGCACGGCCAGCCGCTCCAGCGTATTGGCGAGCTCGCCGCCGGCCTCGCCGGCGCGCACCAGACCGATATAGAGCCGGGAAAAACTCTTTGGCTGACTTTGCAAGGCGGCTGCCAGCGAGACGCCGTCGCGCACCTGTTCCCGCACCTGGCCGAGTACGGCGGCGACCCGCCGGTTTGGGGCTTCCTCGGCCATCAAGCGCAACGAGCGGTCCAAATCCTGCCCGGCGCCCAGCATGCTGGCCAGTTCGCGTGTCGCTTCGGTCAGTTCGCCGTGCCGTAGTGCCCGGCCGGCGCCCAGCTCCGCGCTGAGCAGGCCGAGCCCGCGCCCGACCGGCGCGATGGCCAGGACAATCGCGCCGCGCCGTTGCAGCTGGGCCGCGATTTCGGCGTCGTTGGCGCCTTCATGGATGCCCTTCAGTAATTCACCGCCGCTGCCGATGGCGCGATAGCGGTAGCGCGTCACTCATCCGCCCCGACGGCGCGCAGGATTTCCTCGACCGTGGTGTCGCCGCGTGCCACCGCCTCCATGCCGGCCTGCCGCATGGTTTTCATGCCGCCGGCGACGGCGGCGCGTTCGATCACCAGCTGGTCGGCGCCGGAAAAAAACAACCGCTCGATTTCGGCGGTGGGCGTGAGAAATTCGGCGATCGCCTGGCGGCCGCGATAACCGGTTTGCCGGCAGGCGGAGCAGCCGCAGGCGCGCCACATCTGCGCGGTGTCGACACCCAGGCGCTGGCGCAGCTCAACCGGCACCGGTGCCGGCGTTCGGCACACCGGGCATAGCCGGCGGACCAGCCGTTGCGCCAGCACCCCGCGCAGCACGGAGGCCAGCAGATAATCCTCCAGCCCCATGTCGCGCAGCCGGGTGATGGCGGCGGCGGCGGAATTGGTGTGCAGGGTAGAAAGCACGAGATGGCCGGTGAGTGCCGCGCGCACTGAGATTTCCGCGGTCTCCAGGTCACGGATCTCGCCGACCATGATGACATTCGGGTCGAGGCGGACGATCGAGCGCAGCAGTGCCGGAAAGCCGAGGCCGATTTGCGGGCGTACCTGGATCTGGTTGATCCCCTGCAGCTGGTATTCGATCGGGTCTTCGACCGTGATGATTTTGGTGCCGGGGGTGTTGAGTGACAGCAGCGCGGTATAAAGCGTCGTGGTCTTGCCCGAGCCGGTGGGGCCGGTCACCAGCATGATGCCGTTGGGTGCCGCGAGGGCGGCCTGCAAGCGCTCGATCACCTGCGGGTCATGGCCTTGCGTGGCAAAATCGAAAGCCACCGCATCGCGATTGAGCACGCGCAGCACGACGATCTCACCGTGCAGACTGGGGGCGGTGGCGATACGGAACACCACATCCTGGCCGCGCACGGCGATTCTGATGCGGCCATCCTGCGGCAGGCGCCGCTCGGCGATATCGAGCTTCGCCAGAATTTTCAGGCGCGAGATGATGGCGGCTGCCAGACGCGCCGGCTGGGTTTCGGCTTCCTGCAGATCGCCATCGTAGCGGTAACGGATACGCACGCGGTCCTCGAACGGCTCGATATGGATGTCCGAAGCCGCCGTCTCGACCGCCTTGGCGATCATCTGATTGACCAGACGGATCACCGGCGCCTCGCTGGCCATGTCCTTCAGCCGTTCGGCATCGTCTTCCGCGGCGTGTGCCGGCTCCGCTTGATCCGGCTCAGCTTTCGCTTCCGGATAGAGCCGCTCAAGGGCGGCCTCCAGCTCGATCGGCACCGCGACTTCGATGCGCGTGGGCAGCCCGGTGGCGAGCCGGATGGCGGCGGGCGTGAAACTGTCCAACGGCTCGGCCATGGCCAGCACCAGGACTTGGTTTGCGGCTTCGCTGCTGCCGGTACGCTCGATCGCCACCGGGATGGTGCGGGCGGCCCGCAGGAAGCGCGGTTGCAGCCGTTCCGGCAGCACCGCTTCGTCCGGATAGCGGTCCGGGGCGGCCAGCTGCAGGCCGAGCAATGCGGCCCAATGCTCAGCCAGGCTGCGTTCAGAGACCAGGCCAAGCTGAATCAACGCCTGGGCGACGCTGACGCCGCCCTCCTGAGCCACCGCGCGCGCCCGCTCAATGGCAATGACATCGCAAAGCCCGGTTGCCACCAGCACGTCCAGGGCGGCCTCAGCGGTGATAATGCTGGGTGTGGTGCCGGCTGGGGGTGCCGTGTTCAATGCGACGCTATCCATGGGGCTATTTCGTGGCTGCGGTGGTTGCCGGCAAGTGACAGAATGAAGTCAGGCGCAGAGCCGGACGAATCCTAAAATTGGTGTCTTGTCTCAAATGAATCATAATTGCTTCACACTCATGCGCCGGAAACTGACGTAGACACTGCGCGCTCTTAACAAATCGTTACAACAGGCGGGTCCAATGAAATTACGCACACATCTCCGCACTTCGTTTTTTGTGTCGACGGCATTATTTGCCACGGCTTTGACCGCGCAGGCGCAGACCGCGCCACCGCCGGTTGGCGCCACGGCCCCGGCCAGCACGGCGCTCGAAACCGCTCTGGTGGATGCGCTGCCGACCGTCACGCCGATTAAGCATCTGGTGGTGATTTATGATGAGAACGTATCGTTCGATCATTATTTCGCAACCTATCCGCATGCTGCCAATCCAACGGGCGAGCCGGTGTTCATGCAGGCCTCGCACACCCCCTCGGTCAACAATCTGGTTACCGCGAAACTGCTGACCAACAATCCGAATTTCACCAATACGGCGAATGGCACCAATGCCGCTGAGCCGTTCCGGCTGGATATTACGCAGGCCGCGACCGCCGACCAGGGCCATAATTATACGCCCGAGCAGGAAGCCTATGACGGCGGCAAGGCTGATCTGTTTCCGGAGTTCACCGGTAACGGCACGCCCGGTGGCGCCGGTGCGTTCGGCACCAAAGGCCAGGTGATGGGTTATTACGACGGCAATACCGTTACCGCCTTGTGGAACTACACCGATCATTTCGCGGCCTCGGACAACGCCTATACCAATACCTATGGCCCCTCCACCCCGGGCGCGCTGGAGGTGGTGGCTGGTCAGACCAACGGCATGCAAATCGTTAAAAGCAGCTATTCCTCCTACTACATCAATGACGGGCACGGCGGGCTGACGATGGTCAATGACGTCGATCCCGGTTACGATGCCTGTTCCAGCAGCACCGATCAGGCGATGGTGAGCGCCAAGAATATCGGCGATCTGCTGAATGCCAAGAACATTCCCTGGGGCGGCTTTATGGGCGGCTTCAACCTCGGTGCGACCAATACCAACGGCACCACCGGCTGTGCCCGCACCACCAGCTCCAGCGTGACCGGTGTTACCAAGGTCGATTACGTGGCGCATCACAACTGGTTCCAATATTTTGTCTCCACCGCCAACCCAACCCATGCCCGCCCCATCACATTGACCGACATCGGTTACAGCTTTGCCAACAACAGTGCGGCCGACCCGGCAAACCATCAATATGACCTGACCGATTTCTACAGCGCGGTGGCGGCCGGCGACTACCCGGCGGTTTCATACATCAAGCTGCCGGCCTATCAGGATGGTCATGCCGGTTATTCCGATCCGCTGGATGAGCAGACCGGCCTGGTCACGTTGATCAACTTCATCGAAAGCCAGCCCGACTGGGGCAATACGGCGATTATCGTCACCTATGACGACTCCGATGGCTGGTACGACCACGCCTTCGTCACGCCGACCAACCCCTCCTTCGATCCAACCGCCGACCAGCTCGACGGGGCCGGCGTTTGCGGCTCCGGCACGCCGCTGCAAGGTGTTCCCGGCCATAAGCCGGCGACCTCGCCGGTGAATGGCCGCTGCGGTCCTGGCACGCGCATTCCCTTCCTGGTCATTTCCCCCTGGGCGCGGCCGAATTACGTTGACCATTACCAGATCACTCAGGCCTCCGTGGTTAAATTCATCGAGAATAATTGGCTGGGCAATGCCCGCCTTGGCGGCGGGGCGTTTGACGGCCCCTCGGGTTTGATTACCCGCATGTTCGACTTCAACCATGGCGGCAATACCCAGGCGCTGCTGCTCGATCCCGCCACGGGCGAGCCGCAGACGGCACAATAAGACGCGTATATAAACAAACACCGCGTGCGTATTGTTGCTGGCCTAACGCTGTTCATCTTGCTTTGCATCGGCGCCGCGGTGGTGGCGCTGATGCAAACGCCGGTACCGTTGGCGGATTGGCTTGCCAACCCGGCAGCGAGCTTCGAACTCGCGCAAGGTGAAAACCCGGTGCCGGTCAAACTAGATATTCCGGTAGCGCCGCGGCTCTCGGCGATGGCGCTGCTGGGACAGCAGATTTTCGCCGATCCCAGCCTGTCGTCCTCGGGACGGGTTTCCTGCGAAACCTGCCACAGCCCGCAGCATCATTACGGGCCCCCCGGCGATTTGCCAGCGGCCTACGGCGGGCCCGATGGGACCAGCCAGGGGGTGCGCGCCGTGCCCTCGTTGATGTATTTGAACCGTCAGCCTAATTTCAGCATCGGCCCCGATCCGGGGGGCGATGATGCGCCGCCGGTGCCACTGCCGCAGGCGATTGCGAAAGCCAAGACCACAATACGCGTTATGAAAACCGCGCAGGATACCGCGCAATCCGCCGCCAATTTCGTACCGCTCGGCGGGCTGTTCTGGGATGGCCGCGCCGATACTTTGCAAATCCAATCGATGGGTCCGTTGCTCAGCCCATTCGAGATGGATGGCGGCAGCATCCAGCGCATCGCCGGTAAATTGCAGGCGGCCCCTTATGCCAACAGCTTCGTCCAGCTGTTCGGGCCGGGTATTTTCAACCAGCCTGGCCTGCTGGTTGCCGAGGCGACATTTGCCGTGGTGCGCTACCAGATCGAGGATCCGAGCTTTCACCTCTACACCAGTAAGTACGACGCCTGGCTGCAAGGCCAAGCGCGGCTCAGCCGGGCCGAGATGCGCGGCTATGAGCTGTTCAACGATCCGGCTAAGGGCGATTGCGCCGCCTGCCATCTGGACCAGCCGAGCCCGGACGGGCAGCCGCCGATTTTTACCGACCATCAATTCGAAGCGCTTGGCCTGCCGCGGAATGCGGCGCTGGCGGCCAACCAGAATCCGGCCTATTTCGATCTTGGCCTGTGCGGCCCGTACCGCACCGATTTGACCAAACAAACCCAGTATTGCGGCATGTTCCTGACGCCGACACTGCGCAACGCCGCATTGCGCCATGTGTTCTTCCATAACGGCGTGTACCATAATTTGCAGCAGGTACTTGATTTCTATGATTTCAGTGTTGCCCAACCGCAAAAAATCTACCCGCGCGAGGCCGACGGCCAGGTTGCCTTGTTCGACGATTTACCAAAACGATACTGGAACAATATCGACCGTTCCGACCCGCCGTTCGACCGCCAGATGGGTCAAACACCCGTTCTGGACCCCAGCGAGGAGCAGGATATTATTGCCTTCCTGAAAACTTTGGATGATGGTTACCTGCCGTCCGGCAGTAAGCCAGTATCTTAAGGGAGCCGCACGTCGCTTAGCATTTCGTTGCCGGCCTGGATTGTTCTGCCCGCTGCGCCGATTATCGGCAGCTGGCTCGGCGTGCTGGTGCGCCGCTTGCCGCAACACCGGCCGGTGGCGCTGGCCCGCTCAGCTTGCGACCATTGCGGACACCGGCTCGGCCCCGCCGAACTGGTGCCGCTGGCGAGTTTCATTATGCTGCGCGGACGGTGCCGCCAGTGCAGGACCCCGATGGGGTGGTTCTATCCGGCGATCGAGCTGGCGGCCCTCGCCATCGCCGCCGCTGCCTATGACGCAGACTACGACGCCGGCGATACGTTACGTATCTGGATCGATGCTGGCCTCGGCTGGGCGTTGCTGTGCGCCGCCTGGATCGACGCCGAAACCTACCGGCTACCGGATGTGATCACTTTGCCGCTGATCCTCGCCGGGCTGGTGGTGACCTGGCTGGACCAACCAGCAGCAATTTATAACCACGCGGCGGCGGCGGCATTGGGCTATGCGAGCTTTCGCTTGCTTGACAAATTATATCTGGCGATCCGCCATCGCCAGGGCCTCGGCGCCGGCGATGCCAAACTGCTGGCCGCTGCCGGCGCCTGGCTGGGACTGGCGGCACTGCCTGATGTGGTGCTGGGCGGCGGCCTGATTGGCATTGCGACGGCGCTTTTTATGCAGCGGCACGGCAAGCTACAACGCCACCAGCCGATCGCCTTCGGCCCGGCACTGGCTTTGTCATTCTTTCTGATACGGCTTTTTGTGAATTAAGGTAAGCAGCAGCTTTTTTGAAAAAAAGCTGCGCAAAAAACTTTTGCCCTGCTGGACATGGGGCGTTCTGCCAACATAGCCTAAGGCCCAGACTCATAAAAATTTTTGCGCAGCTTTTTTTAAAAAGCTGCTGCTTTCTTTTATAGCACATAAAAAAGCGGCCATCTTGCGATGACCGCCTTTTCTTTCAGACTTGAACTTTAACGATTAGCGGCCGGCGTAGCTGGCGCAGGTCGTTGCGTCGTCGATATCCAAAGCATAGCCGGCTTTGTTGCTCAGGAAAGTGCTCTCGACGGCCGTGTAGAATTTCGCGGCGCCGGAGTTTGCCAACGGAACGAAGCCACCGTTGGTGGTGATCGTCGCGTAGGAACCGGTTTTCTTATAGATATCCTTCAGGATGTCGATCAGCAGTTTGCCGACTTTGACGTTGGCATAGCAGCTGCTCAGATCCATCGTTGTATAACCAACGATCGGATAGCCCTGTGTGGTCTGCGGAATTGCCGGTACCCAATTAAGCGGGTTCATAGCAGCAGAGAGGCTGGCGGGCGGGGTCGGGTTGGTCGAGCCGGTGCCAGGATGCACGAGGCCGAGGGTCGTGTTGGCGACGGTCGGCTGATAGGCTGTGTTGTTGACAGCGTTGACGAGGCTGGCAACTTTCAGGCTGGTCGTGTTCGCCGAATTCGGGGCGATCGAGGTGAAGTCCGGGCTCAGATAGCCGATGCTGTCTGAGGTTGCGACCAATTGCTTGGACACGCCGGAGCTGCCGCTCTCACCGGTGAAGTTCGACGGCGGGGTGCTGTTCGGGAACAGCGACGCGAAGGTCTTGGTGATCGCGACCGGGATCGAGAAGTTGGAGTTGGTCGAGGTGCAGACAGCATTCAGATGCTGCGTGGTCAGGAAGGTCGTGCCGCTGCCGTCTGTACGATAGACGACATTAATGGTGGTGCCGGCCGGAATGCTGGAAACCAGCGAGTTCCAATCAGTGATCTTGCCGGACAGAACGCCGCAAAGCTGCGAGTCGGTCAGGGTTAAACCGCCGCTGCCAACGCCGCTTTCGTTGTACGGAATGGTGATCGGGGTGCCGATGGTCGGGACCTGGATCAGCGGGCCGTCAACGGAAGACTGCGCATAGCTGCCGGTGGCGGCGTTGGAGAGCTGTGTCGACACAAGGAAAGCGTCGCTGGCGCCGTAATCAACTGCCGTGCCGACGATCGTGCCATAGGTAAGGGTACCGGCAGCATAACCGTGGGTGTTGGTTCCCGATACGGGTTCGAAATAAGTAATGTCGTTGTTCAAAAACGCATTCTGGCCGGCGCCGCTGCCGACGGCTTCATAGGAAAACAAATCGGTCGATTTGGTTGCCGTGTAAGCCTTGAAATCAGCGATGTAAGTCGGGGCGGCGAGGCTGGAGCCACCACCGTTAAGGGTGATTGGCGTCTGGACGGCATGCGCAACGCCGCATGACAGCGTGACAGCCAAAAGGCTGCAAGCTAAATGTTTACGATTCATGGATTGTCCTTTTAAGTGAAGCTTCCGTGTGGATGTGAGTAGGCTGCTGGGCCGAAGATCGACAAGCGGCACTTACGTAGCAGATTAAAATGAAAAAAAATGTTGCAACGTTAAGAACTTTTTAAGTCAGTGTTAACTAATCGCAATGGTCTGAGAGGCTAAATCTAACGCCGCGCAAGATGCTTCCAAATTTCTCTTTATGGTTGAATTTGCGACCGCAAAACCGCATCAGGATCAGCTGAACCAGGCGACGGCAGCGTGGAGAGGGCGGCCGGGACGCCGGCGGCATTTGGCAATGCATCGCGCAAATCAGCCGTGAGATCAGCGGCGTCCGATTGCGTGCGGATGACATGCGGTGTGATCATTACCAGCAGCTCCTTGCGGGTGCGCAGATTGTTTTGAGTGGCGAACAAATCACCTAACAGAGGTATGTTTTTGAGATACGGGATACCTTGATTGCCATGTGAATCCGAATCCGTAATCAGCCCGGCGAGACCGATGGTTTGGCCATCCTGCACGGCAATGCGCGAGGTTACGGCACGTTCGGAAAATGTCGGCGAATCGATGCCCGAGGTGGTGGTTGCCTCTACACCGCTGACCTCCTGTGCGACATCCAGGGTTACCAGCCCATCGCTGCCGACATGCGGTGTGACTTGCAGGATGACGCCGGTTTCCCGGTAATCGATCGAGCTGATGATTGGCGAGTTAGCGGTGAGTGTCGATTGCGAGGTTTGCGACAGATACGGTACCAGATCGCCGGCTTGCAGGCTGGCGGGCTGGCCGTCCATTACCATAAGTTCGGGCGAGGACAGCACATCGACTTTCGTTACCGATTGCAAAAGCGAAAGGGCCAAAGGTGCAGCATCCCCATTATGACCGGACAGGACGAAGCCGGGAAAGTTGCTCGTGAGTGCCGCACTGGTACCCTCACTCAGTACCGCGTTGATGCCGCCGGATTTGAAGAAAAACTGCGTGCCGTATTGCAATGCACTATCCAGATCCACCTCAGCGATGGTGGCGTCGATCCGGACTTCCACGGGCGTGAGATCCACCTGAGCCAGCATGGCGCCGATGCGGTCGTCTTCCGCGGCGGTGGCATAGATCAGCAGCGAATTATTTGCGTTGTCTGGGATGATCCGGATGGCATCGGCGGTGGCGGTACCGGCGCTGCCGGATAACGGACCGAGCAGGGCGCTGGCACCGGATGTTGCACTCTGGTCTGTGCTTCCCGATGCGCTGGTCTGTGCAGCTGTTCCGCTGGTTCCGGTGCTGCTGCCAGGCGATGAGCCGCTGGTGACACTGGCGCCAAGCAGGCCGCCGACGCCGTTGCTATCCGACGAGCTGCTGCTGCTGTTGCTGTTGGAGCTGGACTGGTTGGCGAATGTGGAGCTGATCTGGCCGGTTGCTGCTGCTGTTGGCTGCGCGGTCACGTCATCCGGTGTGAAGGCCTGTTGCAGGACGTAGGCGGCATCGTTGGCGCGGCCATTGTGCAAAAAATAGACGTGCCAGCTGCGCATGGTCTCGCGTTGCGCCTGGTTGAGCACGGCATAAACCCGTTGGGCATCGTATAATAAATTCTGTGACCGCGCGATGACCAGCACCGCATTCATACGCTCGAGCGGTACCACGGTGGTCGGCCCTTGCGCGCTGGGATCGCTGGATTTGCCGAGGGCAGCGGAAAAGGCCGCAGAAAAATCGGCGGCATCGCCGCTGGTGACGGGAAACAGTTCGTAGGACTGGCCGGCCAGCTGATCGATATCAAAGGCCTCGATCAGGTTGACCATCGCTGCGCGGCTAGATGGATCACCCCCGACGATCAAGGCGTTCTGGTCGGATTCCGCGACCAGCCGCCCGGTGCTGCCGACATAGGGTTGCAGCATGGAAGCCAGTGTTGCGGCCTGCACATAATGCAACGGAACCACGACGGCGCCGCCCAGCGCATTGTCGCTGGCGAGGTTAGCCGCCGCCGCCGCGGCGTCTGCCGGCATGACCCGGTATATGCCGTTGGTACTGACCAGCACCGCGTTGTCCTGCGCCAGCAGGGTTTGCAACGTGGGGATCAACGCGTCGCGCGGCAGCGGGACCACCGTGCGCAGGCTGGCGGTGCCCTGTACGGCGGGATCGATGGTATAATTCAGTTGCAGGATCGTGCCCAGAATTTGGTCGATGACCGTGCGGATATCAGTATCGGCAAAGTTGAGCGAGATATCGCCTTGCTCGGTGCCAGTGCCGGGTGTTCTGACTTGCAGTGTATGGGCCGTACCATAGCTGGCGCTGGGACGGACTAAGGTTGCGCCGTTGTCGAGCGGGCCGCTGATACCGCCGGCTTGTACCGCTGTTGGGGTACCGGCTTGCTGTACCAGCGGTTGGGGCTGGCCGGCGTTTACCGGTGAGCCAGCCAGCGGCGTGGCGTGCGGCCCGGCGCAGGCTGAAAGGCCAAGTGCGGCCGCTAGGACATAGGTTTTCATGGGAGGATATGGCAATTCAAAATAGCCCGGCTGGGGGCGGTGGGAACAATGCGGCGGCGTTGCGGGCTGGCGAAAACGCGCCGCAGCACGGCCCGCGCCGATGGCGGGTGCGGATGCCCGGACAGGTTGGTAGCCAGCGTGAGCCACTGGGGGAGGCCAAACAACAACGTCATAATCATTAAGACGGTTTAGACGAAATGTCTGACGAAATCATTAACGGTGGTTAGGCAGGTTGTTGAATTAAGGATAATGAACATTTCATGTCAAAAAAACGGCATTGAAGGGCTTGCTCAACAATCGCGTGGTGTACCCCTTGCACTTCCTAAAGTCTCTGCTGCTTATTTGTTACGGTCAGACCTCTATTGACAAAAACGACCATTATAGCAAAAAAATAATGGCATGAAACTTACCCGCGCTACGCTTGACCGCTTGATCCTGGGGGACGTTTGGGCTTTTGGACCGGCGGAAAGCGAGGATTACTGGGGTAAGATGGTATTTTTGCCATTTGGCCGGACTTTTGGTTACGAAAACCCCAATGAATACGGCTGGGATTATAAATCAAGCGCCTTGCGACTAATCCGCAAGGATGGTGAACCGACATCGATTTATGATAATGTTACGACAAAAAACGGCCGGCCAAGATTGCTTGGCCGATCGCTTTTGAGCCCAGGTTCCATTTTTCGTCTTGAGCGAATGGATCCTGAAAGTTGGTGATATACGTTTAGTGTAAGAGCAGTTATTTCACTCTGCAGGTTGCGCGGACTTGCCCTGGAATGCTTTTAAAACTTCGGCATTAAAGCTATCATGCTGAACGTTGCCGTCAACGAACCATGAACATTCGATTTTATCTTCGCTTACGTTTGATACGGTCATCATCGGTCCACCGGACTTCAGCTTCACCCGATCGCCATCCTTGAATTTTGCGTCTGCCATTTTAATTTCCTCAAATTTCAAATCAGTCTGCGTGTTAGTTTTGGTAACGTGAACACAGAAGCACGTAAACAGATTGGCTGTTTCTGTCTATATCCAGCATCGCATCGTTGCAGTGATTACGTGAATTTTTCTTGACGAAGCCGCGTGGCGAAATCTTGGATTGTGATATTTGCCGGCGCCGGCTTGCTCGTTTCAGGCACCATTGGCATTATTTTTTGATTGTTATCACCCTGCCAAACGGCGGCGCTGCGGTTTGCTGCTTCCATATGTGGAACGGCATTGGCCACTGCTAAGGCAATTCCTTTTTTACTGAAAAAACCGCCGTTGATCTGCGTACGGTTGATGACAATTCTTCGAAAAACATCGACTAAATCAAGATCCGTTGGTTGTGCTTCTTTCCAGAACCGATCCAGGCCGCCGTGAAACGTCATGCCCGGCAGGTTGAAAACAGCCGGGCCAAGAGCGATGACAGGGATGCCAAGTTCGAGGCCCTGATGCCCGGTTGTGCTGTTTACCACGACAATGCCGCGGCAAGACATCAATAATTCCTTGGGACTGCCGCCACTGAAAAATTTAACACGGGTGGCGATGCCCAAAAGCGCTGCTTGTGCCGCTACCAGACGTCTCCAGTTTTTTGGACTTGTCTCAAGGGGATGCTCTGTCACGACGAGCATCGAGCCGCAGGGGGCGTTACGGGAAAAAGAGTCCAGAACCAATTTAATGACCTCGGCCTGGCCGCTGAACTGGCTGTGAAAAATGATTTGAGAATCAACGTCTACTTGCAACGGGAAGACGTAATAATCCTTGCCGCTATGTATAATTTTTTTGATGGCGCGTTGGTGGCTACGCCTATTGATCATACCTGCAATCAGGCGGCAGCCGCCGTGGAAGTATTCCTCGATCTGTCCATAGGGCCAATGCCTTTTATAATGAGGATACCGCCAAGCCAGTAACATTGTTGATAGACTATATATGACATCGTCCAGAGCCCGCTGCCGTAGCTTTGAGATTATTTCAATGGGCGGTATTTCTGCGGGCAAATGGCGCGAAGCTGCCATAAATGCATCGACATTACGGGGTAATGAGGTGAAGCCGTTGACACCGGTATGTTCCAGAGTGATCCAGTTCGGCCGGATGTAACCCTCTTCGAATATATGTGTTTTGATGCCAAAAAATCTGGCGAGCTCTATCGCCGACCTGTGCAGCGGCCGGCAATCCCCCAGCAGAACAAGATCCGTGATCGACCATTCAGTAAATTTTTGGGTCAGAAAAGAGGAAAATTGATTATGGTCGCCGGCGTAGTCGACGGCACCGGGGAACTGCCAGAAAATACGATCCCCGCCGTTGAAATTGATACGCCGCACCTGATGCCCGCGACCGCGCAGTGCTGCTGCCAGCCTGGAAAAAAACAACGATGCCGGGCCTTGCAGAAAAAGATAGCGTGAAACCCGCGTCGATTTCAAGAGATTTTCACCTTGATAATCGAATTTCCGATCAAAGACCTTCACGGCAGGATACTTAAGATCAACGTCGACGTAACAAAAGTGACATAGAAAAAACCTCGAATTCGAGACCAAGCCGGGCTCAAAAAAACCATCGCTTCATTGACAGAGATTCACGATTCCGGCAATAAAACACTATGCTGTGTGCGTTTGTTTGACTTCGGTGTCCATAGCAATCCTATGCCAGGAGCGATCACAAATACAAGACGGTTATTGTTTGCTTGAATTGCCGCTTCAGGTAATGGCTCGACTCGAGCAGTAGAGCAATACAAACAAATAGTTAGCAGAAAGTTTTGGCCGATGCACCATAAAGCTACACCGCATATGATGAAGACTGCGGTTTTTTTAGCATCCCTTGGGCTTGTTGCTATGGTATCGGCCTGCGCACCTGTGCCGCAACCTGTGGCTAATTCACAGGTACAGATTTCCGGTGATCCGGTACTTGCCTTTGTTTCAAGCGGCAGCGTTGGACAGACGGGTGTGGTGAATGACCCTGCCGCAGAGGGAAACGAGGTGATTGTCATTGAAACGCAATATAATGCGGCTTCCGGTGAAATTTGCCGGACCTATGCGGCCACGAGTTCCAACGGGCAATCTCAGCACCTGGCCTGCAGCGATGGTGCGGCCTGGCATACGGTGGCCCCATTAGTTATTTCCAGCAATTAGGCGACGATACAGTGAACAAGAATTTAAAATCTTCGCGTCGCCGTGCATTGCGCAGTAGCACCGCCTGTATGCTCGGCGGAGCCATTGTTCTTTCGGCCATGCAGCCCTCAGGTCAAGCCTGGGCGCAAAGCCTGTTTGGACTGCAAAGCGGAAGTACCGGGCAAAGTTCAGGCATAGGTTCATTCATGAATCAGAATTCCGGAACGGCCACACCGGCCCCTGTTGTTACACCGCAGCCTGCCACGCCGGCCGGCCCCAACCCTGCTGATTATGGCAGTGCGGTTGCGCCCGCCGCGATCGGTGCTGCTACGCCCGCAGCACCGACGTTCAACGCTGCCGTGCAAACAACCGCACAGCTTCCGCCTTTTGGCGCGAGTCTTTTCACGAATCCCACGCCGCCTTCAAATCTCGCCCCGAATCCCGGTTACGTTATTCAGCCAGGCGACACGGTGCAGGTTCAGATCTACGGCGGCGAGACGGCGCAATCGAGTTCGGTTGTCGATACGCAAGGAAATGTTTTTCTGCCCGGGTTTGGGCCCGTACATGTTGCCGGGGTATCGGCGGCGAATTTGCAACTCACCGTACAAAAGGAGATCGCCAACGCTTTTACCAGCAATGTAAGTGTGTATGCGGTGTTGCAGACGGAGAATTCGATTTCTATTTTCGTCACCGGATTTGTAAAAGCCCCCGGTCAATACCTCGGGAGCGCTTCGGATTCTGTTCTGGATTTTTTAAGCCGTGCCGGCGGCGTCGACCCATCCCGTGGCAGTTACCGGGATATCGAGGTTCTAAGGAATGGCCGTATCCTGGATCAGGTCGATCTTTACAAATTCCTTATTAACGGCAGCCCGCTTCCTGAATCATTGCAAAATGGCGATACGATACTGGTTGGAAAACAGGAATCCATGGTGGCGGTGGGCGGCACTGTACGGAACAACTATTTGTTTGAAGTACCGGATGAGCTGACCGCTGGCCAGGATGTTCTGGATTTCGCGCAACCCTTATCTGCCGCCACCAATGTGCTGATTAAAGGCACGCGAGATGGGCAGCCATATTCGCAATATGTAAGTTTAAACGAATTGAAGCAGACGCCGTTGTTCGACCAGGACCAACTGACGTTCATAACCGATGCACCCGCGCCGACCATTACGGTACAGGTACAAGGCAGCCGGATCGGGCCTTCCGTGCTGGTCGCCGATCGCGATATGACCCTTAAAACACTGCTCGATTATATTGCTGTCGACCCCAAAGACGCAGATACCAAATCGATTTATATCGTTCGGCCTGGTCTGGCTGCTCAGCAATACGCAGCGATACAAGCCGCCCTCGACCGCCTACAAAAATCACTATATTACGCGACTTCTGTTACCACCGGTGAAGCGCAAATACGTGCCTCCGAGGCCTCGCAAATACAGGACTATATCAACGCGGCCCGGACGATACAGCCGGACGGCATACTGGTCGTAGCCGATGATAATGGCAAGATGAACGATGTAAGGCTTGAGGATGGCGATATCATCACGATTCCGGAATCATCTGATACGGTGATGGTGGATGGAGAAGTGCAGTCCCCGCAAGCTCTCAACTTCGACCCTTCGTTGACGCGGGCCGGCTATATCAATCTTGCCGGCGGCACAACGGAACGCGGGCGCAAATCTATGACCATCATTCGCCGGCTAAGCGGCCGGATGGTGATCGATCCGAATGCGCCGATCATGCCTGGAGACGAGCTGGTGGTTATGCCCTATATCGAATCAGAGAACTTCGTGGTTGCCCAGGATGTGTTGAGCCTGATTTATCAGGTTGCCGCCTCAACCTATTTTGCGAGCAAGCTATAGCCCGGTTTGATCTCTGAAGGCTACAAACAACAGGTTGCAGATACCGTAGAGCGAGAAAAAGATTAAAAACGCTGTAAAGCTGGCGATCAACGGATTGGGTAGCGTTGGGTGGTCGGGCAAAACGGGTGCTACGAAATCCACGACGTAATTCTGCTTGGCCGCGGCATCGGCCCGTGCAACAACCAAGCCTTGCTGTGCTGATTGATACGTTGTGTTAGCAAATTGTTGATCCGATAAAAGATCGTTATATTGTGCCACAGTGTCGGAATAGCTCGACTGGCCTGTATCCGCCAGGCGTTGCCGTTCAGACGCGATCTGTTTTTCGAGCGCGTTAACTTGAAGCTGAAGTTGAACGATTTGCGAAGCCCCGGGCTGCAAATTAGCCTGTGCCTGTTGCAGTTGCGCGCGTAAAAGTGCCAGCTGTGATTCCAGCGAGCCGACGACGGTGGCGAGCTGTGTTGCGGCAAGGCCAGGGTCGAGGTCGCCGTTGGCGTTGCGAAATTGCGTCAAAACATCGTTTGCTTTCTTCAGCGCTACGCTTGCGAGATTTAATTGATCTGTAGCGGAGTTCACCTCCGACTTTCTTGCCGGCGCACTCAGATTATCCATCATGGCATTAGTATCAGCATTGATGGTTTGTGCGAGCAGCAGGCTGAAAGCCGGATCAAACCCTTGAACATTTACCGTAAGATAGCCGCCAAAACCTTCGCTGACCGAGACAAAATTACGCCAATAGGCAAGAAATTCCGCCTGGCTGGCATTTTTATCTAGGCGCGAAAACCGGTCGATCCTGTCATCGGATATATGCTCACGCAGATTGATTTGCTGATTAATCTTATCTGCCAGGGAAGCCGAACGGATGTATTCGTAAATCAGCGTTCCATAATCGACCGTGTCCATCATAGAAGTCCCGACGTCTGATTGCGTGAGGCCGGCAGATAATGTCGTGCTGGGCAGATATGATTGATAAGTGACCTCAAAGCTGCATTCGTAGCGTGGCGTTGCGATCAAGGCTGTGTAGAACCACACAATAAATGTTGGCAAAGCTACAAAAAAGCCAATAGGTAAAAGAAAACGCCGCAGCCGGTGCTGCCGGCTTTCCAGTAGAAGCTCCAGCTGTCGGGCTAGTTCCTTTGATAATGATTGTGGGGCTGAAAATATAGATGCGGATTTTTCACGATTTTGGCCAGCCCCCTTTTGGGTGCCTTTGCCTTGCCAGGCTCCGGCGGCATTACGATCAGATTGCGGGTGTTTTATTGCGGAGGCGGATTCCAAATCATCATCATCAAATTTGTCATTAGGCATAATGTTTCAAAGCCTCATCTACCGATTCAAACGCATATATTGTCTGGTTCGTAATAACGCTACAGCATGTTGCTATCTGGCGGACCAGTTTGGGATTTTTGGCGGTGAAAATCATGCCGGCTTTCCGTAATCGAAGTAGCTGCAATATGATCGCCAGTATATCAGCGTCAACCCGTTCCACATCATCAACGAGATAACAGTCGAACGGCAAAAACGTGGCAACCAGCATCTCCATTGCTTTTCTGCGAGGGCCAGGCACGGTACCTGCCAGCATCTGCCAATCGGTGCCGAAGTCCGCAATGGCGAGCGTCATTTCAGTTAGCGTTGCTGGTGGCAGACCATATAGCCGGGCAGCAAGTATAATATTCTCAAGGCCCGTCAAACCACTTTGAAAAAAAATACCTGCGTTGCAGATGATCGAGAATTTGGTTTGCGATAGAACATGGCCGCTGTTCGGCCGCTCCGTCCCGTTAAGCAACCGCAAAAACGTGGTCCGCCCACTGCCCGAGTGCCCCAGTACAGCGCAAATCCGGTCGGTTGGAAGCGTGACCGTCATATTATTAAAGATTGCCTTGAAGGATCTATGCCGTGCGCCAAATTTGGTGACGCCAGATGCATGAACTAAAGGTATATTCTGTTGCACAATGCACGGTTCATCAGAAGGCCAAAGAGACAAAGTCCGAACATCCAGATCAAAGGATATGTCAGGGAAACCAAATAGACCGGGTAGCCGGGGTAATATGCATAGCGTTGATATTCGGCAAGATGGATCAACGGGTTATACCAGATGACGGCTGCCATCACGTGAGGCATCGTTACCAGCGAGTCGTATACACCGGAGGTTATAAACACCGCCCATTGCGTTACTTTCAAAAACGGAACCAGGGCCGGTATCATGATTCCAATATTGTTGGTGACCAGCCCATAGCCGAAGCCCAGGCCTGCGGCCATGCCGAAGGTGGCAAATGTTAAAAGAACATTTGGAACAAAGATACTGTGGCCGATCAATGACAGGGGGACCACAACGCCGAAGGCAAACATAAGATACAGAATGAAGGCCCAGCTTACTTTCGCAATGCGCAAATGCATGCGGGTAACGCCGGGTATTTGGTTAACGCCATTTGGCCATCTCGCACCGTCGAAGGCACCCGTATATGCTGTAACAAACGTGAAATATATGGCGAATCCGCCGATTGTAAAAACCTCGTATTGATGGCCGGGTACAGCGCGTTTTGTCAGGGTAAAATAGAAATAATGCACAAGGCAGATCATTACCGGGCGCAGGAGTTCGACAAAAATTCCGAAAGGATTGTTTTTATGCTGGATCCTGAGGTTGCGTAGCAACAAGGCGCGAATGACGACGATATCATCGACCACCTGCAGGCCAAGGCGGCTTGCGGCGGCGCTCATATTTGGCCCATCAAAGAATTTACCGGTTGTATCCATATTACCAGGAATATTGATAACGAAATGGATAGCGTAATGTATCGAAATCAATCGCATACGATTTGACGAATATGCCTCGTACTTCACCGGAGACCTGGGCCCACATTGCAAGGCTGGCACCGGTTACATTATGCGGCCGCCCTGTTTTAAGCATTAAATCCGCCGGCGCCTTGAGGCGTTCGAGCACGTATAGAAGATCTGAGGTCAGCATTTCCACATGTCCGACAAAGTCAAATTTAATGATACCAAAACGGCCTTCGTAATGCTGCTGCCGCCAGTGCGGATCCATGTCCTCCATGGGCTGCGCGGATACGACCCGCACGAACTCCTCAAAAGTGATGACTTCCGATAGCGGAACGCCCTGTTGCTTGGCCGCGGTTTTGATCAGATCAATCCAATAGCGTGAACGTTTCTTATATCCGTTAACAATTTTATCTGCATAGACGCTGGCCATCCTGGTGTACGGGTCTCGCACGATAACAAACTTGAATGTGTTGGTTCTGCCTTCGAAAATTGCCTGTTGTTTTGCCGGCGGCAGTTCATGCGTTCCTGGAAACCCGTTACGCTCCTTGTTATGCCGGGTCCACTCATCAGGGCTTACCGGGAGTCCTTCCAACTCGAGCAGCGTCGTTTTTATACTGGTGCAGCCGCATTTTGGTATTGGCTGATACAGATAGCTGCCATTGCCGCCATAATATACGCCATGGCCAACTGTATTCATGTTCTGTCTCGGCTCTTTGACATCATGAGCGATAGCCAAAAAGGGATAGACAGAGGGAATTTCCAGATGTGAGATGCTGTCCTGATCTATATCGGTTTGGATTGCGCGAAAACGCATGATTGCCAAACGGCCTTCGGATGCGACCGGGCTGATACATCCGTCAGCAACCAATTCCTTGATAAGCTGCGATGGGCCAAGACCTGACGCATCGTTAAAAACGACCAGGGCGTCGTCTACCAGATACGGCCGCCAAAGTGAAAAATCCGAATAAACCGCCTCATAACGATGATCGCCATCGATGAAAAGCAATGCGATTGGTTTGTCCCAACCGGGGGCGAGGACCCCACTTGTCGTATTCAGCAACCGCACCATGCCGAAAAGTTTTGTCTGCAACAAGGTTCTAAAAAATGCCCGCCTGTCATTCGGGCCGAATGCCCCGCCTTTGATGCCGATAAAATGCTCATGCGGCTCCACAGCGTAAATAGGTGCCTTGGAGCCGCTACGTGAGCCGGCCGCGAGTGCAACAGTCGAGCGTCCGCGGTAACTGCCGATTTCCAGAATACAACCGGATTTGACAGACATAGCCGCTTTGAACAGTAGTTCGGCTTCCTCAACTTTCAGCCAACCATCTATTTTATCGTATTCCGGCACGAAATCGAGCAGTGTCGCGGCTGCTTCTACATCCGTGGCCTCGCTATCCATCTGGTCGGTCATCCGTTCCATCGGCTTTGCAGCAGTGTGGTTCATGAAATCATTCCTCTATTCTATTCAATTTCAAAGAGTGAGACCGCCAGCTGCATCGTAGTGCGGGCACTCTCAAATGCGCTGCTGCGTGGAAGCGATTCCGATAAATCATGCTTCTATGCTCGGTTGGCTCTTGCGCTCGGCATGAAAGGCTCATGCCCGTCGGCGGGGTCATATTCCGATGGGAGAATGACACCCCCGGCGGCCAGCGCACTAATCATGATTTTCCGGCCGGCTTCCAAACCCGCAAGTGTTGTCGTGACTTCACGGGATGTCTCTGGCGGAATAACGTTTGACAATTGGATGCCAAGGTTTTTTCCGGCAGGAACCATCCAGTCGCGCCAACGTGCCAGCGTCATGCCTGCCCAGCCCGCTAGATCTGAGCGTATGCGCATGAAATTCTGACTGTGCAGGCGGGACTGATGTGTCAAATCAAGATCAACTTCCGTCAACCAGTTCCAATTATTGCCGCGTTTTTTTTCAATTCCAGATTTAACGAGGTTATCCAGCTTTTCCAGCCGCAATTTAAAATCCGGAAGAAATTCATGCCATTTCATGACAAGAACCGATGGTGGCATCGCATCGATCATATTCCAATCGATACGATCGTTTAAAGTAAATTCGCCGCCGCAGATATGCTCGGCAAAAGCGATGAGCGGGTCACCCCGCAATAAAAGGGCTCTCGGGTGGGGCTGATCAAAGATGATTTCCGGGATGTGCCAGCCATGGTCCGAGTAGATTAAAAAACCAGTGGTTTTCTTGGGTTCGGCACGCACAAGATTGGCGACGAAATTCGGTGCGGAGGTATCACGCAGTTTGATTGCATCGGTGGTATATCCGGCAAAATCCCGCGCGCCGTAAGCAAATTCAATGCATTTTGGGTGAAATATCTGTCCGTGGCAAAGGAGTTTTTGTGAACACGAGAGAAACATGTAAGCAATTTTCAGTTCGCTTACGCTAAGCCCGATGACCCCAAAAAATGTGTCTTCCAGCCGCCCCAAATCCTCATACCAATTATGGACGGGCTTGCCGTATAACGGCAATCCATTGAGGCCGTCACGGTGTTTTACACGGTTATTTTCGTATTCGGGGCTGATCGTAGCAACACGGTCATTGGTGAATGCCAGCGTTTTGGAGTGGCCGAGCCAGACCTTGTCTAATTCATCGTACATTTCCATACGATGGGGGGACAGTTTACGAGCCATGAAAAAAGGTTGTTGGATGAGATATTCCACTCGATCGACGCAATATATAATCGGAATCATATAATCTGTGAATTGATAAAGTGTCAGTGGCCGCGCGATGATACGAGACGCCGGCACCAGGTTGCATACCAGGGTCTGAAAAAACAATTCATCCGGGATCAACGTGGTCTTAAAAAACGCACGCACGCCACGGTGATTTGCTAGTTCCATAACCCGTTTGAGGGTCGCCCATGTCAATACCCACCATTGCGAGCCCATATAGGGTTCCAGACCCAAAACGAACTTTCGCTTCAAGCCAAATTTTTTTTGCAATTTTAGAGATGTACTGGCACGCCGGTACTGGTCTCGCCAGTTAAACCAGAACCGGTACTGATAACGCTCTTTCTGCGGGCCGCCTTTTACCCAAATCTGTTTATTCGACGGCACGCCCTCGATGAATTCCCGGCCATTGTTGCGGGTTAAAAATGCTACCAGCTCATCCGAACTGCGGGTTGGATAATCAGAACCACTGGCATAATAAACATAATCCGGGTCCCAGCCTGAGGCTGCTATTTCATCTATGCAGTTCAACGTCGCTTCACAAATAGACCATTCACCCCAGCGGACTTTGACCCGCCGTGCAAAACGCACCGAGGGATTGTCCTGAAATTCTTGTTTTAATTTATTGAAATCCAAGATCGGTGCTTTTTTATCATAATGCAATGCAACCGTGTGCCCGGCCTGGACCAGCGCATTGACCAGGCGTTGAACGATAGGCGGATTTTGATGTGCCAGTATGATGTACGAAATTTTCAACGTCATGTCAGAACCATTGGCCGTTATTAATGAGGCCGCATTCGAGCAAATTTTGGCTGCTCTCAAATTTTTCGCTTCCCTGGTTTTTTAATACCGCGGAGATCATGGCCTCGCTGCCAGCATATAGCGGGGTCACGTTATCGGGATAAAGCTGTGCCGGCTCGGCCTGCTTGGCAATGTGCAGCGCCATCTCATTACTCAGCATAGCGTAACGTAACAAACAAGCTGTGGTGGTGGAATGCCATTCGGCATGCGGCGTGTTCAACTGGATTGGCACGAGCACGCGTGTCGAAGCCAGATAATAGCTATCCCAGGTTATTTTGAGTAGCGGTATCCGGTTAAGGGCGGGCGCTTTCTGCGGTTCATCCCCGTACAAAAACCGCCTTTGCACACCGCCGAGAATGGGTACAACTTGCAAATCTTCAGCTTGCGCCGTCTGATACCCAAAACGGTCGAAGTACGGAAATAATTCGAACGGTGATAAATCATCCGAGACTTCAAGTTCTGAAGCCGGTACGTCGCCATAAGCATCGACAACGATGGCGCATACATGCCGCCGCTGTTCGCTTTCGATAAAATCGGTAAGGTCACGAATGTGACGTGTTTCACATTTTGGAAAGACCAGAAAATCATAAGGCTCGACGGACAGGCACCATTTATTTCGGGCGTATCTGTGACGCAGGTAGTTCAGCGCATGAATGGTTTTACCGGGATGCATATATCCCTTAGGGGACCAGACAACGCAATCCACAGCAGATTCGAGCCAGTTTGGAAGATCCCGGTCCGGCGATAAATCCAGAAAAACGAAAAGCTTGATCCCTAGCTTGCGGTAATAGTTCAGAAACCAGGCCAAAATGGGGCGGTCGCCATAGTAGGGGACAACGGCGATAACAGAGCTGATTCTTTTGCCGTTCGGCTTTCCGAAATCAAGTTTAAGCTGACGGCCGACCCGCAGGGACGCTAATTTTAACGGCCATGTATACCGAAAGAAAAACTTTCGGTTGACCGAAAATGTCTCGAAAAACGCGCCCAGCATTTCGACCCCAATACCGCCCTTCGATTACAATGGTGCCATAAGAGCAGACACCTCACATATTCAATATTTTCGTAAAAAAAGCCTAGTGTTGCTTTCGCGTGCAATCATGGTTTGTTAGAAATCGTGACAAGCTGTCGTTATTGAAAACTTGTAAAGGTTAACAACGAATTGCATTTTGTTTGACATGAAAGCAATATTCGCGTCAAGCAGTAACGTTTATATGCATATAAAGTTCATCAACCATCACAACATGTATGACCGTATTCACGCTTTAAAAAAGCACGGATTTTTGTATCTACTTTGACATGAATACAAAGGGTCAACCTAGAGTAGATACAACTATCTACCTTGATGTTTCTAGATTATTGACGGCGGGCTACAGAAGAACGCCTACCGGCATCGAAAGAGTTGAACTTGCCTATACAGAGGCGTTCGGCAGAGACAAGCAGACGCGTTTCGTTGGGTTTTTCTTAGGTAGACTTCATATTTTTCCACGTTATTTGGCGTTGTCATATTTGCAGACACTGGAGGGTGCTTGGAAAACAGGAAGCCATTTAAATAATACTAAAGCCATAGTAAAAATGGTGTTGATTTATATTGTGCTGCTGATCCTGGCGGTCCGTGCAATTCTACCCCGGAAGCTCGCAAGCGTCGGTGCCAATTCAATATACATAAATATGTCACATCAAAATCTCGATGCCCGGAGGGCAATTGTCGATTTCAAAAGATATACTGGCGCCAAGCTTTTATTCTTTGTTCACGATCTAATCCCCATCTTATATCCGGAATATGTTCGTCCAGGTCAGGCGAAATTACATCGCCGGCGGATGGATACCGTGGGCGCGTTGGCGGATGCCGTGCTGGTTAATTCGGCCAGCACGGAAGCTGAGTTTTTTGCTTACCTAAAAGACAAATCCTCTGTTCCCTCTGTCCACATTGTGAAGTTGGGCGTGGCATTCAGAGCTGAGGAGCGGTTGGAAAATTATCATGATACTGGTCCGGCCCCTTACTTTCTTTTTTTGGCGACGATTGAGCCGAGAAAAAATCATCTGCTCCTGCTAAATCTTTGGAGGCAGCTGATAGCGGATATGCCCTCGGTCCCCCGCTTGATTATCATTGGCCGGCGTGGCTGGGAAAATGAGATGGTGCTGGATATGCTCGAGCGTTGCGTATCTCTGTCCGGTATTGTCGAGGAGCGCGGCAATGCTGGGGATGATGTACTTGCCGCCCTTATGAAGGGTGCCAGAGCGTTGTTGCTTCCCTCATTTGCTGAAGGTTATGGATTGCCGGTAGCGGAAGCTTTGGCAGTTGGAATACCGGTTATTTGTAGTGATCTTCCGGCTCTACGAGAAATCGGCGGCGATGTGCCGGAATATATTGATCCGCTCGATGGTGCCGGTTGGCGCCGGGTGATACTCGATTACGCACAACCAAATTCGCCGCGCCGTGCCGCCCAGTGTGAACGCCTGCTCTCCTGGTCAGCCCCGCGCTGGGAGGACCATTTTCATCAGGTCCGGACGATCATCGATCGTTTAATCTGCTGACCATCGCCTTGCTAATAATTCACCATAATTTCATAGTTAGTTGATGCGCGTTTCGATATAATTAGTTATTATTCATTCATGCATGGTTGATCAAATTATCAGGCATAATTCTTCCTTTTTTAGCGATCATCTGGCCCTCCCTAATACCTGTTTTTAACTCTTCCAGAAGTGGCGTGATTTCGCGGGCATGTAACCGGCCGAGCAGTAAGTTCAATACGATCTGCAGACGCTTCTTTTTAACGAAAGTCTTCAGTACCATGGTAATGGTGAAAACCGGTGTTTGGGGATTGCGATTAATATAACAAAAATACGCTTTTGAACGTGCGATGCTGCGCAAGGATTTTGGGGCGCCGTTTTTTTTGCGAATATCGCTCTTCGCATAAGCGTGGCGGACTACGGCTTGTTCAACAACTGAGATACGGCCGCCGTTGCGCTTCAGACGGAGCAGAAAATCCGTCTCTTCTAAAAAATAGGTATAGTTTTCATCAAAGCCGCCCACTGCCAGGGCCGCGGCGCGGCGTACGGAAAAATTCGTTCCTGTCAAAGACAAGAACCATTTGGCGGGTAGCTGGCTGGGAATTTGCGCGTGGTGGTGATCCGCGCCGAACTCGTCGATAACCACGACGCGGGACTGAAATTTTTTACCATTGCTGGCGCGGATAAAGCCGCCCGCCGCTGCGATCTCCGGATCGAGATAGGCGGCGGCAAGCTCGGTCAACCAATCCGGCTCCGGGACCGCATCATCGTCGAGAAATGCAACGATTTCTTCTTGTGCCATCGACAATCCGGCATTGCGCGCCTGGGCCAGGTTTGCTGCGTAGGATGCCCCGATTTTTGCGCCGGGCGCATGGCGAGCCAGGCATTCAGCCGTATCGAGATCGTTCGGGTCGCAAATAACGATCAGCTCAAAGGCTGAATAATGTAAGGAGGCGACGCCGATGAGGGCGTGTTTCAGACTTTGCGGGCGGCCGCGAGTGCAAATAATGAGGCTGAACCGAAGCACGCTGACACCATAATCTTCGCAAGGTTAAGGTTGCAAACCGCTGCCAAAAACCGGGGCTGGCGGCCGGTAGGGGATCGCGGATTTGCCGAAATTCTGGCCATATTGTTGTCTCACGCCTTGCTCATTGAAAATTCCCACCTGGTTGGAGGAAGATTCGGCGGTTAGCGGCAGATTGGGTTGGGATGCAGCGCTACCTTGCACCTGCTGCTGTAATTGCTGGTTCAGGCAATTATAGGCGGAAGGTTTTTGCCCGGCGATTTCGACCTGAACGCAAGTCTGACTACCGGCGGGCGGCACAGTAGAGCCGGGAAGCGTGATGCCGCCGCCCGTTGCGGGTTGGGCCGATAGCTGGCGAGGCACCAATACCGCGATCATCAGGCATAGGCCAAGGTAGTTCGTCAGTTTTTTCATAGCGCGGTTGCGATGCTAGAATGAGCCTTTGGTGAGCTGGAAAACATCCGGGTGCAAGGGATCGGCGGCATAGGCGAGGGTAAGAGTGGTGGGGCTCAATACGGATTTATCTTCCTTCTGGCTTTTTGTAATGGTACCGGAAAGAATCAACAGCACGGCATTGCCGGTGGTATCTGTGGCGCGGAACAGCAGCACGCCATTAGGTGTGGCGATATTGCCGGTGCTGCGGTCTGCCGGAAAGCCTTCCCCGGCAAAATATTGCTGCAGGCTTTCGCCATTTTGATACAGCATCGCCGGCGTGGTCTTGGGGTCGATTTCGGGTGACCATAGGATATTCACTTCAATCAATTTGTGGCTCTGGTAGCCAAATACATAGCTCACCGCGGCAGCGCCGCCTTGCGGCACGAGGTCCGGTACTTGCACGCTCAGCACTGCGGTGTGCTGCAGTTGATTTTCGGTTTTCACGATGGCACTGGCAGGGATTTTGAATTCGGCGGCGATCGCGCTGCGGACTTGGCTTTCGTTCATGCCGAATGTGGCGTTACGGAAGCCGCTGATGGCGGGGCCGGGAGCGGTGTCGGCGGGTGCGGTGCTGCTGGCGGCCTGCGCCAAGGGCAGATTGCCGATACCGCAGAAAAATGCAGTCAAGTATAATAAGCGAAAGGCAAAGTTTGTGAAATGAGTGAGTCATGTTTATCCCTGTTTGGTACGTCTAAAGATGCGCGTTCAATGCGCTATGGAACGATCTGATTGCCGTATAATTTGTCCTGGTCATCCTGCACGATGTTTTGCAGTTGCACGCGTTTGAAACCGATAAACGGCTCACGGTCGGCGATCGCGCCGAACACATCATCCTTGTGCGAATAGGCATCGAGGATCTGGTTGCCGAGGTTGTATAATTGCGCGTTTTTGGTTCGGCAGCCGGCCAGGCCGGTGCTGGAGGCCGCAAGCTGCGCCTTGAGTGTGGCATTTTCCGTAGCCGCCATGCTCGCCGCACTGGCCGCTGCCTGGTATTCGGTCTGCGATTTGCCGAGATCGGCCTCGCGTGCCGCCAGTTGCTGATGCAACGCTGCTAGCGCTGCATCATTTTTAGCTTTATCCGCCGGCGTTTCAGTGGGGCTGGCGGTTTTGCCACTTGGCTGCAAGGTTTGCAGCTGTGCGCGCAGGGCCTCGATGGTCGCTACATTCGGCGCCTGAGAGGCTTGCAGATTGGCCACCTGGTCTTCCAGCGTGGCGATCTGCGCGGTGGCACTCTGCAAGGCGGCGCGCAATTGCGCCTCGGTCGCGGCATCGGCATAGGCTTTATGCTGCCCCATTGCTGCGAGGCTTAGCGCCAACAGTGCGAATATTACGAATTTCATCGGCATGGCTTAAAACTTCGCATTCAAATCGAATTGAAATACGTCGGCCTTGTAAGGCGGGCCGGCGATCGAATCGGCGCTGAGATAGCGCAGGCGTATCCAGACCTGTTTGCTGAGGGCGACATTGCCGCCGACGATATAGCCTTTCAGATTGGTGCCACCGAGACCGAAATCAGAATCATCCAACCCGTCGACCACAGCGTCGGATTCGACATATTTATAGCCGGCCATGGCATTCCAGTCCCAGCGCTGGCTCAGCACCTTGGTGCCGACATTGGCATTAAAGAAATATCCGGTATTGCCGCCAGTGAAGGAGCCTATGGTGTTCGAAATCGTGGTGCTGCCACGATTGTTCACCGCCTTATTGGCGACATCGGTCTTATTGAAGGCCAGGTTACGGACATATTCACCGTTCAGCCAGATATCCGTAGGATCGAAATTTTTGAGATCGAATTCACCCGTGAGCGCCAACTCATCAAACCCGGAGGCAAGGCCGAAATACTGATACTGCATGGTCGTACCACTAGCATTGCCGCCGGTGCCGGTGGTCGGTACGATGTTGCGCAGCGCCATATAGGTGTTGCCATTCTGTGCGAAGGACGGACGATCACCATCCGTACTGCACTGGTCCCCCGTGCTGTAGACATAACAGGGGCTTGAGAGTTTGCCTGCGACATTGGTGAACAGATAATCAGCAACACCAAATTTGGCGGCGTAATCATCGTTGATTTTCCAAGCGGTGCCGCCTTGCAGGCCGAACAGCCATTTGTCATGGCTCGGGAATTTAGATGGCTGGTTGGAGGCGAAATTGAAATCCGTGTTGTACACCGGAAAAGCGCCGGCGGTGAAGAAGGGTGTCAGCCCATCATCGGTTTTATAGGAAGCCATTGCGACGACGCCATCGAAGCCAAGATCGTCGGCCCATAACAGATTGGTCGAGAAAAACGGATTATCGAAGCGGCCGGCTTCAAGGTTCAGAGCCAGTCTGTCGCCCAAAGCCGGCTTATAGGAAAGATAGGAACGGTCCAGCCAGATTGCGTATTTGCTGAAATTGCCGCCCTGTGTGCCGCTGGGCGCGCCACCCAAAGTCTGGTTTTCTGAAACCGGTGAATCATTCTCGCCGGTGGCGATGCGCATACCAAGCGTAAAGCCGTCGCCGAGATCGGCAAGCACGCCGAGCCGCGCCCGCAGGCGGAAGCGGTTGCGGTCCTGATCCACGTTGAGCTGGGGCGGGAAGTTGATATTGCCTTTGGAAACATCATAAGGCGTGCCGGTGTTGATGGCGTTGAAGTTCGGAAAGGCGCCGGTATTGTCGTTGCCTTGGGGAAACAGATCGCTTTCATAGCGAAACCGGAAATCCCCATAAAAATGCATGCGGTTGACCCACGCCGGCACTTCCGGAACGCCGGAATAGCCTTGTGCCTGCTGCTGCGCGGTCATTTGCGTGGTCACCGCGGCAGCAATCTGGTCGCGCACCACCTGCGGAATATAAGTGACGTGAACCGTGCCATCGGGGGTCTCGGTGCTGCTTACCGTTACCGTATTGGCCGGGGCTGCACCGGTGGGGGCGGCGGCGACCTGGGTGCTGGCAATCGGGGCGGCTGCGCGCGGTGTGGCGGCGGCGGTGGTTTGCGCCGCACTGGCCGCGGCCTGCGCTTCATGCAGTATGCTGTTGGCATCGGTCTGCGTCAGCACGCCTTTTTGCACCAATATGGCGATCAGCAATTTGCTGGTGAGGTCGGGGTCTGCCTGGGCGCGGGCGGCAGCCGGCAGGCCAAGGGCCAGCAGCATCGCCGCCATACCGCAGCGGGTCAGTCTAAGTCTGTTTCGCATCGGATTTTGCTCGCCCCATGGTTTAAAATGTTTCGTCATTACAGCGGCTGCTCGCCGGTCAGGCTCATTACGATCGGCATCGGCGTGCCGGGCGGCGGCGGGCCGAGTTGCAGGTTCGGCAGCACCTGGTTTTCCACCGCATCATCAACCGCTTCACTGCCGCT
Source organism: Acetobacteraceae bacterium (assembly GCA_965231175.1). GTDB lineage: Bacteria > Pseudomonadota > Alphaproteobacteria > Acetobacterales > Acetobacteraceae > Acidocella. The sequence goes on along the minus strand of CBDDMJ010000002.1, from coordinate 709,647 downwards.
GGATTTATCAACCTCGACGCGCGTGACCTGGCCGCTGGCATCGGCCCAGATCGCCACCACCAATCCGGCAGAGGCTTTGCGCGTGATCGGATTTTTCTGCAAAGCCTCCTGGATCTCGCCTTGCATGGCAGCGGCATAACTGCCGCCACCGCCGCCGCCCTCGCCGTTGCCGCCGAGCAAGCCATTGCCGCCGGCATTGCCGCTGAGATCGAAGGCATTGCTGGATCCATTGCTTTTGAGGCTGGTGCCGAGCGCCGGGGCAGAGGCGGCTTTTGGCGGTGCGGCCTTGGGCGGTTGGTTCGGTATCATCGGTTTTTGTACCGGTACCGTCATCTTCGGCTGCACGATGGTCTTCGGCTGCGGCAAAGGCGGTAGTGGCGGCGGCGGTTTTGGCGGCTGGATCACCACCATGGTGATGGTTGGCGGTGGATGGATAGGTTCCGGCTTGCTGCTGTGCAAAAAGACATACGCCAGAAGGCTGGCGAGGATGATGACCGCGCCGCCGACAAAGGCGGAGCTGCGATGTGCTGCGGCGTATTCAAGTGCGCTCATTGACCGGGCGGTTTGGTGGCAAGCCCCACCGAGGTGATATTCAAACGGCCCAGCAGATCCAGCACGTTCATGATGGTTTGATACGAGGCCTGGCCATCGCCGCTGACCACCACCGGAAAATCCGGGGTCTGCGCTTCATCGGCCTCCAGCCGCTCCTGCAATTCCGTCATGCTGACCGGTACGGTATCCAGGAACAGCCGTCCGTCGCTGGTGATGCTGATGGCTTTGGTGGTTGGTTTGGCAAGGCTGGCTTGCGCGCTGGCATGCGGCAGATTGACCTTCATGCCCTGCACCGCCGCGGTCGTCATGATGATGAAGATGATCAGCAGCACATAAGCCAGATCGAGCATCGGCGTGATGTTGATATCGTCATAAGGCTTGTTGCCGCCAGGTTGTAATTGCATGGCGTTCAGACCCCCGTATGCTGCATCGCGACGGTGGCGGGGCTGTAGACTTCCGCCATGCGGGTCTCCAGCTCATCGACGAACACATGCATGTCGGCGATGCCGTTGCCGATGCGCGAATTCAGATAATTATAGCCGAACAGAGAGGGTATCGCGACCACCAGGCCGGCCACGGTGGCCACCAATGCGGCGGAAATGCCGGGCGCGATGGCATTGATGTTGACATTGCCGGAGGCGGCGATCGAGGCAAAGGTGATCATCACGCCGAGCACGGTGCCGAGCAGGCCGATAAACGGGCCGCCGGCGATGGCGATGGTCAGCAGCACCATGGAGCGGTTGAGCTTCTGCGTCTGCCTGACCAGCCCGCCATCCAGCGCCGAGCGGATCGCCGCGATCGACTGCGCGGAAAGCAGCCGGTCACTTTGTTCGTGCGCGAAGCGCTTGCCGATTTCCTGCGCGCCGATCTGATAAATGCCGTATAATGGTGAGGCATCCATGGAATTACCTTTGCCGTTGTTCTGCGGCAGGGTGGTCAGATCGCTGCTCTGGCTGCGGTAACGCTCCATGAACTTGCCGTTGGCTTTGTCGACCCGGTTCACGTAGGCGATTTTATCCGCCATCACCGCCCAGCTGATGATCGCCATGATGATCAAAATGCCGATGATGACCCAGCCATCCAGCGTCACTGAGCCGAGGATGACGGCGAAGGTGCCGCTGAACCAGCTGGCCGGCTTTTCCTCCGCGGCATAGCTGAGCAATTTACCGGCCAGCGGGTTGTTGCCCTGGCCGATGGCGGCAAATTTGACGAACCCGAGCGGGCGCGCGGTGTTGGAAATTTCCAGCTCATCGATGCTGCCGATAAAGCCGGTGGCGGTGGCACCGGGGGGGGCTGGCGCGGCCGGCGTGGCAGCTTGTGCTGCCGGGGTGGGCGCCGGGGCGGTTGGGCTGGCAGGTGCTGCTGCTGGGGCCGCTAGTGTTGCCGGCACCGTGCCGGTGGTGGCATCGCCGCCCAGATAGGCAATGCTGTTCAAGGCCGGCAGGCTGGCGGCCAGCGAGCCATAGGCGGTGCCGTCGACATACAGCGTGATCGCTGACCCGGTCACCACCGTGATCTGGTGCCAGCTTGCCATGCTGATGGCAGCCCCCACGCTGCTGCGCTGGGTGCCGGCGGCATTGGTAACGGCAACAAACGGCATGCCGTTATCGATGCCGATCTGCACCGTGCTGGTGCCATCGGTGCGGCTGTAAATTATGGCATTGGGTTGCAAGGCAGTCTCGTCCACCCAGGCCGACCAGGTCATCGCCTGGCCGGCGGTCCAGGCCAGGGAGGGCGTTGCCGGTAATTGCACTATGGCCTGCCCGTCCAGCCGGTCGCCGGGGCCGATCAGCGCAAAATTATCCGCCTGGCCAGGGGTTAGCGCGGTGTTGCCGTTGCTGGTTTGATCTTTCGGCGGCGCGTTGTTTTCGCCGAAATGATAGACCGCCGCCATGTTCGCATCATAGGTGCCTTTGGCATCCTCCGCCGGACTGGCTTTCGGGTTGCCGTAATACATGTAGAAGCTGGTCTGTGCGGCGGATTTCACATCCGGCACGCTCACCCAGACGAAGGCCTGGCCGAGCAGATGGTCGTATTTCTCGATGTGGTAGGCGAGCGGGGTTTTGTCGTCGCCGGCTACGAAGCGCAGGTCGCTGCCGTCCGGATTGGCGCTGTCGAAGGTGAAATTGCTGACATCGAGTCGGATCAGTACCGGCGTGGTGCCGATCGGGTCCGAGATGTCGGCACCGGTGCTGCTGGTATCGATGGTGATCGCCTTGCGGGCCGACCAGTCACTGTTCCACCAAGCGTAAGCCGGTGCTGGTTTCAATGCCAGTGCGGCGATCACGCCCAGCATCAGTGCAGCGATGAGTTTACCCGCATATCGACCCTGACCCATGGAACCCCCAGAAAAAATTTGGTCTTTAAAAATCCGTTTTTTGCAGGACATCAGAATTGCACCCAGACTCGGAATTCGACCCGCACCTGATCGGCTTTGGTCGTGACCGAAGCGAGCAGCGGCAAAGCGACATCGACCATACCGTTCAAATGATCGGCCAGCTGAACCCTGGTGCCGGCGCCGACGCTGGCAAGGTCGAACACCGATTGCTGTTCGGGTAGCGGATCGAGTATTTTGGCGTGGCCGGCATCGCCGAACAGGAACAGCCGCCAGTCGTTGATGCCCCGGCCGACATAAGGGGCGAGCGGCGGGCTGCGCAATTCCACGGAACCGGTGATCGCATCATCGCCCAGCACTTCGGATTCAAGATAGCCGCGCACCGTATCCTGGCCGCCGAGTGAGAATTGCTCGCTGTTAACCAAAGGTTCGTTGGAGAGCTGGCCCTGCGCCTTGCCGTAGATTTGAAAGCCGCGCGGCAGATCCTGCTGCCGCGACAGATCGCCGCGCAGATAAATGAAGTTACTTGCGCTATCATAACGTTTATTATCGAAGGCCTGCGGGCTCGAACCAAGGCCGCGGATGTTGAAGGTCGGGCCGATATCGAGCTGGGTGAGCGAGGCATCGCCTTGCCAGGAAGCGCTGTAGCTGGCGGTGATCGGGTAGTAGGTCACCGGCGAAGGCAGGGTGGTGCCGGCCAGCGTCACGTTCTGGTCGAAATGCTTGTAATCCATACCGGTACTGAGCGTGTCGAAAAACCCGCTGCCGCCTGGCAGGTTGATCAGGGCACGCAAGCCTGCAACCTGTCCGCGGCCGACGACATTGGTATTGCCGACGGTCGAGACATTGCTATTTGAAACCAGCCCGTACAACAGGATTGTCAGCCAATCCGCATTGGGAACACGCGCAAGATATGAACCGGAGAACACCAGCGCATCGTTCGGACGCTGCAGTGCGACCTGAAACGCGAGGTTGATGGTATCCCCGCGTTGCCAGAGATTATCATAGGTCAACGAACCGTCGATACGCAGCGGTGTCGTGTCGGCACTGTAACGATTGTCCAGGGACAGGCTGCCGTGCAACGGCAATGTGTCCTTGACGTTCAGATCGACATCTACGGTTTGCGGTTGCACCCCGGCTTGCAGCGACGGTATAACCTGGCGGTCCGGCCATTGGTTGAGTGCTAAGATATCCTGCTTGATCCGCTTGAAATTCGGCACCTGGCCTGGCGCCAGTGAGGGTGCCTGAGCTTTGATTTTATTCAGTGAAAAATAACGCGAGCCATTGACATGCAGGCGTCCGACCTTGGCTTCGACGACCTGTAACAGCACCACGCCGCCCGTGACATGCTGTGGCGGAATTTCCACCTCGACCGTCTCATAGCCTTTATCGGCATAGGCTTTCTGCAACGCCGTGCGCGCTGCATCCACGCTCTGTACGGTCTGGCCGGGGCCGAGATACGGATATACGGCATTATCAATATCGAGTTCGGAGAGCAGATGATTGCCTTGCACAGTATATTCATTGATCGACAGGCTGGAGGGCAGGGCGCCGGACGGCTGGGCGGCGGCAGCACCATGCCTGCCGCCGCCCAGCGCCACCAAAATGAAACCGGAGAGGAGTACATACCCCAGCCGTACCGGCGCGCAGCGGCGCGTGGCCTGGCCACGTGCGGAAAAATCTAAATTGCAGCCGGAATGAGCGTAGTCTGCCCGGCGCTGGGAGTGCAGTAACATGGGGCACGCTTATGTGACATGCCAACCCAGCGTCCAGGCCGTTTTGATGACGGTTTAAAGAAAGGTTAATTTTACTGAGATGAGTGTTTAATGTGAAATGAGGCGATGGAGCGATGGCAGCGTTGTCATAAAAAATTCACCGTCAACTATTGATTCTCTAGCTAGTGTATAAATATCATTATGATATAGATACGATTTAACATCTCGCAGTAGCATCTCGGAAAAATGATGTAACATCAGGCAGCTTTATTGAAGCTTACGAAAAATTTTAGCGAAAAATAAAATTTTTATGACTGGTTTGCGGATTGTTAATTAGTACCGCATGATACGGCTTCACTAACACTGGTTGCTACATGTCACGATCCGCTGTGCTGCGCCTCAAGCCGTCCCGGCACGGTTTGTTTTCTGCCGTGCGCGGTGTGGTCAGCGTTCTGCCGGTATGATGCTTTTGTATCAAAACCCAGGTGCGCCTAAACCTCGCGCGTGGCGATTGGGGCTTCGCAGTGGCACTGCACTGGCTGCGCTGACGGTCTCTCTTAGCGTGGCACCGCGTGCGCATGCCGCCGGTATTCTCTCCCAAGGTGGCTCGGCGATCTCGCCGATACCGTCCAGCATCACCGCCACTCTGGCTGCCGATCAGCAGGCGCAGGCGGTGGCGGTGCAGGCGCAGAACCAGCTTGCCCGCATCACCACCGCGATGCAGGCGATGCAAAACCTGCAGACAACGGCGCGCAATCTGGCGCTCACGGCGCCGGGCACAGTGCCGGATGGTTTGCAGAGCGGCGGCCTGGTGCCGAACAGCGGGCTGGCGGCGGCAGGCGTTGCCAATCCCGTCACCTGGACCGGGGCGCAGACGCCGACGCAGACGGTCGCCGCCGGGGCAACCAGCGTCACCATCAATCAGACCGCAGCGCAGGCGCTGCTGAGCTGGAACAGCTTCAACGTCAGCCGCAACACCACGGTAACGTTCAACCAGCAGGGCAATACCAACTGGGTGGCCTTGAACACGATCGCGGCCAGCGGCGTGCCGAGCCAGATACTGGGATCGATCAAAGCCAGCGGACAGGTCTATCTGATCAACCAGAACGGCATCCTGTTCGGCGGGGCCTCGCAGATCAATGTCGGTTCGTTGGTGGCCTCGTCGGCGATCCTCAGCACCAGTCAATTTCTGGCCAACGGCATTTACAGCACCGAGGCCGGAACCACCTATGCGCCGAGCTTCACCAAGGCCGCCACAGGCGTTACTGGCGATATAACCGTGCTGCCGGGGGCGCAGATCGCGGCCAGCGCTCCTGCCACGGTGACGGATGGCGGCGGTTTCGTCCTGCTGCTCGGCCCGCAGGTGCGCAATGGCGGTGAGATCACCACACCGGCCGGGCAGGCCGAGCTTGCCGCCGGCGACAGTTTTGTGCTGCGTCCCGGCTTCGGTACCTCGGGCAATCCCACCTCCACCACGCGCGGCAATGAGGTGGCGGTCGAGCTCGACAAGCTGGGCAGCAGTCTGCAGCCTGGCGGCAGCGGTCTGGTCGCGAATACCGGCATCATCACCGCGGCCACCGGCGATATCACACTGGCCGGTGAAACCGTGGATCAGAACGGCTTGGCACTTTCAACCACCTCGGTTGCGGTACGCGGCACCATCCATCTGCTGGCCTCGGCCTCGGATAAGTTCAGCAACATCACTCTGGGCAGCAATGGCTATACCCTGGTGGAACCGGACCTCACCAGCACAACCACCGAGCTGGACAGTCAGCGGGCCGCGCTGATTGCCGATTCAGCGGTCGCCAACGGGCAGCGGGCGCAGGCGTTCAACAAGCAATTCGATAATCTCAGTACCCTGGGCGACCAGCAGGATGAATCGCGGATCGAAATCGTTTCCGGCGGTTCCGTGGAATTCCAGACCGGCTCCGATAGTGCTGCCGCCGGCGGTCAGATCGCGGTGACCGCCACCCAGCGCCTGCAGGTCGACGGTGGCGCGAATCTTGACGTTTCCGGCAGCTACGGCGTGCCGCTGGCGATGTCGGCCAACGATATCGCCGTGGGCATCCAGAATTTCGAATTGCGCGACGACCCGCAGAACCGGCTGACGCAAAACCTGCGCAATACCACCGTCCAGGTGGACGCACGAACGCTCAGCCTGGTGCCGGCCAGTGCGGCCTACGCCACCGACCGTGACTACACCGCCGGCGGGCTGTTGGAAGTCTCCGGTTATCTCGCCAATATCGGCCATACGATCGGCGAATATACCGCACTCGGCGGCAGTATCGACCTCGTAACGGGCAGCCAGGGCTCGATCGTGGCGCAGACCGGCGCCGGCTTCAACATCGACGGCGGCAGCTTGCAGTATCAGGGCGGCTATCTGCCGCAGAGCTATCTGCGGGGCAGCGATGGCCGCATTTATAACGTCAATAACGCGCCGGCCGATGTGACGTATACCGGCGTCTATGACGGTTTTTCGGTCGAGCATCCGAATTGGGGCGTCACCCAGACCTATGCGAATGTGCTGAACGCGCCGGCCGAGATTTACCAGCCCGGCTACACGGTCGGGCGCGCCGCCGGTAGCCTGACGCTCAGCAGTCCGACCGCTATTTTCAATGCGGCCGTGCATGCCGGCACGGTGAACGGTGCGCTGCAAACCGCCGCCGACCCGGCCGGCGTGAGTGATCCGTATTTATTGACGCAGACGGAAATCGCCGAACCCGGCAGCCTTGATATCGGGACATTGAGCGGTGCCACGCTGATTGCCGCCAATACAAATGTGTCTTTCGGCGCGGCCAAGCCGATGGGCGGCGGCATTAAATATATCGTGCCATCCAGCCTCACCGGCACCAGTATTTTCGACGCCGGCGCGGTCAGTAAATTCGGTCTGGGTGGGTTGCAGATCATCACCAATGGCAGCATCGCGACGACCGCGCCGCTGGCTCTGGCGGCGGGCGGCCAGATCGGCCTGTATGGCTCCAGCATCGATATCGGTGCTGACCTTACCGCCGCGGGCGGCAGCGTGACGGCCAGCCAGTTCACAACCATCGGTGGCACGCAAACCACCCTGGAATTGCAGAAGCCGCCGGTGGGCGGCAGTGCCACCGGCGATACGGTGCTGGCGGCAGGGGCGACCATCAGCACTGCCGGGCTGTGGAGCAATCTGCGGCTCGACCCGAAGGTCACCTTCGCGCAGGCCTTCATCAATGGTGGCACGGTAAGCCTGGCCTCGGTCAACAATCTGATCTTGGATACCGGCAGCGTGATCGATACCTCTGCCGGCGGGGTGATCAGCGCTACCGGCGTTGCCAAAGCGGGTGCCGGTGGCGCCATTTCGCTGGCCGCCGCCACCCAGACCAACGCGATACCGAATCCAACCGGTAACCTTACCCTTGGCGGCACGCTCGATGCCGCCGGGGCCACCCAGGGCGGCGCGCTGACGCTCGCGGCACCGTCCTTTCTGATTACCGCTGCCCCGCCTGCGCCCGCCAACCCTGCCGTGGTGACCCTGGCGCCGGGGTTTTTCAGCCAGGGTTTTTCGGCCTATAATCTTGTGAGCACCGGCTCGATCGCGGTAGCGCCCGGGACCGTGGTGGCGGTCACCGAGCCGACCTATCAGATTGACGCGGCCAGCGCGCAACTTCCCGCCGGGGCCGCGCCAGCCGGCGCGTTCACCCTGGCGCAGGACCCGCTATATGTCCCCAACAGCAGCTATACCGCCATCACCCAGCGCGCCGGCGCCAGTTTCAGCGCCGCTATCGTCTCGCTGACCGGCCCGACTGTCAGCAATGGTTCGGTCCTCAGCATCGGCAGCGGTGCGGCGATCAGCGTCGATCCCGGCCAGACGATCAATCTGCAAAGCACCGGCCAGATCACCATCGATGGCAGCCTGCAGGCACCTGGCGGCAGCATTGCCGCGGTCAGCGCGTTCAACACATTTGCCGCACTGCCCGGCGGCCCAGGCAGTGTTTCAATCTGGCTGGGGCCGGCGGCCGTATTGGATGCCAATAGCGCGCCGGTCACGTTCAGAAACGCTGCCGGCAATATGACCAGCCTGGCACAAGCCGGCGGCACGGTCACCCTCGGCACCAAGGCCTCGACCGCCTCGATCATCATACGCCAGGGCGCCACCATCGAGGCTTCGGGGAGTGCCGCCAATGACGAGATCGCAACCGGGCTCAGCCTCGGCGGCGCCACCGCAGTGCCGTTCGGGCAGACGATCGGGCTGCAGGGGGCCGGCGGCACGATCGCGCTGGCCTCTCAGGAAGGCATCTACAATGACGGCACGCTGATCGCAGCCGGCGGCGGCCCGGCCGCGGCGGGCGGCACTCTGGCGATGACGCTGGAGGCCGATAACGTCCTGAACGCCGGCGGCACAGAAATGACGCCGCGCATTTTCACGATTAGCCAAAACGCGCCCGGCCCGCAGCAGCCAGCGGGTCTGCAACCCGGTGCCAGCACCGGGTTGACGGCCGGTACGGCAGCGATCAGCGCGCAGCAGATTGCCGCCGGCAAGTTCGGCAGTGTGACACTCTCCACGCGCGACGCCTTCGTGTTCGAGGGCGACATAGCGCTCAGCACCGCACAGTCGATCAGCCTTGAGGAGGGCTATCTCACCGATACCAGCCTGGCTGGCGCGGTCAGTTTGAATGCACCCTATGTGCTGCTGAGCGGGCAGACACCAGACATCAATGTCAACGGCAGTCCGTTTGCGGTGATTTCAGGGTTTTCCAGGCAGGTGCCTGATGGCAGTTTCACCGTGAATGCCGCGCTGATCGGTATTTCCGGCGCCGTGCGCTTCGGCGGCGTGCTGCCGGCGCAGGGGGCCAGCCCTGCCATCGACCTTGCCGGTTTCGCCACGGTGAATTTGAACAGCAGCGGCGATCTGCAATTCAGAGCACCGAATTCCAGCGTCTCGAACGCCTTCACCAATCTCGTCACCGCCGCCAATGTGAATCTGACCGCGCGCGAAATCTACGCCATGGGCAGTACCGCGCCGCAGGTTGGCAGCGGGGTTAACGCCAGTGCCGCCAGCGCCCTGGTGGCCGCCGGCTATGATCCGACGGCCAGCGGCGGCAATGGCGGCTTTAACCAGAACGGTATGCTGCGCATCAGCCGGGCTGCCGGCACCACGCCAACGGTGCCGTATACGCTTGGTGGATCGCTGACCTTCGAGGCCGCCACGGTTCGCCAGGGTGGTGTGATCTGGCAGCCGCTCGGCGGCATTACGTTCGGCAGCATCAACCAGTTTATCGGCGATGACATCGCCGGTGGCGGCGACCCTAAAGCCGCGATCGATTTCCTGCCTGGCAGCATCACCTCGGTCAGCGCCGCCGGTCTGGTGGTGCCGTTCGGCGGTACCACCGATGGGGTAACCTACGATGTCAACGGTCTGCCGATTGCCAGCGGGACCATCGGCAGTTTTGGCCTGCCGGGGGTCACCAACGGCATCGGCACCGGCAGCGTCACCATTGCCGCGCTGACCACCGATGTGCAGGCCGGCGCCAGTATCGACCTGCGGGGCGGCGGGACCTTGACCGGCGCCGGGTTTATCAGCGGTGAAGGCGGTTCCGCCGATGCGCTCACCACGCCCCTACTGAACATCGGCGCCAGCGGCACGACACAGGCCAGCCTGGCTGCCGCACCTGTTTATGCCATCGTCGCCGGCCAACAGCCGGTGCAGGCCCAGGCCTACACCGCTGCCGGCACGGTCGGTTCCGTCCCGGCACTCGGCGCGCAGATCGTCATTCCTGCCGGGATCCCCGGTTTGCCGGCGGGAAATTATACGCTGCTGCCGGCCGCCTATGCGCTCACACCAGGCGGCTACCGCGTGGAATTCGATGGCGCCGCCGCACTCGGCGCCGCCACGGTGACGGCATTGGCCAACGGGTCCTACGCGGTGGCCGGGTTCACAGCCCTGGCCAGCACCAGCGTACAAAGCGCGCTGGCGGCCAATCTCACCATCACGCCGGGTGCCGCGGTGCGCAATGATGCACAGTATGATGAGGAGACCTACAGCCAGTTTCTGATCGCCACCGCTGCCAGCCTGGACTCGATCCGGCCCGTGCTGCCGGTTGACGCCGGTACGCTGGTGCTGAACCTGCCAGCCTCGACCGCCGCCGCGGTAACCGATGCCGGGTTGGTGTCGTTCGCCGCCGCTTCCGGCGGGATGGGCGGCACGTTGCAAATCAGCGGCGCCGGGTTCGTTGGTACGTCGCCCAGTCTCGATATCTACGGGTCCAGTCCGACCCCCGGTTTGGCGGCTGGCACGGTTTCCTTGAGTGCCGCGCAGATCGACGCCTTCAGCCCGTTTACTCTTGAACTTGGCGCTGCGGGGGCCGGCAATAATGCCAATGTCCAAGGCATCACGCTGGAGTCCGGTGCCACTCTGCGGGCGGCACGCGTGGTCCTGACCGCCTTGACCGGCGGCATTACCCTGGAGGGCGGTTCGAAGATCAACACCATCAACGAAGGTACCCTTCTCGCTGATTCCAGCCATGCGGGTCCGTTCAGCAATAATGGCGCCAGCGTGCTCGATGTCGGCAACGGCTATCTGGTTTACAGCACCACCCCGGGGGCGATACCGTCTTACGGTCCGATCACGGTTAATGACGGCGCGCAAATCTATACCGATGGCTCGATCGCCTTTTCCACCTCGGCGGCGGTGAAGATCGGCACCGGTGCGAGCTATGGCGGCAGATATCTTGACCTGGCGGTACCGGAGATCAATATCGGCGATCCGGCAGGACTGGGTGCGGCCGCACCGCCGGGATTGCTGCTGACGCCGGCGATATTGCAGGCCTTGACGCAGGGCATTCCCGCGAGCGGCGTTCCGGCGGTGCAGATTGTCAACCTGACCGCCGCCGATTCTCTCAATCTATATGGCACCACGGCCCTCGATCTGACCGGCGCCAATGTGCAACTGGAGATCAACACCCCCGCCATTTACGGTTTCGGGACTTCGTCCGACATCGCGACGATCAGCGCAGAGACCATTGTCTGGAACGGCATCTCGGGCGTCGATCCGCAAACCGGCAATCTGGTTTCCAGCCTGCCCGGCGGCACCGTGGACCACGGTCCGGGTACCGGTACCGGCACGCTCGATCTAAACGCGCAAACGATTGTCTTCGGCTATTCGGATCTCGACATGGCGCAGCGCGATGTCTCGCTCAACCGGCTCGCCGTGGGCTTTGCTACCGTCAATCTGAACGCCAGCGGCGCCGTTACCGCCAACAACCAGGGCAGCCTCGCGGTCTATCAGTCGCAACCGGATTACGGCCAGGCAGGCACCGGCGGCAGGCTCAATCTGGTCACGCCGCTGCTCACCGCCGACGATGCGGCCACCATCGGCTTTACCGCTGGTGGGGACATTAATGTGGGTCCGGGCGCCGGGAGCCCGGCTGCGTCCAGCCTGGCGGCGGCCACCGCGGGTGGTGAAATCGATCTCACCGGCGCCAGCATAGGCATCACCGGTGCGGTGATCCTGCCGAGCGGCAAGCTCGATCTGCAAGCGGCCAACGATATTTCCCTCGGCAACGCCTCGCTGATCAGTCTTGCCGGCGTCACTACCACCAATACCGGTCAAAGCATTTATGGCTTTGGCGGCAATCTCATCATGCAGAGTGCAAGCGGCAATATCAGCCAGGCTGCCGGATCAGTGATCGATGTCAGCGCCGCTCATAACAGCGCCGGCAGCGTCAGCATCACCGCGACCGCCGCCGGTGCTGGTCAGGTGGCGTTGCTTGGCACACTCAACGGCGGTGCCGGCGATGGTTTTGCCAGCGGCTCGTTCAGCATCGGCGCGCAGAGCCTGGGCGATTTCGCAGCGCTCAATGCCGGTCTGGATACCGGGCAGTTTTTCAACGCGCGCAGCTTCGATATCAAACAACAAAGCGACCTCACCATCGGCAACGGCGTTAAGGCGCATCAAGTGTCGGTTTCGCTCGATCAAGGCAATCTGACCGTTGCCGGATTGATCGATGCCAGTGGCCAAGGCGGTGGGTCGATCAGCCTGGCGGCATCGGGCAACCTCATTTTGGCCGCCACCGCCGTACTGGATGCGCATGGCAGCGTGCTGCAGACGGATAGTTACGGCCAGCCGATCGCCTCTGAAAACGCACCGGTGGTGAGCCTGACCAGCGGCAGCGGCGAGCCAACGGGCGAACTGACATTGGACCCCGGTGCGCAGATCGATCTGGCATCGGCCGATGGTGTGGCGCGCGGCGATTTGGAACTGAACGTGCCGAGGACCACCGCAACTTCCGGAAACGCCTATATCAACGCCCCGGTTGACGCCGCCGATCCTTTGAACATCACCGGGGCGGCCACGGTCGCGGTGAATGCCTTCTGGACCTATAACGGTTTGCCCGATCCCGATAAAACGGTTACCGGCGATCCGGATGCGTTGATCACCCAGGCCTATCTCGACCAGATCAACACCACCGACACCCAGGTCTTCATGGCCAATGCGGCAATCAATGCCGATCTGGCGGCCCAGCTGGGCGGGCTGAGTGCAAAGTTTGGCGGGTTGAGCACGGGGTATAACGGCATCTATCATTTCCGTCCGGGCGTGCAGATCATCAGCGCGCCGGGCGGCGATGTGACCGTGCAAGGCGACCTCGTCCTCGGCGGCTACCGCTACGGGCCGGGCGCGGTTGCCGGCGACTATGGCACCGGCGAGCCTGGCGTGTTGACCATCCGCGCCAGCGGCAACCTCAACGTCTATGGCAGCATCACCGACGGCTTCTACGACAGCACCACCCAAGGCGGCTCAGAGGCCCTGATCAGCGATGCGCCGACCGAGTTCGCGAAAGGCTGGGTGATTTACGGCGGTGAACCGTATGGGCAAAATCAGACCCTGCCGAGCGCGATCACCATCGCCGCGGGCAGCGCCCTTTCAGACAGCGCGCCGGTCAATTTCCCGGTGCCGATCACCGGCGGCAGTTTTCAGGCCGGCGCCATCATACCGCCCAATACCCAGCTCGTCGTGAAGGGTAACGTAACAGTTAGCCTGGCCTTCGTTGCCACCAGCAATATCACCCAGGGCGGCGTTGTGCTGTTTGCGCAGCACCAGCTGGTGCCGGCGGGCAGTATCATCCCCGATGGCGCGGTCATCGCGGCGGGCGGTACTCTACCTTTCGCCGTTACCGTGGGCCCGGTCACCTGGCCCGCCAATACGCCGTTTACCGTCACCACCCCCATCGCCGGCGGCGGCACAGGCGTGATACTGGCAGCGGTGAGTAAAAAAACGCCGGACACGGTGTTGGCCGCCGGCTCCTTCATCCCGGCCGGCAGCGCGCTGATTTTTGTAAAAGGCGACCCCGGTCTCCGGAAGGCCAAAGACGGCAACCTCGCCAGCGTGCAGACAAGGCCGCTCACCGATGGCACCCAGGGCCAGCTTTATGGTCTGGCAAGCCTGTTGCCGGCGGGCGACATGTCCTGGTCGATCGATCTGGCGTCCGGTGCCGATCTCACCGCCGCCAGCCCCAATGTGACAAGCACGCCGAGCGCTTTGGTGGCAGCAAATATCAGCGGCAACCTGATTTTGGCGGATACTCATTACGGTGTTAAGGGTGCCACCACATTGCCGGCGTTCAGCGTGCTGCGGACCGGCACCGGGTCGCTCAGCCTGGTCGCCGGTGGGTCGATCGATGAAAACTCGGCTTTCGGCGTTTATACGGCGGGCACTCAAAGTGCCGCGATCCTGGATGGGAACGGCAATAACAATTATAATCTCAACCAGGGGCTTGGTCAGAGCACCAGCGTTCTGGGCACCGCCAACGCCAAGGATGCCGCCCTGATTGCTAATTATGCCGCCAATTATCCAACCGCCGGCGGCAATGTGCTGATCGCCGCACAGGGTGCCTTGAACGGCTTCATTTCCACAAGCCAGGCCAACGGAACCCCGAGCGATACCGACGCGGTGGGTGGCTGGCTGTGGCGGCAGGGCGGGGCCGGGCAACAGTCTGCCTGGTGGATCGAATATGGTTCGCTCAATCTTGTCCTCGGCACAGCCACCGGCAACGGCAAGAGTTTGAACGGCCGCTCAGGCCAGGTGCAATATACCGGTTTTCAGGGCATCGGTACGCTCGGCGGCGGTAATCTTACGGTCGATGCCGGCGGTAACGCCAGCAAGCTCAATCTGGTCGTCGCCTCCAACGGGCGGGTGGCGAGCGATGGCCAGCTTGTGCAAAACGGCGGCGGCACGCTGACAGTCAACATCGGTGGCGCCGTCAATTTTAACGAACCCAGCAGCCTGCCCGCAGCGCCGCCGGCCTATATCCAGGACGGCGGCGGGCTGGTTGCGGATTTGCGTGGCAATACCGTCATCAATGCCGGATCCATCGGCACAATCGTGCCGAAGTTTGGGGTGGTGGCCGGTCAGGACCCGCGGTTTCTGCCGCCGCTGGCCTCCGAGACGGCGGTTTTCGGCAATGGCATAGATGTTTTGCCCGGTGACGGCACAGTTACGATCGCGGCACGAGGCGATCTGGTACTCGACGGCGCCGGCGATCCGGGAACGGTACAGAATATGGCCAACACCACGCCGGTTGTAAGCCTCGGCACCTCGAGCGGCGGCGAGACGGATTTTTCATTATGGACGGCAGCCACCGGCATCGGCCTGGTCTCCGCCGGTGGCGATGTGGCGCCTGTGGCCTATACCCAGCAGCATAATTTCAATGAAAATGCCTCCGCCAGCTATTACTATCCGCAGAGCCTATCGGTGATTTCGCAGCATGGCAGTATCTATTTTGCGGCGACACCGGTGGAACTCGCCCCTTCCGCTGATGGGCAGCTGCAATTATTCGCCGCCGATTCGGTGATCGGGCAAACCGGGAACATCGCCAACGTCACGGTCATGTCCGACATATCGCTATCCGGCGCAGCACCTGCGACCGTCGCCACCCCGTTCAACCCTGGCATCAAGGTTATCAACAACAACGGCGGCCCGGCGCTTTATACCAATTTCAACCCGAACAGCCCGGGGGTGAACGACCAGGGCGCGCTGATCGATTTTGGCGCCGATACGCCGACCAGCGCCTTGCATGCGGGGGATGCCCAGCCGGCGCTGGTTTACGCCGGGGCTGGCGATATATTGAACGTGCAGTTCGGGCAGTTTACCGCCGCCGGGCAGACCACGCCTGAACAGGTATTCGCCGCCAAGCCATTCGTCATCGCGGCCGGGCGCGACATCGTCGATAGCGGCACCATTGCCTCACCCGACACCTTCCTCAATCTCTCGGGCAACGACATCACCTCCGTTACCGCCGGCCGCGATATCATCGAAAGCAGTTTCGACATCGCCGGACCCGGCCAGCTGGTGGTGCAGAGCGGGCGGAATTATTTTGCCGCAAATCAGGGGGTGATCGACAGCATAGGCCCGGTTTTCGATATCAACCCGAATGATCGCAACAGCGGCGCAGGGGTTGCCGTGCTGGCCGGCACCGGCGCTGCGGGACCGGATTATACCGGCTTTGCCGATCTGTTCCTCAACCCTTCCAGCATGCTCGGCCTGGAAAACGCCAGTCAGCTCATCCAGACCAACGATGCGGCGTTAAACGAGTGGTTGCAGGAAAATTACGGCTATACCGGCACCCCGAAGGCTGCCTACGCCTATTTCAGCAACTTAAGCGCCGGGCGGCAGGAGGTGTTTCTGCGCCAGCTCTATTTTACCGAGTTGGACGCCTCCGGCCTGGAATTCAACAATCCTGCCAGCGTGCGCTATAAAAGCTATTTGCTTGGCAAAGACGCCATAGCCGCGCTGTTTCCCGCCATGAATGCAAGCGGCCAGGCGCTGAGCTATGCCGGCGCCATCACGATGTATGGCGGCTCGGGCATCCACACCGATTTCGGCGGCAATATTGAGACGCTGACGCCGGGCGGTCAGACCATCATCGGCGTGGAAGGCTTGAGCCCGCCCGCCTCCGCCGGTTACATCACGCAAGGCTCCGGCGACATTGATCTCTATGCCCTGAGCGACGTCCTGCTCGGCGAAAGCCGGGTGCTGACCACCTTCGGCGGCAACATCGTCATCTGGTCGGCGCAAGGCGATATCAATGCCGGACGCGGCTCCAAAACCACCATCGACTATACGCCGTTGCAACGTATTTACGATAATTACGGTGACGTATTTCTCTCCCCCACCGTGCCCTCGAGCGGCGCCGGCATCGCCACCTTGAACCCGATCCCGTCGGTGCCTGCCGGCAATATCGATCTGGTGGCGCCACTCGGCACCGTCGACGCCGGTGAGGCAGGCATCAGGGGTTCCGGTAACCTCAACATCGCGGCCCTGCATGTTCTGAACGCCGCCAATATCAATGTGCAAGGGGCCACCACCGGGGTGCCAACCACCGTCGCGCCCAATGTCGGAGCCCTCACCAGTACCGGTAATGCCGCCGGCGCCGCGGCACAGGCGGCGGAAAACACCACAGCCAGACCGCAGGCAGCGCCATTGCCTTCCATTTGGATCGTCGAAATTCTAGGCTATGGCGGTGGCAATGGGCAGCCGGTTCCGCACAAGCCGAAAAAGAAGATTCCACCGCCAATCTGAACTTCAATTTGAAGCCGGCCTGTTGCCATCCCCGCCGGAACCTGCACCGGTGTGATGGAAGTGAATGGTGGCCAACGGAGCATTTAGGGTTTTATGGATAATATAAAAATGTCACGCCGTTTCAGGGCGGTTTCGCAGGCCCCCGCAGCCGGCAGGGAAGATGGTTTCACCCTATTGGAACTGCTGGTCGTCATCGTCATCCTGGGGCTTTTGATCGGCCTGGTCGCACCGGCGGTGCTGCGCCAACTCGGCCATGCCAAGGAGTCCATCGCCCGGCAATCGATCGCGCGCGTCGGCTCAGTGCTCGATTTATATAAGCTGGACGCCGGCAGCTACCCGAGCACGCAAGACGGGCTGCAAGCCTTGGTTACCAAGCCGGACGATGTGGACAGCTGGGCAGGCCCGTATCTCAAAAGCGGCAATGCGCCGCTCGACCCCTGGGGCCATCCCTATCTCTACCAGGAACCCTCATCGCGGCCAGGACTGGATTACGATCTCTGTTCGCTCGGCGCCGCCGATAAACCAGGCCAGCCGGGAGATGCCGGGTTGATTTGTAATTAGAAAACCAGAGCTAGTTGAGCCAAGTAGCAGCTTTTTTGAAAACAAGCCGTGCCGAAAAACTTTTGTGAGTTTGGGCTGGAGGCGTACGCGCGCCGATTGTAAATGAGGAGGCATGAGACAGTTTGCATGCGCGGTGACACGCTCATTGCATTGCCTGTCGTTTACAGCTTTCATAATTGCATGAATTGCCGTGCTGGATTTGGCGTTGCATGAGGGCCTGGTGCTGAACGGCCGGAAGCCCGCGCCGATCGTATCGCTCGCCGGTGTCAGCAAAGCCTATGGCGCGGCGGTCGCCTTGGCGCGGCTGGATTTGACCGTGATGGAGGGGGAATTCTTCACCTTGCTCGGCCCGTCCGGCTCCGGCAAGACGACCACGCTGCGGCTGATCGCCGGCTTCGAGCGGCCGGATACCGGGCATATACTGCTGGGCGGCAAGGATGTTGCCGGACTGCCGCCGTTCGCCCGCGAGGTGAATACGGTATTCCAGGATTACGCGCTGTTTCCTCATCTCACCTTGCTGGAGAATGTGGCCTACGGCTTGCGGGCGCGTAAAATGCCAAAGGCGGCAGCCTATGAAGAGGCGCAAAGGGCGCTGGAAAAGGTGCAACTCGGTGCCTTTGCCGGGCGCAAACCGGCGCAGTTGTCCGGCGGTCAACGCCAGCGCGTCGCATTGGCGCGGGCGATGGTGAACCAGCCGAAAGTGTTGCTGCTTGATGAGCCGCTCGGGGCGCTGGATTTGAAACTGCGCCATCAGATGCAGGCTGAGCTGAAACAGCTGCAGCACGAGACCGGCATTACCTTCATCTATGTCACCCACGACCAGGATGAGGCACTGGCCATGAGCGACCGCATCGCGGTGTTCAACGAAGGGCGGATCGAGCAGGTGGGCACCCCGTTCGATTTATATGAGCGGCCCCGTTCGGCATTTGTCGCGGATTTCGTCGGTAGTTCGAATCTTCTGGGGGCAGCGCGCAATTTGTTGCTGCGGCCGGAGAAAATTATGCTGCTGACGCCGGAGCAGACATCGCCATTGCCACCGGGCCATGAGGGACAGCGCGCCACCATATACGAGGCGATTTATCTCGGGGCGGTCACGCGTTATCATGTGCTATTGGCGGACGGCACGACACTTGGCGTGATGGAAGCCAATACGCAGCCGCTCGGGCAGCATCTTCGTCTGGCGCCGGGCGACGCCGTACAAGCTGTCTGGCCAATATCGGCCGCCGCCAGGATTGAGTCCGATCAACATTGAGGGAGACGTGTCATGCACATCAATAACAGGCGTAAAATAGCCACGGTCTTGCTGGGGCTTTCGGCAGCTTTGCCGTTTATGCAAGCCGCCTCAGCCATTCAGCCGTTGACCGCCATCGGCAAGGGTGAAGGTACACTCAACCTGGTGGCATGGGAAGGTTATGCGCAGGATGACTGGGTGAAACCCTTCGAGGCGGCCACCGGCTGCGTCGTTCATGCGAAATATGCCGGCTCGTCCGATGAGATGGTGGCGTTGATGCGCTCGGGCGGCGGTGCTCAGTACGATGCCGTCTCCGCCTCCGGCGATGCCACCTTGCGGTTGATCTATGGGCATAATGTGCAGCCGGTGAATATCGCGCTGATCCCGGCCTGGAAGGATTTCATTCCGCAGTTGCAGGCGCCGGATTTCAACACGGTCAAAGGCGTGCATTACGGCGTCTCCTATGAATGGGGGCCGAACACGCTGCTCTACAGCACCAAGACATTCGCCACAGCCCCCACCAGCTGGGCGGTGATCTATGATCCGAAATACAAGGGCCAGGTTACGGTGCCGGACAATCCGATCCAGATTGCCGATGCGGCTTTGTATCTTTCCAAGACCCAGCCTGCGCTTGGGATCTCGGACCCGTATGAGCTGACGCAGAAGCAGATGGACGCGGTGGTGACGTTGCTGACGGCGCAGACCAGGCTCGTGAAAAAATACTGGGCCCTGGCCTCGGATGAAATTCAGCTCTTCACCTCGGGCGATGCGGTGGTGGGTGCGGCATGGCCTTACCAAACCAACACGTTGCAGGCCGCCAAGGTACCGGTGGCGGATACGATACCGGCGGAAGGGGCGACCGGCTGGGCGGATACCTGGATGATCTCCGCCAAAGCGCCGCATCCGAATTGCGCCTATGAGTGGATCAACTGGGTAACGAGCCCGCATGTGCAGGCGCAGCAGGCGATTTATTTCGGTGAGACGCCGGCGAATACGCTGGCCTGCAAGGAGATGGACAGCCAGCAGGCGGGTGCTTGTGCACAATACCATGCCAACGCGCCAGCTTCGTATTTCGACCAGATCAAATTCTGGAAAACCCCACGCACCCAATGCGGTAACGGCAAGGATGACTGCCTGGATTACGCCGCCTGGCAGCGTGAATGGCAGAGCGTGAAAGGCTGATTGGCAAGGGCTGATGCTGCGTAGGCTTTCAGCCTTTGGCTGGCGGCATGGCGGGGCGGCGAATGCCGCCCTGCTTGGCCTGCCGGCGCTGTGGTTCATCGCCTTGTACCTGGCGGCAATCGGCGCGCTGCTGATCACGGCGTTCTGGACGGTGGATGAGATGAGCGGAGATTTGATCCCCGGATTTTCGTTCGGCAATTTTGCCGTGCTGGTGAGCGATCCGATCTACCGGGTGATTGCCGTGCGCACGATTTTCATGGCAGCCGCCGTGACCTTGACCGATGCGATACTCGCCTGGCCTTTTGCCTATGCGATGGTGCGGCTGGCCGGCCCCAGATTGCGGGCGGCGTTGATGGCGCTGGTGCTGGTGCCGTTATGGTCCAGCTATCTGGCGCGCGTGTATGCCTGGCGGCTGATCCTCGCGCATAATGGCGTGATGAACTGGGCGCTTGCGAAAATCGGCCTGCCGGGCCTGCATATCGGCTACAGCAACTGGGCCATGTGGATCGTGTTCTCTTATCTCTGGTTGCCCTTCATGATCCTGCCGGTCGCTGCGGCCGTTGAGCGAATACCGCCGAGCCTGCTGGAAGCATCGGCGGATTTGGGCGAGGCGGGTCTTGCGACGTTTCGGCGGGTGATCCTGCCGATGGCGCTGCCCGGCATGGTGGCCGGCGCGATTTTCACGTTTTCCCTCACGCTGGGGGATTTCGTAACCCCCATGCTGGTCGGCGGCACGGGTTCGGATTTCATCGGCAATGTGGTTTACGCCAATGTCGGGGTTACGAACAACATTCCCTTCGCGGCGGCTTATGCGACGTTACCACTGGGCGTCATGGCGGTTTTTCTGGCCCTGGCGCGGCGGCTGGGGGCGTTCGATGCGCTTTGACGGGACGTTCCTCATCTGGGCCGCCGTGATCGCTGTTCTGGCATTTCTGTTCGTCCCGGTGTTTATCATCGTGCTTTACGCCTTCTCGGCCGCACCGATACCAGCCTGGCCGCTCACCGGCTTCGCCCTGCATTGGTTTGCCGACACTTGGAATGATGACGAGGTGCGTGCCGCCTTGCTACTCTCTGTCGAGGCCGCGGCCTTGGCAACACTGATCGCGATCCTGCTTGGCACGCTGGCTGCAATGGCGGTGGCGCGGCTGCAGTCTGCCGGGCGGGAGGTGGTGAGCTTCGTCGCGGTGCTGCCGATTGCGCTGCCTGGGATACTCACAGGCATGGCGCTGGCTTCCTATTTCGCCTCCTGCGGGGTTAATCTCTCTTACTGGACGATCGTGGCCGGCCATGCCAGTTTCTGCGTGGTGATCGTTTATAACAATGTCATTGCCCGGCTGCGGCGGCTACCGCGGTCTCTGGCCGAAGCCTCGGCCGATCTCGGCGCAGATGCGTTTCTCACTTTCCGCCGCGTGACATTGCCGATGACGGCCAGTGCCATCGGTGCCGGGGCGTTGCTGGCCTTCGCCCTGTCCTTCGATGAAGTGATCGTGACGACGTTCACTGCCGGTGCCCAAAATACACTGCCCTTATGGATTTTCGGGGCCATCCGGCTCGGGCAGACCTTGCCTGAGGTGAATGTGGTGGTGTTCGCCATCATCCTGTTCACCGCCATGCCGGTGCTGCTCGCGCAGAAGCTGATCGGCAATTCAGGACGGATCGCGCGTTAGACTGCGATGTGCGAGATTTAGGCTACGATACAGATACGCCCAGGCCTGGATTCATAAAAATTTTTGCGCAGCTTTTTTCGAAAAGCTGTTGCTTACTTGCCTTATGGAAATGGCGTCCCGTAGGGGATTCGAACCCCTGTCGCCGCCGTGAAAGGGCAGTGTCCTGGGCCTCTAGACGAACGGGACGAGGCTTGCGGGGCTTAAAGCACAAGGCGGGGGGATTCAAGCCGGGGGGCTGAAATATAACTAATGCGACAGTGCCACCACGCCGGTGCCGGTGGCGGGGTTGAGGATAAGCAGGCGGTCGCCGGCGGGGCCGTTGACCCAGACGGCAATGCTGCTGCCGGCCGTGGTGATGCTGGCGATGTGCTCACCGGCGCCGAGACGCAGGGGTTGCACAGAGGCCGGGGCAGGGGTGATGATCGACGGCGCGGCCGGGCTGGCATAAAGCCGGTGGATGACCGTGCCGATCACCACCGCTGTGCCGAGAACGATAAGGGCTGCCATGACGCCTACCAGGGTTTTCAAGGCGCGCAGGTCGCGTTTTGGGGGCTGAGTCCGTATTGTCTGATCCATTGCCCTTCTCTGCTATAACTCTGGTCGTGGGACCAGATGAAGCCGGGCAGCGGCTGGATAAATTTCTGTCCGTGCATATCGGCAGCCTGTCCCGATCGCGGCTGAAGGCATTGATTTTGGCGGGCGCGGTCAGCCGTAACGGGGCGGTTACAAATGATGCTTCGGAGGCGGTGCAGCCCGGGGCGCGTTACGGCATTACCATACCGGAGATACTGCCGGCGACCCCTCAAGGCGAGGCGATCGACTTTCCGATACTGTATGAGGACCGGTATCTGCTGGTGCTGGATAAGCCGGCTGGCCTGGTGGTGCACCCGGCGCCGGGGAATCCGGATGGCACGCTGGTGAATGCGCTGATCGCGCATTGCGGAGACAGCCTGACCGGCATTGGCGGGGAACGCCGTCCGGGCATCGTGCACCGGCTGGACAAGGATACTTCCGGTGTGATGGTGGTAGCGAAATCAGAGCAAACGCTGGCAGCGCTGTCTGCAGCGTTTGCGGCGCGGGATGTCGACCGTGAGTATAAGGCGATCTGTTGGGGCGTACCCAATCCGGCGGGCGGCGCTATCGAGACGGCGATCGGGCGAGACCCCAGAGACCGCAAGCGGATGGCGGTGGCCAGCCGCAACGGCAAGCCGGCTTTAACCAATTACCGGACCTTGCGCGGTTTCGGCATGGCCGCGGCTTTGCTGGCCTGCCGCCTGGCGACCGGACGGACGCATCAGATCCGGGTGCATCTGGCGCATATCGGGCACCCGTTAGTGGGTGACCCGGTTTATCTGAAACGCCGTCCGGCAGCCGCGGCGCGGCTGCCGGAACCGGCCCGCAGCCTGGCTTTGGATTTTCCACGTCAGGCTTTGCATGCGGAAACACTAGGGTTCGTGCATCCCGTGACGGGCGTTTCACTCAGCTTTACCATCCCGCCCCCCGCCGATTTTCTGTATCTGCTCCAGGCGCTACAAACAGGACCAGATTAGTCTTATTCCTTGACCGGTGACCCTGTTTTGAGTAGGTTGCTGTCTGCCGGACCGCATTTGTCTGTCTTCTGAGTTACCGCCTTTTAAGGGGTATCTCAGGTTCGTGATGGTATAGAGATGACGGTTTACGATTAAGACTTGTGCAACGGCAGTAAGTTATGCGGGCAGCCCGCCATTTTGGGGGCTGCAAAAATAGACTAAAGAGGAGTTTCGCTTTATGGCCTCCACAGTATCTTCAATGGCGCCTGATGTCAGCCTGACGCGGTATATGCAGGAAATTCGTAAATTCCCTATGCTCTCCCATGAAGAGGAAGAGCGCCTGGCCAGGAAATGGCGCGATGAACATGATGATAAAGCTGCCCATACATTGGTAAACGCGCATCTGCGCCTGGTCGCCAAAATCGCCATGGGTTACCGGGGGTACGGCCTGCCGGTCGGCGAACTGATCTCCGAAGGCAATGTCGGGATGATGCAGGCGGTCAAACGCTTCGACCCGGATCGTGGTTTCCGGCTTTCCACCTACGCGATGTGGTGGATACGCGCCGCTATACAGGAATATATCCTGCACTCCTGGTCGCTGGTGAAAATGGGCACCACGGCGGCGCAGAAAAAACTATTTTTCAATCTTCGCCGGTTGAAAGGCCAGATGCAGGCGATCGACGATGGCGATTTGCAGCCCGAACAGGTGGCGAAAATTGCGCATCTGCTGGATGTGCCGGAACAGGATGTGGTGAACATGAACCGCCGCCTGTCCTCGCCAGACAACAGCCTGAATGCGCCGATTAAAATGGACGGCGAAGGGGAATGGCAGGATTGGTTGGTGGACGATACGGAATCCCAGGAAGCCGAACTCGGCGACCGTGAGGAACTCACCGGCCGCAAGGCGCTGCTCAACACCGCACTGAAAACCTTGAGCGACCGCGAACGCCACATCCTGATCGAACGCCGCCTGAAGGATAATCCCACCACCCTCGAAGACCTCTCGCAGCAATATAAAATCTCGCGCGAACGGGTGCGTCAGATCGAAGTGCGCGGCTTTGAAAAACTGCAAAAATCCATGAAAGCCCAGGTGGCCGAGCAGCGCCAGGCGGTGCAGGCCGTGCAGGCACGGATGTCGGCTTGAAATAAGGACGTAAGTATCTTGTTTTTGTGAACAAAAAGAAGCAAAAAAACTTTATGAATCCGGGCCTGGGGCGTTGGCGACATAACGCCCCAGGCCCAGTATAAATTTTATGCAGGGTCCAGGGCATTGTCAGCCTCAAAGCCCATGTCCAGCATGGCAAAAGTTTTTTGCTTCTTTTTTTCAAAAAAGAAGTACTTTCTTTCTCCCCTATGACTATCCTCGATGATTTAAAACTTGAAGCCGTCGCCTGCAGAGTTTGCGAGGCGGTTTTGCCGTTGGGGCCGCGGCCGGTGTTCCGGGTTTCGGCGACGGTACGGTTGTTGATTATCAGCCAGGCGCCGAGCACCAAGGTTCATGCGACGGGGGTGCCGTGGAACGATGCGTCCGGGGACCGGTTGCGTGGCTGGCTGGGGTTGGGACGTGAGGTGTTTTATGATGGGGCGCGGATCGGTATTTTGCCGATGGGGTTGTGTTATCCGGGGCGGTTGCCGAATGGCGGGGACCGGCCGCCACGACCGGAATGCGCGCCGTTGTGGCAGCAGCGGTTTCTGGCGCTGATGCCACAGGTGGCGTTGACGTTGTTGATCGGCGGTTATGCGCAAGCGCATTATCTGGGACGGGGCAGTGTGGAGGAGCGGGTGCGGCGGTTTGATACGTATCCGGGATATTTTGCGCTGCCGCATCCTTCCTGGCGGACCACGGGGTGGGAGGCGCGCAATCCATGGTTTGTGGAAGAGGTGTTGCCGGCGCTACGCCGGCGTGTTCAGGAATTGCTGTAGCCAGCTCCGCACTGCGGCTGTTTGCCCGCCAAAGTCGCGGGCGACGTGCAGGCCGGCGCCACCGGCTTGGCTGGCGGCTTCGATGGCTGGCTCATCGGTAACGTCATCGCCGATGAAGACAGGGAGGCGGCCGGCGAAATGCGGGGTGGCCATGAACCATTTCAGGGCGTCGCCTTTGTTGCCGCCGCGCGGTTTGATTTCGATGGCCATATGTGCGGGTAGTAAAACGGCGGTATCATCGCCTTTTACCAGTTCGGCGGCCAGGGCGCGCAGTTCGGTTTCATATTGCGGAACCTGGCGGTAATGGATGGCGAGGCTGTAGGTTTTTTCCTCGATCAGCACGCCGGGGCGGGCGCGGGCGGCATCGGCAAGGATGGCGCGAAATTTGTCGTATAATGCGGGACGTTTGGCGGTGATGATGGTGTGGCCGGCAGCGTCGCGCAGCACCGCACCGTGTTCGGCGCCGGCGGGCAGGCCTGGTTTCAGCAGCGCATCGATATCGGCCATCGGGCGGCCGGAAAGCACGGCGAGGGCACCGTTCAGCCGGGTCTGGATATCGCGCAGGGTGCCGGGCAGGGCGGGCGGTACGATGACATCATGGGGGCGGGCGGCAAGGTCGATCAATGTGCCGTCGATATCCAGAAACAGTGCGTTGCCAGGGTGTAAGGCGGGAGGCATCAGCGCGACCTTAGCAATGCCACCGGCAGCTTGCCCAGCAGGGCGGCAACCGGCAGCGTGTCGCTGTCATGCAGGGCGCCGGTCAGGACATCCTGCCAGGCGCTGCCGGGCAGTTCGATAAATGTGTTTTCCCAGGCAGCGGCAGCTGGCAGGGGCAGGGTTTCATCGGTCAGCAGTGCCGTACTCAACCGGGTGACGGCCGTTATTACCACATCGCCCTTATGGCGGCGGGCGTAGGCGAGGATGTGCCCGGCCTTTGGGCCGGTGGCTTCCAGTTTTAAATAATCGCCTTTGTGGAACAGCTCCGGCAGTTCGCGCCGCAGCTCTAAGCCGGCGGTGATCAGGCTTTGCTTGATGCGGCCATCCTGCCAACGCGCCAGCAAGGCCGTGGCTTCGGCGCGGTCGGTGAGGCTGGCAGTGCGGGCGGTGTAATCGACCGGGCGGCGGTTATCGGGATCGACCAGCGATTGGTCCCAGAATTCGGTGCCCTGGTAGAGGTCCGGCACGCCGGGGCTGGTGAGGCGCAGGGCGGTCTGGCTGAGGCTGTTGATGGCGCCGGGCAGGCCGAGCTGGCGCGCGAATTCGATGATTTCGCCAAGTACCGGGCGGCTGGGGTCGAGCGTATTGGCAAGGAAATCCTGGACAGCCGATTCATAGGCGGCATCGGGGGCGGCCCATTCGGAGCGCAGTTTGGCTTCGCGCACGGATTTTTCTAGCCAGGCGGCCATGCGATCGGCGAAGGCTTTAATGCCGGCGGTATCGCCGGCGGCGAGGCCGAGCGGCCAGGCGGCGACGAGGGTCTGGTACAGCATCAGCTCATCTGCCGGGGATGGCGCCGCCCCGCTGTCGAGATCGCGGCGGATGATGGCGTTCAGCCGCATCCAGCGCGTCACCGCGGTCTCCCAGGCGCCCGGGATTTCGCTCAAAACCGCAAGGCGCATGCGGGTGTCCTCGCCGCGTTTGTGGTCATGCGTAGCGGTGGCCAGCATGGCGCCGGGCAGGCGTTTCTGGCGCTCCAGACAGGCGGTGTGGAAGGCGGCCGGGGGCAGGGCGAACTGACCAGGGTAGGAGCCGACTTCGTTGCGCGACAGCAGGCGGCCGTAGCGGTAGAAGCTGGTGTCCTCGACGGATTTTGCGGCGGTGGGTGCTGAGAGCTGTTGGAAGCGCACCATCGCGCGGAACAATTCGGCGCGGCGCTGGCCGGCCGGTAATTGCCGTGGCGGCTGCTCGATCAGCCAGGATTTGACGATGTCCAGCAGCCAGCGATCAGCGGCCCGGAAGCTGCGGTGGGCGCCGGCGACGGCGCGCTCCATCACCTGGATGTCGACGCTAGCACTGCCGGCGCGACCAGCGTAAATCCGGTACACCGGGAAATGCACGAGAATTTCGGTGAGGGCGCGCCGCAGAGCGGTCAGGGTGTAATCCCGGGTTTTGACATCGCGGCGGGCGATGCGGTGCAAGGCCGCGGCGGTGGCGTTCAGCTCACTGGCGAGATTATCGCGCAGTATCTGGCGGCGGGCGGGGCTTTCCTCTGTCTCGAAGACCGCGCTGCGCCCGGTCACTTGCTCCCACAGCTGGCTGAGCGAGGCTTCGCCTGCGGGGTCGTGCAGCACGGCGGCGGCCTGGTCCATGAAATCATAACCGGTGGTGCCGTCGGTCATCCAATCCGGGGCCAGGCGTTCCCGGATTCCCAGGATTTTCTCCACCACGATATAGGGCGGACCATGCGGCACGCCGGTGCTGCGCGCCGCCCCGGCGGTGACCATGGCGCGGCGCAGCTTGCGGCAGTACTGGCGGGGTTCGGCGAGGCCGTCGATATGGTCGATGCGCACGCCGTCGATCAGGCCTTCGGCATATAGCCGCAGGATCAGCCGGTGGGTGGCATCGAACACGCGCGGCACTTCGACGCGCACGCCGGCCAGCATGTTGATGTCGAAGAAGCGCCGCCAGTTGATTTCGTCGGTGGCGGCCCGCCACCAGGCCAGGCGGTAATGCTGGCGTTCCAGCAGCTCGTGCAGGCGCCTTTGGCCGTCCGGCGTAGTCGCGTCGAAACGGGCCAGTACGCCGGCCAGGGCGGTTTTGCCGGCGGCGGTGGCTACCGCCTGCACCAGCATGGACTTAGCACTGGCCAGAGCGGTGATGCCGGCCTGGCGCCCGGCCTGGCGTGCCGCATCCGCGAAGGCATGGGAGACGTCGTAGAACAGCAGATCGTTATGCAGCACCAGGGCGGCGCCGCGGGGGGAGACCGGAAACCGGTGCTCGTGATAGCCGATATACAGCGAGCCGGTTTCGGCATCGCCCTGCAACACCAGCTCGCCATTGGCCAGGGTCTCGCCATAGGCGCCGCCGAGGAACGGCGCCAGCATTTTGTTGCGCAAGCTCGCGTCCGGCGGTTCCCAGTCGATGTCGAAAAACTCGGCATAGGTGCTGGCGCGACCCCATTCCAGCACATCCAGCCACCAGGCGTTATCGCCGCCGCCGACGCCCATGTGGTTCGGCACGATATCGAGGATCAGCCCCATGCCATGGGCCCGCAAGACCGCCATCAGGCGGCGCAGGGCAGGCTCGCCGCCGAGTTCGGGGTTGATCTGGTTATGGTCGACGATGTCGTAGCAATGCGTCGAACCGGGGCGGGCTTTGAGCAAGGGCGAGGCATAAATATGGCTGATGCCGAGATCGGCGAGATACGGCACGATGCTGGTGGCGTCATCCATGGTGAAGCCGGCATGGAATTGCAGTCGGGCGGTGGCGCGCGGGGTGGTGGAGAGGGTCATCCTCGGCGCGCCTTGTTCAGGGTGGCGAGGCGTTGCACCACATCCGGGCGGGTCAGCAAGGCATCGGTATCCGCCGGCAGACGGCGGCGCCAGTTCGGGTGTTCATCGGTAGTGCCGGGCAGGTTGGGCTGCTCGGTCAGGCCCAGCGCGTCCTCCAGGGGCAGCAAGGCGAGCAAAGAATTAGCGGTACCGAGATGTGCGGCTGCCGCGTCTGCTGCCGCCGCACCGTCATCAGGGTTCGGGATCGGCGCATGCGCAGCACCGGAGCTGCGGAAAGCGGCCCAGAGTTCGGCGCGGTCGGCGGCGCGGACCTCGGCACTGTCACCCGCCATACCGAGCCTGGCGCGCCAGGCGATGTCCGTGCCTTGCCACCAGCCGGCCACGGTCGGCAGGTCGTGCGTTGTGGTCATGGCGACGGCGGTGCGGGTCCAATTGGCGGGCGGGTTGAAATGGTCGCCAGTACGTTCGAACCACATGACCCGCAGACCGGCGATGCCGGCGGCGGCGAGCTGGCCGTGATAGCCCTCCGGCAGGGTGCCGAGATCCTCGCCCAGTATGACGGCGCGGTGACGTTGGGATTCCAACGCTACGAGACGCAGCAGATCCTGTGACGGCAGGCGCAGGTAAGCGCCTTGTTTGGCGCCGTAGCCGGCGGGGATAACCCAGAGCCGGGCCAGGCCCATGACATGGTCGATGCGCACGCCGCCGGCATGACGCAAAGCGTGGCGCAACATTTCGATGAAGCCGGCATAGCCGCTGGCGCGCAGCCCGTGCGGCGAGAAAGCAGTGATGCCCCAGCCTTGGCCTTCGCGGTTGATGAGGTCCGGCGGCGCGCCGATCTCCAGGCCGCGCAGCAAATCATCCGGGCGGCTCCAGCTATGCGAACCGGCGGGATCGGTGCCAACTGCAAGATCGGTAATCAGGCCGATTTTCATGCCGGAATCACGGGCCGCGGTCTGGGCAGTGGCCAGTTCGGTTTCGGCGCGGTATTGCAGATAATAATGGAAGGCAATTTCATCGGCGTGGCTGCGCCGGAAAGCCTGGACCTCGGGGCTGTGCGGGTTGCGGTAGGCCGTCGGCCAGTGCCGCCAGTCATAGGCGTCAGGCTGGGTTTTCAAAATCTCCGCCTGCAGGGCTTCGAACACGGCGTGCAGCTCAACCCCGGCGCCGGCGGTCTGGCGGTAGCTGGCGAGGTGCTCATGCTGGCTGAAACCCGCATAGGCAGCGCGCAGGGCTTGCAGTTTGGCAGCGCCCAGCCGCGGCCAGTCGATTATATCGCCGTCATCCCCCGTCACCGGCTCGGCGATGTGCATGATGTTGAAGGCGGCACGGCTGGACGGCGCATACGGGCCGAAGCGCGTGACGTTGTTGCTGAACTGGGCGTGCACCGGGCTGATCGCCACCGCATCCGCGCCGAGGCCGGCAGCCTGGCGGACGAAGCTGGCAAGGCCAGCGAAATCCCCGATACCCGCACCCTCGCGCCGCAGGCCGTACAGCTGCACGGCGAGGCCCCAGAGTTTGCTGCCCTGTGCGGCGTCTTCAAGCGTAAACGCGCGGGCTGGGGCGACGGCGAGGATGGTATCGCCACCGGCGATTTCGAGGTGGTGATAGCCTGGCTCGGTCACCGGCGGCAGGGCGCCGTTTTCGGCCACACCTTGAAGTACGGCACCGCTTTCGAGCGTCAGTTTGTAGGCACCGGCGGCTGTCAGCGCGACCGGCTCATGCACCGTGGCGGTCAGCAGTTTCGGCAGGCTGGGGCTGTGATCGGCACGCAGCTGTGCGGCACTTTCGGCGATCTGCGCGGGGCTGGCCGCCGGCAGGCCGATAGCGGCCAGCACTTCTGCCACTATGTCGTCGGCAACCGTTTGCTGGTTGCCGTCGACATCGCGCCAGGTGATTTCGATGCCGGCATCGCGCGCCAGTTCATGCAGCTTGGGGTTGCTCATGGCACGGCCAGCCAGATGCAGGTAGCGAACGCGGCGAGCGTGTCAGCAGTATAGGCGTCAGGCAACGTGGTGAGCAAAATTTCACCGGGGCCGGCTTCACAGGCGATAGCGTCGGCGCCGAAATTACTGGCGATGGTTAGCACGGCACCGTCTCCCATCAACCAGCTGGCACGCACGGCGTGACTGCCGATGGCGTAGGCGCCGTGCGCACCCGTTCCCGGCAGGCGGGGCGTGATGTGCTGCGCCCGCAACGCCAGCGCCTGCCGGTACAAAGCCAGCAATGCCGATTGTTCTTCTGTCGGTGCGGCCGGCGGCATCGGCACCGAAGCGGTGAAGGTGGCCTCGGCATTCGGGTCCGGGATTTGTTGGCGTTTTTGTTCGTCGGCGAAGGCGGAAAAATGCGCGAATTCCCGGCGGCGGCCTTCACGCACCAATTCGGCGAGTTCGCCGTGATGGTCCGTGAAGAACAGAAACGGCTTTGTCTCGCCCCATTCCTCGCCCATGAACAGCATGGGGATTTGCGGGGTCAGCAGCAGCAGGCAGACCGCAGCGCGCAACGCTGCCGGCGTGGCCAGCACGGAGGGGCGTTCACCCATGGCGCGGTTGCCGGTCTGGTCGTGGTTTTGCAGGCAAATGACAAAGCAGGTGGTAGGCAGATGGTCAGCCGGTTTGCCGCGCGGCGCGCCGCCGGCATGGGCGGAGGGTTCGCCCTGATAGGCAAAGCCCTGCGACAGGCAGCGCGCCAGCTGGACCGCCGGGTTCTGGAAGTCGCCGTAATAACCTTCATGTTCGCCGGTGAGGAGAACATGGACGCAGTGATGCCAGTCATCGGTCCATTGTGCGTTATAGGCTTGCGAGGCCAATAGATCGGCATCGTTATTTTCATTCTCAAGGATCAGATGCACCGGGCGGTCATGCACGGCGGCACGGATTTCAGTGGCCATGTTCAGCAGAAAATCGTCGTCCTTGATGGCGTGCACGGCATCGAAGCGCAGGCCGTCGAAGCGGAACTCCTGCAACCAGTATAAAGCGTTTTCGATGAAGAAGCGCTGCACCTGCGGCTGGCGGAAATCGATCGCCGCGCCCCAGGGGGTGTGGATGTCCTCGCGAAAGAATTTCGAGGCATAGGCGTGCAGGTAATTACCGTCGGGGCCGAAATGATTATACACGACATCGAGGATCATCATCAGCCCGAGGCTGTGGGCTTCGTCGATCAGCGTCTTCAGTTCGGCCGGCGTGCCATAGACGGTATCCGGCGCATACGGCAGTACGCCGTCATAGCCCCAGTTGCGGCGGCCGGGGAAATCGGCGATCGGCATCAGCTCGATGGCGGTGATGCCAAGCGCGGCGAGCCGCGGCAGTTGAGCCGTAATGCCGGCGAAGCCGCCAAAGGCGCCGGGATGCAGCTCATACACCACCGCCTCATGCCAGGGGCGCCCCTGCCAATTTGTGCGCCATGCATGATACGGGGCCACCACCACGCTGGCGTCGTGCACATCGCCGCTTTGCGCGCGCGACGCCGGGTCTGGCACGGTCAGGTCATCGGCAATGCGGTAGCGATACCGGCTGCCCGGCTCGCAACGAATGTCGATTTCGAAAAACCCGGCCTGGTCCTTGCGCATGGCGGCGGCCGGCAAACCCTCAATTTCCAGGCTGACGGTTGCACAATCCGGCGCCCACAAACGGAACCTGGTGTGTCCATCCGGCTGCAATCTGGCGCCGAAATTTCCGTAATCCGTCATGGTTTCACAATGGCTCCCAGTAAAACCGCGGCATGCGCGCCAACCTCGATGACCTGCCCGTTCAAACGGATAGGTGCGGTCAGCGGTTTGGCGCCATCCAGCAGCACATCCCATGTGAAGGCGGGCAGCGGCAGATTAAAGCCCCTGTCCTCATGCGAGGCGTTTAACAGCAGCAATGTCATGTCCACGACATCTTCATCGTGTGCGGCCCGGCGCAGCGCCAGCAGCTGGGCCGCACTATCGGCCCAGGCATCCGGGGTGATGTCGTGGCCCTGCTCGTCGAACCAGCCGACATCCCAAACACCTGGCAAAATCTCGTGCTCGCCGTGCAGAAACCTTATGCTGCGCAGGCTGAGATGCGCCTTGCGTGCGGCGATCAGGCCGGCGGTAAACCGGTACAGCGCCAGCGCCGGGGATTCGGCATCCTGTAAGGCGGACCAATCGACCCAGGAGGTTTCGTTGTCCTGGCAATAGGCATTGTTGTTGCCCATCTGGGTGCGGCCCATCTCATCGCCGCCAAGCAGCATCGGCGTGCCATGAGAGGTCATGACGGTCATCAGCAATGCGCGTTTGACGCGCTCGCGGATTTGCGTGATCGCGGCATCATCGGTCTCACCCTCAACGCCCCAGTTGTTCGAGAGATTTTCGCCGTGGCCGTCATTATTATCCTCGCCATTGGCCAGGTTATGGCGCTCGTTATAGCTGACCACATCGGTGAGCGTGTAGCCGTCGTGCGAGGCGGCGTAATTCACGCTGGCCCAGGCCTTGCGCCAGCGCTTCTCGAACAAATCACTGGAACCCATCAGCCGCGCCGCCAATTCCGGGCGCTGGCCGTGGTCGCCGCGCCAGAAGCGGCGGATACCATCGCGGAAACGGTCGTTCCATTCGGCGAAGCCGGGCGGATGATTGCCGAGCTGATAGCCGCCGGGACCGATATCCCAGGGTTCGGAAATCAATTTCATGCGGGACAGCACAGGGTCCTGCCGGATGGCGTCGAAAAAACCAGAATTGGGGTCGAAACCATGTGCCTCGCGGCCCAGTGTCGTTCCGAGGTCGAAGCGGAACCCATCCACGTGATAGGTAAGCGCCCAATAACGCAGGCTATCCATCACCATCTGCAAAACCCTTGGATGGGCAATGTTGACGGTGTTGCCGGTGCCGGTGTCGTTTACCAGATAACGCGCGTTGCCTTCGACCGCGGTGTAATAACTGGCATTGTCGAAGCCGCGCCAGGACAAGGTCGGCCCCATTTCGCTGCCTTCGCAAGTATGGTTGTAGACAACATCCAAAATCACCTCGATCCCGGCATCATGCAGGCGGCGGATGGCGATGCGGATTTCATCCATCGGCTCAGCACCTGCGGAAATATAACTCTGCTCCGGCGCAAAGAAGGACAAAGTGGAATAGCCCCAGTAGTTGCGCAGTTTTTTCTGCACCAGAAAGCGGTCCTGCAGATAGGCCTGCACCGGCAGCAGCTCGACCGCGGTGATGCCGAGCTTCACCAGATGCTCGATCAGGCGCGGATTGCCGAGCCCGGCAAAACTGCCGCGCTCGCGCAACGGCAGATCGGGGTGGCGCATCGTCAGGCCGCGCACATGCGCCTCATAAATCACCGTGTCCTGCCAGCTGCGCGCCGGCGGCGTATCATGGCCCCAGTGAAACCCGTCGGCGATCACCACCGCCTTCGGCATGAAGGCCGCACTGTCGCGACGGTCGAAGGTGAGATCCGCACGGGCCGCGCCGACGCGGTAGCCGAACAGCGTATCCGACCAGTTCAGGACGCCTGCGAATTTTTTGGCGTAGGGATCGAGCAGCAGCTTGTTCGGATTAAAGCGATGCCCGGCCTCCGGCTGGTACGGTCCATGCGCACGGTAGCCGTAAACCAGCCCCGGGCGCGCATCCGGCAAATAGCCGTGAAACACCTCATCCGTGCAATCCGGCAAATCATACCGCGCAGTCTCATGCCGCCCCCCGGCATCGAACACGCAAAGCTCAATGCGTGTGGCATGCGCTGAAAACACCGCGAAATTGACGCCAAGCCCATCCCAGGTGGCACCCAGGGGGTCCGGCCGGCCAAGCAGGAGGTGAGGTGCTGTGGTGGGCATGGCTAGGAGCTGGATGAGGAAGGAAGCACTTCTTTTTGTGAACAAAAAGAAGCAAAAAAACTTTGATATTTTGGGGCATGGGCGCTGGCGGCTGAACGCCCCATGTCCCGGCATGAATTTTCTGCTGGGACATGGGCTTTGTCCGCATCACGCCAATATTCTAGCGGATCAAAAGTTTTTTGGTTCTTTTTTGCAAAAAAGAACTGCTTGCTTTCTTGCATCTCAGCCGCCGGGTTTGAAGATGATAGTAGCCAAGGGCGGCAGGGTGAGTGTGATGGTGTTGGGCATGCCGTGGCTTGGGTGGTTTGTGGCGGTGAGCGGCAATGGGTTGCCGATGTTGCTGCCGCTATACACGGCAGCGTCCGAGTTGAAGATTTCCTGCCAGATGGCGGCTTGCGGAACGCCGATGCTGTAATCGTAGCGCGGCACCGGGGTTAAGTTGCAGATCGTGAGGATCGGAGTTTTATTTTCTGTATCGTAACGAAGATAGGCGAGGACGGATTGATCGCGGTCGTCGCCGATGACCCATTGGAAGCCGGCGGCGTCGAAATCGCGTTCGTACAGCGCCGGTTCGGCGCGGTAGATGCGGTTGAGGTCGCGCACCGCGTCGTGCACGCCCCGGTGCAGGGGTTCGCCCAGCGCGCCCCAGGTGAGTTCGCCGTCGTGGTTCCATTCGCGGGATTGCCCGAACTCGCAGCCCATGAACAGCAGTTTCTTGCCGGGATGGGTCCACATGAAGCCAAGATAGGCGCGCAGGTTGGCGAATTTCTGCCATTCGTCGCCGGGCATTTTGTTGAGCAGCGAGGCTTTGCCGTGCACCACCTCGTCATGCGAAATGGGCAGGATAAACCGTTCAGAGAACGCATAAATCAGCCCGAAGGTCATTTGGTCGTGGTGGTAGCGGCGGTTCACCGGGTCTTCATGCATATAGGCCAGCGTGTCGTGCATCCAGCCCATGTTCCATTTATGGGTGAAACCGAGGCCGCCTTCCTCGGCCGGCCGGGAAACGCCGGGCCAGGCGGTGGATTCCTCGGCGATCAGCAAAGCGTCCGGACAGCGTTCCTTTACGGCCAGGCTGAGTTCACGCAGAAAATCCACCGCTTCCAGGTTTTCCCTCCCACCGTGGATGTTGGGGACCCATTCGCCGGATTTGCGGGAGTAGTCGCGGTACAGCATGGAAGCTACGGCGTCGACGCGCAGGCCGTCGACGCCGAAATGTTCGAGCCAGAACAGCGCGCCGGCGATCAGGAACCCGCGCACCTCGCGGCGGCCGAGATTGAAGATCAGCGTGTTCCAGTCAGGATGGAAGCCTTCCAGCGGATTGGCGTGTTCGTACAAAGCGGTGCCGTCGAAATGCGCGAGGCCGTGGGTGTCGGTCGGGAAATGCGCCGGTACCCAGTCCAGGATCACCCCGATGCCGGCAGCGTGGCAGGCCGTAACGAAATGGGCGAAATCCGCCGGTGTGCCGAGCTCCGGCATCGGCGCGAACTGGCTGAGCGGCTGGTAGCCCCAGGAGCCGCCGAAGGGGTGGCCCATCACCGGCATCAGCTCGATATGGGTGAAGCCGAGCTCCTGCACGTACGGGATCAGCCGGTCCGATAGCTCGGCCCAGGAATAGGAGCGGCCATCGGCGTGGCGCATCCAGGAGCGGGCATGCAGCTCATAGATGCAGAGGGGTTGATCGTAGCCGGTGAATTTGCGGGTGCGCGGCGGCGGGGCATAGGGTTCGGCGACGATCGAGGCAGTGGCGGGCGGCACCTGCACCTGCAGAGCCACGGGATCGGCTTTTGCCGGCAGCAGCCCGAACGGGCCGATGATTTCATATTTATAGGCCTCGCCGGGGGCCAGGCGTGGGATGAACAACTCCCAGATACCGGCCTCCACGCGCCGGCGCATCGGATGGCGGCGGCCATCCCAGTTGTTGAAATCGCCGACGACGGAGACGCGCTTGGCATTCGGCGCCCAGACCGCGAAGCGCACGCCGGGAATGCCGTTGATGGTCAGGGCCTGCGCACCGAGGCAACTGCCGAGGTTGTGGTGGCGGCCTTCGGCGAGCAGATACAGATCGAAATCGCTCAGCAGCAGACCGAAGGCATAGGGGTCTTCGGTCTCCTGCACCGTGCCGCCCCAGTCGATCTGCAGCCGGTAGGCGGCATCGGTTTTCACCAGCGCCTCGAACAGCCCGGCATAGGCGGTTTTTTCCAGAGCCATGGTTTTATCGCCGATCACCGCCGCGGCAGATGTGGCGCCGGGCAGCAGCGCGCGGATCACGGTGCCGCCAGCGGTTTCATGTGGGCCGAGCAGCGCGAACGGGTCGCCGCTCTGGCCCGATATCAGTGCTTCGAAAGCAGCCCTGTCCTGATTATCCAGCATCGACGGTCTCCGGTGTGCGCGCCAGCACCCGTGCTGCGATCTCCGCGAGGCCGCGCAGGGGAATGCCGATCCAGCTCGGACGGTTGGCGGCCTCGTAGCAGATTTCGTAGGCGGATTTTTCCAGCAGAAACAAATCCAATAACTGCGGCTCAATGGCGATCGCCGCGGTGGCGCGGTAGGCGGTGAGGAACTGCTCGGTCATTTTCGCAGTGAACTTTTCGAACAAAGCGGTGCGCCGGTCGCCGAGTTTCGGGGTGTTGCTGATCAAGGCGTTGGAAGCCGTGGCCGCTGCGTAATGAAAAGACCGTACCAGACCGGCGACGTCGCGCATCGGGCTCATTTTGGCGCGGCGCTGTTCCAGCGGTTTGGCGGGTTCACCTTCGAAATCGATGATCATGGCGTCGCCGGTGGCCACCAATATCTGGCCGAGATGGAAATCGCCGTGGATGCGTGTCTTCAGGCTGTCGAGTCCGGCTTTGCTCATGGCAGGTACGACGCCGAGGATATGCCTGGCATTGGCCGAGAGATAGGCTGCGGCAGCGGCGGTAGCTTCGTCCGGCATGTCCTTGATGGATTTGACGGCGTCGAAAGCGGATTTGATCTGTGCTGTAACGCCATCGGACCAGGCTTTGATATCTTTTACTGTGGCGGTTTGCGGGTTGAAGGCTTCATCCTTCGAGGGACGCGCCAGCAGAGCATGCAGCTCGCCGAGGCGGGTGCCCATCATGCGGGCGAAGGCGGCGTAATTGGCAAGCCCGTTTTCATCGTCGTCGGTTTTTTCCGAAACCGCCATCGCCTCGCCGTAGCGCGCCAGATAATCCAGCGTCCATTGCCAGGCATCGCCCTGGTTGCGCACAAAGCCCTGCACCACGATGGCGGAATACGGCGTGCCGTCGCCGGAGATGCGCGTGACCTCACCGAGCAAGGGTGGCGCGTTGGCGTAGCCGTTTTCGGTGAGATACCGGCTCATCTCGACCTCCGGGTTGATGCCATCCATCACCCGGCGAATGATTTTCATGACCGCTTTTTCGCCGATGATCAGCGAGCTGTTGGATTGCTCGGCGGAGAGGCGCTGGATATCCGCATCGGCAGGGATATCGACGGTGGCGAAATGCGCGGTGGGGACGCAACGCAATTCGCTGTCGCCTAATTTGCGCACGGTATTGAGCCGCAGCGCGTTGAGGACACGGCGGGTAAAGGCATCGAGTGCGAAGGCATCCGTCAGATAGCCCATGCGCCGGCCCTGGCGCACCCGCGCTAAAGCCAGCTGCTGCGGCAGCGCGGTTTTGATGTCCTCATCCCAGCAAATGCCAAGCGGCAGCTGGTAGCGGGCGGTTTGGCCTTTCAGCTGGACCTCGACCTCCGTGAGCAGCAACTCAAAGGTGCCGCCGGGCAGCGATTCGGCGCGCACCAGTTTCGCCGATTTGATGGCCTGATCCTTTGAGGAAAACCAGCGCCGCCGCATCAGATACGCCGGCAGCGCCTCGGTTTCGATAACCGCGCGCGGGGCGGCGCTCAATACATCCTGCACGCCGGACCGCAGCACCAAAGTCGCCAGCTCCGGCAACGGTTCGGAAGGGCGGATATGCCAGGGCGGCAGGGCAGCCTGGGTTGCCAGGATAAACCAATAAAATCCGTAAGGCGGTAGTGTGAGCAGATAGGTAAGCTGGCCGATCGGCGGAAAGGCTGAGCCGCCCAGTAGGTCCACGGGCACGCGCCCGGCCAGGGTGGCAAGGTCGAGCTCCACCGGCTGCGCGGTGCGCGAGAGGTTGTAGACGCACAGGATGATCTCGGTCTCGCCGTCCACCAGATCATGGGTGCGCAGATAGGCCAGGATTTTGCGGTTGCCGGGATATAAAAAGCGCTGCTGGCCGCGCCCGAAGGAAACATGGCGTTTGCGCACCGCCAGCATGCGCCGCATCCAGTTCAACAGCGAGGATTGGTCGGTGGCCTGGGCTTCCACATTCACCGCGGCGAAGCCGTAGATCGGGTCCATCACCGGCGGCAGCACGAGGTCCGCCGGGTTGGCGCGGGAAAACCCGCCATTGCGGTCCGGCGACCATTGCATCGGCGTGCGCACGCCGTCGCGGTCGCCGAGATGGATATTGTCGCCCATGCCGATTTCGTCGCCGTAATAGATCACCGGGGTGCCGGGCATGGACAGCAGCAGGCCGTTCATCAGCTCGATGCGGCGGCGGTCATGCTCCATCAACGGGCCGAGGCGGCGGCGGATGCCGAGATTGATGCGGGCACGCTTATCTGAGGCGTAGGTTTCCCACAGATAATCCCGTTCCGAATCCGTTACCATTTCCAGCGTGAGTTCGTCGTGGTTGCGCAGGAAGATCGCCCATTGGCAGGCTTCCGGGATTTCCGGGGTCTGGCGCATGATGTCGGTGATCGGGAAGCGGTCTTCCTGGGCGATCGCCATGTACATGCGTGGCATCAGCGGGAAGTGGAAGGACATGTGGCATTCATCGCCGTCGCCGAAATACTGCTGGGCGTCTTCCGGCCATTGATTGGCTTCGGCCAGCAGCATGCGGCCCGGCGTGTGGGCATCCATGGCGGCGCGGATTTGTTTGAGGATGTCGTGGGTTTCAGAAAGATTTTCATTATTGGTGCCGTCGCGTTCCACCAGATATGGCACGGCATCCAGGCGCAAACCGTCGACGCCGAGGTCGAGCCAGAAGCGCATAATGTTGAACACCTCGCGCAACACGCGGGGGTTGTCGAAATTCAAATCCGGCTGGTGGGAATAAAAGCGGTGCCAGTAGAAGGCCTTGGCAGTTTCATCCCAGGTCCAGTTGGATTTTTCGGTATCGACGAAGATGATGCGGGTGCCGGCATATTTCTGATCCGTGTCGGACCACACGTAATAATCCCTGGCGGCCGAACCCGGCTTGGCGGCGCGGGCTTTCTGGAACCATGGATGCTGGTCCGAGGTGTGGTTGATGACGAGTTCGGTGATGACGCGGATGTTGCGTTCATGCGCCGCGGCGATGAAACGGCGGATATCGGCCATGGTGCCGTATTCCGGATGCACATTGCGATAATCGGCGATATCATAACCGTCGTCGCGCCGCGGCGAGGGATAGAACGGCAGCAGCCAGATCGCATTGACGCCCAGATCGGCGATGTAATCGAGCTTTTGCATCAACCCGGGAAAATCTCCCACACCGTCATTATTGCTGTCAAAGAACGATTTGATGTGCACCTGGTAAATCACCGCATCCTTGTACCAGAGCGGGTCGTCTTTCTGCGCGATAACCGGTTGCGCGTTAGCTGGCGGGTTTCCCATTAATCGTCCTGCTTCAAGATAAGGTTCAATTTGCGGTGACGGGCCGGATATGCCAGATGCAGAACGGCAGTTCCTGCGGCTTCAGCACCACACGCTGCATTTTGCCGTACCAGATGAATTTATGCTCCCACATCAAATCCTCGGCCGCCAGGGCGCCGTTATCCGGCAGGCCGAAGCGCCACAGCGGAATTTCGATCTCCGCTTCCTGGACGTTATGGGGATCAAGGCTGATGGCAGCGAGTATGGCATCGCCGTCCGAACCTCGTTTCAAAAAATACAGGACGTTGTCGTTATAGGCATTGAGGAATTCAATGCCGCGATGCGTCTGCAGCGCGGTGTGCTCGCGGCGGATGCGGTTCAGCTTGGTAATCTCGGCGATGATATTGCCGGCGCGATTGTAGTTCCACGCCTTCAGCTCGTATTTTTCAGAGTTAAGATAATCCTCCTTGCCCGGTACGGCCTCGCTCTCGCATAGCTCGAAGCCGTTATACATGCCCCACAAGCCGGACAATGTGGTGGCCAGGGCGGCGCGGATCAAAAAGCCGGGGCGGCCTGAGTTCTGCAAAAACACCGGATTGATGTCCGGCGTGTTGACGAAGAAATGCGGGCGGAAATATTCCGCGACCGGGGTGGTGGTCAGTTCCGTCAGATAGTCCTGCAGCTCGAACTTGGCGTTGCGCCAGGTGAAATACGTATAGGATTGCGAGAAGCCGATTTTGGCGAGGCGGTACATCAGTTTCGGGCGGGTGAAGGCCTCGGCGAGGAAGATGGCATCCGGATGGCGGCTGCGGATGTCGCCGATCATCCATTCCCAGAACGGCAATGGCTTGGTATGCGGATTGTCGACGCGGAACAGCCGCACACCCTGATCGACCCAGAATTGCACGACATCGCGCAGCGCGATCCATAACGCCGGTTCTGCACCTGCGGCGTAGAAATCGACGTTGACGATGTCCTCATATTTCTTCGGCGGGTTTTCAGCATAGCGCAGCGAGCCGTCCGGGCGCCAGTTGAACCATTCCGGATGATCTTTCAGCCAGGGATGGTCCGGGGCGCATTGGATGGCGAAATCCAGCGCCAGGCTGATGCCCTGCTCGGCGGCGGCATCGCGCAGGGCCAGGAAATCCTGCAAGGTGCCGAGTTCGGGATGAAACGCGTCATGGCCGCCATCTGCGCTGCCGATGGCATAGGGGCTGCCGGGATCGCCCTCTTGTGCGATCAGCGAATTATTGCGGCCCTTGCGGTTAATACGGCCGATCGGATGGATCGGCGGGAAATACAGCACGTCAAAACCCATGTCGCGGATCGCCGGCAAGCGGTTGATGACATCGCGGAAGGTGCCGTGACGCGCCGTATCACCGCTCTGGCTGCGCGGGAATAATTCATACCAGCTGGCGAAGCCGGCATTTTGCGGTTCGGCATCGAGGACGATTTCCTCGCTATAAGACAAAAACGGCCGCAGCCCGGCGAGGCGCATGAAGTCCATGGTATCGGGGTGCAGCAGCAGGCTGCGGCAGCTGTCTTCAGTGCCGTCCTGCAGTTCACTCAGCACCATGCGCAAGGCCGCACCGTCATCGCCTGGACGCGCCGCGGCGGTTTGTTCGATCAGCCTTGTCCCTTCGATGATCTCCAGGCTGACCGGCACCCCGGCGGCATATTTTTTCGCCAGCTCGTCGGCAAAGCTCGCGTAATCGTCGCGCCAGGCAGCGATTTTATACAAATACCGGCCAATTTCGACGAGCGGGAAGGCGGCGCGCCAACGGTCGTTGCCGCGCGCTGCCATCGGCGCGGTTTGCCACTCGGCGCTGCTGCCATGTTTCCACAACACTTCCGCGGCCAGCTTGTCATGGCCGTCGGTGATGATATCGGCTTCCACAGTCACGATATCCCGCAGCAGGCGGCGAACCGGAAAGCGCCCATCGTCAACCTTCGGGCTGATGCCCTCGATAGCGATGCGTGGTGAGTGCAGTTTGATGGCTGGAGCCGGTTTCTTATGCGCCGCGCGCACCGCACCAGCAGCTTTAGGCCGCAACGTCGGAGCCATTAAGCTGACGCGTCTTTAAGAAGATAGCTGATAAATTGGCTGCAATATAAAGATGCTGTCGTATGGCGGACTTTTGCCATCAGCGCCTTATGCCGCGTCTTGCGTTCATCGGATTTCATCGCCAGGGCCAGATGGATGGCCTCGGCGACCTCATCGGCGTCGAACGGGTTGACGATCAGCGCTTCCGTCAACTCATCGGCCGCCCCGGCGAATTTAGAGAGCACGAGCACGCCGGGATCACGTTCGTCCTGGGCCGCGACATATTCCTTGGCGACCAGATTCATACCGTCGCGCAACGGGGTGACCAGGCCGACGCGAGCGCGGCGGTAAAACCCGGCGATCGCATTGCGGCGTACTGGGTGGGTCATATAGCGCAAGGGTACCCAATCGAAATCGGAAAATTCGCCATTGATATCGCCGGCGCGGCGGTCCAACTCGCGGCGCAACGTTTGATATGACCCCACCTCCTGGCGCGAGCGGGCGGCGATCTGCAAAAAATTCACATGTCGCCGGTGCTCCGGATAGGCGTATAACAGCCGACCAAAGGCATCGAAGCGCTGCGGCAGGCCCTTGGAGTAATCCAGCCGGTCGACGCCGAGCACCAGGGCGCGGTCACCAAGACTTTCATGCAGACGCCGGGCATCGGCAGTCTGCTCGGCACGCTTGGCGGCGGCGGCAAATTTTTCGGCATCGATGCCGATCGGCGTCAGTACCGCACGCACGCGTTGCGTTTTATAAGTATAAAAACCCGCCTGAT
The DNA here is from genome assembly GCA_965231175.1 of Acetobacteraceae bacterium. Taxonomy (GTDB): domain Bacteria; phylum Pseudomonadota; class Alphaproteobacteria; order Acetobacterales; family Acetobacteraceae; genus Acidocella. The sequence goes on along the minus strand of CBDDMJ010000002.1, from coordinate 666,688 downwards.
CCGGCTCGACATTCAGAAACACCGCGGCGTTATCAAGAAAGGCACGGCGGTCGCCTTCGGTCTGGAAGCCGACGACATCGCAGGCCGAGAGGCTCGCCATCAATTCGGCGGCGGGCGGCAGCACCTGTAGCAGCGCCGGCGGTACGAAAGGAATATGCATGAAAAAGCCAATGCGGTTTTTCACGCCAAGTTGGCGCAATTCGGCAGCCATTGTCATCAATTGGTAGTCATGTATCCAGATCAGGTCGTTTTGCCGCAGTAATGGCAGGAGCGCCTCGGCAAAGGCGCGATTGACGGCTTTATAGGCTATGTATTCCGGCCGGTTGAAGCGCAGCAGGCCGGTACGGAAATGGAACAGCGGCCACAGCGCGCCATTGGAGAAACCGGTATAAAAACGCTGATAATCCTGCTCGCCGATGTCGATGGTGGCATAGGTGACGCCGTCAACGGTCGAGATATTGGCGCGGGTCGAGGTTTTGTCGGCGCGCTTGCCGCTCCAGCCGAACCAAACCGTGCCGGGTGTGGCAGCATCCGCCAAGGCAACCGCCAGACCCCCAGCCGTGGCCCCGCGCTCAGTTGGCGACGGCACGCGGTTGGAGATGATGACGGTGCGTTGCATGGCTCCGGTGTTCGCGGTCTTTTTCAGATCATCGCCATGAATAACGCTTTGCATGTAAGTTTTCTCGAAACTCAATTGATTCAAACGACGCTCCCATGTCTCGTCGCATCATAGCGATTCAAATGAATTTTATACCACCTCATAAAGCTAAAGATTGGAAAATAGACCGCCCTTTCAACTAATCTTACGGGTTTCTAATGAATTGGACGTTAACCATAAGTTAATCTCCACCATTGCATAAAGGTGCCAGCGCGATGGCCCGTCCGCGTCCGGCAATGGTGGCGATGCGGCCGCCATCAGTCCCGGTCAACATCACCATGTCGCCCGGTGCTAGCAAGTCTGCAGCGTCGGAAAAATAACCGACGCCGCTGGTCGCTGCGAGCGTTTCGCCAGCGGATTTATAATGCCATAGAGTAAAGCCGTTCGCATAAGCCAGAACGGACAGGTTGCGCAGAGAAAATGCCATGGAAATGCACTCCTTATATAAAGGTGAGGTGGTCAGCGGCGGCAAAATTAAAAAACCAGCCGTATGAGAAGAGAATTTAGAAGGCGGCAGCAAACTGCCTTGCCAGGCCGTTGGATCGTTCGAACGTGCCATATGATGAAGCGGAAGACCCATCTAAGGTTGCAGTGCGGTTCAAAACAATCATCCTATTTCTTTGGCTAGTGTTATCGTATCCGGTATCAGAAATGTTACTAAACATGGATTGACTTAGAACATAACAAGAACATTATGGGCAATTTTTATATATAGCAAGCAAAAAAACGGATAAAATTCCTATCCGGGCTTTTCATTGGTGGTAAACCCAGGCAGGCTCCTGTCATGATGCGGCATGACGATGTTTGGCGGGCTTTTGATACATTGGCGGCCGAGCTTGGCCTGACCGTATCGGCGCTGGCACGCAAGGCCGGACTCGATCCCACCAGTTTCAATCTTTCCAAACGCCGCGGCGCCGATGGCCGGATGCGCTGGCCTTCCACGGAAAGCCTAGCCAAGGTACTGGCCGCTACCGGTATGACGCTAGATCATTTTACCGCGCTGGTCATGGGGGCCCGCACCATACCGGATGCCCGCACCCGGCCACGCCCGAAAATTCCGCTGATCGGCCTGGCCCAAGCCGGGACATCCGGGTTTTTCGACGATGGCGGCTACCCCGCCGGCGCCGGTTGGGACGAGATCGACCTGCCGCAGACCGCCGATCTGCACGCCTATGCGCTCACCGTCAGCGGCGATTCGATGGAACCGGTTTATCGCGACGGCGACACGGTGATCGTCTCACCCGGTGCTCCTGTCCGCGTCGGCGACCGCGTCGTGGCGCGCGATCAGGAGGGTGCTGTGATGGCGAAATTGCTGACACGCCGCACCGCCAGCAAAATCGAACTATCCAGTCTCAACCAGGCGCATCCAACCCTGACATACCAGCCGATGGAAATTGTCTGGATGCACCGAATCGTGTGGGCGAGCCAGTAAGTACTGCTTTTTTGAAGCTTTCTGCGCGGTCCGATTTAGACGTGGCGGCTGCGCCGTCCCATCATCGGAACGCGAGCAGCAAAAACTTTTGGAATGCCGGGGCATGGGCGTTGTCTGCAAAACGCCCCAGACCCAGCAGAAATTTTTATGCCAGACCTTGGGCGTTACGCTGACCCCGCCCCCGAACTCAAATTAACAAAGTTTTTTTTGCTTCTTTTTGTTCACAAAAAGAAGGGCTTCCTTCCGTCCTTTATTCGATCACATCCAGGCTGCCGGTTTCCACGTTGAAATGCAGGCCGGTCAGGGTCAGTGTGCCGCTTTCGACGCGGGATTTGATCCACGGGAAGCTGAGCAGATTGCGCAGCGAGACGCGGATCGCCTCTTTTTCGCAGGCATTGCAGCGTTCATTAAAATCGCTGGAAATTTCTGGATCGTCGCAGATTTTCACGCGCGCCGGTTCGGCGATTTTCATCCAGGAATGGATGAAATCGCCGTCGCCTGGGCCTTGCATCAGGGCACGGATGCCGCCGCACAGGGTGTGGCCGAGCACGGCGATGGTTTTGACGTTCAACCCTGTCACTGCGAATTCCAGCGCTGCCGAGGTGCCGTGATTGCCGGTATCCGGCGCGTAGGGGGGTACCAGATTGGAAACGTTGCGAACCACAAAAATTTCACCGGGGGCGCAGTCGAAGATCAGTTCCGGTGCGACCCGTGAATCGCTGCAGGCGATGACCATGGCGGGCGGCGACTGGCCGTCACGCGCCAAGGTTGCAAAGGTTTCGCGGTTGCGGTGCAGATAGCCTTGGCGGAAGCGGTCATAGCCTGCAAAAAGCTGTTTCATAATTGCCGCTTAACAAAAATTGTGATGATTACAAACCCGATTTTTTGGCATCGTTCCACAGCCGGTCCATTTCGGCGAGGTTGGACTCAGCAGGTATGCGGCCCTGGCTGGCCAGGCTGGCCTCGATAGCGGCGAAACGGCGGGTGAATTTTTTGTTGGCGCCGGCGAGGCAGGCTTCGGCACTTTGGCCGAGTTTGCGGGCCAGGTTGGCGAGCACGAACAGCATGTCGCCGAGTTCGTCGGCGAGGCGGATGGTATCTGCTGCGGCCAGCTCGGCGCGCAATTCGGCGGTTTCTTCCGCGAGCTTATCGAGCACCGCCTCGGCGTCTGGCCAGTCGAAGCCGACGCGGGCGGCGCGCGCGGTGAGTTTTTCGGCGCGGCGCAAAGCCGGCAGGCTGGCGGCGATGCCGGCAAGGGCGCTGGTTTCGGCGCGGGCCTGGCGCTCGGCGGCTTTCTGACTCTCCCAGGCGCTGATTTGCGCCGCGGCGTCACGCGTTGCGGCGTCGGCAAAGACATGCGGGTGGCGGCGGATCATTTTATCGGTAATGCGGGCGGCGACATCGTTGAAGCTGAACCAGCCACGCTCCTCGGCGAGGCGGGCATGGTAGACCACCTGGAACAACAGGTCGCCGAGTTCGTCTTGCAGCTGCGCCGGATCGCCAGCGAGGGCGGCATCCTGCACCTCATAGGCTTCCTCAACCGTATACGGGGCGATGGTGGTGAAATCCTGTTCGCGGTCCCAGGCGCAGCCGGTTATCGGGTGGCGCAGGGCAGCCATAACGTCGAGCAAAGCGGCGATCGGCGAGGTTTCGGTCATCTCTGGCGCATCTTTTCTATGTTGTTCATAATCATGGTCACCATAACAAAAGGGAGAGCGACATGGCCAGCGCCTATGATTTCAGCTTCATGACGTTGCAGGGCGAGCCCTACGCCTTGCAGGATTTGAAGGGCCGGCCGCTGGTGGTGGTGAATACCGCCTCCAAATGTGGATTTACGCCGCAGTACAAGGGGCTGGAGAGCGTGTGGCAGGCGTATCAGGCGGCCGGGCTGGTGGTGGTGGGGGTGCCGTCTAACGATTTCGGCAACCAGGAGCCGGGAAGCGACGCGGAGATCGGGGCGTTTTGCGAACGTAATTACGGGGTGGATTTTCCGATCATGAGCAAGGTGCATGTGAAGGGGCGGCAGGCGCATCCGTTTTTTGCCTGGGCCGGCGGGCAGGGCGGCTGGCTGGCGCGGCCGCGCTGGAATTTTTACAAATACCTGATCGGCAAGGATGGCCGGCTGGTAAGCTGGTTTTCGAGCATCACCGCGCCCGACTCCGGCAATTTCAAGGCGGCAGTCGAGACATTGCTGCGGTGATGACGCGGTGTACTTCGGTCCACAGGTTGTAGGCGGCCAGGTCGGATGGCGCGGCCCAGGCCAGCGCGGTGACATCGCCACCGGCTACGGCGGTGCCGGTAAAGCTGCGGGTGGCGAAATCCAGGATGGTGTAATGGTATTGTATGGTCCCGGCTTCGTCCTTGTGGATGGAATCGACATGCGCGATCAGCGTGAGCGAACCAGCGGAAAGGCCGGTTTCTTCCAGCAATTCGCGGCGGGCAGCAGCCTCGGCGGTCTCGCCCAGCTCCTGTGCGCCGCCGGGCAGGCTCCAGGCGCCCAGGGCCGGCGGGCGGCCGCGCCTGATCAGGAGCACCTTGTCATCGCGCAGTACGGCGATGCCGATACCGACCAGCGGGCGTGCCGGGTATTCCCTCATCCGGCGCGTAAGGTAGCGATCGCATCGCGCTGCTCGAAAAGGTTGAGCAGCAGCTTGATGGCCTGACCGCGTGCGGACTCAAGCCGGGGGTCGTGGTCGAGCAGCATGATGGCATCCTGCCGCGCCATCGGCAGCAAATCCTCATGGGTTTCGGGGTCGGCGAGGCGGTAGCCAGGCAGGCCGGATTGCTTGGTGCCGAGAGCATCCCCGGCGCCGCGCAGGCGGTAATCCTCATCGGCGATGACGAAGCCATCCTCGGTCTCGCGCAAGGTGGTGAGGCGTTTGGCGGCACTGGGGCCGAGCTTGTTGGCGTGCAGCAGCAGGCAGTAGCTCTGCCGCTCGCCACGGCCGACCCGGCCGCGCAGCTGGTGCAACTGGGCAAGGCCGAAGCGCTCGGCATGTTCGATCACCATGATGGTGGCGTTGCGCACATCGACGCCGACTTCGATGACGGTGGTGGCAACCAGGATGCGGGCGGCACCGCCGGCAAAGGCGGCCAATGCGGCATCGCGCACGGCCGGATCCTGCTGGCCATGAGCGAGGACGACCTGGCCGCCGAAGCGGGTGGCGAGGTGGGCAAAGCGGATTTCGGCGGCGGTGATGTCCAGTATCTCGCTCTCCGAAACCAGCGGGCAGACCCAGTACACCTGACCGCCGCCGGCGAGCGCGCGTTCGATACCGTCCAGCACTTTGGCGAGCTCCGCGAGCCGGTGCATAGTGGTGTGGATGGGCTGGCAGCCCGGCGGTTTTTCCATGATGCGGCTGGTCTCCATCTCGCCCCAATGCGTCAGCAGCAGGGTACGCGGGATCGGCGTTGCGGTCATCACCAGGAGGTCGGTGGCCGCCCCCTTGGCGCCGAGGCGCAGGCGCTGGTCGACACCGAAGCGATGCTGCTCGTCGATCACCGCGAACGCCAGATCATGGAATTCGACCTGGGTCTGAAACAGCGCATGGGTGCCGATGACCAGCGGGATGGCGCCGTCCTGCAGGCCGCGCAGCACGCCAGCGCGGGCTTTGCCTTTCACATTGCCGGTCAGCAATGCCACCGGCACCGGGCACAGCCGGCTGAACACTGCGTGGTGCTGGCGGGCCAGAATTTCCGTGGGCGCCAGCAGTGCCGCCTGGGCCCCGGCCTCGACCGCGCGCAGCATGGCGAGCAAAGCGACCAGGGTTTTACCGGACCCGACATCGCCTTGCAGCAGGCGCAGCATCTGGTGCGGGGCGGCAAGATCGCCGTCGATCTCCGCCAGCGCCTGCGTCTGGCCGGCGGTGGGGGGATGGCCGAAGCGGCGCAGGGCAATGCTGCGCAAATTGTTGTCGCCGGTCAGGCTGCGGCCGGGCCGCCGCTTGCGGCGGGCGCGGACCACGGCGAAGGCGATCTGGCGGGCCAGCAATTCATCGTAGGCGAGGCGCGCTGCCGGCCGGTCATCCGGGATGTCTGCCGGGGTGTGCAGGGCGGTGAGGGCGGCGTTGAAGCCCGGCCAGCGGCGGTGGGTCAAAATCGACGGGCTGTGCCATTCCGGCAGAGCGGGCAACACTGCCAGCGCGCCAAGGGCGGCACGGCGCATGATGCGGGGCACGATGCCGGCGGTGAGCGGCCAGACCGGCTCGATCCAGGGAAACCCGTCTTCCTGGTTCACCGGCAGCACATAATCCGGATGTGACATGGTCAGCCGGTCGCCGAAACGCTCCACCTTGCCGGAAATGAGGAGCCTGGCGCCGACCGGGAACTGCACCAGCCGCGCGGCGTGGAACAGCACGATTTCGGCAAAGCCTGTCGCATCGCCGATGACGACGCGGTGCGGCTGGTTTTGGCGCGCCGGCGGCTCGTGGCGGATGATTTCGACGCGCAGGGTGGCGATGCTGCCGGGCACCGCAGTGCGAATGGTCTGCACGTTGCGGCGGTCGATGAATTCGATAGGCAAATGGAACAGTACGTCGCGCAAGGTATCGCCGCCGACAAGCTTTGCCAGCAGCGCTGCGAGCTTGGGGCCGATGCCTGGCAGGCTGGTGATGGGGGCGCGTATCGGGGCCAAGAAATCTTTACTCACGGGCTGACTCTTGGCGAAGCACGGCCTATATCGCAACTCAGAGATGACTGAGCCTGATGTGAACGAGACGATGCCTTTGGACAACCGCCGCCGCCGGTTGATTTTCCGCGCCCAGCATCGCGGCACCTATGAGAACGACCTGCTGATCGGCGATTTCGTAAAGGCGCGGATCGCCGGCATGACCGAGGCCGAACTGGATGAGATCGAGGCGGTGATGGAATTTCCGGATGCCGAGCTGGCGGATTGGCTGACCGGGCGCAAAGCCATACCGGCGCATGCCGATAGCGCGATGCTGCGGCGGATCAGAGCGGCCGCCTTGCACCGATGATTACCGTTTATGGCGCGCCGGAAGGCGTGGACGCCAGCCTGCTGGTGCGCCGCGTGGGCGAACATGACGGGCCGGTGCTGCATATCGCCCGCGACGATGGGCGGCTTGCCGCTCTCAGCGAAGCGATCCGGTTTTTTGCCCCCGAAATCGAGGTGATCGGCATCCCGGCCTGGGACTGCCTGCCCTATGACCGGGTGTCGCCGAACGGCGCGATCATTGCCGAGCGGATTGCCGGCCTATGCCGGCTGCAGGAATCGCCGGGGCAACGGCGCATCGTGCTGACCACGGTGAACGCCGTTTTGCAGAAATTGCCGCCGCGCGCGGGTCTGGCCGGGGCCGGGATGCATCTGGCGGTCGGCGACAATATCAACCCGGAGGCACTGGCGGCGTTTCTGGATGCCGATGGCTATAACCGGACGGCGACCGTGATGGAGCCGGGCGAGTTTGCGGTGCGCGGCGGGATTATCGACGTGTTTCCGGCGGGCGAGCCAGCCCCGGTGCGCATCGATCTGTTCGGAGACACCATCGAGAGCATCAAGCGTTTCGATGCCGAAACTCAACGCAGCGGTGCCGCAGTGACGGCACTGGATTTCCGACCGGCCTCCGAGGTGGCGTTCGACGAGGCCTCGGTGGCGCGCTTTCGCACCGCCTGGCGCGAGCAGTTCGGACCGAAAGCGGTGGACGACCCGATCTACGAGGCAGTGAGCGATGGCCGCCGCCACGCCGGGGTGGAACATTATGCGCCGCTGTTTTCAGAAACCATGGAGACGCTGTTCGATTACCTGCCGGGTGCCTCCATCAGCACCGATCACCAGGCCGAAGCGGCGGCGGCGGCGCGCTTTGAGTTGATCGCCGACCATTTTGCCGAACGCCGCGGCCCGGCGCGGCTGGGGGAGACGCCGTACCGCCCGATCCCGCCGGAGATGCTGTATCTGGACCGCAAAGCCTGGGAAAACGGCTTGGGGCAGTATTTCAGCTTCTCGCCCTTTGTGATGCCGGAAGGTGTTGAGGGCGTGGATGCCGGCGGCCGCCCGGGGCCGATACTGGCCGGGCAGACACTGAGTGCGTTCGATGAATTTGCGGCTTTGCGAACCCGCTGGGCGGCATCCGGGCGCAGCGTGATACTGGCAGGCTGGAGCACAGGGTCGCGCGAGCGGCTCGGGCTGATGCTGCGGGAGCACGGCATACACAATGTGCAGCCGGTGGCGAGCGCCGATGCGGCGCGGGGTTTGCCGAACGGCACGGTGGGCCTCGCGGTACTCGGCATCGAGCGCGGGTTTCTCACCGACCGGCTGGCGGTGGTGGCCGAGCAGGATTTGCTGGGGTCACGGATCGCGCGGCCGCCGAAACGCCGCCGCCGTGCCGACCAGTTCATCGCCGATGCCACCGAAATCGCCGAGGGCGATCTGGTGGTGCATCAGGACCATGGGATCGGCCGTTATGACGGGCTGGAGACGGTAACGGTGAACGAGGCGCCGCATGACTGCCTGCGGCTACTGTACGATGGCGGCGATAAATTGTTCCTGCCGGTCGAGAACATCGACCTGTTGTCGCGCTTCGGTCAGGAAACCGATGGCGTTTCGCTCGATAAGCTTGGTGGCGCCTCGTGGCAGGCCCGCAAGGCGCGGGCGAAAAATCGCATCAAGGACATGGCGGCCGGGCTGATCCGCCTGGCGGCCGAGCGGCAGATGCGTGATGCCGCACTGCTGGCGCCGGATGACGGCGCCTTTGCCGAGTTCTGCGAGCGCTTCCCTTATACCGAAACCGAGGATCAGGCCCGCGCCGTGGCCGATGTGCTGGAGGATTTTGCCGCCGGCAGGCCGATGGACCGGCTGATTTGCGGGGATGTCGGCTTCGGCAAGACCGAGGTGGCGCTGCGCGCTGCCTTCGTCGCGGCGATGGCAGGGTCTCAGGTGGCTGTGGTAGTGCCGACGACACTGCTGGCGCGGCAGCATTTCCGGGTATTCTCAGCGCGCTTCGAAGGCCTGCCTGTAAAAGTGGCGCAGCTGTCGCGCATGGTGACGGCCAAGGAGCAGGCGGTGGTGCGCGCCGGCCTCGCCGATGGCAGCATCGGCATCGTCATCGGTACTCATGCGCTGATGGCCAAAGGCGTAAGCTTTGCCGATCTCGGACTACTCATCGTCGATGAAGAGCAGCATTTCGGCGTGGCGCATAAGGAACGGCTGAAGCAGCTGAAGGCCGATGTGCATGTGCTGACTTTAACCGCAACGCCGATCCCGCGCACGTTGCAGCTGGCGCTCACCGGGGTGCGCAACCTCTCTCTCATCACCACCCCGCCAGTGGACCGCCTGGCGGTGCGCACCTTCATCATGCCGTTCGACAGCCTGGTGATCCGCGAGGCGATCGCGCGGGAGCGTTTCCGCGGCGGGCAGATTTTCTGCGTGGTGCCGCGCATCGAAGACCTTGAAACAATGGCGGTGCGCCTGCGGGAGATTGCACCTGAAGTGAAATGCGCAATGGCGCACGGGCGTTTGGCGCCGACCGAGCTTGAAAAAGTGATGACCGAATTCGGCGATGGCAAATTCGACATCCTGCTCGCCACCAATATCGTCGAATCCGGCCTTGATATGCCGGCGGTGAACACGCTGATCATCTACCGCGCCGACATGTTCGGCCTGGCCGGGCTGTACCAGCTGCGCGGCCGCGTCGGGCGCGGCAAGCAGCGTGGCTATGCCTATCTCACCTGGCCGGCGCATCATCGTCTATCGCCCGCAGCGGAAAAGCGGCTGAACGTGATGCAGACGCTGGATACGCTGGGCGCCGGATTCACCCTCGCCTCGCATGACCTGGATCTGCGCGGTGCCGGCAATCTGCTGGGCGATGAACAATCCGGGCATATTCGCGAAATCGGTATCGAGCTGTATCAGCAGATGCTGGAAGATGCGGTGGCCGGCATCCGCGCCGAAGGTGCCAGACAAAAACCGGTGGAGCGGGATTGGACGCCGAACATCAATCTCGGCCTGCCGGTGCTGATCCCGGAAGATTATGTCAGCGACCTGCCGGTGCGCCTTGGCCTGTACCGGCGCATCGGGGGCTTGCAAAACGATGCTGAAAGCGAGGCGCTGGCCGCCGAACTGGTCGACCGCTTCGGCAAACTCCCCGAAGAGGTCGAAAATCTTCTGGAAACCGTGGCGCTGAAACGAGCCTGCCGGGAGGCTGGGGTCGAAAAACTCGATGCGGGACCAAAAGGGATTGTGCTGAGCTTCCGCAAAAACGAATTCGCCGACCCCGCAGCGCTGCTCGCCTGGATCGGCACCCGTAATGGCACAGTAAAATTCCGCCCAGATCAGAAGCTGGTGTTGGTACGGGAGATGGACGTGGCAACGCGCATGGTCATGGCACGGGATATAGTGGGTAATTTGATACGTCTGGCCAATCAAGCCCAGGCGGCTTGAAAATAAACAAGCGCTTCTTTTTTTGAGAAAAAAGAAGCAAAAAACTTTTGCTCCGCGGAGACATAGGGCGTTGCAAGGCCAACGCCCATATCCAGCAGGGCAAAAGTTTTTTGCTACTTTTTTTCAAAAAAGTAGCGCTTTCTTGCTTTTCTTAAAACACCGATTTCCAGTAATAATACGTGCAGCTGATGGGTGTCGGCGTGTTAGGGTGGCTGTTTTGCACGAGGGTGGAGGCAATGCTGCCGTTGGCGGCGTTACCGGCACTGTTGACGGTGTTATAGACCGGGCTGCTGGTATTGCCGCCGGCCATGCTGGAGGCTTCGTTGGTCACAGCACTTTTTTCCAGCGCGGTGCAGGTATTCATGGTGCCTTCGGCAACCATGGGAATAACGAAGAAGCCGACGATGAGTATGATGATGACGGCGATGAGTGCGCGCATAAGCGTGATCCTTTTCCTGATGTATATTATTTTGGTTAGAAGTCGGTGCAGCGTCCGTTTTTTTCCCAATCGCCATAGCGCGTTGGCTCCGGGCCTTTCTGGCCGCCGATTTCAGTGGGAAGTTGTTTGGCCTCCGGTTTTACCACGGATGCAGCTTCGGTTGGTTTGTCCATGCCGTGGATTTGGGGTGGTTTAGTATCGTCCACAAATAAATCCTTTTTAATCTGCCGGTGAGGTGGCTTCTGCAAGCCGCGCCTCATCCAGTTTGCGCCACGGTGCGGTGGCAGGTGCATTTGCAATGGATTGACGGAACAGCGCAAGTGATTCGGGGGTGATCGCGCCCGCCTGCTCGGCCAGAACTTCGGCAAGGTAGGCCTGGCCTTCGCTGGCTTGCGTTGAGGCGGGATCGAGTTTTGCCAGGCTGGTGCGCAGCTGCATGATTAACGCCGCCGCTTGCGCTTGCTGGGCGTTTTGCATCGCCACCCATTTTGCATGCGGCTCAGAGGGCACGCGTGGCGTGCTGCCGGGGATGTACAACAGAAACGCCATTAGAGGGATGAGCAAAGTGGTGACGAACAGCAGGAATTTGGCACTCCCGCCCGGCGGTATTTCGGCCAGCGTATCGGCTGCCAGCAGGCGACGTTCCACTTCCAGTTTGGCGGCGGCATATTCCGCTGGGGCAATGCGTTCCTGTTCGAGGTCGCGGACCAGCTCAGTCAGCTGCGCGCGGTGCAGTGCGAGTGCGGTGTCGCGGCGGCCGCGCGGCGTGCCGCGCCGGCTGAAGCTGAAAAACAGCGGCAGCATCAGCAACAAAGCGAGGGCGAGCATATACAGATAGATCATGGCGCGAGCAGCTTGCGCAACCGGTCACGCTCAGCGTCCGATAACGGTGCCGGCGTTTCGACGTGGCGGCGGCGGGCCAGCCATGTACCAAGACCCGCGACGGCGAGCGCCAGGAACGGTGAGGCATAGAGCAGCCAGGTGAGCCGCATGAAAGGCGGTTTTAGCAACACGAAAATACCATAGCGCTGTACCATGTAGGCCATGATGCTTTTGCTGCTGTCCCCGGCCACCACCTGCTGGCGGATAATCACGCGCAATTGTTTGGCCAAAGCGGCCGATGAACCCTCGATGCTTTCATTCTGGCAGACCAGGCAGCGCAGTTGATCGCCGATTGCCTCGGCGCGCTGTTCCTGTTGCGGGCTCAGCGTTACCCCGTCGCGGGTGACGGTTTGCGCAATGGCGAGCATTGGCAGGCAGACCAGCAGGATGAGTAGAATTCGATTCATGTATAATGCCGCAATAACGGCAGCAGGCCGCGGCTGATCACATCTTCATCCAGCGCGCCGGCCCAGCGCCAGCGTACGATGCCGGATTTGTCGATGAGATAGGTCTCCGGCACGCCGTAGACGCCCCAGTTGATGGCGCTGAGGCCGGAGGTATCGAGCGCCAGGCGGGTATAAGGGTTGCCGTTCTGTTGCAGATAGGTTTGCAGTGCCGCCGGTTGATCCTGATAGGCGATGCCCCAGAGCTGCAGCCCGCTGCCGGCGAGTTGTTGCAAAATCGGCGCTTCCTGCAGGCAGGGCGCGCACCAGGAGGCGAACCAGTTGACCAAAATTGGACGGCGCGGGGCAGCGATGTCAGCGTTAGAAAAACCGGAAGCACCGTTAAGGCCGGGCAGAGCAAACGCCGGCGGCGGCTTGCCGATCAGCGGAGAGGGCAGAGCGTGCGGATCGTAGGTGTCGCCCTGCATGCGCCGCAGGATGGTGTAGAACCCGAAGCCGCCGCCGAGCGCCACCGCAAGAGGTGCTGCCAGCATGATCCGCCGAGTCAGCATATTTAAACTGCAACGCCTGCCGGCTTGGCGCGGCGGCGGGAGGGCGCGCCAACGCGCAGACGCCGGTCTGACAATGAAAGCCCGCCACCGAGCGCCATGATAAGCCCGCCGAGCCAGATTTCCGGCGCCAGCGGGTGGATGTTCAGGCGCAGTTCGGCGCCGCCGCCCGCCGGCTCATCGGCAAACACGGTGTAGATATCCTGAAAGCCATTGGTGTGGATGGCGGCGTCATTGGTAATGACCTTAGGATTGATGAAAAACCGCCGCGAGGGATGCAGGGTGAGACATACATGGCCGTTCTTGCTGATGCCGATATCGGCAACGCGCAGGGTGTAGTTGGGGCCCGGTGCAGTGTGCACATCGGTAAGCGTCCAGGCGTAGGCACCGAGGGTGGTGGTCTGTCCTGGCATCAGCACAACGATTTTCTGCACCGCCAAGGTCATGCCGGCGATACCGAGCACCATGACGCCAAAACCGATATGGCCGAGTGCCGCACCGTAGGCGGCGCGCGGCAAAACCATCAAGCGGGCGAAGGAATGGGCAAGCGGCATGCGAAACAACCTGCCGCGCTCGGCAAGGTCCGAGACAGCGGATAAAACCACCCAGACGCCGCCGCCAAGGCCGAGTGCGGTGACGGCATTGGTTTTTACCGTGAACACCAGAACGACCACGATGGCCACCACCGCCGCCAGCCAGATGCGCTCCAGCGCCGGCAGCAACGCAGCACGCTTCCAGGGCAGCAACGGGCCGACCGCCATGGCGAGGATCAGCGGTGCCGTGAGCGGCAAGACCGTCTGATTGAAAAACGGCGCGCCGACGGAAAGCTGGATGCCGAACAGCAGATTGGCGAACGGCGGATACAGCGTGCCGGTGAACACCACCGCGGCGATCGAACACAGGAAGATGTTGTTGAGGATCAGCGCACTTTCCCTCGACAAAGGTGCGAATATGCCGGAGGCCGCCAGCGCCGGCGCGCGGATGGCAAACAACAGCAGCGAGCCGCCGATGGTCAGCCCCAGCAACGCCAAGATGAACAACCCCTGGTCAGGGGCAGCGGCAAAACTATGCACCGAATTCAAGATGCCGGACCGCACCAGAAACGTGCCCGAAAGACTGAGCGAAAACGTGGCGATGGCAAGCAGCACCGTCCAGGCCTTCAACGCCTCGCGCTTTTCCACCACAATCGCGCAATGCAGCAGCGCCGTGCCGGTAAGCCAGGGCAGCAATGCCGCATTCTCCACCGGGTCCCAGAACCAGTAGCCGCCCCAGCCCAAAGTGTAATAAGACCACCAGGAGCCGAGCGCGATACCGGCAGTGAGGAAACACCAGGACAGCAACGCCCATGGCCGCACCCAGCGGCCCCACGCCGCGTCGATCCGGCCCTCGATCAGTGCGGCAATGGCAAACGCAAACGCCACCGAAAACCCGACATAACCGGTATATAAAACCGGCGGATGGAAGGCCAGGCCCGGGTCCTGCAAAATCGGGTTAACCCCGGCGCCATCCAAAGGCGGCGGCCAGATGCGCATGAACGGGTCTGAAACCGCCAGCGTGAACAACAAAAACCCGCCGGAAACCAGCCCCAGCACCCCCAGCACCCGCGCCCGCAAAGACGCCGGCAAATTCCCGCCGAACGAAGCCACCGTCGCCCCGCACAGCGATAAAATAAAACACCACAGCACCATCGACCCATCATGGTTGCCCCAGGTGCCGGTGATCCGATACATTAACGGGACAATGCTGGAGGAAAAATCCGCCACATTCTCAACCGTAAAATCCGAAATCACCCCGGCATAAATCAACGCCAGAAACGCCGCCCCAATGGCCAGAAAATGACTAAGCGCCAAAGCCGGTGCGGCCCGCATCGCGCGAGCGTCGCGCAGGCCGGGGGCAAAGATGCCGATGACGCCCTGGGCGAAGGCAAGCGCAACCGCTAAAGCCAGTGCAAAATGCCCGAGTTCGGGGATCATGATGTGGCTTTTACTAAGTAAGGCCAGGGGGCCCTGCCCCCTGGACCCCCGCTAAAGGCTCGGCCTTTAGAATCCATTTTTAAGGCTCTAAAAGGCGGCGGCCTGCACGGGCGTGTCACGCCCGGAGGCCGCCGCCTTTTAGAGCCTAAGGGTTCTAAGGGCTGTGCCCTTAGTAGGGGTCGTAGGGGGCAAAGCCCCCTAGTCTTGCTTGCTAAGTGCCATATTATGTTCACGAATTGGCACTCTTCACGGCCATGGTATTCCATGTATCGGCGGCGGGGGGTGGGCCGTATTTGGGGTTCCATTTGCCGGCGTTTTTCAGGGCTTGTTCGACTTCCGGGGGCATGTAACTGGCGCCGTGTTTGGCGAGGACTTCGTCGGCGGAGAAGGTGCCGCCGGTGGCCATGGCGCCGATGGCGACTACGCCCTGGCCTTCGCGGAAAAGGTCTGGCAGCACGCCGGAGAAGGTGACGGGGATGGCGGCCTGGCCGTCTGTCACGTTGAAATGGGTGACCGGGGTGCCGGCGACGACGATGGTATTGACGGTGCCGGCCTGCACGATGCCGCCGAGGCGGAAGCTCATGCCGGGCGCGGGATTTTTGGCGATGACTTCGGCCGGGCCGAGGAAATAGGTGAGGGTGGAGGAGAAAGCGGCGAGCGACAGCGCGGTGGCGGAGCCAAGGCCGATGCCGCAGGCCAGCAGCAGGTACAGGCGGCGTTTCTTGCGGGCGCGCATCAACGGGGCTCGACGGCGGCAAGGCGGCGTTTGGCGCGCCGGTACCTAAGGTATGTGGTGGCGCTGATGGCGAGCAGGAACAGCACGGAGACGCCGTAGCTGCCGTTGATGTAAGGGGCGAGGTTCATGCGCGCTCGGCTTTGGCGAGCAGCAAAGCGCGGGTACGGCGTTCCATGATGGCAGCGGCCAGGCGCGCGGTGACCAGGGTGATGAAGCACAGGTAGAAGCCAACGGTGGCGATCAGCAGCGGGTACAGCATGGTAATGTAGATTTTGGAGCCGCCGGTGAAGGAGATGGTGTTGCCCTGGTGCAGCGTGTTCCACCATTGCACGGAGAATACGATGATCGGCAGGTTGATGGCGCCCACAAGGGCGAGGATGGCGGCGGCGCGGTAGCCATGCTGTTGGTTGTCGAAGGCGCGGATCAAAGCGATGTGGCCGAGATATAGGAAGAACAGCACCAGCACGGAGGTGAGCCTGGCATCCCACACCCAATAGGCGCCCCACATCGGCTTGCCCCAAAGTGCTCCGGATACCAGACAAATGGCGGTAAAGCCGGCGCCGACCGGGCCGATCTCCTCGGCTGCCAGATCCGCCAGCGGATGCCGCCAGACGATGGAAATGAAGGAGACGCCAGCGAGTGCGGCGTATCCCGCCATCGCCACCCAGGCTGCGGGAACGTGGACATACATGATGCGCGCGGCGTTCCCCTGTTCCCAGTCCGCCGGGGCGAACCAATAGCCCCAAACGATGCCGGTGACGGTGAGCAGGATGGAAACCGCCGCCAGCCACGGCAATACCGGCCGCGCCAGGCGCAAAAAGCGCCCAGGGTTGGCATAATAATGCAGCCAGGAGCCGGTTCGTCCCATTTGGCGGGTTACGGTTGGCAACGCGCTCTCGTTCATGGGCGTATATTAGGCTATGGGGATGAAAAGTTGAAGCCGTTATAAATACAGGAGTTAATCATGCAATTTATCTTGATCGCCCATGACAAGGCCGATGGTTTGCCGATCCGCAAAGAGCACCGGCCGGCGCATCTTGAGTTTCTCAAGGTGCAGAACGTGGCCTATGCCGGGCCGCTGCTGGATGCGGTTGGAGACCCGTATGGCAGCATCGTGGTGATCGAGGCGGCGGACGAGGATGCAGCCCGCGCGGTGTTCGAGGCCGACCCTTATGCAATGGCGGGATTGTTCGAGATGACGACGATCAGCGGGTTCCGCAACACCTTCCGCGATGGCAAACTGGTGTGAATTACTGGCTGGTAAAATCCGAGCCGGAGGCATTTTCCTGGGACCAGCAGGTGGCAAATAAAGTCGAGCCGTGGACCGGGGTGCGCAACCATACGGCGAAGCAGAATTTGCAAGCGATGAAGAAGGGCGACCTGGCGTTTTTCTACCACTCCAACACCGGCAAGGAGATTGTCGGGATCGTGAAGGTGGCGCGCGAGGCCTATGCGGACCCGACCGCCGCTACGGGGCCTTGGGTATGCGTGGATATGCGAGCTGTGAAGCCTCTGGCGCGGCCGGTGACGCTTGCAGCCCTCAAGGCCGACCCCAAATTCAAGGACATGGCGCTGGTAAGGCTGTCCAGGCTTTCGGTGGCACCGGTGAGTGCCGCGCATTGGCGTGAAATCTGTACCTTGGGAGGGGTTGAATGAGCGAACTGGCGACTTTGGGCGGCGGCTGCTTCTGGTGTCTGGAGGCGGCTTATGACGAGCTGGCGGGGGTGGAGCATGTGCAGTCCGGCTATGCCGGCGGTCAACTGCCGAACCCGACCTACGCGCAGGTGTGCACCGGGCGGACCGGCCATGCGGAGGTGGTGCAAATCCGCTTCGACCCGGCAGTGATTTCCTATGACGATCTGCTGCGGGTGTTTTTCACCATCCACGACCCGACCACGCTGAACCGGCAAGGTGCGGATGCCGGCACACAATACCGTTCCGCTATCTATACGCACACGCCGGCACAGGCTGAGGCGGCGGCGCGGATCATGCAAGAATTCACCGGCGTGTGGAGCAACAAGATTGTAACGGAGGTGAAGCCGCTGGAGGTATTCTATCAGGCTGAGCCGGAGCATGACGATTATTACGCGCGCAACCCCTATGCCGGCTATTGCCAGGCAGTGATTGCGCCGAAAGTGGCGAAGCTGCGGAAAGAATTTGGCAACAGGCTGCGCAAGGCGGCTTAGGCAGGGAAAGCAAGCTCTGCTTTTTTGAAAAAAAGCAGCAAAAAACTTTTATGAGTCTGGGCCTGGGGCGTTTTCTGCATAACGCCGATAGCCAGCATAAATATTATGCTGGCTCGGGGCATTGGCGGCCACACGGCCCGTGTCCAAACTCACAAAAGTTTTTTGCGCAGCTTTTTTTCAAAAAAGCTGCCGCTTGCTCCCCCTTGATCAGTTTCCCATATCATTCTTGGTCTCAACGAGGAGTTTGACATGGCGCGGCAGAATTTTGTGCCTTTTAAGCCGAGCTTGCGTGAGGCGCCGGCGGGGCAGCGTCTGGCGGCGGTGCCGGCCGATGAGATGATCGAATTCAGCGTGTATTTGAAACCGCAGCCGATGGCGGCGGGGCTTGACCGTGAAAAATTCAGTGAACGGCGGCCAGCCCAGCATGAGCATGGGATCGCGCTGCTGCGCGCGTTTGCGGAGGAGACAGGGTTGGAGGTGGTGACGGTGCAGCCGGAGCGCCGGCTGGTCAGGCTGAAGGGCACTGCCGCGGCGGTGCAGGCGGCGTTCCATACGGAGCTGCATCATTATGTCGACAACAAAACAAAATTTCGTGGCCGCAGCGGGATGCTGCATTTGCCGGCAGCGCTTACCGAGGTGGTTGAGGCAGTGCTGGGCATAGACACCAGAAAAGCCGCTGAGCCGCGCTTTGTTATTCGCCCGGGGGCGCAAGGTGGGGCGAGTTTCAAGCCTAACGAGGTGGCGCGGTTGTATGGCTTGCCGGCTGAGGCGACCGGTGCGGGTGAATGTATCGGGCTGATTGAGCTGGGCGGTGGGTATTCCGCTGCGGATACGCAAAGTGCTTTTGCGGCGATGGGGCTGCCCGCCCCTGAAGTGATTGCCGTGCCGGTGGATGGTGGGGCCAATACACCGGTGCCAGATGATGGTGCGGATGGCGAGGTTGCGCTGGACATCCAGGTGGCCGGCGGGGTCGCGCCGGGGGCGAAGATCGCGGTGTATTTCACGGTGAATACCGATGCCGGATTTGTCGATGCAATTACCGCAGCAACGCATGACGCCGCGAATAAGCCGAGCGTGGTTTCGATCAGCTGGGGCGGCCCGGAATCCGGGTGGAGCGCGCAGGGGTTGAGCGCGATGACGAGTGCGCTGCAGGATGCGGCAAGTTTGGATATTTCGGTGTTCGTCGCCGCGGGGGATAATCTTGCCACCGACGGCGTTGCTGACGGCAAAGCGCATGTGGATTTTCCGGCCTCCAGCCCCTGGGCGATCGGCTGTGGCGGCACGCTGATAACGGTGGCGAACCAGGCGATTACGGCGGAGAGCGTGTGGAACGAAGGCAGCAGCGGCACTGGTGGCGGTATCAGCGATATATATCCGGTGCCAGATTTCCAAGCGCATCTGGCGCTGCCGCCGAGCGTGAATGCCGGGCATTTGGGGCGTGGCGTGCCGGATGTAGCCTGCGTCGCGGACCCGAATTCCGGCTATGCGGTGGTGGTGAGCGGGCAGACCGAGGTGGTAGGCGGCACCAGCGCGGTGGCGCCGTTCTGGGCCGGGCTGACGGCACTGATCAATCAGAAGGCGGGTGCCCCAGCAGGTTTTTTCCTGCCGAAGCTGTATGCGAGCAGCGGGGTGATGCGGGAGATTACCAAGGGGGATAACAGGCCGAAGGGCAGCGAGATTGGTTATGCCGCGGGGCCGGGGTGGAATGCGTGTACGGGGCTCGGGGTGCCGGACGGGGCGGCCGTGTTGGGGCTGTTAGGGGCGGCTGGTTGAAAGTCAGGGGTCGCGTAAACTCTCAACGAGCGGGCGCAAAATTGGCGCAAGATCGCTGGTTTTGATGTTTTGGACAGCAAGAGCAGCGAGCAAATTGGCTTTGCCGCCATAGGCGCGGACGGCGCGGGTAATCAGATTGCCCGCGAGATCATCTGCGATCTTGCTTTGTTGTGAAGTGGGCGCGTTGAAGACGGCATCGGGGTCCCATAATCCTCGACATGTGCCGTTTTTAACCAGAATGATTTCACCGTAAGGATCGATGGGGTCGAGTATAGGTTTGGCGGGTGTCGCTGTGTCCGGCGTTACCCAGGTCGGGCCGGCGATGACCATATAGGTGCCTTCGGGACGGGAGGTTTGGGCGTAAATCCAGAATTCATTGCGGACTGGGTCTGAGCAAGATTTAACCAGAGCGGCAGGAGCTTTTTCAAACGCAATTTGCGCAAAGTGGTAATATAGCCCGATAACGGGATCAAAAGGCGAATAGCCTGAATTCGCCAAAGATAAAGAACCAAAAACGATACAGATCAGCATCGCCAAAAGAATTTTTTTCATTTAGTTATGACGGTATATTTCATAATTAAGATTGTCGTTTCGGTATTGCCCTGCAAAAAGCACATTCATTTGTTTGACTAATGGGGTCTGGGGCCAGTGGCCCCAGCGGGTGCAGGGCAGAGCCCTGCGGCTTTCTTACAGTTAAACGCGCCGCACGATATAGGTTTCTTCCAACGCCGCGGCGATGGCCTGACCGTGGGGGGCGTCGCGGGCTTCGATCATGATTTCCAGTTGGGCGTCCTGCACGGATGGCGAGGTGAACAACCGGTGGTGGGACACTTCTATGATGTTGCCGCCGCGTGAGCCGATGGCGGTGGAGATGTCGGCCAGCACGCCGGGACGGTCCGGGATGTTCATGACGATGCGCAGCAGCCGGCCGTCGCGCAGCAGGTTGCGCAGCAGGGTGTTGGCGAGGATGCGGGGGTCGATATTGCCGCCGCAGAGAGGGATACCGATTTTACGGCCGGCGAAACGTTCCGCATGGCTGAGCAGGCCGGCAAGGCCGGCGGCACCGGCACCCTCGGCCACTTGCTTCGCACCTTCAACCAGCAGGGCGATGGCGCGTTCCACCTCATGCTCGGTAACAGTAAGAATTTCGATATCCAGGGCGCGCAGTACGTTGAGCGGATTCTGGCCGATGTCGCGCACGGCGATGCCCTCAGCGATGGTGGCGCCGCCGACGGCGACCGGCAGGCCCGCCAGGGTTTGCGCGAAGGCGGCATAGCCTTCAACCTCGACGCCGTAGATGTCGATCTCCGGTTTGATGCCGCGCGCCGCCACCGCGCAGCCGGCGATCAGGCCGCCGCCGCCGGTGGGGATCAGCAGCGTATCGATTTCGGGGAAGTCCTCCAGCAGCTCCAGCGCCAAGGTGCCCTGGCCGGCCATTACCGCGGGGTCGTCATACGGATGGATGAAAATATAGCCACGGTCAGCCGCCAACGCAAAAGCATGGGCTGCTGCCTCAGCCAAAGTATCGCCATGCAGCACCACCTCCACCCCCCAGGCGGCGGTGCGGGTGACCTTGGTGGTGGGGGTAAAGCGCGGCATGACGATGGTGGCCGCAATGCCGGCGAGATGCGCGTGGCGCGCCACCGCCTGGGCATGGTTGCCGGCCGACATCGCAATCACCCCGGCCGCGCGCTCAGCCGGCGTCAGCAGCGCGATACGGTTCGCCGCCCCGCGCTCCTTGAACGCCCCGGTGGCCTGCAGCTGATCCAGCTTGAGAAATACCTCGGCACCGCAGACACGGGACAGCGCATCAGAGCGAATGGCCGGCGTGCGCAACACAGCACCCTTTATACGCGCGGCGGCAGCGGTAACGTCTTCGAAAGTGATCATTTAGAAAGCACTTCTTTTTGTGAACAAAAAGAAGCAAAAAAACTTTGATAATTACCGCCGGGGGCGTTGTCAGCAAAACGCCCCATGCCCCGGCATGGCAAAAGTTTTTTGCTTCTTTGTTTTAAAAAAGAAGTGCTTTCTTGCTGAAATCCCACGCTCTTAACCGTAGCGGATGTTAAGGATTTCGTAGGTCTTATCACCGCCTGGCGCCGGTACGGAGACGCTATCACCGACTTTTTTGCTGATCAGCGCTTTGGCCAGCGGCGAGGTGATGGACAGGCGCGATTGTTTGATATCCGCCTCGTACATGCCGACGATCTGGTAGGTGAATTCCTTTTCGGTATCTTCGTCGACCAGCGAGACGTTGGCGCCGAATTTCACGGTATCGCCGGACAGGCTGGCGGGGTCGATCACTTCGGCTGAGGAGGTGATTTCCTCAAGCTCGGCGATGCGGCCTTCGACGAAGGACTGGCGTTCGCGCGCGGCATGGTATTCGGCGTTTTCCGAAAGGTCGCCATGGCTGCGGGCCTCGGCGATGGCGCGGATGATGGACGGGCGCTCCTGAGATTTCAGCATCCGCAGCTCTTCTTCGAGAGCCTGCAGGCCGGGGGCCGTCATGGGAAATTTCTGCACGTCGTCTCCATCGTCAGGTAAAAACTCAGGTAAAAGCCATAGATACTAGAGCGCCGCCACCGGGGTTGGCCCCGGTAGCGAGCGGCTAGAATGATTGGGGAAAGTACGACTGAAGCGGCGCAACTTCAAGACTGCCTGATTTTAAGGCGGCTATGGCGTGTGCGGTGGCTCTGGCGGCGGCAATCGTGGTGAAGTTCGGCACGGCGTGGGTGAGGGCGGAGCGGCGGATGTCGAAGCTGTCGGTGACTGATTGCGCGCCATGGGCGGTGTTGATGACCAGCTGGATGTCGCCGGAGCGGATGGCGTCCACGCAATGCGGGCGGCCTTCCAGCACCTTGTTGATGGATTTTACAGGAATGCCGGCCTGGGCGATGCGGGTTGCGGTGCCGCGGGTGGCAAGGATGGAAAAGCCGAGCTCGGCCAGGCGGCGGGCGATGGCGACGATGGCAGCCTTGTCGGTTTCCTTGACCGAGAGAAAGGCGGTGCCGGACAGCGGCAGTAGCACGCCGGCGCCAAGCTGGGCTTTGGCGAAGGCGCGGGCGAAACTGGTGTCCAATCCCATCACCTCTCCGGTGGATTTCATTTCGGGGCCGAGCAGCGTGTCTACATTCGGAAAGCGGGCGAAGGGGAACACCGCTTCCTTCACGGCAACATGCGGTTGCGTAACCGTGTCATCCAGGTTGAAGGAGGATAGTTTTTCCCCGGCCATCACGCGGGCACCGATTTTGGCGACCGCAACCCCGGTGGCCTTGGCGACGAAGGGGACAGTACGGGAGGCGCGCGGGTTGACCTCCAACACGTAGATCAGGTCGTTCTGGATGGCGTATTGCACGTTCATCAGGCCAACCACGCCGAGGGCTTTGGCCATCGCCTCGGTCTCGGCGCGCAGTTCCGCGACGATCGCCGGCGACAGCGAATATGGCGGGATGGAGCAGGCGGAATCCCCGGAATGGATGCCGGCTTCCTCGATATGCTCCATGACGCCGGCGACATACACGGTCTGCCCGTCACAGATGCAATCCACATCCACCTCTGAGGCTTCGTTCAAATAGCGGTCGATGAGTATGGGGTTATCCAGCGTGGCGCGCACGGTATCGCGCATGTAGCGGGCCAGGCCGTAGCGGTCGTAGATAATCTCCATGGCGCGGCCGCCGAGTACGTAAGACGGGCGGATGATGATGGGGTAGCCGATGCGCTCGGCAATGTCCTCGGCCTGTGCAGCGGAACGGGCGATGCCGTTTTCCGGCTGGCGCAGGCCGAGCTTTTGCAACAAGGCCTGGAAGCGCTCCCGGTCTTCGGCGATGTCGATGGCGTCCGCCGAAGTGCCGAGAATGGGAATGCCGGCGGCTTCCAGGGCCTGGCTGAGTTTAAGCGGGGTCTGGCCGCCATATTGCACGATACAGCCCAGGACCTTGCCGTTCTGCTGTTCACGGCGGATCAGGGCGATGACGTCTTCGGCGAACAGCGGTTCGAAATATAGCCGGTCCGAGGTATCGTAATCGGTGGACACGGTCTCCGGGTTGCAGTTGACCATGATGGTCTCGTAACCGGCATCGCGCAGCGCGTAGGCAGCGTGGACGCAGCAATAATCGAACTCGATACCCTGGCCGATGCGGTTGGGGCCACCGCCAAGTATGATAATTTTATTGCGCGCGCTGGTCTCCGCTTCGCAAAGCGGCGTGCCATAGCCACCTTCATAGGTGCTGTACATATAAGCGGCGGCCGAGGCGAATTCACCGGCGGAGGTATCGATGCGTTTGTAGACCGGAACAACGCCGAGCCTGGCGCGCAAGCCAGCGATCGCGGACTCCTTCAGGCCGGTCAGTTCGGCCAGACGCTTATCTGCGAATCCCAGGGATTTGAGGCGGCGCAGCGCAAAGCCATCACGCGGCAGGCCGGATTTTCTAACCTCGGCTTCAGCGGTGACGATGCTTTCCATCTGCCGCAAAAACCATGGGTCGAATTTGCAGGCGGCGTTAATGTCCTCGACCGAGAGCCCGGCCCGTAAAGCCTGGCCGGCAATCAACAGGCGGTCCGGCCGCGGGGTGGAAAGGGCGGCGCGGTAGGCATCGGCCGTGCCATCCCCCGGTGCGTCGATTTCATCGAGGCCGGAAAGGCCGGTCTCCAAGCTGCGCAGGCCTTTTTGCAAGGCTTCGGCGAAATTGCGGCCAATCGCCATCGCCTCGCCGACGGATTTCATCGAGGTGGAGAGCAACGCCGGCGTGCCGGGGAATTTCTCGAAGGTAAAACGCGGGATCTTGATCACCACGTAATCGATCACCGGTTCGAAACTTGCCGGCGTCGCCTTGGTGATGTCGTTTTTAAGCTCGTCGAGCGTGTACCCTACGGCAAGCTTGGCGGCGATTTTGGCGATGGGAAAACCGGTGGCTTTGGAAGCAAGCGCGGAGGAGCGGGAGACCCGCGGATTCATCTCGATGATGACCATGCGGCCGTCTTCCGGGTTGATACCGAACTGCACATTGGAGCCGCCGGTATCGACGCCGATTTTGCGCAGACACGCGATCGAAGCGTCCCGCATGATCTGGTATTCCTTGTCGGTCAGCGTCAGTGCCGGCGCGACGGTGATGGAATCGCCGGTGTGCACACCCATCGGGTCGATGTTCTCGATAGCGCAGATGATGATGCAATTATCTGCGGTGTCGCGCACCACCTCCATCTCGTATTCTTTCCAGCCCAGCACGGATTCCTCGATCAGCACCTCATCGGTGGGGGACGCATCGATGCCGCCGAGGGCGATTTCAAAAAACTCCGCGCGATTATAAGCGATGCCGCCGCCGGTGCCGCCGAGGGTGAAAGAGGGGCGAATGACGGCGGGCAGGCCGATTTCCGCCAGCGCCGCCTCAGCCTCCTTGCGGTCATGGGCGATCGCGCTTTTGGGGCCGGCGATGCCGATTTCGGCCATGGCATCGCGGAATTTCAACCGGTCCTCGGCGCGGTCGATCACTTCGGCCTTGGCACCGATCAGCTCGACGCCGTGGCGCTCCAGAGCGCCGGATTTTTCCAGCGCCATCGCGGTGTTGAGCGCGGTCTGGCCACCCATGGTCGGCAGCAAAGCATCCGGCTTTTCACGGATGATGATCTTCTCGACCATCTCCGGCGTAATCGGCTCGATATAGGTGGCATCGGCCAGCGACGGATCGGTCATGATCGTCGCCGGATTGGAATTGACCAGTATCACCCGGTAGCCCTCCTCCCGCAGCGCCTTGCAGGCCTGCGCCCCGGAATAGTCAAACTCACAGGCCTGGCCGATAACAATAGGGCCGGCACCGATGATCATGATGGATTTTATGTCGAGGCGTTTGGGCATGTTATGTTCCTAGAAAGTAAGCGGCGGGCTCCGCCCGCACCCCGCTGGGGCCACAGGCCCCAGACCCCATTACTTTGCATTTCACTACTAAATTACTTTGGGCGTTTGAACATGCATAATTTCTACATATGTCCATCAGCCCATCAGTTCTGAAAACCGCCTGAAAAGATGGGCTGAATCCGATGGCCCGGGCGATGCCTCCGGATGATATTGTACCGAGAAAACACGCTTGGCAGCACAGGCGATGCCCTCGTTGGAGCCGTCGAACAGGCTTTTATGAGTAACGGTGACACCCTGCGGGAGTGAGGCCTCATCCACCGCGAAGCCATGATTCTGGCTGGTAATTTCCACCCGCCCGGTGGCGAGGTCCTGCACCGGCTGGTTGGCGCCGCGGTGGCCGCGCGCCAGCTTATACGTGCGCGCGCCTAAAGCATGGGCCAGCAGCTGATGCCCAAGGCAGATGCCGAAGATGGGGATGCCGGCGGCCATCACGCCCTGGATAGCGGGCACGGCATAAGCCGCGGTGGCGGCGGGGTCTCCCGGGCCGTTGGAGAGGAACACGCCATCCGGCTGGTGGCGCAATATGCCGGCGGCATCCGTGGTGGCGGGCACCACGATGACGCGGCAGCCATTGGCGGCCAGGCTGCGCAGGATGTTGCGCTTGGCGCCGTAATCCACCGCCACCACAGTATGGCGGGGAGCCGTCTGCCGCCCGAAGCTGCTTCCCAGGCGCCAGGTGGTTTCGTCCCATTCATAGCTTTGTGTGCAAGAGACGTCCCTGGCCAGGTCCATACCGTCCAGCCCCGGCCAGGCGGCAGCTAAAGCTGTAAGTGCCGCAAGGTCGAACTTGCCATCGGCCGGATAACTGAGAACAGCGTTGGGGGCGCCGGAGTCGCGGATGCGCAGGGTTAGCGCGCGGGTATCCACCCCGGCAATGCCGGGAATATTCTGTTGTTTAAGCCAGGCTTGCAGTGTCTCAGTGGCGCGCCAATTGGCGGGGGCAGTGATATCTTCCTTCACCACCAGCCCGCGCGCAGCGATGTTCAGAGCCTCCAAATCCTCATTGTTCACCCCCACGTTGCCAATATGCGGGAAGGTAAAGGTGATGATCTGGCCGGCGAAGGACGGGTCGGTCAGGGTTTCCTGATAGCCGGTCATGCCGGTGGAGAAACACAGTTCGGCTGGCTGGCTGGTAGCGAGGGCGCCAAAACCGCGGCCCCAGAACACGCTGCCATCGGCCAGTACCAGGGCAGCGGTAGCGCCGGCCGGGGTACCGGATTCGGTGACGACGCCGGGAAGGTCTTCCATCGCGAGGCCCGTTGCTGCCATAATGGCAGGCCAGTGGCGGGCCGGCATGGCGCCGGCGGAGCGCCATTTGCGAACGGCTTCAGTGGTCACACCCGTCAGGGCAGCGGCGGCATCCGGGCCACCGAGTTGGTCGATAAGGTCGGAGATGGATTTAGCCATGGAATTCGTGTAACGGAAATATTTTCCGGTTTCAACAAAATTGATGTAATCCGGAAATTTAGTCCGTGGAGAGATAGATGAGCCTAAGAGATGAATTCACCGCTGCCGTCAAAACCGCCATGCTGGCGCGCCAGGCCGAGCGCACCTCCACACTTCGCATGGTCCAGGCCAGACTGAAAGACGCCGACATCGCAGCCCGGCCAAAAGGCATCACCGCCATTCCCGATGACGAGATCGTGGCGATGCTGCGCTCCATGATCAAATCCCGCCGCGATGCCATCGCTTTGTACGAACAAGGCAACCGCCCGGAACTGGCAGCCAAGGAAGCCGCGGAAATCAGCGTCATCGAGGAATTTCTCCCGCAAACCCTCACCGGCGAGGCGCTAACCGCCGCCATCGCCGAAGCCATCGGGCAAGCCGGCGCGACGTCGCCGAAAGATATGGGCAAAGTCATCGGCGCCCTGAAAGCCAAACACGGCGCCAGCCTGGACATGGCGGTGGTATCACCCGCTGTAAAAGCGGTTTTGGGGTGAAAGCAAAGCAAGCAAGCAGTTCTTTTTTAAAAAAAAGAACCAAAAAACTTTTGCCCTGCCAGAACACGGGGCGTTCGGCCGCCACGGCCCATGTCCCAGAGTATCAAAGTTTTTTTGCTTCTTTTTGTTCACAAAAAGAAGTGCTTCCTTAATGGCTCTCCCCGCCAATTTCCTCGACGAGCTGCGGGCGCGCACGCCGATCCAGCCGCTGATCGGCCGTTCGGTGCGTCTTGCGCGGTCGGGGCGGGAGGCCAAGGGCTGCTGTCCGTTTCATGGTGAAAAGACACCGTCGTTTTATGTTTACGACGATCATTTCCATTGTTTCGGCTGTGGCGAGCATGGGGATGTCATCAGCTTTGTCATGAAATCATCCGGCGCTTCGTTCATGGAGGCGGTGGAGATGCTGGCGGCGGAGGCGGGGCTCGAGGTGCCGAAGGCGTCGCCGCAGGCGGCGGCGCTGGAGCAGCGGCGGGCTGGCATCAGCGAGGTTCTGGAGGCGGCGGCGCTGGCCTATCAGCGGCGGTTGCGGGCGCCGGAGGGGGCAGCGGCGTTGGCGTATCTGCACCAGCGCGGGCTGACGGATGAGGTGATCGCTAAATTCCGCCTGGGGTGGTCCGGGGAGGGCAGGGGGGCGCTGGCGGCCGAGTTGGCGCGCCACGGGATCAAGCCCGAGCAGCTGATCGAAGCCGGCTTGATGAAGCCGGGCGAGCGCGGGCCGGTCGATATGTTTTTCTCCCGCATCATGTTCCCGATCCAGGACCGGCGCGGTGCGGTGATCAGTTTCGGCGGTCGGATTTTGGCGGATGGCCAGCCGAAATACGTCAACGGGCCCGAGACCCCGGCGTTTTCCAAACGGCGTTCGCTTTATGGGTTGAATTTTGCCCGGGAGGCGGTGCGGGGTGGTGAGAATTTGATCGTGGTGGAAGGCTATATGGATGTGATCGCCCTGGCGCAGGCCGGGTTTGGCGGGGCGGTGGCGCCGCTCGGCACGGCGCTAACGGAGGATCAACTGGCGGAGATCTGGCGGCTCAGCCCGGAGCCGGTGATGTGTTTCGATGCCGATGCCGCCGGGCGGCGTGCTGCGTTACGCAGCGCAGATTTGGCGCTGACGGCGCTGGCACCGGACCGGTCGATGGCGTTTCTACGGCTGCCGGATGGGCAGGACCCGGACAGTCTGATCCGCCGTTTTGGCGTGGCCAAGTTCAAGACATTTCTGGCGGCAGCACAGCCGGTTTCTGCGGTGCTGTACGACATGCTGGCCGAAGGTGTCAGCCGGAGCACACCGGAGGCGCGCGCGGCGTTTCGCAAACGGCTTGAGGATGCGGCTGCACGCATCCCGGATCGCGCGCTGGCCGGCGAGTATCGCGCCATGCTGCTGGAGCGGTTTTTTGCCGAGCGCCGGGGCAGGCCAGCGGTCAAACGCGCAGCACCTGGGCGGTTGGCGGCAGTGCCGGCTGATCCGGATGCCATGCGGGCTAACATAATGACAGCGATCCTGCTTAAACACCCGCATCTGTTGCATGGGTTGGAGGAGGCGTTTGCGCTGGTCGATCTGCCGCCCGTCAATGCGGGCTTGCGCGATGCCTTAAGAAATTACGCTGCGCGCGCGGACTCTCTTGACACTGCCAGCCTGTTCAACCACTTGGAAGAGATTGGCCTTGCCGCGCAAGCGGCGAGCATTGTTGCTTTGTCTCTTTTGCCTGACTTCAGCGCGCCCGGTGCGTCGTTCGGGGAGGCGGTCGATCGATGGTGGGAGAGCTTTGGTCAGATGAACGCCAATGTAGCGAGGTTGCGTGTACAACGCGATGAACAACTCAAATACTGGACCGCGCATCAGGATGATACGGCTGCCTGGAGCCGGTTGAAAAAATACAATGATCTGCTCGATCGCGCCAGACGATGTGAGCAGATCGCGGATTCCGAGCTGTAAATACGGCCTCTGCCGCGCTATTTCTTAATCTTCAGTTCAAGTTCTTTCCCGGAGTTTCGCCACACCATGGCAACCAAGCCCGCTGCCGCCGAACAACCCCAGGCCCCTGAAGCCGAAGCCGATGCCAATGTGCTGGATACGCAATCTGCCGCCGTCAAACGTCTGATCGCCAAGGGCAAGGAGCGCGGCTACATCACCTTCGATGAGCTGAACGCCGTGCTGCCGGCGGAGCAGAACAGTTCCGAGCAGATCGAAGACATCATGGCCATGCTCTCCGAAATGGGCATCCAGGTGGTGGAGAGCGAAGAAGGCGACGATCCGGAAACCGTGCCGGCGGCCAAGGAAGAGGCGGCCGAGGAAGATGACGCGCCGGCCGGCAATATCAGCGAGAGTTCGGTCAGCCGCACCGATGACCCGGTGCGCATGTATCTGCGTGAGATGGGCACGGTGGAGTTGCTGTCGCGCGAGGGCGAGATCGCCATTGCCAAGCGTATCGAGGCTGGGCGCGACATGATGATCCGCGGTCTGTGCGAAAGTCCGTTGACCTTCCAGGCGATCATCGCCTGGCATGAATCGCTGAACAACGGCAAGGTCCTGCTGCGCGACGTGGTGGATCTGGAAGCCATGCAGGCCGGTAATGAACCGGTGCCGGCAACCGGGTTTCAGACCCAGGAAGAAATCGAGGATGATGAGGATAACGAGGGGGTCGGCATGTCGCTGGCCGCACTCGAGGAGAAACTCAAACCCGAAATTTTCACCAATTTCGAGGAGATCGAAAAGCTTTACGACAAGCTCGCCAAAATTCAGCAGAAGCGCCTCGATAATCTGACCGCCGGCGGCGATGTGAATACGCGTTCCGAAAAGAGTTACGAGAAACTGCGCGACGAGCTGGTGGCGAAGGTCGAGCAGGTGCGGCTGCACAACAACCGCATCGAGGAGCTGGTGTCCCGGCTGAAGGTGTTGAACCAGCGGCTGAACGGGCTTGAGGGTCAGATTTTGCGGCTTGCCGAAACCGCCAAGGTCAGCCGGGATGAGTTCCTGCAGCATTACCGGGGCCGCGAGATGGACCCGAACTGGATGGGCGATGTCGGCGCCTTGGCGGGCAAGGGCTGGAAAACCTTCGTGCAAAAATACAGCCCGCAGGTTACCGAATTGCGCACGCAGATCGGCAAGGTGGCGAGCGAGGGTGGCCTGCCGATCGAGGAGTTCCGCCGCGTCTATGCCACCGTTTCGCGCGGCGAACGGGATTCCACGCGCGCCAAGAAAGAAATGATCGAGGCTAACCTGCGTCTGGTGATCTCGATTGCCAAAAAATACACCAATCGCGGGCTGCAATTTCTGGATCTGATCCAGGAGGGCAATATCGGCTTGATGAAGGCGGTGGATAAATTCGAATACCGCCGCGGTTATAAATTCTCGACTTATGCAACCTGGTGGATCCGCCAGGCCATCACGCGCTCGATCGCCGATCAGGCGCGGACCATACGTATCCCGGTGCATATGATCGAGACCATCAACAAGCTGGTCCGCACCTCGCGGCAGATGCTGCATGAGATCGGCCGTGAGCCGACCCCGGAGGAACTTGCCGAAAAACTCGGCATGCCGCTGGAGAAGGTCAAAAAGGTACTGAAAATCGCCAAGGAGCCGATCTCGCTGGAGACGCCGATCGGCGATGAGGAGGACAGCCATCTCGGCGATTTCATCGAGGACAAGGGTGCGATCATCCCGCTGGATGCCGCGGTGCAGGCGAATTTGCGGGAGGCGGCGACCCGGGTGCTGTCCTCGCTGACGCCGCGCGAGGAGCGGGTGTTGCGCATGCGCTTCGGCATCGGCATGAATACCGATCACACGCTCGAAGAGGTCGGCCAGCAGTTCAACGTAACGCGCGAGCGCATCCGGCAGATCGAGGCCAAGGCGTTGCGCAAATTGAAACACCCGTCGCGCTCGCGCAAGCTGCGCAGTTTTCTGGATGACTGATGGCTAACAGCAGCGCCCGCCAGCCGCTCGGTGAACAGGTGGACCAGGTGGCGGTGGAGGTGACATTCCT
Source organism: Acetobacteraceae bacterium (assembly GCA_965231175.1). Taxonomy (GTDB): domain Bacteria; phylum Pseudomonadota; class Alphaproteobacteria; order Acetobacterales; family Acetobacteraceae; genus Acidocella. Next base: position 635,437 of record CBDDMJ010000002.1, on the reverse strand, counting down.
CAGCCGCAGCGCGGCTGCAGCACCATCCCAACCGGCGCCATCAGGGTTACGGCTGGAACGTCAGCATTTCACGGTGGCGGATTACCGGGCACTCTATGATGAGGTCGGCCAGCCCTGGCTGTGGTGGCTGCGCCGGCTAATGCCGGATGCCGCCCTGGCCGCCCATCTGCAGGATCAATCCGTTTCGGTCCATGTATTGTACCATCATGACGAGACCGCCGGTTTTTTTGAGCTGGATGCCAACCACTGGCCGGATGTGAACCTCAATTATTTCGGGTTGCGGCCGGCCTTCATTGGCCACGGCCTGGGCCGGCCGTTCCTGCAAATGGCGATCGATGCCGTGTTCACGCCCGGCAGCCAGGTGCGCCGCATGACGGTGAACACCTGCACCGCGGATCATGAGCGCGCGCTGCCGAACTATCTGGCGGCGGGATTTACGCATATCCGCACGATCCAGGAGTTGTGGCGCATTCCGCGTCGCCTCGGCTTTGTCATTCCCGATCATTTAAGAGCGTGATCCCGGCGATTCTGTTTGCCGACCGGCGCTATCTCATCATCGACAAGCCGGCCGGACTGCCGGTGCATGAAGGCCGCGCCGGCGGCCCGAATATCGAGGATTTTTTCCCTGTATGGCGGCGCGGCAAGTCCGGCCCGTGGCTGGCGCACCGGCTGGACCGCGACACCGCGGGGTGCCTGGTGATCGCTTTGCGGAAAAGCGCGCTGCTCGCCGCCCAGGCGCTGTTCGCGGCCCAGCTTGTGGAGAAAACCTATTGGGCACTGGTGCGCGGTGTGCCGGTGGCGGATGGCGGTGAGATCAGCGTCGGGCTGGCCAGGCTCAAAACCGTTACCGGCTGGAAAATGGGCCCGGGGCCGCAGGCGGCGGTGGCGGTGACGTCCTGGCGCAAATGCGGCGTGAGCAACGGCATGGCCTGGCTCGAACTGCACCCGCACACCGGCCGTACCCACCAGGTGCGGGCGCATTGCGCCGCCATCGGCCATCCGGTAGCCGGCGATGCCGTGTACGGCGGGGGGGCAGGGCCATTATGCTTGCTGGCGCGCGCCATTGCACTGCCGCTGGTGCCCCCCCTTTCCGCCACCGCGCCGGTGCCGCCGCATATGCGGGAGCTGTTGCAGGCGTGCGGCCATGCGGGCTGAATTCGCCCCCGGCGACTATGTGCGTAACCCGCGCCAACCGGCCTGGGGGCATGGGCAGGTGCAATCGGCGGTCGGGTTGCTGGTGACCGTGATGTTCGAACATGCCGGCAAGGTGGTGGTGAATACCGCAGCGGTGCCGCTGGAACCGCTGGATGGCCCTTGCGCAGACCCTCACCCGGGGCAAGATTAGACGCATGATCGACCAATTTGGCCGCCGCATCAGCTATCTCCGTGTTTCGGTGACGGATCGCTGTGATTTCCGCTGCACCTATTGCATGGCCGAGGACATGATGTTCCTGCCGAAGCGCGATCTGCTGACGCTCGATGAGCTGGACCGCTTGTGCAGCGCCTTCATCCGCCATGGCGTTACCAAATTGCGCCTGACCGGCGGCGAGCCGTTGCTGCGGCGGGATGTGATGTGGCTGATCCGCCGCCTCGGCGCCCGCCTCGGCCCGCACCCCAGCGAAGGTCCAGGCCAGGGGCTGGAGGAGCTGACGCTGACCACCAACGGCAGCCAGCTCGCCACTTATGCGGGTGAGCTTGCCGCCGCCGGTATCAGGCGGATCAATGTCAGCCTCGACACTCTGGATGCGGCGAAATTCACGCGTATCACCCGCCGCGGCCAGTTGCCGCGCGTGATCGAGGGCGTGATGGCAGCCAAAGCAGCCGGGCTTGCCGTGAAGATCAACGCCGTAGCGCTGCGCGACATCAATGAAGACGAATTCGATGACATGATCACCTGGTGCGGCCGGCACGGTTTTGACCTGTGCCTGATCGAAACCATGCCGATGGGCGAAATAGCGGCTGAACGCGCCGCGCAATACCTGCCGCTCTCCCTGGTGCGGGCGCGGCTGGAGCGGCGCTGGACACTCACGGAAACCGGCTACCGAACCGGCGGCCCGGCGCGCTACGCGGCGATTGCCGAAACCAGCCAGCGCATCGGCTTCATTACGCCACTGACGCATAATTTCTGCGATACCTGCAACCGGGTCCGGCTGACCTGCACCGGCCAGCTGTACATGTGCCTCGGGCAGGACGATGCGGCGGATTTGCGCACCCCGCTGCGCGCCGAGGTGGCGGATGCGGCGCTGGATGCGGCAATCGCCGAAGCCATCAGCCGTAAACCGAAAAGTCATGACTTCATCATCAACCGTCAGTCCAGCCCGGCCACGGCGCGCCATATGAGTGTGACCGGCGGTTAGAGCGGCTCTATCCGTTGACGTAGGCACCCACCGCGGGCACTGTTTGCGCAATCGAAAGTTGGGGTTGTTTGGCATGAAACCTATACTTGTGGTCGGCGCAGGTTTTGCAGGCGCCGTACACGCCCGCAAACTGGCCGATGCCGGCTATGGCGTTCATGTCATCGACAAACGTCCGCATATCGCCGGCAACGCCTATGACTATACCGACGATAACGGCATCCGCGTGCATGCCTATGGGCCGCATCTGTTTCACACCAAAATAACCAGGGTACTCGACTGGATCAGGCAGTACGGCGAGTTCGTCCCTTATGTACACAAGGTACGGGCCAGGCTGCCCTCCGGTGAGGTGGTGCCGTTGCCGATCAACCTCGATACGGTCAACGCGGTATTCGGCACGGCTTATGAAACGGCGGAACAGGTGCAGGCACATCTGAAACAGGTCTCGCTGCCAATCGCCGAGCCGGCGAATGCCGCCGAGCATCTGTACGCCAACATCGGCGTGCAACTGACGGACCTGTTCTTTCGCCCCTATACCAAAAAAATGTGGACCTTCGACCTCGAGGATATGTCAGCTGCGGTGGTCAAGCGCATACCGTTGCGCACCGACCGCACCGATACCTATTTCTCGGACGATGACACGCAGATGATGCCGCGCTTTGGCTATACCAAAATTTTCGAAGCCATTTTCGACCATCCGAAAATCACCGTTTCGTTGAACACGGAATTCGAGAAAGCGATTCTGCCGAATTACGCTTACTGCTTCAACGCCATGCCGATCGACGCTTATTTCGATTTTTCCCTCGGCGAGCTGCCCTACCGGTCATTGAGATTCCACCATCGTACCGAAGCCGGCCTGCCGGCGCAGGATTGGAGCATCACGAATTTCACCGATACCGGGCCGATCACGCGTGAAACCGCCTGGCATATCATGCCGCATCACGTCGAACAGCCGAGCGGGCGGCACACCCTGACCCGCGAAGAACCCTGCGACTATCGCGACAATAATTTCGAGCGCTATTATCCGGTCAAAACCGCGGATGGGCGCTACAATAAACTGTACGAAGACTACAAAACCCTCGCCGCCGCCGAACTGGACATGGCCTTCATCGGCCGCTGTGGCACCTACCAGTATCTGGACATGGACCAGGTGATCAACCAATCGCTTACCAGCGTTGAAAAATGGTTAGGAAGGTAACGAAAGCAGGAAGCACTTCTTTTTGTGAACAAAAAGAAGCAAAAAAACTTTATGAGTCTGGCCTGAGGCGTTGTCGTCATCAACGCCCATGCCCTAGCAGGGCAAAAGTTTTTTGCTACTTTTTTTCAAAAAAGTAGCGCTTCCTTATCTGATCTTTTTCGGTAGTAATTGGCTGCCGAGAGATCCTCGACGATATTGTCTTTCTGCATCGCCTCGTCGCGTTTTTCATCTGTGCGGGAGTTGTATACCATGCCAAAGGCATCGAGCGTGGATTTCTGTTTCGATTTCGCCATGTAGTCTTCGAGACTTTTGACGTAATAATGGTTGATCCAGGCGGTCTGTGCGGTTGGTTTCGATATGGTTCCGAAAATACTCTTGCCGTTTTCGTTCACGGCAAGGCGGCCATTGCGATAAAACCAATTATGCGAGTTGCGGTATTGGCTGACGCATTCCGGGCGCACGAAGCATTTGACGTGGCGGTTCGGCGTGAGTTCCCTGCGGGTATAGGAATCGATAACCCAGGCGGAGGGGCGGGCTTTATGGCCGTTGGAACCGAAATAATACCAATGCAGCCCGACCGCCGGGGCTTTAGGGAAGGCCTGCAAATATTCGGCAATGCTGCTGCCGTCCTTGATAACGACAAACTCATCGGCATCGATAAACCCTACCCATTCATAGCGCCCGATGGTACGCTTGATGCAATCCTCATCCGCCCCGGGTGATGCCGGTTTGAACGGCCAGTCGATCAGCGTGACATAACCGGCCTCGATATGTTCTTTTAGAACGTCAGCGTAATCATCCTCGCTGAAATTATTATAAAGGAACAAATGGTCGGCACCCGCCGCTCGATGGTACCTGACCCATTCATCGAGATAGATCGCCTCGTTGCGGAACCGCAAGGCGATGGCCACACCTTTCGGCTTTTGTTCACCAGGCACCGGCAGACGGACCAGCCGGCCATTAAATGCGGCCTTGATATTGCCGGACATATAAAGCCCGGCCGCCACCGAAGGGCTCAAACGTACAGCTTCACGCAATCGATAAAACCGTGCCTTCAGAGAGTTTATCATCGCGTCATCCAGATCAGACTGCTGTGGCCGCCGCTGCCCTAGCGGTCGGCCGACCATCGCAAACCGCTTGAAACTTTTTTTAAGAATTCTTGCGGGTTTGCGCCTCGATCCAGGCATAGGCCATTTTGATCCCCTCGTTCAGCGGCTGCTCCGGCGCCCAGTGCAGTTTTTCGCGGATCAAATGGTTGTCGGAATTTCTGCCGCGCACGCCGGTCGGGCCTTTGATGTTGTTGATGGTCAGGTCCTTGCCGGAAATGCCGATGATCATTTCGGCCAGCCCATTGATGGTGATCATTTCCTCGGATCCGATATTGACGGGGCCGGTGAAGTTCGAGCGTGTCAGGCGCAGTGTGCCTTCGACGCATTCATCGATGAACAGGAACGACCTGGTCTGCTTGCCGTCACCCCAGATTTCGATGGACCCGCCATCCGGCGCCATGATGACCTTGCGGCACAAGGCGGCCGGGGCTTTTTCGCGCCCGCCGGTCCAGGTGCCTTCAGGGCCGAAAATATTGTGGTAACGGGCCACGCGCACGCTCATGCCGTAATTGCGGCCATAGGCGAGGAACAAGCGTTCGCTGAACAATTTTTCCCAGCCATATTCGGAATCCGGATTGGCGGGATAGGCGGAATCCTCCGAGCATTTGGGATTGTCCGGATCAAGTTGGTTGTGTTCCGGATACATGCAGGCTGAGGAGGAGTAGAAAATACGGTTCACATGGCGGCGATGGCAGGCATCGAGCACGTTCAAATTGACCGTGGCCGAATTATGCATGATGTCGGCATCGTTCTCGCCGGTGAAAATAAAACCGGCACCGCCCATGTCGGCGGCCAGCTGATACACCTCGTCGAACCTGGTATCGACCACCGAGCGGGTGAAATCCGCATCACGCAAATCGCCTTTTACGAAATCCTGTGCCGCGGTTTCTGAATATTCCGGGAATTTCAAATCGACACCGCGCACCCAGCAGCCCTCGGCGACCAACCGCTTTACCAGATGGCTGCCGATAAATCCACCCGCACCGCAAACCAGAACCTTTTTCACCACGTAACTCCTTCTCTCAAATCCAACGCCTTAAGTGCAAATATCATTAACTTATATACAAACTCAACGCTAAATTCATGATATGTTTGCTAAGACAACCTCGAATTGCGACGTGATCGACGCGATATTGAATGTTTTTTCAGCATATGCCCGGGCTCGTTTCGCCATATTCGCACAGTCTTCAGGCAAGGCTTTCAAACGTAAGGCTGCCGCAACAAAAGCCTCGCTATTGCGCGGATCGACGACCAGGCCGGTCTGCTCCTGATTGACGATGCGCGCGGCGAGATTACCGTCCGGAATGGCCAGCAGCATGGCGCGGCCAGCGCAATGATAGGACAACACTTTGGAAGGGATCGAGAAGGCGCCGGCCTCCGGCTCCAATATGCTCATCAGCACATCGGCCGATCCCAGAACATCCGACATCGCTTCATAAGGCTGGAACGGGTTGACACGCAAATTCTCAAGGCCCGCCGCCGCTGCCGTTTCACGCAGCCAGTCCGCTGCCTTGCCTTCGGAATTGACGATGACAAAGGCACCGGGCTCAGCCCGCAGCGCCTCGGCGAGTTTGATGAATAATTCAGGATTATGTTTGAACCCGAGCGTGCCGGAATAAAGATAGACAAAGCTGTTGGCGACACCGTGCTGGATTGCCCACGGGTTTTGTTTCGGCCGCGGCGAAATCTCATCCAAAGGCGCCCAGTTCGGGATGGTGCAGTAGCGCGTTGGGGGCACACCGGCCTGCTCGGCCTCGCGCCTGAATTCTTCGGCGATGCCGATCACCGCCTGGCTGCCGGCCAGCAGCCGCACTTCCGCCCGGCTGTAATGATGCCCGACCAATCCGCCGATCACCGGGAGTTTGTCCCGCAATATGTTCACGCTGGCCTGCCCGATCAAATCTTGCAGCCAGAACACCCAGGGAATGTTGCGGCGATGGCACACGCCGTTCAACGCCGACAGCGCATCGAGCGGCGTGTTGGCGGAGATGATGATCTCGGGCGCCAGCTGCACCACCCGTTCGGCCAGCAGCCGGCCATACAGGCGCTCCAGGCGCCAGCGGTCGAAGAAAGAAGTTTTGGCAATGTCGCGCGGCAGTGAGATTGTATCGAAGCGCAGGGTTTCGGGGTCTGATTTCAGTAAGGACAAAGACCCTTTCGGGCTGGTCGGGTTGGAATTGCTGGACAGATGCGTCACTTCATGCCCACGGCCCGCGAGCGCCCGGCTTAATTGCGCCTGAAAGGGATGGCCGGCATAATCATGCATCAATATTTTCATCAGATATCCGCAACCGGTTTGGTTCGCGGCTGGATCACCCGCGCCGGCGAACCGATCGCAATCATGCCGGAAGGAATGTCATGAAAAACCGAGCTGCGCACGCCCACCAGGGCGCCTTTGCCGATGGTCACGCCGGGTGCCACGAACACATCCATCGCCACCCAGGCCTCAGGCTCGACGACAATCGGCTTGGCATAGATATCGAAGCCGATCATGGATTGGTTATGGCTGCCGGTGCAGAGATAGGTTTTTTGTGAAACCACGGCGTGCGTGCCGATGGTAATTTCAGCCAGGCTGTAGAGCACGACATTATCGCCGATCCAGGCATAATCACCGATTTTCAGCTTCCAGGGAAAAGTGATGCGCACTGTCGGGCGCACCAGTACATGCTTGCCGATCTCGGCACCGAACAGCCGCAATAAAAAACGCCGCCAGCCGTAGAAAAACTGCGGCGAGCACCCGAACAAGGTGGATTGGACAATCCACCATAACTGCACATACCAGGCCGGCCGCCCGCGAAAGCCATCGGGCAATCGCGCTTTTGACAAATCCTGCCAGACCGGCTGATAATTCTCAGACGACAACAAGGCGCTTATCCTCTCGTGCGGTTCCGGCAAGCCTCTAGCTGTACCCAACTCTAGATTGTTATGCAAAGCTGGCGTTTCCGATTTTTTGCCGGTCCAGTAATTTGTCATATTCGTGATCAAGCTGGTCGACGATTTGCGGCCAGGTGTAATGCAGCGGCACCCAGTTCCGCCCCAGCGCGCCCATCCTCTCGCGGCGCGGCGCATCCAGCAGCAGGCTGGTCAGAGCCACACAGACTTGTTCTGAATCGCAAGGCGTAACCAGGCCGCCGCCGGATCCTGCAACCTCGCGGTAAATATTCACCTGATCGGAAATCACCACCGGCGTCGCACAGGCCAAGGCTTCGATCACGGTCATGCCGAAATTTTCGGTATAGGAGGGAAGGGCGAAGATATCCGCATCCACATAGGCTTCTCTGACGGCGCTGCCGGTCAGCATGTCGACGAAGATCACATCGTCTTCAAGCTGATGGTCGTGCACGAATCCGCGGACAGTGGCGCCGTAACCCTCATTATCCGGGCCGACAATGGCAAGCTTGGTGCCCGGTGCTGCAAGCCGCGCTTTGGCAAAAGCAGGGATCAAAAGATCCAGCCCTTTCTTGAAGTTGATGCGCCCCAGAAATAAAATAAGCGGCACTTGCGGCGTGAGGCCAAGCCTGGCACGGAACGCGCCTTTTTGCGGCAGGGTTTCGAAATTCTTCCAGTCCAGGCCGTTGGGAATGATATAAGACGGGGTTTTCAGTCCAAGATGCCCAGCGCGCGCCTGTTCATCTGCGGTGGTGAAATGTATGGCGCTGGCACCGCGCAAATTCGGCATGTCGAACAGATATTCATAAGCCCGTTTAAGCCACAGGTTTTTTGAACTGCGCGCGTGCACAAACGGATCAAGCCCATTGAAAGGCCTGATGATATAGGGCTTGCCCTGGCGCCGTGCGACGGTGGCGGCATAGGTGGGGGGGAACCGGTAAAGCCCATGCACATGCACCAGATCATGCGCTGCGATAATGCCAGGCAGCGCCTGCATCATTCCGGTAGATAGATTCAAAGATCGCATCTGCACGCCGAAATAGGTGGTGGCGACGCCGTCTTCAATAATCGGCCGGTTCAGCGGCACGGCCATCGTGCCACTGGGGTAATCCGTGTTGGTGGTTACCACAGCAACCTCATGGCCGATATTGGCCTGTGCTTTTGCCAGGGATTTCAGGACACCGACAGGACCGCCATAGCGGGGTGACATGGTTTCTATGACGTGGAGAATTTTCATGTCCGTAAAAATGCCTCTGATTGAAATCGATGCCCAAACCTAGAATGCGATACAAAACCATGGCGCACTAGATCTGGCAGCCCGGCGGGGCGGATAAAAATGCATTTCATAACGCTGCCACGCGGCGGCGTGCGATTATTTTTTCATATTCCCGGTCCAGCTGGTCAACGATATGCGGCCAATCATATTGGTCGCGTACCCAGCTTCTGCCGAGCGAGCCCATGATTTTGCGGCGGTCTGCATTGTTCAGCAGATCAAGCATGGCAGCGGAGAGTTTATCCGCCTCACAAGGTGTCACGATGCCGCCACCGGATCGTTCAACCTCGCGGTGAATGTTCACCTGATCGGAGATGACCACCGGTGTGCCGCAAGCCAGGGATTCGATAACCGTCATGCCGAAGTTTTCGGTATAGGAGGACAGCACGAAAATACTCGCATCCCGGTAAGCCTCGCGCACCGCAGCACCGGTCAGCATATCTACGATAATCACATCGTCATCCAGCTGGTGAGCCGCCACCATTTCGCGTACCTTCACGGTATAGCCGTTATTATCCGGCCCCACGATGAGCAATTTGGCCCGTGGTGCGGCAGGTTTGAGTTTAGCAAAAGCCGGTATCAGTATATCGAGCCCTTTTTTAAAATTGATACGGCCCAGGAACAGGATGATCGGCACGTTCTGGTCCAGACCAACGCGTATACGAAAATTGCCAGGCGGCGGCAGAATTTCATAAGGCTTCCAGTCAAGGCCGTTAGGCACCACGATAGAGGGTATGGTAAGACCCAGATAGGATGTGCGGTCCCGCTCCTCATCGGAATTGAAACAGACGGCATCGGCCGCGCGCAAATTCGGCAAATCGAATAACTGCTCGTAGATCAGTTTCAAGGCCCGGCTTTTCGAGCTTCTGGCGTGCAGGAACGGGTCCAGCGAGCCGAAAGGCCGTATGATATAGGGTTTGGCCTGGCGGCGTGCCTGCCAGGCCCCAAAAGTGGGCGGGAACCGGTAAAGGCCGTGGATATCTATGATGTCATGATCGGCAATCAGCCGCGGCAGCTGGCGCGCCATGGCGAAAGATATGTTCAGCGGGCGGAAATCCACGCTGAAATAAGTTGTGGAAACGCCTGCCTCCTGCACCGGCTCATTGACCGGGACGGGCAGCGTGCCGGTGGGATAATCCGCATTGGTGGTAGCGATGCTGACGGTATGGCCGAGCGTGACCTGGGCCCGGACCAGGGATTCCAGAACCGTCACCGGGCCGCCGTAACGCGGCGACATCGATTCGATCAAATGTAGTATTTTCACGCCTGCTGATCCGTCGGCGCTGGTTCCGTCTGTAGCTGCGGCAGCATCTTTATCTTCAACCGTTCAAAATAACCGATCGCCCTGGTGTCCTCGACATCGTTGCATTCCGCGATCGCCGCTTCGGCCTTCTCTGGCAGGCGGTTTGGATATTGCTCGAACGTGCCATTCACCACGCTGCGCCGCAGCGCTTTTTCCAGGTAATCGTCCAGGCTTTTGCAGAAATAATGGTTGATCCAGGCGCGTTGCGTGGCCGGTTTGCCGAGGCTGCCGAAAACCGGGCTACCGTTTTCGTTGACCGCCCAGCGCGCCCCGCGAAAAAACCAGCAATGCGCGTTGCGATTCTGCGTTACGGCCTCTGGGCGGACGAAGCTTTTGACATGCACATCGGCATGGGATTGGCGGCGCGTATAGGCATTTATAACCGGCCCGGCCGGACGGGCGCGATGGCCGGAGGAGCCAAAATAATAGGAATGCAGGGCAACGCCACAGGCAGTTTTGAAACCGGCCAGGAATTCAGGGATCGTCAGCCCACCCTCGATGACGATGAACTCATCGGCATCCAGCACACCAACCCATTCGTAACGACCGATCGTGCGCCTGATAAAATCCTCATCCGCAGCGGGCGAGGCCGGTTTTTGCGGCCAGTCAATCAAGGTGACATGCCCGGCTGCAACATGAGGCGCCAACACATCGGCGTAATCATCATCGCTGCGGTTGTTGTAGAGATAGAAATGTTCAATGCCGGCATATCTGTAATAGCTGATCCACTCATCCAGATAACGCGCTTCATTGAGGAACCGCAGGCAGAGGGCAACTCCTTGCGGCCTGGCGCCGGGCGGTGGTTTGAGTGCCAGCAGACGGCCGTTGTATGAAGCCGCGATGTTCTGCGCCATGTACAGCGACAGCGACACCGGCAGCGACATGCGAACCGCCTCACGCAGGGCAAACAATCGCGGGTTCATTCAACCGACCGTCGCAGCAAGTGCCACCACCGTATCCAGTACTTCCGCAACGCTGATCGACCTGATGCAGGCCTTGTTGCGTTCGATGCAAATCTCCAGCCCGCAGCCGCCGCAGGCGATGCTGTGATATATCACGCGGTGATCCGGCCCCTGGGGGTACCATTCTCCCGGCAGATTTTGTGAGCTGAAAATCGCGACACAAGGGGTGCCGACGGCGGCGGCCAAATGCATCGGCCCGCTGTCATGGCCGATATAGAGTTTGCTGCGCGTCAGCACGGCGGCGGAGATACGAACGCTTACACTGCCGCAAAGATTGATGACCTGGCCGCGCCATAAACCGCCAAGTTCCTCACTGCGCTCGCGCTCAACGGCAGCGCCGAGCATGACCAGGCCCCAGCCCGGGAAACGTGCCGCGAGCTCCGGGATCAGTTGCTTCCAGTTATCTTGCCCCCAATCCTTGACATCCCATTTGGCACCAATGCTGATGGCAATGATCGGCGCGTCCGACAGAACGCCCAGCAGCGCATCGGCCTCCGCCTCTTCAGACGGTGCGATCGCCAGGTCGTAGGCCTGTGTCGAAGAAGATGTTTCGATTCCCAATGTTTCGATGCAGCGCAGCAGCCTGGCACCTTCAAATTCAAACATGCCGTTGCCGAGCGGTTGGCGCTTTTGCTGAGCAGCCGTGTAGGGCACACCGATAATACGCTTGATGCCGCAACTGCGGAAAAACAAAGCATCCCTGAAGGCTTTCAGGCGGCCGCGTGCGGGGGTGAGATAGACCAGAACATCCTGCTTGAGCAGGGCAATCCGCTTGCGCAAGGCGAGTAATGCGAAAGGATTGCGCAGGTTCAGTGGATATTCGACATACTCATCGACCAGCCCGGTATGTTGGAGAATTTCCGCAATCGGCGCTGCTTTGGAGCTGACGCTGTAATTCGTCAGCATGGTGCGCCTCGCGTTAGGAAACGCGCGGGCAATAAGACGCAGTGCCGGCAACGCCACCACGGTGTCTCCAAGAGAGCCAATGCGGTAGACGAGCACTTTGGTCATAGGGCGGGATACGGATGCTGCCAACGGCGTTGGCTCATGACAAAATCACCAGCCGGTAAGATTGTCATCAAAAAAATTGTCATGGTTAGTCTGCACCGACGGGCTTATAAAATGGCACCTCAATCTTGTTGACCCTGAAATAGTCGATAAACAATGCCAACAGCAGAAATGGCAGACAAAACCATAATATGGGCCGCATCAGATGGCTGAAACTATCCCGGGCGTAAAATAGCAAGGGGCCAAGAAATGAGCCATAGAAAGCGATAATATAGGCCTTTTTTGAGGCTTCGGTAATCATCGTCATGCGCGCAAAAATATATCCGATCAGCAGCATGATCGGTATCATTCCCCAGTAGCCGAAAGCCTCATAAGCTTCGGCAAAAAAAGAATAACCGGTTTCAACGGAGACGGTTCCTTTGGTGGTATCAACGAAATAATTATTTCCCAGCCAATAAACAATGTCAGTATTGACGCCGGCATGGTTCGCATTGAAGCCACCAATATTCGGTATGCAGTCTGCAAATGCCGTTATTAGTGAAGCAAAATGCATAAATGGTATACGCAAAGGGAAATTCTGTATGGTTGCCGGAACAAAATAATATACTGTGCCAAGGTCATTAAAACCTGTGAGAACCGTACTGAACAGCGAACTTGTTTGATTTACAATGGGCGTATCTGTTCTGGCAAAGACCACAAAGGGGGTTGCGATGACGAAAGCAAGGGCAGCGGCTAACATGATACGCTCAGAGATCGGATTACCTTGTTTTTTCCGCATCCAAAAATAAACGATGATCGGCACGATGAAGCCGGTGCGCTCACCCAGCATGATGTTTGACAATGCCGAGGTTATGATGATGGCCAACGCCAAGATTTTGAAGCGGCCCGATTTATCGTTCGAACCAGCCATCATAAAATAGCCACAACTCGGCAGAAGCTCTGCCAGCTGCAGATACCATGTACTCAGCTGCGTCGGATCCTTATTGAACAAAGCCGCGTAACCGCCTGTGCGAAACAAGGTAAATTCATAGGTGAATGTAAAAATGAAAGCTGGCAGGCTGATCATGAGCAGGATGAGCCCGGCAGTTCTTGTTGGGATTGTTTTTGTATAATAACCGCGATACCCAACGAGCACGCGCCGCCCTAAGCCTATGCGCATGCCGATAAACATAATGAATAAGGAGTAAGACTCCATAAAATTCGCATCAATAAAAAATTGGGTTGGCGTTCTTTGAATCAGCAACAACATGGTTGTATCAAGAGTAGGGAATAGACCGAAAGAGAAGATTCCGGCCGAAAAAACATTGGTCAATCCGACGACCAAAAAAAACAATGTAAAAAAGTTAAGAAAATCTCCGAAAATAAAGCGAGATGCCAAAAGCAGGCATGCATACTCGAGCAGTAATAAAACCCCGGAAAATTCCAAAGCATTCGGCGAGTTACTGTAATATTCAGATAACTGATTCACCACTTGGATGATGACAAAAGTGAATGCAGCAAAGGTCAGAAACAAAGGTTTCATATCGTAACCGTACGGGAAATGTGATTAAGCCGGCTCGTGGCGAGTCTATCGTTCAACACGCGATCATGCAGTACGGTATGATGCAAAATGTCATCCATTACCTGTTCGTTGAACAGCTTGTTTGCAAGGCAACGGCGATGGCCTTGATCTCTGATGCGTTGCGCCAGCGCCTCGTCAGTCAGAAGCATCCTGCATTTTTTAATGCACTCTGCGCTGTCCGACCAGAAAACGGCCTCCTCGCCTTCCTCATAGAGTGTCATATGCTCATCCGTGCGTTGTGCACAGAACAGGCCGCCCAACGCCGGTATTTCTAAACTCCTGGTGGTGTGCCGGTCCCGGTTGCCGCGGCTGAGCAAGCCAAGGCAGACTTTCGAGGTTTGAATGATACGTGCGTAAATGTCCGGATCGCTTTGGCCTGCCCCCCGCCAATGTGGCGCCAGCAAGGGCCATTCCGGCGCCTTGTGCCATTGGTCACCAAAGATCGAAAGGGGAATATCTGCCTTTACAAGCTCTGCCATAAACGGTCCGCGTTCAGGCATCCATGTGCCGATAAAGCATACATCGCTGCCCCATTGTTTAATGTGGTCCGGTGTTATTTCGCGTGGCCGGTGCGCAATCTCATCGGCCGAGCGCCAGACCCGTATGACATTTGATAATCCATGCGCTTTCGCTTCAGCGACGTTTTCCTCACGCACCACGGCAAGCAGATCATAATAGGGCAATGCCTTGGTGTATTGATAAAACCGCTTGCGATCTCTGCCGCCGAATGGATCGTCGATCGTATAATTGACAATGGCAGCGCCAATGCGGCGCAATTTTTGTATCAGATTTTTTCCAAGATATTGGCCTTGATCGACCCAGATTACATCCGGTTGAATCTCATAAACGGCAGCCAAGGTCGGGCCGACCATAAGGTTTTGCACGCCCATGCCGCCGGTGCGGTCGAACCAGCGCCACATCCATTTAGATCTCGACGGCAAATAGCTTGTCGGGTCGACGAGTGTAAGGCTGTGTCCAAGCCGCTGTAACGCTTTCGCACGCTGCAAGCTGGTTCCTGAATTCGGCCCAAGATAAGCAATCCGTAATGGTTGAACAGGTGGGATCGCCAAGGGTTTGCCGGCCTGCAGAACACCATCCAGATCAGGCATGCCGCGGCCTCGAAATCAAGGTGCGCAGTGGCCTTGGATCAAGTGCTGAAATGAGAGAGGAGAGCACCGGAACACCGAGTAAGTGCCGCACATTGCTCATGGTATAGATCATGAATGCCGCATCCGAAATAAACAGTGCGAAACCGGCATAAATGATATCATGTGTAAAATGCAGCAGGCCAAACGCCAGCAACAAGCAACAGAGCGACGTTATAAGCTGCACGACCGCCGCTTTCATGTGGCGGTTACGGCTTTTCAACATCGATAGTGCCCCATACCACAGCGCCTGGCTGATGACCGTGGCGAGTAGCCAGAAAAACAGGCCGGTGTTCATTACCACACGCCCATGGGTCCACAGGCTGAGAATTTCACGGCCGAAAAAAGCAAGCCCAATTACGGCCAGCCCCGCGATCCATAAAGATATGCGAATGGTTTGGCTGTACAGGCTGATGAGGGGATCTTTAGTGGTTTCGAGGTCAAGCCCGGCGAATTCGGGTTCTGCCGCATTACTGATGGCCGCCACCAGCTGCAATGTCATGCGTGTCATGGTCCGCAGTGTGGAGAACATCACCACGGCGATGGGTCCGAGACTGCTGGCGATAACCAGAACCATGCCTTGTATGCTCAGCGCCTGGGACAGCGGAATCGCGAGATTTCCCAATGCCGGTCCGGACAGCCGCCGTAATTCGGCAAATTGTGCGTGGCGAAAGCCGAATTGCAGCCAGCGATGGCGCTTCAGCAATAACTGATAGGTTGCCGGCACAACCACAATCCGCACCAAAAACAACCCAGCCGCAGCACTCAAGGGGCCATGCCCGGTCAGCGCCAGCGACCAAACGACGATCTGCTGCAACAGCGGCGTGGTATTGGTGATCGTTGTGTGCAGCGCATATTCGCCATTGGCCCGAAACCCGGCGTGATTGATGCCATCGAACAGCTTGAGCAAAACATCGGCGCTGAGTACCATTAGAATCAGCTTGATATCCAACACCGATAGATTGCTCGAATGCAGCCAGGAGCCGATGGGGAGCAGGGCGATGATCGTGAGCGCCAGGATCAGCATAATTGAAGACGTTAAGCTGATCAGCAGGGAGATACTCTGAAATACCGCCAGCGCGGCTGGTAGATCCTGACGCGCCACCTTGGTTGTCATGTCATTACCAGCAGAGAGTGCAAAGCCGAGATCCGTCATTGCCATATAGCTGGGGATCGCCGAGAGGATCAACCATTCGCCATAAAGCTGAATGCCCCAGGCGTGCAGCAGGATCGGCACACCACCAAGCTGAACGATGACGACCACCAACTGACCGTAGAGATTGGCGCCAATCCCCCGGACCAGACGCTGCCGTATCTGACCAGCAATCACGTTATCTCCGTCGGCCAGCGGGCAATGATTTTGCCCTGGAGGGGTGAACCGGCCCGGGTCAAAGTAGTTTCTTCGTCAGCGTCTTGAGCGAGGCGAGGACGCTTACGAGCGAGTAGCCTGAAGCCTTCGCCGGATACGCATGTTTTATGGCGTATATATAGGCATTGTCGTGCCCGACCGGTGCGTCGCCCACCGCATTGATAATAAGGCCCTGAGGCCGCTGCAACTTCGATAGCTCATACATATGGCTAGCAAACAAGTCGCGTTGTGTATGTCCGACGCCGACGATCGAAAGGATAATGTCGGCATACTGGCCCAAAGTCATGCCGTCAGAGACGCCCGGCAAGGGCGGAGAGTCGAGCAATATGTAGTCGAATTCCCGCTTCAGGGTTGCGATGATTTGTGAAAAAGCCGGGTCGCTCAAAACCTCGGAAGGATTATACGGCAACACGCCGGACGATAGAATTTTGAACTGTTCGCCGACGATGGTTCTGAAATCAGGCCTTTGGTTATTCAGGATCCACTCGGTCAGCCCCGGTGATTGTGCAACCTTCAAAGCCTCATGCGCGCGGCCTGAATGCAGGTCGGCATCGATGAACAGAACGCTTTTTTTATCATTGGCAAGAAATTTTGCGAGGTTGGCAGCGATCGTGGTTTTACCATCCGCATCCGAGGCGGAGGTAATAAGGATTACCTGGGGCCCTTTGCCAGCGGTCGCAAGATACAGATTGGTCCGCATGAATCGGAGCGATTCGGCGAAGCGGTTTTGCATATCCGAAGCCAGTACACCGGCCATGCGATTCGGCTGTGTCGTGGGGATAACGCCAAATATTGGCAGGCGGAACCGCGACCTGATCTCATCTTCAGTCTGGAATCTGCTGGACAGCATGCGGCCTGCGAATGCTGCGGCAACACCTGCCAGCAGCCCCAGAAACAGACCGATAATAACACTCTGCGAAGCATTCGGCGACGTCGCGACAAGCGGCACTTCAGCCGGATTGACGATCCGTGTGTTGATAATGGTCGCGGCCTTGGAAACCTCAGCCTGCTCAGCTTCTTCCATCAGCAATACATAAAGTTTGCCAAGCACATCGCTTGAGCGTTGCAGCCGGATGATCTCCTGCTGTTCGCCAGGCAGCTTGCTCATGCGGTTCTGAAACTGCGCGATCTGCACATCGGTGCTGCGCAGATTTTCCGTAACGGCGGCAAGGTCGTTATTGACGATGGTCTGCACTGAGCTTTGCAGCTTGTCGACCGTTGCCTGCTGAACTTTCAACTGCGGCGAGTCGGCGGTGAACTGCACCCGTAATGCTTCGAGCTGAACCTCGGCACCTGCCAGATTACTGATCAAATTGCTGAGTACCAGATCGCTGGCCTGGCTTACCAGATAAGGGTTCAACTCGCCTTTGTCGGTATGGTTGATTTCACCAGCGAGCTTTTCCAGCGCATCTTTCTGTATCTGCAAGGCTGTGCGTTGGGTCTGATATTGATACAGCTCATCGACCAGCTCTTTGGAATTTTCGTCTTCGACCCCTACGATACCGCTTTTGCTTTGAAAGCTGGAGATGGCTTGATCGGCATCGGCAAGCGAGCGTTCCACGCTGCTGAGCTGGTCCCTGACGAATTTTTCTGTCGAAGACGCAGATTCGGTCTTCCAGATCAACTGCGTCGCAATGAAATCCTGCATCAACTGGTTGACGAAACGTGTCCCATCATAGGGGTTTGGCCAGAGCAAGGTCAGCGTCACCACCTTGGTCGGCAACACCACCGTACCACCGGCAACCACCTTAAGCTTGGTGCCTTTGATGATACTTTCCGCCAGCGCCTGCGCTGAGGCAACGCTGAGTTTGTAGCTCGTCCCCGCCGCCGGCACCGTGCCGGCTACAACCGGCTTGAGAAGCAATCTCAAACCACCGCCGGCGGCGGGCTGCCCCAATATGCCGTTCAGGACCAATGTCGGCGCGGTGAACAAACCGCCGCCTTTGGTGATTGCATATTGTCCATTATCGCTAAAGCTGATTCTGAAGCCGACCGGCCCTTTGATAGGCTTGTCGAAAGACGCAAAGGTGGCGTCTACCCCGCCAGGATCAGGGGCATAGGCATCAATGGCATTACCATGCTGGAAATGCCATTTCCAAAAACGCATCTGACCGGAATCGGCTGGCGTTACGGGCGAATTAAGGCCGGTTTCAAGGATGCTCTGCTCAACCAAGGCATGGCTTTGTATCAGGCCGACAGAGGTCTCGATATCGCTGTTGCTGGTAAAGTCGGCAAGAAAGTTGAGGTTGTTCGCCTCGCTCTGTTGCTGCGATTGTTGCCCGGTTTGCGCATCGCCGAGGTAGAGTACGCCGGTCGTGGTGAATTTTGGTACCGCATGCAGCACCAGGGCGATCGACAGCAAGGTAACCACCACTGTCAGCGCCAGCACTTTCCATATCTGGCGGCGGATGGTGCTGAGAATTTCCTTGAAATCGATCCGCTCGCCCTCTTGCCCGAGCGTCACATCTTCATTGACAGTTGCCAATACCAATCTCCTGAATAGCTCGTCGTTAATTGTTGTGCTGGCTGAGATACTTGATCGAAACAAACGGGTTCAAAATATCGGCGACCGTCGTAAGCGACGGCAGCAACATATTCAGCACCTGATTCCATGAAGCAACCGAGGTCGGCGGTACGAACACGATATCGCCCGGGACCAGATCGAACGATCCAGCCTTGCCGTCGAGTATCGCCTGCGCGTTCACCACGATGAATTCGCCGGTGCGCCCTGCCGACCTGATGATGTGCACATTGTTGAGTCCGGCCGCCGTATAATTCGGCAAATCAAGACCAGCAACGCTGAGCGACTGCAGCAAAGACATATGACCGCCCTGGAACGGGACCGCACCGGGCTTGCCGACCGCGCCAAACACGAAAGCATTTTCAGTGGCCGAAGACGGGATCACGATCACATCATTAGAAGCCAGCGTGATGTTCTGCGACAAATCCCCATTGACCAGCAGCGCATGCATATCAACCGGCAGCTTGACATCCCCTTGCGCGACATAGGCCTGGTACAGATCGGCATTCATCAAATCCACACTGCCACCGAGTGCCAGTGCTTCCAGCAAGGTCAGCGTATGCACAGGGTATTTGATGCCGGGTTCGGTAAAAGCGCCGAGCAGATAGTAACGTAAACTCTGCGCTTCCACCAGCGTCAGCGTGGCATTGACCTGATTCAGATATTGCGAATAATCCTGCGAAATCAATTGCTGTGCCTGATCGAGCGTCAGACCGCCAACATGCACGCTGCCGATCAGCGGCAATCCCACGGTGCCGTCACCGGTGATCAGCGCCCCGGCCAATACGGTCGATCCCCCAAGTGCCGGTACCGAAAGCTCGGGGTGTTGATACACCGTCAGCGCAATGACATCCGTCGGGCCCAGAACATAGGCCTGGTTGCTTGAAACATCGGATACGGCGCGCAGCTCATCCGGGGAAAGGGTCTGGATATCGGTGGAAATCACCGGCGATTCCTGTATTACGGCGGTCGCCGTAACAGTAGGCGCTGGGCTTGGCGGCGGCGCGGTGGCGCAGCCGGAAAGTGCCATGACCAGGCCAATGACAGGAACCGCCTTACGAACCTGAATAAAACCGAAGCGTGCCGAATGACCGAAAAAACCGATCGGAGTATCTACATGGCTCAAATGATCGTACCCTTATGCAACACGTTTCGGAATGCCCCGTAGCTATAATCAGGCAGCACGTAATTGTCGAGTGATAAAAACCCAATGAAATCGAGAAGATAGAGTAATCACTTTGTAACAGTCAGTTTGAATTCTTAACGATATTAGGTGTCGCCGTGCGCCTCGTGAGGTGTCTATTTTTCTTTTCAGAAATGAAATTTTTAAGCGAACTTGGACGTGTCGAAAGCGTCAGTCGTGGTGGTTACGGGTCGCCAGTATCGCAGATGTATTCGCCATCTGAGGAGGCGGCATCAACGAGCTGGACTGCCGTTCCCAAAACCGTTGAACCTTCTTGCGCAGTTTGAGAGAAGGCTGTTCCACTAAAGCATAGGATAGCCAAGCCACAGCCCAGATCAGCAGCACGCGGACCGGCATCAGACACAACCAGCCGGGAATTTTGGCGTGCTGATCGTAGAATATAAAAAATGTTTGCCAAATATATGCACTATAAGAAAGGACGCCTGCCCCTACCATCCACTTCATGTTTAGTAATTTGCCGGTCCAGGATTGTGGATTGCGGGCCGCCCAAAGTATGAAGAATGCTATGCTGAAGCTGTCGACCGTGTAGCCCAGTGTGTAGGTATACGCAAAACCGAAACGCCAGTTCAACAGCGTGCCAAGCAGCAGCGTGTAGAGCGGAGCCAGCCACCAGACTTTGGCGAAACCGCGATAGATACGTTCGAACCAAGGCTCACCTGCCACAAGAGCGACCAGCGCGCCGCACATCAGCGCATCCAGCCTGGTGTGCAACATGTAGGTTTCACGATTATGGAAAACCTGGAGATGGATAAATTTCGTCACGATGCGCGAAATCGGCGAGAAAACGATCAGCCCGACGGCAACCTTGGCAGCCGCCGGTTTTCCACCAAAATGAAACGCCAGCAGGAACAGCCCTGGCCAGATCAGATAGAATTGCTCCTCGATGCTGAGCGACCAGGTATGCTGTGTCGCCCAAAAATAAGATTGTGGTGAGTAATCCAGGTAAAACAGCCCGGCGCTGCAAATTGCCCGCCAGTTGACGGCGAGTCCCATGGCGAAACAAAAAACAAGATAGAAAACCAAATAGACATAAAGCGGCGGGAGGATGCGGAAGGTTCGGCGCAGATAGAAGTTGAACAGGCTGACAAAGCCCGTTGCCTCGCGTTCCTGAAGCATCAGGCTGGTGATGAGAAAACCGCTGAGCACAAAGAAAATCCCAACACCATCGCCTGCCATTTGAACAGCATTCAAAACCGGATCTGCCGTTTGTATGGTGTAACGGTCGATCAGATGATGGGCAATCGTCAGAAATATGGCGACGGCGCGTAGGCCGTCCAGGCTGGGAATTCTGGTTGAGGCAGCCCTCGGCTTCGGCTCACTCACCCGCGGCGGTCCGAATGTTCAGACCGTAATCCAGAAGCGGCGGCTGGCGCGGTTCGCAACAATAACCAGCCAGCTATCAAAACGCATTTTTACCGAAAAACCCAACAAAAGCGGTTTTTACCAAAATGACCATATCGAGCGTCAATGACCAATTGTCGATATAATCAAGATCATAGCGCACCCGGTTCTCAATCTGCTCCACGGTTTCGGTCGGTCCGCGCCAGCCGCTCACCTGGGCCCAGCCGGTGATCCCTGGCTTGACCCGGTGACGACTCGCATATTCTGACACCAAATCGAAATAAAACTGCCCGGCGGCCCGCGCTTCGGGCATATGCGGCCGCGGGCCGACCAGCGACATGTCGCCTTTTAAAACGTTCAACAACTGCGGCAGTTCATCGAGGCTCAGCTTGCGAATGATCTGGCCGAATTTGAAAATGCGCGGATCGTTGCGCTCGGTCAATTTGCCGGTATTGCAGCTGCTTACATGCATGGAGCGGAATTTATACACGCTGAACACGCGGTTGCGGTACCCGATCCGCTTCTGCATGAAAAATACCGGGCCAGGGCTGCTCATTTTGATGCCGATGATACAACCCAGCATGATCGGCGCGAAAAACACCAGCGCTACGGCGGCGACCGTAAAATCGATCAGGTTTTTTACCAGCCGGCGCCAGCCTTCGATCGGCAGGTCGGTGATCGCCATCAGATGTATACCGGGTAGTTCGCCAAAACCGGCGCACCACTTGCCCTGCGGCTCCAGCGCCATCTGCCCCGGCATGATCCGCACATTCAGCGGCTGCAGGCTCAGCTGACGGATCAGCCCGCGCAACCGGTCCTGGTCGGAAACCGGCGAGGCGATGACAACGGTATCGATGGCATGTGATTTATGGTAGCGCAGCAGCGAGTTGATGCTGCCGTGCAGTGGAATGTCTTCGACTGTGCCGTGATAGCCTTCCGCCATGCCGTCGTCGAACACCGCGTTGATACGAATACCGTAATGATTTCCCGATATTTTTCTGATGAACGCCGCCGCTATGTCGGGCGCGCCCACCACCACGACCTTATGAACAATGTAACCGCGCTGAACGCTCAGAGCAAAAATCCGGCCCAGGGCCACGCGCATGGCGGTAATTCCAAACAGCCCGGCGGTGAACCAGCTGATGACCCAGACCCGCGAGATATGGTCGGTCGTCTTGGTCAAAAACCCAAGGATCGCCAAACCGACGAACACCAGGCACCAGACCTTCAAAGCGGTCAAAATGGCCGCGCGGCGATCCGCTATATATTCGATCTTGTATAATTTATTGTTGTTGAACAGCAGCATCGCTGCCACCGTCAGGCATAAAGTACTAATGATGTAAGTGTTGGAGAGCGTGTATCCGGCAGGTACGGTAAGCCGGGAGGAAAAAAACGACATGCCGGTGATCAGAAAAAATTCGGCGGCAACGGTCAGAAGCACAAAAACCTTGGTCGAAACGTGGAAATTGGCGCCATCTTGCTTAACATTTGTGGCCCACCCGAATTCATCGATGACATCGGCATAGATCGACGAAAACGACTGCATTTGCGACATGGAAACGGCCTTCTCAAACAGCAAGCGGGTGCAAAATCATAACAAAAATTGTAATCAGAGATTGCATATTACTTCATTAGTCACGATAAGCGATCGTTTACTTAACCACAAGTTACTTTTCTTCGCAGGTGCAGCAAAGTCAAATGACACTTAGGTAACGGGAGTTATTCTAACAAGAAACACCTAAGAATGCAAGAAAAAAGTTAAAGTTGTAAAAATTTTAGTCTAATACGAATAATTATCTCATTATTTAAACAAACTAAAGATTGTTCAGACACCGGCCACCTGATTACCGTCAATCAAACAAATGGGTGTCATTAAGGATTTGAAGCATGTTTAACCTGTTGAAACACACTCAACATGTGCAGCCGCCCGTGCATACGGAATTGGTTGGCATCCAATATGTGCGAGGCATCGCAGCCCTGCTGGTGGCTTTCTCGCACGCCAATTTCATCATGGCCGAACCAAAATACTTCGGCCGCCAACCCCTCTCTGGCCTGTTCGCCGCTGGCGGGGTGGGTGTTGATATATTCTTTTGTCTCAGTGGTTTTATTATCGTCTATATCGGCCTGAACCAGGATCTGCAGCCCAAACTCCAACCATGGGCGTTTTTGAAGCGCCGGTTTGCCCGCATCATTCCTTTCATGTGGGCAATGATCCTGGCCTATGCCGCCATGCGCATGCTTGGCCGCGGCACTTTCCCTTATCTTGAATATCTGCGTGCGCTCATTCTGTACCCGCTCGGCGCCGTAGAACCATCCCAGGTCTGGACCCTGCAGAACGAGTGGCTGTTTTACATTATCTTTGCCGTCTCGGTATTGTCTGGCCGGGTCTGGCCGCTGGTGCTCTGGGTATTGTCGCCCATCGCTGCCCTGGTCCTGCTATCGCCGGCCCAGACCAATGGCGGGGACTGGCCGACATTGAGTGATTTTCTGTTCAGTAATGTCAATCTGCTGTTTGGGCTTGGTGCCGTTACCGGTGTCATCTATGTGAAATATGGTGCCCAGTGGCCGCGCCGCCGCCTGGCCGCACCATTACTGATCATCGGCCTGCTGGCGGTATTTGCCGTTGCAGGGGGGATTTCCTATCAACGCTATCATATTTTGCAGCTGGTATTTATCGGTCTGGCCAGCAGCCTGTGCCTGCTCCTCGCCACTTGCGTCACACCATCGGTTAATCCTCTAGCCAGGCTCGGCAAAACGCTGGGGGATGCCTCCTATTGCATTTACTTAAGCCATCCAATGTTCATCTCGGCCATGCTCGGCATTTTCGCCTCCCACTTTCACCACGCCCCGGACATTGTCATCATCGGTACCACCATGCTGGTCGCCGTCGTGTTTGGTATCGTCCTCAACCGGCTGGTGGAAGATCCGGTGGTGGCGTTTTCCAAGTCGCTGCTCATCAAGCGCCGCGCCAAAATCGTGCCGGCTTAGATGAGGAACGCGCGCTGTTTCATCAACGGCATTCGCTGGCGGAAGAGTTGCTCTGATTGAACAGATGTGTTGCCACCGCCTGTCCAGCCGGCTGGTAGGCATAGGATATCACGACATTGGGTGACGCCGAGAAACGGGCCGAGGTCCATGGCTGCAAAGACCCTGTACTTTGCCAGATTTTCACAAAAACATTGACGTTGCTGAAAGAAATCCCGGAGCTCTGCCCGTCGCAAATACCGCTGATCGGCGCCACGCTGGTTGAAGCCGCCAGATCGGTCAGCGTGACGTTTTGAAAACTGATATTGTGATTGGCCGGAAATCCCGGCGTCACTTGTACTGGAAATCGTAAGGCGGGATAAAGGTAATTCAGAAACGCGGAATTATAGGTCGCAGTTACATTCGTCACCGCAAGGTCGATCGAAGGCAGCACATCCATGAAACCGTCCGGGCGGTACGAGGTATAATCGTTGACGCTGCATTCCAGACATCCGAGTTTTAATGACAGCGTATAGCCGGAGCCGGCATTGCCCTGTGTATCACGCGCCTTGCCGACCCGCACCCCGTTATCGATGACGTGGTTGATGGTGATGTTTTTGTTGAACAGCGATTGATCCCATACCCCCTGGTAGTTGATATAGAACAGATGCGGCGGCGGAAACCACTTGCCCACACCGCCGATATTACCGCCATTCGCATCCTGCAGATCGCTGTAGCGGTAGGATGTTATATTCGTGATGCTGACGTTTTGCGCGCTGCCCTGCCAGCCGAACAACGAGCCATCTATGCTGATATTGCTGAACGTTAGGTGGCTGGGTACAGCGGCACAGGGCGGCGCTATGGTCAGTTCCGGCTGCTGTCTTACGCATCTGTCCGCCTCTCCTGCGGTAAGTCCGAAGACCATGGGAATGAACGCGCTGGCAGGCGCGGATTGCGGAACACTGAACTGCATATGATCAAAAATAAGGTTCGATGAACTACCGCGGATCAGAAATATCGCCGCATCATGCACCGGGTCGCTGGCGGCCGTCGTGCCATTGAAAAACACCAGCCGGTTGACGGCAAGCCACTTGGTCAAATTGGCGTTGTGCCAATATGTTGAAGGCGCATAGGTAATCGTAGGTGTGGCATGAAAAACGCCGTTCGACACATAGCCGGGTGTCTGCGGATCGGCCGGCATGCCGGGTCCGTTATAAACAACGTTCCAATTGGTCAATTTCACATTGTTCGTGTTGATAATGGCAAAATCCGGTATCAGAACATTGTCGACGATCAATTTGCCGGCGGACGTAAAATTGATCGATGTATTATCGTCGATAAAAATCGGCCGCGTGATATCCGTGCCGACATGCATGAATAGCGGGCAATCGATCTGCAGGACAAAAGCGCCGTTTCTGGCAGCCGTCACTGCCGTTGCCAACGCTAGCGCATCATCCGTTTTGCCGTCACATTTGGCCCATTGTTGGATCGATTTCACATTGGCCGGGCTGGCGAACGATACCGCCTGCGCCTGTGCCTGCGTATGAAACGCCAACAGGCTGAAAGCGGTCAACAGATAAATAGCCGCAACATTCAATACTCGCCGCATCGGCTTACCCTCCTGGCTGTAGGATCCATATCGACACCGCCTATTCAGCGCCACAGCGCATAGTTTCAGTGCAAAATCTTAAGTTCGGGTTTAGAGCCATGGCGGCTGGTTTGAAATCGCAATTTATCGAACAAACGGATGAAACGCCTTTAAGCCGCTGCCAGCCGGGCTTTTTCGACTACCGCATCGCGCACATCCTCAACCCGTATCGACATGATGCAGGCCTTCTTGCGTTCTTCGCACACCAGCAGCATGCAGCCGGCGCATTCGATATCCCGGTAAAACACCTGATGCGCGGGCCCCGGCGGAAACCACTTGCCAGGCAGGTTGCGCGAACTGAAAACCGCCACGCATGTCGTACCGACGGCGGCGGCAAGGTGCATCGGCCCGCTGTCATGGCCGGCATAGATTTTGCAGCGTTCCAGAACCGCCGCTGAAACCCGGACCGGTATGGCGCCGCAGAGATTGATCACCGGCCCGGCCCATAGTGCTGCGAGATCCGCACACCGTGCCGTCTCTACCGGCGCGCCGATCAGCACCAGGCCCCAGCCGGTCAACCGTTCGGAGAGTGCTGCGACCAGCGCGCGCCAGTTCTCCTGTCCCCAATCATTGACGTCGGCCTTGGTGCCGATGCAGATCGCCAGCAACGGCGCCTCCTGCAACGGGGCAAGCTTTTGCCTGGCCTCCTCCCGCTCGGCCGCGGTCAGCGCCATGTCGAAGGATGACGGCACAAGCGGCGGCTCGCCCAGCGGTTTCAGACATCTCAGCAGCCGCGCGCCCTCATATTCAAAACGCCCGCCGCCCATCGGCCGCAATGCCTGCTGATCCGGCGTGCTGGGCAGGCCGATGATTTTTTTGATGCCGCAAGCCCGGAAAAACAGCGCATCGCGCAGCGCAGCCATCCGCCCGCGCGGGGGCGCCAGATACACCATAACCGTCTCGCGCAACGCCTTGAGCCGGTTGCGTAATGCCAGGATTTCCTTGAAACTTCTTAAATTCAGCGGATATTGCACATACTCATCGACCAGCTGCGTATGCTGCAGAATCGCCGCCATCGGCGCGGCTTTAGAATTGACATTGAACTCGGTCAGCATAATCCGTTTTTCGTGCGGAAACGCCTGTGCGATCAGCCGCAGCGCCGGCAGGGCGACCACCGTGTCTCCCAGCGAGCCGAGCCGGTAGATAATCATGGCAGCAGGCCGTGGCACAGAAAATGCGGATTCTCAAACCCTGCCTTGCCATACAGCAACGGCTCGCAATCCAGCGTCAGCACACAGCCGCCGGCGGCTTCCAGCACCGCCTGCGGGGCCGCCGTATCCCATTCCAGCGTGCGCCCAAGCCGCGGATAAAAATCCGCCCGCCCGTCTGCCAGCGCCAGGAATTTCAACGCCGAGCCGATATTCGTTACCGAAGCGATATCATAATTTTCAAGAAACGAAGCCAGTTCCGGGTCATCGGCATAATGCCGCGAGGCCATCACCGTCAGCCCCTCAGGCGGTGCCCGGCGCGCGGTAATGGCGGTGGTTCCGGCTGTGGTTTTTTTCCACGCCCCCACCCCGACAATGCCATAATACACCTCATGCGCCGCCGGTGCCGCCACCGCCCCCAGCACCACCCGGTTATGCCGCACCAGGCCGATATTCACCGCAAACTCTGCGCGCCCGGCAGCAAATTCCCGGGTGCCGTCCAGCGGGTCAACCAGCCAGAACGCCTCACCAGGCGCGGTGATCTTCCCCGCAGCCACCTCTTCCTCGGCAATTACCGGTATTTCTGGCACCGCCGCCCGCAGACCGGCCACAATGACCGCCTCGGCCCGCATATCCGCCAGCGTCACCGGCGTCATGTCGCCTTTGGCTTGCACGGTAAACCCGGCCTCCCGCACCGCCAAAATCTCGGCCGCAGCCGCTTCCACCAAACGCACGCACAGCGCTGCTAATGCTTCATCATCCATAGGTCCGATAGTAAGCTGGCTTGCCTCCATTCGCCAAGCGCCATTCCGCTGTTATGATACCGTCATATAACCCGGAGATTTTTATGCTGGATATCGCCTTCGCCAAAGCTGTGTTGCCGAAAACCGGCAGTCTCATCCTCTCCATCGCCGAAGGACTCGAATTATCCGGCCTCGCGGCAACGCTGGATGAAACACTGGGCGGTGGGCTGCGCCGGGCGCTGGAAGCTGCGCAATTCACCGGCAAAACCGGCCAGTCGGCCACCTTGCTCGCCCCCGCCGGCCTGAAGAAAATTCTGGTACTCGGCACCGGCAAGGATACGCTGAACGCTAAACAGGCCGAAGACCTTGGCGGCACCGCCGCTGCCGCCCTGGCAAGAGAGCCGGAAGCCGTGCTGATCGCCGACAGCCTGGACCCCACGCTCGCCGCTCACCTCGGCCTCGGCGCCCGCTTGCGCGCCTGGCGCTTCGACAAATACCGCACCACCCAGAAGGACGATGAAAAATCCCGCCTCACCCGCCTCACCATCCTGGCCGCAGACCCGGTCAAATCCCGCGCCGCCTACGCTCCGCTGGCAGCCGTTGCCGCGGGTGTGGAACTGACCCGCGAGTTGGTAACCGAACCCGCCAACGTGCTGTACCCTGAGGAAATGGCAGAGCGCGCCGAGAGCTTGAAAAAACTCGGCGTCAAGGTCGAAATTTTCACCGAAAAAGACATGGAAAAACTCGGCTTCGGCTCGCTGCTCAGCGTCGGCCAGGGTAGTGCGCGGG
Organism: Acetobacteraceae bacterium; assembly: GCA_965231175.1. Lineage (GTDB taxonomy): Bacteria > Pseudomonadota > Alphaproteobacteria > Acetobacterales > Acetobacteraceae > Acidocella. The sequence goes on along the minus strand of CBDDMJ010000002.1, from coordinate 606,908 downwards.
ACTCTCGCATGGTGGTCATGCAATGGCTCGGCGCCTCCGGCGTCCCTCGCGAGGACGCCAAAAAGCCGAAAAAACCCAAAGACCCCATCGTCTTCGTCGGCAAGGGCGTCACCTTCGACACCGGCGGCATATCCATCAAACCCGCCGCCGGCATGGAAGACATGAAATGGGACATGGCCGGCGCCGGCACCGTCATCGGCCTGATGGCGGCCCTGGCCGGCCGCAAAGCCCGCGTCGACGCCGTCGGTCTGGTCGGCCTTGCTGAAAACATGCCGTCCTCCACCGCCACCCGCCCCGGCGACGTGGTGAAATCCTATTCCGGCCAGACCATCGAAATCCTCAACACAGACGCCGAAGGCCGCCTGGTGCTGGCCGATGTGCTGTTCTACGCTCAGGAACGTTTCGTCCCCAAACTGATGATCGACCTCGCCACCCTCACCGGCGCCATCATCGTCAGCCTCGGCCATGAATACGCCGGCCTGTTCAGCAACAGCGACGACCTCTCGGAAAAACTCCTCGCCGCCGGCGCCACCACCGGCGAAAAACTCTGGCGCATGCCGCTTGTCCCGCTCGGCGAGTCCTACGACAAGGAAATCAACTCCCCCATCGCCGACGTCAAAAACATCGGCGGCGGCCGTGCCGGCGGCTCCATCACCGCCGCCCAGTTCCTGCAACGCTTCGTCAACGCCAAACCCTGGGCCCACCTTGACATCGCGGGCATGGCCTGGGCCACCAAGGACGCGCCAATCACGCCCAAAGGTGCGACAGCGTTCGGCGTGCGGTTGCTGGACCGGTTGGTGGCGGATAATTACGAGGGGTAAGGAAACAAGCAAGCGCCTTCTTTTTGTGAACAAAAAGAAGCAAAAAAACTTTTTGAATCTGGGTCTGAGGAATTTTGACTTTAGGCGCAATATTATTACTGTCATGGTCCAAATCTTCAATAAAATTCGCCATTAGCACTCAGAAACACTCGATGGCTTTTGATTCGGTTATTGCGCAGTTGCGCCGTAGAAATAATCGACAGCTAAATCAAATTAACCCTCCGCCATAAGGCGTTCGCTCACCACACCCCAGACCCGGTGGATCAAAAGTTTTTTGCTGCTTTTTTACAAAAAAGCAGTTCTTATAGCTATTATCTAAAGTAATTTAAACCAGGACCCGTATGAAACGTTTGGCTTATCTTGATGCATGGCGTGGTTGCGCCGTGTTGTTCGTCCTGGCCGCGCATTTCGGCACCGCGCATTTCATCAACCTTGGCCGCTTCGGCGTCGAACTATTCTTCGTGCTGAGCGGGCGGTTGATGGCGGAGATACTTTTTATCCGCGAAACGCCGCTTTCCACTTTCTTCCCGCGCCGGTTTTCGCGTGTCTATCCGGCAGTCTTTGTGTTCGCCTCTCTGCTTCTTGCCACCGCCTCGTGGCGTGGGAACGACCCCACGGCATCTCAATATCTAAGCGCGATCACCTTTACAGCAAACTACGCGCAGTTCTGGATCGGCCGCAGCCCTGTCCTCGATCATATCTGGTCGCTATGCATCGAGGAGCACATGTACCTTCTCCTCGGCCTGGTCGCATTGGTGCATCGCCGGAAACCATTGCCGCTGATCCCGGTATTTACAGCTTTGGCTGCAATCGGCATCACCATCGGGATCGTGCAGACGATTGCCGGCTATGGTTATTACCAGGTCTACTGGCGCACGGATGTACGTGGCGCTTCGCTACTTCTGGGCGTCATAGCCTATTTGCAATTTCATAAGCATACGCCTGCGGCATTTTCATGGACCTGGTTGCCGGTACTGCTGGCGGCACTTGGGTTGTTGCTGAATGTAAATTTTGTCCCGGACCCCATCAAATACAGCTTGGGCACCTTCTGTCTGGCGGTATCGCTTGTCCTCATGGCCCGCGCGCCGCCTTTGGTACTGCGCTTTTTTGAAAGCCCGATGCTGCTGCGCGCCGGCATGTGGTCTTATTCGATTTATCTATGGCAACAGCCATTTGCAAAACTAGGCGGTTCACCATTGCTTCGGCTGGCCCATCTCGCCATAGCAATGTTCTTCGCTCTGGCCAGCTTCTACATTGTCGAATCCCCGGCGCGGCGACGCTTGAACCGGCTCATTGCCGCCTGGCGTTCTCCCGACAGCATCCAGCGCGATGAGCAGGCCTCGAACTGACGCACCCCGACCGAGACTCGTAAAAGTTTTTTCTGCTTTTTTACTTTCTTACTTAACCAGCATCGCTCCCAAAGCCTGGCCTGCCAGTATATGCACGTGGTAATGCGGCACCTGCTGGTGTCCGTGTGGGCCCATGTTGGAAATCAGCCGGTAGCCGTTGGTCTCCAACCCTAACTGCTTGGCCACCAGCGCCACGGCGCGGTGAAATCCTGCTATGTCCTCATCGGTTGCACAGGCGCTGAAATCTGCGGCGCTGACGTATCGGCCTTTGGGGATTACCAGTGCGTGCACCGGGGCTTGCGGGCTCACATCGTAAAACGCCAGCGCGTAATCGTCTTCATGTATTATCTTTGCCGGAATTTCGCCGCGTAAAATTCGCGCGAAGATATTGCCGTCATCATAAGGCGGCAGGCCGGAAATTTCGGTCATCACGGTATTTTGGTGGTGGCAAACCCGGCCAGCAGAGAGCGTGAGGCTTTTTCGGCAATCCCGCTCATGTCTTCCCGCCGGCTCAGCTCCGACCAGATCTGTTCCGGCCGCAGCCCTGCATCCACCCATAATACCAGAAGATGGTAGAGGACATCAGCACTTTCGCCGATCAGCGCGTTGCGATGCCCGCCCACCGCCTCGATCAGGCATTCCACCGCTTCTTCGCCGAATTTCTGCGCGATCTTCGCGGTCCCGCGCGAGAGCAGCCGTGCTGAATGGCTCAGAGCCGGGTCGGCATTCTTGCGTGACAACACGGTCGCCCACAACCGGTCCAGCACCCGCGCATCCGGCGCGATGGAAGGCGGCGGCACGGCCATTACGGAAACCCCGGTGGGCCGCGCTTTGGAAACCTTGTTGTATGAATTCTTCGCCATCAATGTCCGTCCGAGTCGACAGTTATCATATTTGCTCCAGCCAGCCGCACAGGCAAGCGCGCTGCCGCCAAAGCGCCTTTCACCTCGCCGATGGTAAAATTTCCGAAGTGAAATACACTGGCCGCCAACAAACCGCTGGCCCCGGCCTTAGCACCCTCGACGAAATGCGCGAGGCTGCCCACCCCGCCGGAGGCTATCACCGGCAACCGCACCGCCCCGCAAACCGCCCGCAGTAACGAGATGTCAAATCCCGTCCCGGTACCGTCGCGGTCCATCGAGGTCAGCAAAATTTCGCCCGCTCCCAGAGTCTCCATGCGCTGTGCCCACGTCACCACGTCGATCCCGGTGCCCTGCCTGCCCCCATGGGTGAATACCTCCCATTTGCCGGGGCTCACCGCCCGCGCGTCGATCGCCACCACCACGCATTGCGAGCCGAATTTGCGCGCCGCCTCGGCCACCAGCTCCGGGCGCGTCACCGCCGCCGAATTGATGCTGCATTTATCCGCCCCTGCCAGCAGCAGCCGCCGCATATCCGCCACCTCCCGTATGCCGCCGCCCACGGTGAGCGGCAGAAACACCCGCTCGGCGGTGCGGGACACCACATCCAGTATGGTATCCCGATTTTCATGGCTGGCCGTGATGTCCAGAAACGTCAGCTCATCCGCCCCCGCCGCATCGTACACCGCGGCCTGCTCCACCGGGTCTCCGGCATCGCGCAACGCCACGAAGTTCACCCCCTTCACCACCCGGCCGTCCTTCACGTCCAGGCAGGGGATCACCCGCAGCTTCAACATGCGCCCAGCGCGTCATACGGCGACAGGCTGCCGTCATACAGCGCCCGCCCGATGATCACCCCGCTCAAATTTGGCCGCATCCTGGCCGCATCCTTCAGCGCCACGATGTCCGCGAGGCCGGAAACCCCGCCGGAAGCAATCACCGGCACGCTCACCTGGCTTGCCAGGCCGGCCGTCTCGGCGATATTCAGCCCGCTCAACATACCGTCGCGCGCGATATCGGTGTAGATAATCCCGGCAATGCCGGCATCCTCGAGCCGGATCGCCAGATCGACCGCGTTCAGAGCGGATGTCTCAGCCCAGCCCTCGGTCGCCACCATGCCATCCCTTGCGTCAATTCCGACCATGATCCGCCCCGGAAACCGGTATGCCGCCTCCCGCACCAGTTGCGGATTCTTCGCCGCCGCACTGCCCAGTATCACCCGGCTCACCCCGGCAGCCAGCCAGTATTCCACGCCGCCCATGTCGCGTATGCCGCCGCCCAGCTGCACCGGCACATTCACCGCTGCCAAAATGTCCCGTACCGCCGGGCCATTTTCCGTGCGCCCGGCAAACGCCCCGTTCAAATCCACCACATGCACCCAGCCGAACCCATGGCTCTGCCACAGCAGCGCCTGGGCCGCCGGATCTTTGCCGTAGACCGTCGCCTGGCCCATCGCGCCCTGCTTCAGCCGCACGCAGGCGCCATCCTTCAGGTCGATCGCCGGATATAAAATCAGCATCAGCGGCCCAGCCTTTTGGTATAAAAATGCCCCGCGATGGTCTCGCCCTTCACCCGCGCATAGGCCGGATGCGTGCCCCAGCGGGCAAACCCGGCCCGCTCGAACAGGCTGATCGCCGCCGTTTGCGTCTCCCGCACATCCAAATTCAGCACATGAAACCCCAAACCCCGCGCCCGCTCCTCGGCCCGCGCGATGATCAGCTGCGCCAGCCCATGCCCCCGCGCATAAGGGGCTACGAAATTATGCATCAAAGTCGCCGCAAACGCCTGCGCCTCATTATTTCGGGACGGCCGCAGCAGCTGCACCGCTCCGTAAATCACCCCATCCATACGCCCGACAATCAATTCGCGCTCCGGCACCAGCAGTACACCCCGGAAATACTGCTCCAGCACCGCCGCTTTCGGCGCTTTTACCCAGCCGAACCCGCCGCCATCCAAAATCGCCGCCACCGCCGCCTCGGCAATCTGATGTATCTCGCCATCTTCAAACCGCTCAAGCCGCTCGGCGGTCAACGTGGCGGGTGGGGGTAAATCCTGTTTCACGGCTGCCTCATCGCGCGAGACGCCCCTGTTATCAAGCGGCAGGAGATTAAACTTTAGCGGGAGAGGAAGGAAGCCCTGCTTTTTGTGAACAAAAAGCAGCAAAAAAACTTTATGAGTTGGGGCCTGGGGCGCTGTCGGCCCAGTGCCCATGGCCCAGCATGAAATTTATGCTCTGCCCCCGGCGTTGTCAGCGTCAACGCCCATGGCCATAAGGATCAAAAGTTTTTTGCTGCTTTTTTTCAAAAAAGCAGTGCTTGCTTTCTTGGCTTACGGCTCCCACCGGAGAAAATTACTCAAAATCCGCAGGCCGGTTTCCTGGCTTTTCTCCACGTGGAACTGGGTGCCGGCCATATTGTGTTTTGCCACCATGGCTGTCACCGGGCCGCCATAGTCGGTGGTGGCGATGATGTTGGCCTGGTTGCTGCCTTGCAGGGCGTAGGAATGCACGAAATAGGCGTGGTCGCCTGGGTGCAGGCCATCCAGCAGGGGGTGGCTGCCGGGGGTGAACAGCAGCTCATTCCAGCCCATGTGCGGCAGGCGCAAGCCGGGGGCGGCCATGGCATCGGCCAAGGGGGCGATTTGCCCGTCGATCCAGCCAAATCCTGGTGTGGTGCCGTGTTCCAGCCCGCGCATGGCCATCAGCTGCATGCCGACGCAGATGCCGAGAAACGGCGTGCCTGCGGCAACATTTTTCGTCATTGCTTCGGCCAGCCCATCGATCGCGGCGATGCCGGCCACGCAATCGGCAAACGCGCCTTGCCCCGGCAGCACGATCCGATCGGCGCCGGCGACCATGTCCGGTTCGGCGGTGATCTGCACGGCCACGTCGAGCTCCAGCCGCTCGGCGGCCAGCCTCAATCCGCGCGCTGCCGATGCCAGGTTACCGCTCCCGTAGTCGACAACGGCGATTAGCAAATCAGAGGCTGCCTTTGGTCGAAGGGATCGCCCCCGCGGCGCGCGGTTCCAAGGCCACCGCCATTTTCAAGGCCCGCGCCACCGCTTTGAACGCCGCCTCGGCGACATGATGCGCGTTGCTTCCGGCGCGCTGCACCACATGCAGGTTGAACAGCCCGTTGCCGGCAAAGGCCCGGAAGAATTCCTCGAACAGCTGGGTATCCATGCCGCCCAGCATCGGCCGCGGAAATTCCACCGCCCAGCTGGTGAAGGCCCGTCCGGAGAGGTCGATCACCGCTTCCACCAGCGCCTCATCCATAGGAACCGTGGCCTGGCCGAAACGGGTGATGCCGCGCTTTTCGCCCAAGGCCTGCCGCAACGCCTGGCCCAGCACGATACCGATGTCCTCGACTGTATGATGGGCGTCGATATGCAGATCGCCGGCGGCAGCCACCGTTAGGTCGAACAGCCCATGGCGCGCCAAGGCGGTCAGCATATGGTCGAAAAATCCAATTCCGGTTTCTGCTTTCACCTGGCCCGTGCCGTCCAGGTCCAGCGTGAGGGTGATATCGGTCTCGGCGGTTTTGCGGGTGATCGTTGCGGTCCGGCTCATCATCCGGCAGTAGCGCAACGATCAGGCAAAGCCAAGCAAACTTACCCGCCCAGCGCTTCGGCCACCATCTCCGGATGGCGCGCAATCACCCGCAGAAAGGCCAGCGCCGTGGCATCCGGCTGTTTTCGTCCCTGTTCCCAGTCCCGCAGCGTCCCGATCGGGATGCGAAACCGTGCGGCAAATTCCGCTTGCGTCAATTCCATTTGCTTACGCACCGTTCGCGCCATGGCCCCCACGGTTTCGGCTTCCGTCCAGAGCGGCGTCGCGTCAGGGTCGCTGGCGACATTGCGGGCGATGTCCTCATCTGTCTGCGCGTCAATTCTGGCCCAATCGATCTCGCGCACTGCCTGCTCGGCCATCTCACGAGTCACTTTTACAATTGCCATGGTCTTTGCTCCTGCCTGCCTGCTTTCCGGACGGAAATAATCCGGTAGATGTTGCCGCGCATCGTATAGGTGCAAACAAAAAGCCGATTGTTGATACGGGCAAACGCATTGAACCGCACTTCGCCATAATCCTTCCGGTCATCTTTGATCGAGCCGATCTGGTTTTCGAAAACAATCCTCGCAAAACTCAGCGAAACGCCGTGTTTGTCTATGTTTGCAACATCCTTGGCCGCATCGAACTCAAATTGCATCGAGCGATGATATATACGGCTTAGCCGTACTCACGTCAACCAGTTTTACACCCCAGCCTTGCACCCCTTGCCGCTGGCTTACCCAAATGCCATCTCCCCTCCATGACAAATCCTCTTGATCCGGTCGGCTGGCATGGCACGACCATTCTCTGCGTCCGCCGCGACGGCCAGGTGGCACTGGCCGGCGATGGCCAGGTCAGCCTCGCCAACACCGTTGTCAAAGGCAACGCCCGTAAAGTGCGCCGCATCGGCAATGGCACGGTGCTGGCAGGCTTCGCCGGCGCCACCGCCGATGCCTTCACCTTGCTCGAACGCCTGGAGGCCAAGCTCGAACGCTTTCCCAACCAGCTGGAGCGCGCCTGCGTCGAACTGGCCAAAGACTGGCGCACCGACCGCTACCTGCGCCGCCTGGAGGCCATGCTGATCGTCGCCGACGCCGCGCATGCCTACACCCTCACCGGCAATGGCGACGTACTGGAGCCGGAAGACGGCATCATCGCCATCGGCTCCGGCGGCAATTACGCGCTGTCCGCCGCCCGCGCCTTGATGACGGTGCCGGACCTCGGCGCCGAGGACATCGCCCGCCGCGCCATGAAAATCGCCGCTGATATCTGCATTTATACCAACTACAACCTGATTGTTGAAACCCTGTGATCGACGTCCCGACCTATTCCCCCCGCGAAATCGTCTCCGAACTCGACCGCTTCATCATCGGCCAGCATGACGCCAAGCGCGCCGTTGCCATCGCCTTGCGCAACCGCTGGCGCCGCCTGCAGCTGCCGGAGGCGATGCGCGAGGAGGTGGTGCCGAAGAACATCCTGATGATCGGCCCCACCGGCTGCGGCAAAACCGAAATCGCCCGCCGCCTGGCGCGCCTCGCACAGGCGCCCTTTATCAAGGTCGAAGCCACCAAATTCACCGAGGTCGGCTATGTGGGCCGCGATGTCGAATCCATCATCCGCGATCTCATCGAAGCCTCGATTACCATGCTGCGCGAGCAGAACCGCAAAGGTGTCGAAGCCAAAGCCGAACTCGCTGCCGAAGACCGCATCCTGGCGGCGTTGGTGGGGGAGGGGGCCAGTGCCGACACCCGCGTCAAATTCAAGCGCATGCTGCGCGCCGGCGAACTCGAGGACAAGGAAATCGAAGTCGCCATCGCGGAATCCCAGGGCACGCCGATCGGCATGATCGATATGCCGGCCAACGGTGCCATCAATCTCAACGACATGATGAAGGGCATGTTCGGCCGCCCTGCGCAAAAGCGCAAAATGCAGGTGCCGGATGCCCGCCGTGCGTTAGAGCGCGAGGAGGCCGACCGCCTGCTGGATAACGACCAACTGACCAAGGACGCCCTGCATCATGCCGAAAACAACGGCATCGTGTTCCTCGATGAAATCGACAAAATCTGCGCCAAAACCGAGAACGGCTTCCGGGGCGGCGACGTCTCCCGCGAAGGCGTGCAGCGCGACCTGCTGCCGTTGATCGAAGGCACCACCGTCACCACCAAATACGGCCCGGTGAAGACCGACCACATACTGTTCATCGCCTCCGGCGCCTTCCACATCGCCAAACCGTCCGACCTGTTGCCGGAACTGCAAGGCCGTCTGCCGATCCGCGTCGAACTCTCCGCCCTGTCGCGCGAAGACTTCCGCCGCATTCTCACCGAGCCGGAACATTCCCTGCTCAAGCAATATTCCGCTCTGCTGAACACCGAACATGTCGCCCTCAGCTTCACCGATGACGCCGTCGATGCGCTGGCCGGCCTGGCCTACGATATCAACGACCGTATCGAAAATATCGGCGCCCGCCGCCTCGCCACCGTGCTCGAAAGACTGCTGGAGGAGATCAGCTTCACCGCCACGGACCGCGCCGGCGATATCATCGCGGTGGACGCCGCCTATGTGAACGAGCGCGTCGCCCCGCTGGCCGCGAAAGGCGATCTCAGCCGGTTCATCCTGTGAGGCTCTCACTCAACCGGCTGGCCCTGGCCAGCTGTTTCGCCGCCCTGGCCGCCCTTGGCGTCGCCTATTACGTGCAGGACCAGATGGGTCTCGCCCCATGCCCGCTCTGCCTCCTGGAACGCTGGCCCTACCGCATCGTCATCGCCCTCGGCATTCTTGGCTACCTGCTGCCGCGACCCGCGACCCGCCTACTGCTCCTAGTCTCAATCCTTACTTTGCTCGCCGCCGCTGGCCTGGCCTTCACCCATACCGGCGTGGAATTCCACTGGTGGCGCAGCCCGCTGCCCGAATGCAACGGCTTCCTCACCCCCGGTGCGGCCCTGCCGCTTACGCCCGCCAAACCCTGCGATGATCCCACTTACCTGATCCCCCATCTGCCCATCTCCATGGCCATGATGAATCTCCTGTATGCGCTGGCTTTCGCTTTACTGCTGACGGCCTATCTGTTCAGCAACAGAAAGGCCCACGCATGACCGCCATCGACCATTTCATCCGCGTCGACCACGCCGGCGAATACGGTGCCGCGCAAATCTACGCCGGCCAGCTCGCCATCCTCGGCCGCACCGCGCATGGCGAGACCATCCGCCACATGCAGGCCCAGGAACAACACCATCTCGATACCTTCGCCCAGCTGATCGCCAGCCGCCGCGTCCGCCCCACCGCCCTGTTGCCGCTCTGGCGCCTCGCCGGCTATGCTTTAGGTGCCGCCACCGCCGCCCTCGGCCCGCGCGCTGCCATGGCCTGCACCGTCGCGGTCGAAAACGTCATCAACACCCATTACGCCAGCCAGGAAGCCGCTCTGGACGATAGCGAAGCCCCCTTACGCGCCACCATCGCCAGCTTCCGCGCCGAAGAGCTGGACCACCGCGACACCGCCCTCGCCAACGGCGCCGAACAAGCCCCCGGCTACCGGCTGCTTACCCAAATCATCACCACCGGCTGCCAGGCCGCCATCGCGATCAGCGAGCGCATATAGAAGCTAGGTAAGCACTTCTTTTTGTGAACAAAAAGCAGCAAAAAAACTTTATGAATCTGGGACTGAGGCTCTGGCGCTTTAAAGCCCCGTAACAGCATGGCTAAATTTTTTGCGCAGCTTTTTTTTAAAAAAGCTGCTGCTTACTTTTGATCGAATATCGCACCGATGAGAAATTCTACATTGCCTTCCGGCCCGGTGATCGGGCTTGGCGTCACCCCCAATACCCGCCACCCCGGCAACCCGATCCACCAATCCTCGATCTTCGCGCAGACCGCCGCATGCACGGCGGCATCCCGCACCACCCCGCCTTTGCCCACCTGCTCCGGCCCCGCCTCGAATTGCGGCTTGATCAACGCCACCGCAAACGCTCCGGGCGCGCACAAGCTCAGCGCCGCCGGCAGCACCACCTGCAAACCAATGAAACTGGCATCGCAGACCACCGCATTCACCGGCTCGCCGATCATCTCAGCCGTCAAATGTCGCGCGTTGGTTTTCTCATAAACCCGCACCCGCGCATCGCTGCGCAGCTTCCACGCCAACTGCCCATGCCCCACATCCACCGCATGCACCCGCACCGCGCCGCCGTGCAGCAGCACATCGGTAAACCCGCCGGTCGAAGCCCCCACATCCAGACCAACCCGCCCCGCCGCCGACAACCCGAAATTCGCCAGCCCATGCGCCAGCTTAACTCCTCCGCGCGACACCCAGGGATGCGCCTGGCCTTTGACCATCAGCGCCTGATCCTCCGCCACCATCTCACCCGCCTTGAGCACCCGCACGGTCCCGCAAAACACCAGCCCCGCCATAATCAAGGCCTGTGCCCGGGCCCGGCTCTCCACCAGCCCGCGCTCCACCAGCACCACATCCGCTCGCCGTTTCGCCATCAAGCCTCTGCCCAAATTTCCATTGCCGCCCATCCTCCTCCTGACTATCCTGCCAACATGGCCGACGAACCGGAAAACCTCATCCTACGCTACCTTCGTCGGATCGACGAAAAAGTCGACAATATGGGCGCCGATATCCGCGACCTTAAAGGCCGGATGAGCGCCGTCGAGACCGGCCTGAATGCCGTTAAACGCGATCTGGTAACCCTCACCGAATCAGATGCTCGCCTGCAAATCACCATCGACCGTCAAGGCGAACGCCTGGACCGTATCGACCGCCATCTGGATTTAAGGGAAGCGTAAGCAAGCACTGCTTTTTTGGAAAAAAAGCAGCAAAAAACTTTTGCCCCTTGGGAGCTGGGGCTGAAACTACCCAACGCCCCAAGCCCAGCAAAAAGCTTTTAAAAATCATGATTTCAGGCGTAATCGGCGTAACGCCCATGGCCCAGCATAAAATTCCTTTAGCCCTAAGCTTTGTCCTCATCACGCCCCAGGCCCAAAGGAATCAAAAGTTTTTTGCTGCTTTTTTTAAAAAAGCAGAGCTTCCTTAGCCAGCCTTAACTTTTCCTCGTCACCGTAAACCGTGCCAGCAGCCGCAGCAGCTCTGCCCGTTCGCCGAAGCTTTCGAGATGCTGGGCGGCTTGTTCTGCCAGGTGTTCTGCCTGCGCCCGCGCCCGTTCCAGCCCCAGGATCGAGACCATGGTTGCTTTGCCTTGCGCGGCATCCTTACCGGCGGTCTTGCCCAGTTCAGCGACCGAGCCGGCTTCGTCCAGCACATCGTCGTAGATTTGGAATGCACCGCCCAGTTCTCGCCCGTAAGCGCAGATGACATGACGCTGGTGCTGCGAGGCCCTGCCCAGTATCGCCCCGGCCTCGGCGCTGAACTGGATCAACCGCCCGGTTTTCAGCGCTTGCAACCGGGTAATTTCCGGGGCGCCCAGAGTTTGCCCTGCCGCCAGCATGTCGATCATCTGCCCGCCGGCCATGCCGCGCGCCCCGGCGGCCACAGCCAATGCCGTTACCAACTCGCAGCGGGCCTGCGCGTCGGCATGGGTATCCCCATCGGCCAGCACCTCGAAGGCCAAGGTCTGCAGCGCATCCCCAGCCAAAATCGCGGTGGCTTCATCGAAGGCCTTGTGACAGCTTGGCTTGCCGCGGCGCAGGTCGTCGTCGTCCATCGCCGGCAGATCATCATGCACCAGTGAGTAGGCATGCAGCATCTCCACCGCTGCCGCCACGCGGGCTGCACAGGTGCGGTTGACGGCAAATAATTGCGCGCTCTCCATCACCACGAAGGCGCGCAGGCGTTTGCCGCCGCCCAGCACGGCGTAGCGCATCGCCTCGATCAGCCTGGCCTCTGCCGCATCCGGCAGCGGTAGCAACGCGTCCAGCTGGGCCTCCACCAGCTGTGCCGCTGCCGCCATGGCCTCACCCAGCACATCGGCCGTCTTCACCAGGTCCAGCGCCATCGTCATTCTCCGGATTTCAGCGCCAGCGACCCGTCGCCACGCACCACGATCGCCTGCACGCGCGCTTCGGCCTCGGCCAGCTTCGCTTCACAATGTTTTTTCAAGGCCGTGCCCCGCTCATAGGCGGCGATCGCATCGGCCAACTTCTGCTGGCCCGTTTCCAGGCCCCGCACGATCGCCTCCAAAGCGCCCAATGCATCCTCGAAGGATAGCTCATCTATATCGCTTGTCGTCATTGCAGACTGACTACAAGCCCCACCCGAAACACACAACTATGTGTAAAATTCAGTTGGCCATCAGCCCGCGCACATGCACCGCAACACAGGCGCCCAGCGCCGCCAGATCGTAGCCGCCCTCCAGCAGTGAAACCACGCGCCCCGGGCACGCCGCCACCAGTTTTTCCGTCACCCAGGCAAAATCCGCCTCCTCCAGCCGCAGTTGCGCCAGCGGATCGTCCACATGCGCATCGAAGCCGGCGGAAATGATCAGCAGTTCCGGCTCGAACGCCATCAGCGCCGGCAGTATTACCGCTTCCCAGGCCGCCCGGAAGGTAGCGCTGCCAGTGCCCGGCGCCAGCGGCGCATTCACGATATTGCCCGCCACCCCGCGTTCATGCGCCATGCCGGTGCCGGGATAGCAAGGATGCTGGTGCGACGAGGCATAAAACAACTCCGCATTATTCCAGAAAATATCCTGGGTGCCGTTGCCGTGATGCACGTCGAAATCCACCACCGCCACCCGCCGCAACCCCCAACGCGCCCGCGCGTGCAGCGCTGCCACCGCGGCGTTATTGAACAGGCAGAACCCCATCGCCCGGTCCCGCTCCGCATGGTGGCCCGGCGGCCGCATCGCCACGAACGCTGCCTTGGCATCCCCGCTTATCACCGTATCCACCGCCGCCATTGCCCCGCCGGCCGCCCGCAACGCCGCTTCGCGAGAGCCGGCGCTGACCATGGTATCGGCATCGACCGCCAGCAACTCGGCCCCCAGGGGCGCCATCGCCAGCACGCCATCCACATGCGATGCTTCATGCGCCGCATAAAGCGCCTCCACCGGCGCCAGAGGCGCCTCCTGCCGTACCAGCCCGGCAAATTCCGCCGCCGCCAGCGCTTGCATCACCGCGGCGTAGCGCGCCTTGCTTTCCGGATGCCCTGGCCCGGTGTCATGCCCAAGCGCTGAATCGTGGCTGAACAAAGCAACCGTCATGCTTTGCACCTGATGGTAAAACTGAACACGCCCTTCACCTCGCTCGCCGCCACCAGCGCATGCCCGGTGCGTTTGCAAAAATCCCGGAAATCCGCGACCGAAGCCGGGTCCGTCGCCAGCACCCGCAGCTTCTCGCCCCCCGCCATCCCCCGCAACGCCCGCGCCGCCCGCAATACCGGCATCGGCGTTTTCATGAACTGCGCATCGATCAGCATTTCCGACATAAAAACTAGGGTAACAGAAAGCACTACTTTTGTTCACAAAAAACCAGCGCTTTCCTCATCTTCCTTCCTCCACTTGAGCCTGCGCCCAAAAGCGGCAACATTACCGTTATGAGCTATCGCATTGGTATCGACTTCGGCGGCACGAAAATCGAGGTTCTTCTTCTGGGTCACAAGGGCGAGGAAATCCTGCGCCGCCGCTATCCCACCCCGCCTGGTTATCCAGCCGCGCTCGCCGCCATTACGGCTTTGGTAGCCGAGGTGGAGGCCGAGATCGGTGCGCGCGCCACCGTCGGCGTCGGCATTCCCGGCGCCATCAGCCCGGCCACTGGGTTGGTCAAAAACGCCAACTCGAACTGCCTGAACGGCCACCCGTTCGATGTCGATCTATCGGAGGTGTTGAAGCGCCCGGTACGGGTTGAGAACGATGCCAATTGCTTTGCTCTGTCGGAAGCCACTGACGGTGCGGCCGCTGGCGCCGGCATCGTCTTCGGCGTCATCATGGGCACCGGCTGCGGCGGCGGCATCGTGGTCGATGGCAAGGTCCTGAAAGGCCGCCACAGCATCGCCGGCGAGTGGGGCCACACCCCTTTGCCCTGGCCGCGCCTCGATGAAATGCCGCTGCGCCCCTGCTGGTGCGGCCATGTTGGCTGCCTCGAAAAATACATCGCCGGCCCGGCCCTGGCCTTCGAATGCGACGGGCAAGGCGCCCGCGACGCCAGAAGCATCCCGGCCCGCGCCCTGGCCGGCGAGACCGCTGCCATCCGTGCGCTGGCGGTCCATGCCGAACGGGTTGCCCGCGCGCTCGCCATGATCACCAACATCATCGATCCCGATGTCATTGTCCTCGGCGGCGGCCTGTCGAACATGGCGCATCTGTACCGCGACCTGCCGGTGTTGATGAAACCCTTCGCCTTCTCGGATGTCATCAACACGCCGATCGTGCAGAATAAACACGGCGATTCCTCAGGCGTGCGCGGCGCCGCCTGGCTGTGGCCGGCTGAGCCCGCCTTGCCAGCAGCTTCCGCGGCATAGTAATGTCAGATGGTATTTGAGGATCGCGCCATGACCGAACTCGCCCCCGCCGACAAGCAAACCTATCGTGAGGCGATGTCCCGCCTGGGGGCTGCCGTCTGCATCATCACCACCACCGGCCCGGACGGCGATGGCGGCTTCACCGCCTCGGCTGTCACCAGCGTTACGGATACGCCGCCCACGCTGCTGGTCTGCGTCAATAAATCGGCCAGCCTGAGCGAGACTTTCCAGAAAAACCGCATCCTTTGCGTCAACGTTCTGGCGCCGGAGCATCAGGAACTCTCACCGGTGTTTGCCAGCGTCGGCAATATCCCGATGGCCGAACGCTTCGCCATGGCCACATGGCTGCGCCTGTCCACCGGCGCCCCCGCCCTGGAAAACGCCGGCGCCTCCTTCGATTGCACGATCGATCAGATCACTGAAGTCGGCACCCACAGCGTGTTCTTCTGCGGCGTCAAAGCCATCCGCCTCGGCACCGGCGCCCACGGCCTGGTCTACTTCGGCCGCAGCTATCACAAAATCGGCCCCCAGGCCGCGTGAGACCTTCGCTTATCCGCTAGGCTGGCCATTTGACGCGGCTTTCTGCGCTCACCGAGGCTCACGGCCATAAAGGCCGCTGCGCGCCGGGCCTCGAAACCCACGCCAGCTGACTCAGCTTAGAGCCTGATCGTTTGAGGTTGACGCGTGTCAACGCGGCAACCGAGAGCGTGAATCAGCCTCTCCTATAAAGCTGGAGCGCGTTGAGGTTGGCGCGCCTGCGTCAACCTCAACATATCGCGCTCTAGCGAATAATCGAGGGCCTCACTCCTGGCTGAATGCTCACAAGATTTCTAGCAGGCAAAATATGCGCTCCGAAGAGCGCATATTTTACTGGCGGGGGTGGGCTTTATCGGTTGTTGCGCTGGCCAAACAGTTGCAGCAGGAACATGAACAGGTTGATGAAGTTCAGATACAGCTGCAATGCGTCGTAAACGCTGCGTTTACCGGCCATCGCATCACCATAGGATGAGCCGAACTGGATGTAGTTGGTTTTGATCCGCTGCGTGTCATACGCGGTGAGACCCACGAAGATCAGCACGCCGAGGATACTGATGGCAAACGCCACCGCCGGTGAGTGCAGGAAGATATTCACCAGCGAGGCGATAATGATGCCAATCAGCCCCATAATGAGAAAACTGCCGAACTTCGTCAGATCCGCCTTGGTGGTGTAGCCATATAGGCTGGTGGCCGCGAACGTGCCGGCGGTGATGAAGAACACTTCGGAAATCGAGGTCTGCGTATAGATCACAAAAATGCTGGTCAGACTGGCGCCCATGCAGGCGCAAAAAGCCCAGAACAACGCCTGTGCGGCGGTGGTGGATAGCTTGTTGATGCCGAAGCTCAACACCAGCACGAACACCATCGGCGAGAAGATCGCCGCATAGGCCAGCATGGTCGGGCGATAGATCAGGCTGCCATCGGCGGTCTGTACCAGCGGATAGAAGGCGTTCATCGCCGAGGTGTGGCTGATGGCGAAGGCGATGATGCCGGTCAACACCAGTCCGGAGGCCATCCAATTATACACCCGCAGCATATAGGCCCGCAGCCCCGCATCCAGCACCGCTGTATTGGCGGACGCATAGGCGGGTGCCGCCGTGCGATAGGAATTTTGGAAAGGATTATTAGCCATAACCGTGATTAGCTCCTCAAAACGGCCTTATGACCGCGTGTTTACTGTGGCCTCTTTACAACAATTTACAAGTAAAATCCAGGTAAACCGGGTAAACTGACTTGCCTAGCGCCGCCACCAGCCGCGCTTCTTATCCACAAGCGGCGCATCCGGGCTGATCAATACCGGCTGCACGACACTACTCAAGGCCGGCTGCTCGCCCATAATCAAGCCCGGTTCTCCGCCGGAAGCCTGGAACTCCGGCTCCGGCAGCGGCGGCGGGATTTCCGGCAGCTCCGGCTCCGGAGACGGCACCGGTGCCGGCGCCGGCAATTCCGGCTCTGGCGAGGGGGTCTGGATATCCGGCCCCGGCAATGGCGCTGGTATTTCCGGCTGCTCCGGGGTGCCGGACATCCGCGCACTGGTCCTCATCCGCAACGCCTCGGCTTCGGCCCGTTCCGCCGCTTCGAAAATATCCGCCACATCCCGATAGTATGGTTCAGGTGCCGGTTCAGACCAAGCTGCCGGCACCGGCGCCGGCGTGGATTGCGGCATGTCTTCATCCGTTGCGGCGTCCTCAGCCGGGCTGGCTTCACCGCCGCGCCGCCGCCGGCCGCCGCGCGAACGCCGCCGCCGTACCGGCTCTTCAGCTGGGGTCTCGCCGATCTCGGCGGCCATCACCAGGTCGATCTCGCTTGGCTGGTCAGCCACCGGCGCTTCGGCAGTTGCCGCCGTTTCGACCGGTGCATCGGTGCGCCGCTTGCCGCGCCGCCGGCGGCGGCGGCGTTTGCGCTCGGCCTCCTCTGGCGTATCGGTGGCTTGCGCGATATCGCTCTCCGCTGCCGCCTCTGTATCTGCCGTGGCCTCAGCCACATCTTCCACCTCAGCCTCGCCCTCCGGCTCAGCCGCCGCCACGATCTGCCGCACCGGTGCCGCCGGCACGCTCACGGTCTGGTTGCGCAGCTTGTCGATGCGGAAATTCGATGCCGTCAGCGCGGCGTCGCCGGTGAAAACCACCCGCATCGCATAACGATGCTCGATTGCCGCCAGACGCTCCCGCTTATGGTTGAACAAATACAATGCCACTTCCGGCGGCAAATACACCATGATCTCGGCGGCGCGGAATTTTGCCCCCTCATCCTCGATCGCCCGCAATATATGCAAGGCCGCGCTCTCGGCGCTGCGCACATGGCCCATGCCGGCGCAATGCGGGCATAGCACCAGCGAGGCTTCCGCCAGCGACGGCCGCAACCGCTGCCGGCTCATCTCCATCAGCCCGAAATGGCTGATATTGCCGACCTGAATCCGCGCCCGGTCGTTCTTCAACGACTCCTTCAGCCGCTTCTCTACCGCCACATTATTGCGCCGCGACTCCATGTCGATGAAGTCGATGACGATCAGCCCGGCCAGATCGCGCATCCGCAACTGCCGTGCCGTCTCCTCTGCTGCCTCCAGATTGGTACGCAGCGCGGTCTCCTCGATGCTGCGTTCGCGCGTCGAGCGCCCGGAGTTGACGTCGATTGCCACCAGCGCCTCGGTCTGGTTGATGACGATATAGCCGCCGGAGCGCAGCTGCACGATCGGGTTCAGCATGGCGTCCAGCTGGGCTTCCACCTGGTGCTTGGAAAACAGCGGCTGGCCGTCGGTCCACAGCTGCACCCTGCGGGCATTGGCCGGCATCAGCATGCGCATGAAATCGCGCGCCGCGCGGTAGCCATCCTGCCCATCCACCAGCACCTCTTCCACATCGCGCGTATACACATCGCGGATGGTGCGTTTGATCAGGCTGGCTTCCTCATAGATCAACGCCGGTGCCATCGATTCCATGGTTCGCTCGCGGATATCGTCCCACAGCCGCAGCAGGTATTCGCAGTCGCGGATGATTTCCGGTTTCGGGCGGTTGGCGCCGGCGGTGCGGACAATCAGCCCCATACCGGCCGGCACATCCAGCTCCGCCATCGCCTCCTTCAGCCGCCGCCGGTCCGCCACCGAGGTGATCTTGCGCGACACCCCGCCGCCAGAGGGCGAATTCGGCATCAGCACGGAAAACCGTCCGGCCAGCGAGAGATAGGTGGTCAGCGCCGCGCCCTTATTGCCGCGCTCCTCTTTCACCACCTGGATCAGCATGATCTGGCGGCGGTGGATGACGTCCTGGATTTTGTAGTTGCGCAAGAACCGCTGGCGCTGGCGGCGCTCGCGGGCCTCGGCATCGTCGTCGCCGTCACCGCCGAGGCTTTCCGGCGGCGGGGCAGCCGGCAGCTCGGCTTCGCTGATTTCGTCCATGCCGTCGTCCCCCGCTTCGCCAGAGGCGGCTTCGGCAGGGGGGGCGTCGTCTTCGACCACGGGTTCATACGCGGCCGGTGCATCGGCGATTGGTTCATCCGTGGCTAGCGCCGGTTCGCCGTCTGTTTCATCCGGGGGAGCGGCCTCGATGATCTCGACCGGCGTTGCCTCCAGCGCTTGGGCCTCGGCCGGCGGCGAGTCGGCTTCATCCGGCTCGCTCTCCTCCTCGGCCTGCTGGGCCAGCAGGCGTTCGCGGTCCGCTACCGGGATTTGGTAATAATCCGGGTGAATTTCCCCAAAGGCGAGAAATCCGTGCCGGTTGCCGCCGTATTCAACGAAGGCCGCCTGCAGGCTGGGTTCGACCCGGATCACCTTGGCGAGGTAGATATTGCCTTTGATCTGTTTTCTGGTGGCGGTCTCGACGTCGAAATCTTCTAGGCGGTTACCGTCCAGCACCACGACGCGGGTTTCTTCCGCGTGGCTGGCGTCGATGAGAATTTTTTTGGTCATGTAAAAGGGAACTCCGGACTGCCAGCCGCGGGCGCGCGCCAGGCGCTGCCTCGGGTGAGCAGAATTTTGCTGATGTATAAGGGTGGAGGGACGTTAACCGCGCCATGCCAGAACAGGTATGTATAAATCCAGGCGGCAGAGCGGTCATCGGTCCTTGATCTCGGGGCCTTTTGGAGGCCTGAAGTTGGTTTTGGGTGGCTGAACACTTTGGCCGCGCCCGGTTGAGGGCGTGCAAAGCGGAGTGGCCACCTAGCTTGTAGATGGCCTAATTAGGCTGCCGCCGCAAGGGGGATGTTTCAGAGGCCGCGCCGTGCCTGTATGGACAATGATACGTCAGGTTGAGACAAAGGGGCGGTTATGGACAGGGGCGGTACATGACCAGGCTAGCCTGTGTTGCCGTGGTGAAGAACGAGGAGCGCCACATCGCCGAGTGGATCGCCTGGCAATACGCCATCGGCTTCGATACCGTGATCCTGCTGGACAACGCCTCCACCGACGCCACGGTTGACCGCGCCCTTGGCTTTGCCGAGGCGCGGGATATCCGCATACTGGACTGGCATGTGACCGATCCCGACTATCAGAGCCGCGCCTATAGCCACGCGGTTGCGCTGTTCGGCGATGAATTCGACTGGATGGCGTTTTTCGATACCGATGAGTTTCTAGTGCTGGATGAGGGGTTGGCGTTGAAATCCTGCCTGGAAGCCCGCAGTGAGGCGGCCGGCGTCGGAGTCGCTTGGGCGATTTTCGGGTCTTCCGGGCATCGCGAGATACCGGCGGGGCTGGTGGTTGAGAGTTACCTGCGGCGTTCGGATGCGGGTTTCGGGCCGAACCGGCATATCAAATCGATCATCCGCCCTGGTGCCGTGACGGCTTGCAGGAACCCTCATGTGTTCCTGCTGACCGGACCGTATGAGGACCTCATCGGGCGCGCTCTATTACTGGACGAGCGCGGGCTGCTGGTGGCGGCACCGGATTATGAAGGCGGCAAACTGCATCATTATTTCACGAAATCCTGGTCTGACTGGCAAAGGAAATTGGAGCGCGGCTATCATGACACCGAACGGCTGCAGGAGATGTTTCATGACTACGACCGTAATGAAATCTTCGACGACCAAGCTGCGCGCTTCCTGAAGGCTTCACCATATAACGCTTTAAAATGCGCTGTCGTGCTAGTGGTGAAAGACGAAGTCGACGACATACTCTGCTGGCTGGCCTGGTATCACATCCTGGGCGTGCACGCCTGCATCGTCTTCGATGACGGCTCCACAGACGGGACTTGGGAGCTTTTGCAGAAGGCCGCCGGCCTGCAGGATATCAGATTGCACAAATCCGCCGGCCCTGCGGATGTGACATTTCAGAAAAGGCAGAAATCCTCTTACCAATTCGCTCTCGAACATTACAAAAACGAGTTTGCGTGGATGGGCTTTTTCGATTCGGATGAATATTTGCTGATTAAAGGCGACAATCCCAATATCCCAGCGTTTCTCGATCAGTTCCCCGATGCCGATGCGGTTGCGGTGAACTGGTGCAACTACGGCAGCAGCGAGCATCTCCTGAAACCCGATGCGCTACCTGTCGAAGCCTATACCTGGCATGCCAGTGAGCAGGAACTCGTCAACAGGCATGTCAAGACCTTTGTGCGGCCAGGCAAAATAGGGACCTCCTGGATCAACGTCCATTGTTTTGACATACCGCAGGACAAATATTTTCACTGCAACGGCAAACCTATCGAATGGAGTGAAACTCCAGGTATCACCCGGGATGACGCGGATTGGCTCGTTGCGAAACTCATGCATTACCAGTGCAAAAGCATGGAGCAGTTTTTCGACCGGATACGTAAACGGCCTGATTTTGCTGCCGTGAAAGGTCTATGGCGTAAATCAGACTATCATGATGTCGAGGATAGAGCGGCCCACTCATATGCGCCTGCGGTTAAAGATTGGATACGCTGCCTGGCATCCGTATCGACTGACAAGCAAGGCCATAAAACCACGAAATATGCTGATCCGTTAAGGCGTCCCAAACCTGTGCAGGTCGAGAACGATTTCATCGCGCAGGGATTTGTCGCAGGCTGGGAATGGGCGCATCTCGGTAACCGGCTGTCTTCATACGCCAACATGTTCGCCTTGTCGCAGCGCACCGGCGTGGTAACTTTGTTTCCGCAGATACTCGACACCGCGAATCTGTTCGATTTCGGCGATCATCCTTATTTTCATATCCATCCGGATGTCTCTCTGGTTGATGGCGCAGGCCTAACACGGCTCCTTGCTTACATGCGTGAGATTTTCGAAGGCGGTTACGCAGCCTATCTCCAGCGCGTCAGAGCCATAACGATCGATGACCTCGCCGCCATGAAGACGGCCAGCAACGTCGTGGTTTTCATACAACCGTCGAACGGCTTTCTCGATGCGCTTGAGCATGAGTCCGTAATCACGGAATTTTGCCGTAGAGGCAATGGCATCATCTTTGCGGGTGCCTACTGGCTGCAATATCAGGACATGCGGCTTTTGCAACCCTACGCTGATACCCTACGATACCGGCTTCGCATGAACCGGCCGGATGGCGCCGGAGACCGAGCCGTCAACATGCGCCAGCAACCTGGAGATTTGCTACGCATCGGCATTCATATGCGCCGTCGCGATGATTACGCGGCGTGGTATGGCGGGCAGTATCATTTCAGTCTCGAGCAATATGCCGCCGTGACGAAAGCGATTAGCGTATCACTCGGCGCCAGTACGCATTGCTTCTATTTATGCTCCGACCAGGCGGTGGATCTGAGCCTGTTCGCCGGTCTGCCGGTCCACCATGAAATCTCGGTTCTGGAAGATGACTTCGTGGCGTTATCGAACTGCCATTACATCGTCGGTCCGCCAAGCACGTTCGGCACATGGAGTGCGTTTATAGGGGGCGCCAAACGCCTTATCCTGACCTCGCAGCGCATGGCTGATCTCGACCACTGGGAAAATCCTTTGGCGGATGCAGTGCAGATTATATTTCCCACCGGCAGCTATATCCCGGACGATCCGGCGGCAAGACCGATATGAAACCGAGCTGCAAAATGGCGCACCCGAAGGGAGTCGAACCCCTAACCCCCAGATTCGTAGTCTGGTGCTCTATCCAATTGAGCTACGGGTGCAGCACCGGCGCGGTTTAGCTGAAGCCTATCGCAGCGGCAATACCCTCCGGGACTTGGCGATCCGGTGCCGCGCGGTTAAACTTGTTTCCAGGCAAGCAACGGGACAGGCAAAAGGCGCGTATTGGACTTTATTTTCATGCTGACCCGGCAGGACCAGACGGTGACGGATTGCGTCGCCGTGATGGAGCAGATCACCCCGCTGGGCCTCGGGCATATCGGCTTCAAGGATATCGGCGCGGAGCTGGGCACGCTGCGCCGGCTCAACCAGGCCATCAAGGCGGCCGGGGCGGTCAGCTATATGGAGGTGGTCGCGACAACGGCCGCGGCCAGCCTGAATTCCGCCCGCATGGCGGTGGAAATCGGCGTGGACCGGCTGCTGGGCGGGACCCAGGTGGCCGAGACCCTGGAGATTTTGCGCGGCACCGCGATTGCCTATTATCCGTTCCCCGGTCTGCCGGCAGGTCATCCCACCATTTTGAACGGCAGCGCCGAACTCGTCGCCGCGCATTGCCGGGACTATCTCGCCATGGGCTGCGCCGGGGTTGATCTGCTGGCGTATCGCGCCACCGAGGCCGAGCCGCTGGACCTGGTGCGCGCGGCGCGCCGCGTACTGGCCCCCGGCCAGCTGATCTGCGCCGGCGGCGTGGACGGCCCGGCCCGCATCGCCGCCCTGCGGGAGGCCGGGGCGGATGCCTTCACCATCGGCTCGGCCGCATTCGACGGTTCCTTCTCGCCCCGCCATGGCAGCCTCCTCAGCCAGTTGCAGGAAATACGCGCGGTATGAAACGCCTCGCCGGCAAGCGCGCCTTCATCAGCGGGGCCGGTGGCGGCATCGGTCGCGCCACCGCGCTTAAATTTGCAGAGCAGGGTGCCGCGGTCGCGGTGGCGGACCTGAAGGCTGCCACTGCCGAAGAAACAGCGCAACTTATCACCGCGGCGGGCGGCACCGCCGTCACCGCCATCGGCAACCTCACCGAACCTGCAACCTGCGAGGCCCTGATCGGCACCGCGGCGGCGGCACTCGGCGGCCTCGACATTATTTTCAACAATGCCGGCATTATCGATGCGGGCGATCGCGGCCCCACCGATACCACGCTGGCAGCCTGGAACGCCACACTGGCCACTAATCTCACCGCGGTGTTCCTGGCCTGTAAATACGCCATCCCGCATCTGCTCGCCGCCGGCCGTGGCGTTATTGTCAACAACGCCTCGATCTGCGCCCTGGTCGGCTCGGCCTATCCGCAGATCGCCTATACCGCGGCCAAAGGCGGGGTACTGGCGATGACGCGCGAAATCGCCATGCAATACGCCAGACAGAATTTGCGCGCCAATGCTGTCTGCCCCGGGCCCACGGCAACGCCGCTGGTTGCCGCCTTCATGGCCGATGAGCCGAGCTGGCTGGCGCGCCGCCCGTATATGCCGATGGGCCGGCTCGGGCAGCCGGAGGAAATCGCCAATCTCGTGGCTTTCCTGGCTTCCGATGAAGCCTCATTCATCACCGGGGCGGCCTACGCCATAGATGGCGGCATCACCGCTTCCTATGTTATAAAGGACGAATAAGCCTGCATTTTAGGAAATCTTATGTTTAAAATCAGCCTCGCCGCCTGTCTCGTATTGCTGACTAACGCGCCGGCCCAGGCCCAGCTGATGAACATGCTGCAAAACGCCACCGGCGCCTCGGCCTCCGGTTCCGGTTCCTCCGGCTCCGGGCTGTCCGGCCTCGGCGGCCTTGCCAATCTGGGCGGTGGGGGAGCTTCAGCCCTGGGCGGCAGCAGCCCCACCAACCTTGCCGGGGTGCTGCAATATTGCGTCCAGAATAACTACCTCGGCGCCAGCAATCCCAGCACCTCGCCAGCGGCAGCGAGCTCGGTGCAAAGCGCGCTGCTCGACAAATTCACCGGCTCGTCCACAGCCCCTTCATCGAACAGCAGTTACACCGCCGGCGCCAATGGCCAGCTCAATACCGGCAACGGAAACAACATCGCCCTCGGCGGCACCGGCCTGAAAGCCCAGATCACGCAAAAACTCTGCAATGAAGTGCTGACCCACGCCAAATCTCTACTGTAGAGCACGGCCCGGCAAAACCCTGCTTTTTTTTAAATCGTTATACGCGGTCCGCTTCGAAAGAACCGTCTCATAAAACGGCCCATCGACCACGATGAATCTCCACAAGCCCTGATATAAACGCTTTAGTTGTATCACGAAAACGTTATATTAAGCTTATGAGGGTTCGTTCCGGGCTGCTGTTATGCGCCTCGTTCGCCTGTTGGGCGTCCGGTGCGGCTGCGCTGCAGCTGGATACGCTGTTGCCGCAGGGGGTGCCTGGTTTTGGCACGGCGGCGGGTATCAGCGTGACAAACCGGGTGTGGCCTGATGATCAACCACGTGCCATCGAGCTTGGCGGCATTGAGGTCGATCCTGAACTGGAAGCGGGCGGCGGGTACGATAACGCCCCCAATGGCGCCGCGCCGGCCTCGGCGGTGCTTGATCTTAACCCATCCGTGCTGATTCAGGACGCAGCGCTGGGTCTCGGCGCTTACGCTGCCGGGCAGGTCCGGAATTATCCTGAAAACAGCAAGCAGGACCAGAATTCCTATACGTTTGCCCTGGGTGAGCAGGCCGTGCTGGCGCGCCAGACAATAACGGCCGGGGCGGCCTATGTGCAGGCGGTGGAGACCGGGTTTGGCTTGAACACGCTGGCGCTGACGCAGCCTGTGGCGTTTTCGGTGCAGGAGCTGCGCGGCAACGACAGACTTGAAATGGGTATGTTCAACCTGACGCCGGAGCTTTCGGTCAACCGCGATGTCTTCAATGGGTTGCCGGGACAGAACCGTACGGACTACCGGCAGGGGCTGACCACGGAATTTGCCCCGGGCGGCCCGGTGCAGGTGGTGAACCTGCTGCATGCGGTGGAATCGCGGTTTGCCGATGCCGGTTACAATGCCGATAGCTATGAGGCGCTGGCCGGCATTGCTGACGATGCGCCGGCGCTGTGGATGTTCCGCCTGCTGGGCGGTGCGGCGTGGCGGGAGGCGGCGATGGGCAAAGCGGTGCTGGCGCCGGTTTTGGAGGGCTCGGCGGATTGGCTGCCGGATGAGCTCGACAGCCTGAGCCTGGCATTGGCCCACGAGATCGACGATCCGGATCAGGTCAGTGCGGCCGGTTATATGCTGACGGAGGCGGATGTCTCCTGGGATCACGAATATCTGCGCGACCTCGTGCTGTCCGGCAAAATTCAGGTGCAGCGGGCCGCATATTTTCACACGACTTTGGATGAAACGCTGCTGGCCACCGATGCGCGGGCGAAATGGCGGCTCAACCGGGCGCTGAGCCTGACCGCCGATTATGCCTATAACGACCGGCAGGCGAATTTCCTGCGCGCCGCCAACGAGCATGTGGTGACGATGGCGGTGACATGGACGCCCTGAACCTGGGACACGAAGTACCGGTCGACCTGCTGGGGGTGGCATTCGACGATGTCGTGATCGACCAGGCTTTGGCGCGGCTGCTGGCGCGGCTGCCGGGGCAGCCTTTTGCCTATGTGGTGACGCCCAATGCCGACCATCTAGCGCGGCTCGCACGGTCAGCCTCGCTCCGGCAGATTTATCAGGCCGCCTGGATGCGGCTGCTGGATTCGCAGGTGATCGCCCATCTCTGCCGCGGTATGGGGCTGACCGCACCGCCGGTGGTGACCGGTGCGGCGCTGACCGCCCGGCTGCTGGCCGCACTTGAAGCGGATCAGCATACGCCGGCACCGGTAGCGGTCATTGGGCTGGCCGCAGCACATCTGCCGAAATTGCAGTCGGCGTATCCGCATATCGAATTTTTGCACCATGCGCCGCCGATGGGGTTGTTGCAGGATCTTGAGGCGTTTGTCGCGGCACGGGATTTCGCGGTGGCCTCGCGCGCCAGATTTACCTTGCTGGCCCTCGGCTCGCCTTTGCAGGAAATACTGGCGGCGGCGATCGCCGATCAGGCGGCGGTGGGGGTGGGCCTGTGCATTGGTGCTGCGCTGGAATTCTGCGCCGGCGTCAGCCAGCGGGCCCCGGACTGGATGCAGCAGGCCGGGCTGGAATGGCTGCACCGGCTAGGCCAGGAGCCGCGGCGGCTGTTGCGGCGCTATTTATGGGATGACCCAGCGGTACTATGGGCGTTGATGAAAACGCGGGCGCGGCGCCACGGCGGCTGATGCTTGATCCACGCTGCCACTTCCTTATGTGTAACGCAGCGTAAGGCAGAGGGGGGCGGATGGCAGAGGCAGATTCGCTTTGGGCTGTGGTGGCGGTCATTGGCCGGGTGGTGCGGATCGCCGAGATTTTTTCGAGCCGCAATGCCGCACTGGCGGATCAATACTGGCGGGAGAGCGAGGTGCGGGCCTATGCGGCATTTCTGGAGCGCTCCGGCCAGCCTTATCCGCATTACGCCATCCGCCCGATCCGGCGCACGGATTTGCCGCGGCGGTGGAAACCCCTGCCGGCGCTCGGCTTTTTGAACGGACAGATGTGATGGATGACACGCCGATGGAACAACAGTCTGCAACGCGCACCGAGCACGATGCGCTCGGCGACGTCGAGGTGCCGGCGGCGCGGCTCTGGGGCGCGCAGACGCAGCGCTCGATCGAGAATTTTCCGATCGGGCGGCAGCGCTATGTGTGGGGTCGCGAAGTGATCCGTGGCTTCGGCATTTTGAAAAAGGCCTGCGCGCTGGCCAATGGCGCGCTGCGGCAGTTGGACAATGAAAAAGTCGAGCTGATCATACAGGCGGCCGAGGAAGTCATAAGCGGCCAATGGGACGAAGAATTTCCCCTCGTAGTGTTCCAGACCGGCTCCGGCACCCAAAGCAACATGAACGCCAATGAAGTGATCGCCAACCGCGCCATCCAGATCGCCGGCGGTATAGTGGGCAGCAAAAAACCGATCAACCCGAACGACGACGTGAATCACAGCCAATCGTCGAACGATACGTTTCCGGCGGTCATGCATATCGCTGCGGTGCAGGCGATCGAGGACCGGCTGCTGCCGGCGGTCGAAGTGCTGGCGGCAAGCCTGCGGGAGAAGGAGCAGGCATTCGCCGAGGTGGTGATGACGGGGCGCACACATTTGCAGGATGCGACACCGGTCACACTGGGCCAGGTGATTTCCGGCTGGCAGGCGCAGCTGCAGGCGGCGGC
Source organism: Acetobacteraceae bacterium (assembly GCA_965231175.1). GTDB lineage: Bacteria > Pseudomonadota > Alphaproteobacteria > Acetobacterales > Acetobacteraceae > Acidocella. The sequence goes on along the minus strand of CBDDMJ010000002.1, from coordinate 579,174 downwards.
GGCGGGCATCCGTCATGCTTTGCCGGGGTTGTATGAGCTGGCGATCGGCGGCACCGCGGTGGGAACCGGGCTGAACGCGCATCCGAATTTCGGCGCGACAGTGGCGGAATTCGTCGCCCAGCAGACCGGCCGGAAATTTATTACGGCACCGAATAAGTTTGCCGCCCTCTCCGCGCATGATGCGGTGGTCACCGCCAGCGGCGCCTTACGCACGCTCGCCGGGGCATTGATGAAGATCGCCAACGATGTGCGCTGGTATGCTTCCGGCCCTCGCACCGGGATCGGCGAAATCACCATACCGGAAAACGAGCCAGGCTCCTCCATCATGCCGGGCAAGATCAACCCGACGCAATGCGAGGCGCTGACGATGGTCGCCGTCCAGGTTTTCGGCAACGACCATGCCGTGGCGTTCGGCGGCAGCCAGGGCAACTTTCAGCTCAATGTATTCAAGCCGGTAATGCTGCATAACCTGCTGGATTCCGCTGAATTACTGGCGGATTCCATCCTGGCGTTCGAGGAACACTGCGCCCGCGGCATCGCGCCGAACTTGCCGAAGATCGAGGCGCATCTTACGGATAATCTAATGCTGGTGACCGCGCTCAATCCGCATATCGGCTACGAGAAAGCCGCCCAGACCGCCCTGCTGGCACACCGCGAAGGCCTGTCCCTGAAAGCCGCCGCATTGCAACTCGGCGTAACGACAGCAGCGCAATTCGACGAATGGGTAAACCCGGAAGCGATGACCCGCCCGCTGGCGGTGTGATGTTTGAATAAAGTAAGCACTTCTTTTTTGTGAACAAAAAAGCAGCAAAAAAAACTTTATGAGTCTGGGCCTGGGACGGTGTCGCCGCCAGCGCCCATGGCCTAGAGCGCGATATGTTGAGGTTGACGCAGGCGCGCCAACCTCAACGCGCTCCAGCTTTATAGGAGAGGCTGATTCACGCTCTCGGTTGCCACGTTGACACGCGTCAACCTCAAACGATCAGGCTCTAGCATGGCAAAAGTTTTTTGCTGCTTTTTTTCAAAAAAGCAGTGCTTACTTACTTACATCCACGGCGGCGTGGGCAGGTTTTTGCTGCGCAGGAAATCCGGATTGAATAGTTTGGATTGGTAGCGCGCACCGCCATCGCACAATATGGTAACGATGGTATGGCCCGGGCCGATCTGGCGCGCCACCTGGATGGCGGCGGCGACGTTCAGCCCGGCGGAGCCGCCGATGCACAGGCCCTCATGGATCAACAGATCGAACACCTGCGCCAGGGCTTCGGTATCCGGGATGCGCACGGCATCGTCGATCGGCGCGCCGGCCAGATTGGCGGTGATGCGGGACTGGCCGATGCCCTCGGTGATCGAGGCGCCTTGGACGCTGAGGTCGTTGCTCTTGATCCAACCGTACAGCCCGCTGCCCTCGGGGTCCGCCAGAACAATCTGCACCGCCGGATTATGCGCTTTGAGCGCCAGGCCGACGCCGGCCAGCGTGCCGCCGGTGCCGCAGGCGCAGGTAAAGGCGTCCACCTGGCCGGCAGTCTGCAACCAGATTTCTTCGCCTGTGGTGGTGCGATGCGCCTGCCGATTCGCCAGATTATCGAACTGGTTAGCCCAAACCGCGTCCAACTCGCGCGCCAGGCGTTCCGAATAGCGCACATAATTGCCAGGGTCCTTGTACGGCCTGGCCGGTACCAGCCGCAGGTCGGCGCCGATCATGCGGAGATGGTCGATCTTTTCCCGCGTCTGGGTCTCCGGCATCACGATCACGCTTTTATAGCCGAGCGCATTGGCGAGCAGCGTGATACCGATGCCGGTATTGCCGGCCGTGCCTTCAACGATCGTGCCCCCGGGACGCAGGCTGCCATCGGCCTCGGCGGCGCGGATGATGCCAAGTGCTGCGCGATCCTTTACCGAGCCGCCGGGGTTCATGAACTCGGCCTTGGCCAGGATGGTGCAGCCGGTCGCAGCCGAGGCGGCGCGTAGTTTGATCAGCGGCGTATGGCCGATCGCGCCGATCACGCCGGCCATCTCATCTGCTGTTTCCATCCCTGGCAGTCCTCGCTATGCTGTTTTTAATCTACACCAGAGGCAGATCGGATTTAAGGTCGTGCAGACCTGAATCGTTCAGCTTCAGGTCAAAAACGTCCGGAGGGCAAAATGATCGAAGATGTAACGCCGCGCCAGGTCTGGGAGGAGCTGATGAGCAACCCCGAGGCTGCCCTCTGCGACGTACGGACCAATGCCGAATGGAGCTTCGTCGGCGTGCCCGATCTCAGCCAGACCGGCAAACAGCCGATCCTGATCCAATGGCAGATATACCCCACCATGCAGCCCAATACCGGCTTCATACAAGCGCTGGCGGCAGCCCATGTAACGCCCACCGACCCGATCTACTTCCTGTGCCGCAGCGGCGCACGCAGCCTTGCTGCCGCACAGGCCGCCAAAGCCGCCGGCTATAAACATGTGTTCAACATCAAGGACGGCTTTGAAGGCCCGCAGGACGCGCGCACCCACCGCGGCACGGTTGCCGGGTGGAAATGTGAGGGGCTGCCTTGGAAGCAAGGGTAGAAAAAGAAAGCGCTACTTTTTTGAAAAAAAGTAGCAAAAAACTTTTGGTCCTTCGGGACATGGCCGTTACGCCGACAAAGCCTAAAACGTAAATTTTTTGTTCACAAAAAGTAGTGCTTACTTTCTATCTTCACTTCTTAAATGCTCAGCCAGAAACGTCAAACTCCGCAATTCCGCCAGTTCGCTGGCGGCTTGGCGGTAACTGCTGCGGTCGGTGCAGCCGAAGCCATGATCGGCATTGTCGTAGGTAAAGATTTCGACTTGGGGCTGGGCGGCTTTGACGGCTTCGACATCGCTGAGAGGAATATGTTTGTCGAGCGCACCGAAATGCAGCTGGACCGGGCAATTCGGGGTTTCCGCTTTGGTGGAGGCGATACCGCCGCCGTACCAGCCGACTGCGGCTTTGAAGTGATGCAGGCGGGTGGCGGCGAGCCAGGCAAGTGTGCCGCCCCAGCAATAGCCGATAATGCCGACCGGGCGGTTGCCGAAAGCGGCGGCGCAGGCAGCGATATCGAGCAGAGCGGCTTCGTCCGAGATCTGGCTGCGCGTGGCGCGGGCTTTCTCTACATCGGCGGGCTCATAACCGAATTCGATGTTGGGGGCGACGCGGTCGAACAATGAAGGGGTGAGAACACGGTAACCGAAGCTAGCCAGGCGTTCACTGACGCGGCGCATATGGCTGTTCACGCCAAATATTTCCTGCACCACCACAAGGCCGCGCGGGGCATTGATGGTGCCGGCCTCGAAAGCGTTGAACTCATGGCCATCTTCTGCGGTCTGGCGGATCATTGCAGGGTCCTAGCTGTTAATAGCATAGGCGGCGAAATCGCGCGCCAGGATTTCATAGATTGGCCGTTTAAAAGCCACTGCAAGACCGGGCAATTCAGCAAGTGCGGCCCAGCGCCAGGCGTCGAATTCCGGATGAGGATCGGCATCAAGGCGGATGTCAGTATCGGCGCCGAGAAAACGTAGTGCAAACCAGCGCTGACGCTGCCCGCGATAGCGGCCCTTGAACGCCTTGCCGATCAGCGCCGGCGGCAGATCATAACGCAGCCAATCCGGATGTTCACCGATGATAACGGCATTGGCGGTGCCGATTTCCTCGGCAAGTTCGCGTAACACCGCGCGGCGCGGATCTTCACCTTCATCAATGCCACCCTGCGGCAATTGCCAGCCACCGGCCGCCCCCTCGGCATCCGGCAGATTGGCGCGCCGCGCCACCAGCACCTGGCCCGATTTGGAAAATAGCGCAGCGCCGACGTTAAGCCGGTAGGGGAGGGCGTCACTCATACGGCAAGCAGAAAGCACTGCTTTTTTGAAAAAAAGCAGCAAAAAACATTTGCCATGCCGGGGCATGGGCGGGTTCGCGCCAACGCCTCAGACCCAGACTCATAAAGTTTTTTTGCTTCTTTTTGTTCACAAAAAGAAGTGCTTCCTTCTAACCCCAGCATCAATTGGCAGCGATGGTTGGGCCCATGCCGGCGATGAGTTTCAACGCCATTTGCAGCTGAAAATCGGTGCTGGGTTTGGTGAGGTCGAAGCTTGGCCAGTTGGCGGGGGGTTTGTCCGGGATGCTGGCAGCCACCGGCGGCAGCGTCATCGCCGGCGGCAGGGGTGAGGCGTTGAGGCCGGAGGGGTTGGTGAAGGAGTTGAGCAGATCGCTCTCGCGCAGATCGGCGAACTGATCGTCAGGGGTGCGCGTATCGGCGACCTGCACATTCGGGCTGACGCCGTAATCCTGGATCGATTTGCCTGAGGGGGTGTAGTACAAAGCGGTGGTGAGGCGGAGCGCGCCGCTATCCTCGATCGGGATGATGGTCTGCACCGAGCCTTTGCCGAAACTGCGCATGCCGAGCACCAAAGCGCGGCGATTCTGCTGCAGAGCGGCGGAGACGATTTCGGCGGCCGAGGCGGTGCCCTGGTTGATCATCACCACCAGCGGCGCGCCGTTCAGCACGTCGCCGGATTGAGCGTACCAGACCTGGTCGTCCTGCGCGTGGCGGCCATGGGTGGAGACGATTTCGCCGCTGTTCAGAAAATCATCGGCGACGGCAACAGCCTGGTCCAGCAGCCCGCCGGGATTGTCCCGCATATCCAGTATATAGCCGTGGATCGGGGCCTTGGCCTGGCGCTGCAAATCATCGACAGCTTTGCGGATATCCGGATCGGCTTTTTCATCGAAGCTGGCGAGGCGGATATAGCCGATCGGCCCGGCGGGGGAGGCAAAAACCTGGTCTTTGACGTCCTGGATCTGGATGATCTGGCGGGTCAAGGTAACCAGCACGGGCGTGTCGATACCGCTGCGCTTCAGGGTCAGGGTAATCTGGCTGCCGACGGCGCCGCGCATCTTGTCGACCGCGGCATCCAGGCTCAGCCCGTCGGCCGATTTGCCGTTGATGTCGACGATGATGTCGCCGGGCCGGATGCCGGCTTTGGCGGCGGGGGTATCGTCGATCGGGCTGATGACCTTGATCAGGCCGCCGGCCATGGTGACCTCGATGCCAAGGCCGCCGAACTGGCCGGTGGTCTGCACCTGCATGTCCTGGTACTGTTTCTGGTTCATGTAGCTGCTGTGCGGATCGAGCCCGGCCAGCATGCCGTTGATGCCGTCATAAATCAGCTTGTCCGAGGCCGGTTCGATCACGTAATCGGCCTTGATGCGCTCGAACACATCGCCGAACAGGCCGAGCTGCTGATAGGTACTGTCAGGCGGGGCATCCTGGCCGGCGGCGCGCAGCACCGGCGAGGCAGTGCCGGCGGCGAGCCCAGCCAGAAACACGCCACTCAACAATAACCCACTACGCAGCTTCATAAACGATCCTTGAACATGAGTAACAGTAGATAGCATAGTTTAGCGATTAACCAGAGGTGCCGCCAGCAAGCCAGCGTGCCGGGTCCACCGGCTGGCCGTTCTGGCGAAGCTCGACATACAGATGCGGCAGGGTGGCCGGGGCTTTGGCCTGATAACCGGCCATCTGGCCAAGCGGCTGGCCATGCGTGAGGGTCTGGCCAGCGGAGACGGCGAGGCGGGACATGCCGGCGAGCACGAAATCATAAGCGCCGCCGCAATCCAGGATCACCAGCAGGCCATAGCTCTGAAAATGGTTGGCAAACAGCACGGGGCCGCCGCAGGGGGCAATCACGGCAGCACCCGGGGCAGCCTGATAGATCATGCCCACAGCGGGGCCGGCGATGGTGGCATCGCCGAAACGCTGGATGATGCGGCCGGCCACCGGGGCATTGCCAACCGTCAGACGAGGCCGGGCAGCAGCGGTCTTGGCGAGCTGAGCAGCGCGGGCGGCAGCGGCCTGCAGCTTGTCGATGGTGCCGCTCAAAGTGGTAGCGGTCTGGCTGGCGTTTACGGCGGCGGCCTGCTGCTGGGTGGCGAGGTTGGTGAGAGCCAGCTCGTCATGCTGTGCAGCGGCGATCTGGCTGTTCAGCGCGGTCTCGGCGGTTTGCTGCGCGGTAACGGCCTGGGTAAGGGTGGTCTGTTGCGCGGTGGTGGCAACGGTAACAGCCGCGAGGGTTCTGCTGGCGGTTTGTATGGCAGCGGCGCGGCGCGCGATTTCAGCGGTAATACCCTGTATGATGATCAGGCCGCGCACAGCGTCCGTCGGCGTGCCCGGAGCAACCAGCAAGGTGGAGGCCGGGCTGGCGGCGAGACGCTGCATGACCGGCAGCAGTGCCGAAAGGGCAGCGGTATTGGTTTGCAGGGCCTGCGCGGCGGCAGCGGATTGGGCCTGCAAATCCACCAGCCTGGCAGCGGCAGCGGCAGTCTGGTCCTCCAAATGACGCAGAGCGGCCGCAGTCTGCACCTGCTGTGCCGCCAGCGTGGCAGCCTTGACGGACGCCGCGGCAGCGCTGCGCTGCGCCGCCGCCGCTGCTTGACGATGCGCGGCGGCGGCGGCCTGCGCCTGATGCAAGGCCCGGCGCGTCTCGGTCAGGCTGGGAGATGCCGCGTGGCCAGCCAGGGGAATCAGCAACAACGCCAGTAAGCAAGCCCTGCTTTTTTGAAAAAAAGCAGCAAAAAACTTTTGCTCCTTCAGGACATGGGTCGTGATGACGACAAAGCCTCCGAACTTGAAATAAAATTTATGCCAGACCCGAGGCGTTCGTCCGCCAACCGCTCCACGGCATTCCATACGCTTCGTGTACGGAACCTTGGCCGCTTCGCCCCAGGCCCAGACTCATAAAAGTTTTTTGCGCAGCTTTTTTTCAAAAAAGCTGCCGCTTGCTTACTCTCTCTAGCCATCCAGCAATGACTGGCCAGTCATCAATTCCGGCTGGTGGATGCCGAGCAGGTTCAGCATCGTGGGGGCGAGGTCGGCGAGGATGCCGTCGTGCAGTTTGGAGTTCACCTGGCCGCCGCGGGTGAGGATGACTGGTACGGGGTTCAGCGTGTGGGCGGTGTGCGGGATACCGGTTGCGGCGTCGCGCATGGTTTCGCAATTACCGTGGTCGGCGGTGACCAGCAGCGCGCCGCCTTGTGCCGCGACTGCATCGGCGATGCGGCCGAGACCCGTATCCACCGTCTCCACGGCTTTGATGGCGGCGGCGAGGATGCCGGTATGGCCGACCATGTCCGGGTTGGCATAGTTCAGTATGATCATGTCGTAGCTGCCGGAATTGATGGCGGCGACAGCTTTATCCGTCAGTTCGGGGGCGGACATTTCCGGTTGCAGATCGTAAGTGGCGACCTTCGGCGAGGCCACCATGATACGGTCTTCACCGGCATACGGGGCTTCGCGGCCGCCGTTGAGAAAATACGTTACATGCGGATATTTTTCGGTCTCCGCCATACGCAACTGCTTCAGCCCCTCGCGGGACACCACCTCGCCCAGCAGATCGTCCATCGGCTGCGGCAGAAACAACGTGTGCATCAACGGTGCCAGTGCATCGCTATAGGCGGTCATGCCGACAGCGTCCGTGAACGTAACGGTTTTGCTGCGGGAGAAGCCGTCGAAGGCCGGGTCCAGCAGGGCGGTGAGAATTTCACGCACGCGGTCGGCGCGGAAGTTGAAGCACAGTATGGCGTCGCCGTCCGCAGCACCCGCGTAGTCGCCGATGACGGCGGATTTTGCGAATTCATCGGTAATATTATCGGCATAACCGGCGGCGATGGCGGATGCGGCATCGGCAAACCTCTTGCCTGCAGCTGAGACGATGAGATCGTAGGATTGCTGCACCCGTTCCCAGCGCTGGTCGCGGTCCATGGCGTAATAGCGGCCGATGATCGTGGCGATTTCAGCGCCCGCCGGCAGTGCAGCCTCGAAGGTTTTAACATATCCGGCGCCGCTTTGCGGCGGCGTGTCGCGGCCGTCCAGCAGCGCATGCACCGCCACCCTAATGTTTTGTGCGGTCAGTATCTTCGCCAGCGCCACCGCCTGGTCCTGATGCGCATGCACCCCGCCCGGCGACACCAGCCCCAGCAGATGACACACCCCGCCGCTGGCCTGCAACGCCGAAATCAGCGCCAGCAGTGCCGGGTTTTTGGCAAGGCTGCCATCCTCGATCGCGCTATCGATGCGCGGCAGTTCCTGCATCACCACCCGCCCGGCGCCGATGTTCAAATGCCCAACCTCGGAATTGCCCATCTGCCCGTCCGGCAAACCAACCACGCGCCCGCAAGTGGTAAGAAACGCATGCGGATTTTCCGCCCACAGCCGGTCGAAATTCGGCGTCCGCGCCAGCGCCACGGCATTATCCGTGCTGCCCTCGCGAAACCCCCAGCCATCCAGAATTACCAGCATTACAGGCTTCATTTTGTACTCCTCTAAAACTCTAAGCAGTTCTTTTTTGAAAAAAAGAATCTTTTTTGAAAAAAAGAACCAAAAAACTTTTGCCCTGCTGGGCCTTGGGCGTTGGGTAGACCACGCCCACGGCCCAGACTCATAAAGTTTTTTTGCTTCTTTTTGTTCACAAAAAGAAGGGCTTTCTTGCTTCCTCGCCCCTCATTCATGGCCGTCCGCTGCGATGATACGGGTGCCCGATAGCAATCATCTGGGCGCGGTAGATTTGTTCGGCGAGCAGGGCGCGGGCCAGGAGGTGCGGCCAGGTGAGGTTGCCGAGGGACAGTGTGGTGTTGGCGCGGGCGATAATGCTGGCGTCCAGGCCTTCGGCGCCGCCGATGATGAAGGTTAGTTTTTTGCCGGTATCGGTCCAGGCGGTCAGGTGTTTGGCGAGGGTGGGGCTGTCGGGGGCGGCACCGGCGGTATCCAGGGCGATGGCGTAGTCGGCGGTGGTGAGGGCCGTGAGTAGGGCGTCGGCTTCGCGGCGTTTTATTTCGGCGAGGTTGCCGGTGCCGTCGTTGAACTCGACGAGGTCCAGTTTGGGTTTGATGCGGGCAGCGTAGCGCGCGAAGAGTTCGGCTTCCGGGGTATTGCGGGCACGGCCGATGGCGAGGATGCGCATCAGGAAGTTTCGGGCGTGGTCTCGTCGAGGTCCGGACCCCACATTTTCTCCAGCCCGTACAGGATACGGGAGTCGGGTTTGAACAGATGGACGATGATGTCGCCGGCGTCGATCAACACCCAGTCGGTGCCGGAAGCGCCTTCGATGCGGAGTTTCTTGAAGCCGGCTTCGCCCAGTTTTTCAGAAAGATGGCTGGCCATGGCGGCAATCTGGCGGTCGGCCAGGCCGGTAGCGACGATCATGCGGTCTGCAAAGCTGGCGCGGCCGGCGAGGTCCATGGCGACGATGTCTTCGGCCTTGTCGTCTTCCAGGCTGGCGCAGATGATGGCCTGCATGCGGTCCAGCTCCGGTGCGGTTTTCGGCGGGGCCGCCTTGCGGCTGCGCGGGCCGGCGATGCTGGCTTTTTTGCGCGGCGTGCCGGGCATGGCAGGCAGCGCTTCGGTGACCGGTTTGGCGGCGGCGCGTTTGCGCGGGGCGGCCAGGGTGCGGGTTGGCGAACGGGCTATGACAAGGCTCCTGTGGATTTTCTCAAGGCGGTGGCGGAGGTGGAATTTTCCCGCACGGGTAATAATATCCAGGCAGGTCGCGCCGCTTGTGCCAGCTTTAACCCAGCCCGCGCGCAAAGGCGATGCCGCCGCAGGCGTTTTGCGGCCTGGCCGGCGAGCGCGTGGCGGGTCTCCCCCGGGCGCGGTAGAATCAGGATCGGCATCTGGGTGACAATGCGCTGCCAGCGGTCCCAGCGCGGCAGTTGCAGCAGATTGTCGGCCCCCATCAGCCAGACGAATTCAGCGCGCGGAAAGCGGCGGGTAAGGGCGGTCAGGGTGTCGGCGGTGTATTTGGTGCCAAGACGGCTTTCAATGGCGGTGGCGATGATGCGGCGGCCATCGGCAAAGCGGGCGGCGGAGGCCAGGCGGGTGGCCAAAGGCGCCATGCCGGCCTGCGGCTTCAGCGGGTTGCCGGGGGAGACCATCAGCCACAACTGCTGCAGCCCGGCATGGGTCATCGCAGCATGGGCGACGTGTAGATGGCCCTCATGCGCCGGGTTGAAAGAGCCGCCGAGCAGGCCGATGCGCAATTTGTAGCGATGCCCGTAGGGGGGGATCAGGGCCGGATCTGCCCGCTGCCGCGCAGGATATAGCGGAAGGTTGTGAGCTGTTCGACCCCAACCGGCCCGCGGGCGTGGATATGGCCGGTGGCGATGCCGATCTCGCCGCCGAAGCCAAACTCCCCGCCGTCGCAGAACTGGGTGGAGGCGTTCCACAGGGTCACCGCACTGCTGCTGTGCGCCAGGAAATGCTCGGCGATCGCCGCGTCTTCGGTAATGATGGCGTCGGTATGTTCGCTGCCATGGGCTTTGATATGCGCCAGCGCAGCGTCCACATCCGTCACCACGGCGATGTTGAGGATGGCGTCGAGCCATTCGGTATCGAAATCGAGCGGTGTGGCGGCTTGCAGGCTGGGCAGAATGGCCTGGGCTTCGGCATCGGCGCGGAAACTGCAACCAAGGGCTTGCAAATCCGCAACCAGAGCGGGCAGCAGAGCAGCGGCAATGGCACGGTCGATCAGCAAAGTCTCGGTGGCGCCGCAGACGGTAACACGGCGCATTTTGGCGTTGGCGAGGATGGCGCAGGCCATCATCGGGTCGGCGGCGCTGTGGACATAGGTGTGGTTCAACCCCTCGGCATGGGCCAGCACCGGCACCCGGGCCTCGCGCTGCACGCGCTCCACCAGAGTTTTGCCACCGCGCGGGATGATCAGGTCGATCTCGCCGGCGGCAGCGAGCATGGCGGCGACGAAGCCGCGATCTGTATGCGGAGCAATCTGCACGGCGGCTTCAGGCAGGCCGGCGGCAGCCAACCCGCCGGCAATGGCGGTGTGGATGGCGGCGGCGGAATGGAAACTGTCGGAGCCGCCGCGCAGGATGATGGCATTGCCGGATTTAACGGCAAGGGCGGCGGCATCGGCGCCGACATTGGGGCGGCTTTCATAGATCATGCCGAGCACGCCGATGGGCTGTGAAACGCGGCTGATGTGCAGGCCGTTGGGGCGGGTCCAGTCGGCGAGGGTGCGGCCCAGCGGGTCCGGCAGGGCGGCCACAATCTCCACCGCATCGGCCATGGCGGCGATGCGCTGCTCATCCAGGCGCAGGCGGTCGCGCATGGCCGGGCTGCCGTCGAAAATTGCCAGATCGATGGCATTGGCGGCCAGGATGGCAGCGCTGCCGGCGCGCAGGGCGGCAGCGGCGGCCAGCAGGGCAGCGTTGCGCTGCGCCGCCGCGCTCAAGGCCAGCACACCGCCGGCGGCGCGCGCGCTGCTGGCCAGCCTGGTCATGGCTTGTCGGTTGATATCCTGTGCGGCGTTCATGCGTGGCATCGTTGCCAAGTCCCGTCGATAAGATCAACTCCCGCCCTTCAGCCAAGACTGACAACCGGGGGCGGACGGCTATATAAGCGGCCATGGATGATCTGTTCGAGTCGTTAATCGAAGCGGCGCTCACGCCGGCCGAGCCAGTACCCCCCGCAGAGCTGCAAACGGCCCGGTTGCGGCTGCGCCCGCTGGTGGCAGCCGATGCCGGGGCGTTTCACCGGCTGATCAACGACTGGGATATCTGCCGCAAACTGCCGGATGCGCCGTTTCCATACCCGGCCGAACTGGCGGGGGCTTGGATCGCAGCGGCGGCGGCGGACCGCATGGCGCAGCGGGCCTACCAGTTCGCGGTGATCGAAGCGGTGAGCGGTATGCTGATCGGTTGCGCCGGCCTGCGGCTGGTGGGCGGCGGTGCCGCCGATCTCGGCTACTGGCTGGGGCGGCGGTACTGGCGGCAGGGCTTCGGCCTGGAAGTGGCGCAGCGGCTGACCAGCTGGGGGCTTGCTGAATTTCCCGTCGACCGCATCACCGCGACCGTCGCGGCGGATAACGAGGCTTCGGCAGCGGTACTGGCACGCGCCGGGTTTACCCCATCCGGCAAAGGCAGGCAGGCTTTCGAATGCCGGGCCGGGGCTAAACTGCCGGTGCTGTATTTCGCCGCCTGGCGCGACGTCCCGGCGGCTGCAACGGCTTTGCCACCTGCCGTGCTGCTGGTGGCGGCCTGCGCGCTGGTGGACCTCGAAGGGCGAATACTGCTGGCACGCCGGCCGGAGGGTCGTAAAATGGCGGGCCTGTGGGAGTTCCCGGGCGGCAAACTAGAGGCCGGCGAAACGCCGGAAACGGCATTGGTGCGCGAATTGAAGGAGGAGCTGGGGATCGATGTCGAGGCCGCGCATCTTGCGCCCTTCGCCTTTGCGTCCCACCCTTATGAGAGCTTCCATCTGTTGATGCCGCTTTATCTCTGCCGCCGCTGGCGCGGTGTGCCGAAACCACGGGAAGGCCAGGCGCTGGCCTGGGTCGCGCCGGACCGGCTCGTGGAATACCCGATGCCTGCCGCCGACCGCCCGCTGATACCCATGCTGCGCGATTTTTTATGAGGCCATCATGACCGACGCCACCAACCCGACCGCCGCGATCCTGATCATCGGCAATGAAATCCTGTCCGGCAGGACCCAGGATATAAACGTAAATTTCATCGCCAAACGCCTCGCCACGCTCGGCATCACCCTCGCCGAAGTGCGGGTCATCCCGGATGTACCGGCGCGCATCGTCGGCGCGGTGAATGAGCTGCGTGCCGCCTACGACCAGCTGTTCACCACCGGTGGGATCGGGCCGACCCATGACGATATCACCAGCGAATGCATCGCCGCCGCCTTCGGCGTGCCGTGGGAGCCGCATCAGGCAACCTGGGAGCTGATGAACAACGCAATGCCCGGCAAATTCAACGCCGCCCGGCAGCGCATGGCCACCATGCCGCGTGGCGCCGTACCGATCCCGAATGCGGTTTCCATCGCCCCCGGATTCACCATCGGCAACGTGCACGTCATGGCCGGCGTGCCGGCGATCATGCAGTCGATGTTCACCGCCCTCGAAGCCACACTGCCACGCGGCCGGCCGATCGCCATGCGCACTGTCTACGGCATGCGCCTGATGGAAGGCGCCATCGCCGCCGGCCTCGAAGCCATCCAGCACCGCTTCGCCCATATCGACCTCGGCAGCTACCCGTTCCAGCACGATACCATCGGCGGCGTCGCCATCGTCGCCAAAGGGACGGATGTCAAAGCATTGGAACAAGCCATCGAACAGGCGGCTGAACTCATCACGGAAAACGGCGTCGCACCCGTCCTGGGGGAGCCTGGCTAAAGGATAAGCCGGCGTTTTCGAGTAAGCACTGCTTTTTTGTGAACAAAAAAGCAGCAAAAAAACTTTATGAGTTTGGACCATGGGGCGTGATGCGGACAGCGCCAATTGTCCAGCATGGCAAAAGTTTTTTGGTTCTTTTTTTCAAAAAAGAACTGCTTGCTTCCTCACTCGGATTTCAAATGCGCGATCAGCCGTTCGATGGCGGTGGGTTTGTCGCAGCGTTCTAGGGCGGCGTATTCGGCGGCCAGGCGGTCCAGTGCGGATTCGTAGATTTGTCGTTCGGAGAAGCTTTGGTCGGGCTGGCCGGCGTTGCGGTGCAGGTCGCGCACCACTTCGGCGATGGCGTTGGGATCGCCTGAGTTGATTTTGGCTTCGTATTCCTGGGCACGGCGGGACCACATGGTGCGTTTGATGCGGGCGCGGCCTTTCAGCGTGGCGAGCACTTCGTCGAATTGTTTGCGTGAGGCGAGTTTGCGCAGGCCGGCGGTGCGGGCTTTGTTGGTGGGCACGCGCAGGGTCATGCGGTTTTCGTCGAAGGTGATATGGATCAGTTCGAGGGTATGCCCGGCGATTTCCTCGGTGGCGATGCGTTCGACCTTGCCGACCCCGTGGGTAGGATAGACCACGTAGTCGCCGTCGACGAAAATTTCGGCTTTGGCCATGGCCCGCGGCGGCGACATCGGGCGGATCGGGCCGGAGATGACGCCGGAATGGGACGCCGGGGGGGCGGTGACCGTGGGCGCGGCGGGTGCCGGGGCTGGTTTAGCGGGGGGCTCAGCTACGGGCGCGGGTGCTGGGGCCTTTACGGTTGGTTTAGCAGCCGTCGGCGTGGTTTTGGCGGGGGCTAGCCGTGGTTTTGCTGTTGTCGGCACAGCGGGGGTCGGCACAGCGGCGGTCGGTACAGCGGCAGCCGGCACAGCAGCTTTTGGCACTGCCTGGGCGGCCGGTTTGGCCGCTGGCTTTGCCGCCGGTTTGGCGGTTGGATTTACTGCCTGTTTGGCGGGGGCAGTTTTGGCGATGATTTTAGGTTTGGGAGCAGATGTCACTAATATTCCGATGGGTTGGCCGGTGGGGGGCAAAGCGGCTTTTGCCGCCGATTTGGCGGGCGGTAATTTGGCGGTTACGGATTTGGCCGGCGCAGATTTAGCCGGTGCAGATTTAACAGGGGCTTTGAGGGCCGGTTTCAGGCTAGGCTTGGCAGTGGCGGTTTTTTTTGCGGTGGCAGTCTGGCCGCTGATGGATCTGCCGATCGTTACCCTGCTCATTGAATGTCCCGTTTTAAACGATACCCAGCCGCGATGGTCGGAATCGTTGATGCCAGGGATTACATAGCAAAAAAACCGCGAGTCGTCACTTGCGCAGCGAGAGCGGTTATGGCGTGCCTGGATTCGGCGAAAACAGCGCCTCCTTGCCGGGCTTGTCCTTCCACTCATCGGCGTCCGCGGGGGCAGTGCCTTTGCGCGTGATGTTGGGCCAGGATTTGGCGAAGTCGCGGTTGCGTTCGGCCCAGGCAGTGGCGCGGTCGTCGCTATCAGGCAAAATGGCTTCGGCCGGGCATTCCGGTTCGCACACGCCGCAATCGATGCATTCATCGGGGTGGATGACCAGCATGTTTTCCCCGACATAGAAGCAATCCACCGGACATACCTCGACGCAATCCATGAATTTGCATTTGATGCAGTTTTCGGTGACCACATAGGTCATCAGGCACTCCTGGCTATGGCGATTGGCTATGACGATTAGCTATGACGATTAGCTATGACGATTCGGGGCCGGATATGCGCGCAGCGCAGCCGTTAGGCAACCTCCTCATACAGCAAGGCAGCTTCCCCCGCCGCGCCGCGCCGCGTGGCCAAAGCGCGGATGCGGATGATTTTGACGCCCTGATGCCATGGCAGGGTCAACACGTCGCCGGGGTGCAACCTGGCATGCGGCTTATCGGTCGGCTGGCGATTGATGCGGATGCTGCCTTGGGCGATGAGATCGCAGGCCAGCGCGCGGGTGCGGCAGAAGCGGGCGTGAAACAGATATTTGTCGAGCCGCTGCCAGTTGATGTCTTCAGCCGGCATCAGGCGCGTTGCAGGGCTGCCAGGGCCGCAAACGGATTGTCCGTGCTGGGCGGGCGCAGCACCGCCGCTGCCGGGGCGGCCTGGGCGAGACCATGTTTGCGGCGCGCCAGCAGAGGCGGGGCCGGCGGCCCGTATTGTTGTGGCGTCAGCGCGGCAGCGTGGATGATGCGCAGTCCAAGCTCATTGAGGATCACCGGCAGTTGCTCCGGCCTGACCGAGAAGCGGGACGCCAGCCCGGGGGGCACCGGCATTTTGGTTTTGCGGATCAGATAGCCGAGTTCGCGGGTCAGTTTCTCGGCGATGTCGAGACGGATCATCACCGGCCCGGCGATCAGCCAGCCGTATGAAAGCGCGTTGTCGCGGCTCCAGCCGGCGGGAACCGGATGAGACACCAGGCTGGGGGCGGGCAGCACTGGCGTGGCGGCACCGGTCCAGACGGCACTCAGCACGGCCCGCAAGGCAGCCGGCTTAGGGCGCAGCAAGGCCGGCAGGAATACCGCAAATGTTCCGGCGGTAATGCCGCCTGGTTTCAGCAGCGCCTGCGCCGCCGCCGGCACCGGCTCGGCCGGGATGATGCCGAGGGCCTCGCGCAGGCGGTGCCGCAGACCGCGCAGCGGCGGTGGGAATTCGGCGAACAAGGGCGCCAGTGTCGCGGTGATTTCGGCATTCAGGAAAGCGCTTAGGCGGCGGCGCAACCGGTCCCTGGCAGCGCCATCGATAAACTCGCTGGGCAGGATGTCCAAGTCCGGCTTTAAAGGGCTGATGCCTTGTTTTAATCTCGCAATATCAATGCCATTCCATGTGATTTTATGAGATGGTAGCAGCTTGAACGCGGCATCGGGTGCGGTTTCGGCAGCCAGTATCCGGCGCGGCATTTCTTGTGCCAAAGCGCGGCGGGCGGCACGCAGCACCAGTTTTTTCTCATGCCCACCCGCACTCGGGTCCGGGTGAAATGTGAAACCCTCGATATGGCCGACCTCATGGCCTTCCACCAGCACCACGCCCTTGGCGCTGACGGCCGAGAGCAGGTCTTCGCCTTCGGCTTCCAGGCGGCGGGTAAGGTGGGCGGCGCGGCGGTCGACGAAGCGGGCCATCAGGCTCTGGTGCAGCGAGTCCGAGATTTTGTCTTCGATTTCGCGGGCGCGCTGCTGCCAGGGTGCGGCGTCACGCATCCAATCGGCGCGGGCCGTGATATAGGCCCACACGCGAACCTCGGCGAGCCGTTGCATCAGCGTGTCGATATCGCCTGCGGTTTTATCGAGATGGGCGAATTGCGCGGCGATCCAGTCCACCGGCAGGGTTTTGCCCTGGCGCAGATGGCCGAACACGGTGGCGCAGAGCCGGGCATGGTCGTCATTGGCAAGCTTGCGGAAATCCGGGATCTGGCAGGCCTCCCACAGCAGGCGGACACCAGCCCGGCCGGTGGCGGCGGTGCGGATGGCGGCGTCATGGCTGAGCGTGGCCAGCGTGGTGGCATCAGTGGCAGGGTTGCCCTTGATCAGACCGTAGGCCGGCGGGGCGGCATTCAGGCTGCCAAGCAACTGGTCGATCGTCGCGAAATCGAGCGCGGCGTTGCGCCAGATGAGCTGTTCCAGCGGCTCGAAAGCATGGCTTTCCACGGCTGCCACCAACTCCGCAGGCACTGCTGGGCAATCCGCGGTTTCGCCGAAGCTGCCGTCGCGCATGCCACGCCCGGCGCGCCCGGCGATCTGCGCGATCTCGGCGGCGAATAGCGGGCGTGGCCGGTGGCCGTCGAATTTCGACAGGCCGGCAAAAGCGACATGGTTGACATCCATGTTCAGCCCCATGCCGATGGCATCTGTCGCCACCAGGAAATCCACCTGGCCGTCCTGGTACAGCTGCACCTGGGCGTTGCGGGTGCGCGGGCTGAGGCGGCCCATCACCACCGCACAACCACCGCGGCGGCGACGCACCGCTTCGGCGATGGCATAGATCTCAGCACCCGAAAAGGCCACGATGGCCGAGCGCGGCGGCAGCCTTGCCAGCTTGGCGGGCCCGGCATAGCTCAGCTGCGACAGGCGGGGCCGGGTTTCGATCTCGGCCTCCGGCACCAGGCGCTTGAGCAGGCGGCGGATGGTCTCGGCACCCAGAAACATGGTTTCGACCAGACCACGGGCATGCAGCAGGCGGTCGGTGAAAATATGGCCGCGATCGGGATCGGCGCATAGCTGGATTTCATCGACGGCGAGGAATTCGACCGCGCGGTCGAGCGGCATGGCTTCGACGGTGCAGGAAAAATACCGCGCGCCAGGCGGCGTGATTTTTTCCTCGCCGGTAATCAAAGCGACATTGCCGATGCCTTTGCGGGCCACCATGCGGTCATAATTCTCGCGCGCCAGCAGGCGCAGCGGAAAGCCGATGATACCGGATGAATGCGCCAGCAGACGCTCGATGGCGAGGTGGGTTTTGCCGGTATTGGTAGGGCCGAGCACGGCTTTGACCCGAGGCGTAAATCCGGACATGACACCAATGTTGTGTGGTTTTACGCCCTTGGCAAGCGGTTGCCGACGGTCCGCATCAGGGCATGGCAAGACAATCTTCGGACGTGACCCCGCTGCGGCCGTCTGATGGGCGTCTGATCGAGGTCAGATACACCGCGCTGATGCTGGCGGTCATCACCGCGGCGATGCCCATGATCTGCTGCAGGTCGAGCATTTGCCTGAGGATCAGAAAGCCGAAAACCGTGCCGAACGCCGGCTCCAGGCTCATCAATATGCTGAAAGTGCCGATATCCATGCGGCGCAGGGCCATCATTTCCAGCGAAAAGGGGATGAACGGGGTGAGAATGGCAAGCCCCGCGGAGACGGGAAGCACGCCCCAGGAGATTTCATGGGGAGCGATGACATAGGCCGTCGGCAACGCCGCAACCGCCGCGATCAGGAAAACGGTGGCGAGGCCATCATATCCTGTGAACAGCCGGCCGAGGCGCTGCATCAGAAGGATATAGCAGGCCCAGGTGGCGGCCGAGGCCAGCGCGAAGGCCACGCCCACGGAGCTGAACGCCAGACCGGTAGGTGTCAGGGTAATCGCCGCCACCCCGGCTGCCGCCAGCAGCGGCAAAACGATACGAGACCAGCCTTTGAGCGCCACAAGCGCGACCGCCAGCGGGCCGAGAAAATCGATCGTGATGCCGGCGCCGATGGGGATGCGGGTCACCGCCTGAAAGTAGCATTGCGTCATCAACGCGATGGTGAGGCCGAGCGCCACCGCCCCGATCCATTGCCGGCGGTCGAAGCGGCGGAAATCCGGCCGTGCCAGCAGCAACATCATGACGGCGGCACAGCCCAAACGCATCGCGGTAATGCCGATGGCGCCATGCACCAGCATCACCGGCACCGTGATGGCCGCGCCGAACTGCACCGTCAGGGCCGAGCTGAGGGCGAGGCCAGGTCCGGCCAGTCGGTTTGCAGGTCCGGCCAGATTCGAAGGCTGCAATCTCATCGGCGGTCTCCCATCGTGGACAACGTGCCTATCACACCCAACACATGAAAGGTTCTGGCTTTATGAGCGGGGCTGCCATAAGATATATTTATGGGTATCGATCTCGACACCGGTCTTTTGCGGAATTTTCTGGTCTGCACGCGCATGGGCAGTATCAGCCGCGCCGCCCAGGCGCTGGGGCGCACCCAGCCGGCCCTCAGCCAGCAACTGCGCCGGCTGGAGGACATCGTCGGCGAAACGCTGCTGGACCGCGCCGCCAGCGGCGTCTCGTTGACCGCGGCGGGCACGGTGTTTCTGCCCTATGCGGAGCGCATACTGGCCCTTTCCGGCGAGGCCCTGGCGGGGCAGCGGACCCGCCTGTCCGGCAAATGCAGCATCGGCATGCTGGAGGATTTCACCGGCACCGCGCTGCCGGCGGCGTTCGCTGATTTCGGCCGAATGCACCCGGACACCACATTGGAATTGGTCTCTCTGACCAGCCGCGAAACCCAGACTGTGCTGGATGCCGGGCGCATCCAGCTGGCGCTGTGCGATGCGGCCTTCCTGCGCGCGCCGCTGCGCTGGCACACGCGCCTGCCGCTGCTATGGGCGGCGGCGGAGGGTTTCGATGTCAAAACCGCCCCTTTGCCTTTGGTGATTTTTTCCGAACCCTGCCACTGGCGCCGGATGATCGTCGCCGCCCTGCACGCCGCCGGCATCGCCTACCGGATCGCCTTTGAAAGCGGCAGCCTGACCGCCATCCATGCCGCGGTGCGCGCCGGGCTCGGTGTCACCGTGCTGTTGCCCACCTCGATGGCACCCGGCATCGTCAGCGCGCCTTACGCCCAGGCTTTGCCGGCGCTGCCGGATATTGAAATCGGCTTGGCCAGGCGCGCCGAAAGCGACGGCGATGTGCTGACGAATGCGGTTGAGGATATGCTGAAACAACTCATATAATTGCGGGAAACGGCGCCGCTCATTACCAACGGAGACCACCGATGCCGCGACAGATCAAAGCCTCAGACCTGCTGGTAGCCGCACTTGAGGCCGAAGGCGTCACCCATGTGTTCGGCGTGCCGGGGGAGGAAAATCTCGATTTCGTCGAATCGCTGCGCAAATCCTCCATCGAGCTGGTGGTAACGCGCCATGAGCAGCCGGCGGCGTTCATGGCGGCAACCTATGGGCGGCTAACCGGCCGGCCTGGCGTATGCCTGAGTACGCTCGGGCCGGGGGCGCTGAACCTCGTAACCGGAGCAGCCTATGCGCTGCTCGGCGGTATGCCGTTGATCCTGATCACCGGGCAGAAACCGATCTTGAGCAGCCGGCAGGCGCGGTTTCAGATCGTCGATATCGTCGCCACCATGCGGCCGCTGACCAAATCCTCGCGCCAGATCGTCAGTGCCGCCAGCCTGCCGGCGATGGTGCGGGAAGCCTTCCGCGTGGCGTGCGAGGAACGGCCGGGGCCGGTGCATCTGGAACTGCCTGAGGATATCGCACGGGAGGATACCATTGCTGAACTGATCGCACCGCACGGCGTGGTGCTGCCGGTGCCGGCGGAGGCGGCCCTGGCGCAGGCGGCGGATTTGATCGCCGCGGCCCGGCGCCCGCTGATCATGCTGGGGGCAGGGGCCAACCGCGTGCATCTGACCGCGGCACTTTCCGAGTTCGTGCAGCGCCTCGGCTTGCCGTTCTTCAACACCCAGATGGGCAAAGGGGCGGTAACCGGCTGCTCGGCGCTGTATGCGGGCACCGCTGCCCTGTCCGAACGTGATTATGTGCACCGGATGATCGACCGCTCCGACCTGATCATCGCCATCGGTCATGATACGGTGGAGAAACCGCCGTTCATCATGGCCGATGGCCGCCCGCATGTGATCCATATCGGCTTCACGCCGGCGACGGTGGAACAGGTCTTCACGCCGCACACCGAAATCATCGGCGATGTCGGGCCGGGGCTGTTGCGGCTCGCTTCCTTGCTGGAAGGCCGCCTCGCACCGGATGCGGATTTCATGCGCCTGAAGGATCAGGTGATCGCGCATGTCGCGGCCCGCGCCACCGAAAGCCGGTTCCCGCTGACGCCGCAGCGCATCGTGCACGAGGTCCGGGCGGTGATGCCGGAGGATGGTATCGTGGCGCTGGATAACGGCATGTATAAAATCTGGTTCGCCCGCAATTACCGCACGCATGTGGCCAACACGCTGCTGCTGGATAACGCGCTGGCCACCATGGGGGCTGGCCTGCCATCGGCGATGATGGCCGCACAATTGCACCCGGCACGCCGCGTGCTGGCGGTATGCGGCGATGGCGGCTTCATGATGAACGCTCAGGAGCTGGAAACCGCCATCCGGCTGCGGCTCAACCTGGTGGTGCTGATCCTGGAAGACCACGCCTATGGCATGATCCGCTGGAAGCAGGCGGTAGACGGCTTCCCAGACCATGGCATGACCTTCAACAACCCGGATTTCGTGGCCTATGCCGCGGCCTACGGCGCCGGCGGACAGCGCGTCACAAACCCCGAAGGGCTGGCACCGGCTTTGGAAGCCGCATTTGCGGCTGGCGGCGTGCAGCTGGTGGTGGTGCCGGTGGATTATTCAGAAAATGTGAAGGTCCTGGTGGAGGAGCTAAAGGAGATTGGTTGAAACCACGGCGTCCGGCTGTAAGATAGGGCCATGAGTCAGTCAGGATTATACGATCGGGATTTTTTTGCCTGGGCTAATGAACAGGCAAAATTACTGCGTTCGCAACGCCTGGCGCAAGCCGATATCGAGCATATCGCCGAGGAGCTTGAAAGCATGGGGCGCAGCGAGCGGCGTGAACTGGTGAACCGGTTGACGGTACTGCTGCTGCACATGCTGAAATGGCAGTTTCAGCCAGGACTCCGAGGTGCAAGCTGGCGTGGTAGCATCCGTGTCCAGCGCATCGCACTCGCCTCGCACATGCGCGATAATCCAAGCCTGAAGGCCGTGCTGCCAGCGGCGATCGACGAGGCATATAAGGTGGCGCGTATCGAGGCGGAAAATGAAACAGGACTCGCGGAAGCCGGCTTTCCGGAAGTCTGCTCGTGGACGTTCGAGCAGATGATGGATGATGGTTTTTGGCCGGAGTAAGCCAGTAAGCTCTGCTTTTTTAAAAAAAGCAGCAAAAAACTTTTGATTCCCTGGGGCATGGGCGTTGTCGCCGCCACAGCCCATGAACCAGCATAAATTTATGCTGGGCCTGTAGCGTTTTGTTGACCGCGCCCCAGGCCCAGACTCATAAAGTTTTTTTGCTGCTTTTTGTTCACAAAAAGCAGTGCTTCACCTATCTCCTAGCCGCTTGACCCAGAGGAGCCTGACATGACCGAGACGATACAGGAAGAAACGCGGGAGTTTGGCGCCGAGGTGGGGCGGCTGCTCGATCTGGTGGTGCATTCGCTGTATTCGGACCGCGAGATTTTCCTGCGCGAGCTGGTGGCCAATGCGGCGGATGCCACGGACCGGCGGCGCTTTCTGGCCCTTTCGGATGAGGCACTGGCCCTGCCGGAGCACCCGGCCATCCGCATTTCGTTGAACAAGCTGGAGCGTACCATCACCATCGAGGATCATGGCACCGGCATGACCAAGGATGAGCTGGCGGCACATCTCGGCACAATCGCGCGTTCCGGCACCTCGGCATTCACCGCGAGTCTGGCGGAAACTAAGGTAGAGGACCGGCCGAGCCTGATCGGGCAATTCGGGGTGGGATTTTATTCGGCCTTCATGGTGGCCGATGCGGTTGAGGTTGTGTCGCGCAAAATCGGCGCGGATGAGGCCTGGGAATGGGCATCGGCGGGACGCGGGCAGTTTACCTTAAGGCCGGCAACGCGCGAGCAGGCAGGCACCACGATCGTTCTGCATGTGAAGGAGGATGCGGAGGATTTTCTGGAGCCGTTGCGGGTCGAGACGATCATCCGCAAGTGGGCGGACCATATCGCGATCCCGATCGAGCTGGAACGGGACGGTAAGTTCGGCGCCATCAATGAAGGGGCGGCACTCTGGCGCAAGCCGAAGGCGCTGATCAGCCAGCAGGATTACACCGAATTCTACCGCCATAGCGGGCATATGTTCGATGAACCCTGGGCGGTCATCCATTGGCGCGCCGAGGGCGCGCTGGAATTTTCAGCCCTGCTGTTCATACCGTCTGCCAAGCCGTTCATGCCGGTCGAGGAGACCCATGAGAGCAAGCTGCGGCTGCATGTAAAGCGCATGTTCATCACCGATGAGGCCAGATTGCTGCCGAACTGGCTGAGCTTCGTCACCGGGATCGTCGATACCGAGGATCTGCCGCTCAATGTCAGCCGGGAGATTTTGCAGACCACGCCGGTGCTGGCGAAAATCCGCAAGGCGCTGGTGAACCGTGTGCTGACCGAGCTGAAATCGCGCGCCAAGGATGCGGCAGACTGGAAAGCCTTTCAGGACAATTTCGGCGCCACCTTGAAGGAGGCGTTGTACGATGAAAGTGAGCATAAGGCGGAGGTGGCAGGGCTGTTGCGCTTTACCTCGACCACGCAAGAGGCAACGCTGCTCGATGAGTATATCGAGCGGATGCCGGAGGGGCAGGAGGCGATCTACTATCTGGCAGGCACCGATGGCGCTGCGTTGAAAGCCGCCCCGCAACTCGAAGGCTTTGCCGCCAAGGGCTATGAAGTGCTGCTGCTGGCGGACCCGATCGACGCTTTCTGGCCGGCGCGTCTTGAAACCTACAAGGACAAGCCGCTGCGCAGCGCCTCGCAGGCCGGCAGCTTGTTCGCGGCGGCGGAGAGCTCGGAAGATGTAACGGCATTATGCGCGGCCTTGCAGACGGCGCTGGCGGGGGAGGTTGCGGAGGTGGTGGCATCAACGCGCCTGACCGGCAGCCCGGCGATGCTGGTGGCGGGCGAGCATGGGCCGGACCTGGCCATGCAACGCTTGCTGCGTCGTGCCGGGCGGCCGTCTTACGGTCTGCCGCCACGGCTTGAAATCAACCCGGCGCACCCGTTAATTACGGCGCTGGCAGCACGGCACCAGGCCGGTACCGGCATCGAGGCGACCGCCGGGCTGTTATTGGACCTGGCGAAAATCCAGGAGGGCGACAGCCCGGCCAACCCGACCGGCTTTGTGCAGATTGTCGCTGCAGCATTGGCGAAAGATTAAGCTTCGCGCACCCGCCTTGCCTGATAACGGCGTTGTGGCGCATTGTGTGTCATTGTTCTGTCATGAGGGTGAGTATGGCTGATGGATTTGGCGCGGTACTGGGGCGCAAACGAGGCCGCGATAGCGGGCCAAAAGCGCCTTTGGATGCGCAGGCGGTGCAAGCCGCCTATGCACGATGGGCCGAATTCTACGATCTCTGGTTCGGCCGCATTTCGCGCCAGGCCCGCACCGCAGCGGTAGCGGCGGTAAACGCCGCGCCGGGAGACCGCGTGCTGGAGGTCGGCGTCGGCACTGGCCTCGCCTTGCCGCTCTACAGCCGCCACAAGCGCGTCACCGGCATCGACCTCTCGGCCGAAATGCTGAACCAGGCGCGCCTGCGTGTGGAGCGGGACGGTCTGCGCAATATCGAAGCCTTGCAGGAGATGGATGCCCAGGCCACGGAATTCGCCAACGGCGCGTTCGACGTGGCGGTGGCGATGTTTGTCGCCAGCGTGGTGCCGGACCCGAAAGCCCTGGTGGCCGAGCTGAAACGCGTGGTGCGGCCGGGCGGAGTGATTTTGTTCGTCAACCATTTCGCTGCCGCCGGCGGCCCGGTCTGGTGGGTGGAGCGGGCGATGGCGCCGGCCTCCTCGCTGCTCGGCTGGCATCCGGATTTCCATATGGCGCATATGTTCGAACCTGCGGACCTGCCCCGCTTGCAGGTCCGGCCGATGCGTCCCTTGGGCCTGTTCCGTCTGCTTGAGATGGTGAACCGGTAAATCATATCACTACCGAAACTTTATCCCGATTTCATCTTGATCGGCGTGGCTGCCGGCCTGATATAGCGCTCGGACAAAGGAGCGGATCATGGCTGAGGATGAGACTAAAAAATCGGCGCTGATTATCGGGGCGTCGCGCGGTCTGGGGCTGGGATTGACCAAGGAGCTGCTGGCCCGCGGCTGGCTGGTGACGGCGACGGTACGCTCTGCCGCGCGTGATCCGGAATTGCAGGATTACGCCACGGCTCTGAACCTCGACACCCTGGACATCAACAATCTCACCACCATCAACCCGTTTCTGGAGCGGGTGAAATCTCAGCAATTCGACCTCGTCTACATCAATGCCGGCATCCTCGGCCCGGAAGACAAAACCGCTGAGACGGTAACGCAGGATGAGATGTCGCATCTGTTCATGACCAATGCGATTTCGCCGGTGCGCCTGGCTTATAAATTATTGCCTCTGCTCACCCCTGAAACCGGCGTGCTGGCCCTCATGACATCCGTTCTCGGGAGCATCGCACTGCACGATCATGGCAGCCTGCCGCTGTACAGCGCGAGTAAGGCAGCCCTCAACCAGCTGACGCGCGGCTTGGCCGCTGAGCCGGAGGCCGGCAATATCACCGTGCTGTCAATCCACCCGGGATGGGTGCGCACCGACATGGGCGGCCCCAACGGCGAGATCGACGTCGCCACCAGCGTCAAAGGCATCATCGACGTCGTCGAAGACAAAGCCGGCAGCAAAATCCATGAATATCTTGATTATAAAGGCGAAACGATACCGTGGTGAAGTAAGCGCCTTCTTTTTGTGAACAAAAAGAAGCAAAAAAACTTTATGAGTCTGGGACGGGGCGGAGTGGCCAAGGTTCCGTGCGTATAACGCATGGGATGCTGCGGAGGGTTTGTCGGGCAAACGCCTCGGGCTCAGCATAGGTTTTATGCTGGGTTCGGAGGCGCTGTCCGCGTCACGTCTTATGTTCAAGGCCTTCCTCACCTAACCTCCACACCCACAGGCGCATTATCCCTCAGCAATCCGGCCAGTTTCCGGAATTCGGTTTCGCGCGGGTCGCTGGCGCGCCAGACCAGGGCGATGGTGCGGCCGGCGTCGGGCTCCATCAGGCTGCGGCATTGTACCAATGCTGCCATATCGGGCCGCGCGGCAACGGTGAGTGCCGGCAGCAGCGAGTAGCCTTCGCCGGCGGCGATCATGTGCCACAGGGTTTCAAGCCCGGTGGCATGGCGGGTGGCGCTGGGCGCGCCCTTGCACAAGGCCAGCGCCTGGTCGCGCAGGCAGTGGCCTTCCTCCAGCAGCAGCAGGTCGCCGGTGGGTAGCGCGTCGAGTCGCAGACGCGGCAGGCTGCCGAGCGGGTGTTCAAGCGGGGTGGCAAGCAGAAAGCGTTCGAAGAACAGCGGCAGTGCGGCAAGTCCCGGCAATGTATCCGGCAGCGCGATAAGGGCGGCATCCAGCACCCCATGGCGCAACCGTTCGATCAGCGTCGCGGTACGGCCTTCGGTCAGCCGCAGTCCAACTTCCGGCAACGCCTGGCGCAGCAATTGCAGCACGCCTGGCAGGTAATACGGGCCGAGGGTTTCGATCGCGCCAAGATTCATCAACCCGGTGAGGCCGCCAGCGCTTTGCTGCCCCATCGCCAGCAGGTTGCGGGCCTGCGCCAGCAGCCGTTCGATCTGCACCAGCAGGACCGCGCCCTGGGCAGTTACCGCGACCCGCCGTTTGGTGCGTTCGAACAAAGAGATGCCCAGCTGGCCTTCCAGCTTGCGCACCTGCTCGGATAATGCCGGCTGCGAAACCCCGCAACGTTCGGCGGCGCGGCCGAAATGCTTGAGTTCCGCCACCGCCTCCACATATTCAAGATCGCGCAGCGACAGGCCGGCTAGGGATTTCTGCATCGATATTTATTAACAGGTACAGGCTATGAGTGAAATACATAAAATCGACTTCCCCTATCACCAGCCAGGCCTTAATCCTGTCACAGATAAATAAAAGCCAGAGGAGCGATCATGGCCAAGCCCACCACCCCCAATCCCACCAGCCCGGCCCGCCTGACTACCACTGCCGGCGCGCCGATTGCCGATAACCAGAATTCAGAGACCGCCGGCCCGCGCGGCCCGGTACTGATGCAGGACTACCAGCTGCTGGAGAAACTGGCGCACCAGAATCGCGAGCGTATCCCGGAGCGCGTGGTGCACGCCAAGGGCTCGGGTGCCTATGGCATCTTCACTGTCACCCATGACATCACCCGCTACTCGAAAGCTAAAATCTTCGCGCAGATAGGCAAGAAAACCGATCTGTTGATGCGCTTCTCGACCGTGGCCGGCGAGCGCGGGGCAGCGGATGCGGAGCGTGACGTGCGCGGCTTCTCGATCAAATTCTACACCGATGAAGGCAACTGGGACATGGTGGGCAACAACACCCCGGTGTTCTTTGTGCGCGATCCTTTGAAATTCCCGGATTTCATACGCACCCAGAAACGCCACCCCGCCACAAACCTACGCTCCGCCACTGCGATGTGGGATTTCTGGTCGCTGTCACCGGAATCCCTGCACCAGGTCACCATCCTGATGTCGGATCGCGGCATCCCGCAGGGCTACACTCATATGAACGGCTATGGCAGCCATACCTACAGCTTTATCAACGCTGCCAATCAACGCCATTGGGTGAAATTCCACTTCAAAACCCTGGACGGCCACAAGCACTGGACCAATTCCGAGGCTGCGCAAATCATCGCGCATGACCGCGAATCGGCACAGCGTGACCTGCATGAAGCGATCGAGGAAGGCCGCGGCCCGAGATGGGCGTTCAAAATCCAGGTGATGACCGAAGACCAGGCCGAGGCGCTGTCCTTCAACCCGTTCGACCTCACCAAAGTCTGGCCGCACAAGGAGTTTCCGCTGATCGATGTCGGCACCGTCGAACTCAACCGCAATGTCGATCACTACTTCGCGGAAATCGAGCAGGCCTCGTTCTCACCCTCCAATATCGTCCCCGGTATTTCCTTCTCGCCGGACAAGATGTTGCAGGCGCGTATCTTCTCCTACGCCGATGCCCATCGCTACCGCGTCGGCACACATTACGAAGCACTGCCCGTCAACCGGCCGAAATCCGAGGTCAATACCTACCACGCCGACGGCTCGATGCGCTTCGACGCACCCAAAGGTACGGATGCCTATTACGAGCCGAACTCCTTCAACGGCCCGCAGGAAGACAAATCCGTCGCCGAACCGCCGCTGAAACTCCACGGCGAGGCCGATCGCTACAACCACCGCGACGGTAACGATGATTATAGCCAGCCGCGCGCGCTCTACAACCTGTTCAACGCCGACCAAAGAGCCCGCCTGTATCACAACTACGCCGCCGCCATGGACGGCGTGCCGGAGGAAATCATCCAGCGCCAGGTCGGCCATCTGAACAAAATCGACCCCAGCTACGGCGCCGGCGTCCTCGCCGCACTCGCCGCCAAACGGGAAGATAACGCCAGGCTTTCACACGCTGCGGAGTAACAGGAAGCAAGCGCTACTTTTTTAAAAAAAGTAGCAAAAACTTTTGGCATGCCGGACCGGGGGCGTTGGATAAATAACGCCCCCGAAACAGTATAATGCATATGCTGTAAAAGAGACGTGAGTGGGAAAACGCCCATGTCCCAGATTCATAAAAGTTTTTTTGCTGCTTTTTTTCAAAAAAAGCAGTACTTCCTTACCGGCCAGTGAACCAAAGACGCTTGACACTGTTGTTATAGTCATTTGTTAACAACAGGAGTCACCATGCGCCTCTTCCGCCGATCACTGCTCATCAGCGCCGGCCTGTTGGCGTTGCCACTGCCGGTGCTTGCTGCACCTCCCGTCCGTATCGTCGCCGCCGAAAACATGTATGGCGATATCGCGGCACAGATCGCCGGTCCGCGCGCCGGCGTCGTCAGCATCCTGCAAAACCCTAACCAGGACCCGCATCTGTTTACCGCCAGCCCGCTAGTGGCGCGGGATCTGGCGGCGGCGGATATCGTGATCGTCAACGGCGCCGATTACGACCCCTGGATGGACAATCTGCTCGGCGCCGGGGCTGCTCCTGGCCGCATTGTCATCACCGTCGCCAGGCTGATCGGCCGCCAGCCGGGCGACAACCCGCATCTGTGGTACGACCCGGCGGCAATTCCAGCCCTCACCATCGCCCTCACCGCAGCACTCACCCGGCTGGACCCGGCCCATGGCACTGTCTATGCCGCCAACGCAGCGGCTCTCACCACCTCGCTGACGCCGATCCACGAGAAAACCGCCGCCTTACGCGCCAGATATGCCGGCACGCCGGTTACCGCCACCGAACCCGTCTTTGGGCTGATGGCGGCCGCACTCGGTTTGAACATGAAAAACCAGCGTTTCCAGATCGCGGTGATGAACGGCACCGAACCCGCCCCCGCCGATGTCGCTGCCATCGAGCGGGACTTACGCGCAAAAACCGTCAAAATCCTGTTCTACAACGCCCAGGTTACGGACGACCTCACCGCCACCCTGCGCGGCATCGCTGCCGCCGCCGGCATCAGCGTCATCGGCGTCACCGAGACCGAGCCGCCGGGCGTCAGCTACCAGAATTGGATGCTGAATGGACTCAACGCGGTGGATGCGGCACTCAGCCGTTAATGACCATAATACAGGCGAACAGGGTCGGGATCGCGCGCGGCAGCCGCCAAGTGCTGCAGGATGTCACCCTTACCATCGGCGCCGGCGAGTTCATCGGCGTGCTTGGCCCGAACGGCGCCGGCAAAACCACGCTGCTGCGCGCGATCCTCGGTCTGGAGCCGGTTTCCGGCAGTCTGGCCGTGCTGGGCGGCCCGCCGCAACGCGGCAACCCCGCCATCGGCTATCTGCCGCAGACCCGCAGCCTGAACGCCCAGCACATCAGCGGCTACGACATGCTGGCCAATGCGGCCACCGGCCACCGCCTCGGCCTGCCGTTGATCAACGCCGCCACCAGGCGGGATGTCGCGCGCGTGCTGTCTCTGGTGGATGCCACGGAACTGGCGCGCCGCCCGCTCGCAGCCCTTTCCGGCGGGGAACGCCAGCGCCTGCTGCTGGGTGCGGCGTTGCTGGGCGCGCCGAAACTGCTGTTGCTGGACGAGCCGCTGATCAGCCTCGACCCGTCGCATCAGGCCGCCACCATCG
Source organism: Acetobacteraceae bacterium (assembly GCA_965231175.1). GTDB lineage: Bacteria > Pseudomonadota > Alphaproteobacteria > Acetobacterales > Acetobacteraceae > Acidocella. The sequence continues at coordinate 549,390 of CBDDMJ010000002.1, read as the reverse complement.
AACTGGTCGCGCATTTGCAGCGCACGCTTGGCCTGACCGTGCTGTTTTCCGCGCATGACATCAACCCGCTGCTGGGTGCGATGACCCGTGTTCTGTACCTCGGCGGCGGTGGTGCTGCACTGGGTGAGGTGGATGCGGTCATCACCACCCCGGCCCTGACGGCCCTGTATAAAGCACCGATCGAAGTGGTGCGCGCCGGCGGCCGCATCTTCGTCATCTCGGACCAGGCGGACCACCATGCTCACCTATGATTTCATGCGGCACGCCTTCGCCGCCGCCGGTATCGTCGCCATCCTGGCCGGGCTGGTCGGCTATTTTCTGATCCTGCGCGGCCAGGCCTTCGCCGGTCACGCGCTGTCCCATGTCGGCTTTGCCGGCGCCACCGGAGCAGTGCTCATCGGCGTCGCGCCGCTTGGCGGGATGATCGGCGTGACGGTGCTCGGCGGCGTGCTGATGGGGCTGCTGGGGGAGCGTTTGGCGCAGCGCGACATTGCCATCGGCGTCATCCTCACGCTCTCCCTCGGCCTCGGCCTGCTGTTCCTGCATTTTTTCACCGCCTATGCGAGCCAGGCCACCGCCCTGTTGTTCGGCGACGTGCTGGGGGTGTCGCTGCCCACCATCTGGGCGCTGCTCGCCGTCACTTTGTTCAGCCTCACCATCCTCGGACTGATCTCGCGGCCCCTGCTGTTCGCCAGCCTGCAACCGGAACTCGCCGAGGCCAAAGGCGTGCATTTGCGCCGCCTCGGCCTGATCTTCCTCGGCCTCGCCGGGCTCACCACCGCGGCCAGCGCGCAGATCGTCGGCGTGCTGCTGGTATTCGCGCTGATGGTCGGCCCCGCCGCCACCGCGCAGCGCCTGTTCAGCCGCATCATCCCCGGGCTGCTGGCCTCGGCTGGGCTGGCCCTGGCGGAAGCCTGGGGCGGCGTCGCACTGTCCTATGTCACCAACTGGCCGGCGAGTTTCTGGATTGCAGCGCTCAGCGGCGGCCTCTACCTCATTTGCCTGCCGGTTCGGCGTACAGCATGATCAACAATTCGCCGGCATTCTGAAACGTCAGGCTGCACGGCAGCACGCTGCCGTAATCAATGCTGTAGCGCGGCGCCCGCAACAGTATATGCGGTCCGCTGGCGCTGAGCCTTGTGCGCCCCGGCGGTATCGGCAAGGCGGTGACCTTCTGGCCAGCCCGGTCCACCAGCTGAGTGACGGCGATGCTGCAAGTGGCCGCCGTCAGCACATCCGGGATGCTGCCGCTGTTCTCGATCTCAATATAGGCCGAGGTATCGATCCCGGCTTTGCTGGTCTGCATAACCCTGCCATGCATCGTCGTTACCGCCGCCACCGATGCCGGCATCACCACTGCCGCCAGCACCAGCATGGCGCCCAAACCGTTCATCATGCCGGCATCTCATATTTATCGAGCCGCCAGGACACCGGTTCCGCCGCCGCCGCCGCATACCATGCCGCCATCAGCGGATGCCCCCGCAAGGTTTCGCAGTACAACCGTGACGTTTCGGAAAGCGCTGGCGCATAGGTGATGAACCGCGCCGCCACCGGCGCGAACATCGCATCCACCGCCCCCATGCCGGAACCGAACAAAAACCGCCCGCCGGATGCCGCCAATGCTGCGCTCCATAAGGCGTCGATGCGCGCGATATCGGCAAGGCTTTCCGGCGTCTGTCCCAGCCCGGGGAAAGCCCGCCCGAGATTCATCGGCATGGCCTGGCGCAAGCCGCGGAACCCGGCATGCATCTCCGCCGCCATCGCCCGCGCCTCCGCCCGCGCCACCCGCTCCGCCGGCCAAAGCGCCGGCTTGAACTCCGCACAATATTCGGCGATGGCGAGGCTTTCCCAGATTTTCGCGCCGTCATGCTCGAGGTAAGGCACCAGACCGTTCGGGGAGATCTGCCGGATCGTTGCCGATGCGTTGGTCGTCAGCGGGATCACCACCTCTTCCACTTGCAGTTCGGCAAGCCGCACCAGCAGCCAGCCGCGCAAGGACCAGGACGAATACCGCCTGGTGCCGATGTACAATACGCCCGCCAAAGCCCGTCCCCGCGTTTGTTGCCCGGTCAGCCTATCACTTGTTGTGCCGTTGCGGAACGTGCCGGCTCAAACACGCCGTTCCGGCAGCGCTCAATAAAACCGAGACTATCGGCCAGCACCGGCGCCCGCCAGCTGAGCACCGGCAGCATTGCCGTGATAATGCCGATATGCCCGAGCCTTGGGTAAATCCGCACCTCCACCGCCCCGCCGGCAGCGCGCAATTGGGCCGCGAGTTTGGTGGTATTGCGCGGCAACACCGTCATGTCTTGCGCCCCGGTGGCAAGAAACATCGGCGGGCCATCAGGCTTCACATGCGTCACCGGCTGCGTTTCCAGCAAATCCGCCGCGGTGGAAAACACCCGGATCATATTGGGCCACCGCAAAGGCAGAAAATCATACGGCCCGGCCAGCCCGATCACGCCCGCAACCTTGATATCCTCGAGATAAAAAGGCGCCAGACCCAGCATCACGGCATTATAGGCGCCGGCGGAATGACCCATCAGAAACAATTCCTGCGCCGCCAGCTCGCGCATCGCGAGCCTGGTGGCCGCCGCGCAATCCTCGATGAACGCAGGATAGCCAACCTCCGGCGACAACCGGTAATCCGGCACCACCACGGCAAAGCCGCGCCGCGCCAGCAAAGCCGCAATGAAGGCATACTCGCCGCGGTCCCCAAAACTCCAGGACCCGCCATAGAAAAACATGATCACCGGCAACCCGCCACCAACCCCGGCAGGCCGATAAATATCCATACGCTGCCGCAGATGCGCGCCGTAAACCAGCCCGCGTGTAACCTGCAACCCCGCGGTCCCGATCGCAGCGTTCAAAATCTCGACAGGCCGCGGGAAAAACTTCATTCCGCCGATATAGACCTGATGCAGCCGGCAGCAAGCAGCAGCTTTTTTGAAAAAAAGCTGCACCAAAAAACTTTTATGAGTCTGGGCACGAGGATTTGTCTGCATAACGCCTATGGTCCAGCATAAATTTTATTCTGGGTTAGAGGCGTGGTCGGCATCACGGCCCATGCCCTAACAGGGCAAAAGTTTTTTGCTGCTTTTTTACAAAAAAGCAGTGCTTGCTTTATCTACCTCCATGACCACGCCAAAAACCTGGGCCAGCCTGCCCCTCGCGCCGCCGCTTATTATGGGCATCCTCAACCTGACACCGGATTCCTTTTCCGATGGCGGTCGATACCCCACGCCTGAAGCCGCAATCGCCGCTGGCCGTGCCATGCTGGCGGCGGGTGCCGCCATCATCGATATCGGCGGTGAAAGCACCCGCCCCCACGCCAGCCAGGTTGCACCGGCGCAGGAGATCGCGCGCATCATTCCCGTCATCAGCACTTTGGCCGCCGCGGGCGCGGTCATTTCCGCCGACACCCGCCACGCGGGCACCATGGCGGCTGCCCTGGATGTGGGGGCAGCCATCATCAACGACATCTCCGGCCTCACCCACGACCCCGCCGCCGCCGCCCTCATCGCCTCTCGCGCTTGCCCGGTAATTTTGATGCATAGCCGCGGCACGCCACAGACCATGCACCAGTTGACGGATTACGCGGATCCGATCGCCGATATCCTGAGCGAACTGACGGAATGCCGTGATGCCGCTCTCGCCGCCGGCATCGCGGCACATAACATTGCTCTGGACCCTGGTTACGGCTTCGCCAAAACCGCGGCGCAAAACCTCGCCCTCCTGCGCGCCACCGCCCGCTTCGCCGCTTTGGGCCACCCGCTGGTCATCGGCGTCTCGCGCAAGAGCTTCCTCGGCACCTACACGAATGAGCCAGACCCGGCGCGTCGCGTCCCCGCCTCGCTCGCCGCCGGGCTGTTTGCGCTCACCCAAGGGGCGCATATCCTGCGCGTGCACGACGTGCCGGAAACCGTGCAGGCTGTCAGACTCTGGCAACATCTGATAACCGAAGGCGATGGACCAGATTAACCAGCGCCGCCTGTTCGGCACCGACGGTATCCGCGGCACCGCCAATACCGCGCCGATGACCGCCGAGATCGCCCTCAAACTCGGCCAGGCCGCCGGGCTGCTGTTCACCCGCGGCAGCCACCGCCACCGCGTCATCATCGGCAAGGACACACGCCTGTCCGGCTACATGTTGGAACCGGCGCTGACAGCCGGTTTCTGCTCCGCCGGCATGAACGTCACCCTGGCTGGCCCGCTGCCCACCCCGGCGATCGCCATGCTGACCCGCTCGCTGCGCCTGGACCTCGGGGTGGTGATCTCCGCCAGCCACAACCCGTATGAGGATAACGGCATCAAGCTGTTCGGCCCGGACGGCGCCAAGCTTTCGGACGAAACCGAAGCCGAAATCGAGACCCTGATGGGGACCGATCTTGCGGGCCGCCTGGCGGCAGCCGACAAGCTTGGCCGCGCCTCCCGCCTGGTCGATGCTGCCGGCCGCTATATCGAGGCCGCCAAAGCCAGCCTGCCGCGCGGCCTGCGCCTGGACGGCCTGCGCATCGTTCTCGATTGCGCCCATGGCGCGGCCTATAAGGTTGCCCCCGCGGCCCTGTGGGAACTCGGCGCCACTGTGATCTCCCTCGGCGTCGAACCGGACGGCTTCAACATCAACCGGCAGGTCGGCTCCACCGCCCCGGCGCATCTCTGTGCCGCAGTCATCGAACATGGCGCCGATATCGGCATCGCGCTGGACGGCGATGCCGACCGTGTCATCCTCGCCGATGAGGCCGGCCACATCATCGATGGCGACCAGATCCTCGGCCTGATCGCCGCCAATATGCAGCGCGAAGGCCGCCTCACCGGCGGCGGGATCGTCGCCACCGTGATGTCGAATCTCGGCCTGGAGCGCTACCTCGCCCGCCTCGGCCTCACCCTGCAACGCACCCAGGTGGGCGACCGCTATGTCGCCGAAGCCATGCGCAGCGCACAGAAAAACCTGGGCGGCGAGCAGTCCGGCCATGTCATCCTCTCGGATTTCGCCACCACCGGCGATGGGCTGATCGCCGCCTTGCAAGTGCTGGCCGTGCTGGTGCGCTCAGGCCAGCCGGCATCGAGCGCCTGCCGCGTCTTCACCCCCTTGCCGCAGCTACTGCGCAACGTGCGCTTCACCGGCGCCTCGCCGTTGCTGCAACCGCATATCCAGACCGCCATCGCCGCCGCCTCGGACCGCCTGCACACCACCGGCCGCGTGCTGATCCGCGCCTCGGGCACCGAACCGCTGATCCGCGTCATGGCCGAGGGCGAGGACTACGCGCTGATCCAGGACATCGTCGAGGGTCTCTGCACCACCATCGCCAAAGCCGCGTGACGGCGGCCACGCGCCAGACGACCGCGCGTGGGGGTGGCGGGGCGGCCACGCGCCAAACGACCGCGCGTGGGGGTGGCGGGGCGGCCACGCGCCAAATAATACGCGTTTTAACCATTGCCGGATCGGATTCCGGCGGCGGCGCCGGCATCGAGGCCGATATCAAAACCATCTCCGCCCTGGGCGGCTACGCCTGCACCGCCATCACCGCCGTCACCGCGCAGAACACGCTCGGTGTGGCAGGCGTGCATCCGCTGCCCGCTGCCTTTGTCAAACTGTCGATCGAAACCGTGCTCGCCGATATCGGTGCCGACGCCATCAAGACCGGCATGCTGGCCAATGCCGAAATCATTGCCGCCATCGCCGCCACCCTGGCCACCCGTAACCTGCCCCTGGTGCTCGACCCGGTGATGGTCGCCACCTCGGGTGCCATGCTGCTGCCGCCCGCCGCCATCGCCACCCTGCGCGAGGCGCTGATCCCGCTTGCCACGCTCATTACCCCGAACCTCCCGGAAGCCGAAGCCCTCACCGGCCTGACCATCAAAACCCTGGACGATTACGCTGCCGCCGGGCGTGCGCTGATCGCCATGGGAGCCGCCGCAGCCCTGATCAAAGGCGGCCACGCCACCGGCGGCGACCTGACCGACGTGCTGGTCACGCCTGGCGCCATCCACCACATCACCCTGCCGCGCCTTGCCACCACCAGTACCCACGGCACCGGCTGCGCCTACGCCGCGGCAATCGCCACCGGCCTCGCGCAAAACCTTACCCTCTACGATGCCGTGTACCGGGCTCGCCACTGGCTACACCAGGCCATCGCCACCGCCCCCGGCTTCGGCGCCGGCAACGGGCCGATCAACCACCTTGTTTCGATTTAGCAAGCGTTGCTTTTTTGAAAAAAAGCAGCAAAAAACTTTTGCCCTGCTGGGCCATGGGCGTTATGGCGACAACGCCTCTAACCCAATATAAAATTTATGCGGGGCCATGGGCGTTGGCAGCATCACGCCCAGGCTCTAGACTCATGAAGTTTTTTTGCTGCTTTTTGTTCACAAAAAGCAGTGCTGTCTATCTGCTGCCATTTTAAGGAAACCAACATGGTCCAGGAACAAGCCGTCCTTGCCGCCGCTGCCACGCTCATCGCCGCCTTTGCCCGCAACGACCGTGCCGCTTATTTCGCAGCTTTTGCTCCTGAGGCCAGTTTCATCTTTCCCAATATGCGTCAGGTGCTGACGAGCCGCGCCGCTTACGAAGCCGCATGGGAAGACTGGATACGCGACGATGGTTTTCACGTGGAGGACTGCACCTCGGCAAACCAGGCCGTGGCGCTGTATGGCGAGATTGCGGTTTTTACACACCAGACCGTAACGGATCTGACACTCACCACCGGCCGGCAAACGTTTCAGGAACGCGAAACCATCATCTTCAATCTACGCGGCGGCAGCTGGGTCGCCGTGCATGAACATCTTTCTGCGCTGCCTCAATGAAACCCTACCGCCTGGTGTTCGCCGCCACCGGCTGGTTTGCCGTCGTCACGCAATATGAGCTGAATATCACCCAGGACGGCTTTATCCATGGCAGCATCGTGTATTTCAGCTTCTTCACCATTCTCAGCAACATCCTGGTGGCGCTGGCGCTCACAGTGCCCACGCCGGCCTTCCAGCGCCCTGGTCTGCGCACCGCCATCGCCGTCTATATCCTGGTCGTCGCCACCATCTACTATCTGCTGTTGCGCAAAATCTACCACCCCACCGGCCTCGGCTGGTATGTCAACATCCTGCTGCACTACATCATGCCGCCGGCCTATATCCTGGACTGGGCGCTGTTCGTGCCGAAACGAAACCTGCGCTTTTCGCAAATCCCCTATTGGCTGATCTTCCCGCTATTATACGCCGCCTGGACCCTGATCCATGGTGCTGCCTCCGGCTTCTACCCTTATCCCTTCCTCAACGTCACCACCTACGGCTATCCCCGCGTCTTGCTCAACATCCTCGGCCTGACCGCCGTTTTCGTCATTCTCTCGCTCATCTTCACCGGCCTCGGCCGCACCCTCAGCCGCAACCTCGCCAGAAGTTAATCCGCCGTTCAAACCAAAACACCGTGCCTATGCTATGCAATCGTATGGATCAGGACATAGAACAAAAAATCCGCGACCGCGCCTATCAACTCTGGCAGCAAGCCGGCAGCCCGCTCGGCCGTGATGACGATTTCTGGCTGCAAGCCCATGCCGAACATTATTGTAAAATCGAGGCCGAACTGGATCAGGCCGGTGAAGATAGTTTCCCCGCCAGCGATTCCACCAATTTCGCTTAATGAAGCACTGCTTTTTTGAAACCTTATCTGCGCGGTCCGATTCAGACGTGGCGGCTTCGCCGGCCCATCATCGAGTCTGGGCCATGGGCGTTGGCGGCAAAACGCCCATGCCCCAGCATAAATTTATGCCGGCTCCGGGGGCGTTATCAGCCTCACACCCCATGCCCCCAAGGATCAAAAGTTTTTTGCTACTTTTACAAAAAAGTAGCGCTTCCTTTCTCACCTCATAAAATTCACCCCAGATCGCGCTTGGCCGAGCGCAGCAGAAATTCGCGCCCGATTTTCACCATCGGCTTGCCGTCATAGGCCACAATGTCGGCGGTGGCGTAGGTTTCCGACCATTGTTCCGGAATGAAGCTGCCGGTGCCGACGACGTCGATCGGCGTGTGCGCATCGGCCATCACCGAGCATTTCTCGACGCCGAAGCCGGAGCTGGCGACGATGCGAACCCTGTTGAATCCGGCCTGATCCAGGGCTTCGCGCATGCGCCACACCGCGGCAGCGGAAACGCCGGTGCCGATCAGGTAGCGCAGCTCGGCCTGGCTGCGGTAGCGGCGCAGCGCGCCGGGAGCGTGGCGCTCCAGTACGGCATAGCTCTCCTGCGGGTCCAGCCCTTCGAGGAAGCGGCCGCCATGGGTGTCGAGGCGCACCGCCATGTGGCCGGCGGCGGCCAGGGGGGCGAACTGGCGGCACACCGTCAGCGCGTCGGTAATTTCTTTGCCGAAATAATCCACCAGTATGGTGAGGTCTTCCTCAGGATAGGCCTGCACGAACATCTCGGCGGCGCGCAGGGTGGAGCCGGCATAGCCGATCAGGGCATGCGGCATGGTGCCGTAGCCGGTGGGGGCGCCGAAATACGGTGCGGTCCAGTCATTGGCGGTGCCGATGAAACCTTTGGCACCTTCGGCCTGGGCGGCGCGCGAGCCGACGGCGGCGGCATAGGCCATGATCTCCTGCATCTCGGAGCCGGCGCAATGCCTTGCATCCATGGCCAGGAAATCTGCCTTCGGCAACGCCACACACATCTGAAAGGCATTATGTGCCGCCACGCAGGCCGCACCGATTTTTTGCAGAAAAATGGTTTCCAGATCGGCGAGATGGGCCAGGCTGCCGGTGATATAAGCCAGCGGCTCGCCGGCGCCGACCCAGGCGCCTTCAGGATGCGTCAGCTCGATATCGAAATCGGTCCGGCGTTCCCTGGCGACCGCTTGCAGCCAGTCCACCATCAGCAGCGGGGCGGAGACCACCGGGCGGCGCAGGAACACCGCATAGGTGACGCGCTGATCGCCGAAGGTCTCGACGATCTTGCGGGTGCGGTTGAAATATTTATCGGTACGCGCCGCGATATCCGCATCGGCGACCGGCCAGGGGATCATTTGGCGGCCCCGCGCGCGGCCCTGCGGGTCTTCAACTCCTCGGCCATCAGGAATGCCAGCTCCAGCGACTGTTCGGCATTCAGCCGCGGGTCGCAGAAGGTCTCGTAACGTGCCGCGAGGTCGGTTTCGTCGAGCTGGCGGGCGCCGCCGATGCATTCGGTGACGTTCTGCCCGGTCATTTCCACATGCGCGCCGCCGGGGATCGTGCCCTCGGCCTCATGGGCATCGAAAAAGCTGGTCAGCTCGCTCATGATCGACTCGAACCGGCGGGTTTTGATGTTGCCTGATGTGGTGATGGTATTGCCGTGCATCGGGTCGCACAGCCATACCACATTGCGCCCGGCAGCTTTCACGGCGCGCAGCAGCGGCGGCAGCTTGGCGGCGGCCTGTGCCGCCCCCATGCGGGCGATCAGGGTCAGGCGCCCCGGCTCGTTCTCAGGGTCGAGGCGGTCGATCAGCCGCAGCAGGCCGTCCGGCGTCATGCTGGGACCGGTTTTCAGGCCGATCGGGTTTTTCACGCCACGCAGAAACTCGACATGCGCGCCGTCGAGCTGGCGGGTGCGGTCGCCGATCCACAGGAAATGCGCCGAGCAGGCGTAATGATCGCCGGTCGTGGAGTCGATCCGCGTCAGCGCCTGTTCATACGGCAGCAGCAGGGCCTCATGGCTGGTGTAGAAATCGGTCTCGCGGATCTGCGCGGTGGACTGGCTGGTGATACCGCAGGCCGCCATGAAGCCGAGGGTTTCGTCGATTCGCGCCGCCAGGTCGCGGTAGCGGTCCGCCAGTGGCGAGCGGGCCACGAAATCGAGATTCCACCGATGCACCTCGTGCAAATCCGCATAGCCGCCGGAGGCGAAGGCGCGCAGCAGATTAAGCGTGCCTGCGGACTGGAAATAGCCGAACTCCATGCGCAACGGGTCCGGTATGCGGGCCTCCGCTGAAAAATCCGGCCCGTTGATGATATCGCCGCGATAGGAGGGCAGGGTCTGTCCACCGATGGTCTCGGTGTCCGAGGAGCGCGGCTTGGCGAACTGTCCGGCCATGCGGCCCAGTTTCACCACCGGCAGGGCGCCGCCGAAGGTCAGCACCACCGCCATCTGCAGCAGCACGCGGAAGGTGTCGCGGATGATATTGGCGGTGAAATCGCCGAAGCTCTCGGCGCAATCCCCGCCTTGCAGCACGAAGGCCTGGCCCGCTGCCGCCATTGCCAGGCCGGATTTCAGCCGCCGTGCCTCGCCGGCAAACACCAGCGGCGGGAAGCGGGAGAGCCGGGCCTCCATCGAGGCGAGCCGGGCCGGGTCCGGATAGCTCGGCACCTGGACGATCGGGCAGCCGCGCCAGCTGGCAGGGGTCCAGCCAGGGGTGAGATCGGTTGTTGGCGGCAGGCTATCCATGGGAAACTCCGGAACAGGCAGGCATTATCGCGCGAAACCAGGCTTCACGCTACTCTGCCGCGGCCAGGCGCTCTGCAACTCTGGTCTGTGTGCGCATGGTCACGAATTCCTCGGCGGCGGTGGGGTGGATGCCGATGGTACGGTCGAAATCCGCCTTGGTGGCTCCGGCGGTGATGGCGATGGCGATCCCCTGGATGATTTCCGGCGCGTCCTCGCCCAGCATATGCGCCCCGAGGATTTTATCGCTGGCGTCATCGATCACCAGTTTCATGATGGTCTGGCGCTTGCGGTGCGTGATATTATGCCGCATCGGCGTGAATTTTGCGATATGAATACGGGCATCGCCATGAAGGCTCGCCTCGGTCTCGCTCAGGCCCACGGTGGCGATGGGCGGAATGGAGAACACCGCGGTCGGCACATTGGCGAGCGAGATGTGGCGCGGTCTGTTGCCGAACAGCGTGTCGGCCACGGCATGGCCCTCGGCAGTGGCGACCGGGGTGAGGTTCAGCCGGTCGGTGACATCGCCGATGGCGTAGATATGCGGCACTGTGGTGGTCAGATATTCATCCACCGCGATCGCGCCCGCCGCATCCGGGGTAATGCCGGCGGCTTCGAGGCCGAGACCCTTGACGTTGGGCACCCGTCCGGTGGCGAACAGCACCAGGTCGGATTCCAATATGGTCATGTCCGAAAGTGCCAGATGCTTCACGCCGTCCTGGTCCTTCAATGAAACGGGCGTGATGTCCGGATGCAGCACGATGCCATTGCCCTTCAGCGCTTCGGCAAGGCCCACCCGCATGTCCTCGTCGAACCCGCGCAGCGGCAGCGGCTGGCGGTACACCAGATGCGTCTCAGCGCCGAGGCCTGAGAAAATCCCGGCGAATTCGACGGCGATATAACCGCCGCCGACGATGACGACGCGGCGCGGCAGCGTTTCCAGGTAAAACACATCGTCCGAGACCACGCCAAGTTCCGCGCCCGGTATGTCCGGGCGTACCGGGTGGCCGCCGGTGGCGATGACGATGCGTTCGGCGGTGATGCGCTCACCTGCCACTTCGATGGTATGGGCATCGATGAAACGGGCGTGGCCGTCGAAAACCTTGGCGCCGGCCTGCTCCAGCAGGCGCAGGTAGATGCCGTTGAGCCGGGTGATCTCCTGATCCTTGGCGGCGATCAGCCGGGCCCAGTGATGCGCGCCTTTGGCGATATCCCAGCCGAAACCGGCAGCGTCCTCGGCGTTGAGGCCGTATTCCGCCGCCATCACCATGAATTTCTTCGGCACACAACCGATATTCACGCAGGTGCCGCCCCAGAAGCGCGCCTCGGCGATGCCGACCCGGGCGCCATAACCGGCCGCGATTCGGGCACAGCGCACCCCGGCGGAGCCGCCGCCGATGACAAAAAGATCAAAATCCATCGCTTACCTTCTGGTTCACATCGCGCGCAACGCGCTACTTCTTAACAGCAAGTTACCAGATATAGGGACCGTGGCAAAGCCGGGCCGGTGTTGCGCGCCGATGAAAAAAATATGTAGTCGGTGCAGTTTTGATCGCATTGTTAAGCGTTGATTATCCTTTTTCCACCAAAACATTTGCATCTCACCAATCGGGTCGTGGCAAATGTATTCCAGGCGGCTTCTTGACAGCAATGACGACAGACCTGCGGCACGGCATGCGCCTTTGCCTCCGCATCACGGTGGATCAGCCCATGCCGGATACTGATATCATAGGCAATTCCTACACTGTCGATAATATTGCTAAAAGGCAACAAAATTATCCGGCGCGGCCGCGGCGGCTGAGTGATGCGCTGTTCCGCGCGCTGACACGCTGGCGCATCACCCTGCTGACGCAAACGCTGGACATCGTGGTGATCATCGGCATCGCCGCTCTGGTATACCCGATGACGGCACGCCCGGCGCAGGTGCTGCCGCTGCAATACCTGATCGGCGCCGGCCTGGTGGCGGTGGTTTCGCATTTCAGTTTCTACCAGGCCGGGCTGTATGAACCAGATCGTTTACAGGACCCGCACCGGTCCCTGAAATCGCTGTTTCTGCGCTGGACTTCGGTGTTCATGACATTGGCGGCAGTGGCGGCACTGGCGCATGTGCCGTCGCTGTTTTCCAGGCTGTGGTACGGTGTGTTTTTCGCCGGCGGCATCGCCGGCCTCGGCGTCGAACGCCTGCTGATCGCGCGGCTGATCCATGCCTGGATCGAACGCGGACACTACATGTCGAGCATCGCCATCGTCGGCGAAAACCAGCTGGCCGCCAAACTGATCGCCCGCATCGGCGATCACGCCCGGGGCATCCGCATACTCGGCGTGTTCGATGATCGCAGTGCAGACCGCAGCGATGACAGAAATCAGGCGATCGGCGCGCCGCGCATCGGCACGATCGCCGATCTGCTGGATTATTCGATGACGCATGAGATCGATATGGTCATCGTCACGCTGCCGATCGAGGCGACACAACGTATCCAGGCGGTGATCCGCCAGCTGCGCCAGCGGCCCGTCGATATCCGCCTGTTGCCGGGCGCCATCGGCCTGGAACTGATCAGCCCATTACGACTGGGGCGCATGGATCAATCCTCGCAGCTCCGCATCGATACGTTGCGGCCGTCCCGCATGGAATTGCCTGGTGTGCAACTGCTCTCGGTTGCCGACCGGCCGCTATCGGATTTCGCCTATTTCGCCAAATCCGCATTCGACAGAACCGGTGCGGCGATCGTCTTGCTGCTGGCCGCACCGATCCTGCTGGTGTGTGTGCTCGGCATCAAGCTCAATAGTCCGGGCCCGGTATTCTTCAGGCAGAAACGCATCGGCTATAAGGGCCAGAGCTTCGAAATTTATAAATTCCGCAGCATGCATGCCGCCGAGTGCGGCAGCGTGCAGGCCACCAGGCGCGGCGATGCACGGGTGTTCGGCTTCGGGCATTTCCTGCGCAGCAAGAGCCTCGATGAACTACCGCAGCTGATCAACGTCCTGAAAGGCGACATGTCGCTGGTCGGCCCGCGTCCGCACATGATCGATCAGCAGGTGCAGGGCCAGTTGTTTCTCGATGCGGTCACGGAATATGCAGACCGGCAGCGCGTCAAACCCGGCATGACCGGCTGGGCGCAGATCAACGGCTGGCGCGGTCCCACCGATACGATCGAGCAGGTCGAACGCCGTGTCGAACACGATATTTATTATATCGAAAACTGGTCGTTGCTGTTCGATGTGCTGATCATTCTGAAAACGATCTTTGTAGGGTTCAATGGAAAAAATGCATATTAGGAGGGCCGCGCTGCTGGTTGCCGCAGGTTGCTCGCATGGCAGGCAGGTGCCGCCGGCCTGGTTGACCACCTGGAATCAGATACTGGCCCCACTCATCGCCTCGCTGCAGGTGGTCGGTGACACCCTCAGCCCGTTTGTTTCCATCCGCTATCTGCAAAGATCCAACTGAACATACCGAACAGAACAGGAGCTCAACACGTGAACGCGATCCAGACGTCTCAAGATACTGCCAGGGCCTATCACGAAATCGACATGCGTGAGGTGTTTCTGACGCTGCGGCGGCACAAACGCCGGATCGCCATCTGCACGGCGGCAGCCATGGTGCTGGCGGTCGGTTATGTGCTGTCCTCGGTGCCGCAATTCACTGTCAATGGCACGATGTATCTGGGGGATGCCAGACGCGCCGCACCCACCACCCAGGCCGAGGCGGAGTCCGGTCTCAGCTATCTTTCGGATTACCAGGCGATCAGCGATATCAACACCCAGGTCGAACTGATGAGCAGCGATGCTTTGGTTGAACAGGCGGTGCTGGAGAGCGGTTTGAACGCCCCGGTACGCCGCGCCGATGCGCCGCCGCTGCGGTTCTGGAGATGGGTATTGCTGCACGGCCACAACGTTCGCGCCTTTGCCCCGGCACCCGGCGATTTGCAGGCCGCCGATGTGGTGATCGACACCGCACCGCGCGGTGCCGTGACCTTCGATATCACAATCGGCAAGGACGGCACCTTTGTCGTGACCCGGCGCCAAGGCTGGTTTGCTGCACCGGTTACGGTTTTATCAGGCATGCTCGGCCAGCCTGCCGCCGGTGGCGGGCTGAACATGATGCTGAAGCCGGCGGTCGATGGTGCAATCCCCGCACAAGGCAGTCATTTCGTGATGCAGGTGACGGCCGCGGACGCGGTGCGCGACGCCTTGAAAAACGGCGGTCTGCTGGACGTGACAGCCGGCGGCCAGGTCAGCGATCCGACCAAAATCGCCAGCCTCACCTACACCGGCGCCAATCCCTATAGCGGCCAGAAATTCATCAACGCGCTGATGAACGATTTCATCAGCAGCCAGGTGTCCTGGAACAGCCAGGCCGCATCGGCAACGCAGGATTTCATATCCAAGCAACTGGAAGGCATCAAAACCTCGCTCGTCACCGCCGACCGGAAGCTGGCTGCCTTTCAGTCGCAAACCGGAATACTGGACGTGCCGGAAAACGCCAAGGCGGTCATCGATCAGCTTTCGCAATATGAAATGCAAAGAACCACCATCCAGTTGCAGCAACAGGCGCTGCAACAACTGGAGACCGAAATCGACCATCCAGCCGGTACGCTCAATCCCTATCTGTTGAGCCAGACCAATGATTCCGTGCTGGGTCAGCTCGCCACCAGCCTCGCGCAGGAGCAGGTCAAGCTGGCCGCATTGCAAGCGCAGTTCAACAACAATGCGCCGGATGTGGTGGTGGAACAGGCGGCGGTAACGCGCCTGCAGCAGGCCATCCACAATATCATCGGCAATGAGCTCGCCATGGCGAATCGCAGCCTCGCCAATATCGATGCCGCAATCGCCACCTTCGACAGCCAGTTGAAAGCCATGCCGGCGGAATCCCTGCAGGTGATCGCGCTGACCCGCGCCAGCGACGTGTTCGGCCAGATGTATGTGCTGCTGATGCAAAAGGAGGAGGAGGCGGCGGTCACCAAGGTGGCGACCATCAACGATACCCGCATCGTCACCCCGCCGCAGGTGCCGCGGCAGCAATCCGCACCGCGCGGCGCGGTGGTGCTGGCGCTCGGTCTGTGCCTCGGCCTGTTCGGCAGCGTCGCAGCCACGTTACTGCAACGCTCGATCTCCGGGCGGTTCCAGAGCGAGGAGGAAATCCGTCGCCTGGTGCGGCTGCCGGTCTATGGCGTCATCCCGCTGCGGGCTGTCGACATCAAGGACAGCGCCCTGCCGGCACCGCCGCACACGCCGTTTGCCGGGGCCATCCGCTCGTTGCGCGGCAACATCATCCGCTCGGGCGCGCCGCAGCGCTCGCGTGTCATCCTGTTGACCTCGCCCGGTATCGATGACGGCAAAACCACGATCGCCACCAATCTCGCGAAAGCGCTGACGGATACCGGCAAGAGCGTCATCCTGGTCGATGCTGATTTGCATCGCGGGCGGCTGAGCGAGACGTTGAAGATGAAAACCACAGCCGGGCTGACCGAATGGCTGGTGGCAATGGAAAAACCGCCGCTGCCGGTGGTGCCCGGACAGCGCTTCAGCCTGCTGCCCACCGGGGTTCTGCCGCCCAATCCTTCGGAGCTGATCAACGAGACCTATCTGCTGAACATACTGGCGGCACTGCGCGCGGAATATGATTACGTGGTGATCGACTCACCACCCTTGCCGGCGGTGCCGGACGGGGTGGTGCTGGGCGAAATGGCGGACCTCATTCTCTCGGTCGTGTCGGTCGAAAACTCGCGCCGCAAGGTGATGGCGGCGCATGTCGAAACGCTCAGCACGGTGGACCGCCGCCATGGCATCGTGATCAACAGCGTCACTGAAAATGCCTATGGTTACGGCTACGGCAGGGGCTCGGAAAGTGCGGTCCTGAAGCTGCGGCGGATCGTCGAGCGGGTTTGATCGCCGTGACCCATCGGGCACGGCCGGGCCTCGCCCATGCGACGATCTGGAATTTGAGCGGCTTGTTGCTGCCGGTCATCATCCAGCTCGTCACAGTGCCGCTGTATATCCGCGTCATCGGCACGGATCGTTACGGGGTGATGGCGCTGGTCTGGCTGCTGCTCGGCTATTTCGGCGTGTTCGATCTCGGCTTCGGCCGGGCCATCGCCAGCCGGATTGCGCATCTCGGTGAGACGGCACCGGCTTTGCGGGAGCGTATCTTCTGGACCGGCACCTGTCTCAGCCTGCTCACCGGCCTGTTCGGCAGCCTGATCCTGTATGCCGCCGCTGCCAAACTGTTCCACAATGTGTTCACGGTGCCGCCGGAACTGCTGCGGGAGACCACGGCGGCATTGCCCTATATCGCTTTGTCGCTGCCGGTCGTCACCGGCATTTCCGCTTTATCCGGCGCGCTGCAAGGGCGCGAAGCCTTTGCTGCGATGAATATCGCGCAGTTGACGGGCAGTATATTGTACCAGATTTTCCCGCTGCTGGTCGGGCTGACATTGTCCGTGCAGTTGCCGTATCTGGTGCTGGCCGCCATCACGGGGCGGCTGGTCACTGCCGTCATGCTGCTGGGGTTCTGCCTCGCCAAGGTACCGGCCCGCAAGCTGCCGCGCCTGGCACGCGCGGAAATCCGGCCGCTGCTCGCCTATGGCGGCTGGGTGACGCTCACCGGTCTGATCAGCCCTTTGCTCACGGTGTTCGACCGTTTCGTGATCGGCACGTTAACCGGCATGCAGGCGGTGGCGGCCTACAGCATACCGTATAATCTGGTGATGCGCATTGCCGCTCTGCCGGCCAGTTTGCAGAATGCGCTGTTCCCGCGTTTCGCCATGGTGAACGAGACCGAGGCAAAATGGCTGCAGGACCGCGCGGTTGCGGCCATCGCCAGCCTGATGGCGCCGCTGCTCATCATCGGGCTGTTGCTGATGAAGCCGTTCCTGGTGCTGTGGCTGGGCGCCCGGCTGGCCGGGATCTCAGCCCCGGTGGGTGAGAGCCTGTTGATAGGCCTCTGGTTCAACACGCTGGCCTTCATCCCCTTCGCTCATCTGCAAAGCCGTAACCGTCCGGATCTGCCCGCGAAATTCCATGTCGCGGAGCTGCTGGTCTATGCCCCGGCGCTATATTTCCTGATCCGCGGATACGGCGTGGCGGGGGCAGCCTGGGCCTGGGATGCGCGCGCCGCCATGGATGCGGTGCTGCTGTTCGCCGCCACCCGCTCACTGCCGCGGCTGTGGCACCCCTGGCCCGGTTTTGCCCTGCTGGTGGCAGCGTTCTGCCTGGTGACCTTCGTCGCTGCCGGTACCGCGATATACTGGGGGGCAGGGCTGGCGCTGACGGTGATTTCGATGATCTGGGCGCTGACGGTGCTGCCGCCCGATTTACGGCGCGGCATCCAGATGAAATGGCAGCTCTGGCGCGTGCAACGGGTGGCATCATGAAGGTCACGGTCGTCACGGTCACTTACGGCGACCGTTTGCATCTGCTTATCCAGACGCTGGATGCGGCGCGCCGGCAGGGCGCCGCACAGGCCATCGTGGTCGATAACGGCGCCCTTCATCCGCTCGCCGAGGCGCTTCCCGCCCGTTATGGAGACTGGGTGCAGATCAACAGCCTGGGCGCCAATCGCGGCTCGGCCGCCGGCTTCAAAACCGGCATCGAACAGGCCGTGGCGCGCAAGGCCGAACTGATCCTGCTGCTTGACGATGACAATGTCGTGCAGCCTGACTGCCTCGCCACCTTGCAGGCTGCCTATGTCGCGCAAACCAGTACTGCCGGCTCGCCCTTGCTGGCGGTATTCGGGTTTCGCGCCGCCCGCCATGGCCATCTGCTGGCGCAGGCCTGCGGCACGGCAGCCAGGCTGCGCACACGCTCGACCTTCCGCGGCTTTCATATTCTCGATATGCCGGCAAAAATCCGCAACCGGCTCAAACCTGCCATGCCGGAGGCTGGCCATCCGCCCGCCACCATCGCCGCCTCATGGGGGCCTTACGGCGGTTTGATGTTTCACAGCGCGCTGGTGGCGCGGATCGGCCTGCCGGATACTTCGTTCGTTCTGTACGAAGACGACACCGAATTCACCTCGAGGATCATCAAGGCCGGCGGTGAAATTTTGCTGGTTACCGCGGCCGGGATCGAAGATGTGGATCGTTCCTGGGCCATTACAGAAACCAGACGCAATTCATTTTCGGTCTGGCTGGATGGCGAGCCGGCGTTCCGCGCTTATTATGCCTTCCGCAACGGCGTGTATTTCGATTTGCACAGCCGCGGTAAAAATTATCCAATTCTTTACCTGAACATGATGATCTACATGCTGACGCTGCTCGGGATCGCCCTCTGCAAGCGCCGATTCCGCAGAGCCAGACTGCTGTTACGGGCATTCCGGTCGGGGGTTAGCGGAACCTTGGGAATGCGGCCTGAAATGCCGTTGGGCGGTGCCAGTGCTTCGCCGCGTGTGGACCATCCTTGAAACGTGAAAGCCCCGATGAAAATTCTGTTCGTCAACATTTTCGACAATACCACTGACGGCGCCGGTGCTGAGCGTACCATCGCGTCCCTGATGCATAGTTTGCAGGCGGCAGGCCAGGACATCGTCACGGCCTCGACCTCCGATGAGCCCGGTCGTCACCAGCATGTGCAGGATGGTATACGCGGCTGGCGGGTCGGTTTGAAAAATATATATTGGCCGCGCAAAGCCGAACGGGCGGCCTGGCCGCTCAGACAGGCCTGGCATATGCTGGATTCTTATAACGTGCCGATGAAGCGGCACCTCAAGGACATCATACAGCTGGAGCAGCCGGACGTGATCTCGGCGCATAACCTGCTCGGCTGGTCCGCCAGCGTGATGGATGCGGCGGCAGAATGCGGCGTCCCCGTGGTGCAGGTCTTGCATGATTACTATTACGTCTGCCCAAACACCATGCTGTTCAAGGATAATCAGGATTGCCAATCGCAATGCGGGCGCTGCAAAATGCTGCGCCGCCCGCATCGGGCGATCAGCAACAAAGCCAAAGCCGTTGTCGGCGTCAGCGCCTTTGTCTTGCAGCGCCACCAGTCGCTGGCATATTTCGATGCCGGTCCGGTGCCTCATGTCATCCACAACGCGCGCTCCCGGGAGCGGCTGAAAATCGCCGAGGCGATGGCGATCAAGGCGGCGGCGCCGCAGGCCCGTGACCAGCGCCCCTTGCGCCTCGGCTTCATCGGCACGATCGCCCAGCACAAGGGCATCGAATTGCTGCTGGAAGCGTTCGCCAATCTGCCCGCCGGCCGCGCCGAGCTGATCATCGCGGGCTCAGGCAAAACCGATTATGTGGCTGCCCTGCAAGCCAGGCACGCCGGACCCGCGGTCCGTTTCATCGGCCAGGTCGAGCCCTACATGTTCTTCAGCCAGATCGATGTGACCATCGTACCGTCTCTATGGCAGGAAATTCTCGCCGGCGTGGTGTTCGAGAGTTTCGCTTTCGGCGTGCCCGTCATCGCCTCGCGCCGCGGCGGCAATCCGGAAATGATCGATGACGGTCAGAACGGCTTCCTGTTCGAACCCACGGTACCCGGCAGCCTTGAGCAGTGTATCGAGCAGTTTCTGGATCATCCGACCGATTACGATGGCTTTGCCGCCGCTGCAAGCGAAAAGGCGGAAGCCTATCTGGATATCGACGGCTGGGCCGCCCGGTACTTACGCCTCTACGAAGAGACCTGTTCCAGGAGCCTGACTTATGATCATTAAGATAAGCCGGCCGAGCTATGAGTTTTTTGTACGGTTCTGCGTCTTCACCTTCTTTCTGTCGGAGGTGATGGCCGGTCCCATCCGCTATTATTCGGCAGCACACGGATTGGCATGGATGATCTATCTGCCGAAGGTCGAGCTGATCTTTTGCATATTGCTGCTGGTGGCCTCCGGCAACGTCAAAGCCAAGGAATTCTATATCTTCGCTGGATTCCTCATTATCTACACGCTGGTCGGCTGGATCGATTTTTCCACCCCGTCACAGGCGCTTTTTGGTTTCTGGACCATGATGCCGTTGTTGTTTGCCCTGGCCGCCGGACCATTCGTCTTCAAGGATATTAAATACTATCGCACAAGTTTTCTGATCTTATACCTGATATGTCTGTCCGGTATCGTATTGAATTATTTCCACAACGTCCCCTGGTCGGGGGCCAATTTTGCCTTGGGCGGCCACCATCTTCAAACCTCCAGATCCTGGACCGATGCCAGCTTCGTCCGCATCGCCGGTTTCAGCCGCGCCTCCTTCTCCGCTGCCGGGCAGGTCCTCATCCTCGCGGTCTTCGCCGTGCAGGGCCTGAAGAGCAAATGGGCTGCCGGTGCGATGTGGATCGCCGCGGGTACGGCGATCTTGGTAACGACGTCCAAAGGCGTGCTCCTCGCCTACCTGCTGATCTCAGGCTTTTACATGATGCGCGCCGTCATGCGCCGCGCCGGGGGTACGGGGCGGATCACACTGCAATTATCGCTGAACCTGCTCGCCATAACCGTCTGTACCATCATGGTCGTTCTGCCGATCCTGACAATCACGACAAACCTCAACGTAGTCGGCACCTCGACGTTCGATAAGCTGCTGTTCACCAGCTTTCAGAACCGCCTGTCCTGGATGTGGCCCCGGGCGTTCGATCTGTTAAAGAGTAATACGGCCTTCCTGTTCGGCAGCGGCCTCGGCGGCCTCGGTACCGGGCAGGAGATATACGATCCTTTGAATTACAACGCCGGCGATAATTTGTTCGTATTTCTGGCGGTACAATATGGCTTCATCATCGCCGTCGGCACACTGGCTTACATTCTGGTCAAGTTCTTCCGCTTCAGTCGCGCCAGCTATAGTGGCGAAACCTATATCGTCTATCTGTCGCTGGTGCTGTTTATGCTGGTCTACGGCTGCCTGACCAATGAACTCGAAGACGGCTTGATGGCTTGCGCCTTCGGATTTTGTCTGGTGTTTCAACCGAGGCAACGCCTGGCATGAAACACTGATGAGGGGCTTTGTCAGCCTGTGCTGCCTCACCGCCGCAGCGCTTCTGTGCAGCGGTACCAGGCCAGGCGACGCGGCAATGACACGCGCCTACAGCGCTGCCGATTTCTGTCATTCCATCGGGGTTAATATTCATATCAAACGCTCGGCGTCGAACGGTGCTGAATATGTCAAGGAACTTGCCTACCTGCGGGTGGGTTTTGTGAGAGATACCATCAATGGCGCGATGGCCAAACCCTATGCAGCACGCCTCGGCCTGTTCAGCCGCGCCGGCGTGACGTGGGATTTGATCATCCCGGCCAACCCTCAACTTTACATCGATTTTCTGTCGGTAAATAAAAATGATATCGTATCGATAGAAGGCCCGAACGAGCCGAATTTCGAGCAACCGCATTACCGGGGGCTAACGGGTGCTGCCGCAGGAGCCGCCATACAGCATGATCTATATACGGCGGTGCGGCAGGACCCGGTTTTCAAAACCCTGCCGGTCATCAACTATGCCATGGGCTACCACGGCGCGTTCATTCCCACCGTGAATATCGCGCATGATTACGACATTCAAAACCTGCACGCTTACGCGCCCCAGGGGCTGCCGCCGGGTGCGGTCGTGCAGGCCCTGGCTGGTTACATGACGCAAGGTGGCAATGCGCCGCTGATCGTCAGCGAGACGGGATACACGACGATCCGGCATAATCCCGCCGCGCCGCAGACTCTGGAAGGTGTGGATGAAGCCACCCAGGCAAAATATCTGCTGGATACGCTGGCCGATGATTTTTCCATGGGAATTACGAAAACCTATCTTTATGAGCTGCAAGACGATGCAGACGATGCAGATAATCTGAACAAGGAAGATCATTTTGGCCTGTTCCATCATGACCAATCTCCCAAACCCGTAGCTTTGGCGCTGCATAACCTCATTTCGCAACTCAGCCCCCCCACATCCTGCGCTGGCTCCTTCACCCCGCAAGGTCTGAACATTCAAGCCACCGCCGCTGTCTTAAACCCGCCGCTGCGCATGCTGCTGCTGCAACGCTGCGATCATGCTTATGAGCTGTTGCTCTGGGCCGAGCCGGTCATCTGGGATCATGCGAACCACATCCCGCGCGCCGCAGCGCCCCGGATCGTTCGGGTGAGCCTGCCACAGAGCCAATACGCGTTCACTCTATTCGATCCATTATCAGGCAAAGCAGCGGTCTCCAGCGCTGACCACGCCGGCGGCATCGATGTCGCGGTACCGGACCATCCCGTCATCCTGCAGATCACACAATGATCATCGCCAATTCGCGCATCAATCACACACGCCTGACCGGTGTGCAGCGTTATCTCAACGAGATTTTGTCGCGTTGCGGGGATGAGATCGCAGCGGTGGCGCCGCGTGCCGGTTTGGATGGTGTGCCGGGGCATCTCTGGGAGCAGGCCGTGCTGCCGCGCGCCGCGCATTCGCACCTGCTGTGGAGCCCGAGCAATACCGGGCCGCTTGCCGTCGCCCATCAGGTCGTCACCATCCACGATGTGGTGCCGCTGGACCATCCGGAGTGGCAGAACTGGCGCTTTGCCAAATGGTACCGGTTTCTGCTGCCGCGGCTGGCGCGCCGGGTACGGCATGTCATCGCCGTATCTTCATTCACCAAGCAGCGGCTGGTGGCCGCCAGCGGCGTCGCGCCGGAAAAAATCACCATCATACCGAACGGCGTGGATGCGCGCTTCCACCCGCAAGTGCCGCGGAATGGCACCGCCCTTCACCTGCCGCCGCGCTACCTGTTAACCGTCGGCTCGCTGGAGCCACGCAAAAACCTCGGCCGGCTGTTACAGGCCTGGGCAAAGGTGCAAAGCCAGTTGCCGGAGGATATCTGGCTGGTCATCGCCGGCGGCCGCGGCAAACCCATCGTGTTTTCAACCATGCCCGGCCTCGATACCGCCATCCCGCGCGTGCATTTCACCGGCTACATTGCCGATGACCTGCTGCCCGCTCTGTATGCCGGGGCCGCCGGCTTTGCCTATGTCTCGGAATATGAAGGCTTCGGCCTGCCGCCATTGGAGGCGATGGCCAGCGGTGTGCCGGTCCTGGTCTCCCACGGCTCGGCATTTCCGGAAGTGGTTGGCCAAGCCGGGCTCTATGCAAATCCGCATGATGTGAATGACATCGCGCACGGCATCCTGGAATTGTTGACCAATCATGATATAACCCAGCAACTCTCGCAGCTCGGCCCGGCGCGCGCCAGGCAGTTCACCTGGGAGCGTTGCGCCGAACAAACCCTGCGTGTCCTGCGCGAAGCCGCCGCCAGTAATAAGAACGGGACTACTCTAAATTAAATCAAAGGAAGCAGCCGCTTTTTTGAAAAAAAGCGGCGCAAAAAACTTCTATTATACTTGAGCCGGGCGTTTCCAACGCCAATGGCCCAGATTAACAAAAGTCTTTTTGCTGCTTTTTCTTCAGAAAAAGCAGTGCTTCCTTACGACCGACTCCTTTGAAGGTAATCCGGCTCTAAATGTTTGCGAGCCTGATCCGATGCAGCTCTGCTTTTGCTTTTACCAGATATTTACCATCACCCTTTAATCCTGCCGTTGCAAAAGCCGGGAGCGTGTTGTGAAAATTCTTCATGTAGCGGAAACGGGTAAAGGCGGCATCTCCAGCTATTTGAATGAGATCATGCCGTTGCAAAGCGAGGCTTGGGCGCGAGACCAGGTCAAGCTGGTATTGCCGGCATCGCATGGCGAACAACTGCTGGCGGTGGATGCGGCACAGATCATCGCCTACGACCGTCCGGATCGCTCCGTCCGCAGCCTGTGGAACCTCACGAAATCGGTAACGCACACCGTCAAGACCTTCAAGCCGGATCTTATCCATGCGCATTCCACCTTTGCCGGCGTGCTGGTACGGCTGATGTATGGCTGGCGGCCTGGCCGGCCCATCATCATCTATTGTCCGCATGGCTGGGCCTTCAACATGCAAATTCCCGCCTGGCAGCGCTGGGCCTATACTGTCATCGAACAGCTCCTGGCTTTGGTATCCGACGGTATTATTGCTATATCAAAACATGAAGCCTCGGAGGCCAGGCGCATCGGCATCGGGTTTTCCCGTCTGGCTATCATCCCGAACGCCATTTCGCGCACCGCACCGCCGGCGGCAGCGGCCACATGGCAAGACCAGCGCCGCAAAATCCTGTTCGTCGGCCGGCTGGATCAGCAAAAAGGCTTCGACGTTTTGGCCGAAGCGGTTCGCGGTTTGGAAGACCGCGTGGTGGTGCGCGTGGCAGGGGAGGGGGTGGTCGGCAAATCGGCGTCCATAACCGCCGGCAATATCGAATGTCTCGGCTGGCTGTCGGCAGCCGAGATCGAAGGCCAGTTGCACTGCGCGGATGCCGTCGTCATGCCGTCGCGCTGGGAGGGTTTCGGCCTGACGGCGGTGGAAGCTATGCGTGCCGGCAAGCCGGTCATCGCCACCGCCGTCGGCGGGCTGCCGGAAATCATCGTGCATGGCATCACCGGCCGGCTGGTCGAAGCCGATGACGCCAACGCCTTGCGTCATGCCCTACTGGCCGATGCGCCGGATGTCCTGCAGGTCATGGGTGCGGCCGGCCGTCAACGCTTTTTGCGCCTCTTCACCATAGATCGCCTGCACGCCCAGATCATGGCGCTCTATGCCAGGCACGCCCAACAAAAACTACCGGCACTTCACGCCGAAACGGCACTTGTAAAAGTCAGCGCCTGATAAGCGTAAGCAAGCCCTGCTTTTGTGAACAAAAAGCAGCAAAAAAACTTTATGAGTCTGGGCCTGGGGCGTTGTTATCGACACAGCCCATGGCCCAGCATGGCAAAAGTTTTTTGGTTCTCGCGTTCCGATGGTGGGGCGGCATGGCCATCTGAATCGGACCGCGCAGAAAGGTTCAAAAAAGTAGCGCTTGCTTTCCCCGCAACGCCGCTTTGGCCTCCACCGGCTCCGCCAGCCCGGATTTCACGGCGAACCATAAAATGGCAAAACTCAACAGCACGGTAAGCCCGGAGAGGGCAGGGGTGGCGAGCGCACCGTGACCGCCGGTCAGCCGGTGCGGGCCGAGCATCATCAGCCCCCATAGCCCGAGGAAATGCAGCGGCAGCCACAGCGCGTGGCGCCATTGCAGATGCGAGAGCGTGCCGCGCGTCAGGCGCTCTTTGATGATGAAGCCGCCGCCAAACGCCAGCAGGCCGGCAAACAGCGGCGTGCCGGTGGCCACACCCGCCCACAGGATGATGAAGTTGGAAATAATGAAGGCACTGCCGGCCACCAGCCAGGCCGCCCTGATCCGGAACGGCCGCGGATAATCATCAACCGGCACGGTATGCCGCAAGGTCAGCAGCACCACCGGGCCAATGCCGTAGGACAGGATGCCGATCGAGGTCAGTGTGGTGACCAGTTGCTTCCAGGACGGGAACAGCAACAGGAATATCAGCCCGAACACGAAGCTCACCAGCAGCCCGGCCACCGGCACGCCGGAGGCTGAGACGGCGGCGAGGCGGCGGTCCATCAGCCCCTCCTGGCCAAGGGCGTAGAATACCCTGGTTGAGCTGGTGGCGTAGATAATGCCGGTACCGGCCGGGGAAACCACCGCATCCACATACAGCAGGGCCGCCAGCCATGTCAGGCCCAGCGTGGTGGCCAGGCCGGCGAACGGCCCGGTAACGCCGGGAAAACTGAGATGCGCCCAGCCGTGGGCGAGATCCGCCGGGGCCAGCGCACCGATGAAGGCGGCCTGCAGCAACAGATACAGCGCGAGGCAGATCAGCACCGCGCCAAGGATGGAAATCGGCAGCGTGCGCGCCGGGTCAGCAGATTCGCCGGCCAGCTCCACCGCATGGCGGAAGCCGAGAAAGGTAAACATGATCCCGGAACCGGAGACCGCCGCCAGCACGCCAGTGGCCCCCGCCGGGGCAAAACCCTGCGCGGTGAAATTGGCGCCATGGAAATGCACGGCACAAAATGTCAGCCCGGCCGCCACCGGCACCGCCAGCTTCCACCAGGTCAGCCCCGCATTGATGGCGAGCACAATGCGTATGGCGAGCGTGTTGATGAGAATGAACACCACCAGCAGCCCCACCGCGCAAACCAAGCCATAACGCGTCAACCCGCCGCCCGCGTGGACGAACCCAGGCAGCAGATTATTGGCATAGGTCATCACCGCCACCGCCTCCACCGGCGGCACCGCCACATAGGCCAGCAGCACGATCCAGCCCATGATCTGTGCCGCCATCACCCCATGGCTGAGCTTCGGGAAAGCGATAATCGCCCCGGCGCGCGGAAACGCCGTGGTCAGCTCGGCATACACGAAAGCCAGCAGCATCGCGGCAAACCCGCCGATCACCCAGGAGATCAGCGCTGCCGGCCCGGCGATCCGCGCCCCATTCAACGCCCCGAACAGCCAGCCGGAGCCTATCATGCCGGAGAGATTGGCCAGCAGCAAAGCCAGCGGCCCCGCCGCGCGTTTCAGTTCAGACATGCGTAAGCCTTACCAAGAATTTGACGCCCGCCAACAAGCGCCTACATTTGCATGAACAAAAGGAGCCGTCTGCCCATGCGTCATAATGGTCCAGCCTATCAGCCAGAGGGTTTCGGCGGCGGGGAGGTTTTGCCGGTATGGGATTTGCACGATCTCTACGCTGCCCCCGAGGATGCCCGGCTGGAAACCGACCTGGCCGCCGCCGCCGCCAATGCCAAAGCCTTCGAGGCTACGCATAAGGGCAAAATTGCGACACTTGAGGCGGCAGGGCTTGCCGATGCCATCGCGGTCTATGAGCAGATCGAGGAAGCCCTGGGCCGCGTGATGTCCTATGCGCAGTTGCTGTTCTCCGAGGATGCAAACGCCGCCGCCAACGGCAAATTCTATCAGACCATGTCCGAGCGCGTCACCGTGATCTCCACCCATCTGCTGTTTTTCACGCTGGAGCTCAACCGCATCGGCGATGACGAGATGGCGGCAAAACTCGCCGTCCCGGCGCTCGCCCATTATGCACCCTGGCTGCGGGATCTGCGGGTGTTCCGCCCGCACCAGCTCGGCGATGACCTGGAAAAACTGCTGCACGAAAAGGAAGTCACCGGCGCTTCGGCCTGGAGCCGTCTGTTCGACGAAACCACGGCAGGCATGAAATTGCCTTTCGGCGGCGATGACCTCACCCTCTCGGCGGTACTGAATAAACTCTCGGACCCGGACCGCAGCGTGCGGCAGGCCGCTGGCAAAGCCGTGGGTGCGGCCATCGGCGCCAGTGAAAAACTGTTTGCACTGATCACCAACACCCTCGCCAAGGACAAGGAAATCACCGATGCCTGGCGGCACTACCCCACCCCGCCAAGCTACCGCAACCGCTCCAACATGGTGGAGGACGAGGTGGTCGAGGCCTTGAACCAGGCAGTGGTTGCCTCCTACGGCAAGCTCTCGCACCGCTATTACGCCATGAAAGCCCGCTGGCTGGGCCTCGACAAACTGGAATACTGGGACCGCAACGCGCCGCTGCCGGATGACGAGGACCGCAGCATCTCCTGGTCCGCCGCCAAAGCCATCGTCCTCAACGCCTACGGCAATTTCAACCCGCTGATGGCCGCCACCGCCGCCCCGTTTTTTGAGAAAAACTGGATCGACGCGGCCTTGCGTCCCGGCAAATCCGGCGGCGCCTTCGCCCATCCCACGGTACCCTCGGTCCACCCCTATGTGCTGATGAATTTTCACAGCCGCACCCGCGATGTGATGACCCTGGCCCATGAACTCGGCCATGGCGTGCATCAGGTACTGGCGGCCGGCCAGGGCTATCTGATGTCCGGCACGCCGCTGACCTTGGCGGAAACCGCCAGCGTATTCGGCGAGATGCTGACCTTCCGCTCGTTGCTGGATGCGGAGGCAGACCCCAGGCGCCGCCGCATCATGCTGGCGCAGAAAATCGAGGATATGCTGAACACCGTGGTCCGGCAGATCGCCTTCTACCAGTTCGAGACCAAAATCCATGGCGAGCGCCGCGCCGGCGAATTGCTGCCGGAACGCATCGGCGAAATCTGGCTCGAAGTGCAGCGCGAATCGCTTGGCCCGGCTTTCAACTTTGCCGAGGAATACCGGCTGTTCTGGGCCTACGTGCCGCATTTCATACACTCGCCGTTTTACGTCTACGCCTATGCCTTCGGCGACTGCCTGGTCAACGCGTTGTATGCGGTGTTTCAGGATGAACAGGCCAAGGGCAACGGTGCGGTATTCGCTGAAAAATACCTCACCATGCTGCGCGCCGGCGGCACGCTGCGCCACCAGGAATTGCTGTCCCCCTTCGGCCTGGATGCCACCGACCCGAATTTCTGGCAAAAGGGGCTCGATGTCATCTCCGGCTTTATCGACGAACTGGCCGATTAGCGCATGAACCGCCGCCCCCAACACCTGTCAGCCGTTTCGCTCTGATGGCCGAAGACGGCGGCAGTATTTTCGGTGAAATCCGCCGCTTTGCCCGTACCTCGGGCGCGGTCGGCGGTATCGCCGCGCGTATCACCGGTGAACGCGTGTTCGGCATCAAAACCAACCAGGCGCGCCATGCCGAGGATCTGAAGGCCGTGCTCGGTAATCTCAAAGGCCCGATGATGAAGGTGGCGCAATTCCTATCCACCGTGCCGGATGCGTTGCCGCCGGAATACGCCGCCCAGCTCGCTGAATTGCAGGCCAACGCGCCGCCGATGGGCTGGCCGTTCGTGCGCCGCCGCATGGCCGGCGAGCTCGGCGCCGATTGGGAATCCCGCTTCACCAGCTTTACCCGGCAAGCCGCCGCCGCCGCCTCGCTCGGCCAGGTCCATCGCGCCACCTTGCCAAATGGCGAGGAGGTCGCCTGCAAGCTGCAATATCCGGACATGACCAGCATCATGGAATCGGACCTGCGCCAGCTTCGTCTGGCCATGGCAGTGTACAAGCGCATGGATAACGCGATCATCCAGGACGACATCTATGCCGAGCTGGTCGAACGGCTGCGCGAGGAGCTGGATTACACGCGCGAGGCCGCGCAGATGCGGCTTTATGTCAATATGCTGCACGGCGTGCCGGACGTGAACGTGCCGGCGCCGGTGGATGATCTCACCACCAGACGCCTGCTCACCATGGACTGGCTGAACGGCACCGGTATGGCGCGCTGGCTGGAAGGCAATCCCTCGCAGGAGGCCCGCAACCGCGTTGCCACCGCGCTGTTCCGCGCCTGGTATATACCGTTCTACAAATACGGCGTCATCCATGGCGATCCGCATCTCGGCAATTTCCAGGTCAGCGCCGAAGGCGGCGTCAATCTCCTGGATTTCGGCTCGATCCGCGTGTTTCCCATGAAATTCATCACAAGCGTGCTCGATCTCTACGCCGCAGTGCGCGACAATGACGATGATCGCGCCTTTCGCGCCTATCAGAACTGGGGCTTTACCGGCATCACCACGGAACAAGTCGCCGTGTTGAACGATTGGGCGCGGTTCCTGTACGAACCGCTGATCGAGGACCGGGTCAGGCCGATTCAGGAGGGGGCCGACAGCCAATACGGCCGCAGCATCGCCGAACGCGTTCATCAGGGCCTGCAACGCACCGGCGGCGTCCGGCCGCCGCGCGAATTCGTGCTGATGGACCGCTCGGCCATCGGCCTCGGCTCGGTCTTCATGCGCCTGAAGGCCGAGCTGAACTGGAGCCGCCTGTTCCACGAAACCGTCGCCGACTACAGCGAAGCCAGCGTCGCCCTGCGCCAGGCCGAGGCCCTTGCTGCAGCCGGCGTGCCGGTGGCAAAGTAGCCGCTGCCCCTGCTTGATCGCCGGCTGATACAAGCTCCAGCACCTGCTGCGCTGCAAATTACCTTGTCTGCCACCCCGGTCTATGCGAAACATTCATCGGTATTCATGAAGCCCGGAGTCGGCTATGCTGGATAAAACCACCGTCAACGAATTCTCCCATGTCAAACCCGCCGATACCGAATGGCGAGCCGACGGGCTGCGCGATTTTTTTCTGTACAAGGACCTGGGCATCGCTGGCGCCACCGGCGGTCGCGTCATCTGCCAACTGGTCAAAGCCAACACCGCGCGCCCGCCCGAACACGGCACCGGCTGGCACCAGCATATCGCGGATTTCCATATCGTCATCATGACCAAAGGCTGGGCCCGCTTCATGTACGGCGACCAGGAGCATCTGGTCGAAGCCGGCGATACCGTGCACCAGCGCCCCGGCATCACCCACTACCTCTTCGATTACTCCCCCGATATGGAATACATCGAAATCACCTCCCCGGCCGATTTCGGCACCATCGACGCCGACCCCCCCTGCGAGGTGCCGGCGCCCACGCCGTGGGCCTAAAATCTTTATAATATTCTAAAAAATCCCAGCTCTTAAAAATCCCCGCTCTTAAAAATCCAGGTCGAGTTCGATGATCTCCTGGGGTTCGCTATGGGAGTCGGCGATCCATTCCTTCACCGGGGCCCAGTTGGAGATGGTTTGCCCGTAGCTGTGGGAAACATCATCCACGGCAACGTCATAGCTGTTGAAGCGCATCACCACGGGGGCGTACATCGCATCGGCGATGGTAGGGGTTTCGCCGAACAGGAACGGGCCTTTCCAGGTGCTTATGCAATCCCGCCAGATGCTGGTGATGCGGTCGATATCGGCCTGTGCCGAGGACCATACGGTAAATCCCGGCTTATGGAAGCGCAGATTCATCGGCAGGGAGGAGCGCAGGGCGGCGAATCCGGAATGCATTTCTCCGGCGATCGACCGGCAGCGGGCACGGGCCACCGGCTCGCCCGGCAGCATGCCGGCGTCAGGAAAGGTTTCATTCAAATATTCGGCAATGGCGATGGTATCCCACACGGTGACCTTGCCGTGGATCAGGCAGGGCACCAATATGGAGGAGGTACGCATCAACAATTCCTCCTTGGCGCGTGGATCATCCGGGGCCACATGTTCTTCAGAAAAATCGATGCCGGAGAGCCGGGCCAACAGGTAGCCGCGCAATGACCAGGAGGAGTAGTTTTTGCTGCTGATCAGCAAGGTCGCCTCGGCCATACTGGTATACCCTTTCTTTTTTGTAAAAACGGCTTCATGTACTAAAGCCGACTAGCCTGGACAATGCAAAGCCTTAGCCGACTATTTATCGTCTCGTCATAATGTCGCCTCACTGCAGGTAAGGATTTTAGATGCTCTACCAGATGTATCAGGCGCAATCCGATTTCATGGACCCGC
Organism: Acetobacteraceae bacterium; assembly: GCA_965231175.1. GTDB lineage: Bacteria > Pseudomonadota > Alphaproteobacteria > Acetobacterales > Acetobacteraceae > Acidocella. The sequence continues at coordinate 517,887 of CBDDMJ010000002.1, read as the reverse complement.
TGCGCGCCATGGCCCGCACTGGCAGCGCCTTGATGAAGACGGTAACGCCGGAAGTGCCTTACGGCATCGTGCAGCGCCATATCAACGCGGCATTGGATGTTTTCGGCAATGCCGGCACCACCCATCAGCGTCCTGATTTCAAAATCAATGAAGTCCGAGTCGGCAACGCCATGGTGACGGTCGAAGACCAGCCGATATTTTCCACGCCCTTTGCCAGCCTGGTGCATTTTAAAAAAGACACGGACCGTAAACAACCCAAGGTTTTAGTGGCGGCACCCATGTCCGGGCATTTCGCCACCTTGCTGCGCCATACCGTCGAGGTCCTGTTGCAGGATCATGATGTCTATATCACCGACTGGCACAATGCCCGGGACGTCCCGCTCAGTGCCGGCACCTTCGGCTTCGATGAATATATCGAACACATCATAAAATTTCTCGAAGTGCTCGGCCCGCGCAGCCATGTGCTCGGTGTCTGTCAGCCCACTGTCGCCGTGCTGGCCGCGGTTTCGGTGATGTCCGAGGACAACAACCCCAGCACCCCGCGCAGCATGACCCTGATGGCCGGGCCGATCGACACGCGCCGCAACCCGACCAAGGTCAACAAGCTCGCCAAGACCAAGGATATCGCCTGGTTCAAGGATAACATGATCGGCGTGGTGCCCTGGCGCTACAAGGGCGCCGGGCGCGAGGTCTATCCCGGTTTCGTACAGCTTTCCGCGTTCGTTTCGATGAATCTGGATAAGCACGTGACCGCGCATATCCGCCAGTTCCGCTCGCTCGCCACCGAGGATCAGCTGGCAGCCAAGACGCATCGGGATTTCTATGACGAATATCTGGCGGTCATGGATCTGCCGGCGGAATTCTACCTTGAAACCGTGCAGCGCATCTTCCAGGACCATGATCTGCCGCGCGGCGAATTGACATATAAAGGCCGCAAGGTGAACCCTGCAGCCATCAACAAAACCTTCCTGTTTACGGTCGAGGGTGAGCGTGACGATATTTGCGGGCTTGGGCAAACCTCCTCCGCACTCGATTTGTGCAGCACCCTGCGGCCTTTGCTGAAGCGCCACCATGTACAGACCGGCGTCGGCCATTACGGCGTCTTCAGCGGCAAACGCTGGGCTAATGAAATCTACCCCCGCCTCCGGGAAGTCATCCAGTTCTCCGTGTAAAACGCGTTCTGGCGGCCATCTGACGCGGCTTTCTGCGCTTCCGGTGCTCACGTACTTACGTACGCTGCGCGCGTTGCTCCGCGCTCGAACCGGTGGCGCGCGCTGCGCCACCTCGAAACCCACGCCAGCTGACTCACCATAACGCGTTTTACGCCTGGGTGGTGTTAGACGAAGGTTAGGGCGGTGCTGGTCAGGGCGCATAGGGCTACAACCAGGATGGGTTTGGTTTTGGTGATCAGTAAGGTCAGCGCGATTATGACGATGATGGCGTCGCCGGCATTGGCGATCGCGCCGGTGTGAATCAATGTGAGCTCAGCGGCGGCGAGCAGGCCGACGACGGCGGCATTTATGCCTTGCAGGGCAGCGCCCAGGGTCTTGTTCCGGCTTAACACTTGCCAGAACGGCCAGATGCCGGCCACCAGCAACAGGCCGGGCAGAAAGATGCTTACCAGGGCGATGGCAGCACCCGCGACACTGCCGCCGGTAGCCGCGGCGCCGAGATAGGCAGCGACAGTGAACAGCGGACCAGGCATGGCCTGAGCCGCACCATACCCGGCAAGAAATATGGGCTGGCTAACAAATCCCTTCTGCACCACCGCCTGCTGCAGCAACGGCAGCACCACATGGCCGCCACCGAATACCAGCGCGCCGGTACGATAAAAGGCAGCGAACAAAGCCACATCGCCATGATTTTTGGCAAAGCAGGAAGCCGCCAGCAGTATTGTAAATATCAATAGGCAGATCATCCCGGCCCGGCGCAACTCAGGGGCCGCCATTGTCGCTGCTGGCGCTTCAACGGCACCGAAAAGCCCCCAGCCTGTAAGCGCCCCACCCAGAATGACCACGGCCTGCCCCACGCCGCCCGGCAGCAGAAACATCGCCAGTGCGGCCAGCACCGCCATGGCCCGGCGCGGCGCATCCGGGCATAGGCTGCGCGCCATCACCCAAACCGCCTGCGCCACCACCGCCACCGCCGCCAACTGCAATCCATGCAGCAATCCGCGCCCGGCAGCGTCTTGCTCAAACCAGCCGGTATGGCGTGCCAGCAACCACATCAGCACCGCCGAAGGCAAGGTGAATCCCACCCATGCCGCCACCCCGCCCCGCCAGCCGGCACGCCGCAAGCCAATGCAAAATCCGGTCTGACTGGAAGCCGGCCCCGGCAAAAACTGGCACAACCCGATGATCGCGCTATATTCGGCTTCGCTCAGCCATTTCCTGCGCTCGACAAAAGCCCTGCGAAAATAGCCGAGATGCGCCACCGGCCCGCCGAAAGATGTAACGCCGAGTGAGAGAAACACCAGCAGCACATCCGGCCAAGCGTGGCTGACGGCTGTTTTAACGCCCGATGAGTCTCTGTCCACATAAGACCTTTCAACTTGCATCATGCAGAGCGCCTCATCACCTAGCGCTCACACCATAAACAGGAGATTTCCATATGACGGATATCAAAAATCAAAAAATCGCTGTGCTGGCCACCGATGGTTTCGAACAAGTCGAACTTACCGGCCCGGTAAAAGCTTTGAAAGACGCCGGCGCCACCGTCACAATCGTGTCACCGAAAGCCGGCAAAATACAGGGCATGAACCACCATGACAAAGGCGATCTGATACCGGTCGACCTGGAATTATCGAAGGCCCAGGCAGAGGATTTCGATGCTCTCGTACTGCCCGGCGGAGTCGCCAATCCGGATAGCCTGCGCATCGTGCCGGAAGCCATCGACTTCATCAAAGCCTTCGTCACCTCCCACAAACCAATCGCCGCCATCTGCCACGGCCCCTGGCCCTTGATCGACGCCGGCGCTGTCAAAGGCCAGAAAATGACCTCCTGGCCCTCCCTGCAAACCGACCTGCGTAACGCCGGTGCCGAATGGGTCGATCAATCCGTCGTCGTCGCCCCACAACTGGTCACATCCCGCAAGCCAGACGATTTGCCGGATTTCAACCGCGAAATGCTGAAATTATTCGCGGCGTGAAGAAAGCACTTCTTTTTGTGAACAAAAAGAAGCAAAAAAACTTTTTGAATCCGGACCTGTGGCAGGGTCAACATAACGCCCCAGGCCCGGCATAAAATTTCTGCTGGTTCATGGGCGTTGTCATCATCACGTCCATGGCCCAGGCAATCAAAAGTTTTTTGCTACTTTTTTTCAAAAAAGTAGCGCTTCCTTTTAATGACTGAAAATATCCTGCACATCGTACCCCAGCAGATCGAGATGCGCCCGCGTCGGTAGAAAATTAAAGCAGGATTGTGCGATGTCGAGGCGGCCTTCGCGTCGCAGCAGGGCTTCCAGTTTTTCCCATATCGCATGCAGGTGCAGCACGTCGGATGCGGCGTAGGCAAGTTGTTCCGGCGTAAGGTCGGTAGCCCCCCAATCGCTGGTTTGTTGTTGCTTGGAAATTTCGACACCGGCGAGGTCGCGGCATAAATCTTTCAGGCCATGCCGGTCGGTATAGGTGCGCACCAGCTTGGAGGCGATTTTGGTGCAGATCACGGGCGAGGTGATAACGCCGAGGCCGTTCTGCAGGGCGGCGATATCGAAGCGCGCATAGTGAAATAATTTTTTAACTTCGGGGTCGCTCAACAGGGCTTTCAAATTCGGGCAATCCGCCCCGTGCCCGCCCAGGCGTTCGGGGATGATCTGCACCAGATGCGCATCGCCGCCGCCATCGGAAAGCTGGATCAGGCAAAGCCGGTCGCGCCTTGGGTCCAGCCCCATGGTTTCGGTGTCGATGGCGACGATAGATCCGAAGCTGATGCCATCCGGCAAATCGTGCTTATGCAGGTGGATGGTCATGATAATCCTTTGTAAACTGGTGCCCCGGAGAAGACTCGAACTTCCACAACCTTGCGATCACAGATACCTGAAACCTGCGCGTCTACCAATTCCGCCACCGGGGCACGATGTTTACACGGGAAGAACGCGGCGTGTAGCGTTGCCGCGGGGGAGCGTCAACTCTTGCCATGCCCGAGGCAAATAAGTCAGCGGCTGAATGCCGGCGGTTCCATTTATCGCAAACCGCTTTATTGATGCGGCCTAGAGGGCACCAGATATGAACACAAGCAAACTCGCCACCGTTTTCGGCGGCTCCGGTTTCATTGGCCGCTATGTGGTGAAGCGTCTGGCGGCGCGCGGCTATACCGTGCGGGTCGCGGTGCGCGATACCGGGGCGGCGGCGTTCCTCAAACCCATGGGCACGGTCGGACAGATCGTCCCGCTATACGCCCCCCTGGGCCAGGAGGCGCTGGTGGCACGCGCCACCGAAGGTGCCGATGTCATCGTCAACCTCACCGGCATATTGGCAGAGGCCAGGCGCGGTGATTTCTTCCGCGTGCATGCCGAAGGGGCAGGGCGCATCGCCCGCCTGGCCGCCAGCTCGGTGGCGACCCGCCTGGTCCATATCTCCGCCATCGGCGCGGCGGCGCAGAGCGTCAGCGATTACGCACGCAGCAAGGCCGAGGGCGAAGCCGCGGTGCGCGCCGCTTTCCCGCAGGCCACCATCCTGCGCCCCTCGATCGTTTTTGGCCCGGAAGATGCGTTTTTCAACCGTTTCGCCGGTATGGCGCGGGTCTCGCCGGTGCTGCCGGTGGTGCATGGCGGCACAAGGTTTCAACCGGTTTATGTGGGGGATGTCGCCGCTGCCGTAATGGCGAGCCTCGACCTCTCCGGCGGCGTCTATGAGCTCGGCGGCCCGGATATCGCAACCTTCAAACAGCTGCTCACCCGGATGCTCGGCATCATCGACCGTAAATGCCTGGTGCTGGATCTGCCATTGGGCCTGGCGCGGCTGCAGGCGGTCATCCTGGAACGCCTGCCGGGCAAACTGCTGACCGGCGATCAGATCAAACTGCTGGGTCAGGACAATATTGTCAGTGCCGATGCCCTCACTTTGACCTCCCTGGGCGTGCTCCCCACCCCGATGGATCTCATCCTGCCGCGTTATCTGGCACGTTACCGCCTGCCTTCCCGCCGAGACATCGACCATATAAGTCCGGTTTGATATCTATTTATGCCGAAATTTCAGGCAAACAAAACGATTTATTAATAAATATAACCAATCAGGACAACTATACTGCTCTATAAACGTTAAAAACGCTGGCTTTCTATAATATCTTTGCATTAAATCGGTTTCCCGTTTCGCGATGCGTTATCGCGGGCATTACCATGTGACAAGGAACCGGCCATGGCGGAACGCATGCTGCAATTCACCCATATTCCGCAGGAAACCCCGCAGAAACGCGTGGTCGCGGAACGCCAGGCCGATTTCGATGAAATCTACCGCAAATTCAGCACCAATCATGCCGCCGTGCAGGCCAGCCGTTGCAGCCAATGCGGCATACCCTTCTGTTCCATCCATTGTCCGGTCTCCAACAATATCCCGGACTGGCTGAAACTCACCGCCGAAGGCCGCATTCAGGAAGCCTATGAGATTTCCTCGGCCACCAACACCTTCCCGGAAATCTGCGGCCGCATCTGCCCGCAGGACCGGCTGTGCGAGGGTAATTGCGTCATCGAAAAAGGTTTCGACTCCGTTACCATCGGCGCCGTGGAGCGCTACATCACCGACACCGCTTTCGAGAACGGCTGGGTGCAACCGATCACCCCGGCCTATGATTATCCGCAATCGGTTGGCATCATCGGCGCCGGTCCGGCCGGCCTCGCCGCCGCCGAAGCACTGCGCAGCCGCGGCTACAAGGTCACGGTGTACGACCGGCACGACCGCGTCGGCGGCCTGATGATCTACGGCATCCCCGGCTTCAAGCTGGAAAAGGAGATCGTCACCCGCCGCGCCAAATGGTTGAGCGATGGCGGCATCGAATTCGTGCTGAACGCCGACATCGGCGGCGCGCTGCCGTTCGCCCAGCTGCGCGCCCAGCATGACGCCGTGCTGGTCGCCACCGGCGTTTACCAGGCCCGCGAGATCGCCGGCCCCGGCTCGGGCCTGCCCGGCATCGTCCCGGCGTTGGACTACCTCATCACCTCGAACCGCCAGGGCCTCGGCGATAAAACGCCGGATTTTGACTCAGGGCTGCTGAACGCCGCCGGCAAGACGGTCGTCGTCATCGGCGGCGGCGACACCGCGATGGATTGCGTGCGCACCGCGATCCGCCAGGGTGCCGCCTCCGTCATCTGCCTGTACCGCCGCGACCGTGCCAACATGCCGGGCTCCCTGCGCGAAGTGACGAATGCTGAGGATGAGGGCGTGGTATTCACCTGGCTCTCCGCCCCGGAAGCCTTTCTCGGCGATACGAATGTCACCGGGGTACGCGCCGTCCGCATGCATCTCGGCCTGCCGGATGCCTCGGGCCGCCAATCCGTGGAACCGATCGCCGGCAGCGGCTTCACGGTCAAAGCCGATCTCGTCATCAAGGCGCTTGGCTTCGACCCCGAAGACCTGCCCGCTGCCTTCAATGAGCCGGCGTTGCGCCTGACCAACTGGGGCACATTGAAAGTCGACAGCCGCACCGCCCAGACCAGCCTGCCCGGCGTGTTCGCTGCCGGCGATATCGTGCGCGGCGCCAGCCTGGTGGTCTGGGCCATCCGCGACGGCCGCGACGTTGCGGCCTCGATCCATAATTACATACAAACCAGCGCCATGGCGCAGGCCGCGGAGTAACGCCATGACCCAGCAGCCCGAATCAACACCGGAATCCGCCGCCGCTTTTCTCGCCGCCTGGCGGAAAAATGAGAAAATCCTCGAACACACTTACAACCGTGCCGATGAGCACGATGCCTGCGGCGTCGGCATGATCGCCGCATTGGATGGCGTGAAGCGCCGGGACATCGTGCAGGCCGGCATAGATGCGCTGAAAGCGGTGTGGCATCGCGGGGCCGTGGATGCCGATGGCAAGACCGGCGACGGGGCCGGCATCCATGTCGAAATCCCGCAGGATTTCTTCGCCGCCGCCATCAAGCGCGGTGGCGAGGGCCTGCGCGAAGGCCCGATCGCGGTCGGCCAGGTATTCCTGCCGAAAACCGATCTCGGCGCCCAGGAACGCTGCCGCCAGATCGTCGAAACCGAGATCCTGAATTTCGGCTACCGCATCTACGGCTGGCGCCAGGTGCCGATCAACGTGGCCTGCATCGGTGAAAAAGCCAATGCGACACGCCCGGAGATCGAGCAGATCATGTTGTGGAACGCGCGCCATGTGCCGGAGGATCAGTTCGAACGCGAACTCTACATCATCCGCCGCAAGATCGAAAAAGCCGCCATCGCCGCGCAGATACCGGAGCTGTATCTGTGCTCGCTGTCCTGCCGCTCGATCATCTACAAGGGCATGTTCCTGGCCGCCTCGCTGACGGATTTCTACCCGGATCTGCTGGACAGCCGCTTCATCTCGCGCTTTGCCATCTACCACCAGCGCTACTCCACCAACACCTTCCCCACCTGGCGTCTGGCGCAGCCGTTCCGCATGCTGGCGCATAACGGCGAAATCAACACCGTGGCCGGCAACGTCAACTGGATGAAGAGCCACGAAACCCGCCTCGATGCCGAAGGTCTCAACGATTACCTCGATGATATCAAACCGGTGGTGCAGGCCGGCGGCTCGGATACCGCCTCGCTCGACAATGTGTTCGAACTGCTGGTCCGCGCCGGCCGCGACGCGCCGATGGCCAAGGCGCTGATGATCCCGCCGTCGATCGGCAACGACAGCACGATGCCGCAGACCCATCAGGATTTGTTCGCTTATTGCAATGCCGTAATGGAACCCTGGGACGGTCCGGCCGCCATCACCGCCACGGACGGCCGCTTCGTGATCGCCGGGCTGGACCGCAACGGGCTGCGGCCTTTACGCTATTCGGTCACCACCAGCCGCATGCTGATCGTTGGCTCGGAAACCGGCATGGTGAAGTTCGACGAGCAGGAAATCGTCGAGAAGGGCCATGTCGGCCCCGGCCAGACCATCGGCGTCGATCTCGACGAAGCCAAATTCTACCATAATGCCGAAATCAACGACATGCTTTCGAGCCGTCAGGATTTCGGCACCTGGACCCAGCGCATCAAAATCATCGACACCATCGTCAAAACCGACGCCCCGGAGCCGGTGCGTCTCGATGCCGCGGCGTTGCGCCGCCGCCAGATCGCCGTCGGCTTCACGCTCGAGGAGCTGGAGCTGCTGCTGCACCCGATGGTTGAGGACGCCACCGAGGCCACCGGCTCGATGGGCGATGACACGCCCATCGCGGTGCTGTCGCAGCGCTACCGCGGCCTGCATCATTTCTTCCGCCAGAGCTTCAGCCAGGTCACCAACCCGGCCATCGATTCCTTGCGCGAAACCGGGGTGATGAGCCTGAAAACCCGGCTTGGCAATCTCGGCAATGTGCTCGACGAGGATGCCGAGCAGTGCAATCTGCTGCAGCTGGATTCACCTGTGTTATCGACCGCCGAATTCGACGCGATGAAGGAAACCCTCGGTACCGAGGCCTGCATGATCGATTGCACGTTCAAGGTAGTGAACGGCGAGGACGGTTTGCGCCGCGCCATCCAGCGCATCCGCCGCGAGGCCGAAGAAGGTGTCAGGGCCGGCTGCACCCATGTCATACTTTCGGACGAGGCAATGGGGCCGGAGCGCGCCCCGATCCCGATGATCCTCGCCACCGCCGCCGTGCACACCCATCTGGTGCGGCAATCCCTGCGCACCTTCACCAGCGTCAACGTGCGCGCCGCGGAATGCCTGGATGTGCATTATTTCGCCGTGCTGATCGGCGTCGGTGCCACCACCATCAACGCCTATCTGGCGCAGGAATGCATCGCCGACCGCCATGCCCGCGGGCTGTTCGGCAAACTCACGTTGAAGGACGCCGTCAGCCGCTACAAGAAAGCCGTCAACAAGGGCCTGCTCAAAGTGATGTCGAAACTCGGCATCTCGATGGTCGCCTCGTATCGCGGCGGCTATAATTTCGAGGCCATCGGCCTGTCGCGCGCGCTGGTGGGTGAGTTCTTCCCCGGCATGGCCAGCCGCATTTCCGGTATCGGCCTGCCCGGCATCGCGCAGAAGGTACTGGAGCTGCATAAATCCGCCTGGACCGGCAACGTCATTCCGCTCGATGTCGGCGGTGCCTACCGGCTGCGCCGCACCGGCGAGACGCACGCCTTCGACAACAACACCGTGCATATGCTGCAAACCGCCGTCGCCTCGGACAGCTACCAGCTGTACCGCCGCTACGCCGATGCGGTACGCAAAATGCCCCCGGTGGCGCTGCGCGACCTGCTGGATTTCCGCACCCGCGACCTCATCCCCATCTCGGTCGATGAGGTCGAGAGCGTCACCGAAATCCGCAAACGCCTGCTGGCCCCCGGCATCTCGCTCGGCGCCCTCAGCCCTGAGGCGCATGAAACCCTGTCGATCGCGATGAACCGCATCGGCGCGCGCTCGGATTCCGGCGAAGGCGGTGAAGACGCCGCCCGCGCCGAGCCGCGCGCCAATGGCGACAACGCCTCCTCGGCGATCAAGCAGATCGCCTCCGGCCGCTTCGGCGTCACCGCCGAATATCTGAACAACTGCAAGGAAATCGAAATCAAGATCGCCCAGGGCGCCAAACCGGGGGAGGGCGGCCAATTGCCCGGCTTCAAGGTCACCGGGCTGATCGCCAAACTGCGCCACGCCACCCCTGGCGTCATGCTGATCTCCCCGCCGCCGCATCATGACATTTATTCGATCGAGGATCTGGCCCAACTCATCTACGATCTCAAACAGATCAACCCGGAGGCCAGCGTCTGCGTCAAGCTGGTGTCGCGCTCCGGCATCGGCACCATCGCCGCCGGGGTCGCCAAGGCCAAGGCGGATGCCATCCTCATCTCCGGCCATTCCGGCGGCACCGGCGCCTCCCCGCAATCCTCGGTGAAATACGCCGGCATGCCCTGGGAGCTGGGCCTCTCGGAGGCGCATCAGGTACTGATGCTCAACCGGCTGCGCCATAACGTGGTGCTGCGCGCCGATGGCGGCCTGAAGACCGGGCGCGACGTTGTCATCGCCGCCATGCTGGGGGCCGAGGAATTCGGCATCGGCACCGCCTCCCTGGTCGCCATGGGCTGCATCATGGTCCGGCAATGCCATTCCAACACCTGCCCGGTCGGCGTCTGCACGCAGGACGACGCGTTGCGGCAGAAATTCGAGGGCACGCCCGAGAAGGTCATCAACCTGTTCTCCTTCATCGCCGAGGACGTGCGTCAGATCCTCGCCTCGCTCGGCTACCGCAGCCTGAAAGACGTCATCGGCCGCACCGATTTATTGCACCAGGTCAGCCGCGGTGCGGATTACCTGGACGATCTCGACCTCAACCCGATCCTGGCGCAGGCCGACCCCGGCCCGCACGCCCGCTACTGCACCCGCCAGGGCCGCAACGAAGTGCCCGAGACCCTGGATGCGGAGATGATCACCGATGCCGCCGCCTTTTTTGAAAAAGGCGAAAAAATGCAACTGCAATACAACATCCGCAACACGCACCGCGCCATCGGCACCAAATTCTCCTCGCAGATCGTGCGCAAATTCAAGGGTAAAAAACTCACGCCCAACCATGTCACGGTCCGGCTGCGCGGCTCCGCCGGGCAATCGCTCGGCGCCTTCGCCGTCACCGGGCTGAAACTCGAAGTCTTCGGCGATGCCAACGATTATGTCGGCAAAGGCCTGTCCGGTGCCACCATAGTGGTGCGCCCGGCGCCCTCCTCAGCCCTCGTCAGCAATGAAAACACCATCATCGGCAACACCGTACTGTACGGCGCCACCGCCGGCGAGCTGTTCGCTGCTGGCCGTGCGGGCGAGCGCTTCGCGGTACGCAACTCCGGCGCCACCGCGGTGGTGGAAGGCGTCGGCTCCAACGGCTGCGAATACATGACCGGCGGCACCGTGGTGGTCCTCGGCGAAACCGGCGGCAATTTCGGCGCCGGCTTCACCGGCGGCATCGCCTTCGTCTACGATCCGGCGAAAACCTTCGACACCCATGTCAACGCTGACACCGTGCTGTGGCAGCGCATTGAGAGCGCCTATTGGGAGGCTACGCTGAAATCCCTGGTCGAGCGCCATGTCGCGGAAACGCAAAGCCATTTCGCCGCTCGCCTGCTGAACGATTGGGAGCGTGAGCTGCCGCATTTCTGGCAGGTGGTGCCACGGGATTTCGTAAAATACCTGGCAGCACCGCTGACCGCCGAGCTGCAGCAGCAAACCAGCTGACGCGCAGCTTCAATCAAAGGAAGCAGCCGCTTTTTGAAAAAAGCGGCGCAAAAACTTTTATGAGTCAGGAGCCGGGAATTTCAAACGCCATTGGCTCAGATTAACAAAAGTCTTTTTGCTGCTTTTTCTTCGGAAAAAGCAGTGCTTCCTTACGTAATCCGGCTCTAGAGCCTGATCGTTTGAGGTTGACGCGTGTCAACGTGGCAACCGAGAGCGTGAATCAGCCTCTCCTATAAAGCTGGAGCGCGTTGAGGTTGGCGCGCCTGCGTCAACCTCAACATATCGCGCTCTAAGCGGCGTTCAGCCTGGCCTCACCCGCCCGATGCGCAATCACCTTGGCCAGCCTGATGCATTGGGCGCGGATATCCGGCACCGCGGTAATCTCCCAGAAGGTACCGCGGGTCAGCGCGCCGACCGCATAGAGGCTGCCGGACACCGCCCCGCCGGCATCGCGCAACGCCGCCTCCGGCGTCACGTCCAGGCCGATCCCCAGCCCATCCGGCCGGCCGATCCCGGCGGCGAACAGCGCCTGCAACAGCGGCTCGGCCACCTGGCGGCAGCTGCGCGCCGGCCCGGTGCAGTTGATGACGCGCGCCGCGGTAAACCGCTCCAGCCGCCGGCTGCCGCGTGGGCGGTACGTCACCTCGGCCAGGCCGCCGGCTTCATGGTAGGACTGGATATAGCCGGTAAATATGCGCAAAACCCGCCGTGCCTGAGCGTTGTTGATGCGGTCGGCCACCGGGTTCGGAATACGGTGGCGGTGAATGTCCCACCAGCCGCTGCCATGGCGCAGAAACCGGCGCTGTTCGGCCAGTGGCAACCCGGCCCAGATATCTTGGGTATCATGCCGGATCTGCTCCATCGCGGTCTGCCAGGGCAGGCCCCGCCACTCATCCTCGGAGGCGCGCGCCCTCAGCATGCGCAATAGCCCGGTAATCGTGGCCGGAAACTTCCCGTCGCGCGGCGGCGGGATCGGCGGAATATCGGCCTGGCGGCGCGGCAGCAGGCCACGGCGGGAAAGCGCGGTGATCGGCCCGGCATGACCCTGGTCGAGCAGCGAGACCACCATGTCGATCATCGTCAGCCCGGTGCCGACCAGCAGCACCGGTGCCGCCGGGTCCAGCCCCGCGAGTGCCGCCGGGCTCCACGGATTGCCGTGATACAGAGAGGATTTGTAAAAACCCGGGGTCTTTACCGGCGGCGGCACAGGCGGAAAATTGCCAAGCGCCAGCACCGCGATATCGGTCTCGATGGTCCGGCCATCCTCGAGCGTGAGGCGGTGCGGCGGACCGGCGGTCATGGTGGTAACATTGCCGGTAACCAGGCTGAGCGGCCCCGTGGCGGCCCTGGCCGCCAGTTCCGCCTGCACATAGGCGCCGAAATACCGGCGCGGGGCAAAGCAATTATCGGTCCAGCGCCCGCAATGGCGACAGGGCGGGCGCTCGCGGCGCAGCCATTCGATGAAATGCTGCGGATCATCCGGGACCAGGCTGATGCGCGCGGCCCGCACGTTCAGCAGGTGGTTTTCATTGGCGGTAGCATAAGCAACGCCGAGGCCGAATGGCGCCTCGCGCCCGATCAGCGTGACGGCAAGATTGGCCTGCCGGTCCAACAGTTGCAGTGCCAGCATAACCCCGCTGAAACCGCCGCCGATGATCGCAACGCGCGTGGCCACCGTCACGCGCCAGCAGCAGAAGTCGCGGCTATACTGGCGATGGCAGGCGCTACGCTGGCGGGCAAGATCGGCATATCAGGGATATATCCCTATCAACATTATAGAACAAGCCTGACGCCCATATTGACCGCCGTCAGGCCGGCAATGCCGCCGGCTGCAGGCCGGCCGCCAGGTTTTCCACCATCGCCGTCCCGCCGTGGTTCAGCGCGTCCTGCAAGGAGGTGCGGTCCAGCACCGAAACGATCGCCTCCCGCACGCGGTGCATTACCTTGCGGATTTCGCACGAACCTTCATCGCGGCAATCGGCGCAGCGCTGATACGCCATCACGCTGACGCACGGGATCGGCGCCAGCGGCCCATCCATGATCCGCACCACCTGGCCGAAGGTGATCAGATCGGCGGGCTTGGCCAGACAATAGCCGCCGCCGCGCCCGCGCCGTCCGCGCACGATGCCGTGCCGGCTGAGCTCCAACAGGATCGCTTCGAGAAATTTCTTCGGCAGATTTTCCTGGGCGGCAATATCGGCGATCAGCAGCATATCGCTGGTTTTCTGCCGGCTGAGAAAAATCAGCGCCCGCAAGGCATATTTACATTTCTGCGAAATCAATGAAGGGTTTCTTTCGGAAAAAATCTCATAGTGACATATATAAAGTTTTTCCTACAGAGTTAAAGAAGTTTAACGTCGTGGTAGAAATCCAACAATACGCTCCGCCTCATCGACGATCGGATCGGCGATGGCGGCAGCCCGCCGCGCCCCGGCTTGCAGCAGCCCATCGATATACGTCTCATCGGCCAGCAAATCCCGCGCCCGCGCCGCCAGTGGTGCCAGATGGGCGATCAACGCGTCCGCCAGCCGCTGTTTGAAGGGTCCGAAACCGGAGCCGGCAAACTGCGTCAGTACAGTCTCTACAGTCGTATCCGTAACGGCAGCATAGATCCCCACGAGATTACGGGCCTCCGGCCGCTGGTCCAGCGCCTCCACGGTCTCCGGCAATGGTGCCGGGTCGGTCTTGGCGCGGCGGATTTTCAGCGCGATCGTATCGGCATCATCCGTGAGGTTGATCCGGCTCTGATCCGACGGATCGGATTTCGACATTTTTTTGGTGCCGTCACGCAAACTCATGATCCGCGCAGTCTCCGGCATGATCAGCGCCTCGATTCGCGGGAAAAAATCCACCCCGTAATCATGGTTGAATTTTTCCGCGATATCGTTGGCGAGTTCGATATGCTGGCGCTGGTCATCCCCCACCGGTACGCGCGTGGCGTGATAGGCGTGAATATCCGCTGCCATCAGATTGGGGTAAACATACAGCCCGGTAGAAACGGCCTCCCGGTCCTTGCCCGCTTTGTCCTTGAACTGTGTCATCCGGTTCAGCCAGCCGAGCCGGGCGATGCAATTGAAAATCCACGCCAGCCGCGCATGGGCCGGCACGGCGGATTGGTGGAACAATATATGCCGCTCCGGGTCCAGCCCGCAGGCGATCAGTATCGCGGCCATGGTGCGGGTCTGTGTTCGCAATTCAGCCGGGTTCTGCCACACCGTCACGGCATGCAAATCCACGATGCAGTACACGCAGTCATGGCCATCCTGCAGCCGCACCCAGTTGCGCAGCGCGCCGAGGTAATTGCCGATGGTCGGCACGCCGGACGGCTGGATGCCGGAAAAAATGCGGGTCATGGCGGTTCAGTTGCCGGGATTTTGGCCGCGGTCAACTTTTTGCGCCGCCGCAGCAGCGCCTGCAATTCGCTGAGGTCGAAAGCCTTCAGCAAAACCCCGCTGCCGACATAGGCCACGCCGCCCACTGCCGTCAGCAGTAAAAACCCCAGCACCCCGGTTTTGCCCGGCGGCAAAACCTGCTGCGTGCCCCAAAGCGCCAACGCCATCACCATCCCCGCACTCAAAATGCGCGGCAGCCGCCGCCTGGCTGCGGCATCCAGCGCGAAATGCCCGCGCCTGTGCAAAAACACCGCCAGCAGCACCACGTTGAAGGCCGAGGCCAGGCTGGTCGCCAGCGCCGGGCCGACATGCTTCAGCGGGTGCATGAACAGCAGATTCAGCCCCAGATTCAGCAGCACCGCCGCCACGCCGATCTTCAGCGGCGTCATCGTATCGCCGCGCGCGAAAAATCCCGGCGTCAGAATTTTCACCATGGCAAACGCCGGCAGCCCGACGGCGAATGCCGCCAGCGACTGCGCCGAGAGCACCGCGGTATGCGTGGTAAAGGCGCCGCGCACGAACAGCACATCCATCACCGGCACCGCCGCCACGGATAACCCGATCGCCGCCGGCAAGGTCAGCATCAGCACCGATTCCAGCGCCCGGTTCAGCGTCGCCACCGCCGCCGCCGTCTCGCCCTGGGCAATCTGGCGTGCCACCAGCGGCAGCAGCGCGGTGCCCGCCGCGGTGCCGATCACGCCGAGCGGCAGCTGGTTCACCCGGTCCGCGTAATACAGCAGCGAAACACTGCCCGCCGGCAGCAGCGTGCCGATGATGATGTCGATCGACACATTCAGCTGCGTCACCCCGGCCCCCAGCAGCCCCGGCGCCATGCGCCGGAACAAATGCCGCATGCGCGGCGTCAGCCGGGGCCGCGGCAACGTAATCCGCATTCCGGCACGCCGCATCGCCACCACCAGCAGCAGCAGTTGCGCCACCCCGGAAACCGAAACCCCCCAGGCCAGCGCATAGCCCGCATTGCGCACATAAGGTGTGAGCAGCAGCATGAAAGCGATGGAAAACAGGTTGAATAGCACCGGTGCCGCCGCCGCCGCCGCGAACCGCCCCATGGCGTTCAGCACCCCTGAAAACAGCGCCGTCAGACAGACAAAAAACAGATACGGAAACATGATGCGCGTCAGCGTGACCGCCAGCGCGAATTTCGCCGGCACATCGGAGAATCCGGGCGCCAGCACATACAGCAGCCAGGGCATGAAAATCTCGCCCGCCACGGTAATCATCCCCAGCCAGAACACCATCACCGCGGTGGCTTCCTCGGCAAACCCCTGCGCCGCCGGCAGCCCCTCGGTGTGCAGTATCGCCGAAATCGACGGCACGAAGGCGGCATTGAAGGCGCCCTCGCCGAACAGCCGCCGGAACAGGTTCGGCAACCGCAACGCCACGAAAAACGCATCCGCAACCGGCCCGGTCCCCAGGATCGCCGCAATCAGCATATCCCGCGCAAACCCCAGCACCCGGCTCGCCATCGTCCAGACACCAACCGTGAACGCACCCTTCAGCATGGACTTCCATTCATGCAGGTTTTAAGCGGCAGCAAGGCAAGCCCTGCTTTTTTGAAAAAAAGCAGCAAAAAACTTTTGCCATGCTGGGTCATGGGCATTTGTGGCATCATGCCTCAGGTCCACTTATCAAAATTTTTGCTTTATATTGTGCTTGTCTGTTCGGAAACTCGCTGTGGTGAGTCAGCTGGCGTGGGTTTCGAGAACCGGCGCGCAGCGGCCTCCAGGCCGTGAGCACCGGAAGCGCAGAAACACGCGTCAGATGGCCGCCACAGTAGAGTTTTCTAGCGGAGGATGAAGCCATAGGTGGGGTATACTGTGGTGCCCATTTCCTGGGTAGGCTCCCAGAACACTCGTACCTGGCTCCAGTCATTGCCAGGCGAGACATCCCATACCGGCTGGTCGTGCTCGATGCGGCGTGGCAGCCAGTTGGATTGCGTCACCTCGATATCGCGCGCGTCCTCGACCGCCGTTACCACCGCCAGATGCCCGGCGGTCATCGAGCCATGCGGCTTGAACACCAGCACCGCCCCCACCGCCGGCGTCGGCGCGCGCCGATACCGCCCCGCCGCCTCGTCCCACCACTGCCAGGCATCGCCGGACAGTTCGATGCCGGAGACCGCGCGGGCATAAGGCACGCACGTGAGCCGCGTCGGCGCCCCGTAATTAAGGCGCGGCCCGGCGCAGGCACTGAGCAGCAGCAAAAACGCCAGGGGAATCGCGCCGAGTCGCATCGTCTTGAAATTGCGCTGGCACAACCACCGGTGCAATGGCATGGTCCGCGTCATGAAACGCCTGCTTGCCTGCGTGTGCCTGCTCGGCATGTCCGCCACCGCCCAGGCTGGCACAACCATGTCCGGCACCATCCAGCCCGGCACCACCCTCACCCTGTCCGCCACCGGCAGCATCGCCGCCACGCCCGACGAGATCACCGCTACCCTCACCGCCCAATCCACCGCCGCCCAGCCAACCGCGGCCCAGGCAAACCTCAATGTCGCAATGAAAAAAGCCCTGGACTCAGCCCGCGCGCTTCCCACTGTCACGGTCAGCACCGGCAGCTATACCGTCTACCAGACCAGCCCGCCCGGCCAGCCGGATCAATATCAGGCCTCCCAAACCCTCAATCTCACCATGCCAGCCGCCACCGGCACACCACCGCCGGAATTCATGACCCTCCTCGGCAAGCTGCAACAGAACTTCCTGCTGTTGAACAACCTTGACGGCGATCTATCGCCCGCCCGTCAGGCGAGCACGCAAACCCAGGCCGTCACCGCCGCCCTGCGCCAGCTGCAAACCCAGTCCGCACAAATTGCCGCGACCATTGGCCAACACGTCGCCGGCATCACCTCGCTCAGCGTCGATGCCAACACCCCCCCACCAATAATGAACCGCATGATGGCGATGTCCGCACCCAGCGCCGCCCCCACAGCCGCTCTTGGCCCGATCACAATCACCGCCACCGTGACCGCCGTGGTGGCACTGTCGCGGTAAAAGGAAGCAGTGCTTTTTTGAAAAAAAGCACCAAAAAACTTTTGCACCGTGGGGGCATGGGCGTTGAGGCTGACAAAGCCTCCGGACTCAGCATAAAAATTATGCTGGTTCTTAGGCGTTTGCCAGACAAAGCCCCAGGCCCAGACTCACAAAAGTTTTTTGCTGCTCGCGTTCCGATGACGGGGCGGCACAGCCGCCACGTCTGAATCGGACCGCGCAGAATGGTTCAAAAAAGCAGTGCTTCCTTCCTTCGCCCCCCTCTAAGCCGCCGATGCCGGGAACCGTCTTGGGATAGCGGCATCCACCGCTGGCATGCTCAGAATATTCAGCAGTGTCACCGCGGCGTCGGCCCAGCTGGGTGGCTTGAAGCGTTCGGCGATCAGCGTCTCGAGTTTTGCCACCCGCGCCGGGTGCTCGATCAACGCGCGTATGATCAGATAGGCGTCGTCCTCGTCTTCCGGATCGAAATAGCTGCAGAACGGGCCGCCGGCTTCGGGTATCGCTGAGCGATTGGAGGCGGCCACGGTCTTGCCGTGGCTCAGGCTTTCGGTCACCGGCAGTCCCCAGCCTTCGTAGAAGGACGGGTATACGGTAAACAGGCAGTCCTGATACAACGCCGTCAGCTCATGCTCGGAGGGTGCTTCCACCAGGCGGATTTTGCCATTCAGCCAGTTGCAGCCGTGCAACGCCGCCATCAGCCCTTCGACCATCCAGCCGACGCGCCCGGCAAATACCAGCACCGGCACACGCTCGGCCGGCATGGTGCCAACCAGGCGCTCCCAGACGGTGAACACCAGCGCATGGTTTTTGCGCGGCTCGATGGTCGAGACGAACAGCACGAACGGCTCGCCGATACCGCTGGACGCGCTGGTCGCCGGGCTGGGCATGTTGCAGCCGATCGGCATCACGAACGGCTCGGCAATCGGCCTGCCCCAATCCGTCATGATCGCCTTCAGGTCGGTTGCCGTGGCAGCGGAATTGGCCAGCAGTATATCGGCCTGCGGCACCACCTCATCCAGCCATTTGCGGATCGTGAAAGTCATTTCCTCGCCGCACCATTTCGGAAATTTCTCGGCGATGATGTCGTGCACCAGGGTAACGAACCGGATATCCTGGGCACTCCGCAGCGCCTCCAGCAGCGGTACGAACCGGCTGTCCCAGAGTGCCCCGAGCGCGATCAGGCTGTCGCCGGGCTGCAAGGCAATAACCCCCAGCCGGTCCTCGGTTTCGGACGGCACCGGCTCCGGCGGTGGCTTCAGCAGGCCGAGATGCAGGCCCAGCGTGCGGAAAATCGCCTGCAAACCGCGCCAGGCGGTCGGCTGCGCGTAATACGCATAGGCCAGTTTCATGCGCAGCTCATCCTTGATCAGCCGCAGCGCCAGCGAACGCGCCGGTCTTGGCATGCGCATCGGCAACGGCGCCAGGGCTGGTGCCGCCGCCGCTGGCTCGTCGGTGAGCGGTTCATCGGCCACCCAGCCTGATTGCCGCGTCGTCAAATCCTCGATGGATTGCTCGAGCGCCGGCCAGTCGAGTTCGATCAGGTTTTTGTAGTGGCTGTCATGGCGGCAGAACCGCACGTCCAGCCCGCCACGCTGCCGCCAGATTTCCCGGTATAGCTCGAAGCTCAGACGCTGGATGCCGCTTGGCCGGTGATGATTGGCAAAATAGCTGACCAGATCTTCGACGTCGAACCATAATGTCATGCGTAGTTATCAGCCACGGGCGCCGTCGAGGCAAGTTCGCCGCCGCTGTCTCGTTGCAATATCTTCATTAAAACCGCCGCTGAATCCGCCCAGCCGGGGGCTGAGAACGTAGCCGCAATGCGCGCTTCCAAAGCAGCCACCTGATCCGGATTCGTAATCAGTCCATGGATCACATCATAAGCCTCACCCGGATTTTGCGGATCGAAATAGACACAATAATCGCCGCCCGCCTCCGGCACCGATGAGCTGTTGGAAGCAGCCACCGCCTTGCCATGGCAAAGGCTTTCCGTCACCGGCAACCCCCAGCCCTCATAGAGCGACGGAAACACGGTAAACAGGCAGTCCCGATACAGAAGGTTGAGCTCTTCATCGGCGGGCGAATCGACATGTCTGATTTTCCCGCCCAGCCAGTTGCTGTCCTGCAATTGTTGCAAAAACCCATCCACCAGCCAGCCCATCCGCCCGGCAAATACCAGTTCGGGTACATCCTCGGCCGGCATTGTGGCCAGCAGCCGCTGCCAGATGGTAAACAGCAACCGGTGATTCTTGCGCGCCTCGATGGTCGAGACGAACAGTACATAGGGCGCCACCCCCGGCGCCTTGACCCCCGGCGCCTTGGTCACCGGCCTGCTGCCGATCGGCAATATCTGCGGCGGCGCCACCGGCTGCCCGCGTTGCTGCATGCAGCCCTGCAAATCGCGCGCCGTGGCCTTGGATATCGCCATCACGATCTCCGCCTGCGGCACCACCTCACGCAGCCAGCGGCCGAACATCGCCGCCATGCCATCGCCGCTGCGCTCCGGAAACAGCGCCGGGATCACATCGTAAACCAGCAGCGCGAAACGCACCCCCTCATCCCGCCGCAACCCGGACAGCAGGGCAGCGAACCTTCCATCCCAGATCGAGCCGAGGCTGACCAGCAGATCGCCCCGGCGCACCACCGCCAGGGTTTCCGCCCGGTCCGTGTCATTCAGATGCCGTGCCGCCGGCAGCAGCCCGAAATGGCTGCACAACGCCCGCGCCGCCGCCGGCAGCCCGGTCACCGCCGAGCCCTTGGCATAATAGGCGGTCGCCATCGCCATCCGCAGATTATCGCTGAACAGCCGCATCGCCAGGCGCCGCGCCACCCGCGGCATGCGTTGCGGCTGCTGCAGCGTAATCACGGCCGGGCCGCTCTCAGCCCCGATCGAGGCTTCGATCGCGCGCTCCAGCGCCGGCCAATCCACCGCCACCAGATGCCGCCACTGCCGGTCATGCTTGCAGAACCCGATCTCCAGCCCCGGCGCCTGCCGCTGCCGCCAGATTTCCTTGTACAGTTCGAAACTCAGGCGCTGTATCCCGCTCGGACGCCGGTGCAGGTTGAAATAGGCGACCAGATCATCGACATCGAACCAAATCCTCATAACAGCCTATTAATCCCTGCGGCGGAAACATCAATCTGGCCTGTAATGAGTTAATATACCTTAATATTGCCACGGCGCGACGGCTCTCCTACCAAACAGGATCAGGACCCCGAGGACACACACATGCCGACAGCTTTCATCACCGGCGTCACCGGCCAGGACGGCGCCTATCTTTCGCAATTCCTGCTGAACAAGGGCTACCGCGTCATCGGCATGATGCGCCGTTCCGCCTCCTCGGACGTGATCGGCGAGCGCCTGCGCTGGCTCGGCGTGCTGGAACATATCGAAATCGTCGACGGCAACCTCACCGATCTCTCCAGCCTGATCCGTCTGATGACCATCTACCAGCCAGACGAGGTATATAACCTCGCGGCGCAAAGCTTCGTCGCCACCTCCTGGCAGCAGCCGCTGGTCACCGGCACCGTCACCGGCATCGGTGCGGTCAACATGCTGGAAGCCCTGCGCATCGCCCATCCCGGCGCCCGCTTCTACCAGGCCTCGTCCTCGGAAATGTTCGGCAAAATCCAGGCCGCCCGGCAAAACGAGACCACCCCCTTCTACCCGCGCTCGCCCTATGCCGTGGCCAAGCTGTACGCCCATTGGATGACCGTGAACTACCGTGAAAGCTTCGGCCTGCACGCCTCCTCCGGCCTGTTGTTCAACCATGAAAGCCCGCTGCGCGGCATCGAATTCGTGACCCGGCGCATCACCGACGGGGTTGCCCGCATCAAACTCGGCCTCGCCACCGAACTGCAACTCGGCAACCTGGACGCCCGGCGCGACTGGGGCCACGCCCGCGACTACGTGCGCGCCATGTGGCTGATGCTGCAACAGGACGAACCCGGCGATTACGTGATCGCCACCGGCCGCTCTATCGCGGTGCGGGATTTCTGCGACATGGCCTTTGCCCATGCCGGGCTCAAAGCCGCCGACCACATTCGCCTCAACCAGGCCCTGCTGCGCCCCGCCGAGGTCGACGTGCTGTTCGGCGACGCCAGCAAGGCGGCAGCCACCTTCGGCTGGCAGCCCGAGGTGAGTGTGGAGGCGCTGGCGGCGGAAATGGTGGATGCCGACATCGCGCGCTATCAGAACCGCCGATGAAGCTGCTGGTCATCGGCGCCGGCGGCTTCGCCGGCCGCCATCTCTGCCCGCGCCTGGTGCAGGATTTCGGCCCGGACGCCGTCATCGATCACCGTTTCGACATCACCGACCGTGCCGCCGTGTTCGCCACGCTGGCGCGCCACCAGCCGGATATCTGCCTGCACCTCGCCGCCATCGCTGCCATCGGCACCGCCCGCGCCGACCCGCGCCGCGCCTGGGAGGTCAACCTGCACGGCAGCCTCAACATCGCCGACGCCATCCTCGCCCACGCCCCCGCCTGCCACCTGATCTTCATCTCCAGCGCCGAAGTCTACGGCGCCAGCTTCCGCCACGGCCAGGCCCTGGACGAAACCGCCCCCCTCGCACCCCTCAATCTCTACGCCGCCACCAAAGCCGCCGCCGAACTCGCTTTGTCTGCTATGAGCGCGGACGGCCTGCGCCTGTTACGCCTGCGCGCCTTCAACCACACCGGCCCCGGCCAGCCCGCCACCTACGTCGTCCCTGCCTTCGCCCGCCAGATCGCCCGCATCGAAGCCGGCCACGCGCCCCCCGAAATGCTGGTCGGCGCGCTCACCCCGGAACGCGAATTCCTCGACGTCCGCGACGTCTGCGCCGCCTACAGCCTGGCCGCAAAAAACGCCGCCACCCTGCCCAACAATACCATCCTCAACATCGCCTCCGGCCACCCCACACCCATCGGCGCCATGCTGGACCACCTGCTGACCCAAACCAAATCCCCCATCACCACCCGCCCCGACCCCGCCCTGCTGCGCCCCATCGAAATCGCCCGCTCCACCGGCAACGCCACCCTGGCCCGCAAACTCCTAGGCTGGGAGCCGCAAATTCCCATGATAGAAACTTTGAATGCCGTGTTAGAGTACGAAAGACAGCAAATATAAGAAGCAGTTCTTTTTTGAAAAAAAGAACCAAAAAACTTTTGACCCGCTGGGGCATGGGCGTTGAAGCGGACAACGCCTCAGGCCCAGCATAAAATTTATGCTGGTTCAGGGCGTTGTCGCCGCCAACGCCTCCGAACCCGCATAGATATATGCTGGACTTTAGGCGTTTAACTGCCAACGCCAATGCCCCAGATTCATAAAGTTTTTTTTGCTTCTTTTTTGTTCACAAAAAAGAAGTGCTTTCTTCCTCCCATCTTTCCCGCCGGCTACGCCTACGGCACCAGCACGCCGGCGTGTTTGGCTTTGGCTTCCGGCTCGACATGGATGGTGATGACCACCCCTGGTGTTTCCTCTTGCAGGGCGGCTTCGATGCGGTCGCAGATCACATGCGCTGCCGCCACTGTCATGGTGCCGGGCACCACCAGGTGAAATTCCAGAAACGAGGCTTGGCCGGCGGTGCGCATGCGCAGGTCATGCGCCTCCAGCGCGCCGGTGGCGTGGTCGCGCACCAGCTCCTGGATACGCGCCGCCATTGCCGGCGCCGGCGCCTCGTCGAGCAGCCCGCTCAGCGACTGCAGCAACGTACGCCCGCCCAGTACCGCAATCTGCACCGCGATCAGCACCGCCAGCACCGGGTCGAGCACCGGCAGCTTGAACATCACAGCAGCCCCGAGCCCTGCCAGAACGCCGATTGTGGTCAGCACATCGGAGACCAGGTGCTGCGCATCGGCGGTGAGCGCCGGTGAGCGGTGCCGCTGCCCCACTTTGCGTAACACCACCGCCCAGATCGCATTGCCAAGCCCGGCCGCCGCATTCAGTCCGAGCCCGAGACCGAGTCCGCCGGATAATGGCCGCAGCGGCGGTGGGTGCAGCAGCCCATGCCGCGCCCGTTCCAGTATCAGCACCGCCGCCACCAGGATCATCCCCCCGGTCGCTACCGCGCTCAGCAATTCCACCTTGGCATGGCCGTAAGGATGCTCGCGGTCCGGCGGCTTGGCTGCGGCCTGCAGCGCGTAAAACGCCAAAGCCGAAGCTGCCACATTCACCATCGATTCCAGCGCATCTGAAAACAGCGCGGCACTCCCACTTACCTTTGCCGCCGTCAGTTTCAGCAGCAGCACGGCGATGCCGAGTGCAATGCTGCCAGAAGCGAATTTCGAGGCTGATTTCAAGCTGATAACCCGGCAGTTGATGGACCCCTTGAAGCTAGATCACATCAGGGCACCCGTCCAACAGCATGCTGCATTGCATGATGTGGCAGCAGGACCACACCGGCCCGATATATAGTCCTAAATGCCAGGCCACCATTGTAAGCTGAAACCTGGGGTAGTTAATTCATCCTAAGCAAAGCCATCATAAAAACAGCACTGCACTGATAAGAGGAGATTTAATGTTCCACCAGTTGAATGCCCGCAAAGCCATTTTATGCGGCGCCTTGTTCAGCGCTTTGTTTGCCGCGGCACCGGCCCTGGCCTCGGACCCGCTGCCCGGAGACCTCGTGGCACCGCCGCCGAATGTGAATATCGGCATGTTCTACAATGAGTATTCGAACGCCGACACCTACGGCGCGGTCCGCGGCCACAACACCTCGTATAACACCCATCTGGCTGAAGACATCGTGGTGGCCCGGTATATCCGCACCTTCAGCCTGGCTGGTTACACCGCCGGCGTGCAGGTCTATCTGCCATATGTCGCTTTCACCGGCAGCCAGCGCGTCGGCACGGCCACCCCGTTCGGCCGCGGCCAGGCTAACCTTGCCAGTCACAGCGGCTTCGACCAGCCGAATTTCTCCGCCTTCTATTATCCCATCAACAATGAAACCACCGGCACCTACGCCGTCATCAGCCCCTGGATCTCGCCGCCGGTCAGCAGTTTCAACAAAAACTACAGCCTCAACGCCGGCACCCAGAATGTCTGGACTTACGAGATGGAGGTCGGCTTCCGCACCATCCTGTTCGGCACCCCCGCCGCGCAAAACCTCTCCATAGAGCTGTGGAACACCAGCTATCTATACGGCCAGAATCACGACTCCGCCGTCGTCAGCCCCGCCGTCTCGGCCGATACCATACCGTTCCCGTATTCCCTGTTCGTCCACAACCCGCTGCAACCGGCCTCCGCCACCCCGGCGGTCTACCGCCAGCAGCCCAGTACCGAATTCCGCATCTATCTGCCCTACCAATTCTATCCGGCGACACGCGCCTTCATCGCCCCCGGTTTCTACCAATCCCTCGGCGGCAAAGCGACCTACAAAATCAACGGTTTTGGCGTCGTCGACTCCGGCACCCGCACGGAAGAATCGCAGCTGCGTCTGATCGCCGGCAGCTTCGTCAGCCCGCGTTTGCTGATCCTGGCCATCGGCGATTACGACGTCGCCGCCCATGGCGGTCCCCTCAACCGCACCTTCATCATACGGGCTGCGTTGTTTTTTTAAGGGAAGACACAAAGCAGTTTTTTTGGAACCATTCTACGCGGTCCGATTCAGACTTAACGGCTGCGCCGTCCCGTCATCGGAACGCGAGAACCAAAAAACTTTTGCCCTGCCGGGATCGGGGCGTTGGCAATAGCAACACCTCTGATTCATATTGAACGAATGTCGGGCTTCGGCGTTGTCGCTGCCATAGCCCATGCCCCAAACTCATAAAGTTTTTTTGCTGCTTTTTGTTCACAAAAAGAACAGACTTCCTAACCTTTCCTAATCTTTGATAACGCGCTCGATTCGCCGCACCAGCTCCGCGTAATCATATGGTTTGCGCATGATATCGGGTGATGCTTTGGCGGTCTGGCCGGAGGCGAGGATGACCGGCAGGCCGGGGCGGTGGGTTTTCACCCATTCGGCCAAAGCGCAGCCGTCGATTTCACCGGGCATTTGAACATCGGAGAATACCAAGGTGAGATTGTGGCCGAGCGTTTCGACCAGCTCGATCGCATCATTGCCGCACGCCGCCTCGATTGCGTTGAAGCCATAATCGCGGAGGATTTCGGAGGTTGTCATCCGCACGATCGGTTCGTCGTCTACGACGAGTATGGTCGGCGCTAAACTCTGATTGATCATAATATGCTGTTCGCTGTTCCATGTCTGAACCTGATATATCAACGCGCCGATGCCGAAAGTACTAAAGCGCGATTACAAAACAGAAATACGTTCGCCGTACCGGCAGGTATCGGGTTTGTCCCCGCTATATTTTCTTATCCACAGGTTCAACCCTGCCGGGCAGGGTGTCCGGCAGCGGGCAGGGGGCTTAAGAGGCAGTCATGAACTCCATCGATACGCCACTGCTCGGCATTTCCCAACGCCTGCCGCCCCGCAACGAGCAGGCCGAGCAGGCCCTGCTGGGTGCACTGCTCGCCAACAACAAGGCCTATGAGCGGGTTGCCGAATTTCTCACCCCCGAGCATTTCGCCGATCCCATCCACGGCCGCATCTACCAGGCCATCGCCCGGCGCTGCGAGGCCATGCAGGTCGCCGACCCGGTGACCTTGCGCGGCGAATTCGAGCATTCCGGCCTGCTCGACGAGGTCGGCGGCACCGCCTATCTCGGCCAGTTGCTGTCGGCGATGGTCGGCATCATCAATGCCGGCGATTACGGCCACGCCATTCACGACGCCTGGATCCGCCGCCAGCTGATCGATGTCGGCGAGGTCATGGTCAACCGCGCCTTCGGTGCCGAGGCCGAGCTTGACGGTTCGCAGCAGATCGAGGCAGCCGAGCAGGTGTTGTTCGATCTCGCCACCAAGGGCGGCGCCGAGGGCAAGCTGATCAGCTTCGAGCTTGCCCTCACCAACGCCATCGAGCTGGCCTCCACGGCGTATCGCAACCAGGGCGGCGTCTCCGGCCTCGATACCGGGTTGCGCGACCTCAACAAGAAAATGGGCGGCCTGCATCCGTCGGATCTGATCATCCTGGCCGGCCGCCCCGGCATGGGCAAAACCGCGCTGGCCACCAAAATCGCCTTCGGCGCAGCCCGCGCGCTGCTCGCCAAGGCAAGGCTGGACAACCCGAACGGCCTGTCCAAACAGGCGGTCGCGGTATTCTCGCTGGAAATGAGTTCGGAACAGCTCGCCACCCGTCTGCTGGCCGAGGAAGCCCGGGTGTCCGCCGATAAAATCCGCCGCGGTGAAATCAGCGCCCGCGAGTTCGATAATTTCGTCAAGGTATCGCGCGAAATCGCCGCGATCCCGCTGAAAATCGACGACACCCCGGCCCTCAGCCTGTCGGCCCTGCGCACCCGTTGCCGCCGCCTGCAACGCACCGACGGTCTGGCGCTGATCGTCATCGACTATCTGCAACTGATGCGCCCGGCCGCCGGCACCAAGCCGGAAAACCGTGTGCTGGAAATCAGCCAGATCACGCAAGGGTTGAAAGCCATCGCCAAGGAGCTGAAGGTGCCGGTGCTGGCACTCTCCCAGCTCAGCCGCGCGGTCGAAAGCCGCGAGGACAAACGCCCGCAGCTTGCGGATTTGCGGGAATCTGGCACCATCGAACAGGATGCCGATGTGGTGATGTTCATCTACCGCGACGAGTATTATCTACAGGCAAAGGAGCCGAAAATCGTCGCCTATGAGAATGACCAGAAATACCACGACGCCCATGAGAAATGGCAGCAGGACATGGCTCATGTGTATAACAAGGCGGAGCTGATCCTGGCCAAGCAGCGCCACGGCCCAACCGGCAAGATCGACCTGTTCTTCGAGGGCGAGTTCACCCGTTTCGCCGATCTCGATACGGTTCACGATTAAGCCGTCATGATGCAACGGTATGATTGATTCAGCGCCGCTGACGCGGCTGGAAATCGACCTCGGCGCCATCGTCGCCAACTGGCGCCAGCTCGCCGTCATGCACCCGGGCGCCACCGCCGCGGTGGTCAAGGCCGATGCCTATGGTCTGGGCGCGGTGCAGGTGGCCCCGGCGCTGTACACCGCCGGCTGCCGCAACTTCTTCACAGCGCATTTGCAGGAGGCGCTGGAAATCCGCCACCTCATTCACGGCGCGCTGCTGGCGGTCCTGCACGGCATCCAGCCCGGCGAGGAGGCGGATTTCCTGGCCCATGACATCACGCCGGTGCTGTCCTCCCTCGGCGATGTGGCGCTCTGGCAGGTCCATGCCAAACAGCTCGGCCGCGCCCTGCCGGCCATCCTGCATGCGGATACCGGCATGTCCCGCCTCGGCCTGTCCGCCGCCGAGATCGCCACCCTGTCCGAAGACAGGCTGCGCCTGGACGGCATCAACGTGCTCTATGTGATGAGCCATCTCATCAATGCCGAGCAGCCGGCAGCCGCCAGCAACCCGCTGCAGCTGGCGCGGTTTGAGTCCATTTGCGCCGGCTTCCCGCATGCCCGCCGCAGCCTTCTCAATTCCGCCGGTATGTTCCTGGGGCCGGCCTATGGCAACGATCTCGCCCGCCCCGGTGCGGCGCTGTACGGCCTCAATCCCACCCCCTGGGCCGCCAATCCGATGCAGCGCGTGGTCCGCCTCAACGCCCGCATCCTGCAACTGCGCGACCTCGCCCCCGGCGACACCGCCGGCTACAACGCCACCTGGACCGCGACGCGCCCGACCCGCATCGCCACCGTCGCCGCCGGCTATGCCGACGGCTATCTGCGCAGCCTCAGCAACAGCGCCACCGCCCGCTTTGACGATACCCCCGTCCCCCTGGTAGGCCGCGTCTCCATGGACCTCGCCACCTTCGACGTCACGGATTTCCCTGCCCTCCACGCCGGCGACGAGCTTGAGCTGATCGGCCCCACCCATGATGCCGATGCCCTGGCCGCCGAGGCCGGCACCAACGGCTATGAAATCCTCACCTCGCTCGGCCGCCGCTACCAGAGGCGCTACTTCTCGCCATGAACGCCGTCCTCGGCTTCATCGCCGCGATCGGGGCGGCGGTACTCGATGCGCTCGGTCTGCTCGGCGAGCTCGGCATGTTCGCCGCCTCCGGCATCAGCCATCTGCTCCGCCCGCCGTATTACGGCCGCATGCTAGGCCGCTCGCTGATGGACATCGGCTTCCTCAGCCTGCCGGTGGTCGCCCTTACAGCCTTGTTCACCGGCATGGTGCTGGCCCTGCAATCCTACACCGGCTTCTCCCGCTTCAACGCTGAAAGTGCCATCGCCAGCGTGGTCGTGCTGTCCGTCACCCGCGAACTCGGCCCGGTCCTGGCCGGGCTGATGGTGGCCGGGCGCGCCGGTGCCGCAATGGCCGCCGAGCTCGGCACCATGCGTGTCACCGACCAGATCGACGCGCTCTCCACACTGTCCACCCAGCCGATGAAATACCTGGTCGCCCCCCGCCTGCTGGCCGGCGCCATCGCGCTGCCGCTGCTGGTCGTGGTGGCGGACATCCTCGGCGTGATGGGCGGCTTCCTGGTCGCCACCTTCCGCCTCGGCTTCAACCCCAGCACCTATCTCATCAACAGCTTCACCAACCTGCGGGTCGACGACGTGGTCTCCGGCCTGATCAAAGCCTGCGTCTTCGGCTTCATCATCGCCCTGATGGGGTGTTTCAACGGCTACCGCTCCAAAGGCGGCGCCCAGGGCGTCGGTGCTGCCACCACCTCGGCGGTGGTCAGCGCCTCCATCCTCATCCTGGCGCTCGACTACATCCTCACCCAGCTCCTCTTCACCGCCAAATGAAGCGCAAATGACCCCGAAAATCCGCGTCCGCGGCCTGAAAAAAGCCTTCGGCGCCAAACGCGTGCTGGACGGCGTCGATCTCGACATCATGCCCGGCACCGCCATGGTGGTCATCGGCGGCTCCGGCACCGGCAAATCGGTGCTCATCAAATCCATCCTCGGCCTCATCGCCCCGGATGCCGGCAGCATCGAAATCGATGGTGAAAACGTCCTCACCGCCACCAGCACCCGCGCCCGCGCTTTGCGTGCCCAGATCGGCATGCTGTTCCAGAACGGCGCCCTCTTCGACTCTCTCACAGTCTGGGAAAACGTCGCCTTCGGCCTGCTGGCCGAGAAAAAAATCAGGCGCGCCGCCGCCCGCAACAAAGCCATCGAAGTGCTCGGCCAGGTCGGCCTCGACGGCAACGTCGCCAATCTCTCGCCCTCCGAACTCTCCGGCGGCATGCAGAAACGCGTCGCTCTGGCCCGCGCCATCGCCGCCGAACCCGCCATCATGCTGTTCGACGAACCCACCACCGGACTCGACCCCATCATGGGCGCGGTGATCGACGGCCTGATCGTCGACTGCGTCAAACGTCTCGGCAGCACCTCCATCGCCATCACCCACGACATGGCCAGCGCCATGCGCATCGGCGACACCGCCGCCATGCTGTACCAGGGCCGCATCACCTGGACCGGCCCGGCCCAGGACCTCCTGACCAGCGACAACCCTGTGGTCAGCCAATTCACCCACGGCCGCCGTGACGGCCCGATCCAGATGGCGGTGCGGAAATAGCCTCGCCAGTCTTCAGTTGTCAGTATCCCGTATAAAACCTATTATCCAACCATGGCCGACGATCCGGAAAATCTCACTTTGGTCTACTTGCGGCGCCTGGACAGTAAACTCGACCAGGTCATGGATCTGCAGCGTGACCACGGCCGCCGCCTTACAGCGCTGGAAATCGCCGTCGGTAACCTCGCCGCTACCGAAATGAACCACTACGCCAACAGCGCCACCCGCGCCGACCGCACCGACGAACGCCTGGACCGCATCGAGCGCCGCCTCGATCTCAAGGACTGATCAAGTCAGCAAGCGAGCAAGCAAGCCCTTCTTTTTGTGAACAAAAAGAAGCAAAAAAACTTTATGAGTCTGGGACGGTGGCGTTGTCCGCATTACGCCCATGTCCCAGCATAATTCTCTACTGGTTCCTGTGCGTTGTCAGCCTCACCGCCCATGCCCCAGCATGGCAAAAGTTTTTTGCTGCTTTTTTTCAAAAAAGAAGCGCTTCCTTGCTTATTGCCTTCACTGCCGCTCCGGCTCAAAAGCTGCGGTGCATGCTACGCAGATGGACCTTGAACCGGATCGACCGGTATATACTGCGTCAATTGGCGCTGGCGCTGGTTCTGGTCACCAGCGGGCTGGTTGCCTTGATCTGGCTGACGCAATCCTTGCGCTTCATACAGCTGATCGTGAATCGCGGGTTGTCGCCTCTGGTGTTCATCAAGCTCACCTTGCTGCTGGTCCCCAGCTTCATCGTCACCATCCTGCCGATCACCTGTTTCATCGTCGTCCTCTTCGTTTATGGCCGTCTGGCCGGCGACCGCGAGCTGACGGTGATGCGCGGCGCCGGCATGTCGGATTTTGCTCTGGCGCGTCCCGCCCTCGGTCTGGCCGCCGCCGTCATGCTGCTATGCTATGGCCTGAACCTGTTCCTGGTGCCCGCCAGCCTCAACCTTTTCAAAACCTACCAGTACGAAATCAGGAACCAGATCGCCGCCTTCCTGTTGGAACCCGGGGTGTTCACGCCGGTCTCGCCGCATGTCACGGTCTATGTGCAATCACGCAGCCAGGACGGTCAGCTCCAGGGCATCCTGATCGAGGATGGCCGCCAGCCGAATGCGCCGGCCACCATCCTGGCGCGCACCGGCCAGCTGCTGGTCAACGCCGCCGGCCCGATGGTGCTGCTGCAGGACGGCTCGCGCGAACAGCTGGACCCCAGAACCGGCCGGCTCGACATCCTCAGCTTCGACCGCAACGTCATCAACCTCGCGCAATCCGCCAAGGCCGAGGCGATGGACAATTCGGACGCCGCCGCTGCCTCGATGTTCCAGCTGTTGCAGCCCAACGCCTCCCTAACCCAGGCCGAGCAGGCCAAATGGCAGGTCGAGGCGCAGCGCCGTCTGGCCAGTCCGCTTACCGTTCCCGGCTTCACCTTGATCGGCCTGCTTTCGGTGCTGGGCGGCGGCTTCCGCCGTTACGGCGGGGTGATGCGCCCGTTGCTCGCGGTCCTCTCCGTCACCTTGCTGGTGGCGCTGGCGCTGGGGGTGGATAATGGTGCTGCCCGCAATGCCGCCCTGCTGCCCCTCATCTGGTGCGCCGCCGTGCTGCCGGGGGCCGCCGCGGCGCTGCTGCTGTTCACCCCGGCCGCTGCCCTGTTGCCGCTGAAGGTCCGCCCCGGTTGATGCTGCTGCGGATGCCTCTGCGCAACTTCCCCTTCACCGTTTCGGCCTATTTCGGGCGCCTGTTCGCGGCTTCGGTATTGCTGATGCTGGCGGCCTTGGCAGCGGTGGTGTCGCTGTTCGATTTCCTTGAACTGCTGCGCGAATCCGCCACCGCGCCGGCGGCGCATTTCGGCATCATCGTTGAGATGGAGCTGCTGCGCCTGCCCTGGATGGTGATGCAGATTTTGCCGTTCGCCATCCTGCTCGGCGGCATTCTCGCCTTCTGGCGTCTCACCCGCTCCTCGGAGCTGGTGGTGGCGCGCGCCGCCGGCATTTCGGTCTGGCAGTTTCTGGCCCTGCCGGTGTTGCTGGCGGCCGGTCTCGGCATGTTCGGCACCGGCGCCTTGAGCCCGGTCTCGGCCTTGATGTTCGGTCGCGCCGAGACCCTCTACAACGTCTATCTGCAAAAAGGCGGTGGCCCGCTGTCTCTCGCCGGCGGCGAGCTTTGGGTGCGTCAGTCGGACCGCGGCCTGACGCCCGCCGGCTATGCGGTGCTGCATGCCGCCGGCGTGCGCCTGACCGCCCGGCTGCTGCATGCCGACGATGTCAGTATCCTGCGCCTGAACGGCCAGACCCAGTTGTTGCAACGGCTGGAGGCGCATGACGCCACCCTGGTCGATGGTGCCTGGGATCTGCACGACGTCTCGATCCTGCGCCCCGGCGATGCCCCGGCGCATCAGCCTCATCTGCTGTTCCCTACCGACCTCACCGTGCACCGGGTGCAGGAAAGCTTCGCCTCGCCGAACTCCTTGTCCTTCTGGTCCTTGCCGGGCTTCATTCGCTTGTTGAGGATTTCGGGTTTTTCCGCCACCCAGCATGAGCTGGCGTTTCAGGCCCTGCTGGCTCTGCCCTTGCTGTGCGCCACCATGGCGCTGGTGGCGGCAGGGTTTTCCATGCGCTCGACGCGCCGCGGCGGCTCCGCGCGCATGCTGGTCAGCGGCGTCGGCTGCGGCTTTGCGCTGTTCATGATCTCCGAGGTCGCCGATCAGTTCGGCACCTCGGGCGCGGTGCCGGTGGATCTCGCCGCCTGGGCCCCCGCCATCGCCGGGCTGATGCTGGCGCTTGCCTTGTTGCTGCATCTGGAAGATGGCTGAGGCATGAGGACGAGGTTCAGAATCGCCGTGCTGCTGGGGGCAAGCCTCGCCGGCATCGCCGCCGCAAGGGCGCAATTGTCGAGCCTCGCCGCACCCGCCGCGCCCGCCGGTTCGCAAAACGCCCCGGTGACCTTTCTCGCCGATGAAGTGACCTACGACAAACCCCATAATCTCGTCATCGCCACCGGCCATGTGCGGGCCTGGCAGAACGGCCAGACACTGTATGCCGACAAGCTGGTGATCGACCGCAACGCCGATACCGCCACCGCCACCGGCCATGTCATCCTCACGCAAGCCACCGGTGAGAGCGTGTTCGCCGATCAGGCGGTGCTGTCCCATCAGATGAAGGATGCGGTGATGACCGCGGTGGCGGCGCGCCTCGCTGAAAACGGCCGCATCATCGCCAACGGCGCCGAGCGCTACGGCGGCAAGATCGATGAAATGACCAAAGTGGTCTATTCCGCCTGCGATCTATGCGCCACCGACCCAAGTGCGGCCCCGCTCTGGCAGATCCGCGCCACCTCGGCGACCCGCGATCTTGAGCACAAAATGATCGAATACCGTGACGCCACCATGGAAATCCATGGCATCCCGGTGTTCTATCTGCCCTACATGACCCAGCCGGACCCTTCGGTGAAGCGCCAGACCGGGCTGCTCATCCCCTCGCTTGGCGTCAGCTCCCGCCTCGGCTTTTTCGTCGCCGTGCCGTATTACATCGTCATCGACCGCACCTCGGACGTCACCATAACGCCGATCATCGCCGCCAAAACCGGCCCCGCGGTCGATGCCAAATACCGCAAGGATTTCAACAACGGCGTCCTGCATATCGATGCCTCGGCAGGACAGGACGATCATTCGCTGGGCAATTCGGTATTCTCCGACGGCCAGTTCAACCTTAATCCGCAATGGCGCGTCGGCTTCAATTACAACCACGCCTCGAACCCGGCCTATTTGAACGATTTCCGCATCCTGCCGAACGCCTCGTTTCTGACCAGCAGCCTGTATGCCGAAGGTTTCGCCCCGGGCGCCTATGCCAGGCTGGATGGCGAGCTGTATCAGGGGCTGGTCGCCAGCGTGAACCAGAGCAAGCTGCCGATCGTGGCGCCGCACGGCCAGTACGCCTTCCTCAGCGACCCGGACCCGTTCGGCGGCCGTTTCAGCTTGCAGGCGGATGCCTTCAACGTGCTACGCAACCAGGGCACCAATACCCGCCGCCTTGCCGCCATCAGCGGCTACAGCCTGCCGTTTGCCGGCCCGCTCGGCCAGCGCTGGACCGCCCGCGTAGAGCTGGTGACGGCGGCCTACGAGGCCACAAGGCTCTACAACCAGCCGAATTACTCGACCCTCGACGGTGCCGATACCGGCCGCGTGCAGCCTTACGGCGCGCTTTACATGGCCTGGCCGTTCCTGCGGCCCGCCGGGCGCTGGGGCAACCAGATCCTGGAGCCGGAGGCGCAGATCGTCGCCGCGCCACAAATCGGCAGCCGGCAGAATTACCGTATCCCGAACGAGGACAGTCTCGATCTCGAATTCTCCGACGCCAATCTCTTCGATTTCAACCGCTACCCCGGCATCGACCGGCTGGAAGGCGGCACGCGCGTGGATTACGCGCTGCACGCCGCCTGGTATCTGCCGCATAACGCCATGCTGGACGGATTATTCGGCCAGTCCTACCGCTTTCACAAGGACACCGACTACCTGCCAGATTCCGGCCTGACCGACAATGTCTCGGATTATGTCGGCCGCATCACCCTGGCGCCGAGCCCGCTGTTCAACCTGACCTACCGCACCCGTCTCAGCCACAGCGATCTCGGTGCCCGCATGATCGATGCCACCGCCAGCGCCGGCCCGCCCGCACTCAACCTCACTGGCGGTTACCTGTACACCACCACCAACCCTTATGTGCTGTACGACCAGCCCGGCCCGCCCACAGCGGCCTATTTCACCCCGCGCCATGAGGCCACCGCCAATATCGCCACGGCCTACGGCGCCTGGTCGCTCTCGGCCGGCACCGAGCGCAATCTGCAAACCGGCCAGTTCGACGAAGCCAGCTTCAACGCCGGCTGGCAGAATAATTGCGCGGCGGTAAACGTGATGTTCTACCAGCGCTACACCTCGTTCAACCTGGACCATGGCGACACCACGCTGCTGGTACAGTTCACTTTCAAAACCCTCGGCAATGTTGGATTTAACGCTCTATGAAATTACTCCGCGCTGGCCTGCTCGGCCTGTCCTTCTGCGCTGGCCTGCACAATGCGGCATTGGCGCAGACCGCCAGCATCGCCGCCGTCGTCAACGGCCAGATCATCACCAGCGACGATGTCGCCAACCGCTCCCGCCTGCTGGCCTTGTCCACCGGCATGGCAGTCACCCCGGATGTGATGAGCCGCCTGGCGCCGCAGATCACCAAGCAGCTGATCGATCAGACCCTGCAACTGCAGGAGATCAACAAGCGCGGTATCGTGGTCGATGAAAACGACATCACCGCCGCGGTGGCCCGTATCGAGCAGAACAACAACATGCCCGCCGGCGCCCTGCGCGCCCGCATGGATGCCTCCGGTGCCGGCTTCCTCACGCTGGTGCAGCAGCTGCGTACCGAAATCGGCTGGCAGAGCGTGCTGCATCAGGTCCTCGGCCCCGATCTCACCCCCACGCCGGGCGACATCAACGCCGAAAAAAATGCCCTGCGCGCCGAAATCGGCAGCACCCAATATCATCTCGCGGAAATCTTCATTCCGGTCACCGACCCCGAAGATGAAACCACCGCCCGCAGCTTCGCCACCACCGTAATCGCCCAGTTGCGTCAGGGCGCGCCATTCGCGATCGTCGCCGCGCAATTCAGCCAGTCCGACAGCGCCCTGCAAGGCGGGGATCTCGGCTATGTCCCGCTCTCCCAGCTCGACCCGGCGGTCGCCACCGTGGTGCAAACCATGCCGGCCGGCGCCATCAGCAATCCGGTCCGCGTCCCCGGCGGCTATGACATCGTGCAGATGCAAGGCACGCATCAGGTCGGCAGCTCGACCAACACGCTGCTGTCGATCCGCCAGATCTTCCTGCCCTATGCCACCCCCATCCCGCCCGGCGGCACGGTCGGCCCGGCGCAAGGCGCCACCATCGACAGACTGGTCGGCATCGGCAAAACCCTGCACTCCTGCACGGATATGGAAGCCGCCAACACCGCCGACGGCGGCACCCACCCGGTCGACCCCGGCCCGGTCAACCTCGCCACCGTCAGCCCGCCGCAGTTCCAGGCCCTGCTCGCCAGCCTCACCCCCGGCCAGGTCAGCCAACCGCTGGTCGCCGCCGACGGTGTCTCGATCGTCATGCTGTGCAGCAAAACCACGCAAGCGGTCGGCCTGCCGTCAGATGAAGACATCGGCAACCTGATCATCAACCGCCGCGTCGACCTCGAATCCCAACAACTCCTGGACAGCCTGCGCCACAGCTCCATCATCACCCAGGACTGAAACTTTGAGGAAGTAAGCAGCAGCTTTTTGAAAAAAGCTGCGCAAAAACTTTTGCCCTGCTAGAGCATGGGGCGTGATGCGGACAAAGCCCCCGGACCCAGTATAAATTTATGCTGGGCCATAGGCGTTGGCAGCATCACGCCTCCGCAGCATTCCATGCGCATTGCGCACGGAATGCTTAACCGCTCCACCGAGGCCCAGACTCATAAAAGAGACTCATAAAAGTTTTTTGCGCAGTTTTTTCAAAAAAGCTGCCGCTTGCTTTAGCTCACCAATACCACCACGCAAAAAACCCCCAGCGCTAGGCTGGGGTTTTTTGAATTCAGCGCTTGCTGAACTGGAAGCTGCGTCGTGCCTTGGCCTTGCCGTATTTCTTGCGCTCCACCACGCGGCTATCGCGCGTCAGGAACCCGGCGACTTTCAAAATCCCGCGCAATCCCGGCTC
Organism: Acetobacteraceae bacterium; assembly: GCA_965231175.1. GTDB lineage: Bacteria > Pseudomonadota > Alphaproteobacteria > Acetobacterales > Acetobacteraceae > Acidocella. Next base: position 480,919 of record CBDDMJ010000002.1, on the reverse strand, counting down.
GTACAGCGTCAGCGCGCGGGAAATACCGTGCCGCACCGCGCCGGCCTGGCCGGACAACCCGCCGCCGACGACTGTGCAGGTCACGTCGAACTGGTTATAGCGGTCGGCCACCAGGAACGGCTGGGTGATCAGCATGCGCAGCACCGGGCGGGCAAAGTATTGCGGCGCCTTTTTGCCGTTCACCAGTATCTCGCCCTTGCCGGGTTTGATCCACACCCGCGCTACTGCGTTCTTGCGGCGCCCGGTGGCGTAGGAACGGCCTTGCGCGTCGCGCTTCGGCTCGCGTTTCGGGGCTGCGGTCTCGGCACTCACGGCGGTGGAAAAGTCTTTCAGACCGGCAAAGCTGGAGGGGGATTCGGACATGCTTAAACTCTCCGGTTCTTGGCGTTGAGCGCGCCGGCGTCGAACGCTTTCGGCTGCTGGGCGGTATGCGGGTGCTCGGCACCGGCATAAACGTATAGATTTTTCATCTGCTGGCGTTGCAGCGGCCCGCGCGTGATCATGCGCTCCACCGCTTTCTCCAGCACCCGCTCGGGATGCGCGCTGTCCAGCCGCTGCTGGATCGAACGGCCTTTCAGACCGCCGGCATAACCGGTATGGCGATACAGGATCGATTGCTCGGCCTTCTTGCCGGTCACCGCTACCTTGGCGGCATTGACGATCACGATATTATCCCCGCAATCGACATGCGGCGTGAACTGCGGCTTGTGCTTGCCGCGCAGCCGGGCCGCGACAATCGCGGCCAGACGCCCCAGCACCAGGCCCTCGGCATCGATCAGCACCCAGTCCTTCTTTACCTCCGCCGGCTTCAGCGAAATCGTCGTTTTCATCGTCCAATCCTCAAGCGTTTATGCGGCGGCTTATCGAAATTATCCCAGTAAATGTCAAGCGTCGACCCTTGTGGTATTATAATACCTACTAGTCTCGGTAAATGTATCAACAAGGTCGCGCCCAGGCTGCCAACCGGCCGCCAGGGCCGCCTCAGGGCGCGCAATGAAATCCCCGGCCAGGCTTTGCCAAAGTGCCGCCCGCCCGGCTACCCCGGCGGCGCGCTTCAACAATGCCGGCGGAAATGCCATCAGACGCGCCGGGCGCTCCAGCCCCACCGCCAGCGCCCGCAGCAGGGCTGGCGTGCTGATCGGCACCGGATGGGCGGCGATCATCAACTGCGGCGGCAGAGCCAGCGCCAGCTGCACCAGAAGCGCCAGATCCTCGACATCGATAAAACTGCGCGCATTACCGATGCCGCCGAACGGCAACGGCAAACCGGTCCGCAGCAGCCGCATCAGCGGCTCAAGATTACCCGGACAACCCGGCCCGATCACCGCCACCGGGCGGATAATGGTGAGAGCGGGAAAAATCGCCGCCACCGCATGCTCGGCCGCCAGCTTGCTCGCCGCGTAACCAGGCGCCGGATTCACCGGCGTCGCCTCGGTCACGACGCCTCCGGGTGCCGCGCCGTACACGCTCACCGAGGAGATCAGAACAAACCGCTCCACCCCCGCCCAACGCGCCGACTGTGCCATTTTGACCGCCGCCTCGACATTCGCGGCACGGTACTCAGCCGCACTGGCGCCGCGCCGGTGCGCCAGCCCCGCAACATGTATCACCGCCCGATACCCGCTTAATACCGGCGCCCCTGCAGCCAGATCGCCCGTCACCACCGCCCGCGCGCCGAACGGCACCACCCCCGGCACCCGCAAACCAGCTGAAACCACGCCGCCGCCAGCCAGCAGCGCACGCACCACAGCCTTGCCGACATACCCGCCGGCGCCGGTGACAAATACCGGAATTTCAGTCCAGCCTAGGCTCGCTGCGCAACGGGCGCGTTGCCACCCGGCCGGTCTGAGACCTGCCAGGCGGCAAAACCGGGGCAGGGGGCACCGGCGCCGCCACCGGCCCGGCCGCCGCCTGGCGCGCCGATTTCAGCCGGTTGAACTGCGGCAGCGCGTCATAATCCTGCTCAACCCGCGCCGGCACCTCCATCAAAGTCCCGCGCAAACTCAAATTGCGCACATCCTCATGCAAGGCATCCACCTGCGCCTCCAGCCCCTCCAACCGCGCCTTTACACCGAATACGCTGAACGGCATCAGCAAAAACAGCAGCACATAGAGCAACACCGGCAAAGCCAGCAGCAGAAAAGCCCAAACCGGTAACCAATCCGGCAATGTAAACGGCAGCGTCATAAAGTGACATATAGCATATCCGCCCGGCGCCGCAGCAAGCACGCTACAGGAAGGAAGCACTTCTTTTTGTGAACAAAAAGAAGCAAAAAACTTTGGTCATTGGGCAGGAACTGTCTACTAGATGCTGATTATAAATGTGCTAAAGCATTAAAATAATTTAACTATTTGGCAAACACGAATTTATATTGCGACCACTTTGTCCAATCCTAGTATTTTAATTGAGCGGTTTTTAATATTTTTTTCCCGCTCTGCAATGATTTTGAATTCCAAAAGCTCAATGTGCAATTGCAATTGATTTCTGGATTCAAGCAAATCCTCCTGTAGGAGACGTTTACAGAGATTTTTTTCAAGACGGTGTAGCACATTTATAAGCAAAAAATCGTTATTATCCTTTATCATCTCAATAGTCCTAAAAATATTACTACTTCAATTTTTCGTGAATGTATTAAAACTTCGTGAAAATTTCCATTGAAATTTTCAATTTAGGGTAGTTTTTTAAATTAAAATAACCTAACATTTAAGTAATATTATTAAAAGTTTTGGTGGTTTTTAGCGCCGGCAATGCACGTAATTGATCACGTGGTCCCGCAACGCTTCGCCCGCCATCGCCATGCTGAAATATGGTCCCTGGCCGGCGTTGCAGCCCCTGTCTGCCAGCGCCTCGGCCTGGGCGGCGTTTTCCACCCCGTCGGCCACCACCAGGCAGCCCAGGGCATGGGCGGTTTCGATGGTGGCACGCAGGATCGCATCGTCACGCAGGCTGTGCTGCTGGATCATCGAGCGGTCCAGCTTAATGGCGCGCAGCTGCACCCGTTTCAGCGCGCTCAGGCTGCCGTAATTCGCCCCGAAATGGTCGAGCACCAGCCCCACGCCCAGCCCCTGTACGGCCAGCAGTCCGAATTTGGTATCCTCATGATCGTCGATCAGCATCGCCTCGCTGAGTTCGAGTTCCAGCCGGGAAGAGGCCAGGCCGGAGCGTGAGAGCGCCTCGATCACCTGTTTGGCGAGCCTGCCGCTGCGCAACTGCCGGAGTGCGAGATTTACCGAGACGGTCAGGCGCGCCGGCCAGCGCATCGCCTCGGTGCAGGCATCGTGCAGCAGCCAGTTGCCGATCTCGTTGATGATGTCGCTGCGTTCGGCAACCGGCATGAATTGTGCGGCGGGAATCAGCCCGCGTCGGCGGTGCATCAGCCGGATCACCGCCTCGGCGCCGCAGATCCGCCCGGAACTCAGCTGCACCTGCGGCTGGTAATGCGTCAGCAGCCCGCCATGCGCCAGGGCCGTCTTCAATTTTACGGTAATGCGCCGCCGCTCGGCCACCTCATTGCGGGCCGCCTGCGCCCGCAGCTCGCGCGTTTCATCAATCGCAACGAACCTTGCCGAAGCAATGGTTTGATCCAGCGTATCAACCATTGGTGCGCGCAGATCGTATAAAAACAGCTGGTTTGGCGTCGGTAATGGCATTCATACCGCCATTTGCGCAGCATAAGATTAATTTCTAGGAAACATGCTCCGGATTTATCTGCAACGCCGCCGCCAACGGTGCGAAGCAGCGGGCCACGCTGTAATGTTTGCCGATATAGTTCAGCGCCCGCGCCTCATGCTCGGTATTCGGTTGCAGGTAATCGGCCACCGCCGAGGCAAACGCCACCGCATCCGGTGCCTCTATGAACGGTGTCTGGGCATCCGCGGCAAACCCGGCGAGGCTCACCGGTGTCGCCACCGTCATCAGCCCGTGCCGCGCATAATCGAGCATTTTGATCTTCAGGCCGGAGCCGGCCCGCAACGGCGAGATCGCCAGTGCCGCGCCATGCAGCCGCGCGGTCAGGTCCTTGCAGCGCCCCAGCCGGGTCACGCCGGGCGGCAGGTCGGCAATCGCCGCCCCGCAATCGCCGATCAGATCGAGCGTGATGGTCGGCCGCCAGGCCCGCAGACGCGGCCATACCTCGGCGAAAAACCAGCGCAAACCGTCGAGATTAGGCAAGGAGGCGCTGCCGACGAACACCAGCCGGTCCGGCAGCTTGGCCACGCGCCCGCCGCGCGGCGCCAGCATCGCCGGCATCGGCGCGGTGATGGTGTTAACCTCGGGGCACATCGCCGCGATCAGCGCTGCCTCCTCCGGCTGGATCGCCGCCACCGTCCCCGCCAGAGTGAGCAACCCCGCCTCATCGGCAGCACTCAGGGCGGCCGGATAAACCCGGTAGCCGGCACTGCTCAGCGCGCGGTGCCGCCGGTGGAACACGTCATGGGCGATGATCACCGCGGTGGTGGAAGCGAGCTCAGGCGCGCGCAGCAGCGGGGCGCGGAAAATAGTATCGATCAGTATCGCGGCGGGTTGCAGCCGGGCGATCCGGGCGGCACACCAGTCCATGTCGGATTTCGAAATAAAGCTGCCCAGCACCGCATCGGCATTGCCATAACCGGCGCGCCGCAATCGCCGTTGCAGGCTACCGCGCATCGGCGCCGGCGCCAGCGCGGTAATCGAGCGCGCCAGACTCATGGTAAAATTGCGCGCCATCACATAGCCGCGCCAGGTGATCAGCTTCGGCCCCAGCACCGGCGCCAGCCGGTAACGCTGCACCCCGGCCGCCAGGCGGGCGCCGGTCAGCATGATCGTCACCTCATGGCCCTGGCCGCGCAGCCAGTCGATAATAGCGTAATTCAGCGCCAAATGCCCGGCACTGCCCTGCCGCGGCAACTCATCCGTTACGAAAACATAGGTTTGCGCCCCACCCGCGGTGCGGGTGAGGGTATTAAGCTGCGGTGTCGTGGGAGATGCCCTTGTCGTTGAACAATTCGTGCAATTCGCCGGACTGGTACATTTCCGTCACGATATCGCAGCCGCCGATGAACTCGCCGTTCACGTAAAGCTGCGGGATCGTCGGCCAGTCGCTATAGGCTTTGATGCCGTCGCGGATTTCCGGATCTTCCAGCACGTTCACGGTCTTGAACGGCACCCCGGCATGGCTGAGGATCTGCACCACGCGCGCCGAGAACCCGCATTGCGGAAACATCGCCGTGCCCTTCATGAACAGCACCACGGGGGCGGATTCAACCTGCGTCCTGATCTGCTCGAAAACCGGATTGCTGACTTCATTCATATGAAAATTCCTTATTCTGGCGCCGAGGTCTGCAAGGCCAGGGCATGCAGCGCCCCGCCCATCCGCCCCTGCAATGCTGCATAGACAATCTGGTGCTGCCGCACCCGGGATTTGCCGCGGAATGCCTCGGAAATCACGGTCGCGGCAAAATGGTCGTTATCGCCCGCCAGGTCCTCGATCACGATCCGCGCATCCGGCAGTGCCGCCTTGATCATCGCTTCTATTTCGCTGGCCGGCATCGCCATCTTACCTGCTCCTAACCGGCGAACCAGTCCGGGAAAAACCCTTCATGCGCCGCCAGCGCTTCACTCAACAATATCATATCGCCGCCCGGCAGAGTCAAACTTTTGCTGAACGCATGTCTGTCCGAAACGCGCCCGATCGACATCGCCGGTATGCAAGCCGCCGCCGCCGCCGCGATCATCCCCGCCCCATCGGCCACCGCCAGCACATAACGCGCCTGATCCTCGCCGAACAGGAAGCCATGATCACCGGCGCAATCGAACTCGACGCCCACATTCCCCGCCAGCGCCATTTCCGCCACCGCCACCAGCAGCCCGCCATCCGCGCAATCGTGACAGGCGCTCACCTGGCCCGCCAAAATCCGCCCCCGCACGAAATCCCCGTTGCGCCGCTCCGCCGCCAGATCCACCACCGGGGGCGCCCCGTCTTCCCGTCCTAAAATCTCCCTCAGCCATAGCGACTGCCCCAGCTCGCCCCGTGTCTGCCCCACCAGCACCAGCTCCAGCCCGCCCTTCAGGGCAATGCCCACCGCCAGTGCGGCATCCTCGATCACCCCCACCGCGCCGATCGCCGGCGTCGGCAAAATCGCCCGCCCCTCGGTCTCGTTGTACAGCGACACATTGCCGGACACGACCGGGAAATCCAGCGTCGTGCAGGCCGCCGCCATGCCTTTGATGGCAGCGGCAAACTGCCCCATCACCTCCGGCTTCTCCGGGTTGCCGAAATTCATGTTGTCCGTCACCGCCAGCGGCAGCGCCCCGGTGGCGGTGATATTGCGCCACGCCTCGGCCACCGCCTGCGCCCCGCCGGCCTCGGCATCCGCCGCACAATAGCGCGGCGTGCAATCCGTGGTCATCGCCAGCGCCCGCTTGCTGCCCTCCAGCCGCACGATGGCCGCATCCGCCTGGCCCGGCCGCTTCACCGTCTGCCCGCCCACCGTGCTGTCATACTGCTCCCAAATCCACCGCCGCGACGCCACATCCGGGCACCCCAGCAACGTCAACAAGGCTGGCTTGATCCCCACCGGATCGGCCACCGCCCCCAGTGCCGCCGGTTTCGGCGTCTCCTTGACCGGCCGGTGATACAACGGCGCCGCATCCGCCAAAGGTGCCAGCGCAATATCCGCCTCCACCACCCCCTTATGCCGCACCACGATCCGCCCGGTATCGGTAATCCGCCCGATCACCGCATAATCCAGGTCCCATTTTTCGATGATCGCCCGCGCCATCTCGCCCCGGTCCGGCCGCAGCACCAGCAGCATCCGCTCCTGGCTCTCGCTCAGCATCATCTCATAGGCCGACATCCCGGTCTCCCGCTGCGGCACGGCGTCCAACTCCAGCTCGATCCCCACACCGCCTTTGCCTGCCATCTCCACCGAGGACGAAGTCAACCCCGCCGCCCCCATATCCTGGATCGCCACGATCGCATCGGTCTGCATCAGCTCCAGGCACGCCTCGATCAGCAGCTTCTCGACAAACGGATCGCCCACCTGCACGGTGGGCCGCTTATCCGCGGAATTCGCATCGAATTCCGCACTCGCCATGGTCGCGCCATGAATCCCGTCCCGCCCGGTCCGGGACCCCACATACACCACCGGATTGCCGATCCCCGCCGCCGCCGAGAGAAATATTTTATCCTTGGCGGCAATCCCCACCGTCATCGCATTCACCAGCGGATTACCATCATAGGCGCGGTGAAAATTCACCTCGCCCCCCACCGTCGGCACTCCCACGCAATTGCCATACCCGCCGATCCCGCGCACCACCCCATCCACCACCCGCCGGGTCACCGGCAGCTTCGGGTCGCCAAAGCGCAGCGCATTCAGATTGGCGATCGGCCGCGCCCCCATGGTGAACACATCCCGCAAAATCCCGCCGACGCCGGTCGCCGCCCCCTGATACGGCTCGATGAAACTCGGATGGTTATGCGATTCCATCTTGAACACCGCCGCCAGCCCCTCGCCGATATCGATCACCCCGGCATTCTCCCCCGGCCCATGGATCACCCAGGGGGCGGTGGTCGGCAGCGTCCGCAGCCATACCCGCGAGGATTTATACGAACAATGCTCGGACCACATGACCGAGAAAATCCCCAGCTCAGTAAAGCTCGGCAGCCGCCCCATGATCTGCAGAACCTTGGCATACTCCTCGCCGTTCAGCCCGAACGAAGCAGCCAGCGTGGCATCGACAACAGGGGGATTGGTCATGGGAATACCGTCAGTGAGAAAGCACTGCTTTTTTGAAAAAAAGCAGCAAAAAACTTTTGCCCTGCTGGGGCATGGGCGTTGGCGGCCGAACGCCCATGCCCCAGATTCGTAAAGTTTTTTTGCTTCTTTTTGTTCACAAAAAGAAGTGCTTGCTTAGCTCTCATTATGCCGCCGCCAATGCATCGAATAACGGCTTGCCGTCCTGCCCGCCCATCAGCGGGTCCACCAGGTCTTCGGGGTGCGGCATCAGCCCCAGCACCCGGAAATTTTTGGAATAAACCCCGGCAATGCCGCGTGCCGCCCCATTATAATTCACGCCCGCATAGGTGAACGCCACGCGCCCATCGCCTTCCAATCGGTCAAGTGTCGCCGTCTCGGCGGTATAATTGCCATCCCCATGCGCCAGCGGGGCGCGGATCACCTGACCTGCTTCGTATTGCGCGGTAAACACCGTATCGTTGCGTTCCACCCGCATTTCGCAATCATTGGAAAGAAACCGCAATCCTGCATTGCGCAGCAGCGCCCCCGGCAGCAGCCCGGCCTCGGTCAAAATCTGAAACCCGTTGCAAACCCCCAGCACATACCCGCCGCGCTCGGCATGCGCCCGCACCGCCGCCATAATGGGGCTCTGTGCCGCCATCGCCCCGCAGCGCAGATAATCGCCAAAGGAAAACCCCCCCGGCAAAATCACCAGGTCCAGCCCGCTGAGGTCGGTCTCCTTATGCCACACCATCAGCGGCTTCCGGCCAAAACTGCGTTCCACCGCAATCGCCATATCCCGCTCCCGGTTGATCCCCGGAAAAATCACAATCCCCACAGTCTTCATGTCCCACCTCCTGCCGCAACGGGGGAATGAGAGCAACATGGTCCCTGCCGGTCCGGGTCCGGTATTTTCATTGTTAAGCGCATATTTATGACGTATCTCTCTATCAATAATATCAACTTCAGGTTTTGGAGAGCCGATGCCTTCAACCCCCATCCATACCATCTCCACCACCCTGACCACCGGCATAACCCTGGCATCCACCAGCACCTACGCCTCGCCCCTCACCATCACCGATACCGGTGCCATCACCGCCGCCAGCGCCGCCATCACCACCACCGTAACGGCCGAGATCGCCAATAACGGCACCCTCAGCGGCGGCAGTTTCGGCATCACCGCCGCGGACATGCTCGGCCTCGGTGCCACCATCCTCAATGACGGCGTCATCGAGGCCACCGGCGGCGCAGGCGCCGCCGGCATCCTCCTCAACAACGGGGGCGTCATCTTCAACCAGGCCGGCGGCACCATCGCCGGCGATACCGGCGTCGCGGCCGCCAACGGCACCGCCACAATCACCAATGCCGGCACCATCACCGGCACCGGCGGCATGGCCGTCTCCTTTGGCGACGCCACCTCCCTGGATCAGCTCATCATCGATCCCGGTGCCGTCTTCGACGGTCTGGTGAACGATGCCATCGGCGATGGCACCATCCACCTCGCCAGCGACGCCATCAGCGGCACCCTGTCCAACCTCGCCAGCTTCACCGGCTTCGATGAGATCATCATCAATCCCGGCGCGGATTGGCACCTCAGTGGTGCCGATTCCCTCGGCCTGGTCGGCACCATCACCGATTTCGGCACCCTGACGGCCGAAGGCCCGTTCACCAACGACGGCCTGATCATCGCCGATCCCTCCACCCTGATTTTCGACAGCGCCGTCACCGGCACCGGCACCATCGAGATCGGCGCCGGCAGCGATGTCATCTTCTACGGCAGCGTCGCCGCCACCGAGACGATCGAGTTCCTGGGCACCACCGGCACCCTGACCCTGTACGACCAGCCGCAATTCGATGCCCAGGTCATCGGCACCGGCAACACCATCACCTGCTTCTACCCCGGCACCAGCCTTGCCACCCCAACTGGCGGCATCGCCGTCGAAGCCATTACCGCGGGCACCATCCTGCTCACCGGCACCGGCCCCAAACCGGTCCGCTGGCTCGGCCGCAGCACCATCTCCACCCGCTTCGCCGACCCGCTGCGCGCCCTGCCCATACGCATCAAAACCGGCGCGCTCGGCCTCAACACCCCATACAAGGACCTGCTGGTATCGCCGGATCACGCGCTGTTCCTCGGCAACATCCTGGTGCAGGCCGGCGCCCTGGTGAACCACAGCACCATCATCCGCGAAACCAACATCCCGGAAATCTTCACCTACTACCATGTCGAACTGGCATCCCACGAACTCATCCTCGCCGAAGGCGCCTGGACGGAATCCTTCGTCGATAACGCAAGCCGCATGAATTTCGATAACTGGGCGGAATACCAGGCCCTCGGCATTGCCGCCCCTATACCGGAACTGCCCTACCCCCGCGCCAAATCCCGCCGCCAGCTCCCGCAATCTCTACGCCAGACCCTAGCCGCTTAAATTTGAAACAAGCAAGCACCTGCTTTTTGTGAACAAAAAGCAGCAAAAAAACTTTTTGAATCTGGGTCCGGAGATGCGACAGCATCACGTTATTCCTGCCAACCGACGTCATGGCCGGGCTTGACCCGGCCATCCACGCCTTACTACCGGCGTAACTTACTTATTACGATTTCAAGACGATTCGTCAAATCTGTGGATAAGTTTAAGATTTAATATTTCTAACAATAAGTTAGAAGCAAAATGTTCCACGTGGAACATTGGTTTTCAGCGCTAAACTTCCCTCAACCTCGGCATCAGCTCGACGAAATTGCAAGGACGGTGGCGGCTGTCGAGCTGGTGGCAGAGGATGCCATCCCAGCCATCCTTGACTGCCCCGGTGCTGCCGGGCAGGGCGAACAGATAGGTGCCGCCGGCCACCCCGGCCAGCGCGCGGGACTGGATGGTCGAAGTGCCGATGGTGGCGTAGCTCAGCATGCGGAACAATTCGCCGAACCCATCGATGGTTTTCTCCAGCACGCGGGCATAGGCCTCCGGCGTCACATCCCGCCCGGTCAGCCCGGTGCCGCCGGTGGAGATGACCACATCGATCAGCGGATCGGCGATCAGGCGGCGCAGATGGGCTTCGATCAAATCAGCGTCGTCGCGGAAAATGGCGCGGCCGGCAAGCCTATGGCCGGCGGCGGTGATACGCGCTGCCAAAGTGTCGCCGGAGGTGTCGTTGCTCGCATCGCGGGTGTCGGAGACGGTGAAGATGGCAATGTTGACGGGTCGAAACAGCCGGCTCTCGTCGATCATGGCGCTAATTATTGGCGGCGGTGGCGGTCAGGGCAAGCTGCGGGAAGCCGCCTTGCGCGAGATCGTCGAGGCTGGCCGGTTTGATGCCGATCTCTTCGGCATAGATCCAGCTATCGGCCAGAACCTGATGCACGAAGCGGCGCGTCTGCGGGTTCGAGATGGTTTCGATGAACATCAGCGGGTCGCTGTCGTCCTGCAGCTGGCTATACCAGGCGGCGGCATTGTTGGGCCCGGCATTGTAGCTGGCCAGAATGGCGAGCAGGTTGTTGTTGATATCGGCGCGGCCACCGAGATAGCGGATATAACCCTGGCCAAGTGCCAGATTGGTCGAGGGGTCGTTGAGGCGGCCTGGGATGCCCTGGCTGCGGGCGATGTAATGCGCGGTCACCGGCATCAGCTGCATCAGCCCGCTGGCGCCGGCGGCCGAGACGGCATCGCTGTCGAAGCCGGATTCGGTGCGCGCCAAAGCATACACCAGCGGCGGGTCGACGGTGAAGCCGCCGGTTGGGTGCAAGGCCGGCAGCGGCAGGCTGAGCCCGGCAATGCCGGTATTGGCGGCATCCTGGCCGGTCAGCGAAATGGCGATATCCACCAGCCCGGCCTGCGCCGCCACTGCCATCACCGCATGGGCCAGCGCCGGGTTTTGCTGGATATCCGGCCACAGCGCGCGCAAGGCCAGGCTGGCCTCGTCGGGTTCGCCGATCTGCAGCAGGCCGAAGGCGAGATGGCCGTCGGGCAAGGCGTCGACCGCGCTAATATCTGATTCAGACAGCGTGCCAGGGAGGCCACTCGGGCCAAAATCCTGGCCTTGCAGGCGCGCCGCGATCATGCCGTAAAAAGTACCGGTATCGGCCGCGGCGGTTTGCAGCCAGGTCAGGTAGGCCGCCGGCTGTTGCAGCCGCAAGGCGGCGCGGGCGGTCCAGAAGGCGGCGGCGGCGTGATCGTCATCGGAGATACGGTCCATGCCGGCGGCGCGGATGAACAACGGTTCGGCGGCGGCGATGTCATCATGCTGCCAAGCGGCCAGACCGGCGGCGAACACCAGACGCCAGGCGTGGTTCTCCGGTGCGGTACTGGTGGCGGCGGCACCCGCGGTGGCGGTCACCTCCGGCAGCAAATCCTGGCTGGGGGCAGCGGGAATGGCCGCACCATGCGGGCGTTTCTTCAGCAGCAGGTCATAGATCGCCGGCGCATCGGGCTGGCCGGCATATTGCGCATACCAGGACAGCAATTCGGCATAGGAGCTGCGATAGGTTGGGCTGAGATAGCGCGCGGCGAGCAGCGGGCCGAGCAGCGAGGTATCGTCGAGCCGGGCGATCTCGGCATCGGCCTGGTGAAAATCGCCCTGCAGCTGGGTGGCGGCAATCTGACGGTACTGGGCGACCGCACTCGGCGGCAGCGGCTGCGGCAGGATGATCTCGACGCCGGGGGCCGGCGCATTGCGCGGCACCGCATAGGCCACACTGCTCCCATAGGCAGCATCAGCAGCTGTTGAAACAGGCGTGGTCATCCCTGGACCCGGCCCCTGAGCGAGGGGTTTGGCTACGGCCACCGCGATCGGCACGGTGAGGCAGACAAATAACGCGCCGAGGGCCGGTAAGCCGCCGCAGGCGTTCAGGCGGGAGAGCTTTGAGGTGGCTCCGCGCATCACCTGAGGGCTACACGAGGGTGGCTAACCGACGCAACCCTTGTGCCTGAGACGGGTTACAGGTTTTGAGACGGCTACGGGTGAGGCGGCGGTTTGCCTCGATGATAACGCTTAAAAATTAACGCTTTTTAATGAAAAACCGGGTTTACGGCGGGTTCAGCGTGGCGCGCAGGGCCAATAGATCGTGCCATGATTCGCGTTTGGCCTGCGGGGTGCGCAACAGAAAGGCCGGGTGATAGGTCGGTAAAACCCGGATCGGGCGGGGCAGATCAGGCAGTGTGAGGTCGCGCCATCTGCCGCGCAGGCGGGTGATGCCAAGGCTGTTATCCGGGGCCGGGAGCAGCGCCTTGGCAGCCGTGCCGCCGAGCAGCACCAGAATTTCCGGCTGCACCAAAGCGATATGGCGGTACAGGAACGGCAGGCACAACGCGATTTCGGTCTCCGAAGGCGTGCGGTTGCCGGGCGGCCGCCAGGGCACAATGTTGACGATGCGCAGTTGCGTGCGGTCCAGCCCGATGCTGGCGAGCATATGGTCCAGCAACTGCCCGGCGGCACCCACGAAGGGGCGGCCGGTGCGGTCTTCCTCGGCCCCCGGGGCTTCGCCGATCAGCATCAGCCTGGTGGTCTCCGCACCGTCGGCGAACACCAGCTGGGTGGCGGTGTCGCGCAGGGCGCAGCCGGTGAACCCGGCCATGGCGTCGCGTAACGCCGCCAGGCTGGTGCAGGCGCCGGCGCGCCGCGCCGCATCGGCCGGGCCCGGCCGTAGACCGCCCAGACTGGCCGCTGGACTGGCCGCCGGAGGGACCGGGGCAGTGGCGGCGGGGCGGGCAGCAGCAGGAGCAGCCGCAATAGCAGCAGGGGCCGGGCCAGCGTGGCGGCGGTCTTGCGGGGCCGCCAGCAAAGCCTCGTCGGCACCCCATTGCAGTTGCAGGCGCAGGGCCTCTATGTCTTCCATGGCCGGATTAGCTGCCTGGTTAGAGCATTACGCAAGAGCGGCCGCGCTTCAGGCGCGCCGCCACAAGGAGGATTGAAATGTCTCAGGATCTGGGCCCGCGCGAGGCGATGGCGTTCGACGTGCTGGTGGTCGGCGCCGGGCCGGGCGGTCTCGCGGCGGCGATCCGGTTGAAGCAGATCGATCCGGGAATTTCGGTTTGCGTGGTGGAAAAAGCCAGCGAAATCGGCGCGCATATTCTGTCCGGCGCGGTGCTGGAGCCGCGCGCCCTGCGCGAGCTGTTTGCCGATCTCGATCTCGGGCTGATCCCGCTGAGCACGCCGGTCACCGAGGACCGGTTTCTGTTCCTGACCAGCAGCCGCGCCATCAAATTGCCGACGCCGCCGCAAATGCACAACGCCGGCAACTACATCGTCTCGCTCGGCAATGTGGTGCGCTGGCTGGGCCAGCAGGCCGAAGAGGCGGGGGTTGAGATCTATCCCGGTTTTGCCGCCGCCGAATTATTGGTGGAAGACGGCAGGGTGGCCGGGGTGGCGACCGGCGATATGGGGATCGGCAAGGATGGCCAGCCGACCGCCCTGCATCAGCGCGGCATGGAATTGCGCGCCGCCTATACGATATTGGCCGAAGGCTGCCGCGGCTCGCTGTCCAAGCAGCTGATGCAGCGCTTCGATCTGAATGCCGGCAACGATCCCCAGACCTATGCGATCGGCGTCAAGGAATTATGGGAGATCGACCCCGCGCAGTTCAAGCCGGGGCTCGATCTGCACAGCATCGGCTGGCCGCTGACCAGCGACACCTATGGCGGGGCGGCGATCTATCATTTCGGCGAGAATCTATTGGCGTATAGTTTCGTCATCGGCCTCGATTACACCAACCCGTATCTCTCGCCGTTCCAGGAGATGCAGCGCTACAAGACGCATCCGGCGATCGCGCCGTTTTTCAAAGGCGGCAAGCGGATTTCCTACGGCGCCAGGGCGCTCAACGAGGGCGGCTGGCAATCCCTGCCCAGGCTCGGCGTGCCGGGGGCGGTGCTGATCGGCTGTGCCGCCGGCACGCTGAACGTGCCGAAAATAAAGGGCACGCATACCGCGATGAAATCCGGCATGGTGGCGGCCGAGGCGATCGCCGCGGCGCTGGCGGCCGGCAGGCCGGCCGAGGTGACGGCGTATCCTGAATTGCTGAAGGCGAGCTGGGTGTGGCCGGAATTGCACGAGGTGCGCAACATCCGTCCCGGTTTTGCCAAATTCGGCCTGTATGGCGGGCTGGTGAACGCTGCTTTGGAGACCTATGTGCTGCGCGGCAAGGCACCCTGGACGTTGAAGAACCATAATGATTACGCCGGTCTGAAACCCGCCGCCGTCAGCACGCCGATCGACTACCCCAAGCCGGATGGGGTGCTGACCTTCGACCTGCTGTCCTCGGTATTCATTTCGAACACCAATCATGAGGAAAACCAGCCGCCGCATCTACAGCTTTACGATCCGGCCAAGGCGATTGCTGTGAATTGGCAGCTGTATCGCAGCCCGGAAACGCGGTACTGCCCGGCCGGGGTGTATGAAATCGTCGGGGCGGAGACCGGCGCGCCGCAATTGCAGATCAACGCGCAGAATTGCGTGCATTGCAAAACCTGCGACATCAAGGACCCGACGCAGAATATCAACTGGGTGGTGCCGGAAGGCGCCGGTGGCCCCAACTACCCGGGCGGCATGTAAACGCGCCAGGGCGGCCATCTGACGCGGCTGTCTGCGCTTCCGGTGCTCACGGCCGGCAGGCCGCTGCGCGCCGGGTCTCGAAACCCGCTCCAGCTGACTCACCCTGACACGTTTACGCACAACCTCGGGACCCGTGTGATAAGCAGGTAGTAAGCGGGCGTTAAGAGATTTCGGGTTTATTTATTGTGGCGTTTAACAGGTGGGCTGAAGCGCTGTAGGCTGCGTTATGAGCATGATTCGCCTGTTGTCGCCGTTGGTGGTCAATCGCATTGCTGCGGGGGAGGTGATCGAGCGGCCGGCGGCGGCGGTCAAGGAGCTGGTGGAGAATGCGCTGGATGCCGGGGCGCAGCGCATCGAGGTGGTGCTGGCGGGCGGCGGGATCGAGCGCATCGAGGTGATCGATGACGGCGGCGGCATTCCGCACGATCAGCTGGCGCTGGCGATCGAGCGGCATGCCACCTCCAAGCTCGGCGACGAGGCGCTGATCCGAATCGCCACCCTCGGGTTTCGCGGCGAGGCGCTGCCCTCGATCGGTGCGGCGGCGCGGCTGACCCTGACCAGCCGGCCCCGCGGCCAGAGCGAGGCCTATCGCATCCAGGTCGCCGGCGGCGCTGTCTCCCCGGTCACGCCCGCCGCCGGGCCGGTGGGCACCAGGGCGGTGGTGGAGGATTTGTTTTACGCAACGCCGGCCCGGCGCAAATTTCTGCGCTCGGTGCGCGCCGAGGCGGATGCCGCGGAGCGCGCGGTGTGGCGCCTGGCGCTGGCAGCCCCGCAGGTGGCATTCCGGCTGGTCGCCGAGCAGCGGGTGCTGTTCGACCTGCCGGTGCAGGATGAGACAGCACGGGTCGCCGCCTTGTTCGGGCGCGAGGTGGCGGGGGCGTTGCTGGTGGTGCAGGCCGAGCGGGATGGCGTGCGCCTCACCGGGCTCGCCGGGCCGGCCAGCGTGTCGCGCGCCACCATGGCGCTGCAGAGTTTCGTGGTGAACAACCGCCCGGTGCTGGACCCGCTGCTGCGTATGGCGCTGCGTCTGGCATACCGGGATGTGCACCCCGCCGGACGGCATCCGGTGGCGGCATTGCGGCTCGACCTGCCGCCCGAAGCCCTGGACGTGAACGTGCATCCGGCGAAATCCGAATTGCGCTTTGCCGATGCCAACGGCGTGCGCAGCCTGATCATCGGCGCGCTGGGGCGGCTGCTGGCGCGGCCGGTATCGCTGGCCGCCGCTCCAGTGGCGTACCGGTTGCCGCCGGCCGCCGCAGCGTCTGCCACCGCGGCGGCGCGGGGCTTCGCCGAGGCCGAGCTGGCGCTGCTGAGCCCGCCGGCGGCCCGGCAGTTCACCCCTGCGGTACCACTGCCCGAGCATCCTCTGGGCGCGCCGGTGGCGCAGATATGGGAGACCTATGTGCTGGCGGTGGCGGCCGATGGCGCGCTGGTGATCGTCGACCAGCATGCCGCGCATGAGCGGCTGACCGAAGAGCGGCTGCGCGGCGAATTTGCCACCGGGGCGGTGGTGTGCCAGCCCTTGCTGTTACCGGTGGTGGTCGATCTGCCGGTCAGCGATGCGGCGCGGGTGGTCAGCCAGGCGGCGGTGCTGCAGCGCCTCGGCCTGGAGGTCGAGGCGTTCGGGGCGGGGGCGGTGCTGGTGCGCGGCGTGCCGGCGGCGTTGCGCGAGGCCGATGCGGCAGCGCTGCTGCGCGACCTTGCCGAGGAATTCGCCGAATCCGAGACGCCGGTGGCGTTGGAGGCCCGGCTGGACGCCGCCCTGGCGCGGCTTGCCTGCCATCGCTCGATTCGCGCCGGGCGGCGGCTGGCGGCGGACGAAATGGCGGCCTTGCTGCGCGCCATGGAGGCCACCCCGCGCGCCGGCACCTGCAGCCATGGCCGCCCCACGTTTCTGAAGCTGAGCAGAAACGATCTGGAGCGCCTGTTCGGACGCAAATAGTTAGCTCTCAATGATCAGCCGCGCCGCTGCGGCGGCAAGGTCGGCCGGCGTGTTGATGTTGAGAAACGGGTCGGCGGCGCCGGCAAATTTCACGTCCCTGATGCCGCACCCGGCGGCGAAGTCGTGGACTTTATACGTTTGGGACTGCTGCAGATAGGAAATCAGGGCCGGCAGAATGCTGACCGGCCACAGCGCCACCAGATGGTGCCGGCGGCCCTGGTAGCTGGCGGCGGCCGGGGGCGGGGTAAGGGCGGTGAGCAGCTGGCGCGGGATCAAGGGGGTATCGACCGGGACGGTCAGCAGACTGCCCGCCCCGATGCCGGCGGCCCAGGCGAGACCGGCAGCCAGGCCGGCCAGCGGGCCCTTACCGGCCTGCGCGCCATCCGGCAGCACCGTCAGGCCGGTGGCCGCGAAGCGCGCCGGATCGCCATTGGCGCTGATGGCGAGATGCCGCGTCTGCGGGACCAGGCGGGCCAGCAGATGGGCGAGCAGGGGCTGGCCGTTGAGGCTGACAAACGCCTTGTCGGCGCCGCCGAGACGCCTGCCCTGGCCGCCGGCTAAAATCAGCCCGGCGGTTATTTCGCCGGGCAGCTCAGCCAGTGGATGTGGCGGGCGCAGAGAAATTCCGAGCCATCCTGCAACGCATTGACCGCAGCACCGAGGCCGCCGAGGATGGCAGCACAGGTGACAGCGGCGGCTACGAAATTCTGAAATCCGGTGAGATCGATCCGGCGCCGCGTCTCGACCTGGCCGCCATCCCAGAACAACTGGTTCTTGCTGTTGATGCCGAGGCGTTTGAGATCGGCGATGCGAATTTCCTTGACGCCGTCGGGCCAGGGTTCGGGGGTTTCGTCCATCAGGATGTGGCCTTTGCCGGATGGCCCTCGACCGCCGCGATGCGGGCGCGGAGCTGGTCCAGCTCAGTCAGTATGCCGGCGATCAGCCTGGCCTGGTCGGCCAGGGTGTTTTTTAAAACATCGACGGTGGCGACGGCGGCGATCAGGTCGTCGATCTCATCCTTGGCCAAGGCCTATGAGGAAAACCGGCGGAGCATCTGACTCACATGGGCCGACAGATCCTCGGATTCGGCGCGCAGGGTTTCCAGTTTTTCAGTCAACAGCCGGCGCTTTGCCGCATAGGATGAAGCGGCCTGCTTTGGGCTGCTGCGCTTGGCGGCTGGTTTTGCATGGTTTGCCGGGGCGGTTTTGGCGGTCATCGGTACTCTCCTGAACAGATAATATAGGCTGTGGTGAGTACCGATGCCAGAAATATATTTGGACTTCGATGACCGGCAACCGGAGAATGGGCGAACGACGGGGATCGAACCCGCGACAACCGGTACCACAAACCGGCGCTCTACCAACTGAGCTACGTCCGCCATCAGCCCGCCATAGGTGTTGCCGGAGGCAGGGCGTCGTAGCGCCGTCAGCCGGTGGCCGTCAATCTGGCCGGGGAGAGATAGTCGGCCAGACGGCGCAACGCCTCTTGCAGCACCGCCGGTTGTTTGCAGAAGGCAAAGCGCAGGTAATGGCGCGGCGGGTCTGCGGCATAGAAGGCCGAGACCGGGATGGCGGTCACTTTGGCCTCGACCGTGAGGGTATGGCAGAACGCCAGGTCGTCGCCTTTGTGCAGGCTGGAGAAATCCGCGGTGATGAAATAGCTGCCATCGGTCGGCAGGACGCCAAAGCCGAGCGCGGCGAGGCCGGCGGCGAGCTGGTCGCGCTGGGCTTGCAGGTCGGCGGCCAGGCTGTGGAAATAGGCATCCGGTTTTTCCAGGCCATAAGCCACGGCGCGTTGCAGGTTGGGCGGGGTGGCGAAGGTGAGGTTCTGATGTGCCTTGGCAACCAGTGCGGTGAGCGCCGGCGGCCCGGAGACGTAGCCGATTTTCCAGCCGGTGAATGAAAAGGTCTTGCCGGCGCTGCCGATGCGCAAGGTCCGCGCCGCCATTTCCGGCAACGTCATCAGCGGGATATGCTGGGCCGGCGGAAACACCAGATGTTCATACACCTCGTCGCAGATGGCATAGGCATCGTGGCGGATCAGCAGGTCTGCCAGCTCGCCGAGTTCCTCCCGGGTGAAGACTTTGCCGGTCGGGTTCATCGGCGAGTTCAACAGCAGGGCCTTGGTGCGCGGGCCGAAGGCGGCGGCCAGGGGGGCGCGCGGCAGCGCCCAGTCCGGCGGCAGCAGGCGCACCAGCTTGGCGACGCCGCCCAGCATCGTCACCACCGGCAGATAGGTGTCGTACAGCGGTTCGATCAACACCACCTCGTCGCCGGGGTTGATCAGCGCCATCAGACAGGCGGCCAGCGCCTCGGTGGCGCCGGAGGTGACGACGACGCCGGCGGCGGGGTCGATATCGAGACCGTAGAATCGCCGATTGGCGGCGGCGACCGCCTGGCGCAGTTCCGGCAGCCCGGTGAGCGGGGCGTACTGGTTGCGGTGATCCTGCAAAGCGGCGGCGGCAGCGGCGGTCAGATCCGCCGGGCCTTCGGTATCGGGGAAGCCCTGGCCGAGATTGATGGCACCGTGGACGGTGGCCAGCGCCGACATGATGGTAAAGATGGTGGTGCCGGTGGCGGCGAGCTGGGCGTTCACAGGTTTCACCCGGACAGTATCCGTCAGGGCCGGATGGGCAGCAAGGGGCTTCCGGCGTGGTTTAAGATATGCCCAGAAAATAGCCGTGAATCGCATAAACTGTAAGCATATGTCAGGGCGGTAACGCATCCGTTACGGCATATTAGGGGTATGTATGCTGATTGCGTGCTGGCACGTCTCATGCAAGGCTATCATGGTCAGCCCATTGGCTGGCGCGCATCCGCGCAGGCCCGCACGAACAAGAGGAGGACGCCGGCAATTTAAGCGGCGTGTACCAGATGAAAAAGATCGAAGCGATCATCAAGCCGTTCAAACTCGACGAAGTGAAGGAAGCCCTGCACGAAGTTGGATTGCAGGGCATTACGGTTGTCGAAGCCAAGGGCTTTGGCCGCCAGAAAGGCCATACCGAATTATATCGCGGTGCCGAATATGTGGTGGATTTTCTGCCCAAGGTGAAGATCGAAGTGATCTGCGAGGACAAT
Source organism: Acetobacteraceae bacterium (assembly GCA_965231175.1). GTDB lineage: Bacteria > Pseudomonadota > Alphaproteobacteria > Acetobacterales > Acetobacteraceae > Acidocella. Next base: position 460,645 of record CBDDMJ010000002.1, on the reverse strand, counting down.
GTGGTGGAACGCGCCGTCGAGGCGATCATGAACGCCGCACGCACCGGCCGGATCGGCGACGGCAAGATTTTCATCTCGACCGTGGAAGAAGTGATCCGGATCCGGACCGGCGAAAAAGGCGACGCGGCGATTTAACGGCGCCAGAAATTGACCCCGCAAACCTCACGCCATGGTGTTGTGCTGTGGCGTGATGCTTGCGGATAAGCAACTTGCTGATAAGCAACGATTTTTGCGGGACCGCATGGGGCGGCGCCGCAGCTTCAATCAACGGGGATAAAAATGGCCAAAAAGCCTGCTGACGCCGACGGCGTGACCAAAGTTCTGAATATGATCAAAGAAAACGGTGTCGAATATGTCGACCTGCGGTTCACCGACCCGAAAGGCAAGTGGCAGCACACCGCCCAGTATATTTCAACCGTCGATGCCGATGCCCTGCGCGACGGCTTCATGTTCGACGGTTCCTCGATTTCCGGCTGGAAAGCCATCAATGAATCCGACATGATCCTGCAACCGGATCTGAGCTCCGCGGTGATGGACCCGTTCGCCGCCAAACCCAGCCTGATCCTGTTCTGCGACATCGTGGAGCCGGCCACCATGCAGGGTTATGTGCGTGACCCGCGTTCCACCGCCAAGCGCGTCGAAGCCTATGTCAAGGCCTCCGGCATCGGCGACAGCATCGTCATCGGCGCCGAAGCCGAGTTCTTCATTTTCGACTCCGTCAAATTCGGCACCGGCGGCAATTTCGGCTCCTATCAGCTTGACTCCATCGAAGGCCCCGGCTCTTCATTGAAAGACTACCCTGAAGGCAACATGGGCCACCGTCCGCTGGTCAAAGGCGGTTATTTTCCGGTGCAGCCGGTGGACGGCGACAGCGATTTGCGCGCCGAAATGCTCTCCGCGATGGGCGAAATGGGCCTGCCGATCGAGAAGCATCACCATGAGGTGGCGCAATCCCAGCACGAGCTCGGCACCAGATTCGGCACCCTGACCACCATGGCCGACCAGATGCAGATTTATAAATACTGCGTTCATAACGTCGCGCATTCTTACGGTAAAACCGCGACCTTCATGCCGAAGCCGATCTACGGCGATAACGGTTCCGGCATGCACACCCATATTTCCATCTGGAAAGCTGGCAAGCCGCTATTCGCCGGCAATGGCTACGCCGACCTTTCGGAAATGTGCCTGTACGCCATCGGCGGCATCATCAAACATGCCAAATCCATCAACGCCTTCTCCAACCCCTCGACCAACAGCTACAAGCGGCTGATCCCGGGCTTCGAGGCGCCGGTGCTGCTGGCCTATTCAGCCAGCAACCGGTCCGCCTCCTGCCGCATTCCCTATACCCACAGCGCCAAGGCCAAGCGCGTCGAAGTCCGCTTCCCGGATCCGACCGCCAACCCGTACCTCGCCTTCTCCGCGATCGCGATGGCGGCCCTCGACGGCATCAAGAACAAAATCCACCCGGGCGACCCGATGGACAAGGATTTATACGATCTGCCGCCGGAAGAACTGAAAGACATCCCGACCGTCTGCGGCAGCCTGCGCGAAGCCCTGGGCGCACTGGCCGCCGACCATGATTACCTGCTGGCCGGCGACGTGTTCAGCAAGGACCAGATCGAAAGCTATATCGATATCAAATGGAAAGACGTATATCGCTTCGAACACACACCGCACCCGGTGGAATTCGAGATGTATTACTCGGCCTGATATCAGGAAAAAAGGGAGCCTCGGCTCCCTTTTTTATAAGCAAAAAGTACTTGTTTTGTGAACCATTTTGCGTAGTCTATAGCGGGATGATGTTAGATTAAATCAAAGGAAGCAGCCGCTTTTTTGAAAAAAGCGGCGCGAAAAACTTTTATGAATCAGGAGCCGGGAGCTTCAAACCCCAAAGGCCCAGATTAATAAAAGTCTTTTTGCTGCTTTTTCTTCAGAAAAAGCAGTGCTTCCTTACCACCCCCTGCCGAAGCCGCCGCATGCGGCATTTGGCGTATTGGCGGGGCCGTGGATTGCTGCCAACGTGCAGGGATGAACTTCATGCCGGTACAGACTGCGGCGCAGCCGCAACGGGCGCGGGGGGAGCTTCGCCTCACCTTCCGGCGCGATGCGGCGGGGGTGACGCGGGTGGAGACCCTGTACCAGCAGGGCGGCCTGAAGGCGCTGTTGCCGCGGCCGGTGACGCCCGGCATTTGCGATGCGGTGCTGTTAAATATCGCCGGCGGGATTGCCGGCGGCGATGAGCTTAAGGCCGAAGTGACGCTGCATGAGGGCGCGCAGGTTTGCCTGGCGGGGCAGGCGGCGGAGCGGGTATACCGGGCGCTCGGCGGCAGCACGGCCCGGCTGACCACGCGGCTGGTGGTGGGTGCCGGGGCGCGGCTCGATTATCTGCCGCAGGAGACGATTTTTTTCGACGGGTTTGCACTGGCGCGGGTGCTGGAGGTCGAGCTGGCGGCCACGGCAGTCTATTTCGGTACCGAAACGATGGTGTTTGGGCGGCAGGCGATGGGCGAGGCAGTGCATGAGGGCTGGCTGCGGGACCGGATTTCCGTGCGGCGGAACGGTGGCTTGCTGTTGCAGGATATGATCCGGCTCGGGGGCGATATTACCGCACAGCTCGCGCGCCCGGCAGTGGGCAAGGGTGCGGTGGCAATGGCGACGATCATCTATACCGCACCCGGTGCGGCGGCATTGTTGCCGGCGCTGCAGGCAGTATTGCAAACCCATGAGGCTGGTGTTTCATGTTTCGATGATATGCTGGTCGCGCGGCTGCTGGCGTGCTCAACTTCGGCATTGCGGGGTGCGGTGATCGCCGTGGCCACGCTGTGCCGCCAGGGCCGCGCGATGCCGCTGGTCTGGCAAGGCTGACAGGAAGGCCGGGATGAATCTGACGCCGCGCGAGAAGGATAAACTACTGATCGCCATGGCTGCCATGGTGGCGCGCCAGCGGCTGGCCCGCGGCGTCAAGCTGAACTACCCGGAGGCCATCGCGCTGATCACGGATTTCGTCGTGGAAGGTGCGCGGGACGGCCGCCGGGTAGCCGAGCTGATGGAGGCCGGCGCGCATGTGGTGACGCGCGCACAGGTGATGGAAGGGGTGGCGGACATGATCGACGACGTGCAGGTGGAGGCAACATTTCCGGACGGCACCAAGCTGGTGACCGTGCATGAGCCAATCCGGTGAGCCGATGATACCAGGAGAAATCATCACCGCCGCCGGCGATATCGAACTGAATGCTGGTTCTGAACACGTAACGATCACGGTGGCCAATACCGGTGACCGGCCGATCCAGGTCGGCAGCCATTATCATTTCGCCGAGACCAATGCGGCGCTGGATTTCGACCGCGCCGCCGCCCATGGCAGGCGGCTGAACATCGCCGCCGGCACGGCGATCCGCTTCGAGCCAGGGCAGAGCCGGGAGGTGGTGCTGGTGGCCTATCGCGGCGCGCGGCGCATCATCGGCTTTCGCGGCCTGGTTATGGGCGACGCGTGATGGGCGACGCGTAATGGCACGCCTGACCCGCCAGGCCTATGCGCATATGTTCGGGCCGACCACCGGGGACCGCGTACGCCTCGCCGATACCGAATTATTCGTCGAGGTCGAGCGCGATTACACGATCTATGGCGAGGAGGTGAAATTCGGCGGCGGCAAGGTGATCCGCGACGGCATGGGCCAGTCGCAGATGACCAATGCGCAAGGGGCGGCCGATACCGTCATCACCAACGCCCTGATCATCGACCATTGGGGCATCGTGAAGGCGGATGTGTCACTTGTTGCTGGCCGGATCAGCAAAATCGGCAAGGCCGGCAATCCGGATGTGCAGCCGGGGGTCGATATCATCATCGGCCCGGGCACGGAGATCATCGCCGGCGAGGGCAAAATCCTCACCGCCGGCGGCATCGACGCGCATATCCATTTCATCTGCCCGCAGCAGATCGAGGAGGCGCTGGCCTCCGGCGTCACCACCATGGTCGGCGGCGGCACCGGGCCCGCCACCGGCACCGCCGCCACCACCTGCACACCGGGGCCGTTCCATTTGCGGCGGATGTTGCAGGCCGCCGAGGCGTTTCCAGTCAACCTCGCGTTTTGCGGCAAGGGCAATGCCTCGCACCCGGCGGCCCTGGAGGAGATGATCCGCGCCGGCGCCTCCTCGCTGAAATTGCATGAGGATTGGGGCTCATCGCCCGCCGCCATCGATTGCTGCCTGTCCGTCGCCGATGCTTTCGACGTGCAGGTGATGCTGCATTCGGACACCTTGAACGAAAGCGGTTTCGTCGAGGACACCATTGCAGCGTTCAAGGGCCGTACCATCCACGCCTTCCATACCGAAGGGGCCGGCGGCGGCCATGCGCCGGATATCATACGCGTCGCCGGCCTGCCCAACGTGCTGCCCAGCTCCACCAACCCCACGCGGCCCTACACGGTGAACACGCTGGACGAGCATCTGGACATGCTGATGGTGTGCCATCACCTGGACCCGAATATTCCGGAGGACATCGCCTTTGCGGAATCCCGCATCCGCCGGGAAACCATCGCCGCCGAGGACATCTTGCACGATCTCGGCGCGCTCTCGATGATCTCCTCGGACAGCCAGGCGATGGGCCGCGTCGGCGAGGTGATTATCCGCACCTGGCAGACCGCGCATAAAATGAAAACCCAGCGCGGCGCGCTGCCCGGCGATGGTGCCGCCGACAATCACCGCGTCAAACGCTACATCGCCAAATACACGATCAACCCGGCGATCGCGCAAGGCATGAGTGCCCATGTCGGCTCCATCGAGCCCGGCAAGCTCGCCGATCTGGTGCTGTGGTCGCCGGCCTTCTTCGGCGTCAAACCCGATCTGGTGCTGAAATCCGGCTCCATCGTGATGGCGGCGATGGGCGACCCCAACGCCTCGATCCCGACGCCGCAGCCGGTGCATTACCGGCCGATGTTCGGTGCCTACGGGCGCGCCATGGTGGAAAGCTCGCTGCTGTTCGTCTCGGCCGCCGCACTGCAAGCCGACCTCGGCCGCCAGCTCGGCCTCGCGCGCCCGCTGGCCGCTGTTGCAAACACCCGCGGCTGCATCGGCAAGAAATCTATGATCCATAACGATGCCACACCGTTCATCGAAGTGGATGCGGAAACCTATGAAGTACGAGCGGATGGAGAGTTGTTGATATGCGAACCAGCGGAAACATTGCCGATGGCGCAGCGGTATTTTCTGTTTTGACCAAACGGGCCAACGCAATCATCCGGGCCGGCAACTGGCAGACGGATGTGCAGGTGGATACGGTGTCGCTGGATTACGACCGCCGCTTTCGCCGCCGTTTGCGTTTTATCACAGCGGGACAACAGGAAATCCTGCTGGACCTGCCTGAAGCCGCGCATATCCGCGGCGGCGATGCGCTGGTGCTGGAAGACGGCAGCCTGGTGCGCGTCGATGCGGCACCGGAACTATTGCTGGAAATCCGCGCCGCCGATGCCGATGCACTGGCCCGCCTGGCCTGGCACCTCGGCAACCGCCACCTCGGCGTGCAATTCACCCCAGGCGCGCTGCGCATCCTGTACGATCACGTAATCGCCGAAATGGTCACCGGGCTGGGTGGCCAGGCGGAGCGGTTATGCGCAGCATTCGACCCGGAGTCCGGGGCGTATGCGCATTAAGAAAGCAAGCACTGCTTTTTTGAAAAAAAGCAGCAAAAAACTTTTGCCATGCTGGGGCATGGGTGGTGAAGCCGACAACGCCTCCGGACCCAGCAGAATATTTATACGGGGACATGGGGCGTGATGCGGACAACACCTTCGGACCCCGCAGAAAATTTATGCTGGTTCACGTGCGTTTGGCGGACAACGCCCCAGGCCCAGACTCATAAAGTTTTTTTGCTGCTTTTTGTTCACAAAAAGCAGTGCTTTCTTGCCTGACTCTGCCGCTTTGCTTGGCTTGCTCACTTGGCTGTCGCCAGCCTTTCCGACCGGTGGTTTTGCGTATTCTCATGGGCTGGAGTGGAGTGTTGAGGCGGGCGATATAACGAGTGAGGCGGCATTGGCGGCCTGGATTGGCGATGTGTTGCGTCATGGGTCGTTGTGGTCGGATGCGGTGGTGTTGCGGCAGGCGTATCGTGCGCAGGCGCGGCTGAAAGAGAATGCTGCGCAGGCGCGTCTGAGGGAGATTGCGGCGCTGGCTTATGCGTTGTGCCTGGGGGCGGAGCGGCGGCTGGAGACGGCGGCACAGGGGGCGGCGTTTGCGTTGGCGGCGCGGCCTTGGGGCGGCGGGCAGGGGGATTGGGGGGAGGTGCCGTTGCCATATCCGGTGGCGGTGGCGGAACTGGGGGCGGCGCGCGGGGCGGGCGAGGCGGATTTATGTCTGGCTTATTTGCATGCCGGGGTGGCTAATCTGGTATCGGCGGCGGTGCGGTTGATCCCGCTCGGTCAGGCTTCCGGGTTGCGGGTGCAGGCAGATTCTGAGGCGGCTATTTTGGAGGTGTTGGCTTTGAGTGAGAGCGCGACGATGGACGATCTGGGGACCTGCTGTTTTGCCGGGGAAATTGCGGCGATGCGTCATGAGACGCAGCATACGAGGTTGTTCCGGTCATGATGGGAGGAACCGGCAATGGGCCGTTGCGCGTCGGCATCGGCGGCCCGGTAGGCAGCGGCAAGACGGCGTTGATGGATGCGTTGTGCCGGCAGTTCCGCGAGCGTTTCGAAATCGCGGCGATCACCAACGATATCTACACCAAGGAGGATGCGGAGTTCCTCACACGCGCCGGTTCGCTGACGCCTGACCGGATACTGGGGATCGAGACCGGCGGCTGCCCGCACACCGCGATCCGCGAGGATGCCAGCATCAACCTCGCCGGGGTGGCGCATTTATGCCGGATGTTTCCGGCACTTGATCTGCTGTTGATCGAATCCGGCGGGGATAATCTGGCGGCGACGTTTTCCCCGGAGCTCGCGGATATGACGATCTATGTGATCGACGTTTCGGCGGGCGATAAAATTCCGCGTAAAGGCGGCCCGGGGATTACCCGCAGCGATCTTTTGGTGATCAACAAGATCGATCTGGCGCCGCTGGTGGGCGCCAGCCTGGAGGTGATGGACCGCGACGCCAAGAAAATGCGCGGCGAACGGCCGTTCGTGTTCGCCAATGTGCGGGCCGGCACAGGCGTGGCTGAAATTGCCGCCTTTATCGCCAAGGCCGGCGGGCTGAGCCCGCAGAGCTGAGAATCCTACGTCAAATGCCTCATGGCGTGCCGATGCGGTAACGAATTAGAAACTCTCATTCACAAGGTGGTGCGGCACAGGCCGCCGGAATGGGAGATTTTGCATGAAACACACGAAATTTGCGGCGGCTCTGCTGGCGGCGACGATGCTCGCCGGCATGGCGCATCAGGCCCGGGCCGAGGGCACGGTGAAAGTGGGCGTGCTGCAATCGCTCTCCGGCACCATGGCGATTTCCGAAGTTCCCTTGCAGAATGCGGAACTTCTGGCGATCGATGAGATCAACGCCAAAGGCGGGGTGCTGGGCAAGCAGATTGTGCCGGTGAACGAGGATGGCGCGTCGGATCCTTCCACCTTCGCACAGAAAGCCACCAAGCTGATCGAGCAGGACAAGGTGGTGACGGTGTTCGGCGGCTGGACCTCATCGAGCCGCAAGGCGATGCTGCCGGTCTTCCAGCGTCTGCATAATCTGCTGTGGTATCCTGTACAGTTCGAGGGCAACGAGTGTTCGCCCAACATCATGTATTCCGGCGCCCAGCCCAACCAGCAGGCGCTGCCCGCGCTCACCTGGGCCGAGCAGAAGGGCTACAAGAAAATCTTCCTGCTGGGTTCGGATTACGTGTACCCGCGCACCGCCAATCTGATTTTGAAAAAGCATATCGCACATGACGGGCTGACGCTTTCGGGCGAGGAATATGTCCCGCTCGGCGGCACGGATTTCAGTTCGATCATCGCCGAAATTCAGCAGAGCAAGCCGGATATCATCATCAACACGCTGAACGGCGATTCCAACGTGTCGTTCTTCAAACAGATGGCTGCCGCCGGGATGACTCCGGACAAGCTGCCGGTGATGAGCTTCTCGATCGCCGAGCCGGAAGCCAAGGCGATGGGGCCGAGCCTGCTGGCCGGCAGTTATACCTCCTGGAATTATTACCAGAGCCTGCCGGGCGCGGATAACGCGGCTTTCGTGGCGGCATACAAGGCCAAATACGGTGCGGATTCGGTGGTCGATGACCCGATGGTGCACGGCTATGTGGATGTGTATCAATGGGCCGCCGCAGTGAAGAAGGCCGGTACTTTCGATCCGATCAAAGTGCGTGAGGCCGCGGTGACCACGGGTTTCGCGCCGAGCCCGCTCGGGGATGTGAAATTCGCCGGCAACCAAAGCATGGTGCAGACCGGCTATATCGGTGAGTTGCAGCCGGACGGGCAGTTCAAGATCGTCTGGACCTCGACCGGGCCGATCACCCCGGAGCCATACGACCAGCTGGCGTTCCCCGGCAAGGTCTGCAAGGCGCATTAACAATCGTCACGTCGCGGTCCCTGGCCGCCGGAATCCTGGTTCCGGCAGCCAGGGCTGATGGAGAAAACTGATGAACGAAGCGGCATTTCTTCTGGGCCAGGTGTTCAACGGGTTTTCCGTAGCCTCTTTGTTCGTGCTGGCGGCTCTTGGTCTTGCCTTGAGCTTCGGCCTGATGCGCGTGATCAACATGGCGCATGGCGAGATGCTGATGCTGGGCGGCTACCTCGCGTATCTGACCTTGCAGGTTGTGCCTGGACCTTTGGGAATCATCGTGGCCATGCCGGTGGCATTTCTCGGCACCGCGGCTTTGGGTGCGGTGCTGGAATGGGGCGTCATCCACCGGCTGTCCGCCCGCCCGCTGGACACGTTGCTGGCAACCTGGGGGGCCAGCCTGATTTTGCAGCAGGCGGCGCGCAATCTGTTCGGCGCCATCGGCGTGGAGGTGACGGCGCCGACCTGGCTGAACCACACGGTGAAATTGAATGCCGGCCCGTTCGCCGGGCTAACGCTGCCGGATACCAGGCTGTTCATACTGCTGGTGGCGGCCCTGGTGCTGGCCGGCATCGCGCTGCTGTTGAACAAGACGCGGCTCGGGCTTTATGTGCGCGCGGTGAACCAGGACCGGCCGACCGCGGCGGCGATGGGCGTGAATGCGCGGCGGATCGATCTTCTGGTATTCTCGCTCGGCACCGGCGTCGCCGGCCTCGCCGGCGTGATCCTCGCACTGCTCGGCCCGGTAACGCCGACGGTCGGCCAGAGCTATATCGTGCCGGCCTTCCTGGTGGTGATCCTGGGCGGCCTCGGCAGCCTGGTGGGCACCACCATCGCCTCCATCATGATCGGGCTGTTCACCGCTCTGGTCGAGATTTTCGTCGATGTCAGCGTGGCCCAGGTGCTGCTGCTGGTGTTCGTCATATTATTCATACAAATCCGGCCGCAGGGTGTCATCACCATCCGGTCGCGCGCCCTGGAGGGTTGAGCCGGTGATGAAACGAATAATCGGCGCGGGGCTGATCATATTCGCGGTGGCAGCACCCTGGATTATTTCGACCTACGAACTTTCCCTGCTCGGGCGGTTCCTGGCCCTCTCCATCCTCGCCATGGGCATCATGCTCACCTGGGGCGAGGCCGGTATCCTCAGCCTTGGCCAGGGGGTGTTCTTCGGCCTGGGCGGCTATGCGCTGGCGATGCATCTGAAAATGGAGGGCCTGAACCTCGCCAACGGCGACATGCCGGATTTCATGCAATGGAGCGGGGTTTCCGCCTTGCCGCAGCTGTGGCTGCCGTTCCAGTACTGGGGCTTCTCGCTGGCCTGCGTGGTGCTGGTGCCGGGCCTGTTCGCCGCCGGGTTTTCCTGGCTGATGTTCCGCCGCCGCGTGGGCGGCGTGTATTTCGCGTTGATCACCCAGGCTTTGGCGCTGGCGTTTTCCACGCTGTTGATCAGCCAGCAGGGCTATACCGGCGGCTTCAACGGGCTGACGAATTTCTCCACATTGTTCGGCGACGACATCACCACGGACGGTGCGGCACGGGTGATCTACTGGGTCACGGTCGGCTTTGTTGTCGCCAGTTTTTTCTTCCTGCGCTGGCTGCTCGGCTCGCGTTACGGCGTGCTGCTGCGGGCCACGCGAGACGGCGAGAACCGGGTGCGCTTCCTCGGCCATGATCCGGTGCCGTACAAGGTCATCGCCTTCGGCATTGCCGGTGCGCTGGCCGGCATCGGCGGGGCGCTGTTCACTTTGCATGCCGGCGTGGTGTCCCCCGCACTGGTCGGCGTGGTGCCGAGTATCGAAATGGTGGTGTGGGTGGCGGTCGGCGGGCGCAACGTGCTGTGGGGGGCGATCGCCGGCACGCTGCTGGTGAACTTCGCCAAGGACCAGGTGAGCAGCGCGCTGCCTTCGCTGTGGCTGTACGGGCTCGGCGCCTTGTTCATCCTGGCCGTCAGCTTCCTGCCCAACGGCATTGCCGGGCTGTTCCGGCCGGGCAGTGGGGAAGAGCGGGTGATGCGCCGGATCATCTCACGGCGGCCCCTGGAGACAGCGGAATGAACGCGATTGCCGCCCCTATTCTGATGATGGAAAACGTCACCGTCGATTTCGACGGGTTCAAGGCGCTGACCGATGTCACGCTCTCGCTCACGCCCGGCGATTTGCGGATTTTGATCGGCCCGAACGGCGCCGGCAAATCCACGCTCTGCGATACCATCATCGGGCGGGTGCGCCCGACCTCGGGCAAGATCACCTTCAAGGACCAGGTGATCACCGCTCTGCCCGAACAGGAGATCGTCAAGCGCGGCATTTGCCGGAAATTTCAGACGCCGGGCGTGCTGCCGACGCTGACGGTGATGGAAAACCTGCTGGTGGCGGGCCGGCGCGACCGCAGTTGGTGGAAAACCTTCACCAGCAAAGCCCCGGATGGCGAACAGGCGGCAGCCGAGGCGATCCTCGCCAAAATCGGCCTTCAGGACCGCCGCCATATCATGGCCGCCGACCTCGCGCATGGCGAGAAGCAATGGCTGGAGATCGGCATGGTGGTGGCGACCGATGCGGATCTGCTGCTGCTGGACGAGCCGACCGCCGGCATGGGGCCGCAGGATACGCAGCGCACCGCGCAGCTGATCCTGTCGTTGCTGGGGCGCCATGCGGTGCTGGTGATCGACCATGACATGAGTTTCGTCGAGGCGCTGAACGGGTTCGTGACGGTGCTGCATCAGGGCCAGATTTTAAAGGAAGGCACGGTGGCGGAAATTCGCGCCGATCCGGAAGTGACGGCGGTTTACCTGGGAAGATCAGACGATGACGACGCTGCTGAAGCTTGATAAGGTCAGTTCCGCCTACGGGCAGAGCAAGGTGCTGTGGGATATCGATATGGATATCGAACAGGGCGCGGCGATCGCGCTGATCGGCCGCAACGGCGTCGGCAAGAGCACGCTGCTGAACACCATGGTGGGCGTGCAGAAACTCACCGGCGGCAAAATCATTTTCAAAGGCGCCGATGTCTCCGCAATGCCGGCGCATGGCCGCGCCCGCGCCGGCATCGGCTACGTACCGCAAGGGCGCCACGTATTCCCGCAGCTTACGGTAATGGAAAACCTCACCGTGGGCCTGGCGGCATTGGGCGGCCGCAAAGGCCTGAGTGAAACCGGGATCGCCGCGCATATTTTCGATCTGTTCCCGAAACTGACGCAGATCAAAAACCGCAAGGCCGGGCTGCTTTCAGGCGGCGAGCAGCAGCAGCTGGCAATCGGCCGCGCGCTGGCGGGCCAGCCCTCGCTGTTGCTGCTGGACGAGCCGACCGAGGGAATCCAGCCCTCGGTGGTCAAGCAGATCGAGCACGCCCTGCGGCGGATACGCATGGAGCTGGGGGTGACGATCATCATCGTGGAACAATATCTGGATTTCGCCTGGTCGTTCGCCGAGCGCTACCACGTAATGCAACGCGGGCAGATCGTGCGCCAAGGCAGTACGAAAGAAGAAACAGCGGCAGAGATCGCGCATCTGGTTAATATTTAGGATGGATTTAAGTAAGTAAGCACTGCTTTTTTGGAAAAAAGCAGCAAAAAACTTTTGATTCCCTGGGGGCGGAGGCGTTATGCGGACAACGCCTCGGCGCTAGCTGAAATTTTATGCTGGGGCATGGGCATTGGCGGCGACAACGCCCTAATCCGGTATAAAATTTATGCTGGGCTACGGGCGTTGACGGCGACCACCCTCCGCCCCAGGCCCAGACTCGATTACGGCAAGTTCGACTTCGTGATGCATGACGGCGCGCCGGTGCTGCTGGATGCCAACCGCACGCCGGGTATACCGCCGGCGTCGTCGGATGTTTTGCACGCCCGCGCAGCCCAGCTGGCCGATGGGCTGGAGGCGCTGCTCTACGGCCGCTAATCAAGCACTTCTTTTTCTGAAGAAAAAGAAGCAAAAAGACTTCTGTTAATCTGGGCCTTTGGCGTTTGAAACTCCCGGCTCCAGTGTCAAAGAAGTTTTTTGCGCCGCTTTTTTTCAAAAAAGCGGCTGCTTCCTTTCTAAACGCGGGTCGCCAGGGCCCGCACCGCGAGGGCTGCCGCCGAGGCACGGTTTTCCACGCCCAGCTTGGTGAAAACCTGTTCCAGATGCTTGTTCACCGTGCGCGGGCTGATCCCCAGTATATCGCTGATATCCCGGTTGGATTTGCCGCGCGCGATCCAGATCAGCACCTCGCTCTCGCGGATGGTCAGCGAGAGATACTGCCTGAGAAAACGCTCCTCCTGGCCGCCGCCGGTTTCGGTCAGGCGGTATAAATACTCATCCGGCCCGGTGCGGCTCAAAAACGTGAAAACCAGCTGCCGCCCTTCGATATCGATGGTGTTGCCGCGTGGCAGTTGGAAGGCAACGGGTGAAAAATCCGGCAGCAGATCGCTCATCCGTTTTTCCGCCTGCGGGGTACACCAGATCAACCGCCCGGCCTCTGTCGCCGCCAGCAGGAACCGTCCGGTGGCGTCGAGTGCCAGGCGCGTGCGGTTGGCGATGCGGGCGTTGGCCAGATGCACACGGATGCGCGCCAGCAGTTCATCCACCACGATCGGCTTGGCGACGTAATCCACGCCGCCGGCTTCCAACCCCTGCACCACATGTTCGGTAGCCGAAAGCCCGGTCATGAAAATCACCGGTATATGGGCGAGCGAGGCATCCGCCTTGATGCGGCGGCAGGTCTCGAAGCCGTCCATCTGCGGCATCATCGCGTCCATCAAAATCAGATCCGGCGTGGCGTGGCCGAGCAGGGTGATCGCACTGGCGCCGTCGGTCGCCACCAGTACCGTCAGCCGCGCCTGGTCCAGCGCGTCGGTCAAAAAGCCGAGCGTGTCCGGTGTGTCGTCCACCACCAGCACGGTATCGCGCCGTGTGGTTTCAGACATCGCGCAATTCGCTCAGACTTTCGAGATAGTCCATGTAATGCGCGAGCTTGAACTGGCGAATGAAATTGCGCAAATAATCGGTGAACGCAGCTGCCTCCGGCTCGGCCTGTTCGATCTCGGCGAGCTTGGCCTCGATGCCGCGCACATAGCCGATCCGGCCGAGTTGCAGCAGATCGAGCAGATGCCTGGCATCGGGGCGCGTCATCGTGGCGGGGTCGACCGGCAGCACTTGCGGGGTTGCCTCATGGATCCATTCCAGCTGCAAAAGCCGCTTCACCTCATCCAGCAATGTTCGTATATCCGTCGGCTTGGCGAGGAACGCGTCATGGGCCGGGGCCGCGAGTTTCAGCCGCGCCGCATCGTGAAAATTCCCGGAGACGATCATGATGCGCAGGTCAGGGAAGCGCGCCCGCAATTTGCCTGCCACTTCAAGGCCGGACAGGCCCGGCATGGCGATATCCAAAATCACCAGGTCCGGTTGGTAGTCCTCGGCGAGCGCCAGACAGGTCTGGCCGTCCGAGGCGGCGAACACCACGAACCCCAGCGGCAGGAAAATCTCTTTCAGCAGCCCGACCTGGTCGGCATCGTCATCGGCGATCAGCACCCGCCGCCGCACCCCGGAATAGCCGGTGATGCGCGGCGGGCGGGCCATCACCGGCATGCCGGAGGCCTCCGACAGCAGCAGGCGGACGCGAAACGCGCTGCCGGCGCCGGGCGTGCTTTCCACCGAAATTTCACCGCCCAAAATCTGCGTCAGCAATTTGGTGATGGTCAGTCCCAGCCCGGTGCCCGGCACCGCATTGGTCTGCGGCATATGGCCGCGCTCGAACGGCTCGAAAATACTGCCGATATCCTCCGGGCGGATGCCATGCCCGGTATCCGCCACCTCGAATTCCGCGACCTGGCCGCGCAGATGCACGCGCAGGCTGGCACTGCCCCGATCTGTGTATTTGATGGCGTTGGACAGCAGGTTGATCAAAATCTGGCGCAGGCGTTTTTCATCGGTATTGATGAATAGCGGCAGATTGGGCGGCCGCTCGGCGAAAAAATCGATGCCCTTGGCGGCCGCCTGCAAACGGAACATGTCGGCGATCTGATCCAGGAATTCCGGCAGGTTCACGCGGTCCCGGTGCAGCTGCAAGGACCCGGTCTCGATTTGCGAAATATCCAGCAGCCCGTCCACCAGGTTGGAGAGATGCTCGGTGGAGCGGCGGATCACCCGCACCGCATCGGCCGGGCGGATGCTGCCGGCATGCTCCAGCAGCTGCGCGTAGCCGAAAATGGCATTCAAGGGGGCGCGGATTTCATGGATCACGCCGACGATGTACCGGCTCTTCGCCATATTGGCGGATTCCGCCACCGCCTTGGCGGTCTCCAACGCGGCATCCGTGCGCTCGTGCGCGGCGATCTCGGCCATCAGCATGCTGGTCTGGTGCGTGGTCTCGGCCTCCGCGGCCCGGCGGCTGCTCTGCGCCAGCACCAGCAGCCAGGCGGTGACGGCGGCCAGGATCAGCAGGGTCAGGAACACCACCCAGAGCGTGCTGCGGATGATGTCATGGGCGGCGGGGGCGATGGCGCTGTAGGAGAAATCGATCAAGGTGAGCAAGGCCGCGCTGACCAGGATGAACATCAGGAACACGCCGAGGAAGCGGCCGATGCGGGTGTTCAGCCGCGCGGCCGCCGGCGCCGGCAATACGGTGGTGAGCTGCTCGAACACCCGGGCGTTGGGCTTGCACATGTCGTGGCAGCGCGCCTCCAGCGAACAGCACAGCGAGCAGATACCGCCGCCATAGGCCGGGCAGTGCGCCATGTCCGGCCGTTCGAAAGTCCCTTCGCAGACGATGCAGCGCAAAGCCCCCGGCGTAAGCCTGTGGTCCGCCAGCGTATCCGCCCGCGCCAGATAATATCTGCCGCCGGTGGCGCGCGCGATGGTGGGGGCGGCGGCAAAGGCGATGGCCAGCCCGCAGAACGGCGCCAGAGCCTGTGCGGTGACCCCGAGAAAGCCGAAGCTCATGGCGGTGGAGACCAGCACCGAGGCCGCCATGGCGCCGACGCCGACCGGGTTGATGTCGTACAGATGCGCGCGTTTGAATTCGATGCCGGGCGGGCTGAGGCCGAGCGGCTTGTTGATGACGAGATCCGCCGCCAGCGCCCCCATCCAGGCCGCCGCGAAATTCGCGTACAGGCCAAGGATGCTCTGGATCACCCGGAAAATCCCGATCTCCATCAACAGCAGCGCCAGCAGCACGTTGAACACCACCCACACCACGCGGCCGGGATGCGCATGGGTGAGGCGGGAGAAGAAATTCGACCAGGCGATGGAGCCGGCATAGGCGTTGGTGGTGTTGATCTTGATCTGGCAGGTCACGACGAATAGCAGCATCAGCCCGGCCGCCAGCGCCGGATTGTGAAACACCTCGGTAAACGCGATGCGGTACAAAGTGGCCGGCTGGGCCGCCTGCGCCAGCGCCATACCGCGGCTGAGCGCCAGATAGGTAAGGAACGACCCTGCTGCCAGCTTGGCGCAGCCGATGAACACCCAGCCCGGCCCGGCGATAATCAGCGCGCTCCACCACGCCAGCCCGCCGGTGCGCGCACGGTCCGGCAGGAACCGCAGATAATCCACCTGCTCGCCGATCTGCGGCAGCAGCGACAGCAAAATCGAAGCCGCCATGCCGAATGGCAGCAAAGCGAAGCCGCGGGCGCCGGCGCCGGCGAAATGCGTCCAGCCGGAAAATTCCGGCAGGCCGCGCCAGGCGAGGTATAACAACGGTCCGAACTGCAAAGCCAGCCAGACCGGCTGGGTCCATATCTGCATGCGGCTGATGGCGCGGATGCCGTAAGCCGCCAGCGGAATCACCACCAAGGCGGCGGCGATGTTGGCAAGCCAGAGCGGGATGCCGAGCACCATGGTGATGGCGGCGGACATGATGCTGGCCTCGATCGAGAACAATATGAACGTGAACGAGGCGTAGATCAGTGAGGTGATGGTCGAGCCGATATAGCCGAAGCCGGCGCCGCGCGTCAGCAGATCCACATCCACGCCGTTGCGCGTTGCGGACAGGCAGATCGGCAGGCCGACCAGAAACATCACCACCCCGACCGTCAGGATGGCTGCCATCGCATTGGTAAAACCGAAGGCCAGGGTGATGGAGCCGCCGATCGCCTCGCAGGCCAGGAACGACACGGCCCCCAGCGCGGTATTGCCGACCCGCAATGCCGACCAGCGCCTGGCGCTTTGCGCGGTGTAGCGCAGCGCGAAATCCTCGAGCGTCTGGTTGCCGACCCATTGATTGTATTGCCGCCGCTCGCGGATCACCCGTTGCTGTACGCTCATGACGGAACTATATCCATTCCGATGGCCGATGATATGTATTATTACGAACCGTCAAGCGGGCATGGGCTGCCGCATAACCCGCTGAACGCCATCATCGGCCCGCGCCCGATCGGTTGGGTTTCCACCCGCGGTGCTGATGGTTCCCTCAACCTCGCCCCCTATAGTTTTTTCAACGCCTTCAACTACGCACCACCGATCATCGGTTTCTCCAGCGACACGCCGAAACACAGCCTGCGCAACGCCCAGGAAACCGGTGAATTCGTCTGGAACCTCAGCACCAGGGCCCTGGCCGAACAGATGAACGCCACTTGCGCCACCGTGCCCTACGGCACCGATGAATTCACCCTCGCCGGCCTCACGCCTGCTGCCTCCCGCCGCGTTTCACCGCCGCGGGTTGCCGCCAGCCCGGTGCACTTCGAGTGCAAGGTCTGCGACATCATCAACCTGAAATCCCACACCGGTGCCGCCACCACCGGGTGGCTGGTGCTGGGCGAGGTGATCGCCGTGCATATCCGGCGCGCGCTGTTGAAAGACGATGGTTTCGATACGTTCAACGCCGGGATCATATTGCGCGCCGGCGGGCCTTCCGCCTATGCGGAAATTACGCCGGCCAGCAGGTTCGACATGCGGCGGCCGAAGTGAAGGCGGTTGCTGCGGGTTGAACTGAAATAATTGCGAGGAACGGCCATGACACTTGCAGGCAAGACTGTCTTCATCACCGGCGGCAGCCGCGGCATTGGTCGCGCGATCGGAGTGCGCGCGGCACAGGATGGCGCCAATGTGGTCATCGCCGCAAAAACCGCCAGCCCGCATCCGAAGCTTGAAGGCACCATTTACTGCGCGGCGGAAGCGATCGAGGCGGCCGGGGGCCGGGCGCTGCCGCTGGTTCTGGATGTACGCGACGGCGATGCCGTGCAGGATTGCGTTGCCAAGGCAGCGCAGCATTTCGGCGGCATCGACATTTGCGTCAACAACGCCTCGGCGATCAATCTGTCCGCATCGCTCGACATCGATATCAAACGCTTCGATCTGATCCAGCAGGTCAACATGCGTGGCACCTTCCTGGTATCGCGCGCCTGCGTGCCTTATCTGCGCCACAGCGCCAATCCGCATGTCCTGACATTGTCGCCGCCGCTAACGATGCGGGCGGATTGGTTCGCGCCGCATCTGCCCTACACGATGAGCAAATATGGCATGTCGATGGTGACCCTTGGCATGGCGGCGGAATTCCGCGCTGACGGCATCGCGTTCAACGCTTTATGGCCGCGCACCACGATTGCGACAGCGGCGGTGGCGTTTGCGCTCGGCGGCGAAGCGATGCTGCGGCGCTCGCGCCTGCCGGCAATCATGGCAGACGCTGCCTATGTTATTTTCAACCGGGAGGCGGCAAGTTACAGCGGCAATTTTGTGCTGGATGAAGAGATTTTACGGCAGAAGGGTGTGACGGATTTTCAAAACTACCGCTACGATCCAAGGGAAGAGCTTGAGACCGATATTTTTGTCGAGCCTCAAGCCAGGGCCGATGAATAGCTGCGCTGCCCCGCAAAGCAGCCAGTCGAAGACTTAATCAGGGAAGCATTATGAATAGCCATCAGCTTAAAGTTTATCCGTCCAAGGTTTTGCTGAAGCGCGAAGACCAGTTGGCGTGGAAGATCGCCGGCGTGGCGGCCGACAGGGCGAAAATCGAGAGCGATGTCGTTGCCATGATCATCAACCGCATCATCGATAATGCCGCCGTGGCGATGGCTTCGGTCAACCGCGCGGCACCTGTTACTGCCCGCACGATGGCGCTTGGGCATACTCGCAAATTCGGCGCCAGCCTGTTCGGCATGCCAGCGGGCAGGACCGTGAGCCCCGAATGGGCGGCCTGGGCGAACGGCACGGCGGTGCGCGAGCTGGATTATCACGATACCTTCCTAGCCGCGGATTATGCGCATCCCGGCGACAATATTCCGCCGATCCTGGCGGTGGCGCAGACCATGGAAAAATCCGGTAAGGATCTGATCCGCGGCATCGCCACCGGCTATGAAATTCAGATCGACCTGGTTAAGGCGATCTGCCTGCATGAGCATAAGATCGATCATATCGCGCATCTGGCACCGGCGCAGGCGGCGGGCATCGGCGCGTTGCTCAGGCTGAAACAGGAGGTGATCTACCAGGCCGTGCAGCAGGCGGTGCATGTGTCCTTCACCACCAGGCAGTCGCGCAAAGGCGAGATTTCATCCTGGAAGGCGTTTGCGCCGGCGCATGCCGGCAAGATGGCGATAGAAGCGGTCGACCGGGCGATGCGCGGCGAGGGCGCGCCGAGCCCGATCTACGAGGGCGAAGATTCCGTGGTCGCCTGGATGCTCGATGGCCCCGAAGCGGCGTATGACGTGAAGCTGCCGGCCACAGGCGAACCCAAGCGCGCGATCATGGATAGTTTCACCAAGGAGCATTCAGCAGAATATCAATCGCAGGCGTTGATCGACCTGGCGTTCAGGATGCGCGAAAGCATCTCGAATTTCGACGCGATCGAGACGATCATCATCCATACCTCGCATCATACGCATTACGTGATCGGCACCGGGGCCAACGATCCGCAAAAGATGGATCCGAAAGCCAGCCGGGAGACGCTGGATCATTCGATCATGTATATATTCGCGGTGGCGTTGCAGGATGGACGCTGGCACCATGCGGACAGCTACGCGCCGAAGCGAGCGAACCGGGCGGACACCGTGCAGCTCTGGCATAAAATCGAGACCGCCGAGGATGCCGCCTGGACCGAGCGTTATCATAGCCAGGACCCGGATAAGCTGGCGTTCGGCGGCCGCGTGGAAATCACCTTCAAGGACGGCAGCAAACTGATCGACGAAATGGCGGTGGCGAATGCGCATTCCCATGGCGCCAAACCCTTCGGCCGCGAGGATTACATACGCAAATTCAAAATTATCACCGAGGGTATTGTTTCACCGCGCGAAAGCAACCGGTTTCTGGAAGCGGTGCAAAATCTCAATCGGCTCGGCGCCGGGGAGCTTGGCCAGTTGAACCTCGCCGTGCCCGCGGGCACGCTGCTCTCCGGCAAGCCCGGCATCTTTTAACAAGGGGCAGACCTCATGAGCGAGACCGTCGTTGCGAAGCCGAAAAAATCCGTTGCACTCTCCGGCGTTGCCGCGGGCAATACCGCCATTTGCACGGTCGGCCGCACCGGCAATGATCTGCATTACCGGGGCTATGACATACTGGATATCGCCGAGGCCTGCACCTTCGAGGAGGTGGCGCATCTGCTGGTACATGGCAGGCTGCCGAACCAGGCCGATCTTAGCGCCTACAAGGCCAGGCTGCGGGCGCTGCGGGGCTTGCCGGCGGCCGTGAAAACAATGCTGGAGACCATTCCCCCGGCGGCTCATCCGATGGATGTGTTGCGCACCTATGTTTCGGCTTTGGGCTGCCTGCTGCCGGAAGCGCCGGACCACAACCAGACGGGTGCTCAGGATATCGCGGACCGGCTGATGGCCTCGCTCGGCTCGGCCCTGCTGTACTGGCATCATTTCGCGGCCAGCGGCAAACGCATCGATATTGAAACCGACGATGACAGCATCGGCGGCCATTTCCTGCACCTGCTGCACGGCAAGCCGCCATCGCCGCTCTGGGTACGCGCCATGCACACCTCTCTGGTGCTGTATGCCGAGCATGAATTCAACGCCTCGACCTTCGCCGCCCGCGTGGTCGCCGGTACCGGCTCGGACATGTATGCCGCCATCACCGGCGGCATCGCGGCATTGCGCGGGCCGAAGCATGGCGGCGCCAACGAAGTGGCTTTTGAAATCCAGAAGCGCTATGCGACGCCTGCTGAAGCCGAGGCCGATATCCGCAAACGGGTCGCGGCAAAGGAAGTCGTCATCGGTTTCGGCCACCCGGTATATACCGTCTCAGACCCGCGCAACGCCGTCATCAGGCGCGTCGCCCGCACCCTGAGCGAAGATGCCGGCTCGCTCAAAATGTACAGCATCGCCGAGCGGCTGGAGCGCGTGATGGCGGAGGTCAAAAAAATGTTTCCGAATCTCGACTGGTTCTCGGCGGTATCCTATCACATGATGGGCGTACCGACAGCGATGTTCACGCCGTTATTCGCGATCTCGCGGGTCTCTGGCTGGAGCGCGCATGTGATCGAACAACGCATCGATGGTAAAATCATACGCCCCAGCGCCAACTACACCGGCCCGGAAAATCTTGAATTCGTGCCGATCGATCGGCGCGTTTGAGGAGACCATAATGACCTATCTAAGCGGTGCCGATGTGCCAAATATGAACGCCGGCGATCGCTTCCGCGCATTGCTGGAAAAACCCGGTATCCTGGGTCTGCCGGGCACGCATAACGGTCTGGCATCGCAACAGGCGAAAGCCGCCGGTTTCGCGGCGTGCTATCTCTCCGGTGCGGCGATGACAGCCTCTATGGGGCTGCCCGATCTCGGGATCATCACGGTCGACGAGGTCTGCTTCTTCATCCGCCAAATAACGCGCGCCTCCGGCCTGCCGGTGCTGGTGGATGGCGATACCGGCTATGGCGAAGCCCTGAACGTGATGAACATGGTGCGCAGTTTCGAGGATGCAGGAGCAGCCGCGGTGCATCTGGAAGACCAGATTTTGCCGAAGAAATGCGGCCATTTGAATGACAAGAAACTGGCAAACCCGCAGGATATGGCCGCAAAAATAGCGGCGGCGGTCCAAGCCCGCCGGCATCTGTACATCATCGCCCGTACCGATGCCGCCGCCAGCGAAGGCATGGAGGGGGCCGTCGCGCGCGCCAAACTATACAGGCAGGCCGGCGCCGATGCGATCTTTCCGGAAGCCATGAACAATGCTGCAATGTTTCGCGACTTCGCCGCCCGCATGCCGGGTGTCCCGCTGCTCGCCAACATGACCGAATTCGGCCGCACGCCATTCTTCACCAGGCAGGAATTCCAGGACATGGGCTACAAAATGGTGATCTGGCCGGTAACCTCGTTACGCGTAGCCGCGAAAGCACAGGAAACCCTATACGCCGCCATCGCCCGCGACGGCGGCGCACATAATTGCCTAGACCAAATGCTGACCCGCGCCGATCTATACGCAACCATCGACTATGCAGGGTTTGAAGCGCTGGATGCCAATATCGTCAAAACGATCGTACCGGAGGCGTAAGCAAGCAGCAGCTTTTTTGGACCTTGCTGCGCGGTCCGATTCAGACATGTCGGCTACGCCGCCATGTCATCGGAAGGCGAGCGCAGAAAACTTTTGCCATACTGGGCCATGGGGCGTGATGTCGATAACCCCTCCGCGGCATTCCATGCGCTTCGCGCACGGAACCTTGGCCGCTCCGCCCCAGGCCCAGACTCATAAAGTTTTTATGCTTCTTTTTGTTCACAAAAAGAAGTGCTTCAGCCTTTCACTACTCTCTTCCTTACCCAGCGCCGCAAGTGTGGCATCGATCCCGGGGCTCATCGTGCTGCCGGTGAGGGCGGCGCGTAATGGTTGCGCCACTTCGCCTAGTTTTTTGTTCTCGGCCACGGCGAAATCGCGCAGGGCGGCATCCAGGGCGGGGGCTGTGAAATCTGTGGCGGCGAGGCGGGGCGCCAGGCGGGCCAGCATGGCGCGGGCTTGCGGGGTGAGCAGGGCTTCGGCTTTTGCCTCCAGTGGCAGGGGCGGGGTGCGGGCCAGGAAGGCGGCCGCGGCGGTGAGGTCGGCGAGGGTTCTGGCGCGTTCCTTGAGGCCGGGCATCAGGGCCAGGATGCGGGATTCTGCGATGGCATCCGGGGTCAGGCCGCATTGGGCGGGCAGGCGGGCGCAGACCTCCGCGGTCAGGCGCGCGTCGTCCGTGGCGCGCAGCCACAGGCCGTTGAGATGGGTGAGTTTGGCGTAATCCATGCGACTGGCGGCGCGTCCGACACCGGGCAGGTCGAACAGGTTTATTTGCTCATCGCGGCTGAGGAATTCGGCATCGCCATGGCCCCAGCCGAGGCGCAGCAGGTAGTTGCACAGGGCTTCGGGCAAAAAACCCTGGTCGCGGAATTCGAGGATGCTGACGGCACCGTGGCGCTTGGAGAGTTTGGCGCCGTCGGTGCCGTGGATCAGCGGAATATGCGCAAACTGCGGCAGCGCCCAGCCGAGGGCCTGGTAGATCTGGATCTGCCGGAAGGTGTTGGTGAGGTGGTCATCGCCGCGGATGACATGGGTGATGTCCATGTCGTGGTCATCGACCACCACGGCGTGCAGATAGGTGGGCGCGCCGTCCGAGCGCAGGATGATCATGTCGTCGAGTTCAGAGTTCTGCACCGTCACCCGGCCTTGCACCAGGTCTTCGAGCACCGTCTCGCCGGTGCGCGGGGCGCAGAGGCGGATGGCCGGGGCGATGCCGGGAGGGGCTTCGGCGGGGTCGCGGTCGCGCCATCTGCCGTCGTAGCGCGGCGGCTTGCCGGCGGCCTGGGCGGCCTCGCGCATCGCCCGCAGCTCCTCCGGCGTGCAGTAGCAGCGATAAGCCGCACCGGCGGCGAGCAGGCTGGCGGCCATTTCGGCGTGGCGGGTTTGGCGCGTGGATTGATAGACGGCAGGTTGGTCCGGCCGCAGGCCGAGCCAGTCCAGACCGTCGAGGATCACCTGCACGGCGTCCTGGGTGGAGCGGGCTTTGTCGGTATCCTCGATGCGCAGCAGGAATTCACCGCCATGGTGGCGGGCGAACAGGTAATTGAAGAGGGCGGTGCGGGCGCTGCCGACGTGCAGCAGGCCAGTCGGGCTGGGGGCGAAGCGGGTGCGAACGGTCATCCGGCGGGCTTTAGCATTTGCGCCACCATTCGGAAACGGCATAGCGTAGGCTGCAACCGGAGGTGGCGTTGGGGCAAGGTCTGGCGGGATGGGTGGAGGCGGAAGAGGGCCGGTTTATCCTGTGGCTGCCGGTGGCGATGGGGGCTGCCATCCTGGCCTATTTCAACCTGAAGGCCGAGCCGCCGCTGTGGCTTGGGCTGGCGCTGTGCGCGGCTGCGGCGGTGGCACTGGGGGCCGGCTGGCGCTGGCCGCCGGGCCGGCTGGGGGCGGCATTGCTGCTGGCCGCAGCACTGGGATTCGCCCGCGCGGAATGGCGCACCGCGGCGATGCCGCCGCTGATGGATGTGCCCTATGGCGTGGTGCCGGTGAGCGGGGTGGTGGCGGCGGTGGATGTGCTGCCGACGGGGCGGCGGCTGACCCTGGCGCAGGTGACGATGGATGACGGCCCGACGCAGCGGCGGACCCTGCGCATCAAGCTGCGGGCCGACGATCCGGCGCCGGTGTCGAGCGGCGATGCGGTAACGCTGCGGGCGATGCTGTTCAAGCCGGACCGCCCGGCCTATCCGGGCGGTTGGGAGTCCGGGCGCGACGCATTCTTTGCCGGTGCCGGGGCTTCCGGTTTTGCCGTGGCGGATGTGACGGTGACGGCGGCCGCACGGCACGGGCAGGTTTTGCAACGGCTGCGGGAGGCGATTGCGGCACGCATACTGGCGGTGCTGCCTGTGGCCACAGGCTCGATCGCGGTAACGCTGCTGACCGGGTTTCAGCAGACGATACCGGCATCGGAGCGGCAGGCGTTTATCGCCGCCGGCCTGGCGCATCTGCTGGCGGTGGCCGGCCTGCATGTCGGCATCGTAATGGGTCTCGCCTTCGCCGCCGCGCGCATCGCGCTGTCGCGTCATGAGGCGGTGGCGTTGCATGTGCCCGGCAAGGCGGTGGCGGCGGTGGCGGCCCTGCTGGCAGGCTGCGTTTATGCGGCGCTGACCGGGGCGCATCTGCCGATCCTGCGCAGTCTGGCGATGGCGGCATTGGTGACCCTGGGGGTGCTGGCGGGCCGGCGGGCGGTGTCTCTGCGCGGGCTGGCGCTGGCCGCCATCGGCATCATGCTGATGGCGCCGGAAGCGGTGGTGGGGGTGAGTTTTCAGATGAGCTTTTCCGCCGTGCTGGCGTTGATCGCCGGCTATGGCAGCGCGGGCCTCTGGCTGGCGCGGTTGCAGGAACGCGGGCGGGCCGGGCGCTGGGCCGGCGCGGTGGCGGCCCTGGCACTCACCAGCTTCCTCGCCGGGGCGGCCTCCATGCCGTTTGCGGCGTATCAGTTCCAGCAGGTGCAGCCGTACTGGATACTGGCCAATCTGATCGCGGTGCCGCTGACGGCCTTCTGGATCATGCCCTGCGGGCTGCTGGCTCTGGGATTGATGCCGTTCGGCGGGGCGGCCCTGGCGCTGCTGCCGATGGGCTGGGGAATCGCCGTGGTGCTGCGCCTGGCAACGGTGATCGCGGCGTGGCCGGATGCGAGCTTGCGGATTTTGCCGGTGCCGGGGGTGGCAATACTGGCTGTGGCCTTTGGCCTGGCGTGGCTGTGCCTGTGGCGGACCCGGCTGCGCTTCGCCGGGGTGGCGTTCATGCTGGCGGGGCTGGCGATCTACGCCGCGGCACGGCCGCCGGATGTGCTGCTGTCGCCGGATGCGAGGTTGATCGCGGTACGCCAGGGACATCAGGTTCTGTTGCTGCGCGGCAAGCGCGCCAGCGGCTTCGTGCTGGCGCAGTGGCAACCGGTATGGGCCGGCCGCCAAATGGTCCCGCTGGATCCGGCCGCGCCCCCGGCGGGGGTGGCGTGCAGCGCCAGCGGGTGCCTTGTGGGGCTGGTGCTGCTGGCTTTGGCCCCACCCTTCGATTGTCAGGGGGCGCCGGTGGTGGTGGCTGCCGTGCCGTTGCGCGGGGCCTGCGCCGCCCCGGGGCAGGTGGTGCTGGACCGCTTCAGCGTTTGGCGCGATGGCGCGATTGCCCTGTGGCACCAACCGGCGGGATGGCAAATGGTAACCGACCGCATGGTCGAAGGCGCCCGCCCCTGGGTGATGCCCTGGCCATCCTGGACCCGCTAATTCCGGATCCAATAATCCGGCTCATGAGTAAATTACAAATTTTTAACTAAGTACACTTAAAGTTGACTGTTTTTAGTATGATTTTCTACTTTGACGAGATTGATCGGAGGATAGAGAAAGTCAATCAAATAGTGCCGCTTTATCCTGGCTTGCCGGATGTGCAGACTGTGAATTTGATCTCGCAGCTTGCCATGCTGCGGCGGCATTGGCGCTTGATCCTGTGGTCCATGCTGCTGGTACCGGGCGCGGTCGGTGTGGCCGTCCTGCGGATGACGCCGCAATATACCGCCATTGGCAGCATGCTCTACGATCCCAGTGCGGCCCTGCCGCCGGAAGATAACCGCAGCAATGTACCGGACACGCTGGATGAAGATGCGCTGACCGCCAGCCAGGCGGCGATCATTACCAGCGGACCGGTGTTAACAGCGTTGTCGGATCAGCTGAAACTTGCAGGAAGGCCGGAATTTCAGGCCAACCCGCAGCGCATCGCCGCGGCGATGACGGTGACGATGGTGCCGAATTCACGGGTGTTGAATATTGCTTTCACCAGCAAAGACCCGGCGCTGTCGGCAGCCGCGGTGAATCTCGCGATGCAGCTTTACCTGCAACACGAGCGTACTCAGTCCGACGACCAATTGAACGATGCACAGAGCTGGCTTGAAACCCATGCCGCGGGTCTGCAAAACCAGCTGGACGAGACCGGGATCATGCTTGCCAATGCGAGGGCCGCGGCCGGGATCGTGACCGGCACGCAAGGCAGTCTGACCACCGAATCCGCCAGCCAGATGGCGGCATCGCTGGTCACGGCCGAAGCTGCCCTGGCAACCGCGCAGGCCAGGTTGGATACGGCGCGCCAGGGCGGTGCCGCGGATGCCAATGCGGCGATTGCGCCGAATTTGTTGCCTCTGCGCAAGGAGCAGGCCGATCTGTCGGCGCAGGTAGCCTCCCTGGCCGGACAATATGGTGCCGATTATCCCGATCTGGTGGCGGCCAGAACATCGCTGGCGGCGATTACCGCCGGGATCGATGCCGAGACAGCGCGCGAGATCGCCGCCGCGCGGGCCGAAGTCGTGGCCGATCAGGCGCAAATCGCCACACTGCAAACCGCTTTGCAGGCCGCCCGCATAAAATCGCATTATGAGGATGCGCAGGCCGCCCCTCTGGAGGCGCTGGAGCAGCGCGCCAACACCGAACGCGCCATGCTGGGAGACATGACCGTGCAGGCCGGACAACTGGCACAGCAGGCAGCCCTTACAAGGCCGGATGCGCGCATCATCTCCGCCGCCGCCACGCCAGCCGCACCTGATGCGCGGCACCGGGTGTTGCTGCTGACGGCAGCGTTGCCGCTGGGGCTGTGTCTGGGCATAGCGCTCGCGGGATTATCCGAGGCATTGGACCCGAGCTACCGCGACGGCGGCAGCCTGCGGGCTGAAACCGGGCTGCCGTGCCTGGCGCTGGTGCCCGAGATACGCGAACCGCTGACCGCCGTACTGGACGCCCCGTTTGCGGTCTATACCGAACAGATACGCGCCTTGCGCAGCAGCCTCGCGCTCAGCGGGCATACGGTTCTGGCGGTTTCGGCGGCCCGCCCGGGCGAGGGCAAGACCACACTCACAATCGCGTTGGCGCGCGCGCTGGCGGCTGCAGGTTTGAAAGTGGTGGCGATCGACGGCGATATCCGCCAGCCGAGTTTCGATCCGATTTTCCGGCTGGCGGGCCGGCCAGGGCTGACCGATCATCTGGCCGGGCTGGCAAGCCCGGAGGCAATCATACAACGCGACCCGCTGAGCAGCCTGGATGTGATCGCAGCAGGTGCGCAGACGCGTGATGCCCTGACATTGTTCCTGTCACCGGCCCTCCCTTCATTGCTGGTATCGTTACGCAAAAATTACGACATGGTGCTGCTGGATGCACCGCCCGCTTTGGCGCTGGCCGAAGGGCGCGTGCTGGCGCGCCAGACCGAAGCGATGATCCTCTGCGTGCGCTGGCACAGCACCCCCAAAACCGTGGTACGCGCAGCCTTGGATGCACTCACCGAAAACAATGTGAAATTGGCAGGGACAGTGCTGACCCGGGTCAATCCAGTGGTACACGGACGCTCAGGATTTCCGGACGCTGAAATCTATCAGCCGCGGTATGGCGGGTATTTCAGTAAGTAAGTTAGTAAAAGTAAGAACTTCTTTTTGTGAACAAAAAGAAGCAAAAAAACTTTATGAGTTTGGGGCATGGGCGTTGTCTTCGTCATCACCCCTCCGGCCCAGACTCACAAAAGTTTTTTGCTGCTTTTTTTCAAAAAAGCAGTGCTTACTTAACTTATAGCCTTATGCAATTCGGACAGCATGGAATCCATGCTGAAGCTTGTTTGCAGCATGGTGAGGCCGCAGGTGGCCAAATGGTGGTTCCAGGCTTCGTCGGTCAGCAGGCGGGACAGTTTTTCGGCGAATTCGCCATCGGTGCGGGCGATCAGCCAGGTGAGATCGCCTTGCAGCGGCAGCCCTTCGGCGGCGATTTCGCTCATCACGCAGGGCAGGAAGTGGGCGAAGCTTTCCAGCACCTTGCCTTTGATACCCGCACCGTAGCGCAAGGGGGCGATGGTGCAGCGGACGGTTGCGAATATATCCGTCAGTGCCGGGACAAAGCCGCAGATTTTCACTTGCGGTCCGGCGAGTGCGGTGATGGACGGGGGCATGTTGCTGCCGGCGATGGCGAGCGGGTGGTCGGCCAGCGGCGCCGGCAGGAACGGCAGGATGTTTTTGTGAAAATGCAGCATGGCATCGACATTTGGCGGGTGGCCGAAGCCGCCGATGAAGGCATAGCCGGAGCGCTCGGCAAAGCTGGCGGCCAGGGGAACTTGCTGCACCGCCCAGGTGATCACCTCGATGGGCAGGCCGGGCAGCAGGGGTTTCAGCAAAGCGCATTCCACCGGCGAATGCACGACGATGCAGTCAGCCTGCGCCATGGCGGTGAGTTCGCGGTTGCGCATGGCAGCGGCTTTCACGGCCACGCCATCCTCTCCGGTAAGCGCGAATTCGCGTTCGAGGCGCAGGAAATGCACATCGGCGAGGCTGTACAGGATGCGGCAATCCGGAAATTTGCTGCGGATCAGGCTGATATATTTGGAGGCGTTGGAGATGCGGTGCACGTAGATGAGATCGGGGGCGAAGCGGGCTTTGCGGAACACTTCCTCGACCGACCAGAAATACGGCGCGTACAGACATTCGACGCCGATTTTTTCCAGGTTGCGCGTATAGGGGTCGATGCGCGCCATGTTGTCGCTGGGGATGAAGGTGACTTTGTAGCCGAGCCGTTGCAGGCCGATGATGTGTTGCAGGGCGGCGTTGGAGCCGGCATCCTGATCCGGCGTGAGGATGGTGTCGTCGATGAAATAGGCCCGCCGCTGCACCAGCCGCTCGGCTTCCAGTTCCGGCGACTGCCCGCTCATACGATGCTGGCGCAGCACAGGTTCCCAGCGTTTGAAGAATTTGCGCTGGTTGATCGGCTGGTAGCGTTTCAGGCCGTGGCCCGCGGGGTCCGTGCCGTTGCTGATGCCTTCGAGATGGACGATGCGCGAGGCCGGCTGCACCACCACGCGCAGGCCGGCGGCACGCACGCGAAAGCACAGATCGGTATCCTCGTAATAGGCCGGGGCGTAAGCGGGATCGAAGCCGTCAAGGGAGTCGAAGAGCGATTTCCGGATCATCAGGGCGGCACCTGAGACGTAATCGGCATCGCGCAGAAAGTTGAACTGCGGGGCGGCGGCATCGCCGTGGCGCCCCCAGTTGGCGCCGTCGGCGAGGCGGAAGACGATGCCGCCGGCTTCCTGCAGGCTGCCGTCCGGGAACAACAGGGCGGAACCGGCAATGCCGATATCCGGCAGTGACGTGAAGGTTTCCACCAGCGTGTCCAGCCAGTCCGCCTGCACCAGCGTGTCGTTGTTGAGAAACAGCAGGAACGCACCACGGGCCAGGGACGCGCCGTGATTGCAGGCGGTGACGAAACCGCCATTTGCCGGCAGGCGGACCAGACGCGCCCCGCCCGAGAGCAGCAGGCTGGCGAAAATGGTTTCATCACGCGAGCCGTCATCGACGACGATGATTTCGAAGCTGGCGCGCGGGGCTTGTTCGAGGATGGTTCGCAGGCAGTCGTAGGTGGTGGCGAATTTGCCGTGCACCGGGATGATGACGGAGACCAGCGGCGCGGCGGCGGCTTCGAACACCAGCGGCGGATAATGCTGCAGCGTGCTGGCGAGCAGGGCTGCGGTATGCGCGCCCAGCCCGTCTTGCGGCAGCAGGGTTTCGAGGGCCGGCGCGGCGGCGGCGTCGAGCCGGTGACGGGCCTCGGTGAGCCTGGTCAGCTGGGCGATGACGGCAGCGAGCGCCTGGTCTATTTCAGCAGCATCGGCGGCGGCGATGGTGTTGCCGATGGTATGTTCGAGGAAGGCGATGGCGGTAGCATCGAGCGTGGCGCGCGCCGGCGTCACCCAGAACGGCGAGCCGGGCAGGTCGACCTTGGTGGCGGCGCAGCGCACCCGCAGCAGATGGCGGGCGTGCGGCAGCAGAGCGGCGAGGCCATGTACCGAGAAGCCATAGCAGCCGGTGCCGATACCGGCATCCGCCAGATCCTGGCGGAACTGGTCGGCGCGCAAGGTGAGCAGCACAATGTCGCCGTCCAGCAGCTCGATTTCGCGCACCGCCGCCGGGTCTGATGGATCCCAGATCCAGCCGATGACGGCAGCGGCGGAGGTTTCGTCAATATGGGCCCAGCGGGTGGCGGACGCCGTGCCCACGGGTTCAGGCGGCGGCAGCTCCGGCCAGGGGCCGGGGGGGCGAATCTTGGACCTAAGCTCGTTCATAATATAGGGTGGAGTCTAGGCAGAAAGCCGGAGTTCGGCAAATGCGGGGGCATGGCGGATCATTTTGGTTGCTATAGTCGTGCAATGCTTCGTCAAACTGACACGCTACAGGCGCTTTGCCGGTCTTTGCTGACCTGCGAGGGCGCTGCGGCATTTCACCTGATATTCTGGAGTGATGCCGCTGATATCGCCATTATCCGCATGGCCGTGAACCTGTAAGATGCCGCTTTGTCTACACCATATCGTGACCGGACCGTCCGGAAATTCCCCCCCCCTGCAGCAGGACTACCGGGCAGTCTGGCGGAAGAGGTATCCTCCCATCCGGCTAAAAGACGCTTATTTATCAAAGCGTTATAAATCGATTGTTTTGCAGCCTACAAACTAACCATCAAAATTCTGCCCATTACCTTCATGTCGAGTATGTCGCACACGAATAATTGTCTTAGGGCCGGAACTTTTGCAAGGTTGGTGTTTGTTGCGGCCACTGGTTAGATTGGATATGTTGCGGTATAGCAACCTAATGAGCCTTATGCCCCCTGGTCCCGCCTCCAGACTCGCTGCCCTCCTTGGCCTTTTTCTGCCGCTTCCAGCACTGGCACAGACATCAATATGGCAAACAGATAATAGACCTGGAATATGCGGGATGACTTCTGACAACGGACCGCTAACGTTTGCCAATGCTGGCCATGGCATTTTCATGATCGTTCGTGATTGGAGGGAAGGGGACTCAAACAGCCCAGAGTTATACTTTTCTTCCGCTTCTGGGAATGAGGGAGCGATAAGTGCAAGACAGTTCGGCGTGTCTGGAGGCACTGCCGCTTATGCTTTTGACGATGATGGCGTAAAAAATCTGCTGGCCGCTCTGCTTGGTGCAGACACGATAGTGGTGAGTCTAGGGGATCGCACAATATCCGAGCCTTTGAGTGGCGCGCCTTCCGCCTTGATGGCCATGAGTAATTGCGCGTCCGACCTATCGAACTAAACCCCTCAATTTTTAGTGGTAGGCGGGCTTTTCTATGCTTGTATAAATTCTAAATGTCCGTATAGTACTTATACAAACTATGAAAAGTCGCCAATATGGACAAAATCGTGAGTTACATCCGGGTATCTACCAGTCAGCAAGGCAAGTCCGGGCTGGGCATTGAAGCCCAACGCGAAGCCATCGCTCGCTTTGCCGCCGCTCAAGGCGTGGAAATTATTGCTGAACATGTAGAAGTTGAAACCGGTAAAGGTGCCGATGCCCTGGACCGTCGCCCGAGGTTGAATGCCGCGCTCGCCGAGGCGAAGAAAGCAAAAGGCTCCGTGGTGGTTGCCAAGCTCTGCCGCCTATCGCGTGATGTAGCCTTTATTTCCGGGCTGATGTCAAAACGGGTTCCCTTTATTGTCGCCGAACTTGGAGCCGATGCCGATCCATTCATGTTGCATGTCTACGCGGCGCTGGCTGAGAAGGAACGGCATCTCATTGCGGACCGCACCCGCGCAGCCCTGGCCGCTAAGAAAGCACAAGGCGCTACCTTGGGGAATCGGACCAACCTGCCACAGGCGCAGGCGAAAGGCGTTGCCACAAACCAGGCTGCCGCCGCCTCTTACGCCGCCAACGTGCTGCCAATCATTCGGCAGATACAGGCCAGCGGCGCAGCAACGCTCCGTGCAGTTGCCGACGCCCTGAATGCGCGTGGCATTCACACGGCCCGAGGTGGAAAATGGCATGCGATGACAGTTGCAAACGTGTTGTCTCGTGCGTAATCAACACGAAAAATAAAAGAAAAAATATTGAAAAGATGCTGAAAATGCTTGACAGTTTGTTATTTGTAGCGCAGCATGGAAAGCCTGCACCTCCGGTTGGAGGTGGGGACGGTTCGCTGAAAACCTCTTTGCAACCGGCTTACCTGCCCGCTCGAATTTTTATTTTTTATTTGTTCTGGCAAGCGATCTTCTTAGTAATCTGTCTTTGCAAATGAATAGCTGGGGGTCATGGTTAATTTTGTGCCATCCCACGAGAACCAGATGTTCTCCTGCGTAACAGGCGCATCAACCAAGTCCTTCTTTTTACAAAAACTCGCCGCAACAGCGGAGTCGACGTAAGAAATTTGTGACATGGCGATAAACCCGGCACGGTCGGGAGGCGTTGGTGCTTCAATTTTAAAAAGAAGCTTTTGATTTTGGTCTTTGACCATCGCGCAATTGTAATTTGGATCTCCGCCCTGGCGGTCGTCTTGCGCGCGTAGAACAGGTACATTGTTCGCTGAGTAAACATTGGCGGGGTCATAGCTAGATGGAATGGTCATAAGCCATAGAGAGGAATCAATCTCTCCCATACCTTCATAGCCTTGTTGGCAAAGAAGGCGGGCTTGACCTACAGGATTTAACTGGACGCAGTTATCCATTATAACTGACGGGAACCATTCGACTAGGCTCCAGCCTTCAGCACCGTACTGAAATAAAATTCCACCTCCAAAGTTATTCGCATGGTCTTCAAAGTCGCCTTTGTAGGAGATAAAGGCTTGGATCGACCCCCCGTCAGTGAGGTGCCCGACGATAATTGACGTGAGGGTCAAATTATATGGCCCCGATGCACCTCCGCCCGGATAACCGGAGAGACTTTGGCATTGGGTCTGATAACCGCCTTGTCCTTGCACAATGTCTCCGGAGCACGCTAACGGGGCAAACGTAAATATGTCTCCCTGGGTTAGTTGTCGCGGATCAAAGTTGTCAATCGTCGCTGAAGGACTCTCGGTAGATACCGGGAGAAATAGCAAGATCACGATCAAGAAAAACCATATCACGCTGGCTACGTTGGACGGCCAGGCTATGGATCTATAATTCATAAACTCACGTTACTAGGCGTCAAGAAAGACGCGGCTCGGTCTTTTTAGGGCCTTGGTTTAGAGCGGCCCTCCCTTCGGCTACTGCCGCTTCCATATGTAAGGTGGCCAGATCGATAGCTGATAGCGTTGCCGCGTCGGGGGAAGAAGCCATTTCATGAGGTGCGGTGTTATCAAATTCGTGTTTACAAAATCTGCAAACTTTGGCCTCTGACCTAACAAGTTCCGCACAATCGGGACATTTTTTCAATTCGTCTTTAGATACGGCAATTCTCTCAAGCGCTTTTGTATCTTTCGACATTAATATGGCGTGCGGGAGTGCGACAATAAATATAGCTGTCCCGTATATCCACCATATAAATGCGCTTCGCCCTTTTGATTTGGCGATTGCAGCCGGAATAAACCGACAAGCATTACAACAAGAAGGAGCGTGCCTATCATGAATATTTCCAAATGCCAATTTATGTCATTTTAGTTTACGCTCTTTGTTTGCAGTTTGCAACCATTACGTGTACCGTTCTATCGATCAAGCCTCGTTTTAACTACTCCCGACACAAGGACAGAACATCACATAGGAAACGCTGTGAATTAAAGGAAAGTTTTATGTCTGAATGTCCGCTCTGCGGTGACCCTACCGCACTTGGTTTACCCACTGCCGGAGATTACGCCGCTTGCATTTGTTCGTTTTGCGGCTCGTTTGAGTTAAGTGGAAGTGCGGATACCGTAATTACGGTGAATGGTTATGATCGCAAGAAGATAGGCAGCGCGGCTCGGAAACGATGGATTGAAGCCGGTGGGAGGGTAGCTGTACCCATTCACGCAATCGACCTTGCTGTGCTGCTATCGGAAGGGGATTAACAACGTGGGCGGCGCGGTTTCAAGATATTATCTTTTAGAAGCCGTAAACTGGATGCCATGCGCCGTGACTTTGTATTTGTCGCTGTCAAGTGCGGTTGTGTATCTGGGAGCGTTTGGGTTTGTCATATTGTTTACGAAATAATCAATTGCTTTTGCGAACTTATCCACTGCAGGCGAGAACTCGGCAAACGTTGCTGACGCTGCGGAGAACGATGTAAAATCATTCGCGCTGTTCCGGGTATTAATAGCCGCCTGGCCTTGGCTGACCGGCCCGGCTTGAGATACGTCAACGCCCATCCCGGCAATGGCTTTTGCGTATCCGGGGCCGCCGTAGTGATCCAATCCATTCATGACGCCGTACTTATTAAACAAGTCGGAATCATAATGCGCTGCTGCGTCTACTGACTGGTAAAAATCCTTGCGATTAAATTTACCGTAATGTTTCCAGGTTCCGTCAATGAATTGAAAGTATCCGGTTGCAGAACTTTTTGGATTCTTAACGATGTTTAAACCGTAGCTATTTTCATATCCATACTGCCCCGCTAAAATCTCAGGAGGAACGCCATACTTTTTCGCTGCCGCCATCAACGCCGCATACTGGGCCGGGTCTTTAATCTTAGATAACGGTCCGCTGTTAGCCAGCGCGTTCGCCGCATTGGACGTGTATACTGTGCCTACATTTGTGCCCGTCAAATTAGCGACCGCCAGAGCGCCCGGCAGCCCGCCACCAGCGAGACTGTATACGACGCCGTTAGTCAGAGTTGACTGAAGAGTCGGATCATTTTGCAGAATTGGTCCGATGCCGGAGGCCTGAAACGTTCTTGGCTGCGCCAGGTAGTCGGCGATCTGCTGCTTTAGTACCGGATGATTTCCGTCGTTCGCCAGTGCATATATAGACGGCGCTTTCTTTTTAAAGTCTGCCATAGTCTGAAACTGTCCAGCCAAGCGGTTTGATACCGCCGACGAGAATGATGACGCGTTAGGATTTGCAGCGAAACTCTGAAGTCCAGCTTGCATAGACGCCGCAGCAGTGCCGTTACGGCCTTCCATTGTGCCAGTGTCGGCGTAGCTCCGCACGAATGCCGCTGTATTCGCTGCGCTTGCACCTAGCCCTCCAGCGCTCGCCAGCGAGGTCAGTGAGGCCGTCATCGTGTTGACCATAACCGACTTATCGTAACCCTTGGCGTTCGCATCGGCCAAAAGCGCTGCGAACGCGGTGGTATTTTGTGAAACGCTACCAAGACCGCCGCCAGACAATGTGCGCTGCGCAGCGATAAGCTGACTCTGGTCCATATCACCGAGAGTGCCGTTCATAGACATGCCCTGGAGGCCGATAACGTTATTGTAGAGTTGCGATTGGCTCGACGCGCCGATTCCATATTGACCTTGCAATGCCATGGCCGCCGCTGGACCTAATCCAACCGATTTAAAACGAGCTGCAAGAGCGGGATTAAGCGTAGGATTGCTGAAGAAGTCGACCACTCCCTGGCCGTTAAAACCACCTGCACGAGCAGCGCCATAAGCTGATAAAGCGGTGTCGCGGTAGCTTGACGTAGCGCCGCCGAACGCACCGCTTACGAGGGAGGCGATTTGCGGTGAAAATGCGTATGCGCCGAGCGCCACGGCAGGCAGCATTGCCGGATTTTCGAGCGTGTATCCGGCCACGCTGGTTGCCTCGCCCATCCCGCTGTATCTGCCAGCCCGGTCAAGGATATGACCAGCCCCGTTGCGGGCATACGCCGCGTAACTGTACGCGTTAGTGCGCTGTGCGGCTCTGGCATCTTTGTTAAACTTTTTGTTGAACCAAGAAGCTTCAGAATATTGGCCTGGAGCGCCGAAGAACGGCGAGCTGCTGCTCCCGCCAGCTGATCCTGCGCCTGCGCCTCCACCGTTGCCGCGGCCAAATCCACCTCCGCCGCCTGCGCCAGAAGGAAATTTAAATCCGGCCAGTTTCTTCTCAAACGCGGTAAGTGCCGCACTAGCTGAATAGGCTGCGGTTCCGACCCGGCGCAGGCTGCCGGTTGCGAATGAGGCTGCCGCATTTAAGCCGCTTAAAGAATCACCGCTAGAACCGCCAGCAGGCGGCGTATTTCCATTGCGGATCATTGATTCTTGAAACGACGACCCGCCAGCTGCGGCGCTGCTAGGCTTTCCATTTCCGGTTATCTGAATGCCAGGCATTACGTTTTAGGCCCTCTCGTGAAGCCGCATCATACGCGCGGTTGCTGCTTCGCTGCAGAACACTGGTGCGTCGATTGTGGCGGATGGACCGCAACCGACGCTCTGCATTAGCCTACGCCGCCCTATCGCACATTTCAGAAAAATCAGCAGCCATGGCCTGCGCCTCTTTAATCTGAAAGGTCAGCGAATCAACCAGGCTTTGCGCCACCTCCAGACCTACGGCGAAAACGCCGAGCTCCGCAATTTCGTCGCCGGGTAAATTTTCCGCAAGCTGTATTTTAATGAGCGCGCCGACCGGCGCGCCGGACGTGAGCGAGGCATCCACGTAATCGCAAAATATTGCTGGTCCGAAATTTGACATTTTTGCACCTTTTAATTGCACACCGGATCATCCCGGAACACGTTTAGGTTGAGTACAAAATGACGATAAACGCAAGTCTTATTTTTTGACACTGTCAAAGCTTACTGAATATACGAGCATCTTTAACAAAATGTGTTAAGTTTTTTGATCTACTATCTCTACAATGCAGATTTTCTACACTGTCTAAGCCGTGATCCGGCTCACTTCGTTGAGGCTTCAGTTTCATTTATTGCAGTCGCAATAAATGAAACTGTGTGCCAAGTCCATTGACAGGATACGTCAAGTTTTAGGATTGCTCATGTGGATTTACAAGTTTCCGGGGTAAAGTTTCATATGAACCTCATCGAGCAGCCATTAGGGAGGCCGTCCAAACTCACGCCCGAGCGGGTCGAACGAATCTGTGGGGCGCTCCGCCGCGGTCATTCGCGCTCGACCGCGGCTGTGCTGGCCGGAATTGGAAAGAGCACGTTTTTTGCGTGGATGGCCGTGGCTGACGGGCCGGATGCGCCGCAAGATTTTGTAGACTTCCGAGAGGCCATTAAAATGGCGGAGGCGGAGGGCGAGCGCGAGCTTGTCGATATCATCCGATCGGCTGCGGCGTCTACGTGGACGGCCGCGGCCTGGCTGCTTGAGCGGAAATTCCCCGACCGATGGGCGAAACGAATAAAAGCCAATGTTGCCATCGAACCCCCGGCCGGGTACGGAGATGATGTCTTGCGCAACATTGCGGAATCAAAAAATGCCGCAGAGCTAGCGGCGCGAACGGCGGACTATGCGCGGCGCGGCGTACCGTTTGAATCATGGGATCCCGACGCCCAGGCCCTCATGCGCGGGACCGGCGCATGAGGGCCTGGGCGTGCCGCTGACGGGGCTGCCTTTTTTCAGGGCGCTGCATATCAACTGCGAACGGGAAGGCCGCCCAAGCCTCGGCTGGCGGGCAAATTTTGGCGAAATTCAGCCTGGCTATCACGACACGGATTTAAATTCGTAATTGAACATTTTTTCCATGGATTGTAGCGCGGAACGCCGCTGACCCGGCGAGGCGTTCACATTGACGGATTCCGAGATGAGAAATAAAAGGCGCGAGGGAGCGGCATTTCGGAGCTGCCACTCGCCATCGTTGCCAGATGGAAGTTTCGCCCCGTAATCGCGCGCCTGTCTGTAGAGACCGGCTCTCTGCCGGTCGACGCTCATGTGGCTTTGACGCCGAAAATTTTTAACATTTCGTGCGCGGTTCGTCGCTGGGTCGGCGATAAATCAGCGTCGATTGCTTGCCGGGCGAGCGTGTGAAGCGTTTTCGGCATCTGACGGTGTATCTCTCTCGCTGTGTCGTTATCAAGCGGGTGCAACGCCGCCAGCGCGGCACGTATTTGAATGTCGAGGGTTTCGCGTTTTGAAGGGGCTTCGGTGAGGGGTTGAATTACAGTTGGCCTTTCAGTGAGTGATGCTGATATTGGAGAGGGCGCGGCGCGCCCTCGCGGAGGTGAATGTGCATGAGGTGAGTTTTACCGTGAAGCGTAGAATGCTCGTAGAGGTTACCCCCGCTCGACTAATTTTTAAAAATTAAATGTTCGATTTTATGACTTGTCATTTCCTATCAAGTTCGACTCGGCGCTTAATTAAAACCTCCGCGACTCCGGAAGGCGGCGGGCGAACCCCCTTAGGGGGGTTCCGCTTCCGCCCGCTTTTCCGTTTCAGTCCTGAACTGAATCCTTCCCGCTAATCCTTCCGCTTTCACGCAGTAGAAAACGTAGGGTTTCCGCCATTTTTTCATTACGTTGAAACCATTTCTCCCGCTTTTCACGCTCGTTCACGCTTTTTTACCCGCCCCCCTCAAATTCGGCAGCGGGAAAGCGGTTTTCCCGCTTTTTATTGGTTTTACCGTTATTATATGTAACACCTTAGCTTTAAAGTTAATATATTTATAACATTTTAATGGTTTAGCGGCTTACGTTGATCGCCGAGCGGTGCCGCGTCGTGCGCGGTACGCCGCACGGTTTTGCCGTCCAGACCCCTTAAAATGAGTTTTTGCTTTTCGAGGCACATTAAGTTTTTACGAAAACTATCCTTTCTGGTCTTCGGTAGGGCGCTACTGGCGTGGTCTTTGAAATGCAATTCGCTGAGTTTGTCTGTTGATACCTCCGCAAAAGGCTCCGATTCCGCCTCTTTAAGCATTCGCATGATCGACTCTTTTTCGCCTTTTAAGCGAGTTAATGCCTGCGCCCCCTTCACATCTTCGGCGACGGCTTGAACGGCGACGCCGCCGTGCGAGGGGCGGCCTTTGTAGTCTGGAAAATCCGCCATTGGCATGCTGTTAATTGTGAAAAAGTCCGAAGGCGGCCTCCGTCCAATTTTAAGTTTCTTGTAGGACACTTGAATCGTGCCGCTGGTGCCCTCTTTAAGCTGGATGGAATTGTGCAGATTGGCGCGGATCACGCTGGACCCGCGCTCGCGTGTTTCACCGCCATCGGAGTGGCCTGAGTGGTGAAGTAGCAGGGTGGAGGCGTTAAATTTGCGGCCAAGAAGTTGCAGGGCTTTTATGGCCGCGGACATAGGGCCTTGGGCGTTCTCATCTTCGCCGGCCAGTGCCTGCGACAAGGTGTCAATCACGATCAGATCCAAAGCGTATTTGCCGTTCGCGCTGCCGTTCCGCCGAGCAAAATTTTCGATGTCGCGCTCCAAATCTCGCATGGATTCCGCGTTTGCAAGATTGATGTAGGAAGGGCTTATAGCTATCGATCCTTCATCCTCCAGGCTATGGTGCCTGTGCCATGCGCGGATGTTGTCGGCCATGAGTTCGACGCCTTCGAGTTCTACAATGTATACGGCCCCCTTTTGGCAGTCTCGACCCATGAATGGGAGGCCGTGTGCGATTGCGCAGACCAACCCCGCCATGAATATGGATTTTCCGACAAACGGAGGACCATATATAACGGTTGAATCTCCTCGACGGATTGTCTCGTCCCATAGGTGCGCCGTCGTGTCTGGAATTATGTCTTTCGTATATCTCCAGGACGGTTGCCACACGTTTACATCTTCGCACATCTCGGGTGCGCCTGCCGTATCCTCCGCGGTAAGCGGCGGGAACACGTCCATAGCCATTGCGGTTTTGACTGCGAAATGCCCCTCTGCGGTTTGCATTGCAAGGAAAAGCACGGTGGCCACTTCGGTGCGATTGTCCGCGCGCTTAAACTCGCTTTCAATTTCCGCGTCCGATTCGGCTCCTGCATAATTGGCCCCGCTTTTGGCCCATTCGAGGACCAGCGCTAATGCCTCGCTTGCTCCAAGCGATTGCGCGTGCGCGCACGACCATACAACGTTTAGCCATTGCACTCGCGGATCGCTGGTTTTGATGTTGATGTTGGCAAGCGCCGCCTTAACTGCAGAGTTCATGTGCTCCGGCCTTAGTTTTTTGAACTCAGCGGTTAAGACTCCTTCTTTTTTTGGTCCTTTTTCCGCGCCAGCGAGTCGAGGTTCAGTTCGCCCGCTTTCATATCCACCAGTGATACGGCATATTTCCGCGCAAGCCGCATCAACTTGCGCGGCGCTTACCGTTGGCAATTCATCGAGCGTGAAGCCCATGCCGCTAGCCGGTCTGTGACTGAGCACGTATGGTTTTCCAGTCCCTTGGTGCAAACCGTCGATAATAATTTGTTGCCCGTTGCCCAGAATTTCGACGATCGGCTCTTTTTTTCCTGCAATATAAATCGAGCGCTTGGCGGGCATTCCCTCAGCTTTGTAAAACCTTGCAGTTCGTGGCGAACCCTCCCGTGTGCGAGTCGGCGACGGA
Organism: Acetobacteraceae bacterium; assembly: GCA_965231175.1. GTDB lineage: Bacteria > Pseudomonadota > Alphaproteobacteria > Acetobacterales > Acetobacteraceae > Acidocella. The sequence goes on along the minus strand of CBDDMJ010000002.1, from coordinate 420,163 downwards.
CCGCAAATTTGCAGGATGGCGGCATCAATTTTGCCGTTTAGACATTCATCATCAATGTCATTGTCAAAGACTGCAAGCCCCCGAGTCAATATTCCCGTTGACATTGCCTTAAGGTTTGGTGAATGCTCAACCGCTCTTGGCATTTCCAATTGCCATTCGTCAGTGAATTTGTCGCCTGGACTGGGGCGCTTTCCTTTTGTCTCGACTGCTACAGGCGTTAACTTTGAGTGGTGCAGTGCCCTTCGCAGAAAGTGTACGGTGTTCGTTGCGCCGGTATTAAAATCAAGCATAGTTAAATCGATCCTCATTAGATAAATGAGGCGCTTGACAGGAAGGATGAATTTTGCTAGACACTCAGGTGCCGCCTGTAGATTTAGCTTTCTTCATCGCCTCGGTGCCAACGCGCCGGGGCGTTTTACTTTTTAGGCGATCTTCGTCGCCGCTCGCGTGCGTAAATTACGCCAAGTTCGAAGCATCGCGCGGTCTTTGCGTTGATGCGAGGGGCTTCTCGCGGTTGCCCGTGATATGTTCGCATGCCATCGATAAATCCATCGGCTTCCACCCGTGAAATTTTCAACTGGCCTCCGTTGCCGAAAAGCAACGTAGCAGACTTGAGCTTTGGATCGCTGGCGGCAAGGTCCAGCATTGCGGGGGCTACGCGATCAGCTTCAGAATACTCATAACCAATATCTCGGAACGTGGGCGGCACGATGCCTTCGCCATTACACGGCAGCATAGCTTTCATCCACGACAAGGCTGCAGCGGGAAACCAGTTTTGGGGCAGCCTCGATGTACCGCTCCATTTCAGACTGTCGAATTTTAGTGTTCCTGCCTATTTTTATTGCGGTCAGCTCTCTCGCCGCAAGTTTTCTATATAATGTGGGCACAGATACGCCGAGCACGTCAGCGGTAAATTTAAGGCTGTGTAGCGGGTCAAACTGATGGATCATCGATATCTCCTATTTTGCAATCGCTTTTTATCTTATCGGTGCGCCATGCCTCAGAGCATCGCGCCGCATAAAAAGTGATTAAATTCTACGGCTCCCGAGTTTCTCCTTATAATTTTCTTATTGTATTTCAATCCATTGTGGATTATTTTGTTTCGTTGGTAGGTTACAAGTGGCGCTTGTGCCATCTTTCGCTCGCATTCAGGGCAGCTATGCGGCTGGATCATGTGTTCAGGCAGAATTTGCCCCAGTCCGCCATGAGTAAGCGGCGTTCATCCAGATAGTCTGTTCGCGCGTAGGCCGCTTCAGTCTGGCTTTCCACAGCGTGCGCCAGCGCGGCCTCAGCCACTTCGCGGCGACACTTAGCGACATCGCCGCACCAATCTCTGAAGCTGCTCCTGAACCCGTGGGCGGTGATGTCGGAGCGATCCATGCGCCGCAGCAGCATCAACAGGCCCATATTCGAGAGATGCCCTGTTTTACGTCCGCCAGGAAATACAAAACCGTCTTTTCGTTCAAGGGGCTTCATTTCGCCTAGGACAGTGAGCGCTTCATCCGATAGCGGAACGCGGTGCTCCCGACCGGACTTCATGCGTTCCGCCGGTATGTGCCAAACCTTTTCAGGAAGGTTTACCTCTGACCAGGACATCCCGGTAACCTCGCTTGTTCTGGCTGCGGTGAAGATAAGAAACTGTAACGCCTTTGCTCCTGCCCCGTCCTCGTCGGCCAGTTTCGTCATGAACGAGGGCATATCGGACCAGGGGAGCGCTGGATGATGCACGACCCTTACCACCTTTGATTTTCGCGGCAGGATATGGTCGAGGTGCCCTTTCCACCTGGCCGGGTTTTCGCCGGATCTCCAGCCGCGCGTTTTTGCGTAATCCAGAACGGTCTCAATGCGTCCGCGCACCCGGCCGGCGGTTTCCGCCTTAGTTGTCCAAATTGGTTGTAGTACTGCCAGTACGTCATCAACTGTAATCTGATTGACCCGCGTCGAGCCGAACACGGGCGACGCGTAAGTCTCCAATGTTGATTTCCACTGCTTAGCATGCTTCGCGTTGCGCCAACCGGCTTTATTTGCCTCAATGTACAAAGCGGTTGCCCCGTCGAATGTCTTGACCTCTCTCGCGCGCTTCCGTTCAGCCACGATTTGCCGCTTATGCTCAATGGGGTCGATACCGTCGACCAGCAATTTACGGGCTTCAGCCGCCAGCAGCCGCGCTTGGGCCAGGCTGATGGTGCCCTCGTCCCCCAAACCCATCCAGCGTGCCTTGCCGTCCAGCATGAACCTGAACAGCCACGATCTATTGACGTTCGACCGAACTTGCAACCATAATCCGTTTCCATCGCCATACCGGCCTGGCGTCGTTAAGCGTTTGATCTGCAAAGCATTTAATTTATAGCCGCGCGCCATATCGCTTTTCACCTATCAAATTCTGGCCTACAAATCAGCCATCAATACAGAATGCAATATGGCGTAATAATATGCAATGCTGCGATATATCGAATTGAGAATTTTTGGCTGAAATGCTAGGTTTTTTGTGTCTTGATATTTCAGGAAATATCGTTCTGGCGGAAGAGGTAGGATTCGAACCCACGGTACGCTTGCACGCACGGCGGTTTTCAAGACCGCTGCCTTAAACCACTCGGCCACTCTTCCCCGAAATTTCAGCTTCTGCCTCGTGGCAATCGTCATGGCAAGGGTTATGCAGGTTTACGGCAACTTAACGTTCCAGTAAGCTGTAGCCTGCATCGCTACAGTGATAGGGAGCCGTTTATGTCACTATCTTACGGGTATATCTGTGGCGCCGGCCCACAGGTTTCGGCCAGGCGGGTGGAATTACACGAAGACCGGTTGAATTCTCTGTTATTTGCGCTGATCCTGCGGATTGATATCGACGAGGCCTGGTATACCGCGGAAAACCATGATGTCAGAGAGGCGATCGCGGCGGGTGATTTTACTTCCGGGCGTGAACATTACATCAAATCCGGCTATTTCGAGGATCGGCTGCCGTTCGATGTGAGCCTTGATGAGGTGTGGTATTTGAAAACCTACCCGGATGTGGCGTTCGGTATTGAGACCGGTGCCGTACTGTCGGCGCGCCAGCATTTTCTGAACGATGGGTTTCGTGAGGGACGGCTGTCGTATGAAGGGTTTTCCCTGTTGTCGCGCCGCGCTGGCCGGGCCACGTAGGTTTGGGCCTGGTCAAAGGCTTTGCCGACCAGTTCAACGGGCTTTATATCACCGGCTGGGCGATCGCCGAACCCGATACCGATAATTGCCGCATTACCGTCATCGATGAGGCCGGGCTGGTGGCCGGGGCCGGGCGCGCCAGCCTGCCGCGGCAGGATTTGGGCGCACTCGGCTACGGTCGCAATAATTTCGCTTACCGCATCGCGGTCGCCAGCTTTGCCGCACCGACGCAGCTGCGCGTGCTGGCCGATGATGTCGAGCTGAACGGCTCCCCTGTGATCGCCGGACCGGGGCTGTACGACGGTGCGATCACGGTGGCCGGTGGGGTGATCGAAGGCTGGGTGACCGAGCGGGTGACGGGGTTTTCACCGCCGCTGGTGGCAATAGACGATGCCGAAGGACGCCAGGTGGCGGAGGTGCAGACGGTCGCCCCACCGGCGGGGCATGATCCGTTCTATGCGCCGGCGCGCTTCAGGCTGCCTCTGCCAGATGCCTGTTTCGGGCCGGCTGAAGGGCGGTTGACGGCGCGGGTCGGCGATTTTGTGTTTGCCGAGAGCTTTTATGCAGCACGGCTCGAAGGTTTTCTGGATGTGCTGCTGGCGGACCGCTGCGCCGGGTGGCTGCTGTCGCCGGATGCGCCCAAACGGCGCCTCGAAATCGAGGTGTGGCGCGATGAGCTTTTGGTGGGGCGTGGCGTCAGCGGGAATTTTCGTGGCGATCTCGCAGCGGTGTCCGCGGTGCAGGATGTCGGGTTCGATATCGTGCTGAAGCCGGATACCGGCATGCTGACCATGTCCGCTGTTTCGGTGCGCCTCGCCGGCGCCACGGCGGCGTTGTTCGGCGGCCCGTTCATGGCGGGGCGGCGTCCGGCGTTGCTGGCGGCGGGCAAACGCGCAGGCGCTGCGGCGATCCGCGGCGGCGACGCGGCCGAGGCAGCGGTGGCGCAGGCGGCTTTGGGGAAGTTTATCGCAGAACGGCGCAACGGGCCGGATTATGTGCATTTGCCGGTAAGTGCGACGGCCGCGGCGGCGCACTGGCGGCTGACCATTTTAATCCCGGTATATCGCGGTGTGCAGGCCACCCGCGCCTGTATCGAAAGCGTGCTGGCCTGGCGGCAGACGCAGACCGACCGGCTGGTGCTGATCAACGATGCCGGGCCGGAGCCCGAGATGGCGGGAATGCTCAAAGGCTTTGCTGCACATCCGCATGTCGTGGTGCTGACCAACCAGCAGAATCTCGGTTTCATCCGCACGGTGAATCGCGGGCTGGCGTTCTGCCGCACCGGCGATGTGCTGCTGTTGAATGCCGATACCGTGATATTTGCCGGCGGCATCGATGAGCTGTGGCGGGCCGCGCACAGCAGCACAGAGATCGGCACGGCGACCGCTTTGTCCAACAATGCGACGATCTTTTCTTATCCGCATCCGACCTTGGCGACGGAGCGTCTGGCGGATGCGGGCTGGGATGAGCTGGCGGCGGTGGCTTTGCAGGAGAGCGCCGGGCGCGTGGTCGAGGTGCCGACCGCGCACGGGTTCTGCATGGTGATAAGGCGCGCGGTGCTGGACCGCGTCGGCGCGTTCAATGAGGTTTTCGGCCGCGGCTATGGCGAGGAAAACGAATTCTGTTTGCGCGCCGCGGACCTTGGCTACCTTCATGTCGCCGCCTGCGGGGTGCTGGTGGAGCATCGGGAAAGCGTGTCCTTCGGGGCCGAGAAAGAGGCGCTGAAAGCCAGCAATCTGCGGCGGCTGGAGGGGATGTATCCGGAATACACCGCGACCGTTATGGCTTATGAAAGCCAGGATGGGCTGCGGGTGGCGCGCTGGAGCCTGGATGCGCACCGGCTGCGCCGGGCGGTAGCGGCGGGGCAGCGATTTGCGCTGATTTTGGTGAATGGTTTCATCGGCGGCACCAAAAAAGCCGTCACGGATATCGCCGCGACCATCGGCTATGCGGGTGCTGCGCCGGCGGTGCTGAGCAGCCGGGCCGATGGGGTGATCGAATTCAACATCGAGGCGCTGCGCTTGCGGGCGGTCTTCATGGCAAGTGAGATGGACGAATTATTCGATGTGCTGACCGCGGCGGCGATCGGCTATGTCGAGCTGCATCAGGTGCTGGGCTATGACGAGCGGTTCATCGAACGCCTGATCCCGTTCATGCAAAGCCGGCGCAGCGTGGTTTATCTGCATGATTATTATGCCATGTGTCCGCGCGTGACCCTGATCAACGCGGTGGATGAGTATTGCCATCTGCCGGGGCCGGAGGTGTGCGCGCGCTGCGTGAAAATCGGCGGGGCGCATGAGGGGTCCAAACTGCAACGGCTGAGCCCGGCCGCGCATCGGGCCTTGTTCGGCCGGCTTCTGCAGGCCGCCGGGCGGGTGGTCGCACCGTCCGGCGATACGGCGCGGCGTTACGGCCTTGCGTTTGCCGGAGTGGATGTGGAGGCGGTGGCGCATCCGCATGTGGATGGCGCGTTTCCTGAAAGGTTGCGCGCCGGGGCAGTGCATAACATCGTGCTGCTGGGGGCGGTGGGCCCGCATAAAGGCTCGCGGCGGCTGCTGGCGATGGCCGAACGGGCGCGTTTCACGCATCCGGATTTCCGCTTTCACGTGATCGGCTACACCGATATCGACGATCAACTGGCAGCGCTTGATAATGTCACGGTTTCCGGCCCCTATACCGCTGCCACGCTGCCGGCGCTGCTGGATGCGGCCGATGCCAGGGTGGCACTTTTCCTGCATGGCTGGCCGGAGACTTTTTCCTATACGCTGACCGAAGCGGTGCGGCACGGGCTGCTGCCGGTGGTGCCCGATATCGGCGCGCCGGCCGACCGGGTGCGGGCGGCGGGGTTCGGCCTGGTGCTGCCGTTTCCAATCGATGTCAGCGCGTGGCTGAAGCTGCTGGCGGGCATCGACTGGGCCGGGTTGAACAGCCGGCCGGATGCCTTCAACCTTGACGCTCCCGCTCATGATTCAAGGATTTCCGATCATGCAATCATCTGATTTGGCGGCCGCACCGGCGGCTGATGAAAGAAACGATTTTTTTTCGACCGGCGCCTCGACCGCCATCGCGGATGGGGTGGCACCCCCGGTCGCCGGGCTGACGGTGTACCGGCATAGTTTGATCCTGCCGACTCGGATCGAGACCGGGATGGTGGTGACGCAGCGCATCCGCCACGTGAAGCCTGAGCAACTGTACCGGGGCACGGTGTGGGTTTGGCTGCCGCTGTCCTTTACCGGCCATGAGGTGAGCATGGTGGTGGATGGCCATGCTTCCGTCGAAGTAACGCGGGCGGAGGTGGTGCGGCGCGAGACCTGGCAGAAGATCGGCGTGACGGTGCGCATGGCGGCGCATGAAACGGCGACGATGCACAGCCTGTATGTGCTGGCGGATGCAGGCGACACGCTGTATACTTGCGGCTGGCATTTTGCCCCCGTAGAGGCCCCCGTTGAGGCCGCACGGCAGGAGGTTCACCCAGCGCCTCGGCCGCCGGCGATGGACCGCACGGTGACGGTGAGCACGGCGCTGAAAGCCGCCCTGCAGGCCGCCGGGGTTTCCACCCTGCACGATGCGTTCACGCTGCCGGCCGACTGCGTTTTTGAGCCGCCTTGCAGCCTGAAATGGATGAATGTGGCCTTCTCACTTGAACTGGGCGCGTTTTCCTATGCGGTGAGCGGGTTTTATTTCGGCGCCAGGATTGGCCGGTATACCTCGATCGGCGAGGATGTGCAGGTCGGGCGCGGCAACCATCCGGTCACCTGGGCCAGCACCTCGCCGGTATTCTACACGCCGTTGCCATCCGTGCTGGAGCTGGAATGCCGCGAGGCGGCGGGGTTTGTGCCGGCTGAGACGGGTATCCATCCGCAGCATACGGTGATCGGCAACGATGTTTATATCGGTCATGGCGCGTTCATCTGCCAGGGGGTGAGGATCGGCGATGGCGCGATCATCGGCGCCGGTGCGGTGGTGACCAAGGATGTGCCGCCCTATGCGGTGGCGGCCGGCAATCCGGCGGTCATCAAGAAATACCGGTTTTCCGCGGCAGTGATCGAACGGATGCTGAAAACCGCCTGGTGGCAATTTGCCTTCTGGGACCTGGCGGGGGCACCGATGGCTGATCCGGAGGCGTTTCTGGATTTCGTGGAGGGCAGGATCGCCGGTGGTATGAAAGCCTATAATCCGCCGGCAGTGCGTCTTTGGGAAGCCGCGCCGGCAATCTGATCCGCTGATAGGTATTTTGTTTTATGTATGTGAATGTGGCTAAGGGCAAACCGGCTTCGCAAAGCAGTTTATCGATCTGGTCCACAGAGATTGGCGCCGCTGGCGCGGTCACCGGTGTTATGCCGGATACATTTGGATTTCACACGGATTTTGAGGACAAACCGTGGTGGATGGTTGATCTTCTAGATATCTATGCCATCGAGCAAATTGTTCTGCATAACCGGCTGGATATGTTGCCGGAGCGCGCCAGCACCTGCCAGGTAGAAATTTCTCAGGACGGATCGTCTTGGACATTCATCCATTCAGGACATGTGTATTTTCTAGGCGGTACGTTGGGGGCACCGTTGATCCTGCCGCTAGGATGCAGGATGGCCGCGCGTTATGTTCGTGTCTCGCTTGCCGAAGCAGGCTATCTTCACCTGGCCCAGGTCGAGGTTTACGCGCTTGCCGGAAGTGCTTTGAAAAGCCGCTACGGTCTCCATGAAATTTCGCTTAAAGGAGATTACAGCTCTGCACTGAGTGTCGAGAAAAACATGTTTGGCATGGCCTATTTTATGGAAGGCGATGATTTGAACAGCGGCGAGATAAATTTGATCGGTTTGAGATTGACGCATATCGGGCGTCTTGGAAATCAGCTTATACAATTCATAAATGCAACGATTGTGGCAAGGCGGCTTGGCCTAAAATATATCAAAGTGATGAGCAAGGGTCTGTTGAACCTCCGCGAGCCATTTATCTACGATGGCGTGTGCTATATCCCTGATGTATCGGATGTTGAGGAAAATGGCATTTTTTTGGCAGGCGATTTCTTTTTCCAAGAGGACCTTGAATCTATTTTACAGACTGCAACCGCTATTGAGCGGCAGCAAATTATTCATGATGTGGTTCGGCCTTACTTGCTTCAGAAACTTTCAGACTCAGATGATATAAAATATGATAACGAACTGACCATTCATTTCAGAGCCGGCGATATTTTTGCCGATGCCAATGCTGCTTCCGGATACACGCAGCCGCCTTTTTCGTTCTATAAGACCGTTATTCGTCATGCTGTTGAACAGCAATTCATTAAATGTGTCAGGTTGGTTTTCGAAGATTTTGGAAACCCTTGCATCCAACTCTGTATAAGCTTTTTGCAAGATGAGGGCATAGCTTTCAGAACTCAAAATGGTACATTGCAAGAAGACCTGGCTGCTCTGATCAATGCGCGGCACCTGGTATTCGGTTTTGGTACATTCGGAATAGGCGTGGCTTTATTATCCAACCGGATAGAAACTGTTTATTGTTTTGAAGGTTTCAATGATCAGGATTACCGAAAAGTTCCAGCCGTCCTCAACACCATTACGGTCTATGATCGGCAGTCAGCTTATACAAAAGTCGGCGAATGGAAAAGTACCCAGGCGCAACGACAGCTTATGATCGAATACCCTGAGGCTGCCCTGGAAATTTAGTGTTTCCGATCAATCATCAAGCGGCAGGCAGGTCCACCCGCTGGAAAAGAAAATCGCGCCAGCCTGTGCCAGGACAAAAAAGCTGGCGAACAGCACTGGCGCGCCGGCGGGGATGGTGGCGGCACTTTTGATCTGCTGCCAGGTGTCGCGCTGGCTAAGGACGGCGATGGTGGCGCTGATGCTGGGAAAGCCTTCGATGACCAGGCTGACCTGCTCACCCTGAAAGGCCGTGGGTATCCAGATCCAGACTGCCGTCTCATAGGTTTCATGCGCATCGACCAAATCCTGCCTTTTACGGACAACGATGGCGGTCTCGACGGTGGTTTCGGCGTGCAGGCGGTGGGCGTAAACCGGCAGGCCCGGCACCGGCGGCGGCAATGCCGCCAAGGCGTTTGCCGCACCGGCTGATTGCCATTGCACCGGCCCCGGCATTACAAATCCAGCGGCGAAGCTGACAGCCTCCGGCACGGCATCATCATCGACGAACAGCCCAGGCTCAAGCCGCCAGAAGGTGGTCGAAACCGCGGCATCGGGCGGCCCGGTCAGCAGCAGACGCAGGCGCAGGGCCTCGAACTCAACAGGCGTACGGAAGCTGACTTCCAGGCGCTGCCATTGCCCCCATAAAGGGGGGGTTGGCGCGGCGGGTGCGCCGTGAGTTCAGCCCGTCGGCGATCAGCCTCGCGGTATCGGGCGGGATCGGGCCGGCTTTGATCCACAGCGAGGCGGTGTACATTCTGTTCGGCGCGAGGCCGGAGACAGTGATTTCAGTGATGTCACTCTGGCCCGCAGCGGTGAGCCTGCCGGCCAGCAGATTCGCTGCCGCATTGCCGCGCCAGGGGGCGCTGAGCGCCGTGCCCGGACCGGCTTGCAGCTGGGTCAGCGCCAGAGCGTTGCGGCACAGATCGGCCCAGCAGGTGAAGCTGGTGCTCTGGGCGTCATCTGAATGGGCGAATTTGTCGATGGCGCCGTGCATCAAATCAGGCTCGAGCATAGTGACAGTACCAGGCCGCTGAGCCGGGGTTGCTTCGGTGACCCACAGCAGCTTGACCGGGCCAAAACGGCGCAGCTCAGCCTGCAGAGTTTTGATGGCGTCGAAATCCTCCGGACCCTCGCCGTAGCGCACGAAAATTTTTGCCGGCGATTGCAATTCGGCCCGCAATTTGCGGATCATGAACCCAAGCCGCCGCACCTCATCCTCACGCAGCTGTTCGGGGTCGATCTCGCCGGTTTTGCGGGCGGTATGATAGACAAAACCGTAATCGCTGAGCCGCACCATGTATTCGCCGTCGGCAGCGGTTTCGAGCCGGACGTTGTCCTCCCGCGCAAGGCCGGCGAAGCTCTCTGCCACGCAGCGCAGCAGCGGGGCCAGCGGCGTGAAAGCGAAGCGGAACAGCCCGAGCGGCTCGATGCCGGCGCAGCGTTGCACGATGCCGAGTTCACAATTCTTGCCGAGGCTCTCGAACTGCATGAGGACATCCTCGATCGGCAGACGGTAGGCCGAAAGCGATGACGCAAGCTCATTCATGCAGCAAAACCGGCCCGTCCAAGGATTAAGGATATTTATTTACATTTCAGATGGCTACGGGCAAGAGCAGGGTCGATGACGGAGCGAGACATCTATGCCGCGCTGACGGCGATTTTCGAGACGGTGTTTGCCCGCGGCGGCATCGTTTTAACGCCGCTGACAGAGGCACAGGATATCAAGGGCTGGGACAGTTTCCGGCAGATCGACATCATCATGGCGTGCGAGGCAGCCTACGGGTTTCAGTTTTCCAATGCCGAGATCGATGGTTTGCGCAATGTCGGGGACCTTGCCGCGGTGATTATGCGGCATCGGGCTTGATGGACCCGCTCGGCCGGTTCATTGAAATGGCGCGCCGGCACGGCAGCCGGCCGGCGGTGATCGAGGGCGATAAAACCACGCTGTACAGCGAGCTGCTGGGCTGGGCCGCGGGGTTTGCGGCGCGCTTCAACGTGCGGCCGGCCGGCCCGCCGCCGCGCGTGCTGGTGGCCCTGCCGGCCGGGGCGGCGGCCTATGCGGCGATGCTTGGCGCCGGGCTCGCCGGCGGGCTCTACACACCGGTGAATACCGCCGCACCGGAGGCCAAAATCATGGCGATCGCCGCCGCGGTGCAGCCGGATTTCATCGTGGCGCAGGGCACGCTGGCGGCAGCACTGGCCGGGCTGCTGCCGGCCGCAATGGTGCTGGGGCCGGCGGTGCCGCCGGCGGCATTACCGGCGGTGTCCCGGCATGATCTTGCCTATGTGATGTTCACCTCCGGCTCCACCGGCACCCCGAAAGGCGTATGCGTGTCGCGCGCCGCCTTGGGGCATTTTGTCGATTGGATCGCGCATCGCATTGCCCCCGGCATCACCGACCGCTGGGCGCAATACGGCAATATCGGCTTTGATATCAGCGTGACGGAAATCTATGGCGCGCTGTGCTTCGGCGGGCTGCTGCTGCCGGTGACAACGCGTGCAGACCGGCTGCTGCCGGCGCGGCTGATCCGCACGCAACGGGTCACCATCTGGAATTCGGTGCCGAGCCTGGTGGCGCTGATGATGCGCTCAGGCGACGTGACGGCGGCTCATCTGGCCTCCTTGCGGCTGATGAATTTCTGCGGCGAGCCGCTGCTGCCGGAGCATCTGCGGGCGATCTTCGCGGCACGCCCGGAGCTGATGGTGCAGAACACCTACGGGCCGACCGAGGCCACGGTGTCGATGACGGCGCTCACCCTGCGCCCTGAGAGTTTCGAGGCATTATGCAAACCCTCGGCAGCACTCGGCGCGCCAGTGCCGGGGATGGGGCTGCATCTGATAGGCGGCGCCCATGAAGACGAGGGAGAGATCGTGATCACCGGGCCGCAGCTGGCCGCCGGCTATTGGGAAAATGCCGCGCAGACCGCCGCAGCGTTCCGCCCGGTAATGCTGGCAGGCCAGCCGCAGCGCGGCTATTTCACCGGCGACTGGGCAGAACGCATAAATGGCGAAATATATTTCAGAACCAGAACGGATTTCCAGGTAAAAATCCACGGCCACCGGGTGGAGCTGGATGAAATCGCCGCGGCGATCCGCAGCTGCGGCTGGCCGGTGGTGCTGGTGGTCAAGCATGGCGAGACCCTGGCGGCGATCATCGAGGCGGTACCAGGGCAGGGCTTCGACGAGGACGCCGTACTGGCAAACCTGCGCGCACGGCTGGAAAGCCACGCCGTGCCCACGCTGTTCCGCATCATCCCCACAATGCCGCGCAACGATAACGACAAGCTGGATGTTAAGGCAGTATCTCGGTTATTAGATTAAGCAAGCACTTCTTTTTGTGAACAAAAAGAAGCAAAAAAACTTTATGAGTCTGGACCAAGGGCGTGATGCTGACAACGCCCATCTCCCAGCATAAATTTTCTGCCGGGTCCGGGGCGCCGTCAGCCAAACGCCTCGCGAAGCGGATCAAAAGTTTTTTGCTACTTTTTTTCAAAAAAGTAGCGCTTGCTTCTGCTTTACTTCTCCACAAAAGCCTTTTCGATAACGAAATGGCCAGCCTCGGAATGGCTGCCTTCGGTAAACCCCCGTGCCAGCAGCATGGCGTTCAAATCGTGCAGCATTTCCGGGCTGCCGCACAGCATGATGCGGGCGGTGGCCGGCGAGAGTGCCGGCAGGTTGAGGTCGGCCGGGAGTTTGCCGGTGTCCAGCAGGGTGGAGATGCGGCCCATGTTGCGGAAGGGTTCGCGAGTGACGGTCGGGTAGTACAGCAGTTTGCCGGCGGCAAGTTCGCCGAACACCTCGTCCTGGCGCAGCTGCTCCACGATCATTTCGCCGTAGCCGAGTTCGGCGATTTCGCGGCAGCCGTGCACCAGCACGATGTGTTCGAAGCGGTCGTAGACATCCGGGTCCTTGATGATGCTGACGAACGGCGCGAGGCCGGTGCCGGTGCCGAGCAGGTACAGGATCCGGCCGGGCAGCAGGCTGTCCTGCACCAGGGTGCCGACCGGTTTGCGGCCGACCAGCAGCCGGTCTCCGGGTTGCAGATGTTGCAGGCGGGAGGTCAGCGGGCCGTCCGGCACTTTGATGCTGAAGAATTCCAGCCGGTCTTCATGGTTGGCGCTGCACATGCTGTAGGCGCGCAGCAGCGGCCTGCCCTCGACCTCGAGGCCGATCATGGTGAACTGGCCATTGGTGAAGCGAAAAGCGGGATCGCGGGTGGCGGTAAAGCTGAACAGCCGGTCGGTCCAGTGGCGGACCTCGAGAACGGTTTCGGTATTGAAGGCGGCCAAGACAACTCCTGAAGATTACAGCGCCGGTTGTTTAGCTGTTGGTAAGGCAAATTCAAAGCGGCTGCCGAGGCTGTAGCGCGAGCCCGGATGGGTGAGGATGGATTTGGTGGCAGGGCCGGCTTTGGTCCAGGTGCGCCGGATCAGGCGCAGGCAGGGCTCCTGCGGGGTGATGCCGAGATGGCTCTGCGCCGCGGTATCCGGGCTGATGGCGTGAATGACGTGCTCAACCGCGCTGGGCGGGGCGAGCATTTGCAGGTAGCTGGCGGTGCTGCGGCGGGTGAAATCCTGCTCCATATAGGCCGGGGCGAAGGCCGGGGCGATGTAGCGTTCCTCGAGCTGCACGGCACGGCGATCCTCATGATGCACGATCAGGGAGTAAAACAGCGCGGCACCAGTAGGCAGGTTGAATTCGGCGGCGAGGACAGCACCGGCGTGGCGGGTTTCGAGGGTGATGATCGTGGCGCTGTGCCGATGGTGACGGGCCGCGATATCGGCCGCGATATCGGTAATTTCCATCAAAGCGGAGCGGGGTTTTTGCTGCTGCACGAAGCTGCCGGCACCCTGAATGCGGGTGATCAGCCCCTCGGCGGAGATCTCGCGCAAAGCGCGGTGCACGGTCATGCGGGAGGCCTGGAAGGTTTCCATCAGCTGGTATTCGGAGGGCAGGCGGGCGTGGTCCGGCCAGGCCCCGGTGGCGATTTGGTGGCGGATATGGGTTTTCACCCGTTCGTAAAGCGGTGCCGGTTTGCTCACGCCAGCAGCCGCGCCATGGTGCTGTCGAATTTTTCGCGGATGGGCACGGCGTGGCGGTGCCGGCCGGCGCTGACGAGCTGCCGCCCGGCGGCCCACACGCAGTCGATCATCGGCTGGGGCGCGGCAAACACGGCGATGTTGAGGGCATCGGCAGGGGTGGCGGCGTAGCCGGGCTGCAGGGTGACGATATCCGCCGCGGCACCTGGCCGCAGCCCGGACAGCGCGCGCCCCAGGGCTTGCGCCCCGCCTTGGGTGGCGGCGGCGTGGATGGCGGTGGCGGTGGCGGGCTGCGTGGCGCTGGCGAGGCTATTGCGCTGGCGGTGCAGCAGGCGCTGGGAATATTCCAGCTGGCGGATTTCCGCAGCGGCGCTGATCTGCACATTGGAGTCCGAGCCGAGTCCAAAGCGTCCCTGTTGCGCGGCGTAGTCCACGGCATCGAAAATACCGTCGCCGAGATTGGCTTCGGTCAGCGGGCACAGCCCGGCCACCGCACCGGTTGCGGCGATGCGGGCGCGTTCATCCGCGGTGGCATGGGTGGCATGGACCAGGCACCAGTTATCCGCCACCGGCGCATGGTCGAGCAGCCAGGTGAGGGGCCGGACGCCGCTCCAGGCCAGGCAATCCTCGACCTCCCGGATCTGCTCGGCGATGTGGATGTGCAGGGGCCGGCCGGGTGCCAGGCTGGTAAGCGCGCTGAGTTCCTGTGGGGTGACGGCGCGCAGGGAATGCGGGGCAATGCCCGTGGCGGCGAGAGCGGCGCAGCCTTGGTAAAGTGCGACGTATTGGTCGAGGGTGCTGATGAAGCGGCGTTGCGCGGCGGCAGGCGGCAGACCGCCGAAACCGGCATGGGCGTAGAACACCGGCAGCAGCGTCAGGCCGATGCCGGTCTCGGACGCGGCGGCGGCAATGCGCCCCGCCATTTCGGCGATGTCCGCATAGGGCGTGCCGTCCGGGCTGTGATGCAGATAATGAAATTCGGCGACCGCGCAAAACCCGGTTTCCAGCATTTCGGCAAAAGCCTGGGCGGCCACCGCCTGCACATCCTCCGGCGTCATGCTGTGGGCAAAGCGGTACATCAGGGCGCGCCAGGACCAGAAACTGTCGGTGGCAGAGCCGCGGGATTCGGTGAGGCCGGCGATGGCGCGCTGAAAGGCGTGGCTGTGCAGATTGGCCATGCCGGGAATGGCGATGGCGTGGCGTTCATCTTCGGCATGGGGTGCGGCACCGGTCGTAACACTCTGGATCACCCCATCCGCGACCGTCAGCCGGACATCATCCACCCAGCCGGCGGGCAGCAACGCTGATTTGAAAAACAGATGAAACGCCACTGGACAGCCTCTTTGTTCTGCCATAATGTATATACAACTTCACACAAGCCGCAAAGCGGTTTTTTCGAGGTGGCGATGCGTGCCGACCGGGTTTTCATCAATGCGCGTCTGGCCACCATGGCGCCGGGTCTGCCGGGCCTCGGGGTGGTGCTCAACGGCATGGTGGCCGAACGGGACGGGCGGATCATCCATGCCGGCCCTCGCCAGGAGCTGGCGGCCGATACCGTGGTGGATTGCGAAAACCGCTGGATCACCCCGGGGCTGATCGATTGCCATACGCATCTGACCTATGGCGGCAACCGCGCCGCGGAGTTCGAGGCGCGGCTGAACGGCGCCAGCTATCAGCAGATCGCGGCGGCCGGTGGCGGGATTGCCGCCACGGTGCGCGCCACCCGCGCCGCCGATGAGGCCGAGTTGCTGGCGGGCAGTTTGCAGCGCCAGGATGCGCTGATCGCCGAAGGGGTGACCACCATCGAGATCAAATCCGGCTATGGGCTCGAGGAGGCCACCGAGTTGCGGCTGCTGCGGGTGATCCGCGCAATCGCAGCAAGCCGGGATGTGGATGTGGCGGCAACGTTCCTCGGCGCCCATGCGGTGCCGCCGGAGGGCGATCGGGACGCTTATCTCAGGCTGCTGTGCGAACGCCTGATCCCGCTGATCGCGCAGGAAAAACTTGCCGATGCCGTCGATGGATTTTGCGAGAGCGTCGCGTTTTCGCCTGCCGAGATCGCCCACGTATTCAGCACGGCGCAGGCGCATGGCCTGCCGCTGAAACTGCATGCGGATCAACTCTCCAACAGCCACGGCGCGGCGCTGGCGGCCTCGTTCGGCGCGCTGTCGGCAGATCATCTGGAATATACCGATGCCGCCGGCGTGGCCGCACTGGCCGCCGCCGGCACCGTGGCGGTGATGCTGCCGGGCGCATTCTATACATTACGGGAGACGCAAATACCGCCGATCGAGCTGTTCCGACATCATAATGTCCCGATGGCGGTGGCGACCGATCACAACCCCGGCACCTCGCCTTTGAGTTCGCTGCTGCTGGCGATGAACATGGCGGCCACGCAATTCCGCATGACCGTCGCGGAATGCCTGCTGGGCGTGACGCGCCACGCGGCCACGGCCCTGGGGCGGGCGCATCGCGTCGGCACGCTGGAGGAAGGCAAAGCCTGCCATCTGGCGATCTGGGATATCGAGCAGCCGGCGGAGCTGGTGTACCGCATCGGGGATAATCCGCTATATCAACGTATTTGGAGCGCCTCATGATCCTGCAAGCAGGTAACGTTTCACTGGCGCAATGGCGCGCGGTGTATGGCGGCGGCGCGGCCGGGCTGGACCCCGCCTGCCTGCCCGCGGTCGAACGCAGTGCGGCGGTGGTGGCGGCGATCGTCGCCAAGGGCGAGGCGGTCTATGGCATCAATACCGGCTTCGGCAAGCTGGCGACGGTGCGCATCGAGGCGGCGGATCTGGAGAGTTTGCAGCGCAATCTGGTGCTGTCGCATGCCGCCGGCACCGGTGAGCCGATGCCGGTCGCCATCGCACGGCTGATGATGGCGCTGAAATTCTGTTCCCTGGCGCAAGGTGCCTCCGGGGTGCGCGCCGCCACGCTGCAATTGCTGGTGGCGATGCTGGCGCGCGATGTGATCCCGGTGGTGCCGGCGCAGGGTTCGGTGGGCGCCTCGGGCGACCTCGCACCGCTGGCGCATCTGGCGGCGGCGATGACCGGCGTGGGCGAGGTCCATGCCGGCGGGGAACGCATGCCGGCGGCAGCGGGCCTCGCGGCGGCAGGGCTGCACCCGGTGGTGCTGGGGCCGAAGGAAGGGTTGGCGCTGCTGAACGGCACGCAGTTCTCCACCGCTTATGCGCTGGCCGGGTTGTTCGAGGCGGACACGCTGTTTCGCACGGCCCTGGTCACTGGCGCCTTGTCGACCGATGCGGCGCGCGGTTCCGATGCGCCCTTCGACCCGCGTATCCATGCCTTGCGCGGGCATCAGGGCCAGGCCGAGGTGGCCACCGCCTTGCGCGGGCTGATGGCGGGCAGCGCAATCCGGCAATCGCATCTGGCGGGCGATACCAGGGTGCAGGACCCGTATTGCCTGCGCTGCCAGCCGCAGGTGATGGGGGCGGCCCTGGATGTGCTGCGCCAGGCGGCGGTCACGCTGGCCACCGAGGCCAATGGCGTGACCGACAACCCGTTGATTTTCAGCGACACGAATGAGGCCTTGTCCGGCGGCAATTTCCACGCCGAGCCGGTGGCGTTCGCCGCCGATATGATCGCCATGGCGGTATGCGAGATCGGCTCGATCGCCGAGCGGCGGATGGCGATGCTGATGGACCCGGCCCTCTCCACCCTGCCGGCGTTCCTGACGCCGCGGCCGGGGCTGAATTCCGGCTTCATGATCCCGCAGGTCACAGCGGCGGCATTGGTATCCGAAAACAAGGGGCGGGCGTTTCCGGCAGTGGTGGACAGCATCCCCACCTCGGCAAACCAGGAGGATCATGTCTCGATGGCAGCGCACGGCGCGCGGCGGCTGCTGGCGATGACGGATAATCTGCGCGCCATCATCGCCATCGAATTGCTGTCGGCGGCACAGGGTTGCGATTTCCATGCGCCGCTGCTCTCCAGCGCCCCGCTGCAAACGGTGCGGGCACAAATGCGCGCGGTGGTGCCGTTCCTGGATGACGACCGTTATGCCGCACCGGACATCGCCGCCGCCGTGCAGCTGCTACGCGACGGCGCGGTTCTGCAGGCGGTGCCGGCACTGCCGGGGGTGGTATGAGTTTCATTTCGGTCCAGCGCGGGGCGGCACCTTTGCTGCTGAGCATCCCGCATGCCGGGGTCGAGATACCGGCTGAAATCGAGGCCCGGCTGGTCTCGCCATGGCTGGCGCGCAAGGATGCGGACTGGCATCTGCCGCTGCTGTATGATTTTGCTTTGCGGCTGGGGGCGACGATCGTCAGTACCGCCTTGTCGCGCACGGTGATTGATGTGAATCGCGATCCATCCGGGGCCTCGCTGTATCCGGGGCAGGCCACCACCGGGTTGTGCCCGGTAACCACCTTCGATGGCGAGACGCTGTACACACAGGCTCCGGATGAGGCGGAAATCGCGTCACGGCGGGCGGCCTATTTCGACCCGTATCACGCCGCCCTGGCCGCCGAGCTGGCGCGACTGCGGGCGCTGCATGAAACAATGGTGCTGTATGATTGCCATTCGATCCGCAGCCAGGTGCCGCGTCTGTTTCCCGGCGTGCTGCCGCAGTTCAATATCGGCACCAATGACGGTGCCGCCTGCGCGCCCGCGCTGACGGCGGACATCGCGGCGATCTGTGCGGCGGCGCGCGGCTACACAAATGTGGTGAACGGGCGCTTCAAGGGCGGCTGGATCACCCGGCATTACGGCGCACCGGCAAACGGCATTCATGCGGTGCAGATGGAGCTGGCCTGCCGCGGCTATATGGCCGAACCGGCGGTGCCGAATGAGGGCAACTGGCCAGGGCTTTACGATGCCGCCGCTGCCGCGCCGTTGCGCGAAATGCTCGAAACAATTCTCACCGCCGCCTTGAATTTCGCAGGAAGCCAATCATGAACCGTCTCGACAACGCCCGCATCATCCGCGCCCCGCATGGCAATAGTCTATCCGCCAAATCCTGGCAGACCGAAGCGCCGTTGCGCATGTTGATGAACAATCTGGACCCGATGGTCGCCGAGCGCCCGGAAGAGCTGGTGGTGTATGGCGGCATCGGCCGCGCGGCGCGGGACTGGAATGCCTATGACCGCATCGTCGATACCTTGCGGCGGCTGGAAGGCGATGAAACGTTGCTGGTGCAATCCGGCAAGCCGGTCGGCGTGTTCCGCACCCATGCCGATGCGCCGCGCGTGCTGATCGCCAATTCGAATCTGGTGCCGCATTGGGCGAATTGGGAGCATTTCAACGAGCTCGATCGCAAGGGTCTGATGATGTACGGGCAGATGACCGCCGGGTCCTGGATCTATATCGGCACCCAGGGCATCGTGCAGGGCACGTATGAAACCTTCGTCGAGGTCGGCCGCCAGCATTTCGGCGGCGATCTCACCGGCAAATGGATCCTCACCGCCGGGCTCGGCGGCATGGGCGGCGCGCAGCCGCTGGCTGCCACCATGGCCGGCGCCAGCTGCATCGCGGTGGAATGCCAGCCGAGCCGGATCGAAATGCGCCTGAAAACGCGTTACGTCGATGTCGCTGCCGGCACGCTGGACGAGGCGCTGGAAATCCTGCGCCGCTCGCATAAACCCATTTCCGTCGCCCTGCTCGGCAACATCGTCGACGTGCTGAAGGACATGCTGGAGCGCGGCATCAAGCCGGATGTGCTGACCGACCAGACCTCGGCGCATGATCCGGTCAACGGCTATCTGCCGCAGGGCTGGACCATCGGCGCGTGGACCGCGAGGCGCGAGACCGACCCGCAAGCGGTGGCACGCGCGGCACGGCTCTCGATGGCCGAACATGTCCGCCACATGCTGGCATTTGCCAGGCTCGGCGTGCCAACGCTGGATTACGGCAACAACATCAGGCAGATGGCCAAAGAGGAAGGTGTCGCCGACGCCTTCGACTTTCCAGGCTTTGTGCCGGCCTATATCCGCCCGCTGTTCTGCCGCGGCGTCGGGCCGTTCCGCTGGGCCGCCCTCTCCGGCGACCCTGAGGATATCTACAAGACCGATGCCAAGGTGAAGGAGCTGATGCCGCACGATAAACACCTGCACCATTGGCTGGATATGGCGCGCCAACGCATCGCCTTTCAGGGCCTGCCGGCGCGCATCTGCTGGGTCGGCCTCGGCGACCGTCACCGCCTCGGCCTCGCCTTCAATGAAATGGTGGCCAGGGGCGAGCTTTCCGCCCCCGTCGTCATCGGCCGTGACCATCTGGATTCCGGCTCCGTCGCCTCGCCGAACCGCGAGACCGAGGCGATGGCCGACGGCTCCGATGCGGTCTCCGACTGGCCGCTGCTGAACGCGCTGCTGAACTGCGCCTCCGGGGCCACCTGGGTCTCGCTGCACCATGGCGGCGGCGTCGGCATGGGGTTCAGCCAGCATTCCGGCATGGTGATCTGTGCCGATGGCACGCCGGCAGCCGCGCGGCGCATCGCCAATGTGCTGTGGAACGACCCGGCGACCGGGGTGATGCGCCATGCCGATGCCGGCTACGCCATCGCGCAGGATTGCGCCCGGCAGTTTTCGCTCGATTTACCAAGCCTGGATCAACCGACCGTCATGCGGTAGGTTCCAGCCCATGCGGCAGGCTTTGACTCTTAATTCTTTTCGTCACGCTGAGCGTCAGCTTGAAATCGCCGCGTTGCGGGCGCTGGCGGAGTTTTCCGCATTCACCGGGATCATCGCTGACCTGGGAGAGACGGCGCTGGCTTTCGAGGTGGCGCCGGATGGTATCGTCACCTTCGGTGATACGCCGCCGGCGCTGCAGGGTTTTTACCTGCGCCATGCGCTGGAGCTGAGCTACCTGATGCGCAAACCAGGTGTTACCACCGCGCGGGCCGGGCTGGCGGCGGCGCGTACGGCGGCGTTGTTCATCATGGCCGAGGACACCGCAGCGGCAAAGCTGCCGTTCTGGGTGGCGGAGATGGCGGCGGAGGTGGCGCCGTCGGCAATGCAGCTGACGAAAATCTGGACCGTGCTGGCGCCGTTGCAACTGGGTGCCACGACGGTTCTGCCGGCGGCCGATGCCGCGCAGATACGCAAAATCTGGGGCCATCTCGGCACTGTCGAATCGCTGATGGAAACCGGCGGGGATATCCGCTTGCAACGTGACCCGGTAACGGCGCTGAACGGCTATGGCTGCAGCCACCGGGCGCGGCCCTGGGCGATCACCTTTGCCTCGTCGACGGCATCCTCGTCATCCGAGCGCGGCTATGTGGCCGCGGACCGGGTGCGGTTGCAGACCACGGCGAAATTGCTGTGCGGCGAGCTGCGCCGTCCGGTGGCGGCGGCCCTGCACGCGGTGCGCCGCGGCCTGAGCCGGGAAATCGGGCTGCAAAAGGGCACGGCCATCGTGCTGGCCGCCTCCGGCACGGATACCGAATTGCTGGCCCTGGCGCTGACGCATCTGGCGGTCCCGGCACTGCCGATCCTGAACATATTGATCGCCAGCGAAGAGACCGGACGCGGCGTGCCGATGGCGGCGCGCGGGCTGCATTTCGCGGTGGATACGGCACTCGGCCATGACGTGACGTTCGAAGCCCCGATTGCCGGATTTCGTGCCGACACCAGGCTCGCCAATGTGGCATTGCGCCATCCGAGCGGGGCCTTGCGCACTGCCGCCGCGGTCGAGGCGGAGCTGCGCACCACCGTGGCGATCGGCATCAATGCCGGCCAGCGGGTCATGCTGCATGTGCTCGATCTTTCAAAAACCGGGCTGCTGGCCCCAGGGTTTGCGTGTCTGCGGGATCTGCGGGCGCAGCATGGTGACCGGCTGGATATCGTGGTGGATGCCTGCCAAAGCCGGCTCTCGTCAGCCTCGATCAGGGCGTATCTGGCCCTCGGCGCGGTGGTGCTGATCACCGGGTCGAAGTTTTTTACCGGCCCGCCATTTGCCGGTGCGGCCTTGCTGCCGGCAGGCATCGCCGCGCGCTTTGCGCACCGGGCTTTGCCGGCGGGGCTGGATGCGTATTTCGGGCGGGACGAATTTCCTGCCACCTGCCGGGCTGCCGCGGCCTTGCCGCCGCTCGGCAATTATGGGCTGGCGTTGCGCTGGCATGCGGCCCTGGCGGAAATCAACGCGGTCGGCCGCATCAGTACCGCGCGGCGTTTGCAGATTTTGCAAGGCTTTGGCGAGGTGGTGCGGGCTGAGATCAGCGCCAACGCCGCACTGGATTTGCTGGATGTGCCGCCGATCACGCGCCATGACACCGATGACGCATGGGAGCGTCAGCAGACGATATTCACCTTCATGCTGCGCTCACCCGTGCAACAGCGGAAATATCTGACGCCGGAGGATGCGCGCAAATTATATCTCTGGCTTAATGCCGATCTCTCGTCTCTCATAGCGGCGGCGGCGGCCAGGCGGATTTGCCATATCGGGCAGCCGGTTAAACTGCCGCAGCCGGATGGGGAGGGGTTCATGGGCGTGTTGCGGATTTCAGCGGGGGCGCGGTTGATTTCGGGCGAGCCGTCGCACCGGTTCATGGGGCACCAGGCCCGCATCGAGCGCGAGTTCGCCGATCTGCGCACGGTATTCGAGAAAATCGGTTTGATCCTGCAACACTGGCACCTGCTGAACGCTGCCAACCCCGCGCCCCGCTACCGCCTGCCGGTGCCCGCATGAGCGAGCACCTCGGCTACATGCAGGCGGCGATAGCGATGGCGCATCAGGGCATGGCAGGCCAGCATGGCGGCCCGTTCGGCGCGGTGATCGTCAAGGATGGCAAGATCATCGGCCGCGGCCATAACCGCGTGTTGTCCTCCAATGACCCGACCGCGCATGCCGAGGTCACGGCGATCCGCGATGCCAGTGCGGCGATCGCGCATTTCGATCTTTCCGGCGCTGAAATCTACATCAACGCCATGCCCTGCCCGATGTGCCTGTCGGCGATCTTCTGGGCGCGCATCGACCGCGTCTATTACGCGGCCGAAGCGGCGGACGCCGCGGCAATCGGCTTCGACGACCAGAAATTCTATGAGGAACTCGCCAAGCCGGCGCATGAGCGGGAGGTGAAACTGACCCGCATGACCGAATGCCTGGACGAGGCGCTCGGCTGCTTCCAAACCTGGGCGGACAACGCCGCCAAGACGCCGTATTGAAACCTGCCGCTGTCGCCCCGGGTTTCCTGGAAGCCTGCATCGACCAGGCTCTGGGACGCCTCCCGGCCGATCTGGTGATCAAAAACACAAGGTTCCTGAACGTCGTCACCGGCGAGATTGCCGCCGGCGATATCGCGATCTGCGGCGACCGCATCATCGGCACCTATGAAACCTATAGCGGCGCGCGGGAGGTCGATGGGCGCGGGTTGATCGCGGTGCCCGGATTTATCGATACCCATGTGCATTGCGAATCCACCTTGGTCAGCCCGGCGCAATTCGACCAATGCGTGCTGCCGCGCGGCACCACCACCGCCATCTGCGATCCGCATGAGCTGTCCAACGTGCTTGGACATCTGCGATCCGCATGAGCTGTCCAACGTGCTTGGCAAGCCGGCCTTGCAATATTTTGTGGACAGCGCCGCCGCCACCGCGATGGATCTGCGGGTGCAGCTGTCATCCTGCGTGCCGGCGACCGCCCTTGAGACCTCCGGCGCTGAATTGCTGGCCGCCGATTTGCTGACCTTCAAGGATCACCCCAAAGTCATCGGCCTTGCCGAATTCATGAATTTCCCCGGCATCTTCGCCAAACGCCCGGATGTGATGGACAAGCTCTACGCCTTCCAGGGCGAACATATCGACGGCCATGCCCCGATGGTCAGCGGTGCGGAATTGAACGCCTATCTCGCCTGCGGCATCCGCAACTGCCATGAAACCACCTCGCTGCCCGAAGCCCAGGAGAAATTGCGCAAAGGCATGCAGCTGCTGATCCGCGACGGCTCGGTCGCCAAGGATGTGAAAACCCTGGCCGCCGCCATCACGCCGGAAACCTCCGCCCTCTGCGGCTTCTGCACCGATGACCGCAATCCCCTGGATATTTTCGAGGAAGGCCATCTCGATCACCTGATCCGCACCGCGATTAGCAGCGGCGTGCCGGTACTGCATGCGTATCGCACGGCAAGCTGGTCGGCAGCGCAAGGCTTCGGTCTGCGCGACCGTGGCATGATCGCCCCCGGCAAACGCGCGGATATCGTGCTGCTGCAAGACCTCGAAAGCTGCAGCGTGCGCCGTGTGCTCTCCGCCGGCCGCTTCGCCGATGAAATCGATTTCGCCGCCCACCAGGGACCACCGCCGATCGGCCTCGACAGCATGAAACTCGGCAACGTCACCGCAGCGGATTTCGCCACCCCAGCGAACGGCCCCACAGGTCCGGTCATCGGCATCATTCCCGGCAAGATCGTCACCGAGCATCTGACGCTCAGCCTGCCGTACCGCCACCACCAGCGCGAAATCGACCTCGACCAGGACGTGCTGAAAGTCGCGGTGCTGGCAAGGCATGGCAAAAACCGCAATATCGGCCGCGGCTTTGTCAAAGGCTTCGGCCTGCAAAGCGGCGCGCTCGCCTCATCTGTCGGGCACGACAGCCATAATGTCTGCGTCGTCGGCGCCAGCAACGCGGACATGGCCATCGCCGTCAACCGGCTCACAACGCTCGGCGGCGGCTTCGTCGCCGTGCTGAACGGCACAGTGATCGGCGAAATCGCCCTGCCGATGGCCGGGCTGATGTCCCTGCACAGCTTCCCCGTCGTGCGCGGCCAACTCATCGCCCTGCGCCAGGCCGTCGCCGCCATGGGCTGCCGCCTCGCCGAACCGTTCCTGCAACTCGCCTTCCTGCCGCTGCCCGTCATACCGCATCTGAAAATCACCGATATGGGGCTGGTCGATGTCGATCGGTTTGAATTGATTAGTTGAGTAAGGAAGGAAGCGCTGCTTTTTTTGAAAAAAAGCAGCAAAAAACTTTTGCCCTGCTGGGACATGGGCGTTAAGGCGCCAACGCCTCCGAACCTGGATTCATAAAAGTTTTTTTGCTTTTTTTTCAAAAAAGCAGTGCTGCCTTCCACTCAGTTCACGAATCCTTGAGGCATAGCAAGCAAAAAACACCAACGGTATCGGGGCGACCAGCCTGAAATGGCCGCGGTAATTATTTACTCTACCGTAACGGATTTTGCGAGGTTGCGCGGCTGGTCGACATCCGTGCCTTTGAGTATGGCGACATGATAGGCCAGCATTTGCACGGGGATGGCGTGCAAAATCGGGCTTGCGAAAGGATCGGCATCGGGCACGATTATGGTTTGTGCGGCAATCCCGGCGAGCCTGGCTGCCCCCGCCGCATCGGTGAACAGAATAATCTGGCCGCCGCGGGCCGCCGCTTCCTGCAAATTCGAGGCGGTTTTCTCGAACAGCGGCCCCGAAGGCGCGATGGCGATGACCGGCACGGATTTGTCGATCAAGGCGATCGGCCCGTGTTTCATTTCGCCGGCGGCATAGGCTTCGGCATGGATATAGCTGATCTCCTTCAACTTCAGCGCCCCTTCGAGGGCGATCGGAAAGCAGGCGCCGCGGCCGAGATACAGCACGTCCCGGGCTTCGGCGATGCGCGCCGCCAGGGCGCGGATGGGGGCATCGTTGGCCAGGATTTCAGCCGCCTTGCCAGGAATTTCCAGCAGTGCTGCGGCCAGCCGGGTAATTTCGGCAACCGGCAAGGTGCGGCGGGCGCGGGCGCAGGCCAAAGCGAAGACCGCCAGCACGGTGAGCTGGGCGGTGAAGGCCTTGGTGCTGGCAACGCCGATTTCCGGCCCGGCGATGGTTTCCAGCACGGCATCGGAGTCTCGCGCCATGGTGGATTCCGGCACGTTCAGCACCGAGAGTATGGTCTGCCCCTCTGCCTTCATGTAGCGCAAGGCCGCCAGCGTATCGGCGGTCTCGCCGGACTGGCTGACCAGCAGGCCAAGACCGCCCGCTGCCATCGGCGGTGCGCGGTAGCGGAATTCGCTGGCGACATCGGCATCGGTGGGCAGGCGCGCCAGGCTCTCCAGCCACCACCGCCCGGTCAGCCCGGCGTAATAGGCCGAGCCGCAGGCGCTGATGGTAACGCGGGAGACGGCAGCGAGGTCGAATTTCAGGTCGGGCAGGCCGGGCAGGCCGGTCGCGGCATCGATCATGCGGTGCAGCACATCGGCGATCACCACCGGGTGCTCATGCAGCTCCTTTTCCATGAAATGCCGGAAATTGCCTTTGCCGATGGCGGCACCGGTCAGGTTGGTGAGGCGGATGTCGCGGGTTATCTCGGCATTGTCGCGATTGTGGAAAGTCGCGCCGGCGCGGGTCACGGCCACCCAGTCGCCTTCCTCCAGGTAGGCGATCCGGCGGGTCAGCGGCGCCAGCGCCAGCGCGTCCGAACCAAGATACATTTCGGCCTCGCCGTAACCGATTGCCAAAGGCGCGCCGCGCCGGGCGGCGATGATCAGCTCGGGGTGACCGGCGAAGATCAGCGCCAGTGCATAAGCACCTTCCAGCCGGGTGAAGGCGGCGGAAGCGGCGGTGATCGGGTCCATGCCCTGCTGCAAATGCAAATCCACCAGCTGCGCCACCGTTTCGGTATCGGTTTCGGTGGCAAACACCTGGCCCGCGGCTTCCAGCTCGCTGCGCAGCTCGGCATGGTTCTCGATGATGCCGTTATGCACCACCGCCACGCGTGCGGTGCCGTGCGGGTGCGCGTTGGTCTCGGTCGGCGCGCCATGCGTCGCCCAGCGTGTATGGCCGATGCCGGTGCGCCCGGCCAGCGGGGCCGCCTGCAATGCGGCAGCCAGATTGGCGAGCTTGCCCTCGGCGCGGCGCCGTTCGATATGTCCGTTCACCAATGTGGCGATGCCGGCGCTGTCATAGCCGCGATATTCCAGCCGCCGCAGGCCATCCAGCAGCAGCGGGGCGGCCAGGCCATTGCCGATGACGCCGACGATTCCGCACATCAGCGTTCAGCCTTGGCTTTATTGACCTGCCGCCCGCGCGCGATGGCCAGGCTGCCGGCCGGCACATCTTCGGTAATCACCGAACCGGCCGCCACCAGTGCGGCATCGCCGATGCTGACCGGCGCCACCAAAGCGCTGTTGGAGCCGATGAAGCTGCGGGCGCCGATTTTGGTTTTATGCTTGGCCTTGCCATCGTAATTGCAGGTAATGGTGCCGGCGCCGATATTGCTGGCCTCGCCGATCTCGGCATCGCCGATATAGCTGAGATGGTTGGCCTTCACGCCGCGCCCCAGCCGTGCCGCCTTGATCTCCACGAAATTGCCGACATGCGCGGCCGCGCCGATATCCGCCCCCGGGCGCAGCCTGGCATAGGGGCCGATGATCGCCGCCTCGCGCACCACGCAGCCTTCCAGATGCGAAAACGCCTTGATCTCCGCCCCCGCCGCCACCGTCACGCCGGGGCCGAACACCACATACGGGCCGATGCTGACATCCGGCGCCAGCACCGTGTCATAGGCCAGATACACGGTCTCAGGTGCTGCCATCGCCACGCCGGCCTCCATCGCGGCGGCGCGCAGCCGGGTCTGCAGGGCGGCTTCGGCGGCGGCCAGCTCGGCGCGGGAATTCACCCCCATGCATTCGGCAAACGGCGCTTCCACGGCCGCCACACGCGCCCCTTCGGCATGGGCGATGGCGACGATATCGGTCAGATAGTATTCACCCTTCCGGTTTTCCGCCCGTACCGCGTGCAGCCAGATGCGCAAATCCGCGGCGCGCGCCATCATGCCGCCGGCATTGCAGAACCGGATACTCCGTTCGGTGGCCGAGGCCTCGGCATATTCGATGATTTTGGTTACATTATTGCCGTTCATGACAAGTCTGCCATAGGCGTTGTCCGCCGGCGGCACGGTCCCCAGCAGCACCAGCCGGGCGTCGCCTGGCTCCACCTCATAGGCCAGCTCGCGCATGGTTGCCGGCGACAGCAGCGGATTATCGGCATAGAAAATGCCGGCCAGACCGTCGCCGAAATACGGTGCCGCCTGCAAGGCGGCATGGGCGGTGCCCAACCGCTGCGCCTGCACCACCACCTGATGCGGTGCCGCCAGCGCCGCCAGCTCCGGCATGTCTGGGCCGATCACCACCACGATGCGGTCGAAGGCCTGGACGGCGCTGCCGATGAGATGGGTCAGCATCGCCGCCCCGGCGATCTTATGGGCAGCCTTGGGCAAGGCCGATTTCATGCGGGTGCCGAGACCGGCGGCGAGTATGACGGCGATGCGTTCCATGGCAAGGCGGTAGCGTCACGCAGGCTGTCATGTCAAAGCAGGCGGGGCCGATCCGGCTTCAATTCTGGTTGCGGCGTGTGTCATGCGTGCGGTGGCGTGGCCGCCCAAGGCTTGACGCACGCCAGCCGATGGCCCATTTCCAATCAGGACTGGAGTTGTCCCCAATGAGGATGCGATGCTGCGATTATCCCGTCTGACCGATTATGCCGTGGTGGCGCTGGTACGGCTGGCCGCCTGCCACGGTGTCGCCACCTCACCCGGCATCGCTGCCGCCATCGGTATACCGGAGCCGACGATCGCCAAGGTTTTGAAGGCCCTGGCGGTCTCCGGGCTGGTGGTTTCGCAGCGCGGCGCGCGTGGCGGCTACCGGCTGGCCAGACCGCTGCGGGACATCCCGGTTGCGGATGTCATCAGGGCGGTGGATGGGCCGATCGCATTGGCGGCCTGCGTGGATGGCGCGATCGGCTGTGAAAGCCAGTCGCTGTGCCCGGTGGCGGGGCGCTGGGACCCGGTGAATGAAGCGATCCGCGACGCCCTGACGGCGATCACGCTCGCCGATATGGAACAGGCGGCCACCCCGAAGGCGCTCCGGGTGCCGGCCGAGACGAATGTGAGGGTTTGATGGTGGCTGTCGATACACGGGAGACGGTCGAGGCGCTGACCGGCTCGGCCTATAAATACGGTTTCGAGACCGACATCGCGATGGAGTTCGCGCCGCTCGGGCTGAACGAGGATATCGTCCGGCTGATCTCGGCGAAAAAGGACGAACCGGACTGGCTGCTGGCCTGGCGGTTGAAAGCCTATGCCACCTGGCTCACCATGGAAGAACCGGATTGGGCGCGCCTCAAGCACCCCAGGATCGACTATCAGAATTTGTATTATTACGCCGCCCCCAAAGGCCCGGCGCCGAAATCCTTAAGCGAGGTCGATCCCGAACTGCTCGACATGTACGAGAAACTCGGCATCCCGTTGAACGAGCGCGCCGCCCTGGCCGGCGTCGCGGTGGATGCGGTGTTCGACAGCGTCTCCGTCGCCACCACCTTCCGCGAGACCTTGAGCAAATCCGGCGTGATTTTCATGCCGATCTCCGAGGCGGTGCGTGAGCATCCGGAGCTGGTACGAAAATACCTCGGCAGTGTGGTGCCGGTGGCGGATAATTATTTCTCGGCGCTGAATTCCGCGGTGTTTTCCGATGGCAGTTTCGTGTTCATCCCGCGCGGGGTGCGCTGCCCGATGGAATTGTCCACCTATTTCCGCATCAATGCGCGCAACACCGGGCAGTTCGAACGCACGCTGATCATCGCCGAGGCCGGCGCCAGCGTCAGCTACCTCGAAGGCTGCACCGCGCCGATGCGCGATGAGAATCAGCTGCATGCCGCGGTGGTGGAACTGGTGGCGCATGACGAGGCGCGCATCAAATACTCGACCGTTCAGAACTGGTATCCGGGCGATGCCGACGGCAAGGGCGGCATCTACAATTTCGTCACCAAGCGCGGCGCCTGCCGCGGCCGCAATTCCAAAATCTCCTGGACCCAGGTGGAAACCGGCTCGGCGATCACCTGGAAATACCCGTCCTGCATCCTGCAGGGCGACGGCTCGGTGGGGGAATTCTACTCGGTGGCGCTGACCAGCCACCACCAGCAGGCCGATACCGGCACCAAGATGATCCATATCGGCAAGAATACCAGCTCGACGATCATCTCCAAGGGCATCTCCGCCGGCAAATCCAGCAACACCTATCGCGGGTTGGTGAAAATCATGCCGGGTGCGTCCGGTGCGCGCAACCACACGCAATGCGACAGCCTGCTGATCGGCGATCGATGCGGCGCGCATACGGTGCCGTATATCGAGAGCCGCAATGCCTCGGCCAAGGTGGAACATGAAGCCACCACCTCGAAGATCGCCGAGGACCAGCTGTTCTACTGCCGCTCGCGCGGCCTGAGCGAGGAGGACGCCGTGGGCCTGATCGTCAACGGCTTCTGCAAGGATGTGTTGAAGGAGCTGCCGATGGAATTCGCCGTCGAGGCGCAGAAATTATTGGCGGTATCGCTAGAAGGGTCGGTAGGTTAAATCATGCTCGAAATCAGGAATTTAACGGCCCGCATCGGCGACAAGGAGATTTTGCGCGGCATCGACCTCACGCTGCCGGACGGCGAAATCCATGCGGTGATGGGGCCGAACGGGGCGGGCAAATCCACTTTGTCGTATGTGTTGTCCGGCCGTGCGGGCTATGAGGTCACCGGCGGCACCGTGCGGTTCAACGGCGAGGATCTGCTGGCGATGCCGCCGGAAGCGCGCGCCGCCGCCGGCGTGTTCCTCGCCTTCCAGTATCCGGTGGAACTGCCCGGCGTCGGCAATGCGAATTTCATGCGCACGGCGTTGAACGCGGTACGCCGGGCCCGTGGCGAGACCGAACTGGACGCCGTGGCGTTCCTCAAGCTGGCGCGGGCCGAATTGAAATCCCTGTCGATGGCTGACGACATGCTGAAGCGCAACGTCAATGTCGGCTTCTCGGGTGGCGAGAAAAAGCGCAACGAGGTGTTGCAGATGGCGCTGCTGCGCCCCGGCCTCGCGATCCTCGATGAAACCGATTCCGGCCTCGACATCGACGCCCTGAAAATCGTCGCCGACGGCGTCAACGCCCTGCGCGGCGGCAAATTCTCTGCTTTGGTCATCACCCATTATCAGCGGCTGCTGGACTACATCGTGCCGGACCGCGTGCATGTGCTGGCCGCCGGCCAGATCGTGCGTTCCGGCGGCCCTGAACTGGCGCATGAGCTGGAAGCCCATGGCTATGCCGGGCTGGAGGCCGCATGACCGCACTGCCCACCCGCCGCCTCGAAGCCTGGCGCTACACCGACCTTAAAGCCCTGGCGCAGATCAGCTTCGCCGCACCGCCGGCCGCGAACGTCATGCCAGCCGCTCTGCCGGATCTCGGCGTGCCGCGCCTGGTATTCGTCAACGGCGTGTTCGAGTCCGCATTGTCATCGCCGCCGGTATTTTTTTCGCGCTACGCCGGCATCCCGGCGCCCGACGATCTGCCGGCAGGCGCGTCGGATTTGCACTTGGTGGCGATCAATGCCGGGCAGGCCCGCGATGGCGCGGTGCTCGAGGTGCCGGCCGGCATCGATGCCGGGGTGCTGCTGCTGGTCTCGCACGGCCAGACGGATGCCCCCGCCGCTTTCCATCCCCGGCACCGCATCGTACTGGGCGCTGGAGCGCAACTCACCATCGTCGAGGTGGCGCAGGGTACAGGCGTATACTGGCATAATCCGGTGACGGACATCACTTTGGCCGAGGGTGCCGTGCTGCGGCATTACCGTTTGCAGAATGAGAGTACGCAGGCGTTTCATCTGGCAACGATTTTCGCCGGCATCGCCGCAGGTGCCGTCTATGAAAGTTTTTCCCTCATCATCGGCGCCCGCCTGTCGCGTAGCGAATGCCATGCCCGCCTGCATGGCGTGAAAGCGGTGACGCATCTGAACGCCGGCCTGCTGCTGGGCGGCCATCAGCATGGCGATGTCACCACCATCGTACATCATGCCGCACCCGACGGCGCCTCCCGGCAGACCGTGAAATCCGCGCTGACGGATCACGCCCGCGGCGTGTTCCAGGGCCGTATCGAAGTGGCCCGCGCTGCGCAGAAAACCGACGGCTACCAGATGAACCAGGCGCTGCTGCTGTCGCCCGACGCCGAGATGGACATCAAACCCGAGCTGGAAATTTTCGCCGATGACGTGAAATGCAGCCATGGCGCCACCATCGGCGCGCTGGATGAGGAACAACTGTTCTACCTGCGCAGCCGCGGCATCCCGGAGGCCGAAGCGCGGTCGATGTTGATCCGGGCGTTTCTCGACGAGGCACTGGCGCCGGTGGCGCATGAGGCGGCGCGCGGGATGTTCGAGACGGCGATCGAATCATGGTGGCACCGCCAATGAGTGCCGCGTTGCAGGCCCATGGTCTTGATGTCGCAGCGGTGCGCCGGGATTTCCCGATCCTGTCGCAAACCGTCTACGGTAAAAAGCTGATGTTCCTGGACAGCGCCGCCTCGGCGCAGAAGCCGCGCGCCGTGATCGACGCCATGTCCCAGGCGATGGAAACGCAATACGCCAACGTACATCGCGGCCTGCACTGGATGAGTGAACGCACCTCCGATGCCTATGAGGCGGTGCGGGACCAGACCGCGGCGTTCCTGAACGCAGCATCGCGCGAGGAAATCGTGTTCACCCGCAACGCCACGGAATCCATCAATCTGATCGCCCACAGTTATGGCCGCGGAGTTCTGCAGGCCGGGCAGGCGGTGGTGGTCTCGGAAATGGAGCATCACGCCAATCTCGTGCCCTGGCAGATGCTGCGCGATGCCCATGGCGTCGAATTGCGCATCGCCAAAATCACCGATGCCGGCGAGATCGATTTCGCCTCGCTCGAGACCCAGTTCGCCGACGGCAAAGTCGCCTTGCTGGCGGTCACGCATATGTCCAACGTCCTCGGCACATACACGCCGGCCGAACGCCTCGCGGCCTTCGCCCATCAGCGCGGCGCCCGCATCCTGCTGGACGGCAGCCAGGCGGTGGTGCACCGCGCCGTGGACGTGCAGGCGATCGACGCGGATTTCTACGTGTTCTCCGGCCATAAACTATACGGCCCCAGCGGCATCGGCGTGCTTTACGGCAAGCGCGAATTGCTGGAGGCGATGCCGCCGTTCCTCGGCGGCGGCGACATGATTGCCTCGGTATCCTACCAGCGCTTCACCTGGGCCAGGCCGCCGCACCGCTTCGAGGCCGGCACCCCCGCCATCATCGACACCATCGGCCTCGGTGCCGCCATCGACTACGTCACCGCCCTCGGCTTTCCAGCCATCGCCGCGCATGAACGCCGTCTCACCGAACACGCCCTGGCCGTGCTGTCCGCCATCCCGGCCTTACGCATCCTCGGCGCCGCGCAGGACCGCGGCGGTGTGGTCTCCTTCGTCATGGAGGGCGTGCACGCCCATGATATCGCCACCCTGCTGGACCGCCAGGGCATCGCGGTGCGCGCCGGGCATCACTGCGCCGAGCCGCTGATGGGGCGCCTCGGCGTCAGCAGCACCGCCCGCGCCTCCTTCGCGGCCTACACCACCATCGATGAAATCGACGCCCTGGCCGCCGGTCTGCGCCGCGTCCAACAGATGTTCGCTTCATGAGCGAAACCGCCGAACTCTACCAGACGCTGGTGAAGGAACGTGCCTGCGCCCCCCGCTTTGCCGTCCCGCCCCTGCATTTCGATGCCGAAGCCGCCGGCGACAACCCGCTCTGCGGCGACCATGTGCATGTCTGGGTGCATGGCGGCGCGGTGGCGCATGCCTCCAGAGGCTGCGCCATCATGACCGCCAGTGCCGATCTGATGGCCGAAGCGGTGGCGGGATTGAATCCCCGGCGCATCGCCGCATTGCGCACCGCATTCGAGACGATGGTGACGAGCGGGCAAGCCAACACCGCACTCGGCGCGCTGAACGCCCTGGCCGGGGTGGCCGCCTACCGCTCGCGCATACGCTGCGCCACTTTGCCCTGGCAGACCCTGGCGCAGGCTTTAGAGCGGTTTCATGGAGAGCAGAATGGAAAGTGACCGCATGGTGCCGGAAACCAGCTGGACGCCGGATGGCGAAACCGTGGCAAAGCTCACGGAAGATCGCATCATCGGCGCGATCTGCACGGTGTACGATCCGGAAATCCCGGTGAATATCTACGAACTCGGCCTGATCTACGCGATTGAAATCTCCGATACCGGCAATGTGAAAGTGGAAATGACCCTCACCGCGCCAGCCTGCCCCTCCGCCCAGGAACTGCCGGAAATGGTCAAGGACGCCATTGCGAAACTGGACGGCGTCGCCGATATAGATGTGGAAACCGTGTGGGACCCGCCCTGGGACCCATCGCGGATGAGCGAAGACGCCAAACTCTCCCTGAACATGTTTTGAGCACGCCCATGAGCACCACTACTCAAGCCCTGAAACCCCGCCGCGCCCTGCCGCCGCTGATGCAGCTGACGGATGCCGCCGCCGCCCGCCTGGCCACGCTGTACGCCGGCGGCGAACAAGGCAAATTATTGCGCATCGCCGTCTCCACCAAAGGCTGCTCCGGCATGTCCTACGAAATGAACTGGGTCGAAACCCCCGGCCCCAACGACGAAACCGTCACCAGCCGCGGCCTGACCGTGCTGGTGGACCGCAAAGCCTCACTGTTCCTGATCGGCACCACCATGGACTACCAGGTGGACAAACTCACCGCCGGCTTCACCTTCGTAAACCCGAACGAAAAAGGCCGCTGCGGGTGCGGGGAAAGTTTCCACGTATAAGAGGTAGAAAGCACTTCTTTTTGTGAACAAAAAGCAGCAAAAAAACTTTATGAGTCCGGGCCTGGGGTACGGTCAACAAAACGCCCCAGACCCGGCATAAAATTCATGCTGGGCTGGAGGCGTTGTCTCCGCCACACCCCATGCCCCGGCAGGGCAAAAGTTTTTTGCTTCTTTTTTTCAAAAAAGAAGTGCTTCCTTTGCCTTGATTTCCGCCTGAACTCATCACAAATATATTACGTCCAAAGTGCCTTATGGGCTTTGGCGTAGACTGCGGGGGCCAGCCGTTTTGGTGGTTCCGATTTTATCAACCTTGCTATGTTTCAGGAGGTTTCCATGACTTTTGATTTTACACCCTTGTTCCGTACCGGCGTCGGTTTCGATCGTTTGGCCCGTCTGGCTGATACTTTGCCGGACACCGCGTCTTACCCGCCTTACAACATCGAGAAGACCGGCGAGGATGCGTATCGGCTGACGATGGCGGTCGCCGGTTTTGGTGCCGATGATCTTGAACTGACGGTAAAGGATAATGCGCTCATCGTGATCGGCCGTGTAGTTGAGGCCCCTGAGAAGGGCGAATATCTGCATCGCGGCATCGCGGCGCGGGCGTTCACGCGGCGGTTCGTGCTGGCGGATCACATGGTGGTCGGCGAGGCGGACATTGCCAATGGGCTGCTCAGCGTGTCGATTAAACGAGTGATACCGGAATCGTTGAAACCGCGCCGGATCGAGGTAAAGCCGGCTTCTGCCGCGCCGAAGACCATTGCCGGGAACGGCAATGCCGAGGTCCCAGAAGCGGCTTAATTTTTTCTGCTGGAATTGGCCCGGGGACTGCGGTTCCCGGGTTTTTTTTAAGGCGTTTTCAGCAGGTCATGGCCGAGCAGCGTGGGGATGACGAGCAGAAGGGCGCCATGGCTGCTGACGGTGAGGGCAGGGGCGGTCTCCAGGGATTTGAAATCCGGCGCGTAATGTGCGCGGATCGCTTCTTCATTGCCGGGCATGGCGATGATCAGTACATCGCGGCCGATCAGACTGGCCGGCGGCGTGGAAATCCCGAACTGATGCGGCTCCGGCCCGAACACCGTCACCGGCACGGCAGGCCCCAGCGCATACCCGATCTTGCCGGCATCGTACCAGCGCAGGGCGGCCACCGCCACATGCGGCTCGATGGCGTTGATCTGCATTGGCAATGAATTCCAGTCGACGATCTGCAGCAGCGGCGATCTGCCGGTCGCAAACGCCTGGCTGAAGCCGGGTATGATCCCGAGCCGCACCTCGGCGGCAATCAGCAGCGCGGCAGCAGCCAGCAGCCCGGCACTCAGCCCCGCGACAACATTGCGCCCTATCGCCGCCCGCCGCCGCAGCCGTGCCGCCCAGTCCCCCAGCAGCGGCAGCAGCAGCAAATAGCCGGGGGTCGCCCAGTGATACAGTATGCGCGTTGCCGACCAGATGCCGACAACCGAGAACAGCACCACCGGGATCACCCCGAGCTTTGCCAGCATCCAGCCGCGCCGGTCGCGCGGGCCGCGCGCCAGGGCGGCCACCAGCAGCACCACCAGCGGCAGCCACAGCCAGGGCAGCAGGAACAGCGCCTCGCCACCCCATATGGCCAAGGGTGCCGCCGGATGCAGCCGCAGCCCGGTGGCCCGCCCGCTCTGGTAACCAAAGGACGCCCAGTGATGGTCAGCGTTCCAGATTATTACCGGCGTGAACATCGCCACCGCGATCAGCACCGCCGCCCAGGGCCGCCAGTCCCGCAGCAACCGGCGGGACACCGGATCGGTCAGCACAAACAGCCCGGCCCCGGCCAGCACCAGTGCCGCACTGTATTTGGAGAGCAGCGCCAGCCCCGCGAACCCGCCCGCCGGCAGCCACCAGCCGCGTGCGGGCGGCGTGCCGTCCACGCCGGTTGCCTGCGCCATGGCATAGGCGGCGGCCAGCAAAGCGGCATCCAGCGGCCCGTCCGGCAGCACCCAGCAGCCGAAAGCCAGCGAGAACACCGGCGCGATATTATACGCCGCCACCGCCCAGAACCCGGCCTGCCTGCCATACAGCCGGGTGGTCAGCGTATACAGCAACCACGATGACAGCGCCGACAGCGCGATGAACGGCAGCCGCACCACCAAGGCTGCGGTACTGCCGAACACATGCCGCGCGCCCAGTTCGAGCCACCAGGAGGCCAGCGGATGATCGAAATACGACATCGCGAACCGGTGCGATGCCGCCACCATATAGCTCTCGTCGATACCAAGACCGGTGGCCCCGGCAAACACCAGGCGAACCAGAG
The DNA here is from genome assembly GCA_965231175.1 of Acetobacteraceae bacterium. Lineage (GTDB taxonomy): Bacteria > Pseudomonadota > Alphaproteobacteria > Acetobacterales > Acetobacteraceae > Acidocella. The sequence continues at coordinate 383,507 of CBDDMJ010000002.1, read as the reverse complement.
TGGCGGCAATCACGATTACGGCGGCATCCATGCAAGCTGCATGACGCGCCCCAGTTGCCATGGCAACTGTCCCGTAAACTTGTTGTGGTGAGTCAGCTGGCGTGGGTTTCGAGGTTGCGCAGCGCGCGCCACCGGTTCGAGCGCGCGGAGCAACGAGCGGAGCGGCCTACCGGCCGTGAGCCACGGTGCGCGCAGCAACCCGCGCCAGATGGCCGCCACAACCAGTTTACGAGCCGCTGAACCAGTTGTAGCCTTGGTCTTCCCAATACCCGCCAGTATAGATGTTGCCGACTTCCATGGCGACGATGGATTTCGGATTCTTGAAGCCGAGCTTGGTGGGAATGCGCAGCCGCACCGGCGCGCCAAAGGGCGGGGTCAGCGGCTGGCCGAGGAATTGCAGTGCCAAAATGGTCTGCGGATGCAGCGCCGATGCCATATCGATGCTGGAATAATACCCGTCGGCGCATTTGAACGAGACATAGCGGCAGGTGGTATCCGCACCGATCCGCCGCAGAAAATCCCCGAGCGGCACGCCGGCCCATTGGCCGATGACGCGCCAGCCCTCGACGCAGATCAGCCGGGTGATCTGGCTGCTCTGCGGCAGCGCCTGCAACGCCGGCAGCGACCAGCCAGCCTTGTCCTGGATCTGCCCGGTCAGCGCCAGTCGGTAGCTCGCTTGGTCCACCAGAGGCGCCTGGTCGATCGCGTAGAACGCATTGAAACGCGGCGGGTAGGTGATCTGCGAGGGTTTGAAACTCGGGGCCAGCGTCTGCGGGTCGAACAGCAAGGCCTGCATGCGGTCGTTGAAGGACGACATCATGTGCAAAAAGCGGTCCGCAAGATCCGGCTGCGCGGTTTCATAATTGCAGCCGGGCAGGGCGGTGGCGGCACCCAGCGCCAGCGCCCGGGCGAATAACCGGCGGCGCTCGGGGTCGAATTGTTTCATTTCGTGGTCTCATCGATGCCGCCGCCCAGCAGCATCGGCGGCAGGGTCTTCGGCACCAGGATCACCAGCAGGACATGGATCACAAGAAACCCCACGATCGCCGTCATGCAGAAAAAATGCACATAGCGCGCCGCGAAATAGCCGCCGCACAAATCGACCAGCGGCCACAGCTGCACCGGTTTCCAAATGGCAAGGCCGGAGCCCACAATGGCGATGCCGGCGATGATGACGCCGCCGTAAAGCAGCCGCTGCACGGCATTGTAAACGCCCAGGCGATGCGGCAGCTTGAACCGCAGCGCGGCACCGATGTCGCGGTACACCGCAGGCGGTGAAATCGGCAGTAACTTGCTCCTGAAATGCCCGGAGGCCAAACCCCAGCAGAGATAGATCAACCCGTTGACCGCCAGCAGCCACATGAAGGCGAGATGCCAGGCGATCGCCGCACCCAGCCACTGCCCGATGGTGAGCAGGGGCGGGAAGGTAAAGCCGAACAACGGCGAGGCGTTGTAAATCTGCCAGCCGCTGCCGATCATCATGATGATCGCCCCTGCATTGATCCAATGCGTCAGGCGCAGCGGCCACGGATGGATCGGTCTTTGCTTTTTCACACGGTTAGTTGAAGACGGCATGAGGATGGCAATCCCGCTGGTAACGGCCGGGCATGGAATTCCATGTGGTCGTCACATTGCCTGTTCATATAGCACGCTTTTATAAGCCCGTCTCTCATCTGCAATCTCGGATTTTTCACTCGATGTCCGGAAGGCTACGGAGATTTTAGGTTCGAATGCTGGAACCGCAGGTAACGATGATTATGTGATTGAAATGGTCTCCAAAAATGACCCTTAATCGCGTTCAGGAGTAGAATATGTCTCGTATATTAGGTGCATCCGCTTTGGCTCTGAGTCTGGCTTTCGCCGGCGCAGCACTGGCTCAAACCAGCACCGGCAGCCCCGCCGACAGCGCCAACGGAAAAAATGCAAAAGCCAGCCCCGGTTCGCCGGCAGCGACCAGTTCGAAAACATCCACCATGGGCGGATCGACCATGGGGACGATGGCCAGCGGCATGACCCCGAAAACCGGCAACAGCATGGGCTCGCAAGGGCCGGACCCGAGTGCCGGCTCCGGCGCGCTGGCGAATTCAGCCAATAAACAAACCCAGCAATAAATTAAGGAAAACAGGAAATGTCGAAATCATTCATGACCGCCGCTTTGATTGCAGGTTTGGCGTTTGCACCGATGGCTCTGGCGCAAACCACCGACACAACAACCAACAGCACAACCAACGGCCCAACGCCGATGGGTGGTCCCGCCCCGCAGGTTAAAACCGGCAGCAATGCCAATGGCGGTGCTGCGTTAGGCACGGAAAGCAATGGAACAGGGATGTCTAAAACCATGACGACAGGCACCGTGGGAACGACCGGATCGGCGGTGCCCGGCACCACAGGTTCCGGTGTTTCCACCTCGCCCACGGGCGGCACCGGCGGTGGCACAGTGGCGCCGCAGTAGGAAATTCCTACCGCATCAAAAGTTAAGCAACGCTTCCGCGCAGGCTTCAATAATGGCCTGCGTATCGATCTGATACACACGATACAAATCCGGAATGTCTCCGGATTGACCGAAATGGTCAGGGCCTAACGCCATCACCTGCTGCCCGCGCACGGCTCCCAGCCAGGCGTGGGCGGCAGGATGGCCGTCCAACACACTGACGATCTTGGCCCGCGGCGACAGCGTCTGCAAAATCGTTTCGATATACGATGTCGCCGTGCCATCCCCGTTGCGGCGGCGGTTTTGCGCCTTGCGCCACCCGGCATACAGCCGGTCCGGGCTGGTCAGGCTCAGCAATCCGGCATGCGGCTCATCATCCCGCAACAGCGCAAACGCCGCCTCGGCCTCCCCCGCCACAGCGCCCTGGTAGGCAATGATGATCCGCGCTCCCGGCCCCGGCGGCACCACCCAATGCGCGCCTTTGATCACCTCTGTTGCCTCGAGGCGACGCGCCGGCTGCACCAGTAACTGGGTGGACAGCCGCAGCCACACCGCCGAGCCTTCCGGCCGCTGCATCCAGTCCAGCGCATGGCGCAACAATATGTGCAGCTCATCGCAATAGGCCGGCTCGAAACTGGCAAGCCGGTCCTGCACGATCCCCAGCAACGGCGTGTTGGTCGCCTGGTGCTGCCCGCCCTCCGGCGCCAGCGTGATGCCGGAAGGCGTTGAGACCAGCAGAAACCGCGCATCCTGGTAACAGGCATAATACAGCGCGTCATGGCCGCGATTGACAAAGGGATCATACACCGTGCCGATCGGCAACAAGCGGGCGCCGTTCAGATCATGCGACAACCCGGCCGCACCCAGCAGCAGAAACAAATTCTGTTCGGCAATGCCGAGCTCGATATGCTGGCCCTCCGGATTGCTGCCCCAGCGTTGCGCACTGGCGAGCTTGCCGTCCCGGAAAACATCCTCGCGGCTATGCCGGTCGAAAATGCCGCGCCGGTTGATCCAGGGCCCGAGATTGGTGGAAACCGCAACATCCGGGCTCATCGTCACGATATGCCGGCTGAGTTCCGCACTCTCGCCCTGGGCGCGGCCGATCTCTGAAAGCATCTCTCCAAATCCGCCCTGCGTGCTCATGCGCCGCCCGGCGATTTTCGGCTGCGGCAGCACATCCGGCACCACAACTCTGCCGGCAGCCAGCCGCCGCCCGGCCGGCGTCAATGGCCGCGCATACGTCGTCTCTTTAATGAAGCGCGCCACCGCCTCCGGCTGCGCCAGCCCTTCGAGCCGGTCCCATTCATGGCCGGTGCGGATGTTCATCACCCCCCGGAAAGCCTCCATCTGGTCGGGCGTCATCATGCCGGCATGGTTGTCCTTGTGCCCGGCAAACGGCAGCCCCATGCCTTTGATGGTATAGGCCAGAAACACCGTCGGCTGGTCGGTTTTGGTGGCGCCGCGGAAACTGCGGGTCAGCGTGCCAAGGTCATGCCCGGCCAGATTGGTCATCAGCGCGGCCAGTTCATCGTCGCTCATCGGGTCGATGATGGCGCGCACCCCCCGGGCCTTGCGCAAATCCGCCAGCAGAGCCTGCCGCCACGCCGGACCGCCCTGGAAGGTGAGGGCGGAATAGGTGCTGTTCGGACATTCATCCACCCAGCCGCGCAAAGAGGATCCCCCCGGCCGGGTGAACGCCGCCTCCAGATGCTGGCCGTATTTCAGGCTGATCACCTTCCACCCCATGTCGCGGAACAGCCCCTCGAAGCGCCCGAACAGCCGGTCCGGCATCACCGAATCGAGGCTCTGGCGGTTGTAATCCACCACCCACCAGACATCGCGCACATCGTGCTTCCAACCCTCCAACAGGGCTTCGTAGATATTGCCCTCATCGAGCTCGGCATCGCCGGCAATCGCGATATGCCGCGCCGGCTGGCCAGCCGCCATGCCGTGGGCGCGCACATAATCCTGCATCAGGGAGGCAAAACTGGTCAGCGCCACGCCAAGCCCGACCGAGCCGGTCGAGAAATCGATCTCATCGCCATCCTTGGCGCGCGACGGATAGGCCTGCGCCCCACCAAGCTGGCGCATAGCCTGCATCTTTTCCGCCGTCTGCCGGCCCAGCAGATAATTGATGGCGTGCAGCACCGGTGCCGCATGCGGCTTCACCGCCACCCTGTCCTGCGGCCGCAAGATGTCGAAATACAAAGCGGTCATGATCGCAGTGACCGAAGCACAGGAAGCCTGATGCCCGCCCACCTTCAAACCGTCGCGGTTGGGCCGGATGTGATTGGCGTTATGGATCATCCAGGAAGACAACCACAACAGCTTGCGCTCAATCTGCCGCAGCGCCTCCTGCCCATCGAGACTGGTTTTTATGGGACGCATCTCATTCATGGGGAGGAAGAAAGCGCTTCTTTTTTGAAAAAAAGAAGCAAAAAACTTTTGCCCTGCTGAGACATGGGGCGTGATGCCTGCAACGCCCCCGAACCAGCATAAATTTATGCCAGGGCTGGGGCGTTATACTGACAACGCCTCCGCCCCAAATTAATAAAGTTTTTTGCTTCTTTTTGTTCACAAAAAGAAGCGCTTGCTTCACTTTTTCATCGCCGCTTTCAACCGGCTGACCGCAAGCTGCAATTCGTTTTCATCGAGGCTGCCGAAGCCGAGTCTGGCGCCGTTGGTGATGTGGCCGTTGGTGGCGAACGCCTGGCCGGGCGTAAAACAGATGCCGTGCGGCATGGCCAGCGCCGGCAGATCGATGCCTGGTGCGAAATTGACCCACAGCGCGAGGCCGCCTTGCGGCAGCACGAATTCGATCGCCGTTCCCAGCTCGGCCTGCAGTGCGGCGGCGAGGGTGCTGCGGCGTTCGGCATAAATGCGCAGCACTTTGCGGGTATGGCTTTTCAGCGCGCCGGAGGTCATCAGCCCGGCGGCGGCGGCCTCGGTGGCGGGGTCGCCCTGGCGGTCGATCAGCATGATCTCGGCGGCGGCGCGGTCGATCACGCTGGCGGCTGCCACCAGATAGCCAATGCGCAGGGACGGCGACAGCAGTTTCGACAGCGAGCCGATATACAGCAGCTTGCCCCAGCCGTGCACGCTGGCCAGCGGCAGCATCGGCCGGTGCGAGAAATGGAATTCATGGTCGTAATCATCTTCCACGATGGCAAAGCCGAACTGCTCGGCCAGCGCCAGCAGCCGGATGCGCCGATCCGGCGGCAGCACCACGGTGGTGGGGAACTGGTGATGCGGCGTCACGTACACCGCGCGTACCCGATGCCTGCGGCAATGCGCCTCCAGATCGTCCAGCCGCATCCCCTGATCGTCCATGCCGATGCTGAGGATGTCCGCCCCGGCGGCGCGAAATGCCGCGCGCGCCGGCGGATAGCTGAGGGCTTCGATGGCCACCGCGTCCCCGGCTTCCGCCAATAGCCGGGCGGCGAGGTAGATCCCCATCTGGCTGCCGCGGGTGATGCAGATATTCGCCGCCGAACAATCCAGCCCCCGATCGGCCTTCAACATCTCCGCCACCGCCTCGCGCAATTCCATGATGCCGCGCGGATCGCCATACCCCAGCCGGTTGCGCCGCGAGCCCGCCAGCAGCGCCCGCCGATAGCTGCGGCTGACCAGTTCCGCCGGCATCAGCCGCGTGTCCGGGGCCCCATCGTCGAACACCAGAGCCCCGGCAGCGGCGGCGGCATAAGGCAGGTCGGGGGCGGTGCGGCGCAGCGGGAAGGTGGCGGTCTGCGGCGCCGGCGCCGGCGTTGCGGCCTGCACCAGCGGCAGCAGTGCCGAAATAAAGGTGCCGCGTGTCGCCTCGGCGGTCAGCCAGCCCTGGGCGATCAACTCGTCATAGGATTGCTGCACGGTTTTGCGGTTGACCCCGGCCAGCGCCGCCAGCTCCCTGGTGCCCGGCAGCGCGCTGCCGGGTGTCAGGCGGCCCCGGCGTATGGCCTCTATCAGCGCATGGGCGATCTGCAGATAGGCCGGCGCCGGCAACTCGCGGTCGATCTCGATGCGTAAATCCCACGGCCTCAGCATGACAGTTTCCCTGGACCAGTAAGATTATCAAAACTGGAGGTTCCAGCTAGTCCATCATCTGCGTAAACGACATTGCAGACAAGCCCACAACAAACACCGTACCTTAAAATAAAAAACCGCACGCCACACGGCAATCCGAAACCCGCCGCAACCAACGGCACCGATTTTGAAGGATTGCAGCGATGACCGCACCGCCTATCTCTCCTGTACGCGCTCTGAAAAAGGGCGCTCTTGGCCCGTTGGAATTGCTGGCCCAGAATATCGCCCTGATTTCGCCCACCATGACCGCGGCACTGATCGTGCCGCTGATGTATGGCACCACCGGCGCGTGGAGCTGGCTGTCCTATGGGCTCGGCACCGTCATGCTGCTGTTCGTGGCGCTGAACCTGAACCAGTTCGCCTCGCGTTTCGCCGGCTCCGGCTCGATGTATCAGTATATCTGCAAGGGCCTCGGCAATGTCGTGGGCGGCCTGGGCGGCTGGGCGCTGATCTGGTGCTATCTCGGCATCTCGGATGCCGGGCTGAACGGTTTCACCACGTTTGCGCAAACCCTGTTCACCATGGCCGGCGTCAATTGCCCGGCGATCGTGCTGTTCGTCATCTGCATCGCGATTTCCGGTTATCTGGCCTACAAGAACGTCGCCTTGTCGGCCAAGCTGATGCTGGTCCTGGAAGCGGCTTCCATGGCGCTGATCACCGCACTTTGCTTCATTGCCCTCAGCTATCACGGGTTCAAATTCGATAGTACGCAGTTCGCCTTGCCGAGCCTGAACATCAGCACGCTGGGTCTTGGCGTGGTGGTGGCGGTATTCTCGCTGGTCGGCTTTGAATCCTCCACGGCGTTCGGCGACGAGGCACGCAACCCGCTGAAAGCCATCCCCACCTCGGTGATCCTCAGCCTGATCGTAGCCGGCGTGTTCTTCGTGTTCGTCACCTATGTGGAAGTCTCGGCAACCAACGGCACCAAACCCACGCTGGACCAGCTCGGCACCCCGCTCAACACCATCGCGAGCCTGGTGCATGTGCCCTGGCTGGCGATCCCCTTGTCGGTCGGCGCGATGGTGAGCTTCTTCGCGCTCAACCTGTCCTGCCTGAATGCCGGTGCGCGCATCATCTACATCATGGGCCAGCAGGGTCTGTTCCATAAATTCACCGCCGACTCGCATCATCTCAACGAAACCCCCCATGTCGCGGTGCTGATCATGTGTGCGCTGTCCTTCGGCCTGCCGACGATCGGCCTGCTCAAAGGCATGGCGGTGGGCGACATGTTCAACGATGCCGGCACGCTCGCCGCTTTCGGCTTCATCGTCGCCTATATCCTGGTCACCATCGCCGCGCCGTTCTACGTCAAATCGCTGGGCCAGTTGAAACCAGGCCATATCGTCATCGCTGCCATCTCGCTCATCCTGTTGCTGGTGCCCACCATCGGCAGCGTGTACCCGGTGCCGCCGGCGCCGGTGAAATACTTCCCCTATATGTTCGCTGCCTATTTCATCGCCGGCGGCATCTGGATCGCCTACCAGAACCGCCGCCTGGTGATCGCCAGCCGCGGCTTCCCGGACGCGGTGCAGGATGCCTGACATACTGCTCCTGGCCGGCGCGACGCAGGTTATCGCCGTGCCAGGAGATACCGTACTCTCCGCCATGCTGCGGGCGGGAGAACCCATCCAGACGATCTGCAAAGGCAAAGGTATCTGCGGCGCCTGCCGGGTTCTCATCGACGATGCCTCTATCGAGCTTTTGAACCCGCCATCCGCCAAGGAAACCCGGATGCTGACCTACCTGCGATCCCGCGAGGAAAACCAGGAACCGGTCAACCATCGTCTGGCCTGCCAGATCGTTCTCGAAGACTCACTCTCTGGGCTGCGCTTTACGCCCGATCCCATCATCCCTCGTCCCCCTCACCAGGAGAACAAATCATGAGTGCCATATTGGATGAAAAACAAACCGAATATGAAGCGGTCGGCCCCGCCTTCACCAAGGAACAGATGCTGAGCATGCGCGCCAAGGTCCGCGCCATCATCAATGAAATACCGGGCTTCTGTAAGCCGGGCATGGTCGAGGAAGATGCCGTCGAAATGGCCCGCAACCTGCTCGCCACGCACGGCATGGTGCGCGGCTGGCACGATGTCTACGTCCGCTTCGGCAGCAATACACTCAAAACCTTCGGCGAGGCGTCCGACCCCGGTGTCATCCTGAAGGACAACGACATCATACTGATCGATATCGGCCCGGTCTGGGAAGAATGGGAAGGCGATGGCGGCGATACGTTCATCGTCGGCACCGCCCCTGAAATGCAGACATGCGCCGACGCCGCCCGCGCCCTGTTCCACGTCGTGCGCAAGCAATGGGAAGGCACCGGCATGAGCGGCAAAGCGCTCTATGAATTCGCCGTCGAGGAAGCCAAATCCATGGGTTTTGAATTGAACATGGACCTCTCCGGGCACCGCATCTCGGATTTCCCGCATGCCGCCGCATATGACGGCCCGATGGCGGATATCGACTTCAAACCCTCGCCGCTGCTATGGGTGCTGGAAATCCACATCCGCCACCCCACCGCCGGCTATGGCGCCTTCTATGAGGATATGCTGCTCGACGACTCTTATTTCTAAAGGCCATTTGCAAACGCGCCAGGCTGGCCATCTAACGCGTGTTTCTGCGCTTCCGGTGCTCACGTACTTACGTACGCTGCGCGCCGGTTCTCGAAACCCACGCCAGCTGACTCAGCCTGGCGAGTTTGCAAATGGCCTGTAACGGATATAATTTCCTATGCGGATCTCCTCGCTCTACCGCTATCCCGTCAAAGGCCTCACCCCGGAAAAACTAGCCGCCGCAACCCTCACCCCCGGCGCCTGCCTGCCCTGGGACCGCGCCTTCGCGCTGGCCCAGGGCGACGCAGCCTTCAACCCGCACGCGCCGTCCTGGCTGCCGAAAACCAATTTCATGTGCCTGCTGCGCAATGCCGGCATCGCCGCCATCCGCGCGCGCTTCGACGACGAAGCCGAACTGCTGAGCCTCACCGCCCCCGACGGCGCCACCCTGATCGCCTCGCCACTGACACCGGAAGGCCAGGCGAGCATCGGCGACTTCCTGATCGCCACCCTCGGCGATGAAACCCGCCTCGGCGCGGACGGCAAGCGCCCGCATTTCACCCACGCCGCCGGCCATAGTTTCTGCGACCACCGCACCCAGGTCATCAGCCTGATCGGCCTCGGCTCCCTGCACGCGCTGGAACAAGCCGTCGCCGCACCACGCGACGAACGCCGCTTCCGCGCCAATATCTATATCGGCGACATCGAACCCTGGACCGAATTCAACTGGATCGGCCGCACCATCGCCATCGGCGAAACACGATTGATCGTACAAGAACGCATCGACCGCTGCGGCGCCACCACCGTCAACCCCGATACCGCCCTACGCGACGCCAACCCAATAAAAGAACTGATGCAAAACTTCGGCCATGTCGACCTCGGCATCTTCGCCGAAGTCACCCATGGCGGGGAAATTCATAACGGTGAAGAAATAAGAATATTATGATGTGGGAAGGAAGGAAACACTTCTTTTTGTGAACAAAAAGAAGTGAAAAAACTTTATGAGTCTGGGGCGGAGGCGTTGTCGGCATCACGCCCATGCCCCAGCATAAATATTATGCTGGTTCGGAGGCTTGGTCCGCACCACGCCCCAGATCTGGCAGAAAATTATGCTGGTCCAAGGGCGTTATGCTGACCACGCCCATAACCCAGATTCGCAAAAGTTTTTTGCGCAGCTTTTTTCAAAAAAGCTGCTGCTTGCTTGCCTTTTTACCAACAGCCTATGGCTGGCTATCCGCCAGGGCTAGTGGGTGACTTTTTTTTAGAGTCGAATGGCTTTTATAGTGATGGTGCACTGGCATGTCGGGCGTCTGCACGCTGATCGGCGCGGTTGAGGCGATAGCGACCGGGCTGTTATCGGTGACGAAATCATCCAGCTGGTCTGGTGTCTTCAGTGCCAGCACTTGTTGGAATTCTGCCTGGTTGTTCAGGCAGAACACCGCGCCCTGGGCGATGCCGCCGACCGACTGGTTGTTGGCGAGCAGCGTCACGAAATCGTCTTCCTTGGCCTGGCCGTAGCGTCCGCCGCGTTTGAAGTAGGCGTCCATCACATGCTGCTCGGCCAGAATATGCGGCTGGAAACTGGTCATGAAGGCGTCGTACTGGTCCTGCTGGCCGCAGGACAGCGCGCCGACCATCAACGCTGATTTCAACCCGATGACATTGAACGCCTGTTGCACTTCGGCGCGCTGGCTGACCGGCAGGATACGGCCATTGGGCGGAATATCCACCAGCACCTGATAGGGATGGCCGACCGGCGCCGGCGGCGGGGCTATGGCGACCACAGGCGGCTTGGCACACCCGGCCATGCCGAACGCCAGAGACAACCCCATGATTGTTGAACGACGCATCCCTGACCCCATTGAACCTGTGCCAGATTAGCAATTACCGCGCGGCACGGCAACGCCGCGTCTGCAATAAACCGGCATATCAGTATAGAACCCGTTAAATTTAAAATAAATTGCTGGTTAAAGCCTGGCGACTCGCAGCGCATTGGTGGTCCCGGGCTGGCCAAACGGCACGCCGGCCACCACCACGATTTCCTCGCCGCGCTTGGCAAAGCCTTCGGCCTGGGCGATTTTCACGGCGCGTGCCACCGCCTCGGTCATCGAATGCACCTCGCTGGTCACGGTGGCGTGCACTCCCCACACCAGCGCCAGGCGCCGTGCCACCTCGACGCTGATGGTCAGCCCGATCACCGGGCAACCCGGCCGCTCCCGCGCCACCCGCAGCGCTGTGGAGCCTGAAGCGGTGAGGGCAACGATTGCCACCGCGCCAATGGTATGGGCTACCTGGCAGGCCGCGGCGGCGATGGCGTCTGCCGAGGAGTGTTCCGGTGCCGGCCGGCGGGCATCGAGCCCGGCGCGCCAGTCTTCATCGCGCTCCACCCGGGCGATGATGCGGTCCATCATGTTCACCGCCTCGCGCGGATACTGGCCGGCCGCGGATTCTGCCGACAGCATCACCGTATCGGCACCCTCGAACACCGCGGTCGCGACGTCGGAGGCTTCGGCGCGCGTCGGCGCGGGGGAGGTGATCATGCTCTCCAGCATCTGGGTTGCCACCACCACCGGCAGCCCGCGCTGCTGCGCGGCGCGGATGATGCGCCGTTGCGCCAGCGGCACATCCTCCGGCGGCAGCTCGACGCCAAGATCGCCGCGCGCCACCATCACCGCATCCGAGAGCGCAAGAATTGCGTCCAGGTTTTCCAGCGCCTGCGGTTTTTCGAGCTTGGTCATCACCAAGGCCCGGCCATCGGCAATCTGTTTCGCCTGCGCGACATCCTCCGGCCGCTGCACGAACGACAGGCCGATATAATCGATGCCGAGCGGCAGCACGAAAGCCAGGTCCGCGAGGTCCTTTTTGGTCAGCGCCGGGATCGGCAGCACGACATCCGGTATATTGACGCCCTTGCGGTCCGACAGCACGCCGCCGTTCATGATCTCGGTCAGCAGATGATCGTCGCGCTTGCGCAACACGCGCAGCCGCAATTTGCCGTCATCCAGCAGCAGGGTAGCGCCGATCTCGGCAGCCACCAGAATTTCCGGATGCGGCAGACAGACCCGCCTCGTATCCCCCGGTGCGGGGTTGAGGTCCAGCATGAACTGCTGCCCGGCCTGCAGCTGCACCCGGCCGGACTGGAACTGCCCGACCCGCAGCTTCGGCCCCTGCACATCGGCGAGGATGCCGATGGGGTGGCTGAATTTTTTCTCCAGCTCGCGGATCATCACGATGCGGGCGGCATGATCCTCGTGTGCGCCATGCGAAAAATTAAGCCGGAACACATCTGCACCTGCCTGGAACAGCTGCGAGAGCATATCCGGCGTGGAACTGGCCGGCCCCAAGGTTGCGATGATTTTCGTGCGGCGGTGGCGGCGCAGACGTTGGGTCATGGTTGCGGCATATGGAATATGCCGAGCCGTCTGTCTACATGGGCTATGTGACGATTCAGGGAGGCGTAGATGACGGAACCAAGCCAGGACGACAAGGCGCGGCAGGCGCTGGAGGCGGCGGCCTTCCGCCAGCTTTTGGCGCATTTGCAGCGCAGCGCGGTTCAGAACATCGACTTGATGAACCTCGCCGGGTTCTGCCGTAATTGCCTGGCCCGCTGGTACCGCGAGGCCGCCGCGGAGCGGGATATCCCGCTCACTGATCTGCAGGCAAGGGAAATTGTCTACGGCATGCCGTATCAGGACTGGCAGGCGCTGCACCAGACCGGTGCGCAGAAACCGGTGGCATGATGAGCGAGATCAGACGCTACGGCTTCGATGAGCCGGGCCATGCGCAGGGTCCCCAGGCCGGCGATTTATCCTTGTCATCCGGCGGCAGCCTGCCGTTTCTGCGCGCCGCTGCCGTACCCGCCGGCCGTGACATCATCTACCTCTCCGGCCATACCCCGCCGGTGATCGATCCCAAGGCGGCACCTGACAGCATCGAGGCCTTCGGTGATACCGAGCGGCAAACCATCGGGGTGTTCAACGAGCTGCAAGCCTCGCTCCTGCAGCTTGGCTTGAGTTTTGCGGATCTGGTCAAGATCAATGTCTATCTGGTGGGAGACCCGGCCCTGGGCGGGCGGATGGATTCGGCCGGGTTTTCCACCGGCTACGCGGCGTTTTTCGGCACCGCTGCCCAACCGCATCTGGTGGCGCGCACCCGGGCGCAGGTGGTGGGGCTGGTCAATCCCGGCTGGCTGGTCGAGGTCGAGGCCATCGCCGCCGCCAGGCCCCTGGGCGCGGATTGACCGCGCCCAGCCCAACGGCGCGGATTGACCGCGCCAGGCCCAACGGCGCGGATTGACCGCGCCAGGCCCAACGGCGCGGATTGACCCACAGAGCGCCGCCGATTAAGCCCGGCTCCCGGCTTCAAGGAAAGTTTCATGGCGCTCGACACCACGGACACGGCAGACAAACCGACCAATATCGCCGGTGACCGGCTGCGCAGCATCGTCGACCGCATCGAGAGGCTAGAGGAGGAGCGCAAGGCGCTCGGTGCCGATATCAAGGACATCTACACCGAAGCCAAATCCGCCGGCTTCGACATCAAGGTCCTGCGCCAACTGATCCGCCTGCGCAAACAGGAACCGGCAGAAATCGAAGAACAGGAAACCCTCCTGGACGTATACCGCCGCGCCATCGGCATGTGATTGCGGCCCTAATGGTTTGCCGCTATTGACCAGCCAAAGGACCCGTAGCTCAGCTGGATAGAGCGTTGCCCTCCGAAGGCAAAGGTCACGCGTTCGAATCGCGTCGGGTCCGCCAGTTTTCCCAGAAAATTCAATAAGATGTCGCGTTAATGTCTTCCGGAAAGAGAACGAATTTTAGCCACGGAAGCACCACGGAAGCACGCTGCGGCAAAGCGCCGAACCTGGAGAAACCCTTTTGGATCGAATCGTCACTGCCTAGGCAGCGGTTCAAGGCCGAGAATCGTGTGGCCACTGGTTGCTTGGGAGTAAGACCGACCCACAGATACTGAGATAAGCGGTTCGAAAGGAGATCTTGCAATAGCTGGATCGCTCAAGCGATGTGATGCACTGTTCATCATTCTGTTGCGGTTTGATGAGATCCGGCTTACCCTCAGTTCAGGGGGTAGCGGGACATGACTGAGCGTCCAAGGAAACCAACGAGACTAACGGTCAGCCTAGAGGAACAGGACTACAAGGTCCTTAACGAGATCGCCGTTGAACAAGACGCTTCGGTGTCTTGGGTTATTCGTCAAGCAATTCGAAGGTTTATCGAGGCGGCCCCACGTCAAACGGACCAGGAGGCACCTCAGCCGACCACCGCTCCCGGTGAAAAATAAATGAGACTGCTTCGAAACAGCGGCACTGATAGAGGGATTGACCTTCTTCGCGACTGGTTGATTCCGGGCACTCGAATTGATCTGGTGTCTCCCTCATTTTCACTTTGGGCATTCGCCGAACTGAAGGATGCCTTAGACCGCGTCGATAAGTGCAGGTTGCTGCTTGGTGATTCCAACTCGATTGCATCCTCATTTCTTGGAGGCGATAACGACGTCGCGTTCAGGGCCCAACTGCAAGCACGCTGGCTTGCCCGAACGGCGGCTGACTGGATCGCCAAGAAAGCCGAAAGCCGAAATGCCCGTAAAACACCTCCTCAATCCCTAATTTACGTCTACGGCAACGCGTTGCCTAGCAAAGCCATAGTCGGCACCTGCTCATTCACCTCAGAGGGCCTTGGACTAACTCCCAGCGGTCGGTTGGGCCTCGTTCAAGCTACGGATGCCGACACGGACGCCGCAAGTTTCGCCGATTGGTTTGAGGCTAATTGGAATGACCTCCGTGACGAGCCAGAGGACAAAATATCGTTCCTTGCAGCTTTGGAGGATATGGCATCCCAGCGCGCGCCCTCAGTCGTCTACTTCCAAATCCTCTATCAAATCTTCAAGGATCTCGGCGACGAGCTGGATGAAGAACGGATCATCAAGTCTGCCACAGGTATCCGAGATACGGTGGTTTGGAAAAAACTCTTTCGCTTCCAACGCGATGGTGTAACCGGCGCCATCGACAAACTTGAACGCATTGGCGGCTGTATCATTGCCGACAGTGTCGGCCTTGGAAAAACCTTTGAAGCTCTGGCAGTGATTAAGTATTACGAACTTCGTAATGACCGCGTCCTGGTGCTCTGCCCAAAACGGCTTCGGGATAATTGGACTCTTTATAAAACCAATGATCGCAGGAACATTCTGGCGCCTGACCGGCTAAACTATGATGTATTGAATCACACAGATCTATCGCGAGATGGCGGCGTGTCGGGTGATATCGATTTGTCGCACGTCAATTGGGGTAATTACGATCTCGTTGTTATTGACGAATCTCACAATTTTAGGAACAAGCCAACCCATAAGGACCGGGATGGTCGCTACGACCATCTGATGAAGCGGATCATCCAATCCGGGGTCAAGACCAAAGTGCTGATGTTGTCAGCAACACCGGTCAACAACCGTCTAGCAGACCTGAAGAACCAGATTGCGTTTGTCACGGAAGGGAATGATGTCGCTCTAGCGAGTTACGGCATCCCTAGCATCGAAGCGACAATTCGAAAGGCCCAGGGTCAATTCAACCGATGGCTTGATTTAGCCGACGCCGATCGGCGGCCCGCTCGCCTTATGGATATGCTCGGCTTCGATTATTTCAAGCTGCTCGACATGCTGACCATTGCGCGTTCGCGGAAGCATGTTCAGCGCTACTATGGAACAGCGGAGACTGGCCAGTTCCCCGAGCGGCTCCCACCCGTGAATATAAAAGCAGATGTCGACCTGGCCGGCGCCTTTCGCCCGATCCGTGAAATCAACAACGAAATTCGTCGCCTCACCCTCGGCGCGTATGCGCCGTTGCGGTATGTTCTGTCACAAAAGCAAGCCGCTTACGACGAGAAATACAGTACAAAAATCCAGGGTGGGGAGCGTTATTTTCGGCAAGTAGATCGCGAGGAAAGCCTTATTCACCTGCTGCGGGTGAATATCTTGAAACGCATGGAGAGTTCAGTCGCGTCTTTCGGACTCACTATTGAGCGTCAACTGCGAGACGTAGAAGCCCTTCTCGCGAAGATCGATGCCCATGATGAATCTGTCGAAGAGCTTCCTATCGACGACATCGATGTGGATGACCCCGCTTTCGAAGCACTATTGGTTGGCCGAAAGGTGAAGGTGCTCCTGCAAGATGTCGACCGTATCCGCTGGCGCCAGGACCTAGTCGAAGACAGAGACCGCCTTCGCGCATTATTAGCCGCTGCGCGCCTTGTCACGCCAGAACGTGACGCGAAACTGGCGGCACTCAAGTTAATAATTGCCGAAAAGGTGCGCGCGCCGATAAACGAGGGAAACCGGAAGGTTCTGTTGTTCACAGCGTTCGCTGACACGGCTGACTATTTGTATCGCGACATTGCATCATGGGCACGAGAGTCGCTCGGAATATATTGTGCCGTCGTTAGTGGCACGGGATCGAATCGCACAACGATGCCGGGCGTGCGCGGCAACATGAGCGGCATCTTAAGCGCCTTCTCGCCACGTTCAAAGGAACGTCCTGCGGAACTTGCCTCGGAAGGCGAAGTCGATCTTTTGATCGCAACTGACTGCATATCGGAAGGGCAGAACCTACAAGACTGCGACTTTCTCATCAATTACGATATTCACTGGAACCCCGTTCGTATCATCCAGCGTTTCGGGCGTGTTGATCGAATCGGTTCGCAGAACGGGAAAATACAGTTGGTCAACTTTTGGCCGAATATGGAATTAGATGAATATTTGGACCTCGAATCTCGCGTCAGCGGGCGCATGATGCTTCTCGATGTCTCTGCAACGGGCGAGGAAAACGTCATCGAGTTTCAGGCTGGAAACGAAATGAATGATCTGGAGTATCGGCGGGCGCAGCTTCAGAAGCTGCAAGATGCGGTGATTGATCTTGAAGACCTGTCGAGTGGCGTTTCGATCGCTGACCTCACCCTCAACGATTTTCGCATCGATCTTGCGGGTTATCTGCGAACCAATAGAAGCAGTCTCGATGCGCTACCGCTAGGGACTTATGCTGTCACCGAGGCTGCAGGAGATGCAGAAAGCCCAATTGCTCCTGGCGTGATTTTCTGTCTCAAGGCAGTTGGGGAAGCGGCGCTTGCGGTCGCGGAGCCGGGCTATCCACTGGCGCCACACTACATTGTCCATGTCGGCGACGACGGTGACGTTCTGCTTCCTTACACGCAGGCGAAGCAGGTGCTCGACCGGCTGAAGAAGCTCTGCCTCGGTCACGATCAGCCTGATCAGGAAGCCTATAAGCGGTTCGATAAAGCAACCCGATCAGGCCGTGACATGGAGCCGTATCGCAAGCTTCTTGCCCGCGCCATCGGCACCCTCGTCGGTAAGCGCGAGGAGCGCGCCGTCGCCAGTCTATTTCAGATGGGTGGCACCCACGCAATGAAGGGTGAATTCGCAGGCATCAACGACTTTGAGGTAGTTGCTTTTTTGGTCGCTTCTGCTCCCTTGACGAGTGCTGATTCATGACGGAGTTGACCGCGATCGCCGTAATTATCGACGCTCTCGATTTCCCGCCTGGAGCACGCGTTGACGCGCGCGTGCCGAAGAAGATGCTTGTCGAGCAAGGCGCCCCCACGACCGCTGACAAGCGCGCAATCCAGGACGGGATCGAGGAGATGCAATGGCTCGCGTCGCTGAAGCCTACCACGATCGCCATTCCCGCCTTCACGGACGAAATTCATGATTACTCGGAAATTGCTTTCATTGCCACGATTTTTCGTCCGGAAGCAAAGGCGGTGCGTCTAACCGAGCTGATCCACCGCGCAATTCCGTACCCGGTGCTGTTGATTACCGCCGGCCCTGGCGGGGTTGGGATTTCGGTCGCGCCCAAACGCGCAGCTCAGAATGAGGGGGATAAGGTTGTTGTCGAGCGCGTCGTGGTCGCCGGCGATATCGATCCGAACGCTCCGCCGGCCGCCGAGCGCGCCTTTCTGGATAGTCTTGCGCTCGCACGTCAGCCGGCGCGCGATCTGTCGACCGTCTATGACGGATGGCTTGCGCGGATCGAGGCGCTGGTAGCGGCCCGGCTATCAGGGCGCTACGAGGTCAAAGACGAAAGCGGCCTGGTTGACCGGCGCCGGGTGGCATTGGAAGAGCACGCCCGACTCGCGCGCGAAGCCACGCAGTTGCGGGCGCAGGCGGCGCGAGCCAAGCAGATTAGCCAGCGTGTGGATCTAAACCAAAAAATCAAAGCGATCGAGACTGCGATCGATCGGAACAAGCAGTTGATGCTGGGGGATGGCGCATGAAAATTTCGACGATCCTCGATCACATCGACAGTGGTCATATGGCCTTGCCCGATTTTCAGCTGGGCTACGTCTGGAACCGCGATCAGGTCTTCGGCCGGTTCTATTTGCTCGATGATCGACGACTTGTTGGTGCCTTGGCGGGGCCCGCGATGGAAGCCAAGCGGGATTCGCATCGCGGCTACGTGCTGATTGCGGCTGGCGGGGTCGGCGGAACCCCGCCAGCAGATTTGCGGTCGCTCGTATCCCATGTGGGGGTAGCATGAACCCGAAAGTACTCTGGAGACGCATAAGTCCGACCGACTTTAGAGCAATGAATGGGAATGCGTCTCCTCATGGCCGAGGTGGTGGCGCAATGCACATCGCTCTCGGAGTGCGCACCGATATCTTCCCTATCGATGATTTCCTCAATGCAGCCGGGCAAACCGACGTCACCATTTCTGCTGCTGCGGACCCCAAGAGGATTCAAGCCGCCCAGTTGGCTTTCAGCGGAAATCCTCGGCGCAGAGGGGGTGAATGGCGAATCCGCGATCAATACAGCAATCGCCACCCTGCGTGGGCAACGAACGCACACTTTCCGACCGCCTACGACCCGAGTAACCCCCCTTATATCCTCGTATTTAAGATCGGCAATTCATTCCACGCACGGTTTGCGCTTGAACGTCAATTATTAAAACTGACGCCTGCTGAGAGACCTAAGGGAATAATTTCAACCCCCACAGGGATTGGAGTATCACCGACTGCGTTTGTAGCAGCATTTCATGTGCCTGGACTGAGCCGTTTCGAGGAATTTGAAATTCAACAGAATAACGAACTTGGCGAGGCGTTCGATCCCACGAACATATCTGATGGCAGAAAGAAGATTATTGCTGCGGTCATTAAACGGCTGGGTCAAAAAGCGTTCCGAAGAAAATTGATATCCGCATACGCCTCTCGTTGCGCGATGACCCAGTGTAAATCTCTCTGGGTATTGGAGGCCGCCCATATCACTCCCTACCGGGGAATCAGAACAAACTCGGTTTCCAATGGATTGCTGCTGCGAGCTGACGTCCACACACTTTTTGATCTTGCCCTGATTTCAATTGAGCCAAGCAATTTCGTGGTCAAGGTGTCGAGGTTATTGGGAGGTTCAGAGTATGAGACGCTTGATGGCCGGTCGCCCACACTACCATCCAAGACGGCGCTACACCCGAGTATAGCTGCGCTCGAATATCACTACCGCCTCTTCCACCCCTAACGGTCACAAGAATAGGAAAGCAACTCTTGAGCACGGAAGAGATAATAATGACAGGCATCACAAAGCTCGAATTCAACGATCCCGCTGTCAAGAGCGCCGATATTGTCACTGACAACATAGCGGCGTTGAGGGCGTTGTTTCCGGAGGCGGTTGCCGAAGGGAGGATCGATTTCGAAGTTTTGAAGGCGCTGTCTGGTGGGCTCACCGACGGGCGCGAAGAGAAGTATGGGTTGAATTGGCACGGAAAGCGTCGCGCGCGTCAGATCGCTTTGACACCATCGACCGGAACGCTGCTGCCCTGCCCGGATGAAAGCGTTGATTGGGAGACGACGCAGAACCTGATGATCGAGGGCGATAACCTCGAAGTGCTCAAGCTCCTGCAGAAGAGCTACTCCGGTAAGGTGAAGCTGATCTACATTGATCCACCCTACAACACCGGAAAGGACTTTGTTTATCCAGACGATTATACCGACAATATTAGGAACTATCTCGAACTTACTGGGCAGGCCGAGGGCGGACGAAAAATTAGCTCCAACACTGAAGCCTCCGGTAGATTTCATACGGATTGGCTAAATATGATGTATCCGCGGCTAAAAATTGCGAGGAATCTGCTCCATCCCGATGGTGTAATACTAATTTCGTGTGATGACGGAGAAGTTTCAAATCTTCGAATCATAATGAACGAGCTTTATGGCGAGGAAAACTTCGTCGCCCAATTCGTTTGGAAGGCACGGCAATTTACTGACGCACGTGCAAATACCAATATCTCCACGGACCACGAGTACGTGGTTGCCTATGCACGCGACGATGGGTTCTCGCTCAAGGGCATTGGGCGCGACGAATCCAAGTTCTCAAATCCTGACAACGATTCACGCGGGGACTGGATGAGTCGCAGCATGCTTGGTCTGGCTACCCGGGATCAGCGGCCGAACCTTCACTATGATATTGTTGAACCATCGACTGGCCGAGTGTTTCCGCCGAACGCCTCGACGGGATGGCGGTATTCAAAGGAAAAAATGGCCGATCTGATATCCGAGGGAAAGGTCCTATTTCCGAGGAGCGACGAGGGAAGGCCACGAGAGAAAAAGTTCCGCAAGGAGATGCGGGCGGAGTTTATCGCCTTTCGATCGATTATAGATGGCATTCATACGGCGGATGGCACGCAAGAAATTCGGTCGTTGTTCGGGGTTGACTTATTTGCATTTCCTAAACCGACTGAACTGATAGCAAGTCTCATTGAGCAGGTCGCTGCCGACGGCGACATTGTTCTGGACTTCTTTGCCGGGTCAGGGACAACGGGACATGCTGTATTAAAACAAAATGCCGCTGAAAATGTCACCCGACGATACATACTCGTACAGCTTCCGGAGCCGCTTGACCCAAATAACCGGGAGCAAAAAGTAGCGGCCGACTTTTGTGACAAGCTCGCCTTACCACGAACAATATCTGAATTAACAAAGGAACGCCTAAGACGTTCTGCCAAGCGGATCGATGAGGAGAACCCATTATTCAAGGGCGATTTTGGCTTTCGCGCTTACAAGCTGGCCACGTCAAACATTCGCGCCTGGGAGCCCGACGCCGCCGACCTAGAAAACAGTCTGTTGCAGAACGCCGAGCATCTCGTTCACGGCCGCAAAGAGCAGGATGTCCTCTATGAGCTCCTGCTGAAACTGGGCCTCGATCTTTGCGTGCCGATCGAGACGAAAACGATTGCAGGCAAGACAGTCCATTCCATAGGCGGAGGTACGCTGATCGCCTGCCTGGCCGACAATTTGGCTAAGGACGTGATCGAGCCGTTGAGCGCCGGGATCGTCGCGTGGATCAAGGAGCTCGCGCCCGCCGTCGATACCCGCGTCGTGTTCCAGGATTCCGGCTTCGCCGACGATATCGCCAAGACCAACATGGCGGCGATCCTGAACCAGAACGGCATTTCCGACGTTCGCAGCCTGTGAGGAGGGTTCGTTGAAACTGCATTTCGAGCCCAATCTCGACTACCAGAAGGCCGCGATCGAGTCCGTCGCGGATCTCTTCCGCGGCCAGGAGATCAACCGTACCGAATTCACCGTGACCCGCAGGCCTATGGCCGAACGAGCCGATCAAACTGACCTCGATCTCGGCGGGTTTCTGGGGCCGCAAGGTGAATTAGGGCTAGTCGAAAGCGAACTCGGCATCGGCAACCGGCTGACGCTGCTCGATGACGAGATAATCGCCAATCTCAAGGATATTCAGCTTCGCAATGGGCTTGCACCATCGACCACGCTGACCTCCGGCGACTTCACGGTCGAAATGGAGACGGGCACGGGCAAAACCTATGTCTACCTGCGAACGGTGTTCGAGCTGAACAAGCTCTACGGCTTCACCAAGTTCGTGATCGTCGTCCCCTCGGTCGCGATCAAGGAAGGCGTCTACAAAACGCTCCAGATCACGGAAGAACATTTTAAGGGCCTCTATTCCGGCCAGCCATTCGACTACTTTCTCTATGATTCCGCCAAACTCGGGCAGGTTCGTAACTTCGCGACCAGCCCGAACATCCAGGTCATGGTGGTGACCGTCGGCGCCATTAACAAGAAGGACGTCAACAACCTCTACAAGGACAGCGAAAAGACCGGCGGCGAGCGGCCGATCGATCTGATCCGCGCGACGCGGCCTATTCTGATCGTCGACGAACCCCAGAGCGTCGATGGCGGCCTGTCCGGCGCGGGCAAGAACGCGCTTGGCGAGATGAACCCGCTATGCACGCTCCGCTACTCGGCGACCCATGTCGACAAGCACCACATGGTATTCCGCCTGGACGCGGTCGACGCCTATGAGCGCAAGCTGGTCAAACAGATCGAGGTTGCCTCTCTGGAGGTCGAGGGTGGCTACAACAAGGCCTATGTCCGCTTCGTCTCAGCAAGTAGCGCCAAAGGACGGGTGGCGGCGCGCGTTGAAATCGACGTGCTGGAAGGCAAGCAGGTCCGCCGCAAGGAGGTGGTTGTTCAGGATGGTGACGATCTGGAGGAGCTGACCAACCGCGCCCTTTATGCGGATTGCCGGATTGGCGAAATCCGCGCGGGGCGCGACGACCAGCTTCTGGAAGTGAAGTTACCTGGCAGTGAAACATTTCTCCTGCCCGGCCAGGCCGTGGGCGACGTGGACGCGGATGCGCTGAAGCGGCTTATGCTGCGTCGGACAATCCATGAGCATCTGGAGAAGGAAAAGCGCCTCGCGCCCTTGGGCATTAAAGTGCTCAGCCTGTTCTTCGTCGACGCAGTCGAGCACTACCGGTCCTATGATACCGATGGGAATCCCGTGAAGGGTAAATACGCCCGGATTTTTGAGGAGGAGTATCGCCGGGCGGCAAAGCTCCCCGAATTTGTGAGCCTGTTCAAGGAGGTCGATCTGACGTCAGAGGCCGAAGAGGTTCACGACGGCTATTTCTCGATCGACAAGGCAAGGCGCTGGACCGACACGGCCGACAACAATCAAGTCTCCCGCGACAATGCGGAGCGCGCTTACAACCTTATCATGAAGGACAAGGAGAAGCTACTCGGTTTCGAGACAAAGCTGAAATTCATCTTCTCTCATTCGGCGCTGAAGGAAGGCTGGGATAATCCGAACGTATTCCAGATTTGTGCGCTGCGCGAAATCGGAAACGAGCGTGAACGCCGGCAAACCATCGGCCGCGGGTTGCGGCTTTGCGTCAATCAGAAAGGCGAGCGTCTGCGCGGCTTTGATATTAACACGCTGACCGTGATCGCCACCGAGAGCTACGAGGAGTTTGCTGAAAATCTGCAGAAGGAAATCGAGAAGGATACCGGGATCAAGTTCGGTATCGTCGAGAAGCATCAGTTCGCGGCAATCCCGGTCGTCAAGGCCGATGGTTCAACCGGAATGCTCGGGTTTGAAGAGTCAGAGATTATCTTCAATCATCTGAAAACGCAGGGGTTTGTTGATGCCAAAGGTAAGGTGCTGGATACGCTTCGCACCGCACTGAAAGACGGCTCGTTTGCTCTTCCATCTGCGCTGGTGCCACATCTGGCGTCGGTGCGCGACGTCCTCAAAAAGGTGGCTGGCAAGCTCGATATCAAAAATGCCAATGAGCGTGTGGTCGTTAAAACACGGCAGGCCGTTCTAGAAAGCGTTGAGTTCCAGGCGCTATGGGATCGCATCAAACATAAGACAACGTATCGAGTCCATTTTGATAATGAAAAACTGCTCGTTGATTGCGTGAAGGCCATCGCCAATGGTCCGCCCGTATCTAAGGCGCGTGTGCGTATCCGAAAGGCCGACATCGCAATTGGACAAGGCGGGGTTCAGGCCAAGGAGCATGAGAAGAATAGCGGTACAATCGTGGCGATCGAGGAGGGTGACATCACCCTTCCAGACGTGTTGACGGATCTTCAAGATCGGACCCAGCTCACCCGAAAAAGTCTGGTCCGTATTTTAACCGAGTGCGATCGCCTGGCGGATTTCAAGCGTAATCCCCAGGCGTTCATTGAAATTGTGGGCGAAGTAATAAATCGCACCAAACGGTTAGCCGTTGTTGACGGTATCAAGTATCAGCGCATCGGAGAGGACCAGTATTACGCGCAGGAGCTTTTCCAACAGGAGGAGCTGACGGGATACCTACACAACATGCTGAAGGACGCGGAAAAATCCGTGTTTGAGCATGTAATCTACGACTCTGGCGGCGTCGAGCGCACTTTCGCCGAACAACTTGAAAAAAACGAGGCTGTAAAGATCTACGCTAAGCTGCCAGGATGGTTCAAGGTGCCCACGCCTTTGGGAACATACAATCCAGATTGGGCGGTGCTTGTTGAAGAAAGTGGCGAAGAGCGATTATATCTCGTTGTCGAGACAAAAGGGAGCTTGTTTGTAGATGACCTACGAGACAATGAGGCAGCGAAGATTACTTGTGGGGAAGCTCATTTTAAAGCTTTGGCGGTGACCGAGAACCCCGCAAGATATGTAAAAGCCACAAAAGTCGACGACATTATCGGCCTTGGAAATTAGCGTTTTTGCCAATAAGCCTTAACGGTGATCTTGGAGTTTTCTGTAAAATAGAAAAAACAGGGATGAGCGTACGATGAAAAATACTGAAAGAACGATCTACATCTACGACGTTAAAGTAGACAAGCGAGCAGCCCACGCCCTTGTCCCGTCACTCACCGAAATTGCAGCGGTTTGGCAGGCGGCTTTCAACGCTGGTACGGCAAGCCATAAACGCGAGAAGGGCACTGTCGTATATCGGATTGGCGATATGTCGATAAATGATCAGGAGGGGATTGCAACTCTTCTGCTGCGCCGTAGCGATCGAGCCACGCCTGATGCTGCATACTCGCATATGGGAACGGGCGATCTTCGGATTGCTGGGAAGGAAGATGAGGAGGGCGGAGACACTGCTGCACATATTGTTTTATCACTTCGCCCTGAACAAAATACCCCGCACACCTATCTTGCATTCGTGGAAGGGATACCTCGCATCGGACATCATTATGTCCAATCTGTTCTAAATGGAATTATCCGTTCTGCATGTTCTGCCGACAAGAGTACATTCACATATCCCCATCCAACGGGCGCTAGGCTTCGAGATGGGTCGCCGCGGCGCGACTCTTTCGTTCCAACTATCGAGCTGCGCGGTCATATGGCTGATGATTTTATTGCAGATCTTGAAAATGGTACGATTAGCAATATTCAGCTTGTTAAGCAGGAAAATAGGACACCGCTGGCGGGCAACGAATATTTAGCGGAACAGACTTCCACGTTGAAGGTGGCGGTAGATAAACACCTTCCGCGCCCCGACCGTTGGAATGCTCTTGTTCGAGCAATGACCTCAAGAAAAGAAAATTTTCAGACTGGACGTATTGTATTCCAAGATCCAAGTCAAAAGACTCATACAATTGAGATTGACTTGGACACCGGAACTCCAGAGCAACAGACTTATGTGAAGAGTTTCGTAGTAGGCCCAATAGAACCACCTTTGGCACAATCGACAAGTATATTGCTGCCATGTTTAATTGGTCCTATGGTTGAAAAGCTAATTGCAGATCGACAAGTTTAGGTCATCATGCTTCTATACCAGCTCACGCGGCCGATCGCATTTCGTCAAATTAAGCATCCTGCCTTGCGGATAATAAATGTTTATGCGCCTGGTGGACTGGCCGTCCTAGTCATTTTTCTTTTTCTCTTGTTGCCTATAAAACCAAAGTTGTTCGGGGATGACAGCATTACCAGCAACGCTTTGTTGTTCGTCACTGTTCTGCCAGGATTTTTTATAGCCGCGCTTGCCGCAGTTGCCACATTTCCGAGCGACAGTTTAAATGAGATCATGCCCGCTCCCGCCCCCACGCTTGTGATGCGTACGGGAGACAAGTTGGCACCCGTTGAACTGACATCCAGAATTTTTCTTTGCCATCTATTTTCATATCTCACGGTACTGTCGTTTGCGGGATTTTTACTGGGCGCAGGAAGCGACCAACTTGCGCCAAGCGCACTTTATTTTGTTTCCAAGTTACCATCCCCTGAAGTCAGCGCTTTTGTGATGTACCTTCTCCACATTGGGTACATAGCCCTGCTCACATGGGTGTTTGCCAATTTAATTGTTACAACGATCTATGGCCTATACTTTCTGGTTGAGCGCATTCATCGGCCGTATAGTTGACTCTGCGCTGGGACGAGCTTTCCAGAGGTTCTCCTACCCTATTGCTTCATTGAGCCAGGGATATCCGTTGGTATCCTCGGCGGGTACAGATTATTTTGTTTCTTCGGCCGCGAGAGTTTTTGAAGATGCTGAGCGCAAAGCCCTAGAAAATGCTCGGTCCGTCGCCATGAAACGGACCAACATCGGGGCGATTAGTTTTGTTGGATCCGAAATTGCTTGGCCCGCCTCTCGCCCCAGCATATCAGCGTACGCAATGAGGTCACGGTGGACAGTTGCCGTGAGGTCAAACGTTATTTTCACTGGTTTGTCGTCATGGATTGCACCAAGTTTCAATTTGGCCATCGAGCTTTCCTCATTCAGTATATGGCGCCAGCACCAAATCACGATTCACGATCACACGAACGAGGAATCCCGGCCGGATGGTAAGCGTTGGCTGTATGTTGAGTTCCCGCTCTACAACCTGCTGTCCAGTTTGATTAATGCTGTCCGAGGCGCCGCTGCGAATGGCCTGGATAAGGCTGTTATCTTGGCCGCTGGTGCCCGCTTCGGCACCGACGGATAGGAGCGTCGAAAGCAATGCGGCTTCGAATAGCGCTCCCCAATGGTTATTGACCCCGTCCTGCAGACCGGAAAAGCCCTGGGTGTCGGCGCCGGGTTGGTTATCCAGTGTGATCGATTGGCCGTCTGGCAGGATCAGACGGGTCCAGATGAGTTGGACGCGGGTTTGGGCGTAGGCGACCTCACTATTGTATTCGCCGATCAATCGAGCCCCCTGCGGGATAAGCAGGTATCGGCCGGTTGGGCTGTCGTACACGTTTTCTGTCACTTGCGCGGTGATCTGACCTGGCAAATCCGATTCTATGCCAGTGATGAGGGCCGCGGGAATGACCGTACCGGCCTGGATGATGAAAGGCGACGCGGCCGGTGTCAGGCGGGCGGAACTTACGGTGGATGCGTCGGAGGGCCCATTCAGAAACGCCAGTTTTTGGTCCTGCATATTTTGATCGGGTGAGGAAGCCGCTGGTTGATTCTCCGTCCCGCCATCGCTTTGTGCCGGCGAGCCGCTACCAGTCTGGCCCTGTTGGAGGGCGGTTGAAGCTGTGGCGGTTTGCGCAAACAGGCTGCTGGTGCGGGCGGCATCTTGCTCCTGGATCAATTGCTGGTTCGGCGCGTTCGTTCCAGCGGGTGTGTTGCTGCCCTGCTCCGCATGAAGAATAGGTGGGCCAAGGTCACCGGGCAGTGGTGGCCCGAGCTGCGGCGTCGGCTTCGGCAGGTCGCCGTAACTGCTGGGCAGGCTCGCAACGCCATCGGCGACATTCTGGTTTTGCGTATTGTAGAGATTCTGGCTTTCAGGTTTTACGCCGTGCGATTGCAACGCCCAATATGTCAGCCCGAGAACCGAAACGCTGACGACGGTGCCTAGACCGATCAGGACCTTGCGTGAAATCCGCGTGACCCGCGGCCGGTCAGGCCGCAGGCGCAGTTCCGCCGCAAGCGAACGGTCACCACCTTTGGGCTGCTGTTCGCTCATTGCGCCGGTATGCCGTCGGTACGAACGATGCGGACCCGCTGCTGGGAGCTTCCGTCGCCCATCTGCAACTCGGCCTCGGCGAACAGCGTATCGACGATCATGTCGGCGCCGCGGACGCGGTAATTGACAAGGTCAGTGGTTTTGCCGCTTGGCCCGATAACGAAGAGCGGCGGCATATCGCCCTGGCCGATGCCGCTGGGGAACTCGATAAACACCTGCCTGCCGTCGTCGAAGGCACGCAGCGGCCGCCATGGCGGATTGTCGCCCTCAATCTGGTAGCGGAAATTCAAAGCCGAGATGTCGACGCCGGTGGCGATTGGCGCCGCCTGATCCGCCTGGACGTTCTGCTGCTGGATCGCGATCAACTGATCTTCCGGATAGTTCCAGGAGATCGAGGCCATATAGGTCGCCGCAGTCGAGCGGAGTTCCAGATGATAGGTCCGACGATCAGTGTTGATGATGAGGTTCGTGGTCAGGTCCGGTCGGGTTGGCTTGACCAGAATATGAACCTGCGTGCTGGCGGCGGTGCCGCTCGTTGTCTCGCCGATAATCCAGCGTACGGTATCGCCGGCGGCGACTGGGCCAGAGCCGACAAGCTGCTCGCCGGGCTGCAGGGCAATATCTGTGATTTCCTCAGGTGCGGCGTAGACCTCATAGAGTGCGCCTTCCGTGAACGGATAGACCTGGATGGCATCGATATAATCGTCGCTTGCGGGCTGCATTCGAGCGGCCGCGTTCGCCGCTGCCACACGCGCCGTTGGGTCCGGCAGTTCCTGCGGCGAAGTTTGCCCGGCGGGTAGTGGCTGAAGCTGTCCAGGTAGCGGGAGCGGTGTCGGCACCTGGATGATTTCGACGGGCTTCGGCGGATCGGGAAGCAGGACCGCACGCTGTGGTGTGTTATCGTAGCTGATGCGCGGGGGCTTGTAGGTGGGTGCGCAAGCGGCAAGCGCCAGAAGCCCGGCCGCGGGGAGAAGCGGATTGGCAAGAAATTTCATCAGTCGAGCTCCTTCGACCAGTTGATGGCGTCGACATAGACGCCGAGCGGGTTTTTCAGCAGGCGGGCGGCGTCGGTGGGTGGGATCAGGACGATCGTCAGGATGGCGGTCCAGCGATCCGTCGAGACCAGGCTGTCGTCCTGATAGCGTTGCTCGACCCAAGCGACCTGAAAGCTGTTATCGGAGGCGCGGATGACGCTGGATACGCTGACGGCGACCTGGACCTTGCCGATCTGCGCGAAGGGATCATTGGCACGGGCATAATCATTCAGCGCCGCGGAACCCTGATTGGTGGTAAAGTCGTAGGCGTGAAGCCAGTCTTGACGAACGATGACGGGATCATCCGGGATCGAGCGCACGTCCTGGATGAACTGCGCAAGTTGCCAGGCGATTTGCGGGTCGGTTGGGCGGTAATCGGCGATGGCAGGTGCCACGGCTTGCGCCTCGCCGAGCTTGTCCACCTGCACCACCCAGGGCACGACCGTGCCGCGCGCCGATTGCCAGACCAAGCCGCCGGCCAGGCCGCCAGCGAGGATCAGATTGCCGAAGGCAATCAGACGCCAGTTACGGGCCTGAACGCGGGCCGAGCCGATCCGCTCGTCCCAGACCTGGGCGGCTTTCTGATAGGGCGTCTCTGGTTCGGGTGTGCGGCCATAGCGCGCGCTGGAGCGGCGGAACTTCATTATTCTCTCTCCGAAAGGTCGACCGTCGCGGAGCCGCCGCCGTGATCGCCAGAGCGCAAGGCCTGCGCCGCGCTCGACACACCGTGACTCGCGACTTGGCGACGGCGCATTTGTTGGGCCCATGCCGGCGTGCCGCTCTCGCCGGACGCGTATGTCGCTGCTGGACTGGCACCTGCGGCGTTGGGCGCAACACCTTCCGTCGCCCGAAACGCGGCACGGCCAGCAGCAGAGAAACTTTCGCCGAGATTCGCGGCAACGCGTGCCGTCATAGCGCGAGGAATGCCGGCCACCGCGGCGGCACCTGTCCTGGCGACACCAGCCAGGCCAGCGGCTGCCCCCGTCATCCCGGAATTGCCTGAAGTAGCCGCACCAAGGCGATAGGCGGTTGAGGTCGCACCGGCGAGCGATGCGCCGCCCCTGGCCCCGGCCGCGATAGCGCCCGCGCCACCACGAAGGGCACCGGCAGAACCGATCAATCCGGCGGCGCCAACGCCGCCCGCGGCGAGTACGGTGCCAACAGCGGCACCCGCACCAAGCTGTGGCGCGCCGGACAGCAGACCGGTCGCGATGCCGGGTCCAAAAATGCCGAGCCCAAGCAGGGACAATGCCGCAAGCACCAGCGAAAGTGCATCCTCGATCGTCGGCTGCGTGGCGCCAAAACCCTGCGTGAACTGGCCGAAGAAGGTTGAACCGATGCCGACGATGACAGCGAGAACCAGCACTTTGACGCCGGAAGCGACGACATTGCCGAGCACCTTTTCGGCAAGAAAGGCCGTCTTGCCAAACAAGGCGAAGGGCACCAGCACAAAACCGGCGAGGGTCGTAAGTTTGAACTCGATCAGCGTCACAAAGAGCTGGATGGCCAGGATGAAGAACGCGACGATGACGATCAACCATGCGACCAGCAGCACGAAAATCTGAATGAAATTGTTGAAGAACGACGTGAAGCCCATGAGTTTTCCGGCGGTCTGTAGGATCGGCATGCCGGCATCGATCCCAACCTGGCCGAAACGGCCCGGCTGCACGAGTTCGGATGCGGAAAGATTGGACCCCGCTGCTTCCAGGCCCAGTCCAGCGAAGGAATTGAAGACGATCCCGGCGAGCGTATTAAAATTGCCGATGATATAGGCGAAAAATCCAACATAGAGGGTCTTCTTCACCAGGCGCGCTATGACGTCCTCATCTCCACCCCACGCCCAGAACAAGCCGGCGAGCGTGATATCAATGGCGATCAGCGTCGAGGATAAATAGGCGACGTCGCCTTTGAGCAGCCCGAAACCGCTATCGATGTATGTCGTAAAAACATTGAGAAAATTATCGACAACGCCGGGATTCATCGCTGGCGCCTGTTATTGCTGGTGGAACATTTCCACCGTCTGCGGCTGATAGCCGGAGCCCGTGGAAAGGAATTGATTGAGCTGGGCTCGCGCCTGGACCTGGCTTTCTGCGTCGGCTGCGCCCGCCAAGGCGGCGGCACGCCCCTGCG
This sequence comes from Acetobacteraceae bacterium, assembly GCA_965231175.1. GTDB lineage: Bacteria > Pseudomonadota > Alphaproteobacteria > Acetobacterales > Acetobacteraceae > Acidocella. The sequence continues at coordinate 352,579 of CBDDMJ010000002.1, read as the reverse complement.
CCGCGATGAGCGATGCAATGTCCGCAAGCTGGCCGCTCTGAACGGCAAGGATCTGATTGCTGGCCTGGCTGGCCTGGAGCGCACCTTCTGCGGACTGGCTTGAAGATACCAGCGCATCGATTTGCGCGTGCGTCGTCGCCAGATTTTGCACCACACCCGCTTGGACGTTCATCGCATCCTGATAGCTGGCGCGCGCGTTTTCCCAGCGAGATTGCGCGTCGGCTTCCAACTGACCCGATGTCGTCGTGCTGGAATAGGTTTCGGGATAAACCTGCGTGAAGGCTTGGTTGATCGCTGTGATATCGTAGCCGATGTTTTGCGCCTGGGCGAGCAGCTCCTGCGTTTGGTCGATCGACTGGTCGAGCTGGGCCAGCGTTGAGTACGGCAGGCTGGCGAGATTCTTCGCCTGGTTGATCAACATGGTCGCCTGGTTTTCCAGGCCCTGGATTTCGTTGTTGACCTGTTGCAGTTCGCGCGCCGCGGTCAGTACATTCTCTGCGAAATTACCGGCATCAAAGACGGCGACCTGAGCTTGGAGTGGCGCAGTAGTGAGGGTAACGCACACGGCTGCGATACCCCCGAGAAGGATCGTCTTTACCGCAGCATGCGAGATTGCGCTCATCGGATTCCATTCGGCGTGAAATTGGCCAATAAATCAGCCGCCCAACCAACTTGCTTGTGGCGCAACCACTCGGCGGCGAACTTCGCTTTTCCGTGCTCGGCAAAAATCTCGCTGATGGCGTTCTGATCGGTCTTCGATGAAGCGGCAGTAAATGCGAGCGCAGCTTCTCCGAGGCCCAATTCAAACAACCGATTGCCGCGTCGTGATTGGCAATAATAATCACGCCGCGGTGTAGCGCGCGCGAGAATTTCAATCTGTCGATCATTGAGGCCAAAGCGGCGGTAGATCGCCATGATTTGCGGCTCGAATGCGCGCTCATTGGCAAGAAAAATCCGCGTTGGGCAGCTTTCCACGATTGCAGGCGCGATCGTGCTGGTTTCGATATCGGCCAGGGACTGCGTGGCAAAGACAACGGAGGCATTTTTCTTGCGCAAAGTTTTCAGCCACTCGCGGAGTTGGCCCGCGAAGCCTGGATCATCCAGTGCAAGCCATCCTTCATCGATGATGATCAATGTTGGCCATCCCGCTAGGCGCGCTTCAATGCGATGGAATAAGTACGAGAGCACCGCCGCTGCGGCACCTGTTCCGACTAGGCCTTCGGTCTCAAAGACCTGTACATCGGGATCGCCGAGAAGCTCAGTTTCAGCATCGAGAAGCCGGCCAAACGGACCGCCGATGCAGTAAGGACGCAGAGCCTGCTTCAAGGCGTTCGATTGTAGTAAGACGGAAAGACCCGTGAGGGTGCGCTCAGCCGCTGGCGCCGAGGCGAGCGACGAAAGCGCTGTCCAGATGTGTTCCTTGGCATCCGGCGTGATCGTGACTTTCTCACGTTCAAGGATGCTGACGATCCACTCTGCGGCCCAGCTTCGCTCGGCGGCATCGTCGATTTGGGCAAGTGGCTGCAATGCCACCGGCGTTGCAGCGTCATTGGACAGCGCGCCGCCGAGGTCCTGCCAATCACCCCCCATTGCGAGCGCCGCGGCGCGCATTGAGCCGCCGAAGTCGAACACGAAGATCTGCGCGTCTGCGTATCGGCGGAATTGCATCGCCATCAGCGCGAGCAGCACGGATTTGCCAGCACCGGTTGGACCAACGATCAATGTGTGCCCGACATCCCCGACATGCAGCGAGAACCGGAAAGGCGTTGAGCCCTCGGTTTTGCCATAAAATAGCGGCGGCGCCGATAAATGATCATCCCGCACCGGGCCGGCCCAAACGGCGGAGAGCGGAATCAAATGTGCCAGATTCAGGGTCGAAATCGGTGGCTGGCGGACATTGGCGTAGACGTGGCCTGGTAGTGACCCGAACCACGCTTCCAGCGCGTTTATGCTTTCCGCCATGCAAGTAAAATCGCGCCCCTGGATTACCTTCTCGACAAGGCGGAGTTTTTCGTCCGCCGAGCGCGCATCATCGTCCCACACGGTAACGGTCGCTGTGACATAGGCTTCACCGGTCTCATCCGCACCGAGTTCCTGCAAAGCCAGATCGGCATCCGAAGCCTTGTTGGCGGCGTCGGTGTCCAGCAGCACCGATGCTTCATTCGTCATCACTTCTTTTAAGATGGCCAGGATCGATTTGCGCTTAGCGAACCATTGCCGCCGGATTTTGACCAGTAGTTTGGTGGCGTCTGTTTTGTCCAAGCAGATCGCGCGGGTGCACCAGCGATAGGGAAAGGCGAGCGGGTTCAGATCATCCAGGATGCCGGGCTGCGTTGCAGAGGGGAATCCCATGATGGTGAGGGTGCGCAGATGCGCGGACCCGAGCCGAGGTTCCAAACCGCCGGTGAGAGACGCGTCCGCGAGGATCGCATCCAGGTGTACGGGAATCTCAGGCACTCGGACGCGCTGGCGTTTGGCGGAAATCGTCGAGTGCAGATAGGTGAGCGTCTGGGCGTCATCGAGCCAGTCGATCTCCGGCACGAAGCCGGCGACAAGCTGGAGCACCCTGTCGGTTCGGTCAACGAACGCGCGGACTATGGCGGCGGGGTCTGCATCCGAGCGATTACCGCCTTCGTAGAGCCAACTCTCCGTCCGCGTCGCGTCCTCGCTTGGCGGCAGGAACAGGAGTGTCAGGAAATAGGCACTTTCAAAGTGCGCGCCCTCCACCTCGAACTGCGCCTTGCGTTCGGAATCGATGAGCGCGGATACTGGGTCGGGAAACTGGCTGTTCGGATAGTTATTGGAGGGCGAGCGCTGCGCCTCGACGAAAATAGCCCAGCCTGAACCCAGCCGGCGCAATGCGTTGTTGAGCCTTGCGGTTGTTCCAATTAGCTCAGCAGGCGTGGCGCTGTCCAAATCTGGACCACGAAATCTTGCAGTGCGCTGGAATGAGCCGTCCTTGTTCAGGATGATACCAGGCGCCACCAGCGCGGCCCACGGCAGAAAGTCCGCCAGGCTAGTATTTCTGTGCCGATATTCGGCAAGGTTCAGCATGACCGCCACTCACGCCCGAATGTGGGTGGGATAGAGAAGGTGCCGGCGCACCACCTCCACGAATTGGGCGTCTCGCTTTGCAGCCCAGACCGCCGCACCATGGCCGATGGCCCAGAAGGCGATGCCAGCGATCCAGAGATGCAGCCCCAAGCCGATAGCGGCTGCGAGTGTACCGCACAGGATTGCCACAGAGCGCGGTGCGCCGCCGAGCAGAATATGCTCGGTCAGAGCGCGATGGACCGGTGCTTCAAATCCGGCGATCTCGCCGGACATCAAACCAGCGCCCCGCCGCCGAAAGAAAAGAACGTCAGGAAGAAGCTCGATGCGGCAAAAGCGATGGATAGCCCAAAGACGATCTGCACCAATTTTCGAAAGCCGCCTGATGTATCACCAAAGGCTAGCGACAAGCCAGTAACGGTGATGATAATCACCGAAACGATCTTCGCAACCGGCCCTTGCACCGATTCGAGGATGGAATTGAGCGGCGCCTCCCACGGCATGTTTGAACCTGCTGCGTACGCGGGTGCAGTCATCAGAAGCAGAAAGACGAACGAGACAGCAGCGCTGAAGCGGTTGCGCAAAGGGATTGAGTTTGATGTCATTTGCGAGTTCCTTCTGAAATGAGGTCATTGGAATCGAGGACAGCCGACGCGAGGATGTAATCGCCCGCCTCAGAGAGGCCATGGACAGCAACGAGATCGACAAGGCGCCGCTGCGCGCCGCGGCCTGCCAGGACAGCGATGACATTGATGGTTTCTGCGATCATCGCACGCGGCACAGTGACGACCGCTTCCTGGATGAGTTGCTCAAGCCGGCGAAGCGCGCCGAGCGCCGTGCCAGCATGGATGGTGCCGATACCGCCAGGATGGCCGGTGCCCCAGGCTTTCAGGAGGTCGAGCGCTTCAGCGCCACGGACCTCGCCAATCGGAATGCGGTCTGGTCGGAGGCGGAGTGACGAGCGGACCAACTCCGAGAGCGTTGCCACGCCGTCTTTGGTGCGGAGGGCGACAAGGTTCGGCGCCGCGCACTGAAGTTCGCGCGTATCCTCGATCAGGACCACCCTGTCATCAGTTTTCGCGACCTCGGCGAGCAGAGCATTGGTCAATGTGGTTTTGCCCGTAGAGGTGCCCCCGGCGACGAGGATATTCTGACGACCGGTGACGGCGGCACAAAGGGCCTCCGCCTGATGGGCCGTCATGATGCCGGCGGTGGCATAATCGTAAAGAGTGAAGATTGCTACAGCCGGCTTGCGGATTGCAAAGGTCGGCGCAGCAACAACGGGGGGTAACAGGCCTTCAAAGCGTTCGCCGGTTTCAGGGAGTTCGGCCGAAACCCGCGGCGCACCAGCATGAACTTCCGCGCCGACATGGTGCGCGACCAGGCGCACAATCCGTTCGCCATCGGCGGCGGAGATATTAAGGTTGGTGCTCGCCAAACCATCGGACAGCCGATCAATCCAAAGCCGGCCGTCCGGGTTCAGCATGACCTCAACAATTGTTGGATCTTCGAGAAACGCGGCAATCGCCGGCCCTAGCGCTGTGCGCAACATGCGCGCGCCGCGAGATACCGAATGATGCTGTAAACTATGAAGCGCCATGTTTCCCCTGCTGCGAAGCTGGACCAGGTATCAAGGAGGGAATTATTAAAAGCCGCGCGACGCGGCTGAACGCAACATGGTTATGGCGGTGAGCGTGGCATGTCGTAGGAAGACAGGCGATCGGCGATTCACGTGAGGACACTCGGATGAATAAACAGGGGCGAGACCACGTAAAGCGTTATGTCTATCAGGGAGGACATTATTTCGTCCTAGCAGCTTCTTGTCCAAACCCACCGTTCCGAGACATCGCTGCAAAGGCCAGAATCGGTCACTCCCGACGGCTAGGCGTTTTCGAATTTTTATGATTTTTCGAGCGGCTGTCCCGATGAGTCTGCCAAGGTGATCTTCCGAAGAAATCCGGGAATGTCTTCGGGTGAGAGAATATAATCAATACATCCGCTGGCTATCGCGCTCGCAGGCATGTCCGGTTCTCCGGCCGTATCCAGCCTCTGCGCAATGGTCACGCCGCCAACGTCTCGTATCTCACATAGAGCGGCGGCCCCATCGCCGTCAAAACCGGAGACGATGACGGCGATTAGCTTGCCATGCCAGTGCTGCGCCAGAGAACGCAGAAAAACAGTAATTACGTCGGGCCAGCCCCTCGGTTTGGAAATCGGCTTAAGACGGAACTCGCCATTGAGGACATGCAGGTCACGCTGTGGTGGGATGATGAACACGCAATTTGGCTTGATATGCAGTCTCTCGGTAATGAGCATGACTGGCATCTGCGTATAATGGGGGAGGAGTTCGTGGAGGAGGGTGGTCGTCGTTCTCAGGTGATTAACGATTACGATCGCGGTGCCGAGATCGGCTGGAAAATTCTGGAGCAGGCGTTTGTAGGCGTCGAGCCCTCCGGCGGAGCCCCCTACACAAACCAAAGGAAAAGCTTGATCCATTTTACTCTGGTTCATGGCGCGTCGTAGCCCAGAGCGGCTTGGCAAACCGCAGCAAATTCTGCCCGCGCAACTTCCACGCTTGCGGGTTCCTGCGGGCAATGGCTAACCACGACGCTGCTGAAAGCCGAGTGTTGGAGGTTATTCTCGGGAGAATTCACTTTTCACCGTCATCAGGCCCTCTAGGGCACCACTAAGGTTTACCATGGCATACGGCTTCTGCATCATCGGATAGACCTTGTAGGTGTCCGGGATGCCGTCAAGGTTGTAGCCTGTCGAAAAGACAAACGGTACACCTTTGGCAACGAGCGCGTCCGCGACGGGAAAGCTCTTTTTGCCGTTAAGGTTCACATCAAGAATCGCCAGGTCGATCGTTTCCATATCGACGATGGCGAGTGCCTGGTCGATCCGGGCAGCCGGCCCAACGACTTCGCAACCCAACTCGGCCAACATGTCTTCCAGTACCCAGGATACCATCACCTCATCCTCGACGACGAGGACGCGGCGGCCCGACAGCTGGCTACTCATTGTTCGACCACCCGTCATCCTCTGGTAGGGGCATGGCAATCTCGCACGAAACACCGGCTGGATCGTATACAAGACGTACTTCGCCGTTCAGGTCTTGGGCCAACCCGCGTTCGATCAAGCGCGACCCGAATCCTTTGCGCCCCGGCGGCGTAACGGGCGGTCCGCCGCTCTCCTTCCAGAGGAGCCGCATGCCGCTTCCCTCGGAATATGGCTCAACCTCCCACGTTATGCTGATATGCCCTGCATCCGTCGAAAGTGCGCCATGCTTCGCCGCGTTCGTAGCTAGTTCGTGGAACACCATTGCAAGGGACAAGGCGGCCTTTGGTTGAAGCCGGACATCATTGCCCGCCGCGGTGAATCGCTCCGCCTGAGGGTCATGGAGACCGAAGGGTTCAAGGATGCGGTCGATTACGTGCTGTAGGCTCACGCAGTCCCAGGACGTGCGACCAAGTAGCGCTTGAGCCTTGGACAGGGCGAGAACACGACCTTCGAAAACGCCCACCATCTCCCTATCCGCCGCGCTCGCCAGCGTCTGCTTGGCGATCGCTAGCACTGTCGCGAGCGTATTTTGCGTGCGGTGATTCAACTCATCCAGCAGGAACCGGAGACGATCCTCCTCTTTTTTGTGCCGGGTCGTATCCATGAACGAGGCAAAGTGTTGCACGACGGCGCCTCCCTGATCACGCACCGGCGTGACGAAAATTGTTGCCCAAAAGATCGTGCCATCCTTCCGGCGGTATCGTATCTCGGGATCGCGTTCGGCAGGTTTCCCTTCGAATACGTCTTCGATTGTCTTCAGGGTGTCGGGACTGGCTCCCTGCGCCATCAGGAAATTGAAGCTCTGGCTAAGGACCTCGTCCCGCTCGTAGCCCGTCAGCTTAAGGAAGCTGTCATTGGCAAAAATAATTGGATTGCCCGATACCTTGGCATCGGTAAACACCATCGCCATCCGCGTTGTTTCGGCAGCAACGACAAACGGACCCAAGTCCTTTGAAAAGTCTTCGACATTGGCCTCGGCAGCCTTTTGTTCGCCGGACTTGTCGTCCTCATTTGTCATGGTCGCTTCCCTTAGCTCTGTTGGGGGAGTCGGTTGGAGCCTCCCCTTTCCTCCTTTTCCAGCAGTCTCAGTGACGCCCGGACACCTTCGCTGACGCTAAGGGAGCAGCCGCAGACGACCGTCTCTGCGACAAAACGCTCCGGCGCCAACAACACATCCTCCAAAAATTCGCATCACTGTCAGGGTTGAAAATTGCAATTTCAAAGCTTCACCTTCAGCAGGCATGGCACTTGATGGCGGAACACCGGCATGCCCTCGACTATGTTGGATACGTAACGATGCAAACCGCGGGGTGCACGATAATTGAGAAATTCAAGGGACGCCAAGCCAGGGTGCCAGCTTTTCAAGGTCTCTTCGATCTCATCATGGTCAATGCCCCAAGGCATGGGCGGAAGCCGATAATGCGGCGTCTGTTGCAGTCCGTTCAGGGTAAGCCGTGAAAACCACGTTGGCACCGTGTCGAACACCATCATCGCGCCGGGAAATCGCGCCGCGATGGAACAAAACAGTTCCGCCACCAGACGGGGTTGAAAATACATCAGCAGGCCTTGAGCAATAATGCAAAGGCCGGAAGCCGGATCAACAAGGTCCATCCAGTCAGGCAACAAGGCGCTGGCGGCCAGATGTGAGAAGCGCTTGGTCGGCGTTATAAACTGCTCGCGAAGCAAAATGGCATGAGGTAGGTCAACGGATAGCCAGCGCATACGGCCATTATCTACCCGCGATGCTTGAGTTTCCAATCCCTCTCCAAGGGAGACCACGAGTCCGTCCGGATGTTTTGAAAGCCATCGCCGCAAAGTCTCGTCAATTTGTGCTGCACGGGCAGCCAGTGTGCCGCAGGGTGTGCCGAAATTCTGATGAAAATCATAGCTTATGGCGTTGTGAATCGTAATCGTCCATGGGTCGTCCAAGATGCCATCATGCCGGCGGGCTTCGCAGGCGCGATTATGGAGCGACCAGAGCATGGTTTCGGATATCCCAGAGAGGCAAGGCGCGATCTCAGCCTGACTGTCGTAAATTACGTCAGGACTTTGGCTTTCCCGCATACTTATACTCAAAGTTTTGATCCGATTCTGATTCTATCTCATACTTTCGAATGTTCGGATCAAATCGCGCATCTTGAAATCAGAATTACAAAATGGCGTTCTGGACTTTATCGGCGCCCGCGAAATCCATAGTAGCCACCGCCACCTAGAAGCAGGAAAAGAACGACGATAATTAAAATGGTTGTCATGGTTACCTCCGGAGCGGAACGCGCCTGGTAGATAACACATATTGGGTCAAGACAGCCCAACTACTACGAAGAAAATTTAATGTTGCTGCAAATTCATCCGCCAGAGGCGAAGGCAGAGCAGAGTTCATCGATCACACGATGAATCTAGTTCCACCCTTTTTGCCTTTTCGCCCCGTGCGAGGATTTTTATAATTCCGGCCCGCACTCGGCCCACCGAGTAATTTTGGAAAAGAATTCAATCATCCTTGGTCAGTGCGATCGAATTGTTGAGAAATATCCACTGATAAGCTTTGCCCTTTCTCGATCCGGCGCCCGAGCGCTTCAATAAATCCCGTATATCGCTCGTTACCGCTTACCTGCGCGGCGGCGCGCGCTGAATCAGGCAATGCGGGAGTCGTCGTGAGCCAAAATCGAACGAAAAGCGCGATGGCCTCGTTGGAGATTTTGACATGGTGTTCCAATCGTTCGAGCTGGCGGGTATGGCGATCAAGACGACGACTGATCGCGGCCTCCATGCGCTCGGATGCATCCGGCGAAAGAAATGATGCCAATGCGGCTTCAACGACGAGAGCCTGCGAAATTCGCTTGCGACCGGCATAGTCCGCGAGTTTGGATGAAAGCGCCGGCGGCAAGCGGAAGGTGTGCTTAATGCGCATTGCGACGACTACAATCCAAGATCGTCGGCAGGGTCTAGCGAAGCCTGGCGGGCCAGCCCTCCCAGCTGACGCCGCAACTCCGATAGGCGGACAGCCTCGTCATCTGACTCCTGACTGGCTTCATCGAAAGAAAATTCCGACAAAACTTCTGGCTTCAATGGCTCGATCTGCTCATGCGCGGGAAGCTCCGGCTCCCGCCTTATGCCGGCATTGGCTGAGTCATCGGTACTTTGGACAAGTTGTTTTTTCCCGGCAGGTCCGGCGTCTGGTTTTGCTGCGGCTTCGACGACCACGGTTTTTGTCAGCAACGGCAACTCGCTCCAGCCATCGGCCTTTTGATCGGCAAAGGATGCGGTCGCGGTGTCAGGCTTTGGTGGCGAGAGAACGCGTTCCGCTAGGCGCTGATCCTCGAAATAACGCACCTTTTTCGCACGGACCGGATGGGTGCCGGATATCATGACGATCTCATCGCTGGCCGGGAGTTGCATGATTTCGCCGGGTGTGAGCAGCGGCCGGGCGGTTTCCTGGCGTGATACCATCAGATGTCCAAGCCAGGGTGAAAGGCGGTTGCCTGCGTAGTTGCGCATGGCGCGCATTTCAGTGGCAGTGCCCAAAGCATCCGAAACCCGCTTGGCGGTGCGCTCGTCATTGGCCGCGAAGCTGACGCGGATGTGGCAGTTATCAAGGATCGAGTTGTTCTGCCCGTAAGCTTTCTCGATCTGGTTGAGACTTTGAGCAATGAGAAACGCCTTCAGGCCATACCCGGCCATGAAGGCCAATGCAGATTCAAAGAAATCCAACCTTCCAAGTGCGGGAAACTCATCCAGCATCAGCAGCACCCGATGCCGGCGCGACTTCGGCGTCAGTTCCTCGGTGAGTCGCCGGCCAATCTGGTTTAACACCAGACGAATAAGCGGCTTGGTGCGGCTGATGTCGGATGGCGGGATCACGAGATAGAGCGTTGTCGGCCGTTCGTCCTCGACGAGATCGGCGATCCGCCAGTCGCATCGGCGCGTCACCTGGGCAATCACAGGGTCCCGGTACAGGCCAAGGAACGACATGGCGGTGGAAAGTACGCCTGATCGCTCATTGTCCGATTTGTTCAGCAATTCGCGTGCGGCGCTGGCAACGACGGGGTGAGTGCCGGCGTTACCGAGATGTCGCGTCAACATCATCGCGCTCAAAGTCGATTCAATTGACCGCTTGGGATCGGACAGGAAATTCGCAACGCCGGCCAGGGTCTTGTCCGGCTCAGCGTAAAGGACATGCAGAATCGAGCCGACCAGAAGCGAATGGCTGGTCTTTTCCCAGTGGTTGCGCTTTTCAAGTGAACCCTCGGGATCGACCAGCACGTCGGCAACGTTCTGAACGTCGCGCACCTCCCACTCGCCGCGGCGGACTTCGAGGAGAGGATTGTAGGCTGCCGATTCCGGGTTTGTGGGATCGAATAGCAGCGCCCTGCCGAACCGCGATCGAAAACCAGCGGTCAAAGTCCAGTTCTCGCCCTTGATGTCATGCACGATGGCGCTGCCGGACCAACTGAGCAGCGAGGGTACAACGAGCCCTACACCTTTGCCGGAGCGCGTCGGCGCAAAGCAAAGCACATGTTCGGGTCCGTCGTGGCGGAGGTATTCGCGCCCCAGCTTTCCGAGCAGGACGCCATCCGGCGCGAGCAGGCCGGCGGCGCGTGCTTCCAACGATGTGGCCCATCGGGCCGAGCCGTAGGTGATGACATTCTTTGCTTCACGGGCACGCCAGACCGACATGGCGATGGCGGCGATGATCGCGACCAAAGTTCCGGATGCAATGATGTAGGCGCCATGGAGAAAAATTCCTGGCGCGTAGGCGTCATAGGCAAACCACCACCAGAAAAACGCTGGTGGCAAATAAAGGGGCATTCCAGCCGGCCGCCACCACGGGCTGCCCAGTTCTGGCTGAAAGGCGAGCCGCCAGGCGGTCCATTCGGTCGCGCCCCAGATGGCCGCGATGACGATTCCGAAAACGGCGATCACCTGAAGCCAGAGAATTTTCGAACCCGACATTGCCGCTCCATCACGTAGAACGCGAAGCTTCGTCGGCGTATGCGCCCGGTGACAAGGCCGAACGGGGACGGGTCGCAGAAATAGCGAGAAAATCGGATTATTCGGCAGGGGTTGTAGACATCACCATTGTCAAAGACCGAGCCCTCGTTTCCGGCCAAAGCTCCAATCGACGCCGCCGTTTGGCAGCATAGTTCCCGACACATGCTGGCCGAGCTTCTGTTCCAGCGCTGGCCGCCATGGGACGAGCTGAAATCCCAGCCCATCATCGATCATCGCGAAACGGCCAGAGGCCAATGTGACCCGTTGGCGGTAAGTGCCGGCAACGTAATCGCCTTGGCCAGACGGCATATGCGGAAGGCCAGTCTCGGCGGCGAGGCTTTTGGCAGCAGCATTCAATTCGCTCTGGCGCAGGGTGTCGATGAGGCCGGGGACATAGGTGACGCGATCGGCGTGGCGCCGTGCGAGTCCCTCCGCGACAAGGTGGTCTGTCCGTCGCGCCATCGCGTTGCGAATTTCAGCGCCGAACCCGCTGGCCGTCGAGGTGGGATCGCGGGCCACCAGTTCGCGATCGAGCCAGGTGGCGCCGGGAGCGGTGACTTGGGCTTCAAGTGGCAGGTCTGAGCGGGTAGCCAAGGAAAGGCGGTGCCGGGCTTTCGCATCTTCCCAGGCGCGGAGCTCGACGATCGCACCAGGCGGGGCGTCGCCGGTCATGTCGATCGCGGTAAAGCGCAGGTGGTGGGTCCTGCCATCCGCGCCATCGATGATAGCGTAGGCCGTCCCGGCCAACTCATCGTACAGGCCACGTTCCACCAATCTGCCGATGATCCGGTCCGCGGTATCTTCGCCATGGATTGCAAAGCTTGCGACGTCCCGCGCAGTTCCGCCGGTCGCGATGGCGCGGTGCATGGTCTTGATGATGTCGCCGCGAACGGCCAGGTCGCGTAGCGTAACCTCGATGTCCGGCTTCAGCGTCCAAGAGCCTGGTCCGGCTTGTTCTGCGAGTCCCATCCGTTGCAGCTTCATTGCCCGCCCAATCATCAGCCGGCGGAGTTCCGGGTCTGGGGCGGCGGCGCTCGGTCGCAGATCCGCGATGCCGACACCCTCATCGGCAATGTCACGTAAGGCACGGTCCAGACTGGTCCAGCGATCCGCGATCATCTCTCGGCGTAGCGCGTTTGAGATTTCGTGCTCGCTTCGCGGGCCAAGTTCCATTTCAACGCGTTCCTCGGCACGGCCGCGAAAGCCACGGCTGATATAGTCGCGGCTGATGACAAGGTCTTGACCGTCATCCGCTCGGCCGCGCACCAGCACATGGATGTGTGGATTGTCGGTATTCCAATGATCGACCGCCACCCAGTCGAGCCTGGTGCCGAGATCGCGCTCAGCATCGGACATCAACTCACGGGTAAAGCTACGCAGATCGGTCATCTCGCCGGCGTCTTCGGGCGAGACCGTGAACCGGAAATGATGCCGGTCGCCTTCGCATCGTTCGGCGAAGGCCTTTACGTCGGCGGTCTCGGCATCTGGACCGAACATTTTTCCGCGCGCGCCGTCGCGAGTCACGCCGTCACGTTCGAGATAGGCAATATGGCGGGCGAGCGGGGCTGACCTGTACTTCGTACCGAGTTGCTTGACGACGCGCGCCTTGATGGCCACGCGCCGCGCCGGTGAGCGCAATGACCGGCCAAGTGCTGCGGCACGGCCGCGCCCGAAGGTTGACCCGCTGGTCGGCCCTCGCTTGGTCGAAAAGCGCGGGCCCACATGCCCCGCCTTTCGTGCTGCCTTCGTCACCTCACCCACAAAGCTTTTGGCGTCGCGGCCGTGCTGAATGCGGCCCGGCCGGATGTGCAGGCCATTGTCGCGACTGTTCATTCGCGCGTCTGCGTAATCGTCGCACGTGCAAGCGACGGCGCGTTAGTGTATGAAAACGCTGAGTTTTCTGGCAACGGCGCCATCGCCTCTAAGGCAAGCGCCGCTCGAAAATCCCAAGGAAACCAACCATCAGCAAGCCGCCCGACGGCGCTGCTTTTATCTTGCCATCGTCTCCTCTTTCGCTCTGAGCCTTCGCCGTCACAAACCAAACATGCGATTTTCCTCGCTGCGCTGCGTAGAAGTGCACTCATGGCCGTTGATCCATTGGTCCCGACGGCGACGAAATAAATAGCCCGTCCGACTGCGGTGCCAATGCCGAGATGGTAGCATTTTCATCGGGGGCGAGTGGTCTTTGGCTGGCATGAGTGTGTGCGTTTGAAAAACCCCCCAAATTCTGTGAGATGGTAGCGGAATTGCTCATTGTGCGGTCGCCGATGAACAAAGATGCGGTCATCCAATCGCTGTAATTCGCGGTCTCAAAGGTGTCGTCATCCCGCGCGCCGGACAGCAAAGGAGCGAGCCGGGAAAGGTAGATTTGCGTTTCCTCGGGCAATGGTTCGCCCGTCGCCAGATGTTCGTCGTACCGCGCGGGGCCGGCATTGTAAGCCGCGAGAAAACCGGATGTCCCGTAGAGGTCCAACATCTCGCGCATGTATGCTGCGCCGGCCATGATGTTGTCGCGCGGTTCATATGGATCAGTGCCCAGGGCGTAGGTTTGGCGCAGAGTCGTGTATGCTTCCGGCATGATCTGCATGAGACCGATGGCGCCTTTCGGCGATAGCGCCCGTGCATTGCCGCCGCTTTCGACCTGCATCACAGAGCGTATCCAGAGCACCGGGAGTGAAAACCGGCGTGATGCTTCAACGACCAGCGAGTCAACTGATTCCGTGGACGCCACTTTGCCAGCGGATGGTGGTACAGGTGATGTCTGCGCCATCACCTGGGTCGATTTTATAATTGATGATGTGAGCATCAACATCACACAAAAAGCCGGAAAGCGAATGCGGCCAAAGGCGCCTGATGTACAGGAAGGACGACTCCCACAATGAGGAGGAATCAATCTCATGGGCTGAACTTCCGCGACAAGTTCTCACGGGGAATCCATAGGGGCGTCGCGCTGCCGATGATGGTACTATCAGGCACTGACCCAAAATACCGTCCGTCAAAGCTATCCTGAACGCTCGCATTCATCAAAAAAACTTCGCCGGATTGGACAGTGTGGCAGCCTCGCCAGACCGGCAATTCCCGCCCTCGCGAGTCGCTATCGAGTGCTCCGGCTTCGGCAATACCGTCGACCGTGATCGTGTGTCCGGAGCGGCAAACCAACTGGCCAGGTAGGGCGGCGATGTGCTTGATGAGTGGCACGCCGAGTGCCAAATATCTGCGCGCCGCCATGAATTGCGCGAGTGCAACTGACGGTCTGACAACCAGTATTTTATCTCGACGAAAGACGCCGGCCGGTTGCACGAGATACAACCCTATGGGGACGCTGGCACTCGCATTCCAAAGCAAGCGCGGCATCGGATGCACCGCCGATGAAAACGCAATCATGGAGATTCCCATAAGAATTCCCGCGAGCATTCTCTGAGATGCGTTCATGCACCGACCCGCTGGCGTAAGGTCCAAGCCGCGTGCATTGTTCGCGTATACGATCTGGGCGTTTCACCACTGATCAGGCGGTTTTGCACGTGCCGCCAGTGATCGGGGGCTGCATCCTCCGGCTTAATGCCCAGTTGCTCGACGGCGTCGACTTCCTGCAATACCTGTTCGACCTTTGGCCAGCCGGTCAGCCGCAGCAGAATCTCGCCGCCGGGCTTTACAAACGGAACCGTTGAATATGCTTCGCCTGGCACAAATGCGCGCACGATATCGACGCGTGAAACGATGGTGCCGTAATCGTTCGAGGCCCAGCGCACGAAAGCAAAAACACTGCCAGGCGCAAATCCAACCATTCTGCGGCGGCGGTCAAGGATCTGATCCTCGACAATTTTACCGAAGCGGATCCAGCGTTCGACGCGCTTTTCGATCCATGTGAGTTCTACCCTGGTGAGGTCGCTCATGACGCTTCTCCACTTTCGGGAAATTCCCGCGCCAGCAATTCGCGAAGCATATCGGCTACCGTGAGACCGCGGCGGAATGCGACGATCTTAATGCGGCCGCGAAGCGCCGGTGTGACGTCGATGGTCAGCCGCGCTGTGAAGCCAGGATCGATGGCGGCACCATTTGTCCGCGCGTCCGGTGTGCTTATCCAGGTGTCCGGATCGGTCGGCCGCGAGGCAAAGCCGCGTTTTTGGGTACGGATCGTCACGACATAAGACCCACAATTTCGGCGCCGAGCGCGACGATTTCGCGCGTCGCCGCCACACCGGACTTTACCTCGAAGACAAGCTGGCCGGTGCGTGCGGCGTCGGCGAATGCGACCCGCTGGCCAATTCGCGAAAGGAGTACCGGGGGGTCATGCTCGGCCAGCGCATCGCCAGTTTCACGGGCGATAATCGTGTGCGCCGCGCACCGGTTCAGCACGAAGCGGGCGAGAAGCTCGGGCCGGAAAATCCGCGCCTCGTTGATCAGGTTCAGCATCTCACCGGACGCCCAGCCGTCAAATGGTGATGGCTGCGCCGGGACGAGGACGAGATCGGCGGCAAGCAACGCTGAGCGCATCAGGCCCGCAATGCGTGGCGGCCCGTCGATCACCACATGGTCGACGCCGCGCGCAATCTCAGGCGCTTCCCGATGAAGTGTATCCCGCGCCAGGCCGAGTACGCCGAACAGCCGGGAGCATCCCTCTTTGGCCCGCTGTTCAGACCAATCCAGGGCCGAGCCCTGCGGGTCTGCGTCAATCACCGTCACGCGGCAACCCTCTCGGGCCCACGCACCGGCCAAGTGGAGGGCCAGGGTCGTCTTGCCGACACCACCCTTCTGGTTGAGCAGGGCGACGATCATGGCCGCCCCTCCCCCTTCCCGGGAATCCTTTGGGCGCAATTATCCCCAAACGCGCAAAACGCTCGGTCCGTTAGATAAATTCCGAAGGAATTTAAGTTAGACAAGTTAGAGTCGCGGAAAAGCTCTGAAAAAATCGCAACTTTTCCGATTTTCGGTTCCTGATAGCACGATAGTAGGGTTCCCGATGGCACGATGGCAGCGGTTCCCGATAGCACGAAGGGATTCACAGCTTATCCACAGCCTTGCGGCTGCTTCCCCGTTGGATTGTGGACATGGAGGCGGCCGGCCGATGGCGGGATTCCTGCTCGGAAAGGCTGGCGCGAACCGGCGCGAAGCCGAACAACTCACCGCCGCCATGCAGCCGGTGGATGGTGAGGTGATAGCCGGGCAAAGGCTGCCGGCGGACCATATCGCGCAGCTCGAAAGCAAAGCGTTTCAGCGGCGAGAGGCTGCCTGATTTTGTGTAGAGGTGTGCCACGTCAAACTGCCAGCCCTCGATCTGACGGCCGCCATGCTTGCGCACGATGCGATACAGCCAGCGCTCCAGCCCGCCGGTGAGGGCAAAATAAGCTTGGTCGATGGTCAGAACGAGCGCGTTATCGAGCACCGCGGCGTAGAACCAGTCGGGCAGAATCAGCTCGATGCCGAGTGGGCGGCCGGAGATGTCTGCCGTCTCCTTCCACTCGTTGATCCACGAGAAGCGGTGCCGGCGGCGGTCCGTGAGCTGGCGGATCGAAGTTGCGATGGTCGTGCTCTGTAATCGGTCAAGCGCCGCCTTCAGCCGGTCATAATCCCGTATGCTTGTGCCGCGACCGGTGAATGTCAGAATTTCGTAAGGCGTGGCCGCCATCAGGCGGGACGTTTTCAAGCCCGCGTCGCGGGCCTCGACGATCTGGGATGCCGCCCAAATCAGGATGTCCGCGTCCCAGATGGTTGCCATGCCGTATTCGGAGACGGCTTCCACTCGGATGGTGATGGTGCCGGCCTTGAAGTCGATCGGCGCCAGGCGCTTGGATTTGGCTAGGCTGAAGAAGGGGTAAGCCATTAGGTCCTGCACGTCGCGTGGCGCCATGCCGCCGGGGAGTGTCCGGAACAGGTCGAGTTGCTCGCGTTCCGATTTTCGGGCGCGCGCCGGCGCCGTTGGCTGGCGGAGAGAATTGGTGGCCAAAGTCTTCACGCCCTGCGGCGCGGTACGATACCGTGCATTTGCGTGTTTCCGGCAATGCGCTTTGCCGGGAATACGGTTCCGACACCCGGATCGGATGTGGATTGCTTGGCGCCGGTGGACACCCATTCCTGCAGGTCCTCCAGCGAATATACGACGCGGCCACCTATTTTCCGGTAACGCGGCCCGGTGCCGTAAGTGCGGTGCTTTTCCAGCGTTCGGCCGGACAGGCTCAAGAAACGCGCGGCTTCGGGTGTGCGCAGGTAGCGTGGCGGCATACCGGCCATGGGATCGGGCATGATCGAACCTCCGTGATCTTCAATGTTGCTGTCGGCGGTTGCCGAGCGGGGAAGGTCACATTGGCGGCGTGGGATGGGCGGTGGGGATGACGAAGTGGTAGAGGGATGAAATCGTCACCCATCAGCGACCGCGCGGTCGGCGAACCTTGACTATAAGTCGATATGTCGTTTATCGTCGAATTATGGACAATCTAGAAGTTATTCTGACCCTTGGCGCGCTTGCCCAGACCACGCGTTTGGACGTGTTCAAGCTCTTGGTACGAAACGAGCCAAATGGTGTCGCGGCGGGCGAAATATCTCGAATCCTGGATGTGCCGCACAACACCTTGTCGACGCATTTGGCAATTTTGTCCCGCTCCGGGCTGATCCGTAGCAAACGCTATAGCCGGTCGATCGTGTACCGCGCCGATTTGGAGCGATTTCGAGAAATGACCTTGTTCCTTGTGGCTGATTGCTGCGGCGGCAACCCAGAAGCTTGTGCCACCGCCATCGCCGATCTGATTCCCTGTTGTCCAGCAAAGGACGAAGCCAATGCCTGAACGCGTCTTCAATGTGATGTTCCTCTGCACGGGCAACACCGCGCGCTCGATCATAGCCGAGGCGATTTTGCGCTTGGATGGGCTGGGTCATTTCCGCACCTTCTCAGCGGGAAGTCACCCTAAAGGCGAAGTCAATCCCTTCGCCCTCAAGGTGCTTGAAAGTTACGATTACCCTGTCGACGGGCTGCGATCGAAAAGCTGGGACGAGTTTTCCGGTCCCGACGCGCCGGTCATGGATTTCGTGTTTACGGTCTGCGACAACGCCGCGGCTGAAACCTGCCCGGTCTGGCCTGGTCATCCCATGACGGCGCATTGGGGCATCGATGATCCGGCGGCCGTAACAGGGCCTGACATCGAAAAAGAAAAAGCCTTCGTGCTGGCCTTCAAATATCTAAAAACCCGCATCAGCCTGTTTCTGAGTTTGCCGCTTGCCAAAATTGACGCAATGGCGCTCGGGTCCAAGCTCCAAGAAATCGGTCGCGCCGAGGGCGCATCAACGCCCCGCTCAGGCGCCGCCTGATGCCAAGTGATAGCGTGACAATCTACCACAACCCGGCCTGCGGCACTTCGCGCAACACGTTGGCGATGATCCGCAATGCAGGCATTGAGCCGCAAGTGATCGAATACCTCAAAAATCCGCCATCCCGCGAAGAATTGTCAGACCTGATCGTGCGCACTGGTATGACGCCGCGCGAATTGCTGCGCGAAAAGGGCACGCCTTACGCCGAACTCGGGCTTGATGACAAAACACTGACCGACGAAAAGCTCATTGATGCGATGATGGCGCATCCCATCCTCATCAACAGGCCCCTCGTCGTCACCTCCAACGGTGTAAAACTCTGCCGCCCGTCCGAGGCTGTTCTGGACATTTTGCCGAAACCGCAGATCGGCGCGTTCGCCAAGGAAGACGGTGAAGCCGTCGTCGATTCGGCCGGCCAACGCGTCAAATAATCGCCTCATCAACAATCGAATTTAGGATTTTACGATGCTGGCGCTTGCCATCTTCCTGGTTACCCTCGTCTTCGTCATCTGGCAGCCACGGGGCTTGGGAATTGGCTGGAGCGCCATGGCAGGGGCGATCGTTGCACTGCTGACGGGCGTTATCAGTTGGCATGACGTTCCTGTGGTGTGGCACATCGTCTGGGACGCGACGTTTACCTTCGTCGCGTTGATCATTATTTCGCTATTGCTGGATGAAGCGGGGTTCTTTCAATGGGCCGCCTTGCATGTGGCGCGCTGGGGCGGTGGCAATGGTCGTAAACTATTTCCACTCATCGTAGTGCTCGGCGCGCTCATCGCCGCGGTGTTCGCCAATGACGGTGCGGCGCTGCTGCTGACGCCGATCGTGGTGGCGATTTTACTGCGTTTAGAATTTACCCCCTCTCAGACGCTGGCTTTCGTAATTGCCACGGGCTTCGTTGCGGACACAACCAGCCTGCCGCTCATAATTTCCAATCTCGTCAACATCGTCAGCGCCAATTATTTCCACATCACCTTCGACCGCTATGCCGCGGTCATGGTGCCTGTCGACATTTGTTCGCTGGCAGCGACACTAGGCGTGCTTTGGCTCTACTTCGGCCTCAGCGTACCTGCACGTTATACGACTGCGAAGCTTGTTGCCCCGGAAAGCGCCATTAAAGACAGAGTGGTTTTCAAGGCAGCCTTTCCGCTACTGGGCGTACTCCTGCTCGCATACTTTATTTTTGCGCCCCTCGGCGTGCCCGTCTCCGTCGTTACAGTCGCAGGCGCGATTGTCCTCCTGGCTTTGGCAGGACGATGGCTGCAGGGCGGCCAAAGTGCGGTGATTGCGACGAAAAAGGTGTTGCGCGATGCACCGTGGCAGGTCGTTATTTTCTCGCTCGGGATGTATCTGGTGGTGTACGGCCTGCGAAATGCTGGGCTGACGCTGTATCTGGCGGGAGGGCTGGCCTGGCTCAGCAGCCATGGCATCTGGGTCGCCACCATAGGCACCGGCTTTGGCGCGGCAATCTTATCGTCGGTTATGAACAACATGCCTGGTGTGTTAATTGGCACATTATCTATTGAGCAGTCTCATGGCATCCCCACGCTGACCCGTGAATTGATGGTGTACGCCAACATTATCGGCTGCGATCTCGGCCCAAAATTCACGCCGATCGGCAGTCTCGCGACACTGCTCTGGCTACATGTGCTCGCGAAGAAGGACATAACCATCCGCTGGGGGCAGTATATGCGCGTTGGCCTACTGATCACCCCGCCAGTGCTGCTGATCGTTTTGGTGGCTCTGGTTCTATGGTTGCCATTACTGGGAACGCCATGAGTACGAAATCACAACCCGACTCGACAATGCCGGCGTTGCGTCGCGAGCTGCTGCCGGCAGTCGACCTTCAACACCTCGAACCAGCTACGAGGAAGACGCATCCGCCGCGCATTCTCCTGCTCTACGGTTCACTGCGTGAGCGATCATATTCACGGTTGCTTGTCGAAGAGGCCGCGCGACTTCTCGATCTACTCGGTGCGGAAACAAAAATATTCGATCCGCGGGATCTGCCCGTTGCCGACGCCTCTGGCGCCGATCATCCCAAGGTGCAGGAATTGCGCGCTTTGGCGCTCTGGTCCGAAGGCCAGGTCTGGTGCAGTCCGGAACGCCATGGCGCCTTCACCGGAGTCTTCAAGAATCAGATCGACTGGATTCCGCTGGAAATCGGCAGCGTGCGGCCGACCCAAGGGCGGACATTGGCTGTTATGCAGGTGAGCGGCGGCAGCCAGAGCTTCAATTCCGTCAATACGCTCCGCCTGCTTGGGCGCTGGATGCGTATGTTTACCATTCCCAACCAGTCGAGTGTACCGAAAGCCTATGAACAATTCGACCAGGCGGGCAGAATGCTGCCCGGCCCGTTATATGATCGCCTCGTCGACGTGATGGAGGAGTTGGTACGTTTCACTTGGCTTTTACGGGATCGCTCGGTTTATCTTGTTGACCGATATAGCGAACGAGTCGCCAGCTTCAAACTGCCCGAGCGCCTCTAAGCGTTTAAGTGGGAGCAGCCAAGAATGGCCGTCAGCGTCGAGACAATCTGGCTCGCCCTCTTGTTCCTGCTCGTGGCCCTTAACGTCCTCGTAGCAATTTAAAATATCCCCGGTTCACGATCTTAACTGCATCATTGACAAGGCGGATCGTCCGGCCCCGAATCGGATGAGTCTTCCATCCCTTTTCGCTGGTCACGCTGGGGCCGAAAAGAGCTGACGCGATCTCGCGATAACTCGCCTGCGACAGGCGACCGTCCAGCGCAAGCAACATCTGTATCAGACGATTGCGTTGCTGCGCGGTCAGAGCTTGCGATTGAGGGGCCGAACAGTATTTGTTCGCCGTTATCAACCTGTGCAACCGCAAGACGCCGGCGGCGCGCTGGGGGAGATCATCATCCAAAGGTATAACAACTGCCAGCGGCTGATCGGGGTGCTTATCAACCACCCAAAGCTGATGGTCTCCAGTGAGGCGAATATGGAGGCCGTCCTCGCCGTCTGATCGCGCGATCTCTGCCGCCAAAACGGCTGAGTCGAGCGATGCCGCTTTGGCGAAGCCGACCGGCGCAGGCGTCAGAATGACTGCGGTCGGCACTATTTCCGGGCGCCATAGCGCCGTAGCCTCGGTGGCTGGAAGTTTTGGGTCCAGCGGTACAAATCAACCCCCAGTGCCGGGCAAAACTTGCCGCGGCTTTGGCCACTTCAGGCTTGTCATTTCTCCCGGCACCAATAATCCGCTCGTAATCAGCGCGATATTTCCGGTTGCGGCGGAGGAACTCCCAGGCGAATCCCGGCCGCTCAAGCTGTTGTAATGCGTCGATCTCGGTCGATGACCGCCAGTCAGGCAAGATTGGCATTTCATTCCCCTACATCTTTCAACCTATGCCATGAGAATTGACGCATTTGGGTATAATTTGATGTTGAAAAAAGCCCTGTTACGAAATTTTAATCTATAATATCGATCGTATATAAGGACTTACAGAAAGCCGCCTTTCAGGTATTCAGGTTATGTTGAGGATGGGCGGAGCAGATGGCGGTAGCCGTGCTCCGTCATCCAACGAGCACGGGCAAGGTGGCTGTCATAGACAGTCTTGGCGCGAGTGAGGTCCCGTTCAGGGTCAAGTTCAAAAATGATCGTCAAAGCCTCCCGCCAATTCGCACCTTCCTCGGCCGCGTCGAGCAGACGCAGGTAGGTGACAAGATGGCGCTCATCGTATTCCGTCAGCTTATCGCTTTCAGGGGGGCGATCAATAAATGGGGGAATTGGCATGGTAGAGTCCGTCGATACCCACATACTTAGGGCAATTTTGATTTGCTTTGAAATGTACTAGACGTTGAAATGCTGCTTTTTGCGTTGACTTTCGGCACCCAGCGAAATCACAACGTGCAAAATGGGATTCAGATTTCGCGTCGTAGGAAATCTGCAGGATCGACTCCGAGGCCGAGCGCAAGTTTTTCCAGCATTTCAATCGTCGGTGCGTGCTCGTTGCGTTCCAGCATTCCGACGTAATTGCGATTGATGTCTGCACGAGCGGCCAGTTCCTCCTGCGACATGCCCTTGGCGCGTCGCAATTTCTGCAGGTTCATGGCGACAATCTCGCGCAAATTCATGCGCTGACGTCGCCGCTTCACCTAATATGTTGCTACCTAGTATATTAGGTATTCGTCTGCGCTGTATGAAGTCCTGCACCGTAAATCTCGCTTTTTTACTTCGCGTAGCCCCGCCGGGGCCGCCGTAAAGGCGGAGAGATGGGTATCCTGCGATCCGGTTTTACGCGTTTCCGCCTTTACGGCGGCGCCGACACTTCTTTGACGTCTCCTCCAAACTGCCAAGCATAAGAAAAGCCCCGCCCGGTTTCCCGGACGGGGGTTTTGGGTGGCCCGGCTTACTCGCCGTTCGTCTTGCGGGCCCGGGACCAGATCAGCGTGTAGCCCTCGCCGTCCTCATCGTCGAACAGGTTGGCGAAGATCGGTGCGTTGAAGCTGGGGTCATCCAGTTTGACCGAGAGGTATTCGCGGCCCTCGTTGGAGCGCTTGGACCAGGCTGCCCCGATCTCGGCCCGGCCAACATAAATCCGGTGGCTGGGCGCGTTGTCGTTGGACTTGGTGGCTTCGGGGACGATGCGAACCCCTTTGGCCTGGAAGCTCAGGGTGACGATTTCGCCCTGGATTTCGGTGCCGGATTTCTTGAAAGAACCAATGTTAGCCATGTCTCATCTCCTTGCTGTTTTCGAGCCCGCGACCACCGCGGCCTCGATGGCGATCTGCAGGCCGGAGGCGATCGGCGACGCACCCGCAGGGCCGCAGCGCAGCGGAGGGCGGCGGGAGCAAAAATTTCTTGGCCCGCGAGGAATGGGCGGCACGCCCAGGGGAAGAAAGTTTTGCGCCGCCGTTGCGACCAGACGGTCGAGGCGCAGCCGGCCTTCGGCCAGATCAAGCCATTGAGAGGCCGTGTGGTTCGGGCGCTGAAATATTGCGCTGGGAGAAGACGTGGCGGAGGTTGGATGCCTTGCGCAAGAGGTCCGCCATTCCAGGCGAAAGAATGGAAGCTGCTGCGTACAAAAGGGTTGGTGCAATGAGCCGGTGGCGGCCGAACCACGATGCCCCTGCGGGAGGGATATGTCTCGGTCAGCTTGATCGTGTTACCAACGAAGGGTCAGCGAGAGCCGCCGTATTCTCGGTATGCTATGGCCAGCGCCTAGCCCCATCACCGGCCTGTCGGAAGGTAAGGCTGGGATTATCGGCTTCTTGTGCCGTCTGCAAAGGACAATGGGGCCGCGCCAACGGCGAACCCTTGACCAATATTCGGCGGGGTAAACATGGCCAAGCGGGCCCAGGCCGTGCATCCGATGATGACGGCGCCGACGATGGCAAAAGCCTCCTGCCATACTGGTGACGGCGCGCCGATCTGGGCGGGGCCGAGTGTCGCATGATAATCCGCGATGGTCGCCGGGACGGCGTAAAACAGGGCAATTGCACAGCGTATGAGAGGGGAACTGATCGTCGCGAATGCGATCTGGCCGAGCGCCAGGGTCGCCCCACCGGCGAAGCAGCCGATGAGGAAGGCGTCGATTACGCCCGCGCCACTATGGAAGGCTGCGAACGCGATGGTGAGACCGACGAAGAAGGGGAGCGCGTATATCGGGAGGGTGAACAACAGCCAGCAGAATATGCCACGACCGAAAAAACTGAGAATGATTTCAAGTGCCAACATGGTGAAAGCCTCCGGACAAAGGATCGGACGGGTGCACCTCCACCACCTCCACGGCACAGGGGGAAATTTTAGCCGATGGTGGGTGCATTTGAAACACAAAAGTGAAGATGGCCGACGAACTGGACTATCTGATCCAAGAGTGCCCAGGCGGGAAACGGCCGTTCATTTAGGCGTGACGTATTCATTCTTCGCTCTGGGCCTAGTTAGGGCGAGCCAGAGTTGACTTCACTTGTCAGCTGCAGCCAACATAGTGCATGTCAGTTCAGCGCCTTCGCGATATAGTTAATCTAGCTGTCCCGACGCTCTTTAGGCAGATCTGGGGCGGCAGGGTCCGTTGCGAAAGCGAAGCGACCCTCCAGCTCCATCTTGGTCGGATAATCTCGAACGTCGCTGACCTAAACCTCATTCACCAGCAGGAGACATTCTCGATTGAACTCGAGAAACCGCTGTCGGGCACCGGGCAAGACCGCGGCCGCATTGATATTTGGTTTTGCCTTACCGGAACTGATGGTAGGGAATGGCGATGTGCGCTAGAACTCAAGTTCTTCAAAAGAGCGAACCACCGTGAACCGAACAATCGTTATGACGTATTCAAAGACATCGCTCGCCTCGAACGATGCTACGATGTTGCAGATTTGGGGTTCATGCTCGTGGCGACCGATCACCCACACTATATCACCCAACCATCGTACTCGGCCGATACGAGTGATTTCGATTTTCGACATGGCAAATCATATAAAGCAGCTACCGCGCTGACCTATACCACGGGTGGGTATGGTCAACCAATCACACTGGCGCGTGATTACCAATTCATCTGGGCGGATGAGGCGACGACGTTTCGCTACCTCTTGCTAGAAGTTATACCTGTTTGTAACGATTCTAATTAGGAGTCGCGCCAAACACAGGTAATCATTACAACTGCGAGTCGTATACCAAATCAAGAGAGTGACGAAAAATGGCACAGGTACCCTTCGAAGCTGCCGCTGCAAAGGTTGATGAGTTTTTAGCGTTGCTAGACTCTATAGGCGTCCCGGTTGCAGCTGGTTCAAAGTCAGAGTCCGACGCTCTGGCGATGCTTGATGTGTTGGAAGTGTGGCGCAAAAATCGGCAGATGCCCGCAGATCATCGTAACCTTATCCGGGCAGCCTTGGGATTTGTCGACTTAGCGGGGAAGGTCGTTGCCGTTTCGCAGCACCCTAATTTTATGGAGCTCCGGCCACACCTTGAATTGATCAGCAAAGGCTCTGTTCTGCAGAATACGTCAAGCTCGATCCTCGACGATGCGGCCAATAAATCGGTGGAATTGTACATTGCTTGCTTAGTGATGAAGCAATCCCCAAATGTGTCGGTTGATCACCCTCAAAATGCCAAAGGTGACAATCCCGACGTGATGTTCGATTTCAGAGGACAAAGGTGGGCTCTGGCCCTAAAGACGCTACACAGCGCACACCCTCAGACGATTTTTGACAATATAAAGAAAGCGTCGGATCAGATTGAAGTATCAATTGCCCGGTACGGGCTGATTGTGTTGAATGTGAAAAATCTTCTTTCACATAATAAACTTTGGCCGTCTCCAAACGCCTTTCAACCCGAGGAAGCAGCAAAGACTGCCCTGTGTGGTCAAATGAATGACATCGCAAAGATCCTGGACGGCGTTTCATCTGAAGAGTGGAAATCGGTTCTTGGCCCCGCACGCAAGGCAAAGCCTCCAATCTTATTTCTTGGGCAAAGTGCATTCAGCGCGTTGCCAGCCTATCCCCCTGCCGGTCCGCAGTTTATGCCTTTGAAAGTTTTTCTTGCTCATCTCGTTCCGGAAGGTGATCCAGTTGGGGCAATGAAATTAGCCCATGCTCTAACACATGAAATGCAAGAATTTCTTTGATGGTGGTTGACACAACGACTCCGTCATACTCTTTCCCATACCAACGACGAATGAAACTCCGCTGACATCTGTTTTCGGCATTTTTGAGGGTCGGCCTCGACGACGAGATGAGGCGCTTTCCACCCATTTGTACCGGTAAGTTAGGGTTGAAAGCGATCGGCTTATGAGTAGCCGGTCGCTGTATAGAATTGAGTAGAGGCGCTTACGCGCCGCTCTCGCCGAATTTCCAAACCGGAATGCCAAGCTTATTCGCCTTGTCTGCCAGGTTGGCGGAGATGCCTGAGCCAGGAAAGACGACAACGCCGATGGGAAGGACGTTCAGCATCTGGTCGTTGCGCTTGAACGGTGCGGCTTTGGCGTGCCGGGTCCAGTCCGGCTTGAAGGCGATCTGTGGCACCTTGCGGCTATCGGCCCAGCAAGCGGCGATGCGCTCGGCGCCTCGGGGGCTGCCGCCGTGCAGCAGCACCATGTCGGGGTGCTTGGCGTGGACCTTGTCTAGCCGATCCCAGATGGCGTTGTGATCGTTGAAGTCGAGGCCGCCGGTAAAGGCGATTTTTGGCCCGGCGGGCAGGAGCACTTCGGTTTCCGCTCGGCGTTTGGCGGCGATAAAATCCCGGCTGTCGATCATCGCCGATGTCAGCGCGCGGTGATTGACCATCGACCCGGCACGCGGCCGCCAGGATGAACCGGAATGGCGTTCGAATTGCTCGGCGGCTTGGTCCCGAAAGAATTCCATGCTGTTGCGGCGTTCAATGAGGGTGATACCTTCCGCCACCAGGCGCTCAAGCTCCACCGAGCGAATTTCGGAACCGTCCTGGTCCTTCTGGCTGCGCTTCTGTGCGTCTTCATTGTCGTCGAGCGCCCGCTGCACCCGGTCGGCGGCGCGGTGGAAGAGATTGACGGTGGACCAGAGCAGGTCTTCGAGGTCCGGTTCAAGGCGGGTATCGCCAAGGGTGGCGACAAGGGCGTCAAAGATGTCGGCGACGGCGCCGCCGATGAGTTCGGGTTCCGGCAAAGGACGATGGTCGGGCTCGTCCTGGAATGGGCGGTGGCCGTAGAGCTGGAGTTCTGTGAGCAGGTGATCGGTGGGGGATGATGAGTGGACGGGTTCAAAGTCGGGATTGTCGCGGCGGGTCGCCATGGTGATGCCTTTCGTTGGACCGGCCGCGCCCATCGCGGCCTTCGTGGCGATCACTCGACGGCGGGCGGACCGGGCCTGCACCGCTCGCGGCCGTAGCGCAGCGGAGGACGGCGGCAGGCGGCTATTTTGTTTCGCGATGCAAAGCGCCCGGCACCTTGCCGGGCCGCGGCAGAAAATAGCCGGCTGACGCCGTTGCGGGCCCGGGCCGCTTGCCGTCCGATCGCCCTCTAGAAGGCCGTGGGCCGCGGCCCTTTTAATGAAAGACATTCCTCGACCCGCCGTCCAATGCCTTGTTTGGAATTGGACGCTTTCATTTAGGCCCGCTGATCGACGCGGTACTCCAGAATCGAGGCACATCCTCCGGGACGAGCTGCACGCGCAACGCTGCCCGAAGTTCTTCGAGCCCAAGGTGCCGAAGATCGTCGTTGAAGTCCCGCAGTGCAGGCGTTAGTGAAAGCGCTTCGATCCCGGCCTGACCTGCGCGTTCGTTCAAGGCAGCAAATGCCGTGTCGCCGGCGGGGTCATTGTCGCGGGCGACATAGATGCGCCGAAGCGATTCCGGAAACAGGAAGGCGCCTAGATGATTGGCGGAAAGTGCTGCCGCCATCGGCATATTCGGTATCGCGCAACGCAGCGACAGTATGGTCTCGATGCCCTCGCCCACCGCTATGACGTCATGCGCATTGCCGAACCGCACGCCATGACCGAGAAGGTCGCCTATGGCACGACGCGGTGATTCGAGGGGCGCCTTGCCCTGGCCGGACGGATCGAGCCATGTGCGGTGTACGCCGGTCATGGTGCCGCGATCATCGGTGACTGCCGCAATCATAGCGGGCCAAATCTCCGTGCGCGCGCCAGCGGCGTTCTCAACGCGGTGGTAGCAATTTGGGTGAAAGCGAAGGCTTCCGGTCCAGCGTAAATCCGTAATGCCGCGATGGCGCAAGTACGTTTCGGCAATTGTATGTAAAATCGGTTGGGACATGGCGAACAGCCGACGCGCAGATTCCGAATGGTCTGCAGGGCAGGTTGGTGGGTCGGGCCGCATAGACAGAGTTCGACTGTCAGCTTCTGGCGATCCCAGAAAGCGCAATGCCTCGGCGGCAATATCAGGGAAGTGTGAGAGGCCGTTTTGTTTGGCGATGATGTCGAGGAGATCACCATGCTCAGTGGTCGCGGCGTCGGTCCATTTTCCAGTTGCACCCTTGCCGAATTCCGGTCCGAAAAGCCGGACATACATCGAGTGTCCTGGCGTATTCATGATGTCGCCAACCACCCAATACCGGCCGGACCGTCGGCCTTTGGAAAGAAAGTGCCGGCAAACGGCTTCGGCATTTCGGGCGAGCCGCCGCGCGAGATCATGTGCGCTGTTGTCCATGGGAAAGCCTTTCACGGCAAGAGGGGCCCGCGATCGCCCGCGAGCCCCTCCCAAGCCGTCATCGGAGACAATGCTTATTCAGCGGCGATAGCGTCGGCCACGTCGGCCGAGTGGTGAGTATCGTCTTCCAGCGCATCATCGCTGATGGCCGTTTCGTCCGCCGTGGCCGCCGTTTGCTCGACCGTCGGGGTGATCTCATCGATTGTTTCTTCCAACGTGGTCGCCGGCTGATATGTGCCAGGCGTGCGGAGTGGTTCGGGCAACCAGCCCGCGCCAGTCAGCAAGCCCTCCGCCTCGGTCGCCATTTCACCCTTCTTCAAGTGGCTGATGCGGTCGGCGGCTTTCTGTCCCTTGGCCTCGCGAACGGCTTCGAGGATGCGCGCCTTCGGCACGCGGGCGAGATAGTTGTCGACCGTGGGCGTCCATCCCGCCGTGGCCAAATCAAGCGATACGACCGTCGCAATTTTATCGGCATGGCCGATCGCCTTCGGCCGACGGTTGTAAGGTTCCACCACCGCGTTGATCGTCAGCGAGACACAGTGGGCGAACAGGGCATTCCGGCTGTCCGTGTCAAAGCTGCCAAGGACATCCCAGAGTTCGCCTGGCTCCTCCGGCAAATGTTCGGCCCAGTTCCGATGGCGAGAATCGACGCGTGCCGCCAGCGACGTATCCGCGAGGCCCGGCGTCTGGGCGCCGAACATCACGCTCTTGGGCTCGATTTCCAGGCAGGAGTCCGAGCCGTAGCGGTAGAACAGTTTCAGGCACAGCGAGTGGAGTACCGCGAGATATGCGATCGCCGGCTCGTTCCCGACCGCTTCCCGCAAAGCCAGCGTGCGATACGCCGTCAGCTCGGTCAGCAGTTTGTCGGACAGAGGACGAATGCCCTCGTCTTCCTCGGGCGGCTCCGACACGCCGCCCGCATCGTCGGCGCTGACGCCATTGCTTCTGGCGTTCGCGGTAAGTGACACCGCTGCGGCCGCCTGCGATTCGGGATCGTGTTCCGGAGACCCTAATTCTGCGCCTTCGGCTTCCGGCAGAGCGGGTTCGGACTCTGGCGCCTCATCCTCCGGCCGCACGTAGCCGCGTTGCACACGCAACTTGCCGCTGCCGTCAATGCTGACAAATGCGCCAGCGCGCGCAATGTCGGCCTGATCATAGAGCGCAGGCCGTTCATAGATCGCCGCCAATTCGGCCTCGATCTCCTCCAGCCGTTGCGCTATTTCGTCGGGCAACTCATCGGCGTCGGCATAGCGCTCCTCGATTTCTTCGGCCTGCGCGCGCAACGCTTCGACCTTGGCGATCTCTTCCTGCGAGAGCGGTACGCGCTGGCTGGAGATAACCCGCATCCCATAGGTCTGACCGTAGGGTAACTCCGGCGCGACCTCGATCCATTTCCAGCCCTCGGCGGCGATTACTTTGGCGTCGCGCTCCAGTTTCTCGGCCACCAGGCGGTCCAGCAAGCCGACATCCTGCAGCCATCCACCATCGTCGGGTTGGAATAGGTCGCGAATGACAGCCCCGCCAGCCTGGACATAATGCTCGCCGGCATACAGCGCCCGCTTATCGGCGGCGCGGACGGCTCCTTCGGTCAGCAGGCGGCGGATATGGTAGGGTTCCTTATTATAAGAGCGCTGGATCGCCTCCCAAACCTGCTCCTGCCGCTCATGGTCGGGACTGACCGAGAACGCCATCAACTGGTCCAGCGTCATGCCGTCTTCGGCGTAAACATCCAGGAGCGCCGGCGACACGGATGCCAGGCGCAGGCGCTGCTTCACCACCGAGACCGCGACGAAAAACACCGCGGCGATTTCCTCCTCGCTCTGACCTTTCTCTCGCAAGGCCAGGAAGGCGCGGAACTGGTCGAGCGGATGCAGCGGTGCGCGCTGCACGTTCTCCGCCAGGCTATCCTCCTCGGCGATGCCCTCGGTGCGCACAATGCAAGGGATTGGCGTGTCCTTGGCGAGGCGCTTTTGCTTGACCAGCAATTCCAGCGCGCGGAAGCGCCGGCCACCGGCGGGGATTTCATACATGCCGGTCTCGGCGCCATCCGCATCGAGCACAGGGCGGACTGTTAGGCTTTGCAGCAGCGTGCGCCGCGCGATATCCACGGCGAGTTCGTCGATGGAAACACCGGCCTTGACGTGCCGGACATTGGATTGTGAGAGCACCAGCTTATCGAACGGGATATCGCGCGATGCGCTGAGGCTGATTTTCTGAACAGATTTGGCCATGGGAAAAACTCCGCGACGGGCGGCCGGAGACTCTCTCTGACCTCCAACCCGTCAAGAATTTTTCCGCCCCTCTCTCACTCTTCGTAAGCGTTCGGCCTTCGCCGTGTAGCGGCATCGATGACTTCTGTAGAATTTGTTGATCTCTGGAGCCTCTCTCTGGACTCCAGAAGGAGGCATTTTTGGGCGACGTAGACATTCTGGCGCCATCGGATCGACGGCGGATTAGGACCGCGCAGGAGAAGGCGGCGCTGCTGGCGGAGGTTGATGCCGAAGGCGGCAAGGTCCGGCTGGTGGCAAGGCGGCACAATATCTCGGAAAGCCTTCTCTATAATTGGCGGTCCGCACGCAAGGCTGCCGCGGTTGCGATGGGTGCGCCAGAGAATGTCGAATTTATTCCAGCCGGCATTATCGAAGGTCCGGCGTCGCGCGCCATGTCGGCGGTGGTGCCTGCGGTGCCAGAGCCAGAGTCCGTCCCAGCCACAGCACCAAGCGCCGATAAGACCGGCGCCATCGAGATCACGCTGCCGAACGGCACACGCCTTGCCGTCGATGCATCGGTCAACGAGAAGGCGCTTGCCCGGGTGCTGCGCGCCATGAAGGGGCTGACTTGATCAGCCTGGCGCCAGGAACAAAGGTGTATCTCGCCTGCCGGCCGGTCGATCTGCGCAACGGGTTCGACGGCCTGGCAGCCAAAGCCCAGCAGATGATCGGCGCCGATCCGTTCAGCGGCCACCTGTTCATCTTTCGCGGCAAACGGGGCGATTACTTCAAGGGGCTTTATTGGGATGGCAGCGGCCTGTGGCTGATCGCCAAACGCCTGGAGAAGGGGCGGTTCGTCTGGCCGCCGATTATCGATGGCGCGATGACGCTGACGCCGGCGCAATTCTCGGTGCTGATCGAGGCGATGGATTGGCGGCGCACAATAGCACCGCCGGCGCCGGCCCAGCCAATGCTGATCTGACAAATCACCGATTCAGATTTGATTCTGGTCCGTTGGATTTGGGGTTGGTATGTTTGATTATGTCGCTCGCCACGGCCGACCTGCCTGAGGATATCGCCGCCCTGCGCGCCTTCGCGCTGGCCTGCCAGGGCGAGTTGAAGGCGGCGCAACTCGCGGTACAGGTTAAGGCGCTGGAGATTGAAAAACTGCGCTTCCAGATCGCCAAGCTGCGCCGGATGCAGTTTGGCCGGTCCTCAGAGCGCATCACCCGCCAGATCGAGCAGCTGGAGCTGCAGCTGGAGGAGTTGGAGACCGGCGAGGCCGAGGACATCGCCGGCATGGAGGGCGATGAACCGACCGCCCCCATCCCTGAGCGCAAAAAACCAAAGCGCAAGCCGTTGCCCGATCACCTGCCGCGGCATGAGGTGTTGCATGAGCCAGAGGCCGACAGCGCCTGCACCTGTCCTGCCTGCGGGGGCAGCATGGGTAAGCTCGGCGATGACGTCACCGAGGTGCTGGACTACGTACCGGGGCACTTCCAGGTCATCCGCCATGTTCGGCCAAAATATGCCTGCCAGGCGTGCGATGTCATTACCCAGGCGCCGGCACCGGCGATGCCAACGCCGCGCGGTCGCGCAACCCCCGCCATGCTCGCGCATCTGCTGGTCTCGAAATACTGCGACCATTTGCCGCTCTACCGCCAATGCGAGATTTACGCGCGCGAGGGGCTGGAGCTTGAGCGCTCCACCTTGTGCGATTGGGTCGGGCAAGCGGCCTGGCTACTGGCGCCAGTTGTCGCGGCGATCCGCGCGCACGTGTTTGCGGCAGAAAAGATTCACGGTGACGACACAACGGTCCCAGTGCTGGCGCCGGGGTTGGGGCGAACCAAGACCGGGCGATTATGGGTTTATGTGCGTGATGATCGGCCGTTCTGCGGCACCGCCCCGCCGGCGGCCGCCTACTTCTACAGCCCCGACCGCGGCGCCGAGCACCCGGCTGCGCATATGGCGAGCTTCACCGGCATGCTGCAGGCGGATGGTTATGCGGGGTTCGAGAAACTCTATGGTCCCGTGCGCAGGAAGCCTGGTCCGATCACCGAAGTTGCCTGCTGGGCGCACACACGCCGCGGCTTCTTCGATGAGTGGGAGCATCATAAATCGCCGACCGCCAAACAGGCGCTCGATCGGATTGCCGCGATCTACGCCGTGGAGGCTCAAGCTGGGTTTGCGCCATTGGCTGAGCGCGTGGAATTGCGCCGACAGACCGCGCCACTCGTCGATGAATTCTTCACCTGGGCCGAGGCCACGACGGCCAAGCTATCGGCCAAATCAAGCCTGGCAGGCGCGTTCCGCTACGCAATCAACCGCAGGGACGCGCTCTCGAGATTCATCTCTGATGGCCGGCTGGAGGTGGACAATAATATTGCCGAAAATGCCATGCGCGGCATCGCCATTGGCCGTAAGAATTATCTCTTCGCAGGCTCCGATTCCGGCGGTGACCGCGCCGCCGCCATTTATACCCTCGTCCAGACAGCGAAATTAAACGACGTGAACCCGGAAGCTTATCTCAGAGACATCCTCGCGAAAATTGCCGCAGGCCATCCAATCAACAAAATCGAAGCCTTGCTGCCATGGCAAGCAAAATCTTCAAGCTGATCTACGGGAACGCCGAACGCTTACCACTCTTCATGGTTCGACATAGAAAAAGCCATAAAGCCACAAAGGCGGCTTTATGGCTTTGAAGAAATACGAGCCAAGCAAAACAGCGTTTTACGCGGCACGCTCAAGCAGCAGCTTCGCCTTGCCCTCAAGCTCCAATCTCGCGTCCTGGTGCGGTTTGGTCCGCGCAATCGCTGTGATGCCTTGCACGAAATCGAACACGCTTGCCGGGGGATGACCTTCTTCGTTCAAAACAGAGCCGATGATCTTCACGGTATCGGATTTGCTGAAACCGCGTTTGCGCAGGAAATCCTCGCGGTCTTCGTCCTTCCTGGCGACGATCCGCTCGCGCGCCGCCCTGACGCCGGCAATGAAGGGGGCCGGGGAGGAATTCGCAAAGCTTGCTAATGCCGGCGCCGCTTCATGGG
Source organism: Acetobacteraceae bacterium (assembly GCA_965231175.1). Lineage (GTDB taxonomy): Bacteria > Pseudomonadota > Alphaproteobacteria > Acetobacterales > Acetobacteraceae > Acidocella. The sequence continues at coordinate 318,825 of CBDDMJ010000002.1, read as the reverse complement.
CAAAGCGTTGCGTGGCAAACTTGCTATGGCGGATGTTGATTTCTTGAAAATCTTCAACACCCCATAGATTGCGATTCATGCAAACTGCGCGAAGATAAAATGACGCGATACCGAGCGTCTTGGAACCGACCTCGCTATTCCAGCAATAGAAACCGCGGAAATACAGGTCGGGATCGCCATTCGGCAACCGCCCAGCCTCGATCGGATGCGTGTCGTCTACCAAGAACAGAAAGACATCACGATCACTGGCATACAGCGTGGTGGTGTCCTTCGTCACGTCCACGAAGGGGTTGTGACGCATCGTCCCCCAGTCGAGGATGCCGGGCACCTTCCAGCGTGTATCACCGATCCCATCGCCCGCGATTTTCATCACCGCGGCCACGAGTTCATGATCCCAAATGCGCCCGTAATCAGGGCCTGTGACAGCCCGTAGTTCAACGCGGCCGTCGTCAGTCTCCAGCGTTTTGATCAGTTCCCCGCGATGGGAGAGCAGACCATGCTGGAGATTGATCGCCGCCAGCGGCGCCGGCAGGTCCCGCAGATAGCCCGCCGGCGCGCCGATCAGGCTGCAAAGCTGGCCAAAACTCCAATGGGTCGGCGTCACAGGCGCATCGCGGCCCGGCACGATCAGCGCCAACCTTTCGGCATTATCCCGGCTGGCCTCCACACGGACCGCACGGCTCTCGACTGTCCGCGCCATCGCACGATCCGCCCGCGACCGCACGGCCGTAGACAAATCAGACAGGGACAAATATCTCTCGTCATCCGGGCGTGAAAACCACTCGGAAGAAACGCGGCCAATGCGTTGGCCACGCGAAACATCGACCCTGAATCCTGTCGAAGCTCGATCACTACGGATGGCGACATCAGCAGCTTTAGTAGGGGAAGTTTTGACGTTCATTTCGAAAATCTCCGCGACGGGCATCGGAAGACTCTCCTCCGAAGTAAAACCCGTCACGAAACCGCAGCCAGCCTTTAACTCTCTATTCGAGGCGCTTGTTCGAAAGACCGCACCGTTATGTGGCTATCTCCCTGAGCGTCTTGTCCATCGAAAAATTGCCCGTCGTTCCGTCTTCGAAAGTCACGCCAAAACACCGAGTAGTGTAACCTGGGCCACGATCATGCGTTGGATAAAAGGACCTCGGGGGAGACAGTGGTTTCCAGTCAGTTGCGGCGCAATAATCTTGATAAACTGCACGAATTTCAGCTAGGTCATCTTTGCTAAACTCTTCTTTTAGCTCTCGGCTACTTAGGATCTGACAGAAATATTGCTTGGCAGATGTCACTGTTGCGAACACTCGCCCACTTTTGAGAGACACAAACTTTGCCACGATTACCTCCTCAAGACTTTGATCGAACAATCAAACACGCGGCGTAATACGAGCAGCAGTTTGAATATCGGCAATCTGCACACCAAGAGCCTGCAGATTTTGACGCATGTCGTTGAATACTGGTTGTTCCGCCTCTGGATCGCTTATTGTAACGATAGCAGTGAAAGGCACACCTTCCTCGGGCATTACCTCGCCAGCTCGGGTCAGATAGTCAACGAATAACCGCCAGTTCGACGATGGGCCGACACCTTGCGGGAACGTTTTCTCCAAAACCTTGACGGAACTCCATTTTAGCTCGTGTTCTATCCGTTCCGCTTCTATTGCTGGTGTTTGGCGTTCAGTCGGGAGGTAGAGCGGCTTAAGCTGTCCCTTCCATCCACCACCGGCCTGCTCTTGCTGTAGAACAGCATTTACATTTACACGGACGAACTCCGAACCAAATCGCGCATCAAGCGGTGGCGTTGAAACAAGCGTGATCTTTGCTCGACCTCGACACTTCCCGCCTGGGCCAACAAGCGACGCGGGCCACGGAAACCGGAAATTGATCTGTTGGTCACGCCGGATGCGGGATGCAAATACGAGCGTGATCGCGTGGTCACCGGTTTCCAGAATTCGATCCGCGGATGGTGGCATACCGAAGCCGACCATGTGCCGGGCGATAGGAACAAGTGCCTTTACCTGCAATGGCAAAGGCACCTCCGCGTGGTGGACAAGCAGCCCGATCAGGGTCTCGCGTGAAACCTCTCCCTCGATCGCGTGATCGAGTACAGCCGCTGTTTTTGCAGCAAGTGGAGAAGCGTAGCTCGTGCCGCAACCATCAATGATTGTGCCGTCGGGCAGGATCGAAAACAGCCCATGCCCGAGCAATGAATTTGGGGAACCTGCACCGCCGACATGAGCGAGGTCGGGCTTTACTCCGGCGCGGAGGCCCGGACCCCGCCGACTATAACGTGCTGGTGCAAATGGCACCCAGCCGGCATGCCCAGGCGGATTGAGGGCGGCCACGGTGACATTTCGTGCACTTTCAGCAGGAGTCAGCAAGCCGTCGTTGCGAACGTTCACCAGGCTCGCGAGTGCGGCAGTAGGGTCTGCTGGCCACTCGGCCCGTAGATCTTGAGGCTGAATGTTGCCGGCTGAAATGAAGATAACGGCGTTGTTTGTATCCGCAATCTGGTCGAGCCGAGCCGCATAAGGGCTGTATCTATCTGGTGCAGCTGGTTGCAAAACATTGAGGCTCATATTGAATATACGTACTCCGTGGCGGGCACGTGCATCCGAGACGGCTGACTCCATTTCGTCAAAAAATTGAGGTAGGCCATCTGGATAGTAGGACGCGAAAGCTTCGGCGTTACCCTGGTTTGGGAAGACAGCAAGGTCAACTAACTCAGTACCGTCAGGCTCCGGGCAGATTTCCGCGCCGTTCAATGCGCGGCCTATTGCAGCCAGACCACCGATGAACGTGCCATGGGCTAGATCAATATCTTCATTAGCGAGGATATCCCACCGATCGATCACCCAGTCGGATAGAGCTTCACTGATTCCTCCGTCAATGACACCCATTCGAGGATGGGTGCGTCGGCTATCGCGGACTGGAATAGTGAGATCGTTTGGTCTTGTGCGCGTCGGTAACGTGGATGGAATGGCAGCCCGAACAACGATGCCAGGCAGATCAATCCGTCGAACGAGGGGGTGATTGTCGAGAAATGCAAGCAGCCTAGCATGGCGATTGACGTCGGGATTAAACACAGCCAGCTCACGACGACGCTCGCTAACGGGTGACTCATTTAACCGCAGGACGGGTTGATCGCTTGATTTGTCGAGCCGGATAGAGAGGGTTGGCTGCTTGTTCCGGCGACTGGGCAGTAGCTCAACTGAGACGCCGCTTTCTAGGGCAGTGAAGCCTTCTACGAAACTCTCAACTAGGCGGCGATGACCAGCGTCGAGGCGATCCCACTCAGAGCGCGGCGGTAGGCTGTCAAACAATTCTACTTGATACCCGCTTCCAGTCATCGGGTTTGAAAGCCAAGCGACGGCATCCTCGACCGAGAAAGTACGACGGTCAGACGAGCTATAGAGCTGGATTCGATCGATAGCCCCCGTCTCGCTCTTTCGTGAGGACGGGTGTGGTTCGTTTTTTTGCTTGTATTCGTTAAACCGCATCTCCGTATAAGTCTCGGCCCTTGCCATCTCAGTTGCGACTTGTCGCAGGGCGCCGGGCCTGGCTTCCACGATCATGACGCCAAGATCGCCGCCGCCGACTACTGGCGTACGATTGTCGCGAAAGAGACTCGCAACAGGCCGGTGACTTTTGGCCCATGCTTCGCGGCGCAAAATAACCTTCACATAGCCAACGTCTCCCTGCGACTGTGCGCTGAGCACGCCGGAGATTGTGTCGAGCTGGCCGAGCAGTGCGTTTTTGTGAGCTGCAAATTCGGCATCACGATGCGCAAAAAAATCCTTGCGTCCGCCGCCCCCGCTAACTTCACGTGCTTCTTCGTAATTTTCTGGATTGAGGACGATCTGGATCGGGCTAGCCACTCACCACCTCGCCTTCACCGGACTTGGTGGCTCGGCCGAGCTGACGGCTCACCGTAGACTTGTCTTTACCTGCAATTTCGCCGATGTCTGCCATGGAGAAGCCGAGGATCGGATCGTCCCGCATCGCGCGAAACAAATTGCTCGATTCTTCAAACAGCAGTGCGCGGCGCTCACTTTGAACACGCGCCGCGTTTAAGGTTGCGAACTGGCGCAAGGTGTCGAGCAGCCCTCGCCTGTCTTCCTCTCGAACGGTAGTAGCCTTCTTATAAGTGCGGACAAGAGACTCTATCTCCGCGCCCGTTGATCCCTCGGTGAACCAGGCAATCAATTTCAAATGAATGTCTGGAGCCTTCACTGGAGGCATGAAGTATGCGGCGATCGCCTTTCGCATCTCGAAATCCGGTTTGGGAATTTCGAGCTGAACTTCAAACCGCCGCCAGACGGCTGTGTCGAGCAACTTGGGATGGTTAGTGATTCCGATTGTGAACCCAACATCCCTTCGCGTGTCAAGGTTTTGAAGGAGCGCGTTTACGACCCGCTTTATCTCTCCGACTTCTTGTGGATCATCGCGCACTTTGGCGATTGCGTCGAACTCGTCAAGCAAGAGAACGCAACGGTGGCGGTTAACGAATGTAAATAGATTGCCTATATTTCGCGCTGTAGTTCCCAGGAAGGACGATACTAGGCCGTCCAATTTCACCAGCACAACTGGCAAATCGAGCTGCTGAGCTATCCATAACGCCAACCGCGTCTTGCCTGTCCCTGGCGCACCGTAGATCAGGCAGGTCTTCGATGGTCGAATATCAATCTCCGACAATGCGTCGAAATTTGCCCACTCTTCGACTATGGTTCCGATAGCTTGATTTACTGTCGTGTTAAATAACGGCGCAGCCGGTTGAATGTCAGCCGGAAAAATCACCTCTGCAAGAGGTGCAGCCGTCTCTCTGTCGACAGGAACGGGCGTGTTACGGGTCAAAATCTCGCTCGGAATTTGAGCCTTCGAACGCTCGATGCGGCTTGGCGAAAGCTCCTTCGTGCGATCCGCCGTCGTCAGGATGCTCGAAAGCGTGCCGGCCTGCTTTGAATCCCCGTCCTTGGCCAAAGCGTCGCGCAAACGCTCTATTTGCTTGCGCAAGGCAGGTGACGCGTCGGCTATCGCCGCGCGGCAAAGCGCTTGCACTATTGTGAAATGCTCCATGTCTATCCTTCGCGCCTGTTGCACTAATCTGCGATTGAGGTGCATATATATTATATAATGATGCGAAGCAATAGACACTTGTTGCATGTATATACGGAAATGGTGCAAGACTGCTGTTGCGGTAAGTTGGCATCCAGGCGGGGGTCGTGTTTCGAAACCCTAACCGACGGCTGGATGTCGTATTTTCGTCGCTTGAATCACGCGATCAGGCAGGAAAGTGGCGCTGCCCAGAGGAGATCACCAAACGGCACGGCCCGTTCGTGGTCATATCGCACCAATCCCATTTCAAACTTATCGCCGGCGGCCTCCTTCAAGCGTTTGAGGCCGCGAAAGTCGACGGCGAGGCGGCTTGTTGCTGTTCAGTAGGCGGTTCAGCGTCTTTGGCTTCGTCGAACAGACGGGCAAGTGCCGCCTCACGGGAGGTTCGGTCCAGCGAGTAGGCGTTGCGTTTGAACGTGACCCCGTCCAGCAGACCCTGGATGTACCCGGCCACCGTATCGGCCGCCATGACCAGGGCCGCATCTATCGTATGAATATACCGGCTCGTGATGGTGCCTCGCGAATGGCCTAGCAAAGCGGCGATGGTGACCTCTGTAAACCCCAGATCATGGGCTATGCTGGCGAAGCTGTGGCGCAGCAGGTGAGGTGTGATTTTGGCGAACTCGGTGTTTTTGAACGTCTCATTCCAGTATTTCGGGAAGCCGATAAGCGGTTTCCCGGACTGCGTTCCAGGAAACACATAAGGGCCGGCAGTGCTTGCGCGCATTTCCTCCAGCCTGTCGATCACGGAGAGCCCGACTGGCCGTGTCGACGCCCCCTCCTTGCTATCGATCAGCCGGAGGCAGCTATTCTCGGCGTCCACCTCGGCCCATCTGAGATTGATAATTTCGCCGCGTCGGCACCCGGTACAGGCGAGGGCGCGGATCATTTTCATCGCCGTCGTCGCAGGCGTGTCTTTCGCCGCGTCGCGGATGATTTCGCCAATACGGCGGTATTCGGCCTCTGTCAGGCGCCGGTCTTTTTTGCCATCTGCAAAGCGCCGAACGCCATGCACCGGATTTTTGTCGATGATGCCGTTCTGAACCGCATAAGTAAAAATACCGCCGAGTAATCCAACGGTGCGCGTTCCGGTGCCGATGCCACCACGAACGATCGCACGCCCGCGGTGTTTCGTTTTTACATCCAGCGCGGTCTTACCCGCCGCGACATCCTTCATGAATTTCGTCACATCGGCTGAGGTGATATCCTTCACCCGGCGGTTCCCCAGCAGAGGCAGGATGTGACGTTTGACGCGGCTATTATCGACCATCGCGGTGGAGGACTTCTTCGGTCGCCGCCCCTTGCCCATGATGAGTCCGTTCTCGGAATCGGTCATATACCGCTCGCAGAGTTGCTTGACCGTGATGGCATGGATGTCGAGCAGCTTCTGCTCGGCCGGGTTCTCGCCCTGGGCGATCTTACCCAGCAGGACATGGGCCTCCTTGCGAGCAGTCTCCGGCGTCCAGACGCCATGCAGGCCGATGGTGAACCGGCGGCTCCGGCCACTGGTACGGTACTGGACCAGATAGCTGCGCTTGCCAGACTTGAACACGCGCAGCCCAAACCCAGGGAGGTCATCATCCCACAAAAAATAATCCGCTTCGCCCGGTTCGGCGGTATCAACAACACGCTTTGTAAGCCGACTCATTCCGCTTCCAATCCAAAAAACACCGATTCCACGGAAGCACCACGGAAGCAGTAGGAGTAAAATCGTAGCGTATGAGAGGATACCGATTTCGGAAAATAATCAAGAATTATTATGTTAAATCAGTGCTCTAGAGTGCTTTGGCGTAGTATCGGATATTGCCGGAAAAACAGTCACGTCGGGCTCCGAAGGCAAAGGTCACGCGTTCGAATCGCGTCGGGTCCGCCAATAGTTTCAATGGCTTGTGTTCGGTTTTGGGCCGCTCGGAGAGGGCTGATTTTGAGTGAGCGCGCATATAGCGCGCGGCGGCCTCCGTTTTAGGCGACCTTCTGTATGGCTATCCCGCCTGCTGTGTTGTGACCTTCATGCCAGCTTCGGTTTGTCCAATACTCACCCTTTTAGCATATTCGGCTCCTTTGGGTCGAACATGAGACGAGCGACACCATACGCTACGGTACAAGCGGGGACGCAACCGTCAAGGATATAATGAGGCCTGCTCCGGCAGCGGACAGGTCTTGTTGATTCACACTTTCTAAAATTCGCTGTTGCAGCGGTCACGAGCGGGCGGCTACCCTCAACGGCCATCACTGGTCATATACAAGCCATTTTGGGTATTCGCTCGGAAGCGGGTCTAGGCAGCTTTGGGGCTGCATCGCTGGGGGCCATAGCCCCGAGACGCTGGACCGCCTTGGCACACGCGCGCCGCTGGCATTGCCGGCAGCCATAAATCAGCGCTGGTCCTTGGATTTTGTCTCCGACTGCCTGGCCGACGGCAGGCGGTTCCGGATCCTCTGCGTCGTGGATGACTTCAGCCGCGAATGCCTGGGGTTGATCGCCGATACCTCTTTGTCCGGTCAGCGGGTGGCGCGCGAGCTTGACGCCATCGCCGCCATCCGTGACTATAGAAAGTTTCGTCCGGCGGTGTGGTGAGCAGCACGGTAATCAGCAGTGGTGGAACGGAAATCGTGTCTGCTGGCGCCACGGCCATAGGTACCACGGCGGGCCTTGGTGGGACGCAGACGATATCTTCTGGCGGTGCGACGGCAGGCACGATCCTAAGCAGCGGCGGGACACAAACCTCATGGCGGCATTTGTTGTGTTGCCGATAATCTCGCCTTGCGTGCGCCCCGAGGCAAACCCGGCCGAGTAGGAAAAGCCCGCGATTAGGACGGCTCCGATCAAGACGCCGGCGATACCGCCAAGGATGGTTCGCAGCCGCACGGTTTTCAGATGAAACCGGGTTGAGCGCTCTATCGCGTCGGCCATTTGCGGGCCGGACCGTTCCACCACTTGTTCTGTCGCTTTTTCCGCAAGCGGGGTCTGAAGGTCCGCTCAGCATGAAAGAACTCCCAGACCGAGGGGTAGTCGCAAGGCCCCCTTCGGCCATTGGAACACCATGACCTTTGTGGCTGCCCTGCGGCATGATCGTGTCGATGCGCCGTGGCTGCTCAACAAGCCAGTCAATGGGGCTCGTTTCCAGACCTATGTCGAGAAGGTGTTCGCTCCAACCTTCCCCGGGTGTGATCGTCATGATGGAGCTGATTTTACTGATGTTTAAGGCTGTGGGGCAATTTTCAAAGTCCACTAGTCATCCCGGTAGCGATCATTTGCTGCCGCGCCATAAACCCGATGCAACCTATGCCTCCTCTGCACGCTGGCCTGCACTGTAAGATTGTCATTTGGAAAGCGGCCGTTCGATATTTGCTTTCCGTAGGCGGTAACAATGAGCAGGACAAGCGAACTGCTTATCATCAGCTACATGATCGATCCGGCAGCAATGCCAGATAGAATAAAATTACATCTACGTAAGGCAACTTAAAGTTCTGAATTTCTCTGCAGTATCGCCAACATTGTAGATTAATACAGTAAGTTTTAAATTTACATTTAAATTTTATTTTGCTAAATTTGTAAAATAAACGATCGGTATAAAATTCGTATTTATATTTTAAACGTAAGGGTGGAACAAAATGTCGCACCTCTTTCGATTCGATGCCGAACTCGTACATTTGCCAATGTTCGTTCTCACCTGGGCAACCTTCTTCCTGGCCGCACTTTTGAGCTTTTTCCTTCAGCTCCGGATCAGCGGCAAATTTTCCGCGGCCAGTTTGCTCACGGCCTATTTCCCGCCTAGCGGCTGGATGAAGCGTTCGGCAAAAATCGACGTGATGACCTATGTCATAGTAAAACTTTATGACAGATACGCCATTGGTCTGGCCTGGACGGCTATCACCTCCGGTCTGATGGTCCGTCTGCTGACCCAGGCCTGGCCGCATCACGAAGTCTACAAAGCCGGCTACCCCGCTATCATCTTCTGTAGCATCGTGATCTTTCTGATCTCCGACTTCACCAATTATGTCACGCATTATCTGCAACATTACGTGCCGATGTTGTGGGAACTGCACAAGGTCCACCATTCCGCAACCTTCCTCAATCCTTTAACTTCGCAACGCGAACACCCGCTCGGAATGTCTTTCGACGGCATCAACAATGCCGTCACGGTCGGCATGGCCGCCGGCATCCTTAGCTTCATGTTCGGCTTCAGCCTGGTGCAAATCGTCTTTCTGCTGGCCAGCGCAGATAAAATCGGCAGCATCGTGGTTTCCAATGCGCTGAAGCATTCACATTTTTCCATTGGCTATGGCGCACTGGAAACCATTCTGCTCAGTCCGCGCATGCATCAGCTGCATCACAGCTGCAAACCAGAACACTGGGACAGGAATTTCGGCAATAAATTATCGCTTTGGGATGTCCTGTTTGGCACGGCTTACATGCCGCGTCCGCGTGAAACCATTGAGCTTGGGCTGGGCACTGCCGAGGACAGCGATTACGATTACCTCTGGGGCGTCTATGCCGGCCCGCTTGTCAAGATTGCGCGGTTGGTTGCGGCGCGTCGGCGCAGCGCCAGCACCTGGCCCCGGCGTTACACCACCGGCCTGCTATGGCGCAGCCAGCCAGCCAGCGAATCACAGGTATCCTCTCTCACGCCAGCCGAGACTATCGGCATGGAATTTTAGAGTACGATGGCATTCAGCAGAACCAGGGTGGCTCTGCTGAATGCGGGCTCTGGCTGCCCCGTTTACGCCGCCCGGCGCATCAGCCGAGCCGCCTTGTTGGCATTGCCGCCACCGCCATAGGCCGGGCGCTTCGGTTTGCGGATGATCATGTCTGGATGAGGCGCGGCCCGCTTCGGCCCAGCGGCATGCGCCGGACGCACTCCACTTGCCACCGCCAACTTTACGCCCGTCAGCTTCTCGATGCCATTGAGAAACCCGAGTTCCGTGGCATCACAAAATGCTACCGCAAGGCCGGTCGCCCCATTGCGGGCAGTCCGGCCGATACGGTGCACGTAGCTCTCCGGCTCGTTCGGCAGCTCATAGTTGAAAACATGACTAACCCCGGCTACGTCGATCCCGCGCGCTGCAAGGTCGGTCGCCACCAACACCCTGACGGTTCCAGCCTTGAACGCCTCCAGCGCGCGCTGCCGCGCATTCTGCCCAAGATTGCCGTGCATCGCCGTTGCGGCAATCTTCTCGGCATTTAAATTCAGCGCCACCCGGTCCGCGCCTCGCTTGGTGCGGGTAAATACGATTGCCCGCGTGACCTCAGCTTCCTTCAGCAGACTCGCCAGCAGCTGACGTTTGCCCCCGGCATCGATGAAATGAACGCTTTGGGCCACCAGCACCGGCGTCGAGGCCACGGCCTGGATGGAAACCTTCACCGGCTCCCGCAACAGCCCTTCGGCCAAGTGTAGTATCTCCTTCGGCATGGTCGCGGAAAACAATGCCGATTGCCGCCGTGCCGGCAACGCCGAGACGACTTTGCGGATATCCGGCAAAAACCCGAGGTCGAGCATTCGATCGGCTTCATCCAGCACGAAAAACTGGCATTGCTCGATCACCAGCTGCTTGGTGCTCATCAGGTCGCAAATACGCCCCGGTGTGCCAACCACGATATCGGCACCGCGGGACATACGGTTCACCTGGCCGGTGCGGCCCACGCCGCCGACGATCAGCACGGTGTTCAGCCCAAGGCCGGTGCCGAATTTGCGGAATTCCTGTTCGATCTGCACCGCCAGTTCGCGGGTGGGGGAGAGGATCAACGCACGCGTCGCATAACGCCGCGGGTGCAATTTGTTGGCCGCCATCGCCTGTAAAATCGGCAGCGCGAAGGCCGCGGTCTTGCCAGTGCCGGTCTGGGCAATGCCCAGCACATCGCGCCCTGCCAGCCCGGCCGGCAAGGCCCCGGCCTGAATCGGTGTCGGATATATAAAGCCGGCATTTTTAAGCGCCTGGTTGATCGGCGCGGCAAGTCCGAAAGACTCAAACGTCACCTTGGTATTTGTATCAGTCATAAATAAACAACTCCGGCGCTGCAAAACTCGTTTGCAACGATCATGTCCGGTTCCCATGCGCGAATTTGGATGGACGGGTTAAAACGGCCCCGAATTGGAGCATAACACCCCAGAACAGATATGACCGCCAAGGCCGGAGGACATCCGGTCGCGCATTCGCGGTCAGTGCGTGTTCTATGATCATGTTGCGCTGCAAAAAGCAAGCTTTACCCATGCATGGCAGCAGCGCAACTCATTACAACATGGTCACTGCATTATTCGGTGGCCTGGCAGTAAGCCGTGACGGATGGAACTTTGACCGTCATTATGGTCTCACTTAGAAGGTTACGTTGCTATATGCTCCATCCGCCGTCCACGACCAGGTTGGAGCCGGTAATCCAAGCGGATTCATCGGAAGCCAGAAACAACGCGGCATAAGCGACATCCTCCGGCTGACCAACCCGGCCCAGACGCGGCCAGCTCTCAAAAGCCGCGCGCATTTCCGGATCGGCTTCGATAGCGGCCTTGGTTACCGGTGTCAGGATCGGACCGGGAGAAATTGAATTGACCCGGATGTTTTGCGGGGCACCCTCAAGTGCCAACTGCCGTGTTAGCGATATAATGCCTCCCTTTCCTGTCGCATGCGCCAGCGCCGGAAGTTTTTCTGTCGCTCTCATTCCGGAAACCGACGCAATGTTCACGATGCTCCCACCTCCCAGTGCAGCCATATGCTTCCAAGCGGCCTGGGTGGGATAAAATACGATATCCAATTCGTATCGGAGGGTTTCCGACCATTGGGTGGATGTCATCATCTCAATGGGAGCGAAATGGGCAAAGCCCGCATTATTATAGAGAGCATCAATTTTTTTGAATTCCTTGACACCCTCATTGATCCAGTCGCGCGCCAGGACCGGATCTGAGCAATCGATTGTCGTGGTAAAAATATCAAGGCCCTGGCTCTTTGCCATATCGGCGGTCTGCTGGTTTTGCGCTTCATTGTGATCGCATCCGAGAACGACCGCGCCGGCCGCTGCAAACATCAGCGCTGCCGCGCGTCCTTGGCCGCCGCCCGTGCCGGTGATAAAAGCGACCTTTCCTGCAAGCCGACCCGCCACTATCCCATTTGAAAATTTTGTCACGTTTTCCCTCATTTTCTATTATAGAGACCATGTTTTTTTCGTATTCTAGAGTGTTTCCGTGCGCTTTGCCTCAGGAAGTACTTCAGTCTTTTTTCCGTTGATCGTCAAACGCTTGGCATATCCGGTGCCTATGATCGGGCGGACGTGAAACATGCGTGCTGGTGTTGGAATGCCGAGGGCAAAATGCGGTCCCAGTTGGCCAGGCAGGTCTCGCAAGCGTTCCTCTGTCGATCGACGCTCGCCAAGCTGGGCATGACCGGGTAGAGAAAACCAGTAACAACGCCGTCTTCCGAACTGTTTTAAACAGCGCGTGGAAGCTGGCCAGCAAGGACAGGGTCTTATTTTGGAAATAGGAATTCACAGCTTCGCGGCACTCCTGCCCGACGCCGCCACTGGGCGCATACCCACCAGCGAGGAACGGCTCGCTAGCCTGATCGAAGAGGTCGCCCTGGCGGATCAGGCCGGCATAGACGTGTTTGGTGTCGGCGAGCATCACCGCCCGGACTATATCGACGCCTCGCCGGCCGTCATCCTGGCCGCGGCGGCAACGCGGACCAGCCGCATCCGTCTGACAAGCGCCGTATCGGTCTTAAGTTCGGTCGACCCAGTGCGGTTGTTTCAGGACTTCGCAACGCTTGACTTGCTCTCGAAGGGGCGTGCGGAAATCACCGTCGGGCGCGGATCCTTTCGCGAAGCCTTCCCTCTGTTCGGCTATCAGCCGCATGATTATGATGCGCTTTTTACGGAAAAGCTGGAGCTGCTTATCAAACTTGGCGAACAAACGAATATTCAGTGGTCGGGCCGATTTCGCCCGGCATTGACGGGGCAGGCCGTCTATCCGCGCCCGGTCCAAAATAAAATGCCCATCTGGGTTGGCGTCGGCGGGACGCCGGCATCCTTCGCCCGCGCCGGAATATACGGTCTGCCGCTGATGATCGCCATTATCGGTGGCAGTTTCGAGCGCTTCCGTCCGCTCGTCGATATTTATCGCCGAGCCTGGCTGGAGGCCGGCCATCCACCGGGGCAGGAGAAGGTTGGCATTCACGTGAACGGCTTTGTCGCCGACACGACTCAGACCGCCAAGGACGCCTTTTACCCGGGGTGGTTTTACGGTTTCACGAAAGTCGGCAAGGAGCGTGGCTGGGGACCTGTCACCAAGGCACAATTCGAGGCGGCTTGCAGTCCCGGCGGCAGCTATCTCATTGGTGATCCGGCGACCGTCATCGCCAAGGCGCGGGCAGCGGCGGCGGCACTCGGCGGCATTTCCCGCCTATCGTTTCAGATGAGCGCCCATACGGGGGGCGCCCAGAGCATGGCACGGTCAATCGAGTTGGTCGGTACCCAGGTCGCACCCGCGCTGCGCCAAATAGCTTAAGGCAAAAACTTGATTATATGATCTAGTGAGGCTCAGGCCTCCGTCTTGCGTTTATCATAGGCGTTTCGTGCTTGTTCGATGATGGGGATATGGGCGAAGGCCCAGTTGCCCAGCAGGTCTAGGGGCACCCGCAGGGACTGGCCGAGCGGGGTGAGTTCGTAATCGACCCTCGGCGGGATGATTGGGTATATGGTGCGCGTCACGAAGCCGTCGCGTTCCAGGCCGCGCAGCGTTAGGGTCAGCATGCGCTGAGAGATGCCGCCGATCATGCGTTTCAACTCACTGAAGCGCCTGGGCTTATCGGCCAGCATCATGACGATCAGCACGGTCCATTTATCGCCAACGCAAGAGAGGACCGAACTCACGGCTTTGCATTCACCTGGCAGGTCCTTGCGGTTGTTTCTGGGCTGTTTTATGTTTCTTAGTTCCAAGAATGTGCCTCATTGGCGTTTGGGGGTAAGTTGTGCATATAGCCCAAGTCACTAATGAATACCAGTTGGAGATTACGCGATCATGAACCTGCTTCACATTGATTCCAGCATTATGGGTGGTTATTCGGTCAGCCGCCAGCTTTCCGCTGCGGTGGTTGCCAAGTTGAAGGCCAGCAATCCGGGTGTGGTGGAGACCTACCGGGATCTTGGCGAGAACCCGCTGCCTTACCTGACCGGCGCGCATTTGATGGCGGGCCGCAGCCCGGCTTCTGAAATCGGCGCCGAGATGCAGGCCGAATTGGCCGCCAGCGGGGCTGCCCTGCAGGAATTCCTGGCCGCCGATACCTTGGTGATTGGCGTGGCGTTTTACAATTTCACGATCTCCAGCCAGTTGAAAGCCTGGATCGACCGTCTGGTCATCGCCGGCCAGACCTTCCGCTATGACGAGCAGGGCCGCCCGGTGGGCCTGGCCGGCGGCAAGCGTATCATTCTGGCGATCGCGCGTGGCGGTTTTTACGGCCCGGGCATGCCGGCGGCCCCTTATGAGCATGCGGAAACCTATCTGCGCGCCGTCTTCGGTTTCATGGGCATCTACAATGTCGAAGTGGTGGCCGCCGAGGGGGTCTCTGTGGGTCCCGAGCAACGTGGCGCTGCGATCGCCTCCGCCGAGGAGCTTATCGCCGCTCTGGCAGCCTGAAGCGCGGGCCAGGGAGGAACCGGCATGACGAACGCTTCACGCGACCTGACCACCGCCGCGGGCCTTACCGGTCCGCGGCTTGTGGTGCATCGCTCCAGCGGCTCCCGGCAGGGGCCGATCACCCGGCTGATGAGCCCGGGGGATATCGGCGAGGTCTTGAAGCCGTTCGTGTTCCTGGATCTGTTCGAGCTGGACAGCCTGCCTGGCCGCGGCTTTCAGCCGCATCCGCATTCCGGCATCGCCACGCTGAGCCTGTTTCTGGAAGGCAGCATGAGCTATGCGGATACCACCGGCAAGCAGGGCGCGCTGTCGCCCGGCGCGGTTGAATGGATGCAGGCCGGCAGCGGCGTGTGGCATGCCGGCAAGCCGGACCCGGGGGCGGTCATGCGCGGCTACCAGCTGTGGGTGGCCCTGCCGCCGGCGCTTGAACTGACGCCGGCCGCCAGCCTGTATCTTGAACCCGGCAGGATCGAAAGCGTGGGTCCGGCGCGGGTGGTGCTGGGCACCTATGAGGGCAAAACCAGCCCGATCCCGGTGCCGTCGCCGATGACCTATCTGCATGTGCGGCTGCAGGACGGCGCGCGCTGGGTGTACCGGCCGGCGCCGGACCATGACATCGCCTGGCTGGCGCTGAACACCGGCCGGCTGCACACGGCGGGAACGGTATTGCAGCGTGAGCTGGCGGTGTTTGCCGAAGGGGCCGGCGAGATCGAGCTTGAGGCCGAGGGCGCGGTCGAGCTGGTGATCGGTTCGGCCAAAAAGCATCCCTACCCGCTGGTTACCGGTTATTATTCCATTCACACCACCCCGGCCGCCCTGGCGGCAGGGGAAGCCAACATCGCCCGGCTGCAGCCCAGCGCCGCCTTGCTGAAACGCGCCGGCTGAAGCCGGCCTTTAACCGAAAGATTTCAGATATGACCAAGAAGATCCTCGTTCTGGGTGGCGGCGCTGCCGGCCATCAGGTTGCCTATCAGCTGCGCGACGCCGCCGAGGTCACGCTGGTCGATCCCAAGACCTATTGGGAGGTGCCGATGGCGGTGCCGCGGCTGCTGGTCGAGCCGGACGCGCTGCCGGCACGCCTGCGCTATGACAGTTTCCTGGGTGCGGCCCGGCATGTGCAGGGCAAGGCGGTGAGCCTGACCGGCAGCAGCGCGCGCATCGCGCTGGAAGACGGGACCGAGCGCGACCTGCCGTTCGACTACGCGGTGATCGCCACCGGTTCGCATTATATCGACAAATTGATCAAGGCGGAGGCGAAGACGGAAGGCGAGCGCGCCGCCGAGATCGTGGCGATGAACACCCGCCTGCGCGGTGCCCGTGCGGTGGTGGTTGCCGGTGGCGGCCCGGTGGGCGTGGAGACGGCGGCCGAGCTTGCCGAGACCTTCCCGGCCTTGAAAGTCACTTTGGTGCATGGCGCCGGCAAATTGCTGGAGCGCGCGCCGGCCAAATTTCCGGCCTGGGCCGAGGCCTCGCTGAAAGAGCGGGGGGTCACCATTCTGCTGAATGAAATGGTGAGCACGCCCGGGCTTGGCCAACAGCCGCAGGACGGCAAGGTCCACACCGCCAGCGGCCGGGTGATCGATGCCGATGCGGTGATCTGGGCGGCCGGCGTCAAGCCGGTGTCGGATTTCGTGGCCGCTTCCTTTCCCCAGGCGGTGCAGCCGGACGGCTTCCTCAGGGTCGATGAATACCTCCGCCTTGCAGGCCACCCGACGATATTCGTGGCCGGCGACCTCGCCAACACGCCGGAGAACAAGCTCGCCATCATCGGCGGCCTGCACGCCAAATCCGTGGCCGCCAATCTGAAACTGCTGGTGGCCGCGGCCACCCCGGACGCGGTGACCCTCAAGCCCTATAAGCCGGCCCTGCCCGGCAAAGGCATGGGCAAGATGATGATCGTAACACTGGGCCGCAAGGACGGGCTCACCTCGCTGCCCTTCGGCCAGTTACGCCTCTCCTTCATCGCACGCAAAATCAAGGCCGCCGACATGCTGGTCGGCATGATGCGCAAAGCCGTGGGACAGGCCGTGTAACGAAGAGATAAAAAAGGAAGCACTTCTTTTTCTGAAGAAAAAGAAGCAAAAAGACTTTTGTTAATCTGGGCCACTGGTGTTTGAAAACGCCCGGCTCCAGACTCATAAAAGTTTTTTGCGCCGCTTTTTTTCAAAAAAGCGGCTGCTTCCTTTAATTAATGCGGCCGGATCTCACAGCACATTCAACGGCAGCTTGAGATATTGCGTGCCATTTTCTTCCGCTTCCGGCAGATGACCGGCGCGCATGTTCACCTGCACGGAAGGCAGTATCAGTTTGGGCATGGCCAATGTCGCATCGCGCGCCGTCCGCATCGCGTAAAACGCCGCCTCGCCGATGCCGTCATGGATGTGAATATTGCCTTTGCGCTGGGCCCCCACCGTTGTTTGCCAAACAAATTCTTGCCGGCCAGGTGCCTTGTAGTCATGGCATAGAAACATCCGCGTGCTTTCAGGAAGCGATAGCAGCCGGCGAATGGAGCGATAAAGCAGGCGCGCATCGCCACCCGGGAAATCGGCGCGGGCGGTGCCATAATCCGGCATGAACAAATTATCGCCGGTAAAAACGACATCGCCGATCACATAAGCCAGATCGGCCGACGTATGGCCCGGCACATGCATCACAATCGCCGGCAGACTGCCGAGCGTGAATGCATCGCCGTCGTCGAACAACTGATCGAACTCGGAACCATCGCGGGCGAACGCGGTACCGACATTGAAGATCTTGCCGAAGACCGTCTGTACGGTGATGATATCGCGGCTGATCGCCAGGCGCCCGCCGCATTCGCGCTGAATATAAGGGGCTGCCGAAAGATGATCGGCATGAACATGGGTTTCCAGCAACCATGACAAAGTGATGGCAGTCTCTCGAATATAGGCGATCACCGTGTCCGCCGCATGCGTGGCGGTACGGCCGGAAGCGGCATCAAAATCGAGCACGCTGTCGATCACCGCACCCTGCATTGTCTCAGGATCGTGGATCACATGCGTGGCCGTAAAGGTTGGCTCATCGAAGAAGCTTTTGACGCAGAGCCCCAGAGGTCGGTTGAGTTGAAAATCCCTTACCTGCGCCTGTGCCTTGGCAAGAATTTCGTCGGGCATCGTCGCCTCATGATAATTCATTTAATGCATTTATGTATATAATTTGACTGGTTCTGCCGCAAGCAGAACCGCCAAAGACGTCAGCGTCATGCAGAGCGGGCACTCACCCATCCAGCGCTAAAACAAAAAAGTTTCACGTGGAATGTTTTTGGCGGCATCGGCAGCTCGCCATAAATACAGCGCCGCCAGCGACCGGTATGGTGCGTAGATTTGCCCAAGTTGCTGCAGTGCCTTGGCCTTTGGCTGAGCTTCGAGCCGGTGGATAACACGATAGCCCTCGCGAACGCCGAAATCATCCACGGGGAATACGTCTGGCCGCCTGAGTGTAAAAATCAACAACATCTCGACTGTCCATCGGCCCACACCGCGCAACGACGTCAACCGTTCGATCAGCACTTCATCGCTCAAGCGCATTGCCTGCCGACGTGTCGGTATAATCTCTGCCTTGCCCGCTATGTCCCGCAGCGCCAAAATCTTCGAGCCGGAAAATCCGCAAGCCCGCAATGCCTCGTCAGACAGGGCCAGCAGCTTCGCCGGCGGCGGAATGGTGCCGCCGTTATGTGCCATCAACCGGTTTAAAATCGCCAACGCGGCCTTGCCATGCAATTGCTGATGCGCGATCGACGACACCAACGCCTCGTAAAGTTCGGCAAACGCAGGTTTGGCCGGTTTGATGATGCCGATATGGCTGATCAATTTCGCCATATTCGGACAAGCGCTGCGCAAATGCGCGATGGCGGTCACTTCCGTGATATCCCCAGCCGCGCTGCCAGCACGATGCGGATTGCGGCAAAGCGCCGTGCCAGGCGCGAGCGGCCACGCCCTGCCAGATCCCGCAGCTTCTGTAACCGCTTTGCCACCCAGTCCCGCAGATGGACCATCCACCCATGGGCCGTGCGGAACCACGCCACAGCCATCAGCGCCGGTTCACAGGATTGGTAGATCCACACCACCAGCAAGGTGGCGAGGCCTTTGATGACGATTCCGGCCAGCATCGCGGCAAGGTATTTGCGCTGCACCAGCAGGTAAGTGGCCCAGAAGCCGCCGATATGGGAGACGATTTCCGGAATTAGAAACAGCGGCAAAACAGCCCAGGGCGGTAAGAGTTTCAGGCGTTCCTGCATGGCATTAACGGGGGGCAAACGGGCAGCATTGTCCAGCAATACCTTGGCACCGGCCCAGAAAACATGCTCGATAAGCACATAGATAAGTGCTGGCGGCAGCAGCAAAATATCCCGGAGCATTCGCGCCGAGCGCGATTGTCTAGCCATGCGCGCTCATAATCCCTGATGCAAAGCTTTACAATCGCGCCACTTCAATGCCGCAAACCAACCCCAAATTAAGGGAATAAAGAAGATTACAGGAGACCTGGTATGGTTAAATCTTCAAGTTTTATCGCATTGGCGTTCCTCGCATTGGCATTGGCCAGCTGTGTGGTTTATCCGAATAACGGATATTATGCCTCCGGTTATGGTGGCGGATATTATGCCCCGGCGCCGGTTTATGTGGCCCCGCCACCGGTAGTATTCGGTTTTGGTTATGGTG
Source organism: Acetobacteraceae bacterium (assembly GCA_965231175.1). GTDB lineage: Bacteria > Pseudomonadota > Alphaproteobacteria > Acetobacterales > Acetobacteraceae > Acidocella. Next base: position 299,426 of record CBDDMJ010000002.1, on the reverse strand, counting down.
GCGGCTGGGGCGGGCGGCGTGGCTACTGGCGCTGAACACGGCTGATAATTTCATCCACCAGGGCGTCGATATCGGCCGCCGTGGTGCGATGATTGACGATGGCGGCACGGATAACGGTGCGACTGCCGATGATCGTCGTGGAGGGGGCAAACAAACCTGCAATCTGCAGGTCTGCCACCAAGGATTCGGTTGCAACATCGCCGTAACCAAGAACGCCGAAACACACGATGTTAAGCGGGACGGGGGCGGCGAGTTCCAGCGTGCCGCTGCTTATAATACGCTGCGCCAGATGCTGTGCCAAAGCACAGGTGTGATCGACAATAAGCCCCAGTGCCGGCGCGCCGTAGGTTGAAAGCGTCATCCAGACTTTCAGGGCACGGAAGCCACGGGAGAGGTCCGGGCCAAGGTCGCAGGGCCAGGGCTGACCACCGGCAAGGCCAGCGGCGGCGGCGAGATAATTTGTCGACTGGCTGAAGGTGGCGAATTCTAGCTCGCGGTCGCGCACCAGGATGCAGCCGGCATCGTAAGTCACCTGTGCCCATTTATGGAAATCGAATGCAACCGAGTCCGCGCGTGCGATGCCGTCCAGTTGAGGGGCGAGGACCGGGGAGAGCGCGGCAAGCGCGCCGAAGGCGGCATCGACATGAAACCATATCTGTTCTCGTGAAGCGATGTCTGCCACTGCGTGCAAATTGTCGATGGCGCCGATATCTACCGTGCCGGCGGTGGCGATCAGCATGAACGGGATTTTGCCGGCAGCTTTGTCGGCCGCGATGGCGGCTTCCAGGCTGCGGATATCAATGCGGTATTCACCATCGGTAGCGATTTTGCGCAAAGCGTTACTGCCGAAGCCGGCCATGTCGAAGGCGCCGGGAATGCAGCGATGGGCGCCGGTGGAGGCATAGGCGGTGAGGTTAGGCGGAACACCCGCGGTGCGGACGGCGGGGCCGAGAGCTTTGTAACGGGCGCAGAGTACCGCGATGAAATTCGCCATCGAGCTGCCGGTGAGCAGCACCCCGCAGGTGGCAGCCGGCATGCCGAGCATTGCAGCGGCCCAGGCGATAACCTGGCGCTCGACCGCGATGCCGGCATGGTCACGGCCGCCGCAGTTGGCATTCATCGCGCCGGCGAGCAATTCCGCCAGCATGGAGACCGGGTTGCCGCCCCCATGCACCCAGCCCATGAAACGCGGATGGGTGTTGCCAGTGACGTAAGGTTGGATGGTTTGCCGGAAGGTTTCGTAGATGGCTTCGGGAGCTTGAGCGGTCTGGGGGAGGGGGGTGGTGAATGACTGGCGCACTTCATCCGGCATCGGTTGCCAGACCGGGGCATCGCGCAAACCCGCCAGATGGTCGATCATGTCGTCCATCATGCGATGACCGAGGGTGCGCAAATTTGTCCAGTCTATGGGGTCCAGGCTTGCCATGCACCGTTCTAACAAATTAGCCCCGGGTGAGAAACCCGGGGCTTTTGACGAAACGTGGATACTTGGGGGCGCCGGCTAATTCATCGCGTAGACGGCGTAGTTGCCATCGTGCCATTTGTAGATGGCGTAAGCGGCGTCCACCACATCGCCTTTCTTATCGAACGAGATCGGGCCGAGAACCGAAGGCCATGGGCCGCCTTTTTTGAGTTCCTTGGCGACCGCAAAAGGTTTCGTGGTTTTGGCCTTCTCCGCAGCTTCCGCCCAGACCTGTATCGTCGCGTATGAATACAGCACATAACCGGTCGGGTCGAGCTTGGCGGCATTCAGTTCAGCAACCACCTTGGCAGCCGTTGGGCTTTTCTCGGCCGGCGGCGGGAAGGTCATCAGCGTGCCCTCAGCGGTGGGGCCGGCAATTTGCCATAACGCTGAAGTAACGAAAGCATCCTCGCCGAAATATTGCGGTGTGAAACTCTGGGCCGCACCTTCACGCATCATCAATCCGACATCGGAATAATAACCGCCGACATACAAAACCTGAATATCAGCCTGCTTGAGACGGCTGATCAGCGCGGAATAATCCTTGTCGCCCGCCGTATAAGAGGTAGAATACGCAATCGGCACGCCGAGCTTTTTCAAATTCATCCGAACCTGATCGCCAATGCCTTTGCCGTAGGTTGAATTATCGTCCAACACCGCGATCTTCTCGCCCTTGAAATGCTTGGCGATATAATCGGCGGCCACCTTGCCCTGCTGATCATCTCGCCCGCAGGTGCGGAAGGTAAACGGCGAACCATCATCAGTATATTGCGGATTGGTCGAGGCCGGTGAAATCTCCAAGATGCCGTTATCAGCGTAAACCTTACTTGCGGGTATCGATGACGCCGAACAGAAATGCCCGTCCACCACCACAACACCATCAGCGACCAATTGATTGGCTGCCGATACCGCCTGCTTCGGATCACACGCATCATCCACCGCAACCGGAACCAGCTTCTTGCCGAGCACCCCACCCGCCGCATTAATATCGGTCACCGCCTGGTTGAACCCGGTTTGCAACTGCGTGCCGAACGCCGCGTTCGAACCCGTCAACGGCCCCGCAACACCCACCTTGACCTGCGCCTGAGCCGCACCACCCAAAGCTGCACTCAATGCCAGTGTAGCCGCCGCACTTAAAAAAATGTTTCGCACAGTTCTTCTCCTGTTGATGATATTGTTAAGAGGCAAACGCACGTAAGTTTATGCGCTGGTTTTGGGGCTTAAGCTAGTGGGAAGCAGTAAGTCCAAGGGGCTCTGCCCCCTGGACCCCCGCTAAAGGCTCGCCTTTAGAATCCATTAGTTTCAGGCAAATGTCTTGTTACAACGTGCCGTGCAACGGCTAAAATTTGATGCGCTGCGCGCTAAGATGTTCGTTTTAGGACCATGGCAAAACTCCCTTGTCTTAATGTCCTCCTTCTAAATAGGCCGCCCTGATTTCAGGTCTTGCCAGTAATTCACTGCCGGTGCCGGCCATCGTGATGCTGCCGTTGACGAGTACGTAGCCGCGGTGGGCGAGGCGCAGGGCCTGGTTGGCATTTTGTTCGACGAGCAGGACGGTAAGGCCGGTTTCCTGGTTGAGTTGACGGATGGCGCCAAAGATTTGTTTGATGACGAGGGGGGCAAGACCGAGGGAGGGTTCGTCGAGCAGCAGAAGTTTGGGTTTGGACATCAAAGCGCGGGCGATGGCAAGCATTTGCTGTTCGCCGCCGGAGAGGGTACCGCCGCGTTGGGTAAAGCGCTCTTTCAGGCGTGGGAACAATTCGAACATCAGACTGAGTTGTTTGTCGTAGTCGGCGAATTTGATGGTTTGAGAGCCCATCAGCAGGTTTTCCTCGACCGACATGCGGGCGAAGATGCGGCGGCCTTCGGGTGATTGGGCAACGGCGCGTTGTGCGATGAGGTGAGTGGGCAGGTTGGTGATGTTTTCACCGCGCAGGGTGATGGCGCCGGATTTGGCGCGCGGGTTGCCGCAAATGGTCATCATGAGGGTTGATTTGCCGGCGCCGTTGGCGCCGATGAGGGTGACGATTTCGCCTTCGTTGACGGTGAGGCTGACCTCGCGCAGGGCCTGGACCGGGCCGTAGAAGGTGGAGACGTTTGCCAGTTCAAGAACCGGACTCATGCGGTTTTTTCGAGGTGTTCGGCAACCGGGGCATCGGGATCGTCGTCGTCGCCTTCGCCGAGATAGGCGGCGATGACGGAGGCATCATTGCGGATAAAGTCTGGTGTGCCGTCGGCGATTTTTTTGCCGTGGTCGAGCACCACGATGTGGTCGGAGATTTTCATCACCACGCCCATGTCATGTTCGATCAGCAGGAGGGAGCAGCCTGCGGCACGGATTTTCAGCAGCAGATCGTTAAGGGCGTGGGATTCCCGCGGGTTGAGGCCGGCGGCGGGTTCGTCGAGGCAGAGCAGAACCGGGTTCGTGCACATGGCGCGGGCGATTTCGAGGCGGCGTTGGGCGCCGTAAGGCAGGGCGCCGGCAGGGTCGTCGGCGCGGGCGGTGAGGTCGGTGGCGTCGAGCCAGTGGCGGGCGCGTTCAATGGCGGCGCGCTGGGCAGCACGGTAACGGCCGAGACCGAGAATGGCGAGCACGCCAAAGCCGGTTGCGGCTTGTAGTTCGTTGTGCTGGGCCACCAGGAGGTTTTCCAGCACGGTCATGCCGGCGAACAGGCGGATGTTCTGAAAGGTGCGGGCGACGCGGCCTTTGCGGGCGATGGCGTGGCCGGGGAGTTTGTTGAGGAGAATAGAGGTGCCTGGCGTATGGGCGATACTGATGCTTCCGGAGCTCGGTTTGTAAAAGCCGGTGATGCAGTTGAAGACCGTGGTTTTGCCGGCGCCGTTGGGGCCGATGACGGCCGTGATGTCGCCGCGGGCGGCGGTGAAGGACAACGCGTTGACGGCGGTAAGACCGCCAAAACGCATGGTGAGATTTGAGACGGTGAGCAAAGTGTCGCTCATACGCGCGCTTCGGCGATAATTTCGGCGGGAATGATTTTCGGCGGCCCGAGGGTGACGGTGGGCTTGCGGGTGGAGATGAAGCCGCGCGGCCGGACCACCATAATGGTGACCAGGGCAATGCCGAAAATCAGCATGCGGTAGATTTGCAGGTCTTGCAGGAGGGCGGGAATACCAATCATCACCACTGCGGCAAGGGCAACGCCGAGCTGGCTGCCGGCGCCGCCGAGCACGACGATGGCGAGGACGGTGGCAGATTCAATGAAGGTGAAACTGTCCGGGCTAATGAAGGCCTGCCGTGTCGCGAAGAAACAGCCAGCGAAACCGCCGAACATCGCACCTATGGCGAACGCCGTGAGTTTGGTGTTGCGCAGGTTGATGCCGAGCGAGCGGCAGGCGATCTCATCCTCGCGAAGTGCCTCCCAGGCGCGGCCGAGCGGCTGTTTGCGCAAACGGATGGTGACCCAATTGGTGAGCAGAGCGAGAGCGAGAATGATGTAATACAAATAGGTGGTGCGCTGCTGCGGCGTGGGGTCGATGTTGAAGAAGCCGGAGAACGTCCCCGGTCCGCCGGCCATGTCGAAGGTCAGGCCGAACAGGGTGGGGTGAGGGATATCGTAGATGCCGTTAGGGCCGCCGGTGAGGGCGACCCAGTTGGTGATGACGAGGCGGATGATTTCCCCAAAGGCCAGGGTAACGATGGCGAGGTAGTCGCCGCGCAGGCGCAGCACCGGAAAGCCGAGGAAGATACCCCAGCAGGCAGCGAGCAGGCCGGAAAGCGGCAGGCATTCCCAGAAGCCGAGACCGAAATTCTGCGACAGTAAAGCGAAGGAATAAGCGCCGACGGCGTAGAAGGCGACGTAGCCGAGGTCCAGCAGGCCGGCGAGGCCGACGACGATGTTGAGACCCCAGCCGAGCATGACATAGGTCATGATGAGCACGCCGAGGTCGATGTAGAAATTGGCGATGCCGGGGATCAGCGGCAGGCCGATGGCGCAGATCAGCAGGAGGGGGGCGACGAATTTACCGGTCTTGCCGATGGCGGCGGTGAGCTGGGCCGCGGGCGGGCGGGCGGCGCGCCGGCCGTGCCAGAGCAGCAGCAGGAAGCGGGCGGCGATGGTGAGGGCGACCGCCACGGCGAGGAGTTCAGGGCGGGTCGAGAGGGTGAGGGCGCCAGCGTTGTTGTCATCCAAACGAACCCCGAGAAAAGGCGCGAAGAGCAGGAAGGCGATGCCTCCCGTGAGCAGAGATTCCTTCAGGTTGGCGCCAAGATGTTTCAAACTTTTTCGACGTCGTTGCGGCCCAGCAGGCCGGTGGGCATGAACATCAGCACGATGGCGAGGATGGAATATACCGCCACATCTTTATACGCCACCGTGGCGTAGCCAGACCAGAAGGCCTCGATGAGGCCGATGAGAAGGCCGCCGAGGACCGCACCCGGGAGCGAGCCGATGCCGCCGAGCACCGCAGCGGTGAAGGCTTTGATGCCGGCGTTAAAGCCGATGTAGAAATCTATGACGCCGTAATACAGCAGGAACATCATGCCGGCGACGGCGGCGAGTGCGGAACCGATGACGAAGGTGAAGCTGATGGTACGGCTGGTGTCTATGCCAAGGAGGGCGGCCATTTTGGCGTCTTGCTCCACCGCCCGCATGGCGCGGCCGAGCGGGGTGCGGGTGACGATATAGGTGAAGATGCCGAGCACGATTAGGGTCGTGATCGTGATGGCGATCTGCATCCAGGTGAGTTGCACGACGAAATTGTTTTCATCCATCAAAGTGATGCCACCTGGGATAAGGTTGGGGATGGCGCGCTCGAGGGCACCCTGGCTGGTTTGCACGTAGTTTTCCAGCAGGATGGACATGCCGATGGCGGAAATGAGAGGGGCGAGTCGGAAAGAGCCGCGTAAAGGGCGGTAGGCCACGCGCTCTATGGAGAAGCCGTACAGGGCGCAGAGGGCGGCGGAGAGAATGAGGGCAAGGATAAGGGCAATGGGGACCGCGGTGATGCTGGTGAGGGCGGTAAGGGAGATGATCGCAATGAAGGCGCCGACCATGAAGACGTCGCCATGGGCGAAGTTGATCATGCCGATAATGCCATAGACCATGGTGTAGCCGACCGCGATGAGGCCGTAGATCATGCCGAGGGTGATGCCGTTGATTAGCTGTTGCAGGGCATAGGCCAAGGCGCACGGACTCCATTAACGGCGAGGTAATCCGTAGTGGATACCAGGGATGCGTGTTGGTCAATGCTGAATAAGCGGGGTTTCCACATGTGGAGCGGTTTGCTACAGGGGATGCGGGCGGGCGCATAGCTCAGTTGGTAGAGCAGCTGACTCTTAATCTGCTTGTCGTTGGTTCGATCCCAACTGCGCCCACCATTTCAATGACTTACAGATGAATTTCTCCATTCCGTTAGGATTTTGCCAGTATATACCGCATGCTTGCATGGGTATGTTTATTTAAAGTTTCATCTGCTCGATTTTGGATCGTTCACCTAGCAAGGCCGACAGACGTTGCGGGATTGCCTTGGTAAGCAATTTTTTTGACCATCCAACCACGGGCTTTTCTACAAAAATATGAATCAGTACTCCTGTTCCGATCGTAATTGTCATTGTCACGCTGATGATAAGCAGGTCTGAAGCATGTTTATCATGGGACGAAAATAGACCGAATGCAGCTGATATGAATGCGGTATGGCTCAGATAAATGCTGTAGGAGGCATTGCCCAAAAGTAGCCAGGTCTGCGCAATATATCCGCGCGACGGCGTCACCAGGCAGCCCAGCAATAGGCAAATGCAGCATAAAACGCCGATACCGGCAACTTCATTGAGATTGCCTCGATTATACGAAATCAGTCGCGCCACAATGAAAACCGTACAAAGTGTCAATGCCAATGCTGCTGCGGCCCATGGTTTTGTCTTTACGGCTGGCATGAATTTTAAGTAGACAATGCCGGTCAACACGCCGAACCCGAATAGAAGATTAACGTTGTTAACGAGAAAATTAGTCAGTATTTCATAGTCGTTGTTTAATGGTAGTCTGTGCGGGATCACCAGCAAAACGACAACGGGTGCTACAGCATATACGATGAAAATCAGGGGATTTTTCAATAAAAATGTTGCTGCAAATACAATGTAAAAAAGCCATTCGTTACGCAAAGTCCAAACTTGGTTTGGCTCAACTTTGCCGATCGGCCAAAGCGTAAACCCTCGCAAATAATCCATGTATGGAAAGCTGCCGCGGCCAGCCAGGCGCAGTGCTGCATAACTAGCAATGACGAGCCACATAAACGGTACAATTCTTGTAAAACGTCGTATAAAAAAGGCTTTTGGCAGCATTTTAGGCTTTAAATCAGAGGTCATCGTAATGTAGACAATGATAAATCCGCTCAAGCAAAAAAACTGGTCAACCCCGATTCCGCCAGGCGAAAAAAACCCGCTGAACGGCTGGCGCGAGAAATATTTTGGTTCTGCCATCATAAAATTAGCATGAGAGAAGGCTACCATAAGTGCTGCCGCAGCGCGGATATATTGGATACCAACAAGTTCCGATCGTTCAGAAGATTGTATCGGCGCCACTGCGGATTTCATGATTATATTCCCAAAGAGCAAATAACTTAATGATTTATATGCAACTAATGGTTGTTTTGCAAAGATTAAGGAAGTTTAGAAACAAAAAAATGCAGCGGAAATATTATTAAAGGAATTTTGTAATACGCTGACATGTTCATCTTTAACGTGGCCATCTCTACATTGTTCAAACAGCATGCCGTAGTTAAGGGCATTTAGTAATTTCAATTATGATATTGCCCTAAAGGGAGTTGGCTATGAAATGTTTTTTAGGGTCAATTATCGTTTTATTCTGTTTGGTTGCTGAACCTGTGTTTGCGCAAGGCTGGTACGGGGATGGGTGGGGTGGCGGGTATGGCGGATTCGGATATGTGCCACCACCAGTCTATTATGTGCCGCCTCCGGTGATTGTCGTGCCCCCGCCACTACCAGCGGTCCCGCCGCCGGGGTATTATGCACCTTACCCAGGCTATATCGCTCAGGTACCGGCGGCGGCGCGAGCGGACGCGCAGTCCTGCAATGCCGGAACTTACACCTGCCCGCTAACGGCTTCTATGGCGGTGGGTCAGCGATGCTATTGCCCGGGCAACGATGGCAGCCGGGTTTATGGAGCGGCGCAGTAATCCAGCGTTCTAATTCCAATGCCCCGGGGTCCAGAACCAGGTGTTGCCGCGCAGCGTCCAATGGCCATTGACCCATTGATGCCATGAAGCACGGCGGATGACATAGATACCGCGGCGCCAGACATAGCCGTTGCCCACCCACTGCCAATGGCCGGGGCGCCAGACATAAGCGGCACCGGGGGGCGGGGGCACGGCTTCATAGCGCGGCGCGGGAACCGGGGCGTAATGCGGTGGATAGCCGGGTGGCGGGTAGGGTTGGGCTGAGGCGGCCGCACCCTGGCCGGTGGCAAAAGTGGCGGCAAGCAAGGTACTGGCGATGAGATGGCGTATACGCATGAAAATCTCCCATTTATTGGCCTGTTGAATTACTTAGCAAAATGTCGGCTTTGTGGCGTCATCGTTACAAACCGTATCAGAGGCGTAGCCAGCGTTCGGGGGCAATGTCCTGGTAATGGGGCGCGCCGGCGTACCAGATTTGCGGCGCGATGATGGTGTGGCCGGGCTGCTCGCCGCCAAGTCAGAGGCCAAGGCGCGGCCGGTTTTATCGGCCAGGTTGCGGGCGGCGGCGTATTGCAACATCTGGTTACCGAGGTCGTTTTTAAGCGTGGTGACGACCTGTTTACGCTTGAACATAGGCAAGCGGATCATTTCGCGGTTTTGTGCAAAATAGTGTTGTTGATGGCCTCCTGGATGCCGGCGGCACCCTGGGTGGCGGCAGCGGCGGCGACATCGCCCCAATAAGGCGAGATGTCGGTCGGGTTGAGGTCGTGCAGCTGGGTGACCTGGCCGATCATGCGGTTTGAGGCATCGTGGATGGTCCAGGTGAGTTGCAGCAGGAGCTGGCTGTTGGTGTCAGGTGTGGTGGTGACGAGGCCGGCGATGGTGAAATCGGCGTCGCGCTGGTGCGGGGTGAGGATCAGGCCCATGTTTGTAAGGTCACGGGTAAGGTTGAGGGCGAGGGCGGTGTCGCCGTCGCCCGGAGCGCCGCTGACACCGGTGAGAAACAGGCGCGGCGGACGATTTTCCAGCGAGGCGGGGTTGCTTTGCTGCACGGCGGCGTTAGCAGCGGCCAGCAGCCGGCTAAGCGGGATGGCGTCTGTGGCGGCGGCCGTGGCCAGAATGGCAGGGCTGCCATTGGCCCAATCCGCCGCGGCGATGGCAGCGCCGGTCTGCTTGCCATAGAGCTTCTGGTCCGGGCCGGTGAGCGTGTAGGCCGGGGTGACGGTGGTGCCGGCGATGCTGGCGGTTATGGTGAGGCGCCAGTCCGATGGTTGCGCCGGGCGGGCGATGCTGGGGACGCCGAGATTGGCCAAAGCGGTGGCGAGGTCTGTGGCGTATAGGCCAGCCGATGGGTCGGCCAGCAGCGCTGCGGTGGGGGTGGGTATGACCAGCACAGGCGCGGGCGGGGCCGCGAGGCGCGCCCCTTCTGGCCCGGGATTACCGTAGAACGGCTCCGGCAGGGTGCCGCAGGCGGACAGCATGAGGGCGCCCAGGACGGCGAGGCGGGTCAGGCGCATGTGATGACAGAGATCTGATGGCCGATGGAAGGTTCGGCGCGCAAGGTACGACGGCGGTGCGAGAAGAACAGCATCTCCTCGGCGCAGGTGTCGTGCGGCAGGACGGTGGCCGCGATGCCGATGACGGTGAGGCGGGCGGCGCAGTAGCCGGGCAGGTCGAACTGCCAATGGCCGGCGCTGCGGCCTGGGGTAAAAAACACCGCGTGGCTTTTATCATGTGCCAGTACGGCATCGCGCAAATCGGCCCGCACCTCGTAGCTGTCCTGGTGGATGCAGGGGCCGATGGCGGCGTTGATGTCCGTCGCGCCGAGGCTTTGCATGGCGGTGACAGTGGCCTCCAGCACACCGGCCACGCCGCCGCGCCAGCCGGCATGGGCGGCACCGGTGATTTTGCCGTCACCGGAGGCGAACAGCACGGGTGCGCAATCGGCGGTGATGATGCCCAACGCCAGACCTGGTGCGGCGGTCACCAAGGCATCGGCTGCCGGACCACCGCCGATGGGCCAGGCCGCCGTGGCGGTGACGACGGTAGTGCCATGGACTTGGTTCAGGCCGAGCAGATGATCCGGCGGTACCGCCAGTGCAACAGCCACACGGCGGCGATTTTCCAGCACCCGGGCTCGGTCATCGGCGCCGGACAGGCTGCAATTCAGGCTGGCATAGGGACCGGTGGAGACGCCGCCGGCACGCGTGAAAAAACCGTGCGGCGCACGAAGTGAAGCGGTGATGAAGTCCAAGTTGATAAGCCTTAAATGCCAGCGCAGTTTGGACTGCCGGGCGCGGCGGCACAACGGGGGTTTTCGGAAACAGTCTTTTTTCAGGCTCCGTGGCGCACGGCTGGAATCGTCACTACGCGTGAGCGCCGGCGCTGCTTGACTTGAGGGGTGGGGTGGCGCACATCGCGGGCAGATAGGTTCCGCCGTGCTGCGAGGGTTCGCACCACGGCGTGTTTTTCGTTGTGAGGTGTGGCATATGTTCGACACGCTGTCGGGCAGATTTTCCGAGGTTTTTGACAGGCTGCGCCGCCGTGGCAGCCTGTCTGAAGCCGATGTGACCGAGGCGATGCGGGAGATCCGCCTGGCGCTGCTGGATGCCGACGTAGCGTTGCCGGTGGTCAAGGATTTCATCGCCGGCGTGCGGGAAAAAGCCATCGGCGTGGAGGTACTGCGCTCGGTCTCGCCCGGGCAGATGGTCGTCAAGATCGTCAACGACGCGCTGGTGGAAGCCCTCGGCGGGACCGCGGTGCCGATCAACCTGCTGGCGCCGGCACCGATCCCGATTTTAATGGTGGGACTGCAAGGCTCCGGCAAAACCACGACCTCCGGCAAGATCGCGCTCCGGCTGAAGACCCGGGAACGCAAAAAAGTGCTGCTGGCGAGCCTGGATACGCAACGGCCGGCGGCACAATTGCAGCTGGAACAATTGGCGCAGCGCGCTGAAGTGGCGTGCCTGCCGATCGTGGCGGGACGTACGCCGTTGCAGATCGCGCAGGCGGCGATGGACATGGCGCGTCGCGAAGTGTTCGACGTGGTGATCCTGGATACCGCGGGACGGCTGTCCATCGATACCCCACTGATGGATGAGGTGAAGTCCATCCGCTTTGCTGTGAATCCGGTAGAAACGCTGCTGGTGGTGGACGCCATGACCGGGCAGGATGCGGTGAGCACCGCGACCGCCTTTAACGAAGCCCTCGGCATCACCGGCATCGTGATGACACGGCTCGATGGCGATGCGCGCGGCGGCGCCGCACTTTCCATGCGCGCCGTCACTGGCGCACCGATCAAGCTGGTCGGCCTCGGCGAAAAACTGGACGCGCTGGATAATTTCGATCCCGAACGCGTTGCCGGACGCATCCTGGGCATGGGCGATATCGTTGGGCTGGTGGAACGGGCCTCTGAGACCATCGACAAGGATGAAGCGGAAAAATTGGCCAGGAAAATGGCCAAGGGCAAATTCGACCTCGAAGATTACGCGAGCCAGCTCAAGCAGATTTCAAAAATGGGTTCGATGAGCGGAATTCTCGGCATGCTGCCCGGCATCGGCAAGATCAAGAAACAAATCGAAGACGCCAATCTCGATACCACGATGTTCAAACGCCAGGCCGCCATCATCGGCTCGATGACCGTGGCCGAACGCCGCAACCCGGACCTGTTGAAAGCCAGCCGGAAGAAACGCGTGGCCGCCGGCTCAGGCACCTCGGTGCAGGAAGTAAACAAATTGCTGAAACAGTACGACGACATGTCCACCATGATGAAACGCATGAACAAAATGGGCGGCCAGGCCGCAATGATGCGGCAAATGCAGGCAGCGATGCAACAAAAGGGTGGAGGGAAGAGGCCGTTTTGAAAGGGAAGAAAGGCAGCGAAGGGAGCGCTTCTTTTTTGAAAAAAAGAAGCAAAAAACTTTTGCTCCTCAGGGGCATGGGGCGTTTGGCAGACAAAGCCCCGGACCCGGCAAAAAATTTATGCTTGAGCATGGGCTCTGATGCCGACAACCCCTCCGCGGTATTCCATACGCTTTGCGTATGGAACCTTGACCGCTCCGCCCATGGCCCGGACTCATAAAGTTTTTTTGCTTCTTTTTGTTCACAAAAAGAAGTTCTTACTTGCTATGTTTTTAAATTTTTAATGGAGTTACTGAATGTCTTTGAAAATTCGTTTGGCTCGCGCGGGTGCCAAGAAGCGGCCATATTATCATATCGTGATTGCGGATGCGAACAGTCCGCGTGATGGCAAGTTCATTGAGCGGGTAGGGTCTTATAATCCGATGCTGCCGGCTGACCATGCGGACCGGGTGGTTCTGGTGACGGAGCGGCTGGTGCATTGGATTGGCAATGGGGCGCAGGCGACGGACCGGGTGGCGCGGTTTTTGGGTAAGGCGGGGCTGATCAAAGCGCCGGTTTATGCCGAGCAGCCGAAGCAGTCGGCGCCGAAGAAGAAGGCCCAAGAGCGGGCGGCAGAGCGGGCCAAGGCAGCGGCGGCTTAACGCGGGGCTATGGGCGAGCGGTTGATTTTGATGGGGGTCATTGGCAGGCCGCATGGCGTGCGGGGTCTCGTGCGGGTGAATGTGTTCGCAGGCGACCCCGCGGTGCTGGCGGATTATCCGCTGGTGGATAAGGCCGGGCGGCGGTTTGCCCTGGCATGGGCGATGGCGGGGGTAGCACAGCTGGGTGAGGTGACGTCTGCCGGGGTACGCAAGATTACCGACCGTAATGAGGCCGAGCGATTGGTGAATCTCGAACTGTTTGCGCAACGGTCAGTGCTGCCGGCGTTGGATGAGGAGGAGTTTTACCTGGCCGATCTGATCGGGCTGGCGGCGCAAGATGGCGCAGGAACGGTGTTGGGGACGATTTCTGCGGTGCATGATTATGGCGGCGGGACCAGTATCGAAATTTCGCCTTTGGGGTTGATTGTGCCGTTTACCAAGGCAGCGGTGCCGGTAGTGGATATTGCAGGCGGCCATGTGGTGGTGGCGCCGCCGGTGGAAACCGAGGTGCGGCCGTGAGCTGGCGGGCGGATGTGCTGACGCTGTTCCCGGCGATGTTTCCGGGGCCGTTAGGGGAGTCGCTGGCCGGCAAGGCGCTGGCGGCGGGCGTATGGTCTTGTACGGCGACGGATATACGCGGGTTTGGGCTGGGGGTGCATCGGAATGTCGACGATACGCCGTTTGGTGGCGGGGCGGGCATGGTGATGCGGGCGGATGTGCTCGATGCGGCGATCGGTTCGGTGATGGATCAACGCCCCCTAATCGTTTTGACCCCGCGCGGGGTGCCGTTGACGCAGCGGCGGGTGCAGGAATTGGCCGCCGGGCCGGGGGTGATTTTACTGTGCGGGCGGTTCGAAGGGATCGACCAACGGGTGATCGAGGCGCGGCAGGCCGAGGAGATTTCGATCGGAGATTATGTTTTGTCGGGTGGCGAAATCGCGGCGCTGGCGCTGTTGGATGCTGCCATACGGCTGCTGCCAGGGGTGATGGGGCAACCCGCCAGTGCAATTGAGGAAAGCTTTGCTGCCGGGCTGCTGGAATATCCTCAGTATACGCGGCCGGCGGTCTGGGCCGGCCGGGCGGTGCCGGAGGTGCTGAACTCGGGCAATCACCAGGCTATTGCCGCCTGGCGCCAGGAAGCAGCGCTCAGCCTGACGAAACGCCGCAGACCCGACCTGTTGGCGCAACACATTGCATCCGGCGCACACGCGCACTAAACCACTCGCCACAAAGGATACCAGCCATGAACATCATTCAAACCATCAACGCCGAGCAGATCGCCAAACTGACTGAAGGCAAAACCATCCCGGAGTTCGCCGCCGGCGATACGCTGCGCGTGTCGGTGAAGGTGAAGGAAGGCGAACGCTCGCGTATCCAGGCCTTTGAAGGCGTGTGCATCGCGCGCTCCAACCGCGGTATCAACTCCTCATTTACTGTGCGCAAAATCTCTTACGGCGAAGGCGTGGAACGCATCTTCCAGCTCTACGCCCCTACCATCGCCGAAATTCACGTGATGCGCCGGGGCGACGTGCGCCGCGCCAAACTCTACTACCTGCGCGGCCGCCGCGGTAAATCCGCCCGTATCGCTGAAAAAGCCCGTGAGGTTGAGGTCACTGCCGAAGCCTCTTAAGGGTAAGCAAGGCCAGGGGGCTTTGCCCGGCGCGCCGATGGCGCAACGGGCAGCGCCCATTGGTCTTACTTACTTTAGGAGGCATCGGCCATGACTCAACCGCGTACTTTGTTCGACAAGATTTGGGATGCTCATGTAGTAGACCAGATGGGGGATGAGACGGTTGTGCTCTATATCGACCGGCATCTGGTGCATGAGGTGACGTCGCCGCAGGCGTTCGAGGGGTTACGGCTGGCGGGGCGCGGGGTGCGGCGGGTAGAGGCGACCATTGCGGTGGCGGACCATAACGTGCCGACGGCGGACCGGCGTGCAGGGATCGCGGAGCCGGAGAGCCGGTTGCAGGTGGAAACGCTGGAAGCCAATGTGGCGGCATTTGGAGTGCCGTATATTCCATTGTCGGATGAGCGCCAGGGGATTGTGCATATCATTGGGCCGGAGCAGGGGATTTCTCTGCCGGGGATGACGATTGTTTGCGGGGATTCGCATACCAGCACGCATGGGGCTTTGGG
This sequence comes from Acetobacteraceae bacterium, assembly GCA_965231175.1. Lineage (GTDB taxonomy): Bacteria > Pseudomonadota > Alphaproteobacteria > Acetobacterales > Acetobacteraceae > Acidocella. The sequence goes on along the minus strand of CBDDMJ010000002.1, from coordinate 284,171 downwards.
GGCACTGGCGTTTGGGATCGGCACGTCAGAGGTGGAGCATGTGCTGGCGACGCAAACGGTTTTGCAGACGCCGGCGAAGAACATGCTGGTGCGGGTGGATGGCATTTTGCCGGTTGGATGTACGGCCAAGGATATTATTCTCGGCATTATCGGCAAGATCGGCACGGCGGGTGGCACCGGGCACGTGATCGAATATGCGGGTGAGGCGATCCGGGCGCTGGACATGGCGGGGCGGATGACAGTTTGCAACATGAGCATAGAGGCAGGGGCGCGGGCCGGACTGATTGCGCCGGATGACAAGACTTATGCCTATATCGAAGGCCGGCCTTATGCGCCCAAGGGTGAGGATTTCGAGTTGGCGATGGCGTATTGGCGGACACTGCCGAGCGATGAGGGGGCAGCCTATGACAAGGTTGTGGTGCTGCGCGCCGAGGAGATTGCGCCGCAGGTGAGCTGGGGGACCAGCCCGGAAGCAGTGCTGCCGATTGATGGTGTGGTGCCGGACCCGGCGGCAGAGGTTGATGAGGTGCGCCGCATACAGGTACAGCAGATGCTGGATTACATGGATTTGCAGGCGGGACAGAAGATCGCCGGAACGCGGGTGGATGTTGTCTTTATCGGGTCCTGCACCAATGGGCGGATTGAGGATATGCGGGCGGCGGCGGCGGTAGCGCAGGGGCGGCACGTGGCTGCACATGTGCGGGCGCTGGTGGTGCCGGGGTCTGGCCTGGTAAAACGCCAGGCCGAGGCAGAGGGGCTGGACCGCGTGTTTCTGGATGCCGGGTTCGAGTGGCGGGAGGCTGGGTGCTCCATGTGTCTTGGCATGAATGAGGATAAATTGAAGCCGGGGCAGCGTTCGGCCAGTACGTCCAACCGTAATTTCGAGGGACGGCAAGGGCCAGGGGGACGAACCCATTTACTTTCGCCCGCGATGGCGGCAGCGGCGGCGGTGACAGGCGTGCTGACGGATGTGCGGGAGTTGGTGTGATGGAGCGATTTACGGTTCTGACCGGCGTGGCCGCACCGTTAAATATGGCGAATGTGGATACCGACAAGATTATACCAGCGCGGTTTTTAAAGACCATCAAGCGCAGTGGGTTGGGCGTGCATTTGTTTGCGCCGTTGCGCTATCAGGATGATGGGGCGGAGAAACCGGATTTTGTGCTGAACCAGCCGCAATACCGGCAAGCCAAAATTCTGGTGGCGGGTGAGAATTTCGGTTGCGGCTCGTCCCGCGAACACGCGCCATGGGCGCTGCTGGATTTCGGCATCACTTGTGTGATCGCGCCCAGTTTTGCCGATATTTTCCATGGCAATTGCTTCAAGAACGGGATTTTGCCGGTGGTGCTGCCGCGCGAGGTTTGCGAGCGTCTGATGAGTGATGCGGCGATGGGGACCAATGCGCGGCTGACGATCGACCTTGAGAGGCAAGTGGTGGTGCGGCCGGATGGCGAGGAAGTTTATTTTGAGGTCGATTCATTCAGAAAGGATTGTTTGCTGAACGGTTTGGATGACATCGGATTGACGATGCAGCACGCGCCGGCGATTGACGGTTATGAGGCGCGGTTGCAGGCCGAGCATAAATGGCAACCGCAAATTACCGGAGTTTGAGATGATTGCGAACAAGTCTTTGCTGCTGCTGCCGGGCGACGGGATCGGGCCGGAGGTGATGGCGCAGGCCAAACGCGTGCTGGCGTGGTTGCAGAGCGCCAAGCGGGCGCGTTTCGATATCTCTGAGGATCTGGTTGGCGGTGCGGCGATCGATGCGCATGGCGTGCCGGTGACGGAAGCGACGATGGAAAAAGCGCTGACCGTGGATGCGGTGTTGTTTGGCTCGGTGGGTGGCCGGAAATGGGATGGCATGAGTTTCGATCTCCGGCCGGAGGCAGCGTTGCTGCGCTTGCGCAAGGATTTGCAGGTGTTCGCAAATTTGCGGCCGGCGAAGGTGTTCGATGCGCTGGTGGATGCGAGTTCGTTAAAGCCTGAATTGGTGCGCGGCCTCGATATCATGATCGTGCGGGAATGCATCGGCGGGGTTTATTTTGGCGAACCGCGCGGGATCGAGACACTGCCGGACGGAACCAAACGCGGGGTGAATACCGAGGTTTATACCACGCCGGAGATCGAGCGGGTGGGGCGCGTGGCATTCGACCTGGCACGCAAGCGGAACAATGCGGTTTGCAGCGTTGAAAAATCCAACGTGATGGAAAGCGGGCTGCTGTGGCGCCAGACCATGCAGGCATTGCGCGATGCAGAATTTCCGGATGTGGCGTTGAGCCATATGCTGGCCGATAACTGTGCGATGCAGCTGGCGCGCAACCCTAAGCAGTTCGATGTGATTGTGACTAGCAATCTGTTCGGCGATCTGCTGTCCGACCTCGCGGCGATGCTGACCGGCTCACTGGGCATGCTGCCGTCTGCGACTCTAGGCGCGGTGGATGCATCCGGGCGGAGGGCTTCGTTTTATGAGCCGATCCATGGCACCGCGCCGGATATCGCCGGCAAGGGGCTGGCCAATCCTCTGGCGCAAATTCTGAGCCTGGCACTGCTGCTGCGCTATTCTTTCGATATGGAAGAGGACGCCGCGCTGATCGAGCAGGCCGTGGAAAACGTGCTGACGAATGCGGGGCGGACGGCAGATATTGCGGCGCCTGGGCGGGCGCAAATTAGCACGAGCGAAATGGGAGATGCGGTGCTGGCGGAACTGGAGACATTGAACAGATAAAAGGATGCACTGCTTTTTGCCAGGCCTCGCGGCGCTGTCAGCGCCAACGCCCGTACCCCAAAAGAGCAAAAGTTTTTTGCTGCTTTTTTTCAAAAAAACAGTGCTTACTTTCTGCCTTTAAAAATCCTCCACCACCGGAACCGGGTTATTGATGCGCTCAGCAATGCGCAGGAAGTTGGCGAACATGGTTTGGGCGGTTCGGTGCAGATCCGTAAAGTGCTGGCGGACTTCGGCCTGTACTTTGGGCAGAGCGCCGGGGCCGAGGGCGCGTTCCAGGGCGGCGATGTAGGCGGGGTAGGTGGCCCATTCGGCGGCGGTCGTTGGGGTGAGTTCCATGTGGTATTGCAGGCCGTAGGCATAGGTGCCGATCCGGAAGGCCTGGACTGTGCAGACGTCGCCGATGCCGAGCAGGCGGGCGGTGGGTGGCAGCGTTTTGACCTCGGCGCCATGCCAATGAAAGCAGTGGCTGGGATTGGGCAAGGCAGCGAACAGCGGGTCGGTTTCACCCTCCTCGTTGCGCAAAGTGAGGTTCATGCCAACCTCCGGCGGCCCTTCCATAGGGCCGACTTCGCCGCCCATGGCTTCGGCGAGTAGCTGACCGCCAAGACAGATGCCCAGATAGGGGCGGCAGGCGGTGACCCATTCGTTAATCGCGGCTTTTTCGGCACGCAGCCAGGGGTATTCGGCCTCCTGCCAGACATCCTGCGGACCGCCCATGACCAGCAGAGCGTCAAAGCCTTCCAGCGACGGGATCGGTTCGCCTTCGTCCAACTCCACCGCAAACATCTTGTGCCCGCCAGCGGCTATAACATCACGAAAACTACCTGGATGCTCGGTGGCGAGGTGCTGAAACACCAGTATGTTCATGTGACCTCATAGGGACGGAAGCAGGGTAAGGTAGAAGGAAGACCTTCTTTTTGTGAACAAAAAGAAGCAAAAAAACTTTTTGAGTCTGCACATAGGGCTTGTCAGCTAAAAGCCCGATGGTCCGGCATAAATTTCTTATAGTCCAGGTGTTGTCAGCATCATGGCCCATGTCCTTAAGGAGCAAAAGTTTTTTGCTACTTTTTTTCAAAAAAGTAGCGCTTGCTTCCTTGCTTAAACATGCCGCCCGCTGAGCGTTTCGCCGGCGTTTTCGGTCAGGTTCAAGCAGAAGGGTGAGGCCAGCGCGCCGATGCCGGCGACGATCAGGAAGGCGATGGAGTAATCGAGCAGGCCGGTGCTGGTTTGGCCGCGCAGCGCCGTGGTGATTTCAAGCGAGGCGGCGCCGATGACGATGCCGAGGGTGAGGGTGAGTTGCTGAATGGTGGCGTATAATGTGGTGGCGGCGGACATGCGGGGGCGTGGGATGTCAGCATAGGCGATGGTGTTATAGGCGGTGAATTGCAGGGAGCGGAAGAAGCCGCCGAGCAGCAGCAGGATATCCAGCAGGTAGGTGGGCCAGGAAGGGCGGAAGGCCGCGCAGATAGCGATGAAAGCTGCGGCTATGGCGCCGTTGATAACCAGGGTGCTGCGAAAACCGAAGCGGTGCAGCAAGGGTTGTGCGGCCGGTTTCATACCGAGGGCGCCGGCAGCGGCGGCGAAGGTAACGAGGCCGCTTTGCAGCGGGGTGTAGCCGAAGCCGAGTTGCAGCATCAGCGGCAGCAGAAACGGCATGGCGCCGACGGAAATGCGGAACAGGCTGCCGGCGATGACGGAGATGGTGAAAGTGGGAATGGCAAGCAGCGAAAGGTCCAGCACCGGATGGGGATGATGGCGGGCATAGCGGACATAGAGCCAGGTGGCGCTGCCGCCGAGGGCGAAGGCGGCGATGGTCCAGGGTAGGGGAACGAGACCGCGGCCGACGGTTTCAAACCCGCCCATGAGGCCGCCCATGGCAGCACCGCTCAGCAGCAGGCCCTTGAAATCCAGGCGCCCGCCACGGTCCGGCTCCGTAATATCCGGGATGAAGAGGGTAACGGCGACGGCGCCGGCGATGCCGATCGGCACATTGATGTCAAACACCCAGCGCCAGGACGCATATGTAACGATGAAGCCGCCAAGGGGCGGACCGAGGATAGGACCGACGAGAGCAGGGACAGTGAGCCAGGCCATGGCAGAGACCAGTTGCGCCTTGGAGACCGAGCGCAACAGCACTAGGCGGCCGACCGGCAGCATCATGGCACCACCTAGTCCTTGCAGAATACGCGCGGCGATAAGTACCCAGAATGAGGGCGCGATGCCGCACAGGACGGAACCGACGGTGAAGACGATGATGGCGTCACGGAATACCCGGCGGCTACCGAAATGATCGGCCATCCAGCCGCTGGCGGGGATGAACACGGAAATGCTGATAAGATAGGATGTGAGAGCCACGCTCATATGCAGCGGATCGGCGTGGAAGCTTCTGGCCATGGCCGGGAGTGCGGTGGCGATGACGGTGGAATCCAGGTTTTGCATGAACAAAGCCGTGGCGACAATAACCGCGGTGCGGCGCATCTTGCTGTCGCTAATGGTAGGCTCGATGTCCATAGTTATAGGCAAGCGCCACTTTTGAAAAACAAGTGCAAAAATTTTTGATAGGCCCTGGGACGGGATGCTGACCAAACCCCCAGATCCAGATTCATAAAGTTTTTTTGCTGCTTTTTGTTCACAAAAAGCAGTGCTTTCTTCCTGAGTTTATTCAAAGCCTATTCAATCACACGTGCTTCGTCTGCCAGCATGATGGGGATGCCGTCGCGGATGGGATAAGCGAGGCCGGCTTTGGCACTGATCAACTCGTTGCGATTGCGGTCGTAGATCAGAGGATTTTTGGTCAGCGGGCAGACCAGGATTTCCAGGAGGCGCGGGTCGATGGGGGCTGGGTCTGGCATCAGCTGGCTTTCTTGTCAGGATCGGGGCCATTGTCGAAAGCATTGATTTCAAGCAGGGCGAACAGGGCAGCGGCGCGGTCCGATACCGTGCGGGCTTCCAGGAGGGCCTGTTTTTCCTCAGGCTGGAAGGGGCAGGCCATACAGAGTGTGGTGATCAAGGCGTGGTCCGGCATGGCGTCGATGGAATTCCAGTTGGCCTCAACGCCGGTTTTGGCGAAATACCGGGCCAGCGCCTGCTGCAACTGGGGTCGGTTGAAGGTGAATAGGGGCGGGATTTCCAGTTCTTCGAGATCGGCGGCGTAGCCAGCAAAGGCCGCCTGGACCCGGCGGTAGCCACGGCGCGACTCAACCTCCTCGATGGTGGTAAAGCGGATCAGGCCGGACAGGGTAATGAGGTAGCGGCCATCATCGGTTTCGCTGAAGGAGGACAGGCGGCCGAGGCAGCCGGTGCGATACAGGCCGGGGCCGGTATCCCCTTTGGCAAGGCGTTTGTCCGGCTGGATCATGCCGAACAGGCGGCCGGCGGCGAGGCTGTCTTCGACCAGGGCCCGATAACGTGGCTCAAAAATGTTCAATGGCAGACGGCCGCCGGGTAGCAGGAGGGCGCCTGTGAGCGGGAAGACCGGGATTTCCGCCGGCAGTTCTTCCAGGGTTTCGGGCGCGGTATTCATGATGTCAGGCAAACAGGATGGCAGAGAGTTTACGGCGAGCGGCCATGGTGGCGGGGTCATCAAAGCCCCAGGCTTCGAAGAACTTCAGCAATTGCAGGCGAGCGGCATCCTCGTTCCAGTTGCGCTGGCGGCGGATGATTTCGAGCAAGGCTTCAGCGGCGGCTTCGCGGTCGCCATTGGCGTTCAGCGCGGTAGCGAGTTCGTAACGCGCGGCATGGTCTGCAGGGTCGGCGTCCAGGCGGGCTTGCAGTTCGGCGCTGGCGGCCTGGGCCTGACGGCCTTCTTCGGCCAACGCCAAGACAGTGCGAGCACCGGTGATTTCAACGTGGTCGGCAAGGGCCGGCGGCACTTCGGCCAGCACGTCCAGGGCCTGGCTTTCATCGCCCATGGCCAGCAAGGCGCGAACCAGGCCGCCCCAGGCTTCAGGTTTTTCACGATCTTCCTGGATGGCAGCGGCGTAGAGCTGGCCAGCCCGTTCGGCCTGGCCTTGTTCGAGCAGTAGTTTGGCTTCGGTGATGAGTTCGACCGCCGGGGCAGCGGAGCCGGCAAGTTTCAATAAGGCTTCGACGAAGCGTTTGACCTCGCTTTCCGGCAGGGCGCCTGAGAAAGTGTCGGCAATCTGGCCTTGCCAGAAGGCCACTACGGTGGGCACCGATTGCAAGGGCAGACCCATTTGGGTGAGTTGCTGAACCAGCGCGCGATTCTTATCGACGTCGATTTTAACCAAGCGAACTCTGCCGCCGGCAGTGTGAGTGGCTTTTTCGAGGGCGGGGGTGAGGGTTTTGCAAGGGCCGCACCAGGTAGCCCAGAAATCCACAAGGATCGGAAGCTGGCGTGAAGCCTCGATGACATCGGCCATGAAGCTGGCCTGGTCGCCGTCCATAATCATCGCATTCGGCGGGGTCGCAGTACCTGCGATTAAATCACTCATCTGCGGTTTCCATTCTGACACTTTATATAAGGCGTCCGGCGCGCTTGTCACAGCTTGCTATATTGATCAATAGAAGGTGGTTGCAGCGAGGCGGATTTAAAGGCGGCGTTGGGTGGGTTGCATTCCGATGCTGGCGTGATTAAAGACCGGCGCGGAGTGCGGGCGTAGCTCAGGGGTAGAGCACAACCTTGCCAAGGTTGGGGTCGAGGGTTCGAATCCCTTCGCCCGCTCCAGAAAATCAAAGGTTTTCAAAGACTTTCAATTTCCAAATTGGCCAGCCGCATCCGTCAAAGTCCGGGGAAAACCAAGAAGATCCGGTATAATCCTTGCCATAGCCGTGAATATTTTAGCATCACGGCGTTTGGAATGTTCGATTACCTCTCGAACACCATCCATCTCGCCGCTCTTTTTTCCAACAAAGTTCGTTTGCGTTGCCGCCAATGTTCGGAAAAATTGTCGTGACGCAAATAACGCGGTGACAGGGATCGCCATTCCAAAGCGCTTGGTGTGCAAATTTTGACATCATACAATTAGGTAAACTTTATGACGTAATAGTCATGCGTAAAATGCATGATTGTCATGGTAACGAGCTTGACAGGAATACCAAAGCTGTAATCCTGGATGAGAGTTAATCCTATGTTCACAGTATCCTTAGGTTAAATTAATGTAGCCTTAATAAAATCTAAGGTTGAAAAAATTTTTGATCTGAAGAAGGGATTATGGTTTGGCGGATGTTCAGCTTGTTTCAGCGGGTACTTTTCTTTCTGAACTTGGGGTCGATACTCATATTCCATACACCGACGGCGGCTACGTCAACATACAGAATGTCATTTCGGATTTAAAATATCTCGGTATTACACAGGTCCGCGACAGCATCACCAATGGACAGAATGGGTCGGCGCCGCTTTCCAGTTATGTTACGCTCGCACAAGCTGGGATTCATTTTACTTTCGTTACGGAACAGACGACGACCGCAGGGTTGCAATCCTATCTCAGCCTGATCGATCAGCTGGAAGAAGCGGTTCCGGGAAGCGTTACCGCGATTGAGGGCGCTAATGAGATCAACAATGCGCCGTTGACCTATAATGGCGTGTCCGGATTGCAAGGTGCATTGAACCTGCAAACGGATATTTACACCTATGTTCACGCCGACCCGCATCTTGCGGGAGTGTCTGTCGATTATTTTACCGGTTATGGCACCTATAATATTGCCGAGGGACCGGATCCATCGACGACGGCCGGGCTTGCCGATTACGATACGCAGCATCCTTATCCGAATTATGGGCAGGCACCGGCATTCTGGGTCAATCGCGGCCAGGCGCTTTCCAATACCACCAACGCGAATGCTCCCGCGGTGTATACCGAGACCGGATACTCGACCAATCAAGTCGATGCATCCGTGCAGGCGAAATATACATTGGATCTGCTGCTGGACACGGCCCAGCAGAACATTGCTAAAACGTATCTGTATCAGCTGATGGACGCTTATGCGCCCGGCTCACCGCAGGGCGATGACGGGTTCGGGCAGTTCGATTACACCAAGGCCGCCAAGCCAGTGGCGAATGCGGTGCATGATCTGACGACGCTGTTGCAGGATAGCAACACAGGGGCGGCAAGTTTCAAACCCACAGCTTTGAATTACACGATTTCGGGCCTGCCTGCGGATGGCAGTTCGATGGTGCTGGAGAAATCCAACGGCACTTACACGATCGCGGTTTGGGCAGAGCCGCAGATATGGAATAACACAACGAATACCGAGGTGGCGGCACCGGCGGAAAACGTCACGATCACCCTGCCCTTGGTCTATAGCAGCATCGAGGTTTACGATCCACTGAGCGGCACAACGGCCATCGCCAGTGCCACCAACAGCAAGAGCGTTACGATTGCGGTCACGGATCATCCGCTGCTGGTCCAGCTTGGCACTACGGTGGCACAGCAAACAGCACCTGCCGCCACAACGCTGGTGCCGGTGAGTGCGGCGGGCACGCTCGGCGCTACGGCCTTGGTTACGTATAATTGGAATCCGTCGACCCAACTGACGCATTTTCTCGCCGCCTTGGCGCAAGTAAAAGCCGGTACAAAGGGCGCCCGCGCAAAAATTGTGGCATTAGGTGATTCCACCACCCGCGGCTTCGGCAGCGCTGCGACGGACTGGACATCCTTGTCATACCCGATGGAACTGGCCAAAGCGCTGAGCGGTGACGGCATTGCGGCGCAGTCCGATAATTTTGTCGGCGGCCCGGTGAGCGGCGGGGTGGCGGATGCCCGGGAAACGCTGGTTAACGGTGCCACCAACCCCTGGGTGATCGATGCCGGCGGTACCACGATCGGCACCACGGCGGCCGGCCAAGGATTCGATTTTACCTTGAAATCACCTGGCACTTACGACCGCGTCGATATCAGCTATGTCGATCTCGGCAGCGGCTCGATGACGGTGGCCGTCGATGGCGGGCCGGTGCTGGCGACCGTGAAGTTCGGCAATACCGGACAGACGTTGACGCAAACCATCGACATACCGGCAGGGTCGCATCAGGTCTTGAGCCTGCGCGCCACCAACGCCAACCCGACCTATGTTCAGGGCGCATCATTCTGGGATACCAGCACGCCATCGGTGGAGGTTTATAATGCCGGGATTGGCGGCTGGACCTCGACTTCGGCGAATACCAGTACCTATAATGGCGGTAATCTGTTGGGGTCCACTAACGGCTATGGCGATGCCGCCGGTGCTGCGGCACTGAAGCCGAACCTGACGCTGATCAATCTTGGCATCAATGATATACTGCAAGATGGCGGTAATGGCGATGCGGCGGATTTGAGCGCCAATGTCGCGACCATCGTGACCAATATCACGCAGATCGTGGCCTCTCTGCGATCGGTGGGCAGCGACGCCATCATCATCATCCCGCAGGCGTTTTCCAACCCGCATTATGCAACGGAAATGCCGCTATTGCGCAATGCGCTCCAGACGCTTTCCAATGCGCAGAATGTGCCGATCATCGACCTCTCGGCAACTTACGGCAGTAATTACCAGACTTTGCTCGCCGACGGGCTGTTGACCACGGATAACGTGCATCCGGATGCGACACTTTATGCCGATATCGGCTCGCAAATCGCAGGGTTGCTGGCGAGTGCGGCGACGGTGCCGGTGCCGCCGCCACCGCCGGCCGATACGGTGGTGCTGAACCTGTCTGAAGATGCATATTTGGGAAATGCGCAGTTTACCGTGACGATCGACGGCAAGCAGGTTGGTGGCATCCAGAGCGTGACGGCGTTGCGCAGTGCAGGGCAAGGGCAGAATTTTACGCTGACCGGAAACTTCGGTTCGGGCGCGCATGTGGTGGGAGTCGATTTTATCAACAATGCCTACGGCGGCAGCGCTACGCTCGATCGCAATCTTTACGTTAACGCCATCAGTTGGGATGGGGTGACGACGCTCGAGCATGGCGCTCAACTGAACGGCGGCATGGGGGTGTACAATATTGCAACCCCGACAGCGGCAAGCCAGGCTGCTGCGGCAGCAGTGGCAAGCGGCACGCAAGGCTCGCTAGTGCTTAATATTTCCGAGGATGCATATAACGGCAACGCGCAATTCGTCGTCAATGTCGATGGGCATTTCATCGGTGGCCCGCAAACAGTCACGGCATTGCATAATGCGGTGCAAAGCCAGACCTTCACTTATGCCGGGACTTTCGGCGCCGGGCCTCATACCGTGGCTGTAGATTTCCTTAACGATGCTTACGGTGGCAATGCTGCTGCCGACAGAAATCTCTATGTAAATTCAATAAGTTTGAATGGTGAGACGACCGTTGAAAACGCGGCGCAGTTTGCTGCGGGTGTAAAGACATATATTGTGCAATCTCCGGGGCAAATGACCTTCATTGCCCAAACGCCGGCACCGACGCCATCCGGGGTGACACTGCAAGCCGCCGCCGGCACTACGCTGGTTGGCTCCACGGCTTTCGGTGATGTGTTCAGCGGTACTGCTGCAGTTTTTTATGACGATGTTTTGAAAAATTTCGGTGGCAGCGACAAGATCGATATCACCGATATCGCTGCGGGCAGCGTAAAATCCCTGAACTGGGCGGCCAACGCGGGCGGCGGCGTGCTGACTGTGACCGGTGCGTCTAAGGCGACGTCATTCACGCTGGCGGGCAGCTTCACGGCGGATAAATTTGTGTTTGCACCGGATGCAGCGAGCGGGACGCTGATTCGTTATACAGGGTAAGAAAGCACTGCTTTTTTGTAGGGCCTGTGGGGATTTAGGATTTTCAAATTGGTTTGGATGTGATTCACGCTTTGAATGGACCGATTTATATTGACGGACGCCCAATGGGCGAAGATTGAGCCTTTTTGTCTTGGCAAAGCGAGCGATCCCGGTCGTAGTGGGACGAATAATCGCTTGTTTATTGAGGCTGTTTTATGGATTGCGCGGACAGGAAGTCCTTGGCGCGACCTTCCGGCGCTCTTCGGCAATTGGAGCACGGCCTACCGCCGGTTCAGTGATTGGCGCAAAGCCGGCGTTTTCGAGCGGATATTCGCATTGGCATCTGATGATCCTGACATGGAATATGCGATGATCGACGGGACCGTGGTGAAAGTTCACCGCCACGGCCAGGGCGCAAAAGGGGGACCAAAAGCCAAGCCATAGGGCGCTCTGTGACCGGTTGGGCGACCAAGATCATCGCCCTGACCGACGCGCTTGGTAATTTGGTCCGCTTCACTCTCATCCCCGGCCAGCATTACGACACCATCGGCGTCGCTCCGCTCATCAAACAGGCCGACTTTAAAGCCCTGCTCGCCGACAAAGCCTTCGATGTGCATTGGATACGTGACGCGCTGGCACAGCAGAACGCCACCGCCATGATCCCCCAGCGTAAAAACCGCATCATCAAGCGGCCCTATGACACGGATACCTTCAAAGCCCGCCATCTCATCGAAAACTTCTTCGCCAAACTCAAAGAATTCAAACGCATCGCCATGCGAAGCGACAAGACAGACCAATCCTTCAAGGCAATGATCTATCTCGCCGCAACTACAATCAATTCACGATGAATCCCCACAAGCCCTAAAAAAGCAGCAAAAAACTTTTGGAATGCTGGGCCATTGGCAAGGCGGACAGCGCCTCCGAACCCATTATAAAATTTATGCTGGGACATAGGCGTTTGGCAGACCACGCCCCATCCCAGATTCATAAAGTTTTTTGCTGCTTTTTGTTCACAAAAAGAAGTGCTTAAACCCAGCATGCGCTTCCTGGCCTGTTGCCTGATCTTCTGTTCGATGCTGACGACGGCAGAGGCGCAGAGCGTCTCCGGTACTGTGGATCGGTATTTCACCACCTCGGATCATATACGGCTGCATTATTTGGAAGCAGGGCCGGCGGGGGCGCCGGTTATGGTGTTGGTGCCGGGATGGACCATGCCGGCCTGGATTTTTACGCCGCAGATCGCAGCGTTTTCCAAGCGGTATCATGTCATTGCCTTCGATCCGCGTGGGCAGGGTGGCTCTGAGGTGGCAGCGGCTGGGTATGATCAGGACCGGCGCGGCGAGGATATTGCGGAGCTGCTGGACCAGCTGGGGGGGCCTGTGGTGATTGTGGCGTGGTCGCTCGGGGTGTTGGATACGCTGGCGATGATCCACGAATCGGGGGATGCGCGGATTGCCGGGTTGGTTTTAGTCGATAATTCGGTGGGAGAGAAGCCGGCACCGCTGCCGCGGCCGTATCATCCAGCGCCAACAATGAGCCGGGATGCGTATATACGGGCGTTTGTGGCTGGGATGTTCGTGACGCGGCAATCGCCTGCCTATCTAGATCGTCTAACGGCAGCGGCGTTGCAGGTGCCACCTGCGGATGCGCGGGCGTTGCTGGCTTATCCGGTGCCACGCAGTTATTGGCGGGCAGCGATTTTTGCGACGGACCGGCCAGTTTTATATGTGGTGCGGCCAGGACTTTCCGGGCAGGCGCATAATTTGCTGATCGACCGGCCGCATACGCAGATTGCGATTTTCAAGCATGCCGGTCATGCATTGTTTGTCGATGATGCCGGGCGATTCAATGTGCTGCTGGCGGGATTTTTGAAACAGGTTTTTGTACCTTGAATTTACTGCCGCTGTTTTTTGTCTCGGGCGTCGCGGTGGGTTTGGAGACGGCGTTGACACGGTATTTCGCGGTCGCCGGATGGTCGGATTATGGGTATTGGGTGATCTCGATCGTGATGGCGGGGTTTGCCTTCAGTGGGGTAACGCTGGCTTTGATGCGGGCCGCGTTGTTGCAGCGGGCCGATGGGCTGCTGGCGGTGTTGCCTGGCTTGCTGGTGGTGAGTGCAGCACTTGGTTATGCATTTACCATACTCAATCCGTTCAATCCGTTGCAGTTGCAGAATCCGGTTACGTATTTGCCGCAACTCGTGAATATCGCGCTGTATTATGCGGCGTTGCTGCCGTTTTTTTTCCTGGCCGGGCTGTTTATTTCGCTGTGTTTCGTTATGTATAAGGAACGGATTAGCCGCGTTTATGCGGCGGATTTGCTGGGCGCCGGCGCCGGGACGATGATTTTGCTGGCGTTGATGTATCGCCTCGGGCCGTTTGCTCTGGTACCGGCTTTGCTGCCGGGCCTGGCGCTGGCAGCGGTTTTTACCCAGCGATTTCGCTTAAAAGCAAGTTTGGGCGCGGTGGCAGCACTGGTGGCGGCGGAGGTGTTGCTGCTGTTGGGACCGCACGCCAGTATCAGCCAGTACAAGCCGCTATATCCGCCGCTGCACACGCCAGGGGCACGGGTGCTCGCGGTGCGCAACGCGCCACGCGGGAACTATCTGTTGCTGGATGATTTCACTGAACGCGTGAACACCGATATTTCCAACGATGCCGGAATGATGGGTTATGCCGACCCGCCGCGCAGTTTTGGGCTGTACCGGGATGGCATCCGCATCGCCAGCCTGCCGATGCCGGGGGTTGCCGGTACCGGTTATGCCGAGGGTGCGCTGGATGCCGCACCGTACCAACTGGTGGTGCATCCTCATGTACTGCTGGCAGGGGCTTCGGGCGGGTTCCGTATCGCCGAGGTGCTGGCGCTGGGAGCAGCATGGGTAACGGCAGCAGAGCCGGAGCCGGTATTGTATGCGGCGGTCGTACACGGCATGGGCGTTTCGCCGGGATTTGCAGGGGATAAGCGTGTGCGCATTGAAGCCGTAGGGCCGCGCGTGGCGTTGCGGGACGGGCCGTTCGATGTGATCGACCTGTCCGGTGATTTCATGGATGCGGCGCCGGCGAATGTGAATAGTTTTACCGCTGAAGCTATGGCGGCGTATATGCGGGCGCTGACGCCGCAAGGCATGATTTCCATTCCGGTATCGATTCAGGATTTGCCGGTTTATGCGCTACGCATGCTGGCGACAGTGCGGGCGGCGCTGGCGCTGGATGGGGTGGCTGATCCGCTAGCTCACGTGGTGGTCTACAGATCGGCCTGGAACGCCCGCATACTGGTCGGCCGCGCGCCGTTTTCTGCGTCACGGATCAACATTATTCGGAAATGGTGCGACGACCGGTCATTCGACGTTTCATATTATGACAACATGGATGTGGCGGCGGCGCGTGCGGATTTGTATAACGATCTGCCGGCGGTGTCGTTCGATGCGGGTACCGTTACATCCTATGGCCCGGATGATTCGATTGCCGATGAGGCGCAGGCGGTGCTGAAGGCCAGCCCCAGCGTGTCTGGCGCGGCCTTCAACCTGACGCCGGTGACGGATGACCGGCCGGGGTTTTATGCGGTGCTGCGGCTTAACGATTTATCGGTGTTGCTGGCGCGGCTGCAGATTTTACCGCAGAGCGAGATCGGCGCGCTGGTGAACATAGCGGTGCTGGCGCAGGCGGCTATTATTGCGGCGCTGGTTATGGCCGCACCACTGTTGGCACCGCGCGTTACAGAAGGGCGTTCCGGGCTGCTGCGGAGCGCGTTGTATTTTCCGGCGCTGGCAATCGGGTTTTTATTCGTCGAGATTTTTGCAATCGAGAAGGCCAGCGCGTTTTTGGATGACCGCGCCACCGGGTTTGCGCTGGTGCTGAGCTTTATGCTGATTTTTTCAGGGCTGGGAAGCTTGCTGAGCGGGCGGTTTACAGCCCGTCCGCGGCCGGCGATGCGCGTGGCAGCATTGTTGATCGGGTTGTGGTCGCTCGGCATGCTCATGGCGTTGCCAGAGCTGATGCTGGCGGGGCAGGGGCTGGGGTTTGCTCTGCGCGCTGCCCTGGTGGTCCTGGCGATTGCGCCGGTTTCGGTCGTCCTTGGCCTGCCGTTTCCGCTGGGGTTGAGTGCGGTGCGGGAGGGCAGCTTTCTGCCCTGGGCCTGGGGCTTGAACGGCGCATTTTCTGTAGTGGCAACGCCGCTGGCAGCACTCACCGGTCGAATTTATGGATTTCACGCGGTTTTGGCCGTGGCGGTTCTGATGTATATGCTGGCGGCAACCACTTTTCCCGCCTCCAGGAGACAACACGCTTGGTTCACACGCTCGACACCCTCACCCGTCGCGGATTGATCGCCGGGGCCGCGGCACTCGCCAGCCTGCCGGGCCGCAGCCTTGGCGCCAGCGCTGCGGCGGGTGCTGCCTACGGCACGCCGAATAATGCGCCCTGGACCAGGGCCGCCTTCGAGACTGCCATGGATGCATCCGGGCGGCCGGTTGATCTGACGGAGGCGCAGTTCGATGCGATTCAGGCGCGCAAGCCGGCAGCGATGAAAATGATCGCGGATTATTTGAAAATGCGGCTGGGGGCGGCGGATCCTGCGGTATTGGCGGGGTTTCAGGCGGTGCCGCGGGAGTATTTTCATTACATCTATTCGGAGCACCGCTCGACCTGCGGCGATGCCTATGACAATCCGCCGAAGCCCTGGGCGATCGGGTATGGCTCGGCACTCTCGGATTACCTCGGCCAGGCCTATATGACTCAGGTTTGCCGCCCGCGGTCAGGAGATGTTTCGCTCGAAATCGGTACGGGGAGCGGCTTTCAAAGCTCGTTGCTTTCCCGTATCGTGAAAGCCGCGTATTCGATCGAGATTATCGAGCCGCTGGGCAATGCGGTGCATAAGATTTTCAAACCACTGGGCTATGACAATATCATGACGCGGGTGGGCGATGGCTATTACGGCTGGCCGGAACAAACGGACGGATTTGATATCATCATCGTGACCTGTGCCGCGCAATATGCACCACCGGCGCTGTTTGCGCAGTTGAAGCCGGGCGGCAGGATGATCATCCCCATCGGCCAGCCGTTCAAGCAAGGCCAGGTGCTTTATGTTTATACCAAGGATGACAAGGGCAAGATCCACTCGCGGCGGGATATGGGCGTTTTCTTTATTCCGATGACCGGCACGATGATGAAGGTGCCGGCATCCGAAGCGAAAGCGACGCCGGGTTAGATTGCTGCGGAGGCTGCCTATATCTTGCTGCAAAGCAGGAGACCAAACATGAACGATATATCGACGGCGGCCAGTTTCCACATAGGTGATTTTGAAGTCCAGCGCATGGGTTATGGCGCAATGCAGCTTGCCGGGCCTGGCGTGTTCGGACCGCCGAAAGACCGTGATGCCGCCATTGCCGTGCTGCGCGCTGCGGTGGCAAGCGGCGTCAACCATATCGACACCAGCGATTTTTATGGGCCGCATATCACCAACCAGCTGATACGCGAGGCACTGCATCCTTATCCCGCCGATCTGCTGATTGTCACCAAGATCGGCGCCCGGCGTGGTGCAAACGGTTCTTGGAACCCGGCCTTCTCGCCCGCGGAATTGACCGCGGCGGTGCATGATAATTTGCGTAACCTCGGTGTAGACGTACTCGACGTCGTTAACCTGCGCATCATGTTTGACGTCCATGGTCCTGCCGAAGGCCCGATCGAAGCGCCTCTGACTGTCTTGGCAGAACTGCAACGGCAGGGGTTGGTGCGTCACATCGGGGTCAGCAACGTGACGCCAACGCAGGTTCAGGAGGCGCGTCGGATTGTGCCGATCGTCTGTGTACAGAACCAGTATAATCTGGCGCATCGCCAGGACGAAACCCTGCTCGACAGCCTCGCCGCTGAGGGCATTGCCTATGTCCCGTTCTTTCCGCTCGGCGGATTTACGCCCCTGCAATCCTCCATATTATCGGACGCCGCAACGCGGCTGGGGGCGACGCCGATGCAGGTGGCGCTGGCGTGGCTGCTGCGGCGTTGCCCGAATATATTACTGATCCCGGGCACGTCATCGGTCGCGCATTTGCGGGAGAATTTGGCGGCGGCGGAACTTGTCCTGCCGGAACAAGTGATTGTCGAGCTGGATGGGATTGGCGGCAACGCCTCCTAATCCCGGTGTGCATCCAGGAAGTTTCTCAGCACCGCGAAATACGCCTCCGGCTCCTCCCAGAATGGCAGATGCGAGCTGTTGGGAAAAACTTTGATCCGGCTGTCGGGGAGCGCCTGGTGCATCAGGCGGGAGCAGGCAGGGGTTAGTTCGTCGTGCAGGCCACACATCACCAAAGCCGGCTGTTTGATGCGGTGCAGGTCGCCGGTGCGGTTCCAGTCCTTGATGCTGCCGGTGTAGCAGAATTCGTTAGGGCCCTGGATGGCCATGTAAGGGCCCATGTTCCAGTCGTTCAAAGACCGCTGCACGGCGTCCGGCCAGGTTTGCAGACGGCAGACATGGCGGTAGTTCAGCACGTCGACCGCACCTTTGTATTCTGGGTGATCGGTGGTGCCTTCGGCCTCATGGCGCTGCATCATGGCGATGGTCTCCGCACCTAAAGCGCCACGCAGGCGCTCCAGCTCGCTGACCAGATGCGGAATGTCGGCGGCCCCGTTGGCAAGGGTCAGGGTTTTGAAAGCCTCCGGATAGGTCAGCGCATACTCGATACCGAGCCAGGTGCCCCAGGACTGGCCGAGCAGATGCACGGTACCGAGGCCGAGGGCGGTGCGGACGATTTCCACCTCCTCGACATAGCGCTCCAGCGTCCACAGGCTGGCATCATCCGGCCGGCTGGATTGCCCGCACCCGAGCTGGTCGAATGCCACTACGCGGTAGCCGTGATCGGCCAGCATGGAATGCGCATCCCGTACGTAGTCGCACGGCAGACCCGGGCCGCCGTTCAGGCAGAACAGCACCTCATCGCCACTGCCGAAACTATAGGTAACCACCTCATAACCATGTACGGCAATGCGCCTTGTCTCGTCGGGCTGGCGTTCTGGCATGCGGCGGCTCCTTGTACGAAGGAAAGGAAGTACTGCTTTTTTGAAAAAAAGCAGCAAAAAACTTTTGCTCCTTTGGGGCATGGGCGTTGGCGGCCGAACGCGCAAAGTCACAGTATAAATTTTCTACTGGTTTCGAGACGTTTTGCGCCAACGCCTATGATATCGAGTATCAAAGTTTTTTTGCTTCTTTTTGTTCACAAAAAGAAGTGCTTGCTTATTCTGAAAATTCTTGGAGATCCGGGATGCGGGTGAAGGCAATTTTGGTACCGGAGAAGGTTTTGCCTTGCAAAGGCAGCATCCCGAGCAGGACAGTATCCCGGCCGTATTTGTGGTTCAGCTTGTCCATGGCGTGAGACAAAGTCTCGGCGCGGCGCTGTTTTGCGCCGCCGTGCAGATATAGCAGATCGGGTTGCACGGCGCTTGCCGGCATCAGGCCGTGCAGCGTGACCGAGACTTTTTTCAAACGTGCATTCTGCGTTTTACCGACGGTTCCGGCCCACATGTGGTCCAACATGCCGATAAAGGTGACGCTGTCCTGGGCGCGCCAGCAGCGTGCTTCGGCGCGCAGTTTTTCGCCGGATTCCAAGCGGGCGGAGAAGGCGAGGGCGGTGGCGTAGTAGTCCATGCGGCGCAGGCGGGTGGCGGCTTTGAGGGTAAGGCGGCGGGCCACGTAAATGGCGGTTTCGGGGTTGCGCAGGCCGGGCGCCATGACGTGGCTATGGCCGACCGTGCGGCGCTCGGTTTCAATTTCGGGAAGGTCTGCGCCGCGCAGCAGTTGCCACATGCGCGGACCCCAGATGCTGCCCCAGATGTCGTGCATCCGCGCCGGTGGCAGTCCCATCAGGGTTTGCATGTCATGAATGCCGGCCTGGTGCAGCCGTTGCTCCATATTGCGGCCGATGCCTGGCAGATCACGCAGCGCCAGCGGGTACAGAGACTGCGGCAGATCGTGAGGGTGCAACACGGTCAGGCCGTCCGGTTTCTGCAAATCCGTCGCCACCTTGGCGAGGTAGCGGTTCGGGGCGATGCCGATGGAGCAGCGTATATGTTTGCCGATATTGGCGGCCAGGCCGCGCTTGATGGACATCGCGATCCGCCTGGCCACCGGTTCTGCGGTTTCGTTGTCCATCAGCCGGCAGGCGGCTTCATCGATCGAGCAGACAGCGGTGACCGGTATATGGTTGTCGAGTTCGGCGAGGATGCGGTGGTGGTAGTCAATATAGGCTTCGTGGTTGGCAAGGACGAGGATGAGGCCAGGACATTTCTGCTTGGCTTCCCAGACCGGGGTGCCGGTGCGGATGCCATAGGCTTTGGCCTCATAGCTGGCGGCGATGGCGCAAGTGGAATCGGTCTCTACCGGGACCACGATGACGGGCTTATCGCGCAGACGTGGCTGCATCTCCTGCTCGACGCTGGCGAAATAGCTGTTGAAGTCGACATAGAGCCAGCGCAGGGAGGCTTGCATAGGGGGGTATCCGGTATGTTCATTTTTTGTTCTATAGCAGGACGTACTGCTTTGTGAAACTTAAACGGGATGATTGATGATTTGATATCGCCAGAAGAGCAGCCGCGCTTTGCCATGACGGCGTTCAATCAAGACTTCACTATAAACTGGAGAATCCTGCGGGCCGAATTCCGCAGCGATGATGGTCCCTGGCACGATCCAATTTTGTCCGGCCAGAGCGCTTAGCGCTTTAGGGATCATATCCTGCCCATAGGGCGGGTCGAGGAACACCAGGTCGTGCGGCGTGCCACGTGGCGGTTTGGTAGCATCTGCCTTAAATATTTGAGTATTTGGCTCAGCATGGCAGGCAGCAATATTGGTGCGTAGGGCGGTAAGGGCGGGGGCAGCGATTTCTATGAAGGTGGCGTGGCGGGCGCCCCGAGACAGGGCTTCCAGGCCAAAGGCGCCGGTGCCGGCAAAAACGTCCAGGACGCGGGCGGTTTGCATGAAATCAGGGCCGGCCCAGAAGGCGTGCATCAGTATGTCGAAGGCGGCCTGGCGGGCGCGGGCATTCGTAGGGCGGGTGGCGTCGCCTGGCGGGGCGATCAGCTGGCGGCCCCGCCATTGCCCGGCGATGATCCTCATTTTTGCAGGTTGGGCACCTGCTCGCGCAGCACCTTGCCGTTGACCTCCTCGACCGCGCCACGTTCCAGGTTGCCGAGTTGGAACGGGCCATAGGCGATGCGGATCAGCCGGGTAACCGGCAGCAGAAGTGCGTCCATGACGCGGCGGATTTCCCGGTTTTTGCCCTCGCGCAGGGACACGCTGAGCCAGGTGTTGGCACGCTGGCGGGAATCCACGGCCGCCTCTATGGGGCCGAATTTGACGCCGTCTACCACCATGCCGTCGGCCAGGCGCAGCAGCTTGGCAGGATCGACGCCGCCATGCACACGCACCCGGTAGCGGCGCAGCCAGCCGGTCGCGGGAAGTTCCAGCTGGCGGGACAGCGCACCGTCATTGGTCAGCAGCAGCAGGCCCTCGCTGGTCAAGTCCAGGCGGCCGATGCTGATAACGCGCGGCAGGGCCTCGGGCAGTTTTTCGAACACGGTGGGGCGGCCTTCCGGGTCTTTGTGGGTGGTCACCAGCCCATCCGGCTTGTGGTAACGCCATAGGCGAGTGCGCTCCGGGACCGATACCGCCTTGCCGTCTACCACCACGAGATCGCCGGGGTTGACGAAGGTGGCGGGGTGGGTGACCGGCTGGTTGTTCATCCGGACTTTGCCAGCCTCGATCAGCGCTTCGGCGTCACGGCGGCTGGTGACGCCGGCGCGTGAGAGGTATTTGGCGATGCGCTCGCCCCGCGGTTCCTCGCTCATGAACAGGCCGAGATAAAGGCGGCGAACAAGCGTCGATCGCCGGGGTCGGTGAAATATTCTGGGTGCCATTGCACGCCGAGACAGAATTTGCGGCCTGGGTCTTCCACACCCTCGATCACGCCGTCCGGCGCGATGGCGTTGACAATGCTGCGGCCAGGATGGCGGACCGCCTGATGATGCGAGGAATTGACGCGCATGGTTGGCCCGGTGATGCCGTGCAGACGGGTGCCGGGCAAGATGCGGACCTCATGCGCCGGTTCAGAATGCAAGGTTTTCTGCTCATGTTCGAGGGCGTTCTCGATGCTGTCCGGAATGTGCTGGATCAACGTGCCGCCGAGGGCAACCGCCAGCAGTTGCTCACCGCCGCAAATGCCCAGCACCGGCATGTCCCGTGCCAAAGCACCTTGCAGCAGAGCCATCTCGGCGGTGGTGCGCTCAGGTTTGAGGGCGACGGTTTCATGACGCCCGTCATCGCCGTACAGCGCCGGGTCGATGTCGAAGGCGCCGCCGGTAACGATGATGCCGTCCAGCCGGTCCAGATAATCCTGGGTCAGGGCCGGCGCATGCGGCAGCGCCACCGGCAGGCCGCCACAGGCGGCGACGGCGCCGCAGTAATTCTGCCGCAGGGCGTACCAATGGTATTTCGACCAACCGCCGGGCGGTTCGGCGTCCAGAGTCAGGCCAATAAGCGGGGGTCTTGCCATGGCGTGACCTAGACCCCGGCCCCGGCACAAGGCAAGCAGCAAACATGACCCCTATGGACCACGCTTTGCAACAAGCCCGTGCCGCCGCCTTGCGTGGTGAGGTGCCGGTCGGGGCGGTGGTGACCGATGCGGCCGGTGCCGTGATCGCCGCGTGCGGCAATGAGGTGGAAGGCAATGCCGATCCCGCCGCGCATGCCGAGCTGCTGGCGATGCGCGCGGCGGCAAAGATACAGGGGCGCAAGTATCTGACGGATTGTACGCTGACCGTGACGCTGGAACCTTGCGCGATGTGCGCCGGGGCGATAGCCGGGTTTCGCATGCAAAAGCTGGTGTTTGCAGCCTATGATTCGAAATCCGGTGCGGTTGAGCATGGGCCAAGGATCTTCCACCACGCCACGACACATCATAAACCCGAGGTGATCGGCGGCGTGTGCGAGGCGGAGGCGGCGGCGTTGTTGCAAGATTTTTTTACCAGACGACGTAACGGCGATTAATGCATCCGGGTTTGCGCGCAGCATTTTATGTGCGAACCTTAACTTGAGTACGTTCCTGAACATCGGTGAAAGAGATAAATGGATTCTATTCTATTCAACACTGATGACACCGCCGCGGTTGCCGATGCCGCGGCCAGGCCGGCGTTAAACCTGCGCCGGGTCGGCATACATCCCGACCATTGGTACCCGGTGGCGTGGTCCCGAGAGGTGAAAACCGGCAAGACTCATGCCGTGCGCTTTGCCGGCGACCCGATTGTGCTGGTGCGGCCGAAAGACGGCGCGGTGTTCGCGCTGGAAAACCGTTGCGCGCATCGTCAGGTGCCGCTGGATGCCGGGGTGGTCTCCGGCTGTGCGATACGCTGCCATTACCATGGCTGGACCTATGACAGCACCGGCGCCTGTACTGATGTACCGTATCTCGGCAAAGGCAAATTGCCGAACGGCGTGCGCGCCTACCCATGCCGGGAGGAAGCCGGGATGATCTTTATATTCACCGGCAACCCGGCCCTGGCCACGGCGGAGAGCTTTCCCCGGCTCGGCTCAGCGCGCAACCCCGGCTATAAAACCCGCCGCTTTGGCCGCGAGGTGGCCTGCCATTACAGTTTCATGCATGAAAACCTGATGGACATGAACCACCAGTTCATGCACCGCAAGCAAATGGGCCAGGTGCGGCCGCGCTATCTGGGCCGTATGCTGGGGGAGACCTGGCTTGAAGTGCAGTACACCTTCGCGCGCACCGCTGGTAAACAGCCGTTGGGGGAAACCGCGGTATTCGGCGGCAAACGCACATCAGATGTCAACGACAAAGACGTCATGACGATCCGCACCGAATATCCCTACCAGACGCTCTCCATACTCCCCGCCGGCGGGGATACGCCAGTGATGGATCTGTGGATCGTCTACGTACCGCTCGACGCCGCACAAAAAACCATCCGCACCTTTGGGCTGCTCTCGATCCACAAACCGAAAAACCCGCTGGGCCGCGCCGGCCTCACCATCGGCTGGCCATTTCTGGTGATGTTCACCGAGCGCATTTTCAAGGAAGACCGCTGGATCGTCGAAGCCGAACAAGCCGCCCACGACGCCCAGGGAGGCAACTGGAACCAGGAAGTCTTCCCTGTCATCCGCGAACTGGGTGGGCTTTTGGCATCGTGCGGTGTGGAATTAGGAAGTAAGTAAGGCCAAGGGGCTCCGCCCCCTGGACCCCCGCTAAGGGCTCGCCCTTAGAACCGTTAAGGTTTGGAATGGGCGAGCCGCTTCAAGCCGTGTCACAAATCGTCGGCCCGCCCATTCCAAACCTTAAAATGGATTTTAAAGGCTAAGCCTTTAACGGGGTCCAGGGGCAGCGCCCTTGGGCTTGCTTACTTCCAGTCCATACCGTCCGGTATTGAGGCCGATCCAGGCAAGGAGGCCGAGGGCGGCACCGAAGATGCCGGTGGTGGCGTTGTAGTTGACCACGGCGGCGATACCGAGCGCGACGGCCAGCGTGGCGGGAATACGGCGGCCGGTGGCAAAGGCTATGAGGCCGAGAAAGAGGGCGAGCCAGCCGAATAGCTGTTGGTACTGCAACCAGAGGATAGCGGCGCGGGGGGCACACCAGGCTGGTGAGGGCATGGCCGCGCAGATGCCGACGGTGGCGCGTGGAACGATGGCCATTTGGCGGAACATGGCCATGCCGCCGCCGATGGCGACGATAGCGGCAAGACCGAACCAGTCGGCGTCTTTAAATCGAATGAGTTTTGCCATTTCCTGATCCCCGTATCTTTATGATAATGCTTTGCATTGCCCAGTTTGATGCTTCGTGTTTCAACACAAACGGTATGTTGCTCTATTAGTTGAGGCATCATATTGCTGTGCAGCATAATTCAACAAAGGGTTCATGACAGAGCAAGCCGATCACGCCAAGTCCCGGATAGCGCCCCGCAGCTTTCAGGACATAATCCTGACTTTGCACGCGTTTTGGGCGGCACAAGGCTGCGTGATTTTGCAACCTTACGATATGGAGATGGGGGCTGGGACATTTCATCCGGCGACCACGTTACGGACTTTGGGGCCGAAGCCGTGGCGGGCTGCTTATGTGCAGCCGTGCCGTCGGCCTTCTGACGGGCGGTATGGCGAGAACCCGAACCGGTTGCAGCATTATTACCAGTATCAGGCCCTGCTGAAACCGAGCCCTGACGACATCCAGGACCTGCTGTTGCAGAGCTATGACGCAATCGGGATCGACCGGCGGCTGCATGACATACGGTTCGTGGAGGATGACTGGGAAAGCCCGACCTTAGGCGCCTGGGGCCTGGGGTGGGAGGTGTGGTGCGACGGCATGGAGGTGACGCAGTTCACGTATTTTCAGCAAGTGGGAGGCATCGCCTGTGTGTCGCCTTCGGCGGAGCTGACTTATGGGCTCGAGCGCCTGGCGATGTATGTGCAAGGGGTCGAGAATGTTTACGATCTCGATTTCAATGGCCGGGGTGTTACCTATGGCGACGTGTTTCTGCGCGCCGAGCGGGATTACAGCCGGTATAATTTCGAGCTGGCGAACACCGATGCGCTGATCCGGCATTTTGCGGATGCCGAGGCCGAGTGTGCGACACTGGTGGCGCAGCAAGTGGCGCAGCCGGCTTATGACCAGTGCATCAAGGCCAGCCATTTGTTCAATTTGCTGGATGCGCGCGGGGTGATTTCAGTGGCCGAGCGCGCGGGATATATTGGCCGGGTGCGGGATTTGGCGAAGGCTTGCGCGGATGTGTGGTTGACAGGTGAGGCCGATGCCTGAGTTTTTTTTGGAGCTGTTTTCCGAGGAGATACCGGCCAGGATGCAGCCGGCGGCGGCGCAGGAATTGGAGCGTATTTGCCGGCCGCTCCTTGAGGATATGAAACTATCGGATCTGACCATGTTTTACGGCCCGCGTCGGATTGCCTTGAGTGCAGCGATCAGTTTGGAAAAGCCCGGCGGCGTCATGGAAGCGCGCGGGCCCAGAGACACCGCACCGGCGGCCGCCCTTGCGGGGTTTCTGGCAAAGCACAACGCCAAGCGCGAAGATGTCGTTTCTGAAGGCGGCTATTTTGTTTTGCACCGGGAAATACCAAGCGTTTCTGCCGCAGAATTCTTGTCAAAAGAATTGCCGCCTGCGTTAGCAAAGTTTTCCTGGCCTAAATCCATGCGCTGGGGCAGTGGCGGGGATTTTTCCTGGGTCCGGCCATTGCGTAGAATGATCTGTCTGCTGGACGGAAAAATTATTCCGTTCACCTTTGGCCCGGTCACGGCCAGCGATAAGACAGAAGGCCATCGCGTCCATGCGCCAGGTGTTGTTACCGTGTCTTCGCTGGACGATTGGGAACATAGATTGCGCACGCATTTCGTGATCGCGGACCAAACGTTGCGCCAACGCATGATTGCCGACCGTATTACTGCAAAAACTGCTGAATTTGGTTTGATTGTTGTGCAGGATGACGGACTTCTCGAGGAGATTACCGGTCTCGTCGAATGGCCGGTTGCCCTGATCGGCAAAATCGACCAGCAATTCATGGACCTGCCGCCGGAAGTCCGCGAGCTTTCCATGAAGGTCAACCAGCGTTACTTTGCTTTACGTGATGCCGGGAGCAACCCTGCGCCATATTTTGCTTTCGTCGCCAATCTTGAGGCGCCGGATGGTGGTGCGGCCATCATCGCCGGCAATGAACGCGTACTTCGTGCCCGGCTCTCCGATGCACGGCATTTCTGGGAGCTCGACCTTAAAACCCCGCTGAACGCGTTGTTGCCGAAGCTAGGAAAAATCACGTTCCATGCCAAAATCGGCACCCAGGCCGCGCGCGCCGTACGCATCGCCAAACGCGCCGCCGAAATTGCGCATTTGCTTGGCTGCGTAGACACCAAGCAAGCCGAATGGGCCGGACGGCTTTGCAAGGCCGATCTGGTGACCGGCATGGTCGGCGAGTTTCCTGAGCTGCAAGGCATAATGGGCGGTTATTACGCGGAAAAAAATCCGCGCGGCTGGGATGGCGACATCGTAGGCCCTGCCATCGCCACGCATTATCTGCCAAAAGGGCCGAGCGATGCGGTGCCGTCCGGCAGTGTTGCTGTGAGTGTCGCGCTGGCCGACAAATTGGATACGCTGGTTGAATTTTTTCGTATCGGCGAAAAGCCCAGTGGTTCGGGTGATCCTTATGCGCTGCGTCGCGCAGCACTTGGAGTGATCCGTATCATTCTCGAAAACAATCTCCGCCTACCGTTGCGCCCCCTGCTTGGTGGCGATGATGCGTTGTTCAATTTCATCATTGAACGTCTTCGCATAAAGCTGCGTAATGAGAACCAGCGCCATGATGTGCTTGATGCCGTTTTCGCTGTTAGTGATGATGATGATCTGGTGCGATTGATGAAGCGCGTCGAAGCGTTACGCGGTATGCTTAGCAGTGAAGACGGCCGGAATCTCTTGGCGGCGTATAAGCGTGCCGCCAATATCGTGAGCAAGGAAGAAGCCAAGGATTCGATGCCATACCACCAGGATTTCGATACTTCTCTCTTGGTGGAGCCAGCCGAGTTACTTTTGGCTGAACAAATGGAAGCAGTGGTTCTTGAGCTAAAGGGTGCCATGCTGGCGAAATCATGGGGGCTTGATAACTCTGAAACAGACTTGCTCACGCAAGAACGTTATCCGGAAGCCATGGCTGTTCTGGCTTCGCTGCGTCCTACTGTCGATGCTTTTTTTGAAACCGTTACTGTCAACGATAATAATGAAAACCTGCGCCATAATCGCCTTCGTCTGCTCTCGCAATTTATCGATCATGTCGATGCTATCGCCGACTTCTCCAAAATCGAACACTAGGAGTTTTGTATGACCAAATGGGTTTATAATTTCGGCGCCGGCGTTAATGACGGCAGTGCGGCCATGCGGAACCTGTTGGGTGGCAAAGGGGCGAACCTGGCGGAGATGGCGAGTATCGACCTGCCGGTGCCACCCGGCTTCACCATCACCACGGAAGTCTGTACCGCCTATTACGATAATAACGAAAATTATCCGGAAGGCTTGAAGGAACAGGTCTCGACCGCACTGGCCCGGATCGAGGCTGCGGTGGATTGCGGGTTTGGCGATAAGGACAAGCCGCTGCTGGTCTCCGTGCGTTCCGGCGCCCGGGTTTCCATGCCGGGCATGATGGATACCGTGCTTAACCTTGGCCTGAACGACACCACCGTGCTCGGCCTTGCCAAGCGCTCCGGTGATGAACGTTTCGCCTGGGATTCCTACCGCCGCTTTATCCAGATGTACGGCTCGGTGGTGCTGGGCGTGGATCATCACCGCTTCGAGGAGATCATCGAAACCGCCAAGCAGGATGCCGATGTCATCGAGGATACAGCACTCACGCCGGCGCATTGGCAGCAGGTGGTTGAAGATTACAAGGCGATGGTTGCCGAGGAGATCGGCAAACCGTTTCCGCAGGAGCCGGAAGCCCAGCTCTGGGGCGCCATCACCGCGGTGTTCGGATCGTGGATGAATCCGCGCGCCAATGTGTATCGCCGTTTGCACGATATTCCGGCGGATTGGGGCACGGCGGTGAACGTACAAGCCATGGTGTTCGGCAATATGGGCGAGGATTGCGCGACCGGCGTCTGTTTTACCCGCGACCCTTCGACCGGCCTGAATGAATTCTACGGCGAATATCTGGTAAACGCGCAGGGCGAAGACGTGGTGGCCGGCATTCGCACGCCGCGGCCGCTGTCTCAGGCCTATGCCAAGCCGGGTGAAGTCAGCATGGAGAAGGCGTTGCCGGATGCCTATGCTGAGCTGAACCGCGTGCGCGATATGCTTGAAAAACACTATAAGGATATGCAGGATATCGAATTCACGGTGCAGCAGAACAAGCTGTATATGCTGCAGACCCGCAGCGGCAAGCGCACTGCAGCGGCTGCACTGCGGATTGCGGTGGAAATGGCGGAAAGCGGGTTGATCGACCGCGATACCGCGATCATGCGCGTCAACCCGGCCTCGCTGGACCAGTTGTTGCACCCAACCCTCGACCCCCAGGCTACCCCGAAGCTGTTTGCCAAAGGCCTGCCAGCCAGCCCGGGTGCGGCCTCCGGTGCGGTGGTATTTTCCGCCGATGAAGCCGAGCTGCGGGCGCAGAAAGGTGATTCGGTGATATTGGTACGGATCGAGACCAGCCCTGAGGATATTCACGGCATGCATGCGGCGCGCGGGATACTCACGACGCGTGGCGGCATGACCAGTCACGCTGCCGTGGTGGCGCGCGGCATGGGCCGGCCCTGTGTCGCCGGCGCCGGCGGCATCAGCGTAAATTACGGGGAGCAGACGCTTTCGGCCGGCGGTGTCACCGTACGCGCGGGGGAAATACTGACACTCGATGGCGCCACCGGTGAGGTATTTGCCGGGCCGGTAAAAATGATCGAACCTCAGCTTTCCGGCGAATTCGGTACACTCATGGCCTGGGCCGACGAAGCCCGGCGGTTGAAGGTGCGGGCCAATGCGGAAACCCCTCTGGATGCGGAAACCGCGCGCAAATTCGGCGCCGAAGGCATCGGCCTGTGCCGGACCGAGCACATGTTTTTCGATCCCGCGCGGATTTCCGCAGTGCGCCAGATGATCATGTCCAACGATGAAGCCGGCAGGCGTGCTGCCCTGGCCAAATTGCTGCCGTTCCAGCGCGCTGATTTCGTGTCGCTGTTCAAGATCATGGCGGGGCTGCCGGTAACGATCCGGCTGCTGGACCCGCCGCTGCATGAATTCCTGCCGCATGGCGAGGCGGAGCTGGCGGAGGTCGCGGAAGCGCTGGGAATGGATGCGCGCACCATCAATGAACGGGCCGCCGAGCTTTCCGAAGCCAACCCGATGCTCGGCCATCGCGGCTGCCGCCTTGGCGTATCCTATCCGGAAATTTATGAAATGCAGGCGCGCGCCATTTTCGAGGCCGCTATCGAGGTCGGCAAGACCGGGACCGTGCCGGTGCCGGAAATCATGATCCCGCTGGTCGGCATCAAACGTGAATTGGATATAACCCGCACGCAGATTGAGACAATCGCCAAGGCAGTGTTCGAGGAGACCGGCACCACGATCGAGTACAGCGTCGGCACCATGATCGAACTGCCGCGTGCCGCACTTACGGCCGATGCCATTGCCGAGGCTGCCGATTTCTTCTCCTTTGGCACCAATGACCTGACGCAAACCGTATTCGGCCTGTCGCGTGACGATGCCGGCAAGTTCTTGCCGCATTATGTGGAAAAAGCCATTCTGCCGAAAGATCCGTTCGTTTCCATCGATATCGAGGGCGTCGGCGCGCTGGTAAAAATCGCGGCGCAAAAAGGCCGTGCCACAAAACCGAATATCAAACTCGGCATCTGCGGCGAGCACGGCGGCGACCCGGCCTCCATCGCCTTTTGTGAATCCGTCGGCCTGGACTACGTCTCCTGCAGCCCGTACCGCGTGCCGGTTGCACGGTTGGCAGCCGCACAGGCAGCGATTGAAGCGAAGTGAAGTAAGGATAGCAAGCACTGCTTTTTTGAAAAAGCAGCAAAAATTTTTGAGCTGGGAAGGCCCAGATTAAAAAAGTTTTTTTGCTGCTTTTTGTTCACAAAAAGAAGGTCGTGCCTTGCCTTGCGGTATCGCCGCACGGGGATTTTGCAGCCGGTAGACCAATGTACCGCCGGCCGCACGCCAAAGACCATAACGTGCTGTTAGCGTGCGGTTCAGCAGGTCGTAAACATCGGGGTTGGTAGGGTCGTTGCCTGGGTTGCTACGCCGGATGATGAACAGCGGGTTGGTGGCGAGGATGCGGGTGACTTCTGCCACGGGGTCGACCTGGGCGACCGGTGCGAGGCTGCATTTGGTGAGAATCGACGGCAGGACGTAGCTTGTAGGCGGGGTTTGGCGTGTCAGGCTGTACAGTATGGGCTGGTCGTCGAACACATAGATGTTGTGGGTGCCGGGGGGCAAGGCGGGGATGAGAATGGCCGCGATCTGCCGCGGAACATCCGGGCCGGAGGCGTTTTGCAAGGCGGCGAGGCCGGCACGTGCTGGTAGATAAAGGATAATTACGGCAGCCAGCAGGGCGCGTGCGGGGGTCCAGATATTCAAGCGCGCCGCTTGCAGGCACAGGGTGCCGAGGCAGACGCACATCACTGGCAGGATTTGCAGAAAGTAATGGTCATAGAAGGATTTTGCCGAAATCACGCCGATGCAGCCGCCGATGAACCAGATACCGAGGAGAATGGTTGTACGGTGGCGCGGCATTTGGATGAGGATAGCCAAAGCAGCGAGGTACAAGGGCAGCCAGCGAGTGATTTCGACACTGATGATGGTACTGAGTACGCCGGGGGCGATAGGCATATTCACGCGGCGGAAGTTCGACATGATGCTATCGGCCCACCAGGCGGGCAATTGCCGGGTGGCCGTGTATAACAGCACCACAAGCAGTACCGGGATCGCCCCGCCGATGATGGCACCAGCGATGGTTTGCCATGCCTGCCGCCAGCCGGGCCAGGCTGGGTACGCCGGGTATATGAGCAAGGCAAAAGCCAGAGCAGGCGCCTCAAACACGGTCACGTATTTGATCATGAGCGCGCAGGCATACAGCAGGCCGGTGATGAGGGCGCGGGGCCATGGCGGCAGCGGTGATAGCGCGCATAGCATTGCAAGGCAGGTGAACGCCGCCATAAATAATTCAGTGTTTGCCGATAACCCGTCATTGCTTAAAGTGGCGAGCAGGCTGGTGAACCCGGCAAACAGGGAGCAGACGATCTGGCCTGGCTGACCGCCAGCGATCCGCAACACGATTTTGAATATGGCGAAGGCAAGTACTGCCGCGAATATCGCGGTGGCGATGCGTATGGCGGCTACTCTATCACCGAACAGCATCTGGAAGACGACGAAAATCGCGTAGATCCCGGGCGGTTTATTGTCCCAGATGGCGACATAGGGCAGCAACCCGTGACGCCATTGTTCAGCAATGATGAAATACAGGCTTTCATCCCAGTCCAGCACACTATGCTTGAACACCCCCAGGCGCAGCAGACAGCTCGCGGCGAGGAAAGCAAAGGCGATGGCCGCCTGCGTGCGCCATGGAAGGGGCCGAATATCCTGCATGGCGGCAAGTTCTACTCGGTCAGGCGCGAAACACCATTCAGGGCGCTTATCCGGGCAGAGAGTTAACCGGCCAGCAACGCGCGCGGGTTCGGCAGGAACATACCGGCATTTTTGCGGTAGGCCGCATAAGCCCCGGCAAAGTCCGAGTTGGCAAATTTCAGTTCCTCACGGCGAGCGGCATTCCAGTACAGCACCAGCATGACCAGTGGCGCCAACCAGGGTAGCAGGCCGGGACTGGCCACTGCCGTGCCGGTCCAGAACAGCAAATATGATAGGTAGAACGGGTGCCGCACGTAGCGGTATGGACCGTGCTCTAGCAAAAACGATGGCTGGTCGGTGTCGAAAGCCAGAGTTGGCGGGGTCTGGCGCGAGGCCTTGATGGTCCAGACGAATAGCAGGAGCGCCAGGGTAAACAACATGAGCGACGCTGGCCAATAGGGTCCGGTCTCGGTCAGCAACATGCGGGCGGCGAACCATAAAAATCCGGCAAAGGTCAGGGCGCTGATTGCCATCATCCCGGCGGGCATATGGCCGGTGTGGCGAAAGTGGCCTTTTACGCCCCAGGAGAAGGCGGCGAAGCATACGAAACCGAAACCAAGCAGCATAATAGATTCAAGATTTATAGACATCGGCGCTTCCTAAAACACCTGAACGGTATCACCTTTGAATAGCCCGTCATAACAGCCGGATTCAATAGCGTTTGCATCGATTATGGGAAGCTTTTTCGTGACGTTTCCATAATTTTCCTTGTGACAGATCATCAAGCTTGTTGGAAATTTAAGCTCTGGATAGGTTCGTGGCTCGGAGACCAAAGAAAATAGCATACGCTTGTAAAACGGCGCATGGTTACGCCGGACGCACGACAGCATGAGGTCGGTCTTATAGTACAGCGTAAAAAAAGTTGAGAATCTAAATAACATAAATACTAGTTCGTAATCATTGGTAAAATCAGGATGTCGAACCAGCCGGTTGATCTCGATCGCCCGGGGAAACTCGACAGCCTCGTTCCTTGAGACCTCGTTAAGATAGGTTTTAATTTCCGGGCCGAACATATTCAACGCCGGAATATCGTTATAGCCAGTTTGGGACGGGTCTGTTTCAAGCAAACAGACGCGGATTGAGGCTACTGGTCTGCCCAATTTGTAAAGCACAACGGTTCTGCTGTTGGGCATTTCATCGTAGCGGTCCGAGAACAAACCACCTGGCCTTGGGTCGATATTGCCCCCGGCAAGATAACTTGAATGCCTTATACGAAACGCATCTTCACGCGTTTTTTTGTCGGTAGCCAAACGAGCGGTAAGTGCCGAGCGATCAATCGGCAGATCAGAATAATTTTGGTTCCGAAAAAAACTGGCCGTAGCTGTTTGTAAAGAACTCAATAAAATTCTCCTCTCGAAATAGTCAGTTGAGAGGTTCTTAACTCTTTTTCCCAATAAAAACTAAATAATTTAGAATAAAAACGCTTTTTAATTCGTAAATTCATACAAAATTCGCGCAAAAGCGCATACGTGTTCTGCAATGCAATAAAATTGTTTAATAAATAAAGATAAATCTAAATATTTTATAATAAATTATAAAAACAATACTATGTAAGTAATCATGACCTAGTTTTAGCTTTAATGCAGCAATCTAGGATTTATTAATGATAAAATAGCTATTACGGCGGCGCGGTTACTTACGGTATACAAACCGTATTCTTCGCATGGGGTGCTTTGGCTTGCGATTGGTATAACGACCTGAGGATGTATATTGATAGCTGCAGTACTTACTCGTGCTTAACTAAAAATAGGAATTGCCCAAGGTTTTGAAAAGAACAAATGCCCTTAGTTCTTTGATTCTAGACATAACACCCGTTCCTGCGGATGTAGCAGATCGCGTGTATGTTGATCAGGCAACACTGCTATCCCAGGTTATTCAGGTTATTGCCGCTACGGGCGTCACAACGATGGGGCTTTGGATTGTTTATTTTTGGAGCGAGCGTCGAAATGTGCTGCTGGAAATATCTTTTCTGCTCAGCATTCTAGCTTACTTAAACTTGTATATGCATGCTCGCACATGGACAGATAGTCCTCAACTGGTCTCATTTGCAGCAAAATTTCTCCGGGCGCAGTTCACCCGTCTAATCTTATTGGGGTTAGCCTGGGCGTTCTCGATCATCATGATGATGCAGGTTGCAAATCCTGAACAGCATAGCTTGGTCTACGCTATGATCGTTGCGGGGCTTGCGTCGTCTGCTTTAGTCTCACCTAGCTCGAGCGCATTTGCATTTTGGGTGCCTGTAGCCATTGGCTCTGGCGTAGCTCTTTTTATCAGCCCCCTACCTTTCGATCCTTTTGCATTAATATGTCTATTTAGCTTTTGCTCGCTAACTGGCTTTTGCATTATTTATCTGAACAACAGGTTCGTTGAAAAAGCTATCAACATGATCCGTCTTGAAGAACAGGCCGAGGTCATCAGCCTGTTGCTGCGGGATTTTGAGGAGAGTGCGAGCGATTGGTTGTGGGAGACCGATGCCAATCTTGAGCTGAAGCGCGCCACCGAGAGGCTGGCCGAGGTGACCCGCAAGCCCCGCGACAAATTGGTGGGCCTGTTCCCGCAGGTGTTGCTGGGCGATATCGCCAAATTCGATGAGCGCACCGGCTCGCCGGTGGTGCGGCTGAACCGTCTGATCGCCGAACGCTCGCCGTTCAGAGATCTGGTGATTCCCGTCACCATCCAGGGCGAGGAGCGGGTGTGGTCCCTGACCGGCAAGCCGATACTGGACAAGGATGGCAAGTTTTCAGGCTATCATGGAGTCGGGTCTGATATTACGACGATGCGCCGCAGCCAGGAACAAGTGACATTTCTGGCTCGCCATGACAGTCTTACCAAGCTGCCGAACCGCGTGTTGTTCAATGAGGCGTTGCATACCGCCTGCATGAATGCCGGTAAAAAACCCTTCGCCCTGCTTTGCCTCGATCTCGATGATTTCAAGTCGGTCAACGATACGGTCGGCCACACGGTGGGCGATGGGCTGCTGATGGCGGTGGCGGAGCGGATGCGCAGCTGCATCCGCGACGGCGACACCCCGGCCCGGGTCGGCGGCGACGAATTCGCCCTCATTGTGAGCACCGGGGACCTCGAGGAGATTGTCGGGGTGGCTCAACGCATCATCGAACGTATCAGCAAGCCCTATCATTTTGATGGCAGGATGGTGGAGATCGGTATCAGCATCGGCATTACCATAGCGCCACGGGACGGCGCCACACCGACGATCCTGTTGAAAAACGCCGATCTGGCATTGTACCGCGCCAAGGGCGAGGGCAGGGGTATTCTGCGGCTCTATGATTCCGACATGGACAAGCGCTTGCAGGACCGTCGGAGTATGCAGACCGATTTGCGTCATGCACTGGCCAATGGCGAGTTCAGCCTGAATTTTCAGCCGATTATCGACCTTGCCGATCTACGTATCACCGCGGCGGAAGCGCTGCTGCGCTGGGAGCATCCGGTGCGTGGCCTGATCTCGCCGGTTGATTTCATCCCGCTTGCCGAAGAAGCCGGGCTGATCGCGCCGATCGGCGCCTGGGCGCTGCGCGAGGCCTGCAGCGTCGCCGCGTCCTGGCCGGCGGATATAAAGATCGCTGTGAACCTGTCGCCATTGCAGTTCCGCGATGCCGGGCTGGTCGAGATGGTGGATAACGTACTGGAGACCAGCGGGCTTGCCGCCAGCCGACTCGAACTTGAAATTACCGAATCTCTGGTGCTGGAGACCAATAGTCAGACTGTGGATGCATTATGGAAGCTGCATACCAAGGGGGTGCGCATCGCGCTCGACGATTTCGGCACCGGGTATTCATCGCTCAGCTATTTGCGCCGTTTTCCGTTTGACAAAATCAAGATCGACCGCTCCTTCATTCGCGATCTGGGTCATGAAAAGGACGGCTCCTCGATCATCCTTGCGATCGTCAGCCTGGCCGACAGCATGAACATGATCGTCACTGCTGAAGGCGTGGAACGGGCCGAGCAGGCGGCACTGCTCACCTCATATGGCTGTGCGCAGGCCCAGGGCTATTTCTTTTACCGGCCGATGACCGCGACGGCGATCAGCAAGGCTATCAGCGATAGCCGGCACATGGAGGCGAGCAAAACGATAAGCTCCGCGGCCGAGTAAATACCCGCCATGGATATGACCGGAAGCGGCGCCAGCCCCGCTATGGCACAATGGTTTGCCATCAAGGCGGATTATGAGGATGCCCTGCTGTTTTTTCGCATGGGTGATTTCTATGAGCTGTTTTTCGCCGACGCCGTAGCCGCCGCGGCCGCGCTGGATATCGCGCTGACGTCCCGCGGCAGTTATCAAGGGGCGCCGGTGCCGTTATGCGGCGTCCCTGCCAGCCAGTCTGAGCTATATCTGGCGCGGTTGATCCGCCGGGGCTTTCGCGTTGCCATTGTCGAACAGATGGAAGATCCAGCGGCAGCCCGTGCGCGCGGCGCCAAAGGCCCATTGCGGCGTGGGGTGGTGCGCCTGGTCACCCCCGGTACACTAACGGAAGAGGCATTGCTGGAGGCCGGACAGGCCAATTATCTGCTGGCGATCGCAGCTGACGGCCAGGCGCTGGGTGCCGCATGGCTGGATATTTCAACCGGGCTGTTCGAGACGCAAAGCTGCGATACCGGCAGCCTTGCCGGATTGCTTGGGCGGCTCGACCCGGCGGAAATCCTCTCACCCGACACGGTGCCGCTGGGCGCTTATGCGCCGCGCCGTGTGGCCGCTGTGTTCGCGCCGCCGGCAGCGGCGGTGGCGCGCCGCGATCTGGCAGCGGCTTACAATACCGCCAGCCTGGACGCCTATGGCAGTTTTACCGATGCGGAG
Source organism: Acetobacteraceae bacterium (assembly GCA_965231175.1). Classification (GTDB taxonomy): domain Bacteria; phylum Pseudomonadota; class Alphaproteobacteria; order Acetobacterales; family Acetobacteraceae; genus Acidocella. Next base: position 247,816 of record CBDDMJ010000002.1, on the reverse strand, counting down.
GCGATCGCCGCCGGTCTGGCGCTGGCTTACGTGCGGGCCACGCAGATGGGGGCGATGCCGCGTCTCGCGCATCCATCCCCTGCCACCAATACCGCCGAACTCGCCATGGATGCGGCAACGCGCGCCAGCCTTGAGATCATCCGCACCCGCCAGGGTGGAGAGCCGGGCAGTTTGCTGGCCGCGGTCAGGCGCACGGTCAGCGCAGCTGGAGCCCGCTTGCTGAGCCATCATCTGGCCTCACCCAGTACGGATATCGCCAAGCTTGAAGCGCGGCAGGCGGCGTGGAGCGCGTTGCGAGACACGCCGCAAGCCGTGGATGGTCTGCGCGCGGCATTGCGCGGCGCCCCGGATCTGGTGCGCGCACTGGGGCGCCTGACCCTTGGCCGCGCCGGCCCGCGGGATCTCGCTGCGGTGCGCAATGCCCTGGATGCGGCAAAACATGCGGCGGCGGTACTGCCGGATGGCGCGGCTTTGCTGCATCAGCTGCGGGCGCCCTTAGACCCGGCACCTGAGCTGGCGGCGGTTTTGCAACGCGCGATTGCCGAGCCGGCGCCACTGCGGCTGGATGACGGGGCGGTCATCTGCCCAGGTTTTGATGGCGAGCTGGATGGCGAGCGGGCGCTGCGCGATAATACGCGGCAGATTATTGCTGGCTTGCAGATCGAACTTGCCGAGCGTTACGGCGTTGCCAGCCTGAAAATTCGCCACCACGCACAGCTTGGTTATGTGCTGGAGGTTGCCGCGGTGGCGGTGGATAAATTGCGCAGTCATCCGGAATTGATCTTGCGCCAGGGCATGGCCAATGGCGCGCGTTTTACCGAGCCGCAGCTCAGCGAACTCGGGCAGAAAATTGCTGAAGCCGCCGGGCGGGCGGCGGCCCGCGAGCGGTTGGTGTTTGATCATCTGGTTAAGCAGGTCCTGGCCCTGGCCGAACCGTTGGCGGCTTGCGCGGCAGCGCTGGCCACTCTCGATGTGCTGCAATCGGCGGCGTCTTTAAGTGCGGCCGGGCGCTGGTGCCGTCCGGTTCTCACCACCGGCATGGAATTTGAAATCCGCGGCGGCCGTCACCCGGTGGTGGAGGCCGCATTGCCGCCCGGCACCGGCTTCGTGCCAAACCATTGCGAGCTTTCAGGCGCCCACCGGCTGCTGCTGCTAACCGGTCCCAATATGGCCGGCAAATCCACCTATCTGCGGCAGAACGCGCTGATGATCATTCTGGCACAGGCCGGGCAGCCAGTGCCGGCGGAGACGATGTGCCTGGGGCTGGTGGACCGGCTGTTCTCCCGTGTCGGCGCGGCGGACGACCTGGCAAGCGGCCGCTCCACCTTTATGGTGGAAATGCTGGAAACCGCCGCCATACTGCATCAGGCGGGGCCGCGGAGTTTTGTCATCGTCGATGAGATTGGCCGCGGGACCGGCACAAGGGATGGTCTGGCGATTGCCCAGGCGGTGCTGGAAGCCTTGCATGACAGCATCCGCTGCCGTGGCATTTTCGCCACGCATTTCCACGAACTGACAAATCTGGCGGGTCCGCTGCGGCATCTGGCGCCGTACACCATGCGGGTGAAGGAGTGGCGGGGCGATGTCGTATTTATGCATGAAGTAACCCCCGGAGCGGCGCGGCAAAGCTGGGGCGTGCATGTCGCGCGGCTTGCGGGAGTGCCGGAAACAGTCGCTAAACGCGCCAATGCATTGCTGAAAGCCGCAGAACGGCATGGACCTACTGCCCAATCATTGCCATTATTTGCGGCAAGCTTGGCCGAACTGCCAGATCAGCCTCTTCCCAGCGAAATCGAAAGCGCCCTTGAACAACTGGACCCGGATAAAATGACCCCGCGTGAAGCCCTGGCTGCTTTATATGAGCTGCGTGCAAAACTGCGCGTAACATTGCCGCCGAAGCGGGTGGCGGACCAGGATGGGGCAGTATAGATTGAACGAGATGTCAAGCCCCGCCACCATCGTCAAGCCACCGGAAATTGCCGCCGCGTTGGTGGCGTTCGCCAAGGCGCCTGCGCCGCCGCCGCGCGATGCCGCGCTGGAAGCATTCCGCAGGCAGCTTGGCCGCATTCAAACTCATGTGCAGACCCGTTTTGAACGTGATGGTATCAACGGGTTGATCGCAGCGCGTCTGAACGCTGTGCTGATCGACCAGCTGGTCACCTCGCTGTTCAGCTATGCGCTGGGACTGCTGCCGATTGAGCCTCAGGACCGGCTGGCAATGGCTGCCACTGGCGGCTATGGCCGGGCCGTACTGGCGCCGTTCTCGGATATCGACCTGTTGTTCCTCACCGGTGCCAAAGCTTCGCCTCAGGTTGAGCGCGCTGTCGAATTTATTCTGTATTTTCTTTGGGATCTCGGGCTGAAGGTCGGCCATGCCACGCGCTCGATCGCCCAATGCATCGAAGCCGCAGGGGATGATGTCACGATCCGCACCTCCTTGTTGGACGCCCGCTGCATCGGCGGCGATCGCCCGTTATTTGCCGATTTCCAGCAGGCATTTCGCGCCGATTGCGCGGCCGGAGGCCCGGCCGAATACATCGCGGCCAAACAGGCCGAGCGTGCCGCAAGGCACCGGCGTTTCGGTGAAACGCCCTTCATGGTCGAGCCGAATGTGAAGGAAGGCCGGGGCGGTTTGCGTGATTTGCAGACATTGTACTGGCTGTCGCGCTATGTCTTCAACACCTTTGCAATGACCGAGCTGGTGGGCAAGGATGCGCCGGGCGGCGGGATTTTGACACAGACAGAGGCGCGGGCCTGCAAACGCGCCTGGGAATATCTGTGGACCGTGCGGTTTCATTTGCATTACGTCGCGGGGCGCGCTGAAGAGCGCCTTACCTTTGACTTTCAGCCCGTCGTCGGCGCCCGCATGGGTTACACCAGGCACGGCCGGCAAGATGGCGTGGAACGCTTCATGCGGCATTACTTTCTGGTGGTGCGTGAGGTTGCGCGCGTCACCGGGGTGCTGGAGCCGGCGTTGATCCGTGCCGCCCTCGGCCCTCCCGCCCTTGCCGGGCAGGCCGATGCGGCTTTGCTCGAAGCCGGATTCGTATTGGCGGATGGCAAGATTTTATTTGCCTCCGGCCGTGAACCAGACACAGATCCCACCGCGATCTTCCGTATCCTGATCGCCGCCCGCGACCGGGTGCTGGAGCTGCACCCGCTGGCGCTGCGCATGTTGATCCGCTCGGCACCTTTGGCTTCCGATCTGCGCCATAATAAAGGTGCCGCGGCTTTGTTTTTGAACCTGCTGTGCGGCCCGGCCGAAGCCGAGCCAGGGCGCAAGGCAGACAGCGCCCGTTGGATGACGCTGCTGAATGAAACCGGTGTGCTCGGCCGTTATCTGCCGGACTGGCGGCGCATTACCGGGCAGATGCAGTTCGACACTTATCATGTCTATACCGTCGATGTGCATACCGTGCAGGCGATCAAAGTGCTCAACAGTATCGAGAATGGCGACCTTGCTGAAATCGCCCCGGTGGCGAGCGGGCTGATCGAACAAATCCAGTCGCGCCGGGCGCTGTATGTCGCGCTGGTGTTGCACGATATCGCCAAGGGGCGGGGCGGGGATCATTCCGTGCTGGGCGCTGAAATCGCGCTTTATGTGGGACCGGCGCTGGGCCTGACGGCCGAGGAAACCGAAATGGTATCCTGGCTGGTGCTGCATCATCTGATGTTCAGCCAGACGGCGTTCTCCCGCGACATCGACGACCCGAAAACCATTCTCGATCTTGCCGACACGATCCAATCCCCCGAACGCCTGCGGTTGCTGCTGATCCTGACCGTATCCGACATACGCGCGGTATCGCCCAAAGTATGGAATGGCTGGAAAGCCACATTGCTGCGCGAACTCTACGCAAGGGTGGCGGAGGTGCTGGAAGGCGGGCTTTCGACCACCGAGCGGGATGCCCGGATCAACCGCGTCAAGGACATCGTTGGCGGCATGCTGGTGGATTGGCCGGCAGCAGAGCGGGACGATTTCCTGTCCCTCGGCTATCCCAGCTACTGGCTGGGTTTCGACCCGGAGAGCATCGAGCGCCATGCCCGCATGATCCGCGACGCCAAACACCGGAATACGCCGTTGACGGTGCACGCCGAAGCCCTGCCGGCCCGCGCGGTGACCGAAGTCGTGGTCTATACCGCCGACCATGCCGGGTTGTTCAGCCGCATCGCCGGTGCCCTTGCCATCGCCGGCGCCTCCATCGTCGATGCCCGCATACACACGCTCACCGATGGGATGGCGCTCGATACATTCTGGATCCAGGACGCCGCCGGCGGCCCCTACGAAACGCCGCACCGGCTGGCCCGGTTGTCCTCGTTGGTTGAACAGGCGCTTTCCGGCCGCCTGAAGCTGGCATCGGAAATCCGCAAGGCTACCAGCAGCCTGATCCCCGGCCGCATGCGGGCCATCCACGTGCCGCCGCGCGTGGTAGTGGATAACCGCGCCTCCAACCGTCATACCGTCATCGAAATCAACGGCCGCGATCGGCCAGGCCTGTTGCACGACGTGACTTCCGCCATCTCGGATGAAGGTCTGCAAATCGCTTCGGCTCATGTCACGACTTACGGCGTGCGCGCTGTCGACGTGTTCTATGTCAAAGACGTATTCGGCATGAAAATCGAGAACGAACGCAAGCTTTTGCAGTTGCGCAAGGTTTTGCTGGCGGCTCTGACACCAGAGACTGAAGAAACGCCGCCGCGAGTGGCCCAGGTTAGCGCGGCTTAAGGTAGGCAGGGAAGCAAGCGCTTCTTTGTGAACAAAAAGCAGCAAAAAACTTTTGCCCTGTTAAGACGCGGGCGTGATGCTGGCGGCGCTTCGGGCCAGAGGATCAAAGTTCTTTTTGCCGCTTTTTGTTCACAAAAAGAAGTGCTCCTTAAAGTTGCCTCACTCCAGCCGATATGCGAAGCCATAAGCCATGTTCCGCAGATTTTATAACTGGGTGATTGCCTTGGCAGAGCGCCCGTCAGCGCCGTGGTGGCTGTTCTGGGTGGCTATAGTGGAGGCGAGCTTCTTTCCTATTCCGCCTGATGCGCTGCTGATACCGATGATTATCGCGCAGCCGGGTAAAGCCTTCCGGTTTGCGGCTATAGCGACGATCGGCAGTGTGCTTGGCGGGGCGCTGGGCTATTGCATCGGCTATTATTTGCTGGATCGGCTGGCACAACCGATCATTAATTTTTATCATTATCATGCGGCATTTGCGGCGTTTCAAAACAAATTTGCGCGCTATGGCGTGTGGGTTATTTTGATCAAGGGCCTGACGCCGATCCCCTACAAAATCGTCACCATCGCGGCCGGGGCTGCGGCGTTCAGTTTTCCGCTTTTCATGGCGGCAAGTCTGGTCACCCGTGGCGCACGGTTTTTTCTGCTGGGCCTGCTGTTGCGCCAGTTTGGGCCGCCGGTGCGGGTATTTATCGAAGAACGGCTGGGCCTGGTAATGGGCTTGCTGGCGGCCGGTATTATCGGCGGATTTCTGATTTTAAAGTTTGTATAAAGCGAAATTTGTAGCGCCTCACAAAAGAGGGCTTAAATTTTTACTTTGCAGACAAATGGGCTGCCAATGCCGCCATGTTGCCTGCTAAAGGCAGCCAGATGGCAATTTTGAAGGCTGTACCCGCAACGCCGTAATGCAATAACGCACCACCAGCGAAAGCGCCGGTGAAATACAGCAGAAAAGAAATGATCTGCCGTTTGGTATCCGACGAAATTCTGAAAGCCTTGCTGGCCGCCGACTCGGTGAGGCTGGTAACGATGTTGGCAAGTGTGCTGGTGAATACGACAGTCGGGATCCCGGCAAGGTTAAGCCGTTTGCCGCTGACGGTCTGTAGTCCCATGCTGGTGGCAAGGCTGATGATCAGCAGGGTGGTTACAAACGTCATTGCGAAGGGCGTGTTATAAAAACAAATCAAGGCAAAGCCGAGTAACAGGCTGGTTTCACCGATCAAGAGCATCGTCAGCGCCTGGCCTTGCGACCGGCCTTTCACCAGCAGGGTGCCGGTCATGACGCCCAGAATGAATCCGCCAAGGGCAACCAGGCAGGCCGCAGCCGCATCGGCATGGCCTGCCGCGGCATATAGCGCCAGCAAGGCGGTGTTACCGGTCATAGCGGAAGGCAGAATGCCGCCGAGCTTGAGAAAGCCAAGCGCATCCGTAGCACCGGAGGTAAAGGCCAGCGCGGCCAATGTGTAGTCAGGTTTCACTGGTGGTTTGGCTGATGCAGAAGCCTCATAATGTAACCTGAACATAACCTGATTTTAAAAAAACGAATAGGCGAATTTCAGCGCCGCAGGATTATGTATTGATCGGCTGAAGGAAAATTCTTCAGCGTTTATAACAGTTGAAGGAGACGACCATGGCGACCAATACCTCAAAAACCCAAGGCGGCACGCATGATCAGCATGCGAAGTCTGGCCAGGAAGACCACAAAAAAACTGCAGAATCGGATAAAAAAACATCGTCCACAGATCACAAATCCGGTTCCGGCACGCAAGGCGGTTCACATGAGCAGCATGTGAAGGCAGGCCAGCAAAGCCACAAAAACAGCTAAATGATCAGGGCACCGGCGTTGTGCCGGTGCCCTGAAGCTGCGTGGGCAGGATCAATTTTTAACTCTCATCCTTGGCCGCCTCGATTTCAGCTTCCTGGCATAAACTGCGCCGGGCGCGTAGGCGGCGGATGCGGCGGGCGTCTGCTTCGAGGACCAGGAATTCGATGCCGGAGGGATGCGGAATGATTTCGCCTTTGGTGGGTACGCGGCCGGCGAGGTTGAAAACCAGACCGCCTATGGTTTCGATGTCGGCTTCACGTTCATCGGCAGAAAGTACAGGACCGAGCTTGGCTTCGAAATCTTCCACCGGCAGCAGGGCATTGATGTCGAGAGCGCCGTCGCTGCGTTCGACCAGCATCGGGCCCTCGATTTCGTCGTGTTCATCCGAAATATCACCAACGATGGTTTCCACCAGGTCTTCGATGGTGACCAGGCCGTCGATGCCGCCATATTCATCGACGACGAGAGCGAGATGGGTGTGAGTCTGGCGCATTTGCAGCAGGAGATCGAGCACGGTGATTTGCGGGGCGATCATCAGAGGTTTGCGGATGAGGGTTTCCAGCGCAAAGGCGGAGGCTTCGCCAGTGTAGGCAAAGACATCTTTGATATGCACCATGCCGAGCACGTCATCCAGATTTTCCCGATACACCGGCATGCGGGAGTGGCCTTCCTGGCGGATCAGGGCGAGGGCTTCGGAAAGTGTGACATTGGCGCGCATGGCCACGATATCGGGGCGCGGCACCATAACGTCATCAGCAATGATTTCCCGCAGGCGCAGGATATTGGCGATGAGGGCGCGTTCCTGGATATCCAGGCCAGCTGTGGCAGCCGGGTTTTCGTCATCTTCCTCGGCTTCCTGGACCAATTCGGCGATGGATTGGCGCACAGTCTGTTCGGTCGCGCGCAGCCGGCCCAAGAGGCGGTGCAGGGGGGTATTCATCGGTTCTTCCATGGGTTGGGGATATGCAGCCGACCCAGCAACCGGGCTTCCTCGGCTTCCATACGGCGGGCGTCGCCGGCCTGATGGTGGTCGAAGCCAGCCAGATGCAAGGCGCCGTGGATGATGAGATGGGCAAGGTGGTTGGCGACGGGCCGTGCTGCGGCGGCGGCCTCACGGCGCACCACACCGAGGGCCAGCAGGATTTCCGGTGGGGTTTCATAGGTCAAGACGTTGGTAGGTTTGTTCTTTCGGCGATCGCGGGCGTTAAGGCGCTGGATGGTGCGATCATCGGTCAACACGACGGTGGCACCGCAATGGGCTATGCCAAGCGCGCGCGCCACCAGTTGGCGCAGCCGCGGTACATAACGGTTCCAAAGTCTATCGTCGACGATGATCTCGGCGGTTGCGGTGGTACTTCGCGGTTCCATCAGCTGCGGCGATCCCGGGCATGTTCCTTGGCAGCGGCGGCACGCTGGTCATAGGCCTCGACGATCCGGCCGACCAGCGGATGGCGAACGACATCGGAATTGGAGAAGCGCGCGACACCAATGCCTGAGACACCTTCCAGCGTATCCAGCGCATCGGCGAGGCCGGAGCGGGTGCCGGGCGGCAGGTCGATCTGCGTCAGATCACCGGTGATGACCATACGCGTCCCTTCGCCCATGCGGGTCAGGAACATTTTCATCTGCACCGGCGTAGTGTTCTGCGCCTCATCCAGGATGACGAAAGCATGCGCCAGGGTGCGGCCGCGCATGAAGGCGAGCGGTGCGATTTCGATTTCGCCAGTGGTCATGCGGCGCGTCATCTGGTCACCGGGAAGCATTTCGTTCAGAGCGTCGTAAAGCGGGCGCAAATAGGGGTCGACTTTTTCCTTCATGTCGCCGGGCAGAAAGCCCAGGCGCTCGCCGGCTTCCACGGCGGGGCGGGAGAGGATGATGCGGTCGACCTTGCCGGAGGTCAGCATGGCAACGGCCTGGGCCACTGCCAGGTAGGTTTTGCCGGTACCTGCGGGCCCCAGGGCAAACACCATTTCATGGCGCGCCAACAAGTCGATATAGCCGGTCTGCCCGGGGCTGCGCGGGCCGATGGCGCCTTTACGGGTGCGGATCGCCGGCAGGTCAGAAAGCGGCAGGCGGGGGTCCGAGGTTGGATCGGTCAGGCGCATGGCAGCATCGACTTTCGGACCGTCGATATATTCGCCCCGTTCGAGTTGGCGGTACAAGGCGTTGAGAGCAGCCTCGGCGGCAGCGATCTGCACGGCGCTGCCGGAGATGGAAATCCGGTTGCCGCGGCAGGCAAGGCGGACGCCGAGGCGTTGTTCGATGCGGGTGAGGTGGCGGTCATGGTCGCCGAGCAGCATCGGCAGCAGGGCATGATCGGCAAAGGTAACGGTGAGGGAGCGGGGCGGGGGAACAATCTGGGAAGCCGGAGATGTGATGATCTGGCTCAACTGGCTGCGTACTCCTGGGTTAACGTGCCTGATAGAGAGTTGGGGTTGGCGTGGTTGATTGTCACCTGCTGAATGGTGCCGATCAGTGCCGGTGAGGCTGCCACCACCACTGGCTGGGCGTAAGGTGAGCGGCCGGCGATCTGCCCCGGGTAGCGGCCGGCGCCGGTCAGCAGTACAGGCATGATGGCGCCCGCCGAAGCGGTGTTGAACTCATCCTGCTGGGTCCGTAACACTGCTTGCAGCGCATGCAGGCGGCCGTTTTTGATGTCTTCCGGCACCTGTGGCAGTGCCGCTGCCGGCGTGCCGGGACGGGGCGAATATTTAAAACTATAGGCCAGTGCAAATCTGGTTTCGCGCACCAGTTCCAAAGTGGCGTTGAAATCGGCATCGCTTTCGCCGGGATGGCCGATGATGAAGTCCGAGGTGAAGGCCATGTCCGGACGTATCGCGCGCAAATCAGCGACGATACGGCGGAAATCATCCGCGGTGTGTTTGCGGTTCATCGCCTGCAAAATTCTGTCGGAGCCGGATTGCACCGGCAAATGCAGATAAGGCATTAGTGCCGGGTTATCGCGGTGCGCCCGGATCAGGGCTTCGGTCATATCCGAGGGGTGCGAGGTGGTATAGCGCAGCCTGAGCAGGTTGGGGATTTCGGCAAGGGCTGCCAGTAGCGCCGGCAAATCCCACACCCCGCCATTGGGTGCAGCACCGTGGTAGGCATTCACGTTCTGGCCCAGCAGCACGATCTCGCGCGCACCTTGGGCTACCATCCGCCGCGCCTCGGCGATAATGGAAAGGGCCGGGCGCGAAGCCTCGGCGCCGCGGGTGTAAGGCACCACGCAGAAGGAGCAAAATTTGTCGCAGCCCTCCTGGATGGTCAGATTGGCGATCACACCCTGCGGGGCAGCGGCATCCGGCAGGAAATCGAATTTTGCCAAAGCAGGGAATTCAGTGTCCAAAACCGCGCGTTGGGTGCGATGCGCCTGCGCGATCAGCTCCGGCAGGCGGTGATAGGCCTGCGGTCCCACCACCAGATCGACATAGGGCGCGCGTTTCAAAATAATCTCGCCCTCGGCCTGCGCCACGCAGCCGGTCACGGCAATCATCATCCGGCCGCCGGTCTCGTCCTTCAGGTCGCGCAGACGGCCGAGGGCGGAAAACACCTTGTCGGCAGCCTTTTCCCTGATATGGCAGGTGTTCATGATCACCATGTCAGCGCCCTCCGGGGCAGCCACCAGCCGGTAGCCGAGGGGCGCCAGCAGGTCGGCCATCCGGCTGGAATCATACACATTCATCTGGCAGCCGTGGGTGACAATATGCAGCGTGCGCTTATCAAAAACGGCGCGTGGGGTGGTGAGTGAGGTGATAGCGTTCATCGAGACAATCCATTCGTGTCGAGAATGGAAAGCGTGCTGCGGTCCATCCCGTTCATACGGCATGGAAAACGCGCGTTGATGGCAATGGTCAAGTTCAAAGCCGTGCGGATACTCCCCTTTGAGAGCAATTCCGCTATGAATGAGCGCGCCGTGTCAAGCAGAATTGAGTGACCGATTGGCGACGGCACCGGAATTTGGCACCGGCCCGGTGCATTTGCGTTATGCCCCAGCGGGAGGTCCATGTTACGCAGCCAGTATCATGATGTTTGACGCAGCACGACATGGATAATCCCGTGCAGGCCCCGCCACCTGGGCTGCCCGTCCGCGCCGCGGATTTCGATGAGGAAACCTATCTGCGCTATAATCCGGATGTGCGTGCCGCCGTGCAGGCCGGGGCCTTCCGTTCGGGGCGCGATCATTATGAGCATTACGGCAAAGGCGAAGGCCGGCCATGCCACCATGTGGCGCATACCGGGCATGGCCAGGTGGTCATCACCAGCGACATACTGGCGGCAAGCCCTGCCGCGCCGGCGGCAGCCTGTGGGGTCGAGACCATCTGCGTCTCGGACAGCGGCGGAATATTTATCGCCGGCTGGGTTGCGGATGCGCATGACCCTCTGGACAGCGTGGATGTGTATTTCGGTGGCTGGTCGGTTTCCTACGCCGCTGCCGCCCTGGCGCGCACGGGTGCGCATGATGGCAGCGGCCTGCATGCCGGCTTCTGGGGTTTTATCTTCGCTGACCGTCACCTGCCCGCCGGGCAGTGCAGCATTATCCTGAAGTTCGCTTCGGGAGCGGAAATCGTCTTCGCTTCCCATGCCGGCAGCTTCAAGGATGCCGCCCTGCGCGGCATTGTTCTGCAGCATCTCGGTACCGCCCGCATTGCCGGTCATCCTGACAGAAACGGCACCTGCCTGCCGTCGATCATCGGCGATCAGCTCATGATGTTTGCCACCGTGCCGGCCAGAAGTGCATTGACCGGTTTTCACGTAGCAAGCTTCGGCAACCGCGCATCCTGTAAAACCTCGATGGTCTGCGTGAATGCCGCCGCCGGGACGATGAGTTTGCAAACCGCCTTGTTTGCCTCTCTGGCCGGCGTGAACGACATTGAATTCATCCATGTATCGACCATGCCTGCCGATGCAGAAGCCCTGTTGCGTGAGGCTAAGTTATGCGCGCGCATTTACGGGGCTGCGCAAACGGTAATCCTGCTGCCTGGCGAGGCTGGCTTTGCCGCCGCGCAAAATCTTGCCGCCACCCAGGCCAGCAGTGACCGGCTATTGTTTATTTCGCCCGGCATGCTGCCCGCGCGATCTGATTGGCTCGCCCGTCATGCCGCACTGATCGGCATGCTACCGGCGGCGCAAACCACGCTGTTTGGCGCGCCATTTTACCATGAGGATGGCGTGCTGGCGGCCGCAGGATGGTATTTTGAACATGCCGCGACAACTGGCTCTACAGCGGCCGGTGCGCCACCGGCAGCGGACCTGCGGCTGCGGCCTTATCTGACAGTGCCGCCGCACCCGGCTCCGGTGCTTGACCGCTTCCTGTCGATCGCCCGTCCGCATTTCGAGTCGCTCGGCGGTTTTGCCGAAGCTTATTTTACGGCCGCGGATGCCTACGCCGATCTCTGCCTGAACAGCATCGCCCACGGCAGCGCGCCCTGGCTGCACGATCTGCCGCTCTGGGATCTGGCCGCGATACCCGATGATCCGGGAGCTGCCATTTTCAACCGCTGGATGCTGCGGCATCAACGGGGCGGTGCCATCGCCAGCCTCACCGGCCAGCAGCCTTTGCACGCGTTGTTTGCATGAATATCCTGTTGATCAGCCGCTACCACCCCGAGCTGATACGCGGCGGTGCGCAACAGGTTGCTTATGAAGTTTTCGAAGGGCTGAAAGCGGTTGGCGCCACTGTCAACCTGTTGGCCGCCATTGATGGCGCCTGCCCGCCGGGCCTGTTCCGGCCGGGGGCTCATATAACAGGTTTTGACGGGCGAGAAGGCGAATATCTGTTCCTCAGCCGCGATTATGATCTCGACTGGCACAGAACATCCGATGCCGCCCTTATCGATGCCTATGTAGAATTTCTGCAAAGGCTGCGCCCGGATGTCGTGCATTTCCAGCATTTTCTCAGCCTCGGCATCGATCTGCTGACACTGACGCGCGGTGTTTTGCCACAGGCCAAAATCATTTTCACCTGCCACGAATTTCTCGCCATCTGCGCTGCCGATGGGCTCATGGTCCGCACTACGGATGGCTCGCTCTGCACCCATGCCTCGCCCGTGCGTTGCCATCAATGCCGCCCGGAACGCTCGCCGGCCGCGTTTCTGGCGCGCCGACTCTGGATGCAGCGCCATCTTGAGGCTGTCGATTTTTTCACCGTCCCCAGCCGTTTCATGATTGAGCCTTATGTCGCCTGGGGACTGCCGCACGATAAATTCATCCATGTCCCACACGGCCAGCAAGTCACTGCCGCGCCGGCCACCGTCTGGCTTGGCGCAGAGCAAGGCCCCCGTAACCGCTTCGGTTTTTTCGGCCAGATGGTGGATGCCAAGGGGCTGCACATATTATTGCAGGCGGTAGACCTGCTGCGTGGCGCCGGCTTCACCGGCTTCACGCTCGATATCAACGGTGCCAACCTGGATTTCGCCAGCACGGAAAAGCGTGAGATGATCGCCGCCTTCCTGACGGCAGAGGCAGCACGACCGGCTGCCGAGCGGATTGTAATCTCCAACGGCGCTTATCATCCTGATCACCAGCCGTACCGGCTGGCACGAATCGATTGGGTCGTCACCCCTTCAGTCTGTTGGGAATCCTATGGTCTGGTCATTTCCGAGGCCTGGTCCGCCGGCAAGCCGGTGATCGCCAGCGCGGCGGGTGGCCCGGCCGAACGCATTGTTCACGACCATGACGGATTGCTGTTCCCGCTCGGCGATGCACGTGCGCTTGCTGCAACGCTCCGGCGCGCCTGCACAGAGCCAGGGCTATGGGAACGGCTGGCTGCCAATATCACGCCGCCGCCGACGCGCGAGACCATGGTTCGTAACTTACAAAACTTGTACGCCGCGTGAAACTAATGTTCTTAATTTGTTCTTGACAAACAGAAAATGAAATGATCTTAATAAACCGTGAACGGAGCATGAACACGGTATGCCGGATAGCCTCACCCCTCATCACATCATCGTCAACGCCGGGTTGCGTGGCCGTGGCACCCCTGGCAACCCGCCAGTCCGGTTCGACCGCTTATCCCATGAGGCTTTTGATGACGGCTGGGATTGTCAGGATGAAACCGCGCCACCGCAAACCGTCCTGATCCGGGATGCCACCCGCAGCATCATCGCCCGTAACGACAGTCCCGATCTCAGCTTCGACCGCAGCATCAATGTATATCGCGGTTGCGAGCATGGTTGTGTTTACTGTTTTGCCCGCCCCAGCCACGCTTATCTGGGCTTCTCGCCGGGTCTTGATTTCGAAACCAAGATCGTATTCAAACCGGAAGCCGCGACTTTACTCGAAAAGGAGCTGAGCAAGCCGAGCTACCTGCCGCAGCCGATCGTGCTGGGCTCCAATACCGACCCTTACCAGCCGGTCGAACGCACGCTCAAGCTGACCAGGGCGATATTGGATGTGCTGGATCGTTTTAATCATCCGGTCAGTATCGTCACCAAATCCGCTGGTATTTTGCGCGATCTCGACATTCTTTCCGGCATGGCCCGGCGCCATCTAGTGCGCGTTTACCTCTCCATCACGACCCTAGACCCCAAACTGGCCCGCGCCATGGAACCCCGGGCCGCCAGCCCGGCACGCCGCCTGGCAACGCTGGCCGCCCTGGATGCGGTTGGTGTTCCCACTGGCGTACTGGCAGCGCCGATGATCCCCGGTCTGAACGATGCCGAGCTTGAGCATATACTGGAATCTGCCGCCAAGGCTGGGGCCAGCTCCGCGGGCTTTGTGCCGCTACGGCTACCGCATGAACTGGGCGATCTGTTCACCAGCTGGCTCAACACCCATATGCCTGAACGTGCCAAGCACGTGCTCAGCCTGATCCGGCAAAGCCGCGGCGGCAAACTCAACGATTCAAATTTTCACTCTCGTTTCGAAGGCAGCGGGGCTTATTCAGGGCTGTTGGCCCAACGCTTCAGCCGCGCTGCCAAACAGTTCAATCTCTCGACCGAACGTTACGCGCTGGATATCACGCAGTTCAGGCGCCCAAACCCGCCCGCCAGGACAGCGCAGCTTTCATTATTTTAGAGCACTGCTTTTGTTCACAGAATAAGTTCTTACACCGAGAAATATTTAGCATGCGGGTTTAGCACCACGATTGCGCTGGTGGATTGCTCAGGGTGCAGCTGATATTCGTCCGAGAGCGAAACGCCGATACGTTCGGCGCCGAGCAGGCGCAGCAGTTGGCCCTGGTCTTCGATTTTTGGGCAGGCCGGGTAGCCGAAGGAATAACGTGAACCGCGATAGGATTGGCTCAGCATTTTTTCCAGCTCACGGTTGTCTTCCGCGGCAAAGCCGAGCTCGGCGCGGATACGCTTATGGCAATATTCGGCGAGCGCTTCGGCCATTTCCACAGAGATGCCGTGAAGGTACAAATAATCCTGGTAGCGGTTCTCTTCGAACCAGCTGCGCGCGACTTCCGAAGCGCGCTGACCGACGGTGACAATCTGCAAGGCGATCACATCTCGGGCTTCGTCGTCGATGTCGCGGAAGAAATCGGCGATGCATTCGCCGTCTGCCTTGGGCTGGCGAGGCAGGGTGAAGCGAGCGGCTTCGGTGGTGCCGTCTGGTTCGAACAGGATCAGGTCGTTGCCCTGTCCGGCAGCTTTCCAGTAACCATAAAGGGCCTGCGGTTTCAGGATGTCCTGCTCCTCGCACAAGTTCAGCATGCGCTTCATCACCGGGCGCAGCTCCTGGCGCGCCCAGGCGAGAAAATCTTCCAGGGTTTTACCCTGTTTGCGAAAGCCCCATTGGAACTGGAACAGCGAGCGCTCGTTGAGGAAAGGGACGATGGCTTTCGGAGGCGCCTCGATGAGCTTTGCCCCCCAGAAGGGCGGCGTGATAACCGGCATATCGCGTGTCAGCCGGTACCGCCGGGCCTGTACCTGTTTCACATCCACCGGGGCGAAGGCTTTGGCATCGGCGGCGCCGAGGCTGCGCTTGGTGTTGCGGGACTTGCCTTTGCGTTTGGATTGGATCACCGCGAGGTAGTCATCGAAGGCATTGCCGGTAACCTTGTCCATCAAATGCAGGCCGTCGAAGGCATCTCTCGCATAGGCCACACGGCCGCATGAATAGGCGCCGACGCAATCGTCTTCGACATAGTTGCGGGTCAAGGCGGCGCCACCGAGGATGACGGGCACATCCAAACCCTGGCGTGACATTTCTTCAAGATTTTCGCGCATCACGACGGTTGATTTTACCAGCAGGCCGGACATACCGATGGCATGGGCACGGTATTCCTTGGCCGAGACGATCATGTCCGCAAGCGGGACTTTGATGCCGAGATTGACAACACGGTAGCCGTTATTCGTGAGAATGATGTCGACGAGGTTTTTACCGATATCATGCACGTCGCCTTTGACGGTGGCGAGCACGATAGTGCCGCGTTCCTGGCCTTCGACGCGCTCCATGAGCGGTTCAAGATAAGCCACGGCAGCTTTCATGGTCTCGGCGGATTGTAGCACGAAAGGCAGCTGCATTTTGCCGGCGCCGAATAATTCGCCCACAATTTTCATGCCGTCGAGCAGGATATTATTGATGATATCGAGCGGTTTGTTGGTTTGCAGCGCATCGTCCAGCTCATCGGGCAATCCCTTGCGGTCGCCATCCACGATGCGGTCTTTCAACCTTCCTTCAACGGTGTCCGCGCGTTTTTTCTTGGTGGCATCGGCAGCTTTACGGTCGGCAAAAATTTCAAGAAGCTTTTGAAGCGGATCATAGGTTTCGGTACGGCGGTCGAATATCAGGTCTTCGCAGACTTTGACTTCTTCCGGGGCGATCAGATGCAGCGGGCGGATTTTGCTGACATGGACGATGGCGCCGGTCATGCCGGCTTTCACCGCATGGTCCAGAAACACCGAGTTCAGTACGGCGCGCGCCGCCGGGTTCAGGCCAAAGGAGATGTTGGACAGGCCGAGGATGATCTGAATATCCGGGAATTCGTCATGGATGGCTTTGATACCTTCCAGGGTCCATTGGCCAAGCTTGCGGTCGTCCTCATTGCCGGTGGCGATAGTGAAGGTGAGCGGGTCGATCAACAAATCCGATTGTGGCAGGCCGTAGGTATTGCAGGCGAAATCCACCAGCCGGCGGGCTATTTTGAGTTTTTCTTCGGGCTGTTTGGCCATGCCCACTTCGTCGATGGTGAGCGCGATGACGCAAGCGCCGAATTTTTTCGCAAGTTTCAGCCGGTCGGCGGCAGCCTGCTCGCCATCCTCGAAATTGATCGAGTTGATGATCGGCTTGCCGCCATGCAGTTTGAGGGCGGCTTCGATCACCAGGGTTTCG
Organism: Acetobacteraceae bacterium; assembly: GCA_965231175.1. Taxonomy (GTDB): domain Bacteria; phylum Pseudomonadota; class Alphaproteobacteria; order Acetobacterales; family Acetobacteraceae; genus Acidocella. Next base: position 230,990 of record CBDDMJ010000002.1, on the reverse strand, counting down.
GTGGAATCGATCACCAGTGGCGCGTTGACGGAAGACGTAAACCTTATGATCACCTCGTTCATCTCCGCCACTTCGTCGCGGCCGACGAAGGCGGTGCAGATGTCGAGCGCGTTGGAAAATTCCGCCACCTGTTCGCGGCCGACCGCGACGCAGCCGTCCCAGTCGCCGGCTTCCTGCAATTCGCGCCATTTCTTGGAGCCGTTGGCGTTGCAACGTTCGCCGATGGAAAAATAGCTGTTTTCCTGACGCAACGGCGTGGCGCCGTACAGGCTGGCAACGGCGGGCACCCAAATGGGTTTGCGTAGGCTTGGTGCCGGGCGTGGATTGCCGAGGCGCTTCAGCATGGCGTCCAGCGCCTCGATATGTCCGGTAGAAGTGCCACAACAGCCGCCGATCAGGTTGACGCCGTCTTCCACCACAAAGCGTTCGACCCAGGTCGCCATCTCGGCAGCGCCCAGCGGGTAATGAGTTTTGCCGTCCACCAACTCGGGCAGGCCGGCATTGGGTTGCACCGAAATCAAGCCTGGCCAGTTTTGCGACAGGTAACGCACGTGCTCGGCCATTTCCTGCGGTCCGGTGGCGCAGTTCAGACCTAGCAGCGGGATGTCCAGCGCATTGATGACGGTGGCGGCGGCGGCAATGTCCGGGCCGACCAGGAGGGTGCCGGTGGTCTCTACGGTCACCTGGACAAAAATCGGAATGTCCACACCCGCCTCGGCCCGGGCGCGCTTGGCACCGTTGACCGCGGCCTTGATTTGCAGCGTGTCCTGGCAAGTCTCGATCAGGATCGCATCCACCCCGCCGGCAATCAGGCCCTGAGATTGCAGATAGAGCGCAGCTTCGAGCGGATCGTAAGCAATGTTGCCAAGGCTGGGCAGTTTCGTGCCGGGGCCGATGCTGCCGATAACGTAGCGGGTACGTCTATCCGAGAAGCTGTTGGCCGCTTCACGGGCCAGTTCGCCGGCGATTTTGTTGATCTCAAAGGCCCGGCTTTCCAGTTGGAATTCACCCAATGTGATGGGTGAGCCGCCGAAGCTGTTGGTCTGTACCATATCAGCACCGGCGGCGAAATAATCCGTGTGTATCCCGCGCACCAGATCGGGGCGGGAGAGGTTCAGCACTTCCGTGCAGTTTTCCTTGTCCCAATAATCTTTTTCGATATCCAGTGTGAGGGCCTGTACGCGCGCGCCAAAGCCGCCGTCGCAAAGCAGGACGGAACGCTCAAGATGGTCCAGAAGATTCGGCTTAGCCATGTCTTGTCAATTACATCCCGGCGACCCCAAGTCCAACCAATGAACAAGGCGGCGGATATGCGTATTCCAGTGGTGATCGCCAAGGTACAGCCGGGCGCAGCTGATGCGTTGCTGATCGAAGGCGATGCGACGGCGCCGGAAGGTGTCTATGCACAGCATTTCACCCTGCCTTTGCAGGGAATTTTGCATATTGCCGGCTGCGTCTGCTGCACCCCGCGCAGCTCTGTTTCAGCCGCTTTGGCGGCCATGTTCCGGGCCAGAGCAACCGGAGCCGCGCCGTTCTTCTCACGCGTCGTGGTATGGACTTCAAACGATGCCGGAGCCGCTGGCGTGGCCGCAACGCTTAGCGAGAATGTCTTAAGTTCTGCCCGTTACCGTTTGGCGGCGTATTAGAAACTTATAACGCTTCCCTTCGTTCGGCACGGCGGTTCTTGCTGAATAGCCGGTACAACCAGAAGTTACCATGTCCAGTTTTTATGGGTTCGGCGGCACGGCGCTCTAACGCTTCAGCTTGCGCTATGGCAAGGCGGGTCAAGTGGTATGCGGCCTCCGGATTACGTACCAGCAAGGCACGTATTATGGCATCGGCCTCAACATCAATCGGCACCTCCGTAGGCGCCAAAGCCTCGATGAAACTAGTGATCTGCCGTTGCTCGCTGCGTGTCACAAAAAGGCCTCCACCCAAGGTTCATTGCGCAGTTCAACGCCTGGAAGCAAGCTTGCAACCTCTGAATTAATAAGATTTCACGCAAAACCCTTCAATTGCGTACGGATTTATAAATTAACAATACTGCGCCATCGCGGATGAAATTGCCGGTTTCCACCATGCCAACGGCACCGAGGATTATGCGGGAAGCGAAGTTCTCCTCGCGGGCCACGCCGATGATTTGTTTAAGATGAATATGGTCATGGGCGTAAGTTAACGCAGCACCGGCAGCCTCGCGCGCCAGCCCGACCCCACGCGCCGATGGCCAGAATGCGAAGCGTAAAGCGATCCCGCGGCCATCCGGGCGCTGCATCAGCCCGGTAATGCCGGCAAAGCCACCATTGGCGGTATCGCGCACGGACCAGATGCCATAGCCATTGGCGCCCCAAAAGCAGATGTCATCTGCAAGCTCCTCAACGGTGCGGCTGACCGAACGCACGCCACCCAGCATCTGGCCGAACACCAGGGGGCTGGATTTCAACGCCACCAGATCGCCGAGGTCGCGGTTGCTGACCGGGCGCATCAGCAGCCGGGCGGTTTTGAGATTCGCGGTCATGGAAGGATTCAAGCACTTCTTTTTGTGAACAAAAAGCAGTGTTTCCTTCCTTACCTCGTCAACGGCCTGTACTTGATGCGATGCGGCTCGGCGGCGTCCTGGCCGAGGCGGCGGCGCTTGTCTTCCTCATAAGCCTGGAAGTTGCCCTCAAACCATTCGACATGGCTATCGCCTTCGAAGGCCAGGATATGGGTGGCCAGGCGGTCCAGAAACCAGCGGTCATGGGAGATGATGACGGCGCAGCCGGGGAATTCCATGAGCGCGTCTTCGAGGGCGCGCAGGGTATCGACGTCGAGGTCATTGGTCGGTTCATCGAGTAGAATGACGTTGGCTTCGGATTTCAACATTTTGGCGAGATGCACGCGATTACGCTCGCCGCCGGAGAGAATGCCAACTTTTTTCTGCTGATCGGACCCCTTGAAGTTGAAGGCGCCGACATAGGCGCGGGAGGCGACGGTGCGTTTGCCGAGATGGATGACGTCGGTCCCGCCGGAGATTTCCTCCCAAACGTTTTTGGAGCCGTCCAGGGAGTCGCGGGACTGGTCGACATAACCGAGCTTGACGGTTTCGCCGATCTTCAGGCTACCGGAATCTGGTTTGTCGGCGCCGGTGATCATCTTGAACAAAGTGGTTTTGCCGGCGCCATTGGGACCGATGACGCCAACAATCCCACCGGGTGGAAGCTTGAAGTTGAGCCCATCGATCAGCTCGCGCTCACCGAAGCCCTTATGCAGATCGATCGCCTGGATGACGGTGCCGCCGAGGCGAGGGCCGGGGGGGATGGTGATTTCGGCGATTCCGGTTTGCAGTTCCTGGGATTTTGCCAGCATTTCCTCATAGCGCTGGATGCGGGCGCGGGATTTGGTCTGGCGGGCTTTGGGGGAGGAGGCGATCCAGTCCTGCTCTTCGGCCAGGGCGCGCTGGCGGGAGGATTCCTCTTTTTCCTCTTGCGCCAAACGCTTGCGTTTCTGCTCGAGCCAGGCGGAGTAGTTGCCTTCATAGGGAAAGCCGCGGCCGCGCTCGATTTCCAGTATCCAGTTGGTTACGTTGTCCAGAAAGTAGCGGTCATGCGTCACCAGGATGACGGTGCCGGTATAGGTCTCAAGGGTGCGCTCCAGCCAGGCGACGCTCTCGGCGTCCAGATGGTTGGTCGGTTCGTCGAGCAGCAGCAGATCGGGCTTTTCCAGCAGCAGGCGGCATAAAGCAACGCGGCGGCGCTCACCGCCGGACAAAGGCCCGACCGGCAAATCCGGCGCCGGACAGCGCAGCGCGTCCAAAGCGATTTCAATGCGGCGGTCGAGGTCCCAGCCATCCTCGGCGTCGATTTTTTCCTGCAATTCGGATTGTTCGAGCAGCAGCGCATCCATCTGGCTATCGTCCATCGGTTCTGCGAAGGCGTCCGAAATGGCGTTGAAGCGGCCCAGCGCGCCCTTCAGCTCGGCAAAGGCCTCGCCGACGTTCTCGCCGACCGTCTTGTTCGGGTCCAGATGCGGTTCCTGTGCCAGATAGCCAACTTTGGCGCCCTCGGCGGCGAAGGCTTCGCCGCCATATTCGGTCTCTATACCGGCGATGATCTTCAAAAGTGTGGATTTACCGGCGCCGTTGACGCCGAGCACGCCGATTTTCACGCCAGGGAGAAAGGAGAGCGTAATGCCTTTAAAGACCTCGCGCCCGCCCGGATAGGCTTTGGTAAGGTCCTTCATCACATACACATATTGGTAGCTCGCCATCACTGCCTCCACTGCTCGGGCCAGGCGGCTGGTGAAACCATCTCTCAAAACCAATGTTCAAGAGCCGCCATGGCAAGGGCTTGCGTATAAGGGGCGCGAAGAGTGCCCGCAATGCTTCGCGCTTAGCTGTGCCAGGCCGCAGCGGCGGCAGCGGTGAGCGTGCCGAAATTACTGTCGGTCAGGGAGGTATGGGTTGTGGTCGTGGGGTTGAAGCCAGTGGCGGCGGCGAAGCTGGCCATCGCCTGCACCAGGCTTTGCAGGCTGCTGTCGATTTGCACGCCGTCATCAGCAGCAACATCCTGCAATTTCCCGCCAGTACTGCCATACCAATTCTGAATGGTCGCCTGCTCATGGGTGCCGAGTACGTCAACAACGAGGTTGTTGCCGGATTGCTGAAACCAAATTTGATCATGTGTGGCATTGGTGACGTTGAGCTCACCCTGTGCGGCGGTGCTGGCGGCGGTACCATTGACGATGGTGTCGATTTGAGCGGCTTTCAGATTGTAGGTGTCATTGCCGCCATTGCCGATGAGCGTATTTGCTGCCGCAGTGCCTGTTAGCGTATCATCGCCGGCAGAACCGGCCATGGTGACGGCGGTGCTCTCCGAGGTCACGGCACTTGCCAGCAAGGCTGCGATTTTTGAGGCATTGTCGGCATAAAGTGTGGCGTCCGGATGCAGCAGATCATACATCAAACCGGCATTGTAGAGCGCCGTCAGATCATCGCCATAAGTGGCGGAGAGATCGATGATCGGCACGTTTTGCGCAAGCGAAAGCGATTGCAGGGCGCTGCGCAGCGCCGGCAACTCGGTTGCATAATCGCTGGCGCCGAACGGTTGCGGGATCATGATGATCACATCCGAACCCACTGACCGTAGCGAGGCGATCATTTGCGAGATATTGGCGACGGACTTGGCGGTACTGTCGAGGTCATAGGTGATGTCGTTGATGCCGATATCGATGATCGCAAGATTGGGGTGCAAGGCTGCCGCCCCGGCGGTTTCGCCATAACCGTCGGTTGAGCCTGTAAGGGTAGCGCCATTATATATGCTCGTATTGGCCTGGGTCGAATCCCAGCCGGCTATCCCGGCATTATAGACTTCCACGGCAGGGCTGGTGGAATTCCAGAAGCTCGCACCCTCGATATAAACCTTCGGTGAGGCGGCGCGGATGTTGACCTGTGAATGCAGACCCGCAGGGATGTCAACCGTCTGTGTCATGGTCTTGCCGGTATTGCCGAAATGCAACGTCGCCAGCACTGGGCCGCCATTGATGCCGACAGTGACGCTGCCGCTGCCCATGTCGATATAGCTGATATCGACGCGATCGTAATTGCCAGGAGTGTTGAGTGTGAAGTCTGCACCTTCGCCGGCATATTGCGTGTTAACGACATAGCCTCCGGCATCCACCGGGCCGCCGCCGACCCACCAATAGGCACCGTTCACCAGCGTGATGCGCGTATCGTTACTATCGGGGCCGCCAAGGAAATTATCGTATTGCGACCGTACGCCATCCTGCGTCAGGGCACGAGATAGTTCGACCGGATAGGAAAGGGCACGCCCATTGCTGTCGGCGCTGCCATAGCCGAGGCTGGTTGAGTCACCAATCGCAACGATCTTGGCGCGTGCGCCGGCGGTGCCGGCTGCCACCGCTGACTCTGCTGCAAGAAAATGCGTAAGCTGCGTGGCAGGGTTCCAATTATAAAGCACCAGCGGGTCAAGGCCGATACTGCCGGCGGGGCTGAGCGGCACCAATGTGCCGAAGCTGGATGAGCCGTCGATATTGACCGTGGTGGTGGTGCGGGGCGTGTTGCCGCTACTGACATAGGCGGTAAGGCTACCGGGTGCGGTAGGCAAAGGGCCAAAGGTGAAATAGCCAGTGCCGTCTGCAAGCTGTGCGTAGTTTTCAATACAGGTGGTGCCGTCAAGCGTGATGGTATTGACGTAGAGGTTACGATCGCCACCGGAGGCCCCGCTTTTATACGCGTCGTTCAGGAAGGTGACGGCCACCTTATGCGGGCCAGCGCCGAAATTTTCGGTAAAGCTGAAATTTTGGCTTTGCCCCAGCGCATGTGAAGCGGTCACATATAGCGGGCTGCCGATCTGTACACCGTCGACACTGACAGTGAATTGCGCATCGCCCTGGTAGGCGTCTTCAGACAAATTCAAGGTCAGATTATCGGTTTGCGGCTGGACGGTAAAACCGGCATCGTTGGCAGCGGCTGTATTGCCAAATAAATCCGTGGCCACAGCCCGGAAATTATAATTGGCCGCGGTCAGGCTGGCAGTATAGCTCCAGCCGCCACTATTGTTCAGGCTGGCGGTGCCGATCGCGGTCGATCCGTTATAAATCTCCACGCTTGTACCGGCAGTTCCAGCTATCGTGCCATTCAATGAAACCGTTGTCGAATTTGCTGTTTGCACCGGTTTTGATATCGTAATTTCCGGCTGCTCGGCGGGGGCGTTGGCACTACGGAGCTGGGGTTTATAGCTGACTGTTCCGGCAGATTTTTGTTCAAAATTTATGGCTGTAGTGGCGCCGTCGAGCGTTATTTGCTTAACATAAAGGTTGCGGTCACCGCCCGTAGCACCCGATTTATAGGCATCATTCAGAAATGTGATCTCAACAACAGGCGCGCTCGTGCCAAAATTTCCATAATAAACGAAGTTTTCGAACTGGCCTTTATCATGCAGGGCCGTAACAGTTTGAGTGCCACCCTGTTTGATGCCGTCGATATTGACTGTGAACGCTGCATCGCCGAGATATGCGTCTTCGGAAAGACTTAAAACCAGGGTAGATGTCAAACGATTGGTTTCCTAATTAAATACTCCAAAAAAAGTTAACAGAGGATTACCTTTTGTAAAGCGACAATATGCGTCATGATTGGGATATATCATGTATGCCATGACGATGTTGCCGATGCGGCCAGCGTGCTGCCGAAGTAGCTGTCCGTCAGCGTGGTGTGGGTCGTCGTCATCGGGTTGAAATTAGGATTGTTGGCGGAGAAACTGGCCATTGCCTGCACCAGGGTTTGCAGACTGCTGTCAAGCTTTAAATTATCGCTTGCCAGCACGGTCTGCAGCTTGGCGCCGGCATTGCCGCTGTACCAGTTCTGGATGGTGGCTTGCTCAGTGGTGCCGAGAACATCGACGACCAGATTGTTTCCCGATTGCGCCAACCAAAGTTGGTTATGGTTCGCATTGGTGATGCTGAGTTCGCCTTGCGCGGTGGTGGTTGTGGAAGAGCCGTTGACGATTGTATCATTCTGGTTAGTCGCGTTCAGGACATAGATGTCGCTGCCGCCATTGCCGACCAGCGTGTTCGCGGTCGAGGTGCCGGTCAGCGTATCGTTGCCGCTGGAACCTGCCATTGTCACGGAGGTGCTGGTCGAGGTGGTGGCGCTGGTCAGCAGGGCTGCCAGCTGTGAGCCGATATCTGCATAAAGTGTCGCATCCGGATGCAACGTATCATACATCAGGCCGCCATTGTACAAAGCCGAGAAATTATTGCCATAGGTTGCCGATAGATCGATCAGCGGAACATTCTGCGCCAGCGAGAGGGATTGCAAAGCCGAGCGCAAGGCCGGCAGTGCGGTGGCGTATTGATTATCCCCGAACGGCTGCGGGATCATGATGATGACATCCGAACCGACTGAGCGCAGCGAGGCCACCATTTGTGAAATATTGTTGATGGTCTGCGCGGTGGTATCGAGATTGCTGTTAATGTCGTTGATGCCGATATCGATGATCGCAAGATTTGGATCCTGCTCGGCGGCACCGGCGGTTTCGCCATAGCCGTTGGTCGAGCCAAGGAGAGTGTTGCCCTGATAGGTGCTGGTATTAGCCTCGGTGGAATCCCAGCCGGCAATACCGGAATTGTAAACCTCGACGGAAGGGCTGGTTGAATTCCAGAAACTGATGCCTTCGATATAATTGTTTGGCGCGGTGGCGCGCAGGCTGACCTCCGAATGCAGGCCGGCTGGAATATCGACAGTTTGCGTAAGTGTCTGCCCGGTATTGCCGAAATGCAGGGTGGTCAGCACCGGTCCGCCATCGATCGCCACGCTTACGCTGCCACTGCCCATGTCGATATAGCTGATGTCGACGCGATTATAATTCCCTGGCGTGTTCAGCGTGAAATCGATGCCTTCGCCGACCGTATTGGTGTTGACGACGTAGCCGCCGCCATCCACCGGACCGCCGCCGACCCACCAGTAGGCGCCGTTGACCAGAGATAGCCGCGTATCATTGGTATCAGGACCGGCCAGGAAGTTATCGTATTGTGATGTAATGCCGTCCTGCGTGAGTGAGCGCGCCAGTTCGACGGTGTAGGATAGAGATCTCGCATTGGCGGTAGCACTGCCATAGCCGAGCGTCGTCGAATCACCGAGCGAGACGATTTTGGCGCGGGCATTAGGCGTGCCGGCGGCCACGGCGGCCTCCGCGGCAAGGAAATGCGTCAGCTGGGTAGACGGGTTCCAGTTATAGAGTACCAGCGGGCTAAGGCCGAGACTGCCGGGTGCACTTAAAGGCACCAGCGTGCCGGTGGTGGGCGTGGGGGAGCTGACCGTGACGGTGACCGTGCCGCGCGTGCCGGTACCGGTGTTTTCATAGGCGGTGACGGTGGCCGGCGCGATCGGCAAAGGGTTGGTGACAGTAAAGGCGGCGTCACTGACACTGGCGGCATTGCCGGCCGGGTCGGTAGCGGTGGCGGTAAAATTATACGCGCCGGCAGCCAGGGAAGCTGCAAAGCTCCAGCTGCCGTTGCTGACCGTCGCGGTGCCCAGCACGGTTGCGCCATTGTAGATTTTGACACTGGTGCCGGCCGGCCCTGAAACCGTGCCGCTGACTGTCACCGTTGTGGTTCCCGCGGTTTGCACCGGTGCGGTGATGCTGACACCGGGCGGCGTGGTCTCCACGGTGATCACAGGTTCGGCTGGGGTGGTGGTGGTGTTGCCGGCGAGATCCGTGGCGAGGGCGGCCAGCGCATGCGTGCCGGTGCCGAGCGTTGTCGCGTAACTCCAGCCGCCATTGCCGTTCAGCGTGGCGGTGCCTAGCAGGACCGTGCCATCGAGCACCTGCACGATGACGCCGGGGCCGCCGCTGACGGTGCCGGTGAGCGTTACCGCGCCGTTGCTGGTGATGTTATCGGTGCCGCTGGCGCCGGTGTCATGCGCCAGGACCTGCGATGTTATGGTAACACCCGGAGCTGTCGTATCGACGGTGATGGCCGGTTGTTTTGCGGTGGCGGCGCTGTTGCCGGCAGGGTCGGTGGCGATGGCGTTCAAGGTATGCGTACCAGGGCTGAGCGTGGTGGCGAAGCTCCAGCCACCGCTGTTGTTCAGCGTGGCGTTGCCCAGCACGGTGGTGCCATCGGCAATCTGCACGATTGTCCCCGCCGCGCCGTTGAAGGTGCCGGTGAGGGTCACGGCGCCATTGCTAGTGATATTGTCGGTAGCACTGGCGCCGGTGTCCTGAGTCAGCACCTGCGATGTGATGCTGACGACCGGTGGCGTCGTCTCCACGATGATGACCGGCTCAGCCGTGGAGGTGAGGGTATTGCCTGCCGGGTCTGTAGCAGTAGCGGACAAGGCGTGGCTGCCGGCGCCAAGCGTGGTGGCGAAGTTCCAACTGCCATCCGTACCGACGGTCGCAGCGCCGAGCACCGTGCTGCCGTCCAGAACCTGCACAGTGGTGCCAGCCGGACCGCTGACCACGCCTGTCAAGGTAACAGCGCCGTTGCTGGTGACGTTATCGGTGGCGCTGACGCCTGTGTCCTGGGTCAGCACCTGCGAGGTAATGTAGACTGCCAACGCACCGTTTTCCACAATGATCAGGGGTGCCGGGGCGCTGGAGGCGGTGTTGCCGGCCTGGTCGGTGGCGATGGCGGTAAGCGCATGGCTGCCGGCGCCGAGGGTGGTGGCATAGCTCCAGCCGCCGCTGCCGTTCTGCGTGGCCGTGCCGAGCACGGTGCCGCCATCGATGATCTGCACGAGTGTGCCGGCCGTCCCGGTGACGGTGCCGGTGAGGGTGACGGCGCCGTCACTGGTAATGTTGTCGGTCGAGCTGCTGCCGGTATCGTCGGTCAGCACCTGGGTGGTGATGGCAACCTGCGGTACCGCAGTCAGTACTGTAATTACCGGCTCGGTAGGGGTGCTGGTGCTGTTGCCCGCCAGATCTGTTGCGGTGGCGAATAAAGCATGGCTGCCGGCGCCTAGTGTTGTGGCAAAACTCCAGCCTCCACTATTATTGAGCGTGGCTGTACCGAGCACATTGGTGCCATCCAGTATCTGCACGATGGTGCCGCCAGCGCCGTTAACAGCACCAGTAAGCGTAACGGCCCCGTTATTGGTGACATTGTCGGTGGCACTGATGCCAGTGTCGTCGGCCAGCACCTGTGCTGCGATGGTGATGACAGGTGCTGAGGTTTCCACCATGATGGTTGGCTCTGCCGCGGTTCTGGAACTGTTGCCGGCTGGGTCGGTGGCAATGGCTGTCAGCACGTGGGTACCGGTGCTAAGTGTTGTGGTAAAGCTCCAGCCGCCGCTGTTATTCAGCGTGGCGTTGCCTAGAATGGCCGTGCCATCGGCAATCTGTACCACTGTGCCGGGCGCGCCGCTGATGGTGCCGCTGAGCGTAATCCCGCCATTGCTGGTGATATTGTCACTGGCGCTGGCGCCGGTGTCCTGAGCCAGCACCTGCGATGTGATGCTGACAGCCGGCGCGCTAGTCTCGACGATGATCGTCGGCTCAGCCGTGGTGCTGGAGCTGTTACCGGCCGGGTCCGTCGCTATGGCGCTTAGACTGTGAGTGCCGGCAGCAAGCGTGGTGGCAAAGCTCCAGCCGCCAGTATTATTCACGGTAGCGTTGCCGAGTACAGTTGCGCCGTCTTTGATTTGGACTGTGGTGCCAGCAGTGCCCCCTACAGTGCCTGTAAGTGTGATCGCACCATTGCTGGTGACGTTATCGGTCGCGCTGATACCGGTGTCTCTTGCTAGAACTTGCGAGGCAATCGTGACAACCGGGGCAGGGTAGGCCACGCTGAAAACCGGATCGGTGGCGCTGGCGGTAGCGCCATACAAATCGGTGGCAACGGCTTTGAAATTATAGGCGCCAGGCGAGAGATCTCCGGTAAAGCTCCAGCCGCCGCTGCCGTTCAGGGTGGCGGTGCCGATGGCGGTGGCGCCGTTGTAGATTTCGACGGCGGTTCCGGCAGCTCCGGTCATGCTGCCGGACAATGTGACGATGGATGAGTCTATGGTCTGGACGGGTGCTGCGATGGTGATGGTAGGTGCGGTGGGTGGTATGATGTAATTGGGCGCCACAATGCTGAAACTGGCCGTTCCGTTGCTGGTTTGTGCGTGATTTTCGGTAAATGTCGAACCGTCCATAGTGACGGTATTGATATATAGATTGCGGTCACCGGCGGTACCGCCATTCAGATCATTGGTAAACGTAACCGCGACTGTATGAGCGCCAGGGCCGAAGTTTCCGAGCAGCACAAAATTTTCAGTCTGTCCGGCGGTGTGCGAGGCAGTTACCGTTTGTGTGCCGCCGACCTGCGTGCCGTCTACATTGACCGTGAAGGCAGCGTTGCCTAGATAAGCATCTTCGGAAAGGCCAAGCACTATAGTATCGCTTTGCGGATAGACTGAAAAAACCGGTGCGGTTGCCGTGGCGGTGTTATTTGTCAGATCCGTGGCCACGGCGCTGAAATTATAATTACCCGGTGTAAAGATGGCGCCATAGATCCAGGTGCCGTCGTTGTTAAGTGAGGCAGTGCCGACGGCGGTCGAGCCGCTGTAAATTTCGACCGAAGTTCCAGCCGCTCCCGTGTAAGTGCCGCTCAGAACGATTGCCGTCGCGGCGGTCTGTAGAGGTGTCCCGATGGTAACGGTGGGTACTACGGAGGGGTATAGTTTGGCGGGCGTATTGACGGTGAAACTTTGAGCACTGCTGGATTTTTGTTCGTAAGTTTGCGGGTTGACGTAGCCGTTGATTGTTATGTCGCTGTAATACAAATTGCGTGCGCCGGTTGACCCTGATGCGGCGTTCAAAAAGGTGACGACGACTTTATCGGCGCCGTTGCCGTAGGCGCCGGTATAGACGAAATTTTCCACCTGACCGGCCGAATGCAGTGCGGTTACGTATTGGGTACCACCGATCTGCGTGCCGTTGACGCTGATCGTGAACTGCGCATTGACACCCAGATAGGAATCTTCGGAGAGGCTGAGCACCAACGTATCGGTTTGCGGGTATACGAAGAATGCGGGGTCCGTTGCTGTTGCGGTATTGCCGGAGAGATCTGTGGCGACGGCGCTGAAGTTATAGCTGCCGGTGGCGAGGCTGGTGGCATAACTCCATCCACCGCTGCCGTTCAGAGTGGCGGTGCCAAGTGCCGAGGTGCCGTTGTAGATTTCCACAGCAGTGCCGGCGGCACCGCTGAGAGTGCCGGTCAGGGTGACGGTTGAAGACGCCGCCGTCTGCACCGGGGTGGCGATGGTGACGGCGGGCGGTTTGACGGTGGTGACGGTGGCGGGGGTGGTAACGGTAAAATAGGCGGCGCCGGCAGATTTTTGTTCCCAGGTTTCGGGCGTAGTCTGACCATCGAGCGTGATGCCGTCGATGTAGAGATTACGGTCGCCACCAGGCCCTGACGCGTCATTCGTAAAATTCACTGCGACAGTATGCGGCCCAGGGCCGAACGCGCCTGTAAGAGCAAAATTCTCGGTCTGGCCGGCGGCCTGTGACGCGGTGACGGATTGGACGCCGCCGATCTGAGTACCGTCAACACTGACGGTGAATTGGGCATCGCCAAGATAGGCATCTTCGGCCAGGCTGAGGACCAGCGTATCTGTTGTTGGATAGACGAAATATGCGGGATCGGCGGCGGTTGCCGTGCTGCCGTATAGATCGGTAGCGACGGCTTTGAAATTATAGCTGCCGGCGACGAGGCTGGTGGTAAAGCTCCAGCCGCCGCTGCCGTTCAGGGTGGCGGTGCCGATGGCGGTGGCGCCGTTGTAGATTTCGACGGCGGTTCCGGCAGCTCCGGTCATGCTGCCGGACAATGTGACGATGGATGAGTCTATGGTCTGGACGGGTGCTGCGATGGTGATGGTAGGTGCGGTGGGTGGTATGATGTAATTGGGCGCCACAATGCTGAAACTGGCCGTTCCGTTGCTGGTTTGTGCGTGATTTTCGGTAAATGTCGAACCGTCCATAGTGACGGTATTGATATATAGATTGCGGTCACCGGCGGTACCGCCATTCAGATCATTGGTAAACGTAACCGCGACTGTATGAGCGCCAGGGCCGAAGTTTCCGAGCAGCACAAAATTTTCAGTCTGTCCGGCGGTGTGCGAGGCAGTTACCGTTTGTGTGCCGCCGACCTGCGTGCCGTCTACATTGACCGTGAAGGCAGCGTTGCCTAGATAAGCATCTTCGGAAAGGCCAAGCACTATAGTATCGCTTTGCGGATAGACTGAAAAAACCGGTGCGGTTGCCGTGGCGGTGTTATTTGTCAGATCCGTGGCCACGGCGCTGAAATTATAATTACCCGGTGTAAAGATGGCGCCATAGATCCAGGTGCCGTCGTTGTTAAGTGAGGCAGTGCCGACGGCGGTCGAGCCGCTGTAAATTTCGACCGAAGTTCCAGCCGCTCCCGTGTAAGTGCCGCTCAGAACGATTGCCGTCGCGGCGGTCTGTAGAGGTGTCCCGATGGTAACGGTGGGTACTACGGAGGGGTATAGTTTGGCGGGCGTATTGACGGTGAAACTTTGAGCACTGCTGGATTTTTGTTCGTAAGTTTGCGGGTTGACGTAGCCGTTGATTGTTATGTCGCTGTAATACAAATTGCGTGCGCCGGTTGACCCTGATGCGGCGTTCAAAAAGGTGACGACGACTTTATCGGCGCCGTTGCCGTAGGCGCCGGTATAGACGAAATTTTCCACCTGACCGGCCGAATGCAGTGCGGTTACGTATTGGGTACCACCGATCTGCGTGCCGTTGACGCTGATCGTGAACTGCGCATTGACACCCAGATAGGAATCTTCGGAGAGGCTGAGCACCAACGTATCGGTTTGCGGGTATACGAAGAATGCGGGGTCCGTTGCTGTTGCGGTATTGCCGGAGAGATCTGTGGCGACGGCGCTGAAGTTATAGCTGCCGGTGGCGAGGCTGGTGGCATAACTCCATCCACCGCTGCCGTTCAGAGTGGCGGTGCCAAGTGCCGAGGTGCCGTTGTAGATTTCCACAGCAGTGCCGGCGGCACCGCTGAGAGTGCCGGTCAGGGTGACGGTTGAAGACGCCGCCGTCTGCACCGGGGTGGCGATGGTGACGGCGGGCGGGGTGACAACCGTAGTAGCCTCATGAGACTGGATTGTATACGATGCACTACCGGCATTATCCTGCGCCGCGGCTTCTATAATAGTTGTGCCATCCAGTGACAGGGAATTTACGTATAGATTACGATCCCCCCCCTGAATGCTACTATTATAAAGATCGTTTAAAAATGTAATCGTTATTTTATGAGGGCCATTGCCAAATGCCCCTTTAATCACAAAGTTTTCTGTCTGATTACTTAAATGTAGCGCGGTAACTGACTGAGCTCCGCCTATTTGCACGCCATCCACACTCACCGTAAAGGTAGCATTACCGAGGTAGGCATCTTCGGATAAAGCGAGAACAAGCGTATCGGTACCCGTTAAGGTTGTAGATGACGACACATTAATTTCCTTCGGTGTAAAATATTGGATGAGGCTGTGGGTATCTTTCTGATAAGCAGTTAACGCAGCACAACCTAAGAATGCGATTAAAATAACATAAATTTTTCTTAATTTATAAGTAATTATTTTAATCTTTTAAAATCAACTTGTTACAAACAATAGATCGAGATCAGTTTCAAAAATTCGATATATAAAAAATTTCTTTATGGAAAGGCGGCATATAAAATTATAACTTAATCTATTTTAGGTAGAAAATATGATGTTTAAATGATCTTAAGAAATGTATGTCATTATAAACGTCATTGCTGAGCGCGTGATTAGGTGTCCTGCATCGTAACTGAAATAAAAATGCAATTTTACAGAATGTTATCAAGTCAACCTTGTAAAAACTCCTTGCACTGCAGGCGACATTATGGTCAGCCTGCCAAATGGAAAAATCTACTTTAAATTGAATTGAGCCAAGGTGTGAGATGATCGTTGGATTTTAATGCGAATGACCTCAGTCCAGAGGCCGTAAGGTTTGAAAATGCCAAGCCTGATGATCCAGGCATTTCCTGCCTCGCCATTTTGCTGCGCTATCACGGCCTTCCAGCGGACCCAGCTAGCCTAAGCCACCGGCTGGGGCATGGCGGTGCTAAGGCTGACGTAGAAAATCTGGTCAGGCTGTCCCGTCAGATGGGCCTGAAGTCCAGAGCGGTTAACGGGCGGCAGTGGCGTACCCTGCTCACGACCCCGCTGCCGGCAATCGCGCAGCGCAAGGACGGCGGTTTTTTCATTCTGGTCAAAATCATTGAAGACAAGGCGCTGATCCAGGACGGACTCACCCTGCGGCCAGAGGTTATCACGCAGCAGGATTTGCAAATGCTGTGGGATGGCTCGCTGATATTGCTGACCCGCCGTGCGACATTGGCGGATTTCAGTCAGCGTTTCGGGATCGGCTGGTTTGTCGCGGCCATGCATAAATACCGCCGCCTGCTGACGGAAGTGCTTGTTGCCTCCTTCGTTCTGCAGTTGTTCGGGCTTATCACACCGTTATTTTTCCAGGTCGTTGTCGATAAAGTTCTTGGCCACCGCGATCTTGCAACGCTGGATGTGCTCATCATCGGCTTGTTGCTGGTCTCGGTTTTCGAGACTGTTTTGGGCATTCTGAAAACCTATGTGTTTTCCCACACCACCAACCGGATCGATGTCGAGCTGGGGGCGCGGCTGTTCCGTCATCTGATCGCACTGCCGTTAGGATATTTCGGCTCCCGGCGGGTGGGCGACAGCGTGGCGAGGGTACGCGAGCTTGAAAATATCAGGCAATTCATTACGGGTTCAGCACTCACCCTGGTCATCGATCTGTTCTTCACTTTTGTCTTTCTCGCCATTATGGCCTGGTATTCGGTCAGTCTGACGCTCATCGTCATCGCCGCACTGCCGCTTTACGCCTTGCTCAGCGCCGGGTTCACGCCGTTGTTTAAAAGCCGGCTGGACGAGCGGTTCCGGCGCGGTGCCGAGAATCAGGCGTTTCTGGTGGAAACCGTCAGCGGCATCGAGACGCTGAAATCCATGGCGATCGAACCGCAGATGCAGCGGCGCTGGGAGGAACAGCTCGCTGGCTATGTCGGCGCTTCGTTTCAGGTGCAGAATCTTGGTAATTACGCGAGCCAGCTGATACAGATGGTCAGCAAGCTGGTTACCGCTTTGATATTGTTTTTCGGCGCCAAGGCGGTGATGAACGGCGCATTGACGGTGGGTGAACTGGTAGCCTTCAATATGTTTGCCCAGCGGGTTTCGCAGCCTGTGTTGCGTCTCGCGCAAATCTGGCAGGATTTTCATCAGGCCAAAATTTCCGTGGACCGTCTGGGGGATTTGTTGAACGCGCCGGCGGAGCCGCAGGCTACCCCGGGACGCGCCGTGCTGCCACCGATCAAGGGCAGCATACAGTTTGATCGCGTGTGTTTTCGCTATCGCCCGGATGGACCGCAAGTGCTGCGTGGGGTCGAACTTGAGGTAAGTCCCGGTCAGGTCATCGGTATCGTCGGGCCTTCAGGCTCCGGCAAGTCGACCCTGGCGCGGCTGCTACAGCGGCTCTACGTGCCGGAAACCGGCCGGGTGCTGATCGACGGCATTGACCTCGCGATGACGGACCCTTCCTGGCTGCGCCGCCAGATCGGCGTGGTGCTGCAGGAAAACCTGCTGTTCAACCGCTCGGTGCGGGAGAATATTGCGCTGGCCGATCCCGGCATACCGCTCGAGCGCGTGATCGATGCTGCCAAGCTGGCTGGGGCGCATGAGTTCATCCTGCAACTGCCGGAAGGCTACGACACAATGGTGCAGGAGCGTGGCGGCTCGCTCTCCGGCGGCCAGCGGCAGCGCATCGCCATCGCCCGGGCGTTGATCACCAATCCGCGCATCCTGA
Source organism: Acetobacteraceae bacterium (assembly GCA_965231175.1). GTDB lineage: Bacteria > Pseudomonadota > Alphaproteobacteria > Acetobacterales > Acetobacteraceae > Acidocella. The sequence goes on along the minus strand of CBDDMJ010000002.1, from coordinate 213,618 downwards.
TATTCGACGAGGCCACCAGTGCGCTGGATTATGAAAGCGAAAGCGCCATCCAGGCCAATATGCGTCGTATCTGCCTGGATCGTACCGTCATCATCATCGCCCACCGGCTGTCGACCGTGCGCGGCGCCGACAGGATTATAACCTTGGAAGACGGCCTCGTCATCGAGGATGGTACCCATGATGAACTGCTCGGGCTGAACGGCCGTTATGCCATTCTGCACCGGCTGCAATCCGGTGTCGCGGCATGAGTGCGATTGCCGGCGGCCGCAGCAAGAGGGCGTATCTTTCGCTGGTGCCGAATGCCCGCGACGCCGATGAGCTTGAATTTTTGCCGGCGGCGCTGGAGATCATCGAAACCCCGGCCTCGCCCGCCGGACGAAGGATTGCCGGCCTGATTGCCGCAGCGGCCATCACTGCCATTGTCTGGGCCAGCATCGCCCAGGTGGATATACTCATCAGCGCGCCTGGCCGCATCGTGCCGGTTGGCCGCAGCAAGGTGCTGCAGCCGTTTCAGGAAGGCATCGTGCAGTCCATCCTGGTCAACGACGGCGACCATGTGCAGGCCGGGCAGGCGCTGATCACGTTCGATCCGACGCAAGCCAAGGCCGACGTGCTGCGCTTTGCCCAGGATCTGCAAAATGAACAGCTGGATGAAGCGCGTCTGCAAAGTCTGCGTAGCGTGCTTGGCACCGATGCGGCGCCGCAACTCAACCGCATTCCGGCTGCGGCATCCGCCGAGGCGGTGGCCTCCGCGACCGCACAGATGCAGGCGCAGTATCTGGAAGAAGCCGGCAAGATCGCTGCGATCGACGAGCAGATGGCAGAAAAACAATTTGAGGTGAAGCAAGCCGTGGCCACCATCGATAAGGTGCAGGTCGACAAGCCGTTTCTGCAACAAATCGCCGGCATGAGGACGTCGCTGTTGAAACAAGCAGTCGGTAGTAAACTCGACTGGCTGACGGCCGAAGAGCAGCTCGCTGATACCGGACCCAGTATTGCATTGGCCCAGGCGCAACAGGGCTCGGCGCTGGCCGATGTGGCGGCACTACAGCGCGAGCGAGAGCAAGTGCAGGCGGAATATGCCAAGAATATTTTCAAAGATTTGGACGATACTGAACAAAAAATCGATGAATCCACGCAGGATTTAAGCAAGGCCGAACAGCAGCTCGCCCTGACCACATTGCAGGCGCCGATTTCCGGCACGGTTCAGCAACTCGCCGTACACACGGTCGGCGGCATCGTAACCCCGGCGCAGGCGTTGCTGACAGTGGTGCCGGATAGCCAGCAATTGATGGTGGAGGCCAGCATCAAGAACCAGGATATCGGCTTTGTGCGCACCGGACAGACGGCGGAAGTGAAAATCGGCGCCTTCGATTTTACCCGGTTCGGCATGGTGAAGGGAACCGTCATCAGTATCTCCCGCGATGTCGTGGACATGGCCCCCAGCCAGGCGCCGGAAGATGATGGCTACAACGCCGGTGCGGAACCGAATGGCCAAACCCAGGCCGCGCAAGCCAGCCAGGGGCTGCCGCAGGAGCCGGATTATGTGGCGCATATCGCGTTATCGCAGAGCGGAATTCAGACCGATCAAGGCCTGGCCGAATTTCAGCCCGGCATGGCGGTGACGGCGGATATCAAAACCGGCCGGCGCCACATCATCAGCTATCTGCTCTCGCCATTTGCCCGGCAGGTGGATGATGCGGCGCATGAGCGTTAGTCCGCTGGTGCGCCGGGCAGGAATCGAACCCGCAACCAAACCGTTATGAGCGGTCCGCTCTAACCGTTGAGCTACCGGCGCCCGAGCGAGGCGCACCATACTCATGCAACTTGCGTTGGCAAGATGCCCGTCAGCCGCTATGCACGGAGCAGAGGCTTTCGTAACAGGAGACACAGGTGGACGTATCAAAATTGAGCGCCGGCCGCGACGTGCCGCATGATATCAACGTCGTGATCGAAATCCCGCAAGGCTCCAATGTCAAATACGAAATCGACAAGGACAGCGGCGCCATGATCGTGGACCGCGTGGTGTTCACACCGATGTTCTACCCCGCGGCCTACGGCTTCATTCCGAACACCCTGGCCGATGACGGCGACCCCGCCGACGCGCTGGTGCTGTGCCCCGCCCCCATCATCCCCGGCGCCGTCATCCGCGCGCGGCCCATCGGCCTGCTGCTGATGGAAGACGAATCCGGCCAGGACGAAAAAATCGTCTGCGTTCCGCATGACAAGGTCCACCCGCAATATACCGGCATCAACGAAGTCGCCGAACTGCCCGCTATCACCCGCGACGCCATCGAACATTTCTTCACCCATTATAAAAACCTGGAAAAAGGCAAATGGGTAAAAATCACCGGCTGGGGCGACCGCGCGCAGGCGGCGGCAGCAATTACATCCAGTTTAGAGCGGGCTGAGAAGTAAGGAAGTAACTTCTTTTTGTGAACAAAAAGAAGCAAAAAAACTTTGCTTCTCTGGGTCTGAGGCGTGATGCGGAAAACGCCCATGCCCCGGCATAAATTTTATGCTTGGTCCGGGGGCGTTGTCCGCATCACGCCCAAGGCCCTGACTCAGAAAAGTTTTTTGCTGCTTTTTTTCAAAAAAGCAGTGCTTGCTTTCTACTCGATTTCAACCACCACTGGCACATGGTCCGATGGCTGGGTTTTCGCGCGTTCGGGTTTGGCGATTGAAACGCTGGTGAGGCGTTCGGCGATGCGGGGTGAGGCCAGCGCGTGGTCGATCCGCAGGCCGAGATTGCGGTCCCAGGCGCCGGCCTGGTAATCCCAGAATGTATATAGGCTGCCGGTTGGATACAGGGCGCGCAGCGAGTCGGTAAGGCCGAGCCAGAGCAGGGCGTTGAATTGCGCGCGGGTTTCCGGGCGGATCAGCGCGTCGGTTTTGGGCAGGGTGCCGGGGGCGTAGTCGGCGTCGCTCGGGCAAACGTTGTAGTCACCGGCGAGGATGAAATCCTGATCGGCTTCCAGCAGGCTAGCAACATGGGCGTACAAGGCCTGCATCCAGGCGAGTTTGTAGGCATAGCCGGTGTCACCGCCCGAATTGCCGTTGGGCAGGTAGAGGTTGCCGACCGTAACGCCGTTCAACCGGGCTTCGATGTAGCGGGATTGTGTATCGGTTGCGGGCATGCCGGGCAGTTTGCGGTGCGTTATCTCAACGTCCTGACGGTGCAGGATGGCAACGCCATTGTAGGATTTCTGGCCGCAGATAGCGGCTTCATAGCCGAGGCCGGAGAAGGTCAAGGCCGGAAACTGATGGTCCTCGCATTTGATCTCCTGCAACAGCAGCACATCGGGCTGTTCACGCACCAGGAAATCGGCGACATGAGTGTCCCTGGTCCGGATCGAATTGACATTCCAGGTGACGATTTTCACGCCCGGTTAGTCTACCGAAAAGGAGGTGCCGCAGCCGCAGGAGGAGGTGGCATTCGGGTTGCGCACCGCGAAATGCGCACCCATCAATGCATCCTTGTAATCCAGTTCCGAGCCGGCGAGCAGGTCCAGGCTGACCGGGTCGACATAAACGGTGGCGCCGGCGGCGGTGATCACCAAATCATCCGGGTTGCGGTCGCCGGTCAGGTCGAATTTGTATTGAAAACCGGAGCAACCGCCGGCCAGCACCTCCACGCGCAAGGCCGAAGATCCCGGCTCGGCGGCCAGGATTTCGCCGATACGCTGGGCCGCCGCGGCGGAAAGCCGGAATTGTTCCATGGTGTCACTCATGCATCACATATAGCGCATCCCACCCTTGGATAGAAGGGCCGCGCTCGTGTATGCCCATTGCATGACACTTGCCCCCTATGCAGTGAAGGCTGAATACAGCCGCGGCCGGCAGCACCAGGAGCCGGAAGCCACGGATCGCTCACCCTGGCAGCGTGACCGCGACCGCATCGTGCATTCCTCGGCATTCCGCAAACTGCAATATAAGACGCAGGTTTTCGTCACCCATGAGGGGGATTTCTATCGCACCCGGCTAACCCATAGTCTGGAGGTGGCGCAGATCGCCCGCAGCCTGGCGCGCAGCCTGCGGTTGGACGAGGATTTGACGGAGGCGTTGGCGCTGGCGCACGACCTCGGCCATCCACCCTTCGGCCATGCCGGGGAGGCTGGGCTGGATGAAGCCCTGCAGGCGTTTGGCGGCTTTAACCACAATGCGCAAAGCCTGCGCGTGGTGACGGTTTTGGAGCATCACTATGCAGCGTTCGACGGGCTGAATCTGACCTGGGAAACGCTGGAGGGCCTGGCCAAGCATAATGGGCCGATGCTGCAACCGCCGGCCTATATTGCAGAATTCGATGCGCGGTTTCCGCTGGATCTGACGCGCCATGCCTCGGCGGAGGCGCAAGTCGCGGCGATTGCGGATGATATCGCTTATCACGCGCATGATCTGGATGACGGGCTGCGCGCCGGGCTGTTCACGCTGGACGATGTGGCGGCGCTGCCGGTGGCCGGGGAGGCGTTGCGCCAGGCCCGGGCGCTGACGGACGACCCCAAACGCACACGGCATGAGACGACGCGGCGCGTGGTCAACCGCATGGTGCAGGCTGTGCTGGCGGACAGCATTGAAAAGCTGGGCGCATTAGCACCCGGCAGCGCCGATGACGTGCGCGCAGCCGGACACGAAGTGATCGGCTTCGGGCCGGAGGTGGCGGCGGCAAACCAGACGATCAAGGAATTTCTGTTTGCGCGCATGTACCGGCATTGGCGGGTCAACCGGATGTCCTACAAGGCGCAGATGGTGACGAGCGGGTTGGGCAGCCTGCTGTTGCGCCGCCCGGAGTTGTTGCCGCCAGACTGGCAGGTATGGGCAGGGGCGGCGCAAACCGCGCAATGTGCTGCGACCGTGCGCAATTATATCGCCGGCATGACCGATCGCTTTGCGCTCGATGAATTTGCCCGGCTCACCGACCCTGCAACCCCGGCCTGAGATGACGATGACCCAGAATTTGTTTTCGCTGTTGCGCGGCTTTGTGCTGGAGGAGATGGCAGCACTGCTGCCGGACCTGCCGCCGGAAGTCTGCGCAAAATTCGATGTGTCGCCGACCCGTGAGGCGGCGCATGGCGATATGGCGACCAATGCGGCGATGCTCGCGGCCAAGCCGGCGGGGCAAAATCCGAGAGAGATCGCGGCGGCTCTGGCGGCGCGCCTGATGACACGGCCGGAGATCGCGCTGGCGGCACCGGCGGGGCCCGGCTTCGTCAACATCACCTTGGCAGCGGCGCTTTTGTTGCAGCAGATACCGGTGATCCTGCGGGCGGGGCCAGCCTATGGCGACGGCGCGCAGCGCCTGGGCCCCGTCAATATCGAATATGTTTCGGCCAATCCAACCGGGCCGCTGCATGTCGGCCATTGCCGGGGTGCTGTGGTAGGAGACGCGCTGGCCAATTTGCTGAGCAAAGCAGGTTACGCCGTGACCAAGGAATATTATGTCAACGATGCCGGCGCCCAGGTCGTCGCCTTGGCGCGCTCGGTGTATGTGAGATATTTGCAGGCTTTGGATTTACCGGCCAAGGCCGATGTCTATGCGGCTGCGGTGCCGGGCGGGCTGCAATACGGCGGCAATTATCTGGTGCCTGTCGGGTTTGAACTGGCTGCTGCCTATGACGATAAATTCGTCGATCTGCCGGAGCCGGACTGGCTGCCGGTGGTCCGCGATTTTGCCATCGGCAAGATGTTGGGGCTGATCAAGGATGATCTCGCAGCGCTGGGCGTCCGGCACGATGTGTTTATCTCGGAGCGTGCATTGATCGAAGCCGGCGGGGTGGAGCGCGCGCTCGCGGCGCTGGCCGCCCGTGGTCTGATCTATGAGGGCATATTGGAGCCGCCCAAGGGCAAGACCCCGGAGGATTGGGAGCCGCGCCGGCAGACCTTGTTCCGCTCCACGGATTTCGGCGACGACATCGACCGGCCGGTGCGTAAATCCGATGGCTCCAATACCTACTTCGCCAACGATATCGCCAACCATGCCGACAAGATGCGGCGCGGTTTCAATGCGATGATCGATGTGTGGGGGGCGGATCACGGCGGCTATGTCAAGCGCATGCAGGCGGCAGTGCGGGCGCTGGCTGGCGACGGTGACGCGCGGCTTGATCTCGTGTTGTGTCAGATCGTCCGGGTTATGAAAAACGGCGAGCCGGTGCGGATGAGTAAGCGCGCCGGTACCTTCGTGGAATTGCGGGACCTGATCGACGAGGTCGGCCCCGATGCGGTGCGCTTCATCATGTTGATGCGCAAATCCGACGCGCAGATGGAATTCGACCTAGGTGCCGCAGTGGCGCAGACGCGGGATAACCCGGTATTTTACGTGCAATACGCACATGCGCGCTGCCGGAGTGTCCTGCGGGCAGCGGGCGAGGCCCTGAATTTGGCTGAGGCGGATTTGTCCAGCCTGACCGCGCCTGAGGAGCTGGCGCTGATCCGACGGCTGATCGCCTGGCCGCGCGTGGTGGAATCGGCTGCAGAGGCGCGGGAGCCGCACCGAATCGCTTTTTACCTGTATGAATTGGCGGGCGATTTTCACGCCTTATGGAATGCCGGACGGGATGATGCGGCACTGCGCTTCATCCAGGCCGAAGATCCGGTGGCAACAGCGGCGCGGCTGGCCCTGGTGACGGCAACGGCGGTCATCATCCGCTCCGGCCTGGCGGTGCTGGGTGTCAACCCGGTTGAGGAGATGAGGTAGAGTTTGCACGACGGGCGGCAGGATATTCCGGAATATTCCTATAGAACACGGCAGCGGCGGCCGGTGTTCGATACCGATATGCGGCGCATGGCGATGGCGGCCGGGGGGATCAGCCTGGTGGTGATTGCGGTCGCCATGCTGTGGAGCGGGATGCGCCCGGGTGCCGGTTTTGGCGCCCCGCCGGTGATTACCGCCCCGCAGGAGCCTCTGCGAGTGGCGCCTTCCGATCCTGGCGGGCTGACCGTGCCGGATGCCAATGTGCAGATCATGTCGGGGGTGACGTCCGCCGGCCCGGCGCAGCTGGCGCCGGATTCGCCGCCACCGGATGTGGCACAATTCGCCCCGCCTGCGCCGTCGCCTGCACCTGCACCTGCACCTGCACCCGCATCTGCACCGACGTCGCCGGCAACACCGGCTCTCGCACCGGCAGCGGCGGTGGCCGTGGCACCTCCTGCCTCCCCGGTGCAACCCTTATCCAAGCCGTCCGGAAGCGGTCCGGTACAGGTGCAACTGGCCGCCCTGGTGGATCAAGCCGGCGCGCAGGCCGCCTGGGCACGGCTACAGGCCAGGCTGCCGGGCCTGTTCGCCGGCCGCAGCCCCCTCATCAGCAAGGTCAGCATCAGCGGCGTGACGTTCTGGCGGCTGCGCACCGGCGGTTTTGCCGATGCCGCCAGCGCACAAAGTTTCTGCGACGCCGTGGCTGCTAAAGGTGCCGCCTGCAAGGTGGCGGCTTTTTGAAACCGGCGATCATCGGCATTGCCGGTCCCGCGCTAACCTTGGAGGAACGCGCCCTCCTACGCCGCCACCGCCCGCGCGGCGTGATATTGTTCGCTCGCAATATCGAAACTCCGGCGCAGCTCAAAACCCTGAATGACGAGTTGCGCGAGCTGCTGCCGGACGGTGAGATCATGTTGGATCAGGAAGGCGGCCGGGTGGCGCGTCTACGCCCGCCGTTCTGGCCTGACCTGCCCCCTGCGGCGCATCTGCAAACCGCGGCCGAGGCTTATGCGCATGGCGCGGCGCTGGGCGCGATGGTGCGCGAGGCTGGTTTCACCGTCACCGCCGCCCCGGTGCTGGACCTGCTCCATCCGGGTGCGAATGAAGTGATCGGCGACCGGGCGATCAGCGGCACGGCGGCGCAAGTGGCCGAATTAGGTGGTCAAATCGCCGCCGGAATTATGGATGCCGGCATCATACCGGTGATGAAGCACATCCCCGGCCATGGCCGGGCTTTGGTGGACAGCCATCTGCATCTGCCGCGCATCGCCGCCGCCGATCTGTCGCAGGATTTTCTGCCCTTCATGGTCAACCGGCAGCTGCCCTGGGCGATGACCGCGCATGTGATTTACGAAGCCTATGACATGGATTATCCCGCCACCATTTCGCGCCTTGTCATCGCGCGCGTAATACGGGGCATGATCGGCTTTACCGGCACTCTCATCAGCGACGATCTGGCGATGCAGGCCCTTACCGGCACCCCTGCCGCGCGCGCCACCGCCGCTCTTGCGGCCGGTTGCGACATTGCTTTGTACTGCCCAGGCGACATGGCGGGGAATATTTCGGTGCTGGAAGCGTTATGACAGCGCAAATGCTACAAAACGTGGTGTTCGGCGTACTGGCGACGTTGATTGCGGTCATATTGCATGAACTGTCCCATGGGCTTGCCGCTTATGCCCTGGGTGATCGCACGGCCCAGGCGGCCGGGCGGCTGACGCTGAACCCGGTCTCGCATATGGATAAAATCGGCACGGTACTGCTGCCGCTGTTCCTGGTGGTTTCGCAATTGCTTACCATTGGCCGGGTGGCGTTTGCGTTCGGCTGGGCCAAGCCGGTACCTGTCAACGCCCAGGCCCTGAACATCAACGGTGTGCACAACCCGCGCCGGTTGATGGCGATCGTCGCCTTGGCCGGACCGTTGATGAATTTCATCCTCGCCTGTGCCGCGGCCTTGGCGCTGCGCAGCGGCTACGGTGAGGATTTTCTGACTTACTTCATCGTCATCAATCTGGTGCTTGGGCTGTTCAACCTGATCCCGCTGCCGCCGCTGGATGGCGGGCGGATCGCCGTCGGTCTGCTGCCGCTGCCGCTGGCCCGGTTGCTGGCGCGATCTGAAAAAGCCGGGATCGTCCTGGTGCTGATCGTATTGTTCATGCTCCCCTTGGCGGCAGCGCAAATCGGCGTTCATTTCGATCCCTTCCATGACGCCTTGGATGCCGTGCTGCCCTGGGCCACCCATCTCGTGATGCAGCTGGCCGGCAGTCCGCATGGTTGAAACCCTTGGCCTGTCGGCAGCGCCGGTGGAAGCGCTGGTGCTGCAGCTGGACGGCTTCGAGGGGCCGCTCGATCTTTTGCTGGATCTGGCGCGGGCGCAGAAGGTTGATCTTGCCAAAATCTCCATCCTGGCATTGGTCGAACAGTTTCTGGCGGTGATCGAGGGCGCGCGCCAGATACGGCTTGAGCTGGCGGCCGACTGGCTGGTGATGGCGGCCTGGCTGACCTGGCTGAAATCGCGGCTGCTGGTCCCGGCAGCGGGGCCGGAAGAAGACGCCGAACAGGCTGCCGATCTATTGGCTGCCCGGCTGATCGACCTGCAGGTGGTGCGGGCGGCGGCGGCCTGGCTGGGGGGGCGGCCGCAACTGGGGTGGGATGAATTCGCCCGTGGCGCTGCCGAGGATTTTATGCAAACCGACCGCTCGCGCCTGCGTGTCGATATCGGCAGTTTGCTGTCCGGCTATCTGGGGGCGCGCCGCCGTGCCGGCGCCAAACTGCAATACCGGCCGCAGCCGATGACCTATTTTTCAGTGCAGAACGCGCTGGACCGGTTGGGGCGGCTGCTCGGCAGCCTGCCGGACTGGTCGGCGCTGGAAGACTTTCTGCCGGAGACATTGCCGGGTGGCGCATTGGCGCGCCGGGCTGCGATTTCAGCAACCTTGCTGGCCGGGCTGGAACTGGCGCGCCATGGGACATTATCCTTGCGCCAGGACCAGGAATTCGGCCCTATATTAATCCGCAAGGGTGCCCATGAGTGAGACAGATGAGATATTCGATCACGCGGTCCGCTTGGCGGAAGCGGTGATTTTTGCCAGCCGCGAGCCGGTGCTGCCGCGCACGCTGGCCAATCTGCTGCCGGGGGAGACCGATGTGGATGCGGTGCTGACGGCCCTGGCCGCGTTATACGCGCAACGCGGCGTGGTGTTGGCCGCGGCTGCCGGCGGCTGGCAGTTCCGCACCGCCGCCGACCTCGCACCGGTATTGCGCAAGGTGGTGGAGCTGCCGCGCCGGTTGCCGCGCGTGGCGATGGAGACGCTGTCGATCGTCGCCTACCACCAGCCCGTCACCCGCAGTGAAATCGAGGATATACGCGGCGCCACCTTGTCCCAGGCCACGCTGGACCTGCTTTTGGAAAACCAGTTGATCACCGCGCGCGGCCGCAAGGAAAGCCCCGGGCGGCCTACGCTGTGGGGCACCACGCCGGCTTTTCTCGCGCAATTCGGCTTGAGTGACCTGCGCGACCTGCCGAAGCGCGAGGATCTGCTGATTGACCCTGCAGCGCCCGCGGCGGCACCGCCATGACAGTGCGCATCACCCGCGACACGCTGTCCGATGGCACTATGCTGGCGCGCATGCGTGTGCTGGCGCGGGCACATCCGGATATGAAGTTTCGTACCGAGGCGGAAATGGCAGCGCTGCTGGAGGCAACGCTCATTGCGCACCAGACGGGCGAGGATTTGTATATATTCGGCTATGGGTCGCTGATCTGGAATCCGGCGATGCATTTCATCTCGCAGAGTGTCGCCACCGTGCATGGCTGGCATCGGCGTTTTTGTCTGAAAATGTACACCGGGCGCGGCACCCAGGCGCAGCCGGGGCTGATGCTGGCACTCGATCATGGTGGGTCCTGCCGGGGTGTGGCATTCCGCATCGCGGCCGCACAAGTACGCGAGGAGTTGGGCGTTTTATGGCAACGCGAGATGTATGGCGGCTCCTATAACGCCCGCTGGGTGCGCGCTGTTACGGCCGCGGGCGAGATCAAGGCGCTCACCTTCGTGGTGAACCGCAAGCATCCGCGCTACCTGCCGGAGCTGAGCGTCACGCAGACCGCCGAAATGATCCGTGCCGGTTGCGGCGATCTTGGCACTTGCCAGGAGTATTTGAGCAATACCGTGGCGCATCTGGCCGAACTCGGCTTGCGCGATGCCGGGCTCGAGCGGATCGTCAGGGCACTGGCGCAACCTCCGACCCCGGCTTGACCGCCTGAGTGAGCCTGCTACGCATCGGCGCGATCTGCAAAGCGCGTTAGAAAGCAATCTATGTTTGGATTTTCCTGGGGAGAAATCGGCCTGATCATGGCGGTGGCACTCATCGCCATCGGGCCGAAGGATTTGCCGGTAGCGGTGCGCACCGTCACGGCGATGATCCGCAAGGCACGTGGCATGGCTGCGGAATTCCAGGGCCATGTCGATGAGATGATGCGTGAGGCCAATCTTTCGGATGTAAAAACCGAGATCAGCAAGCTGCGGCGCTTTGATTTCAAGGGTGCTGCGGCACAGCAGATCGACCCTGACGGCAGCCTGAAAACCGCCCTGAGCGGCGATCCGTTCACCGCCAAGGCGGCGCCGGTGGTGCCGGTGGTGGTGGAGGAGCCATTGCCGGACTCGCCGGATTTCATTCCGCCGGAGGCCGCGCGCAAAGCCCCGGTACCGGCGTTCATACCGCCGGGCACCAGGCGCTGGGGACGCTAATGATATGGATGCCGTGAATAACGAAAATGAGATCAACGACAAGGAAATGCCGCTGCTCGAGCATTTGAGCGAGCTGCGGCGGCGGCTGATCTGGTCCGCGGTGGCGTTTCTACTGGCGTTTTTCCTGTGCTATCATTTCGCGCCGCGGATTTATGATTTTCTGGCGGCACCGCTGGCCAATGCGTTGAAGGCGCGCGGCGAGAAGCCGGAGCTGATCTATACGGCACTTTACGAGGCGTTTTTCACCTATATCAAAGTTGCCATTTTTGGCGCTGCGTTCATTTCCTTCCCCGTAGTGGCGACGCAGCTCTGGATGTTCATCGCCCCCGGCCTGTACCGCAAGGAAAAGCGGGCGATGCTGCCGTTTCTGGTGGTCACGCCGATCCTGTTTTTCGCCGGCGGCGCGCTGGCTTATTACGTGGTATTTCCGGCAGCCTGGAAATTCTTTCTGAGCTTTCAAAACACCGCGCCCGGCAGCGCCGTGAAAATCGATCTGATGGCCAAGGTCTCGGATTATCTGAATCTGGTGATGAAGCTGATCTTCGCCTTCGGACTGTCCTTCGAACTGCCGGTGCTGCTGACGCTGCTTGGCAAGGTGGGCATTATTTCTTCCGCGGGCTTACGAAAATACCGGCGCTACGCTTATGTCGGCTGCTTTATCGTGGCGGCGGTGCTGACGCCGCCGGACATATTGACGCAATCGCTGTTGGCGTTTCCGCTGATCATTCTCTACGAGATTTCGGTATTTTCGGTGAAGATGGTGGAACCGAAGCTCGCGCCTGAAGCGGATGCCGGCGATGCATGATATCCGCACTTTGCGCGAAAACGGCGATGCATTTGATGCCGCTATGAAGCGGCGGAATTTGCCGCCTGCTGCGGGGGCAATCCTGGAAGCGGATAAGCACCGTCGCATGATTGTCGGCACTCTGGAAAAAACCCAGGCCGACCAGAACGCCCTTTCAAAAAAAATCGGTGCTGCGAAGAGGAATGGCGAAGCTACGGATGTTCTGGAAGCCGAAGGGCTGGCCATGCGTAAACTTGCCTCGGACGCGCAGGCGAGCTTACCCGAGGCCGATGCTGTGCTACAGGGGCTACTTTCCAGCCTGCCGAACGTGCTGGATAAAGATGTTCCGGAAGGGCGTGATGAAACAGCCAATTTTCAAATAAAAACCTTTGGCGGCATCCAGAATTTTCCTTTCATCCCCAAGCAGCATTTCGAACTCGGCGAGGCCCTCGGCCTGATGGATTTCACCGGCGCCGCCAAGCTCGCCGGCGCCCGTTTCACTGTTCTGCGCGGCGCGCTGGCGCGGCTGGAGCGCGCCCTCGGCCAATTCATGCTGGATGTTCACACCAACGAGCACGGCTACACCGAAACCGCGGTGCCGCTGCTGGTGAACGATGTTGCGATGTTCGGCACCGGGCAGCTGCCGAAATTCGCCGAGGATTTGTTCAAGACCACCGATGGCCGCTGGCTGATCCCGACCGCCGAGGTCCCACTGACCAATCTCGTGGCTGGCGAGATCACGCCGGTGGCAGATCTGCCGATCCGCCTCACCGCACTCACCCCTTGTTTCCGCTCCGAGGCCGGCTCCGCCGGGCGCGATACCCGCGGCATGCTGCGCCAGCACCAGTTCTCCAAGGTCGAGATGGTCAGCATCACCCATCCGGATGAGAGCGAGGCCGAGCATGAACGCATGACCCGCTGTGCCGAGACCATCCTGGAGCGCCTTGGGCTGCCTTACCGCCGCATGCTGCTATGCGCCGGGGATACCGGGTTTTCCGCCGCCAAAACCTACGACCTCGAAGTCTGGCTGCCGGGGCAGGGAGCGTATCGCGAAATTTCCTCCTGCTCCAACACAAATGCTTTCCAGGCCCGGCGCATGAGCGCCCGGTTCCGCGCTGCCGACGGCAAAACCCTCGGCTTTGTTCATACATTGAACGGCTCCGGCGTGGCGGTCGGCCGGGCGCTGATTGCGGTGCTGGAAACCTATCAGCAGGCCGATGGCAGCGTGGCGATACCTGAGGTTTTGCAGCCCTATATGGGCGGCCTTGGCTTCATCGGGCGTTAGTTACTCTTTGTGATAAAAGTATAGTCCGATGTAACTGCTGCCGCCGGCAGTTGCGTTATAGAATGGCCAGGCCAAGGAGATGCTGCGCGTGGATGTGACAAAGCCAGTGAAACGTTCACGCAAATGGCGCTGGGCTGGCTTGTTGCTGCTGGCGCTCATCGCCATCGCGCTGTGGCGGCATCTTGGGGTACCGAAAAAAACCGGCGGTCCGGCGCCGCAAACCGTCGGCATTGCGAAAATAATCGCGGGGTCAATGCCGGAGCAGCTCACAGCTCTCGGCACCGTCACCCCGATCGCCACCGTAACCGTGCTGCCGCAGCTCAGCGGTTACCTCACCGCGGTTGCCTTCACCGAAGGTCAGGATGTCACGGAAGGGCAGTTTCTGGCGCAGATCGACCCGCGGCCGTATCAAATCCAGCTCGAACAATATCAGGGACAATATGCCCGCGATACCGCCTTGCTGCACCAGGCGCAGTCCGACCTTGCGCGTTATACAGCGCTGCAGCGCCAGGACTCCATCTCCGAACAGCAGGTCGCCGACCAGACGTTCCTGGTGGCACAGAATCAGGCCTCCCTGAAAATCGACCAGGCGAATATCGACACCGCCAATCTCGATCTCACCTATTGCCATATCACCGCACCGGTAGCCGGGCGCGTTGGCCTGCGGCTGGTTGACCCCGGCAATTACGTCACCTCCGGCAGCACAACCGGTATCGTGGTCATCACCACGATCGCCCCGATCACGGTGATTTTCAATGTGCCTCAGACGCAACTCACGCCGGTACTGACGCAGATGCGCAATGGCATCGCGCTGACCGCGACGGCCTATACCGGCGATGATCAGACCGCACTCGCGCAAGGGTCGCTGACGGCGGTGGATAATCAGGTCGATACCTCGACCGGCACGGTGAAACTGCGCGCCACTTTTGCCAATGCCGATGAGGCGCTGTTCCCGAACGAATTCGTCAACATCCATCTGCTGGTCACCACCTTGCAGAACGCGGTGCTGGCGCCCTCCGTCGCCGTGCAGACCGGTGCGCCGGGGGCCTATGTCTATCTGGTCAATGCGGATCACACCGTGACGGTGCGCAAAGTCACGACAGGCGCGACCGACAACATAAACACCGTCATCACCGCCGGTCTGCAGCCGGGTGATGAGGTGGTGACCGATGGCGTGGACCGGCTGTCGGATGGCGCGAAGATCGTGGTCGCAACGCCCGCCGGCACTGCGGCGCCGGCAACCGGCAAATCTCACCGTCACCACAAGACGGAATGAACCCGTCACGCCTGTTCATTCTCCGCCCGGTCGCGACATCCCTGCTGATGATCGCCTTCGTGCTGGTTGGCCTGGTGGCGTATAAATTCCTGCCGGTCTCAGCGCTGCCGGATGTGGATTATCCGACCATTCAGGTGCAGACCTTCTACCCGGGCGCCAGCCCGGAGGTGATGACCTCTTCGGTCACCGCACCGCTGGAACGCCAGCTCGGCGAAATGGCCGGCCTGAGCCAGATGTCTTCGGTCAGTGCGGCGGGAGCCTCCGTCATCACGCTGCAATTCTCACTGGCGTTGAGTTTGGATATCGCCGAGCAGGAGGTGCAGGCGGCGATCAACGCCGCCGGCAATCTGCTGCCGTCTGATCTGCCGGCACCGCCGATCTATGCCAAGGTCAATCCGGCGGATGCGCCGATACTGACGCTGGCGGTGACCTCCAAAACCCTGCCGCTGACCACGCTCGAGGAAATCGCCAACACCCATCTCGCCGCGAAAATTTCCGAAGCGCCGGGCGTGGGGCTGGTGATTTTAAGCGGCGGCAACCGCCCTGCGGTGCGGGTTCAGGTCAATCCGCTGGCGCTCGCCGCTTACGGCATCAGCATCGATAATATCCGCACGCTGATCGGCAATCTCAACGTCAACACGCCGAAAGGCAGTTTCGACGGCCCGGCGCAATCCTATACCATCAACGCCAACGACCAGATCACCGATGCCTCGCAATATCAGAACCTGGTGGTGGCCTACAAAAACGGCGCGCCAGTGCTGTTGAAGGATGTTGCGACCATCATCTCAGCACCCGAGAACCAGGAGCTGGGGGCCTGGATGAACAAGACCCCGGCGATCATTTTGAATGTGCAGCGCCAGCCGGGGGCGAATGTGGTGCAGACGGTCGCCACCATCAAACGCCAGCTTGCCATCATCACCGCCGGATTGCCGGCGGCGATGCATGTCACGGTGCTCACCGACGGCACCACTGCCATCCGCGCCTCGGTCAGCGAGGCGGAGATGGAGCTGCTGATCAGCATCGCATTGGTCGTGCTGGTGATTTTTGTGTTCCTGCGCAATATGCGCGCCACCATCATCCCCAGCATCTCGGTGCCGGTATCGCTCATCGGCACGCTGGCGGCGATGTATCTGTTTGGCTTCAGCATCGATAACCTGTCGCTGATGGCGCTCACCATCGCCACCGGCTTTGTGGTCGATGATTCGATCGTGATGATCGAGAATATCGCGCGCTATATCGAGATGGGCGAGACGCCGCTGGAAGCTGCGTTGAAGGGCGCGGGGCAGATCGGTTTTACCATCATTTCGCTGACCATTTCGTTGATCGCCGTGCTGATCCCGCTGCTGTTCATGGGCGATGTGGTGGGGCGGCTGTTCAGCGAGTTTGCCGTCACTTTAGCGATCACGATCCTGATCTCCGCCGTGGTCTCGCTGACACTGGTGCCGATGCTGTGCGCCCGTATCCTGCGGAGTAAAACCGAGCACCGCCAGAACCGCTTCGAGGCGTTCAGCGAAACGCTCGTCAACCGCTTGATCGGTGCTTATGGGCGCGGTCTGACCTGGGTTCTGGCACGGGTCCGGCTGACGCTGATGGCCGCTGCCGCCACTTTGGTTTTAACGGTCATCCTGTATATTTTCATCCCCAAGGGGTTTTTTCCGGTGCAGGACAACGGCGTGATCGCTGCCATCACCGAGGCCTCGGACGCCACCTCCTATGGCGCGATGGCAGTGCATCAACAGCAGCTGGCCGCGGCGATTCTGCGGGACCAGGACGTGCTCAGCCTGTCGTCTTATATCGGCGTCGATGGCACCAACAATACGCTGAATACCGGCCGCATGTTGATCAATCTGGCGCCGCGCGGCAGCCGCCCCTCTGCCGCCGCCATGATCCGGCGGCTGCAAAAAGAGGTTGCCGGCGTGCCGGGCATACAGGTTTTCATGCAGCCGGTGCAGAGCCTGACGCTGAACACCACCACCAGCCCGACGCAATATCAGTTTACGCTCGAAGATCCGAACCAGGCGGATTTCACAAAATACGTGCCGCAGATCATGGAAGCGATGAACGCCAGGCCGCAATTTGCCGATGTGGCGAGCGAGCTGCAGAATAATGGATTATCGGTTTACATCGATATCGACCGGCAGAGTGCGGCGCGCTTCGGCATCACGCCGGCGACGGTGGATAGCGCGCTTTACGACGCTTTCGGCCAGCGCATCATCTCGACCATTTTCACGCAGACGGATCAGTACCGCGTCATCATGCAGGTGCAGCCGTCGCTGATCGATAGCGTCGGTTCGCTGGGCAATATCTACCTGCCGTCATCGGCCGCCAGCGGCGGTCAGGTACCGTTGTCCGCCATCGCGCGTTTTCAGGTGCAGCCGGAACCTTTGGTGATCGAGCATCTGGCGCAGTTCCCGGCCACCACCATCTCCTTCAACCTGGCCCCCGGCGCCTCGCTCGGCAGTGCCGTGGATGCGATCACCGCGATCGAGAAACAGCTCGCTCTGCCGGCCGCGATGGTAACCTCTTTCCAGGGCGCGGCTCTGGCGTTCCAGAATACCTTATCGAACGAGGTGTTCCTGGTGCTGGCGGCGATCATCGCGGTCTATATCGTGCTTGGCGTGCTGTATGAGAGTTTCATTCATCCTGTCACGATACTATCCACTTTGCCCTCCGCCGGGGTGGGTGCGCTGCTGTTTTTATGGATCGCCGGTGATGGTCTGGATGTCATCGGCATTATCGGGATCGTGCTGCTGATCGGCATCGTCAAGAAGAACGCCATCATGATGATCGATTTCGCGCTGGATGCGGAGCGCCACCATGGCAAATCGCCGCGCGAGGCGATTTATGAGGCGAGCCTGCTGCGCTTCCGCCCCATATTGATGACCACGCTGGCGGCGATGATGGCGGGCCTGCCCTTGCTGCTGGGCAGCGGCACCGGCTCCGAGCTGCGCCAGCCGCTCGGGCTTGCGATTATCGGCGGCCTCGCGGTCAGCCAGCTGCTGACCTTGTTCACCACACCGGTGATTTATCTCACTTTCGATAATCTGGCGCGGCGCTTGCGGTGAATCTTTCCGCTCTGTTCATCAACCGGCCGGTTGCCACCACGCTGCTCACGCTCGGCATCGCGCTGTCCGGCATATTGGCGTTTTTCAAACTTCCGGTGGCGCCGCTGCCGGCGATTTCCTTTCCCACCATCCTGGTGCAGGCCACCATGGCCGGCGCCAGCCCCGCCACCATGGCCGCCACCGTCGCCGAGCCTTTGGAGCGCCATCTCGGCACCATCGCGGATGTCACGGAGATGACCTCGCAAAGCGGCGTCGGCAGCACCCGCATCACGCTGCAATTCGGCCTGGGCCGTAATATCGATGGCGCCGCACGCGATATAGAAGCAGCAATCCAGGCAGCGCGTGCCGATCTGCCCACCACCTTGCGCGCCAACCCGACCTACCAGAAATTCAACCCCGCCGATGCGCCGATCGTGATCCTGGCGTTGACCTCGGCGACCCTTACCCCTGCCCAGCTCTATGATTCGGCCGATACGATTTTGCAGCAGCAGTTTTCGCAGATCACCGGCGTCGGCGATGTTGAACTCGGCGGCAGCGCCCTGCCGGCGGTGCGGGTGGATTTGCAGCCGGGGCCGCTGAATCGCTACGGGATCGGGCTTGAAGATGTGCGGGCGGCGCTGGCAGCGGCGAATGCCAATGCGCCGAAAGGCTATTTCAACCAGGCCAGCCAGCGCCTGCAGATCTATACCAACGACCAGGCGCTGAAGGCGGCGAATTACCGTGATCTGGTGGTGGCCTATCGCAATGGTGCGGCGGTGCGCCTCACCGATGTCGCCAGCGTCTCGGATTCGGTCGAGAATCTCTACAATGCCGGGCTGTTCAACGGCAAAGCCGCCGTGCTGGTGATCGTGCATTCGGCACCCGGGGCCAATATCATCCAAACCGTCGACCAGATAAAGGCGGTGCTCCCGCAGTTGCGCGCCGCTTTGCCGCCGAGCATCGATATCGACCTCGCCCTGGATCGCTCGCAATCCATCCGCGCTTCGCTGGCCGATACCGAACGCACCTTGTTCATCGCCGTGCTGCTGGTGGTCGCAGTGGTGTTCCTGTTCCTGCGCAGCGCCCGCGCCACATTGATCCCCGGCCTCGCCGTGCCGATCTCCATAATCGGCACTTTCGGGCCGATGTATCTGCTGGGCTACAGCATCGACAATCTGTCGTTGATGGCCTTGACGGTCGCCACCGGCTTTGTGGTGGATGACGCGGTGGTGGTGGTGGAAAATACCACGCGCCATCTGGAAGCCGGCATGCCGCCCTTGCAGGCGGCGTTGCGCGGCAGTGCTGAGGTCAGTTTCACCGTGCTGTCGATGAGCCTGTCGCTGATCGCAGTATTCCTGCCGATTTTGCTGATGCCGGGTATCGTCGGCCAGCTGTTCCGCGAATTTTCGATGACCTTGTCGATCACCATCCTGATCTCGCTGGTGGTTTCGCTGACTACCACGCCGATGCTGTGCGCGCTGCTGTTGCGTCCGGCGGCGCGGCCGGCGAGACAACCGTATTATCTGCTGCGCAAGCTGGAAGCGGGATTCGAGGCGTTGTTGGACGGCTACAGGTCATCGCTGGCCTGGGCGCTGCGCCATGCAAGGCTGGTCGGGGTGATTTTCATCCTTACCGTGATTGCCAATATCGCGTTGTTCGTGGTGGTGCCGAAGGGGTTTTTCCCGGAACAGGATACCGGCCTGATCATCGGCACGGTGGATGGCGACCAGAGCATTTCATTCCAGCTGATGAAGGAAAAGCTCCTGCAATTGCAGACCGTGGTGCAGAAAGACCCGGCGGTGGCGACCGTGGCAAGCTTTACCGGCGGCCGCGCCACCAATAACGGTTTCGTCTTCATCTCGCTCAAACCCGGCAGCCGCCGCGCCACCGCAGTTCAGGTGGTGGCACGGCTGCGCAAGCCGTTGAGCGAGATCGCCGGCGTCCAGCTGTTTCTGGTACCGGCGCAGGATTTACGCGTCGGCGCCCGGCAATCCGGCGCGGAATATCAATATACTTTGCAAAGCGACGATACCGCGCTGCTGTATACCTGGGTGCCGAAGATCGTCGCTGCCTTGAATGCGCAGCATAATCTGCTGGATGTGAATTCCGACCTGCAACAAGCCGGCCTCGAGAGCGACATCGTCATCGACCGCACCATGGCCTCGCGCCTCGGTATCACGCCGAGCGAAATCGACAACACGCTGTACGATGCTTTCGGCCAGCGCCAGGTTTCCACCATCTACCAGGCGCTCAACCAGTATCACGTGGTGATGGAGCTAGCGCCGCAATATCTGGAAAGCCCGGCCTCGCTCAAACTGATTTATGTCAGCACCGCCGGCGGCACCGCCAGCGGCGCGGCGCAGACCAATGCGCCGGCCGGTACGGTCAGCGCCGCCGCCGCCCCCGCCTCCAGCAGCACCGCCACCGTGGCGCTGGATTCGGCAACCAATCAGGCCATCAATTCGATCGCCGGCAACGGTAAATCCGCCGCCTCCGCCGGCGCCTCCGTCAGCACCCAGGCGGAGACCATGGTGCCGCTCGCCGTGGTCGCCACCGTACAGCCGGGCAGCACGCCGATCTCGGTCAATCATCAGGGCGGCTTTGTCGCCAGCACCATTTCCTTCAACCTGCCGCCGAATATCGCACTTAGCCAGGCAACGAGGATCATCACCCAGACGATGAACCGGCTGGATGTGCCGGTGGCCATCCAGGGCAGTTTCGCCGGCACCGCCGCCGCCTTTCAATCCTCCGCCAGCACCGAGCCGCTGCTGATCGCCGCGGCTTTGGCGACGGTGTATATCGTGCTCGGCATTCTGTATGAGAGCCTGATCCACCCGCTCACCATCCTTTCCACCCTGCCCTCGGCCGGGATCGGCGCGTTGTTGCTGCTGTTGCTGTTCAATATGCCGCTCACCATCATCGCGCTGATTGGTGTTATTCTGTTGATCGGCATCGTGAAAAAGAATGCGATCCTGATGATCGATTTTGCCTTGCAGCTCGAGCGCGGCGAGAATATCCCCCCCGAGGAGGCGATCTTCCAGGCCGCCATCATGCGCTTCCGCCCGATCCTGATGACCAGCTTCGCCGCCGTGCTGGGGGCCGTGCCGCTGGCGCTGGCCCTGGGGCAGGGGGCCTCGCTGCGCCAGCCTCTGGGCATCACCATCATCGGCGGCCTGATCGTCAGCCAGATGCTCACTTTGTACACCACACCGGTGATCTATTTGTTCCTGGACCGTTTGGGCACCAGGCTGCGCGGCCGCCCCAACACCGCGCCGCCGCGCGCCGGCAGCATCGCGGAGGCGAGGATATGAAACCTGCAGCAATCATTTGCAGCGCCCTGATACTGAGCGGCTGCATGGTCGGGCCGGACTACCACAGGCCGCTGGCCGAGATGCCGGCGGCTTATAAGGAAGCACCAGGCTGGATGCCGGCGCGGCCGGCCGATGGCGTGGCAAAAACTCCCTGGTGGACTGTCTATGGGGATTCGGATCTGGATCGGCTGGAGCCGCTGGTGGTACTCTCCAACCAGACGCTTGCCGCCGATTACGATGCCTATGAACAAAGCGAGGCACTGGTGGCCGAGGCGCGCGGGGCTTTGTTCCCCACCATCGGTCTGACCGGGGGCGCTACGAGGCAATCCGGCAGCAGCGGCAGCGGCGGCTTTTCAACCGGGCCGCGCACCGGCGGGGATTTTGAAGGCACCGCCAGCTGGACGCCGGATATCTGGGGCAAAATCCGCCGTCAGGTGCAGAGCCAGGCTGCCGCCGCCCAGGTTACCGCCGCCGATCTCGCCAATGCCACACTTTCGGCGCAGGCCTCTTTGGCCTCGGATTACGTGCAACTGCGCATCGCCGATGCGGAAATCGCGCTGTTGAACCAGACGGTGACGGCCTACCAGCGCAGCCTGCAAATTACGGAGAACCAGGCCAATGCCGGGGTTGCCAGCCCGCTCGACGTGGTGACGGCGCGCACCCAGCTGGAGGGCGCCGAGGCGCAACTCATCAACACCGGTGTCGTCCGTGCCCAGCTGGAGCATGCCATCGCGGTGCTGGCCGGCCACGCCCCGGCGGATTTATCCCTGCCCGCCGGCGGTTTGATGACCAGCGTTCCGGAAGCCCCTGCCGGCGTGCCTTCCGCTTTGCTGCAACGCCGCCCGGACATCGCCGCGGCGGAACGCACCATGGCGGAGGCCAATGAAAATATCGGCGTCGCAGTGGGGGCGTTTTACCCGGATTTGACGCTCTCCGCCGTGGGCGGTTTCTCCGCCGATCCAATCGATGGGCTGTTCTCGATCAGTAATGCGCTATGGTCGCTCGGCAGCAGCGCCACCGGTACGCTGTTCGAGGGCGGTGCCCGCAGTGCGGCCGTCGCCGCGGCGGCATTCAGCTATGACCAAACTGTCGCCCTGTACCGCCAGACCGTGCTGACGGCGTTTCAGCAGGTCGAGGATAACCTCGCAGCATTGCGCATCCTGGCCCAGCAGGCCGTGGTTGAGCAGGCGGCGGTTGCCGATGCCGGGCGCGCGGTACAGATTGCCATTAACGAATATGAGGCCGGCACCCAGGCCTATACGACGGTGGTGACAGCACAGGTCACCCTGCTTTCGGATCAACAAACCGCGCTGACCGTCCAGGAAGACCGGCTGCTGGCCAGCATTTCCCTGATCCAGGCGCTCGGCGGCGGCTGGACGGCGGCAGACCTGCCAGGGTCCTAGTTGATGTGCCCTTGCGGCACTTGTTATGCGCCCTTTCCGGGCACTAGCGCCGCATCCCGTAAGGGTCTATAACTTCGTTACGGCGCTTTTCGTTACTGGTTGTTGCGTGCCTTCTTGCGATGCTATCGCGGCTTCGACGCTTCCCAACAATTGAAGAGTATTTCGGCCCGCACCTTGTGGGTCGCTGTTTGTTAGGAGACGCGTAATGGCAACCGGTACAGTAAAATGGTTCAATGCCACCAAAGGCTACGGCTTCATTCAACCCGATGACGGCTCCAAGGATGTGTTCGTACATATCTCCGCTGTCGAGCGCGCCAATCTCGGCACGTTGAACGAAGGCCAGAAAATTCGCTACGAGCCGCAGAGCGGCCAGCAAGGCAAAATCTCGGCCGAGAACCTGCAGTCCGCTTAACTAACGGCCTGTACCAAGAAGCGGCGCAGCGATGCGCCGCTTTTTTTGTTTGATGAAAGCAAGCGCCTTCTTTTTGTGAACAAAAAGCAGCAAAAAAACTTTATGAGTTTGGGCTATAGGCTTTGTCCGCCAAACGCCCATGGCCCAGCATGGCAAAAGTTTTTTGCTGCTTTTTTTCAAAAAAGCAGTGCTTCCTTACTTCAATTTTGGCGTGACTGATTGCAGCTCAGCGGTGTCGATGATTGCCGCTATGGCGCTGCGGGTGATCAGCCGCAGCAGGCCGCGCGGTTTGCGGGGTTTTAAATATACCGGTTTGGCGCGGTCCCCGCCGAGTTGTTTTACGACCGTATCGAGATCGCCGAGGCGGTCGATCAGGCCCAGGGACAGGGCGGTTTCGCCCAGCATATAGCCGCCGTCGAATACTGCCTGTTCATCGCCGGTCAGCCGGGCGCCGCGACGCGACCGGACCCAGGATTTGAACATGGCATGGGCTTCGTCCAGCAGGGTTTTGGTGAATGCCGCATCTTGTGGCCGCAATGGTGAGAACGGTTCGAGTCGCGCCTTGTTTTCGCCGGCCGTGAACAACCGCCGCTCGATTTCATAACGCGCCAGGAGCTTGTCGAAGCCGAAGCCGCCGGTGATCACGCCGATCGAGCCGACGAGGGACAGCCGGTTGGCGACGATATCATCCGCTGCACATGCCAGCCAATAACCGCCCGAGGCGCCGACATCGCCGATGACCGCGGTGATTTTCACGCTGGTTTCCTCGGCGCGACGGCGCAGCAACTGCCCGATCAGATCCGATTGTACCGCCGAACCGCCTGGGCTTTCTATCGCGAGGACCAGGTTTTTGCCACGTTTGGACAAGGCAAAGCCGCGCTCGATTACATCGGTATAGGCTTCGATGTTGATGGAGCCCGCGCGTGCCGCGATCAGCCCGGAGAAGCGGATGACAGGGAGTTTGGGGCGGCGCCATGGGCGTATATTCATGGATAAGGTTTAAGCACTTCTGCTTGTGAACAAGAAGCAGCGTTTGCCGCCTGCCTCAATCGGAAGCCGCGGCAAAATCCATGCGGTGCTCGGCCTCATACATGTAATCGCGCGTTAGAGGCAGCGCCTCCTGGCGGTGCACCAGCTGGATCTGGAAGTTCATGTGGTCCTGGTGGCTGAAGGCAAGTTCCGACCCGGATAGATAGAATTCGAACATCCGGCAGAAGCGCTCGTCGTACAGCCCGGCAATGGCATCGCGGTTGGCAGCGAAGCGGCGGCGCCAGTGGTGGATGGTTTTGGCGTAATGCAGCCGCAGAATTTCTATATCAGCGGTGCGCAAGCCGCTCATTTCCAGCGGTTCCAGCACTTCTGAAAGGGCTGGCGAATAGCCGCCGGGGAAAATATATTTGGCCATCCATTGGTTGGTTGCCGAGGATCCTTCAAAACGCCCTATGGAGTGCAACAGGGCGATGCCGTCCGGGTGCAGGCAGCGCTTTATGGTGGCAAAAAAAGCCGGATAGTTCGGCACACCGACATGTTCGAACATGCCGACCGAAACGATACGGTCGAAGCTTTGTTCGACATCCCGGTAGTCGATCAGCTCGAATTTCACGCGCCCGCTCAGCCCTTCGGCGGCGGCCCGCGCCCTGGCTTCCTGCAATTGTTCTGCCGAGAGCGTAATGCCGGTGACTTCGGCACCGTAATCCCGTGCCAGCGTCAGTGCCATGCCGCCCCAGCCGCAGCCGATATCCAGTATTTTCAGGCCTGGACGATCGAGTTTCAGCTTGGCCGCGATATGCCGTTTTTTGGCGGCCTGGGCTTCCTCCAGGGTTTCGTTGCCGCGCGGGAAATAGGCACAGGAGTATTGCCGGTCGCGGTCGAGAAACAAGGAATATAACCGGCCATTCAGGTCATAATGATGCGCCACATTGCGGCGCGAACGTAAGGCGCTGTTGGCCTGGCGGAGCGGGCGCATGATTTTCTGAATAACTGTATTCCAGCGCAGCACCGGT
This sequence comes from Acetobacteraceae bacterium, assembly GCA_965231175.1. GTDB lineage: Bacteria > Pseudomonadota > Alphaproteobacteria > Acetobacterales > Acetobacteraceae > Acidocella. Next base: position 188,667 of record CBDDMJ010000002.1, on the reverse strand, counting down.
ACCCGGTGCCAATTGCGGCCGACATTGAGCATCAACACCATCAGAACATCGTGAATCGTGCACTCATGCGGAACGACCCCGCCATCCATATAGGCTTCGCCGAAGGTAAGGGCCGGATTACGCACCAGCCGGCGCACGGTGGCTGGATCGCGTATTTCCACGGCGGCGGCGGGGCCTTTCGCATCGCCATAAATGGTACTGGAGTGGTCCGGCCAGATTACGGTCAACTGGCCACTCTCCAGCGCATCCGCCAATATCCGGTGCATCAACCATTTTGCTGCCATGCGCCCGCGTCCCGAATCGGTGTTCGTTTTATCGATTTAAGACGTAGACCCAGGGGGGCGCAATAAAAAACGGCCCTACCTTCCGACGGGGCCGTTTTTTAAAACATAATCAAGAAAACGTTAATTCGCTTCAGCGGGGTCGTCCTGGCCAAAAAGCGGCCCGAGTTCGGGTGTTTCGTCACGCTCGGCGACGACAGCCTCACCGCGTGCCTGTTTTTCGGCCTCTTCGGCACTGCGTGCGACGTTAACCCGCACCTCGATATCAACTTCAGGGTGTAAAGCGACTCGTACTGTTGAGATGCCCAGGATTTTGATCGGCGATTGCAGCAAGACCTGCGAACGCTCGACTGTCAGACCGGCAGATGTGCAGCCGTCGGCGATGTCACGCGCCGAAACCGAGCCGTACAGGCTGCCGGAGTCGCCGGCCTGGCGGATCAGCACCACGGACAGCCCGCTGACGCGTTCGGCGACCCGTTCGGCCTCCTCACGGCGTTTTAGATTTTGTGCCTCCAGCTGCACCCGTTCACGTTCGAAACGCTCACGGTTTGCTTTGGTGGCGCGCACCGCCTTGGACTGCGGCAGCAGGAAATTCCGTGCATAGCCCGGCTTGACCTTGACCACCTCGCCCATCTGGCCGAGTTTTTCGACCCGCTGCAGCAGAATCAATTCGACATTTGCCATGATCTGCTCCCTTAATTCAGCACGTAGGGCAGCAGAGCGAGGAAGCGGGCGCGTTTGATCGCCCGCGCCAGCTCGCGCTGCTTTTTGCCAGAGACGGCGGTGATGCGCGACGGCACGATTTTGCCGCGCTCCGAGAGGAAGCGCGACAGCAGCCGCACATCCTTATAATCGATGATCGGCGCGCCGGGGCCGGAAAACGGGCAGGATTTCTTGCGGCGAAAAAACGGCTTGCGGGCGCCGGCGGCCGGGCGGCGGGCGCCGGCATCTTCATTATGTTCTGACATATCTTATTCCTCCTCCAGGCCCAGCTCATCGCGATCGGTGCGAAACTCATCGCGGGCGCGGAATTCTTCACGGTCATCATAGCCGCGTTTGCGGCCGGTCTCAAAACGCCCGGCGGGTTTGGGGCCGCGGAAGGAGCGTTCACGGTCATCTGATTTGCGCGACAGGATGACCGATGGTTCTTCAGAAATCTCGTCGATGCGGATGGTCATGAAGCGCAGAACATCCTCATTGAGGGTCAACTGGCGTTCCATTTCCAGCACCGCCGGGGGGGGGGCTTCCAGGCCGAGCAGCATGTAATGGCCCTTGCGGTTTTTCTTGATCCGGTAGGCCAGGCTGCGCAGGCCCCAGTATTCGCGTTTTTTGACGGCGCCGCCATCGGCTTCGAGTTGGGCGGTGACGGCATCGGCGACGGCGTCTGCCTGGGCCTGCGTGATTTCGCTCCGTGCAATCACCACGGTTTCATATAACGGCATAGATGCTCCCTTCGGTTGGTTTCAGCTCCGGTCCGGGTCTGGACGCATCCCAATAGCGGGACGAGCATTAGCCGGGCGCGATGCCACGCACCCGGCAGGGGAGGCGAACTTTTGGCATAAAGCGGGTTGTGCTGCAAGAGAACCCGCGCATAGGCGCTAGTCAGCGTCTACGGTGTCGGTTTCTTCGGCGACCAGAAGGGTTTCAGCGACGATGGCGGACTGGTCGCGGATGCGTTTTTCGATGGCATCAGCCATCGCCGGGTTGTCGCGCAGGAATTGTTTGGCGTTTTCCCGGCCCTGGCCGATGCGCTGGCTGTCATAGCTGAACCAGGCGCCGGATTTTTCAACGACGTTAGCTTTTACACCAAGATCAATAAGTTCGCCCATTTTGCTAATGCCTTCACCGAACATGATGTCGAATTCGATCTGCCGGAAAGGGGGGGCAAGTTTGTTTTTTACTACTTTGACGCGCGTGTGATTGCCGGTGACTTCTTCGCGGTCTTTTATGGAGCCGGTGCGGCGGATTTCCAGGCGGATGGAGGCGTAGAATTTCAGGGCGTTGCCACCGGTGGTTGTTTCCGGATTGCCGAACATGACGCCGATTTTCAGGCGGATCTGGTTCAGGAAGATCAGCATGGTGTTGCTGCGGGACACCGAGCCGGTGATTTTGCGCAAGGCCTGGCTCATCAGCCGGGCGTGCAACCCGACATGGGTGTCGCCCATCTCACCCTCCAGCTCGGCGCGCGGCACCAGGGCGGCGACGGAGTCTATCACCAGCACATCGATCGAGCCGGAGCGGACCAGGGTGTCGGCGATCTCCAGGCCCTGCTCGCCGGTGTCCGGCTGGCTGATGAGCAGATTATCCACATCGACGCCGAGTTTGCGGGCGTAGGTGGGGTCCAGCGCGTGTTCGGCGTCGACAAAAGCGCAGATGCCGCCTCGCTTTTGCGCTTCGGCGATGGCGTGCAAAGCGAGCGTGGTTTTGCCTGAGGATTCCGGACCGTAGATTTCAATGACCCGGCCTTTGGGCAGGCCGCCGATGCCCAGAGCGAGGTCCAGGCCCAATGAGCCGGAGGAGATCGTTTCGATCTGTTCGCCGGTGCCCTTGGCCCCCATGCGCATGATGGAGCCTTTGCCGAAGGCCCGTTCGATCTGCGCCATCGCGGCATCCAGGGCTTTGCTTTTTTCCATATCCGGTTTCCTTGAGACTGACTCGGCCGGAGCATCGGAGTCCGACTCGACCGCCGTCAAATGTCTTTTTTTCGTCGCTGCCGATACAACCATAACGTGTGATCTCCTGGAAGGGGTAAGTGAACGGTATGGCGGGAGATTGTCTGGGTTGGAACAAAATAGCAACATAAAAATAGGGTTTGTTAATAATTTGTTCGTTTTTTGTTCGGCATTATGAAGCTGGATATCAGTAGAAAATTTACAGTTAAAATAGTATTGTAAATGAATTATCTGTAAATATTCACATATAGTCAAAGATTGACGTTTGGGTTCGCAACGAAGTGGCTGCACTGAAAGCTCGATCCGAGCCTGTGGACGCCAGAATGTTTGCAGCTATCCTAAATCCGGACGAACCGGCCTATGTCATCGGCCAACGATGCCAGAAAAACCTTCCGGTCGGGATGTGGGTCGGTGGCATTTGGGGGTGGCTCATCCATATAGGTGAAGTGTCCGGCATTGTCGTCGATACAGATTTTGATGGGGACTTGCGTTTCCAGAGCAGCTTTCAGAAATAATGCCTGGCTGGGGGGTGTTATGGGGTCTTTCGCGCCCGCCCATACCTGGATGGGGGTTTTTATTTGAGTTAAAGCGCCAGGCCGTCTGAAGAAATCGGTTGGTGGTGCCAACAGGGCAAGCCGCGTGAAACGCCATTTCGAGCGATACGCTATGCGGCCGCCTGCCAGAGTTTCCGGTTCGCCGCCGGCGAGCGTGAGCAAACTCACGCATCCCAGGGAATGGCCAATGCCAACAAGCGGTAAATCCGTGCGTGCATATTCATCGGCCGAAGCATCGAGCCTTTTGATACGCTGTTCCAGATCTACGACGCTCGGGATGGATGAGGCCAGCATATCGAGATGGGGAGCGATTATTGTGCAACCAAATCCGGCAATCGATCGCAACAGGGACAAATGACGCAAGGGATTTCCGCCGCGGCCAGCAGCGAACAGGACGACGCAGCTGGGTTGTTCTGCTTCGATCGTCGTTATGTCGAAGTATTCCGTACCGTCTCGCAACTGGCGAATGGTGGTAGAAGGACCGTGTTTCATAAAAGAATTGTAAAAGATTTTGTGGTTTTCGGCATCTGCATTTTTACGGAAAATTTCACCCGATCAAGTCGAATTTTCGATTCAACCTGACGGAACTTACAAAAGGATTAGGAGGCCGGCGCTACAGATTCAACTTTATTGCTATATCGTTACATTCTGGATCAGCAGTAATAGAGCCCATATGATCGTTTGTTTCATGGGGGTTGCATAGCAGCAGCTTCGTACCGTCGTATTGAAGTCCACTTATTTCGTAGATGGAGATACCATGGCCTTGGTAGAATTTTGTTCCATTATAGATGGTGTGGCCATTGATCATCATATTCAAATATCCGTCTACATCTCCCCCACCACTACCATTTGATTCTTGACTAACAGATATTGAAACAATGATTTTTTGTCCGTTTTCAAATTGGCATTCGTTATTTTTAGATGGGGGTATTTCTTTCCCTGCAATGTTTTTCCATTGATTGATCAGATAGGCCGGAAGTTCAGAATAATAGCCGCCGTTCATGCCGAATCTTATTAAAACACGATTATGTGCTGGATCGCATTGTACAACCGCAACATGCCAATCTGCTCGCGCGGCATGACAATCAAAAAAAATTACCGCAGCAATAAGAAGAAGTAGAGTTCGCATCAAAAAAAGCCTCATCACAGGTGTGTTTCTGAATTAAAATTCTCGTACTGGGCCAGATAACTCAGCGCGCAATTCAAGCGCCGGTGCGGGCACTATGAAAAGGCGTGGATGGCCGGGTCAAGCCCGGCCATGACGATGTACCCTTTGGACATGGCCGTGACGATGTAACCCGGTCAAGGTTTCGCCATGGCGGATGGCGGGTGTTTGTTGTTTAGGGCTTAATTAACATGGGTGCAGGGAGATTATCTCCCTGCCGGGGTCCAGGGGCGGCGCCCCTGGGCTGGCTTTACGCGGCTTCCAAATCCAAAGCGTAGCCGGCGGCGCGGACGGTGCGGACTATGTCTATTTCGCCGGGGCCGTTGATGGCTTTGCGGAGGCGGCGGATGTGGACGTCGACGGTGCGGGGTTCGACGTGGATGTCGCGGCCCCAGACGGCGTTCAGCACGTCTTCGCGCGAGAACACGCGTTTGGGGTGGCGCAGGAAGAATTCCAGCAGGCGGAATTCGGTGGGGCCGAGGTGCAGGGCGCGGCCGTTGCGCAGGACGCGGTGCGAGGAGGGGTCGAGCGAGATGTCGTGGAAGTTGAGTTTGAGTTTGGTCGGCACGGTGCCGGAGCGGCGCAGCAAAGCGCGGATGCGGGCGATCAGGGCTTCGGTGTTGAAGGGTTTGGTGATGTAGTCATCGGCACCGGTGTCGAGGCCGCGGACGGCGTCCTGATCCTCGGCGCGGGCGGTGAGCATGATGACGGGCAGGGTGCGGGTGGCGGGGCGGCGGCGCAGCTGGCGGCAGAGTTCGATGCCGGACATGGTGGGCAGCATCCAGTCCAGCAGCAGGAGGTCCGGCGGGGTTTCGGTGATGCGGGTGAGTGCCTCGCCGCCATCGCCGGCATCCTCGACGCGGAAGCCTTGTTTTTCCAGATTGTAGCGCAGCAGGGTGACCAGCGGCGCTTCATCCTCAACCACCAGGATATAAGGCTTGTTCTGTTCGCTCATGGTTACTGGCCGGCGGCGGAGGCGTGCTGATAAGCGGCGGTGATGTCCCCTTTGGGGCGGAAATCCGGGAGGATTTCACCGGTCACGGCGTAATAGGTGAGTTCGGCGACGTTGGTCGAGTGGTCGCCGATGCGTTCCAGGTTTTTGGCGATGAACAGGAGATGGGTGCAGGCGGTGATGCTGCGGGCGTCTTCCATCATATAGGTGATCAGCTCGCGGAAGATGGTGTTGTAGAGGTCGTCGACCATCTGATCGGCGCGCCAGACGGCGACGGCTTTCTGGGCGTCGGCCTCGCCGACGGCGTCGATGGCGGATTTGAGGTTTTGCTGGACCAGCAGCGCCATCTGGCCGAGGCCGGAGAGCGAGAAGGAGCTGGCGACCTGATTGATGACCAGGCTGCGTTTGGCGATGTTGGAGGCGTAGTCGCCGATGCGTTCCAGATCCGTGATGACTTTGAGGGCTTGCACGACCTGGCGCAGATCGTCGGCGACCGGCTGGCGGAGGGCGAGGAGGCGGACGGCGAATTGCTCGACCGCGCGTTCCTCGGCGTCGATTTTGGGGTCCATTTCGACCACGCGGGCGGCCTGGACCGGGTCGTGGTCCAGCAGGGCGGCGGCGGCATCGGCGACGGCGCGTTCCACCATGCCGCCCATGCCGGTGATCATGTTGCGGAGTTTCTTGAGGTCACCCTCGAAGCTGGTGACGATGTGCTTGGTGTCTTCGGCCATGGTGGATTCCTTAGCCGAACCGGCCGGTGATGTATTCCTGCGTGCGTTTTTCGCGCGGGGCGGTGAAGATTTGCGTGGCATCGCCGACCTCCACAAGTTCGCCGAGGTAGAAGAATGCCACCTGGTCGGCGCAGCGGCCGGCCTGCTGCATGTTGTGGGTGACGATGATGATGGTGAAATCGACCTTCAGCTCGTCGATCAGCTCCTCGATTTTCAGCGTGCTGATGGGGTCGAGCGCGCTGGTGGGTTCGTCCAGCAGCAAGACCTCCGGGCGCACGGCGATCGAGCGGGCGATGCACAGGCGCTGTTGCTGGCCACCCGAGAGGCCGAGGGCGGAGCTGTTCAGGCGGTCCTTGACCTCGCCCCACAGGGCAGCGCGGGTGAGCGACCACTCGACCCGCTCATCCAGCTCGGCCTTGGAGAGTTTTTCGTGCAGGCGGACGCCGAATACGACATTCTCATAGATCGATTTGGGGAACGGGGTGGGTTTCTGGAACACCATGCCGACCCGGCGGCGCAGCTGGTTGAGGTCCATGCCGGCGGCGATGATGTTGTCGCCGCCGATCATCACCTCACCCTCGGCGCGCTGGCCGGGGTATAAATCATACATGCGGTTCAAGACCCGCAGCAACGTGGATTTGCCGCAGCCGGAGGGGCCGATCATCGCGGTGGTTTTCTTGTCCGCGTAGTCGATGGTGACGTTCTTCAGGGCATGATTGGCGCCGTAATAGAAGTTCAAATCGCGGATCGCGACGCGCGGGGTGCCGATGGCCGGCACCATGCTCAGACCGGCCGGTACAACCGACTCATGCATTACGCTTCTCACTATTTCCATGGCGCCTCCTTAGGCGCGTTTGATGACAGAGGTGTTACACATACGTGAAGCTTTGATGTCACGGAAGCACTGCTTTTTTGAACCTTTCTGCGCAATCCGATTCAGACGAGGCAGCTGCGCCGCCTCGTCATCGGAATGCGAGCAGCAAAAAACTTTTGCCCTGCTGGATGGGGCTGTGAGGCCGACAACCCCTCCGCAGCATTCCATGCGCTTTGCGCACGGAACCTTGGCTGCTCCGCCCATGGCCCAGACTCATAAAAGTTTTTTGCGCAGCTTTTTTTCAAAAAAGCTGCTGCTTGCCTGGCTTGCTTACTGACTTTGCAAAATCATGGCGGTGATCTGGTCGGCGGCGGTGGCCCACAGGGTGCTCATGGTGGCGGTGATGGTGGCGGGGGTTGGGGTGGTTTGGGCGGTGGCGGTGAGGGTTCGGGTGAGGAACGGGCTGGGTTGGGTGGCTGGGCGGGTGGCGGCCTGGGCGGTGAGGGTGATGAGGCCGGTGGGGTCGGGGTCGAAGTGCAGGACGTTGATTTCGACGATCAGGTCCGGCGGGGTGCCGATGGCGCTGTTGGTGGCGATGATGGTGGCGGCGGGCAGGCGCTGGCTGAGATTTTGGATCAGCACGGTTTGCAGCATGGCGGCCAGGGGTTCGGCCCAGAGGTCGTTGGGGAAGGTGCTGTATTGATAGGCAGGGCTGGAGCGGGGGATGCTGTTCTGGTCGAGGTAGGGGGGGATGTCGATGCTGCGGATGCCGATTGTGATGGGGGTGCCGGGGTGTGGGGTGCCGGGTGAGGGGGCGAGGCGGTAGTAGCTGGCAGCGGGGGAGGCGCAGCCGGCGAGGGTGGTGAGGGCTGCGAGGCTGGAAAAGCGGCGGCGGGTGAGGGTTGGTTTCATGGCGGGCTCCGGCCGAGCAGGAGGGATTCCGGATGGCGGTCCAGGTAGGTGCTGAGCAGGTCGAGCGAGCGCAGCGTGTCGTTGGCCTGGGACAGCAATTGTTGCAGGCTGCGCTGGAAGTCCGAATCGGTGCCGTAGCCCTGGCTCAGGCTACCGAGGGTGGTGTTGGCGGTTTTCAGGGTGGTTGAGATGTCTGACAGCGTTCGCGCGATGGGGGCGCTGGCGATGGTGTGATTGGTGGTGAGCAGCAGCTTGTTGAGGTTGTTGCCGATCTGGTCGAACGGAATTTTGGCGAGTTTGGCGGTGATGACGGCGAACGTGGCCAGGCTGTTGTCCAGCAGGCCCGGTTCGCTCGGGATGACATAGGCGTCGCCCTCTTTTTCCACCTTGATATGCGGTTCGCCTTTGACGTTGATGAGGGACAGGATTTGCTGGCCGGTGACGTAATTGGCGGTGGCGAGCTGCACGCGCAGGCCGTGATCGACCAGGTCCTGCAGGCTGTTGCCCATCGCCATGATGGAGGGCAGGAGCTGGGCGCGGAAGATGCGTTCCGGTTGCAGGGTCATTGCCACCCGGACTTTGGCGATGCCGGTCTGCGGGTCGAGGATCAGCCCGACATCGGTGACCTCGCCGACCTGGATGCCGAGGATTTGCACCGCGGCACCGCGGGTCAGGCCGCTGACCGAGCTGGAGAAATAGGTTACCAGCGGGATTTGTTTGGAGTAGCCGGCGGAGTTGGCGTCGTCCGCCGTGGGGTAGAGCGGGAAGATGCTGTTGGCCGGGGCGGGGGCGTTGGCGATGGCGGTGGCGGGCAGGTCGAAGGCGATGGCGCCGGTGAAGACCGCTTTCAAGGATTGCACCTGGATTTGGAAGCTGCCGCCGCCCAGCGTGGCGGTGATGCCGGAGGCGTTCCAGAAATGGCTTTGCGGCTTGATCAACTGGTCGAACGGGGCGCGCACGAAGATGGTGACCGAAATGGGGCCCAGGCCGTTGCCGATGTCGTAGCTCAGCACTTCGCCGACGGCGACATCGCGGTAGAACACCGGTGAGCCGGAATTGAGCGCGCCGAGGTTTTCCGCCTTCAGGGTAAAGGTGCTGCCGGGTTCGTCCGAGCGCACGCCGGGCGGTTCCTCAAGGCCGGTGAAGGCGGTGCGGTAGGTGCCGCCGGGCTGGCCGGGGTCGACGGCGATGAAGGCGCCGGAGACCAGGGTATCGAGCCCGGAGATGTCGCCGCCGGAGAAATCCGGCTTGACCACCCAGAAGCGGGCGTGGCTGGTGAGAAAGCGGGCGCCGACATTGGTCATGCGGACCCGTACGATGACGTGGCGGTTGTCGTTGCTGAGATCGATGCTCTCGACGGTGCCGAGGGCGAGGTATTTGTATTTGACCTGGGTTTGCCCGGCGGTCAGGCCTTCGGCGGAGTCGAAGGTGAGCAGCAGCAGCGGGCCTTGCGACATGATGGTGCGGTAGCCGAGATACAGCGCGATGAGGGCGGCCAGCAGCGGGATGATCCAGACGAAGGAGACCCGCGGGCGCTGTAATTGCGCTGCCGGTGGGGCGGGCGTTGGCGTTGGCTCGGGTGGCGGTGCTGGATCGCTCATGCCCCGGCCGCCTGGGCGGCCTGAGTTGGGGCGGCCTGAGTTGGTTGGGCGGCGTCCCACATCAGCCTGGGGTCGAAATAATGCGCGGCGATCATGGTCAAGACCACGACGGCGGCGAAGCAGGGCGCGCCGGCTTCGGCCCTGACATTGGTGAACTGGCCGAACCGTACCAGGGCGACCAGCAGGGAGATGACGAAGACGTCGATCATCGACCAGCGGCCGATGAATTCAAGGATCCGGTAGGCGGTGGTGCGGGACAGCAGGTGGCGCGGGCTGGCGGTTTGGGTTTGCACCAGCAAAATGGCCAGGGTGAACAGTTTGAACAACGGGATGCACAGGCTGGCGAACAGCACCAGAAGGGCGAGCGGCCACAGCCCGGCCGCCACCAATTCCTCGATGCCGCCGAAGATGGTGTAAGGGACGGCGTTCGCCAGTTTCGTGAAGATCATCACCGGATACAGATTGGCCGGGATGTAGAGCATGGCGGCGGCGGCGGTAAAGGCCCAGGCGCGGTTGATGCTGTCTGGGGTGCGGACGCGCAAAGCGGTATCGCAGCGGCAGCAGGGGTCGCCTGGGGCGGCGAGGTTGACCATGCCGCAGACATGGCAGCCGATGGCGTGGTCTGGCAAGCTGCGGAGCGGCAGGCGGCCCGGGGCGGGCGCGCTGTCTTTACTCCCGCTCTCCTGATCTCCGCTCTCCTGATCCAGGGCGCGCCAGACCGCTTCGGCATCCAGAGAGGCATCGGTGGCGGCCATCGCCAGCATCAGGCCGATCAAAGCGTAGAGTGCGGTATCCAGATGCACGCTGGCGATGGCGGCCATCCGGGTATAGGCCACCAGGAAGCCGAGCAGATAGACGTCGATCATCGCCCAGGGGGTGATGGGTCCGTACCAGCGGAACAGGGTTTTCAGCAGGCGGGGCGGCAGCCACCTGGTTTCGATGCCGAGCAAAGTGGTGAGCAGGATGAACAGCTTGAGGCCGGGCAGCACGATGGTGGCGGCCAGCACCAGCAGCCCGAGCAGGTTGTAGCCCTGGAGCATCAATTGCAGCGGGCCGGTATCCAGACTGCCCAGCTGGAACCTGCCATAGGCGGAAATTTCCAGAAACGGCGCCCACAAGGCCAGAACGTAGAACAGGGCCGCCGCCAGCGCGCAGCACAAGGTGAATTCGAACGGCTGGCGGCGGTTGCGGGCCAGGCGGTGGCGGCAGCGCGGGCAGATGACGATGAGGTCCGAGGCGTGATCCGGCAGGCTGGAAAGAAGGCCGCATTGCGGACATTCCCGCCAGTCTGCCGTGATCGGGTGCATCATGCTTATGGGCCGGGATTGATCTCGGTGATTTTCGAACCCTCGATGCTGATGCCGGCCATCAGGCCCTGCGCGCCGAACGGGATGGCGTAGACATCCTCGGCCAGGGTGCTGGAGGTAACGCTGGCGGCGGCACTCTTGTCCAGCACCACGATGTTCGGCCCGGTGCCGAGCGACCAGCCATGGCTTTTGGCGAGATAGCTGACGGCGGCATCCGTCATGAAGAACAGCGCGTAGCTGAAGGATTGCACGCCGGCCTCCAGGCCGAAGGAGGCCGCCGAGATGTTGTAATGATTGACCGGGTGGCCGCCGCGGAACAGCGTGCCGTTGCCGGTTTGCGCGCCGACCACGAAACCGGCTTTGATGATGCTGGGGAAGACCAGGACTTCCTTGGCTTTATCCGCGAGGATTTTAGCACTCGGCTGGATGGCGTACAGATTCAGCAAGGCGGCACTGGCATCGCGGTTCAGCGCTGCTGCCGAGGCGGCGAAGGCCGGGCGCTTGAGCGCCAATGTGCAGGCGGCCGTGGTGGCGAGCCCGAGGGCAGCGGCGCGGCGGGTGATGTGCATGTTATGCTCTCCTGTTGCGGGTTATGGTTGACAACTCGCAGGTGGGAAAGACCCGGTGGTTACACAAGAGGTTGCGTTCGGTTATCGTTACGTAAACATGCTGTAGCCAGATAGGAAGCACTGTTTTTTCTAAAGAAAAAGCAGCAAAAAGACTTTTATTAATCTGGGGCATGGGATTTGGTGCCTGCAACGCCCCTACCAGCATAAAATTTATGCTGCTCCATAGCCATTATACTAACCAAGCCCCAGGCCCGGACTCATAAAAAGTTTTTTGCGCCGCTTTTTTTTAAAAAAGCGGCTGCCTTCCTGGCATGGCGGTTTAATGTCGGTTTTTTAACATGCAAGCACTGGCTTGTTCCGGCTGTGGCGCGCCTCATATGAAAGTGATTGAATGGGAGAGCGCATGACCGCCACGCTGGACAGACGAATTCGTGAAGGTTTGCCGTATCCGATCGGCGCCACCTGGACCGGCGACGGGGTTAATTTTTCGCTGTTTTCCGCCAATGCGACCAAGGTCGAGGTGTGTCTGTTCGACAGTTCCGGGCAGACCGAGACCGGGCGGTTTGAACTGCCGGAATATACCGACCAGATTTTCCATGGCTGGATTGCCGATGTGGGGCCGGGGCAGGCCTATGGCTACCGGGTGTATGGACCGTATGCGCCGGAGGCGGGGCACCGGTTCAACCCCAATAAATTGCTGCTGGACCCGTATGCCCGCGCGCATACCGGCGAGCTGGTGTGGGACCCGGCCTGTTATGGCTATACCATCGGGGCCAAGGGCGATGATTTGACGTATGACGAGCGGGACAGCGCGAAATTCATGCCGAAATGCGTGATCGTCGACCCCGGTTTCGACTGGCATGGCGAGCCGAACCGGCACCCGGTGGTGTGGGACCGCACGGTAATTTATGAGACCCATGTGCGCGGCTATACCAAGCTGCATCCGGCGGTGCCGGAGGCGTTGCGCGGCACCTATGCGGGGCTCGGTACCAAGGAGGTGATCCGCCACATCAAGGATCTCGGGGTGACCTCTGTCGAGCTGTTGCCGGTGCATAGTTTCATCAACGACAGTCATCTGCTGGAAAACAAACTGACCAATTACTGGGGCTACAACACGATCGGGTTTTTTGCGCCCGATCCGCGTTATGCTGCCGACCGCGCCAATTCGTTGCGGGAATTCAAGGAAATGGTGGCGCGGTTTCACGATGCCGGGCTCGAGGTGATTTTGGATGTGGTGTATAATCACACCGCCGAAGGCAATGAGCGCGGCGCCACGCTGTCTTTCAAAGGCATCGACAATGCCTCCTATTACCGGCTGATGCCGGGGGAGGCGCGGTATTACATCAACGATACCGGCACCGGCAATACCGTCAATCTCAGTCACCCACGGGTGATCCAGATGGTGACGGATAGTTTGCGCTATTGGGTGAGCGAGACGCATGTCGACGGGTTCCGTTTCGATCTCGGGACGATATTGGCGCGCGAGATCAATGGGTTCGATAACCAGAGCGGATTTTTGAAGGCGTGCTCGCAGGACCCGGTGCTGGGCACGGTGAAGCTGATTGCCGAGCCGTGGGATTGCGGGCCGGGCGGCTATCAGGTGGGCGGGTTTCCGCCGGGCTGGGCCGAGTGGAACGATAAATACCGCGACGAGGTGAGGGAGTTCTGGAAGGGCGATGCGACGGCGGCGGCGATCGCCTCGCGTATCTGCGCCTCGGCCGAATTGTTCAACCATCAGGGGCGGCGGCCCTGGGCCTGCGTGAATTTCATCACCGCCCATGACGGATTCACGCTGGCGGATTGGGCGAGCTATAACGAGAAGCATAACGAGGCGAATAACGAGAACAACCAGGATGGCAGCTCGGATAACCGGTCCTGGAATTGCGGGGCCGAGGGCAAGACCGATGATAAGGAGATCAATACGCTCAGGCAGCGCCAGATACGCAATATGCTGACGACGCTGCTGCTGTCTCAGGGCACGCCGATGCTGCTGGCCGGCGATGAGTTCGGGCGGACGCAAGGCGGGAATAACAACGCCTATTGCCAGGATAACGAGATCAGTTGGGTGGACTGGGATCTCGGCGCGGCGGGTGAGGATTTGCTGCACTTTGTGCAGAAGCTGACGAAATTGCGGCGGGAGTTTCCGATTTTGCGGCGTAACCGGTTTTTTACCGGCGTACTCAATGAGGAGCTGAATATACGTGACGTTACCTGGATCAATGCCAATGGCAGTGCGATCAGCGCCGAGGAATGGGGCGATGCCAATATGCAGTGTTTCGGCATGATGATGGACGGCCGCGCCCAGGCCACCGGTATACGCCAGCGCGGCGGCGATGCCACGGTGCTGCTGATTTTGAATGCGTATCATGATTTGGTGAGCTTTACCTTGCCGGAATGCCCCGGCGGTAACGGCTGGCGGTTGCTGCTGGATACCAATATTCCCGACGCGGCGGCCGAAGAGGATTTTTCCTGCGGGGCGCAGTACGAGGTGACGGGGCGATCTGTCCTGGCGTTGCAGATGGTTGCGGAATAAGGACGAATTTATGGGCTTCGATGTGGATGTGCCGAAGATCGGCTATAATCAGGTGTTGCGCGGCCAGCCGGCTCTGGTGACCGGGGCCAATTCAGGGATCGGCCAGGCGGTGGCGCTGGGCCTGGCGCAGGCCGGGGCGGATGTGGTGGTCAATTATGTTTCGCACCCGGAGGCCGCCGAGGCGGTGGCGCATCAGATCGAGCTGCTGGGACGCAAAGCCCTGGCGATCAAGGCCGATGTGAGCCGGGAGGACGAGGTGCAGGCGATGTTCGCCACCGCCTGTCAGCATTTCGGTACGCTGCACATCACGGTGAGCAATGCCGGCTTGCAGCAGGATGCGCCGTTCACTGAAATGACGCTCGAACAATGGAACAAGGTGATCGGCATCAATCTGACCGGGCAGTTTTTATGCACGCGCGAGGCGGCGCGGGAATACCGGCGGCGCGGGGTGGACCGGGATGTTTCGGTGGCGGCCGGCAAGATTATCTGCATGAGCTCGGTGCATCAGGAAATTCCCTGGGCCGGGCATGTGAATTACGCGGCCTCCAAGGGCGGCATCATGATGATGATGAAGAGCATCGCCCAGGAGCTGGCGCCGTTGCGCATACGGGTCAACAGCATCGGCCCGGGGGCGATCCGCACGCCGATCAACACCGCGGCCTGGAGCACGCCGGAGGCCTATGCGGCGCTGATGAAGCTGGTGCCTTATGAGCGGATCGGCGAGCCTGAAGATATCGCGCAGGCGGCTGTGTGGCTGGCCTCGGATGCTGCCGATTACATCACCGGCGTGACGCTGTTCGTCGATGGCGGGATGACGCTGTATCCTGGTTTTGCGACGGGCGGCTAGGCGGTGCGGATCGAGGATTACGCGATCATCGGCAATTGCGAAACGGCGGCTTTGGTGGGGCGGAATGGCTCGATCGACTGGCTGGGGCTGCCGCGTTTCGATAGTGCGGCGTGTTTTGCGGCCTTGCTTGGCAGCGAGGAGCATGGGCATTGGCAGATTTCGCCGCAAGAGGCGTGGACTGTGAGCAGAAACTATCGCGGCGATAGTTTGATATTGGAGACGCTGTTCGAGACCGCGACCGGCGTGGTGCGCGTGGTGGATTGCATGGCGCGGCGCGACGGGGCGAGCGATATTATCCGCAAGGTCGAGGGTGTGAGCGGCCGGGTGGCGATGCGGATGGGGCTGGTGGTGCGGTTCGATTACGGGTCCGCGGTGCCCTGGGTGACGCGCACGAGCCAAGGCACAGGCAAGGGCGAGGTGCAATATGTGGTGGGGGCGGAGCGGCTGCTGCTGAACAGTAGCGTCGAGGTGCGGAACGAGAATATGCGCACGTCTGCCGCATTCGAGATCAGGGCGGGGGAGATGCAGAGTTTCCATTTGTCCTGGAGTGTGGCCTACCGGGACCCGCCGGCGGCGCTGGAGGTGGGGCGGGCGGTGGCAGAGGTGGAGGCGTTCTGGCGCGACTGGGTGGCGCCGTTTCGCTGCGAGAGCGAGTGGCGAGGGAAGGTGCTGCGCTCATTGATTACGCTGAAGGCGCTGACGCATTGGCAGACCGGCGGGATTGTGGCGGCGGCGACGACCTCTCTGCCGGAGCAGATCGGCGGGACGCGCAACTGGGATTACCGCTATTGCTGGCTGCGCGATGCCACGTTGACGCTGAACGCGTTGCTGCAATCCGGCTTTACCGGCGAGGCGCAGGCCTGGCGGGCCTGGCTGGTGCGCGCGGTGGCCGGCAGCCCGGAGCAGTTGCAGATCATGTACGGTTTGGGCGGTGAGCGGCGGCTGGATGAATGGCAGATACCGTGGCTGCCTGGCTATGAGAATTCGAGTCCGGTGCGGGTGGGCAATGCGGCATCCGGGCAGGTGCAGCTCGATGTGTATGGCGAGGTGTTGAATGCGCTGTACCAGGGGCATGTGGCCGGGTTGAAGTTCGACAGTGCGGCCTGGGATCTGGCGGTGGCGTTGCTCGAGCATCTGGAGACGATATGGCAGCAGCCGGATGCGGGGATTTGGGAGATGCGTGGCGGCGCACAGAACTTCACCCATTCCAAGGTGATGGCCTGGGTGGCGTTCGACCGCATGGTACAATCCGTGGAAGAGAGCGGACGGCCGGCGCCGCTGGCGCGCTGGCGGGCGGTACGCCAGCAATTGCATGACGAGATTTGCCGTTACGGTTTCAATACGGAGATGAATTCCTTTACCCAGACCTATGAGAACACATCACTCGATGCCAGCCTGTTGATGATACCGCTGACCGGGTTTTTGCCGCCGGATGACCCAAGGGTGCTGGGTACGGTGGCGGCGGTGGAGCGGGCGTTGCTGCGCGACGGCTTCGTGCTGCGCTACAACACGGCGAATTCGGGCGATGGTCTGCCGCCGGGGGAGGGGGCGTTTCTGGCGTGCAGCTTCTGGCTCGCCGATACCTATGTGCTGATGGGGCGGCTCGAGGAGGCGAAGATATTGTTCAGGAAACTGTTGGCGTTGCAGAACGATGTGGGGCTGCTGGCGGAGGAATACGAGCCGCGGTCCGAGCGCCAGCTTGGCAATTTCCCGCAGGCGTTCTCGCATATCGGGCTGGTGAACACTGCCTATAATCTGGCGCGCGCCGAGGCTGCGGCCACCGGCCAGGCGGCGGCGGCCTAGCGGGATGCATTACGATGTGATCGTCATCGGCAGTGGTCCGGGCGGGGCAACGCTGGCACAGCGGCTGGCACCTTCCGGCAAGCAGATATTGATGATCGAGCGCGGCGATTATCTGCCGCGCAGCCAGGCTAACTGGGATGCCGGAACGGTGTTCGTCGACGGCGCCTACCAGGCCAAGGAGGAGTGGCAGGACCGCGGCGGCAGGATTTTTCATCCCGGGCTGCATTACTATGTCGGCGGCAATTCCAAAGTGTATGGGGCGGCGTTGCTGCGGCTGCGCGAGCGCGATTTTGGCGAGGTGGTGCATGAGGACGGGATTTCACCCGCCTGGCCGGTGCCTTATGCGGTGTTCGAGCCGTATTATGCCGAGGCCGAGCGCCTGTACCACGTGCATGGGAAAATGGGCGAGGACCCGAACGAGCCGTGGCGCAGCGGGGAATTTCCCTACCCGCCGGTCAGCCATGAGAGGCGCATCGCCGAGCTGAGCGCCGTGCTCAGCGGCAACGGGCTGCAGCCGTTCCATCTGCCGCTGGGGATTTTGCTGGATGAGCAGGACGGCAGGCCGACACCCGGCAGCATCTGTATCCGCTGCGATGCGTTCGACGGGTTTCCCTGCCTGTTGAACGGCAAGGCCGATGCGCAGGTGATCTGCGTGGACCCGACGCTGGCCGCCTACAGGAATTTTACGCTGTTGCGGAACGCCTATGCCGAGCGGCTGGTGACCGATGAAGGCGGCGGCGTGGCGACCGGGGTGCAGGTGCTGCGTGATGGGGTAACCGAGACCTATACGGCGGATATCGTGGTGGTGGCTTGCGGAGCGTTGTCTTCGGCGCTGTTGCTGTTGCGGTCGGGTAATGACAAGCATCCCGCCGGTCTGGCCAACAGCTCCGGGCAGGTGGGGCGGAACTATATGCGGCATAACCAGTCTGTGCTGATGGCGTTGATGCGCCAGCCGAACGAAACGGTGTTCCAGAAGACGCTGGCGGTGAGCGATTTTTATTTCGGCGCCGATGACTGGGATTATCCTCTGGGGTTGATCCAGATGTGTGCGACCTCGCATGCCGCGCAGATCAAGGCCGAGGCGCTGCAGGGCTGGCTCGAGTTTCTGCCCGACATGCCGTTCGAGCAGATGGCGCGGCATTCGATGGATTTCTGGCTTTCCAGCGAGGATCTGCCGCGCCATGAGAACCGGATTTACTATGATGGCAGCAAGGTGGTGCTGGATGTGACCGAGACCAATGGGCAGGCGCATCGGCGGTTGCGGAAAAAACTGGAGCAGGTGTTGCAGGCGGCCGGGGCGCATCCGAAACTGCTGGATCGCAGCCTGTATCTGGGGAAGAACATCCCCGTCAGCGGCACCGCGCATCAGGCCGGGACCGCGCGGTTCGGCACCGACCCTGCTGCCAGCGTGCTGGATGTGAATTGCAAGGCGCATGATCTGGATAATCTGTATCTCGCCGATGCCAGTTTCTTCCCCTCGATCGGGGCGGTGAACCCGACGCTGACGATCATCGCCAATGCGCTCAGGGTGGCGGATCATTTGAAACAGCGGCTCGGCGCATGATGTGGGTGAATCTGGTGGCGGTGCCGTTGCTGGCGCGGCTGTGCGTGGTGGGGATGTTTCCGTTCAGTGCGGCGGATAAGATTTTTTATTGGAAGGATGCTTTGCAGCAGGCCAATTCCTCGTTTCTGCCGGGCGGGCCTGTGTTGCTGGCGCTCGGGATCGTTATCGAGACGCTGACGCCGCTGTGCATATTGCTTGGCTGGCATGACCGCATCGCCGCCTTTGTGCTGGCCGGATTTTGTGTGGTGACGGCGCTATTATATCATCCGTTCTGGCAGTTTCCGAAATTCTGGTCGCCGGTGCAGCCGGTGGGGCGGGCGCATTACTGGGATTTTCTGAAAAACCTCGGGCTGGCCGGCGGGTTGCTGCTGGTGGTGGTGGCCGGGCCGCCGGTGCCGCTTTTCGCGGTGTTGCAGCATCCGCTCGGGAGCACCGTGTATGCCGCGCCGGTTACAGGAGGACCGTGATGACGCCGGAAATTTTCTATTGGCATCTCTGGACCGATGCAGAGGGTGTCAGCCATCAGCAGAAATGCAGCCTGACGGAATTCGCGTTCAAGGGTGTCGGCAATGCCGCGCCGCAATGGAACGATAAGCAGGCGAGAGGCGAGTCGACGGTGGTGTTTACCGTGCAGCCGGTGGGCTGGGTGGGAGATTGGCACGAGAATCCGGCGCCGCAATGGATTGTGCCGCTCTCCGGACGGTGGTGGGTGGAAGCCATGGATGGCACGCGCGTCGAGTTCGGGCCGGGGGAGATTTCGCTGGGCGAGGACCAGAATTGCAAGGCCGATGCGCAGGGGCGCAAAGGCCATCGCTCAGGTACCATCGGCGATGAGCCGGCGCGGTTGATGACGGTGCAGCTGCATGTGACGCCGGTGGGCAGACCCGGGCATTTGAAGTAGCGTGGCGGGCTACGAGATTATCGATCCGGCATTTGCCCGTATGGTGCTGCCGAATGCAGCACTGGAGACTTTGGGCGAGGGGTATCGCTGGCTGGAAGGCCCGGTATGGTTCGCGGATATGGGGTGTCTGTTGTTCAGCGATCTGCCGAGCGACCGGATTTTGCGTTGGACGGAGAGCGGCGGTGTTTCGGTGTTCCGGGAGCCGGCGGGGTTTGCCAATGGCAAGGCGCGCGACCGGCAGGGCAGGCTGATTTGCTGTTCGCATCAGAATCGTAACATCACCCGCACCGAATATGACGGCAGTGTCACGGTATTGGCCGCTACCTATCAAGGCAAACGGCTGAATGCGCCGAACGATGTGGTGGTGAAATCCGACGGCACGATCTGGTTCACCGACCCGCTTTACGGGATCAATACCGATTACGAGGGCGGCAGGCAGCGCGCGGAATTGCCGCCGGCGGTGTATTGCTACGATCCGGCGGCGGATGTGCTGGAGATTGTGGCGGATGATTTCGCCGGGCCGAACGGTTTGTGTTTTTCACCCGATGAACGCCGGCTGTATATCGCGGAAACCGGGGCGCAGTTTGCTGTGGACCCGGTGCGGCACATAAGGGTGTTCGAAATGGGCGATGACGGCGGTTTGCATCATGGGCGGGTGTTCCATGAGGTTTCGCCCGGCTATGCCGATGGCATGCGCTGCGACGAGGAGGGCAATATCTGGACCAGCGCCGGTGACGGGGTGCATTGCCTCAGCCCCACGGGTGTTTTGCTGGGGAAAATTCTGACGCCGTATACCGTCGCCAACCTGGCTTTTGGCGGGCGTCATCGCAGCCGGTTGTTCATCTGCGCGTCGCACACTCTGTATGCGGTTTATCTCAATGTGCGGGGCGCGGTAGGCGCGTGACGATACTGGGGTTGCGGCGCGTGGCGCGGGGGGTGAGCGATCTGGCGCGCGCGCAGGAATTCTATTGCGCGGGGCTGGGCTTTCAGGTGGTGACATCATCCGCTGAGGCTTCGGTGTTGCGGCTGGGGACGCAGGAGATCGAGCTGGTGGCGGGCCAGGCTGCGGGGCCGGGCGGCACGGCCGCGGATTTGTGGTTTCAGCATATCGCCATCGTGGTGAGCGACATGGCGGCGGCGGTGGAGCTGGTGCTGGCGGAGCGTGGCACGGCGATCAGCCGGGGCGGGCCGCAAACGCTGCCTGCGGCTGCCGGGGGCGTGACGGCGTTCAAATTCCGCGATCCGGAGGGCAATCCGCTGGAGCTTTTGGCGTTTCCGGCGGGGCGCGTGCCGGAATATTGGCAGCGCCAGGGTGCAGGTTACGATCATTCCGCCATCAGCGTCGCCGATGCGGCACGCAGCATCGCGTTTTACGAGGCGCTGGGGATGAAGGTGACGGCGCGTCAGGTCAACCAGGGGCCCGCGCAGGAGGCGCTGGACGGGCTGGACTTCGTGCAGGTGGAGGTGGTGGCGTTGCAGCCGGCACAGCTGGCGACACCGCATCTTGAGCTGCTGTGCTACCGCAAGCCCCGCGGGCGGGTGCGGTCGGAAATGCTGAATACGACCGGCGATCTGTTGATTTTTACCGGGACCGGCGGCAACGATGCCGAAATGACCGATCCGGACGGCCACAGGCTTATGCTGCGCAGCGCAGCGGTATGAAGTTCGCGCAGCGGCGCCGGCTCGCGGTGAGCCTGCTGGTGATCGCCGGCTGCGTGAATTATCTGGACCGCGCCGCCGTCTCGGTCGGTAATCCGAATATCCGCGCCGATCTCGGATTGTCCTACAGCCAGATGGGGCTGCTGCTTTCGGCCTTTGCCTGGAGCTACGGGCTGGCGCAAATTCCGGCGGGGGCGTTGATCGACAAATTCGGGCCGCGCCGGGCGCTGGGCGCCGGGTTGGTGCTGTGGTCGGCCGCCCAGATAACGGCGGGGTTCGTCGGCTCGCTCTCGCAATTCATCACCGCGCGCGTCGCCCTCGGCCTCGGCGAATCGCCGATGTATATCGGCGGTACCCGCGTATGCGCCGACTGGTTTGCCCTGAAGGACCGCGCGCTGCCGATCTCGATCTTCAATTCCTCCTCCGCCCTGGCCCCCGCTTTGGCACCGCCGCTGCTGACGCTGCTGATGGTGGCCTTCGGCTGGCGCGCGATGTTTCTGATCGCCGGGGTGGCCGGGTTCGCCATCGCCATCGCCTGGGTGGCGCTGTATCGCGAACCCGCAGACAGCAACCCCAGCAGCGCCGAGCTGGCCGCCATCAACGCCGGCGATAGCGCGGACATAACACAGACCGGCCTCAGCCAAATTCTCTGGCTGCTGAAATTTCCCACCACCTGGGGCATGTTCATCGGGTTCTTCGGCGTGGTGTACATGACCTGGCTGTACGCCACCTGGCTGCCGGGATACCTCGAAACCCAGCGCCACCTCTCCATCGCCGCCGCTGGCGCCTGGTCCGCAGTGCCGCTCGGCGCCGGGTTCCTCGGCGCGGTCGCCGGCGGGTTCATCTCCGACACCCTCGGCAAACGCGGCATCGACGCCGCTGCCGCCTGCCGCATCCCGATCATCTGCGGGCTGCTCGGCGCCGCCATCTTTACCGCCGCCGGAGCCCTGGCCACCGCCACCCCAACCGCCATCGCCTGCATGGCCTGCGGATTGTTCGCCGCCAATGTCGCCTCCAGCTGCGGCTGGGCACTGGCCGCCGTGATCGCACCGGGCAATACCGTCGCCACACTGGAAGCCATCCAGAACGTCGGCGGGTCCCTGGGCGGGACACTGGCACCGTTCATCACCGGAACAGTCGTGCAAGCCACCGGATCCTTTACCCCCGCGCTGCTGCTCGCCGCTATGATCGCGATCGTCTCGGCGATGGCCTACGGGGTGCTGGGGCGGCGGCAGATTGCGGAGGGCGGGAGGTAGGGAAGGAAGCACTGCTTTTTTGAAAAAAAGCAGCAAAAAACTTTTGGGAGTCTGGGGCTGGGGTGGTGGCGGTAGAACGCATCATGTCCCGGCATAATAATTCTGCTGGGCATGGGGCGTTATGCCGCCAACGCCCATGCCTGGCATGGCAAAAGTTTTTTGGTGCTCGCGTTCCGATGACGAGGCGGCGCAGCCGCCACGTCTGAAGCAGCCGCCACGTCTGAATCGGACCGCGCAGAATGGTTCAAAAAAGCAGTGCTTGCTGACTTGCTTGCCTAGAGCCTGATCGTTTGAGGTTGACGCGTGTCAACGTGGCAACCGAGAGCGTGAATCAGCCTCTCCTATAAAGCTGGAGCGCGTTGAGGTTGGCGCGCCTGCGTCAACCTCAACATATCGCGCTCTAAGCCTCCAACCAATGCACGCTGAATTGGTTTTGGGGGTCGGTCCAGGTGGTTTTGGGGTGGAAGCCGGCTTGGCGGGCTAGGGAGTGGAAGCCGGGGATGGTGAATTTGTAGGAGTTTTCGGTGTGGATTGTTTCGCCTTCGGCGAGGGTGAAGTGGCGGTTGGCGTAGGCGATGGTTTGCGGGCGGCGGGCGATGAGGTGCATTTCGATGCGGTGTTGGGGGGCGTTGTAGAAGGCGTGGTGGGCGAAGTTGGTGAGGTTGAAGTTTGTGTTGAGTTCGGTATTGGCGCGTTGCAGCAGGTTGAGGTTGAAGGCGGCGGTGATGCCGGCGGTGTCGTTGTAGGCGGCGTGCAGGGTTGCGGGGTCTTTGAACAGGTCGACGCCGATGAGGAGGCCGCCGCCGGCGAGTAGTTTGGCGGCGCGTTTGAGGAATTGCAGGGCGTCTTCCGGGGTGAAATTGCCGAGGGTGGAGCCGGGGAAGAAGCCGATGCGGCGGCCGGTGGCGGCGGGCAGGGTGAAGGGTTCGGCGTAATCGGCGATGAGGGGGGTGATGGGCAGGGTGGGGTAGTCTAGCGCCAGGCGGGTGGCGGCGGCTTGCAGATGGTCGCCGGAGATGTCCAGGGGCAGGTAGCGGCGGGGGGTTTGCAGGGCGTTCAGCAGCAGGCGGATTTTGGTGAGGGAGCCGGCGCCGAATTCAATGATTTCAGCGTCGGCGCCGATGGCGGCGGCGATTTCAGTGCTGTGGTTGTGCAGGATTTCGAGTTCGGTGCGGGTGGGGTAGTATTCCGGCAGGTCGCAGATGCGGTCGAACAGGGCGGAGCCGGCGGCGTCGTAGAAATATTTGGGTGGCATGAGGTGCGGGCTGGTGGCCAGGGCGCGGTACATATCGACGGCGAAATCCGTGTCCGCGAGGCGGGGCAGGCGATTGAGGGCGGTGCTCATGCGAGATTCCTGGCCAGGCGTAAGCCGGAGAATTGCCAGCGGGCGGCGGGCGGGAAGAAGTTCCGGTAGGTGGGGCGGGTGTGGCCGGGCGGGGTGGCGAGGCTGCCGCCGCGCAGGACGATCTGCCCGACCATGAATTTGCCGTTGTATTCGGCGGCGATGCCGGGGGTGGGGGAAAAGCCGGGATAGGGGTCGTATGAGGAGCGCGTCCATTGCCAGACATGGCCGGTGAGCTGGCGCATGCCGGGCAGGGAGGCCGCGGCTTCCCATTCGAATTCCGTGGGCAGGCGGGCGCCGGCCCAGTCCGCGTAGGCGGCGGCTTCGTAGAAGCTGAGCTGGGAGACCGGGGCGGCGGGAGACAGCGGTTGCAACCCGTGCAGGCCGAAGACCTGCCAGGCTTCATCCTGGGGGTGCCAGTAGGCCGGTGCGGCCCAATGTTCCGCCTGCACCAGCGCCCAGCCATCCGAGAGCCAGTATTGCGGGCGCTGGTAGCCGCCGTCGGCGATGAAGGCGGCGTATTCGGCGCAGGTGACGAGCCGGTCGGCGATTTCGTATGGGGCGAGGTAGACGCTGTTGCGGGGCGATTCATTGTCGAAGGCGAAGGCCTCGCCGTGATGGCCGATATCGCGCAGACCGTTATGGCCGCGTATCCAGCTTGCCTGGCTGTGCAGCGCGATGCTGGCGGGGGCGGGGGTTTGGTAAGCGGGCAATAGCGGGTTGCAGGAAAACACATGCAGGATATCTGTCAGCAGCAATTCCTGATGCTGCTGTTCATGTTGCAGGCCGAGTTCAAGAGCCGGTGCCAGAGTTTGCCAAACGGCGGCATCCGCGGTGGCGATCAGCTTATCCATCGCTTCATCCACATGGGCACGGTAGGCCAGCACCTCGGCATGGGAGGGGCGGGTGAGCAGGCCGCGGCGCGGCCGCGGGTGGCGGGCGCCGAGGGCTTCATAATACGAGTTGAACAGGTAGTTGTACGATGGGTCGAACGGTTGGTAAGCTGGAAGGCCGGCTTGCAGGACCACGGTTTCAAAAAACCAGGTGGTGTGAGCCAGATGCCATTTCGTCGGGCTGGCATCCGGCATGGATTGCACGCACTGGTCCTCAGGCGAGAGCGGGGCCGCCAGGGCCAGGCTATGGGCGCGGATTTGCCGGTAGCGTGTGGCGGCCTGGCTGCGCTCATGCGGCACGGATTGTTCAGCCGCTGTTGTCGATCCCATGTGGAGCCCTCTTCCTCTTGAGTTAGATAGGGCATGAAGCCGCGATCGCCATAAAAATTTTTCAAAAATTGGCTGCAGAATGAGAAATTTTCGCGATTTGTTGCCGGCGGGTCATGCTTGTGAAATGCGCGTTAAACTAAAGGTAAGTTGCGATTCCGGGTGCCGGCTTCCTTGTGCGGCTTTGCGGCGGTTCCATATGCAAGAAAATGGCCAGAAAATCCACATCGTCTTCTGCCGCGCGGGCTTCCTCGGCGCGGGCTGCAAAACCGGTGGCGCACCGCAGCCATGGCAGCGCCGCCTCCGGCCGCAGCCTGTGGACCGGCCAGCTGCGTCTGGCCTTGGTTGCCGTGCCGATACAACTAATGTCCGCCATAAAAACCGGCGCCAGGCTGTCGTTTCATCAGATCGATTCCAAATCCGGCAAACGCATACGTTATGAAAAAATCGCACCCGGGATCGGACCCGTCAATACCGACAACATCGTCAAAGGCTTCGAACTTTCCAAAGGAAACTATGTTCTACTGACGGAACAAGACCTCGAGGACGTGAAAATCGAAACCAAACGGACCATCGACCTGGTGCAGTTCATCGACCATTGCGAGATCGATCCGATCTATTTCGACAAGCCCTATTACGTGGTGCCGGACGGCGAACTGGCGGAAGAAGCCTACGGCATACTGCGCGACGCCCTGCGCGACACCGGCAAAATGGGGCTGGGCCAGCTGGTGATGCGCGGCCGCGAATACATCGTGGCCCTGAAACCGTGTGGCGCCGGGCTGATGCTGGAGACCCTGCGGTTTGCCGATGAAGTGCGCGCCGCCGCACCATTCTTCGCCGATATCGGCGAAGACAAGCCGAATGCCGAACTGCTGGACCTGGCACGCGAACTGATCAACCGCAAAGCCGCGAAATTCGACCCGAAACTGTTCCACGACCATTATACCGAAGCCCTGCACAAAATGATCGATGCCAAAGCACAGCATAAAACAACGGTGGACGACGACACCGATACCGCACCACGCCATAATGTGATCGATCTGGTGGAAGCCCTGCGACGCAGCGTGGGGGAAAATAAAGTGGCCAAGCCGAAGCGGGCGAAAGGCTAAGGAAGTAAGCAGCAGCTTTTTTGAAAAAAAGCTGCGCAAAAAACTTTTATGAGTCTGGGGCGGGGGCGTGGTGGTGATAATGCCTATGGACCCTGAAGAAAATTTTTATGCTGGGGCGGAGGCGCGGTGTTGATGGTGCCTCAGTCTAGCAGAGATTTTATGCTGGGGTATGGGCGTTTTGCTGACAACGCCCTAGGCCCAGATTCATAAAGTTTTTTTGCTTCTTTTTTGTTCACAAAAAAGAAGTGCTTGTTTTCAAACTTACGTATCCAGATCACGTATGCGGGTGGCTGGGTTGCCGGCGTAGACGCCGTTTGGTTCGGTGTTTTTGCGCACGACGGCGCCGGCGCCGAGGACGCAGCCGGGGGCGATGGTGACGCCGGGCAGGATCATCACCCCGGAGCCGATCCAGCAGCCGGGGCCGATGTGGACTGGTTTGCCGATGACTTCGATAAGGCCGCGCTGGTGTGGCGGGCCGATGTCGTGGGTGGCGGTGATGATGCGCACGTATTGGCCGATGCGCACGTTTTCGCCGATTTCCAGATAGTCGTAGCCGTCGTGGAAGAAGCCGACATTGATGAAGACGCCGGGGCCGATTTTGATTTTTTTGGAGCGCAGGACCGCGCCGGCCCAGATGCAGGCTTCCGGCGAGATATCATAGCCGAGGCGGCGCATGATTTTCATGCGGATGGAGGCGGGCAGGAATTCACTGCCGAGCATGGCCATAACGACGCGGTGTGAATAATCGCCCATAATCGTTTTGTATCCGGTTTTCCCGGTACTAGAACAGGTTACGCCAGGGTGTCCATAGGTTCCCGTGAGGGGATTAGGCGCGGGCTTTGGCTTTGCCGGTGAGGCTGCGCAGGGCGCTGTCGCGGTGCGGGTCTGCGAAGTGGAACAGGGCGGTCGAGCGGATGGCATCCGGGTCGCACGGTTCATTGGCGTGAACGGTGCGGTAGCCCCAGAACAGGTAGAGGTTGCCTGGCACCATGGCGACTTGTTTCAGGCCGAATTTTTTGGATTTCAGGCCCCATTTGAGTAATTTCTGGGTGAGTCTGTTGTCCAGCAGCATTTTGTCCAGGAGGTTGACGATGTAGAAGCTGCGCAGGCGTCTGGTGTTCGGCACCATGACCAGATGGCCGGCGTTGCCGGTTTGCGGGATGAGGATCGGCAGCAGGGCTGTGACCATGTATGAATCATAGTGAAACATGTATGAGTGCACGGTGCCGGATTTGCCTTTGATACAGCGCAGCACCTGGTACAGCGATTGCAGAGGGGCTTTTTTGCTGGTGCCGAGTTCATACACGCGGTGCATCAGGTTTAAGAAGGCTGGGGTTTCGGCGATGGCGGTCAGCATGGTGCCGCGCATTTTTTCGGCGCCGTCCAGACCGACGTATTCGCCGCCTGCCTGGTCTACGGTGGCGGTGACGTAATGTTGCAGATGCGTCAGATCATCCTGATGCAGATAATGCGGCAGCATAGCAAACCCGTCGCGATTCATATCGGCGACCAGGGCTTGCAGGACGGTTTCCGTGACGGAAGGCAGGGCTGGTGCGGCTGCATGGCTTTGCGTGGCCGGCGTTTGTGGGGCCGGCGTTTGCAGGACCGGCGTTTGGATCACGCGGTCCTGCATGACCAGTTCTGCCAGTTGATTTGTTGGTTCTTCTAGCGGCGAGCTGTGTTGCGAGGGCATGATGAGGTCCTATGGTTTCGAGCTGGTAATTACAGCGGGATTGTAACTAACACGGCGGGCGGGTCTTGCCTATATAAATTCGTGTCTTGCGGCTGGCGCGCTGTTAGCTGTTCAGGTTGATTTCGGTCTGCGTGGCAGGGCTGATTTTATGCGCGCGGAGGTTGAAGTGTTGATTTTTAAAATGAAGGGTTTCGGGTGGATGGGCCAGCGGAGCCGGCGGCTTAGTTTGGTGGCCGGCCCGTCGATGAGACGTTCGAAAGCGATGGTCATCAGAACCGTCAGGGCCAGACCGCAGAGCGAGGCGAGGAGGATGCCGGTTATGTGCCCGAGCGGCTGGAAATCCACCACCAATGTGGCGGTGACGGTGAACAGGATGGGGAAGTGCACGAGGTACAGGCTGAAGGAATGCCGGCCGAGGCTGCGGCAGATGGGTGAGGACAACATTCTTTGCAGTGCTGGTAATGCGAGTACGGCGAAGAAGATGAGGATTGCGCCATATTGGCTGTAGAAATGAAAATCGTCAGTGTGCATGGGCAGTTTTTCGAAACCGCTCAGCCGGTCGTAGACCCGCATGAAGGCAGATGGGGCGGTATGGGCCGACATGCACACGCCGATGGCGAAGGCCAGGATGGCGGCGGCCTGCAGTGCCGCGGTGCGCGAGATTTTTTGCCAGAAGCCGGTCTTGAGTGCATGCGCTGTGATGTACCCGATGACGAACAGGCCGAGCGGATGGGCGATGAGCAGCAATAATGCCGCTGCGCAGGCGGCGCGATGCCAGGCTGGTTTCAACCGGCTTTCCAGCCCGACCAGCAGTAGCACCAGCAGTGAGCCGTAAAATTCCAGATGCAAGGTCCACAGAGGTGAATTGAACGAATGCGAGAGCGGCATCAGGCCGAGGCGTTCGCCGAACATGCCGGGCAGCACGAGAGAGAAATGCGCGTGGCCGAGGAACAGGCCGGAGAGAAAAATTTCTTTCGATATCGAGACGATACCGGGTTGCGGCGCGATCATTGTGAGCCAGGAGCTGGCGACCAGGGCACCCGCTTTGGCATGCGCCTGCGGCAGCAGCCAGAACAAGCCGGCAGCGAGCAGAACCGAGGCTGCCATGGGCGCACCCAGGCGAACGACGCGGCGCTGCACCTGGCTGGCGGTGGATTGCCCGCTGGCCTGAAACGAATATGTGAGCACCGTGCCGCTGATGAGAAAAAAAATGGCGACCGCGAGATAACCGTCGGCCGGAAAAAACAATGGTGAATGGATGAAGATGTTTTGCCAGGCGGGGTGGGCGGTGGTGGCATCGACATTGCCGATGGCGGGGGCGAAGGCGATGACGTAATGCAGGATGACGACTTGCACGGCGGCCAGGCCGCGCAGACCATCCAGATAAGCGACCCGGCTGAGGCCGGATTTACTGACGCCCTGTTTACCGGCGGTGACAATGCTTGCCATGACATCCTCTCACAAAAATATGATAGGCAGGCGCGGCTTTTCTAAGCAAATTAAATTTTTCGATTTATCGAGCTATTTGCCTGCAACTTTAAATGTCAATAGTTATGATTATGAAATATTCGGTTGTTGTTTGAGCCGGTCCGCGAGGCGCAGGGCGAGGGCCACGATCATCTGCGTCGGGTTGGCGTGGCCGGAGGTGGGAAATACCGAACTGCCGCCGATATACAGGCCCGAGACGCCATGCACCTGGCATTGCGCATCGACCACGCTGCTGGTGGGATGCACGCCCATGCGCGTTGTGCCGGTGGGGTGTGCGACGTCTTGAAAACTCTGCGGGACCGGGCCATCCTGCTGTACCCAGTCTGCCAGCTGCAATGGTTTGAACCGCAGGCGCGCAAATTCCTGTGCGACCAGCGTGGCCATTTGCCGCAGGGTGCGGGCTTCCAGTTCATGCACCCGCCAGTCGATACGCGGCAGCCGCTGGCCGAAACGATCCGTGGCATCGGCGAGGGTAACCCGGCTTTCGGGGTCCGGCAGCTGCTCGGCCATGCAGACGAGTTTGAGCTGGTTGATCTTGCGGGGCAGGCCGGTGCGGCTGAGGTAATAATCCCGCGCGGCGCGTGCCAGCAGCCCGGCATTGGCGGCGAGGTTCAGCGCATCCCGCGGCTGCCACTGGCGGCGGGTGAGGCGCTTGAGAGTGTAGAACGGGTCGTCGCCGCTGATTTCGCCCTCCAGCCAGGCCGCACAGTTCAAAAGGCCGGCGCTGCGCTGGATTTCCGGCCGGAGTGCCAGCCCGTGGGAGAATACGTGGCCGCCTGCCATGCGGTAATGGCCGAATAGTTTTTGCAAGCCCGCCGAGCCGGCGACCGCGAAGGTGCCGACCGGGCCGCGCAGGTGATCCGTCAGGTAGCGGCCGACCTGGCCATGCTGGTTGCCGAGGCCGGCGGGGAGGGTGCGGTTGGAATTCAGCAGCAGGCGGGCGTTCTCGATGCCGCCAGCGCACAGGACCACGCGCCGCGCGGTGATGCGGCGCGCTGGGCCGGCGAGTGGTGTGACTTCGACTGCGGTGACTTCCTGGCCGGTGGGACCGGCTTCGATCTGGGTGACCGTGGCATCGGTCAGCAGGCGGATGTTCGGGCCGAGCTGGCCGGGCAGGTGGATGCCGAAGCGGGTGTGCTCGCCGCGGCCCATGACATCCCGGCTGAACTGCCAGAAGAAGGAGGTTAATGGGCCGCCATCCAGATTGAAGGGCGGCTGGCGGGACAGCGCCTGCCAGAAGCGCTCATCAGTGAACCAGCGGCCTGGGCCGAGGCCGAGATACGCGGCCGTGCGGTCCAGATACGGTGTGAGCTCCGCCAGGGTGAGCGGCCAGCCGGAATGCGGGACCCAGGGACGTGCCTCCAGGTCTATTTCGTCGAAGGGCACGCAGCGGCCGGACCAGGTGTGGGAACTGCCGCCGAGGATGCGATTGCGCACCAGCCATTGGTCCATGATACGCGGCCAGCCGATGTTTTCGATTTCGTTCAGCGCATCGGCGTCCGGCTGGCGCTGTCTGCCGCCGCTTTCCAGCACGATTATCTGCTGGCGGCTGCCGGCAAGCTCCCGCGCCAGGGTGGCGCCCGCCGGCCCGGTGCCGATGATGCAGATATCGCAATCCAAGGATGTGGCAGCATCGATTTCGGGCAGATTCTGTATTGGCATATGACCCCTTATTATGCGGACCTGGATTTGGACAGAGCTGGCGGATTCCAGAGCGGCGGATTAAAGCAACTAATAGTTGTAGAATTTGGTCAAAAAAGATAACTTTTAGTTGTATTGTCGTAAAAAATGACACGTTTTCGCTATTTGCTACAGATTTAACTATTAATTTTCAACCAATATCGTTAGTCGAGATGAGGCAGGCATCGAAGCGGTGCCGGAGCGTTTATCGAAAAAACAACTTTTGGTATCAAAAATGCTGGTAAAAGATCCGATCATCAAATCCCTGACGAGAGCGCCGCAAAAGCAGGCGCGGCCGCAGCGGGTGGCCATCGTCCATGAATGGCTGGTGGTTTACGGCGGCTCCGAGCGCGTTTTGGAACAGCTGGTGGCGGCGTTTCCGGATGCCGATCTGTTCTCCGTGGTGGACTTTCTGGACGACGACAAACGCGCCCGGCTGGGCGGCAAGCATGCCACCACCACCTTCATCCAGCGCCTGCCGTTCGCCAAAAAGAAATACCGCTCCTACCTGCCGCTGATGCCGCTGGCGATCGAACAACTGGACCTTTCCAAATACGATCTGATCATCTCCTCCAGCCACGCGGTGGCCAAAGGCATACTCACCGGGCCGGACCAGATGCATGTGTGCTATTGCCATTCGCCGATGCGCTATGCGTGGGATCTGCAACATGAATACCTGCAACAGGCCGGGCTGACGCGCGGTTTGAAAAGCGTGATCGCACGGCTGGTGCTGCACTACATGCGGCTGTGGGATTCCCGTACCACCAACGGGGTGGATAAATTCATCGCCAACTCCGCCTACATCAGCCGCCGCATTCGCAAAGTCTATGGCCGCAGCTCCGAAGTTGTGCATCCGCCGGTGGATATCGAAGCCTTCTCGATGCGCCACGACAAGGATGATTTCTACCTGACCGCCTCCCGCATGGTGCCGTACAAGCGCATGGACATGATCGTCGAAGCCTTCGCCTCGATGCCGGACCGCCGCCTGGTGGTGATCGGCGATGGCCCGGAAATGCACCGCATCCGCCGCCTGGCCGGGCCGAACGTCACCATCATGGGCTTCCAGGACGACGCCGTGCTGCTGGACCATATGCAGCGCGCCAAAGCCTTCATCTTCGCCGCCGAAGAAGACTTCGGCATCATGCCAGTGGAAGCGCAAGCCTGCGGCACACCCGTCATCGCCTTCGGCAAAGGCGGCGCCCGCGAGACCGTGATGGGCCTCGATAACCCCGCCGGCGCGCCACCAACCGGCGTGTTCTTCGACGCACAAACCGTGCCCTCACTGATCGAAGCCGTGGAACGGTTTGAAGGCGAAACCATCAACCCGGTGGACTGCCGGCTGTGGGCGGAAAGCTTCAGCCATACCGCATTCCAGAACGCCTGGCGGGATATCGTTACGGTATAAGTTCGTGAGTTGACAGGAAGAACTTCTTTTTGTGAACAAAAAGAAGCAAAAAAACTTTATGAGTCTGGGACATGGGTGAGCGGTCAGGGTTCCGTATGTTAAGCGTATGGAATTACGGCTAGGCGCAACGACCGTGGCTTTGTGCGTAAATTTTATGCTGGGGCTGGGGCTTTGTCAGCTTAGTGCCCAGGCCCGGCATAAATTTTATACTGAGACATGGGCGTTATATCGGCAACGTCTCAGGCCCAGCATAAAATCTATGCCGGGACATGGGCGTTATAACGACAACGCTCCAGACCCAGCATAAATTTTATACTAAGCTATGGGCGTTGTCCGCATTACAGCCCATGTCCAGCAGGGCAAAAGTTTTTTGGTTCTCGCGTTCCGATGATGGGACGGCGTAGCCGTCACATCTGAATCGGACCGCGCAGAATGGTTCAAAAAAGAACTGCTTGCTTTCTGTTTAATTGCTGGCTGAGGGCTTGCCTTACGGGTTCGTCGTAGAATTTGCCGGCCAGTGCTGCGAGGATCAGGATGCTGGCGTATGTTGTGATGGCGGCGGCGTATAGTTTGATGCCGGTGGTGTGGTGCCGGTGCACGAAGATCGAGACGGCGACGACGATGGGGAAGTGCAATATGTACAGGGGGTAGGAGAGGTTGCCGAGGGTGCGCCAGAGTTGGTCCAGTTTTGGTATGGGTTTGGCGTAGAGTGCGGCTGTGACGATGAAGGGAAAGCACAGCAGGACGGCGATACCGTCGTAATAGCCGGCGAGCAGGGGCGGGGCGGCGAGGATGATGAACAGCGGCAGACCTGCGAGGTGGCCCCAGGCGGTTGTGGCGGTGGGTTTGCTGTACAGCCGCGCCAGCAGCAGGCCGGCGGTGAAGGGGAACAGCACTCTTACGAGGCCGAGATAAAAATCGTTCCAGTAGAAGCCGATGTTGAGTGTGCCGTGGGACACGGCGGTGATGAAGGTGAGGGCGGCGCCGATGATGAGCAGGGCCCATAACAAGGGTTTTTTAAGGAACGGGAAGAGGGCGGCGTAAACGATATTGATCCAGATTTCAAAGCAGAGCGACCATAGTGGGCTGTTGACCGGAAACCCGTAGGGCCGCGCGTATAGCAGTGCCGGTGTGGGCAGCAGGGCGGCGTTGGTGATGGCGGCGCTGGCGATGGAGCTGATGGTGAGGCCGGAATTGAATTTGATGCTGATCAAGAGGACGGTGGTGCCGAGGGCGATGCCGAGCAGGATGAGCGGGTACAGGCGGATCAGGCGGATGATGAGGAACGGCCCGAGGCCGAGCCCGGCGGCGAGCCGGCGGTCGTAGGCATAGGCGATGACGAAGCCGCTCAGCATGAAGAAGAAATCGACCGCGAGATAAGAGTGGCTGGGCCACGGGCCGACACCGAAATAGATTTCGACGTGATAGGCTGCGACGGCGAGAGCGGCGATGCCGCGCAGGCCGTCCAGTGCCGGGTAGTGCGAGGTTTTTCGTACCGCAATCGTCATGTTCCGGATTTTCCAAATAGAATGGCATCGCCACAACCGGCGATCTCAAGTTGAAAATAATTTTATAGATTAAACGCATAATTTACCAGGGATTTTTTCGATTTTTTTATAGGATTATCCACGTCTGGTTGCGGTTTTATGCTGCTGCCGTCTTGCTTTTATCTTTCATGTATTTAAACGAGGCAGTGATGAAAATTGCCGTTATCGTTGCTTCGGTTAACCGCGGCGCTGAGATTGGTCAGCTGTTGGCGCAGCTTGACCGGCAGAGTTTGCCGCCGTCTGCGATTATTTTATCGGTTGAAAAACCGGAAGATCTGCCGGTGCCGCTTGATCCGGCGGTGCAGGTTGTGATGGGCAGGAAGGGATTGACGGCGCAACGGAATCGCGGCCTTGAACTCGCTTTGCCGGCAAGCGATGCCGTGGTGTTTTTCGACGATGATTTTCTGCCGGGCGAAACCGCGCTGGCCGGGATGGCGGCACTGTTTGAAAGTGAGCCGGACATCGCCGGCGCCACCGGGTTTGTCATCAAGGACGGCATCAACCTGGGCGGGTTGAGCTATGAGGAGGCGATGGAAGCGCTGGCGGCCTACGCGCAGGCGGGGCTGCCGGCAGAGTTGCGCAACGTGGTCACGGATGAAGCCTATGGCTGCAACATGGCGTTCCGTACCGCCAGTGTGGGGGCCAGCCGGTTCGATGAAAACCTGCCGCTATATGCCTGGCAGGAGGATGTGGATTTTGCCGGCCAGTTGCGGCTGAAGGGCCGCATGGTGCGGACCACGGCGTTCGCCGGCGTGCACAGAGGCGTGAACAAGGGCAGGAGCCCGGGTGTGCCGCTGGGGTTCTCGCAGATCGTCAACCCGGTTTATCTGGTGCGTAAAGGCACGATGCGGCCGGCCAAGGCGGCCGATCTGATGATCAAGAATATCCTCGCCAATCATGGCAAGGCGTTGTTTCCGGAGGCCCATGTGGACCGTCGGGGCCGGGTGAAGGGCAACTGGCTGGGATTCATGCATCTGCTGTCCGGCAAGGCGGACCCGATGCAGGTGCTGCGGCTGAAAGTGTAAATCCGGCTCTAAATATCAGGCGATTTCGGCGTATACCGCATCGGTTTCCTGGCAGACCCGCTGCACGGTGAAGCGTTCCACGTTTATTTTGGCGCGCTCGGCATAATCCGCCAGCCGGCCGGGTTGCTGCAGGAGGTCCAGCAGGGTTTGCGCCAGCACGTCCGGGCGTTTTGGGGGCACCAATATGCCGGCCGCACCGTGATCCAGCATTTCGGGGATGCCGTCCACATTGGTGGCGACGATGGCGCAGCCGGCGTTGCGGGCTTCGGCGATCGCCAGCGGGCCGGGATCCGCATGCGAGGCCAGCACGAAAATATCGGCTGCAAACAGATAGGCCCGCGGGTCTGCGCAGTAGCCGAGGAAATGCACGCTCTCCGACAGGCCCAGGGAGGCGGTGAGGGTTTCATACTCCTGCCGCGACGGGCCTTCGCCCAGAAGATAAAGATGTGCTGCCGGCACCGTGGCTGCGACCGTTTTGAAGGCGTTGATGAGATCCGGTATGCCTTTGCGATGATGCAGCCCGCAGACGGTGATGATGGCCGGATGGTCGAGCACAGCGACCTCGAAGGCCGCCGGCAAACGCGGTGAGCCGAGCGTGCCGTTCAGCACCACCCGCACCTTGCGCTTGCCGAAGCCGCGGCGGATCATCGCCTCGCGCCCGGCCTTGCTGACGGTGACGATGCGGCTGGCCAGGCCCATCAGCCATACCGAACGGTCGAACTCGTTATGCACCGTGGTGACCACCCTGTAGCCCAGCAGGCGCAGGGGCTGGGCGATGACGGTTTGCGCCGCCATATGGGAATGGATGACATCCGGCCGGAAGGCGCGTACCGCCTTGAACAACAGATAACTTGCCGAGAAAAACGATTTGATTCCGCGATGCGGTTCGTTCACGTGAAAAACCTCGACGTTATTGCCCTGCAATAGCGGGATGTAGTCGCCGGTGGAGCAGGCATAGGCCACATCGTGACCTTGTTTTGCCTGGGTGCAGGCCATGTCGACTGAGACATTCACATGGCCGTTGGCTTTTCCGCAGTGATTCACAAGATGCAAAATTCGCATATATTTAGACTATTCCACGTGTTAGAGAGGTATAGAACATTGTTCGTAACCGGGCCATCAAATAACATGTGTATGTTTTGCAGCGGGAAAGCGCATGATGCTGAAGGATGTTAGTGCCAAAGCCGGTGATGGCAGCCGCTGTATGAATGATGAATGACGGAAATGGCGCCTTGCTTTTAGCCATCGTACCGGTGTTCGCTGGGGTTTCATGCTAGGCCATAAAACCGCGCTGAGCGGCAGCCTGATGGTGGCGGCGCGGTTGATCAGCCGGGTGATCGACCTGATCACCATGCTGGTGCTGGCGCGCCTGCTCTCGCCCGCGGATTTCGGCCTGGTCGCCATCGCCATGACGATCATTTTCATCGTCGAAGCCGCACTCGAATTGCCGTTGAGCCAGGCCCTGGTGCGGCTGCCCGATATCAAGCCGGCCTATTACGACACCGCCTTTACCCTGGCGATACTGCGCGGCCTGGCGCTGTGCGCGATTGTCTGCGCCAGCGCCACACCCTTTGCCGCCTTCTACCGGGAACCGGCGCTGTTTCCGTTGATCTGCGTGCTCAGCATCGCCCCGGCGGCGCGCGGCATGCTGAACCCGAGAATGGCGCAATTCGCCAAAGACCTGAACTTCAAATGGGAGTTCATGTTCGAGCTGGTCAGTAAGATCATCGCTTTTGCCGCCGGGGCGGCGATCGCCATACTGACGCACAGCTACTGGTCGATCGCCGTCAATACGGTGATCGCGCCGGTGCTGTTCGCCGGCATGTCTTATTTCGTGAAGCCGTTCCGCCCGAAACTGACACTCTCCGAATGGCGGGTGTTCTCGGATTTTCTGGGCTGGATGAGCCTCGCACAGATCATCATGGCCATCACCTGGCAATCCGACCAGCTGCTGCTCGGCAAGCTGACGCGGCCGTCGCAGCTTGGCATGTATACCACCGCCAATAATGTCGCCGGCATACCGCTGGCCGCCTTGTTCTCGCCGCTGATGCGGCCGCTGCTCTCCGCCTTTGCCGCCCTGACCAACGAGCCGGCGCGCCTGGCCAGCAGCTACCAGAACGCCGCCAGTGCGGTGGTGACGATCGGCCTGCCGCTGCTGGTGGGGGAGAGTATGGCCGCCGGCCCGATCGTGCATCTGCTGCTCGGCAATAAATGGCTGGGCGCCATACCGATGCTGCAATGGCTGACGCTGAGCCTGATCCCCAGCCTGTTCGCCATGCCGCTGGCGCCATTGGCGATGTCCCTCAACAAAACCCGGGTGTTCGTGCGCCGCAACCTGTTCGAAATGAGCGTGAAACTGCCGTTCGTCATCGCCGGCGCCATCATGTACGGCTTCGCCGGCGTGATCGGCGCCCGCATCATCTCAGAGACCGCAACCTCGATCTTCTGCATGTTCATCATCCGTCGGCTGACCGGCATACCCGTGCTGAAACAACTGGGGAATTGCTGGCGCGGTGTTGTCGCGGTGTGCGCCATGGCCCTGGTGTTGGCCATGTACAGCCACTGGCTGGGCGACGGCAAAGACACCACCGCACTGGCCATGGAACTCATCGCCAAAATAATCCTGGGTGCTGCAGCCTATTGCGGCACACTGGCAGTACTATGGATCACGTCTGGCAAACCATCAGGACTGGAAGCCACAGTGATGAATACCGCGCGGCATTTTCTGCGGAAAAACGAAG
The DNA here is from genome assembly GCA_965231175.1 of Acetobacteraceae bacterium. GTDB lineage: Bacteria > Pseudomonadota > Alphaproteobacteria > Acetobacterales > Acetobacteraceae > Acidocella. Next base: position 151,296 of record CBDDMJ010000002.1, on the reverse strand, counting down.
TGCAGAAGGTTTAAGGGGAAGGAAGCACTGCTTTTTTGAAAAAAGCAGCAAAAAACTTTTATGAGTCTGGGCCTGGGGCGTGGTGATGCCAACGCCACTAACCCAGCATAAAATTTCTGCAGGGTTCGGAGGCGTTGTCCCTATCACAGCCCATGTCCCAGCATGGCAAAAGTTTTTTGCTGCTTTTTTTCAAAAAAGCAGTGCTTGCTTACTTCCTTTGATACACGTGAATATATTGCACTTGCATGATTTGCGGTGAGGGCAGGTTTGTTGTGGGCCAGCCGCCGCCGAGGGCTAGGTTGACCAGGATGTAGAAGGGTTGGCGGTATTCCGGCGGGGTTGGGATTGACCAGTATATTTGGCGGTTCAGGTAGAAGCTGGTGCGGTCCGGTTCGATCAGTACGCCGTAGGTGTTGAATTGTTGTGTCAGCAGGCCGGCTGGGACTTTTTTCAAATGGGTTTGCAGGAATTTATGGGTTCCGTCGGCGCGCCAGATGTGGGTGGTGCTGTGGTAGTATTTGTTGAATTGTCCGTAATATTCGATGACGTCGATTTCCGATGAGGATGTGGTTTTGTTTTTGCCGATCAGCCAGAAGGCGGGCCATATGCCGGGGCCGTCCGGTAGTTTCGCTTTCATTTCGAAATAGCCGTATTGCTGGGTGAAGCCGTGCTGGTGGGGGCCGTCTTGATCCACCGAGCACAGCAGGCCGGAATGCCAATGGCCGGCTTCGTCCTTATGGGCGGTGATGGACAGGCCGGCCGGGGTGCGGGTGAAGGGGCCGGCGGGGCCTGGGTTGTCGAAGATGGCGTCGCCGAAATCGCCGTTCCAGGGGGTGTGGGCGGTCCATTTTGTGGCGGCACCGTTGCCGTGGGCGGAGATTTGCAGGGTGGTGAAATTTTCGTCGAATGTCAGCCGGTAGGCGGAGAGATCAAGCGGTGCGGCTTGCGGGTGGCCGCAGGTGACCAGCATGGCGGCGAGGCTGCAGAAGGCGAGGCGCCTTTTCATGCAACGCTATGACATGCTGGCTGTTTTCTTGCCGACCATCGGCAGTTCGGCGACGCGGTCCGGGATGTTGCGCATGGCTTTCCAGGCCATGCCGCCCATGCGGCGCACCATTTTGTTGCGGTCCGGCGTATCGCGGATGGCGGGCAGGTAGCCGGCCAGCGATGACAAAGCGAACCGGCGCGGCTGGCGCTGGGCATCCATGATTTTGCCGTTGCGGGTGATGGCGGCGTGGGTTTTGATGATCGGCTCTTCATCGATACCGTTGGCGCGGCAGAAATCCCGCAATTCGTCCCAGGGTGAGACGCCGCGCTCTTTCAGCGCCTTGTAATTGGGTCCGCCGACCGGCCTCGTATGCCACACCGTGACGTCGTCGATGATGGCGATCTGGCGTTCCGGGTTTTCGACCAGTTTTGGCCATACGAAATCGAGCCCCCAGCCGCTGAGGTTGAAGTTCAACAGCGGCAGTGCCTGGCGCAGCACGCGGGCGGCGAAGCAGGGCGCCATGACCTCGACGTAATTGGTAAAGCGCAGCCTGTATCTATGGTTTTGCAATGTGGTGAGATGGCCGTAATGGCTGTTCCAGGTCAGTGCCGGCTGCGCCACGCCGAGGTCATGGGTCCGGCACAGGACGAACAATTTGTCGATTTGATCCTTGGTGGTGCGCAGATCGTCGTCGGGCAGCCAGATATAATCGTAATCGGCGAGGAATTGCGGGTGTGCCATGATCAGGTCGTGCAGTGCCGGCCATTTGGCCCCTTTGCTGTCGATTCGGGTGACGCCGGGCTGGCGGTATAATTCAGGATCCGCACCGTAATAATTGACGACGATGTCCCAGCTGCGATCGGCCTCGCCGGCCAGCCATTCGGGGTGCAGGGAATTATCGCCGGCGCGAACGATTACCAGGTTTTTACGTTGCTCGTTCACTTGTCTGTCACTCATCGTTATCATGTTCATCGGTTTCATTGCAGGATCGGCTGATCAAGGACCATTCCCAGCTCAGTCTCATATTTGAGGATGCGGGCGCGTTTGTCTCCCATGCCCCAGTCGAATGTTTCGGTGGCTTTTTTGTAATGCTGCTGGAGAAAATAGCGGAAACGCTTCGGTGCCGGCATGACCGAAAGATAGGCGGTCAGGGCGGGGTATTTCCGGATGGCGTCTATATACGGCCGGTGCGTGCTCTCCCCCCAGGGCAGGAACACGCCGTGCCAGGGTTTGGGGCTGCCCATGAAGTGGTAGATGCGCGGGTGGATTTTATGTTCGACCCGCGAGTTGCGCATGAAGATGGGGAAATTCCAGGCCAGCGACATCGAAATCCGGCGGTCCTGGCCGACGATGTTCAGGACGTCCTGGTCCGGGTAGCGTGAATTATACTGGTTCTTGACGAACAACTCCCAGGCGCTCAGGCCGATTTCATCCCAGCCGGTGCGGTTGATGCGCAGCACGCCGGTGTTGAAGTAATTCACGGCTCTCTCCCGCGGGATGCCGACCGAGGAAAAATAGCTGGAGATGTTCTTGTTCTGCCTGCCGTTGCCGCCGGAGATTTCGAAGGTCATCGGGTCGTTACAGGCCAGGAACATGCCGTCCGGCACCTTGTAGTCCAGCAGCTGGTCGAGCGCGCCGGTAACCTGGGTATCGCCATCGATGTAGAGGAACTGCGCATATTCATCCGGCACGATGCGTGACAGGAACAGCCGCGCCAGCATGACATCGGCACCGTCGATGGACGACATCGGCACCGGGAAGAACCGGATGTGCTCGGCCGCACAGGCGATGGCGAATGCCTGTTCGGTCTGCTGGTCGGCGCCGAAGCTGAAGATCGCCACATCGGCTTTGTCCGCCGCCGCGTGACGCCGCGCCTGGATGGCGCTGACGAAGGTCGGCAGCAGGTAGCCAGGGTCTGTGGTGTAACATATGCAGCAGGCCGGCATGGGTAACTACCTATAATTCAGATTTTATATTCATTGCGTTAGGCTAACGTCATGCGGCTTGCCGCAAGCCTTGCGCGTTTTGGGAAGTTCGAGCGCGGTGTTGCCGCCGCGCCGCTGTTTAGAACTTGTGTCTTTCTCTCGCCAGGGGCCGTGCTTTGACCGACATTGCCGCCAGGGATGTTTTCAGGCCAAGGCGTTTCAGGAAATCGAAATTGAAGCGTCTGACCCGCTGCTGTTCGCGCAGGTTGATAATGATGCCGTTTTTTTTCCAGGGACGACAGCAGATCGCGGTGTTCGGTGAACAACCGCCGGTTGGTGTGCGAAAGACTGACGACCGAGAGTATGAGGTCCGACAGGCCGCCAAGGGCCAGGCCGTCCGAAAACTCCGGCAGGGGCGAGCTGTTGACGATGATGAAATCGAACTCGGTTCTGAGGGCGGTAAAAATCCCTGTCAGTCCCGGATCGTCCAGCAGATCCTCAGGCGCGAGCTCGGCGGCGCCGGCTGCCAGGATTTTGATTTTTTCATTGGGAATGGTGACAAAGGAGGGCTGGATTTTCGTGGTCAGCCAGTCGATCAACCCCGGCATATGGTCGATCTTGAAGGTCTTGCTGACGCTCTGCTGCTTCAGCTCGGCATCGACGAGGAGGGTTTTCCTGCCGTTATCGGCGAGCGTTTTCGCGAGATTTGCAGCGATTAAAGTGGTGGCGTCGTCATCGGCCGGCGAGATGATTGTAATGATAGCAGAATGAGCCGGAAACTGCCGGTACAGCCTGCCGCGCAGCAGACGGAAGGCTTCGTAGAACGGGCGCTGCCGGCCTTTGCCGAGGATGTAGCGTTCCGACTCGGCACCGTCGCGCCGCGGGATGGCGCTGTACACCGGCAGCTGGGCGGCGTTGCGGATTTCCTCTTCGGTCTCGAACCGTCCGGAGAGGGCGCGCTGGCCGAACACCAGCCCGACCGCCGCGATCAACCCGGCGAAAGCGCCGAACAGCACCGTGATCATCAGCTTGGGCGAGCTGTTGGTCACCGGCAGATCCGCTGCCGTCACCACACGGGTGTTGACGATGGTGGCGGCTTTGGAGACTTCGGCCTCCTGCTCCTTTTCCATCAGCGAGACATAAAGCTGGCCCAGCACGTCGCTCGCGCGTTGCAGCTCGATCACTTTCAATGCTTCGGCCGGCATGGCTTTGATCTGCTGCTGGTAGCCGTCGATCAGCCTGTTGAGGCTGGCGAGATTCTTGTTCGCGGCGGCCAGATTATTGTTGATGATGGTGCTGATCGAGGATTGCAGCTTGTCGACCTGCAGCTGCTGCATCTGCACCTCGCGGGCATCGCCGGTATACTGGTAATGCAGCTGCGCCAGCTGGGTTTCCGCGGTCGAGAGGCTGTTGGTGAGGTTTTCCAGCACGGTATCGCTGGCCTGGCTGACCAGATACGGGTTGAGCGGGCCGTTGGAATGGTTCAGCTCGTCGGAAAGCTGTTGCAGCGCCTCCTGCTGCAACTGCAGGGCGGTGCGCTGCGACTGATATTGCGACAAAGCGCTGATCACAGCCTGGGCGTTCTGCGGCACGTTGATGATGCCGGTTTCTGCCTGATAAGTGGCGAGATTGGCATCGGCGGTGTTGAGCGACTGGCTGACCTGTTTCAACTGGTCGGAGATGAAATTCTCGGTGGTGAGGGCGGATTCGGTTTTCCAGGCGACCTGGGTGGCGATGAAATCCTGCATCACCTGATTGATGAAGATCTGCGCCTGGTAAGGATTGCTCCAGCTGAATTGCAGGAACGCCACCTTGGTCGGCGAGGTGACCGAGCCGCCGGCCTTCACGTTCAGAGCGCCGCTGGTCAGATTATCGGCCAGCACGCCGGGCGGCAAAATCTGCAGATTATAGATTTTTCCGGGAACCCCGACGAACGAGGCCAGCACCGGTTTGATCAGCACCTGCACGCCGTTGCCGGCGGCCGGCTGCCCGATGACGCCGCTCAGCAGTAGTCTGGGATGGCTGAATAAGCCGGGCTTGCTGTACAGCTGGTAGGTGTTGTTTTCCCCCAGCACGACTTTGAAACTGCCGGGCGTGGTGCTGTACAGCACCTGCAGCGAGGAGGCGTTCGGCTTGAAAACGTCGACGCGGCGGCCGTAGCGGTATTTCCAGCGCCAGTATTTGATGGCGCCGGCATTGGCAGGGGAATCCGGCGTGTCGATCTGTGCGTTCAGCCCGGTTTCCAGCACCACCTGCTGCACCAGCTCCTTGGCGGTGATCAGTTCCAGCTGGGTCTCGACATCGTTGACGCTGGAATAATCCGAGAGAAACCCCGGTTTGGAGTTGGTGTCCCCGCCCATCGCGGTTTGCGCGTCGCCCAGATATAACGTGGAGTTGGCGGTGAATTGCGGGACCGCCGTCAGCACATGCCAGGCGGCCAATACGGTGGCGATCAGGACGAAGGCCAGAATAAGCGTGAGTTTGCGGCGCAGGAACGAGAAGATTTCGCCGAGGTTAAGGGTGTCGTTGACCTCTGGGGTGATGACCGGTGTCCGTATCGACGCCACTAACTGCTCCTGCGCTCACTTGCAACTTCTGGACTAGTAACAGAATTTTTCCAGGCCGGCCACAATAATGAGATCGAGAACCGCCAAATTTCATTAAACTGAACAATTTTTCGTGTCAATTCCCATATTTTTAGTCAAACCAAGCGGGTAATGAGGTAAAAAATCGTTTCTTCACAACCACAGGCTTGTAGAATGTCAAAAAAATACGACATGTCGGGGCCGTCGCGGGTTTGGATTTGCGTATTGGATTGCCGTACCGGCATGAACCGTTCAAACTCGGCTGGTATGCGGCCCGGCGTGCAGCAGATGGGGTGCCGCAAACAGGGTCTGGAGTAAGCGATGGGAATGCCGCTGCTGGGCGTGTTTTTTCTGCCCTTTTGTTTTTATTACTGGCGCGACCCGCTGCGCCAGCTCGAGCTGCTGTTCATCGGCTCGGCATTTTCCGCCGGCGCGGTGCTGGTGCTCGGCGGTTTCGGGGTGTCGCCGGGCCTGATACCGACGATTTTCTTCTTCGCTTTCGTCACCCTCAAGTTGATTTTCGGTACCCGTTATCCGGGCGAGCGGCTGGTGCTGGTGGTGCTGTGGCCGTTTATCGCCGTTTGTGTGCTGGCGCTGATCAGCTCCTTGCTGATGCCGCGGCTGTTCGAGGGCGAGATACTGGTCTGGCCGCAGAAAGCCGCGAGTTTTTTCACCATCACGCCGCTCGAGCCCAACAGCGGCAACATCACCCAGGATATGTACCTGCTGCTATGCGCCTGCATGACCGTGACGGCGGCCCTATACCTGACGCGCACCGGGGCCAATCTGAAGCAGTTGATGAATGTTTATTTCGCCAGCGGGCTGATGGTGGTGTTCATCTCGCTATGGCAATTCGCCGGCAATACCTTCCATGTCTGGTTCCCCTCGGATTTTTTTCTCTCCAACCCGAACTGGGCGATCCTGACGGCGGAGACCATCGGCTCCTTCGTCCGGCTGACCGGGCCGTTCAGCGAACCCTCCGGCCTGGCCGGCTATCTGGCCGGGTCGGTCGGCGCTAGCGGCTGGATCATCCTGAATGGTCATAAAGGGCTGCTGCCCCGGCTGCTGCTGGGCTCCGGCCTCGCGGTGATGATGCTCAGCACCTCGACCACCGGCTATGCGTCCCTCGCCATCATGCTTGGCCTGGCCACCGCCTATGCCATTCTGCTGGGTTCGGCGCGCATGAAATTCCGGCTGATCGCCGGGTTTGCGGGGGCGGCGGCGCTGGTGGTTTCGGTGGTGGTGACGGTGCCGGTGATCGCCCCCGGGATCGCCGAGACCGCCGCCACGATCTATCACGGCACGCTCAACAAGCAGGGCACCTCCTCCTATAACGACCGCACCTCCACCGATATCGACAGCCTGCACGCCGCCGAGAAAAGCTATGGGCTGGGCGTCGGCTGGGGCAGCAACCGCTCATCGAGCCTGCTGCCCGGGTTGCTGGCCGGGATCGGGGTGTGGGGGGTTGGCGGGCTGCTGCTGTTTGCCTGGGGGGTGGTCCGGCATGTCCGCATCGCCCATCGGGTGGCTATTTCGGAGGATCACCGCATGATCATGCATGGGGCGGCCGGCGCGCTGCTCGGCACCTTGTTCGCGGCGTTTCTGGCCGGGCCGACCATCAACTCGCCGGATTTCTACCTGATGCTGGCGCTGCTGATCGCCACCGCCGCCCGCGCCCGTTACGAGGCGCAGGCGGCACGGCCGGGGGTGGTTGCGGGGCAGGTTACGGGGGCGGTTGCGGGGGCAGGTTATGCGGGCGGCGGGCTGCATCAGGCGTGACCCCTTTGTATGTCAACGGGCGTTTCGCCGCCCAGACGCTGTCCGGAGTGCAGCGTTTCGCGGTGGAGATCACCGCCTGCCTGCAGGCGCTGCAACCGGGGCTGACGGTGCTGCTGCCGCCTGGCAGCAGCCTGGCAGTGCCGGCAGCGCGCGTGGTCGGGCGGCGCGGCGGCCAGATCTGGGAGCAATGGGAGCTGCCGCGCCATGCCAGGGACGGTTTGCTGATCAATCTCGGCAACACCGCCCCGCTGACGGCGCGGCGGCAGCTGGTGGTGATCCACGATGCCGGGGTGTTCGTCACGCCGGAGGCGTATTCCTGGAAATTCCGCGCCTGGTATAAATTCATGCATGGGGTGCTGGCGCGCCGCCGGGTGCCGATCGTCACCATTTCCGAAGTGTCGCGCCGCGACATCATCCGTTATCTGCCGGTGGCGCCGGAGGATGTCTCGGTGATCGGCGAGGGGGCGGATCACATGGCACGGATTGCCGAAGATCCGGCGATACTGGCGCAGCATGAACTGCTGCCGGGCAGCTATGTGCTGGTGACCGGCAATCTGGCGGCGCATAAGAATCTGCCGGCGCTGGGGGCGCTGGCGCGCCAGCTGGCCACGCGTGGGATGCGGCTGGTGATTACCGGCGGCCTGTCCGGGGCGGCGTTCCAGGCGGCGGACCGCGCCAGCCTGCCGCAGCCGGCGCTGTATGTGGGCCGGGTCAGCGATGCCGCGCTGAAGGCGCTGTACCGGGCGGCGGCCTGTTTCGTGTTTCCCTCGCGCTACGAAGGCTTCGGGCTGCCCGCCGTCGAGGCCATGGCCTGCGGCTGCCCGGTGGTGGCAGCCGGTATAGCGGCGTTGCGCGAGACCTGCGCCGACGCCGCGCTGTATGCCGACCCTTATGCGCCGGATAGCATCGCCGCCGCGGTGGGCCAGGTGCTGGACGATGCGGCGCTGGCTTCCCGCTTGCGGGGGCTTGGCCGGCAGCGCGCCGATGGCATGACCTGGGAAGGGGCGGCGCGCGCGCTGGTGGGGGTTATTCAGGGTATTGAGTAAGAAAGTCCTGCTTTTTGTGAACAAAAAGCAGCAAAAAAACTTTATGAGTTGGGGCATGGGTGATGGCGGCGACAACGCCCAGATGCCAACAGGGCAAAAGTTTTTTGGTTCTTTTTTTTCAAAAAAGAACAGCTTTGATTGAATTTGCTCTGCCTTTGGCCAAGATACATAAAGATGTTGTCAAGGAGCTGTATTGTCAGGATTTATCGCCTCAGGATACGGAGCGTTTGACTGCTGGTGAATGTAAAACCGGCTGTCGCGGAGCGCCAAAAGCTACTGACGCCGACCATTTTTCATGAGCCATGGTGGCTGCGGATCGCCTGCGATGGACCTTATCAGGAAGTCACGGTCGAGGCCGGCGGCCAGCTGATCGCGCGGCTGCCGTATCTGCTGTCGCATATCCCGCTGACCGGCGCGGCGCGGCTCGGCATGCCGCCGATGACCCATGTGCTGGGACCGGCCTTGCTGGCCGAGCAGGACAGCACGAAATCCGTTAGGTCGCCGAAACAATTCGGCATCGTGACCGCGCTGATCGAGCAATTGCCGAAGGCGGCTCATATTTCCTTCCGGTTTCATGCCGGCATCAGCAATACCCTGGCCTTCGATGCCGCGGGGTTCAGCAGCGGGGTGTATTTCACCGTCGAGATCCCGCCGGCCGCGCCGCAGAAGATCTGGCGGCAGATGCGTGACAAGACCCGCAATGTGATCCGCCGCGCCAGCGAACGGCTGAGCGTGGCCGAACTGGCCGAGGCGGTGGTTTTTGTCGATTTCTATGAGCGGAATCTACAGCAGAAAGGGCAGATCAATACCTATGATCGCGCCACCTGCATACGCATCATCAGCGCCTGCCAGCAGCGCGGCGCCGGGCGCATGCTGGTGGCGCGCGATGCAGCGGGCGAGCCGCAGGCGGCGATTTTCACCATCTGGGATGAGCGTTACGAATATTACTTCATGTCGACCCGCAAGGCCGGCTCTCTGAACGGCGCGACCAGCCTGCTGATCTGGACCGCCTTGCAGAGTGCCGCGCAGCATGGCCGCATTTTCGATATGGATAACGTGCATGTGCAGAAACAGCGGCTGCCCAACCTGCTGCTGCTGACCGGCTTCGGCGGCACGCTGATGCCGCGCTATTATGTGCGGCGGACCTCGCCGCTGCTGCAGCTGGGCAACGACGCCAAGGCGCTGTTTGCGCATTTGATGCCGAAACGCCAAGGTTGAGGCAATGTCCGTGCTGACTACCCTCGCCAATCAGGCCTTCTGCCGGGTCGCCGAAGCGCAGACCTCGGGCGGCAACCGGGTGCGGCTGCTGCGGGATGGCGCAGAGACCTACACGGCCTGGCTGGGCGCCATCGCGGCGGCGGCGCGTCAGGTCGATCTGGAGAATTACATCATCCAGGCGGACGAGGTGGGCGAGCGGTTTGCCGCTGCCCTGATCGCGGCGCGCCAGCGGGGAGTGGCCTGCCGGGTGCTGTATGACTGGATGGGCTGCCTGACCCGTACCGGCAAGCCATTCTGGGACCGGCTGACCGCCGCCGGGATCGAGGTGCGGCGCTACAACCCGCCGCATTTGCAGAACCCTCTGGGCTGGATCAGCCGTGACCACCGCAAGGTTTTATGCGTGGATGGCGAGATTGCCTATACCGGGGGCTTGTGCATCGGCCATGACTGGGTGGGCGATCCGGCGCAGGGCATCGCGCCGTGGCGCGATACCGCGATTGAGATACGCGGCCCGGCGGTGGCGCAGATCGAGGCCGCTTTCATCGATAGCTGGCATACCGCCGGGCATGTCACCGGCCCGCCGCTGCTGTTGCCGCCGCCGGTGATACCGGATGGAGGGGGAGACAGCGGGGTGGAGATTTCGGTGATTGCCGGGCAGCCCAACAGCATGGGGCTGTACCGGCTGGAGCAACTGATCGCGGAAATCGTCGAACGCTCGCTGTGGCTGACCGACGGTTATTTTGTCGCCACCACCGGCTATGTGCGGGCCCTGACCGGGGCGGCGCGCAGCGGGGTGGATGTGCGGCTGCTGGTGCCGGGTTCCAGCAACTGGCCGCTGGTGGGAGCGCTTTCGAAATCCGCCTACCGGCCGCTGCTCTCCGCCGGGGTGCGGGTGTTCGAGTGGAACGGCCCGATGATCCACGCCAAGACCGCGGTGGCCGATGGCTGCTGGACCCGCATCGGCTCCAGCAATTCCAATCTGGCGAGCTGGGTTTCCAACCGTGAGCTGGACGTGACGGTGAAGGACGAAAAGCTCGCAGCACAGATGGAGGCGATGTTCGAGGATGACATGACGAATGCCACCGAGATTGTCCTGCGCGGCGGGCGCAGCGGTATCGCCCGGCCGATGTCCAGCGGCACCGGTATCGGCCGCCCGGTGCAGACCGGCGCCAGCCGCCTGCTGTCCGGCGCCATCGGCTTCGGCAGTACGCTGGCGGCCTCGCTGACCCAGCATCGCAGCCTCGGCCCGGCGGAATCGCTGGTGATGCTGGGCGGCGGGGCAGGGTTGTTCATGTTCGGGCTGATTGCTGCCCTGGCGCCGGGGTTTATCGCCTATCCGGTGGCGCTGCTGGCGCTGTGGTTTGCCGGCGGCATGTTCCTGCATGCCTGGAAGCTGTGGCGCGCCAACCGCGATGGTCCGGACCGCGGCGGCGGCGCGGACCGCGGCGGCGGCGCGTATTGAAGATCATCAGTTGGAATCTGCGGCATTCCACCGGCGCCAGCGCCGAGCAGATCCGTCAGTTGATCCAGCAGCACCGGCCGGACCTGATGCTGATGCAGGAGGCGGCACAACGCATCGACCATCTGCCGGACATCAGCGGCGGCCATTACGCGCGCTTCGACCTGCCGGGCCGGCTGCATGGACTGGCGGCCTGGAGTGCGGCGCCCCTGCGCACGCCGGCCAGCGCGCTGCCGTTGCAGCGCGGGGTGATCGTCAGGCGGCTGTGCCAGATCGTGCAGCTCGAGGAGTTTACCATCGCCAATGTACATCTCTCGCACGGCCAGGTGCTGAACCGCATCCAACTGCGCCAGATTGCCCATGTACTGCCGCCGCACGCTGCCATATTGGGGGATTGCAACCTGATCGGCGCGCCGCTGCTGCCCGGGTTTCACGATGCCGGGCCGCGCCAGCCGACGCATAAATCAGCGCGCATGGTGCCGCTGCGGCTGGACCGGTGTTTTTTGCGCGGCCTTGAGTGCCAGAGCCGGGAAATGCTCGCCCATGGACCCTCCGACCACCACCCGATTATGGTGACGCTCACGAAAGATACGCTGGCGAAAGGGTGATAGTAAGCCGTTCTTTTTTGAAAAAAAGAACCAAAAAACTTTTGCCATGATGGGCATGGGGTGCGATGCGGACAACGCCTCTGAAACCAGCGTAATTTTATGCTGGGCCTCGGGCGTTTAGTTGATAACGCCCCAGGCCCAGACTCATAAAAGTTTTTTGCTGCTTTTTTCCAAAAAAGCAGTGCTTTCTTACGTTTGCTTGATATCGATCAGGCTTTGGCGGATTTTGCGGCTTCTGATGATTTTGTCTTCGATATAGGCGGTATCTCCCCAGCGGACGGCGCGGGCCATGCCTTGGGCGTCTTCGGTGAAGCGGGCCAGCATTTCCAGCAATGCGTCTTTGTTGTTGAGGAAGATGTCGCGCCACATGATCGGGTCCGAGGCGGCGATGCGGGTGAAGTCTCTGAAGCCGGAGGCGGCGAATTGCAGGACTTCCTGGCGGGTTTCATCGGCCAGGTCGTCGGCGGTGGAGCAGATGGTGAAGGCGATGAGATGCGGCAGGTGGCTGACGATGGCGATGACGCGGTCATGGTGGGCGGCGTCCATGCGGGCGGTTTGCGCGCCGCATTGTTGCCAGAAGGTTTCGAGCTGGGCGACGGCGGTTTCATCGGTGCCGGGGGGCGGCGTCAGCAGGCACCAGCGGCCTTCGAACAGCGTGGCGAAGCCGGCATCGGGGCCGGAGAATTCGGTGCCGGCGAGCGGGTGGGCCGGGATGAAATGCACGCCGGACGGCACGTAGGGGCCGACGTCGCGGATTACCGATTGCTTGGTCGAGCCGACATCCGAGAGGATGGCGCCGGTTTGCAGGGCGGGGGAAATGCGTTCGGCGATTTCGGCAAAGCTGCCGACCGGTGAGCACAGGATCACGCAATCGGCACCGGCGACGGCCTGCCGGATATCGGCTTCGCAGCGGTCGGCGAGGCTGAGTTCTGCCACCCGCTCCTGCACGCCCGGCTGTTCGTTGATGACGATCTCACCGGCCAGGCCCCGGGCGCGGGCGGCGCGGGCGATCGAGCCGCCGATCAGCCCGGCGCCGATCAACGCGAGGCGCGCGAACAGCGGTTCAGACATCGGCGAAGGCGGCGGCCAGGAGATCGCATTCCTCATCGGTGCCGATGGTGATGCGCAGGCAGGCGGGCAGGCCGTAGGATTTCACGTTGCGCACGATGATGCCGCGGCGGCGCAGCATGGCATCGGCGGCTTCGGCGTGGCCTGCGGAGGGGAATTCCACCAGCAGGAAATTCGCCTCCGACGGGTGCACCAGCAGGCCGTGCCGGCGCAGATTTTCGGCGAGGCGGTGGCGGGCGGCGGCATTATGCGCGCGGCCGTGATCCAGCCAGGATTTGTCGGCCAGGGCAGCGATGCCGGCGGCGGCGGCGGGCGTGCTGAGGTTGAACGGCTCGCGCAACCGGTTCAGCACGTCGACCACCGGGGCCGGCGCATAGGCCCAGCCGAGCCGCGCGCCGCCGAGGCCGAAGATTTTCGAGAAGGTGCGGGTCATGACGGTGTTGTTGCCTTGATCCACCAGTGCGGCGCCCGGTTCGTATGCCGGGTGGGTGACATATTCGGCATAGGCGGCATCGATCACCAGCAGCACGTCCGGCGGCAGGTGGTCGCGCAGCCTGGCCATTTCGCGCGATGTGATCAGCGTGCCGGTCGGGTTGTTCGGATTGGCGATGAACACCAGGCGGGTGGCCGGGGAGACCAGGGCCAGGATGGCGTCGACATCGGTGGTGAGCTGGCGTTCGGCGGCTTTGCGGATGGTGCAGCCGTATAGCTTGCCGGCGATTTCATAGATGGAAAACCCGTGCGCGCTCATGATCAGCTCGGTGCCCGGGCCGCCATAGGCCTGGATCAGCAGGGTCAGCAGTTCATCCGAACCGGCGCCGCAGACCAGCCGGGCTGGGTCCAAGCCAAAGGCGGTGCCGATGGCGGCGCGCAGGGCGGTGCTGGCGCCGTCCGGGTAGCGGTGCATGGTGGCGGCGGCGGCGGCCATGGCGGCCTGTGCGGCCGGCGGCGGCCCGAAGGCGCCCTCATTGGAGGAGAGTTTGATGACGCGGTTGAGGCCCGGCAGTTTGGACTCGCCGCCGACATAGGAGGCCACGGTGAAAATTTCCGGGCGCGGCCTGGGTCCGGCGTTCATGGTCCGATGCTCATGGCTCGCCGAACGGTACCGCGAAGCCGCCGATCACCATCGCCGGTGCGGCCAGGCCGCCGATGGATGCAAGGCGCGGGTCGGTATCCTCGATCAGCCCGTCAACCTCGACCAGGGCGCGGATGGCGGCCTCGCCGGCGACGCGCTTCAGCCAGATGGTGCCCGGCTCGAACCCGGCGGCTGTCAAGAGCGAGGATAATTTGGCGCGCGAGGTGTCGGCTGCCAGTTCCAGTGTTAAAAGCCCGCGATCCGCGCCGCTGGCATCCGGGCGCATCGCCGCCACCGCATAGGCCTCGCCCAGCGGCACGCCCTCCGGCCGGCGCCGCCAGAACGGCAGTTTGGCGATCACCGAGAGGTTGCGCTGGCCGGTGCCGAGGGTGGTCCACCAGGCGCCGTCGGCTTCCTCGCTGGGCGGCGGCAGGACCGCGATCTGGGCAGCCTCATGCTCCAGATCGGCCAGCGCCTGGGCCGGGTTCGGGTGCCGGCGCAGCGGCGTCAGCGGGCCGAAATGCTCGCGCGCCAAGGCTGACAAATCCACCCCGTCCTCAGCGCCGCACACCGCGATGGTTTGCCCGCCTTCGATGACCAGGGCGCCGGCGAACAGCTCCCGCCAGATGCGCAGGATGGTCTGCGGCGGCAGGCTGCCCTGATGACGGGTGAGGCGGCGGCGCAGCATCGCCGCCTCGCGCCCCGGACGTATTTTGGTGCCGGTCTTGCCGGCGGTGCCCGCCACGCGCTCGATGATCGCGGCGCGCGCCATCAGCATGTCATGCAGCCGGTCGTCGAGCGCATCGATCTCGGCGCGCAGGCTGGTCAACGTGGCAGGGGCGGTTGTCATGCTGGAAGCGGTGATACAGCTTCGCCACCACCCTGCAAAGGCACGGGTCACGCTTGCGCCGGCGGGTGCCGGGGGGCATATCCGGTGCATAATGGACCAGAACCAGCCATTCCGGGAAAGCCAGCACCAGTCGGTCGATTTCGCGGACGGGCTGACCCTGGATTGCGGGCGGCACCTGGCCAGACTGACCGTGGCCTACCGCACCTACGGCACGCTGAACGCTGCCAGGAGCAACGCCATATTGATCTGCCATGCCCTGACCGGCGACCAGTACGTGGCCGAGCCGCACCCGGTCACCGGCAAGCCAGGCTGGTGGGAGGCGCTGGTGGGCCCCGGCAAACCGGTGGATACCGACAGTTATTTCATCATCTGCGCCAATGTGCTGGGCGGTTGCATGGGCTCGACCGGGCCGCGCAGCCCGCATGACGACCACCCTGGCCAGCCCTGGGGCACGGAATTTCCCGCCATTACGATCCATGACATGGTGCGCGCGCAGAAACGCCTGGTCGACCATCTCGGCATCGCCCGGCTGTTTGCCGTCATCGGCGGCTCGATGGGCGGGATGCAGGCGCTGAGCTGGGCCTCGCTGTACCCCGACATGGTGTTTGCCGCGATACCGGTGGCCGCTGCCGCCTACCACTCGGCGCAGAATATCGCGTTTCACGAAATCGGCCGGCAGGCGATTGCCGCCGACCCGGATTTTCATGACGGGCGGTACTGGGCGCATGGCGTGGCACCGGTGCGCGGCCTGGCGGTGGCCCGCATGACCGCCCATATCACCTATGTTTCGGAGGCCGCACTGACCCGCCGATTCGGCCGCAAGCTGCAGGATGCCGGGGCCCTGCATGTGCTGGGCGACCGCTTCGCGGTGGAAAGCTATCTGCAATACCAGGGGTCCAGCTTCGTGCGGCGGTTCGATGCCAATGCCTACCTGACCATCACCCGGGCGATGGATTTGTTCGACCTGGCGGCCGACCATGGCGGCACGCTGGCGGCGGCCTTTGCCGGCAGCCGGACGCGCTTCCTGCTGGTCTCCTTCAGCTCCGACTGGCTGTTTCCGACCGCGCAGTCGCGCGCCATTGCCCGCGCGCTCAACCATGTGGCTGCCAATGCGAGCTTCGTTGAGATCATGTCCGACAAGGGGCACGATGCCTTCCTGCTGGATGAGCCGGATTTTCACCGCACGCTGTCCGGCTTTCTGGCCGGCTGCGCCGAACATGCCGGGTTGAAATGAGCAACCGCAAGGCCGCACCGGCACGCAATGTGCGGGTCGATCTGCGGCTGATCGCCGGTATGATCCAGCCGGCCTCGCGCGTGCTGGATATCGGCTGCGGCGACGGCGCGCTGATCGAGCATCTGTTCCGCACCCGCCAGTGCGATGCCCGGGGCCTTGAGATCGAGATGGCGGATGTGACCCGCGCGGTGGCCCACGGGCTGCCGGTGATGCAGGGCGACGCCGATACCGACCTTGCCACCTACCCGGACAACGCCTTCGACTACGCCGTGCTGTCACGCGCCCTGCAGGCGGTGGAACGGCCGCGCGAAGTGCTGCGCCAGATGCTGCGGATCGGCACTCATGCCATCGTGAGTTTTCCGAATTTCGGCCATTGGCGGCTGCGGCTGCAATTACTGCTGGGCGGCAAGATGCCGATGACCTCGACCTGGTCGCGCATGTGGTACGAGACCCCGAATATCCACCCTTGCACGATCCGCGATTTTTTCGCGCTGTGCGACCAGGACGGCTACCATGTGGAACAATTTCTGGCGGCGGACGAGGCCGGCGGCGGCGCGGCCTGGCGGCACCATGCCGGCCTTGCCAATCTGTTCGGCGAACAGGGCTTGTTTTTGCTGAGAAAAATATAGAGCCCTAAAATATATTTGAGGAGGAATAAGGAGTGAACCTGTGGAGACGCTTTGGCCGGAAGGCCGTCGCCGAGGCGGATGTCTCTGCCTTGTTCGGCCTATTGCTAAAACGTGAGCCTGAGCCGGCGGCGCTGGCGTTCTATGCCGGTCGCCTGCGCCGTTATGGACTTGGCGTGGTGCTGGAGGCCATTGTCAAAAGCCCAGAATACCGCGAGAAGAGTTTGAGGGCGCCCGATCTCGGCCTGAGCGCAGAGCCGCGCCTCGCGGTCGAGACCGATCTGGCGCTCGAACAGCTCGACGCGCTGTGGCGGCATGTCTCACAGGTCTGGACCTCGCTGGGTGTTACCGACCCGTACTGGTCGGTGCTGACCGATGAGAGGTATCGCAAGGCAGCGATGAACGATGCCGCGGTGATCGACGCCTTCTATGCCTCGGGCGCCGGCGATCTGGCGTATTTGTCGGCGTTTCTGGACCGGTCGGGCCTGGCGCTGCGTCCTGATATGGTGCTCGCCGAATATGGCTGCGGCGTCGGCCGCGTTACCCGGCTGCTGGCGCAGCGGGTCGGGCAGGTCATCGCCTTTGATATATCCTTACCGCATCTGGACGCCGCCCGCGCCCGGCTGCGTCAGGAGGGACTCGATAATGTCGAATACGTGCATGTACGCGAGCGCGCCGATCTTAGCCGGCTGGCGAATATAGATGTGTTTTTCTCGAAGATCGTGTTGCAGCATAATCCGCCGCCGGTGATCATCGATATACTGAAATCTGCCTTTGCGGCGCTGCAGCCGGGCGGTCTCGCGTTTTTTCAGGTGCCGGTTTATGCCCGCGACTATGAGTTCAGCATCGACAAGTTCTGGCGGACGGTGGCGCTGGACAAGGCAATGGAGATGCATGTGGTGCCGCAGCCGGCGCTGCTGCGCGTGGCCCGCGACTGCGGCATGATCCTGCTGGAGACCACCGCCGACGGTGCGGTGGGGGATTTCCCGCGCTGGCTATCGCATACGTTTCTGATGCAGAAGGTTTAGGACAGGAAGCGCAAGGCAGGGAGCGTCTTCTTTTTGTGAACAAAAAGAAGCAAAAAAACTTTATGAGTCTGGACCTGGGGCTTTGTCAGTAGAACGCCCATGAACCAGCATAAATTTTATGCTTGTTCCGGGGCGCTGTCGGCATCACGCCCATGCCCCCGATGGCAAAAGTTTTTGCGCGGCTCGCGTTCCGTGGGCGGCAGAGCCGCCACATCTGCATCGGACCGCGCCGTATGGTTTCAAAAAAGCTGCTGCTTGCTGGCTTACTTCGGATTATGCGGATTACCGGCTTGCAGTGTTTGCAGCGTATCGGCGCAGGCGTTTTTGTCGCCGAGACCGAGGCGGATGGTGGGCAGCAGGGCCAGGGGCGGGAACAATACGCCGAGGCCGATGGCTGGCACGGTGCGGGCTGCCAGGGGTCCGGCGGCGGGCAGTATGCTGGGGTTGTTGAGGGTGCCGCCGATATTGATGGGGGTCGAGAGCGAGCCGATGGAGAAATGCGTGGCTTCGGTGCGCAGTGCCAGCGCCAGTTTTTCCTGTGCGAGGTCGATCTGGCCGGCGCCGAGGATATTGGCTTCGGGGGTGGCGATGAGGAAGGCTTTGGTGTCGACCTGGCCATCAGTGAGGCTGAAATCCGAGATCAGGCATTGGATGACGGTTTTTGTGGGTATACCGAGGGCGGAGAGCACGGCGTCGCCGACTTGCAGGCCGGCGAGGTCGACCATCAGGGCGCTGATGTTGCCGCCCTGATTCATGAACAGTTGCAGGCCGCCATTGCCGTGGCCGAGCATGGCGGCGACCGAGTTGCCGGTGGCCACCAGATGGGCGCTGCCGCCGAGCACGCCGTTGCCGGCGAAGGTGTGGGTTGCCGCCATCAGGCGGGCCAGCTGAAGCTGCCGAAAATCTATATTGGCGCGGGTGTGCAGGATGCCCCCGACCGGGTTGAGATCGACGTCGCTGATGATGGTGCCGGTTCCGACCGTGAAGTTCAGCGGATCGAGGGTGATGCGGCCGTTTTTGATGATTAGATGGACGATCAACTGATCGAGCGGCGCGTTTTTGTTGATGATATGGTCACCGTGATAACGCACGTCGAAATCCGCCACTTTGAGGGTGGGGATGCTGAAGGGTTGCTGGGGAAGAAGTTTCGGGTTGGCAATGGCTTTGGCTTGCGCCTGTTTGGTGGCGGTATTCTGACCGGGGGTCGATAATTTGCCGGGGTGGCCGCCGAGGAAACCGGCGAGGTCGGTCAGATCGACCTGGCGGGAGGTGAGGACCGCTGTGACCATCGGGCGGTCTGTGCCCTTGGCTTCGTCGATTGAGCCTTCGAGGTCGCTGGAGCCGACGCGGCCGGCGAAATGGTCGAAGCGGATGGTTTGGCTGGTATAGCCGACCATGCCGCTGATGCTGTAGGGCGGCGTTGCCGGGATCGGGATGTTGGTCAGCGCATACAGGTCCGCCATGTTCTGGCCGCTGAGCGAGAGCCGCAGATTGGCGCCGCCGAAGGTGAGGGGATTCTGGATCGTGCCGACCAGGGATACATGGGTGGCGCCGTTTTGGATGCGCAGATCAACGGGGTAAGGATGGGCGGGATCGCGCAGGGTGAGCAATGCGCCGCCGGTGAACTGGCCGGTGACCGGCTGGGCGGCGTAGGTGCCGGTGGCGAGGGCGACGATCTCACCACCGTCCGTGGCCCCGGCCGGTGCTGCGCGGGTGAAGATTTTCAGGTGAAAATCGGTTTTCGGCATCACCACCGTGGCGGTGCCGCCGTTGATGATCAGATTGCCGATTTGCGGCGGGGCGGCGTTGGAGTTGCCGCTGCTTTTCAGGTGCAGGGTGTAATTATTCTCACCGTCCGGCAGTTTTTCGACATCGGCGACCGGGTGATCGATCTCGATCAGCGGCAGGATCAGCGCCTGGTGGAAGATGTAATGCACGAGGTCGATATCGACTGAAAGCCGATCCATGGTGAGGAGAGCGCCGGGTTTGGTGAAGCCGTCCGGGTTGGCCACCACGATACCGGTGGCGCTGGCCTCCGTCACGCGGCCCAGGCGGACGTGGAAATGCTGGATCGTTACTTTGCGGCCGAGCGCTGCCGTGGCTTGCGCCTCGACGAGCGGTTTGAACCAGTCCCAGTTCCAGAAATACAGCACCGCTGCGATCAGCAGCAGCACGATAATCGTCACCCTGGGCCATAAACTCCGGCGCATCGCCATGCAGATATGTTTCCTTCTCCGATCAAACGAACTTGGCCTTGGCCGCGCGCGACACAATGTATCTAACCGGATTGTAACCATTGGTAGATATTCGCGCGGGGTTTTCGGGACGGCGAGAAAGCGGCATAAGCCCGCCATGGAGATCGGCGGTCTGGAATTCTTGAAAATGCACGGCGCCGGCAATGATTTCGTCGTGCTGGATGCCCGCGATCATCCGATCGTGCTGACCCCGGCGCAGGCCCGCGCCATCGCCGACCGGCGGCTGGGGATCGGCTGCGACCAGATCATCGTTATTGAGAACGACGTTACCGGCGCCGATGCCTTCATGCATATTCTCAATGCCGATGGCTCCGAATCCGGGGCCTGCGGGAATGCCACGCGTTGCGTGGCGGCATTGCTGGCCGAGGAGACTGGCCAGTCCCGCCATGCTATTCGCACCATCGCCGGGCTGCTGCCTACTGAAATTCTCGGCCCCGGGCTGGTCGAGGTGGATATGGGCGCCCCGCTGACCGAATGGGCCGAGATCCCGCTCAACGCCCCGGCCGATACGCTGCACCTGAAGCTCAGCCTTGGCCCGGTGCAGGACCCCGCCGCCTGTTCGATGGGCAACCCGCATGCCACTTTTTTTGTCGAGGATCTGGCCCGGCTGCCGGTGGAGACCATCGGGGCGGCACTGGAGAAATCCCGTATTTTCCCGGAACGTGCCAATATCGGCTTTGCCGTGATCGAAACTCCCACCCGCATCCGCCTGCGCGTGTGGGAACGCGGTGCCGGGCTGACCCTGGCCTGCGGCTCCGGTGCCTGTGCGGCTTTGGTGAACGCGCACCGCCGCGGCCTTGCCACCCGCCAGGCCGAGCTGGTCCTGGACGGCGGCAGCCTGATGATTACCTGGCGCGAGGCCGACAACCATGTGCTGATGCGCGGCCCCGCCACCACCGCCTATGCCGGCCGTATCGCAGCACAAATCTGATGGCGCTCTCGGGTTTTTTCTCCAAGCTCAAATCCGGCCTGTCGCGCAGTGCCGAAAAACTGACCGGCGGCATCGCCGCCACCTTCACCAAACGCAAACTCGACGACGAAGCCCTCGAAGAACTGGAAGACATGCTGATCGCCGCCGATCTCGGCCCCGCCGTCGCCGGCAGCATCATCGCGCAATTCCGCCGCACCCGCTTCGGCCGCGAAGTCTCCGATGCCGAAATCCGCGACACCCTGGCCACCGAAATCGCCGCCATCCTGGCCCCCGTGGCGCTGCCGCTCGACATCGACCCCAACCATAAACCCTTCGTCATCCTGATGACCGGCGTCAACGGCGCCGGCAAGACCACCACCATCGGCAAACTCGCCACCCAGTACCGCGACGCCGGCCTCACCACCGTGCTGGCCGCCGGCGATACCTTCCGCGCCGCCGCCGTCGAACAACTGCAAATCTGGGGCGACCGCGCCGGTGCCGCCGTCATCGCCGCACCACCCAATACCGACGCCGCCGCACTCGCCCATGACGCCCTCGCCAAAGCCCGCAGCCTCGGCGCCGATGTGCTGCTGATCGACACCGCCGGGCGGCTGCACAACAAAACCGCGCTGATGGACGAACTGCGCAAAATCATCCGCGTGCTGCGCAAAACGGACCCCACAGCACCCCACGCCACCCTGCTGACACTTGACGCCACCATCGGCCAAAACGCCGTCACACAAGTCCGAACCTTCAAAGACATGGTCGAACTCACCGGACTGATCATCACCAAACTGGACGGCTCCGCACGCGGCGGCATCACCATCGCCCTCGCCAATGAATTCAAAATCCCCATCCACGCCGTCGGCACCGGCGAACAACCCACCGACCTGCGGCCATTCGACCCCACCGAATTTGCCAAAGCGTTGGTGGGGTTGTGAAAGTAAGTAAGGCCAGAAGCGCTGCCCCCTGGACCCCCGTTAAAGGCTCAGCCTTTAAAATCCATTTTTAAAAGCTAAAGGGTTCTAGGGGCTGTGCCCTTAGCGGGGTCCAGGGGCAGCGCCCCTGGCCTTCCTTCCTTTCAAAACCCCTCCAGAACGATTTTGCCGATTGTGGTGTTGGCTTCAACGGCGGCGTGGGCTCGGATGAGGTTGGTTGCGTTGATGGTTCCATAGTTGGTTGTCATGGTGGTTTGCAGGGTATTGTTGTCGATCAGGTAGGCGATGGCTTCGAGGATGCGGTGTTGGGCGGAGATGGTGGGGGTTTGCAGGATGCCGCGGCTGAACATGTATTCGGTGTGTAGTGAGCCGCATTTTTGCATGAGCGGGCCGATTTCCAGGGGTTGGCCGCGTTCGATGATGCCGATGGCGCCTTCGGGGGCCAGCAGTTGCACCATGTTGTGCCAGTGCTGGTGTTCGTGGGTGATGAGGAAGATGTAGTCGGGTGGGGGCAGGCCGAGGCTGTGGATTTGTTTGGCCATGTCCTGGTGGTGGTCGATGATGTGGTGGGCGCCGAGGCGGCGGCACCAGTCGGCTGATTCTGTGCGGGATGCGGTGGCGATGACGGTGAGGTCGGTGAGGGCGGCGGCGAGTTGGATGGCCATGGAGCCGACGCCGCCGGCGCCGCCGACGATGAGGATTGTGCCGGCGATGGCCTGGTCGCGCGGGATTTTGAAGCGGTCGAACAGCATTTCCCAGGCGGTGATGGCGGTGAGCGGCAGGGCGGCGGCTTCGGCGAAGGACAGGGTTTTCGGTTTGCGGCCGACGATGCGGTCATCGACCAGGTGGTATTCCGCGTTGGTGCCGGGGCGGGTGGGGATGCCGGCGTAATAGACTTCGTCGCCAATGCTGAAGTTTTCCGCATCCGGGCCGAGGCCGCGCACGATGCCGGCGGCATCGAAGCCGAGGACCCGGCGTTCGCCCAGCGGCTCATCGTTGCGCCGGATTTTGGTATCGACCGGGTTGACGGAGACGGCTTTGATTTCCACCAGCAGGTCGTGATGGCGCGGTTCGCGGGTGGGGATATCGACATCGATCAGCGCGTATTCATCGGTGATCGGCCGGGAATGGGAAAAGGCTACCGCTTTCATGAAACCTCGCTCATTGATACGAGTTTAAAATAGTCCGGATCAGCCGATCCTCAATAGTGTCTGGCCGTGGCTGCCGAGCCATGCGGTGGCGGCCTGGCGGTGGGGGGTCAGGCGGTCGGTGAGCGCCCAGAATTGCCGGCCGTGATTCATGTGGCGCAGATGCGCGACCTCGTGGCCGACCACGTAGTCCTGCACGTAATCCGGAGCCAGGACGAGGCGCCAGCAGAAGGCGAGGGTGCCGTCCGGCGCGCAGCTGCCCCAGCGGGTGCGCGTGTCCTTTACCCGCACGGCTTTGGGGGCCAGCTTGATGCCATGGGCTTTCTCGAAGGCCAGTGCCGCGAGCTGCTGGCGCGCCAGGCGTTTCAGGCAGTCAGCCACCCGGCGGGACAGAAATTCCGGCTCGCCCGAGACCAGTATGGCGCCGCTTTCGATCCAGGTGCCGCCGCGGCCGCCGGTGGTGCGGCGGATGACGTGCGGCCGGCCGTTCACCGGCACCACCGCACCGGTGACGAACGGCACCGCCTGCGGCAGGGCCGCCAGTTTTTCCGCCACCCAGGCCTCATGCGTCTGCAGCAGCGACAGCCCGGCGCGGCGCGAGGCGCGCATCGGCAGCGTAATGACGATGCCGCCCTGGCTGGGGTCGATTCGCAGCGAGATTTTGCTGGCCCGGGCGCTGCGCTTGAACGCGACCTGTGCCAGCGCGCCCTGCACCGGCACCATCTCCGTCAATACAGCCGGCGTTATCGCCATTTCTGACGCCGCGGCAGTTCGCCCGGCCAGGTCACGATATGATGTTCGAGCGGGCCGGCATCGCGTTCGCTTAAAGCCCGCCCGGTGACCGAGATGCCGGCTTTCGGCACGGTATCCGGCGTGCCGGAGATCAGCGGGTGCCAGTCGAACAAATCCTTGCCCTCATGCACCAGGCGGTAGGCGCAGCTGGGCGGCAGCCAGTCCACGGTGTTCAGCCTGGCCGGGGTGAGCTGCACGCAATCGGGTATTTTGCGGCGGCGATTGGGGTAGTCCGAGCAGCGCGCGGTGCGCAGATCCAGCAGCCGGCAGGCGACGTTGGTGAAGCTGATCTCGTCGGTCTCATCGTCGCGCAATTTATGCAGACAGCAGCGCCCGCAGCCGTCGCAGAGCGACTCCCATTCGGCCCGGCTCATTGCCGCCAATGGCTTGTCCCGCCAGAATGCGCGCTTGGTTTCCATGAGCGGTTCTTACACCGCGGCCCAGCCCTAAGCCAGCAATTTGCGATGCCTGATCAGCTGCGAAGCGAGGTCTAGCAGGCGCAGCGCCACGCCCATGTCGAGGGTCTGCATCAGCTCGCCGAGCACTGTCAGCCAGGCCACATAATGCGCTGCATTTTCCTCCACCAGGCGGGCATATTGCGCCGCCGTATCGTTGTCGCGGGGCCACCGGCCGCCGGCGATCGCCGCGATCGCCTCCAGCTTCGGGCCATGAAAATGCAGCACCCCGGCGGCGGTGGCGTATGGCCAATACGGTTTGTAGTTCAGCGCCGGGTCCAGACGCTCCCAGAACCCGGCGTAGATTTCGTTCAGCGCCCATTGGTCGTTGTATTCCGGATGCTCCAGTATCCGCCGCAGGATATGCGCCTCGACCACTGGGTAGGTCAGCCGCAGCGCCGGTACGTTCAGCACCATCACGCCGGAGTTGAAGTAATCCCAGCGGTCGGCGGCGAATTCCGGCCCCGCCGCCAGCACCCTGGGGCGGATCTGGCGCCACGCCACCGGGCGCGTGAACACCACATCGCAATCGGTGTACACGACGTACTCATCCTGCGTCTCCACCTGCGGGATTGCCAGGCGCAGCCAATGGCCGAGGGAATACGGCCGGTATACGCCTGCCGCCTGCGCCGCCCGCATGGCCGGCAAAAACGTCGGTTCAACCCATGCCACCTGCACCCCGCGCGCCTGCATCCAGCCGGTGAAGTGATTGGCCGCGCCATGATACAACAACACCGGTTGCAACTGCCCCAAAGCCTGCGCGCTGATGACCGCAAGCTTCGCCAGCGCCCCCGTTTCGCCCAAGCCGCCCGCCTCATCGATGGCGAAATACCATTTCACCTAAGCGCTCGTCCAAACGCTTACCCCAGCGCTTTGACAGCCTCCAGAACCTCAGCCGCATGGCCCGCAACCTTCACCTTCGGCCACATCTTGGCAATCCTGCCGCCGGCATCCACCAGCACCGTCGAACGCTCGATCCCCATATACTTCTTGCCGTACATGGATTTCTCCGCCCAGGCGCCATACGCCTCTATCACCTCACCCTTCGGGTCAGACGCCAACGGAAACGTCAGGCTATATTTCGCCGCAAATTTCTCCAGCGCCGCCACCCCGTCCTTGGAGACCCCAATCACCTCAACCCCCAGCCCACCCAACTGCGGCAAAGCCTCCTCAAACGCGCAAGCCTCCTTGGTGCAGCCCGGCGTGTCCGCCTTGGGGTAAAAATACAGCACAAACGGCCGCCCACCCAACCCCGCCAGCGAAACCACGCGACCCCCCGTCGCTACCATCTCAAACCCCGGCGCCACACCGCCAACCACTATGCCCATGATGCCTCCATACGGTTTATCTGCGGGGTTTTGTGCGCTTTTTGAGTAAGTAAGGCCAGGGGCTCTGCCCCTGGACCCCGCTAAGGGCACAGCCCTTAGAACCCTTTAGCTTTTAAAAGGCGGCGGCCCCGATTGTGAAACGCGTGTGCTGGCCGCCGCCTTTTAAAAGCTTAAAAATGGATTTTAAAGGCTGAGCCTTTAATGGGGGTCCAGGGGGCAAAGCCCCCTGGCCTTGCTTACTTAAAGCACACCAATCCCGCCGATATACCGCATGAAGCATGTGTGCACGGTGGTGGCGGTGGTGGCGATGGTGGTTTGCAGGTGTTGCAGGCTGGTGGTGTTGGTGGCGCGCAGCAGGGGGGCGAGTCTGGCGGTGGGGGGGTTGGTTTCGGTATCGCGCAGGCCGGTGATGCGGTCGATGCCTTGGATGGTGCGCCAGAGGTGGTCGGCGGTGATCAGGGTTTTGGCGTCGGTTGGGGTGAGGTGGCTGGCGGTGGCGAGGCTGCGCAGGGAGTCGGCGGTATTGGCGCGGAACAGGCTGGGGTTGGCGGGGCCGTGGATGAGTTGCAGGGCTTCCGGGATGAAGGCGAGTTCCATCATGCCGCCGGGCTGGTGTTTGACGTCCCAGGGGCCGGTGGCGGGGGTTTCGGCGCGCAGGCGGGCCAGCATGGCGGTGGTGTCGGTGCGGATCATGTCTGCCGGTTCGGGGCGGGACAGGGCGGTGAGGATATCGCTGCTGACCCGGTCGCGGAATCCTGGGGTGGCGGCGATCACGCGGGCGCGGGTGAGGGCCAGGCGTTCCCAGGTCCAGGAGCCGGCGGCGTGGTAGCGTTGGAAGGCGGCGCGGGAGACGGCGACCGGGCCTTGGTTGCCGGAGGGGCGCAGGCGCATGTCGACTTTGTACAAGGCGCCTTCCGGGCCCTGGGCGGTGAGGGCGGCGGTGAGGGCGTGGGCCAGGCGGACGAAATACTGGGTTGGCGCGGGGGCTTGTTTGCTGTGGTCGTAGATCAGCATCAGGTCGAGGTCTGAGCCGGCGAGCATTTCGCAGCCGCCGGTTTTGCCGAGGGCGACCACGGCGAAGCCGGCGCCGCGCAGTTTGCCGTAGCGCGCCTGATGTTCGGTGATGATCAGGGGCAGCAGGGCGGAGATGGCGGCGGCGGCGAGGCTGCTGCGGTGCCGTCCGGCGTTGTCGGTATCCAGCCGGCCTTCCAGCGTGGCGACCGAGACATGGAATTCCTCGCGCCGCACCAGCCGGCGGGTCAGGCCCAGGGCGTCTTCGAGGGTGGCGGCCTCGCGCAGCCTGCGGCGCAGCACCGGCAGCGGGGCGGCGAAGCGTGGCGGGGTGAGCAGGGCTTCCAGGGCCTGGGCGTCTTGCGCGAGGTGTTCGGCGAGGGCGGGGGATGCACCGAGCACATTGGCCAGGCGGTCCAACAGTGCGGTGTTATGCAGGAACAGCGAGAGCAGCTGGACGCCCGCGCGCTGGCGCGAGATCAGCGTATCGAAATGCAGGAAGGCGCGGTCCGGCTCGGCCTGGCGGCCCAGCGATGCCAAAAGATGCGGCAGCAGCGGCTCCAGGATGGCCCGGGCGCGTTCGGCCCGCAGGGCCGGCACGGTGCCGCTGTTCCAGGCCCGCAACCGTTCGGCGACGTGCTGTATGTCTTTGAAGCCGAGGGCCCGCAGCCGTTCGGCAAAGGCGGCGGGCGGTTTGCCGGCGGGGCCGGGGTCGATGCCCGGCAACGCCTCTCCGGCATCGAAGAATGCCGCGAAATGCTCGTGCACGCGCGCCAGCAACTGGGGAAACGAGATGCGGAAATCCGGTTTACCGAGGAAGATGATGAAGGCGTCGAGGCTGTCCTCGGTGGTTGGCAGGGCGTGGGTCTGGCGGTCGGCGATCATTTGCAGGCGGTGTTCGACCTGGCGCAGCTGTTTGTAGGCGGCGGCAAGCTCGCGGGCGACCGGGCCGGGCAGGTGGCCGGCCCGCACCAGGGCCGGCAGCGCTTTCAAGGTGGCCGGGATGCGCAGGCCCGGGATTTCGCCGCCCCAGACCAGGCTGAGGGTTTGCACCATGAACTCGATTTCCCGGATGCCGCCGCGTCCGAGTT
This sequence comes from Acetobacteraceae bacterium, assembly GCA_965231175.1. GTDB lineage: Bacteria > Pseudomonadota > Alphaproteobacteria > Acetobacterales > Acetobacteraceae > Acidocella. The sequence continues at coordinate 123,879 of CBDDMJ010000002.1, read as the reverse complement.
TGACGTCGAAACCGAGCAGGCCGGTTTTGCCTTGTTGCGCGTCGATCTGCCGTTTCATGTCGTGGATTTCCGCGATGGCCGCGAAATCCAGATGTTTGCGCCAGATGAACGGGCGGATCGCGGTGAGGAAATGCGCGCCGAGCTGCAGGTCGCCGGCCACTGGCCTGGCTTTGGAAAACGCCGCGCGCTCCCAGGTGCGGCCTTGCGATTCGTAATAGGTGAGGGCGGTCAGCAGGGACACCACTGCCGGGGTGGCGGCGGGGTCCGGGCGCAGCCGCAGGTCGACCCGGAACACGTAGCCGTTTTCATCGCGCTGGCTGAGCAGGGCGACGAGGTCGCGCGCCAATCGCGCCATGGTGGCTTGCGCTTCCTCGCCATAGGCGGGATTCTGCGAGTCGTAGAGCAGCACGAGGTCGATATCCGAGGAGTAGTTCAATTCGCCAGCGCCGAGTTTGCCGAGTGCCAAAGCGACGAAGCCGCTGCCGGCGGCGGGGGTGGGGTTTGGCAGCGCCAGCAGCAGATGGTTGACCGTGGCTTGCAGCACCGCATCGGCGAGGGCCGACAAAGCGGCGGTGATCTGCGGCAGGGTCCAGTGGCCGCCGAGGTCCGCCAAAGCGATGGTGAGGGCCGCGGTGGCCTTGGCGCGGCGCAGCGCCTGTGCCAGCTCGGCCCGTGGCAGCCGTGGCTTCAGGCGGCCGAGTTTGGCGAGGATGGCGGACAGCGCGTGATCCGGCCCTTCGCGCAGGGCTGCCAGCAGGCAGGCGGGGTAGGTGAGCGCGAGATCCGCAAGATACGGGGCGTTGCCGCCGAGGGCGGCGAGGCAGGCGGCACCTTCCGGAGTGGCGGCGAATTTTGCTGCCGGGCCGCCGAGGCCAGCGAATTGCGCGGCCAGCCGTGCCGCCGCGGGCGCGTCAGCCGGCTGGGGCCAGGCGGGTTTATGAGGTGCGGCCATGCGGCCATGACAGGATGAAGCGCCGCGCCGGTCAAGCCGGCAGAACATTTGCCGGCCAGGCCGGCCTAATGCTTGCCGGCCAGGCTGGCCGGACAATCGGCTATGCGTTGCATCATGCCGGCATGATCGTAATGACGGTGTTGCTGCTGGCGATGTTCGGCATCGGCGCCTTGGCGTTCCGCCTGTCCGAAGGGCCGGTCCAGGTGCCCTGGCTGACCTCGCGCCTGGCCACCGCGGTCTCCGGGCCGGGCATAACGATCCATGTGGCGCAGGCGGCGCTGGCCTGGGATGGCTATAAGAACGGCGGTGGCTCGCCGCTGTCCTTGCAGCTGGGCGGCATTACCATCCGCAATGCCACCGGTGTGACGCTCGCCGGCATTGACGGCGCGCAGCTGGTCTGGCTGCCCGGTTCGTTGTTCGGCAGCCAGGCGCCGATCGCGGTTACCAGCAGCAAGGTGCTGATTGCCGGGTCCGATGTGCCGGTGTCCCTGCGGGCGGCGATCCGCCTGAATGACTGGCTGGATTTGTCTCAGGCCGATCTGGTGGTCACGCTTGGCGGCGGCGATCTCGGGATTACCGGCATGACCCTGCCGATTACCGGCGGCGCGCTGACCTTGCATCTGACGCCGGGCAGCCTGACGCTTAGCGGTGGCGGAATTACGCTGCGCCCGGTGGCCGGCAGTGCGCCGCATATTGGCCTGGCCGGCAGTTTTGTGCGGGATGCCAGCTGGCATGGCGCCCTGGCGGTGACCGGAGACGAGGTGAGCGCCGCCGCTTTGGCGATGTACTGGCCGCCGGCGCTGGCGCCGCAGACCCGCGACTGGGTGAGCAGCAACATCACCGGCGGGGCCGCCAGCGGTGCCAGCTTCGTGTTTGGGCTGTCGGCGCCACGCAACCTCTCCAGCCTGTCTCTCGACAGCGCGCATGGCAGTTTTACCGGGACCAACCTCACGCTGATCTGGCTGCCGCAGGCGCAGCCGATCACCGCGCTGAACGGCGTGCTGACGCTGACCGACCGCGACAATATCGTTATCGCCGCCAGCTCAGGGCGGCTCGGCGGCGTTGGTCTGCAAACCGCCACCATGCAGATCACCGGGCTTTCGCATAAGGACCAGACCGCCACGCTGGACATTCCGGTGGCCGGCACTTTGCCGGCAGCCCTGGCGGTGCTGGACGCGCCGCCGCTGATGCTGCTGAAGGGCGCGCCGCCGGCGTTGCTGGGGGCGGCCGGCAATTTTACCGGCAGCATCGGCGCGGCTTTGCCGATGCGGCAGAAGCTGGCGTTGCGCGATGTGAGTCTCAAGGTGGCCGCGGCACTTAACGGCACCGCCATAGAAGGTTTTCTGCCCGGCGAGGATTTCAGCGACGGGGCCCTGGCGCTGACCGCCACCACCCATGGGCTGAGTTTGAAAGGCACCGGCAGCCTGGGCGGCCAGGCGGCCGCGTTGGCGCTGACCGCGGGTTTCGGGCCGCGCGTTGCCATCGGCTTGGAGCTCGATACCGTTATCACCCCGGCGCTGTTGCAACGCGCCGGGGTGATGGCCGGCACCGACATTGCCGCCACCATACCGGTGGCGCTGCATATCGCCGCCGATGAGGCCGGCACCGGCACGCTGACGCTGACCGGCGATCTGCAACCGGCGCGGTTGAGTTTGCCGGCGCTGAACTGGCATAAGCCGGTGGGGGCGGACGGAAATTTCAGCCTGGCCGCCAGCCTGGCCAAGGGCAGCCTCGCCAGTATCGATGAGCTGCACGCCGAAGCCCCTGGCCTTGCTATCGACAGCCAGCGCGACGGCCGCAGCCTGCAACTGACCCGCCTGCATATCGGCAGCACCGAGGGGCAGGGGCGGATTACCCCGCCCGCCCGGCCTGGTGCGGCCTGGCAATTCCAGCTATCGGGCAGCGCCCTCGATCTGTCCGCGCTGATCAATCCGCCGCCGAGCACCGCCCCGGCAACCGCCGCCACGCCGCCGCCGACCGGCGGCCTGAACACGCCGTCCGGCGGCCTGAAGTGGACCGCCACCGGTCATTTCACCAGCTTGATCCTGGCCCCGGCGCCGGCCCCGCCATTGCGCGATGCGAGCTTCACCGGCACCGGCGCTGGCAGCACCGTGACCGCCGCCGCCTTCACCGCCACTACCGAACCCGGCCATGGCGTTGCCCTCAACATCACGCCACAAGCAGCACCGGCGCCGGCGTATTTCACCCTGCACGCCGATGACGGCGGCGCATTTCTGCGCGCCACCGGCGTGTATGACGATCTGTCCGGCGGCATCTTCGACATCGACGCCAGCTACAGCCCGCAAACCCTGTCCGGCACCGCGCATCTCAACAGCTTCCGCCTGCTGCATGCCCCGGCACTCGGCAAAATCCTGCAGGCCCTCACCATCTATGGCGCACCGGAAGCCGCCTCCGGACCCGGCCTCGCCTTCACCCGGCTGATCGCCCCCTTTACCCTGAACCGGCAGGTCGTCACCCTGAAAGACGCCCGCGCCTATTCCGCCTCGCTCGGCTTCACCGCCACCGGCAACATCAACCTCGCCGCCAACAGCTACGACATCAACGGCACCGTCATTCCGGCCTACGCCCTGAACGCGCTGCCCGGCAAAATCCCGCTGATCGGTAAATTATTCGCACCCGAAAAAGGCGGCGGGCTGTTCGCCATGGATTACCGGCTGCACGGGCCCATGGCGAACCCGATTATCAGTATCAACCCGCTCTCGGCACTGACGCCGGGATTTCTCAGGGGGTTGTTTGGGGTTAAGTAAGCGCTTCTTTTTTTGAAAAAAAAGAAGCAAAAAAACTTTTGCCATGCTGGGTGGGGCGTTGTCGGCAGTATGCCCATGCTCCGGCATAAATTTTTTGCTGGTTCGGAGGCGTATCGGCGGCGTGCCCCAGGCCCAGACTCATAAAAATTTTTTGCTTCTTTTTTATAAAAAAGAAGTGCTTACTTACTTTCTTTAACGCCCCGCCAGCACCATCCCGAGCATCAGCGGGTCGATATTGCCGCCGGAGAGGATGACGCCGACGGTTAGGTGGCGGGCGTTGAAGGCGCCGGAGAGGACGGCGGCGAGGGCGACGGCGCCGCTGGGTTCGAGGATGAGTTTGAGGTGCCGGGCGGCGAAGATCATGGCGTCTTTTATTTGCGATTCGGTGACGGTAAGGCCGCCGGTGAGCAGGTGGCGGTTGATGCTGAAGGTTAGTTCGCCGGGGGTTTGGGTGAGCAGGGCGTCGCAGAAGGTTGAGCCGGTCATGTCGTTATGCAGGCGTTTGCCGGCGATCAGGGAGCGCGCGGTGTCGTTCCAGCCTGCTGGTTCGACGGCGTAGATTTTGGTGTTCGGGGAGATATCGGCCAAGGCCAGGGCGCAGCCGGCGGTCAGGCCGCCGCCGCCGGTGCAGATCAGCACGGCGTCCAGTTCGAGGCCGGCGGCGTGGGCGTCACCGACCATTTCCAGCGCCACGGTGCCTTGGCCGGCGATCACGTCAGGATGGTCGTAGGGGGCGATGAAGGTGGCGCCGGTGGTTTCGGCGATGTGCAGGGCCATGGCTTCGCGGTCATCGGCAAAGCGGTCGTAGTCGATGATCCGGCAACCCCAGCGGGTGGTCAGTTCGCGTTTCAGCGGCGGCGCGTCGGCGGGCATCAGCACGGTGACGGCGGTGTCCAGCACGTGTCCGGCGCAGGCCAGGGCCTGGCCGTGGTTGCCGGAGGAGAAGGTTACCGCGCCGCGCTGGCGCTGGGCGGGGTTGAGCAGGGCCACCGCGTTGATGGCGCCGCGGATTTTGAAGCTGCCGGTGCGTTGCAGCACTTCCGGCTTCAGCATGATTACGCCGCCGGTGGCTTCATCCAGGGCGGTGCTGCGCAGGGATGTGGTGCGCTTGATGTGGCGGACGATGCGCTGGCGGGCGGCGTGGACGTCGCTGGCGGTTGGCGCGTTCATGGCTGTGAGAGCGGCCGTGGTAACAATACGCCGCCGGGCGGTACGGTGAAGCCGCATAGCCGGTAAGAGATGATGGGGGCGGCGCCGCGCTGGCGGGTGAGGGTGCCGAGCGGGTTGGGGCAAGCGGCATCCTGCCGCCGGGTGAGACGGATGGCATTCTGGCCTGCCAGCGCGTTATCGGATTTCATGTCGAAATACTGCCATCTTGATTCGAGCCCCACGATCACAACCTCCGGCGGCAAAAGATAGGCCAATTCTGCCAGGGTTGCATAATCATCCGCCGATAAAATTGTAACATTGCGTTGCTTTAATGCTTGTGTCAGGCCGCCCCAGCCTTGCAGCTGCAGCGCGGTCGGGTCCAGCCGTGGAGGTAGGGGGAACAGGGCGGCGGCGGCCTGCACCTGTACTGCGAGGCTTAGTGCCAGGCCGGTGGCGAGGGCGGGTTTCAGCCAGCGCGCCAGTACCGGCGCGGGCAAGGCGCCGGCGGCGATGAAGGCGGCTGGCAGCAGCACCGCCGGCCAGTTGGCCTGCACCCGGCTGGAGATGGTGTGCTGCACGAATACCGCGAGCGGCAGCAGCGTGAGCCATAGCAGCAGCGCGCCGCGTGGTTCGCGCCAGCGCAAATGCCAGACCCCTGCCGCCGCCAGTACCGCGATGACCGGGGTGATCAACCCGAGCTGACCGAACAGCAGCTCGGCGAAGAATTGCGCGGCCCGCGCCGGGTCGAACGAAGCGACGCGGCTGCCCTGTTTGAGGAAGCTGACCCAGCCATGAGTGGCGTTCCAGTACAGATCCGGCGCGAATACCAGTACGGCGAGGGCGAGGCCGGCCCAGGGCCAGGGGCTGCGCAGCTGCTGCCTTGCCGAGGTGAGCAGCCACAGGCCGATGCCGCCGATCAGCAGCAGGCCGGTGTATTTGGCGAGCAGTGCGGCCCCGGCGGCAGCGCCGATGGCCAGCCACCAGGCCTGGCGGCCGGTGGCCAGCAGACGGGCGAGGGCGGCCAGCGTGACGGTCCAGAAAAACACCAGCGGTGTATCCGGCGTCATGATCACCGCGCCGACGTTCATCATCAGCGTGGCGTTGAACAGCGCTGCCGCGGCGATGCCGGCGCGCCGGCGGGGGAAAAAATCCTCGGCGGCCCGCCACAGGCAGAGCGAGCCGGCCAGCGCGGAGAGCGGGCCGAGCAGGCGGATGCCGAGCGGTCCGTCGCCGGCTAGTGCGGTGCCGAGGCGTATCCAGAGCGCCACCATCGGCGGGTGGTCGAAATACCCGGCCTGCAGGCCGCGCGACCACAGGAAATAATATGCCTCGTCCGGCGACAGCGGCAGGGTTGCCGCCAGGGCCAGCCGCCAGGCGGTCAGCCCCAGCAATGCAGCCGGATACAACCTCACCTGATGCGCCACACCAGGGTTGCCGAAACCGCGTAATTCCACACCACCCCGACCGCCGCCCCGGCCGCCCCGGCCCATAGCCCGCTGGTTTGCTCGGCGTACAGCGCATTGGCGATGCCGATATTGGCGACCGCGCCGAGGCTGCACACCACCAGGAACAGGCCGAGGCCGCGCCAGGCTTTGACGCCTTTCAGCCGCAGGGTACGGTAGGTAAGCTGGTTGTTGAGCTGGAAATTCGCCACCATGGAGACGATGGTGCCGAGGGTTTGCGCGGCGCTGAAGGACATGCCGGCGCGCCTGGCGGCTTGCAGCACCACGAGGTTGATCAGCACGCCGATCAACCCCACCAGCGCGAATGACAGGAATCGCAAAGGCACCATGCCGCCCAGCGCCTTGTCGATCAGCAGGCCGCCGAACTGCACCAGCACCAAAGCATCGAGCTTGCTTTCGCCGGCATGGCGCGGGCGGAATTTATAGGCGATTTCCACGATTTTCAGCCGCCGCGGCGAGGCCAGCACGAGGTCCAGCAGGATTTTGAAACCCTGGGCGGTCAGCCGCCGCGCGATGTCTTCGAACAGCGACCGGCGCAGCATGAAGAAGCCGCTCATCGGATCGGTCAACTCGGCCTTGGTGAGGATCTGCGCCATGCGGATGCCGGCGGCGGACAGCCGCGCGCGCATCGGCGAGGCGAGGCCGGCATTGTCGCCGCCGGCCAGCAGACGGCTGCCGACCACCAGCTCCGCGCCGGTTTGCAGGGCGTGCAGCATGGCCGGTAATTTGGTTTCGTCATGTTGCAGATCGCCGTCGATCACCGCCACGTAATCCGCCGAGGAGGATAGCGCGCCCTCGATCACCGCCGAGGACAGGCCGCGCCGCCCGATGCGGCGGATGCAGCGCACCCGCGGGTCATGCCTGGCCATCGCCCGCGCCGCGGCACTGGTGCCGTCCGGGCTGTCGTCGTCGACGAACACGACTTCCCAGGCGATGCCGTGCAGGGCAGCGTCCAAGGCGGCGACCATGGGGCCGATATTGGCGCGCTCGTTATAGCATGGCACGATGACAGAAAGGGCAGGGGCCCCGGTTGCAGTCACGCCAATGTCAGACCAGCTCCAGCACCGCCTCCGCACGGCTGACCTCAAACCCGCCCTGCTGTTCAACGGCGATCTGCGTCACCACGCCATCGACGGTGACGAGGGCGAAGCGCTGGCTGCGCACGCCGAGGCCGCGGGCCACCAGATCCAGCTCCAGCCCCAGCTCCCTGGTGAAGGCGCCGGCGCCATCGGCCAGCATGACGATGCCGTCGCCGACTTTCTGGTCCTTGGCCCAGGCCCCCATGACGAAGACATCGTTGACCGCCATGCAGACGACCTTGTCCACACCCTTGGCCTTGAAGGCGGCCAGATGCGTCACGAAGCCCGGCAGATGCTTGGCGCTGCAGGTGGGCGTGAAGGCGCCCGGGACGGCGAACATCACCACCTTGCCGGTGCCGAACAAGGTGCCGGTGTCGATTTCACGAGGGCCGTCGGCGGTTGCCGTCATCAGTTTCAGCGCCGGTATTTTATCGCCTTTTTTAATCATTTCCTGGGCCGCTCCCTTATTGTCACTGTGAACTTCCTAGCCGAAGCGCCGCGCGGCGTGAAGACGATGCTGGCAGGCGGCCGCCTTGGCGGCCAGGCGCTGCCGGCGGCCGTCTTGCGCGATTGTGCTGGCGGCCCCAAATTCATTTCATGAACACTGCCGTGGCTCCGCCTGAAAGTTTTCTGACCGGCCAGATCCTGATCGCCATGCCGGCGATGGCCGACCCGCGCTTTGCCAACAGCGTTATTTTTCTGTGCGCCCATACGCCGGACGGGGCGATGGGCATCGTCGTCAACCGCCCGCTCGACCGCCCGGATTTTCCCAGCCTGCTGCGCCAGCTCGACATCGACACCGCACCGGTGCGCAGCATCCCGCTATGCACCGGCGGGCCGGTGGAGAACCATCGCGGTTTTGTACTGCATACGCCGGATTGGAGCGGCGACGGCAGCCTCGATGTCGACGGCAAGCATTCGCTGACCGCCAGCCTGGATATTCTGAAAGCCATTGCCGAAGGCTCCGGCCCCCGCAAATGCCTGCTCGCCCTTGGCTATGCCGGCTGGGGGCCGGGTCAGCTCGACCAGGAAATTCTGCAGAACGCCTGGCTGAACGCCCCGGCCGACGACAATATACTGTTCGACACCAAGAACCATACCAAATGGCAGCGCGCTCTGGCGCAGCTGCGTATCGATCCGGCTATATTAAGCCCCCAATCCGGCCACGCCTGACGAGGCTTTTGAAAACGCGTCAGGGCGGCCATCTGACGCGGGTTTCTGTGCTCACCGGTGCTCACGGCCAGTAGGCCGCTCCGCTCCGGTTCTCGAAACCCACGCCAGCTGACTCACCCTGACACGGTTTCAACAGCCTCTGCGTTGTGGTGGTAGACGAAGGGTCGATGCCTAGCGGCTTGACAAGGTGGCTTTGCCGGCAAGGATCAGCATATGAACTGGGCTTATGTTTTACCGATTGCGCTGCTTTGCATCTCGAACGTGTTCATGACGTTCGCGTGGTATGGTCAGCTTAAATTTCCCACCGCCTCGCTCTGGCTGCTGATACCGGCGAGCTGGGCGGTGGCATTCGGCGAATATTGCTTCGCTGTACCGGCCAATCATTTTGGGCATCGGGTTTATTCGGCGGTTCAGCTCAAAACCATCCAGGAGGTGATTACACTCATCGTGTTTGCCGGATTTTCGGTGCTGTTTTTAGGTGAGCCCTTGAAATGGAACCATGCGGTATCCTTTGGATTGATTGTTCTGGCCTGCTATTTCGGCTTCAAGAAATTTTGAACGCGGGGCTACATCTGGGATATGGCGCGGATGACGGTGATGATGAGGGCCCAGCTGGCGATGGCCAGCAGGCTTTGGAGTGCCAGGGCGGCGCCGGGCGGTAGCCTGGTTTCCGGCGCCGGGGCCGTGCGTAGGGCCGAACCGGAGTCTTCCGGCAGAACATATCCCTTCATCGAACCGTCCTTGTTTAACTGAAGCCCGATGATGCGGGGACAAGGTTGAGAGACGGTTAACGTGTCAGCCCTGCCGATGATCGCGCACGGGTTGAACAAAGCCTTGCCGTTCATCCCGCTCTTCGTTAACCGCAACCTTAATGATAGGTTCCCTCACGCGCAGGCTGCAAATCAGCCCCGATTTCATCCGCTTCGGGATGGTCGGCAGCATGGGGTTTTGCTGGGATACCGCGACTGTGTATGCGCTGCGCGGGCCGCTGGGCCTGTATGCCGCCGGCGCCATCGGCTTCATGGTGGCCGCGACCGCCAACTGGGCGGTCAACCGCGCCTGGACCTTCCGCCATCTGGAACACGACTCGGCGCATAGCCAATGGCTGCGCTTTATCGTGGCGAACATGATCGGTTTCGTCTTCAACCGCGGCACTTTTTTTACCCTGGTGGCGATCAACCGCCTTTGCCATCAGCAACCGGTGCTCGCCATTATCGCCGGCTCGTTTGCCGGGCTGAGCTTCAATTATTTTCTTTCAAAGAGATTTGTCTTCCGTTAATACAACTTTAGGTGATCCTCATCACATTTCGTTGTTGCCGAAGGCGCTTGCCATGCCGCATGTGACACTGAAGCCGTTCCAGATGCCGTTCCCGGCGTTACCACTGCGCGGCCGTGCCGGGCCGGACGGTTTGATGATGGCGGTGCTGGATGCCGCGGCATTGCTGATCATTCCGTTGTTCTGGATTTACAGCATAGGGGCTGGCTGGGGCGGGCTGCGGAATGCCGGGCTTTGGGTCATGCTGGATTTCATCACCATCGGCCTGACCGCTTCCTATGGCGGCTACCGCCCGGTTGCCTTGCCGAAAGCCGATCTGGCCATCGGTTGTTTCTGGATCAGCTGTGCCGGCACATTGGCGTTCGTGGTGCTGCTCGGCCATGCCGGCATGATGGGCGGGCGCTGGGTGCTGGCCTATTTATCCGGCGGCACGATTTTGCTGTTCAGTCTGCGTCAACTGCCGCGTTGGACCGTTCTGCCGGCGGCCACTACCCCGGCCGGGCCGGTGGTGATCTGCTGCGACGCCAGCACGTTCGATCTCGGCGGGGCGTTGCAGGCCCATGATCTGGCCGGCCCGGTCTCGGCTGTGCATTACCTGCACGACTCCGCACCGCCGCCGACCGATCTGCCGGTGCTGGGCACGGCGGCGGCATTGCTGGAGATGATCGCCGCACAGCAGGTCAGGGATGTGATTTTCATTCATCATGCCGAGCTTGAACGGCTGACATCGCGCCACGAGGCCTTGATTTCGGATTTGCTGGCCTCGCCGGTACGGATCTGGCTGGCGGTCAACCTGGCCCCCGAGCTTTCGAAATTCTCCAAATCCCGCCGGCAGCCTTACCAGTTGATGCCGCTGGTCGATGACCGGGTGATCAATTCCCGCAACATCACCAAGCGCAGTTTCGACCTCGTGTTCGGCATCGCGCTGCTGGCCCTGTTCATGCCGCTGGTGATGATCGTGGCGGTGGTGCTGGCATCGAGCGGCGCCCGGCCGGTGGTGTTCCGCCAGACCAGAACCGGCGCGCATAACCGGGCCTTCACCGTGCTGAAGTTCAGCACCATGCTGCCGCGGCCGACGCCTGATTATGCGCAGGCGGTGGCGGATGATCCGCGGGTTACCCGCATCGGCAGATTTCTGCGCAAAACCTCGCTCGATGAGATCCTCCAGCTGTTCAACGTGATCCGCGGCGACATGTCGCTGGTTGGCCCGCGCCCGCATGCGCCGCAGACCAAGGTCGAAGGTATTGATTTCGAAAGTGCAGTGAAATTCTACCGGCTGCGCCATCGCGTCAAACCCGGCATGACCGGGCTGGCGCAGATACGCGGCCAGCGCGGCCAGACTTTGCAGGTGCAGAGCCTGGAAAACCGCATCTCGAGCGATCTGGAATATATCGAGAGCTGGTCGCTCGGCCTCGATATCAGGATCATGCTGCGCACGCTGCCGGCGGTGCTGTCGCAGAAAAATGCCTGGTAGTGCCTGATCGCCAAACGGCGGCGGCACCGGTGCTGGTGTGCGGGGCGCTGCCGGCGCTGCCCGGTTATGATGCCGACATCATCATACTGTCGCTGCATCGCGCCGAGGAGACCATTGCCGCGGTGCGTTCGGCACTGGCGCAGACCGGCGGGCGGTTTCACGTCTGTCTGCTCGATCAGGGCTCCGATGCGCCGTGCCGCGCCGGTTTTGCCGAAGCTTTCCAGGACGCGCCGGATTTCGCCTTTCTGACCATCGAGACCAATCTGGGCGTCGGCGGCGGGCGCAACTGCCTGGCGGCACTCGGCCAGGGGCGCATCGTCATTGCCCTCGATAACGACGCCGTATTCGCCGGTGATGAGGTTGCCATAAGGGCCGTACGGGCGTTCGACGCGATGCCGGCGCTTGGGGCCATCGGCTTCAAAATCCTGGCGGCGGACGGGGCGGCCCTCGACCACTCGAGCTGGGGTTATCCGGCCGCCATGCTGCCACGCGCCGATGACCGCTTCCTGACCACCACTTTTGTGGGCGCCGGGCATGCCATCCGCCGCACCGCCTGGGAGCAGGCCGGCGGCTATGACGGCGCCTTGTTTTTTACCTGGGAGGAATATGATTTCTGCCTGCGCGCCATCGCCCTGCATTGGCAGATACTCTATGACGGCAGCCTGGCCGTGATCCATAAGGTGGCGCCCGCAGCGCGGGTGGCGTGGGGCGGCGAGCGGGTGCGGTACTACACCCGCAACCGGCTGTTGATTGCCCGCAAATGGGGGGCCTCCTGGCTCAGCCTGCTGCCGCTGATCCTGGGCTATATGATCCGCGCGCTGCTGCATAATTGCCTTGCTGCCGCGGCCTGGGGCGTCGGCCAGGCCTATGCCAGGGACCGTGCCCCCGATGCGGCGCGCGGCGGGCGCATGAGTACCGCCATGCGCAGCTATATACATGAATACGAAGACCGGTATCGCGGCAGCCTGCGGCAGCGGTTGCGGGATGGTTTGCTGGCGGGTTTCGCGAAATAGGATTTGCCTTGGCACCGGGCTTGCTGGTTCAATACCTGCATGGATGACGCCCCGCCGTTCACGCTCAGCCTGCCCGCGACCGGCCCGAGTTCGGAGATGGATCCGGTGATGGGCCCGGTGGTCATCACCTCGCCGCATTCCGGGCGGCTGTATCCGCTGTCTTTCCTGCGTGCCTCGCGGCTGAACGAGATCGAGATCCGCCGCAGCGAGGACAGCTTCGTCGAGGAATTATTCGCCGCAGGACCCGGGATCGGCATGCCCCTGCTGGCCGCCAACTTCCCGCGCGCCTATTGCGATGCCAACCGGGAAGCCTGGGAGCTGGACCCGGCGATGTTCGAGGATGAACTGCCGCTATATGTCAACGCCGTCAGCAAGCGCGTCAGCGCCGGGCTTGGCACGATTGCCCGCACCGTTGGCACCGGTGAGCCGATCTACCACGGTAAACTACGCTTCGCTGAGGCTGAAGCCCGCATCCAGGCTTGCTGGCAGCCTTACCACGAGAGCCTGCGCAGCCTTATCGCCGGCGCGCTGCACAGCTTTACCGGCTGCCTGGTGCTGGACTGCCATTCGATGCCGGCGGCGGTGCCGGCCCTGCATGTCAATGCCACCGATATTGTGCTCGGCGATAATTACGGGACCGCCTGCGCGCCGGCCCTGATGACCTGCGTTGAAGCCACGCTGCGCGACCTTGGCTTTGCCGTCCGGCGCAACCAACCCTATGCCGGCGGCTATATCACCCGGCATTACGGCGTGCCGGCGCAGGCTGTTCATGTCATTCAGATCGAGTTGTCCCGGGGGTTGTACATGAACGAGCGCAGCCTTTCGAAGCATCACGGGTTCGCGCCGTTGCAAAGCCGGCTGACGCGGTTCCTGCACGACATCGACAGCGCGGCGCGCCAGCATCTGCCGCCGCGCCAAGGTGAATTTGCCGCGGCTGCCGAATGAAAAAAAGGCGGCACCGGAGTGCCGCCAAGTTTAGGGAGGAAACGTCAAGAAAGCGGCAGAGCAAATTCATGCCGCAGCAAGTTATTTAACGGCGATTCATGTAACGGCAAGTATATTTTATGCAGTGCAGCATTTCGTTTTATGTGCCTCAGACTGGCCGGTTGAGGCTGGCGGTGGGTTGGGCTTTACGGCGGCGGCGCTGGCTCCTAGAACAAGCTCATACGGAGGGGTGGCCGAGAGGCTGAAGGCGGCGGTTTGCTAAACCGCTGTACGGTGTCAAGCTGTACCGTGGGTTCGAATCCCATCCCCTCCGCCAAACGCCTTGATTTTTTAAAAGATACTGTAATTTTCTTGATTAAAATCGATGCGTTTCCATCCTGCCCCCGCCTACGCCCGCACAGATTTGCCTTTGCTGTTTGCGAGATCGTGACAGGCTGCGTCACTAAAAACAGGCACAAGCGGCAATCTGCGCCTGCACCTTAATTATCGTGTCTATTTGCCGTACGGCTTGTTATCCAGAAGCGCGGACTTTCGCGGTTGCCACGGCGGGCAGCTCGTCAAGAACCGCCGCGCGCGCATCCGGCTTGCTCTCATGGCGAACGTCTGAGGCGGCTAGAGCCTGATCGTTTGTGGTTGACGCGTGTCAACGTGGCAACCGAGAGCGTGAATCAGCCTCTCCTATAAAGCTGGAGCGCGTTGAGGTTGGCGCGCCTGCGTCAACCTCAACATATCGCGCTCTAGCGCCGCATCCTCCAGCCCTTCTTCGCGGGGCGGGATATCGTGCTGGCGTAAGTCTTCCGGTTCATGGTCGCCGCCGCGCCATATTTCACCGGATCGATGATGGTCGTGTTTCCATTGCCTTGGCTGAGGCTGCGGTAGGGGACAGCCTCGTCCTCATCGCTGCCGTTTTTAGACGCAAAAACGGTATCGCCGCAGCAGGCCGAGAGGCTGATTCACGTTTGAGGTTACCGCATTGACGCGCGTCAACCTCAAACGATCAGGTTCTAGTGTTTAGGGCCGCCGAGCTGCGTTGGTGCCGGGTCGCCCCATTGCGCTTTCATGGCTTCGCTGGCAGGGACGTTAGTAAAGGGTGCATCTTCGTTAAGGAAATCCGTATCGGTCCAATGTTCGTAGCCGCGGCCCCAGGGGTCGGACCATTGGTTGAAGACCTGGCTGCCCAGGCGGTGGCGGCCGGTGCCCCAGCGATGGTTCAACCCGCTTTCCTTCATGTGGAAATGACCAAAGAAAATATCGTCGTAATCCTGAACTTCAAAACCAAAATGATTTAAACCGGGTGCCGGTGCCTTGTGCGTCATGAAAACATGGTGATCGACAAATTCCTTGCCCCGCGGCAGGCGGTTGAAGGTGGCGATCACGTTATCTTCCGCATCGGCGAATACGTCGTCGGTGCCGATCAACCCGAGGGTTTCGCGGTACCAGTCACGGGTGCGTTTCACATCCGGTGTAGAGGTGACAAAATGACCAATGCGTTTGACGCGCGCCGCACCGGGGGGACGACGGTAGAAGGTGCCATTCGGACGCTCGCGCGCGAAGGCTGTGTTGACCGGATATTTTTCGACATGCAAGGCAGGCATGATCTCGACGCCGTGCAACAGCTCGATCTGGAACCCGTCAGGGTCGTGCAGCCGCACGCGCAAGCCACCGCCGGGTTCATTGGTCGGTTCGATCTGGCTGGCACCTTCAATCGTGGTGGCGGCTTGCAGTGCTTCGACCGAGGCGACGTGGAAGGCAGCGCCGATGAACGCCGGCTCTCCCAATGTTACCACATGACAGAAACTGCCCGCATCGGTACTGCGCGAATATACCGCGTTTGCGGTTTGTTCGACGGTGACCAGACCGAAAGCTTCAGAAAACTGCCGACTCTTGTCGAGATCGCTGACGGTGAGCCGGACATTGGCAAGATCCAATACGCTGACTTTTGACATTTTTTCTCCACTGCCCTTTTAGGGCGCTTCTTACACAAAAGACATTACGCCGATCCGAAGACGCTTGTTTTATAGAGGATATATTACGCCAAATCAAAAGGTATGAAAAGCCATAATTTCCAAAAATTATTTTAATTTGGGAAATTGACATTAATATCCACACATGTTAGGGCCAAGCCCAATAAGTTTGGCTCTGGGTTTGCCGTGGGCTCTCGAAAACCTAATAATTGGGGATTGCAATGGATACGCCGATTGCTCGGAATTATGATGACGACCCTGTATCGCCAGAATTGCGCGCCCTTTATGCGGCCAATAATATCAAAGTGTTGTGGGAAAGCGAGAATGGCGCGCTCGGGGCCTCGCACGAACGAGGGCATGTCTGGCATTGGTCGGACACGCGCCCGATTATGCTGGAGACCGCAAAGATTACCCTGCCTGCCATTATTGAGCGGCGGGTTATGACGCTCGTCAACCCGACCAGCACGAATATCGAGCTTGAGGCGGCCAGCGGCGTGTTGAACGCCGGGCTGCAGGCCTTGATGCCTGGCGAACATGCCCGCCCGCATCGCCATAGTATGCATGCGCTGCGCTTCATCATCGAAGGGGCGGGGGCCGAGACGGTGGTGGAAGGCAAGCCCTGCACGATGGAGCCTGGCGATTTGGTTGTAACGCCGGGCTGGACCTGGCATGAGCACCGCCATACGGGCGGCAAACCCACCATCTGGGTGGATATTCTCGACGCTGCCTTGCAGCGCAGTTTGGGAACGGCAGCGTTCCAGCCGGGGCCGGTTTCCAACCCGCTGGTGGCGATTCCGGATGCGGCCTTTACCGGCGCTACCTTTGTTCCGGTTGCAGCGCAGGCTGAGAGGCGCGGTTATTCGCCGGTTTTCCGCTACAGCTGGACGGATGCGAAGCGGGCGGTCGAAGCCGCCCCGCCTGGGGCTGACGGCGCGCGAACCGTGCGCTATGCTGACCCGGTGGATGGCGGCCCCGTGCTGCCGACGATCGATTGTTACCTTACCCAGCTCGAACCGGGCGTGCCGACGCGGGGCTATCGTGAATCGTCGTCGGCAATCTGCGTGGTCGTGGAGGGCGAAGGCGAAAGCCGGATTGGCGATGACATCGTTAAATGGCGGCCGCATGATATCTTCACCTTGCCACCGCACCAATGGATTAGCCATACGGCGGATTCGACGGCACGGATTTTCATCGCCACCAGCCGCGATATTTATCGCCGGCTTGGCCTGCTTGTCGAAGAGCAGGCGGCTTAATTTACTTTTCCTGCTCGTCGAAGAGCGGGCGGCTTAATTCAACGGAGACATGACATGAAGATAACGCCCGCTGACATCAAAGGTCTGGTAGGTATTTTGCCGACGCCGGCGACCCCGGATGCCAGCGACTGGCGCTGTACGCATTCTGTCAATCTCGATGAGAGCGTGCGCATGACCTCGCTCATTGTTGAGAGCGGTGTCGATATTCTGCTGACTTGCGGGACGTTCGGGGAATGCGCCGGGCTGACCGAGCCTGAGCATGTCTCCTTCCACGAGGCGGTGATCGGCACCATCGCCGGACGGGTGCCGCTATTTGCCGGTATCGGGACACTCAACACCCGCGATACCATTCGCCGTGGCCGGGCGCTGATGCAGGCAGGGGCGGATGGGCTGTTCGTCGCGCGGCCGATGTGGCTCGCCC
The DNA here is from genome assembly GCA_965231175.1 of Acetobacteraceae bacterium. Lineage (GTDB taxonomy): Bacteria > Pseudomonadota > Alphaproteobacteria > Acetobacterales > Acetobacteraceae > Acidocella. Next base: position 106,949 of record CBDDMJ010000002.1, on the reverse strand, counting down.
TCGACCAGGGGCAGATCGTTGCCTTCTACCGTGACATTGCCGAAGCTCTGCCAAATGTACCGCTGATCCTCTACGACAATCCGATCGCCTTCAAGGGCAAGATCAGTCAGGAAGCCTATGTTGAACTCGCCAAAATACCGGAAGTCGTGGGGGCCAAGCATGTCGGCGGTCCGGAGCTGGACAGCGATGCGCAGGCGGTCGGGAAATCCTGCCGATTGCTGCCGCTGGTCTCGGACTGGTTCCGGGCGGCGCGCGCGTATCCGGATTTGATCGAGGCGGCCTGGAGCGGGCATGTTGCCTGCGCGCCGGCACCCTTGGTGGCTTTGGCGAAGGCGGTTGGGCGGCATGACTGGGTGCTCGCCGAAAGCATATCGGATAAATGCCGGTGGGCGGAATCGGCCATGTTCGTGGATGGCAGTCTCGCAGATTTCATGAATTACAGCGTACAGATCGGCCATTTGCGCTTCAACGAAGCCGGGCTTATCAACGCCGGGCCGCCGCGCCCGCCCTATATAGGGTTGCCGGCGAAATATGAAGCAGGCGGGCGGGAGACCGGCCGGCGGTGGGCGACGCTGCAGCACGAATTTACCCTCGAGCCGGCCGTCTGAACAGATAGCGCGAAGGAACCTATGATGGATGATTTGAAACCGGTACAAATTGTACCCGACTACCATACCCTGCTGCCGCAGGAGCGCCGCCTGTATTATGGCGGTGAATGGCATGAGCCGGCCGGTGGGTATGAGACTGATTTCAACCCCGCCAACGGCGAGTCGCTTGGTCGCGTGGCGGTTGCGAATGCTGCCGACGTGGCCGCCGCTGTCCTGGCCGCAAAGACGGCGTTTGAATCCTGGCAATATGTTCCGGCGCTTGAGCGTGGCGCGCTGCTGCGCCGCATCGCCGATATCGTCCGGCAAAATGCCGAAGAGCTGGCGCTGATTGATGCGGCTGATTGTGGCAACCCAATCGCTGAAATGATCCGCGATTCTTCTTCTGCGGCGACCTATCTGGATCTTTTCGCCGGGCTGGCATCGGCGATCGAGGGCTCGACGCTGCCGCTTGGGCCGGACCGGCTGAACATCGTCCATCGGGAGCCGGTGGGCGTGGTGGCGCGGATTCTCGCTTATAACCATCCTCTCATGTTCCTCTGCTGCAAGATGGCGTCGGCTTTGGCTGCCGGCAATTGCGTGATCATGAAACCGCCGGTTCAGGCACCGCTCTCGGCCTACCGGTTGATGGAGCTGGTGGACGGTATTCTGCCGCCCGGCGTGCTCAATGTTGTGACCGGCGGCATTGAGTGCGGCGAGGCTCTGACCACGCACCCGGATATTCCGTTCGTCACCCTGGTTGGCAGCCCGGCGACCGGGCGGGCGATTATGCGTAGTGCCGCCGACCGCTTAAAGCACGTGATCTTTGAGCTTGGCGGCAAGAACGCGCTGATCGTCTATCCCGATGCGGATATTGCACGCACGATTGCCGGTGCCGTGAAGGGTATGAATTTTGGGTGGGCGGGGCAGTCCTGTGGCTCTACATCACGGCTGTTCATTCATGCCTCGGTTTATGACGAGGTGCTGGCGGGCGTGGTGGCCGGGGCCAAGACCTACCGGCCTGGTGTGCCGACAGATTACGCGACCAATATGGGCTCACTCGTCTCGGCTGCGCAGCGCGACAAGGTGCTGTTCTATATCGCCAGTGCCAAGGAACAAGGGGCCCGGCTGGTGCTTGGCGGCAAGGCCCCGGCGGACCCTGGTCTTGCCCAGGGCTTCTTCGTCGAGCCGACAATTTTTGCCGATGTCACCAGCGATATGCGCATCGCCCGGGAGGAGATTTTTGGGCCCGTGCTTTCGGTGTTCAAATGGGATGATGAGGATGCGTTGTTCGCCGAGGTCAACGCGGTGGAATACGGGCTGACCGGTGCGGTCTTCACCAGCAGCCTGGCGAACGCGCACCGCGCAGCAGCACGGATGGATACCGGCTTTATCTGGATCAACAATACCAGCCTGCATTTTCCCGGTGCGCCGTTTGGTGGTGTCAAACAGTCGGGCATTGGCCGTGAGGAATCGATGGACGAGATTCTCGCTTTTACCAAGCAGAAAAACGTCAATATTACTTTATAATACCAACGGCGATTCCTTGTGGCCGTTTATTTTAACGGCAGCATGGCTTCACGCATCGGCGGCGGCGATTGGCTGCCGCCGATGCGGGTGGTTGTTCGGTGCAGGCTGGTGCCTGCGGCCGTTGTGCCTGGCGCATTTGAGGCCAAAGATTCAATCAACTGGGCGACGCGCATACCACTTCTCTCATAATGTCTGGTGAGTGCCGCGATCGCTTTTTTGGTTTGACGCGCGATCGTGGCCTCAAAAATCTCTTCATGCTCTGCCTCCATATCGCGCATATCGGGAGCGATTCTGGCGTGAACCACGCTTAGCCGGTGGCGCTCCGCCTGGGCGAACAAGATATCGGCGAGTTGAATGAGCCAGGCTGAGTTGCAGGCGCTGATGAGAGTTGCGTGGTAGCGTTGATGGGCCACCGCCCAGATTTCTGCCGCCGGTCCGAGGTCTTTGGATAAAGCGGTGCGCCGGAGCAGATGAGCTGCCCCTGCGACCCGCGCTTCCCAATCATTGTTGCCGCCCTCAATTGACAGGCGCAACCCTTCCGACTCGATCAGCACGCGCGCTTTCATTGTATCGAGCACGTTCGCAGCACCCAGCGGGGCCACACGAAATCCTTGCTGGCCGATTGAGGTAACCAGCCGCTCTGCCGTCAGCCGGGTCAACGCCTCGCGCAGCGGGCTGATGCCAATATTATAAGCGGCACGAATCTCATCGGATTTCAGCGGCGCTTCAGGCTGCAATACGCCACGCACAATATCTGCGCGCAGCCGCTGATATATGTCGTTCGCCGCCGTACGCGCGCCGGGATCGGGAGAGGCGATCGTGTCGGTCATATCGTTCACGCCAATTTCGGCGGCGTACAATGCGCGTTTTACCATGAGATCAGGTCGGCTTTCGTCGGTTATACGGTTGGGTGAAACGAAACCACAATGCCGCTGTCGCGCAAGAAAATCCAGGAGAATCTACTAAAACTACTTTATTTTGGAAATTATCTATTGATTTCCATGTTTATTTTGTTAATCCTGCTGGCCACAAGTACAAATCCAAGATCGCTTGCGCAACATGCTGCCTGGAGGAGGCCGAAAATGAGTTCCGTGTTGAACGTCGCCCACGGCGCAGTGCCGATGGATGAGTTTCATGCTGGATTGGCGCGCGAACAGATGCAACCGCTTGGGGACATTATGCGCAAGCTCGCCGCGTTTGCCCCGAAATAATGGAAATAAATCTAGTGTTTCCAAAATATATATTGTATTCATCTGAAAATTCGAATCAATGCCGCACCGCAGATTGGTTCACGGGTTACGATGCTGGAACAAAAGACCCCTCCATCATGCGGGTCTCAAGGGAGTTTAAAAAATTATGAAGGAATTTTCGCTGGCAACCTATTCGTTGCCCACGGGCCCACGGGCCGCGGTGGTATCGGGCGGTCTGCTGTACGATGCCGCAACGCTCACTGGACATGCTGGCTATGACACTGTGCTTTCCATATTGGTTGACTGGGAACGGGCGGAACCGGCTTTGAGGGCGGCGGAGCCTGCAAGCGAAGGCATGAAGCTTTCCGAGGCGAAGCTGCATGCGCCGTTGCTCTATCCCGGTGCGATCTATTGCTGCGGCGCGAATTATCAAGATCATATGGATGCTATCGCCAAACGGCGCGGCTTGCCGGTGCATCCGTCACCGCGCGCAATGGGGGTTGGGCCGTTTCATTTTCTGAAGGCGCCGCGTTGTGTCGTCGGGCCGGACGCCGAGGTTCTCAACGAATCGCGGGCGTTTGATTATGAAATTGAGCTTGCTGTCGTGATTGGGCGGCAGGCGCGCTCGGTGTCGGTGGATGAGGCGCTGGATTACGTGGCGGGCTACACGATTGCCAATGATTTCTCCGCGCGTGACCGCACCCTGCGCCCGCAATTGCCGGAAACGTCACCGTTCCGTTATGATTGGGGCAGCCACAAGATTTTTGACGGCTCCTGTCCGCTGGGCCCTTATATCGTGCCTCGCTCAATGATCCCCGACCCACAGAATTTGACTCTTAAAACCTGGGTTAACGACCAGGTGCGCCAGGATTCGACAACCGATAAGATGATATATTCGGTCGCCGAACAGATCGAGGCGTTAACCAAATACAACACGCTCTATCCAGGCGATATCATACTCACCGGTACGCCGGCGGGGGTGGGCGCTGAAACCGACGAGTATCTGACCAAAGGTGACCGTGTGCGGATGGAAATTTCCGGGCTTGGTGAGCTTGTCACGATGATCGTGTAGCCGGAACGCGTAAAGGCGGCGGTGGATGGTAATCAGGAAGGCAGGTGCCTGAAGCTTGCCTCCGTGAGGCGAGGCCTAAAAACATAAACATAATAATTACAAAAGGGAGGATATAATGGATTTTTTTAATGCCCGGAAGGTGTGGATTACTTTGATGGCGACGACCAGTGCATGCGTATTATGTACCGCGGGCACGCGTAGCGCACGGGCCGCCGAATATACGTTTGACGATGGCGTGACCATACAATTTCAAAACACCTTTCAATATTCAGCACTTGAGAGAACCGCGCCGGTCTCCCCCTATATCGGCAATAATCCAAATACGAATGACGGCGACAATAATCTACGGTCGGGGATTGTATCCAACCGGTTCGATCTTTTGTCGAAATTCGATATTAGCGATGCCGGCTATGGTTTCGACGTTTCCGTCGACAGTTTCTACGACACGGTTTACAATCAGAAGACCCAGCAAAGTCCTGGTTCAGCTACGTATAACCCGGCTCAGCAGCCTTCGAACAAATTCACCAATGCGACCGAAGTTCAGGCCGGGCGCGATATTCAGTTACGAAATTTGTTCTTGTACGGCTCGCATGATATTGCGGGCATCCCGGTCACGATTCGCGTTGGGCGGCTGGTTAATCTGTTCGGTGAAAGCCTGTTATTTGCGCTGAACGGTATATCCTATGGCCAGGCGCCAATTGATGTTGAGCGTGCGGCGAGCGTACCCAACACGCAGGCGAAGGATTTGTTCCTGCCGGTTGGCCAGGTGGACATCAGCGCGCAGTTAACCGACTCGATTTCAGCGACCGGCTATTATCAATTCGAAGCTGAAAAATTCAACCTGTCGCCTGCGGGCAGCTATTTCAGCATCTCCGATATTCTTGATGAAGGCGGACAAAGGCTTATTTATTTTCCTTCGGCAGCACCGCAATCCGGCGCGCCGGGCGGCTATATTTATCGGAGCAAGGATGAGAGTGCAGCTAGTACGGGGCAGTTCGGTATCGCCCTGCATTATGATCCCACGGACGCTCCCGTCGATTTCGGTTTATACGCCTTGCAATATAATGATTCAGAGCCGCAGGTTTACATCCGCAACTATGCCGACGGACCGCGCTTCATCGCCGGGTCGCCGAATGTTCCGGGGCTGAATACGCCAAACGCATTGAATTACGGCACGTATCAGCTGGTCTATCCGGATGGTATCCAAATCTACGGCGCATCGGCGTCGGCCACGGCAGGGCCTGCCAATTTTGCAGGCGAGATTTCGGCGCGCACCAACGAACCGCTGGTGAGCACGGTGGAGGTGCCGTCCGGTACGTTCGCCAATAACAGCTCGCACCCGCTTTATGCGACCGGCAATGTTCTGCACTACCAGGCGTCGATGATCTATCTGGGAAAAGCGACAAGATTCTGGGATGATTCGACAGTGCTGTTTGAGGGTGCCGGCAATAATCTGCTGGGCTTTTTAAAAAACCGCGAGAATTTTTCAGGCGGCGCCCATATGGCGCTGGGCGTGCGGGCAATCGCGCAGGTCTCGTATTATGAAGTTTTTTCGGGGCTCGACCTCACGCCGAATATCGGGCTTGGCTGGAACTTCATGGGGCATTCACCTGATACGCTGAGCTTTAACAATACCGGGATCGATCGCGGCGGTGATCTGACTGTTGGCTTGTCATTCCTCTATTTCGCGAAATGGTCCGGCGGCATATCATACACGCGCTACATCGCGCGGCCTAGCGGACCGCCCTACAATACGCCCAATCGCGATCCTTTTGCGGATCGGGATTTTGCCGGCTTTAATGTCGAGCGCACTTTTTAAAAGGAGGAAACAATGAAATCAATCAATCGCCGATCCTTGTTAAAATCGAGCGCAGCGCTTTCGGCTGCCGCATCCATGCCCAGGCAGGCACTCGCGCAGGCGCAGCCAGCTTACACGCCGGATGATTTAAAATCGGTGCTGACCCCATTGGGTGGTTTGCGCGCAGGCAATGCCGATGGCAGCATTCCGGCCTGGACAGGCGAATTATTGCCGTTTCCTGACGATTACGTATCAGGCCAGATCCGCCCGGATTTGTTCGCGAGCGAGCAGCCCATCGCCAGTATCAATGCTGCGAACATGACAGACCATAAAGACAGGCTGACGCCTGGCTACATGAAGTTGATGGAGACGTATCCGGATTACAAAATCCTGGTATACCCAACCCACCGGACCGGCATCGCGCCGCAATATATTTATGACTATACCTATAAAAACGCCACAACCGCCAAGCTCAGCGATGACGAGAACACGCTCACCGGCGCTTATGGTGGGGCACCTTTTCCGATCCCGACAACCGGCAAGCAGGTGATGTGGAACCATCTGCTGAGATGGTGCGGTGTGTCAGTGCGCAATCCATCCGGTAATTATCAGGTTACAGCAAGCGGCGAAGTGATCTTGCGCAATTATTCGGATGTGCAGAACCAATGGCCGTATTATTTTGAAGGCCGGGAAAACGAATTCAAAGGCATCTACCAGCAGGTTTATGTGGCTGATACCGAACCTGCCTATGTTGAAGGTGAGTCGGTCGTGCTTCTGTTCTCAGTAAATCCGCTGCAGAATCCGGCAAAGGCGTGGCAATATCTGCTTGGCGAACGGCGCGTCCGCCTGGCGCCGCAACTTGTTTATGACACACCGATCGACCTCGCCGGCGACCTTGAAAACTGGGACGAACCGAACATGTTCAGCGGCGCGCTGGACGAATATGACTGCAAGATCGTGGGCAAAAAAGAAATCTACGTGCCCTATAATTGCAACAGAATGTGGGCGACGCCTATAACGCAGGCGTTGGGTCCACACTTTGCCAATACAGACGCGATGCGTTTTGAGCTGCATCGCGTCTGGGTGATCGAGATGACGCTCGCCGATGGCAGAAGAAATGTTGACGCGCGCCGGACCATGTATGTTGACGAAGATACCTGGCTGATTTTGACCGAAGAAATTTATGACGCGAGCGGCGCGATATGGAAGCATTTCCAGGCAGTGCCACTTTTATGCTCGGACTTCCCTATGCATGGTCCTGGTGATTATTTCTATGATTACGATTTTCATAGTCAGTCATATGTTATGTCAGCCGGCACCAAGGGTGCGTTGCAATGGCAAAAAACAGAAGAAAGGCCGGAATCTTTCTACACGGCCGGGCAATTAGCCGCCAGGGCCGGCGGCAATTGATCAACGCTGTACGCATGTTGTCAAGAGTTGCACGCCGCCACGCGGCGCGTAACGCTGCCATTGCCGGTTTGGCGCTGGGTTTAATCTGTGTCGGCGCTGCAAACGCGCCGGCACAGATTTTTTCCGTCGCCAATGGCGTGTTGTTGCAGCCGTCTTTATTGACCCGCCAGACGATGTCGGGCCTGTTCACCTCGATTGCGGCGGCGGGCAGCCGGCTCATCGCTGTTGGACAGGATGGGCGGATCGTGCTTTCCGACGATGACGGGAAATCCTGGCGGCAGGTTGAAACGCCGACCAGCGTTTTGCTCACTGGCGTCGCCTTTGCCTCGCCCCAGATTGGATGGGCGACGGGCCAGATGGGCGTCATTCTCTACACCAAGGATGGTGGTGATCATTGGGCGTTGCAGTTTGATGGCGTGAGAGCAATCGACGTGTTGATGAAAAGTGCCGAGATGCGGGCCGCAGCCATGCCGAGCGACGCGGCGGCGCAACAGAATTTGCAAAATGCCAAGGAATTTGAAAGTACCGGGCCAAGCCTACCCTTCTTGACCTTGTTACCCACAACCGCCGGCACGGTGGTCGCCGCCGGCGGCTTTGGCATGGCATTCGCCAGTGCCGATAATGGTCATGTCTGGCAATCTCTGTTTGATGATATTCCCAATCCCAACGGGCTGCATATTTATGCGGTGATTGCCGATAATGAGTCGCAGATCTGGATCGGTGAGCAGGGTTTGGTGCTGCGGCGCGATCAGACAGGAAAATTCACCACCCTGACGACGCCGTTTCCCGGCACCTTGTTCGGTGGCCTGAGGACGCCGGACGGGACACTCCTTCTATACGGGCTGCAGGGTACTGTGCTGCGCTCAACTGATAACGGTGCCAGCTGGTTGCAGGTTCAAACCGTGTCGCGGGCGGGAATCGATTGCGGCATCGTGATGAAAAACCATGATATTCTTCTTGGCAGCCTTGATGGCGAGCTTCTGGTAAGCCACGATGAGGGTAAAAGCTTCGCCGCTCTGCCGACAGCAGCACCGATCACGGATCTCTATCAGGCCGACGCCGACAGCATCGTTACAACCGGAGCAAGCGGAATTCACATTGTTCCGGTCGCTGCCATCGCCAGCGTGGATTAACATGAACCATAATAGTTTCATTTCCAGCAAGGAACAGAATATCGCGGGCTCGGATGCAAGCGAAGAGCGCGGTCCATGGCTGGAACGGCTGATCTTTCAGAACCGTCCGCTCATTCTCCTTGGCTGCCTGTTTATCACCATCGGTTTTGGCTTTGCGCTGCCGCATCTGCAATTGACCGCGAGCTTCGAGAGCATGATCCCGGCGCGGCATCCCTTTATCCAGAATTACGACTCGAATAAGGGCAATCTTGGCGATCTCAGCGGCAATACGGTTGATATCATTGTCCGCGCCGATCATGGCACGATCTTGAACCGGGACTATGTTACGGCACTGCGAGACATTAATGACGAAGTTTTTTTGCTTCCAGGCGTAAACCGCCCGTTCATGCGCTCGCTATGGACGCCGAATGTCCGCTGGCTGGCGGTGACCGATACCGGGCTCAATGGCGGCACGGTGATGCCCTACGATGTGTTCTCCGCCGCCAACGGCTTTGAAGAGCTGGGCGACGACATTCAACGCGCGGGATTGATCGGCAGCCTGGTATCGCCGGATTTCAAATCCTCAATGCTGGAGGTCCCGCTCCTCGACACGGATGCGAATACCGGCCGGCCGCTTGATTACGGCGCGCTCACCCGCCGGCTCGATGACATCAAGACGAAATACGCGGCGCGCGGTGTCACCATCGGCATCACCGGCTTTGCCGTTATCGTCGGCGATCTGCTACAGGGCATGAGGCAAATTTTCAGCTTTTTTGCAGGTTCGATCCTGATCGCGGCGGCCATGGTGTTCTGGTATACGCGCTGTGTACGCAGCACGATGCTCGTCGTGTTCTGCTCGCTTCTCGCCGTGTTCTGGCAGCTTGGCAGTTTGCCGCTCATCGGCTTTCGCCTCGACCCCTATTCGGTACTGGTGCCGTTCCTCGTCTTTGCGATCGGCATGAGCCACGGCGCGCAGAAAATGAACGGTGTGATGCAGGATATCGGCCGCGGCCGGACCAACCTCGGTGCGGCGCGCATGACCTTCCGCCGGCTGTTCGTCGCGGGCTTCACCGCACTTTGCTGCGATGCGGTGGGTTTTGCCGTGCTGTACACGATTAAAATCCCGGCCATTCAAAATCTGGCGATCGTGGCCAGCATCGGAGTTGCGATACTTGTCATCACCAACCTTATATTGCTGCCGGTATTTTTGAGCTATATCGGGGTTTCGTCCGCATCGGCCGCGAAAAGCCTTATGGCGGAGACGGCAGCTGATCTGGGAGCGGAAAAACCGCTGCTATGGACGTTTCTGGACTTGTTCACGCAGCGCCGTTATGCTGCCGGCGCTCTTATTACTGCCGTGATCCTCGGGCTTGCCGGGGCGTTTGTCGCGCGCAATCTGCAAATCGGCGATATCCAGCCGGGGGCGCCAGAATTGCGCCCGAATTCGGTATATAATCTGGATAATAAATACCTGGTCGACCATTACGCGACCACCAGCGACGTGTTCGTGGTGATGGTGAACACGCCATTCGAGACATGTGCGGATTATGCAACCCTGGTGGCGATGTCCCGGCTCGAGGCGAGGCTCGGAAATCTGCCAGGCGTCATACGCACCTCTTCCTTCGTGGATTTCCAACGGATGATGTCGGTCGAGTTGAACGAGGGCAGCATGTCCTGGTATGATCTTGTGCCCAATCAGGCATCATTGAATCAAGCGGTCAACGAAGCCCCGCCCAGCCTGTTGAACCCGGAATGCAGTTTCATGCCGATCTCGGTGTTTCTGCAAGATCACAAGGCGGCAACCCTGGACCGGGTCGTCGCGGAGAGTGAAAATTTCATCGCCTCACAACATCTTCCCGGCGTGTCCTTTAAACTTGCTGCCGGCAATGCAGGTATCGCCGCCGCCACCAATATTGTCGTTAGCCGCGCAAGCTGGCAGATGCTGCTTGAAGTTTACGCTGCCGTCATAGCACTCAGCCTGCTCACCTTCAGGTCCTGGCGGGCGGTGCTGACGGCGGTTTTGCCGTTGATTCTGACCTCCATACTCGCCGAGGCGCTGATGGTAGAGCTCGGCATTGGTGTTAAAGTCGCAACCCTGCCCGTCACCGCGCTGGGTGTCGGCATCGGCGTCGACTATGCCTTGTATATTCTGAGCGTGACGTTGAGTAACATGCGCCAGGGTATGGCGTTGTCCGAAGCCTATTACCGGGCATTGCTGTTTACCGGCAAGGTGGTGATGCTGACCGGCTTCACCCTCGCCGCCGCGGTCGGCACCTGGGCGTTCTCGCCGATTAAATTCCAGGCCGATATGGGTATATTGCTCGCCTTCATGTTCCTCTGGAATATGCTGGGTGCGTTGATCCTGCTGCCAGCACTCGCGAGTTTTCTGTTTCCGCAAAACCGTACCCCTGCATGATCATCCATACGGAGTTCTGCACAATGCTGGCACCGTTCGAGATTGCGTCGCAGGGGCGATCCGTCTAACCTGCCGATCAGCAAAGCGCGCCAGCTTGACATTGTCAGACAATTTAGTACAAACTAAACTTATCGTATGACAATATGGAGGGTGTATGGGACAGTTTTTGCGCAATGCCTGGTATGTGGCAGCCTGGGCGGAAGAAGTGACCCGCGCGCTTCTGCCGCGGACTTTGCTCGATGAGCCGGTGGTGCTTTATCGCAAACAGAATGGTGACATCGCCGCTCTGGTCGATATGTGCCCGCATCGTTTCGCACCTTTGAGTTTGGGCAAGCTGATCGATGACACGGTTGAATGCGGCTATCATGGCCTGTGTTTTGACGCTGGCGGGCGTTGCATTGCCAACCCTCACGGCGATCATGCGATTCCTCAATCGGCGCATATCAAATCATATCCTGTTGTCGAACGTCATGCGCTGGTGTGGATATGGATGGGTGAGGCAGAGCGTGCCAATCCGGAAGCGATACCCGATTTCAGCTATTTGACCGATCCGCAGCGCCGCACCCTCAGTGGCCACATGATGATGGCCGCTCATTATGAAATACTCGCCGATAATCTGATGGACCCCAGTCACGCACAATTCCTGCATAGCAAATACATCTCCAACGATGCGGAAGTGTCGCTGCAGACGGTGCAGGAGGGCAAGTTCGTTCATGCGCGGCAATGGTCTCCAAATACCACGGTGCCGAAATCCTATCAGGGGTATTTGGCGGGCGATCCGGAAAGGGTTGATCTATGGATCGACTTTACCTGGCAGGCGCCAAGCCTGATCCGCAATTCGACCGGCGTCACATTTCTCGGCCAGCCGCGATCCGAAGGTGTCGAGAAAATCGGCACCCATATATTGACACCGGAAACCGCCGCAACGACGCATTATTTCTACGGCAATTCACGCAGCTTCAAAATCGATGATCCGGCGGTTGATGAGCGCGTGCGCCAGTGGTTTCATGACGCGTTTGAACTGGAAGATGCGGTCATGGCCGAGGCGATCCAGCAGCGCATGAAAGGGTCGACCGATCTGCTCAAAATGAAGCCGATTTTGCTGGCGATCGATGCAGCGCCGGTCCGCGCGCGGCGCCAACTGGCGCAGCTGATAGCGGCGGAAACGGCGGCAAAAGACGGGCCGGCTTTATCGGCCGCCGAATAAACCGCCGCGCCGCTACGCGCGTATCAGATGCGGCAGGCTCAAGATGAATGTGAGGGAACTTCTGATGTGACGGCGCATCGCCGCCTCGGCGGCTTGCGGAAGCCCTGACGTGATTGCCTCAGCGATGTCCTGATGCTCTTTGAGAGAGCGGCGAAAATCAGGTGGTGTTTCGGCATTCCCCAGCAGCCTGAAATAAGCCGTTCGGGCCTCGGCAATATGCGAGTTGAGAAAAGGATTGCCGCTCATTTCGATGATCGTGTCGTGAAATTGCGTATTGAGATCGAGGAATTTTTTCAAATCCGCGTTCTCCACAGCCAACGCGGTCTCATTGTTGATGTCGTTCAGCCGATGCCCGAGATCTGTAACGGCAATGCGTGACGCGGCCAGCATGGCGCCGAGGCCCTCGATGACCTCGCGAACCTGATGCAGGGCGTGAATATCGGCACGGGTATACTGCCGGACACGGGCACCGCGATTATGTTCGATCTGAATGATGCCTTCAGCCGCCAACCGCTGGAGCCCCTCTCTGACGGACGACCGGCTGATGTTGAGCCGCTGCGAAATCTCGCTCTCGACCACGTGCTTGCCGGGTTGCAATTGTCCGGAGAGGATTTCTTGTTTCACCGCCTCCATCACTCGCAAGGACGCCGCATGATCTGTCCGGCGAATTCTGCCTTTGGCCTCATTTTGAGTCTTGGATAGCGGCATCACAATGATGGCTTTTCTGTTGAACGGCGTATTGCGTCAAGGCCTTATTCGAAGCGGCAATTCCCCTCTAATCTTTGGAATATTTGTGTTGATTTCCATAATTATAGGGAGCATTGTTACACTCAATAATTATGGAGGATAAATTGGCGCGCACGGCGGATGTATTGATAGTCGGCGGCGGGGCCTCCGGCCTGGCGGCCTCCATGTTGCTGTCGAGCTACGGCATTTCGACCTATCTGGTCAGCAAATACCCTACGACCTCACATCTACCGAAGGCTTCCGCGCTGTCGCTCAAAACGATGGAGATTTTCCGTGAGCTCGGCATCGATACCGAGATTGAACGTCTAGGTACCCCGCAGGTGAACAAACGCTATTGCGGCTATTATGCCGGGTTTGCCGGCGACGGGCCGGATTATGGACGGGCAATTGTGCGGCTCGGCTCCTGGGGCCGCGGCGGGCTCGATCTGGACTGGGCGGCGGCGAGCGCGGTCAATACCGCCAATCTGGTGCAGAGCCGGCTTGAGCCGATCATGCGCGCCCGCGCCGAGGGTCTGGCACCGGGCTGTGTCGCTTTCAATCATAATTTTCTTGGGTTTACGCAGAATGATACCGGCGTGACGGCGACGATTGAGGACCGGGCCAGCGGCGAGCATTATGAGGTGCAGGCCAAGTATCTGCTGGCTTGCGATGGCGGGCGGGTGATCAACCCGCAGATCGACGTGACGTTGGAAGGTGAGCTTGCGGTCGCGACCAGCATCTCGATCCATTTCAGCGCTGACCTGTCAGCCTGGTTTCATGATGATGAAGCGTTGATCCATACCGTGTTCAACCCGGATGTCGGCGTGCCCTTCGTGCTGTTGCCAAGCGGGCCGGAAATCTGGGGAGCGCACTCAACCGAGTGGATTGGGCATTTGGTCTCGTTCAAAGGCGACCATAAGCAAATGGATGACGAAGCCGCGGTGGCAATGATGAAGCGCTGCCTTGGCCTGCCCGATCTTGACCCCAAGGTGCATGTCATCAATCGCTGGCCGCTCGATGCGGTAGTCGCCTCCAAATTCCGCGTCGGCCGGGTTTTTATCCTGGGTGATGCCGCGCATCGTATGCCACCCTCAGGCGGGCATGGGCTGAATACGGCAGTGCAGGACGCTTATAATTTATGCTGGAAGCTGGCTGCCGTGCTGCGTGGCGAAGCCGGCCCGGCACTGCTTGATACTTACGAGGCCGAGCGCCGCCCGGTGGCGCAGCATATTGTCGCCACCGCCTTTGAAGGCTGGCATAGGAACCGTGATCTGGCTATGGCGATTGGCTTTTCGCCGGTAAACACGCCGGAACAAAATTGGGCGAATATCCGCGAGGTGTGGGCCGAGGGTGCGGCCGGCGATGCCGCCCGCCGGCGCCTGGCACGCAGCCTGCCTGGCATTCTACCCAATTTTAACAGCCTGAATGTGGGCTTTAGCTATACCTATGACCATGGCGCGGTTGTTCCAGACGGCTCGCCAATTTCCGCCAGCCCGGACCCGCTGGGTATTTTTCATGCCAGTACCAGGCCTGGCCATTCCTTGCCCCATGCATGGGTCGAGAATTTGCTCGGGCGGTGCTCGGTCGGTGATCTGGTCAGCGGACGGTTCGTGCTGATCGCAGGCGAGGAGGGCAGCGCCTGGCGTGACGCTGCGCACAAGCTTGCCGAGGCGCGGGGCGTGAAGCTGGACGCATTCACCGTGGGTACGACCGAAGGCGACTGGCTTGATATCCGCCACGGTTGGGATCAGGTGCGCGAGCACGGGCCAGGCGGTGCTGTGCTGGTGCGGCCAGACCGTTTTATCGCCTGGCGTGCCATGGATAATGTTGCCGACCCCGTGAGCGCACTTTCCGCCGTGTTCGACCAACTGCTATGCGTCAATGCCTGAACAGGCTGGCGGCTATGTTCCCGCGATCGCGTGATAATCTGTTGGCGATCTGTTCCCCGCACGCGCGGGGATGAACCGGCCGGCGCCACTGCAACACCGCGTATCGCCGGCAGCAGGCCGGCGAAGGCGGCCGCGCCCGGGTGCAGGCCATCGCGCCGCCGCAGGGGGAAAAGCACCGGATGAATTCTGCTCAGCCTGGGTCATGGGTTTCTTTCAGGTGAATGCGTAGGCGTCAGCCGGTTCAATAACCGGAGATGCGCGATACCAGGTTGAGCAGCGTTTCCCCGGCGGCAAAACGGCGGAGATTTTCCCGCAGCAGTTGCGCCTGTACGCTGCGGTCGCTTCCCGCCCAGGAAATATGCGGTGAAAGCCGCACCTTGGGATGCGTGTACAGCCGGTGGCCAGGTGGCAAGGGTTCCGGCTCCGTCACGTCGAGCGAGGCGAGGCCGATCTGGCCGGAATCCAGTGCCGCCAGCAGCGCCTCATGATCCACGATGCGCCCGCGCGCGATGTTGATGAAATGCACCCCTGGCTTGACGCGCGCAAAAGCGGCGGGGCCAAGCAGCCCGGCGGTTGCCGGTGTCAGCGGCAACGCCACCACCAGATGGTCCGCGCGGCTCAGCACGGTTTCCAGATCCGCGAACGCAACACCTGGCGGCGCCTTGCCGCCGGTGCGTTTGAAGGCAAGGATTTCCATGCCGAAGGGCAAAGCGCGCGCCGCGGTTTCCTGGGCGATGCTGCCAAAGCCCAGCAGACCCAGCACCTTGCCCTTCAGCGTGCCCAAAGCGGGCCGGCGCCCCCAATCCTCACGGCGGTTGATCCATATGTCCGGCAACCGCTTCTCCGCCGCCAGCATGGCCGCCAGCACGAATTCGGCAATCGCCGTGCTGTTGGAGCCTCGCGCATTGGTCACCAGCGGCACGTCATGGATCCAAGGCGGAAATTCATCCACCCCGGTGGAGATGGTGTGCAGCCAGCGCAACCGCCCTGGCCAGCCCGGCGGTTTTTCCGCCGGCACCACCACAATGCCGCTGCGTGGCGGCATCGCGATGAGAATATCGGCCGCCGCCGGCACCTCCCAGGCGGTCTCCGGGGGCAGGGCTTGCAGGGTGACGCCGGTGAGATCCGCCACCAGCGTGCGGATGGCCTCCGGCAACTGGTGGGCGATGTGCAACGGGGTGAGGGCGGTTTGGGGCAAGGTCAGTAACTATAGGCGAGTTTGAAGAATACGGTGCGCGGTGGGTTCACGGGGCCCTCATAATAATTTGCGGTTCCGGTCCAGGTCAGTCCCTGGAAGGCAAGCCGGTTGGTCAAGTTCTGGCCGGTCAATATCGCCGTCCAGTTGCTGCGCGGCAGCGCGTAGGAAATGAAGGCATCGACAAAAGCCTGCGCGCCGATTTTGGCTTGCGGATAGTTGAACACGTCCGAGTAGAACGACGTCTGGTAGGTTACATCCGAGCCGAGCGTGGCCTGGCCCGGCACCGGCAGCGGCAGGTCATAAGCAAAGGCGCCGTAGAGCTGCCAGCGCGGCGCGAAGGGCAGCTGGTTGCCGGTGGCGCTTACCGACGTACCTGTATTCACGCTGACGCCGGGGTTGGAGAAAGAGTCAAACCGGCTCCAGAGATAGGAGGCATTGCCGGTCAAGGTCAAACCATCAATCGGCTGCGCCTGGGATTCGAGTTCAAAACCATCCGAATGCGCCGCATTCACATTGCTGCGCACGGAAACAACGCCGCCGGTGACCGGGCTGATCACCTGTGCGGCTTCCTGCAGGCCGCTATAATCGTTATAGAACGCCGTGGCATTCAGCCGCAACCGGTGTTCGAAGAAAAAGGTTTTGAGGCCCGTTTCATAGGTCGTGACTTTTTCCTGGTTATAGGGCAGCGCCGAGGCGAGCGAGGCAGCGCGGTTGTTGAAGCCGCCGGCATTGAACCCTTCCGAAATGGTGCCATAGCCGAAAATATCCGGCGTGAACTGGTAGGACAGGCCGTATTTCGGCGTGAAGGAATACCAGGTCTTGTCGCCGAAATAAGTAAAGGCGGCGGCCGGCTGCACCGCCAGCGGCTGGCCGGAGAGAGTGTCGAACAGGCCATGGAAGCGAAAGCCGCGATTCTCGATGGTGTAGCGGCCGCCGAGCGTGCCGGTGAGTCTATCGGTGAAATGGTAATCCGCTTGCGTGTAGGCGGCGTAATCGGTGGTTTTGGTATCGCCGATCTGATCTTCAGGGTTGCTCGGGGTCGGGGTGGCGGCGGTGGGCGAGACCACGAAGCCGAGGCGGTTGGAGGCAAAATTTTCGTGCAGCAGATACAGGCCGGAGGTGAAATCGAAATTCTGGTAATTGCCGAGGAGCTGGAATTCCTGGCTCAACGCCTGCTCGCGGTAGACGATGTAATTATCCGAAATGGCGACCGGAATCGGATCCGTGGCGCTATAGGGAACGAGCGGCTGGGCGTCGTTGTTGTAATTGATCGGGTTTTGCGAAAAACCGCGATAGGCGCTGATGGATTTTAAAGTCAGGTGGGGGGTGAGCACATCGGTCACGACCAGCGACGTGCCGCCCACCCAGGAATCATTTTTCGGCTCCTGCGAGGCGTAGGAATCGTTGAGATTGGTCGGGCCATAGATAGGCTTATTCAAGGTGCCGCCGATGATCGGCCGCACCGGCGCGTAATAGCCGCTGCCGGAATAATCGAGCAGCCCGTCCACTTCCAGCTCCACCGTCAAACCCGGCGCGGCGTGCCAGAGCAGCTTGGCCCGGGCACCGCTGGTGTTCTGATTGTTCACGCGCTTGTTGATGGTCGGATCGTAATCATAGCCCTCATGCTGGTCATGCGCGATGGCGATGCTGCCATCCAGCACGCCCGGCAGGATGGGGCCCGCCGCATAGAAGTGCGTGTTGAAGGCGCCATAGGTGCCCCCACCGATATCGAAACTACGGGTGGGCGTGTCGGTCGGCTGCTTGGTGATATAACGGATCGCGCCGGCATCGGAATTCTCGCCGAACAGCGTGCCTTGCGGGCCGCGCAGAATTTCCACGCGCTGCAGATCGGTCAGATCCGCCATGCCATTGATGGCGCGCGGCAAATACACATCGTCCAGATACTGGCCGATATTCGGATCGAAAATCGGGTCGATATCGCCGATGCCTCGGATGAAGAAAATCTGTGTGATGGGGGTGATGCCGGCGCGTTGCGTGGTGACACCGGCTACTTTGCCGGCGAGGTCGCGCGCCGTGACCAGGTTTTGTTCAAGAATTTGTTTGGGGCCGATGACGGTCACCGCGACCGGGGTTTTTTGCAGCGCCGTGGTCTTGCGGGTTGCCGTCACCACCACATCCTTCAACCCCGTAGCCGGTGGCGGCGTGGTCTGTGCCTGCGCCATACCGGCCAGCGTTACCGGCAGCGCCATCGAGGCCAGCAGTGCGGCGCGCAGGTGGCGCTTATGTCTGGTTCGAAATAATCCAACCGCCGTCAAAATCACATCCATCTTCATTACAAGCACCTAAATTCCCTGTCGCGATTTTTTGCCTCAGTATAAGAATACTAATTTGATGGGGAATTAAAGCGAGCTGCCGTTCTGGCAAGTTGATATTTCTCATGCTGTCATGAGAAAATAAAATACCTGGTTTTTATCGCTTTAAATTGGATTTTTTCAAAATCTTATGCTCCGGTGCGGCATGTTTTTGCTAAAAAACCGCAAACGCCGGATTTGACGTCAGCGGTATATGTATATTTAAGTAATAGATATATTAATTTGATGTTGGGATAAAGGAGTACATCATGCCAGATACAGGTTTTTCGCTTCCACGCAGTTCGCCGCCGGCGCCGCTTGCCGTGCAGCCGCAATGGACCATACCGGAACCCGGGCCGAGTTTTGCGGAGGTCCGGTTGTTCCGCAAACAGCGCCTGGCCGCTAGTCTGCGTTTATTTTCGCTTTATGGTTTTGATTATGGGCCTGCCGGGCATATCACCGTGCGCGATCCGGAATGGACGGATCATTTCTGGATCAATCCGCTTGGGCAATATTTTGGCCATGTCCGCGTTTCGGATTTGCTGCTGGTCAACCATGCCGGCGAGATCGCCATCGGCAATCGTACCGTCAACCAGGCGGGGTTTCAGATACATTCCGCGATTCACCGCGCCCGGCCTGAGGTTATCGGTGTGGCGCATTCGCATTCCATCTATGGCAAGGCGTGGTCCACGCTTGGCCGGGCGCTGGATCCGCTGACGCAGGATTCTGCCGGCTATGAGGGCGAGCAGGCGCTGTCGGATTTTACCGGCATTGTTCTGGAAGCGGAACAGGCGCAGCAACTCGTGCAGGATCTCGGCGACAAGAATTTCGCGATTTTAAAAAACCATGGCCTGCTCACGGCCGGTTTATCTGTCGAGAGTGCGGTGTGGCATTTCATCGCGCTCGAGAATGCGGCGCAGACACAAATATTGGCGGAGGCGGCGGGCAAGCCGGTGCTGATACCGCAGGAGGTTGTGTTGCATACCAAGCGGCAGTTCAGCCGTGGTCCGGATGGCGGGCGGTATGCCTTTCAGCCATTCTACGAAAAGATCGTACGCGAACAGCCGGATTTGCTGGATTAAAAAAGTAAAAGTTCAAGGCGGTAAGGGGGGTTCAAAACCCCCCTTTGATTAGCTGAATTTTGGGCTGTTCCAGATCAGCATACTCTATCGAAACAATGGTGATCTCTCAATGCTTTAGGGGTGATTGTCGCAAAACATCTGGGACAGCCCTGGAATTTTTTGGCCGCATGTCCCAGCAAGCTTGGCTGCGACTTTTCTCCAAGGGATTATTCGTTGTCAGCGGATTCGGATTTGCGGGTGCGGCGGTTGCTTTCTGCGAGGATGTAGGCGCCGCCGAGGGCGGCGAAGGCTGGCAGACCGGCTGCGAGGACAGGGGCGGGGGCGCCGGAGGGGCCGGAACCTGGGTGGCCGCCGTTATTTCCGCTGCAGAAGCCGAGGCTTTGAAAGATGTCGCCCAACAGGCCTTGACCGCCAAATCCATTGCTGGCGAAGG
The DNA here is from genome assembly GCA_965231175.1 of Acetobacteraceae bacterium. Classification (GTDB taxonomy): domain Bacteria; phylum Pseudomonadota; class Alphaproteobacteria; order Acetobacterales; family Acetobacteraceae; genus Acidocella. The sequence continues at coordinate 86,990 of CBDDMJ010000002.1, read as the reverse complement.
CAGGAGCGGATAATAAAACTGTAATAGCGGCCGTCGAGACTAAAAAATTTGACTTTTTCATGATTTTTCTCCAATTGTTGGTTTATGTGTAACAGGACGTTGAATGGCGTCAATTAAGAAACATGCGGATATCTTCACATTTACTTGAAGTTTTGCCGGATAATTTCACTAAAAATGAGATTTGGCGCTGGTGCATGGCAATGGTTGCGATTTCGTATTGGATTAAGCTGCCGGCGCCGGCGGCGGGATTTTATATGTTGGGGCCGCATGCGGTCATCGAGGCTGTTTTAGCCGCAGGGGGCTTTACCGTCGCGGCCTGGGCGATGGTGCTGGGACGCGCCGGACGGTTGGCTGAACATGCCGCGGCGCCGGTATCAATGGCCGCCGCGGCGCTGGTTTTTGGCCTGCTTTGCGCGTTGCCCGCGCGCCCGGCTGTGGGGATGGCACTGCTGGTGCTGGGTGTCAGCCTGTTGCGCCAGCCTCGGCTGACGCCATCCGGGCGGCAGGCCGGGTGGCTGCTGCTGGCCCTGGCCGGCAGCTGGATCTCCCCGGAATTGCGGCCGCTGCATATACTGGCCGGTCATATGGATGCGCAGGCCGCCACCATTATCCTGCGGGCTGCCGGGCAACCGGCGGTTGTGCATGGCAATGTGATCGCCAATGGGGATGGCAGTATCGAAATTTTAAGCGGGTGCGCCTCCTCCTGGCCGCTGGCGCAGGTCGGCCTTGCCTATTTTGTCGTGACGATTTACCTGAACGGGAGGTTTGGGTTGAGACAAGCGCCGTGGCTGGTGGCTTCGCTGCTGGCCAGCGTGGCGCTGACCGAAATCCGCCTGGCACTTTGCGCGGCCAGCCATGAAAATTACCTGTGGTGGCATGACGGCCCGGGCGTTTCGATTTACGAACTGGCCGGCCTCGCTTTGGCCTTGCTGTTCCCGCTGCTGGCCAGCGCCGGCCAGCCCAGGCGGCAGGGTGGCGGCGTTCTGGAAAAGCTGCCGGCATGAGTGCCGTGTGGCGCGCCGGTTTCATCGCCACCATCCTGCTGGGGCTGATGTGGCAAATGCGCTGGCTCCAACTGCAACATGAAGGCCAGGACCAATGGGCGGCGATGATGACCGGGGCGGCACAGTTGAAATTGCGGAACCCGGTGCCGGAGGGCAACGTCATCACCGTCGGCATCGCCGGTTGCCCCAGCCCTGTCAGGTTTGGTTTATTCGCGATCGATGGCGGCGAAGATGCCAGCATTTCCGATTTGCTGGCGGTGCTGCCGCGGCCGCAGCCGCTTTATGTATTTCTCGGTGCCGTGCATGCGCAGAATAAGCGCCTGTCGATCTGGATGGACTGGCTGCGCGGTAATGCCGAGGCGATGACGGGATTACGCCATGTTCGCGTGCCAACCAAAATGGTGGTGGCGGCACTCCCTGCAAGCTGCCCGCAGCTGACCGCGCTGGACTGGTCCGTATTATCGCCCGCCGATTAGAAGGCGAATATGTAGCCTTAGATTAGTCCAGCAGATTTGTAGCGATTTGCGAGGTGGCGGCCAGGCCGAAGACGCCGGCCGGGAACAGCGCGACGGCTTCCCCACTCGGGTCCAGTATGGCGGCAGCGAAGCCGCCGATGGTGGTCAAAAAACTGGCCATGCCGGTGATGTGCAGCCAGACGGGAATTTTTTTCATCTGTAGTCCTTTCTTAGGAGCAGCCCGGTGCTAAACGGCACTGCTGGTGGTCAGTCTAAACTCGATGAGTTAACAGAGAGTTTATGTTGCGATGCAGCATATGGCGATTCAGTGTGATGCTGCAATCAACATTAAGGTCGTGCACCTATGCGCTGTGAGCGTGGCTCGACCAGCGCAATGCAGTGATGAATGGCCACGTGGACTTTAGGTTGAGCAAGGAATCACTGCTTTTTGTGAACAAAAAGCAGCAAAAAACTTTATGAGTCTGGGTTATGGGATGGGATGCCGACAAAGCCCTGGACCAGCATGGATTTTATGCTGGTCCAGGGGCATTGGCGGCGTCATCGTCTCTGCGGCATGCCGGCAGGTCTGGTTTTTACTGCAATGCCGATTGCTTGGCGGCTTTGGCGGCGGCGATTTCGGTCATTTTGTGGTCGACATGGCGGGAGAAGGTAAACTCGGCCTTGCGCTGGTTGCCGAGCGGGATTTCCGGAGCCATCGCGCCTTCGGTTTTGATGCCTTTGAGCGCCAGGGCGGCGAGTTTCCAGGGTTTTTTGACGCTGTCGACGACCGAGGTGGCCTCGAAGCCGGAATGCACCATGCAGTCGGCGCATTTTTCGTAATTGCCGACACCGTATTTGTCCCAATCCGTGGAGTCCATCAGCTCCTTGTAGGTCTTGGCATAGCCTTCGCCCAGCAGATAGCAGGGGCGCTGCCAGCCGAACACGTTGCGAGTCGGGTTGCCCCAGGGGGTGCAGCTGTAGGTCTGGTTGCCGGCCAGGAAATCCAGGAACAGCGGGCTCTGATTGAAGCGCCATTTGGTGCCACCCTTGGCGACGCGTTCCTTGCCGCGGCGGAAGATGGCGCGGAACAGATCCTTGGTGCGCTGGCGGTTGAGGAAATGCTCCTGATCCGGGGCGCGCTCATAGGCATAGCCCGGCGAGGTCATGACGCTGTCGACACCGATTTCCATGACCGTATCCAGGAAGTCGGCCACCCGGTCAGGGTCCGCGCCGTCGAACAGAGTGCAGTTGATGGAGGTGCGGAAACCCTTGGCCTTGGCGAGCTTGATGGCGGAAACCGCGCGCTCGTATACCCCCTCCTGATCGACCGCGGCGTCATGCATCTGCTGGTCGCCATCCAGATGGATGTCCCAGCAGAAATTCGGGTGCGGCTTGTACTGGTCGATTTTTTTCTCCAGCAGCAAGGCGTTGGTGCACAGATAAATGAACTTGCCCTTGGCCAGCAGGCCCGTGACAATCTCCGGCATCTCCTTGTGCAGCAAAGGCTCGCCACCGGCGATGGCAACCACCGGCGCACCGCATTCATCGGCAGCCAGCATGGCATCGGCCACCGAAATGCGCTGGTTGAGGATTTCGGACGGATAATCGATCTTGCCACAACCGGCGCAAGCCAAATTGCAGCGGAACAACGGCTCCAACATCAACACCAGCGGGTAGCGCTTATTGCCCATAATGTGCTGCTTGAGCACATAAGCGCCAACTTTAACGGCCTGGTTTAACGGTACACCCATAATCGGTCCTCTGGATTGAATTTAGAAAGTTAAGGTAAGCACTTCTTTTTGTGAACAAAAAGCAGCAAAAAAACTTTATGAGTCTGGGCCGGGGGCTGGGTCGTCCAAAAGCCCATGGTCCGGCATAAATTTTCTGCTGGGTTCGGGGGCGTTGTCTGCATCACGGCCCATGTCCCCAAGGAGCAAAAGTTTTTTGCTGCTTTTTTTCAAAAAAGCAGTGCTTTCTTATCTGTTTCAAACATCCGCCACCTCCGCAGGGAGTTTGAATTTGACGTCTTCCGGCGTCCCGGCGAGGGTTTCGATTTCGATGGCGCCGAAGCGGCGCAGGCCTTCGATGACGCCTTGGACCAGAACCTCCGGGGCGGAGGCGCCGGCGGTGAGGCCGACGGTGCGGATGCCGTCGAACCAGTTGGCTTCGAGGTGGGCGGCGTCGTCGATCAGGTAGGAGGGGCGGCCGAGTTCGGCGCCGATTTCGCGCAGGCGGTTGGAGTTCGAGGAGTTGCGGGAGCCGACGACCAGGATCAGGTCGACCAGTTCGGCGAGGTGGTGCACGGCTTCCTGGCGGTTCTGGGTGGCGTAGCAGATGTCCCGGACATCCGGGCCGACGATGGCGGGGAAGCGGGTTTTGAGGGCGGCGATGATGCTGCGGGTATCGTCGACCGAAAGGGTGGTCTGGGTGATGTAGGAGAGTTTGTCGGGGTTTTCGACATGCAGGACGGCGGCGTCCTCGACGGTTTGCACGAGGTAGACGGTGCCGTCGATCTGGCCGATCGTGCCTTCGACTTCGGCGTGGCCGGCGTGGCCGATCAGGACGATCTCGCGGCCCTGGCTGGCGTAGCGGCGGCCTTCGGCGTGGACTTTGGCGACCAGCGGGCAGGTGGCGTCGATCACCGGGAGCTGGCGGCCGGCGGCGGCGGTTTCCACTTTGCGGGCGACTCCGTGGGCGGAGAACACGGTCATCGCACCTTCCGGCACCTCGTCCAGCTCATCGATGAAGACGGCACCGCGGGCGCGCAGATCTTCGACGACGTGGCGGTTGTGCACGATTTCATGGCGCACGTAGATTGGCGGGCCGTATTTGACGAGGGCGCGCTCGACGATGTCGATGGCGCGTTCGACGCCGGCGCAGAAGCCGCGCGGCTGGGCCAGGATGACGCGCATCGATTTCAGGGTTGATCCACCGTCCATAAATTCTTCCTGTTGCGAGCTTCTGTTGCGAGAGCTTCCTGTGGCGAGACTGTCACGCCGGGCATGTTTCTGTCGAGAGCAATAGGTCATTGGCTCCCCAATCCGCAAGCGGGCGGCTATAGGCAGGGATGGGATGCTGCGTTGCATTGTGCCTTTTCGGCCACAGGCTGGCGAGATGCGGCTGGCAGTTGTATGTGTGGTCGATTAACGCGTGTTTTTGGCGAATCGGTGTCTATGTTGTTTCTGTGACACAGATTTTGGCTACGATGCCGGGCGTTGAGCGAGGGGTAAGCGAGGTCATGTGTATGCTGTCTGCGGGTCGAGTTGAGGATTTTGTTTGATGCCGCCGCGCACACCGCTCCTGGACCGTATAAAAATTCCATCCGACATGCGGAATTTGTCGAGCGAGCAGCTGCGGCAGCTGGCCGATGAGCTGCGCGCCGAGACCATCGACACGGTGTCCGTGACCGGCGGGCATCTGGGCGCTTCGCTCGGGGTGGTGGAGCTGACGGTGGCGATCCATGCGGTATTCGATACGCCGCGCGACCGGTTGATCTGGGATGTCGGGCATCAGACCTATCCGCATAAGATTTTGACCGGGCGGCGGGATAAAATCCGCACTTTGCGCCAGCCGGGCGGGTTGTCCGGGTTTACCCGGCGTTCGGAGAGCGAATACGATCCGTTCGGCGCGGCGCATTCCTCGACCTCGATTTCCGCCGGGCTGGGCATGGCGGTGGCGCGCGATTTGCAGCGCGAGGAGGAGCCGCGGCAGGTGATCGCGGTGATCGGCGATGGCGCGATGAGTGCCGGGATGGCTTACGAGGCGATGAACAATGCCGGGTCGATGCGGTCGCGGCTGATCGTGATCCTCAACGACAACGACATGTCGATCGCACCGCCGGTGGGGGCGATGAGTGCCTATTTGTCGCGGCTGATTTCCTCGCGCAGTTTTTTGAGTTTGCGGGATTTCGCGGCGAAGATGGCGAAGCGGTTTCCGCGCACGCTGGAGCGCACCGCGCGCCGTGCCGAGGAGTATGCGCGCGGGATATTGACCGGCGGCACGCTGTTCGAGGAGCTGGGGTTTTATTATGTCGGGCCGATCGACGGGCATAATCTGGACCATTTGCTGCCGGTGCTGCGGAATTTGCGGGATACCGACGGCATGGAGCCGGTGCTGCTGCATGTGGTGACGCAGAAGGGCAAGGGCTATGCGCCGGCCGAGGCTTCCGCCGACAAATACCATGCGGTTTCCAAGTTCAACGTGATCACCGGGGACCAGGCCAAGGCGCCGCCGGGGCCGCCGAGCTATACCAATGTGTTCGCCAAGGCGTTGATCGCCGAGGCCGAGGCGAATCCGAAGCTGGTGGCGATTACCGCGGCGATGCCGGGCGGCACCGGGCTCGATAAATTCGCGCAGAAGTTTCCGGCGCGGATTTTCGACGTGGGGATTGCCGAGCAGCATGCGGTGACCTTTGCGGCCGGGATGGCGACCGAGGGCATGGCGCCGTTCTGCGCGATCTATTCGACGTTTTTGCAGCGCGGTTACGACCAGGTGGTGCATGACGTGGTGTTGCAGTCTCTGCCGGTGCGCTTTGCCATGGACCGGGCCGGGCTGGTGGGGGCGGATGGCGCGACCCATGCCGGGGCCTATGATTTGTCCTATCTCGGCTGTCTGCCGGGGATTGTGATCATGGCGCCGTCCGATGAGGTGGAGCTGATGGATGCGGTGGCGACGGCGGCGGCGATCAATGATCGCCCGAGCGCGTTCCGCTATCCGCGCGGCGAGGGGCTGGGCCTGACGCTGCCGGCGCGCGGCGCGGTGTGGGAGATCGGCAAGGGGCGGATTTTGCGCGAGGGCGCCAATGTGGCGATACTGGCGCTGGGGCCGCGGCTGGCCGATGCGTTGAAGGCAGCCGATGAGCTGGCGGCGCGCGGGTTGTCCGCGACCGTGGCCGATGCGCGGTTCATGAAGCCGCTGGACGAGGCGCTGGTACGCCAACTGGCGCGCCACCATGAGGTGCTGATCACCATCGAGGACGGCGCGGCGGGCGGGTTCGGCGCGGCGGTGGGGCATTATCTGGCGTGGTCCGGGGCGTTCGATCATGGCTTGAAATTCCGCCCGATGACGCTGCCGGACCGGCTGGTGGACCATAATACGCCGGCCGCACAACTTGCGGATGCCAGGCTGACGGCGCGCGATATCGTGGCGCATGCGCTGGCCGCTTTGGGGACAAATAATCTGGGCGGGTTGGTTGCAATTCCGGCGCAATGATACCTGATAATCAAGCATGAAACATTTTACGGCCGGGTTGATTTTTACGCTCTCCTTCGCGGGTGCGGCGTTTGCCGCGACGCCGGAAGCGGTGCCGATTGTTGCGCTGAACGGCGCGTTGATCGCCACCATGAAGGCCGGGGCGGCCAAGACGGATTTTATGACGCGGTATAATGCCTTGGCACCGGTGGTGGAAAAAAGCCTGAATCTGCCGGTGATCCTGCAGAATTCCGTTGGGTTTCAGTGGGCGAGCATACCGGCAGCACAGCAGCAGGCTCTGGGCAAGGTATTCGAGCAGTTCACCGTGGCAAGCTATGTGAACGGGTTTGGCGGTTATGGCGGACAGACGCTGGATGTGCTGCCCGATGAGCGCGTGGTGGGGGCGACCAAGATCGTCGAGACGTCGCTGAACTCACCGGGCGGGCCGGCGGTGCGGCTGGATTATGTGATGACCGACGGGGCCGCCGGCTGGCAGGCGACCGATGTGCTGTTACAGGGCACCATCAGCAAGGTGGCGATACAATCCTCCGATTTCAGCGCCGAGGTGACCAATGGCGATGCGTCTCAATTGATTGCCGCTTTGAAGAGCAAGGTGACCAAGCTCTCCGGCGGCGCCTTGACGCCTTGAATCCGTGCTGCATGCGCTGGCCTGGCTGACCGGGATTTTCACTTTCATCGGCGTGGTGCAGCAATATATCGGGACCGTGCTGGTGAACCGGTTCATCAACAGGACCGCGCGGGCGCCGCTATCATATCCGCCGGTGAGTTTGATGAAGCCGCTTTGCGGGATCGAACCGCTGACCGAGCTGGCACTGGAATCCTGTTTTCTGATCGACTACCCGCAAATGCAGATCGTATTCGGGGTGCAGAGCGAGGACGATCCGGTGCTCGATGTGGTGCGGGTGTTGCAGGCGCGGTATCCGGCGCAGGATGTGGCGGTGGTGATCGACCCGAGCCTGCATGGCAGCAACCGCAAGGTTTCCAACCTGATCAACATGCTGAAATTTGCCAAATACGATACGCTGGTGATGTCGGATGCCGATATTCATGTGCCGCCGTATTTCATGAACCGGGTGATGGCGGCACTGCAGCAGCCGGGGGTGGGGCTGGTGACGACATTATATACGGCGCTGGCCGGCACGCCTTCTCTCGCGACCGCGATGGGGGCGAACCAGATCAACTACTCGTTTCTGCCGGGCGCGCTGTTGGCGCGCAAGCTGGGGCGGGAGGATTGCCTGGGCGTGACCATGGCGCTGACGCGGGCGACCCTGGCCTCGGTGGGCGGGCTGCCGGCGCTGGCGAACCATCTGGCCGATGACCAGGTGCTGGGGCGGCTGGTGCGGGCGCGCGGCCTGCGGCTGACTTTGGCGAATGTGATACCGGCGACGACGGTGCCGGAGGCGGATTTCCAGGCGCTGTTTCGCCATGAATTGCGCTGGGCGCGAACCATACGCGCTTTGGTGCCGATACCCTATGCGGCTTCGGTTTTGCAGTTTTCGCTGTTCTGGGGCCTGCTATGCGTGGGGTTTTCCAGCGGGGACAGCCGGGCCTGGCTGCTGTTTTTCGCGGTGCTGTTGATCCGCCATGGGCTGGCGCGGCGGATCGACCGGGCGCTGGGCCTTGCCAAAGCGGGTGAGGCGTGGCTTTTCCTGGTGCGGGATTTTTTCTCTGTGTTCATCTATGTGGCGAGCTTCGGTGGGGCTACGGTAGACTGGCGGGGCCAGAGGATGCAGGCGGACCCGGGACGGGCAGTGGTATTTGAAGAGTGAACCGATGAAAAAAACCTTGTTTTTGCAACCGCCGTCTTTCGATGGCTTCGATGGCGGCGCCGGGTCGCGGTATCAGGCGCGCCGCGAGATCAAATCCTTCTGGTTTCCGACCTGGCTGGCACAGCCGGCGGCTCTGGTGGAAGGCTCGACGCTGATCGACGCGCCGCCGGCGCGGCTGAGCATGGAGGATGTGCTGCCTCATGCGAAAACCCATGAGATGTTGATTATTCACACCTCGACGCCGTCTTTCGGCAATGACGTGAAGGTGGCCGAGGCGTTCAAGGCAGCGAATCCTGGTTTGCTGATCGGATTCGTCGGGGCCAAGGTGGCGGTGCAGCCGGAGGAATCGCTGGCGCGGGCGGCGGTGGTGGATTTCGTCGCCGGCAATGAATTCGATTTCACCATCAAGGAGATCGCCGAGGGCAAGCCGTTGTCCGAGGTGGATGGCATCATGTACCGCGATGCGACCGGCGCGTTGGTGAAGAACAAGGATCGCGCGATCCTGATGAACATGGATGCGCTGCCGTTCGTGACGGATGTTTATAAAAAACATCTGCGGATCGAGGATTATTTCATCGGCTATCTCAAGCATCCGTATATTTCGATTTACACTGGGCGGGGCTGCAAATCCCATTGCACTTTCTGCCTGTGGCCGCAGACGGTGGGCGGGCATAAATACCGGACGCGCTCGGTCGAGAATGTGATTGCGGAAATCCGGCAGGCCAAGGCGGATTTCCCGCAGGTGCAGGAATTCATGTTCGACGACGATACGTTTACCGATGATTTGCCGAGGGCCGAGGCAATTGCTGTGGAGTTGGGCAAGCTCGGCGTGACATGGTCCTGCAATGCCAAGGCCAATGTGCCGTTCAAGAGCCTGAAAGTGTTCAAGGAAAACGGGCTGCGGTTGTTGCTGGTGGGGTATGAGACCGGCAATCAGCAGATACTGTACAATATCAAGAAGGGCATGCGGATCGAGGTGGCGAAGCAGTTCACCAAGGATTGCCATACGCTCGGGATCAAGATCCACGGCACATTTATCGTCGGGCTGCCGGGTGAAAGCCGGGAGACGCTGGTTGAGACCATGGACTTTGCCAAGGAGATCAATCCGCATACCATCCAGGTTTCGCTGGCTGCACCCTATCCGGGGACGTTTTTGTATAACCAGGCAGTGCGCGAAGGCTGGCTGGATGTGGAGAACGCCGAGCTGATTGACGAGCACGGTGTGCAGATCGCCCCGCTGCACTATCCGCATCTCTCGCATACCGAGATTTTCAATTCGGTGGAGACATTCTACCGGAAATTCTACTTCCGGGCGCCGAAGATTTTGGGCATTTTGAATGAGATGGTGCGCAGCCCGCAAATGATGAAACGGCGGTTGCGCGAAGGGGTGGAGTTTTTCCACTTCTTGAAGGAACGCCACGCGGCTTGAGTCGAGGAAGAGACTTCTTTTTGTGAACAAAAAGAAGCAAAAAAACTTTTTGAATCTGGGACGGGGGCTTGGGGATGCCGACGCCCCAGGCCCCGAGGATCAAGAATTTTTCGCTTCTTTTTTGCAAAAAAGAAGCGCTACCCTTATCTTTTCTGCCGATGATTTCGGACTCACTGCTTCGGTGAATGAGGCGGTGGAGATGGCGCATGTCCGGGGGGTTTTGGGGCAGGCGAGTTTGATGGTGGCGGGGGCGGCAGCGTTGGATGCGGTGGCGCGGGCGAAGCGTTTGCCGGGGTTGGATGTGGGGCTGCATGTTGTGGTGGTCGATGGCGACTCGGTGCTTGGTCATGCAGCATTGCCGCATATCACTACGGCGGATGGGAAGTTCGGCAGAAACCAGGTGCGGCTGGGGTTTTTGTATTTTTTTTCGCACTCTGCGCGGCGGGAGTTGGCGCTGGAAATACGGGCGCAGTTTGCGGCGTTTGCGGCGGCGGGGCTGCTTCTGCATCATGCCGATGCGCATAAGCATATGCAGATGCATCCCACCGTAGCGGGGTTGATGATGCGGATCGGCAAGGAATTCGGGCTGACGAGGATACGGGTGCCGGCGGAGCCGCCCTGGGTGTTGCAGCGCTGCGGGGAGAGGCCGGGGGTAGGGGCCTGGGCGCTGTATTTCTGGAGTTTTTTGTTGCGGTGGCGGGCCAGACGGGCGGGCCTCGCGTTCGATGATTATGTGTTTGGGATTTTTAATTCGGGGCGGATGGAGCTGGGGTATTTACGGCGGTTGATGGCGCATTTACCGGCGGGGGCTTGCGAGATTTATACGCATCCGGCGGTGCATCTGGATGATGTGTTGCAGGCGCTGATGCCGGATTATGATCATGTGGGGGAGTTTGAAGCGTTAGTGGCGTTGCGCAAGGTTTTATGAGCGCGGCGGGCCGCGGTGTTGAGGGATAGTTTCAGGCCGGTCCATTGTTGGGTGAGATAGCTGCCGGTGGCGAGGGCTTCGGGGGCGGTGTGGTCGCCGGTGGGGGTGTAGGCGGGCGAGAAGTCGGCGGTGCGGTGCAATAGGTCCCAGAGCGGGAAGACGGCGGCGTAGTTGCAGGATTGGCGGCCGGCGGCGGTGAGCGCGTGGTGGCGGCGGTGGTAGCGGGGCGAGACCAGGAGCGGTTCTAGCGGGCCGAAGGAGAGTTTGATATTGGCGTGGCTGAGGCTTTCGAGGAACTTCAACGCCAGGACCAGCAGCGGGAATTGCAGAGGCGGGATGCCGATGATCAGGCCGATGACGGCAAACCAGAGGAAGCCGATGGCGTCGTCCAGCAGGTGATTGCGGTCGTCCGACCAGAAGCTCATCTGGCGCTGGGCGTGGTGCAAAGCGTGCAGGGCGTACCAGCTGTTGAAATGGTGGGACAGGCGGTGGCGCCAGTAGTCGGCGTAATCCAGGATCAGCGCGTAGATGAGGAAGGTGAGGGCGGGGTGGCCGAGCAGAGCCGGGATGATGGTCTCGATGGTCGGGGGGATGTAGCCGGCATCGACCACCGCTGCGGTGAGCCAGGTTTGCAGCTGGTAGAACAGCAGGAAAGTGGTGACGGGCAGGATGCCGACGCGAGAGATCAGCGTGTACAGCACATCGACCCAGACGGCTTTGCGGTTTGGCCAGTGTTCGACCGGGAATAAGGCTTCGAGCGGCCAGCAGATGGCGTAGGTGACCATGACAGCGAACAACCCGTACAGGCAGATCAGGCACCAGTCGAAGGACAAATCACCCCAGGCCATCCAGCCACAACGATAGAGCAGCGGCAGGATGATGAATTGGTCCAGGATGCCGGCACAGTGGTTGAACAAACGATCGAGCAAATTACAGGGTCTCCGCGGTCAGCTTACCCTGTTTCTGCAGTTCGGTGTTGAGGAAAATGCCGTGCGGGGAGCGGCCGACATCGATGCAGTCGTAATGGCCGGTGTCCGGGTCCAGCACCGCGACCTGTTCGACGAAGCGCAAGGCGATCCAGAGTTTGCCGTCCGGGGCGATGCCCATGTCGTCCGGGCCGCCGGGCAGGCTGTAGGTGCGGGAGATGGTGAGGGTGGCGGGGTCGATGGCGACCAGCGTGCCGCCGACGCGGTTGGTGACATACAGCGTGCCGCCGTCCGGGGTGAGGAACAGGTTGTGCGGGCCGGTGCCGGTGGTGACGCGGCGCAGGATGGTGCCTTCAGGTGTGAGTACCGCGATGTGGTCCGAGCCCATGATGCAGACCAGAATCAGGCCGCCGAGATACAGCACGCCGGCCGGGGTGGGGCCGACCTTGGTGGTCCAGCCCTGGGTCATGGTGGAGAGATCGAACTGGGTGAGGGTGTCGCCGCCCTGGCAGGAATTGTAGCTGTAGCGGGAATCCGGCGAGAAATCCATGTGGCTGGGCATTTTGCCGGGCGAGAAGCGCTTGACGAGGGCGAGGCTGGTGCCGTCGTAGACATCGACATGGTCGAGGCGGAGCGCGTTGACGACCAGGTATTTATTGTCCGGCGTGTAGCCGAGCTGGTAGGGGTCGGCGATGGTGACATGACCGAGCGGCGCGCCGGTGAGCGGGTTCAGGATGAACAAGGCGTTGCCGCTGGCATCGGCGATGTAGAGCTTGCTGCGGTCCGGGGTGAGGGCCCAGTGGCTGGGTTCGCGCAAAGTGGGGATGGTGCGGATGACCTGCTGGGCGGTCATGTCGATGATGCTGATGCTGGCGTCGCCGGAGTTCATCACCATGGCGAGCGGGGCGGGGGCATCCGCCAAGGCGGGCAGGGCGGGGGCGAGGCCCAGCAAGGGCAGAGCGAGCATTGAACGGCGGCGGAGCGGGGTCATGACGGTTCTGTAGACGCTTCCCGGGCGGTTGCGAAGACAGCCGAGGCCCAGATGAAGAAGATACTGCTTGTGGTTGCGATTAAAGTATTGTCGGTGGCGGAATGCGCGGCAAAGGCGAGAAATACCAGGCGCATGAGCCAGCGCGGGGCGCGGGGCAGGGGGCGGCTGCCGCGGTATACCCAGCACGCCAGACAGGCGATGAGCAGGCCGAGGCCGAGCGCGCCGCCCTCGGTGCCGATGCGCAGATATTCATTATGCGCGGCGTTGGTGCCGATGAGGCCGCCGAGATGCGAAGAGACGGGGACGATGATTTTGCCGGCGCCGGCGCCCCAGCCGAGCCAGGGCGAGGCGGCGAAGGCGGCCTCGAAGGCCGGCCAGACCAGGTTGCGGTTGGAGAGGTTGGAGGCCTGGCCCATTTCGAACAGGTTGATGCTGCGGATGAAGGTGATGTGGGTGAAAAACATCAGGCCCAGGCTGAGGGCGATGCCGGCGGCGGTGAGGATGGCGAGGCGGCGGGCGAGCGGGATGTTGGTGGCCGGCAGCAGCAGGGCGGTGGCGATGAGCAGGGTGGCGAACAGCAAAGGGGCGCGGGCGCCGGTGAGCAGCAGGATGGCGGTGTTGATGAGCAGCCAGGCCAGGCTGCGTGGCTGGCCGGTGCTGAATTCCAGAACGCCGGCATACACCGCGACCAGGGCAAAACCGCCGAGAAACGGCGGCTCGCCGCAGCCGGCGAGGCGGACGGCGCCGAGTTCCAGCGTGTATAGCGGGTGGATATGCGCGGCGGCCAGGATAGCGCCGAGCAGGACGGTGACCAAGGGCGCGCGGATGGTGGTGGCGATGACGGTGCGGCACCAGGGGGCGGGCAGGCGGATGAAGGCGAAGGCGAAGGGCGAGGCCGAGCCGATGAGGGAGCGCAGGCTGGAGAGCAGCGTGAGGCCGGGATACAGGCCATGCAGCGGGCCGGCGATGAACATGGCGAGATAGGCGAAAGCCGGGTTGTAGCGGTCGCGCCGGAGGCCGTAGCGCAAGGCCAGCAGAAGGGCGAGGCCGAGACCGGCGAATTTGACGGCGCCGATGACGGCTTCCGGATTACCGGGGTCCAGCCAGAATTCCGGGGTGGCCTCCAGGGTGAACATCCAGGCGCAGGTGATGAGGGCCGGCTGGGCGTAAGCGAGCAGGGCAGCGCAGAACAAGGCGATGCCGCCGAGCAGGGCCATGGCGGCGATCATGGCTGCCGGGACGGCGGGTCTTGAGAACGGGTCGGCATTGGCCGATGTTAGCGCCGATGCCGAGGAGTCTGACAACGGAATGATATTGCACGTGACGGAGATGGGCAGCGGGCCGCCGCTGGTGCTGCTGCATGGGCTGTTCGGGGCGGGCAAGAATCTCGGCGCGCTGGCGCGCGGCCTGAGCGGTCAGGCGCGGGTGATTTCCATGGATTTGCGCAACCATGGCGACAGCGGACATGACACCGCGATGGACTATGACGTGATGGCAGCGGATGTGGCGGCGACGATGGCCGCGATGGGGGTGCAACAGGCGCGGGTGGCGGGGCACTCGATGGGTGGCAAGACGGCGATGAGGCTGGCGCTGAGGCGGCCCGCGCTGGTCGAGCGGCTGGTGGTGATGGATATCGCGCCGGTGACCTACCGGCACGGCTATGATGCGTATGTGGCGGCGATGCGGGCGATCCCGCTGCAGGCGGAATTGCACCGGTTGCAGGCGGATGCAGCACTGGCGGCGGCAGTGCCGGAAGCGCCGCTGCGGGCATTTTTATTGAATAATCTGATTCTGGGGGCGCAGCCGCGCTGGCGGATCGGGCTGGAAGAGATTGCCGGGGCGATGCCGGCGATCATGGCGTGGCAGGATACCGGGGCGCGGTATGACGGGCCGGTGCTGTTTTTACGCGGTAGTGAGTCCGATTATGTGCTGGATGAATATTGGGATGGCATAAAGCGCTGCTTTCCGGCAGCGGTTTTGCGGACCGTGGCCGGCGCCGGACATTGGCTGCATGCCGAGAAGCCGCAGCAGGTGGTTGCCGAGTTGCAACGGTTTCTGTTTTCCTGATGGAGCGGTACCGTTTTGATATCGTGATTATTGGCGCGGGGATCGCCGGGGCCACCACGGCGGCGGCGCTGAGTGCGGACTACAAGGTGGCGCTGGTGGAGGCCGAGGCGCAGGCCGGATACCATACCACCGGGCGCTCGGCGGCGATCTGGGTGCGCAATTACGGGCCGCCGGATGTGCGGGTGCTGACCGGGTTGTCGGGGAATTTTTTTCTCCAACCGCCGGCGAATTTTGCGAGCGCGCCGATCGGCACCAGGCGGGATGTGCTGTATCTGGCGCCGGCTGAGCAGGTTGCAATTTTGGATGAGCTGATCGCGCGGGATGCGGGCGTGCAGGAGATTTCGCTGGCGCAGGTGAAAGCGCTGGTGCCGGCCTATCTCGACGGCTACGCCACCCGCGCAGGGCTGGAGACCGGCACCTTCGATATGGATGTTGCGGCCCTGCATCAGGGGTTTTTGAAACGGCTGCGAACCGCCGGCGGCGTGCTGGCGCTGCGGCGCCGGGCCGGGCCGATTGCGCACGCAGCGGGGGTTTGGGAGGTGGAGGTTACCGGCGGCGACATGTTCACCGCCCCGGTGATCGTCAACGCGGCCGGGGCCTGGGGGGATGAGGTAGCACTTCTGGCCGGGATCGCCCCGCTCGGCCTGGTGGCCTGCCGGCGGACCGCGGCGATTATCGGGGCAGGCCCCTACCAGGTGGCGGACTGGCCAATGGTGCAATCAGCGGCACATGACTGGTATATCCGCCCGGAAGCACGCAGCAAGCTGATGGTGACACCCTGCGACGAAACGCCGATGCACGCGCATGACGTGCAGCCGGACGAGCTGGACGTGGCGATCGGGATCGATCGCATGCAACAAGCACTGGATATACCGGTAACACGTGTCGAACATAGCTGGGCCGGCCTGCGAACCTTCTCAGCGGACCGCAGCCTGGCCTTCGGCTGGGAACAAACCGCGCCAGGATTTTTCTGGTGCGTCGGCCAGGGCGGCTACGGCATACAAACTGCCCCGGCAGCCGGAAAACTGGTGGCCAACATGATCGCCGGACAAGATGCCGGCGCTGCGGCGGCGGTTATTCAGGCTGTGGATCCGATGCGGTTTCGGTAAGAAGGAAGCAAGAACTGCTTTTTTTATAAAAAAAGAAGCAAAAAAATTTTTGAGTTCCAGGGGGCATGGGACGCGACGCTGACAGCGCCCTCGGACGCGGCAGAAATTTTATGCTGGGCCTGGGGCGTAGTGTAGATAACGCCCCAGGCCCAGACTCATAAAAGTTTTTTGCGCAGCTTTTTTTCAAAAAAGCTGCTGCTTGCCTCCAGGCGTTAGGATTTTATGAAGGCCAGCAGGTCGGTGTTGATGGTTTCGGCTTCGGTTGTGGGCATGCCGTGTGGGAAGCCGGCATAGGTTTTCAGGGTGCTGTTTTTCAGCAGTTTTGCCGATAATGGGGCGGAATCGGCATAGGGGACGATTTGGTCGTCGTCGCCGTGCATGACCAGCACGGGTATGGTGATTTTTTTCAGGTCTTCGGTGAAATCGGTTTGCGAGAAGGCGGTGATGCCGTCGTAATGGGCTTTGGCGCCGCCCATCATACCTTGGCGCCACCAGTTGCGGATATTGGCTTCCTGGATGTTGGCGTGCGGCCGGTTGTAGCCGTAGAACGGGCCGGCGGCCACGGTTAGATAGAAGTGCGAGCGGTTGATGGCCAGCTGCGCCTGAAAATCGTCGAATACTGTTTTGGGCAGGCCGCCTGGGTTGGCTTCTGTTTGCAGCATCAGCGGGGGCACGGCGCTGATGATGGCGGCTTTTGCGACCCGGCTTTCGCCGTGGCGGGCGATGTAGTGCACCACTTCGCCGCCGCCGGTGGAGTGGCCGACGTGCACGGCGTTGTGCAGGTCCAGATGGGTGGTCAGGGCGGCGAGATCGTCGGCGTAGTGGTCCATGTCGTGGCCGTTGCCGGTCTGGCTGGAGCGGCCATGGCCGCGCCGGTCGTGGGCGATGACGCGAAAGCCGTGGTTGAGGAAGAACAGCATCTGGGCGTCCCAGTCATCGGCTGACAGTGGCCAGCCATGGCTGAACACGATGGGCTGGCCGGTGCCCCAGTCCTTGTAGAAAATCTCGGTGCCGTCGGTGGTGGTGATGGTGCTCATGCTGGCGGTCCCTTCCACTGTTATTGGGGCCAGATTAGCACGGATTGCGGGCGGCGCCGCCAATCGCAGGTAGTGGCGGCAAAGTTTCACATCGCCCTCATCCTGGCTTGGGCTGTTGGTTGCGTGGCACTAAACCGTAGGATAAATCCGATGCTGTAATACAACGGAGGGTTTGATGGCTGCCATAGCTGATATCGTCGCGCGCGAGATTTTGGACAGCCGGGGCAACCCGACGGTGGAGGTGGATGTGGTGCTGGAGTCCGGTGCCATGGGCCGGGCGGCGGTGCCGAGCGGGGCTTCCACGGGGGCGCATGAGGCGGTCGAGCTGCGGGATGGCGACAAGGCGAGGTATGGCGGCAAGGGTGTGGAGCAGGCGGTGGCGGCGGTGGAGGGCGAGATTTTCGACGCCATCGCCGGGATGGACTCGGCCGAGCAGGTGAAGATCGACAATATCATGATCGATCTGGATGGTACGCCGAACAAGGCGCGGCTGGGGGCCAATGCGATACTGGGGGTGTCTCTGGCGCTGGCCAAGGCGGCGGCCGAGGATGTGGGGTTGCCGCTGTACCGCTATGTGGGCGGGGTTTATGCGCGCACGCTGCCGGTGCCGATGATGAACATCGTCAATGGCGGCAAGCATGCGGATAATCCGATCGATATCCAGGAATTCATGATCCAGCCGGTGGGTGTGGGCACGATCCGGGAGGCGGTGCGGGTGGGGGCGGAGATTTTCGCCACGCTGAAGAAGGCGCTGCACGAGGCCGGGCATAATACCAATGTGGGCGATGAGGGCGGATTCGCGCCGAATTTGAAATCCGCCGACGAGGCGCTGGGGTTCATTTCCAAGGCCTGCGAGCGGGCCGGGTACAAGCCGGGCGAGGATGTGACGTTTGCGCTGGATTGTGCGTCGACCGAGTTCTTCAAGGACGGGATTTACGATCTGGAAGGCGAGGGCAGGAAATTCGACGCCGCGGCGATGGTGGATTATCTGGCGGATTTGTGCGCGCGCTATCCGATCGCCTCGATCGAGGATGGCTGTGCGGAGGATGACTGGGATGGCTGGAAGCTGCTGACCGAGCGGCTGGGCGCCAAGGTGCAGCTGGTGGGAGATGATCTGTTCGTTACGAATTCGGAGCGGCTGCGGCGCGGCATCGCCGAGGGGACCGGCAATTCGATCCTGGTGAAGGTCAACCAGATCGGCACGCTGACGGAGACGCTGGAGGCGGTGGAGATGGCGCATCGCGCCGGGTTTACCGCGGTGATGAGCCACCGCTCCGGCGAGACCGAGGATGCGACGATTGCCGACCTCGCGGTGGCGACCAATTGCGGGCAGATTAAGACCGGCTCCTTGGCGCGCTCCGACCGGACGGCGAAATACAACCAGCTGATGCGCATCGAGGCGGAGCTGGGCGGGAGTGCGCGCTATGCCGGGCGGACGATTTTGGCGCGGCGGTAAGGGGCAAGCAGGTTAGGGAAGCACTTCTTTTTGTGAACAAAAAGAAGCAAAAAAACTTTGATCCTTTGGGCTTGGGGTGCGTTGGGGGCGCAGCCCCAAAACAGGGATTTATGGTATGACTTTGGTTAGGCGTGTGATGCCTGCCGACAGGGATGCGTGGGGCGTTTTGTGGCAAGGGTATCAGGCGTTTTACAAGGTTGCGATACCCGATGGGGTGACCGAGCTGACGTGGCAGCGGTTTTTCGACGGCATCGAGCCCGTGAACGCTTTGGTGGCCGTTCAGGGTGACAGGCTAGTGGGCATGGCGCATTATATTTTCCATCGTAATACCTGGATGGCCGGTCCGGTTTGCTATCTGCAGGATCTGTTTACCGCTGAAGCGGTGCGCGGCGGCGGGGTGGGGCGAAGGTTGATCGAGGCGGTGTATGACGCGGCCAAGGCGGCGGGGACACAGCGGGTGTACTGGATGACGCATGAAAGCAATGCGGAGGCCATGAGGCTTTATGATAAAGTGGCGGTAAAATCGGGATTTTTACAATACCGAAAGGAGTTGTGAGCCATTGAACAGCCGAACGCGGGGCGGTCATGGAGCGGTCTTGTGACTTCTCTTTTAGGATCAAAATTCTGCATTGCGGTGCGGCGGGAAAAACCGTTAGACTAGCAATCGTGGTGAAGCGGCGATCTAACCGCTAGGTGTAGGGCCCTTCATGCGCGTGTGGCCATCCTTTGAGTAAGGAGACCTGTTATGCCGAGTCTAGCATTTTCCGCCGATCATGAATTCAATCCGAACCCTTTGGACCTGGTGGAACAGGTTGTGACCGCCAATGAATGGGCGTTCGACCGCCGCAATGATGCCGAGATGGCGGCTGAGGCGCCCGGCAAATGGTGCGATTACGGACTGTATTTCTGCTGGTCCGCGGAAATCTCGGTCATGCATTTTTCCTGCGCCTTCGACATGAAGGCGCCGGCCAAGCGGCGCACCGCGTTGTACGAGCTGCTGGCGCGCGCCAATGAGAAATTATGGATCGGGCATTTCGGCATGGATGAGGAAGACGGCATGCCGATCTACCGGCATTCGATGCTGATGCGCGGGGCGCAGGGCGCCTCGGCCGAGGCGATCGAGGATATGGTGGATATCGCGGTGACCGAATGCGAGCGGTTTTTCCCGGCCTTTCAGTTCGTGCTGTGGGGCGGTAAGACCCCGGATGAGGCGTTGCAATCCGCCATGCTCGAATGCCTCGGCGAAGCTTGAAAAAATTCGTGAGGCTGGGCATCTGACGCGCAACACGCCAGCTGACTCAGCCTGACGAATTTTCGGGTATGGGTTTAAGAGGCAGTCGGATATGGATTTAGACGGCAGATTGCCGCCGCTGGTTTTGGTGGGCGGGGGCAAGATGGGGACGGCGTTGCTGGCGGGCTGGCGGCGGCGCGGGAGTGCCGGTGTGTTCGTGGTCGATCCGTCCGCGGCGGCGCAGGCGCTGGGCGGCGATGGGGTGACGGTGGTGGCGGCACCCGAGTCGATACCGGCGTCGTTTGCGGCAGCGGCGGTGGTGCTGGCGGTCAAGCCGCAGGCGGCGGCGGGGGTGGTGCCGGCCTATGCGCGGTTCGCGGCGCGTGCGGTGTTTATCAGCATCATGGCGGGTCAGACTTTGAGCACTCTGGGGCGGCTGCTGGGCCAGACAGCGGCGGTGGTGCGGGCGATGCCGAACACCCCGGCGGCGATCGGGCAGGGCATGACGGTGGCGGTGGCGGGGCCAGGGGTAACAGCGGACCAGCGGGCGCTCGCCACTGCCCTGCTGGCAGCAGCCGGGCGGATGGAATGGGTGGATGATGAGGGTTTGCTGGATCCGGTGACGGCGATTTCCGGTGGCGGTCCGGCCTATTTGTTCCTGCTGACCGAATTGCTGGAGGCCGCCGGGATCGAGCAGGGCTTACCGCCAGCCCTGGCGCGGCTGCTGGCCCGGCAGACCATGATCGGGTCGGCCGGATTACTGGCGGCCAGCGATGCGGATGCGGCGGCACTGCGCCAGGCGGTCACCTCGGCCGGAGGCACTACCGCCCAGGCTTTGCAGGTGCTGATGCAAGGCGAGGCCTGGCCGAAGCTGATCAGCGAGGCGATTGCGGCGGCGAGCCGGCGATCCCGGGAACTGGGCGATTAGACACATTACAATACCGTTGCTAAGACCGGCGCAATAGCGAGGCGAGGCGGTTCAGCATATGAAGATTGTGGCCTGCAACAGCAACCGCCCCCTGGCCGAGGCCGTCGCCGCCGCGTTGAATCTGCCGCTGACCCGGGCTTCGGTCCGCCGCTTCGCCGATATGGAAATCTTCGTCGAAATTCATGAAAACGTGCGCGGCGAGGATGTGTTCGTCATCCAATCGACGTCTTATCCCGCCAACGATAATCTGATGGAATTGCTGATCACGCTGGATGCGCTCAGGCGCGGTTCGGCGCGGCGGGTGACGGCGGTGATCCCGTATTTCGGTTACGCCAGGCAGGACCGCAAATCCGGACCACGGACGCCGATCTCGGCCAAGCTGGTGGCCAATCTGATTACCGAGGCCGGCGCCAACCGGGTGCTGACGATGGATCTGCATGCCGGGCAGATCCAGGGATTTTTCGATATACCGGTGGATAATCTGTATGCCGCACCGCTGTTTTCACGCGATGTGACGGAACGCTTCGCCGGGCGGGAATTGATGATCGTCAGCCCCGATGTGGGCGGCGTGCTGCGGGCGCGCACCATTGCGCGGCGCTTGAACTGCGACCTCGCGATCATCGACAAACGCCGGGAGCGCGCCGGGATTTCCGAGGTGATGAACATCATCGGCGATGTGAAGGACCGCGATTGCATCCTGATCGACGACATCGTGGATTCCGGCGGTACCTTATGCAACGCCGCCGAAGCGCTGCTGGCCAACGGCGCGAAATCGGCTAGTGTTTATGTCACACACGGGGTACTGTCCGGCGGGGCGGTGGCGCGGATTTCGGCCTCACCGATCGAGATGATGACGATCACGGATTCCATCGCCGCGACCGAGGCGGTGCGTCTTGCGCATAACGTAAGGCAGTTGACAATCGCACCGTTGCTGGCCGAAGCCATGCGGCGAATTTCCGAGGAAAGCTCGGTCAGTTCATTGTTCGATTAAGGAGGAAAAAATGAAACTTTATTATACCCCGCATACATGTTCCCTCGGCATCCACACGGTGCTTGAAGAAATCGGCAAGCCTTACGAGGCGCAACTGGTCGATTTGATGAAGGGGGAGCAATACGGCGATGCCTACAAGGCGATCAACCCGAAGAGCAAAGTGCCGGTCCTGAAACGCGATGATGGCAGTATCCTGACCGAGTTGCCGGCGATCGCATTTTATCTGGCGCAAACCAACCCCGAGACGAACCTGCTGCCGAAGGATGCCGAAGGCCAGGCGCATGCCTTAGAGTTGATGGATTATATGGTGGGGAGCATGCATATGCGGGGTTTCAGCCGCATGTTCCGGCCGGAAGCTTTCAGCACCACGCCGTTGGATAATGACACCAAGGAAGCGGTCGTAGAGGCCGGCCGCCAGATGGTCCGGCAAGGCTTTGCCATCCTGCAACCTGTGCTGGGGCAGCAGGATTATCTGCTCGGGTCGTTTTCCATTGTGGATTGCGTGGCGTTCTTTTTGGAAACATGGGCGCGCGGGAGGGCAAAAATCGAAATGCCGGCGAATTTCGAGGCGCATCTGGACCGCATGATGGCGCGGCCGGCGGTCCAGCGGGCCATGGTGGCCGGAGGTGTAGCCTGATCGGTGCTGCCGCAAAACGCCTTCTGGTTTTTGCGGCACGGCGAGACGGACTATAACGCGCGCGGCCTCTCGCAAGGGGCCATCGACGTCCCCTTGAACGATAGCGGCCGCGCGCAGGCGCGTGGCGCCGGGCCGCTGCTTCAAGATCGCGGCATCACCCGTATTATTTCCTCGCCGATGCTGCGGACCCGCGAAACCACGGCGATCGTCAACCAGACACTCGCCCTGCCAGTGCATTACGAGCCCGATCTGCGCGAAGTGGTGTTCGGCGGCATGGAAGGCAAACCGCTGCTGCCCTGGTTTCCCGACTGGCTGGAAGGCAGCTACACACCAGCCGGTGCCGAAAGCTTCGTCACCCTGCTACAACGGGTGAAGATGACCATGCAACGCATACTGCAAACGCCGGGGCCAGTGCTGGTCGTGGCGCATGGCGGCGTGTTCGGCGCGATTCGGGACAGCATGGCGCTGCCACGCGCCAGCCTGGTCAGCAACGGTATGCCCTTGTTATGCGAACCAGGGGAGAGCGGCTGGAGTGTGAGGGCGGCGTAAGAAAGCAGTTCTTTTTTGAAAAAAAGAACCAAAAAACTTTTGCCATGCCGGGGCATGGTGCGTTCAGCCGACAAAGCCCCAGGCCCAGACTCATAAAGTTTTTTTGCTTCTTTTTGTTCACAAAAAGAAGTGCTTGCTTCCTTACGTCCGTAATTTGGGCCAGCGGTGATGCAGCCATAGCCAGGAGCCGGGGTTGTCTCTGATCCAGCCTTCGAGAATTTGGTTGGCGGTGGTCATGAGGGTGAGGGTGTCGGCGGTTTTGTTGCCGGTATCGGGCAGTGGCAGGGGTGGTTCGCAGATGATGTGCAGGCGGGCGGGGCCGGTGCGGACGACGTGGATGGGGATGATGGGGCAGCGGAATTTCAAGGCGAAGGCGGCGAGGGCGGGGGCGGTCATGGCGGGGATGCCGAAGAAGGGCACGGCGATGCCGTTGTCCAGTTTCTGGTCGATCAGCATGCCGAGATGGCCGTGGCGGGTGAGGTGGGCGTAGGCGGCGCGGGCACCTGGGCCACCTTTGGGAAACATCGAGAGTTTACGGCCCATGTCTGATTCGCGCATGTGCAGGATGAGGTTGTCGACCAGGCTGTTGCTGGCGGCGCGGTACATGAAGGCGAGGTCCATGCCGCGGGCGTAGGCGGCGGGGGGGATGATTTCCCAGTTGGCGAGGTGGCCGGTGAGGATCAGGCTGGGGCCGCCGGCGGCGACGGCGGCGGTGAGGTGTTCGGCGCCGGTGATGGCATAGCCGGGGCCGGCGGCGGTTTCGCGCAGGCGGCCGATATGGGTGAGTTCGGCGGCGGTGCGGCCGAGGTTTTCCCAGATTTCGCGGATGATGGTTTTGCGTTGCGCGGCGGTCAGTTCGGGCATGGCGGCGCGCAGGTTTTCATCGGCGACGGCAGAGACCGGGATCAGCGGGCCGATGATGCGGGCGATGGTGCCGCCGAGGGTGGAGGCGGTGGCGGGGCCGAGGGCGCGGCATAGTTTGAAGGCGAGGTAGACGGCGGCGTATTCGGCGCTGTGGGCGAGTTTGGGGGTCATAGGAAGGCCTGTAGCGCTGTTGGGTCGGCCCAGGCGAGGCGCACGGTGACGACCAGGCTTGCGGCGCGCAGGGGCGGCGGGAGTTTGACGTAGTCTTTGGCGGTGGTGACCAGGCGGGCGTTCAGGGTGGCGGCCTGGGCGAGCAGGGCGGTGGCGTCGGCTGCGGTGTAGCGGTGGTGGTCCGGGAAGGCGCGGGTGGCGGCGAGATGGGCGCCGAGTTCGGTGGCGGCGGCGAAGAATTTTTGCGGGCGGCCGATGCCGGCATAGGCGAGCACGGCGGTGTTGGCGAGCGAAATGGTGCAGGCGGGTTGCAGGGTGGCGCGCAGGATGGGCAGGTTGGCCGGCAGGGCGGCGGCGGCATGGCTGGTATCCGGGCCGATCAGCACGGCGGCCTGGCAGCGGGCGGCGGCGGCGACGACCGGTTCGCGTAAAGGGCCGGCGGGCAGCAGATGGCCGTTGCCGAAGCCGTAGCCGCCGTCGACGACCAGGAAGGACAGGGTTTTTTCGAGGCCGGGGTTTTGCAGACCGTCGTCCATGACGATGGCGGTGGCGCCCTGGGTGAGGGCGAGGCGGGCGCCGGCGGCGCGGTCATGGGCCAGGATGGTGGGGGCGGCGGCGGCGAGCAGTTGGGCTTCGTCGCCGGTCTGGCGCGCGGTGTGGCGGGCGGGGTCGATCGACAGCGGGCCGGTGAGGGTGCCGCCGTAGCCGCGGGTGAGGGCGAAGGGGGCGCCTGGCAGGCGGGCGAGCAGGTCCAGGGCCAGGATGGTTTTGCCTGAGCCGCCGACGCCGGCATTGCCGCAGCAGATGACCGGGATGCCGGGACGGTAACCTGGGCGGGCGACGCGGCGGGCGGTGAGGGCGGCGGTGAGGATGCCGAGTGGCGCGAAGGCGGTGGCGAGGGCGGATTTGCCGGCCCAGAATGAAGGGGTTTTCATAAGGATGCGGCCAGGATCAGGCCAGCGAGGCGGGTGGGCAGGTCGTCGAAACCGGTGAACAGGAAGCGGGCGGCAGTTCCGGCGGCGGTGGCGGCGGCGGGGTTTTGCAGCCAGGCTTGGACGGCTTGGGTGAGGGTCTGGGCGGTGATCTCCTGCAAGGCGCCGGCTTGTTTCAGGAGCGCTACCGGGTCTGCGAAATTATAGTTGTGCGGGCCGGTGAGGATGCCGAGGCTGAGTTTGGCGGGTTCGATGACGTTCTGGCCGCCGTGCGGGACCAGCGAGCCGCCGATAAAGGTGAAGGGTACGGCGCGGTACAGCAGGCCGAGCTCGCCCATGGTATCGGCGATATACGGCTGGCCGGGCACCGGCGGCTGTTGGCGGGCGCGGTGCGGGGCGGCGGGGGCGATGGCGGCGCCGCGTTCGGGGTGGCGCGGGGCGATGATGGTGATGAGGTCGGGATAGGCAGAGAGCAACGCCTGATGGGTCTGCAGGATGAGTTCGTCCTCGCCCGGATGGGTACTGGCGGCGAGCCAGGCCGGGCCGGGAAGCTGGGCGCGCAGGGCGGCAAGCGGGGTTTCGTCGGCCGGCAGCACGGGAGCGGCGTATTTCAAATTGCCCCATTCGAGGATGGCGCTGTAGCCGAGGCGGCGCAGAGCAGCGGCGTCGCGCGGGGATTGCGCATGGATGTGGCGGAAGCCGTCCAGCAGCGGGACGATGACGCTGCGCAAGCGGGCCCAGTTGGCAGCCGAGCGGGGCGACATGCGGGCGTTGATGAGCAGGCGGGGGATGCCGCACCGGTCGGCGGCGCGCAGGGTGGTGGGCCAGATCTCGCTTTCGACGAATACCGCGCAATCCGGGCGCCAGTGATCCAGGAAGCGGGCGGTCCAGGCCGGGATGTCGAGCGGGGTGAACTGGTGGATGGCGTCAGGCGGCAGGCGGGCGGCGGCGAGGCGGGCGGAGGTGAGGGTGCCGGTGGTCAGCAGCACCGTGGCGTGGCCGGCCAGAGCGTCGATGACCGGCAGGATGGACTGGGTTTCGCCGAGGCTGGCGGCGTGCAGCCAGATCAGCCGCCCGGGCGGGCGCGGCAGGGTGGCGAGGCCGGTGCGTTCGCCGATGCGGGCAGGGTCTTCCTTGCCGCGGGCCAGGCGGCGGCGCAGCAGGTGGCGCAGATAGGGGGCGGCGAGGGTGCCGAGGGCGGCGTAGGCGGCGATCATCAGAAGGTGAGGGCGCGGTGCAGAGCGGCGTTCAACCTGGCTTCCATGGTTTGCCGGCCGGCTGGCCAGTCCTGGCGCGTCACCAGGAACGGCGCGGCACAGGAAAGGGCGCCTGGTCCGAAGGGCAGCGGAAAGCGCATGCGGTCCCAGGAGTTGAGGGGGATGGCCCAGGCGATGCGGGCGGCTGCACAGAGGATGGGCGCGCCGGTTAAGGCCGCGAGCTGGGCGGCACCGGGGGCGGCCTGGCGTGGCGGGCCGCGCGGGCCGTCCGGGGTCAGGCCGATGTTGTGGCCTGATTGCAAGGCTGCAGCCAGGGCGCGCAGGCCGGCAGCACCGCCACGCGAGGTGGAGCCGGAGACCAGATTCAGGCCGAGGTTCTGTGTGACCTTACCGATCAACTGGCCGTCGCGGTGGCGGCTGGCCAATACGGTGGCGGGTTTGCCGCCGGTGCGCAGGTGGCGCCACAAAATGGGCATATGTGGTAGGGTTTCGTGCCAGAACACCACGATGCCGGGCGGGCCGGCGGCGAAGGCAGCAAGATCCGCAGTGCCGTCCAGGCGCCAGCGCGTGGTGCGGGAGACGAACAGCAGATAACGGGCGGCGAGCCAGGCGATGACGGACTGGGTGCGGGGGGATTGCAGCAGGCGTTTCACCTGGCGGCGGGTTTTCTGGCCCGGGTTGCCGGTTGGGGGCGCGGTTTGGAGCGCGGTTGGGGGCGCAGGGGCTGGCCGGCGATGCGCTCGATCAAGGCGCGGTAGCGGCGTAGATAATCGTCCATCGCCAGATGACGCTCGGCATAGGCGCGGGCGTTTTTGCGCAGCCGGGCGGCGCGTTTGGGGTCTGACAAGGCGAGCGTTACGGTGCTGGCGATGGTTGCGGGGTTCAAGGTTTCGGTGATCAGGCCGGTTTGATCATGGGTGATGAATTCGGTGACGGTTTCGGTATCGCCGCCAACCACCACGCAGCCGCAGGCCATCGCCTCCCGCAAGGACCAGGAGGCGACGAAGGGATAGCTGAGATAGACATGGGCATCCGAGCGCTGCAGCAGTTGCAGATGCTGGTCATAAGGGATTTTGCCGAGGAAATGGATGCGGGAGAGGTCGAGCTTGCCGGCCAGCTCGGCCAGCATGACCTGGCGCCAGGGGCCGTTCGGATGCGGCGCGCCGTAGCTGATGTCATCGCCGCCGACGATTGAGACCACCACGCCGGGATTGGCTTTCTGGATCGCCGGCAGGGCGCGCATGAAGCTGTGGAAGCCGCGATAGGGTTCGAGGTTGCGCGCCACATAGGTGATGAGTTTCTGCTTCGGCGTGACCCGCAGGGTGCCGATCTGCAAGGTTTTGCGCGGCGCTGACGGCGGTTTGCAGAGCGCCAGATCGACGCCTTCCTCGATGATATGCAGGCGGGTATGCGCCCAGTCCGGATAGGTGCTGTGCTGCCAGCGGGTCGGCACCTGGCCGTGCTGGCCGAGGGCGTAGGCTTGCAGGTTGACGCAGTTCTTGGCCCGCACGCTGCCGAAACGTTCGGGGGGGAGCGGAAATTCCGGGTCGAAATTCACATCCGAATTCTCGATACGGTAGTAGAATTCGAAATAGCCGAGCAGCGGTGTGTCCGGATAGACATCGCCGAGGTTCAGCAATTCGCCCCAGCCGTGATGGCCGATGATGATGTCCGGGGTGAAGCCGAGGCTCTTGATCTGGCGGGCGCCGGCGGCGGCGGCTTCGGCGCGGCGCATCGCCATGTTGAAATCATGGGCGTCGCGATGGATGCCGGCATTGGGCACCGGCGGGCGGGCATAGGTGACCTTGCGCACGCCGTGCAGATGATTCTCGTTCGGCTCGGTCATGAAGACGATTT
Organism: Acetobacteraceae bacterium; assembly: GCA_965231175.1. Lineage (GTDB taxonomy): Bacteria > Pseudomonadota > Alphaproteobacteria > Acetobacterales > Acetobacteraceae > Acidocella. The sequence goes on along the minus strand of CBDDMJ010000002.1, from coordinate 59,231 downwards.
CATGGGCGCCGGGGTGGCGCTCATTTTCGGCCAGCAGGTCGCGCAGGATATGCAGATACTGGCCGGGGAAATTCTGATGCACGAACATGAATTTCATCAGGTCGGCTCAGCGGTTATCGTTTGGCCCGGCTACGGCGCGGTTTGGGGGTGAGGGTGATTTTGATGGCTTCGAGGGCGGCCAGGCTGGCGGCCTCGCAGGTTTCGTCGCTGCCGGCCGGGCCGGAGGTGCTGCCGTCGACGAAACTCGCTTCATAGGTCAGGTCATAGGCTTCGGCGGCGTTGTTTTCCAGGCGCAGGCGCAGGCCGAGCAACGGCAGCGCCATGCCGCGCGAGCCGCAATAGGCGCCGGCTTCGATCCAGGGGGAGAGCCAGCCGCGGCCGAGCACCGCCTGGTAGGAGAAATCGGCGGGAGCGATGCCGTCAGGGGCGGCGATGGCGAAGCCTTCGATCCAGTGGCGGCTGCCGGGCTCGCCCAGCCAGTCGCCGAACAAGGCGCCGACGTCGCCACGGGTCTGGATATGCGCCATGACGTCCATGCGCACCGGTGGTCCGGCTGGTGCCGGCGGGCCCGCGATGGTGGTGTTGAGCTGCCGGACTTCGAGTTTGGGGGCGCTATCCGGCTGGTTGGCGTATTGATAGATCGTCACCAGTAGGGGAGAGGCGGCGTTGCTGATGCGCACCAAGGCGGCATCGCCCTGGGCGGCCAGCCAGCCATCGGCGCGAAAGCCGATGATTTCGACGTTTTGCGCCCCCTGCGGCGGCGGTGAGAGACGCACCCCCGGCATGCCGTTCCGCTGGGCCGCGGCGGCGTGCGGTTCGTTTTGGATACAGAATAAGCCGACCGGCAGCGTCATCAGATGGCCGGTAACCTTCAGCTCGTTGATAAGCTCCGCCGGGGCTGCCGGGACGGGAGGCTGATCGGCGGTTTTAGGCTGAGCCATGGTTACCTCTGGTTGAAATTCGAGCGTTCCGGACGTGGTTCCGGCGCGGTTGAATGACCCGAATCCGGCTGCCACGCAAGCAGAGTGTCGTTGATGCGGGCTGCCGGCAAGCCGAGCGGCAGGACCGCGCCTCTGCCGGTGGCGCGGATGCGGTCGGCCTGGGCGCCGAGGTCGAAGGCCAGCACCTGCAGCCCGGCGGCCCAGGCTTCGCCAAGGGCGAAGCACCAGGTTTCCGGCCAGATGGAGGGCAGGAAGGCGAGGTCGGCATCGAGGCTGGCGAGTAGCGCGGTGGCCTGGCCTTCTTCATAGGCGCCGGTGATGAAGATGCCGGCCTGCATTAAGGGTTCGTCATCGGCGCTGGCGCCGGCGATGATGAAGTGCAGCGGCAGTTGGCGGGCGGCGGCGTCATGCGCGCAGTCCAGCAATATGTCGTAGCCTTTGGCGGGGCCGATGCCGCCGATCACGGCGATGCGTCGCGATGTGGTGCGCGACTGTTGGCGCGCTGTGGGGCGCGAGGGCTCGCGCGCGGTGTCGGCCTCCCACGGTGTGATGCTGGGGTGGATGCCTGGGAAGTGGCGGGCGATGCGGCGCGTGGCGTCCGCCGAGGGGGTGGTGATGCGGGCGGCGGCGGCGAATTCGGCAGCCGAACGGGCCAGGCGCTGCGGCACGGTCAGGCCCTCGAACGTCTCATCGCCGTTACGTTCGACGCATAGCGTGCAATGCGGCACGGCCGGTTCGCCGCAATAGCGCAAGGGGGCGTCCGGGGTGGTGCGGGTGAGCAGGTTCACCCGCGGGCAGAAGCTGGCGTAATCGTGGATGACGATCTCCTGCGGGAGGCCGAGCCGGGCCGCCAGGGTGCGGATCAGAGGGTGATGGCCGAGGCCGTGATGCAGGATGATGTTGCGCAGGCGCAAGCTGGTCAGAAGGTCCAGCAGGGCTGGTTCATCTTCGGGGCATTTTAAAGCGCAGATTGGGGTGGGAGGTGGCGGTTTCGCCGAGCTGGGCGGCCCAGGGGAATGGGGTGGCGGGATCGTCCGGGGCGGCGGGGATGAGCAGGAGCGGGCGCTGGCCCCGGGCGCGGCGGCTGGCGATGTCAGTCTGCAGGCGGCGGGCCACGCCGCCGCCATGCTGGTGCGAGATCAGCAGCACGCCATTGCGCGCGTTGGGGTCGGCGTGGGGGGCGCGGGCGGCGGCGCGCAGGCGTTCGGCATCAAGAGCGGCGCGGGCGGCGGCCAGGGGATCGGTGGCGTTGAAGGCGGCGATCAGCACGTCGTAGCCGGGATGCAGGCGGTTCAGCAGGGTGGCGTTGCGGAGGTTCAGGGCCTGGCCGGCGGCGCCGAAGGAAACGCCGCCGCGATGCGCGACATAGACGCCGGTGGCGGCCATGTGCCGGTAGCCGAGATGGCGGGCGCGCAGGCACCAATCGTTCTCCTCACCATAGCCTTGTGCGAAAATCCCGGCGCGCAGGGGGCCGGTGGCGGCCAGGCAGTCGTGACGCAGCAGCATGCAAAAGCCGATGCCGGTGGGGATTTCCACGGTCAACGTACCGTTGGCGGCGGCGGCGTGGCGGTGCAGGGCGGTGGCGGCGGCCAGGCTGGGGATGGCATTGCCGCCAGCACGATCCGGATAGCTCAGGATGGTGGCCTGGTTGGAAAACGGCGTCACGCTGCCGGTGGCGGGATCGGCGTAGGCGGCTTGATGCAAGGCGGCGATGGCGCCGGGAGGCACCAGCGTGTCGCTGTTGAGCAGCAGGATGTCGTGGCCGGGGGCGGCGGCGAGGCCGGTGTTGACCGCCGCCGGGAAGCCCTGATTGCGGGTGTGGCGCAGCAGGGTGATGGCGCCGGTGGCGGCCAGGCGGCTGAGCCAGGCGGCGAGGGCGGGCTCCGGCGTGGCGTCGTCGATGACGATGATGCGGGCCGACGGCGGGGCGGCGGACAAACCTCGATCGGCGAGGAACTGGAGGTAGGCATGGAAAGCCACCTCATTCGCATGCTCGGCCGCAAAGGCGGCGACATCGGGGCTGGCCGGGTTGCGGAACGGTTCCGGCCAGGAGCGCCAGTGCCAGCGCTGCGGATCGGCTCCGTAGAAATGGCCGTGCAACGTTTCGAACCGCGCATGGGCCTCCAGCGGCTCGCCACTCGATGCGCGGAACGCGTCGAACTCGTGCCGCAGGGCGCCGCTGTCGAACATGGCGCGGAATTGCTGCAGGCGCAGCCGGGCGGCGGCCGGCCAATTCACCAGGTCCGATGCTTCCAGCGCCACATTCGGCTCCGGCGCATCCGCATGAAACACGTTCAACATGATGCGGCTGGAGGGCGCGTAGGGGCTGAAACGGTCGGGGTCGGCGGAGAATTGCGCGTGCACCGGACTGATCGCCACCGCATCGGCGCCGTGCCGGGCGGCCGCGTTCACGAACTGAGTGAGCGCGGAGAAATCGCCGATCCCGCCATCGCCCGCCCGGCGCAACGAATAGAGCTGCACCGCAATGCCCCACGGCCGGCCCGGCGGCACCGCCACGCAGGAGCGCGGCACCACCGCCAGCGTCACGCCGGTATCGGCGAATTCGAGCCGGTGATAGCCCGCCTGGCCGATCGGCGGGATCTCGTCCTTCCCCTCGATCACCGTGCCGTCCTCCAGCACGATCCGCAGCGCGCCGGGCACCGGCAGTCGCATGGCCTCGCCGACCGGCAGCGTCAGCAGCGAAGCGATGGCCTCGTCGGGGGCGTGCAGACGGGCGGTACTGTCGCGCACGTCGTCATCGGTGCCGGCAGGCAGGTCGAGCGCGGCCAGCACGCTGCGCAGCGTGTCGGGTGCCACCTCATGCGATTCACCGCGATAATCCTTCCACCTGGGAGCCAGTCCAGCCGCTTCGGCGAGTGCTTTCAACGCGTCGTCGCTCACGTGCGCTCCTGCAGCAGCGCGACCGTGCAACGACCGCGCAGTGATCCCTCACGGAGCGCTTCGGCATCCCCCGGCTGGCTCTCGAACATCATGGCGCCGCCGAGCGGCTCGACCGACACCCCCGCCGCGCCAAGATTGCAGGCAATGATCAGTTCGGCGCCATCACCAAGTTGCCAGCGCGCCAGCACGCCCGTCGTGCCAAGCGCGACGGCCGAGATGCTGACGGTGCCGGGCAGGCGCGGCACGATGTGGCGGTGGCGCAGCCCCAGCAGGATTCTGGTCTGAGCCACCGTGTCGGGATCTTCCTCCGAGAAGTCGGGCGCCGAAAGCTCGTAGGTGGCGCGGGCGTTCGGATCGGGGATTTGCGCGCGCCGCTTCGCATCCTGGAAGGCGGCGAAATGGGCGAATTCCTTGCGGCGCCCTTCGCGGACCAGCTTGGCCAGTTCCTCGCTGTGGTCGGTGAAGAACAGGAACGGCGCCGTGCTGCCGGTTTCCTCGCCCATGAAGAGCATCGGGATCATCGGCGCGAGCAGCAGCACCGCCTGGGCCGCGCGCAGCGCGTCCGGGTCGGCGAGGCTGGTCAGCCGCTCGCCCATTGCGCGGTTGCCGATCTGGTCGTGGTTCTGCAGACAGTAGACGAAGGCCGTGGTGGGCAGCTCGCCGCTCGGCTCGCCCCGCACATGGCCGCGCGGCGAGACCTGCCCCTGGTAGGCGAAGCCCTCCGCGAGGCACTTCGCCAGCAAGATCGCGGCGTCCTGGTAGTCCTCGTAATAGCCTTCGGTCTCGCCGGTCAGCAGCACGTGGAAGCAATGATGCGCGTCGTCGGCCCATTGCGCATCGAATTTGGTGGGACCGCCGCCCAGCAGCGTTGACTTGTTGCCTTCGTGTTCCAAAACCAGATGCACGAAGCGTCCCGGCTCGACCCCGCGACGAATTTCGCCCGCAAGATACGGCAGGTAGCTGGGTTCCTCGATGGCGTGCACCGCGTCGAAACGCAGCCCGTCGAAACGATACTCGTGCAGCCAGTACAGCGCGTTGTGGGTGAAATAGTCACGCACCTCGGGCCGCCGGAAATCGATCGCGGCGCCCCAGGGCGTATGTTTGTCGTCGTCGAAGAACGTGGCGGCGTAGGCGTGAAGATAGGCGCCGTCCGGCCCGAAATGATTGTAGACGACGTCGAGAAACACCATCAGGCCGAGACCGTGCGCCCGGTCGATCAGGTTCTTCAGGTCGTCTGGCGTGCCGTAGGCTTCGTCGGGTGCGTAGGGCAGAACCCCATCGTATCCCCAGTTGTGGCGGCCGGGAAAATCCGCGATCGGCATGATTTCGATGGCGGTGAAGCCGAATTCTCGAATCGTCTCCAGCCGATCGAAAATGCCGCTGAAGCCGCCCATCAGCCCGGCGTGCAGCTCATAGACCACCGCCTCGTGCCACGGGCGGCCGTTCCACTGCGTGTTTTGCCAGGCGTGCGTGGCGGGATCCACCACCACGCTCCAGCCATGCACGTCACCACTCTGCAGCCGTGAGGCCGGATCGGGGACCGCGAGTCCGTCGGGGAGGCGATACCGATAGCGACGGCCCGGTGCGCAACGAACCGTCGCCGTCCACCATCCGTCATCCTCGGGCGACATCTCGATACTGCCGCCGCCGTCCAATTCCAGATTCAGTGTTCCGACGCTTGGCGCCCAGATGCGAAACAAGGTTCCGTCCGGGGCGTATTGCGCGCCGAACGGCAGGCGATAGCCGAAGCTCGTTGTCATTATTCCGCCTGGAAGATCACGGTCGCGAGGGGAGGCACGATCAGATTCAGCGACGCCGGAAACTCGCCGCAGGCAATGTCCTCCGCCGTTGCGCCGCCGCTGTTGCCGAGGTTCGAACCACCGTAACCGGATGCATCGCTATTGAAACGCTCGTGCCAGAAGCCGCCATGCGGCACCCCGACGCGATATCCCAAACGCGGCACCGGGGTAAAGTTGCACACCACCAGAACCGGCTTGTCGCCCTCGTTGCCGAAGCGGAGATAGGCGAACACGCTCTGTTCGCGGTCGTGGAGCACGACCCAGCGGAAGCCCGCGCCGTCACAGTCCTTGCGGTACAGCGCCGGCGTGTCGCGATACAGGTGGTTGAGGTCGCGCACGACACGCTGCACACCCTCGTGCAGCGGCTGATCGAGCAGTTCCCAATCCAGCGAGCGATCGTGATTCCACTCCCGCACCTGGGCGATCTCCCCGCCCATGAAGATCAGCTTCTTGCCGGGATGGCTCCACATGAACCCGTAATAGGCGCGCAGATTGGCGAATTTCTGCCACTCGTCACCGCGCATCTTCCCGATCATCGAGCCTTTGCCGTAGACCACCTCGTCATGCGACAGCGGCAGCACGAAGTTCTCGGAAAACGCGTACACCAGGCCAAAGGTGATCTCGTCGTGGTGCCAGCGGCGATTGATTGTATCTTCCTCCATGTAATGGAGGGTGTCGTGCATCCAGCCCATGTTCCACTTGAAGTTGAACCCGAGCCCACCTTCGTCGGCGCTACGCGACACGCCCGGCCAGGCGGTGCTTTCCTCGGCGACCAGAATGGCGCCGGGGCACCGGTCGCGCACCACGCGACTCAGCTCTTGCAAGAACGAGACGGATTCCAGGTTCTCCCGGCCACCGTACCGGTTGGGCACCCATTCGCCAGCCTTGCGGCTATAGTCGCGATACAGCATCGACGCGACGGCATCCACGCGCAACCCGTCGGCATGGTAACGTTCGAGCCAATGCACCGCGCTGCCGATCAGGAAGGCGCGAACCTCGTTGCGGCCGAGGTTGTAGATGTAGGTGTTCCAGTCCTGGTGGAAGCCTTCGTTCGGATCCGCATGTTCGTACAGCGGCGTACCGTCGAAGCGGGCGAGCCCGTGGGCGTCGGTGGGGAAATGCGCGGGCACCCAATCCAGAATGACGCCGATACCGGCTTCATGGCAGCGATCCACCAGATAGGCGAACCCCTCCGGCGAGCCCATGCGCGCGCTGGGCGCGTATTGGCCGAGCGGCTGATAGCCCCAGCTTCCGCCGAACGGATGCTCCATGACCGGCATCAACTCGATATGCGTGAAGCCCATTCCCTTGATATAGGGAACGAGCCGTTCCGCCAGTTGCTTCCACCCATCCATGCTGTCGTCGCCTTGCAGCCAGGATGGGGCATGCATCTCATAGACACTGATCGGCGCATCCGCCTGCTGTGCCGCGGCGCGGCGCTCCATCCATGCCGCGTCGCTCCATTGCAAGCGGTCGTCGATCACGATCGATGCCGTTGCGGGCGGCTTTTGCGCCGCGCCCGCAACCGGATCGGCCTTGAGCGGAAGCACGCTGCCGTCGGGCCCGACGATCTCGTATTTGTAGAGCGTGCCCGATAGCAGTCGCGGGATGAAGATTTCCCACACTCCGGCACCGATGTGCAGGCGCATCGGATGGACCCGGCCGTCCCAATGATTGAACGGGCCGACCACGGAGACGCGGCGCGCGTTGGGCGCCCATACCGCAAAGCGCACACCGACGACGCCATCATGTTCGATGATATGCGCACCCAAGGTCTGACCGACCTCCTGATGCCGTCCTTCGGCCAGCAGATAGATGTCCAGTTCGCCGAGCGATGGCCCGAACGAGTAGGGGTCTTCGGTCACGCGGACCAAATCGCCCGAAGTGATGCGCAGGCGATACGGCAAATCGGTGGGCATCAGGCCAGACCAGAACCCCGACTGCTCGATACGCTCGAGTACCGTCAGCGGCTGATCGCTGTCACGTGCGATCACCTCGACGGTGGTGGCGTCCGGCAGGAAGGCACGCACCGCCACCATCCCGTCAACCTGGTGCGGCCCGAGCACCGCGAACGGGTCGCCGTGGCGCGCAATCAGGATGGCATCGATCGCGCCGCGGTCCGGTGCGCCGCGGTTGGGGATCTGGTTCATGCCACCGGTTCCGCGATCAGGATTCTGTCGGCGATTTCCTGCAGGCCGCGGAGCGGAATACGCAACCATGTCGGCCGGTTGGAGGCCTCATAGCGCACTTCGTAGGCGGCCTTCTCCAGCAGGAACAGGTCGAGCAGCGCCCCCTCCGCTGCTTGCGGCACCCAGGGATGCGCGGCCTGGGTCAGCACCTCGCGATACGCGGTGAGGAAGTGGCGGCTGGCTTCCTCGCGGAAACGTTCGACCAGAACGGCACGGCGTTCGCCCGCCTGGGCGGAGGCGGCGACGCGGCCGGTGAGTCCGCTCGCGGCAGCATAGTCGAAACTGCGCACCAGCCCGGCGGCGTCGCGAAGCGGGCAGGATTTGGCGCGGCGCTGCTCCATCGGGCGTGCGGGTTCGCCCTCGAAATCGATGATGTAGGCGTCGCCCTGCACCACCAGCACCTGTCCAAGATGAAAATCACCATGCACCCTGGTACGCAGCGCACCCTTGCCATGCCGGGCGAGGCGGTGGGCGGCGTCGTGCAGCGCGCCTTCGAGTTCAAGCAGGCGGGTCGCCAGCGCGTTGGTTTCTTCGTCGGGCCAATCCCGTAGATTGCGCAGCATTCCGAAAGCGAGGTCTATCTGCTCGATGGCGCTCTCGGCCCACTCGCCGAGCATGGCATCGTCGGCCCGCTCCGGCGCAAATTCCGGTTGATCGGTGGGCGTTGCCAGCAGCGCATGCAACTCGCCGAGGCGCTTGCCCATCGCGGTCGCGAAGGCGGCATAGGTGGCGAACGCGTCGAGTTCTTCCTCGTGATGTTCGCTGCCGACGACGGACAGTTCTTCCAATGCACGGGCGAGGAAGTCGAGCGTCCAGGTCCAGCCGTCGCCCTGGTTGCGCACGAAACCTTGCGCCAGCATCAGCGTGTTCGCAGTGCCATCGGCATCGATGCGGATCACCTCTCCGAACAGCGGCGCGATGTTGGCGAACCCCTTTTCCGTCAGAAAGCGGGTCATCTCGCCCTCGGGATGCACGCCGGCGAGCACATGGCGGACGATCTTGAGCACGACCGTGTCGGCAACGACCAGAGAGGAGTTGGATTGTTCGGCAGAAAAGCGACGAATTTCCGCACCGGCGGGGAGTTCAAGCTCCGCCATGCGGGTCGTGGGGACGAAACGAATTTCCCCGTCCTTGAGCTTGATCGGCGCACCCCCGTTGAGTTGCGCGAGAACGCCGATGGCAAAGCTATCGGAGGCAAACCCATCCGTGAGCACGCCCACACGACGGCTGCGACGGATGCGGGTGAGCGCGAGTTGCTGGGCGAGCGCGCCACTCGTTTCATCCTCCCACACGATCGCCAGCGGCAGCACATAGCGCTCCGCGCGGTCCCCGACCGCCGCTTCGATCTCGACCAGCATCACGTCGGGAACCCCCGGCATCTTCACCCCGTAGGCGAGGGAAAGCGCCGACACCTTCTCGCCTTTGGAGGCAAACCAACGGCGTTTTGGAACATAGGCCGGCAATGCCTCGCTCTCCAAAACGCGACGCGCCTGGGGCAACAAGACTTCCTCGATATGGTGACGCACCACGAGCGTGGCGTATTCGGGCAGCGCCTCGGGCGCCGGATTATGCCATTGCGGCAATTTCGCCTCCTGAGCCAGCAGGAACCAGAAGAAGCCATAGGGCGGCAATGTCAGCAGGTAGCTGAGCTGGCCCACCGGCGGAAACACCGAGCCACCGACCATGTCGACCGGCACGCGCCCGTTAAAGGTCGACAGGTCGAGCTCCACGGCCTGCGCGGTTCGCGAGAGGTTGCAGACACACAGCACGGAATCCTCGCCGAACTCGCGAAGATAGGCGAACACCTTGCGGTTGCCGGGATAGAGGAAGCGCAACGAGCCGCGGCCGAACACGCCGAAGCTTTTGCGCACCGCCAACATTCGGCGCATCCAGTTCAGCAGCGAATGCTGGTCCGCCGCCTGCGCCTCGACATTCAGCGCCTGAAATCCGTAGAGCGGGTCCATGATCGGCGGCAGCACGAGGCTCGCCGGATCGCTGCGCGAAAAGCCGCCGTTACGATCGGACGACCACTGCATCGGCGTGCGCACGCCGTCGCGATCGCCGAGATGGATGTTGTCGCCCATGCCGATCTCGTCGCCGTAATAGATCACCGGCGTGCCGGGCATCGAGAGCAGCAGCCCGTTCATCAGTTCGATCCGACGACGGTCACGCTCCAGAAGCGGGGCGAGCCGGCGACGTATGCCGAGGTTGAGACGTGCGCGGCGGTCGGTGGCGTAGGTGGCCCACAGATAGTCCCGCTCGCTGTCGGTGACCATTTCGAGCGTCAGCTCATCGTGGTTGCGCAGGAAGATCGCCCACTGACAGTTTGCGGGAATGTCCGGCGTCTGGCGCATGATGTCCGTGATCGGAAAGCGGTCCTCGCGCGCGATCGCCATGTACATGCGCGGCATCAGCGGGAAGTGGAACGACATGTGGCATTCGTCGCCGTCGCCGAAATAAATCTGCGCGTCCTCGGGCCACTGGTTCGCCTCGGCGAGCAACATCCGGCCAGGGGCATGCTCGTCCAGCGCGGCGCGTATCTGCTTGAGGATGGCATGCGTTTCGGGAAGGTTCTCGTTATTGGTGCCTTCCCGTTCGACGAGATACGGCACCGCGTCGAGCCGAAGCCCGTCGATGCCGAGATCCAGCCAGAAACGCATCACCGAGAGCACTTCTTTGAGCACTTCGGGATTGTCGAAATTAAGATCCGGCTGATGCGAGTAGAAGCGGTGCCAGTAATAGGCCTGCGCCTGTTCGTCCCACGTCCAGTTGCTCTTCTCGGTGTCGACGAAGATGACGCGCGTTCCGGCATATTTGTCGTCGCTGTCGGACCACACGTAGAAGTCACGCTCCGGCGATCCCTTTGCTGCCGCGCGGGCCCGCTGGAACCATGGGTGCTGGTCGGAAGTGTGGTTGATCACCAATTCGGTGACGACCTTCAGCCCTCGCTCATGCGCCGCCTCGATGAAGCGCCGCACCGTGGCGAGCGTCCCATATTCGGGGTGGACGCCGCGATAGTCGGCAATGTCATAGCCGTCGTCGCGTCGGGGTGAAGGATAGAACGGCAGCAACCAGACCGCCGTGACGCCAAGTTCGGAGATGTAGTCGAGCTTCTGGATCAAGCCCTCGAAATCGCCGACCCCGTCGTTGTCGGCATCGAAGAACGATTTGACATGGACCTGATAGATCACCGCGTCCTTGTACCAGAGCAGGTCGGAGGTCGGCGTGGGCTGGGGCTCGGTCATGAGGTCTCTCAGGTTGCGGGACGCACGCGCCACAGCGCGAATGGCATGGAAGGGTTCAGCGTGATCGTCTGCCATTTGCCGGTCCAGGCAAAGGCGCGGTTCGCCATAAGATCATCGGTGAGCAGCGTGGCACTGTCAGACAGAGCGAACTGCCACATCGGCAATTCGACCTGCGCACTCTGCGTTCGCGCCGGATCGAGATTTACCGCAACCAGCACGACATTGGAACGGTCTGGCGTCGCCTTCTCGTAGAACATGATCTGGTCGTTGTCCGAAGGGAGAAACGTCACGCCGAGATGGGTCTGCAGCGCCGGATTGAGGCGACGCGCCTTGTTCAGCGCAGTGATCTCCGCGACGATATTTCCGGGTCGCGACCAGTCCCAGACCCGGATTTGATATTTCTCGGAGTCGAGATATTCCTCGCGGCCGGGCAGGGGGGTGGCCTCGCACAGCTCGAACCCGCAATACACACCCCACAGCCCCGACAGCGTCGCCGCCAGCGCAGCGCGGATGAGATGCGCGGGGCGGCCGCCGGTTTGCAGGAAGGGCGGGTTGATGTCGGGTGTGTTGACGAAGAAATTCGGGCGGAAGAAATCGCGCGCCACACCGCCGGTCAGTTCCGTCAGGTATTCCTGCAGCTCGCGCTTGGTGTTGCGCCAGGTGAAGTAGGTGTAGGACTGGGTGAAGCCGAGCTTGCCCAAACGGTTCATGAGCTTCGGACGCGTGAACGCCTCCGCCAGAAACAGGACGTCGGGATATCGTGCACGAACCTCGGCGATCATCCAGTGCCAGAACGGGAATGGCTTGGTGTGCGGGTTGTCGACGCGGATGATGCGGACGCCCTGCTCCGCCCAGAACATCACCACCTCGCATAGCGCGACCCAGAGATCCGGGATCGCTGCACCGGCGTAGAAGTCGACGTTGACGATGTCCTCGTATTTCTTCGGCGGGTTCTCGGCGTATTTCATCGAGCCATCGGGCCGCCAGGCAAACCAGGCATGGTGCTGCTTCAGCCATGGGTGATCGGGTGCGCATTGGATGGCGAAGTCGATGGCGAGCTCGATGCCCTGCGACTCGGCCGCCGCCCGCAGCGCCTGGAAATCCTCGAAGCTGCCGAGTTCGGGATGCAGCGCATCGTGGCCGCCTTCCTCGCCCCCGATGGCATAGGGGCTGCCCACGTCGCCCTCGGCCGCTTTAAGTGCGTTGTTGCGGCCTTTGCGGTTGACGCGCCCGATCGGGTGGATCGGCGGGAAATACATTACGTCGAAGCCCATGTCGCGAATGCGCGGCAAGTGGCGGATCACATCGCGGAAGGTGCCGTGGCGCAGCGGATCGTCGCTCATCGAGCGCGGGAAGATCTCGTACCAATTTGCGAAGCGCGCAGCGAGACGATCGGCCTCCACGGCAAAGGGCTGCGTTCGGGCGGCCCACGGGCGCTTGTCGGCCTTCGCCATCAGGGCGGCAGTTTCCGCCGACAACAGAATTGCGACTTGTTCCGCCACCTCCATCGCCTCGAGCCGGTGCCCGATGTCGGGATTGGCGTGCGTGACGAGTTCCCGCCCTTCCATCAGTTCGAGCCGCACGTCGATGCCGGCCGCGTGCTTCTTCGAAAGTTCATCACGGTAGCTGGCGAAAACGTCGCGCCATGCTTCGACCACGTACTCGTGGCGGCCGACCCGGCTGAGCGGAAAGCTGGCGCCCCAACGATCGTTCGCCACCGGCTGCATCCGCACTTCGTGCCACGTCTCGGAGTCGCAAGTTCGCCATTTGACCACGCCGGCGAGCTTGTCATGGCCATCGGCGAGGAGGTCGCAGGTGACGGTGACGATCTCTCCCGCGCCCCGCTTGGCGGCGAATGCGCCACCCTCGACGATCGGCGCAACCGCCTCGATACCGACACGAGGTTCGCGCGCCGCGACGGCGGCGGAGACGGCGAGAGGAGGCCGGTCGAGGCGGATCGGCGGAGCCTCGCGCAGCGCGAGCGTGCGCACCGCGCCCGGCGCAAGGCTCAATACGGCCACGTCGTCGCTGGTCTGGAACCGGCCACCTGCCGCCTCCAGCAGCGGAGCAAGCTCGATCGTTGCGCGCCGTGCAATGTCGGCATTTGCAACGGTGAGCGTGGCAGTGCGGGCGTAGCGGGGGTCTGCATCGCTCCGCAGGAAAGCAATTTCGCCCTTGCCGGCGGCGAGCAGCGGCCGGAGTTCCCCAGCGGCGACCGCGGCATTCGCCGTCCGCACCAGCTTCGTGATGTCGAAACCGTCGCCGCGCGACCGCCGGCTGGATCCCGCCGCTCGTGAATCGAGGGCGTGGCGGGCACAATGCTCGAATCCCATCGGCATCATCCAGCCGTCCCCCAGGGCGCTCGCCAGCGCAGCGGCGCGGGATTGGGCAATCGGCAGCACGGTCGGATCCTGCAACGATGCGGCAAATCGCGGGCCGAACGGCGCTTCGACACATGCGATCAAAGGTGCCACGCGCCGCAATGCCGCGTGTTCGGTCCACAGGCGGTCCGATCCCGGCTCGGGAGCCGGGAGCACGCCCAGCACGAAGTCCAGGCCACATGATTCGAAGCCGGTCGGATGCTCCGCAGCAATCGTCGGCAGCCAGCCGAACAGCAGATAGTGCCCGCTCCGGGCGATCCGACTGACCAGGGCAGCCGGCGTGTCCGCCAGAGAGGTGATGCGGAATCCGCTGACACCGGCCTCATGCCAGGCCGCAAATTGCGCTTCCCAGAACGCCGCCAAGGCCTCGTGCCCGCCCTCGAAGCGGGCGAGGGCGGCATCGGCTTCGGCCGGAAAACGGCGGGGATCGAGCGCTGCGGCATCCGGTAGAGCGAACAGGTCGGGGCGCTCACGGGAAATGCGCCCCGCGGCCGCGACGCGGTCGAGCGCGACATCCATGAGCAGTGTCAGTCCGTGCGCGCGGGCGAGTTCCGCCATGCGCCGTAGTGCCGAGACGGCATCGCCGCTGCAAGCCAATACGGGGTGGGGCGCCGCGAAATCCGCCGGGAGCGTGATGGTCGGGCCGGCAAAGATCGGCGCGGTCAGGATGTGGGAGAAACCGAGCGACGCCGCCCAGGCGAACGCCGCCTCCCATTTGGCCAGCGGACCAAGCTCGAGCGGGTTCACGTAATAGATGCGCGGCGAGCCGCCCGATCGCTCACCGGAGCGCGCGCTCGTCGCCACCGCGTGAGCAGAGGCCGCCGGCATGACCTGATCCATCAAACTATCGCCCCCATCCAAGTGTCTCTCGCCCAAGGCGTCAATCACGTGTCGGCGACAAACGATGACCCGGCAATTCGTTCTTGTTCAGCGCGCAACCGGAGGCAGGGTTCCGCCGCTTACCCGGCGTTTCCCGCTCCCGTCGTGACAAACTGCCGCGCCGGGGCGGGGGTGCACGGTCAGTCGAGACGCACTCCGCCGGTCACCGCCTGATAGGTGGCGATGGCCAGGGTCAGCGGCTCGAACGGCTTGGTGATGACAAAGGCCGGTTCCAGGGCCTCGCCGGTCAGCAGCCGTTCCGGGTAGGCGGTGACGAATATCACGGGAGCATGGTGATGGGCCAGGATCCTCGCGACCGCGGATGTTCCGTCGCCGCCGGCGCCCAGGTTGATGTCGGCGAGGATCAATCCCGGCCGCATCCGGGTCGCGATCGACACCGCGTCCGCCTCGGTCGCCGCTACCCCGATCACACGATGGCCGCAGCCTTGTACAAGTTCTTCTATGTCCATCGCGATGATCGGCTCGTCTTCGATGATCAACACGTCCGCTGCGGCGGAGGCGCGCAGCCGGTCGCGCGCGTCGTTGAGCTGGAACGAGGCCTCGCCGACGGGCAGTCCGACCACCGCCGCGGCCTCCTCGGCCGTCAGCTCCTCCAGGGCGGTCAGCAGCAACAACTGCCGCTGCTTGTGCGACAGGCCGACCGGCGGCGGCTCATCGACCACGCGATCGTCGAAAATCCCCGTGACGGTGTGATAGAGCGCGCAGCGCACGTCCGACATCTCCAGCTTGTCGCTTGCGAGCAGCGCCTTGAGGCTGGACGCGACCAGTTCATCGCCTTTGCGCTGGCTGCCGGTGACGGCGCGCGCATAGCGCCGCGCATAAGGCAATGTCCGGATCAGCTCTTCGCGAGGGAGGCTCGACATTGAAAATCCACTCCTTAGGGTAGGCTGGCACGGCTAAAGGTACGAAAGTCGGCCCGGTTCGCTGTGCTTGCAAGATCGGATGCGTGTTGGAGAGTGTCGAACCGCGGCGGATGCTGATCGCCTTGCTTCCCGAACTGCGCGGTTTCGCGAGATTTCTGGTTCGCCAGCAGACCGAAGCCGATGACCTCGTGCAGGAGGCCATCGTGCGGGCATTGGCCGCTCTGCCCCAGTTTCAACCCGGGAGCAACTTTCGCGCCTGGGTGTTCCGGATTCTCCGCAACGCGTTTTACGAGCAGGCACGCCGACGCCGGACCGAGCAACACGCCCTGGCGCAGTCCTTCGCGGAGGACGAGGCAGGCGACCCGGCCCAGCCCGGGTATCTCGACCTCAGCGACTTGCAGCGGGCCCTGTTTAAACTGACACCCGTGCTGCGGGAAGCTCTGGTTCTGGTCGGTGCGCAGGGGCTCAGTCATGAAGATGCCGCCTTGGTGTGCGCGGTGCCGGTCGGAACGATGAAAGCCCGTGTGTCCAGGGCGCGCCGCCACCTCGCCCAGCACGTGCAGGGGGAGCGGGTTGCCGACGCGACGGACGAAACATAGCCGTCCCGTGGTGCTCGCGTTCTCGTGATAAGGCGGATGCAACGCTTCAGCTTCGTCATTCATTGATCAGATATGCACGCACTGGAGACGCCAATGACCGCTCAAAGCAACCCCACCTTCCACGATCAAGTCATCGCCATTCTCCCCAAGCTGCGGGTGCAGGCATTGGCGCTGACCCGCAACCGGGCGAGCGCCGAAGACCTGGTGCAGGATGCCGTGTGCAATGCGCTGTCGGCGCAGGAAAGTTTCATCCCGGGCACGAATTTCCCCGCCTGGATGCATCGCATCCTGCGCAACCGTTTCATTTCCAACCTCCGCAAGCGCCGCGACACCACCGACATCGACGATGTGCCGGCGTCGGTTTTCGCGACCAATGCGGCGCATGAGGACCGGCTCGCACTCAAGGAACTGGCTCGTGCGATGTCGCGGCTGCCGTCCGATCAGCGGGAAGCGCTGGTCATGGTCGTCATCCACGGCATGAGCTACGAGGCGCTGGCGGAATCCACCGGCTGTGCGGTCGGAACCGCCAAAAGCCGGGTGTTCCGGGCACGCCGCCAGCTTGAGACATGGCTGATGGGCGAGCAGCCGGACACCTCGGCTGCCGAGGCGAAACGTGCGCTGCTGCGGCGCGGCGGGCTCGCCGCGCTGGCGGATAAGCGTGACACCCATCGCGAGGCAAACTCCGGCTTGTAATTGTAAGGAACGTTCTATTTTAGTGCGCGTTGGATGTAGCCGGCCGGCCGGGTTGCCTTCGGTGGTGGCCCGGCCGGCCAGGGTGTTGAGGAATGAAGCATTTCGGGATGACACGGCGTAAGGATCAGGCTCCTCCGGCAGGCAGCCAACCCAAGCCGAAGCCGGATGCTGCGTTCGAGCTGTGGCTGCAGCGCGGGCTTCACCAACTGTACGACGACATCGCCAGCGAACCGGTTCCGGACGAACTTCTTCGGCTGATCGAAGAAGATCGCAAAAAATGATTGAAAAGCGGCGTGTCGCGGTCATTGTAGGCCGTGGTGCGTAGTCTCGGGGGGGGATGGCTCAGGCGTCATCCGGCTGGTGTTCAGGAGCGCCTCCTTGCGCTGCTGCTGACCGCCGTGGTGCCGCTTTTCATTCTGGGAAGCTGGCTCGCGTGGCAGAATTATCGCGTCTTGGCGGGGCAGCCTCAGCGGCGCGTAGAACTGACGTACAGTGCAGTCGCCGCCCGTTATCAAGCCGTGATCGACGACGCGGCGCGCGAGCTTACGCAGATATCCCGGGATCCTGCGCTGACGGATGGCAACCTCCCGGGGTGCGACCTCAGTCTGCAACGCGCGCACGAAATCCTGCATGCACAGTTCGGGGGTTTCCTGGTCACCGATGCATCGGGCGCAATCCGTTGCGCGGCGACCGATGCGGCCAGGGTGCGACGTGGGCAAGTGCTGGATGTCGCCGCGTCGGCGCTGCGCATCGCTTTGTCGCGACCGTTTTCAATTGTCCTGATCGGCGCCGGCGAATTTACCCACCTTCCCGTGCTCGTCACCTCCACCCGGCTGCCCACACGTGCCGACGAGAGCGCGGGCGATTTGATGGTGGCGAGCCTCAAACTGGGCTGGCTCACCCAACCGACCTACGCACCGCTTCCCGAAGCCGGCGTCAGCGTCTGGTTCATCGACGATGCGAATACGGCCATGCCCATCGGGGACGTTGCCGCTGACGCGTTTCCGTCGGCAACCGAACTCGCCACGGTAGAGCAATCCGCCAATCCTGTGCTGCTGACGAATTCAGCCGGCGACATCTACGCCTACAAATCAGCCGTCATGATCACCGGTCTGCGGCTGCTGGTCGGGATGAGTGCGACTGCGGATATCGCGGCGGCCCGCTTGCGGTTGGGCTATCGATTCGCCGAACTTGCCGCTGTCGTGGCGGGCGGTTTGATTGCCGTCACGCTGGGAGCCAACATGACCGTCGTGGTTCCTGTGAAGCGCCTGTCGGCGGCGGTACAGAAATGGCGATCGGGCGGCACCTTCGACGCCATGCCACCGGAGCACGCGCCGCGCGAGGTGCACGAACTTGCAATTTCGTTCTCGCAGGCGGCCGCCTCGCTCGCCGAACGCGAAAAGCAGCTTCGCGTCGCCAGCACCCAGCAGGATCTGCTGATGCAGGAAATTCACCATCGGGTGAAGAACAACCTGCAGATCATCGCGTCGCTGCTCAATCTGCAGGCGAGCCGGATCAGACAGCCGCAGGCGAAGGCCGAATTCCAGTCTGCGCGCGATCGCATTCGCGCGCTGGCCACGCTGCACCGGCATCTTTACGCGCATAACGAATTGCACACCATCAACATGCGCAGCTTCCTCAACGAGCTGTGCGGCCAGTTGGTGGCGGCCATCGGAGACCGCCCGGGCGATCACACGCCGGAGCGTGTGGAGGTGCAGATCGATGCAACGGAACTGCAGATTTCGTCGGATCAGGCGGTGCCGATCGCGTTGATCGTTACGGAAGCGGTCAGTAACGCCGCCAAATACGCTTTTCCCGGCGGCCGATCCGGCCATATCTGGGTCACGCTGACGACTCGCGATGCGCATGCGCTGTTGGTGATACGCGACGACGGCGTGGGCATTCCCGCCGGGCGCGCCGATACCGAGACCGGCGTGCGCGATGGCATCGGTATACAGCTGATCCGCGGTTTTGCTCGCCAACTCGGTGCGACGCTGACCGTTATGGAGGAGCAAGGAACGTGCTATGAGATAGATATCCCGCTACGCCGCGCCCGCGAGCCGGACGCGCAGCTCGCCGAGGTGGCGGCGGGGGAATGACGAACTCTGGAGCTCGATGATGGACGATACGCTAGCGAGCAGCCTGACGCAATGGCGGCGCCATCTGCATGCCCATCCGGAATTGTCGCTGGAGGAGACCCAGACCGCCGCCTTCGTCTGCGATCGTCTGACGGAGTTGGGCGTGCCCTTCGTTGCCGGCGTCGGCGGGCACGGCGTGGTGGCTACCATCTCGCGCGGCTCGTCCAACCGCAGCGTCGGGCTGCGCGCAGATATGGACGCGCTGCCGATCGCCGAGACGACCGGACTTGCCTATGCCTCGACGCGACCCGGTGTGATGCACGCGTGCGGACATGACGGGCACACGACGAGCCTGCTCGGCGCCGCGGCCTTGCTGGTGCGCGACACAGCATGGAGCGGAACGGTGCAGTTGGTGTTCCAACCCGCTGAGGAGGGCTATGGCGGCGCGCGGGCGATGCTCGACGACGGATTGCTGCGGCGTTTCCCGATGGAGCGGATCTTCGGCTACCACAACTGGCCGGGCCTGGAGGCCGGGGTCGTCGCGCTGCACGCCGGTCCCGTGATGGCCGGGGGTGCGCGGGTCGAGATCGTGCTGCAGGGGCTCGCCGGCCACGCCGCGATGCCGCATCTGACGCGCGATCCGATGCTGGCGGCGGGCCACCTGCTGGTGGCGCTGCAATCCATCGTTGCGCGCGAGGTCGATCCGCTCGAAACGGCGGTGGTGTCGATGTGCACCATCGAAGGCGGCATGGCGGCAAATCAGATCCCCAGCCGGGTGACGATGCGCGGCACGTGTCGCACCTTCAAACCAGCGGTGCGCGACGTGGTGGTGCAGAGCATCCACCGTATTTCCCAGGGCGTCGCGGCCACTTACGGTCTGCGGGCGGAGGTTTTGGTGCGCGTTGGTATGGACGCGACCGTGAACAGTTTGGCCGAGGCGAACCTCGCAGCGGGAGCGGCGGAGGCGGCCGGAATTACCGTTCGACGCGACGTTCCGCCCTCGATGGCGAGCGAAGATTTCGGCTGGTATCTCATGGAGCGTCCGGGGGCGTTCGCCTGGATCGGCAACGGCCCCGCTCCGGACGGACGTGGGCTGCATAATCCGGGCTACGACTACAATGATGCGGTTCTGCCGATCGCGGCGACCTATCTGGCGGAGACGGCGAAGCAGGCCCTGGTCGCGTGAGCAGCCCGCTCATCCCGCCCGCCGACCGCCTATAGGCGCAATGGCCGCAGCAGATAGGTATCTCGCAGCAGCGACGGCGTAACCTCCGCCACGTCGCCGGCCAGCACCACGCGCACGCGCGACCGCCGGACGGCCAGCAGCGCCGCCCAGGAATGCTCCGGCGGCGGATGGATCGGCATATCCTGCAATGGCAACCCGTCGCCCGACCACGCCAGAAAATCCCGCCAGACGCTGCTCGTGACCAGGGTGGCGCCGCGCGCGAAAGAGCCGGAGCGGGAGAACGCCACGCGGGTCGCATCGGACGTGGCGGCCATCGTGCTCGACAGACGGATGCCCTCGGCGTCGGCATAGGCAAGCAATTCGAGCGCCACGAGGCGCGGCGGAGCGTCCGCTGCGAGAACGGCGAGGGCGAGAAGGTCGATCGCGGTTTCTGTGTCCGGATCCGCGGCGAAGGCGACGGAGGTGATCTCGCGCCCGGCAAGGGTGAAGCGACCGGTGATGCGTGCGCGGTCGGCGGGCAGGATCAGGCCGTCGCCCTGGCGGGGGCGTCGCAGGATGACGTGGCCGGATGACACGGCATCGAGTACAAGGCTGTCTTCGCGCGGCAAGCCCAGCGCGGCGGGAACGGCCAGCAGGGAACGGCGGGTGAGCATGCGCGCCCGACCATGCGCCGCTCGGGTTAAGAAGAGGTGAGCGGCCGAGAAAGTCCGGCCACCCAGACGCCAAAGCCGACGGCTGCGAGACACAGCACCACCGAAAGCAGCACATTGCCGGCGGCGGCCGGCCAGTTACCCCCGCGAAGCAATTCATAGGTCTGCAGGCTGAACGAGGAAAACGTGGTGAAGCCGCCGCAGAACCCGATCAGCACGAACAATCTCAGCGCGTTCGGTGCCGGCAGCGCTCCGGTGCCGGTCGAGATGAGTCCGTACCAACCGATTACGAAACTGCCGAGCACGTTGATCAGCAGGGTGCCCCAGGGGAAGCGGGTTCCCCACAGCGCGGCGGCGGCAAGCCCGGTCCAGTAGCGCGCGACGCTGCCGATGGCGCCGCCGAGGGCGATGACGAGGGTGGGGAGCATGCCCTCGCATAGCGTGCAGCGGCGCCGCGTTCCAGCGAGCTATCATACATTTCACCCGAAGGCGCGGGTTTCAAAGCCGACCGCATGCGCTAAAACCCGCGCATGACGGAGACCATCGAAAGCATGCCAGCCGCCGCTCGGGCGGGCGCGAAACTCTGGCTGCGCGAGCAGACGAAAATGGGGGTGCGCGCCGTGCGCGGCGTGGTGGCACTCGGGATGGTCGGTGTCGCCGCCGGAATCGGCCAAGCAGTTTGCATCGGATTTTCACTCCGTCGGGTGATCGGAGGCGCGGTGCCATGGCCGCTGCTGGCTGGGTTCGCCGCGCTGGCCGCGCTACGGGCCTTGTCGGCGATGGCGTTCGAAATGGCGGCGTTCGAGTCCGGCGCCGCGGCGCGGCGGCGGTTGCGCACGCATCTGCTGGCCGGGGTGCTGGCGGCGGGGCCGGCGGCGCTGCGGACGCGGCATTCGGGGGAACTGGCGAGCGTCGCGGTCGATCGCATCGAGGCGCTGGACGGATTTTTCGCGCGGTTCCTGCCGGCCAGGATCCTGGCGGTGGCGGGGCCGGCGCTGGTTCTGCTTGCCGTGCTGTGGCTCGATCCGTGGGGCGCGGCCATTCTGGCTTGTGCCGGTGCGCTGGTGCCGCTGGGCATGGCGGTCGCCGGCATCGGCGCGGCCGCCGCGTCGCGACGCCAGTTCGCGGCAATGGCGCGACTGCAGACGCGCTTCCTCGACCGGGTGCGCGGGATCGCCACGATCGTGCTCCATGGCCGGGCCGAGGACGAGGCGCGCGCGCTGGCGGCAGCCGCCGACGAGTTGCGGCGCCGCACGATGCGGGTGCTTCGCGTCGCGTTCCTGTCCTCCACGGCGCTGGAATGTGCGGCGGCGCTGGCACTGGTGGTGCTAGCGTTGCGGGCGTTCGCCGAGCATCGCGACGCCGGGCGCGCCCTGGCGGAGTTGCTGCTGGTGGCGGAGTTCTTCGCCCCGTTGCGCGGGTTCGCCGCGGCCTATCAGGACGGCATGCAGGCGCACGGTGCCGCCGAGGCGCTGGTGGAATTTCCCCCGGCCCCGCCGCCCGAAGTGGTGCGGCCGGTACGCCACGTCGCGGCCCGCGGGGTCGCCATCGCGTTCGAGGATGTCTCGTTCACCTGGGATCCGGCCCGCGGCCACGCGCTGGACAAGCTCAGTTTTCGTGTGCCCCCCGGCGAGACGCTCGTGCTGGTCGGGCCATCCGGATCGGGGAAGACCACGATCCTGGAAATTCTGCTCGGCTTCGTGCGACCGGATGCCGGTCGGGTGACCGTGAACGGCGCGGAGATCTCCATCCTGGTGCCGGCTGCGCTGGCCAACCTCACGGCGTGGATGGGGCAGCGCCCGATGCTGTTCGCAGGCAGCATCCGCGACAACATCCGCTTCGCCCGCCCCGAGGCGACCGATGCCGAGATCGCGGATGCGGCGCGGTTCGGCCAGGTGGACGCATTTGCCGCGCTGCTGCCCCAGGGGCTGGACACGGTGGTGGGCGAGGGCGGCTACGGGTTGTCGGGCGGCCAGGCGCAGCGTGTCGCGCTGGCCCGCGCCTTCCTGAAGAACGCGCCGCTCCTGCTGCTCGACGAACCGACCGCGCATCTCGACCCGGTCACCGAGGCCGAGGTGCTCGAGGGTCTGCGTCGCCTCGCGCTCGGCCGCACGGTGATCCTCGCGAGCCACTCGGCGGCGGCGCATAGTTTCGGCGGCAGGCGGCTCGATCTGCGGGCGGGGCGGGCGGTGACGATGCGCGGCGTGGCGTGAGGCCGCTGGGCCGTATCCTCGCGCTGTGGCGGCCGCGCTGGCCGTTCCTGCTCGCCGGGCTGCTGATCTCGCTCGCCTCCGCCGCTGCCGGCGTGGCACTCACGGCCGTCTCGGGATCGCTGGTGGCCGGGATGCTGGCCGGTGGCGCGGTGGTCGCGCCGCTGCTGGTGCGGGTGATCGGGCCGGTGCGCGTGGTGCTGCGCTACCTGGAGCGGCTGGTGACGCATGACGCGACGTTCCGCGCGCTGGCGGATCTGCGCGTGTGGTTCTTCAGCGGCCTGGCGGCGCGCGCCGCGGGCGGTCTTGGGTTTCGCCATGCCGGCGACGTGCTGGCGCGGCTGGTCAACGATGTCGAGGCGCTGGACGGTCTGTTTCTGCGGATCCTCGTGCCGCTCGCCTGTGCGGTGCTGCTGCTGCCGGTGCTGCTCGTGTTCGGTTGGCGCGATTCGCCCGCACTCGCCATCATGATCACGGTGTTGTTCGCGATCGGCGCGTTCCTGCTGCCCGCCTTCATCGCGCGTGGTGCGGTCGCCGGCGGCGAGAAAGTCGCGACGGCGGGGTCGGCGCTGCGGATCGCCGCGCTCGACGCCATCGTCGGGTTGCGCGAGGTCAAGGCGTTCGGTGCCGAAGGGCGGATGCTCGCGGCGATGCAGTCGCGTGAGGCCGCGCTGATGGCCGCCCAGCGCGAGCAGGCGCACAGCGCGGCGGCGGCGGGCGCGGCGGCGTTCCTGTGCGGGCAGGCGGCGGTCCTGACCGTGCTGATCTTCACGCATCATGCCCAGGCGGCAGTGGTGGTGTTCGTCGTGGTTGCGGCGTTCGAGACGGTGGGCGGTCTGCCGCGCGCCGGTGCGCTCGCCGGGCTGTCGGTGGCCGCGGCGCGCCGGGTGCTGGAGGCGGCGGAGGGCCCGATCCCGGTGCGCGACCCGGTATCGCCTGCGCCGCCGCCGCCCGGGCATGCGCTGCGTTTCGAGGGCGTCGTGTTCCGCTGGCAGCCGGACCGGCCGCCGGTGTTCAGGGGGCTGACGCTGGAAATTCCCCAGGGCAGCCGGGTGGCGCTGCTGGGCCCCTCGGGTGCCGGCCAAATCCACCCTGGCCGCGCTCGCGCTCAAGGTGGCGGCGCCCGAGCAGGGCAAGGTGCTCCTCGACGGCATCGACATCGCCACCCTCGCCGCGGCGGATGTCCGGGCGCGGATCGGCTGGCTGTCGCAGTCGACGCATCTGTTCGCCGACACCATCCGCCGCAATCTCCTCCTCGCGCGGCCGGATGCCGACGATGCGGCGCTATGGGCGGCGCTCGATGCGGCGCGGATCGGCGACATGGTGCGCGGTCTGGTGGACGGGTTGGACGCCTGGGTCGGCGAGGGCGGCGCGGGATTCTCGGGCGGGCAGGGCAGGCGCCTCGCATTGGCGCGCGCGCTGCTGTCCGAAGGCGCCGGTGCTGATCCTGGACGAGCCCTGCGCGGGTCTCGATGTGGACACCGAGCGCGCGTTCTATGCCACGTTGAACGAGACCGCCGAGGGCCGGACGATCATCCTGATCGCCCATCGCCTGCTCGGGGGTAGAGCGCCTCGACCGGATATGGCGCCTCAGCGGCGGGAGAGCGGTGCGGCGGCGGCGGCGTGAGAGTTCGTTAACTTACCGCAACGATATGGTCAAGCGTTGGCGGGTTGGTCTAATCGCGATAAACGATCCTGCCGATCGGAACCGGCCGCAAGCTCGCCCAGTCCAGTCGCGCCGGCCTGTTTTGCACGGGTCTGTTTTGCGCGGGTCTGTTCTCCGCGGGTCTATTTTCCGCGGGTCGTTCTGGAGCGGGGTTTCCCCTCAGGCGCGGGCGTGGCGTCAGGCATGCATGGGGCTGCCTCCGCCATGCTGTTGCAGGGCGGAGGCGAAGCGGCACGCCGCGCCCGTGCGGCCGGCGGCGGGCAGCAGATCGGGGCCCGGCGCCTTGTTCAGCGCCCAGAACAATGGCCGCAGCAGCCGTGCCATCTGCGGTGGCGGCGCGCAGCAACGCCTGAAACTCGGGATCCTCGAGCAGATGGACAAGCTGGCTGCCATGGATCGCGGCGTGGTAGCCGCCCAGATGCACCAGCCAGCCAAAGGCCGCGCGGCATCTGCCAGGCCGCTGGCGGTGGCGGCGGGGGCGCCTCGGCATCCTCCGCCACCTCGCGCGCCACGCGGGTTCGCGGCGTCGGCAGCGTCCCGGCGCGAACCCGCGCCGCCAGCGCGGCGAACCGGTTGCGCAGCCGCGCCAGATAATGCCCGATCAGAATGAGCAGCCCCGCCGGCGCGCCGCGCTGCCATCCCACCGTCGCCACCACCTGCATCAATCGGCTCATGATGAGCGCGAAGCGGCCTTCGGCGGTGGCGGGGGGCGTGGGTGCAGTCCAGGTGCTCATGCCCAGGATCGAAGCACGGACCGATCCTGCGAAGGAAAGCAACAATGCGGTAATGCATGAAATAACGCTGAACGCGACGACGATGCAGCGCTCGCATGCTGGCGTTCATTTGGCGGCTCGGGTCATGTTTGGCTCAAGCCACGCCTTGCGGCGATCTCACTCGCTTGGTGCCACATCAAGACGGACGGCGATGCCCCTGCAGGGCGTGCCCGACCGCCGGATATCGGTGCATCACGAGCGGGTCGTGTCCCGGAATGATTTGCCCCGGCGAGGCGACCGCGGCACGCACCAGCTCATAGCTGTCCAACGTGTCGGCAACGCTGACACACACCGGAAACGGGCGGTTCGTTTCGATATTCTCATAAAAATGCGATACGTCGGAGGCGAGGACGATCCAGCCGCGCGCGGTATGCACCCGCACGAATTGCAGCCCCGCGGAGTGGCCTGGCGCCGGATGTAGGCTGATGCCGGGCGCCAGCTCTACCCGACCGTTGTACAGCCGCACCCGGCCACGATAGTTGAGGCGGACGATGCCAACCACGTCCTCCACCTCGAAGGTCTGCGACATGTGCGGGTAGCGCATGTGACGGCCCACGGCGAAATGGAGGTCGGGTTCCTGCAAATGAAACTGGGCGGCGGGAAAGCGATCGAAATTACCAACATGATCGTAATGAAGATGCGTCAGGACGACATCTTTGACAGCAGCGGCGTCGATCCCCAGCAGGCCCAGTGCGTCGATCGGGTCGCGCAGGAAGATGCGTCCGCGCTTTGCCGCGACGTCCCGGGTAAACCCGGCATCGACGACGACCACCCGATCCGGGCTTTGGATCGCCCACAGGAAATAGTCCATCGGCATCGGCCCGTCATGCGGATCGCCGCCGATGAAGTGGTCGGAGCGGTTGGCCTCCCGCGTCGCGTAGCGGATGGCAAAGACGCGGTATTCCGGGAGTTGCTGCACAGCGATCGCTCCGTCTCTGCATCTACCGGTCCGGCTGCCAGCGGAGCAGGTGCCGCTCGAGCCGATGGATGCCCATGTCGATGATCAGCACGACCGCGCTCGTCAGCAGCAGCCCCGCCATGACGCCCGTCGTGTCCAACACGCCCTGCGCCTGCGCGACCAGATAACCCATCCCCTGGGAGGCGCCCATATATTCGCCCACCACGGCGCCAACCAGGGCGAAGCCGATGGACGTGTGCAGGCTGGAAAATATCCAGGACATGGTCGAGGGCAGATACACGTAGCGCATCAACTGCAGGTTGGATGCCCGCAGCATGCGTGCGTTGTTCAGCACGATCGGATCGACACCGCGCATGCCCTGAAACGTGTTGAAGAACACGACGAAAAACACCAGCGACGTGCCCAGCGCGACTTTGGACGCAATGCCGAGCCCGAACCACAGCAGGAAAATCGGTGCGAGGATGACGCGCGGCAGGGCGTTCAGGATGCGTATGTAGGGGTCGAGCACCGCGGCCAGCAGGTCGATGCGTGCCAGCACGAGGCCGCTGGCAATACCCGACAATGCGCCCAACAGAAACGCGAGCAGCGCCTCGATCAGGGTCGTCGCAAGATGCTTCCAGATCGAGCCGGAGATGATCCACGTGGCGATCCGCAGGCCGATATCCGAAGGCTTGCTGAAGAAGAACTCATCCGCATAGTTCAGGCGAACGGCCGCTTCCCAGCCGAGCGCGAGAACCATGAACAGCACCAACTGAAGCAGCAGAACGACGCGACGGCTGACCGCGCCGCGCGTGGTGGCAACCGCCGCGTCGGACCGGCCGCGGTCAACGCTGGCGTTCAAAGGCCAACCTCACTTCTTCCCGCAGATCCGACCAGATCGCGCCGTAAAGCTCGTTGAACCGGGGATGCATGCGTATCTCCGCGACATCGCGCGGACGTGCCAGATCCACGTCGTAGATCCCCTTGATCCGCGCCGGTCCGGACGATAGCACGACGACCTTGTCGGCAAGCGCGATGGCTTCCTCGAGGTCGTGGGTGACGAACAGAACGGTGTTCCGCGTCTCCTGCCAAAGCGACAGCAATTCGTTTTCCATCGTCTGTCGAGTCTGGATGTCGAGCGCGCTGAACGGCTCGTCCATCAACAGGATGCGCGGATTCACGATCCAGCTCTGTGCCACGGCCACCCGCTTGCGCATCCCGCCCGACAGCTGATGCGGAAAGCGCTGCTCGAAGCCACCCAACCCGACCCGCTTCACCCACATGCGCGCGGTGTCTCGTGCCTCGGCCGCAGCAACTCCGCGAAATGTCAGGCCCAACGCCACGTTCTCCAGCACCGACCGCCACGGCAGCAGGGCATCGTGTTGGAACAGATAGGCGGCGTGGGGGTTCAGCCCCTTCAGCGCCTTGCCGAAGATGCGCACCTGTCCGGCCGGTGGAAACAACAGCCCCGCCGCGGTGTTGAGCAAGGTCGATTTGCCGCAGCCGGACGGCCCGACAACGGCGACGAAGCAACCCTGCGGGATTGCGAGCGAAATGTCCTGAACCACCGTGTGCGTCCGGCCCTGCGGGGAAGCGAACCGGACGGTCATCGCTTCGAACGCGACGGCGGGTACGTCGCCGACGCAATCCGCCTGCGCCATCCTCGCAATCGGTAACGTCTGAAGGTTGCTCACCACCAAGGCATCCACGATTCAGACGCGGCTTCCGTCCGGAGGAAATGCCGCGCCTTCACTGCATGGTCGGCCGAACACGCGGCCCAGACCGTCGCGCCATGGCGACATCCCCTCATTGATTGTCTGACAGTAGACCAATACGCTGTGGTGCTGTCAAACCGTCCTCCGCCTGTGTTGGCTCGGCCACTGCCTCGAACGCCGTTGCGCGGCCACATGCTTCGTCCAAGAAGGAAGATCACGATGCAGTCTCGCCGCAACCTCCTCCGCGCCTCCGCGCTCGTGCCGCTCCTGGCGAGCCCGACCGTCAAGGCGTTCGCGCAGAAGCGGGCCAAGCTCACTCTCGGCGTGGCGGGCATCAGCTACGTGTCGTACCTGCCGATCATGCTGGCACAGGCGCTCGGCGCCTATGAAGCCGCGGGGCTGGACGTCGAACTGATCAACATCAAGGGCGGTTCCGGCGTGCTCACGGCGCTTGTGGCCGGCACGATCGACGTATCCTGCGGTTTCTTCGACCACACGATCCAACTCACGGCGCGCGGCAGGCCCATCGAGTGCATCGTTCTCATCGGCCGTCTGGCCGGTCTTGCGCTCGTCGTGGCGCCGAAGTTTCGCGACCAGGTCCACTCGGTGAAGGACCTTGCCGGCAAGCGGGTCGGCGTGACGTCACCCGGGTCGGCCACGGATTTCACGCTGAAATACCTATTGCGCAAGAACGGTGTCGATCCCAGCACGGTTTCCGTCATCGGGCTTGGCGATCCGGGGGCCTTCCTCGCCGCCGTCTCACAAGGCCAGGTCGCCGCCATCCTGAACGGCGAACCGTCGATCAGCCTGATCACCGACCGATACCCCGACGCGACTATCCTGATGGACACGCGCACGGAAAGCGGCAGCAGTCAGATGTTCGACGGTGGCTACACGACGTCGTGCCTATACTCCAGCAAGCCATGGATCGACGCGCACCGCGACGAAACGACGCGGCTGGTCGGCGCGGTGGTCGCGACGCTCGACTGGATGACAAAGCACACGGCGGAAGAAGCGGTGGCGAAGCTGCCCAAAGAGGTGACCGGCGAGGATCCGACCCTCTATCTGCAGGGCTTCCGCAACATGCACGACTTCTTCTCCCGCGACGGCATCGTGCCGCAGAAAGCGGTGGCGAACGATTACGAGCTGTTGAAGATGTCGATACCCGAAATCGCCGACGCGCATATTGACCTCAGCTCAACCTACACCAACCAATTCGTGGAGGCCGCCCGGGCCAAGGGCCTGCCGACGCTGTGATTCTAAAACCGGTCGGTCGGAAGCAGGAAGATCTGCGCCACCTGAACATGGCGCGGCTGCTCCAGCGCATAGACGACACTGCGCGCAACATCATCGGCGCTGAGCGACAGGCGGGATTTGAAATATTCCTCCTCCCGCGCGCGGTCGCCTTTCATTCGGTTCAGGATGATGTTGGTGCGCGTCAGTCCCGGCATGATCTCGGTAACACGGATCGCCGTGTCCGCGAGGTCTGCGCGCAGAATGTCGCTGAAGGTGTGCACCCCCGCCTTGCTGGCGGAGTAGACCGCCATGTGGGCCGCGAGGCGAATCCCCGACATCGAACCGATATTGACGATATGCCCGTCGTCGCGCGCCACCATGCCGGGCAGCAGAGCATGCGTCACCCTGATGAGACCGATGAGGTTGGTCTCGATCATCGCCGCCCAATCCTCCATCTGGCCGGCGTCGAACCGCAGCCGGCCGCCGATATCGTGGCCGGCATTGTTGACCAATACGTCGATCGGGCCGTACCCCGATGGTATCAGGCACGGCAGCGCGGCCACGCGTGAGGCATCGGAGACGTCGAGCGTGATCGCGACGGATCGGGGCAGCGTGGCGGCGAATTGCTCGAGCGCGGTTGCGTCGCGGTCGAGCAGCACCAAGCGATATCCGAGGGCGGATAGCTGCGTCGAGATGGCACGCCCAAGGCCGCCGGCCGCGCCGGTGATGACGGCGGCTTTGGCCGTATCGCCTCTATCCGGTGGCGACATCAGTACATTCCGGGGATCTTGGTCGCCACGCGCCAGACCTCGCTCCGGCTTGCTTCCGTCACGTACAGATAGCCGTCGTGGAACGCGAGGTTCGTCGTGCCGCGGCCGGCGCCCGGCGGCATCCTGATCTGCCCGATCGGAAATCCGGACGGATCCTGGATCGCAATCTCGCCCGCTTGATAATGGGCTGAATAAACATCGCCCTTCTGATCCACCAGCATGCCATCCGGGCCGATGCCGCCCACCATATAGGCGAAGACATAAGGCGAGCCGAGCGGCGCGACCATGCCGGGTCCGGACAGCGGTACCGCCATGATGCGGTTCAACGCGTATTCGCCGATATAGAGGAGTCTTTCGTCAGGCGAGAGCACCAGACCGTTGGGAAAGGCGTACATGTCGCCGATCAGCACGATATCCTTGCTGCGGTCCGGCGGAAGGTAGAACACGCGCCCATTTGGGTGCATGGCGTTGGAGCCGTTCGGGTCGGTAAAATACATCCCGCCCGCCTTGTCGACGATGACGTCGTTCAGCCCCTTGAAGTTCTGCGTGCCGAAGCTCGAGACGATCGCCGTCATCTTGCTGGTGGCCGTATCGAACGACATCAGCGCCGAGCGGTCGGTGACGATATATTTTCCGGAATGGTCGAACCGTCCGCCGCCAGGGTAGCCGCCGACATCCGCCACCACGCTGCATTGGCCGTCGGACGTGGCCTTGAGGATTTCGTGGGTGCGCAGGCTGACCATCCACAACACCCCGTCGCGGTCGAAATTCGGGCCCTCGAGGAACTTGCCCTCGGGACAGCTGGCGAATTTGCGCAGCGTGCAATCGTCGCAGATTTGCGAAAGCGGTGTCGCACTCGGGGATTGCGCCAGCGCATGCGGCACGCCGTGCAACATGCCGCCAAGCAACAGGAACCAGATCGCGGCCTGCTTCATCGTGTTATTTCCCCAAATGTTTTCTTGGCACGGCGATGGTCGCCGCGATCGCGTCAGGCGACCAGGCGATACAGGTCTGCCGTCCCGGCTTGGCTATCGATGGACATGAGCGCGTCGAACAGCGCCGGCGCGCCGCTATGGACGCCGCCGGTGGCCAGGCAGGATTCGAACTTTGCGTAGAGTTCGCCCGGCAGCAGCGGATGCTCCGGCCCGCCTCGCACATAGGCGACCGCGCGATGATAGCGAGCACCATCCCTCGCTTCGATTTCCACGGTGTCCTCCGGCGCCTCGCCCTGGCGCGCCGGGTCTTCGCGGTCGTCGGGCACGACCTCTACCCGTTGCATCATCGCCTGCACGTCGTCGCGTCTCACGAAGCCTTCATCCAGCTCGGTCAGGCCCGCGCGGCGGGCAATCAGCGCCGACGCGACGGCGAATTCCATGCTGAACTTCGCTTCCAGTGCGGTTTGCGGCCGCGCATAACGAAGGGTCGATCGGTTGCGCCGGCTGGTGGTGACGGTGACGTGGTCGACCTGTGCGGGTGTCAGACTGTGCTCGGCCACCAGGTCCAACGTTCCGTCCAGCACCCGATGCGCGGCGAAACACAGTGGATATTTCTTGATGTTGACACCGCCGCGCGGCAGCTTCCACACCGATCCGGCTTCGATGGGCGAAGTCAGATCTACCCTGCGACGAGGCGAGATACCCAGCATCAGGCCTTTCGGATGCTCGAGCGCTTGCGGCATTCCCGTAAATCCGGCGGCAGCCAATCGGGCGGCGAGCAGCCCAGCCTGTGCTGCCCGTCCGGCGTGGAGGGGTTTGGTCATCGTGCCGAAATTCGCGATCAGCCCAGCGCTTTGCGATGCCGCGATCGCCAACGCGTGGGTCGTCTGCGCGGGATCGAGCCCCCGCAGGGATGCGCAGGCAGCGACCACGGCGAGCGGTCCGAACACGCCGGTCGGATGCCAGCTCGCGTTGTGGTAATGGTCCGGTTCGCGCCGCATCAACTCGGCCCAGACCTCGTAGCCAGCGGCATACGCGGTTGCCATTTGTCGCCCGTTGCAGCCTAGCACATCGCCTTCTGCGAAAATCGCGGGAACCATGACGGTGCTGAGATGGCCACGCTGCGCCGCATCGTCGAAATCGAGCGCATGGCCCGCGGTGGCGTTGAGGAGCGCCGCCTCAGGCGCCGCGGCGGTGCCGAGGCCAAAGAACAGCCGGCACGGGCCCGGCGGCGGCGCATAAACCTCGAGTGCCGTCCGCGTCACGATATCATCGCGGCCGGCAATGGTGGTGCCCACCACATCGGTGAAACCGGTGCGGATAAAGGGCAGCGCAGCGGCAGGGATGTCTGTATATCGTAACGAACTGATGAACTCCGCGAGTTCCTGGGTCAGTTGCACGGACGACGCGGCCGCGGCCGGCCGATCCGCGGTGTGGGCCAGATCGTTGCTCATGCCGCCCAGTTCAGCTTGAGGCCCTGCTCCGGCCATGGCATCGCCACGAGTTGCCCTTTGCCGGACAGCGTGACGAAGGCGGTTCGCATTTCGGCGCCGCCGAAGCAGATATTGGTCACGTGTGCGTCGCCCATCGGTACCTGGCGCAGCACCTCGCCATCGGGCGCAATCACGGTGATGCAGCCCGTCGTCAGCGTGGCGACGCAGATATTGCCCAGTGCATCGACGGCCAAACTGTCGAAGCCCTGATAGCCGGGCAAGCCGCAGACCAATTTTCCGCCATGCGCAGGCGCCTTCGCCGCCTTGCGTACGTCTCCCGGCCCTGCGAGTTCGAAGGCCCAAAGCCGTGACGTGTCGGTTTCGGCGACATAGACGGTGGTGCCGTCGGGGGAGAGGCCGACGCCGTTGGGTTGCTGCATGGGATAGGCAAGTTCGCGCACGCCGGAACCGTCGGGGCGGGCGTAATAAAGGCCGCCGAACATGCGGTGCCGCGCGTGTTTCTTGCCCATGTCCGTGAAGTAGAAGCCGCCATCGCGGTCGAACACCAGATCGTTCGGCGCGGTCAGCCGGCGGTCGTCGCAACTGTCATAGACGGTCTCGAACGCGCCGGTGGTGAGGTCGACGCGTTGGATGCAGCCGCCCGAGTAGTCGGCGGCGGGTCCGACGGACAGGAATTGCCCCGGGACGTAGCGCGCGCCTCCGTTGTTGCAGACATAGAGCCGTGCGTCCGGCCCCACGGCGGCGCCATTGGGGCCACCGCCGCAATCGCAGACGAGACCGACTCTTCCGTCCGGCCAGACCCGACGCAGGGTGCCGCCGCGCATCTCCACCACCACGACGGACCCGTCCTCGAGTGCCACCGGACCTTCGGGAAACAGCAGCCCCGTTGCCAGCGTCTGCATGTTACGGCGCGTCCGGCAAACCGAGATCGGTATCCACCAGCTTGTGGCCCGGCTTGCCTTCGACCTTGGTGATCGGGCCGCGGATCATGAACGCGATCGCGGCCGCACCGCAGACACCCATAGCGGTGCCAACCATGAGCGTGCCGAAGAACGACCCGGTGACATCGAGGATGCGGCCGGTCGCCAGCGGCGACAGCGTGGCACCGATGGCGCCGCAGCTGTTGAAGATCGTCGAGACCGAGGCGACGTAGGGGCGCGGCACCAGCACCGCCACCGCGGCCCACATCCCCGCGAGCGCGGTCGACCAACAGAACAGCGCGCAGAAGCTGAGCCCGACGGCGGCCGGCAGGCTGCTGGCGAACCCGGTCGCGCCGGTGAAAAAAGCGAGGCCCAGCGTGCCGAACACGATCGGGAACTTGCGACTGTTCAGCATCGAAAAGCCGCGCCGCTCGAGGAAGTCGGACATGAAGCCACCGAACATCGATCCGGCGACACCCCCGATGAACGGAAACGCGGCCACGATCCCGGTGCGGGCGATGCTGAGGTGAAATTCTGTTTCCAGATACAGCGGCAGCCAGCCAACGAAGATCCATGACGTCCAGTTCTGGAAGAACGAGCCCATCATCAAGCCCCAGCACGTCCGGTAGCGGAACAGATTGAGCCAAGACCGCCCGGTGACGCGCTCCACGACGTCGGCCTCGGCGCCCATGCCCAAATAGTCACGCTCGGCGCTGGTGAGGTTCGCGGATTCCACGTCGCGGTAGACCGCGAAATAACCGATGGCGCAGATGCAGCCGATCACCGCCATGGCAATGAACATGCCGCGCCAGCCCAGCCACAGCATCAGCGCGGTCAGCAGCGGCGGGGCGAAGGCCGGGCCAAGCTGCGTGCCGGACACGTAAATCCCGGTCGGCAGGCCGCGTAGATGCGCGGGATACCAGCTTGCGACGACGCGGACATTGGCGGGGCCGATCGGCGCCTCCGCCACACCCAGCGCCGCGCGGGTGACGAGCAGTTGCGCGTATTGCGCAACGAGGCCGCCCGCGCCCTGCACCAGCGACCAAATGAGAATCGCAAGGCTGGACAGTTTGCGAACGCCGAACCGATCCACCAGAAAGCCGGCGGGCAACGATCCCAGCGCGTAGCTGAGCGAAAACAGCGAGAGCAATCCGCCGACCTGGGTGCCGGTCAGGCCGAGATCCTGCCGGATACTGGTCGCGGAAATGCTGACCGTCGCGCGATCGAGATAATTGAGAAACAACGCCGCGACGCAGAGAAACAGAAAAACCTTCTGATTGCGGCTGATCCGACTGCTGGCGACCGGAGCAGTGACAATGGTCGGCGGCGCCATGCTCATGCTCATCGGGCGCTCCGGCGATGCAGTCCGGATTGCGCGCGATATCGCAGTCGCGTGAACGGTTCCGGTGTCATCCACGCTCCCCCTTGTCGTTGCCCGCGAGACTGCCCAAGCAGAAATTGACTGTCAATCTGTCATTCTGAAAGGTGGACAATCGAACGCGGCATACCCTGCCGTTCAGCCCTTCGGTTTGCGCCCGTCCACCTCGACTTTCGCCCAGCCCTCGACAAGCTTGACCATCTCGGTGAAATCGGACCCCGGGCCGAAGGTGGCGTTGGTCATGGAGAGGAACTGCCGGACCGAGCTTCCGACGACCATCGGAATGCCCATCGCTTCCGCCTCTTCCACGCAAAGCCGCACATCCTTGAACGACAGGCCGGTGGTGAAGCCGAAATCGAAGGTGCGCGGCAGGATGGCGCGCGGGAACTTGTCCTGGGTGGCGCTGCTGCGCCCGCTGCTGACATTGATCACGTCCAGCATCACCTGCGGATCGAGTCCCGCCTTCACGCCCATCACCATCGCCTCGGAGGTGACGGCAAGCGCGGCGGCGGCCATGAGATTGTTGGCCAGTTTGAGCGTCTGACCCTGACCGGGCTTGTCACCGACGTGAAACAGCTTGCCGAAATTCTTCAGCACCGGCTCGATGACGTCGAACGTTTCCCGCGTGCAGGAAACCATCAGTGCGAGCGTGCCTTTTTCCGCTCCGGTCACGCCCCCGCTGACCGGAGAATCGACATAACTGACCGGCCCCTGCTTGGCGAGCGAGGCGGCAATGACCATCGCGGTGCGCGGCCCGGTCGTCGACAAATCGATGATGGTGCGGACGCGCTTGCCGGACGACAGGCCATGTTCTCCGAGCGCCACCTGCTGCATCACATCGGGTGTCGGCAGGCTGGCCATCACGATATCAGCGGCGTCGGCGACCGCTGCCGGACTGGTCGCAGCCTTCGCCCCGCGCTGCACCGCGATATCAACGGCGTGCGTCACCGGGTCGTAGACATGCACGATGTAGCCTGCCTCCAGCAGGCGTATCGCCATCGGCAGGCCCATGCGCCCGAGACCGACGAAACCCAATTCCTGACCTGCCATGCGTGTTGCTCTCGTTGTGGGTTTCAGGTGGCGAGCCAGCCGCCGTCGGCGGGCAGGACTGCGCCGTTGATGTCGTCGCCGGCGGGCCCGCACAGGAAGGCGAGCAGTCGGGCCACGTTTTCGGCCGCGACGAAGCGGCCACTCGGCTGCTTCCCGACGAGAAAGCGCCGAACCGCCTCGGCCCGCGTCAGGCCTTCGGCGGCCGCGATCGCTTCGACACGGGATTCCGTCCCCGGTGTGGAGACCGAGCCCGGGCAAAGTGCGTTGCAGGTGATAGCCTCGCCCGCGGTCTCCGCTGCGACGGCGCGTGTGAGGCCGATGAGCGCGGCCTTTGTCGTTACGTAATCGACGCGTCCTCGCGTGCCACGCTGGCCGTAGACCGACGTCATGTTGAAGATCCGGCCCCAGCCGCCCGCGCGCATGCCCGGCAGCACCGCCTGGATCGCCTGCAGGGGTGCGGTGAGATTGACGGCGAGCGCGTGGTTCCAGTGATCCATCGGAAAAGCCTCCAATGGAGCGAAATGGCGAACCACGGCGTTGTTGACGAGGATGTCGACGCGACCGAAGGCGTTCTGCGCGGCCGATACCGCCGCCGCCGCTCCATCCGGCGCGGCCAGATCCGCGCGCACATAATGCACATCGCATCCGGCGTCGCGCGCGAGCGTCGTGCAGGTTTCCGCCATCGCATCGGTCGGCTCCAACCCATGCAGCATGACCCGGCACCCGGACCGTGCGAGCGTGCGGCCGATCTCCAGCCCCAACCCGGCGGTCGACCCGGTGATGAGCGCGGCCTTGCCGTCGAGTTCCCGTGCGTTCCCATCCATCGCCGTCTTCTTCGGACTCACACAGGCGAGTGTCAATCGGCAGATTGACAGACGATCATGCGATTGACGCGCTATCGGGCGGTCCCTACCGTTGTCGGCGTTGCTGATAGGAGGAAGTGCGCCATGTCAGACCAGAGCCTGTTCGATAAGGGCATGCCGATCCGCCGGGAAGTCCTGGGCGCCGAGTATGTCGACGCCTCGTTCGCCAAGGCCGACGACTTCATGATGTCCTTCCAGCGTGCCACCACGGCATGGGCCTGGGGATGGGCTTGGGGCGATCCGACGCTGGATCGCAAGACGCGGAGCCTCATCAATCTCGCGATGCTGACCGCGCTCAACCGTGCGCCGGAGATCAAGCTTCACGTCCGCGGCGCGCTGAACAACGGCGTCACGGTGGACGAGATCAAGGCCACGCTGCTGCATGCCACCGCCTATTGCGGCATTCCCGCCGGACTGGACGCGTTCAAGGCGGCTCACGAGGTGCTCGTTCAGGAAGGCGCGCTGCCAAAGCCGGGCTGACCGGAGCAGTGGCGTCGGGCATGCCGGAAGATACCGCCACGGGGCGGCTGGGCCGCTTCGTGACCGAGACGAACTGGGGCGATCTGCCGACCTCGCTTCGGCACGAAGGGCGCCGCGCCCTGCTGAACTTCTTCGCCTGTGCGCTCGGTGTTGCCGAGAATCCGGCGATCGAAGCCGCCGTGCAGGTGCTTGCGCCATTCAGCGGGCCAGAACGGCTGACGGTCATCGGCCGCCAGGAAAGGCTCGATGCGATGAGCGCGTCGTTCATCAACACCATCGCGGCCAACCTGCTGGATTACGACGACACGCATCTGGCGACGGTGATCCATCCGGCTGCCCCGGTTGCGCCACCGGCTCTCGCTCTGGGGGAATGGCACGGCCTGTCCGGCCAGGACGTGCTGCACGCCTTCATCCTGGGCGCGGAGGTGGAGTGCCGCATCGGCCTGTCCGTCTCGCCGCGCCACTACGCGCGCGGCTGGCATATCACCTCCACCTGCGGCGTGTTCGGTTCGGCGGCGGCCTGCAGCCGTCTGCTCGGCCTGTCGGCACAGCAGACGGCAGCAGCACTGGGCATCGCCGCCAGCCAGTCCGCCGGGCTGGTCGAGAACCTGGCCAGCAGCGCCAAGAATGTCGGCATGGGCAACGCCGCCCGAAACGGCCTGTTGGCCGCGGTGTTCGCCCGTGCCGGCTACGCCGGAGCGCCGCTCGCACTGGAGGGGAAGCTGGGCTGGGCACGTGCGATGGGCGATACGCCTGATATCGACGCGATGACCGGTCAGCTGGGCGAACGGTGGGAGTTCGCGGCGAATACCTACAAGCCCTATCCGAGCGGCATCGTGTTCCATTCCGTGATCGAGGCGTGCCTGGAGCTGCGCCAACGCCTCGGCCTCTCCGACGGCGAGACGGTGGCGTCCGTGCAGGTCGCGGGGAGACCAGTTGCTGCTCGACCGCGGAGACCGGGAGACGCGGACCGAACGCGATGCCCGCGTCAGTATCGCCCATAATGCGGCGGTGGCGCTGGCGCGGGGCAGCGCCCGTGTCGTCGATTTCAACACGGAGGCGGTGAACGATCCGGCCGTGCAGCGCCTGCGCCAGCGTGTCACCGCACAGCTCGACGCCAGCCTGCCGACCGCCGCTTGCGTGGTGACGGTCACGCTGATGGATGGACGCAGCGGCCGGGCGCGCGTGGACGCCGCCCGCGGCAGTGCCACGCGACCGCTGAGCGATACCGAGCTGGAAGCGAAGTTCCGCAGCAATGCGCCGGGTTCGCTCGCGCAGAGGCGGGTCGAGGCGGTGTGGGGCCTGGATGCGGCGCCGGACATACGGCCGTTGATGGCGCTGATGGCGCAGTCGGGCGCGGGATAGTCCTGCGACGTTCCCGCGACGTTCCTGCGGCGTTCCTGCGGCGGGTCAGCCGTTCGCGACGCGCCGAACGCCCGGCGCGGGCGCCCCGGCAGTTCGCGCCGAGCGCCTGGCCTGCGCGGCTGTCGCGCGCTCCCGCTCCCGCAAAATCTTCAGCCCAATCGCCGCCGCCGAGCGGACATGTGCCGCGCAGGCTTTGTGCGCCGCGTCCTTATCCCGCCGTTCGATCGCATCCATGATGCGGCCGACCTCCCGGATGGTATGCGGCAGCCGGTTCGGGACGGCCAGCGTCGTCGCGCGCAACTGCATGATGCGGTTGAGCAATTGCTCCAGCATGCGGGCGACATAGGCGTTGCCGCAACCACGCAGCAGCGTGTCGTAGAAATGCCGCTTCATCTGCAGCACCGCGTGGTGCCCGTGCGAGAGGTCGGTGCTCACCATGGCGTCGTAGATGCGCCGGAGCTCCGCCCTGTCCGCCTCGGAGGCGCGTTCGGCGAAGCCGGAGCCGGCGAGCGCCTCCAGCGTCTCGCGCACCTCGTAGACCTGGCTCGCCTCTGCCGCCGACAGCAACGAGACGAAGGGGCTTCGGTACGGCACCACCGTCACCAGGCCTTCCGCCTCCAGAAGACGGACGGCCTCGCGCACGATGCTGCGGCTGACGCCGAGCTGCTCGCAAAGCACGCGGTCCGATAGCTGGTCGCCGGGGCCGTAGGTGCCGTTCATGATGGCCGCGCGCAATTGTTCCTCTACCTGGCGCCGAACCGGGTAGGGCGTGATGCGCAAGGACGCCGCCGGTTTCCCGGCCGCATTCACCGGTGCCACGGGCGCGACCGCATCCTCGACCTCTCTTCCCGTTCGGGGCAAACCTGCTCGCATGACAACAACCTGAGGGACTTCACGCCATACTGCAAGATATCTGCAGCGTCGGCAGATTGACAGTCAATCATACGAGTAGATAATTGGCTCGTGGCGGGCGACGCTGCGACGGCACGTTCTCCCCCTCGGGCGACCCTCTGCCGCCCAGCGGCTGCGCTCCGTGGCGCAGCCCGCCGGTTGACGTGACGTGGACCGGGAGAGGAAATAGCTATGCAAATTTCAAAGGCGCCCGCAGCGACGGACCCGTTTTCCCTCCCGCCCGACATCCGGGAGTTCTGCGATGTGGCCAAGCGCATCGTGCGCGAAGAGCTCATGCCGCTCGAACAGGAATGGCTGGCGAGCCCCAATCAGGCCTACGGCATGCGCGAGCTGCCGGCGATCCGGGCCGTGTTCGCGCCGGAGGTTGCCAAGCGTATCGAGACCTTGTCGCGCGAAACCGGCCTCTGGTACCTCATGGTGCCGGAGGAGCATGGCGGCCTCGGCCTGCCCCTGCTCGCGCAGGTCGCGATCATGGAGCAGCTTTATTACACCCCGGTCATGCTGCCGATCGCGAACGTTCCCAACATCCTGTACGAGTGCGTCGGTGATCAGGTCGAGCGGTTCCTGACGCCGGTGATCGAAGGCACGAAGGTCACCGCTTTCGCGCAGACCGAGCCGAATGCCGGGTCCGATCCCGGCGGCATGATGCAGACAAAGGCCGTGCGCGTGGATGGCGGTTGGCTGCTGAACGGCACCAAGATGTGGATCTCCAACGCGCACGAATGCGATTTTCTGATGGTCCAGGCTGTGACCGACGCGGAGAAGCGGCAGCGCGGCGGCATCACCATGTTCCTGGTCGAACGCAAGAACCCCGGGCTGAACGTGGAGGTGCCGGGCATCAGCACCTGGCTTTCCGCGGTCGCCAAGCAGCACGTGGTTCATTTCGATGACGTGTTCGTACCAGATGGCGACGTGCTGGGGCCGGTCGGCAAGGGATTTTCGCTGGGGCAGGCCTGGCTGACCATCCATGACCGGCTGCTGCGCGGCCCCTATGCGCTCGGCAAGATGCAGCGGGCGCTCGATATGTCCGTCGACTGGGCCAAACAGCGCGTCACCTTCGGCAAGCCTCTATCGGAGCGGCAGGCCATTCAGTGGAAGCTGGTCGACATGCATGTCGACATCCAGGCGCTGCGCTCGATGACCTACGAGATGGCAGCACGCGCCGATGGGGTGCAGGATGTGCGTGCCGAGGCCGCGCTCGTGAAGCTGTGCGCCAGCGAGTGGGGCGCGCGCACCGTCGACCACGCCATCCAGATCCACGGGGCGATGGGCGAGTCGCTCAACCTGCCGCTCACGATCTTCTACCGGCTGCTGCGCCACACCCAGATCGGCGGCGGTGCGAGCGAGATCCAGCGCATCCTGATCGCTCGCAAACTCCTGCGGGGCTGAGCGCCGCATGCCTCCGTCGGCGCTGTCGGACGTTCGCGTTCTGGACCTGAGCGACGGGATCGCCGGGCCGTTCGCCGCGCGGATACTCGGCGACTTCGGTGCAGACGTCGTCAAGGTCGAACTCCCAGGGGGAGACAGCGCCCGTAGGCTGCCGCCTTGCTACCACGCCGCGCCGGCAGCCGAGCAGAGCCTGTTGTTTCGCTATCTCAACTGGAACAAGCGCGGCATCACGCTTGATACCTCCGGTGCAGCGGGGCGGGCGGAGCTGGCCGCGCTGGTCGCCAAGGCGGACATCGTGATTGCCGGACCGCCGACGGATCCGTTGCTGGCAGCGGGCCCCTCCGCCGAGCAGATGCTCGCCGCGCACAAGTCGCTCGTCGTCACCTCGGTCACCGATTTCGGACTGGCTGGTCCCTACGCCGATTATCGCGGCAGCGACCTGGTGCACCAGGCGATGAGCGGGATCATGCAGATCAGCGGGGATGCCGATCGGCCGCCGCT
Source organism: Acetobacteraceae bacterium (assembly GCA_965231175.1). GTDB lineage: Bacteria > Pseudomonadota > Alphaproteobacteria > Acetobacterales > Acetobacteraceae > Acidocella. The sequence continues at coordinate 18,291 of CBDDMJ010000002.1, read as the reverse complement.
CAAGCATGGCCTGTCGCAGGCCTATCTCTGCGCGGGGTTGAATGCCGCCTACGCGACGCTCGCGGCTTTCTACGCAGCGGAGCGGGACGGGATCGGCGAACATGTCGACCTGTCCGTCCAGGAATGCCTGGCCTCCGAGCTGCTCATCACGGAGACCTATTACTCTTTCATGGGTGCGGTGCAGGGCCGCCGCTACGCCGTGGAGGATCCGTTCTCCGGTTCGCCAATTCCGACGCGGCGCGGCTTCATCGCCATCCAGGCCGGCGGGTCGATGCCGCCAAAGGTCTATGGCGAGCTGTTCCGCAACGATGCCTTTGCCGATCCGAAATATGCCAGCAACCGCCAACGTGCACTGCACCTGGCCGAGGTATCGGCGCTGATCCGCGACAGCGTCGCCAACCGCGATGCCAAGGAGATCTTTCTCGACGGATCGCGGCGGCGTCTGCTGCTCGGCGTGGTTCAGACCGCCGCCGACCTCCTCGCCTGCGAGCAACTGGCGGAGCGTGGGCTATTTACCGAGCAGTCGCATCCCGCCGGCGGCACGTTCCGCTATCCGTCGGAACTGGCGAAGCTGTCGGGCACGCCGACGAGCGTGCGCCGGCCCTCGCCGCTCCTCGGCGAACACACGGCGCAGGTCACGGCGGAATGGGCGGCCGCCCCGGACCGTACCCCCACGCCGACGCGCGCCCGGCTGCCGCTGGAGGGTGTGCGCGTGCTCGACATGGCGACGGTCGTTGCGGTGCCATACATCGCCGCTCTGCTCAGCGACATGGGCGCAGAGGTGATCAAGATCGAAGCGCCGCACAAGCTCGATCCGACGCGGCAGGGCGTGCTGACCACCTATCTCGACAACGACACCAGTGAGGATGCGATCAACCGCTCCGGCATTTGGCAGGTCGTCAACCGCGGCAAGCAGTCGATGGTGCTGGACATGTCGCAGCCGGAGGGCAAGGCGGTGTTCCGCGATCTGGTCGCCAAGAGCGATATCGTGGTCGACAATTTCCCACCTCGGGTGATGAGCGCCTGGGGGTTGGATTACGAGGAACTGCGCCGGATCAACCCCGCGGTCGTCGCCCTGTCCAACACGGGTTACGGCTCCACCGGCCCCTGGCGCAATTTCGGCAGCCAGGGCACCACGCTGGAAGTCACGATGGGGATTGCCAGCTACAGCGGCTATCGTGGCGGCAAACCCTCGAAGGTTGGCCATTCCTACCCCGACTTCCTGGCCTGCTGGATCGGACTCGCAGCGATTTTCGCGGCGCTGCGCCATCGGCGGAAGACCGGAGAAGGGCAGCGCATTGATTTGGGCATGTATCAGATCGGCGCAGCGCTCATTCCGGACGCGCTGTTGCAATTTCAGCTCGACGGGACGGAGCCGCAGCGCATCGGCAACGAGCACGAGCGGTTCGTGCCGAGCAACACCTATCCGTGCCAAGGCGAAGACCGCTGGGTGGCACTGACCGTCGAGACCGATGCGCAATGGGCGGCGCTGGCGACGATGATGGCAGAGGAGGGGGCCAATGTGCCATCCGGCCTCGCCACAGCATCGGCACGGCGCGAACGGCGCGACGCGGTCAATGCAACGGTAGCAGACTGGGCGCGCGAGAAAGACCCGTTCCAACTCATGCACCGGCTGCAACGCAGCGGCATCGCCTGCGGGCCGGTCATGAACAACCGCGACCTGCTGCTGAACGAGCATCTGGCGGCGCGCGGTTTCTACGAACGCGTGACCCTGCCCGAACCAATGGGCGTACGCCCGATGATGAGCCGCCCGTGGACGTTGCGCAACCGCAGCATCCGCATCCGCAAGCCGGCGCCTCGTTACGGAGAGGACGGACCGCGCATCCTGCGCGACCTGCTGGAACAGGACGTGGCGCAGGTCGAACACCTGCTCGCGGCGAAAATCGTGTGCCTGGAACCCACGGTCAGAAAACCGATCGACTCGATGGGACTTGCGGAACTCCTGCGCATCAAGGCAATCCACGAGGTGGATCCCGACTACCGGGAGAAGCTCGGCATCGCACCCGCGGCAATCGAACCGTCGCCCGCGACAGGCTGACAGCCCAGGCACCAAGAGAGAGAGCGATGCCCAATCTGAACATCACCGTCGAAGACAAGGTCTGCGTGGTCGAACTCAATCGCCCGCACGCGATGAATTCGATCGACCCCGAAATGCGCGAGGAACTCTATGCGTTCTACGACCGGATGAAGAAAGATGACGACATTCACGTCATCATTTTCACAGGTGCCGGTGACCGCGCGTTCTGCACCGGGGCCGATCTCAAGAAGACCATGCCGCCGAAGGAAAGCTATGCCGAGTTGCTGCTCGGCCGCGGCGAGCCCGGCAGCGCCTTTCATGGCCTGAGCACGGACAAGCCGATCATCTGCGCCGTCAACGGCTATGCACTGGCCGGCGGCACCGAATTGCTGCTCGCCTGCGACATCGCGATTGCGTCTGAGAATGCGCAATTCGGCCTGACCGAAGTTCGCCGGGGCAGCATTCCCTATGGCGGCAGCATGCAGCGCCTGCCGCGTACCATCGGCAAGTCGGATGCGATGCTGATGCTGCTGACCGGCGATCTGATCGACGCCGCCGAGGCCTTGCGCATCGGCCTCGTCAGCAAGGTCGTGCCGTTGCCCGAGCTGATGCCGACCGCTATCGGGATCGCGAAACGCATCGCCCGCAATGCGCCGCTCGCCGTGCGGGCCGTGAAGCAGCTCGTGGTGCAAGGGCAAGACCTTCCGCTGGTGCACGCACTGCATATCGACAAATACATGTACGGCATCCTGAAAGACACCGAGGATCGCATCGAAGGCCGCGTCGCCTTTCAGGAAAAGCGCGAGCCGGTATGGAAGATGCGGTGAGCGGATTGGATCGACTGCCGGCGGCACTCGAGGGTTTGCGTGTCCTCGATCTCACCGGAGCGATGGGCAATTACTGCGGCAAGCTGTTTGCGGACATGGGCGCCGATGTGATCCTGGTCGAACCGATCGGCGGCAGCGAGCTGCGGCGGGAACCTCCCTTCATCGGTGACATCTCTGGTCTCGAACGCAGTCTAAACTTCGCCTATCAGAACACCAGCAAGCGCGGCATCGCACTGGATCTCGATACCCGGAGCGGCCAGCGCATCCTGCGCACGCTCGCGCGCGACGCGGACCTCGTCGTCGAAACCTCGCTACCGGGCTGGAGCAGCGCACGCGGTATCGGCTACGAGACGCTGTCTGCGCAACGACCTGGCATCGTGGTCGCGAGCATCACGCCGTTCGGCCAGACCGGTCCCTATGCGCAATGGACCGCCACCGACCTGGTGGCATTGGCCTTGGGCGGGTTGCTCTACATGGGCGGCTATCGCGACCGTCCGCCGACTCAGGCGCATGGCGATCAGGCGTTCAAATGCGCGGCGATGTATGGCGCCGTCGCGGCGATGCTGGCAGTGACGGAAGCCGAGCTGAGCGGCGAGGGCCAGCATGTCGACATCTCCATGCAGGAGAGCGTGACGCTGGCGCTCGAGAATGCCGCGCAGACGTTCGATCTCGAAGGCACGGTGCGGCTGCGCCCGATGCCGGAGCAACGCTTCGCCGGCTATGGGCTGTTCGAATGCAAGGACGGCTATATCTTCCTTGGCTCGCGCGGCATCGGCAACAGTCCCGCCTGGTCACGTAGCCTGCAATGGTTTCGCGATGACGGCATGGTGGGTGTCGACCGGCTTTATGGCGCCGAATGGTCGGATCTCGATTACCTCAAGACCAGCGAGGCCCGCGACGTGTTCGGCGAGCTGTTCATGACCTGGGCACGCCAGCACACCAAGGCGTGGCTGTACAGTGAAGGGCAGAAGCGGCTGATCCCGCTCGCGCCCGTCAGCACGCCGGCCGACCTGCTGGAGAACCCGCAACTCAGGGCGCGCGGCCATTTCGTCCCGTTCGCGCATCCGCTGCTGCAGCAGGCTGCGCTGATGCCGGGAGCACCCTACGTGCTGTCCCATTCGCCGTGGCGGGTGCGTGGACCCGCACCGCGCCTCGGCGAGCATACCGCGGAGATATTGGCAACGATCGGAATTACCGCGCCCGAAATCGCGCAACTCTTCGCGGCGGGAGTGGTGGCATGACCGGCGAGCGTCGCCTGCCGTTGCAGGGCTTGCTGATCGCCGATTTCTGCTGGATCGGCGCAGGGTCGTACACCACCAAAATCCTCGGCGACCTGGGTGCCGATGTCATCAAGATCGAGAGTTCCACCCGGCTCGATTCGTTGCGCCTTGCCGGTCCCTACAAGGACGGCAAGCCCGGCATCAACCGCAGCGGCTATTTTGCCGATCGCAACACCAGCAAGCGCGGCATCACGCTGGACATGAAACATCCGCGGGCGCTGAACGTGATCATGAGGCTGATCATGAAAAGCGACATCGTCGCGAATAATTTCGCCGCCGGCGTCATGGAGAAATTCGGCCTGGGCGCTGCGGATGTGCTGAAGGCCAAGCCGGACATCATCTATCTTGCGATGTCCATGCAGGGTTCCCAGGGGCCGCAGCGTGATTTTCGCGGCACCGGAAGCAGCATCGCGGCACTGACCGGCATCCAGGAACTCAGCGGGCTCCCCGGCCGGGTGCCGGCCGGCACCGGGACGAACTACCCCGACCACCTGCCCAATCCGTGCCACGCGGCCTTCGCCGTGCTGGCGGCACTGCGCCATCGGCGCCGTAGCGGGCAGGGCCAGTATATCGATTTCGCACAGACGGAGCCGATGCTTTCGCTGCTCGGGCCGACGTTTCTCGACCTGACGGTGAACGGCCGGCTGCAGACGCGTCGCGGCAACGATCATCCTTGGGCCGCGCCGCATGGCGTCTATCCCTGCGCCGGAGACGACCGCTGGATCGCCATTACGGTCATGAACGATCCGCAATTCGCCGCGCTGGCGGACGTGATGGGGCAGCCACCCTGGGCGCTGGATGCACGCTGGGCGACGCTGCCGGAACGACATCGCAACCGCGCCGAACTCGATCGCCTGCTGGCCGAACAAACCGCGGCGCAGGAGCCGCAGGAGTTGATGCGGCGACTACAGGCGGCCCATGTGCCCGCCGGCGCCGTGCAGGATGCGCGCGACGTGACACGAACCGATCCGCAGCTCGCGCATCGCGGACACTGGGTGCGGTTGCCGCATGCCGAGATGGGCTCGTCGATCTACAACAACCTGCCGTTCCGCTTCACGCGCACCCCAGTCCGGCCAACGCGGCCGGCCCCACTGCTGGGCGAGCATACCCGCGAGGTGCTGGGGGACCTGCTGGGCTATGCGGTCAGTGAGATCGACGAACTCGAAGCGCAACAGGTTCTGCGGTGACGCATCGGCTGCGCGACGCGGGCGCCATCGTCGGCGTGGGCGCCACCGCGCAAGGCAAGCTGCCGGGTTCCTCATCGTTGTCGCTCGCGGTGGATGCGTTCAAGGCCGCGCTGGATGACAGCGGCCTGCGCAAGGAGCAGATCGACGGGCTGCTGACGTTGCCGGGCCAGACCACGCCGGAGGGCGCGCTCAACTATCTGCGCCTGGGCGAGACGCTGGGGCTCAATCCGCGCTTCACGGCAACCATGAGCATGGGTGGATCGACCGCCGGCGCGCTGGTGCAGATGGCGGTGCTTGCGGTCGATGCCGGCATGGCGAGCCATGTCGCCTGCGTGTTTGGCGATGCGGCGGCGACCGGCGGCGGTCGGTTCGATCGTGCGCAGGGCTGGGGCGATCCGTCCTCCATCTGGGGCTACATGTCGGCGGCCGCGAACAGCGCGATCACCGCGGCGCGGCACATGGCCGTCTACGGCACCACCAGCCGCCAGCTCGGCGAGGTCGCCGTCGCCTGCCGTCACCATGCCTCGTTGAATCCCGCGGCGGTGATGCGCACGCCGATCACGGTCGACGACCACCAGGCGTCTCGTTTCGTGGTCGAGCCGTTGCATCTGCTGGATTGCTGCCTGGTGTCCGATGGCGGGGTGTGCGTGATCGTGTCCAGCGCCGAGCGGGCCGGCGATCTGCGGCAGAAGCCGGTGCTGATTTCGGGCATGGGCCAGGGCTACACGACGCAGAATCTCGGGCAGGAAGACTGGTGGTACGCCCCCCACCAGAAGCGCGCCGCGGACGATGCCTACGCGATGGCAGGGATGACGCCGTCCGACATCGATGTCGCGCAGCTCTACGACAATTTCACGATCAGCGTTCTGCTCTGGCTGGAGCATGCCGGTTTCTGCGCCCCGGGCGAGGCCGGTGCCTTCTGCGAGGGCGGCCGCATCCGCCTTGGCGGCGAACTGCCGGTGAACACCGCGGGCGGCAACCTGTCGGAATCTTTCATGGAAGGCTGGCTGCACATCGTGGAGGGGGTACGGCAGATGCGCGGCCAATGCGGCCCGCGGCAAGTGCCAGGCGCGGAGGTCGCGCTCCTCACCGGCCGCGGCCAGGCGATCAACTGCGCCAATGCGCTGATCCTTCGCAAGGGGTGATCCGATGACCGGCTATGCCAAACCGCTTCCCACCCTTACCGAGGAGAACCGGCCGTTCTGGGAGGCCTGTCGGGAAAGCCGGCTCAGCCTGCAGCGTTGCGCGCAATGCGGCGAATTCCGTTACCCGATCAGCCAGGTGTGCCCGAAATGCCTGTCAGCCGATTTCGCCTGGACGGATATGTCGGGTCGCGGAACCGTGTTCTCGTACATCGTTTTTCACCGCGCCTATCACGAGGGCTTCAAAGCCGACATCCCGTACAACGTCGCGCTGATCCAACTGGAGGAGGGGCCCCGCATGTTCAGCAACATCGTGGGTACACGCAACGACCAGGTTGGTATCGGCGATGCCGTGGAAGCGGTGTTCGATCCGGCCACGTCCGAGGTGACGATCCCACGTTTCCGGCTGCGCACGGCGCCGGACTGACGGAGCAGGCAGTCATGTTCAAAGTCGCCACGAAACCACCACAGGACAAGGTCTTCGAGGATTTCGCCGCAGGGCAGGAGATGCCCGTGGTCTCCAAAGGCCCGATGAAGATGGGCCACCAGGTGCGCTGGGCCGGAGCCTGTGATAATTACGATTCCGACTTCCACCACGATGCCGATACCGCCAAGGCGCAGGGCCTGCCCGGTCTCCTGCTCTCCGGCCCGCTGATGGCGTGTTTCATGCTGACCGAGATCACGCGTTGGCTCGGTCGCCGGGCGCACGTCGTGTCGTTTTGGGACCGCAACACCGGGCCGACGATGCCGGGCGACACCGCGCATATCCATGCCAGCGTGAAGCGATGCTGGGTCGAGGATGGTGCGGGATATGTCGAGGTGGACTGCCACATCGTCAACCAGGACAACCGCGTGACGACGCCGGGCGGGCTGGTGGCGCGCTTGCCGGTGGCGCGCTGAGATGAGCGACATCGCCGCGATCGAGGCGGAGCTGAAGCGGATGCACGGCCCGCTCGGTGCGCCGGATTCCATGGTGATCGAATACGGCGCCGCGCGGCGCATGGCCCTCGCGCTAGAAAACCTCGACCCCATTCATTACGAGGAGCAGGCGGCCAAGGCGGCCGGCTATCGTGGCGTGGTGGCTCCCTGGCCCATCCTGTGGCTGGTTTTCTTCAACTGCCGTGATGCGCCGCTGAAATTCTCGTTCGGCAAAGCGACGATCCACGGCGAAGACAGCTACGTGTTTCATGAGCCGATCATCGTCGGCGACCTTGTCACGGTGACGGCAACGATCAGCGAGACCTCAGTCAAGCAGGGTCGCGCGGGGGTGATGGGCGTGATCGTCACGCGGCGGGAGTTTCACAACCAGAGCGGACAGCTATGTGCCGTTATGTCCACGACCAATCTGCGTCGGTGACGCCATCAACTTCTCCGCGAACCAGTCGGCGATCAGGCAATGCTTCTCGTGCGAACGGTTGTAGAGGCAGTGGTCGCCATCTTCCCACACCACCAGGGTTTTGTCGTCGGTGGGGGCGGCGTCGTAAATTGGGCGGGCTTCCTCCAGCGTGAACAGCGCGTCGGGTGCGCCGTGGAGCTGCAGCAACGGACAGGCGATCCGGTTGCGTGCCGGCGGCAGCGTAATGCGCTCGAACAGCGTTTCGGCGAAGGCGTCGTCCCGGCGCCCGATCATGGCGAACCGTTTCTCCCGCATGCGGGGGAACCGTTTGAACGCCTCATTGGGCACGGCGCTGCCGCTGTTCACGCAACATGCGGCGATGCGCGGATCGCCCGACGCGGTGAGCGCGGCGAAACTGCCGCCCAGCGAGTTACCCCAGATGCCGACACGGGCCGCGCGCTCCAGCAGCCATGAGACGGCAGTCGACAGGGCCGATTCGGGAGGCTCGATGAGGAATGCGCCACGGAACAGGCGGCTCTCGCCCTGGCCGGGCCCATCCAGCAGCAGGCAGCCGATGCCGCGTTCCAGCAGATGCAGCGCGCCCAGATGGTATTCCTCCTTCCACCCGTCCGCACCGCCGAAAATAATCACCACGGGCGCGGGCGTCGCCGGTGCCGGGCGGGCGGGCGAGCCAGCCGCACAGGGCGGTGTCCCGCCAGGGGATGGCGACATGTTCGGTGGGCGGGTCGTCCCACGCGGAGGCAGCGCCAAACCATTCGAGCGCCCGGCCGTAGAGGCGGCGCTTTTCGTCCGTGTCGGCATCGATCGCGGATTGGGCGAAGCGGAAACACGCCGAAGCGTGGCGGAACAGGCTTCCGGCGGTGCGTGTGCGCCCGGCCTCGCGTGCCTGCTGCCCGCGCACAAGCGTCGCATCGCCCAGAGCTTCGGCGGCCTGCGCCCAGTCCACCCCCGCCTCGACCATCGCGTGCAGCGCGACGGCGTCGGCGTAGTCCATGCCGTTGCCGATCAGCCGCTGGATCGGCAGGGCGCGGCGCAATGCGGACACCGGCTCGCGCAAATCCAGGTCGACCACCAGCCAGCGGTCATGCACGCCGAGGTCTTCGAGCTCGATCTCCGCGGTGCGCCGTGCCAGCGAGCGCCCGCCGTCGCAGCCGACGATCCAGCCGGCCCGCGTGACCCCCGCCATTCCGCTCGCCATATCGCGCCAGCTCAGCGTGCCGTCCTCGATCCGCTCGACCTCCGTACCGAGCCGGACCGCGACGTTGTCGTAGCGCGCCAGCCCGTCGCGCAGCGTGGCCTCAAGTGCGGGCTGAAAGAACCGCCAGCTCGGATGCCAGGCCTGCGGACCCTCGACCTGCGGGCGCGGCCAGTCGATCAGCAGCCGCCCGTCCTGGTTCACGAAGCGCATACCGCGATTGACCATTGCCGCGGCGGTGATCGGCTCGGCGAGGCCGATCGCCTGGAATACCCGCAGCACCTCGTCGTCGAAATGCCCGGCGCGCGCCAGGTGGTAGACCGTCCGCTCGCGCTCGAAGCAGCAGACGGAGAGGCCCGCCATCCCCAGCAGGTTGGCAAGCGTGGCCCCGACCGGACCCAGGCCCACCAGGGCGACATCGCAACTCGCCGGCGCCGCGTTCATGCGAAGGCCGACCCGAGCGCCGCCACGATCCGCGCGGTCGCGTCGCGCGCCGACTCGGTTTCCGACCAGAAGAAGAAGCCGTGCGGCCAGCCCTCGTAGTTGACGATTTCGACCGGCGTCCCGGCCTCCTCCAGCCGCACCGCGTACGCCTGTCCTTCGGCCAGCAGCGGATCGAGGCTGGCGGTGAGGATCAGCGCCGGCGGTTGCCCGGCCAGCGACGGTGCCAGCAGCGGGGAGGCACGCGGATCCAGCGCGTCCTCCGGGCGGGACAGATATTTCTCGATGAACCAGCGCATCTTGGCGGCGGTCAGGAAGTAACCCTCGCCGTTGGTGCGGTAGGTCTCGCTGACCATGCGCAGGTCGGTCCCGGGATAGATCAGCACCTGCAGCACGATCCGCAGCCCGGGGATGCCCGGCGCGTGCTGCGCCACCACGGCGGACAGCGTGCCACCCGAACTGTCGCCGGCGACCGCGACGCGCAGCGGGTCGCCGCCATGCGCGGCGATGGTTTCCGCCACCCAGCGCGCGGCCGTCAGAACATCGTCCACGGCGGCGGGAAACGGGTTTTCGGGGGCGAGGCGGTAATCGACCGAAACCACCAGGCATTCGGCCCGCAGCGCGAACCGGCGGCAATGCGGATCATGCGTATCGAGATTGCCGACGGTCCAGCCGCCGCCATGCAAGTAGAGCAGCACCGGCAGCACCGCATCGCGGCGCGGGCGGTAGAGCCGCAGGCGCACGCCGCCTGGGCCGCCGGCGAACTCCTCCCACACCTCGGCCACCGGTTCGGGGGCAAAGTTGGTGCGGATGACGCGGGCATCAGCGATCGCCCGCGCCTCGGCCACGGGCAACGTGTCGAGCGGCGGTTCGCCGGCCGCCGCAATGGCCGCCAGGATGCGTTCCGCCTCCGGGTGCATCCGCCCCGTCGCCGTGGTCGTGTTCATTCCGTCCCTCTCTTTCGTGCGGTCCCGGGCGGTGCGTTGCCGTCCAGTTCGGTGGCGATCCGGCGCGCCGCATCGACCACGAGGCCGGCCACCAGCGGCTTGTCGGTGGTGGCGTAGCGCTGGCCGCTCAGCACCAGCACGAGTGCCGCGGGCAACGCGCCCTCGGTCGCGATCGCTGCCGCCACGCCGACATTGTCCGGCTGCAATTCGCCCAGCGACAGCCCGTGGCCGGCGCGACGCACCGCTTCCATGGCTGTTCGAAATGCACTCCAGTCGGCGCCAAGCCCGGCCGACGCAGCGTCCCCACGGTTCGCGGCATACAGCCGCTTCTGCCGGGCGGCTGGCAGGCTCGCCACCAGCACCCGCGATCCCGCGCCGCGGAACAGCGGCATCGGCCGGCCGCGCACGAACGAGACCATGCCCGGCTCGCTGCCGCGCTCGTGATGCACCACCAGAATGCGGTCGCCGACCATGCTGACGATCTGCATGTCGCAGCCCGTCGCGTCGCGCAGTTTCGCCATCACCGGCTGGGCGGCGTGCAGCAGCGGGTCGGCGAGCCGGATCGTGTGGTCCAACTCGATGATCCGCGGCCCGAGCGCGTAGGCGCCCCGCATGCGCGCGAGCAGGCCCGCCGCGCAGAGCCGCGCGACGTAGCGATACGCGGTCGCGGTGCTGCAGCCGAGGTCGCCGGAGATTTCCTCGGGCGTCAGCAAAGGCTGCTCAGGCGAGAAGAGGTCGAGCACCGCGAGCATCCGGTCGCGTCCCGCCATCAGCGGGCGGTGCTGGCCACGCTGGCGTTCCACCAGGGGCAGGCCCCGCCGACCACGTCGTGGTTGCCCTGCATCACATGCACGGGCGCCCGCGCGCCATGGGCCGCCGCGGCGAAGCGGATCGTGCGCGCCTCGGCCCGGCCCTCCGGGCTCAGCCAGTCGCGATCATGGCCCCACAGGCTGGGGCCGTCGTGGCACTCCACCGGCTCCCAGGTGGCCGGCTCGATGTCGCGCCCCCCCCAGCCGTATTCGATCATGAAGTCCGACGGCGTGTGCGCGTAGAACGACAGCATGTGGTCGTTGGTGTGGCGGCCGAGCGTCGTGCCCACCCGCTTCGGCTCAGCCTGCGCCAGATCGTAGCCCTGGCCGACATCGTCCATCGAAAACAGCTCGATCATCAGGTGATGCAACCCGCTCCGGCCGGTCTCGATCAGCGCCAGGCTGTGATGACGCGGATTGAGGTGCATGAAGCAGGCGCGGAACGGCCGCTCGGTCCAGTCGCTGAGCCGGAAGCCGAGGATGGTGCGGTAGAACGGCAGCACCGCGTCCATCTGCGGCACCGTCAGCACCACGTGCCCCATGCCGAGCGGGCCGGTGCGGAAGCCGGAGATGGCGCGGCCCGGGCGAAACGGCGCCTCGGTCAGCATCGGTCCGTGAAATGCCTCGAGCGGCGTGCCGATCGGGTCATGGAACGAGATCAGCTCCGTCACCAGCCGCTGATCGGCCCGCGCCTGCGGGCCCCGCTCCACCGCGACGCCCGCCGCTTCCAGCCGCGCGGCCAGACGATCGAGCGCCGCCGCGTCGGCGGTCTCCCAGCCATAGAGCGGCGCCCGGTGCCCGGCCTCGACGAACAGGCGCTGACGCCGCTCGTCCATGCGGAACGCGAGCGAGGCGGTCGTCTCGTCGACGCACTGCATGCCGAGCAGGCCGGTGGCGAAGGCCCGCCAGTGGCCCGTATCGTCGGCGCCGACCCCGACATAGCCGAGGGACAGGAGTTCAGAGACAGCTTCCATGGGCGTGGGTCCTGCTATTTCGCCAGAATTTTCGCCGGGCCGGCAAACCAGGTCTTGAGTGCGCCCTGCATCGTGTCGCCAGTCAGCATCAGCAGCTTGGTGTCGGGCGGGTAGTCGGGCGGGGTGGGCGAGCCGGCGGGCGTGCCGATCTGTCCCATCGACGCCGAGACCTTCTGCGACGCCGGGCCGAGCAGCCAGGATTCGAGCAGTTCCGCGGCCTTCGGGTGTGGTGCGCTGGCCAGCACGCCGGCGGCGGTCGGTACCACCGGGTGGCCGTCCTTGAGGTAGACGAACTTCACCGGCGCGCCCTGATGGCGGGCATTCTCCACCACGACCAGCGAACCGAACGGGGTCATGGCGTATTGCCCGGTGGCGACCGCCTGCATCACCGCCGAACTGCTCGCCAGCACCGCCGGCTGCAATGCGGCGAACGCCTCCAGCCAGTGCTGGTCGATGATGTGGCCGTCCAGCGCCTCGATCAGCGCCATCGGCGAGGCGGTCAATGTGGTCGGGCTGGTCATGGCGACCTTGCCGCGCAAAGCCGGGTTGGTCATGTCCGACCAGCTCTGCAACGGGATCTCAGGCATGGCGGAGGTGTTCACCGCCGGGCCCAGCAGCGTGAGCGCCCAGATGACCCATTTCTTGTCGGCGCCGACATAGGCGGCCGACAGGGTCTGCGCGCCGAGCGGCGTGTAGGGGCGCAACCAGTTGTGTGAGGCGAGCGTCGGATAATCGATGTCTCCGGAGATGACGATGTCGGCCTGCGGGCGGCCGCTCGCCTGCTCCGCTTCCAGCCGTGCGAACAGCGCCGCGCCGAACATGTCGGTGGCGGAGACGCGGATGGCCGGGAATTCCTGCGAGAAGGCGTCGAAGAACGGGCGGTAGGAGGCGGCCGCCGGCAGGTAGGCGACCACCTGCGTCTCGCCCGCGGCGCGCGCCGCCTCGTACAGCGGCTTGAGATCCACGGCCTGTTGCGCCCGTGCCTGAAATGGTCGGGCGACGATCCCGATAGCCGCACCCGCCAGCAGGCTCCGCCGCGTCATCTCGTATCTCACGTCCCCATCCTTTTCGGTTTCTTGGTTCAGCTCTCGGCCAGCACCGCCGCGTCGCCGGGCAGCAGCAGCGCGACCATCTCGCCCACCTCCGCGGGCGGGCTCGCCTGGCTGCGCACGACGACGACCGCGCCGTTGCAGTCCACCGAGGTCTCGTGCCAGCGGCCGAGCCCCTGCACGCGCAGGACGCGCCCGCGCAGCCAGCCATTGCCCTCCGGCGCGTCGCCGCAGCCGCACAGCGCGATGCGGTCGCTGCGCGCGGCAATCGTCACCGCCGCCCCGGCCGCCGCCTGTCCCTCCAACGCGAACTCGCCGCCGCCGGCAAACCTCACCCGCATTTCGCGCCCGCTTCTCGCTGACACGCGACCCAGCAGGAAATTGTCGTAGCCCACGAAAGTCGCGACGAACCGGCTCACCGGCCGGTCCAGGATCATGGCGGGCGAACCGACCTGCACGATCTCGCCGCGGTCGACCACGGCGATCCGGTCGGCCAGGGTGGCCGCCTCCTCCTGGTCGTGCGTCACCAGTATCGTCGTGGCGCCCTGGCGGTCGTGGATCTGGCGCAGCTCGCGGCGGAGCTGGTTGCGCAGGTTGGCGTCGAGATTGGACAACGGCTCGTCCAGCAGCAGCACCGAGGGGCGCGACACCAACGCGCGGGCCAATGCCACGCGCTGCTGCTGGCCGCCCGAAAGCTGCGCGGGCCGCCGCTCGAGGATGGCCGACAGCCCCACCAGCTCCGCGATGCTGCCGATCCGCGTCTCCCACTCCGCGCGCGCCACCTTCTGCTTGCGCAGCGGATAGGCGATGTTCTGCCGCACCGTCATGTGCGGCCACAGCGCGTAGTGCTGGAACACCATCCCAAGGCGGCGCGCCTGCGGCGGCACCATCACGCCCGCTGCGATATCCACCACCGCCCGGTCGCCGATGCGGATCACGCCGGAATCCGGCCGGTCGAGACCCGCGATCGAACGCAGCAGCGTCGTCTTGCCGCACCCGCTCGGTCCCAGCAGCGCCACGAAGCTGCCGGGCTCGACGCTGAGCGAGGCATCCCGAAGCACCGCCACGGAGCCGTAGCGCTTGTGCAGATGTTCGATCGCGATGCCCACGCTGTGCGTCATCCCAGCGCCTCGCGTGTCGTCGAGGGACGCATCACCAGCCATTTCCCGGCCCACCAGACAGAAGCCGCGGCGGCGACCAAGGCGCCGAGCAGGCCCAGATAGATCACGAATACTGCGGCGGCGCGGGCGATCTCGCCGGCGTTGAGCAGTCCGAAGGCGTAGGTGGCGACGGTCTGGCTGTCGTTGGATTGCAGCAGCAGCGGCACATCGAGCGTCCCGGCCATCCACAGCGCGATCAGCAGCCACGCGCCGATCAGGCTGGGCGCGCATAGCCGCGCCACGATGCCCACGGCGGCCGCAACCCGCCCGGCCCCGCAGATGAAGGCGGCGTCCTCCAGGTCGGGCGCCACCTGCGCGATCATCCCCTCCGCCGCACGCACCGCGATCGGCGTGCCGCCGACCCCCAAAGCCAGGACCATCAGCCACGGCGTGCCGAACAGCGCGCGCAGGCCCGGGGTCGCGATGTAGGTCGCGAGCAATGCCACGCTCAGCACGATGCCGGGCGCGGTGGCCGGCACCCAGGAGCCGACCCGCGACAGGATGGCGAGCAAACCGCGCGGCGTGCGGGCCATGGCGTACGCCATGAAGAAGCCGCACAGAACGGTGAGCGGAGCGGCCACCAGCGAGGTCGCCAGCGTGGTGCCCAACGCCTGCACGCCCACCGGGTCGTCCAGCACCGCCCGCACATTGGCCAATGTCCAGACGCCGTACAGTCCGAAGAACGGCTGGAACGCCCCGATCACGAACTGCGACGCCGGCAACACCAGCGCCACGAGGCAATAGATCAGGATCCAGGCGTCGACCGCCAGCGTCCAGCCGGGCCGCCGCTCGCCGCGCCGCGGCGCCGGGGCCGCCTTACCGCCCATGGTCACGTGGCTCTTGCCGCGCAGCACCGCCGTCTGCACCGCCAGCAACGCGGCCACCAGCGCAATCGCCAACAACGAGGCGGCGTGTGCGGCCGCCCAGTCCGGGGTGCTGGTGCCGACGATGTAGTCGTTCACGCGCAGCGACAGCGTCTCGATCCCGACCGGCAATCCGAGCACCGCGGGCAGGTCGTAGACTTGGATGCCGAAGATGATCAGCAACATCAGCACGGCGAAGAAGGCCGGTGCGAGCAGCGGAACGGTGATGCCAAGGAACGCACCCATCCGCGAGGCGCCGGCGATCACGGCCGCGTCCTCCTGGCTGCGGTCGGCCGCCGCCACCGGCCCGATCAGGAACAGATAGGCGAAGCCCGACACCTTCAGGATGCCGACGCCGATCAGTCCGGCCCAGCTCAACGCATTGAACAGGCGCGCGATGCTGCCGAGCCCGATAGCCGTCAGCAGCCGCGGGATCACGCCCGCGTTCGGGTTGGCGAGCATCGCCCAGCTGATCGCGTAGAACAAAGCGGGTGTCGCCGCGATCAGCACCATGGTCGGCGTGATCATGCAGGCGAGCCGGGCGGGCAGGCGGGTGCGAATCACGGCAAAGCCGGTGGCGAGCGTGACGCTGCCGAACGCGACGCTGAGCGAGAGCACCAGCGACGTCGCGATGGTGCGCGCCAGTCGCGGATCGCCGAACACCGTGCGGAAGCCGTCGAGGGTCCAGACATGCACGGCGGCGAACGGCGAGCCCATGAAGGCGCCCCGCAGCAACATCACGATCGGCCAGATCAGCAGGTAGCAAATCGCCGCCGCGGCGAGCGTGCGGCCGAGACGGCTCACGCCGAACGCCGATTCAGTCGCGGGTCGCAAAAACCGCAAGCAGGTTGCTCCAGGACCAGCAAACTCCCCCCATCCCGCATTTTTTTCTCAAATATCGCGAATCAGTGCAGGGTGCAACCAGGCGGCGGCGGCAAACCCGCGAAGCAGCCCGGAATGCCGCGGACACCCGCTCATTCGGCAAGGTCGGGGGATGCTTCACCGCAACGGTCCGGCGTTCCGCCTGCGGTCATCGGTCCGCGTGATGATGCGACGTCCGTGTTGCGACGTCCGTGTCAGGTAGCGGCAGTTCGAA
This sequence comes from Acetobacteraceae bacterium, assembly GCA_965231175.1. Lineage (GTDB taxonomy): Bacteria > Pseudomonadota > Alphaproteobacteria > Acetobacterales > Acetobacteraceae > Acidocella. The sequence goes on along the minus strand of CBDDMJ010000002.1, from coordinate 1,926 downwards.
GCGACACTACGAGCGGCGCACGTTCCAGAACGTCGGTTGCCCGTTCAGGACGCCGCTGATGTCGGAGCGGTAGGCGGTGGGGGCGATTGATTGCCCGAGCGGAATATAGGGCACATCCTCGAATGCCTGAAGCTGGAGCTTGCGGGCGATCTCCATCTGCGCAGCTTCGCCGCCGGCGTCGAACCATTGGTTGCGCAACGCCTCCAGGCCCCGGCTGATCGGCCATCCCGGCGGCGCCTCGTCGCCGTTGCCGCGCAACCAGAGGTGGCCGGCGGGGTTGACCTGGTTGATCCCGTTGTCGTTGATGGAAAACAGGCTCCAGCCGCCCTTGTCGAGCGGGTCCATCTTGCTGCGGCGCTGGACGAGCGTGGTCCAGTCGATCGCCTGATAATCGACATTGAGGCCGATCTTCTTGAACGCATCCGCCGTCACGTCGCCCATCAGCTTGAGATAGAGCACGTCCGCGGCGACCATCATCGCGACGCGCTCGCCCTGGTAGCCGGCCTGCTCCAGGTCGCGCCGCACCCGCGCGTAGTCGCGAGGCCCGGTGAGCACGGCCATTCCGGCGTCGTTGGCAAGCGGTGTCCCCGGACAGAAATACCCGACACCGTCGCGCCAGAGACGACGGTCGTTGCCGTTGATCGCGGTCATGTAGTCCGCCTGCGACACCGCCCCGATCAGCGCGCGGCGGATCGCCGGGTTGTCGAACGGCGGCAGCTTCTGGTTGAACCGCATGTAGGCGATCAGGCCCGTCGGCGAGATGACGCGCACGCTGATCTTCGGGTCCTTGCGCAGCACACCAAGCAGGTCGGGGGACGGGGTCTGGAGCCAATCGATCTCACCGCGCTGCAGCGCCGCCACCGCGGTCGAGTTGTCGGGAATGATCGTCCACTCCACGCGGTCGATCACCGGGCGCTTCGGGCCAGCGGTGGTCTGCGCAATGCCATCTTCGCGTGGCACGTAATCGGCGAACCGCTCGTAGACCACGCGCGCGCCGGGCACGCGCTCATCGGCCTTGAACCGATAGGGCCCGCTGCCAGTCGGGTCGGTGATGGGCTTGTAGGGGTCGGTCGTTGCAAGCCGTTCCGGCATCATCGGGCACATGAACGCCATCGGTTTGGCGAGCGCATCGGGGAGCAGCGGAAACGGCCGGCGCAGGCGGATCGTGATGACGTTGTCACCCTGGAAGGCGACCTCGTCGGTCTGCGCCATCAGCGCCTGACCGAATGCGTCACGCACGCCCCAGCGACGGATGCTCGCGGCGCAATCCCGTGCGAGCACGCGCGATCCGTCATGAAACTTCAGCCCATCGCGCAGGGTCAGCTTCCAGAGCTTCCCGTCATTCTCGGTCACCGCGCCTTCCACCATCTGGGGTTGAGCGCGAAATTGGTCGTCGAGGCCGAACAGCGTGTCGTACACCAGATAGGCATGCTCGCGGGTCTGTGCGGCGGGCGTGACGACCGGATCGAGAATGATGAGATCGGCTTCAGGCACGAAGCGGATCGTGCTCGCCTCGGCCGCCCGGCCCAGGGCCGGCATGGCGAGCGTGGCCGCGGAGGCGGTCAGGAATGTCCGGCGTTGCACGGGTTGTTTCCCCCTGTGTTTCTTGTTGTCGTGGCCGTCCTGGTGAGCGTTTCGGTTGCCGCGTCCCGTTGTTCGCGCCGCGTTGCGCCTGCAATCGAAGAAAAACGTTAGTCTTCGTCACCGAACTCGGGCCGCCACCCGGTCACGGCGGTGGCACCGCCATCAACCGGGATGACCGCGCCGGTGATGAAGCTTCCGGCGGGCGATGCCAGCAGCAGCGCGATCCCCTTGATCTCCTCGGGACGGCCGAGCCGGCCGAGCGGAATCGCTTCGGCGAATTTTGCGACCACCTCGGGCTGTCGGAACAATCGGCCACCGCCGATATTCGTCATGAAGGGGCCC
>CBDDMJ010000001.1:0-27469 GCA_965231175.1 Acetobacteraceae bacterium | reverse complement strand
TTTGCGGCGGCACGCCGAGTCAAGTGAGCAGTGCCGGGGCGGAACCAACCTGGCGGCGGCGCGCGGCGTTCCGGTTCGCCCGGTTGCGCAGCTTCGGTGGGGCCGAGATCCACGCCGATGAGGCGGTCGGCGCGCTGGAGCGGCTGGGCTTCACCATCTACCGGCGGGACGGCGAGCATGCGGTGCTGGATGTGCCGTCCTGGCGTAACGACGTGGCAGCGCCCGCCGCACTGGATCAGTCGCCAACGCTGGCGCCTGAGGTTGCGGCGGCGGCAGCAGCAGGGGCGGCGGCGGTGGAACCGGAGGCCGATCTGATCGAGGAGATCCTGAGGCTGCGCGGGCTGGATGCGATCGCCCCGGTGTCGCTGGCGGCATCCGCCGCCATACCGGCGGCAATCCTCACTCCGGGGCAGGCGCTGGTGGCGGTGGGCAGGCGCGTGCTGGCAGCGCGCGGCTTGATGGAATGCGTGACCTTCAGCTTCCTCGACCATCAAACCGCGCAACATTTCGGCGGCGGCGCGCCAGACCTGCGCCTCGCCAACCCGATCGCGGCGGACCTCGACCAGATGCGGCCCAGCCCGCTGGCGACGCTGGCGCTGGCGGCGGCCCGCAACATCGCGCGCGGGCAAGCGGATTTGGGGCTGTTCGAGATCGGCCCGGGTTATACCGCAACCGGGCAGCAGCTGATGGCCGCGGGGCTGCGCGCCGGGCAAACGCCATTGTCTTGGCAGGCGGCACAGCGGGCTTACGATGCGCTGGACGCCAAGGCGGACGCGCTGGCGGTGCTGGCCGCATTAGGCGTACCGGCGGAGGCGGTAACGGCCACCGCCGATGCGCCAGGCCATTACCACCCCGGGCAATCCGGCGTGCTGCGGCAAGGGCCGAAGCTGGTGCTGGGGTATTTCGGCACTTTGCACCCCGCACTATGCGCGGCATTGGATCTGACGTTGGGAACAGTGGGCTTCGAGGTGTTTGCCAGCACGATGCCGGCCCCGAAGCGCCGCCGCAAAACCGCGCCGGTATTACCGGTCCTGCAGCCAGTGCGGCGGGATTTCGCCTTCCTGGTCGGCACCGAAGTCGCGGCCGAGACGCTGCTGCGCGCCATCAAAAGTGCCGAGCGCCAACTGGTTACCGGGGTGACGCTGTTCGACCGCTATACCGGCAAAGGCGTGCCAGCGGGGCAGGTTTCACTGGCGGTGGCGGTGACGCTGCAGCCAATGCAGACCAGCTTGACCGAGGCAGACATCGAGGCGGTTTCGGCGAAAATCATCGCCGCAGTCAGCAAGGCCACCGGCGGTATCCTGCGGCAATAGAGGCAGGTTTCGATTGACGCTACACGTTTCTTGTGCATCACTGTAGTTTATTTACAGGAATAAAGCGCAGGGGGTCTCATGGCAGACGGCAAGCAATGGGCTGGCGAGGCATATTGGGGTCTGGGCTTTGAATGGGACCCGCAATACCTGCTCTCGCCGGCGCAGCTCGATCTGCAAACCCGGCTGATCGCCCTTTGTGAAACCACGCTGCGCGGCAATGCCATAGAAAGCGACAAGAGTTTCATCTATCCGCGCCGCAATTTCGAGGCGCTGGCCGGCCTCGGTCTGCTTGGCCTGCTGGTGCCGGTATCGCTCGGCGGGATGGGGGAAAACCATATCTGTGCGGCGATGGTGGTGGAAACCATCGCGCGCTACGGCTGCCCGAGTACGGCGATGTGCTACACCATGCATCTCGGCGCCACCGCGGCGGCATTGTTCCGTTATCATCACAATGCCACGCTCACTGACATCCTGTCCCGGCTCGATTGCGATGTGCTGATCGGCACGCTGTCTTATTCCGACCCTGAAACGGGTTCGCATTTCTGGTACCCGATCTCCTCGAAGGCCGAGCGGCACGGGACCGGCTGGAAAATCAACAAAAAAGCCTCCTGGACCACCTCCGGCGGGTTTGCGGATTGGTATGTCGTGCAGACCACCTCGCCGGATTTCGGCGGCAATTACGCCGATCTCTCGTGTTTTCTGGTGCTGAAGGACCAGGTGAAAGCCGACCCCGCGAACTGGGACGGGCTTGGCCTGCGCGGCAACCAATCCGGCCCGATCGAGGTGCGGGATGCCGTCCTGCCGGCCGATGGGCTGGTCGGACCGGTAGGCGATGGGCCGAAATCCAACGATGAATGCGTCGATCCGTTTTTCCTGATCTGCTCATCTTCGTGCTGGAACGGCATCGCGCTGGCGGCGATCGACATCGCCAAGCGGCATACCACGCGCAAAATCCATGCCGATGTCGGCATGCGCGTCGCCGATTACCCGACCATCCAGGATTATGTCGGCGAGACGATCATGGACACCAATGCCGCGCGGGCACTCACCTTGCAGCTGGCCCAGGCGCTGGACCGGCTGACCGATGATTGCGACTGGTCGATCCATGAGGATCTGCAGGCCCTGCCGAGGTCTGCCCTGCTGCACCAGCTGTGGCAGACCAAATTCGTCGCCGCCAAGAACGTCGCCCATGTGGTGGACAAAATGCTGCACGCCTGCGGCGGCACCGGTTACAAGCCGGGCCTGCAGATCGAGCGTCTGCTGCGCGACGGCAAGGCCGGCTGGGTAATGGGTCCGACCAACGAGGTGCTGCGACAGTTCGTCGGCAAGGCTGCTTTGCTCGGCTTCGAAAGCCTGGACTACTGGAACCAGACCGTGAACGAGCGGGTGCTGCATAACGAGATCAAGAAGCTGGACGAGGCGGGGCGGCAACACCTCGCGGCCCAGCTGCTGGGCACCGCACCGGCGCGCCAGGTGGCCTGAGGCATTGCGGGTGCAGCCTGCCTCACGCGCGCATGAAAATGTAATCGTGCGCGGCGGCGCGTATCAGGATGTACAGCTTTGCGCCGGAGACCGCGTGACGATCCGCGATCCCGAGGGTGGCCAGGTTTGCGAGCTGCGGGTTACGGGTGCGGGCGATCCTTTGGGTCTCGGTGGCAATAAAAGGTTGCTGGGTACGGCGCCCGGTGATCAGATCACGCTGCTGGCGGCAGCGGATTGCCAGGCCCGGCTGGCAGCACCTGGGGCGATGATGCGCCCGGATGCGCATGACGCGCCGGGCGATCTATGCGTGACGATCGAGCGGCAAACGCCCGTCCTGGGGCCGCAGCCCTTGGCTGCCATACAGCGTGAGCTGGTGGTCAAGGCGGCGACCGCGCAGGCCTATCACGTGGCGGCGGGCGATTACATCCAGATCATCGACCTTGAAGGCAAGCAATGCGCGGATTTCCTGGCCTTCGATGCCGTGGCACTGGCGGCGGGGGATGAATACGGTCTGGAATGCACCACCACCCGCAGCCTGAACGGCAGGATCTATCCGGGGCCGGGCCTGTATGCCAGGTTTTTCGATGAACGCATGCTCCCGCTGGTGGAGGTGGTGCAGGATACCGTCGGCCGGCATGACATGTTCGGCCTCGCCTGCAACGCAAAATCCTATGACGATGCGGGCTATCCGGGCCACGCCAACTGCACGGATAATTTCAACCTTGCGCTGGCCGCGCATGACATAAGCCCGCGCGCCGGCTGGCCGGCGATCAATTTTTTCTACAACACCGCCCTGGATGCAGCCGGCGCGATCATCGCCGACGAACCCTGGTCCCGGCCCGGCGATTACGTGCTGCTGCGGGCGCTGCGCGATCTGCTATGCGCCACCTCATCCTGTGCCGATGATGTCGGGGTCACCAACGGGTTCCAGCCGACGGATATCATGGTGCGGATTTATGACGGGGTCGAGCCGTTTGCCAAAGGAGCGGCACAGCGCATGACAGCGGATGGCGAGGCGCGGCTGACGCGGCAGAGCGGCTTTCACGCCGCGACGGCAAAACTGACGCGCAATTTTACCCCGTATAACGGATTCTTTCTGCCGGACTCCTACACGAATGCCGGGGCGGTGGCGGAATACTGGGCGTGCCGGGAACGGGCCGCGCTGATCGATCTTTCGGCCTTGCGCAAATTCGAGATCACCGGCCCGGATGCGGAAACGCTGCTGAACCTTGCGGCCACCCGCAACATCCGCAAACTGGCAACAGGGCAGGTGGTCTACACCGCGTTCTGTTACGAACATGGCGGCATGATCGACGACGGCACGGTCATGCGCTTCGGGCCGGATAATTTCCGGCTGGTCTGCGGTGCCGATTATACCGGCATATGGCTGCGCGAGCTGGCGGCGGCACAAGGCTTGCGGGCGTTGGTGCGCAGCTCCACAGACCAGCTGCATAACCTCGCCCTGCAAGGCCCGCTGGCGCGCCGGATACTGGCGCCGTTGATCTTCACGCCGCCGTTGCAGCCCCCCATCGAGGCGTTGCCATGGTTTCGCTTCAGCATCGGCCGGTTGGGCGGCGAGCAAGGCATACCGCTGGTGATTTCGCGCACCGGTTATACCGGCGAACTGGGTTATGAAATCTGGTGCCACCCGGCCCAGGCGGTGGCGGTATGGGAGGCCATCACCGCCGCGGGGGCAGAGCCGATGGGCCTAGCGGCTCTGGAGATGCTGCGCGTCGAGGCCGGGCTGATACTGGCCGGCCATGAGTTTTCCGACCAGACCGATCCGTTCGAGGCCGGCATCGGCTTTGCGGTGGCGGAAAAGACCGAGGCGTTTATCGGCCAGGCCGCATTGCAGCGCCGGCGGGCGCATCCGCAGGCCCAACTGGTCGGGCTGGTGATGCGGGATAATGAGACCGTGCAGCACGGCGATGGTATCCATCTCGGCCGGGCCCGCATCGGCGTGGTCACCAGCGCGGTACGCTCACCTTTGCTGGGCAAAACCATCGCCCTGGCGCGGGTGGATGCGCATCACGCTGCCCTCGGCACCGCGGTCGAAATCGCCCGGCTGGATGGGCTGCAAAAGCGTCTCACCGCCGAGATCGTTGCATTTCCGCATTACGATCCAGGCAAGACCCGTGTTCGTGCGTAAGCATTCGTTCATAAGCATGCGTTCATAGGAGCAACCATCGATGACAAAATCCTGGCGCCATGCCGTACTCGCCAGCCGCCATCAGGCATTGGGCTCGCAGCTCGAAGACTGGAACGGCATGCCGACCGCCTGGACCTATGACACGCCGCTCGATACACATCACGTGGCGATCCGCACCAAAGCCGGTCTGATGGATGTTTCGGGCCTGAAAAAACTGCACCTGGTAGGGCCGCATGCCTCAGGTGTGCTGGATCATCTGACGACGCGGGATGTCAGCAAAATCACGCCCGGCCGCTCGGCCTATGCGTGTTTCCTGAACGAGGCCGGCAAATTCATCGACGACGGCATATTGTACCGCACCGGGCCGAATTCATGGTTCGTGGTGCATGGCAGCGGGGCCGCTCATGCCGCCCTCAGCGCGGCGGCGGCGGCGCGTAATGTGGCCCTGCTGTTCGACGACGATCTGCTCGATCTGTCGCTGCAAGGGCCGTTGGCGGTCGACTATCTGAGCCGGCATGTGCCCGGCCTGCGCGAGCTGAAATATTTCCATCACATGCAAACCACGCTGTTCGGCCGCCCCGTCATGATATCGCGCACCGGCTATACCGGCGAGCGCGGCTATGAGATTTTCTGCAAAGCCGAGGATGCCGGCATCATTTGGGACACCATCATCGCCGAAGGTGCGGCACTTGGCATCATCCCTTGCGCCTTCACCGTACTCGACCTGCTGCGCACCGAAAGCTATCTGCTGTTCTACCCTTATGATAATTCCGAAATGTATCCGTTCGCCGACGAGCCGCCGGGCGATACGCTGTGGGAGCTGGGGCTGGATTTCACCGTCAGCCCCGGCAAGACCGGGTTTCGCGGCGCCGAGGAGCATTACCGGCTGAAGGGCCGCGAGCGCTTCAAAATCTTCGGCGTTCTGCTTGAAGGTTCAGTGGCAGCAGCCCCCGGTGATACGCTGTTTGCTGATGATAAAAAAATCGGCGTCATCACCTGCCCGATGGTCTCGACGTTGACCGGTAAATCGATGGCGATCGCCCGCCTGGATGTAGTCTATGCGGTGCATGGTACACCGCTCGCCGTGGAAAATGCGGCAGGCAGCATCCCAGCGGTGGCGCATGCGCTGCCGTTCGACGATCCGAAAAAAACCAAGCGCAAGGCGGTGGGCTGATGATCAAAAGCCGGCCGCTGTATCAACCCTTGCGGATCGATGTCACCGGACGGCGGCATCTGATCGTCAGCGAGGCCGCACCGGTGGATGAAATCTGGCCGGACAGCGAGAGCTGGGGGGTGGAGTGCCGTGCGCCCGGCATACCGGCTCCCGCCACGGCCAGCCGGCGGGCCTTCCGCTCGGCCGCCGAATTGCTGCTTTGCCTTACCGATCGTCTGCCGCGCGAGGCAGTTGGGTTGCGGCTGTACGCGGTGGGAACCGAAGCGTTTTTATGGGATGTGCACATTCTCGCGGCCGCACATGGGCTGGCGGGCGATGAGGTGTTTCTGACACAAGCCGGCAGCCTGCAGCGCCGGGTCTATTGCGTGCACTGCAAGACCATGATCCAGACTGTCACCGTCAGCATCGTGCCATGCCCCGGCTGTGCTGCGCAATTATTCGTGCGGGACCATTTCTCCCGCCGCCTGGCGGCGTTCATGGGCGTGATGGTGGACGCCGAGGTGCCGGGTGAAATACCCACGCCTGAAACGATCTACCCGTGAGGCTGATGATCGAGACGGTCGAGCCGCTGTCGCCGACCATCCGGCGCATCGTGCTGGCCGGCGCGGCAGGCGGCCTGCTGCCGCCGGCAGCCGCCGGCGCGCATGTGATCGTTACGATCCCGGGGCCGCAGCGCGTCTGGAAGAATGCGTATTCGCTGACCTCCTCGCCTTATCAACGGGCGCGTTATGAAATCATCGTCCGGCGCGTCGCCGCCTCGCGCGGCGGCTCGGCATGGCTGCATGACCATGCGGCGGCAGGGCAGGGGATGGAAGTCGGGCCACCGGCAAATCTGTTCCCCATAGCGAAACGCGCAACCCGCAATCTGCTGATTTCCGCCGGCATCGGCGCCACGCCGTTTCTGTCTTACATGCCGGTGCTGGCTGCATCCTACGCGTGGCATCATTGCTGCAAGCTGGAAGACGCCGCTACCTTCCAAACATTGCTGCCGCCGTCAGCGATCATCCATACCAGCCGTAATTCGCTCGACCTCACGGCATTGCTGACAGCGCAAAAGTTGCACACGCATCTTTATGTCTGCGGCCCTTCTGCGTTCATGGATGCGGCGGCGGCGGCGGCCCGGGCGCTGGGCTGGCCGGCCTCCCGGCTGCACCTTGAAAGTTTTGGCGGCGCCACCGGCGGCACACCGTTCCGCGCCCGCCTCGCGCGTACCGGCATCACCGTCGAAATCGGGCCTGAGGAAAGCCTACTGGATGCGCTGGAAGCCGCCGGCGTAGCCGCCCCCAGCCTGTGCCGTGGTGGCGCCTGTGGCGAATGCGAACTGCCGCTGCTGAGCGGCGTGCCAGACCATCAAGACCATTACTTAAGTGCCGAAGCGCGCGCCGCCGGCAAGTCGATCATGCCCTGCGTGTCACGCGCCAAATCGCCCGAACTCGTACTGGACTTTTGAACATGAACATCGAGCTGAAACCGGTCGAAACCTTCCGCGACGGATTTTCCGTCCGCAACTCGGCAGCAGCAATCTTGCGCTTTCCGTTCCCGTTTCCCGAAGACCAATACATGTATGCGGTCAACATCGAACCGCATGGCAACGGCGGCCCCTCCGCCGCCTATGACGCCATGTTCGATCTGGACGAACACTACCTCGGCGAATACGAAGACCGCGCACTGACCTTGATCGAAGACCCGCTGCGCTGCCAGGTGCTGCCGCATATGATCGAGGCGGAATGGGACACGCTGGAATTGCTGATGGAAAACCTCGCGGCAGATTACCCAGCACTTTTCTCCCTGCACCGCACAGGCGATAACTGGCATTGGGTCAACCACCCGCTCGGCATCGACCAGCGCTTCATCTTCGGCAAAGCCGAAACCCTGCCCTGCGCCCCCTTCGAATACATCACACGTCAGGTGCAGGGAGATTTCACGCTGCAGGATCAGCGCGACAACAATTTGTTCATGGATGGCGGCATGGTCACGTCGCAGGCCGATTGGTCGCTGAATTTCGATCTCGGCATGTCGTTTCACGAATGGCACGGCCCGGTACCGCTGGCGCATGAAATCGGGGTATTCGACCGCGCCCTGGCCTATCTGTTGCGGCTGCAAAACGGCAAGCCGGTACGCCGGCTGAACTGGACCCTGACCGTCAACCCGAGGCTCGACACCTCACCGGAAAACTACCCGCAATGGGGCCCGGATAAAACCACAGTAACGCCGGAAAACGTCGGCCACAAAATGTGCCTGCGCGTGGAACTGCAAACCCTCACACGGCTGCCGCGCAGCAACGCCATCCTGTTCGGCATCCGCGGCTATCTGATCCGCCTGGAAGAACTGGTGCAGGTAAAAAAATGGGCCCGCCGCACCCACCGCGTGCTGCGGGATTTGCACCAGGATATCGCCGATTACAAAGCAATGGGACGCTACCGCCAAACCATCGTGGATTATCTAAGCACCCACGACGACGGCGCCCCCACAACCCCCGGCACAGCGGCGGATCAAAGTTCGATATAGGAAGACAGCACTTCTTTTTGTTCACAAAAAGAAGCGCTTTCTTCCCCCTCTCTAAGGGGGCTTGAGTTACCGCCCATCTGTGGTCACAAGCGGGCATGGCATCTCCTCCGTTATTGCTTTTGCAGGACATCAAGGTTTCGCTCGGTTCGGTGCCGTTGCTGGATGGCGCGGGCATCGGGGTGAGTGCGGGGGAGCGGATTTGTCTGGTCGGGCGCAATGGCTCGGGCAAGTCTACGTTGTTGAAGATTGCCTCCGGCGAGATCGCGTTCGATGGCGGCACGCGGTTTTTGCAGCCGGGGGCGACCATGCGATATTTGCCGCAGGAGCCGGATTTATCGGCGTACAAGACCACGCTGGATTATGTCGAGGCCGGGCTCGGGCCGAACGATGATGAATACCGGGCGCGGTATTTGCTGGAACAACTGGGGCTGACGGGCGAGGAGCTGCCGGCGCGGCTGTCCGGCGGGGAGGCCAGGCGGGCGGCACTGGCGCGAACTTTGGCGCCGTCGCCGGATATTCTGCTGCTGGACGAGCCCACCAACCATCTGGATCTGCCGGCGATCGAGTGGCTGGAGAGTGAGTTGCGGTCTTTGAGTGCCGGGATCGTGCTGATCAGCCATGACCGGCGGCTGCTGGAAACGTTGTCGCGCAGCATCGTCTGGCTGGACCGCGGGCAGACGCGGCGGCTGGACCAGGGCTTCGCGCATTTCGAGGCCTGGCGGGACGAGGTGCTGGAGCAGGAGGAGCGGGATTTCCACAAGCTGGGCCGGCAGATCGCGCGCGAGGAGGATTGGCTGCGCTACGGCGTGACGGCGCGGCGCAAGCGCAATGTGAAGCGGGTGGCGGATTTGGCCTCGCTGCGGCAGGTCAAACGGGAGCACAACAAGGCCGGCGTGGCGGCGAAGATGGTGGCGGCTGAGGGCGGCACGTCCGGGCGGCTGGTGGTGGTCGCAGAAGGTTTGAGCAAATCCTACGGCGCCCGCAACATCGTCAAGGGGCTGGATCTGCGGGTGCTGCGCGGTGACCGGCTGGGCATACTGGGGCCAAACGGGGCCGGCAAATCGACCCTGCTGAAGCTGATGACGGGGCTGGAAAAACCGGATGCGGGGACGGTGAAGCTCGGCACCAATCTCAACATCATCACGCTGGACCAGCAGCGGGCGGCGCTGAACCCCGCCACCACGCTGGCCAACACGCTGACCGGCGGCAAGACCGATATGGTCGAGGTGGGTGGCCAGAGCCGGCACGTGATCGGCTATATGAAGGAGTTTCTGTTCAAGCCGGAGCAGGCGCGCACTCCGGTCGGCACGCTGTCGGGGGGTGAGCGCGGGCGGCTGCTGCTGGCGGTGGCGCTGGCCAAGCCCTCGAACCTCTTGATCCTGGACGAGCCGACCAACGATCTCGATCTGGAAACGCTGGATCTCCTGCAGGAGATGCTGGGGGAATACAAGGGGACGATTTTGCTGGTCAGCCATGACCGGGATTTCATCGACCGGGTCGCGACCTCCAGCCTGGCCTTCGAGGGCGGCGGCCATTGGATCGAATATGCCGGCGGCTATACGGATATGCTGGCCCAGCGCGGTGAGGCGTTGGCCGAGGTCAAGCCGAAAACGCCAGCGCGCACCACCGCCTTGCCGCCGACAGCGGCGGTCACGCCCACGAAAATCTCCTTCAAGGAGTTGCATGAGCTGAAGCTGCTGCCGGCCGAGATCGAAACTCTGCAGGCCGAGATCGCCAAGCATGAGAGCATATTGGAGGAACCGGGGCTATACACCCGCAACCAGCGGAAATTTCAGGCGGCCAATGCCGGGCTGGCGGCCGCCCAGGCAGCGCTGGAGGCAGCGGAGGCGCGCTGGCTGGAGCTGGAGATGCGGCGGGAAACGGTTGGCGGTTAGAGCGATCCTCGAGTGCCACGATATATTCACACATCCGCCGGGGCCGATCCCATAAGGCTGCGGCGATACAACTGAAGGTGGGTTTGATGCGCGCAGCGACCGGAATTGCCCTCGGTTTGGTTCTCACCGTTGTTTCATCAGCTGCGTCGCAGGCGCAGACTTCGGTCAATCTGCTGGCTTTGAAAGGCTTGCTGCCGTTCAGCACCTTGCTGAACACCCCAGCGGGCAAGGCGGTTTTACAGAGCAATTTCACGGTCACAGGCGCCATCCAGAACGGCACGTACCAGCAGCCGGGATTGCAGGATTTCAGTCAGGCGCAGGCGCAGGCGTTGCGTGACGCGTTCATCACCGGCGGCAATGGGACGGAACTCGCGGATGGGCTGGGCAGCTCCCTCGGTGCGGCCTATGCCGCGCAGGCCGCCTACCACAGCACGGACGACGGCAAAACCTCGAGTTTCACGAATATATCGCCGGCAATGGCAAATTTGCTGAGCTATAGCGCGGCGTTGACGGGCATGGATTCCGCCAGCGCGAAATATTACTTCTCCAACGAAACAGTGGTGACGAAAACCGCGGCCATGCCGGTCTCGCCAGCGGCGGCAGCGTTGATGAGCCAGGCGGGCGGCACCACGGATGTGTACGGCAAAGCCTACGGGCATGCCGCCGGCAGCAAAGGCGCTGATCCGCTGGGGGATTCCCGGCCGTATCAAACCGAGCCGAAACTGTTGATGTACACGGACCCGGATTATTTCGGCGTGACCTCGGGCAACAACGATTACTTGAACGGCCCGGCGCAGAAACTGACGAACAGCCCGGCCTTTCCAAGCGGCCATACCACCTACGGCTACACGGAATCATTATTGTTTGCCGTTATGGTACCGGAACGGTTTACCCAGATGGTCACGCGCGGTGCGGAATACGGCAACAACCGGATCATACTGGGCGCGCATTACGCGATGGATGTCATCGCCGGCCGCACATTGGCGAGCTACGACCTCGCCCATCTGCTGGCGAACGATCCGGCGTATCTCGCACAGAAAGCCGGCAAGGCCGCGCCGATCACGAATTACCAGGCAGCCCTGCGCGCCGCCCGCGCGGATTTACGGGCAGCGCTGGCGAAAGCCTGTGGCCATGCCATCGCGGTCTGCGCCAAGGACGATACCAGCCGTTTTGCCGATGCCGCGAAAAATCAGGCGTTTTATGAATCGACGCAGACCTACGGACTACCGGTGGTATACCGGCAAACCGCCGGTAAGCTTGAGGACGTGGCATTGCTGGCGCCGCAGGCAGGCTATCTGCTGACCACCGCCTTCCCGCATCTCACATTACAACAGGCGGACCGGATATTGACGCAAACCGAAGGACCCGGCGGCGGATTTCTGAATGACGGTTCAGGCTTCGGCGTCTATTCACGTCTGGATTTATACAAGGCCGGGCAGCGGGCAGCACAGGTGAAATAACACAGGCAGCTACTTTATAGAATTACAGTAAGCAGCAGCTTTTTTGAAAAAAAGCTGCGCAAAAAACTTTTGCCCTGCTGGGCCATGGGCTTTGTGGCGGACAACCCCTCCGCAGCATTCCATGCGCTTTGCGCACGGAACCTTGGCTGCTACGCCCATGGCCCAGATTCATAAAAGTTTTTTTTTGCTGCTTTTTTTTCAAAAAAAGCAGTGCTTGCTTTCGCTTGCCTTCACTTACCTTCACTTATCCACATAAGGATTTTCCGTCCCGCGCAACAGCAGCCTTATCGGCACCCCGGGCATATCGAACGCCTCGCGTAAATTATTCACCAGATAGCGGTGGTAGGTATCCGGCGTTTGCTCGGCGCGGGTGCCGAACAACGCGAAGGTGGGCGGGCGGGCTTTAACCTGCGTGATGTAGCGCAGTTTCAGCCGGCGGCCTTCCACCAGCGGCGGCGGGAAGCGTTCCAGCGCCGCCTCGAACCAGCGGTTGAGCTGGCTGGTGGGGATGCGCAGGTTCCATTTCTCATAGGTGGCGCGGATCGCCGGGTAGAGTTTTGGTATGCCCTCGCCGGTCTCCGCTGAAATCGGGATCAGCGTGATGCCCTTGGATTGCGAGAGCGAGATGGAAATGCGGTCGATGGCGGCCTGTTTGGCGCGCGCCCGGTCTGCCACCACATCCCATTTGGTCAAAGCGATGATACAGGCGCGGCCTTCGCGTTCGATCAGCCGGGCGATGTGCAAATCCTGCTCATGCACGCCTTGGGTGCCGTCGATGGCCAGCACCACCATTTCGGCGCGTTTCAGCGCTTCGATGGAAGCCGAGGTGGACATACGCTCCAGGCCTTCATCCACTTTGGCGCGTTTACGCAGGCCGGCGGTATCCACCAGCCGGTACAGCCTGCCGTCGGGGCCGGTGAGGTCCACGGCGACGGAATCCCGGGTCAACCCGGGTTCCGGGCCGGTGATCATCCGCTGCTCGCCGAGCAGATAATTCATCAGCGTGGATTTGCCGGCATTCGGGCGGCCGATGATGGCGAAATGCAGCGGCAGATTATCCGCTTCCTCCTCCTCATCCGGCGCCGCCGGCGCCGGCAGGCGGTCGGCAATGTCGCGCATCAAATCGTACACGCCCTCATTATGCTCGGCGGAGATGGCCACCGGGTCGCCGAGGCCGAGGGAATAGGCCTCCATGGCGGCAGCAGCCCCGCCTTTGCCTTCGGCCTTGTTGGCCACCACCAGAACCGGCTTGCCGGAGCGGCGCAGAAAGCTCGCGAAATGCCGGTCTTCCGGCAACAGCCCGGCGCGGGCATCGAAACAAAACAGGATCAATGCGGCATCGTCGAGCGCGATGCCGGTGGAAGCCTGCATGCGGCCCGGCAGCGTATCGGGTGCGGCTTCCTCCAGGCCGGCGGTGTCGATCAGCATCACTCTGGTGCCGGCCAGCGTGGTCTCGGCCTCCTTGCGGTCGCGGGTCACACCTGGCGTATCCGCCACCAGGGCCAGACGCTGGCCGACCAGACGGTTGAACAGCGTGGATTTGCCGACATTCGGCCGGCCGGTGATGACCACCTTGGGAAGGGCGTCCATCATCCGTAGGACGTGAGTATGGCGTCGCGGGTGAGCTGCAAAAACATCCCGGCGGCGGCCACCGGGGTCAGGTCGGCCGGGCCATGCAGTTTGGCGGTGCTGCTGATGGCCCCGGCCACCGGGTCCACGGTCAGCAGCGTGCCCAGGGTGCTGGTCAGGATCAGCTCGGAGTTGATGATCACCGGACCGTTCCAGCTTTGCGGCCCGCTTTGCTTTTTCATGTTGCGGTACGGCGGCAGCTGCAAAACCCAGGCGACCAGCCCGTCATCGGCATGGATGGCGGCGAGTTTCTCATCGGTATCCAGCACGAAAACGAAATCGCCGGCGGCCGCGATGGTCTGATTGCCGCTGACATCCCGCTGCCAGACCTTGGCGCCGGAGTGCAGGTCGATGGCGAGGCAGGTGGCGCCGAGGCTGATGGCATAGACCACGCCGTTGGCGATCACCGGGGCGGCGACGATATCCGAAAAATCCAGCGGGCTGGCCTGGCCGAAGGCCGAGGCCAGGCTCTGCTCCCAGATCGGCGTGCCGGAATTGTTGTCGAGTGCCGCCAGCGTACCGGAGGAAAAACCGGCCACCAATATGCCGTCGGCGAAAGCCGGCGCGCCGGAAACCGCAGCCGAGGTGTCGGCGGCCGAGACCGCGCCGGTAAAGCGCCAGCCGGGTGCGCCGGCGGTGGCGTCGAAGGTCAGCAGCAGGTCGTTCTGGCAGATCACCGAGACGATGCCGGCGGCCACGCAAGGGGCGGAGCGGGCGACGAAATCGAGTTTCTGCCGCCAGTTGATGGTACCGCTGCCGGCCGCGATGGCGAGCAGTTCGGCATAGCCGGTGCTGGCGTAGATGATCCCGTTGTCATAGGCGATGCCGCCGCCGATATTGATGGCCGTCACATGTTTGGGCCGGGTGACGCAGCGCCACAGCCGGCTGCCGTCGGCGGGGTTGCGGGCTTCCACCGCGCCATCGGCATCCATGGTGAAGATTTTGCCTTCGGCGATCAGCACATTGCTTGGCAGCGGCTGCTTGTAGCCGCCGCCCTGGCCGATATTGACAGCCCAGCCCGGTTTCAGCCCGGTCGGGCCGCTGATATTGCCGGGGGCGTGGGCAGCACTCGCGTAATCCTGCGGCCAGGAACTCAAATTTACCGGCGCCGGCATCACCACGGCCGGCGCGTCGGCGTTGGGGGTAAGGCCGCTGGTGACCGGCAGTACCGGCAGCTGGGTGCCGAGAATTTTAGGCTTTGGCGTGGCGCAGGCGGCCAGCGTGCCCAACGGCAGCAATATGGCGGTGCGGCGGGTGAGTTTGTTCATGGCGCTGTTGTCATTTTTCATCCGTTGAGCTTGGCGAGCAGGCCATCGGCGCGGTTGCGCACATCGTCCGGGGCCGTGGGGTCGGAGGCGATCTGGCTGAACAGGGCTTTGGCGCCGGCGCTGTTGCCGGCATGCAGGTATAGCAGGGCCTGGGTTTCCTGGGCCAAGGCGTGCCACGGATTTTCCGGCACGGTCAGCGGGGCGAGGCGGGCCAGCACCGCGGCATCCGGGGCCACGCCCAAAGCGTGCTGCGCCCATAACAAATCCGCAAGGTTGCGCAGCAGCGGGTCGGCCGCGGTATCGGCGGCAACTTCATTCCACAGGCTGGCCGCGGCATCGGGCTGGTTGGCGGCGGCGTACAAGGCGGCGGCGTGCAGCCGGGCCAGGCTGCGGTAGCCGGCCGGGGCATTGGCGGCAAAATCGGTGAATTGTCTGGCATCGGCGAGCTGCTGGCCGGGCGTTATGGCCGCGCCCTCGGTATCGAGCACCGCCGTCAGGGCGATATAGGCGGTGGCGGCACGGTTGTTCTGCCTGGCCTGATCCCATTGCCAGGCCTGCACAGCACCCACCGCCAACAGGACCAGCACGGCGGCAGAAGCCAGCAGCACGGCATAGCGGCGCAGCAGCCGGGCCGCGCGCTCGGCCCGTAAATCGTCGGAAACCTCGTCGAATATATCAACCACGCCGTCTGTCCCTTAAACTCTGCGCTGCATAACCTTGTGCGGCTGGCTATACAACGCTGCGCGACAGACGTGCTGCCACCCGGTCGTGGCCGATCAAGGGTAAAACCGCCGCCATTTCGGGGCCGCGATCCTCGGCGGTCAGTGCCAGGCGAAGCGGGTGATACAAGGCGCGCCCGGTCGCACCGGTAGCGGCGGTAATCGCCGCGGTCCAGGTTTTCCAGGTCGTGGCGTCCCAGGGTTCGGGCGGCAGCAACGCCAGGGCCGGCTGGATGATGACGGCCTCGGCCCCCAAAGCCGGGCTCGCGATGTCGCTGGCCACCACCTCCCACCACAGCCGGGCTTCGGTCAGCAAATCCAGATTGCCGCGTATGGCGAGCCAGAAATTCTCATCGGCACCGGCCGGCAGGCGGTCCTGCACCTCGGCAAAGCTCAATCCGTGCA
The DNA here is from genome assembly GCA_965231175.1 of Acetobacteraceae bacterium. GTDB lineage: Bacteria > Pseudomonadota > Alphaproteobacteria > Acetobacterales > Acetobacteraceae > Acidocella. The sequence goes on along the minus strand of CBDDMJ010000001.1, from coordinate 11,467 downwards.
GGATTTTGCGATTCAGCGCCAGCAACTGCTTGGCATCGAAGCGCGGCGAGGACCGCCCGAAATCGGCGATGTCGAAACTCTCGATCAAACCTGCCAGCGGCAGCGGGGCCGGGTCCTTGCTGGTGCCCAGCCGGGCCAGATAGGCGGTGATGGCGCCGGCCTCGATGCCGTCCTTGCGCAGGCTGCGCAAGGAGATCGAGCCGATGCGCTTGGACAGTTTCTCGCCCTCGCCGCCGCTGATCAGCGGCAGATGGGCAAAGCGCGGCAGCGGGTTCTGCGTCAGCGCCTGGAACAGATCGATCTGCACGGCGGTATTGGTGACATGATCCTCGCCGCGGATGATATGGGTGATGCCATGCTCGATATCGTCGACCACCGAGGTAAAGGCATAGAGCGGGCTGTCATCGGCGCGCACCAGCACCGGGTCGGATACGGTGGCCAGACGCACCTGGCGGCCGCCGAGCACGAGGTCCTGCCAGGCCACCGCGCCATCCGAGAGGCGGAACCGCCAGTACGGACGTTTGCCGCCGGCCTCGGCGGCGGCGCGCTGCGCCGGCGTCAGGCTCAGGGCAGCGCGGTCGTAGACCGGCGGCAGCTTGCGTTTGATCAGGGCAGCGCGCTTGGCGGCCAACTCGTCTTCGTTCTCGAAACACGGGTATAACCGCCCCGTTGCCTTCAAAACCTCTGCGGCGGCGGCATAGCGTGGCAGGCGGTCGGATTGCCGGTCGGTCGAATCCCAGTCCAGGCCAAGCCAGGCGAGGTCGGTACGGATCGCCTCTTCGTATTCCGGGCGCCCGCGTGCGGTATCCGTATCATCGGACCGCAGCAGGAAATGCCCGCCGTGCCTGCGGGCAAACAGATAATTGACGAGAGCGGCGCGCGCGTTGCCGACATGCAGATAGCCGGTGGGGCTCGGCGCGAAACGGACTTTGACCATGAAGCTGCGCTAAACCATTCTTACCGCTTCGGAAAGCTATGCAGGGCTAAGCAGATACCGCGAGCAGAGACGAGATGCGATCACGGCCGGCGCGTTTGGCATCATAGAGCGCCATATCGGCGCAGGAGATCAACGCCGCGGCATCGGTATCGGCATCGGTAAGGCTGGTGATGCCGAAGCTCGACGTGACATTGATCATACCGGTCCGGTAGTTCAGAACAATGCCGTGCAGCGCCTCCTGCAACCGGTGCGCGATCAGTTCAGCCCCGGCCACCGAGGTTTCCGGCATCAAAATGATGAATTCATCGCCGCCAATCCGGGCAAAACTGTCGTTCTCCCGTAAACCCGCTTTGCAGACCCTGGCAATTTCCCTCAGCACATCGTCGCCGGCCGGATGGCCATGGGTGTCATTAATGGATTTGAAGCGGTCGACATCTATGATGATCAGGCTGAGGTCGCGGCCATAGCGCCTGGTGCGGGCAATCTCGGCATCCGTGGTGGCCAGAAATACCCGGCGGGTCATCGCACCGGTCAGACTGTCGATCGCCGCGATCCGCCGCAGTTCAAGCAAATCCATGATCAGTTTGGAAAGGTCCTGGAAGGCGGCGATCTGGGTGTCCGTCGGCCGGCGGGGGTTGCTGTCCAGAGAGCAGATCGTGCCGAGCCGGTAGCCGTCATGCGTGCATAGCGGAATGCCCATGTAAAAGCGTATATGCGGGCTGCCGATAACCAAAGGATTATCCTTGAACCTGATATCAGCGGTGGCGTCCGGTATGATGAAGGGTTCGTTTTGCCGTATGGCATGAGTGCAGAAGGAAATATCCCGCGCTGTTTCAGCGGCATCCAGATTGATACGGGATTTGAACCATTGCCGGTCACTGTCGATCAAGGAGATCAGGATGGTCGGGGCTTGCAGGATGGTTTGGCCAAGACGTGTAATACGATCGAAAATTTCTTCAGGAGGCGTATCCAGCACGTCATAACTGTGTAGAGCGGCGACCCGGCGCTTTTCAGCCTCATCCTCGACTTCGTGGATCACAAACTTATTCATCAGCGCCTTGTCGTCAAAATCACTAAATGAACATGACACCGAAGCAGGTTAAAGAAAAGTTTAGAAAACGCTGAAGCGGATAAAAAAGCTGATTTACGGCTCATGTGCTGCCGTATTTGCCTTGTACGGGCTGTCTTCCGTCATGACTGCCATGCTGTGCTGCAGGGCCGGGCGTTCGGCGTCCAGAAACGCCGCCACCGCTGCAGCCAGGCCCGGATGGCCGATGTGATGCACCGAATAAGTCGGCTGCGGGGTATAACCGCGCTGGATCTTGTGCTCGCCCTGCGCACCGGCCTCGGCCCGCGCCAGACCATGCGCGATGGCATAGTCGATGGCCTGATAATAGCAGAGTTCGAAATGCAGAAAGGGCACATCCTCGGTGCAGCCCCAGTTGCGGCCATACAGCGTATCCGTACCTCGCAGGTTGAGCGCCCCGGCGATCGGCACGCCGTCCCGTTCGGCGATCATCAGCACCACCCGGTCCGCCAGCCGCTCGCCCAATAGCGTGAAGAATTGCGGTGTCAGATAGGCGCTGCCCCATTTACTGTCGGTCGTCGAGCGATAGAATTTATAGAAAGACTTCCAGATACGCGGGGTAAGCTCCGCGCCGGTGAGCGCCTTGATGGTCAGCCCGGCCTGGGCGTCCCGCCGTTCGCGCCGTATGGCTTTGCGTTTGCGGGAGGACAGCGCACCGAGGAAATCGTCGAAATCTCCATAGCCCTGGTTATGCCAATGGAATTGAACCCCCATGCGCTGTAGCCAGCCGGCCTCGCCCAGCGCCTGGTATTCAGCCGCGGTGCAGAAGGTGATGTGGACCGAAGAACAATCGAGACTTTCTTCCGCGTTGAGCAAGGCCTCCGCCATGACAGCGGCGGGAAAGCCCGGTTTGCAGAAAATCCTTGGGCCGGGCACCGGAGAGAATGGCACGGCTACCTGCAACTTAGGGTAATACCGCCCGCCGGCGCCCATCAGCGCATTGGCCCAGCCATGGTCGAATACATATTCACCATGGGAATTGGTTTTGACATAGGCCGGCGCGATGGCCACGATAGTATCCGCCTCATCGCGCAGCACCGCGTAACGCGGGTGCCAGCCGGTGCGCAGGCCGACCGACCCGCTATCCTCGAGACAGGAGAAAAATGCGTAGGACACGAACGGGTTATCGGCACCGGCGCACTCGTTCCACGCCGCGGCGCCGATTTCCGCAATGTGCCGATGCCAGGTAAGGGATAAAGCGGGTGAAGCATCGGGCATGGCTTACCATATGCCACGCAGGCAGAAATTTAGAAGTGGTTTGACAGGAGAGATCATGGCTGACGGACCAACCGCCCCCCCGGTGCAAACTGAAAAGCGTCAGGAAATACGCCTCGCGGATTACACGCCGCCGGCGTTTCTGGTGGATCAGGTGGCGCTGGATTTCGACCTCGATCCCGCCTTGACGGTGGTGCAGGCGCGGTTGCAGATGCGCCGGGCAGCACCAGGGCCGCTGGTGCTGTACGGCCGCGCCCTGGATTTACGCGCGCTGCGGCTGAACGGGCAAACCCTGGGCGATAACCGCTACGCGGTGGAGGGCGGCACGCTGACCATCATCGATGCCCCGGATGAGGTTCTGCTGGAAACCGAGATCGGCATCGCGCCTGAGACCAATACCGAACTGTCCGGTCTGTACCTGTCCGGTGCCGGGTTTTTCACGCAATGCGAGCCGGAGGGCTTCCGGCGCATCACCTATTTTCCGGACCGGCCGGATGTGATGGCGCGCTACACTGTGACGTTGCGCGCGGACAAGGCGGCATACCCGGTGCTGCTGTCCAACGGCAACCGGGTGGCGGCGGGCGAGGATGGCGCCAGGCATTGGGCGCGCTGGGAAGACCCGCATCCGAAACCATCCTATCTGTTCGCGCTGGTGGCCGGACGGCTGGCGGCGGTCAAGGATCGTTTCACCACCCGCTCCGGACGGTCCGTCGATCTCGGCATCTGGGTCGAGCCGGGCGACGAGCCGCGTTGCGGCCACGCCATGGCGGCGGTGAAATCCGCGATGAAATGGGATGAGGACACCTTCGGCCTGGAATACGATCTCGATGTCTTCAACATCGCCGCGGTCAGCGATTTCAACGCCGGGGCGATGGAAAACAAGGGGCTGAATATTTTCAACTCGGCCTATGTGCTGGCCAGCCAGGCTACCGCTACGGATGCGGATTTTCAGAATGTCGAGCGCGTGATCGCGCATGAATATTTTCACAACTGGACCGGCGACCGCGTCACCTGCCGCGACTGGTTCCAGCTGTCCCTGAAGGAAGGCCTCACGGTGTTCCGCGACCAGGAATACATGGCCGGCCAGTTCAGCGCCGCCACCAAGCGGATCGCCGATGTCAGGATGCTGCGCACCACGCAGTTCCGTGACGATGCCGGCCCGCTGGCGCATCCGGTACGCCCGGCCAGCTACCTCGAGATCAATAATTTCTACACCACCACCATCTATGAAAAAGGTGCGGAAGTGGTGCGGATGTACCGCACGCTGATCGGCCGCGAGGCGTTCCGCCACGGCATGGATATCTACATCGCGCGGCATGACAACAGTGCGGCGACGGTGGAGGATTTCCTGGCCGCCATGCAGGCGGCAACGCCGATCGACCTCGGCCAGATGATGCGCTGGTACGAACAGGCCGGCACCCCGGAAATCACGGTCGGCGAAGCCTATGACGAAGCCGCGCGGCGCTACACGCTGACCCTGCGCCAAACCACCAGGCCGACGCCGGGACAGCAGGTCAAACAACCGTTTCTGATACCGGTGGCCTACGGGCTGTTGGATGCGTCAGGTCAGGAGATCGCCGCCGGCACGCTGGTACTGCGCGAGGCCGAGCAGGATTTCGTGTTCGAGGATATGGCGGCAGCGCCGGTGCCGTCTTTGTTCCGGATGTTCTCCGCCCCGGTGAAATGGCTCGGGCAAACACGGCAGCGTCTGGCGTTTCTGGCGGCGCATGATGCGGATGATTTCAACCGCTGGGACTCACTCCAGCAATACGCCAGCCTGGTGCTGCTGGACGCCGTAAAAACCGTACAGGAAGGCGGCGATTTCGTACTGGACGAAGGCTTGCGCACGGCGATCGAGGGCTTGCTGGCCGACGCCGCGCATGACCCGGCATTCGCCGCCGAGGCGATGATCCTGCCAAGCGAAAGCCTGCTCGCCGATGCCATGGAGGTGGTCGACCCGGATGCGCTGTTTGCCGTACGCAATGCGGCGCGGGCGGCTCTGGGCACGGCACTGCAGGGGGCGTTCCGTAGCGCCTATGAGAGGTTCGGCCAGGTGGCGGCGGATGATATATCCGGTACAGCGATGGGCAAGCGGGCGCTGAAGACCGTGGCACTCGGCTATCTGGCGGCAGCAGGAGATGACGCCCCGGCGGCAGCACAATTCGCGGCGGCCGGCAACATGACCGATCAGCTGGCAGCCCTCGGCCTGCTGGTGGAGCGGCAGGGCCCGGAGCGCGCGGCGGCATTGACTTCATTCTACGAACAATGGCGCGGCAACCGTCTGGTGATCGATAAATGGTTCGCCGTGCAGGCGCGCTCAACCGCGCGCGATACGCTGGCGCAGGTGCAAAAGCTGATGCAACATCCAGATTTTGAGATCAGGAATCCCAACCGGCTGCGCGCGCTGATCGGCGCCTTCACCGGTAACCAGGTACGGTTTCATGACAAATCCGGGGCGGGATACGATCTGCTGGGAGACATGATCCTCATGGTCGATCCGATCAACCCGCAGATCGCCGCACGGCTTGCCACCGCGCTCGGCACCTGGCGGCGCTACGATGCCGCGCGGCAGGCCCGGATGAAGGCGGTTTTACAACGTATTTTAACAGGTGATAACCTCAGCCATAACACTTATGAAATGGCGTCCAAGGCTCTGGCATAAAGGATATTACATGATCCAGCTTTCCTATTGGCCTACACCGAACGGCCTCAAAATCACCATCTTCCTCGAGGAGACGAAGATGCCCTATGAGGCCATCCCGATAAACATCGCCAAGGGCGAGCAGTTCGGCGCGGCGTTTCTGCAAATCGCGCCCAATAACCGGATACCGGCGATTACCGATACCGCACCGGCCGATGGTGGGGCGCCGATCAGCCTGTTCGAATCCGGTGCGATTTTGCAGTATCTGGCGGAAAAGCAGGGCGCGTTTCTGCCGGCCACCGCACGTGGGCGCGCTGAGGTGATGCAATGGCTGTTCTGGCAAATGGCCGGCCTCGGGCCGATGGCGGGGCAGAACCACCATTTCGCCTTCTATGCGCCGGAGAAAATCCCCTACGCCATCGACCGTTATGTAAATGAAACAAACCGCCTGTACGGCGTGCTCGACAAGCGCCTGGCCGGCCGTGATTTCGTCGCCGGGGATTATTCGATCGCGGATATGGCGATCTATCCGTGGATTGTGCCGTATGAGCGGCAGGGCCAGCGCCTTGAGGATTTTCCGCATGTGCGGCGCTGGTTTGAAACCATGGCGGCGCGGCCGGCGGTGGTGCGGGCCTATGAGCTGGGAAAGGCGGTCAACGCGTCGCCGACGGTCACCGAAGAGTCGCGCAAACATCTGTTCGGACAAGTCGCCAGGCCTTGACGTCTGACCTCGATGGGCTGACGCCCGCCGCCTACCGGGCGCGCTATGAGGCGTTGCAGGCCGCGGCACGGGCCACCGCCGCAGCGCCGGTGCTAATGCGGCAAGCCCTGCCGCTGGATGCAGCGTCGATATTCAGCCAAGAGTCGATCCCGCCCGGCTGCTATGTGGCGTTGCGTCTGCGGCGCTTCGATGTGATCCGCATCGTCAATCCCACCGGCACGCCGGGGGCCGCCTTGTTCCTGTGGAACGCCGATGACCCCTCCGAGCGTTTCAACGCCGGCGATACGGTGAAGCTGCAATGGACCACCAGGCTGACCACGGGCCGCGTGCTGTTTTCCGATATGGGCCGCGTGCTTTGCTCCATCATCGACGATAGCAGCACCGGGCACGATGCGCTCCTCGGCCCCAACACGCCGGCGCAGACCGGGCAGGGGCGTAATGGCCGCGATAATCTGCGCCTCGCCGGTGCCAAATTCGGCCTGACGCGGCGCGATCTCGGGCCGGCGGTCAGCCTGTTCTCTCATGTTGCCACGGATGCGGCGGGGGTGTTGCGGTTTACCGCCCCGCCGGCCGCATCCTACGTGGTTTTGCGCGCCGAACAGAATCTGCTGCTGGGGCTTTCCAACACGCCGCATGCGCTGAGCCCGGTGCCGCACGCCACCGGCCCGCTCGAAATTGCCATCGGCCATATGCCGCCGGCAGACCATGATCCATGCCGCGGCTTTACGCCGGAAGCGGTGCGCGGCTTCACCAATACCGATGCGCTGTTCGCGCCTTGACCATCCTCTCGGACACGCTGGTACCGGCGCGCGCGCCCTTTTCGGCAGAACTCAAAGCCGGGCAGAGCCTGCGCATCATCGATCTCGCAGGCCAGCAGGCGGTGGATGCGCTGGTCTACAATCTGCACGATGTGAGCGAGCGCTACTCGGCACAGGACACGCTCACCGCCCAGGCCGCGCGCGGCGGCAAATTCTATCTCGAAACCGGCGCCGTGCTGCTGTCCAACGAGGCGCGGCCGATGCTGACGCTCACCGCCGATAGTTGCGGGTTTCATGACACCTGCGCCGGGGCCTGTTCCTGCGAATCCAACACCGTGCGCTTCGGCCATGAAACACGCTTCATGCACGCCTGCCGGGAGAATTTTCTGCTCGAGCTTGGCAAATACGGCATGGGCAAGCGCGACCTCGTGTCCAACGTGAATTTCTTCATGAATGTGCCGATCCGCGGCAATGGCGAGCTGACCGTCGATGACGGGGTTTCCACCCAAGGCGGCTTCGTCGAGCTGCGCGCCGAGATGGATCTGCTGGTGCTGATCTCCAACTGCCCGCAGGTGAATAATCCGTGCAACGGTTTCTCACCCACGCCGATCCGCATCGTCATATCCGAAACCTGAAGACCGGTGTTCAAGAAAATCCTGATCGCCAATCGCGGCGAAATCCTGCTGCGCATCTGCCGGACCTTGAAGACGATGGGCATCGCCTCGGTCGCGGTGTATTCGGATGCCGACCGGTTTGCACCCGGCGTGCTGGCAGCCGATGAAGCGGTGCGCATCGGCCCGCCGCCGGCGGCGGAAAGCTACCTGAACATCGAGGCGATCATCGCGGCCTGCCGCCAGACCGGCGCCGAGGCGGTGCATCCCGGCTACGGGTTTCTCTCCGAGCGGGTGGAATTCGCCGCGCGTCTGGCGGCAGAGGGCATCGTCTTCATCGGCCCCGCACCTCGACATTTGCGGGATTTCGGTCTGAAACACACGGCCCGCGCTCTGGCGCAGCAGGCCGGCGTGCCGATGCTGCCGGGCTCCGGCCTGGTGGCCAGCAGCACCGAGGCGCTCACCGAAGCCGCGCGTATCGGCTACCCGGTAATGCTGAAAAGCTCCGCCGGCGGCGGCGGGATCGGCATGGCTTTGTGCGGCACCGATGCCGAGCTTGAGCAGAATTTCGCCGGTATCGGCCGCATGGCGGCGAATAATTTCGGCAACCCTGCTTTGTTTCTCGAAAAATACGTCACCGCGGCGCGCCATATCGAGGTGCAGATTTTCGGCGACGGCAAAGGCGGCGTGGTCGCGTTAGGGTGCCGGGATTGTTCATTGCAGCGCCGCAACCAGAAAATCATCGAGGAAACACCGCCGCCCAACATCTCCGCCGCAGTGTTGAGCGCCTTGCAGGCATCAGCGCTGGCGCTGGCGGCCTCGGTGGCTTACGCCTCCGCCGGCACTGTCGAATTCGTGTACGATGCCAATACGGAACGGTTTTATTTTCTCGAAGTGAACACGCGTCTGCAGGTCGAGCATGGCGTGACCGAGGCGGTGTATGGCGTGGATTTGGTGGAATGGATGATCCGCCAGGCAGCGGGTGATTTCGTGCTGCCGGCGCAAACCTCTCTGGCGGCCACAGGGGCGGCGATCGAGGCGCGGATCTACGCCGAAATACCTGGTGAGGATTTCCGTCCCGCCAGCGGCACTATAATCTCGTTCATCCCGCCGCCCGGATTGCGCGTCGATGGCTGGATCGAAACCGGCACGATGGTATCGCCGTATTACGATCCGATGCTCGCCAAATATATCGCAACCGGTGCCACAAGGGATCAGGCGATCGAGCGCCTGCGGACCGGCATCGCCCAATCGGAAATCAGCGGCATCGAAACCAATGCAGACTACGCCTACGAGATTTTAAACCTGACAGAGTTCCGCGCGGGCCGCATGACGACGCGCACCCTTGCCGGATTCGCCTATCGGCCACGCAGCATCGCGGTGCTGGATGGCGGGGCGCAATCCTCGCTGCAAAGCCTGCCGGGCCGCCTCGGCTACTGGGAGGTCGGGGTCCCGCCGAGCGGGCCGATGGATGACAAAAGCTTCCGCGCCGCCAATCAGCTCGTCGGCAATCCGCCAGGTGCCACCGCGCTCGAGCTGACGCTGCACGGCCCGATTTTGCGCTTTGCCTGCGATGCAACGCTGGCGCTCACCGGGGCCGCGATGCTGGCGCTGCTCGATGAAGTACCGGTGGCGCATAACACTGCAGTCACGGTAAAAGCCGGGCAGATCCTCAGTCTCGGCGGTATCTCCGGTCCCGGCCAGCGCTGTTACCTCGCAGTGGCCGGCGGCTTTACCGCCCCGGACTATCTGGGCTCCACCGCGACCTTCGCGCTCGGCGGTTTCGGCGGCCATAGCGGCGGCCTGCTGCGCGCCGGCGACACGCTGCGGCTGGCCGCCCCGCATGAAACCATCGCCACGGCACCGCCGGCATTCGCGGACCTGACCCATGACTGGCAGCTCGCGGTGCGTTACGGCCCGCATGGCGCGCCGGATTTCTTTAAACACAGCGATATCGAAACGCTGTTTTCGGCCAGCTATGAGGTGCACCACAATTCCGCCCGCACCGGGGTCCGGCTGATCGGCCCGAAGCCGGAATGGGCACGCCAGGATGGCGGTGAGGCCGGGCTGCACCCCTCCAACATCCACGACACCGCCTATGCCGTCGGCGCCATCGATTTTACCGGCGACATGCCAATTTTGCTGGGACCTGACGGCCCCTCGCTCGGCGGTTTCGTCTGCCCCGCAGTGGTGACCAAACCGGATCTGTGGAAACTCGGGCAGTTGAAACCAGGAGACAAAGTCAAATTCATCCGCGCCGATGACGAACCGGCAATCCTGACGTCCCACGGCGATGTCATCATCCGCCGTGCCGGCGATGAAGATATACTGATCGAATTCGGCGACATGAAACTGGATTTCGCCTTGCGGCTGCGGGTGCAGGCGCTGCGCGACGCGCTGGGTGCCGCAGCCCTGCCCGGTGTCATCGACCTGACGCCAGGCATACGCTCCCTGCAGATACATTTTGATAACGAAATTATTTCCTGTGCTGCGGTGCTCAACGCCGTGCAGACGCTCCTGCCCACCCTGCCGCCGCCGGAAGACATGGTGGTGCAGAGCCGGGTATTGCATCTGCCGCTGTCCTGGAACGATCCGCAGATCCAGCTCGCCATGCGGAAATATCAGGAAACCACACGCCCGGATGCACCCTGGGCGCCGGACAATATCGAATTCATCAGGCGCATCAACGGTCTTGCCTGCATCGATGACGTAAAGCGCATCATCTTCGCAGCATCCTATGTCGTTCTCGGCCTGGGCGATGTCTATCTCGGCGCCCCCGTGGCAACGCCGTACGACCCGCGGCACCGCCTCGTCACCACCAAATACAACCCGGCCCGGCCCTGGACGCCACAGAACGCGGTCGGCATCGGCGGTGCCTATATGTGCATCTACGGCATGGAAGGCCCGGGCGGCTATCAACTGTTCGGCCGCACATTGCAAATCTGGAACACGCACCGCCAAACCCCGCCCTTTGCGCCGGGGCACCCATGGCTATTACGGCATTTCGATCAGATACGGTTCTTCGAAGTCTCCAACGAGGAACTCGAAGAGGCGCGGGAGCGCTTCCTGCACGGAAACTATCCCTTGAAAATCGAAACGCAAGATTTCTCCCTCGCTGAACATGCAGAATTCTGCGCGCAGCATGCAACCTCGATCAACTCATTTCAGGCCGCACAACGCGCCGCGTTTGCCGCTGAGCGCGCAGACTGGGCCGAAAAAGGTCTCAACAGCTTCGTAGAAAAACAGATCGAATCCGCACCGGACGAAACCGCCCTCACAGCAAGCGAACGCGCGATCGCCGCCCCTGTGCCAGGCAGCATCTGGCAACTGCTGCGCCATGAAGGCGATAAAATCCACGCCGGCGAAACCATCATGATGATCGAATCCATGAAAATGGAAGTGCGCGTCCTGGCACCAGCAAACGGCACCCTGCAACACATCAGCGTGGTAAAAGGCCAAACCGTACGAGCCGGCCAACGTCTTGGAGTAATTGGCGT